>NZ_JAOWPS010000001.1 GCF_025753795.1 Mesorhizobium sp. YC-39
ACAGAAAACCGTCAGACAGCCGCTCGCCTTTGCCCGCCTTGTGCGGCTCAACATCATGCACAGGCGCTCAATCGACGCCCTCAAGACCCCGCCGCCGCCCAAACATGACGACAGACAGATGATCTTCAGCCTATCTTCAGTTTAACCGGACAGCAGTGGGTCAAGCCCGAGGATGACGAAGGCGCAGGGTCACCGAACCTCAGTTCGCCGACCCCAGCGCCTTGTCGAGCGCTTCCTTCACATCGGCCGGCCATGTCGTCACCGCCGGCCACGCATCCGGTTCGCCATTGTCGCCGCGGCGGGCGAAATAGAGTGTATGCTTCACCGGGTCGACCGCCATGAACCCGTCATTGCCGCCGCAATCATGCGGCACGCAGCCGCTGGCATAGAAGGCGCCCGACGCGGTCTTCTCGGTGCCGCCGCCGACCAGCAGGCTGGTCGCCATGTCGGGCATGTCCTTGCCAAGCAGTTTCTCGGCTTCCTTGTAGACGGCCTCATTGTGGAAGGCATCGATGATGTTGTCGTATTTCGCCGGATCGACGTCCTTCCAGTCGGTGCCGGGTTCCGGCGTGTAGGTGAGATTGCCAGAGGTCGACAGGCCGCCAGTGGGCGACCATTGCAGCGCCGGCTTGGAATCTCCCGGCAGCAGATAAGGCACGAAATAGATGGCGTTGTCGGAGACAGCCGCAGGTGGCGCGCCGCATTCGTCCTGCTCGACGGTCGTGGTCTGGATCTCGCCGCCTTCCGGCTTCCAGACGATCACCTTGGCCGGACCGCATTGGTTGCCGCCGTCGCCGACATCGACCAGCGCCACACTGACGTCGCCGATCTTGACGATCCTGTCGAAAAAGACGTCGTAGTTGCTGGCCAGCTGCTTGCCGTCATAGGCCAGCACCCTCTCGCCGTCCTGCTCCGGCTGCGTGATGGTGAGCTGACCGCCCTCGAACGGGACCGGCGCCTGCTTGTCGTCGTCGCCAGCGTCGGCCGCATCCGTTCCCTTATCCTGGTCGGCGGCAGGCTTTTCGTCCGCTGGCGCCTGTCCGGTGGCGGGCGTCTGGGTTTGGGGATAGGCGGCTGTCGCGGATAGGAGCATCAGCGCCAGCGCACTGGTGGCAGCAAGAAGCGAACGTGTCATGACTGTCCTCCGTTAACCGCCGCGCGTGGCCATCGGCGCCGCTCCGCCAGCGGCGCCGATTGGCTCAGATCCTGCTGTTCAGGCCCAAGGGCGCTGTTCGGCGTTCTTCTTCTCGAACGCGGCGATGGCGCCGGCCTTCTCCATGGTCAGGCCGATATCGTCGAGCCCGTTGAGCAGGCAGTGGCGCTTGAAGTCGTCGAGGTCGAACCTGACCACGCCGCCATCCGGGCCACGGATTTCCTTGGCCTCGAGGTCGATCGACAGCGTCGCGTTGGAACCGCGCGAGGCATCGTCCATCAGCTTTTCCAGATCCTCGGGGCTGACGGTGATCGGCAGGATGCCGTTCTTGAAGCAGTTATTGTAGAAAATGTCGGCGAACGAGGTCGAGATGACGCAGCGAATGCCGAAATCGAGCAGCGCCCACGGCGCATGCTCGCGGCTCGAGCCGCAGCCGAAATTGTCGCCCGCGACCAGGATCTGCGCCTTGCGGTAGGCCGGCTTGTTGAGCACGAAGTCCGGGTTTTCCGAACCGTCGTCCTTGTAGCGCATCTCGGCAAACAGGCCGCTGCCGAGCCCGGTGCGCTTGATCGTCTTGAGATAATCCTTGGGGATGATCATGTCGGTGTCGACATTGACGATCGGCATGGGCGCGGCGACGCCGGTGAGCTTGGTGAATTTTTCCATGGTTTTTGCCCGTGTTCCGTTGCGGGAGATTGACTGCCGCCGGTTTACACAAAGCCGCGGGCAAATAAAAGGCAACTGTTTGTGCGCGGTCGATGGAGCAAAAGGAGGCGAGCAAAAACGGCTTCGAAATCGTCGCTCTCTGGTGCAATCTGCGGCCATGAGCGAACACTCCCGCATCCTTTATGCCAGCGAGCCGACCCTCGATGCGGCCGAGTTCCGCCGCGTGCTGGTGGAATCCGGCCTTGGCGAGACGCGTCCGGTCGATGACGAGCCTCGGCTGAGGGCGATGCTTGCCGGCGCCAACCTGGTGCTCACCGCGCGCCTCGATATCGAAGGCAAACCGCTGGCCGGCGTTATCAGAGGCGTCACCGATTTTTCCTGGGTCTGCTATATTTCGGACCTTGCCGTTTCCCAGACGGCGCAAGGGCTTGGTGTCGGCAAGGGCCTGATGGACGAGGCACGTCGGCAACTCGGGCCATCGGTCGCCGTCAGCCTGATTTCCATGCCCGACGCCGTCGGTTTCTACGAGCGCATCGGCATGACGCGCATGGCGAACGCCTTCTGGTTCGGCCGTAAGCGCTGACGCTTTCCACCGGACCTCCGCAATCGCCCTTGCTGACCGGCAGGCAACTTTCGTGATTGTCATGGCATCTTGACATGCAACCAAATGGTTGCATATTAAAGCCATGAGCATGGATGCCGTCTTTCGCGCCTTGGCCGATCCGACCCGCCGGCAATTGCTGGACAGCCTGCATGCCAGGAATGGGCAGACGCTGAACGCGCTGTGCGCTGAGATGGACATGACGCGCCAGGCGGTGACCAAGCATTTGGCGATCCTGGAGGAGGCGAACCTCGTCACCACCATGCGCAAGGGCCGCGAGAAGGAGCACTACCTCAACCCCGTTCCCATCAACGAGATCGCCGAACGCTGGATCGGCAAGTTCGAGCGGGGGCGTCTCGCCGCCCTCAGCGATCTGAAGAAACGTCTTGAAAGGGAAGACTGATGAGCAACGCTTTCGTCTATGTCACCTACATCCGCACGACGCCCGAAAAGCTCTGGGAAGCATTGACCGAGCCGGAATTCCACCAGCAATATTTCCTCGGCGCCCGGATGCTGTGCGAGTGGAAAAAGGGTTCGGCGTGGACGATGGCCTACCCCGACGGCCGCGTCACCGACAGCGGCGAGATCCTCGAAATCGATCCGCCGAGGCGCATCGTCATCAAATGGCGCAATGAATTCATGCCGGAGGTGAAGGCCGACGGCTACACACGCTGCACCTTCGTCATCGAGCAGGAAGGTGACATGATGAAGCTCGCCGTCACCCATGAGGCAGACGGCCCGCACAAATTGCTGGAGCATGTAGCCAAGGGCTGGCCGCTGGTCCTGTCGAGCCTGAAGAGCCTGCTGGAGACCGGCAAAGGTCTGTCGCGCCCGGCGTCCAAGGGCTGAGACGCTCGTTTCGGTAGCGAAACAACTATTTGCGGAGTGGAAGATGATCCTAGAACAGGCATCGGTGCAGGCCATGGCGAATGGCGAGACGGTCATGGCTTCAGCTGAAATTCCCGGACCTCCGGAGCAGGTCTTTGCGGCGCTCGTCACCGACGAGGTCGAGCGCTGGTGGGGCTCCGCCGACAGCGACGGGATGATTGATTGGTCAGCAGACCTGCGCGTCGGCGGCCGCTGGAGCGTCATCGTCAGGACGGCTGACGGCAAGGACTTGCCGGCCAGCGGCGAATTCCTCGAGATCGAGGCGCCGCGCCGGATCGTCCAGACGAGGCGCTACGACTGGGACCACCCGACGCTCGGCCGGCGGGAAACCACGGCTGCCTATCTGCTGGAGCCGACCGCCGTCGGCACGCGCCTCACCATCTGCCACGGCGGCTTTGCTGGCCTCACCGAGGCGGCGGCCGAGCATGCCGAAGGCTGGGCGCGGGTGCTGGGCTGGCTGCAGGCGCATCTGGATGCGGGCAGGGCTGGCGGCTTAGCCCATCTTCGTCATCCTAGGGCGAAGCGAACGCGAAGCGGAGCGCAGACCCTGGGATCCATGCCGTGATGTCGAAGCGTCGCGGGGGTGCAGAACTTTTATCGCGGGTCGGCGCAGTCTTCATTCTGCACCGCTAACGCCCTTGGGCAATAGTAACGGCATGGATTCCAGGGTCTCCGCGACGTCGCTTCGCTCCTGCTCCGCCCTGGAATGACGAAGGAATAGGGCGCAGCGCCAGCCTCAAATCACGTTCAATTCCCGAAACGCCCTTCCCTCCGCAACCCTTCCATACCCGAACGCCAAGCAGTCCACCGTCCTGTAGCCGCCATGCACGATCAGTTCGGCCAGCGCCTTACCGACCGCCGGCGCCTGCTGCAGGCCATGGCCGGAAAAACCGTTGGCGAAGAGGAAATTCGTCACCTCAGGATGCGGGCCGATCACCGCGTTCTGGTCGAGCGTGTTGTAGTCATAGTGCCCGGCCCACGCCCGCGTCGGTTTGATCGCCTCGAAGGCCGGGATACGGGTCGCCAGCACCGGCCAGATCACCTCTTCGAACAGCGGCCAGTCCGGCTCGAAATCCATGGGATCGGCCGGGCCGTCGCCCTCTTCCGGCTCGGCGCCGCCGGTGATGTAGACCGAGCCTTCCGGCCGGACATAGATCCCGGAGGGATCGACCAGCAGCGGCATGTCGGCATATTTCTCGCGCGCCTCGAAGACGAAGACGTTGCGCTTGCGCGGCTCGACCGGCAGCGAAAGCCCGGCCATGCCAGCCACCTTGCCGGCATTCGGCCCGGCGGCGTTGATGACGATGCCGGCTTCGAGCTTGTCGCCATTGTCGAGGCTGACGCTGGTGACGCGATCGCCCTGCCGCTCGATGCCGGTGACATCGGCCGTGATGAAATCGATGTTTTTCTCGCGCAGCGCCTTGCGGAACAGCATCAGCATCGCATGCGCGTCGAACCAGCCCTCGCCGCTGCGGCCATAGGCGCCGGCAGTGATGCCTTCGGCCGATAGCCACGGGAATCGGCGCACCAGCGCCTCGGCATCTTCCAGCACAATGTCGGCGCCCTCGGCCATCTGCGCCTCGTGGTTGGACTTGAGGATCGGCAGGCCGTTCTCGCCGGCCAGGATGAGATAGCCGCCTTCGCGGAAGCCGATATCGGCATCCGCGCCAAAAACCTCCGTCAGCCGCCGGAACAGTTTTAGCGTGAACTGCGACAGGCGGATGTTTTCGGGGATCGAGAATTGCTGGCGGATGGACGCGCAGGACAGTGTCGTCGCCGCATGGGCGAATTGCGGGTCGCGCTCGATCAGCGCGATCGAACCGGAAAACCCTTCCTCACGCAGATAGTAGGCGATCGAGGAGCCGACGATGGCCCCGCCGATGATGACGATGTCGTAGCGCACTCTTTTCTCCGATCCGCCCGGCCGCATCCTACGCAACCGGCAAAATGATCTCGAAGCGCGTGCCGCGCCCGGAGTCAACCAGCCGGATCGTGCCATCATGCGCTTTCAGGAGGGCCAGCACGATACCGAGCCCCATGCCGGTGCCGCCCGAATCGCGGCGCGTGGTGAAGAATGGCTCGAAGATGCGGTCCCGGTTGCTCGGCGAAATGCCGGCGCCATCGTCGCTCACCACGACGATGGCCTTGCCTCCCGCGCTTGTTGCGCGGAGCGAAACCAGGCTCGCACCATGCCGCGCGGAGTTGTCGATGAGATTGGCAAGCACGATGGCCGCGTTTTCGCTGGAGATGCGAAGGCCGATGTCGCCGCCCGCCTCGACATGGACCGCCAGTCTCTTGTCCACGGGCAGCAGCGCCAGTGCGGCGCCAAGCGATGTGGTTTCGCCACTGGGCGCGAGGTTTTCAGCGCGCGCCAGGTCGAGCAGGCGGCGCACCAGAAGATTGAGCCGGCCGGCATCGGTGACGATGTTGTTCGAGAACCGTTTGCGCTCGGCCTCGTCCATGGCGGCGCCCGAATCGCGCAGCAGCTCCGCCGCGCCCTGGATCGCCGTCAGCGGTGATTTGAGCTCATGCGAGACATGGGTGGCGAAGGTCTGGATACTGTCGGAGCGCGCATGCAGCTTTTCCGCCATGTCGAGGAAGGCGGCCGAAAGCTCGGCCATCTCGCGCGTGCCGTGATGCTCGAGCGGCCGGATCGCCGTACGGTCGCCGGCGGCGATGCGCTGTGTCCGCTCCATCAGCGCGTAGATCGGCCGGCTGACGGTGCGCAGGAAGACAAGCGCAATGAGCAGCGTGCCGCCGAGAATGGCGATGGCCGCGAGCGTCACCTTGCCGCGCTCGCCATAGAGATGCTTGACGATGTTGTTGGGCGTCCGCGACAGGTAGACGACGCCGGCGACCTTGCCGGCCACAGTGACCGGCAAGGCGACGAAGACGCGGACTTTTGTGCCGCGGCTGACCGAGTAGAGCGGCGGCGCCGGCTGGTTGGGGATCCGCAGCCTGAGCGCGCTGGCATAGCGGCCGGAAAGGGCCTCGCGCACCTCCTCGACGTCGGCGAGCGACTGGCCGACCTCTTCGCGCCCGGCAATGACAACGCCCGTGGGATCGAGGAGCCGGAAGCCGGCCAGCGTGGTTTTCTGTGTCTCGGCAAGGATGCCCGACAGACGCGAACCGATCGCCGCGAAGGCAGGATCGATCGCGGCGGCAGTGGCGGCTGGCCGGGTCGGCAGAACGTAATCGGAAGCGAGATCGAGGCTGGGCTCGATCGGGCGGTAGCGTGTGTCAGGCTCCGCGCTTCTGCTCGAATATTCATTCCCATCGGCGGGTATTGTGGCGCCGAGTTTCTCGGCCGGAATGCCGGCCTCGCGCACATCCTGAGCATAGATTGCGGCGAGCACCGCGCCTTGCGCGATCAGCTCGGCCTCGGTCTGGCGGATGAGCTGGTTCTCGTAGAGCCGGAAGAAGAACAGGCCGACCAGCGGCAGTGCCATCACCATGATCAGGATGGCAATGACGATCGTGGCCAGCCGCGGCCGCCATTTGCCGCCGATCCATTTTTGCGCGCTCACGCGCCGCATTTGCCGAGCCGGAAGCCGACGCCGTGCACGGTCTCGATCGCATCCTCGCAGCCGGCCGCCGCCAGCTTGGCGCGGATGTTGCGGATATGGCTGTCGACGGTACGGCCGGCGACATGGATATTGGCGGTATAGGCGCTGGCCATCACCGTCTCGCGGTCGAGCACATGCGCCGGGCGCGCCAGAAACCCTTTCAGGATCGAGAATTCGATTGCGGTCAGCGCCAGCGTCTTGTCGCCAAAACTGGCGGTGTGGCTGGCTGGCGCCAAGGTGAGCCTGCCGTGCGAGAAATGCCGGTCGTCGATCTCGACCGGCGCCGGGCGGGCGCGCCGCAGGATGACGTTGACGCGGGCGACGAGCTCGCGCGGGCTGAACGGCTTGGTGACATAGTCGTCGCCGCCCATTTCCAACCCCAGGATGCGGTCGATCTCCTCGTCGCGCGCGGACAGGAACAGCACCGGCACGTCGGAGCGCTGCCTGAGCCGCCGGCACACTTCCAGCCCGTCCATCTCGGGCATGCCGATGTCGAGCACGACAAGATCGGGCGCGCGGCGTTCGATCGCCTGCAAGGCGGCCGCGCCGTCAGCGACGGGAAGCGTCTTCATCCCGGCCTTTTCCAGCGCAAAGCAGATGATCTCGCGGATGTGCGGGTCATCGTCGGCGACAAGGATGTGATGCGGCATTGTCAGCGGCCCGGCGCGAAGGGTTCGAAACCGTCAGGAACCACGAACGGGCCTTGCCTGTCGAGGTAGCGAAGAAGCCGCCAGTCGCGAAAGCTCCAGGCGCGCCAGTTTTCCTGAGCAGTGCGGTAGCGGGCTTTGTCCGATTTATGCACGGCAATGAGTGCGCGGTAAGCGGGCTCGCCGACAGCAATCGTCTTGCTCTGTCGCTCGATGAAGCGATCGAATGCCGGCAGCGCGGCAGGGCCGAGTGAATGCAGATACCCGACATCGAGTGAAATGCCCTTACCGGTCATTTCGAGGGAATGGTCGACATTGTAGTTGGCGATCAGCGCGGCGAAATTGATGAAAGAGCAGCCATAGAGCGTCGCTGAAAGCGTCAGAAGATTGGCGGAAGAGAGCCATTCATTGGGTTTTTCCAGCGCGATGCGGGCGATGATGAGGGCAAGGCCCGCCGCCACCAGCCCCATCCAGACGAAGGCGGCGACACGCCAGTAGGTCAGCGCATAGATGCCGATATAGAGGTCGAGCCGCAGGATCGACGAGACGACCAGCGCGATGTTCTGCGCCACCCAGGCATAGACCAGGGTGCGGATCAGCGGATCGCCCGATGTGGCGCTGCCGGGTCGCAGCGCCGCCAGCACGAAGCCGGCGGCAAGCAGCGCCGTGACGATCAATGGATAGGCGCCGCGATGCGCATAGGCGGCATAGGTCAGGCCATCGGGCAGTGCCGCGCCGCCCCAGAGATAGGCGGCGTCGAGCGCGGTCTGCACCGCAAACAGCATGTTGAAGACGATGAGCGCGCGCAAAATGGCGGCCTTGCCGAAGACGATGTCCTCGATCGTGGTGGCGGTTTTTGCCGGCGGCGGCGCCTTGGCGGTCACGGCCGCCGCCAGACGCGGAATGCGCCGGAGAACTCGCGGCAGGCGCGGCCGCAAAAAGGCCCAGACACCGGCAAGCACGACCAGCCAGAAGATCAGCCGCGGCAGCTGGATGAGCTTGAGCAGGGCGAAGAGATCGATCAGCGAAAACCAGTATTCGATGACCGGATTGGCGGCGCCGAACAGCGCGAGGAACACCATGCCAAGCACCAGCGGCATGATCCAGACGGCGATTGCCGCGAAGCGTATGCGGCGCTGGCCAAGCCACCGCACCGCCATGCGCCAGCGCAAGAAGTCATGGACGAACCGAAAGGGCGCGATGAGCACGAAGGCCAGAAGCTGACCGGCAATGCGGGCAAGGTTATGCCGCAGCCGCCCGGTCAGCGAAAGCGCAAAGATGGCCAGGGCCGCAAGCCCGATCGAGACGGACAGGGGGCTGGCATTCTCGACCATCGGCAGCAACGCGACCAGCAAGACGGTGGGCTTGAGCCAGAGCCTGGCATCGCCGAAGGCGGAGGGATGCACGGCCACGACCGCACCGGCAATCAGGATGGCGAACAGGAAGAAATTGATGCCGGCGGGCTGGCCGTAGAAGAGGAAATCCGCCAGTGCCGCAAGCAGGATGGCGACGCCGAAGCGGCTGCAATAGCTCGGCGCGCCCGGAAGGTAGGATGTCATGACCAGGCTTTCGTGATGGCCCGGCCGGGATATCTCGGCGCGGACCTCTGGATGAAAGGGAGCAGGGTGGCGACAGGGCGCGTCCCAGGTGGGTCGGTGAGCCACCAGCCTTCGTTTCGGAGCCGATACGGCAGGTGCCAGCGGGGATTTTTTTGCTCTTGCATGCCCGCCTCTTTCGCGTGCCGGCAAGGACGCGGCGGGGCGGACTGGAGGAGATTTCCTGCAATGACGTGCAGTTTTCGTGCAGGAGCGCTGCCTTCGCAGGACCTGGATTCCTCGCCCCACGAAGTGGGAGAGGTGGCCTGGCGAAGCCGGGACGGAGGGAGGCCTTCGCGGCGTCTCGTTGTCTCAGTAGTTCCTGATAGGCTTCAGTCTCGCGCCCTATCCCTCACCGGGTTTGGCTTCACGAGTGTCGTCCCCCTCTCCGACCCGGCTTCGCCGGGCCACCTCTCCCCCGCTTTCGCGGGGGCGAGGAACCAAGAACGCAAGCCCGATTTCCCTGCATGCTTGCCTCGGCCCGCTTCAGGCGGCATAGATCGGACATGACGCAAACCTATCGCCCGCGCCGCTCTGTGCTCTACATCCCGGCCTCGAACGACAAGGCGCTGGCCAAGCTGCCGTCGCTGGCCTGCGATGCCGTCATCATCGATCTCGAGGATGCCGTCGCCCCGGCCGACAAGATCGCCGCGCGGGAAAAACTTGCCGGCATCTTCGCCGACCGCCCCGACCGGCGTTGCGAGATGGTCATACGCGTCAATGCGCTGTCCAGCGAATGGGGCGCCGACGATTTGCTGGCCGCGGCGAAATGTGAGCCCGACGGCATCCTTCTGCCCAAGGTCGGCACGCCGCGCGACATTCTGGAGGCCGGCGATGTCCTCGACGACAATTTTGTCCCGGACGAAGTAAAACTCTGGGCGATGATCGAGACGCCCAAGGCGCTGCTCAACATCGGCGCCATTGCTGAACTCGGCCGCGATCCGGCCTCGCGGCTTGACTGTTTCGTTCCCGGAACGAACGATCTGGTGAAGGAAACCGGCATTCTCGCCACGCCGGACCGGCGCTATCTCGTGCCGTGGCTGATGCAGATGGTGCTGGCCGCGCGTGCCGGCGGCCTCGATATCCTCGACGGCGTCTTCAACGATTTTCGCGATGCCGATGCCTTGGCGCGCGAATGCGCGGAAGCGGCCGCCATGGGCTTTGACGGCAAGTCGCTGATCCACCCCGCCCAGATCGAGGCCGCGAACCGGGCCTTTGCGCCGTCCGCCGAGGCGGTGGCCGAGGCGCGCGCGGTCAAGGACGCCTTTTCGCGGACCGAAAATGCCGGCAAGGGCGTGATTGCGCTGAATGGCAAAATGGTCGAGCGGCTGCATCTGGCGCAGGCCGAAAAACTGCTGGCGAAGGCGGCCGCCGTCGGCGCATGATGCGCGCTCGACGGATGCGACTTCAATTCACGACAGGGTCGAAAAATGAAACTCTACCGCTTTCTCAGCGCTCCGGACGATACCACCTTCTGCCACAAGGTGACGGCGGCACTGAACAAGGGCTGGCACCTGTTCGGATCGCCGACCTATGCCTATGACAAGAGGACCAAGACCATGCGCTGCGGCCAGGCCATAGTGAAGGATGTCGAGGGCCAGGAATACGGGCCGGACACCAAGCTCAGCGATTGGTGACATCATGTCGTTGAGTGCTCGTCCTTCGTCATCCTAGGGCGGAGCGAACGCGAAGCGGAGCGCAGACCCTAGGATCCATGCCGTTACCTTTGTCGAAGAGCACGGCGGATCAGGATTAGTGCGATCGTACCGACCGATCGGGATGGCCGTTTGCCCGTTTACCCCCGGAACCGGATGGGTGAGCGTTCGTTTCTGCACCGCCAGAGCACTGCACCAGCGTCACGGCATGGATCCTGGGGTCTGCGCCGCGTCGCTTCGCTCCTTGCTCCGCCCCAGGATGACGAAGCGTGGGGTTACTCCGCCGACTCCTCGATCTTCTCCATATCATCGTCCGACAGGCCGAAATGGTGGCCGATTTCGTGGATCAGCACATGGGTGACGATGTCGCCCAGCGTCTCCTCGTTCTCGGCCCAGTAGTCGAGGATGGCGCGGCGGTAGAGCGTGACGCGGTTCGGCCCCTCGCCGGTCTGCGGATTCCAGCGCTCGGCGATGCCGCGCCCCTCGAACAGGCCGAGCAAGTCGAACGGCGTTTCCAGCGACAGATCGTCCATGATCTCGTCGGTCGGGAATTCGGCGATCTGGATGACGATCTCGCCGGTCAGCTTGCGGAAATCCTCCGGCAGATGGGCATAGGCCTCCAGCGCCAGGAACTCGATTTCCTCCATCGACGGCGAAAGCTCGGCGTGCCAGGTGCGGGTCTTGTAGATGCGGGCCATGCTTTGTCCTTTCCCGGCCATATAGGCTTTCGCGCCGGGGGAGGCAAATGAGCGGGGCAGGGGCGCCGGATGCGTGCGGGCCGGACAGGAATAAATTCCCCATGACTCCGCTTGACTCTTCCGCCCCCCTCTGGAATCAATAGGAACATAACAGGAACAATTGTGAGTGGAAGCTGACCGTCATGGCGATGACCGCCGTGGCGCGGGAGACTGTTTTTGCCCTGCGCCGCCAGATCGCGAAGATCGAGGGAACGCTGTCCGAGCGCCTGCAGGCGCCGGTCGGCGAGCGGCCGGGCGCGCGCGCTGACAACGATGTCGGCTCCGGGATCACGCCGGAGATCGATGTCACCATCGTCCGGCGCGGTCTCGCCGTGGCGCCGCCCGATGCCTTTCTGCGCACCGGCGCCGCGCCTCTCGATGCCGCGCTCAGTGGCGGCCTGCCGAAAGCGGCGCTAACCGAGATCCATGGCGCTGAAACCCGTGGCGCCGGGGCCGTTGCCGGCTTCACCCTCGCGCTTGTCAGTCTGATCCTGAAGCGAGAGCCGCGCTTGCCGGTCCTGTGGATCGGCACATCGGAGATTTTTCGCGAGGCTGGCTTTCCCTATGCCAGGGGGCTTCACACCTCCTTCGGCATCGAACCGGGAGAATTGCTGTTTTCCGAGGCGCCGCGGCTTGTCGATGCGCTGTGGGTCGCGGAGGAGGCTGCAAGAATGACGGCGCTCACCGCCGTCATCCTCGAAATCCGTGGCAGTCCGCAGCGGCTGGACCTCACCGCGACACGGCGCCTGCACGCCCGCGCGCAGAGTGCCGGCCGGCCGCTGTTCCTGCTGCGCCAGGCCGGCGAGGCCGAGCCGACCGCCGCGCCCGTCCGGCTCATCGTATCGGCGGCTTCTTCCGCAAGCCGCGCCACGATCGCCGGGCCGCTCGCCGGCTCGATCGGCCGGCCCGCCTTCACCGTCAGCATCGGCAAGAGCCGCACCGCTCTGCCTGGCCAATTCTCACTGGAGTGGAACCCCGATGAACATGTTTTCGAGGAAAGAAGGGCCGGGGAACACCGGACAAAGAATCCTGTCCCTGTGGTTCCCGCATCTCGCCGCCGAAAGGATCCTGCGCCAGCGTCTGGGGCGGTCGTGGCGTTCCCGGCCGTCGCATCACCTGCCGCCATCTCACCCACCGCTCGTGATCAGCCATCGCGACCGCAACGCCCAGCGCATATCGGCCCTCGACGAGCGGGCTGAGGCGCTTCACCTGAAGCGCGGCATGGGCATTGCCGACGCGCGCGCCATGCATCCCTCGATCGACGTCGTCGAGGCCGATCCGGAGGCCGACCGCCGCCTGCTCGAAGGCCTTGCCGACTGGTGCGACCGCTACACCCCGCTGGTGGCGCTCGACGGGATCGATGGCCTATTCCTCGACGTCACCGGCTGTACCCATCTGTTCGGCGGCGAACGCGCGATGCTGGACGACATCCTGGCGCGCTTTTTCCATCAGGGTTTTGACGTCCGCGCCGCCCTTGCCGCCACGCCCGGTGCGGCCTGGGCGGCGGCGCGGTTTGCCGGTGACCGCATCGTTGAGAATGGCGAGGAGGAGGCGCTTCTTTCCCCCTTGCCGCTGGCGGCGCTGCGCATCGAGCCCGACATCCGCGCCAGCCTGGAAAGCGTCGGCCTGCGCACGGCGGGCGCCGTCATGGCGGCACCGCGCGCGCCGCTTGCCCGCCGCTTCGGCGCAACCCTGCTTTTGCGCCTCGACCAGGCGCTCGGCCGTCTCGACGAGGCCGTCTCGCCGCGCCTGCCGGTGGCACCGCTTTCGGTCGAACGCCACCTCGCCGAACCAATCATGCTGACCGACGACATAGAGCGGCTGGTGAGGCTGCTGGCGACGACGCTGAAGGCCGATCTGGAACGCCGCGGCGAGGGCGCGAGAAGGCTGGCGCTGCTGCTTTTCCGCGTCGACGGCGCCGTCAGCCGCATCGCTGTCGGCACCTCGCGTCCCCTGCGCGAACCGCTGATGATCCAGAAATTGTTTCACGAAAGGCTGGCCGCGCTCGAACAGGATATCGATGCCGGCTATGGCTTCGACCTCGTGCGTCTCTCGGTGCTGACGGCGGCTGCCTTCGACATGCAGCAGGCGGATCTGACCGGCGAGACGGACGATTGCGACGCCGATATCGCGCTGTTCGCCGACCGCATCCGCGCCCGCCTCGGCGACGGCGCGGTCCTGCGGCCGGTCATTGTCGAGAGCCATTTGCCGGAGCGTGCCGTCGCCACCGTCCCTTTTTCGGAAGTTCCGGAGAGGAGCTCGCCACCGAGGAAGTCGGGCAGAAATCCGCCCATGACGATCTACCCGCCGACCACGATCTACCCGCCGGAACGCCCGATCCGGCTGTTCCGTTCGCCCGAACCGATCGAGGTGCCGGCCACCGAAATGCCCGAGGGACCGCCGATGAATTTTCGCTGGCGGCGCGCGCTCTACCGCGTCGCACGCGCCGAAGGGCCTGAACGCATCGCGCCGGAATGGTGGCGGGGGCAGTGCGGCGAAGATGCGCCGACCCGCGATTATTTCCGTATCGAGGACAGCGACGGTCGCCGCTACTGGCTCTACCGCCAAGGCCTCTACGGCGCATCGCAAACCTCGCCGCGCTGGTTCATGCATGGGGTTTTCGCATGAACGCGCTGACCATCGTTCCCTATGCCGAATTCGGCATCCAGTCGAATTTCTCCTTCCTGCGCGGTGCCTCCAAGCCGGAGGAACTGGTGGTCGCGGCCAAGTTCCTCGGCTTCTCCTCGATCGGGCTGGCCGACCGCAACACGGTGGCCGGCGTCGTGCGCGCCTGGCAACAGGCCAAGGTGGAGAAGCTTCCTTATCATCCGGGCTGCCGCCTGGTTTTTTGCGACGGTACGCCGGATATTCTCGCCTATCCGCAGGACCGCAAGGGCTGGGGTCATCTCTGCCGCATGCTGACGCAAGCCAATCTGCGCGACGAGAACGAGAAGGGCGCGACCCTTTTGAGGCGAAGCGACCTTCTCGAATGGGGCGATCTGCTGTCGCTCGCTGTCCTGCCTGAATTGACGGCAGGCGCTGGCGATAGTCTCGATTTGCTTAGCCAGCTTAAGGATCGCTTTGGCAGGAACCTGCGGCTTGCCGTTGCGCCGGATTATCGCGGCAATGACCGCTTCCGCATCGAGCAGGCGGCGGCGATGGCAGAGGTGTCAGGCATTCCGCTGATGGCGACCAACGATATCCTCTACCACACCGCCGAGCGACGGTCGCTGCAGGACGTGCTGACGGCGATCCGCCTCAATGTGCCCGTCGGCGAGGTCGGGCTGGAGCTGGCGGCCAATGCCGAGCGTCACCTGAAGCCGCCAGTCGAGATGGCCCGCCTTTTCCGCCGCCATCCGCAGGCGCTGGCGGAAACGCTGCGCTTTGCCGGCGAGCTGACCTTCTCGCTCAGCGACCTCCAATACAACTACCCCGACGAGCCGACGGAATCGGGCCTCGGGCCACAGGCCGAGCTCGAACGATTGGCCAGGGAGGGGGCCGCCACGCGCTATCCGGCGGGCGTCCCCGCTTCCGTAACGCAGCGCATCGAGGAAGAGCTCGCCTTGATCGAGCGCCTGAACTATGCCCGCTATTTCCTGACCGTCTACGACATCGTCAAATTCGCCCGCAGCCAAGACATTCTCTGCCAGGGGCGCGGCTCCGCCGCCAATTCGATCGTCTGCTTCTGCATCGGCATCACCGAAGTCGGGCCCGACAGGATCGACACGCTGTTCGAACGTTTCATTTCCGAGGAAAGAAACGAGCCGCCCGACATCGACGTCGACTTCGAGCATGAGCGGCGCGAGGAGGTGATCCAGTACATCTATTCGAAATACAGCGCCAAGCGCACTGCGCTGGCCGCCGCCGTCATCAGCTATCGCGGCCGCTCGGCGTTGCGCGAAGTGGCCAAGGCGATGGGCCTGTCCGAGGATGTCCGCAGCGCGCTGTCCAGCTCGATCTGGGGCTGGTCGACCTCGGAGCTCGGCGAGAAGGAGGCCCACGCCGGCGGCATCGACCGCACCAATCCACTGGCAAGGCAGGTGATCGAACGCGCCAACGAGATCATGGGCTTTCCCCGGCATCTGTCCCAGCATGTCGGCGGCTTCGTCATCACCAGGGACCGGCTCGACGAGATCGTGCCCATCGTCAAGACCGCGATGGACGAGCGCAAGATGGTCGAGTGGGACAAGGACGATCTCGACGCGGTGAAGATCCTTAAGGTCGACGTGCTGGCGCTCGGCATGCTGACCTGCCTGAAGCGCGCCTTCTCCCTTCTGCACAGCCATTACGATGTCCGGGATGAATATGACCGTCCGCTCGGGCTGGCGACGCTGCCGGAAAGGGACGAAAGGGTCTACGACATGATCTGTCGCGCCGACACGCTGGGCGTCTTCCAGATCGAATCGCGCGCCCAGATGTCGATGCTGCCGCGGCTCAGGCCGCGCACCTTCTACGATCTCGTCATCGAGGTGGCGATCGTGCGGCCGGGCCCGATCCAGGGCGACATGGTGCATCCCTATCTGCGCCGCCGGCAAGGCAAGGAGAAACCCGAATACCCCAAGCCGGAACTGGAAAAGATCCTCGGCAAGACGCTGGGCGTTCCGCTGTTCCAGGAGCAGGCGATGAAGATCGCCATCGTCGCCGGCGGCTTCCGGCCGGGCGAGGCCGATGAATTGCGCCGCGCCATGGCCACCTTCAAGCGCACCGGCACCATCGGCAATTACCGCCAGCGCATGATCGACGGCATGGTCGGCAGGGGTTACGAAAAGGACTTCGCCGAGCGCTGCTTCAAGCAGATCGAAGGTTTTGGCGAATATGGCTTTCCCGAAAGCCACGCCGCCTCCTTCGCTTTGCTCGTCTATGCCTCCTGCTGGTTCAAGACCTTCTATCCTGACGTGTTCTGCGCCGCGATCCTGAATTCGCAGCCGATGGGGTTTTACCAGCCGGCGCAGCTTGTCCGCGATGCGCGCGACCATGGCGTCGACATCCGCGAGGCCGACGTCAATTTCTCCGGCTGGGACTGCGCCCTGGAGGCATCGGCCTTCGATCCTGGCCGCATTCTCGCGCGCCACGCCGGGATGCGCGGCGTGATCGAGACAAATCATGCCGTGCGGCTGGGTTTCCGTCAGATCAAGGGGCTTTCGAAAGACCGCATGGAGGCTTTTGTCCAAAGGCGCGGTTCAGGCTACGAGAGTGTCAGGGATGTCTGGCTGCGCTCGGGCCTCGACGTCGACGAGATCGAAAAACTGGCGCAAGCAGATGCCTTCCGCTCGATCGGCCTCGACCGTCGCGCAGCCCTTTGGGCGGTCCGCGCGCTTGACGGCAAGAGTGCCGCCGAGATGCTGCCGCTGTTCGACCAGAAGGATATCCGCCTGCGCGATCTCGAGCCCGAGACGAAGCTGCCGAAAATGCCGCTCGGCGAGCATGTCATCCACGACTACCGTTCGCTCGGCCTGTCGCTGAAAGCCCATCCGGTCGCCTTTCTGCGTGAGCGGCTGGACCGCTCCGGGGTCACGCCGAATGCGCGCCTCCCTTCGGTGCGCGATGGCAGGCGGGTCTCCGTCGCCGGCCTCGTGCTCGTGCGCCAGCGCCCGGGCAAAGGCAATGCGATTTTCCTGACGCTGGAAGACGAGCAGGCGGTCGCCAACGTCATTTTCTGGGAACGGACCTTTGCCCGCTACCGGCCCATTGTCATGGGAGCAAGGTTCGTCCGCGTCACTGGCAAATTGCAGTCGGAATCGGACGTCATCCATATCGTCGCCGAAAAGATCGAGGACCTGACGCCCTGGCTGGCAACGCTACTGGAGGAGAAGTCCGACGCACCTGTCGTGCAAAACGACCGGCAGAATATCGCAACGCTGTCGGGGAAGGCGGAAAGGGTCATGCCCAGGGGGCGCAATTTTCAATAGGATATGGAGACGTAGCGATCCTTCACACCCCCTCTGTCCTACCGGACATCTCCCCCGCAAGGGGGGAGATTGGCAGCTTCGCTGGCCGCGCTCCTTCTCTAACGTCGGAGATTGGCGAAAGCAGAATGGACAGCCAATCTCCCCCCTTGCGGGGGAGATGCCTGGCAAGGCAGAGGGGGGTGCTGTCCCACCGGCATCAGGGGTTCTGTACCGCCGCGACGCTTCAAGCAGGCCCCCCCAGGCGCGGCGGAGGCGGCGACAGCACATCCTCGGCCGAGATCGAGCGCGCTTCCGAAGGCAGCATGATCGGGATGCCGTCGCGCACCGGATAGGCAAGCTTTGCCACCCTCGAGATCAGTTCGCCACGTTCCGGATCCCAGGCCAGCGGCCCCTTGGTCAGCGGACAGGCCAGCAATTCCAGCAGTTTGGGATCGACATCGATCTTCTTGCCGTCACGCCCGTCCGCCGCCATCGACTTCCTCTTTCTCAGCCAACTGAGAGCCTAAGGTGTGTTGAGATTCAGGTCAGGCCGGCGTCACCTGAATATCGACGCACCTTACTGCAAACTCGAACCAAAATCCTCATTCTCGCGCGCCAGCGCCATTTCGGTGATGGCGATCAGCGTTTCGGCGCGCGTCTTCAGATCCGACGCTTCGAGCAGCGCCTGTTTCTCGGCCGGTCCATAGGGCGCCATCATCGACAGCGCATTGACCAGCATGGCGTTTTCCGCGCGGCTGACGCTTTCCCAGTCGGCTTCCAGATCATTGGCCTGCAAATAGGCGCGGAACGCCCTGAGCAGTGCCGGCCGGTCGATCCCGGCCTCCGCCTGGTCTTCGTCCAGGTCGGTGAGAAAGGGCGCGAAACGGCACTGGCGAAACGGCGTCTTGGCGGAGAGTTCATGCACGATGCGGAACCGGCACACGCCTTGCAGCGAAATCAGATAGCGGCCGTCGCCGCTCTCGGAAAACGCGATGATGCGCCCGGCGCAGCCGACGCTGCAGAGCTCTGGATCGCCATCGGCGCGCAGCGCCCCGTCGAGACTGGGCTGGATCATGCCGATCAGCCGCGGTCCGGCGATCGCCTCGTCCACCATCTGCAGATAGCGCGGCTCGAAGATGTTGAGCGGCATGCGGCCTCCCGGCAGCAACAGCGCGCCTTCGAGCGGAAAGATCGGAATGGTCGACGGCAGATCCGTGCCCAGCCGGTAATGCGCGTTTCCCGCTTGCACCTCAATCCTCCCGACGCTTCCAATGCATGTCGCGCAAGAGTGCGTAGCGGTTTTTGCGATAGCGACATGCATAAAAACAAGAACAGCGCATCAAACCCGTACGTCTCCCACCCGACACGCGCAAGCCTGTCGTCGGGAGAACGAAACGGACCATCGGCCCGACCTACCGGTCCTATCTGGCGCAGCCGTCGCCGGCCGCAAGGCCAACGGTCAAAAACAGCGCCGGCTCAGGAAAACAGCAACGACGACAATTTGCGCCGCGCCGATAGCGTCGCCTCGTCGGTCATTCCCCAGGCCTCGAAGAATTGCAGCAACTGGTTCCTGGCGCCATCGTCGTTCCAGGTGCGATCCGCCTTGACGATCGCCAGCAGATTGTCGGCCGCCGCCATGCGCTCACCCTGGGCGTTCTGGATCATGGCGAGATCGAACCGTGCCTGGTGATCGCCGGGATTGTCGGCCAGGCGCCGCTCGAACTCGGCCGGATTGCCAAGCGCCGATGCCTGCGCGGCAAGCGCCATCTTGGCGCGCACCGCGGCGAGCGGCGGTGCATCCTTCTTTGCCTCCGGCGCCCGCGCCAGCACGACTTCCGCGCCCTCGGCATCGCCGGCCTCGAACAGAAGGTCGGCTAGCCCGGCGATCGCCTCGATCGTTTCCGGCGCCTGCTCCAGGATCGCCTCGTAGATGTCGGCGGCTGTCTGCGCGTCGCCGGCCTCGCGCGCCTCCACCGCCGCCGCGAGCGCCTCGGCGACCTGCGGCGCACCGCCATTTTTGCCGCCGACCTTCTGGATGAATTGGGTGATCTGGCTCTCTGGAATGGCGCCCATGAAGCCGTCGACCGGCTGGCCGTCCTTGAAGGCGATGACCGCCGGGATCGACTGGATGCCGAGCTGGCCGGCGATCGACGGATGGTCATCGATGTTCATCTTGACCAGCTTGACCTTGCCGCCGGCGGCCTTCACCGCCTTTTCCAGGAGCGGCGTCAATTGCTTGCAGGGGCCGCACCACGGCGCCCAGAAATCGACCAGCACCGGCTGACGGCGTGATTCCTGGATGACGTCGGCGGCGAATGTGGCGGTGGTTGTGTCCTTGATGACGTCGGCTGGCGCCTCGCCAAGCGCGACTTTCGCGGGCGCCGCCTCGGCGCCGCCATACTGCACCGATGTGGCGTACTGGCCGCTATTGCTGCCGAATTGGCCGCCAAATGGATTGTTATCGCTCATCTTATCGCCCTTTCGGTCGCGCCGCCGGCTTCGGCCTGGCGCAACGTCTTGTCTCCAGAAGTCGGTTTTTCAGCCATCCGGCTTTTCCGCCATCCATGTGGCGCTTATGCCGAGACTTTCAAGATAGCAGCATCATGCCCGGTTGCCTCGACGAATCTGACGAGATCGGCGGCGGCAATCGACGTCGTTGCCTCATTGGTCAGCGGATGGGCGTTGATCACCGCATGGCTCATCAACTCCTGGTCGAGAACGACCTTGACCCGCAGCTTCGTATCGTTGATCAGCCCGAAAACCGTGACCGCGCCCGGAACGACGCCGAGCAGCTCCATCAGCATCTCCGGCCTGCCGAAGGAGACGCGGCCGGCGGCGCCGATCACATGATGGATCTGCTTAAGGTCGACCTCCGCCTCCTCGTCGACGCTGACCAGGAAGAAATTGTCCTTCTTGTCCTTGAGGAACAGGTTCTTCGTATGCCCGCCGGCGATTTCGCCGCGCAGCGCCTGCGAATCGGCGACCGTGAACAGCGGCGGATGGCGCCGCGTCGAGACGTCGATGCCGAGATCGGCGAGAAAGGCGAAAAGCTCTGCTTCGGTTTTCGGCATCAGGCTTCCTGTCGACGCGGTTCCGGTCAAGCCGTTTACGGCCAATGACGTGGCCGAGACAAGACCGTTGCGCCAGGGGACCATGATTCCGTTAGCCGCCACCGTTGCGAGGGCCTTGTTTGCGCCGCCGGGCGCCGTCGAAAAAGCCTGCGATTTCCCTGTTGCAATCGCCGCGCTCTTCAGCCATATAGGCGCGGCTTGCGGCCCAAAAGCCGCGCGAGCGGGTGTAGCTCAGGGGTAGAGCACAACCTTGCCAAGGTTGGGGTCGAGCGTTCGAATCGCTTCACCCGCTCCAGTTTCCTTCAGGGAAATCAAGCAGATGCGAACAGGCCGGATCCCCTTCCGGCCTTTTTCGTTTTCAGCGGGCGCCACAGATCGAGCGCTACGGCGCCGCGCCGCGCGTCCTTGCCGAAAATCGAATCCGATATTCCGATCATTCATCCGTTCGGCCGATGTCCCTGGCCAAGGAAGATCCGACATTGAAACCGATCCCTTGGGGATCATTGGACTGTCCTGCCCCTTTATGACTGTCCAGGGAGCACCGCCGGCTCCGGCCGGCGGTGCTTTTTGCACGTCGCCCCGCAGTGGTTTTGGGACAGCGACAGGCATGAAAACAATGACTTGATACGCCAACCGGGGTCCGTCCGCCATATCGTCCATCTGGAGCGGCAGGCCACCCCAGTGCGGAAAATCGTGTCTAAATGCGGCACAGATTATTAATCGTTGTTCACCAACAATATCTGTTGGCTTTATCGTATTCTGGAGTTGATTTTTTTGGCCGTACTTGGCGCTCTCCCTTCCGATCTTCGTTGTCGGCCAATTCGCGAAGCTGACTGGGAAGGAGTGGTCGACTGCCTGTGCAGGGGCTTTCCGGAGCGTGATCGGAGTTACTGGATACAGGCGCTGACTCGTTTGTCGCAGCGGCCTGCCGTCGCCGAATTCCAAAAATATGGCTTTGCCTTGGAGAAGGCTGGTCGGATCGTCGGCGTCGTGCTGACCCTTTATACCCGTTACCAGGGGCAGGAAGGCGACGAAATCCGCTGCAACCTTTCAAGCTGGTCCGTCGACGCAGAATTCCGTCCCTACGGCGCCATGTTGGTTGCGACGGTTCTCAAGCGAAGGGATGTGACCTACACGAACATCTCGCCGGCGCCCGCAACATTAAAGGCCAACCGGGCGCTCGGCTTTCGCCTCTTTTCCAGCGGACAATTTGCCTTCTTGCCGGCTTTGAATTCGGTGCAGCGGTCATGTCGCGTGCTCGAAGTTCGTCCCGACCTTGCGGAAATGGCGATGCTGTCCGACGGTGAGAGATACATACTCTCGGAACACGCCGCGCTGGGCTGTCTGTCATTGATTTGCATTTGCGACGGAGCAGCGTTTCCTTTGGTGTTGATGCCGCGCCGAACATTGCGCGGTCTTATCCCATGCTATCAGATCATCTATTGCCGCTCCCTCGCGGATTTGAGCCGGAGCGCTGGTGCCGTGGGGCGCTTTCTCTTGCGAAGCGGAATCCTGCTTTGTGTCGTCGACGCCAAGGAGCCGATTGCAGGTCTGTTCGGGTGGTACCGCCCCAACAGGGGGCTGAAATACTTCAAGGGGCCCAGACCACCCTCGCTTGGAGATCTGACGTTCACCGAGCTTGTGATATTCGGTCCCTGAACGAAGGCGCAAGGTCAATCAGGCGACACCGATTTGCGGCTGCATACCGAGGTACGCAATTTGGACGACTCGCCAAGCAAACAGCGGCTTGGTGCCGCCAGATAACTCCGCTGCAGGCTGGGCGCCATGCACGGATCGGGCTATCTGGCGCCGACGCCCCGGCGAAAATCCGACGGCGACATGCCGGCCAGCTTGCGGAACGATTTGTTGAAGGCGCTGAGCGAGCCGAAGCCGCTCTCCATGGCGACGCGCAGCACGTTGGCGTCCTGGTGCATCAACAGCGCCTGCGCGTAGCTTAGCCGCAACAGGTTGACATATTCGTTGAGCGTCATCCCGGTCGATTTCTTGAACAGGCTCATGGCGTATTTGGGATGGATATCGGCGGCGGCAGCGATGGTCACGCAGTCGATGTCGTAGAGAAAATTCTCGGCAATGAAGTCGCACATGCGCCCGACATTGCGCGACGACTGCTGATCGAAAGGGCTGCCGGTTTCCTGACCCGTCGGCGTTTCGGGCACCAGCCGGTAGGGCTCGAACCGCACCCGCTCCAGCCGCAGCAGAAGCTCGTTCACGGCGTGCTCGGCCCTGGCCGGATCGCCTGAACGGGCATAGCGGTTCCAGCGTTCGAAACTGTCATTGTCGGAGCGGTCGGTGGCCGATGTCACCAGCGTCGCGCCGGTCATCAGCCGGTGCCTGATATCGGCGGGCAGATGCAGCCGGAAGAAATGCACCAGCGGCAGATGCGCGCCGGCATAGACGGCATCGTCGCTGAGATCGTCCATCTGATGCGGCAGCCCGCCCCAGAACAGGCACATCTCGCCGGCCGAAAGCGAGATCTCGTGATCGTTCATCCGGTAGTGGACAGTGCCGCGTACGATGAAGTTCACCTCGACCTGGGCATGCCAATGCGGCTTCAGCATCACCAGCGGATGGTTGTGGAACATCTGCAGGGCCAGCGGCAGGCCTTCCACGCTGCTGGCACCAGGCTGGTAAAACGGCCGTTCCGGCATCTTACTTTCCGCCAATTTCTTATTCCCTTTGACGGGGACAAGCCCTCCACGCTGCTTAGTCTAGCCATGCTCACAGTGAGAGAGCAAATGAAATGGGAGGATTTCAATGCGCACCACACTGACCTGCGCCGCGCTCGTGCTTGCCCTGGGCTCCGGCCCGGCCTTGGCTCAATCCGGCGAAATCACGATCTGGAGCTGGAACATCGCCGCTTCGTCGCTGAAGGCCACCGTCGAAGGCTTTAACAAGCAATTCCCCGACATCGAGGTCACGGTCCAGGATCTCGGCAACCAGCCGACCTATGACAAGTCGATCGCCGGCTGCGCCGCCGGCGGCGTCGGCCTGCCCGACATCGTCTCGATCGAGAACGGCGAGGCCGAGAACTACTGGAGCCAGTTCCCCGACTGCTTCGTCGACCTGCACACGCTCGGCTACAGCGCCGAGGACCAGAAAAAATTCCCCGATTTCAAGCGCACCGAACTCGAAGTGGGCGACAAGGCCTATGCCATGCCCTGGGATTCCGGGCCGGTCGCCGCCTTCTACCGCCGCGATTTCTATGAGAAGGCCGGCGTCGATCCCGCCTCGATCAAGACCTGGGACGATTTCATCGCCGCCGGCAAGAAGATCCAGGCCGCCAATCCGGGCGTGACCATGACCAACGCCGACTTCAACGGCGACACCGAATTCTTCCGCATGATCTCCAACGAACAGGGCTGCGCCTATTTCGCCGCCGACGGCCAGTCGATCACGGTCAATCAGCCCAAATGCGTCGATACGCTGGCCAAGATCAAGGAGATGAAGGACGCCGGCATCATCACCTCTGCCGACTGGAGCACCAAGATCACCAACAACACCGCCGGCACCGTCGCCACCCAGGTCTATGGCGGCTGGTATGAGGGCACCATTCGCACCGAATCGGCCGGCGAAAACGGCAAATGGGGTGTCTATCCGATGCCGAGCCTGACCGCCGACGGTCCCCGCGCCGCCAATCTCGGCGGTTCCTCGCTCGCCATCACCGAAGCGTCGAAGAACAAGGAAGCCGCCTACGCCTACCTGAAATACACGCTGGAAACCAATGAAGGCCAGATAGCCATGCTGAAGGGTTTCGGCCTGGTGCCCTCGCTGATCTCGGCGCTCGACGACCCCTATGTTTCCGAGGGCCAGCCCTATTGGGGCGGCCAGGCCGTGTGGAA
This sequence comes from Mesorhizobium sp. YC-39, assembly GCF_025753795.1. Classification (GTDB taxonomy): domain Bacteria; phylum Pseudomonadota; class Alphaproteobacteria; order Rhizobiales; family Rhizobiaceae; genus Mesorhizobium. The sequence continues at coordinate 24,328 of NZ_JAOWPS010000001.1, forward strand.
GGACATTCTCGCCACTCTGCCCAAGGTTGTCCCCAGCCGCGGCACGCCGTTCCAGAGCGACGCCGAGATCATCATGCGCGCGGTGCAGACGAAGTATCTCGGCGGCGGCTATCCCGACGCCAAGGCAGCACTCGACGATGCCGCGAACCAGATCGCCTCGGCGACCGGCCTGCCGATCAAGGAGTGAGCGCCGCTCTCCCTTCTCCCCTTGTGGGGTCCGAAGGACGGGGCGAGACCAGTGGCTCGCCCCCGGGCGGTGTCGCCGAAGGCGACGGATGAGGGCTGCTCCAGCTTGGCAATGACGGCGATCCGCCCAGCACCCCTCAACCATCTTGGCGCTGTGCGCCAATCCACCTTCTCCCACAGGGGGAGAAGGACAGGTGAGGAAAGGAGGTAACAATGCGCACTCAGAATGCCACGGCCTACCGCTTCCTCGCGCCCTATCTCCTGATCTTCTCGGTCTTCTGGGTCTGGCCGATCATCTCGTCCTTCCTGATCTCCTTCCAGGCGACGCGCACCGTACCGTGGCGGTTCGCGCCCACCTTCAACTGGGGCCGGCTGATCGGCGACCCTGCCTTCTTCAACGCCTTGAAAAACACTTTGCTCATCCTCGTCATCCAGGTGCCGGTGATGATCTCGCTGGCGATCGTCATGGCGGTGCTGCTGAACTCGCCGCTGCTGAAGGCGCGCGGCCTCTACCGCTTTGCCTTCTTCGCCCCCGTGGTGGTCGGCGAGGTCGCCTATTCGGCGGTGTTCCGGCTGATGTTCAACCTCGATTTCGGCATCATCAACAAATTGCTGAACGGCGTCGGCTTGCCCAAGATCGACTGGTTCTCCAACGTCACCCCGGCGATGGCTGTCATCATGATCGCGGTGACCTGGCGCTGGGCCGGCTATAACGCTATCATCCTGCTCGCCGGCCTGCAGTCGATCCCCGACGATGTCTATGAGGCGGCGACGCTCGACCGCGTCAGCAAGGTGAGGCAGTTCTTCTACATCACCTTGCCGCTCCTCAAGCCGGTCATCGTCTTCTGCGCCGTGCTGTCGATCATCGGCACCATGCAGCTCTTCACCGAGCCGTTCCTGATCACCGAACGCGGCGGACCCGGCGGCGGCACCGAGACGCTCGGCCTGCTGCTTTACCGCCAAGGCTTCCGCTCGCTCAATTTCGGCTACGCCTCGGCCGTCGCCTACACCATGGCAGGCCTCGCCATCGCCATCACGCTGGTGCAGCTATGGCTGACGAGGGACCCGAAATGAGCTCGCTGTCCCAGGCCCGGCTCGGGCGCAGCATCGCGCTGCATCTGTTCCTGACGCCGCTGGCGCTGATCTGGCTGTTTCCGCTGTGGATGATGGTGGTGTTCTCGACCATGCCCGACAACGGCATCTTCAGCCCCGGCATCGAGCTTCTGCCGCATGGCGGTTTCCTCGACAATTTCAACAATCTGCAGCGCGGCACCAATTTCGTCGGCGCCATCGGCATCTCGGTGTCGGTGGCGGTGACCTACACTTTCCTGTCCGTGCTGCTCACCTCGATGGCCGGCTGGGCGCTGGCGCGCTACCAATTCTTCGGCAAGGGCTTGGTCGTCGCCATCATCCTCGGCACCATCACGCTGCCCTACGCCGTCGTGCTGATCCCGCAATTCATCATGGTGGCGCGCGACTTCCAGCTCGCCAACACCTGGGTGGCGCTGATCGTCCCGCCGCTGTTCAATTCCCTGGGCGTGCTGTTCATGCGGCAAGCCTTCTCGATGATGCCGCATGAACTGTTCGATGCCGCCCGCGTCGAAGGCGTGAAGGAATGGCGCATCTTCCTCTTCGTCGCGCTGCCGCTGGCGCGGCCGATGCTGGCAGCGCTCGCCATCATCCTGTTCCTCGCTTCCTGGAACAACTACCTCTGGCCGCTGCTGATCAACAGCCAACCCGGCGCGATGACGGCTCCGGTGGCGCTCGGCACGCTGATCGGCCTGACCAAGGTGTCGTGGGGGGGCATCATGGCGGGCGCCGTCATGCTGACCGTGCCGATGCTGGTCGTCTTCGTGCTGCTGCAGCGTCATTTCATCGCCGGCATCGCCGCCGGCGCGGTCAAGTAAGGGTCGGCATGGCAGCAGTCACACTCAACAATGTCATCAAGCGCTTCGGCGTCTACGAGATCGTCCATGGCGCCAGCATCGACATCAAAGACGGCGAATTCGTCGTCTTCGTCGGCCCCTCCGGCTGCGGGAAATCGACACTGCTCAGGATGATCGCCGGACTGGAGGACATCAGCGGCGGCGAGATCGCCATCGGCGGCAAGGTGGTGAACGATGTCGAGCCGGCCGATCGTGGCATCGCCATGGTGTTCCAGTCCTACGCGCTCTATCCGCACATGACGGTGGAACAGAATCTGAGCTTCGGGCTGAGGATGAACGGCAACCCGAAGGCCGACACCGACCGCCGCGTCAAGCGCGCGGCCGAGATCCTGTGCATCGACGAACTGATGCAGCGGCGCCCCAGGCAATTGTCGGGCGGCCAGCGCCAGCGGGTCGCCATCGGCCGCGCCATCGTGCGCGAACCGCAAGTGTTCCTGTTCGACGAACCGCTGAGCAATCTCGACGCCGAACTCAGGGTGCAGATGCGGGTCGAGATATCGCGCCTGCACAAGGAGCTCGGCGTCACCATGATCTATGTGACGCACGACCAGACCGAGGCGATGACGCTGGCCGACCGGATTGTCGTGCTCAAGGCCGGTCATATCGAGCAGATCGGCGCGCCGCTCGATCTCTATGACGACCCCGCCAACCGCTTCGTCGCCGGTTTCGTCGGCTCGCCGAAGATGAATTTCATGGCGGCGAAAGTGATCGCTATCGAAAACGGCGTGGCAACCGTCGAGCTCGCCAACCATCGCGGCGCCCGGCTGCGCAAGACGCTTTATCAAGCTCCACCCAAGGTCGGCAGCGATGTCGTGCTCGGCGTCCGGCCAGAGCACTTTTTCGATGCCGGACAGGGCGACTGCGACATATCGGTCAAGGCCGATGTCGCCGAGCACCTGGGGTCGGTGAGCTACGTCTACGCCGATGCCGGAGACGGGGAACTGATCATCGAGCGCGAGGCCTCGCGGCAGCGGGCGAGCGGCGACCATTTGGTGGTGTCGATCAAGGCCGGCAAGTCGCTGCTCTTCGACACGTCAGGCGCGAGGATCCGCTAGTGCATGTCGCCCAAAAGTGCCCTGCGGTTTTGGGGCAACGACATGCATAAACCAGAACTTTCTTTGCCCGATCCGAATGCGTCGAGGCGACCCCAAGGAGATTTGAAATGAGTTCCGTATCAAGAAAAGTTCGCTGGGGCATTCTCGGACCTGGCAGCATCGCCAGATCCTTTGCCGGCGGGGTGGCGCAATCGCGCACCGGAGCGCTGGTGGCACTCGGCGCCCGCGACCCGGGCAGGCCGGGCCTCTCCGAAGCTTTTCCCGGCGCCCGCATTCTCGACGGCTATGACGCCTTGCTCGCGGACACGGACGTCGATGCCGTCTACATTTCGATACCGCATCCCGGCCACGCCGAATGGGCGATCAAGGCGGCCGAAGCCGGCAAACATGTGCTTTGTGAAAAGCCGCTTGCGCTGACCGCCTTCGAGGCCGACGCGATGATCCACGCGGCACGCAAGGCCGGCACGTTCCTCGGCGAGGCCTTTATGTACCGGCTGCATCCGCAGACGTTGAAGCTCGTCGAGCTGGTCAAGTCCGGCGCGATCGGCGAGATCCGAATGATCAAGTCGAGCTTCGGCTTCGCCATGCCGGGTTTCATGCCGGAGCACCGGCTCTATGCCAACGATCTCGCCGGCGGCGGCATCCTCGATGTCGGCGGCTATCCCGTCTCCATGGTGCGGCTGATTGCAGGCGCCGCGGCGGGCATGCCTTTCGCCGAACCGGACAAGGTGATGGGTACCGCGCATCTCGGCCAGTCCGGTGTCGACGAATGGGCCTCGGCGCTGCTGCATTTCCCCGGCGGCATCGTTGCCGAGGTTTCCTGCAGCATCTCGCTGACGCAGGACAATGTGCTGCGCATCCTCGGCACCAGGGGCAGCATCGAAGTGCCGGACTTCTGGTTCGCCGGCGGCAACCGCGATGTCGGCCTGGGCAGGATCGACATCGTCCAGCCTGACGGCACGCGTGAAATCATCAGCGTCAACGAAACCCGCCATGTCTATTCCTTCGAGGTCGACGCCGCCGGCGAAGCGATTCTCGCCGGCAAGCAAGAATTTGCCTGGCCGGGCATGGGCTGGGCCGACAGCCTCGGCACTCTGCGCGTGCTCGACAGATGGCGCGCGGCGGTCGGGCTGGAATACGAAATCGAAAAGCCGGCAAAACGCCTCAACACGATTTCCGGCCGGCGGCTGCGCAGCGATGGCGCCACGATTCCGAAACGCCAGATTCCGGGCCTGCGGCGACCGGCTTCGTGCCTGGCGCTCGGCTTCGAGGATTTCCGTACTTTTTCCTCGGGCGCGATCCTGCTCGATGCCTTTTTCGAGACCGGCGGCAATCTGTTCGACACCGGCTATGTCTACGGCGCCGGCTATACCGAGACGCTGCTTGGCCAATGGCTAAGGAATCGCGGCGTGCGCGAGCAATCGGTGGTCATCGCCAAGGGCGCGCATTCGCCGCTCTGCTACCCCGATGTCATCGGCAAGCAGCTTGCCCAATCGCTCGACCGGCTGCAGACCGACCATGTCGATATCTACTTCATGCACCGCGACAATCTGGATGTGCCGGTTGGCGAGTTCGTCGACGCCATGGACCAGGAGGCGAGCGCCGGCCGCATCCGCGGTCCGTTCGGCGGCTCCAACTGGACGATGGCGCGCATGGACGAGGCGATTGCCTATGCCGAGCGGACCGGCAAGCAAAAGCCCGGCGCGCTCTCCAACAATTTTTCGCTGGCCGAGATGCTGGAGCCGATCTGGGCCGGCTGCGTCACCGCCTCCAGTGACGACTGGAAGGCGTGGCTGACCGCCCGTCAGATGCCGAATTTCGCCTGGTCGAGCCAGGGCCGCGGCTTCTTCACCGAACGCGCTGGGCGCGACAGGCGGGACAATGAGGAACTGGTGCGGGTCTGGTATTCGGAGAAGAATTTCGGCCGCCGCGACCGCGCCATCGAGCTCGCCAGCAGGCTGGGCAAGGCCCCGATCCATGTCGCGCTCGCCTATGTCCTGGCGCAGCCGTTTCCGTCCACGCCGCTGATCGGCCCGCGCACGCTCGGCGAACTGGACGACAGCCTGCAGGCGCTCGACATCGCGCTATCGCCGGACGATCTCGCCTGGCTGGACAGCGGTTCGGACCGGCCCCGCGCGCGAAGCAGGGGGTGAGATCAGCGGTCCTGCCTTCTCCCCTTGTGGGAGAAGGTGGATCGGCGCGCAGCGCCGAGACGGTTGAGGGGTGTTGGACGGATCGCCGTCGGAGTCAAGCTGGAACACCCCTCATCCGACCGAGCTTCGCTCGGCCACCTTCTCCCACAAGGGGAGAAGGCAGAACCTGTCTCACGCCAGCTCCACAGTTCGTCCCAGCTCGATGCTCTGCTCGGCGGCCAGCACAATACGCAGGCTGTTGACCGCCGCGTCCATCTGTTCGGTCAGATCGAGATCCTCGCGGATGGCGCGCAGGAAGAACGCCTGCTCGCGGTCGCAAAGCTCCTGGTGGCCCGGCTCGTCCTCCATGCTGACGATCTCGTCGGGCTTGCTGAAGTTCTTGTCGCCGTCGACCTGCGCATAGTGGATCTTCAGCGCATCGGTCTTGGTGTGACGGTCGATGTCGGCGGAGTTCGACACCTCGGCGGTGTCAGCCGCGCTGCTTGCCGTCTGGCCGGCGACGATCGAGACCGCGCCCTTGGGACCGACCACGTCCTTCACGAAATAGGCAGTCTCGCTCATCATCGGGCCCCAGCCGGCTTCGTACCAGCCGACCGAGCCGTCGTCGAAGGTGACATGCAGATGGCCGTAATTCTGCTTGTCGGCTTCCGCCCACAATTTGGCGCCGATGCCATGCACGCGCACCGGCTTGGCGCCGGTCAGCTGGCACATCACATCGACATAGTGCACGCCGCAATCGACGATCGGGATCAGCGAATCGATCAGGTTCTTGTGCCAGTGCCAGGCGCTGCCGCTGCTCTGCTGGTTGAGGTTGAGCCGCATGACCAGCGGCTTGCCCAGTGTCTTGCCGACCTCGATGAACTTGATCCAGGAGGGATGCACCCGCAGGATATAGCCGAGTACCAGCTTGCGGTTTTTCGCACGCGCCGCGGCGACGACCTTTTCGGCATCCTCGATATTGGTGGCGAGCGGCTTTTCCATGAACACATGGCAGTTGGCGGCGATTGCCTTAAGCGCGTATTCGGCGTGCGTGTTGGGCCAGCTGTTGATGGAGACGGCATCGGGTTTCGTCTCCTTCAGCGCCTGGTCGAAATCCTCGTAGCGCGGATAGCCTGAGAGTTCCGCCGGGATCTTTGTGTTGCTCTTGATCGAGCGGCTCATGATGCCGACGATCTCGAAACCGTCAGAGCGATGATAGGCGCTGGCATGCGACGCGCCCATATTGCCGAGCCCCACCACCAGCACTTTTACCTTGTCGGCCAACGCCACCTCCCGCATGTCTCTTGTTTGACCATGATCTGATCCGAAAACCGGTTTCCACTTTTCGGGATCATGGTCTTGAATAGCTGCGGGCGGCGATCCGTTCGCCGCCCGCTGATCGTTTGCCGGCGTCCTACTTGACCGCCGAGTCGAACAGATGCGCCTTGATCTTCTCGACGTCGAGCGCCGCAAAACCTTCCGACAGCTTGTAGCCATCGGCATCGGCCTTGACCTTGGCCTTGTCGAAGGTATTGGCCGGGCCGATCAGATCGTTGGTGCAGACGTCCTCGGCCTTCACCGGATTGGTGATCTGGCCGATCTTGTGGATCTCGTCGAAGAAGCCCTGCCAGCTCGCCATGTCGTGCGAGCCCCAGCCGCCACGCTTGTCCATATCGCCACGGAAGACATTGATCTGCTGCAGGATGGAGGTGGTGCCGAGCTCGGGGCCGAGATTCTTGGCCAATGTCGGGAACTGCTCGAACACCGCCTCGACGGCGGCACGTGGATTCTGGTAGCCGAACTCCAACCCCATCGCCCAGCCGCGCAGATACTTTTCCAGGAACGCCTTGCGGTCCGGGTCCTCGAGATCGGCGGTGCGCACGACGAAGGTGTTGGCCGGCAGTTTCGAGTTCCGCACACCGAGCCAATATTCGAAGTCGAGGCCCTTGGCGATCCATTCGGCGCGCAGGCCTTCCCATGACAAGGCGGCGTCGCCCTGGCCACCGGCAAGTGCGGTGCCCCAGGTCGGCCAGCCGGCCTCGACATATTTCACCTTCTTGATGTCGACGCCTTGCGCGGCCAGCAGCGGGTCGGTGATCGACTGCCAGGCGGCGGAGCCGAGCAGGATGGTCTTGCCTTCCAGCGTCTTCAGGTCGTTCGTGCCCTCGCCTTTGCGGAAGGCGATGCTGAACGTATCGCGCGCGCCCATGTGGAACACGGATTTGAGCTTCATGCCGTTCTGGATGGCAAAGGAGAACACACCGGGCGAGGGGAAACCCATATCGGCCTGACCGACATCGACGAACTTCACCGTTGCGGTGCCGTCCGACGGTCCCGGCTGCATGTCGGTGTCGAGGTCGCCGAAATAACCGGCCTTCTTGGCCGCCCAATAGGGATAGTCGTCCAGCACTTCGAGCGTGCCGCGCGGCGAGATCCAGGTGAACTTTCCGTAAGCCTCGGCCTTGGCTCTGAGGCCGGAAGCGCCGAGCGCGGTCGCCGTCACCAGCCCGGCGGCGGTCACTTGCAGGAAGTAACGGCGGTTGATCCCCGCACTATGGCTGATCGAACTTTCTTTGGTCATGGCATTCCCCTTTTTGTTGATTGCTCTGCCTTGTCCGCCCGCCTCCCGGGCGGCTCACCTGTTTGCTGTTATGCCTCCCAGCTCGCCCATTTCTTGCCGATCAGGAAGAACAGCACATAGATCAGGATGCCGAGGGTCGAGAGGATCAGCACCACCGCGAAGAATTGCGGCATCTGGATCATCGACGAATAGGTGGTCAGCCGGTTGCCGAGGCCGAAGCCGCCGCCGACCATTTCGGCGCCGACGGCGGTCAACAGCCCGAAGATCGCGCCGATCATCAGCCCGACCAGGATCATCGGCAGCGCCATTGGCGCGCGGATCTTCCAGAAGATCTGCAAGGTGCTGGCGCCATAGGAGCGCGCCAGCGCGATCTTGGCGCTGTCGACGCGGCGAAATCCGGTCGCGGCATTGATCATCACCATCGGGCCGGCGGCGAGCGCCACCGCGATGATGCGCGGCGTGTAGCCGAAGCCGAAACGCAGGATCAAAAGCGGCACCAGCGCAAGCATCGGCGTGGTGACCAGGATCAGGATGTAGGGCGCGACGATCTTCTCGGCGAAAGGGAACTGCGTGATGACGGCGGCCAGCACCAGGCCGATGATGGCGCCGATGGTGAAGCCGGACATAAGCTCGACCAGCGTGTAGCCGAGATGCGGCGCGATCAGCGGGAATTCGTCGAACAGCGCGTAGGCGATCGAGCTTGGCGGCGGCATGATGTAGAGCGGCACATGGAACAGGCGCAGCGCCAACTCGATGCCGCCGATAATGACCACGGCAACGGCGATGATGGCCGCCACCTCCTTGCCCGACTTGATGCCGGGACCGCTGGCAAAGGCCGACAGATTGGTCAGGCTGACGTCATGTCCGTCGCCGGCCTTCTTGGAGAATTCCGGGATGGCGTCGCCTCCGCTCACGGCCTGATCCTCACGATTTCGGCGGTGGGCCGATCCGGCGCCTTCGGCCGGGTGCGCTCGCCGACAATGTCCATCTTGATCTTGTTGGTGAGGTCGAAGACTTCCTTCGTCGCCATGATCTCCAGCGAGCGCGGGCGCGCGAACGGCACGCGATATTCCTTGGCGACGCGGCCGGGGCGCGCGCTCAGCACCACCACCCTGTCGGACAGGAAGATCGCCTCCTCGATACTGTGGGTGATGAAGACGATGGTGGTCTTGGTGTCGAGCCAGATCTCCTCGACCAGCCGGTTCATCTCCTCGCGGGTAAAACTGTCGAGCGCGCCGAAGGGCTCGTCCATCAACAGCACGGACGGTTTCAGCGCCAGCGCCCGCACGATCGCCGCGCGCTGTTGCATGCCGCCGGAAAGCTCGCGCGGGAACTTGCCGCCGAAACCGTCGAGCCCGACGCGGTTGATCAGATGCGCGATCCAGGCGCGATCCGGCTTCTCGCCCTTGATCTCGAAGGGAAAATGGATGTTGGCATCGAGATTGCGCCAGGGCAGGAGATTGGCTTCCTGGAAGACGATGCCGATATCGGGATGCGGACCGGTGATTTCCTTGCCGTCGAGCCGCACCCCGCCGCTGGTCAGCCGGTGCAGGCCGGACATCGACCACAGAAGCGTAGTCTTGCCGCAGCCGGAGGGACCGACGATCGAGACGATCTCATTGGCATGGACGTCGACGCTGCAACGGTCCAGCGCCAGAAGGTCGCCGGAAGCCGTGTGATAGACCTTGGTCGCGGCCTGCACGCCAAGCTTCGGGGTGGTTGCACTGCCCGCGTTCATGCGCCCCTCGGAGATTGCGCGATGAGCCACTGGGTCATCCCGCGAAAATCAGTCTGTAACTATCCTACTTTACTGTCAAGCGAAGAGCGGCGCGTGGCATGACAGTTTGTGAACTCGATTATCAAGGCATTGTTTCTATTATATTTTCTGCTGCTTGAAAAGAATGTTGCTTTCCTACATACTCCTGAAAAGTGGCTCCGGCGGTCGGCAGGCAAGCGCAACATTCGCACCCCGCGTTGCAGACGTGATGACGGCATGCAGACATGGTAGAGATTCCAGCTCCACGAACGATTGGGGGAAGGCTCAATGACCGAAGCTGATGGGTGGACCTCAAGCGGCGATCCTGGCGGGCGCGACCCCGATGGACGCGATCATGTCAGGCGCATCCCCGACATCATCTCGCTGATCAAGGATTCCTATGCCGAGTTGCGCCCGGCGGAGCGGCGCGTCGCCGATGTCGTGCTCGACGACGTCAGATACGCGGTCGATGCTTCCAACGCCGCCCTTGCCGAGCGCGCCGGCGTCAGCGAACCGACCGTAACCCGCTTTTGCCGCGCCATCGGCTGCGACGGCGTGCGCGACTTCAAGCTGAAGCTGGCGCAGAGCCTCGTCGTCGGCGCGCTCTACCTGAGCAAGCCGCCGCCAGCCAGCGCCGACAATGGCATGCCGTTCTGGAATGCCGTGTTCGGCGAGGCACGCCAGGCACTGCAGGAAGCCGAGCGACAGCTCGATCCGGCGCAGTTGGTCAAGGCGGCCGAGCTGATCGCCAAGGCGCGCCAGGTCACGGTGTTCGGCCTTGGCGGCTCCTCGTCGGCGCTGGCGCAGGAAACCCAGTACCGGCTGTTCCGCTACGGCATCACCGTCAGCGCCCAGTGCGATCCCTATCTGATGCGCATGACCGCCTCGACCCTGAAGCCCGGCGATCTGGTGATAGCCATCTCGGCGACAGGACGAACCCGGGAAGTGATCGAGGCCGTGGAACTCGCCAAGCACTACCGCGCCAATGCGATCGGCATCACCGCGCCCGACACCGAGCTCGCGCGCGCCTGCGACGTCAGGCTGACAGTGGCGGTGCCCGAATACCCCGACACGCTGAAGCCGACGGCCTCGCGCTTCGCCTTCCTGGCGGCGATCGACCTGATGGCGGTGGCTGCCGCCTACAAGCTCGACGGCTCGGCCCGCGAAACGGTCCGCCGCATCAAGTACAACGCCCAGATCCACAGGACGGGCAAGGAAATGGAACCGCTGGGGGACTGAGGGGGCAGTTCCCTTCTCCCCTTGTGGGAGAAGGTGGATTGGCGCGTAGCGCCAAGACGGATGAGGGGTGTTGGACGGAGTGGGACGCTGGTGTTCTCTGGAACACCCCTCATCCGTCGCCTTCGGCGACACCTTCTCCCACAAGGGGGAGAAGGGAAGACAGGGCGGCGCCGACTTGAAAAGGTAGAAGGAAGACACATGCTCGAGATCGCACCATCGAAACAGGCGGCCACCTGGCTTTCCTCCTTTGCCCAGGCGCTTGAGGCGAGCGACGTCAAGGCAGTTACCAACCTGTTCGTCGACGACTGCTACTGGCGCGACCTCCTGACCTTCACCTGGAACATCAAGACCATGGAAGGCCGCACCGCGATAAGCGACATGCTGCAAACCACACTGGCGACGGCCAAGCCGACCGCATGGCAGCTTAGCGGCGAGGCCAGCGCGGACGAAGGCACGATAGAAGCCTGGTTCACCTTCGAGACGGCATCGGCGTGGGGCCAGGGTATAATGCGCCTCAAGGACGGACGATGCCGGACGCTGTTCACCGCGATGACCGACCTCAAGGGGTTCGAGGAGCGCAAGGGCCCGGCGCGGCCTCTCGGCGTGCGCCACAAAGCCGATCCGGACCGCGAGACCTGGTCGGAGGTGAGGACGCGCGAGACACGTGATCTCGGCGCCAGCGAGCAGCCTTACTGCCTGGTCATCGGAGGCGGCCAGGGCGGCATCATGCTGGGCGCGCGGCTCCGGCAGCTTGGCGTGCCCACCATCGTCATCGAGAAGAATGCGCGGCCCGGCGATTCCTGGCGCAACCGCTACCGTACGCTCGTGCTGCACGACCCCGTCTGGTACGACCATCTGCCCTACATCCCGTTTCCGGAGAACTGGCCGGTGTTCACGCCCAAGGACAAGATGGGCGACTGGCTGGAAATGTACACGCGGGTCATGGAGCTGAATTACTGGGTCGCCACCAGATGCGTCACCGCCAGCTATGACGAAGCCGAGAAGGTCTGGACGGTCGTCGTCGACCGCGTCGGCCGGCGCATCACGCTGAAGCCGAAGCACATCGTCTTCGCCACCGGCGCCTACGGTCCGCCAAGGCGGATCGATCTGCCCGGCGCAGTGGCCTTCCAGGGCGAGCTGCTGCATTCCAGCCAATATTCCAGCGGCGAAAAATTCCGCGGCAAACGCGTTGCCGTCATCGGTTCGGCAAGCTCGGGACATGATGTCAGCGTCGACCTGTGGGAGAGCGGCGCCGAGGTGACCATGATCCAGCGCTCGCCGACCACGGTCGTCAAATCGGATACGCTGATGGAGGTCGGCTTCGAGATCTTTTCGGAAAAGGCGCTGGAGCGCGGCATCACCACCGAGAAGGCCGACATGATCGTCGCCTCGACGCCATTCGCGCTGGTACCTCAAGGCCAGCGTGCGCTCTACGATATCATCAGGGAGCGCGATGCGGCCTTCTACGACCGCTTGCGCGCCTCCGGCTTCGCCCTCGATTTCGGCGACGACGAGACCGGGCTTTTGATGAAGGCCTATCGCACCGGCTCAGGCTATTACATCGATGTCGGCGCCAGCGACCTGATCATCGACGGCCAGATCGGCGTGCGCAGCGGCGTCGGCATCAAGGCGCTGACGCCGACCGGCATCCTCTTCGACGACGGCACCGAACTCGCCGCCGACGCCATTATCGCCTGCACCGGCTACCAGTCGATGAACGAGAACGTCGCGACGATCGTCTCGCGCGAGGTCGCCGACAAAGTCGGCCCATGCTGGGGCCTTGGCTCGGGGGTGAAGGGCGACCCCGGCCCCTGGCAAGGCGAGTTGCGCAACATGTGGAAGCCGACGGCGCAGGAAGCGCTCTGGTTCCACGGCGGCAATCTGGCGCTGTCGCGTTTCTATTCCAAGTATGTGGCGCTGCAGATCAAGGCGCGGATGGAAGGGATTGCGACGCCGGTTTATGGAGCGCCGAGGTGAAGCTGTGATCTCCCCCCTTGAGGGGGAGATGGCCGGCAGGCCAGAGGGGGTCGCCGCGCGTCGAGCGCCAACCCTCATCCGTTGCAGGAGGGCGAACCCGGTCGGACCGACCCCCTCTGTCGCCTTCGGCGACATCTCCCCTCAAGGGGGGAGATCACACACGCCCGAAATGCCGGGCTGCAACCTCGACATGCGTATGCGGGGCATGCGCTTCGAAGCGCTCGATGTCGCCAAGATCGTTAGCCGCCTCATTCGGCCACCAGACGCCGCCAATCACAATGCCGTCCGATACCAACCGCTCACCGGCGACCAATGCCGCTCCGACCGCATCGACAAAAGTAAAACTGCCTGAACGCAGGCGCAGCACCGAGACGTCGCCGACGCCACCCACCTTGAGCGCACCGAGATCGGGCCTGGCGATCGCTTCCGCCGGCCGCTGTGTCGCCGCGCGCAGCACCTCGACCAGCGGCATGCCGAGCGCCAGCAGTTTCGACATACAGACCAGTATGTCGAAGGCCGGACCGTCGACGCAGTAGAGATGCACGTCGCTGCTGATCACGTCCGGCGCCAGCCCCTCCTTCAGCATCGCCTTGGCAACCTCGAAATCGAACGAGCCCATGCCATGACCGATATCGAAGATGACGCCGCGTTCGCGCGCCAAAAGCATGTCGGGCCTGACCGCACCCGAAGCGAAGACCGGCGCGTTGGGAAACGGTCGGAAGCAGTGGGTGAGGATATCGCCCTTGCGCAGGCGCGGCAGGACTTCCGAGCGGCCGGGCGGCGGCTCGTCTATATGCGCCATCAGCGGCAGGCCGGCCTGGTCGGCGGCCTCCAGCGCCAGATCGACCGGCGCGATGCCGCTGGTGCCGCCGGCATGCTTGCCGGAACGCACCTTGACGCCGACGACGACATCGGCGTGCTCGCGCACCGCCGCCACCGTCTCGCGCGGCTCGCAGAGCCTGAGGTCGCTGCACTCGCCGACCGCCACGCTATGCGAGAAGCCGAATATGCCGGCAAAGGAAATGTTGACATAGGCCAGGATGCGGACCTTCGAGCGCTCGATGACGTGGCGGCGAAAGCCAAGGAAATTGCCGGCGCCGGCACTTCCCGCATCGATGAAAGTGGTGGTGCCGCTCTTGGCGGCAAGACGGTCGGCATCGACGCCAAGCGAGGTGCCGCCCCAATAGACATGGCTGTGCAGGTCGATGAGCCCGGGCGTGACGATGGAGTCGCTGGCGTCGATGACACGCGCCGCGCGTTCGAACGGGATGTCGGCCTCGATCGCGGCGATGCGGCCGGCGGCGATGGCGAGATCGCGCGGCGCGTCGAGCCCGGATGCCGGGTCGATCAGGCGGCCGCCTTTCAGGAGCAGATCAAATTGCATCGACGCCTAGCCTCCGGTTCTTTCCATGCTGACGGCCCGAGATGCTTTCGGAAAACAAAGCCGACTTCAGGCCGCGGCCTCGCCAGACCTGTCAGTCCCAAAGGGATCTGCCACGATCGGCCAGATCGGGCGCTTGAGCTTGCGATAGGGCGTGGTGACGGGATTGTTGGGATAGCAGCCCTCGACCGCGACATAGATGATTTCGCGTGCGACCGGGACGAAGCCGGCATGGAAATGGTTGGTCGATTTGATGACCAGCACCTGCTTGCCCAGCGGGTCGACGCCGAGATTGGAGAAAATGTCGGGCTCGAAGGTCTGCGTGCGGTTGGTGTTGATGACGATGTCGATCTCCGTGCCCGCCAGGCGCAGCACAGCCGAGGGGCCGAGCGGCACCAGGCTCGACCCGAACGACTGCCGGGCGTCGGGCGCCAGGCGACGAACCTCGAAGGCGCCGTCAAAGGGCATGCCGCTGGCAATGCTGGTCTTGCCGCCGATGCGGATGTCGAGCACCGTGCCTTCGCCCGCGCCTTGCGCCCTCGCGACGGCCTGCGGATCCCAGATGGTGGCCACGCCTGCACTTTTGACACGGCTTTCGACCAGCGCATGCAGCAGGACGGTGTTGTCGCCGGCGGTCCCGCCGCCGGGATTGTCCCACATGTCGGCGAGCACGAACGGCTTGTCGCCATGGCCGCCTGTTCTGACCCGTTCGATGGCCTCGCCGACCGTCACGCTGCGCATCGCCGTCGAGCCGCGCATGGCGAAAACCTCCCGGCCAAGCCGCTCGGCCAGCGCATTGCCGGCGGCGCGGTCATTGTCGCTGACCACCAGAAGCTGCGTGCCGGTCTCGGCGGTGTCGCCGGCCAGAAACCCGTGGATCAGCGACACCGACAGGATGCCGTCCTTGCCCTGCAGCGCCTTGATCCGGTCGACGAAGGAGCGCATCGGCTCGCGGCTGGTCGGGAACACGTCGATCATCCGGCAGTCGAAGGTCGAGATCTCAGGCCGGATCCTGCCGCGCGCCGCCGCCAGCGCCAGTTCGACGACATGCTCGGCGCGCTCGACGAAATCGGTGTGCGGAAATTCCAGGAACGCCGCCAATATGTCGGCCGCCGCGACGCGCTTCTTTGTTAGATGGCTGTGCGGATCGAGTTCGGCGGCGACGATCACATTAGGGCCGACGATCTCGCGCACCCGCGCCAGCAGATCGCCTTCGCAATCGTCCAGCCCGCGCGCGATCATCGCGCCATGCAGGCCGAGCACGACGCAATCCACAGGCATCGCGGCCCGCAACTGGTCGAGGATTTCGTCGCGCAGCGCCTCATAGACATCGAGCCTGACATAGCCGCCGGGTTCGGCCCAGGTAGCAGTGCCCTCGATCAGGGTGAAGCCCTCGGCCTTGGCCCGCCGGCGCAGGACGGGGATTGGCGCGGAGCACAGCGTCGGGGTTTCCGGATGCTTGCCGGGCGGTGCGTAAAACGCCATCTCGAAGGACGAGCGGTCGGTCGAGACCGGCGAGAAAGTATTGGTCTCGGTTGCGAGCGAAGCCGTGAAGACACGCATGGCGACTGTTTCCCGTTCTGTCCCTGTCGGTTGTCTTTGTCGGCGCCGGTCAGAGCGGCCGGTAGGCGACCGCTTCCACCTCGATCTTGATGTCAATCATCAGCCGCGATTCCACCGTGGTGCGCGCCGGCGGATCCTTTGGAAAATGCCTGGCGTAGACGGCATTGAAGGCGCCGAAATCGCGCGCATCCTCCAGCCAGACCGTCGTCTTGACCACGTCGTCCATGACGCACCCAGCCAGCGCCAGCGCTGCCTTCACATTCGAAAGCACCTGCTCGGTCTGCTCGACGATGCCGCCCCTGACCACCACGCCGTCGCTGCCGACCGGCACCTGGCCGGAGACATAGACAAAGTCGCCGGCCCGCACCGCCGGCGACAGCGGCACATGCGACGTTCCAAAGCATTGCTTGGGCAAGGAAAAGCCTCCTGTTCATGCCGCGACACCGCGCGATCTTCTTATAGCGCCATTTGCCCGTTTCCTCCCCGACGGTCTACGCCTGTCCAGACGATTCTCATACAGGCTTTGTAGGAAAGCAACATTTTTTGGAATTCATGTTGCTTTATTACAAGAGCGTCAGCATCCTGCACGCCAAGCGGTTGTGGCAGGTGTTTTATGAAGCGATTGCATCAGGACATGCGGCAGGGGAAGATTGGATGAGGGGCAAGCGAGGAGCCATATGATTGATTTCGGCGGGCGCAACGTGGTGGTGACGGGTGCCGCCGGCGGCGTCGGCAGCGCCCTGGTCACGGTGCTGTCGGCCTGCGGAGCCCGGGTGATCGCTTGCGATCGCGAGGGGACCGACCTGACCGCAGCTTGTATCGCCGAGGCGCATCATTTCGACCTGCTCGATGACAAAGCGGTTGCATCGTTTGCCGGCAACGTTGGCAAAGGCAATGCGCCGGCGGCGGTCATCTCGAATGCCGGCTGGACACGGGCGGAAACGCTCGCCGATGTCTCGCTTGCCGCGCTCGATGATGAGATGGACCTGAATTTCCGCAGCGCAGCACTCCTGTCGCAGGCGCTGCTGCCCGCCATGCGCAACCAGCCGCAGGGCGCTGCCTTCGTCTTCATCTCCTCTGTTAACGCGCAGGCCCATTTCGGCAATCCGGCCTACGCCGCCGCCAAGGCCGCACTCAACGCCTGGATGCGCGCCATCGCCACAGAGGAGGGCCGCAACGGCATCCGCGCGAATGCCGTCATTCCCGGCTCGATCCGCACCGGGGCCTGGGAACATCGCCTGGCGCAGAAGCCGGAAATCCTCGCCGCCGTCGGCAAGCTCTACCCGCTCGGCAGGCTGGTCGAACCGGTCGAGGTCGCCCGCGCCGCGGTCTTCCTTGCATCGCCCTTTGCCAACGGCATCACCGGCGCGACGCTCAATGTCGATGCCGGCCTGATGGCCGGCAACCTGCCGTTTCTCGACCAGATCGGCGGCTGAGCGCGTTCACTGATTAAGCCGCCGTCCGGTCTTGGCGTCGAACAGATGCGCGCAGGCGCGATCGATCTCGATCCGCACCGGCTCGCCCTGCTTCAGCGCCAGCCGCTCGCGAAACAGGCAGGAGATCTCTTCGCCGGCGCAATCCACCCTGGCGAAAATCTCCGAACCCGTGGCTTCCAGGAGCGTGACCGTACCGGAGATCCCTTGCGCCGCGGCCCTGATATGTTCGGGGCGGATGCCGTAGACGAGCTCGCCCCCGGCGGCATTGGCCGGATGAACGTCTTCAGGCAGGGGCAGCGTCAGTCCGCCCGTGCTGCGGAACACGCCTTCCTCGATCCGGCCATGGATGAAGTTCATCGCCGGCGAGCCTATGAAGCCGGCGACGAACAGGTTGGCCGGACGGTCGTAGAGATCGAGAGGCGCGCCGATCTGCTCGACCAGGCCGTCATGCAGCACGACGATCTTGTCGGCCATGGTCATGGCCTCGATCTGGTCGTGCGTGACATAGATGGTGGTGGTGCCCAGCCGCTGGTGCAGCGCCTTGATCTCGCCGCGCATCTGCACGCGCAATTTGGCGTCGAGATTGGACAGCGGCTCGTCGAACAGGAAGACCTGCGGGTCGCGCACGATCGCGCGGCCCATGGCGACGCGCTGGCGCTGGCCGCCGGAAAGCTGGCGCGGATAGCGGTCGAGCAGCTTTTCCAGGCCGAGGATGCCGGCCGCCCGGTTGACGCGGCTGGCGGTATCGGTCGGATCGGCTTTCTTGATCTTGAGCGCGAAGCCCATATTGTCGGCCACCGTCATATGCGGATAGAGCGCGTAGTTCTGGAACACCATGGCGATGTTGCGGTCCCGTGCCCTGAGATTGTTGACGGTGCGCTCGCCAATAGCGATCTTACCGCCCGAGATCGTTTCCAGTCCCGCGATCATGCGCAGCAGCGTCGACTTTCCGCAGCCCGACGGCCCGACCAGGATGACGAATTCGCCGTCGGCGATATCGACGCTGACATCGTGAATGATCCGGGTGGCTCCGAAAGCCTTCTGCACGTTGTTGATGGTTACCGATGCCATTGGATGTCTCCAAAAAAGAGTGATGTCCGCTCGGGCCGCCCTCAGCCGCCCTTGACGGCGCCCGCCGTCAGTCCCGCGACGATCTGCCTTTGCGCGAACATGGTCAGGACCAGCACCGGCAGCGTCACCACAAGTGCTGCGGCAGCGAGCGGTCCCCAGCTCACCTGCTCGTAGGACAGCATGTTGTAGACGGCGACCGGCAATGTCCGCGTCTCGCGGCTGGCGAGCACCACGCCGAAGACGAAATTGTTCCACGAGAAGATGACCGACAGGATGAAGGCGACGACGATGCCCGGCTTGGCGATCGGCAGGGCGACCAGCCGGAACACTTGCCAGGAGCTGGCGCCATCGATGTTGGCGGCCTCTTCCAGCTCCATCGGTGTCGTCTCGAAATAGCCGATCATTACCCAGACGACGATCGGCACCGTCACCACCAGATGGATGATGATCTGCGGCCACAGCGTGCCGAGAATCCCGATCCACTGGAACAGCAGGAACAGCGGGATGAGATAGGACAGCCCCGGCGTCATGCGGGCGATCATGATGACGACCGCCGATCTTTCAGCCTTGAGCCGGGCGATGCCATAGCCGGCCGGCACGCCGATGAGCAGCGCCAGCAGTGTCGCCGTGCCGGTCACCAGAACGGAATTCCAGAGATAGAGCAGGAAATTGTTCTCCTCGAACACCTTTGCGTAGTTCGACCAGGCGAGATGTTCGGGGATCAGGATCGGCGGATAGGCACCGTTGTCGATCTCGAACTTCAGCGACAGCGAGATCATCCAGAGGAAGAACAGGATCGCCGGCGAGACGATGACCAGAGCCGCGAAAAACA
The DNA here is from genome assembly GCF_025753795.1 of Mesorhizobium sp. YC-39. Classification (GTDB taxonomy): domain Bacteria; phylum Pseudomonadota; class Alphaproteobacteria; order Rhizobiales; family Rhizobiaceae; genus Mesorhizobium. The sequence continues at coordinate 43,483 of NZ_JAOWPS010000001.1, forward strand.
GGCCGATCTGATTGAGCAACCGTGAACTCATCTATTTGCCCTCCGCGTCGATCCATTGGGAGCGCTGGCGCAGCATCAGCAGGATGAAGGACAGCGCCACGATGACGATGAAGAACACCACGGCCATGGCCGAGCCATAGCCGATGTCGTAATAAGAGAAGGCGGTGTTGTAGAGATAGATGTTGATGGTTTCCGAGGCGGTGCCCGGCCCGCCCTGGGTCATCGCATAGATGATGTCGAAGCTCTTCAGCGCATCGATGGTACGGATGATCAACGCGATCATCAGGAACGGCGCGATCATCGGCAGAGTGAGGTAGCGGAATTGCTGCCAGGCATTGGCACCGTCGATCTCGGCGCTCTCGAAGGGCTCGCGCGGTACCGAGGCCAGCCCGCCAAGCACGATCAGCATCACCAGCGGCGTCCACTGCCAGGTCTCGACCGCAACCAGCGAAGGGATGACCGTGTTGGCGTTGAAGATCCATTCCTGGGCGGGGATGCCGACCAGCGACAGGAGATAGTTGAGCACGCCGAGCTGCGGATGGAACATCATCGTCCAGACCAGCGCCACGGCGACAGGCGTCGCCATCATCGGCATTACGAAGACGCCGCGCAGCAGGCCACGCAGTGGAAATCTGGCGTCGAAGATCAGGGCGGCGACGGTGCCGAGGAACATCGGCGCGGCAACCGACAGGAACGTGTAGGTCAATGTATGCCAAAGGGATTCCCAGAACCGGGCATCGCTTGCCAGGCGCAGATAGTTCTCCATCCCGGCAAAGCTCCGCGACTGGCCGAGCGTCCAGCGGTTGACACTCATCCACAGCGTGAACGCCCAGGGAAAGACGATCACGGCGCCGACGACGATGAGGGCCGGAACGACGAAAGGCCAATAGTTGGGAGCCAGCCGAACCGGCTGGCCCCCTTCGATTGTCTGCGTCGTGACCCCGGTGCGGTCTGGGGTGATGGCCGACATCAGCCTTGCTCGCTCCTGTCGAGAACCGGCTGGAATTGCTCGGTGGCCTTCTTCAACTCATCGGCGGGATCGGCGCCGGCGATCATGTTGGTCAACGCCACGCCATAGATGTCGCGGAACTCGGTGACCGGGATGATGACCGGCAGCGACAGCCGGCTGACATTGCCGGAGCCGACCACGGCGTCCAGCCAGCTCGCCGGCATGGTGACGCCTTCGCGCACCTTGGGATTCTCCAGCACCGATTTGCGGAACGGCACCCCGGCGCCGGCCTGCAGCAGGCGCGCGCCCATGGCAGGCGAGACCGCCCACTGGCAGAAGAGATAGGCGGCCTCCTTCTTTTCGCTGGCGGCCGTCACGCCGATGCCGTCGCCGAAGGTGCCGGCGGCATGCGCCTTGGGGCCTTTGGGCATAACGCCATAGCCGACCTTGCCGACCACACGCGATTTCTCCGGATTCTCCATCGGTGGGGCAAAGCCGACGCCATCGAACCACATGCCGATCTTGCCTTGCAGAAAGGCCGACTGCGCCTCGGCCCAGTTGAAGCCGGTGACGCCCGGAGGCGCCGACTTGGTCATCAGCCGCTGATAGAGGCCGGCGGCCTCGATCGCCTCGGGCGAGGTGGTGCGCAGCTTGCCCTGAGCGTCGAGTGGCGTCATGTCGTAACCGAGCATCAGCGACGTCCACACCGGCGTGTTGGCGTTCTTGATGCCGCGGGCGACGAAACCGAACGTATTGCTCGAGGGGTCGGTCAGCGCCTCGGCGGCGGCCACCAGTTGCTCGAACGTCTCGGGGTATTTGAGGCCCTTGGCCTCGAACAGCTCCTTGTTCCAGTAGAGGATCCAGTAATCCACCGAGAACGGCAGCGAGCGCAGCACGCCCTGGCCGTCCTTGGCAAACAGCATGCCGGCCTCGGCGAAATCGCCTTCGACCAGCCCTGGATCGGTAAGGCTGGGGTCGGCAAGGTAGCCGGAAATGTCGGCCAGCCAGCCACCCTTCTCGAACTGCCGCTTTTGCACGTGATAGCTCAGATGCACGACGTCGAAGCTCGGCTTGCCGGAGCTCAGCTCGATCACCGTCTTCTGGCGCTGCTGCTGCTCTGGCGTCGCCTCGGCATTGACCTTGATGCCGGTCAATTCCTCGAATTCGGCGAGATACTTCAGGATGGTGTCGCTGCGCGGGCTCTTCACCAGATTGACGTCGAGCGTCGTGCCGGCAAAGCGCTTCCAGTCGACATCAGCGGCAAAGCCGGGGCGCAGGCCGGCAAATCCGGCGGCGGCAAGTACCGCGGTTCCCTGAAGCAATTGCCTCCTGGTTGGGTTGAACAGATTGGACGACATTTCTTCCTCCCGGTTGCTGTCGTTGTCGATTGCGCCGCGGACCGCGGCACGGTTCATGCTTCCTCAGATCTGGAGCGCCAGCCGGCGCGCATTGTCGATATGCAGGCTGATCGCCTCGACCGCCTTCTGCGGGTCGCGACTCTCCATGGCTTCGATCACCGCCAGATGCTCGCGCATTACCGGCACGACGCGGCCGTCGATGCGAAAACGCTCCTGGTGAATCAGCCGGATCTTCACCGAATTGACCAGATAGGCCTTGGCGATGATCTCGTTGCCGAGCGCATCGATGAAGGTGTCGTGCATGGCCCAGTCGATATTCTGGGCCTTGGCTTCCATTTCCGGTGTCGGCGTTTCGGCCTGCGCCTGGGCCAGCATGTCCTCATGTTCACGCCGCAGGCGGGCAAGCTCGGCGTCGGACGCGCTGGTGGTGAACAGCGCGACCGCTTCGCGCTCCATGAACAGGCGGAACTGGAAAGCCTCGCGGATCAGGCTGATGTCGATATGCGCGATCTGCATGCCGCGCTGCGGGATCGTTGTCAGAAGACCCTCGGCCTCGAGGCGCGGCACGATTTCGCGGATGGCGCCAAGCGGCAGCCCGGTAAAGGCGACCAGTTCGCGCTGCGACACGAACTGTCCCGGCCTGAGATCACGGGCCAGCAAATGCCGGGTGAAGCTGGCATAAGCTTTTTCCCTAAGGGTTGCTGGTTCGCTGCTGTCGTCCATTTCAGCGCGTTTCTTCCTTGTTGCCGGTCAGACCGGCTCTTTTGCAAACAGCCTGTCATAGGCCGCAGCAAGCTGTCGCTGCCCCGGCGAAGCGATCGGTTCCAGCGGCGGACGGACCGCCAGCCAGCGTTCGTCGCCGGTCTCGCGCGCCACCATGACCTTCACCGCGGCCGTGACCGGGTATTTGAGCAATTCAAGCACGAAGTTCTCGACGCGGGCATCGTCACGCCCGTCCTCGGCCATGGCACGGATTTCGCTGGTTACGAAATTGGCCATGCCGGAGATCGCGCCCTGGGCGCCAATCCTCACCGCTTGCGCCAGATGCCTTTCGTCGCCGATCAGGACCACCAGGTCGCCATGGGCGCCAAGCAGCGCCTGGCTGTAATCCCAGTCGCCGCTGGAATCCTTGACCCCAGCCACCACGCCCGGAAAGGCGGCGCGCAGCCGGCCGATCAGGTCGAGCGACAGCTTCACCATGGTAACGGATGGGATGTTGTAGACGAGCACGTCGCGGCCGAGCGGCCCGAGTGCTGCGAACACCGCCGAGAACCAGCCGAACAGGCCGTCGTCGCCGACATTCTTGAAATAGCTCGGCGGCGCCAGAAGGATGTTGCGGGCGCCGCGCCGCAAGGCGTCGCGCGCCTGCCCGGCGGCATCTTCGACAGCATCCACCAGCACCCCGGCAACGAGCTGGTTTGGCGCGATGCCGGCGGCCAGCATAGCCTCGGTGACGGACCGCCGTTCCTGCGTACCCACCGACGCGCCTTCGCCGGTGGTGCCAAAAAGCGTCACGCTGCCGCAGCCAGCGGCCAGGCATTTGCGCGCCTGCGCGACCATCGCGGACATGATGATCTGCCCGGAGGCATCGAAAGGCGTGGCGAGGGCGGCCGAAAGACCAAAGCGTGATGTCACCGGGCAATCTCCGAAAGGAAGCTCGTGGTCAGCACTATCACACTAACATGTTAGTAGTAAACCACCCCGCTGAAGTTTTCGAATGAACGTTGGCCACCCCGTAATTTTTCAGCCAAACGGGCCTCCTTCCGTGGCCAAAATTCGTATGCCATTTCGCTTTGTCGTACATTGTTTACGATGTCGCGGCATTGCCCTTTACGTCGCCGGACATGTCCCCGATTGTCCGCCAGGTCGCCCGAAACAAGGCATCCAGCGAGGACATCCCGATGAAGACAAGCATGGCGCTGGCGGCCCTCGTCCTGATGGCTGCGAGCGGCGGCGGGCAGGCGGCAAGCTTCGACTGCGCCAAGGCAAGTGCGCCCGACGAGATCGCCATCTGTCAAAGCATCGTGCTGTCGGCGCTCGACAGCGAAATGGGCGCCTACTGGCACGTCCAGCAAAGGCTGGATTGGGGGATGAGCGGGCGCCAGCAGATCGACGACGACGCCAAAACGTTCCTCGATGGCCGCACGAAATGCGGGCCGAACGTCCAGTGCCTGCAAAGCCACTATACGGCGCGCATCGACAGCCTGAAGCAGAGCGTCGACGACTGGCTGAAGAACGCCGCGCAGTAGGTCTTATCCTCAGTCAAGGTCGGCGATAGTTCCCTTGGGCAAGTCGCAGCCTTGTGAGATTGGCCGAAAACCTCCCTCTTCGTCATCCTAGGGCGAAGCAAGGAGCGTAGCGACGCGGCGCAGACCCTAGGATCCATGCCGCAGCCTAGCGGTAGTGCTCCGGCGGGCCAGAACCGAGTGCTCGTCGCAGCGGATAAAGGCGCCATTCGGAACCGCTGCATTCTTCGGCCGAGGTCACGGGATGGATCCCAGGGTCTGCGCTCCGCTTCGCGTTCGCTCCGCCCTAGGATGACGAAGCCATGGTGGTCGGCGCTAACCACCAGCGCTGGAGAATGGCGACGCCGTGCCCCCTCACCGATCGATCCGCGTCGACAGAATGATCGAGGACGAAGTCCGCTCCACCCCGTCCATCGCGCCGATTTCGTCGAGCAGCGTGTCGAGATCCCTGATCGACGGCGCGTCGACGATGACAATCATGTCGAAATTGCCGCTGACCGAATGCAGCGTGCGCACCGGCGGCAGCGCCTGCAGCGCGCGCACCACCTTGTCGGCAAGCTTGGGCGTGACCGTGAGCAGCACATGCGCCCGCACCAGGCCGCGTTCATAATCCGGCGAAAGCCTCACCCCATAGCCGGCGATGATGCCGCGCTGCTCGAGCCGCTCGAGCCGGCTCTGCACGGTGGTGCGCGACACGCCGAGCCGCCGGGCCAGTTCCGCCGTTGAGGCCCGCGCATTGTCGCGCAAGAGGGAGAGAAGAGCTTGTTCGGCATCGCTGAGCATTTCGACCAACCCCGTCGGCATATCGACCATTTCGTGACTTCGTTTCGAACAATTCCACGCTTCCTTTCGACAGGCAAGCTGCGATTCTGTGCGCTCAACCAAGTCTGGGCGAGGGAACCGTCATGAAGAAAATCGTAATCGTTGGCGCCGGCAAAATCGGCTCGACCATCGCCGGCATGCTTGCCGCGACCGGCGACTATCATGTCACCCTTGTCGATCGTTCAGTGGCGCAGCTTGGGCAGGCCGAACTGCCGGCCAGTGTTGCAACGCTGGAACTCGACATAGCGGAGGCCGGCGCCCTCGAAATGGCGCTCGCCGGCAGTTTCGCGGTGCTGAGTGCTGCACCCTTCCATCTGACCACGCGCATCGCCGAGGCTGCGGCAACCGCCGGCGTCCACTATCTCGACCTGACCGAGGATGTCGCCGCCACCAGGCGCGTCAAGGAGCTGGCCCGTTCGGCCAAAACCGCCTTCATCCCGCAATGCGGGCTGGCGCCGGGCTTCATCTCGATCGTCGCCAACGATCTCGCCAGCCGCTTCGACACGCTGGAGAGCGTGCGCATGCGGGTCGGCGCGCTGCCGCAATATCCGTCCAACGCGCTGAACTACAATCTGACCTGGAGCACCGACGGCGTCATCAACGAGTATTGCGAGCCTTGCGAGGCGATCGTCGAAGGCGAGCTGGTGGAAGTGCCGCCGCTGGAGGAGCGCGAGGAATTCTCGCTCGACGGCGTCACCTATGAGGCCTTCAACACCTCGGGTGGGTTGGGTACTTTGGCCGAGACGCTGAAGGGCAAAGTGCGCACGCTGAACTACCGCACCATCCGCTACCCCGGCCATGCCGCGATCATGAAGGCGCTGCTCAACGATCTCGGCCTGCGCCACCGCCGCGACGTGCTGAAGGACATTTTCGAAAGCGCCCTGCCGGCAACGCTGCAGGACGTGGTCATCGTCTTCGTCACCGTCAGCGGCCTGAAGAACGGCCGCCTGCTGCAGGAGACCTACGCCAACAAGATCTATTCGAAGCGCGTCGGTGAGACCGTGCGCAGCGCCATCCAGATCACCACGGCCTCCGCCATCTGCGCCGTGCTCGACATGCTGGCCGATGGCAGCCTGCCGGCGACCGGCTTCATCAGGCAGGAGGACATCGCGCTCGACGCCTTCCTCGCCAACCGTTTTGGGAATGCCTACGCGCAGCACGAGATGGTTAGCCGGCTGGCGAGTTGAGCGCCTATCTCCCCCCTTGAGGGGGAGATGTCGCCGAAGGCGACAGAGGGGGTCGCCTCGCGTAGAGCGCCAACCTCCATCTGTCGCAAGGGAGGTCGCGTCCAGTCGAACCGACCCCCTCTGGCCTGCCGGCTATCTCCCCTCAAGGGGGAGATCACGCGCTCCGAGGGCGGCACCCACCATCACACCGCCATCCCTAGATATGCAGCGCGTGCCCCAGCGCCTTCAGCGCCGCTTCCTGAAAACCCTCACCCTGCGTCGGATGAGCGTGGATGGTGCCGGCGATGTCTTCCAGCCGCGCCCCCATTTCCAGCGCTAGGCCAAAGGCCGCCGACAGCTCCGAAACACCTTGCCCGACCGCCTGGATGCCGAGCACCAGGTGGTTGTCGGCGCGGGCAACGACGCGAACGAACCCTTCCTCGCCCAGCTTCGTCATCGCCCGGCCATTGGCGGCGAACGGGAACTGGCCGACCTTGATCTCGCCGCCCAGCGCCTTCGCCTTCTCCGGCGACAGGCCTGCGGTGACCAGCTCGGGATCGGTGAAGCAGATGGCGGGGATTGAGCGCTTGTCCCAGCTTCTTTTGTGGCCGGCGACGATCTCGGCGACCATTTCGCCTTGCGCCATCGCCCGATGCGCCAGCATCGGCTCGCCGGTGACGTCGCCGATGGCGAAGACGCCGCGCATCGAGGTGCGGCACTGATCGTCGATGCGGATGAATTTGCCTGCCATGTCGAGGTCGATCTGCTCGAGCCCCCAGCCTTCGGTCACTGGCTTGCGCCCGACGGTGACCAGAATCCTGTCGGCAGCGATCTTGGTATTCTTGCCGTCCTTCGTCTCGACCAGCAGCGCGTCGCCCTTGGTCGACAACCCCTTGGCCTTGGCGCCCACAAGCACCTCGATACCGAGGTCAGTGAGCCGCTTCACGACTGGCCGGGTCAGCTCGGCATCATATTGCGCCAGCACGCGTGGCAACGCCTCGACCACGGTCACGCTGGCGCCCATCTTGGCGAAGGCAATGCCGAGCTCGAGCCCGATATAGCCGCCGCCGACAACGGCAAGCCTTTCCGGCACTTCGCTCAGCGCCAGCGCTTCGGTGGACGAGATCACCCGCCCACCGAACGGCAGCGACGGCAGCTCGACCGACGCCGAGCCGGTGGCGATCACCACCGTCTCGGCGCGGACGACTTGCATGCCGGTCTCCGTCTCGACCTCGACGGTCTTGCCGTCTCGGAATTTCGCCCAGCCGTGCACGGTCTTGACCCCGGCTTTCTTCAGCAGGCCGGCGACGCCGCTGTTCAGTCGGCTAACAATGCCGTCCTTCCAGGCAACGGTCGTTTCGAGATCAATGGATAGTGTTGCGATTGAAATGCCGAGCAGGCTCTTGCCGCCGGCCATGTGCGACGCTTTCTCGAACTCTTCGGCCGCATGGATAAGCGCCTTTGACGGGATGCAGCCGACATTGAGACAAGTGCCGCCCGGTTTGCCGAACTCGACGATAACCGTATCTATGCCAAGCTGGCCGGCGCGGATGGCGCAGACATAGCCGCCGGGGCCGGCACCGATAACGAGCAGCTTGCAGGAGATTTCTTTCATGGTGTGACCCTAACTCGTCGCCGCACTAGATCCGAAGGAACGTTCTGTAGCGATCCTTCGCGCCCCCCTCTGTCCTGCCGGACATCTCCCCCACATGGGGGGAGATTGGCAGCTTCGGCGCTCCGCTCACTGCTCCAACGGTGAAGATCGGCGAAGGCCGGCGTGACGTCCGATCTCCCCCCTTGTGGGGGAGATGCCTGGCAAGGCAGAGGGGGGCGCTGTCCCGCCATCATTTCGATCGTTCCCCTAATCCACGAAAATCATCGCCGGCGTCTCCAGCAGCGTCTTGATGCGCTGGATGAACACCGCAGCGTCCCAACCGTCGATCACGCGATGGTCGAAGCTCGACGACAGGTTCATCATCTTGCGCGGGATGAACTGCGTGCCGTCCCACAGCGGCCGCACCATCATCTTGTTGACGCCGACGATCGCCACTTCCGGGTGGTTGATGACCGGCGTCGTCGCCACGCCGCCCATGGCGCCGAGCGAGGTGATGGTGATGGTCGAGCCGGACAGCTCGTCGCGCGTCGCGGTGCCGGATTTGGCGGCCTCGGCCAGCCGGTTGAGCTCGGCGGCGCAATCCCAGATGTCGCGCGCCTCGGCATGCCTGACCACCGGCACCACCAGCCCCGATGGCGTCTGCGCGGCAATGCCGATATGGACGCCGCCATGCTGGTGGATGATGCCGGCCTCGTCGTCGAACAGCGCGTTGAGCTGGGGCTGGTCGGCGATCGCCTTGACCATGGCCCGCATCAGGAACGGCAGCAGCGTCAGCTTCGGCCTTTCCGCGCCGGCCGGACGTTTCTCCTTGTTGAGCGCGGCGCGCAGTTCCTCCAGCGCGGTGACGTCGATCTCCTCGACATAGGTGATGTGCGGAATGCGCGATTTGGCGAGCGCCATCTTCTCGGCGATCTTGCGCCGGAGCCCGATCACTTTGATGTCTTCTATCGTCTCGTTGCGGGCGAGGCCGGATGTCCTGGCGACCTGCGGTCCCCGCGCCAGGAAGGCGTCGATGTCCTCATGGCTTATGCGCCCGGCCGGGCCGCTGCCGGCGATCTGCCTGAGATCGATGCCGGCCTCCTTGGCCCTCAGCCGGATGGCGGGCGAGGCCAGCGGCTTTTCGCCCTCGGGACGCGGCGCGCCGGAGACGGACGGCCGCGCCGCGCTGTTCGCAATGGAAGGAGATGGTTTCGCCTTTGCCTCTTCGGCCTTTGGCGCCGGTTTCGCAGTTGCCGGCACGGCTTCGGGTTTCGGCGTTGCCAGCTTCGCCGGAGGCTCCGCTCGGACGCCCTCTTCCGCCGGCTCGCTCCCGGCCTTGACATTGCCCTCACCCGCCACTTTCAGCCGCACGATCGGCGAGCCGATCGCCACCGTGTCGCCGATCTCCGCACCCAGCCACAGGACCTCACCATCGACCGGCGAGGGGATTTCGACCGTCGCCTTGTCGGTCATGACGGCGGCAAGCACGGCGTCCTCGCGCACGAGATCGCCGACCTTGACGTGCCACTCGACCAGTTCCGCCTCGGCGACGCCTTCGCCGACATCCGGCAGCTTGATGATGTGTTCGCCCATCTTAAGCTCCCATGGTTTCAAGCAGAGCGCGGCCAACCCGCGCGGGCCCAGGGAAATAGTCCCATTCCTGCGCATGCGGATAGGGCGTGTCCCAGCCGGCGACGCGAGCCACCGGTGCTTCGAGATGATAGAAACAACTCTCCTGCACCAGCGCCGACAGCTCGGCGCCGAAGCCGGAGGTCAGCGTCGCCTCATGCACCACCACACAGCGCCCCGTTTTCTTCACCGAGGCGACTATTGCGTCGAGATCGAGCGGCAGCAGTGTTCTCAGATCGATGATCTCCGCATCGATGCCGGTTTCGGCGGCGGCGGCCTCGGCAACATAGACCATGGTGCCATAGGCAAGCACGGTGACGGCAGCGCCCGGCCGCCGGATGACGGCCTTGCCGAGCGGGACCGTGTAATGGCCGTCGGCGACCTCGCCGAGTTCATGCTTGGACCATGGCGTTACCGGGCGGTCGTGGTGGCCGTCGAAGGGACCGTTATAGAGCCGCTTCGGCTCCAGGAAGATCACCGGGTCGGGATCCTCGATCGCCGCGATCAACAGGCCTTTGGCGTCGTGCGGATTGGACGGCACGACGACCTTCAGGCCGGAGACATGGGTGAACAGCGCCTCCGGGCTCTGGCTGTGCGTCTGGCCGCCGAAGATCCCGCCGCCGGTCGGCATGCGCACCACGATCGGGCAGGTGAAATCGCCGTTCGAGCGGTAGCGCAGCCGCGCCGCCTCCGAGACGATCTGATCGTAGGCGGGATAAACATAGTCGGCAAACTGTACCTCGACGCAAGGCTTCAGGCCGTAGGCCGCCATGCCGATGGCTGAGCCGACAATGCCGGCCTCGCTGATCGGCGCGTCGAAGCAGCGGCTCTTGCCGTATTTCGCCTGCAGGCCCTGCGTGCAGCGGAAGACGCCGCCGAAAAAGCCGACATCCTCGCCGAACACGATGACGCGCTCGTCACGCGCCATCGACACGTCCATGGCGTCGCGGATCGCCTCGATCATGGTCCGTCTTGGCATGGTCAGACCCCTGCCTGCTGGCGCTGGCGCCTGAGATGCGGCGGCATTTCGGCATAGACGCCTTCGAACATGTCGCGCGTCGACGGCTTGCCGCCGGCATGCAGCGTGCCGTGGCTCTCGGCCTCCTTTTGCGCCGCAATCACCGTCTCGAGGATTTCCGCTTCGGCCTGGGCGTGGCGCTCGTCCGACCAGACGCCGCGCTGGATGAGGTGGTTCTTCAGCCTGACGATCGGGTCGCCGAGCGGCCAGGCGTCGGATTCGGCCTTCGGCCGGTAGGCCGATGGATCGTCGGAGCTCGAATGCGCACCGACGCGGTAGGTGACATATTCGACCAGCGTCGGCCCGAGATTGCTGCGCGCCCGCTCCGCGGCCCATTTGGCCACCGCATGCACGGCGAGATAATCATTGCCGTCGACCCGCAGCGAGGGGATGCCGAAGCCGAGGCCGCGCGCGGCGAAGGTGCCGGAGCCGCCACGCGCAATGCCCTGGAAGGTCGAGATCGCCCACTGATTGTTGACCACGTTGAGCACGACCGGTGCCTTGTAGGTCGAGGCGAACACAAGTGCTGCATGGAAGTCGGATTCGGCCGTCGAACCGTCGCCGATCCAGGCGGCGGCGATACGCGAATCATTGGAGATCGCCGAAGCCATCGCCCAGCCGACCGCCTGGATATACTGCGTTGCCAGATTGCCGGAGATCGAGAAGAAGCCATGCTCCTTCGACGAATACATGATCGGCAATTGCCTTCCCTTCAGCGGATCGGCCTCGTTCGAATAGATCTGGTTCATCATCGTGACCATCGGATAGCCGTCAGCGATGAGCAGGCCGGCCTGCCGATAGGTCGGAAAATTCATGTCGCCGGGGGTCAGCGCCTTGCGGAAGGCGCAGCTTACCGCCTCTTCGCCGAGATGCTGCATGTAGAAAGAGGTCTTGCCCTGGCGCTGCGCCATCTGCATGCGCGCGTCGAAGCTGCGCAGCGTCATCATGTGGCGCAACCCCTTCAGCAGCTCGTCATCGGAAAGCAGTCCGGCCCACGGCCCGACCGCCTCGCCATTGCGGTTCAAGACACGGATGATCGAAAACGCCATGTCGCGGATGGTGCGCGGATCGACATCGATTTCCGGGCGCGGCACCGAGCCGGCCTTGGGTATCGTCACATTGGAGAAATCCGGCGTTCCGCCCGGCCGCACTTCCGGTTCCGGCACATGGAAGCGCAACATTCCAGCATCGGCCATGACCTTCGTCCTCCACTGTTGCCCGATCTTCGCACACCGCCAGACCAGTGCCAATTCGTTGGCATGCTTCGATCGAAATGCCGCCGGATAGCGTCAGCCCGACGAGACCCCTCTTCAGTGACGTAAAATGAAGACAAGTGCCCGTAATTTCCTGTCTAACTTCCACCGGGAGGCGCAACTTGACATAAGATTGCGCCGGGCTTCCCGCCAGATAAGACAATTGGCGGCTGTTGGGCGGCCGGAGCTGCCAATCTCCCCCCTTGTGGGGGAGATGCCCGGCAGGGCAGAGGGGGGCGTGAAGGAACGCCAACCTTGTTCACCTGCAACCAGCCGCGAGCATTGCCTGAGGGCGTCATCGCAATCGTTGAGAGGTCGGCGGGACAGCGCCCCCCTCTGTCCTGCCGGACATCTCCCCCACAAGGGGGAAGATCACGCTCTCCTCCATTCACCCCGCCTCCACACCATGCTAACCATCCCCCATGGCACAGAAGAAAGCTTACGAGGTCGATTCCTGGCTGGCGAAGCCCGATCCGCGCGTCTCGATCGTCCTCATCTACGGTCCCGATCGCGGGTTGGTCGCCGAGCGCGCCAAGGCCTTTGCTGAAAAGACCGGCCTGCCGCTCGACGATCCGTTCTCGGTGGTCAGGCTCGACGGCTCGGAGATCGACCGCGACGAGGGCCGCCTGCTCGACGAGGCCCGCACCGTGCCGATGTTTTCGGATCGCCGCCTGTTATGGGTGCGCAATGCCAGCGGCCAGAAGGCGCTGGCCGAAGACGTCAAGGCGCTTGTCACGGAGCCCGCGCGCGACGCGATCATTCTCATCGAGGCCGGCGACCTGAAGAAGGGCGTCGGCCTGCGCTCAATCGTCGAGGCGGCCGACAGCGCCATGGCGCTGCCTTGCTATGCCGACGAGGCACGGGACATCGACGGGGTCATCGACGACGAATTGCGCAAGGCCGGCATGTCGATGGCGCTCGACGCAAGGCAGGCTCTGCGCCGCAATCTCGGCGGCGACCGGCTGGCCTCGCGCGGCGAGATCGAGAAGCTGGTGCTCTTTGCCCATGGCCAGAAAGAGATCAGCCTCGACGATGTCCGGGCGATGTCGGGCGATGTCTCCGGCGCCTCCTTCGACGATGCCGTCGACGCCTTGCTCGAAGGCAAGATCGCTGACTTCGACACCGCCTTCACCCGCCATTGCCAGTCCGGCGGCCAGCCTTTCCTGGTGCTGTCGTCGGCGATGCGGCAGTTGCAGGCGATGCAAGCCATGCGCGGCCAGATGGATTCCGGCGGCCGCAACGCCGCCTCGGTCGTGGCCACGGCCCGCCCGCCGGTTTTTTTCTCGCGCCGCAAGCTGGTTGAAAGAGCGCTCGAACGCTGGAACAGCGAGGCGCTCGGCCGCGCGCTCAACCGCCTGCAGACCGCCGTGCTGCAGACCCGGCGACGGCCGGATCTGTCGGTCGCGCTGGCGCGCCAGGCGCTGCTCGGCATCGCGGTGGAGAGCGCAAGGCTGGCTCAGCGAGGATGATCTCCCCCCTTGAGGGGAGATATCGCCAAAGGCGACAGAGGGGTCGGTCCGACCGGGCTCGCCTCCTGCAACGAATGGAGGTTGGGCGCTCGACGCTCGGCGACGCCTTCTGGCCTGCCGGCCATCTCCCCCCTCGAGGGGGGAGATTCGCGGCCGCACCGATTTCGCCAATTGCCAACGCCACGAAAAGGAAGGGCCGACACAAGTGCCGGCCCTTCCTCTTAAGCTTAAGCCAGAACTTAATTTGCCGGCTAAATATAGTACCGTTTCAGCAGCCTACCGCTCTTGTTTCAACCGCCGACAAAGCTCGTCGAGCTGCTCCAGCGTCCGGTAGGAGACGTGGAGCACCCCACCCTTCCCCTTGTGCTCGATCGTGACGATCATGCCGGTCGTGTCGGTCATCAGCTTCTCCAACGCCAGCGTGTCGGCATCCTTCTGCACCGGTTCGGCCTTCTTTGGCGCGGCTTTCGCGCCGGTCGGCATCTGCGCCAGCGCTTCGGCCTGGCGCACCGAGAGCCCGTCTTCGACGATCCGTTTGGCAAGGCCGGCCGGATCCTCTGATGTCACCAGCGTGCGGGCGTGGCCGGCCGACAGCGCGCCCTCGACCAGCATGTCGCGGATCACCTCGGGCAGCTTCAACAGCCTGAGCGTGTTGGCGACATGGCTGCGGCTCTTGCCAATGACATTGCCGAGATCGGCCTGGGTATAACCATGGTCGTCGATCAATTGCTGATAGCCCTGCGCCTCTTCGACCGGATTGAGGTCGGCGCGCTGGACGTTTTCGATGATCGCCAGTTCCAGCGCGGTGCGATCGTTCACGTCGCGCACGATGATCGGGATCTCGCTCAGGCCGGCGCGCTGTGCGGCGCGCCAGCGCCGCTCGCCGGCGATGATCTCGTAACGGCCGGGCTGCGACGGCGAGGGCCGCGCCACCACCGGCTGCACCACGCCATGCTCGCGAATCGACTGCGCGAGATCGGTCAGTTCGGCATCGCCGAAATGCCGGCGCGGGTTCTTCGGATTGGGGCTGACGAACTCGATCGGCACCTTGCCGTCGGCGCCCATGCCCGGCTTTTCCACTGCTGCTGCCGGGCGATCGATTTCGCCGATCAGCGCCGCCAGTCCCCGCCCCAGTCTTTTTCTCGAAAGGTCTTCACTCATCATCCGTCCAGATCGTTTCGGTATCGAATCGGCTTCTAGTTAATATTGCGTCCCAAAATCAGGGCGGAATGCCTTACGCGGCGCGCAATTTGCGCTCGCGGCGGATCACTTCGGAGGCAAGCTGCAGATAGGCCTGGCTGCCCGAGCATTTGAGGTCGTAAAGGATCGCCGGTTTGCCGTAGGACGGCGCCTCGGAAACGCGGACATTGCGCGGAATAATGGTCTCGTAGACCTTGTCGCCCATATGCGCCCGCACATCCTGCACCACCTGATTGGCGAGATTGTTGCGGCCGTCATACATGGTCAGCACGATGCCCTGGATAATCAATTCGGGATTGATCGTTCGCCGCACCTGCTCGACGGTTTCCAGCAATTGGCTCAGGCCTTCGAGCGCAAAGAACTCGCATTGCAGCGGAACAAGAACAGAATCGGCTGCCGCCATTGAATTCAAAGTCAAAAGATTGAGCGACGGCGGACAGTCTATAAGCACATAGCCGAAGGGCGCGCCACGCTCGCTGGCGGCACGCAGCGCATTGCGCAGCTTGAGCACGCGGTCGGGCGCGGAAGCGATCTCCATCTCGATGCCGAGCAGGTCGAGCGTCGACGGCACGATCGACAGGCCGGGCACCGCGGTCGGGATCGCCGCTGCTTCCAGATCCAGCTCTCCGGTCAGCACGTCATAGGACGAGACGGTGCGGTCCTTGCGGTCGATGCCAAGGCCCGTCGAGGCATTGCCTTGCGGATCGAGGTCGACGATCAGCACCTTTTCGCCGATCGCCGCCAGCGCCGTGGCCAGATTGATGGCGGTCGTCGTCTTGCCGACGCCGCCCTTCTGGTTGGCTACGGTGATGATTCGAGGGCCGTTCTTCATCATGGGTCTATGCCAGAAATTCATTCCGAGGTCGCCAGTAAAAGGGAACAAGTCAGCGGGGTCGCAAGCCAGACAATTCGAGGATGACGCCTTGGGCGTCGGTCACGCTGGCATGTTCTACCAGATCGAAGGACCATCGTTGAGTGCTTTCTGCCACTTCGGCGCGGTAATCCCGGCCTTTGTGGAACAGCGCGCGACCCCCCCTGGTCAGCCAGGGGGCCGACAGGTTGAGCAGGTCCGGCAGCGACGCAAGCGCTCGGGCGGTAACGATTTCTGGAGCAGAAACAATCAGATAGCTATGGTCGATGCGCCGCGCGACGACCCGCGCCGGCAGCTTGAACTGGCCGACGACCGCTTGCAGGAACGACGCTTTTTTCCGATTGCTTTCAACGAGATCGATGCTGGCGCCGTCGCGTTCGGCAAGCAGAAAGGCCATGACCAGGCCCGGAAAGCCGCCGCCGGAACCGAGATCGACCCAACGCCTGGCCGCAGGTTCGATTCGTGCCAGTTGCGCGCTGTCGAGGATGTGACGGCCCCAGACATCATCCAGCGTCGACGGCGCGGCAAGATTTATGCTGCGGTTCCACTTCTGGAAAACCTGTTCGAACTCGACCAGACGATCGAATGTTTCACGTGAAACCGGGCCGGCTGCCTCTTGCAGGCTCGCCCAGGACGCAGCGCTCACGCAACATCCCTTTGCGCATTCTTTTGTAGGGCCGCCTCAGCGTTGCGGACATGCGCGACAATAATAGCCAGCGCCGCCGGTGTCATGCCCTCCATGCGCTGCGCATCGGCAATCGAGCGCGGCTGGCGCGTCAGCATCTTCTGCTTCAGCTCGTTGGACAGGCCCGGGACTGCGTTGAAATCGAGCGAAGCCGGGATCAGCCGGCTCTCCTCATGCCTGATCTGCGTGACGTCGGCTTGCTGGCGGTCAAGGTAAACGGAATATTTCGCTTCCGTTTCAAGGCGCTCCGCCGTCTTGGCGTCGATGGCGCTGAACTCCGGCGCGATTCGTGCCAGCCAGGCGATATCGACACCGGGGTAGGCCAGCAATTCATAGGCCGAGCGGCGCACGCCATCCTTGTTGATCTCCAACCCATGGCGCGCCGCCTCGTTGGGCGTCATGGTGATGCCCTGCGCGAGCACCCGCGCCTTGTCCAGATCCCGCTGAACCCTGTTGAACCGCTGCGTACGTTCCCGCGAAGCGATCCCGAGCTTCGTCGCCAGCGGTGTCAGCCGCTCATCGGCATTGTCGGCCCTGAGCGACAGCCGGAACTCGGCCCGTGAGGTGAACATGCGGTAGGGTTCGCTGATGCCGCGGCTGGTCAGATCGTCGATCATCACCCCGATATAGGCCTCGGTACGGCTGAGCACGATTTTCTCTGTTGCCGACGCCTTGCGGGCGGCATTCAGGCCGGCCAGCAAGCCTTGGGCGCCAGCCTCTTCATAACCCGTTGTGCCATTGATCTGCCCGGCCAGGAAAAGACCGCCGATCCGCTTCGTTTCCAGGGTCGGAAACAATTCGCGCGGATCGACATGGTCGTATTCGATGGCGTAGCCGGGCTGCAGCATGGTCGCCCGTTCCAGGCCGGGGATGGTCTTCAATATGTCGAGCTGCACATCCTGCGGCAGGGAGGTCGAAATGCCGTTGGGGTAAACGGTATCGTCGTCCAGCCCCTCGGGTTCGAGGAAGATCTGATGACCCTCGCGGTCACCGAACTTGACGATCTTGTCCTCGATGGACGGGCAGTAGCGCGGCCCCACACCTTCGATCGAGCCGGAATACATGGCGGAGCGGCCGAGATTGGCGCGGATCAGCTCATGCGTGGCCGCCGTCGTACGCGTGATGCCACAATGGATCTGCGGGTTCTGGATAGCGTCAGTCATCAGAGAGAACGGCACGGGATCTTCATCCGCCGCCTGGCTCTCCAACGAGGCCCAGTCGATGGTGCGGCCGTCAAGCCGGGGCGGCGTGCCAGTCTTCAACCGTCCAAGCCTAAAGCCCGCACGGCTCATCGTCGCCGACAGACCAAGACTGGCCTGTTCGTTCATGCGGCCGGCGACGATCTTCTTCTCGCCGATATGGATAAGGCCGCGCAGGAAGGTTCCGGTGGTCAGCACCACGGCGCCGCAGGCAAGGCGCCTGCCATCTGCGAGAAGAACGGCGATGATCTGCCCATCGTCAATCTTGAAATCCAGAACCTCGCCCTCGACCACGTCCAGATCGTTCTGCTGCCGAATCGCTGCTTGCATGGCAAGGCGATAGAGCTTCCTGTCGGCTTGCGTCCGCGGCCCGCGCACCGCCGGCCCCTTGCGGCGGTTGAGCAAGCGGAACTGGATGCCGGCCGCATCGGCGACGCGCCCCATCAGCCCGTCCATGGCATCGATCTCGCGCACCAGATGCCCCTTGCCAAGGCCGCCGATCGCCGGATTGCAGGACATGACGCCGATCGTGTCGAAGCGCAGCGTCACCAGGGCAGTCCGCGCACCGACGCGCGCGGCCGCACTGGCCGCCTCGCAACCCGCGTGGCCGCCGCCCACCACAACCACATCATAGTGATCGGTCATTCCAGTGTTCCAGTTTCAGAGTGGTCGACACATGTGCCCGAGAGGAGCTGCTGTCAAGGACGCAGAGCAGAGTCGTTTCACGTGAAACAATGCAAACGACGCGGCAACTCCTGAACTTCGTCATCCTAGGGCGAAGCAAGGAGCGAAGCGACGCAGCACAGGCCCTAGAATCCATGCCGTGACATCGATGGCAGGCGATGGCCTGTCCGGATCGAGTGCTTCTCCTTCGATCAATCCAATCGGGCGAGGGTGCGGTACAGGCCATTCTGGACCGCTGTCTCTCTCGGAGGTGACGGCATGGATCCTAGGGTCTGCGCTCCGCTTCGCGTCACTTCGCCCTAGGATGACGAGACCGCATGTTTCACGTGAATCACCTCGGGGCCTGCTGTCGCACTGTTTCACGTGAGTCACTTCCCGATGCAGAACTGCGAAAAAATGACATCCAGTAGATCCTCGACGTCCACCGATCCGACGATTCGCCCGAGCCGGTCCGCCGCCAGGCGCAAATCCTCCGCACGCAGCTCCTGCCCGCGCCCATCCTCGGTCAGGGCCGCAAGCAGAAAGCGTTTCGTCTCGTTGAGAAGTTCGACATGCCGCAGCCGCGACGGCAGGATATCGCCAGCCTGCCCGATTTCCGCCGCGGCGCGGCGCCCGATCTCTTCCAGCAATTCCGACACACCGCTGCCATTCAGGACCGAAATAGCCGCATCGTAAGCTGCGGCCGGCGACAGCGGCAGGATCAGATCGGCTTTTGTTCCAATCTTTAACACTGGGGCATTGGTTGGTATCGCGCCGACTGAGACCGGATTGGCCATGTCCTCCAGCACCAGCAGAAGGTCGGCGCCATGCGCCTTTGCGCGCGCCTTCTCTATGCCGATCGCCTCAACCTTGCCCGGCGCCTCGCGCAGACCAGCCGTGTCGGTCACCCTTACCCGCATCCCCTGGAGATCCAGCACCACTTCAAGCAGATCGCGGGTCGTGCCGGGCTCATCGGTGACGATCGCCGCCTCGCGCCGGGCCAGTGCGTTGAACAGGCTGGATTTTCCGGCATTCGGCGCGCCGAGGATAACGACTTCGAACCCATCGCGAATGATCTCGGCGGCCCGGAACCCTTCGACATGATGGCCGATCTCGTCAATCATTGCCCCGACATCCGAACACACCGCCTCGGCCACCGAACCGGGTACATCATCCTCATCGGCAAAGTCGATCTCGGCCTCGATCATCGCCCGGGCGTGGATGAGCCGCCGGCGCCAGCCAAGATAGAGCTCGCTCTGCGCGCCCTCGGCATTCCGCACCGCAAAGCGCCGCTGTGCCTCGGTCTCGGCGTTAACGAGATCGGCCAGCGCCTCGGTCTCGACCAGGTCGACCTTGCCATTGAGAAACGCGCGCCGGGTGAATTCGCCGGGCTCGGCATGCCTGACGCCGTCAAGCCCCGTGATCGTCTCCAGCATTTTAGCGGCGACGGCGCGGCCGCCATGAACATGGAACTCGGCGACATCCTCGCCGGTAAAGCTGTGGGGAGCGGGGAAGAAGACAATCAACCCGGTATCGAGCAAGGTTCCATCTGGTGCGCGGAGCTTGCGCAGCGTCGCGATGCGGTCCTTAACCATAGTACCGGCAATCGTTTCGACTACGAATCGAGTCTGCGCGCCCGAAATGCGGATCACGGCGATGCCGGCGGGCAGGCGGCCGCTGGAAAGAGCAACAATGGAATCGCCTGAAATCATTTGCCCGCTCTCATGAAGCGCCCTAGCTATGCCTGTTCAATCCCTTTTCCGCCGAGTTGCCCGTGACATTGCCCGCGCAAAACCTGCTTGCCGAAGAAGCCAGCCCCTATCTGCAGCAGCATAGCGGCAATCCGGTGCATTGGCGGGCCTGGTCGCCCGCGGCACTTGCCGAAGCCAAGGCCCTGGAGCGGCCGATCCTGCTCTCCGTCGGCTATGCCGCCTGCCACTGGTGCCACGTCATGGCGCATGAGAGCTTCGAGAACGACGACGTCGCCGCCGTCATGAACCGTCTCTTCGTCAATATCAAGGTCGACCGCGAGGAGCGGCCGGACATCGACCAGATCTACATGGCCGCGCTGTCTTCGATGGGCGAGCAGGGCGGCTGGCCGCTGACCATGTTCCTGACCCCGGACGGCAAGCCGTTCTGGGGCGGCACCTATTTCCCGCGCGAGGCGCGCTACGGCCGCCCAGGCTTCATCCAGGTGATGGAAGCGGTCGACAAGGCCTGGCGCGACAAGCGGCCAAGCCTCAACCAGAGCGCCGACGGCTTGACCAATCATGTCGAGGCGCGGCTGGCCGGCGCCCATGCCAAGGCCGTGCTCGACCGCGACACGCTGGCGACACTCGCCAATGGCATTGACGGTATGATCGACAGGGAATTGGGCGGCCTGCGCGGCGCGCCCAAATTCCCCAATGCATCCTTCATGCACACCCTCTGGCTGTCCTGGCTGCGCGACGGCGCCACACCCCATCGCGACGCCGTGCTGCTCAGCCTCGAAAAGATGCTGGCCGGCGGCATCTATGACCATGTCGGCGGCGGCCTGAGCCGTTACTCGACCGATGCTGAGTGGCTGGTGCCGCATTTCGAAAAGATGCTCTACGACAACGCCCAGTCCATCCGCCTGTGCAACTGGGCCTATGCGGCATCAGGCAATGATTTGTTCCGGATACGAATCGAAGAGACGATAGACTGGCTGTTGCGCGAGATGCGCGTCGAAGGCGGCGCCTTCGCTGCAAGCCTCGATGCCGACAGCGACGGCGAGGAGGGGCTTTTCTACACCTGGGGCCGGGATGAGATCGAAGCCGTCCTTGGCGACGAATCAGCCTTGTTTTTAAAATACTTCACGCTTTCCAGGCCGCATGGCTGGGAAGGCAAGCCGATCCTTCATCAGACGGCTGCCCAGCAGCTGCAAAGCGTCGCCGATCATGACCGGCTCGTTCCCTTAAAGGAAAGATTGCTGACAGCGAGAGAAAACCGCGTCAGGCCTGGTCGCGACGGCAAGGCCCTGACCGACTGGAACGGCCTGATGATCGCCGCGCTTGCCGAAGCGGGGCGATCTCTTGGCCGGGCCGACTGGATCGAAGCGGCTGAAATTGCGTTTGCCCACATCGCCGATGCCGGCCAGGATGGCCGGTTGCCGCATTCTATGCTTGGCGCCAAGAAACTGTTTCCCGCCCTGTCCAGCGACTATGCCGCCATGACCAACGCCGCGATTGCACTGTCCGAGGCCACCGGCAAGTCGAAATACGTCGAGCGGGCAGGCGAATTCAGCAAACAGCTCGACCACTGGCACCAGGATGGTGACAAGACCGGCTACTATCTGACCGCGTCGGACAGCACCGATGTGCCGATCCGCATCAGGGGCGATGTCGACGAAGCCGTTTCCTCGGCCACCGGCCAGATCATCGAGGCTTTGGTTCGGTTGTCTTCCATCACCGGCGATCTCGATCTCCAGGAACGGACCTGGAAGGTCGCCGAACACGCTGCCGGCCGCGCCGCCCACCAGACCTATGGCCAGGCCGGCATCGTCAATGCCTGCGCACTGGCGCTCGAACCGCTGAAGCTGGTGATCGTGGATAGTCCGGAAAACCCAAGGCTTGTTCCGGTTGCGAATCGAAATCCAGACCCGCGCCGGGTCGATATTGTGGTGAGGGTCGGAACGGAAGTGAATCGGCCGACATTGCCCGGTGGTATCCTGCCGCCAACCAATAAGCCCGGCGCGTGGCTGTGCACCGGGCAGGTGTGCTTGCCAGTGGTGACGGAAGCCGAAGAGCTGGAGCGCCTCTTGCGTCGTCCCTCTGGTTGATTGACCGCCGCCGGTGGACTCGCCAATCTCAAACGTCCGCGAAGCCGCAGTTTACCATGCCTTCGTCATCCTAGGGCGGAGCAAGGAGCAAAGCGACGCAGCGCAGACCCTAGGATCCATGCCGTGACATTGGTCGTAGAATGCGGCGGATCAGAATGGCGCTTGTGCGCATCGACGCTCGCTACCCTGAAACCATGACCGGCTACGTCTACATGACCGCGAGCCAGAAGCGCGGCACGATCTACATTGGCGTTACCAATGATCTCGGCCGCCGCATGCCGGAGCACAAATCCGGCCAAGGTTCGTGCTTCGCCAGCCGCTACGGTGTGCAGCGTCTGGTCTGGTGCGAGGAATACTTCGACATCACCGACGCTATTCAACGCGAGAAATCCCTGAAGCGTTGGCCGCGCCAATGGAAAATCGACCTGATCGAGAAGATCAATCCGGAGTGGTTCGAGCTTTTTCGCGGGACGGGATGGTAGCGTTCGGTTCTGGTCCGCCGGAGAACTGCCGCAAGGTAACGGCATGGATCCTGGGGTCTGCGCCGCGTCGCTGCGCTCCTTGCTCCGCCCTGGGATGACGAAGGGAGGGATGTTTCGGCTAATCTCCAATGTTGGCGATTAGCCCTGAAAGCAACTATCGACGTTCGCTGCCGAGGAATTGGTGAAGATGAAAGCAACTGCTGGCTGCCACCAGTTGCTCTCGTGATCAGTCACCGCCTACGTGTTCATCGAATCGAAGAAATCGGCATTTGTCTTGGTCTGCTTCAGCTTGTCGATCAGGAACTCGATCGCGTCGGTCGTTCCCATCGGTGCCAGGATGCGGCGCAGCACGAAGACCTTCTGCAGGTCCTGCTTGGAGACCAGAAGGTCTTCCTTGCGGGTGCCGGACTTCAGGATGTCCATGGCCGGATAGATGCGCTTGTCGGCCACCTTGCGGTCAAGCTGGATTTCGCAGTTGCCGGTGCCCTTGAACTCTTCGAAGATGACTTCGTCCATGCGGCTGCCGGTATCGATCAGCGCGGTGGCGATGATGGTCAGCGAGCCGCCTTCCTCGATGTTGCGGGCGGCGCCGAAGAAGCGCTTCGGCCGCTGCAGCGCATTGGCGTCGACACCGCCGGTCAGCACCTTGCCGGATGACGGCACCACGGTGTTGTAGGCGCGGCCCAGCCGCGTGATCGAATCGAGTAGGATGACGACGTCGCGGCCATGCTCAACCAGGCGCTTGGCCTTCTCGATCACCATTTCGGCGACCTGGACGTGGCGCACCGCCGGCTCGTCGAAGGTCGAGGAGATCACCTCGCCCTTCACCGAGCGCTGCATGTCGGTCACTTCCTCCGGCCGCTCGTCGATCAAAAGCACGATCAGGTAGCACTCCGGATGGTTGGCGGTGATCGAGTGGGCGATGTTCTGCATCAGCACGGTCTTGCCTGTACGCGGCTGCGCGTTGATCAGAGCCCGCTGGCCCTTGCCGATCGGCGCCACCAGGTCGATGACGCGCGCCGAGATGTCCTTGCTGGTCGGATTGTCGATCTCCATCTTCAGCCGTTTGGTCGGATAGAGCGGCGTCAGATTATCGAAATGGATCTTGTGGCGGATCTTCTCGGGATCGTCGAAATTGATGGTGTTGACCTTGAGCAGGGCGAAATAGCGTTCGCCTTCCTTCGGGCTGCGGATCGGCCCTTCGACGGTATCGCCGGTCTTCAGCGAAAAGCGGCGGATCTGCGAGGGCGAGATATAGATATCGTCGGGACCCGGCAGATAATTGGCATTGGCCGAGCGCAGGAAGCCGAAACCGTCCTGCAGCACCTCGACGACGCCGTCGCCGATGATCTCTATCTCCTGGGCGGCCAGTTTCTTCAGGATGGCGAACATCAGCTCCTGCTTGCGCATGACGCTGGCGTTCTCGACCTCGAGCGATTCGGCATAGGCGATCAGCTCTGGTGGTTTCTTGTTCTTGAACTCGGTGAGTTTCATTTCTTGCATAGACGGACTCTGAATCGGATTTGGGAAAAAATATCGGCGGGATGCGACAAATGCCGGGCGCGGCCGAAAGCGATGAAGGGGCGGCGCATGACGGGAAGGAAGACCCGTCTTTTATCGTCGGTCGGGTGAAAGAGCAAGCCGCCTTTTGCTGGTTACCCAGCAGCACCAAGATGCGTCAGAACGGCTTCACGATAACCAGCACGACAATGACGATCATCAGCAATGTGGGGATCTCATTGACGATCCGCCAGTGCCGCGCGGGCTTTTCGTTGCGATCCTCGGCGAATTTTCGCACTGCGCCCGCCAGATAGCCGTGAACGGCCGAGAGGCCAAGCACCGCGGCGATCTTAGCATGCAGCCAGCCGCCCTGAAAACCGAAGCCTTTCCAGGCCAGCCAGAGGCCGAACGCCCAGCTGACGACCATCGCCGGATTGATGATGCCGCGCAGCAGGCGGCGCTCCATCACCTTGAAGGTTTCCGACTGCACCGAGCCCTTCTCCACGTCGGCATGATAGACCAGCAGCCGCGGCAGATAGAGCATGCCGGCCATCCACGAGATGACGGCAATCACATGGATCGCCTTTGCCCAGGGATAGAAATCCTCCGGCCCGAACAGGAACAGCAGCCCGGCCAGAACGAGGAAAACGGCAATCGCGATTGCCGCACGGCGCATCGCCGCTCCGCCGCTATTGGCGCCCTGGCTGCCTTTTCCCATCATCGTCATGATGCGTTCCTCACCAGTCTCACCATCTGCTCGACATGCGCCAGCGGCGTCTCCGGCGTGATGCCATGGCCGAGATTGAAGATCAGCGGCCCATTGCCCAACGCCTTCAGGATCGCCTCTATGCCCTCGGCAAGCGCCTTGCCGCCGGCTACCAGCCGCAATGGGTCGAGATTGCCCTGGACAGCGCCATCCCGCTGCAACTCTTGCGCCGCCGTCAGCGGCACGGTCCAGTCGAGGCCAAGGCCGGTCACGCCGGTCTTCCGGCGATAGCTCCGATAGTGATCGCCGGCGCCCTTGGGAAAGCCGATGATCGGAACATCGGGATGGACGGCTCGAACCTGCCTGACGATCTCCGCCACTGGCTGCACACAGAACAGTTCGAAAGACGCCTCGTCGAGCACGCCGGACCATGAGTCAAAAATCTGCACCACATCAGCGCCGGCCTCGATCTGGCGGATCAGATAGGCGGCGGAATGATCGGCCAGCACTTTCAGCAGGCGCAAGAAAGCCGCAGGCTCACGATAGGCGAACAGCCGCGCCGGCGCCTGGTCGGGCGTGCCATGGCCGGCAATCATGTAGGTCGCCACCGTCCACGGTGCGCCGCAAAAGCCGATCAGCGTCGTCTCGCTGGGCAATTTCGCCCGCAACCGGCGAACCGCCTCGTAGACCGGTTCGAGATTCACGTGAAACGTTTCGCCATCGAGAGCCGAAATCTCGGCCGCCGAGATCGGCGTCAGCAAAGGCCCACGGCCTTCCTCGAAGCGCACGTCGCGGCCCAGCGCATGCGGCACGACAAGGATATCGGAAAACAGGATCGAAGCGTCGAAGCCAAAGCGCTCGATCGGCTGCAGCGTGACCTCGACGGCAAGATCCGGATTGTAGCAAAGATCAAGGAACGAGCCGGCGCGTTTACGGGTCTCCCGGTATTCCGGCAGATAGCGGCCGGCCTGACGCATCATCCAGAGCGGCGGCGGCGATGTCGTCTTGCCCTTCAGCACGTCCAGCATGATGCGGTTCTCAGGCATTCAGCACTCGCCTCTCCGGTGTAGTGAGCTTCGTCATCCCAGGGCGTAGCAGGAACGAAGCGACGTTGCGGAGACCCTGGGATCCTTGCCGTGACCTCTGCGATACACGAAAGCGAATCAGAATCGAGTGCTTCTTCGCATCAGCAGGCGGATACAGTCGCCATTCCGAACCGCTGCATTCCTCGACCAATGTCACGGCATGGATCCCAGGGTCTGCGCTCCGCTTCGCGTTCGCTCCGCCCTGGGATGACGAAGGCTGGGTGGCCTGCAGCCAATCGCGAACGTTAGTGATCGGCGGTTGAAGGCCGGTCTGCAACGATCGTTCATGATCCCTTTTAGGCCAGGTCAAAGAGCCAAATCCTCTGCCTCTCCAGGCTTCTCTATAATCAAATATTCTATTTCTAAGATTCTTCTGATTCTAAGAGTCTGTTGGTTGTGGTGGTTGCAACCTGTCCCGCTTTACCCCGGCAAAGGCCAGCCAGCATATTGTCGCGCGCTCCGCCGACAGGATTGTATGACTTTGTGGAAGGCCGGGAATCTCCAACTGGATTCAATGCGTTATCTCCGGCCCGAGGAAAACGGCCCTGTGGATGATACGAAGGCAAAAGCAACCGTCCACGGATTTGTCCCCAGCGGTCCGGCGAAGCCGACAGCGCATCGAATTGTGGACAAACCGGCATCTGATACAGTCCCACCCAACCGGGCGATCTTTCCGTCCAGCCTTATCCACATCGGCCCACAGCTTGGAATGACCCCCTGTGAACAAACCCCAGAGCTTCTTTCACCTTCATCTGATTTCCGATGCCACTGGCGAAACGCTGCTCGCCGCTGGCCGCGCGGCGTCGGCGCAATACAAGGATGCGCGCGCCATCGAGCATATCTATCCGCTCATCCGCACCGAAAAGCAGGTGACGAAGGTCTTCGAGGATATTGAGGAGGAGCCTGGCATCGTCCTTTATACCGTCGTCGACCAGAAGCTCGCCCGCGGCATCGATGAGCGCTGCGCCACCATGGGCCTGCCCTGTGTCTCGGTGCTGGAGCCGGTGCTGACGGTGTTCCAATCCTATCTCGGCACGCCGGCGGGCCGCCGCGTCGGCGCGCAGCATGTGCTCGACGCCGACTATTTCCGCCGCATCGACGCGCTCAACTTCACCATGGACCATGATGACGGCCAGCTGCCGGCCAATATGGATGATGCCGACGTCGTGCTGATCGGCATCTCGCGCACTTCGAAGACGCCGACCAGCATCTATCTCGCCAATCGCGGCATCAAGACCGCCAACATCCCGATCGTGCTTGGCGTGCCGGTGCCGGAAAGCTTGGTCTACGCCAAGACACCTCTGATCGTTGGACTGGTCGCCACCGCCGAGCGCATCTCGCAGGTCCGCCAGAACCGCATCCTCGGCAACACAAGTTCCTATGAACCGACCGACTATGTCGACCGTGCCGCGATCAACGAGGAGCTTGCCTATGCCCGCCAGATCTGCACCCGGCATGGCTGGCCGATGATCGATGTCAGCCGCCGCTCGATCGAGGAAACGGCAGCGGCGATCGTTGCCCTGCGGGGCAAGAACAGATAATTGGGGCCGTGCGACGCATTGCTAACTCCACCGCCGCGTAGCTCGAAAGGTCACGGCATGGATCCTAGGGTCTGCGCCGCGTCGCTTCGCTCCTTGCTTCGCCCTAGGATGACGAAGGGACGATCGTCTCAGCCAATCTCGAAGGTTTGCGACTTGCCAGCATCGTCACTTCCTATGCGGCGTCACACCTGCCAATCTCTGACGGTTGAGATTAGCCGTAGACTGTTATGCCTTCGTCATCCTAGGGCGGAGCAGGAGCGAAGCTCCGTCGCGAAGACCCTAGGATCCATGCCGTTACGGTGGCCAAGGGGTGCGGCGGCCGCTAGCGCCCCACTCTGCAAGCATCTCAACCACGGGTAATCGGGCGCGAAAACCATGACTGAAAAAATCATCCTCGCTTCGGGCAGTCCGTTCCGCAAGGCGATGCTCGTCAATGCCGGCGTCGCCATCGAGGAGGTTCCGCCTGAAGTCGATGAACGCGCTCTCGAAGCGCCGTTGCAGGACAGTGGCATTTCGCCGGAGGACGTTGCTCTCGTGCTCGCCGAGGCCAAGGCCACCGAGGTCAGCGAGCGCCGGCCCGGCGCCCTGGTGCTCGGCTGCGACCAGACGCTGTCGCTCGGTGACGAAGTGTTCCACAAGCCGGCCGATATGGAAGGCGCGCGCCGCCATCTCCTGGCGCTGTCGGGCAAGACCCATCAGCTCAACAGCGCCGCGGTGCTTGCCCGCGACGGCGAGATTCTATGGCGCCATGTCGGTGTCGCCAGCCTGACCATGCGAAAACTCGATCCTGCCTTCATCGGCCGCCATCTGGCGCGCGTCGGCGCCAAGGCGCTGGCCAGCGTCGGCGCCTATCAGATCGAGGGCGAAGGCATCCAGCTCTTTGAAAGAATCGAGGGCGACTATTTCACGATTGTCGGCCTGCCGCTGCTGCCGGTGCTGGCGAAGCTGCGCGAACTTGGAGCCATCGATGGCTGAGGCGTCGAAAAAAGCCTTCGTCACCGGCCATCCGATCGCGCATTCGCGGTCGCCGAAGATCCATGGCCATTGGCTGGCCAAATACGGCATCGACGGCAGCTACCAGGCGATCGACGTCGCGCCGGCCGACTTTGCCGACTTCGTGCAGACGCTCGAGGCGAATGGCTACCGGGGCGGCAACGTCACCATTCCGCACAAGGAGGCGGCGTTCGCGCTTGTCTCGCGCCGCGACGATGCGGCCGAAGCGATCCGCGCCGTCAACACGCTGTGGTTCGAGGATGGCACCCTGTGGGGAGGCAACACCGACGGCCACGGCTTTGCCGCCAATCTCGACGAGCACGCGCCGGGCTGGGCCGGCAACGGCCCGGCCGTGGTGCTCGGCGCGGGCGGCGCGTCGCGCGCGGTCATCCATGCGCTGATCGAGCGTGGCGTGAGCGACATCCGCATTGTCAACCGGACGCTGGCGAGGGCTGAAGAGCTCAGCCATCGCTTCGGTGCCGGTGTTTCCGCGCATGGCGTGGCAGCAACCAGCGAGCTGCTTACCGATGCCGGTCTGCTGGTCAACACCACGGCACTTGGCATGCATGGCAATGAGGGCCTGTCCGCCGACCCGGCTGGTCTGCCGGCCCATGCGCTGGTCACCGACCTCGTCTATGTGCCGCTGGAAACGCCGCTTCTTGCCGCGGCCAGGGCGCGCGGCCTGAAGACTGTCGACGGGCTCGGCATGCTGCTGCACCAGGCCGTGCCCGGCTTCGAGCGCTGGTTTGGCGTGCGGCCCGAAGTGACCGCCGAACTCAGGCGGATGATCGTTGCCGATCTTGGTGTCAAATGATCGTGCTCGGCCTTACCGGATCGATCGGCATGGGCAAGTCGACCACGGCAAAGATGTTCGCCGAGGCGGGCGTGCCGGTGCACGATTCCGACGAAGCGGTGCATCGTCTCTACGCCGGCAAGGCCGCGCCGCTGGTGGAAGCCGCCTTTCCGGGAACCACCGTCTCCGGTTCTGTCGACCGCGCGAAGCTGGCCGAGTACGTGCTCGGCGATGCCGCGGCTTTGAAACGGCTGGAAGCGATCATCCACCCGCTGGTGCGGGCCGATGCCGATGCCTTCCTGGCCAGGAACCGCGCCGCCGGCGCGCCGCTTGTCGTGCTCGATATCCCGTTGCTGTTCGAGACCGGCGGCCGGGGCAGGGTCGACAAGGTCGTGGTCGTCACCGCGCCGGCCGACATCCAGCGCGCCCGCGTGTTGGCGCGTCCCGGCATGAGCAAGACCAAGCTGGCGGCGATCCTGGCCAAGCAGGTTCCCGATGCCGAAAAGCGTCGGCAGGCCGATTTCATTATCGATACCGGCCTGGGTTTCGAGGCCGCGCGCGCCGCGGTTGCTTCGATCATCGGCGAACTGACCGGGGATAAGTCCGGCTCCTGACGCCAGCTTCTCTATTGCCATTTTGTTCTGGTGTATGATTCTGCGTCTTCAGGACGGATTGATTCGATGCGCGAGATCATCTTCGATACGGAAACCACCGGTCTCGATTCCCGCGAGGATCGCGTCATCGAGCTTGGCGGCGTCGAACTGGTCAACCGCTTCCCGACCGGCCGCACCTTCCATCACTACATCAATCCGCAGGGCCGCCCGATCCATGCCGAGGCGCAGGCGGTGCATGGTATCAGCGCCGCCGACCTTGTCGGCAAGCCGACCTTCAGCGACATCGCCGAGGAGTTTCTCGCCTTCATCGACGGCGCCAAGCTGGTCGCTCACAATGCGACGTTCGACATCGGCTTCCTCAACCTCGAATTCGGCCGTCTTGGCCATCCGGTTATCGATCCCGGCCGTGTCGTCGACACGCTGGCGCTGGCGCGCCGCAGGCATCCGATGGGTCCCAATTCGCTGGATGCGCTGTGCCGGCGCTACGGCATCGACAATGGCCGCCGTACCAAGCACGGCGCGCTGCTCGATTCGGAATTGCTGGCCGAAGTCTATATCGAGCTCATCGGCGGCAAGCAGGCGGCGCTCATCCTCGATAGCGTGGCGGTACAGGTCAACGGTGCGGGCGAAGTCGCCGACATCGACATCTCCATCGCCGCCAGGCCGATCGCCCTGCCGCCGCGCCTGACCGATGCCGAGCACGCCGCCCATGCCAGCCTGGTCGGTACGCTCGGTGAAAAGGCGCTCTGGCTGAAGGTGGCGATGGGGCAGAGGTAGCGTTCCTTCGCGCCCCCCTCTGTCCTGCCGGACATCTCCCCCACGAGGGGGGAGATTGGCAGCTTCGGCGATCGCGCCTCCCTTCCAACGTTGGAGATTGGCGAAAGCCGACGTGACGTCCGATCTCCCCCCATGTGTGGGAGATGTCCGGCAGGACAGAGAGGGGCGCTGTCCCGCTGGCGTCTCAAAACAAAAACCCGGCGCGAGGCCGGGTTTTTCAGAAGCCACGGTAGCCTACCTCAGCTCACCTGGACCTTGGCGGCGGCCTGGTCTTCGGCCAGCTTCTGCTGGAACATCTGCGCGAAATCGATCGGGTCGAGCATCAGCGGCGGGAAGCCGCCATTGCGCGTCGCCTCGGCGATGATCTGCCTGGCGAACGGGAACAGGAGCCGCGGGCATTCGATGAACAGGATCGGCAGCATGTGTTCCTGCGGGAAGCCGCTGATGGCGAACACGCCGCCATAGACCAGCTCGACATTGAACAGCACTTCCTGGTCGAAGGACGCCTTGGCGTTCAGCGTCAAGTTGACGTCGAATTGCTTGTCGGAAAGCGGGTTGGCGTTGACATTGACGTTGATGGCGATGCCGGGGGCCTTGTCGCGGCCGCGCAGCGAGTTCGGCGCGCCGGGGCTTTCGAAGGAAAGATCCTTCACATACTGGGCGAGCACGTTGAGCGAGGGCTGCGCCGTCTCGCCGTTGCCATTGGCCGCGCCGGTCGGCGCGTCGTCATTGCTGGCCATTAGCTGTTGTCCTTTTGCCTCGGCAGCGTTGCTGCCGGATTGAAATCGGGCGTTCGCTACCATGGTCGGCATGACAAGACAAGTTTTGCAGGCGCTATTCGTCCTTGAGGCGGCGCCAGGGAGAATTGTGATCGGGGCCGCGCGAATAATCGTCCTCCCGCGAATAATCGCCGTCGTCCAGGTCGATGACCTTGTCGCGGGGGCGGGTCCGGAACCCGCCGGCGCCGAAATCGGTCGCCAGCACGATGCGGCCTTTCAGCATCCGCCAGGCGAGATCGCGAACCATTGGCAGCAGCAACAGAATGGCGAAAATATCGGTGATGAAGCCAGGGATGATGAGCAGGATGGCGGCCAGCACGATCATGGCGCCATGCGCCAGCTGGCGGCTTGGGTCGCGTCCGGCGTCCATTTCGGCACGCACGCGCGCCATGACGCCAAAGCCCTGGTGCCGGAGCAGCAGCATGCCCGCCACGCTCGAAGCCAGCACCAGCCCGACCGTCGCCAGCGCGCCGACCTGGCGGCCGACAACGACGAAACCTGCGATCTCCAGCAGCGGGAGCGCCAGCAGGAAGAGGGGGAACAGCGAAATGCGCAAGTCTTGACCGATCGTTTCCGTGTTTTGCCGGCCGGCGGGCAATCGCCGCTGGCACTGGGCCTGTTAGATAGGTATGCCTGCCTTTGATTTGAATGATTGCAGCTTGCGTTCTATATGCTTTGGATGTTGAACGCTATGCGACCGCCGCTCTTGCTTGGTGCGCGGTCCGGCCGGAGTAGGGATTGATTGGCGGAAGATATGGGATTCTTCGACTTCGGCACGATTTTCTTTCTGATCGCGGCGGTGGTGATCTTTTTCCAGCTGCGTAACGTGCTCGGCCGCCGGACTGGCAGCGAACGCCCGCCCTTCGATCCCTATACGGCAAGCCGTACGGATAAGGACGCCGCCCAGAAGCCCGAGAACGTGGTCTCGCTGCCGCGCAAGCGGGCGCCGGGAGAGCCGGCGGGCGACATTTATGCGGCGATAGACGCCTTCGCCAAGCCCGACACCGATCTCAACAAGGGCCTGCGGACGATCAAGGACAATGATCCGACATTCGAGCCGAAGACCTTCGTCGATGGCGCCAAGATGGCCTATGAGATGATCGTCATGGCTTATGCCGACGGCGACCGCAAAACGCTGAAGAACCTGTTGTCGCGCGAGGTCTATGACGGTTTTGTCGCGGCAATCGGCGAACGCGAGGCGAAATCGGAAAAGATCCAGTCCTCCTTCGTCGGCATTGACAAGGCCGACATCGTTTCCGCCGAGATGAAGGGCGGCGAGGCGCATATCACCCTGCGCATCGTCAGCGAACTGATTTCGGCGACCCGCGACAAGGCCGGTGCGGTCATCGACGGCGATCCCGAGACCGTCGCCGAGGTCAAGGATGTCTGGACCTTCGCCCGCGACACCCGCTCGCGCGATCCGAACTGGAAGCTCGTCGCCACCGAAGAAGAAGATTGAGCTTGGCAGCGGCGGACTGTCGTGTCGCTATCCCCGGCCTTCAGCGAAAAAACTTTCGATGAGCTGCCCGGCTGGACCGAGGACGACCATCTTGCCGCCTTCGTCGCCCTTCGCCGCTCGGCCTTCCATGTCCTGACCAGGCCCTATCGCTCCGGCACCCTCGGTGTCGATTTCAGCGCCTTTGCCCAGGCCTATGCGGAAGCGCGTGCCGTTTCGCCGGCGAATCGGTCCCCATTTTCGAATCGGAAGCAGGCGCGGGACTTCTTCGAGCGCAATTTTGTTCCGGCACATATAGCTTCGGAAGACGGCCGCGCGGGCCTCGTCACCGGCTTCTATGAACCCGTGGTCGAGGCCTCGCCGGTCCGCACCGAACGATTTGTCGTGCCGCTGCTGTCCCGCCCGGCGGATCTCATCGATATCGATGACGCCAACCGGCCTTCCGGCATGGATCCCTATCTCGCCTTCGGCCGCGAAACGCCGGCCGGACCGATCGAGTATTTCGACCGCGGCGAGATCGAACGTGGTGCGCTGCGGGACAAAGCCCTGGAAATCGCCTGGCTCGCCGACAAGGTCGACGCCTTCTTCATCCATGTGCAGGGATCCGCGCGGCTCGCCATGACCGACGGCCGGCTTTGCCGCGTCACCTATGCCGCCAAATCCGGCCAGCGCTTTACCGGAGCTGGCAAGATCCTGGCTGCATCAGGCGAAATCCCGTTGGAAAAGGTGACGATGCAGTCGATCCGCGCCTGGTTCAAGGCGCATCCGGACCGTGTCGACGAGATCCTGTGGCAGAACCGTTCCTATATTTTCTTTCGCGAGGCGGCTGTCGAAGACCTGGAGCTCGGCCCGATCGCCGCCGCCAAAGTGCCGCTGACGCCGGGCCGCTCGGTCGCGGTCGACCGCCTGCTCCACACATTCGGCACGCCCTTCTACATCGACGCACCATCGCTGATGGCTTTCGGCAAAAAACCGTTCCGGCGGCTGATGATTGCGCAGGACACCGGCTCGGCCATCACCGGACCCGCTCGCGGCGACCTGTTCGCCGGATCGGGCGATGCCGCCGGCGAGATCGCCGGCGTCGTTCGCAACGCCGCCGACTTTTATGCGCTGATCCCGCGCCAACTCGTTTCGGGGGCGGTGTCGTGACCCGCCGCAGCGACCGGCTGAGCGAGGACGACCGCGTCCTGTGGAACCTTGTGGCGCGCACGGCCAAGCCGTTGAAGGGCCGAACCGCCGTCGACATCCCGGACTTCGGCGTTGAAGCCAAGCCAGCCTCGCCGCCGGCTCCAGCTGCAGCCACCCTGGCCGGCACGCCAAAACCCAAGACGCAGCATGTTTCGCATGCGCTCGACGAACCGACGCTGGACAAACTGTCCAAGGGCCGGCTGCCCATCGAAGGCCGCGTCGACCTGCATGGCCTGACCCAGGACGAAGCCTATTCGCTGTTGTTTTCCTTCCTGCACCGGGCGCATGCCGGCGGCATCCGCTATGTGCTGGTGATCACCGGCAAGGGGTCGTCCTCGGGCGGCGACGGCGTTTTGCGGCGCGCCGTGCCGGCCTGGCTGTCGACGCCCGCATTCAGGCCACTCGTCTCCAGCCACGACCATGCCGCGCGCAATCATGGCGGTTCGGGCGCGCTCTATGTCCGCTTGCGGCGGGTGCGCTAGGCAATTCCAGGAAAAGTGTGAAACGGTTTTCCGTCCGGAATTGCGCAAAAAAAGAGATTAGAGCGGTTCGGCGTTCCGTGAACCGGTGAACTGCTCTATATGAGGAGAGGCCTCATGAGGACGCAACTGTGACCCCGTTCGGCGAAAAGCTGCGCCAACTGCGCGGCGAACGCGGCGTCAGCCAGAAGGCCATGGCCGAGGCGATCGGCGTCAGCGCCGCCTATCTGTCGGCGCTGGAGCATGGCCGCCGCGGCGCGCCGACCTGGACGCTGATCCAGAAGATCATCGGCTATTTCAACATCATCTGGGACGATGCGGAGGAGTTGGCGCGGCTGGCCGAGAGCTCGCATCCGCGCGTGAAGCTCGACACGTCGGGCCTGACGCCCGCCGCCACCGAGCTTGCCAATCTTCTGGCCGAAAACATCGAAAAACTGGACGAAGCGGAGCTTCGCCGCATCACCGCATCGATCCGCGCAGCACTTGGCCGACGGGCTTAAGCAGACGATGACGCCAGGGGGCGCGAGTTCGCCTGCACTGTGGCGCAGACACTCGCTCCACAATAAAGCGATGCCCGCCGGCGGGGAGCCAGCGGGCATGTGGCGGGATTACTTTGCGCCGGCCTGGCCGCCACGACCACCACGATCGCCATGGTCGCGACCGCCGTTTCCACCGCCCAGGCAGTTCGCGTCGCCTTCGCCGCAACAGCGGCCGCTCCACAGGTCGTTGGTCGAGGTCTTGCCACAGCTGACGGTCTGGTCGGCCAAAGCGGATCCGGCCAGCGACAATACCGCGATGGCGGCGAGAAGGGTATTTCGCAAAAGTGCAGTCATCTGAATTCTCCGTGGGTTGTGTTTTCCATCTACGGCCATGTGTCGTTGGCCAAGACGATTTGGTTCACGGAGAATGCGAAAATTTTTTCAGGGGGTCAGCGCTTGAACCGAGGCTGTAGAACGTGGTTGCCCGGCAGGGCAGAGGGGGGTGGGAAGGATCGCTACGTATGCCAGTAGCTGACAGCTATGGCATGGATCGCAGGGTCTGCGCTCCGCTCTTCGCGTTAGCTCCGCTTAAACTACTGGACCGAGCCGACCAGAACCTGCTGGCCACCACGGATCGAGACCCAGCGGCCGGTATTGTCGATTGCCTGCCGCTTGAGGAAACGGTAACCGGTCTGGTCCCATGACAGGACCTTGGTGTTCAGATTGTCGAGGATGTAGTCGCCCTTGGTGGTGCGCACCGTCAGCACCGCGTGGCCCTCGCCGTCGGACTTGCGCACGACGGTCATCAGCAGGTCGGCGAACGACACGCCGAGGCGGTTCAACTCGCGGCGCTTTTCCAGGACATAGTCCTCGCAGTCGCCGACGCCCTTGTCAGGATAGGCCCAGACCTCGTCCTTGCCGTAGATCTCAAAGTCGCTCTCCGGCTTGACGGCGGCGTTGACCCTGTCATTGACGCCGATCATCTTGCGCCAGAGCGAGCCGGTCATTGCGGCGGGGTTGAGATCAGCCGGGCGGATCGAGCACTCGCCCGGATTGGCCTTGCAGAAATCGTAATGACCGATCGGTTGCGATGTCGGACCACCGGTCACCATTGGACTGGCCGCCAGAGCCGCCGTCGCCCAACCTCCCGAAATCGCCAGCCCGGCTACAACGCACCGGCGCAGCTGTCTCGCCACCCTTGAGGAAATCATTGTCCCCGCTCGTCCCTTTGTTGTTAACGAAACGTTAAGGGCGATTTACACTCCGTGTCAATTATGCAAACGGCGAGAATTTTGACATGGTTACCGGCATGGCCGAAAAAGCGGCTATTGTGCAACAGCCTGCCGCCCGACCTGCCGCCCCTTGGCCTATCGCTTGGTGGCGCGCACCAGCCTCGGTTTCGCCGCAACGCGGGTCTGGCGGCCATAGCTGGTGATGAAGTCGACGATGCGCGGCACGATTTCGGAGCGGAAGCGCGAGCCGTTGAAGACGCCGTAGTGGCCGACCGCCGGCTGCATGTAGTGGGCATGCCTGTCGGCGGGGATGTTGACGCACAGATCGTGCGCCGCCTTCGTCTGGCCGAGACCGGAAATATCGTCGTTCTCGCCCTCGACCGTGAACAGGGCGACATTGCGGATATCAGACGGATCGATTGCCACGCCGCGATGTGTCATCTCGCCCTTGGGCAGGGCATGGCGGACGAACACGGTGTCGACGGTCTGCAGGTAGAACTCCGCCGTCAGGTCCATCACCGCCAGATATTCGTCATAGAAATCGCGGTGCTTCTCGGCATTGTCGCCATCATGCTTCACCAGATGCATGAAGAAGTCCTTGTGGGCGATGATGTGGCGGTCGAGATTCATGCTCATGAAGCCCGAGAGCTGGAGGAAGCCGGGATAGACCTCGCGGCCGAAGCCCGGCACCGGCCAGGGCGCCTGCAGGATGACATTGTCGCGGAACCAGTCGATGCCCTTTTCCTCGGCCAGAAGGTTGACCGCGGTCGGATTGCGGCGCGTGTCGATCGGCCCGCCCATCAGCGTCATCGTCGAGGGAACGAACGGGTCGCCCCGCGTTTCCATCAGCGCCACCGCCGCCAGCACCGGCACCGAAGGCTGGCACACCGCCATGACATGGGTGTCGGGGCCTAGCGCATGCAGCATGTCGACGATGTAATCGATATAGTCGTCGAGGTCGAAGCTGCCCTCGCTGAGCGGCACCATGCGGGCGTCGACCCAGTCGGTGATGTGCACATCGGCGTGAGGCAGCATCGCCTCGACCGTGCCGCGCAAAAGCGTTGCGTAGT
This sequence comes from Mesorhizobium sp. YC-39, assembly GCF_025753795.1. Lineage (GTDB taxonomy): Bacteria > Pseudomonadota > Alphaproteobacteria > Rhizobiales > Rhizobiaceae > Mesorhizobium. The sequence continues at coordinate 80,578 of NZ_JAOWPS010000001.1, forward strand.
GGCCGGACATCGGCGCCACGATCAGCAGCTTCGGGTCAGGCCGGCGCCCGGCGGGAACGGCCCGCTCGAAACGGACCAGATTGCAGAAAGGCCGCGACCAGACGGTTTTTTCGGTCACGTCGACATTCTTCCAGTCGACGACCGTCTTCGCCAGGCCGAACTGCGGCTTGCCGTAGCGGCGCGTGGTGCGTTCGAACAATTCGGCCGCCGCGGCGACCGAACGGCCCCAATGCGTGTGTGAAAACGGATTGAGCGGGTTGGTGTAGAGCAGGCGCACCGCATCGGCATAAAGGCGCGCCGGCTGCACGGCTGCGTGGTTCAGTTCGTAGAGCTGGTAGAACATCGGAACCCCGCGGCTGCTGCACCAAGAGGACGACGGGCAGCGCCGAACCCTAAAATGTCTGCCGGGGAGGTTAGCAACAAATTGCTGCAATGCAATACGTCATGTCGCGTGACTTATGCTTATCCTTTCGTCCAACACGTTGTGAATCCGCCTTGAACGGTGAGAGCCGGCTCAGTGTGCGGCTGCGAAGGCGCCGGATGGTATCCGGCGGGCTCTCAGATGCGTGCCATGCATACCGACGTATGGCCCGAGCTGATGAAGCCGAGCCGGCTGGCGGCGCCCTTCGACAGGTCGAGCATGCGCCCCTTGATGAATGGGCCGCGATCGTTGATGCGCACAACGACGCTGCGGCCGTTGTTGCGGTTGGTCACCTTCAGCCTGGTGCCGAAGGGCAGGCTGCGGTGCGCCGCGGTCAGCGCCGAAGGATTCATACGCTCGCCGGAAGCGGTCTTTGAATGCAGCGCGTACCAGGAAGCACGGCCGCACTGGGCAGCGGCGGGGGAGGCGGATGCGCCGACCATCAGGCCAGCCGCCACCGTTACCGCGACAAGCGCGGTCTTGTTGTTCTTCTTCATTTGGAAAGGCTCCGTTGACAGAACCGCGCCGTTAGGTGGCGAATAAGGCAGGAAATGCGGCAAGCATCCGGCAGTTCCGTGGCAAGAGCACACGTTTGGAGTCGCTACGAAACAGTCTGTCAGAGATTTCCAATGCTCTGCCTTGAGTCTTGGCTGATATCCGTGTGGATATCCTGGCTTTCTTCGGCAAGATCGCACGTTAGTAAAGCAATGTAGAAGAGTGCGATTGGATCGCTTTCCTTTCGTATATCATCGCGGTCATGGCGGACGCGATCGACTAAGCCACGATCGACTTGGACAGGAGATTTCCAATGACGAGATTGATCAAGAACCTGCTGGCGCTGGTCGTGCTCGCCGTCGGCGTGCTGTGGTCGCTGCAAGGCATCGGCCTTGTCCAGGGCAGCTTCATGACCGGCCAGTCGCAATGGCTCTATATCGGCATCGTCACCGCGCTGGTCGGCCTGGTGGGGTTGGTGTGGGCGAATCGTTCGCGTATCTGATCGGCCGCGTTGAACCGCGTCCGATTTTCTGGGTCATTTGCTAGCCGAAGAGATGATCCAGTATCTCGCCCTCCAGGCGGGCGAGTTCGGCCGAGCCGCGTCGGCGCGGCCGCGCCACCGGCACGTCGAGATCGAGCGCGATCCGGCCAGCGCTGATCACCACGACGCGGTCGGCCAGCGCGACGGCCTCGGCCACGTCATGCGTGACCAGAACCGCGGTGAATGTCTGGGCGAGCCAGATGCGTTCCAGAAGCTGCTGCATCTCGATCCGGGTCAGGGCGTCGAGCGCGCCCAGCGGCTCGTCGAGCGCCAGAATCGGCGGGTGGCCGATCAGCGCGCGGGCCAACGCCACGCGCTGCTTCTGGCCGCCGGACAGCACCGACGGCCACTCGTCGGCACGGTCGGCGAGGCCGACTTCGCCGAGAATGTCCAATGCGCGCCGCCGGGCTTCAGCGCCCGTGGCGATGCCGGTCAGTCCGACCTCGACATTCCGGACCACGCTGGCCCATGGCAACAGCCGCGGCTCCTGGAACATGAAGCGCGTGCGGCTGTGCCCTTCTTCTTCCGTCCCAAACGTCAGCGATCCGGCCGTCGGCCGGTCAAGCCCGGCGAGAAGCCGCAAAAGCGTGCTCTTGCCGCAGCCGCTCTTGCCGATGACGGCAAGAAATTGCCCGGCGGGAACCTCCAGATCGATGCCGTCGAGCACGATCTTGTCGCCGAAGCGTTTTTCAACGCCCTTGAAGGCGAAGGCGCGCTTTCTCTCGACGGGTTCTGCCGGCCGGGACGGAGGCGGCGTGGCGACGAAGGAGCGGATGGCGGTGAGGCTGGCGGCTGGCATCGGGACAACCTCAGGCGTTCTGGAAGGCGGGATGCCAGCCGAGCGACAGCCGCTCGAGCAGGCGGGCGAAGCTGTCGGCAAGCTTGCCGAGCAGCGCGTAGATCAGGATCGACAGAACGACGACGTCGATCAGCAGGAATTCGCGCGCCTGCATGGCCATGTAGCCGAGGCCCGAACTGGCCGAGATGGTTTCGGCGACGATCAGCGTCAGCCACATGATGCCCAAGGCGTAGCGCAGCCCGACGAAGATCGCCGGCAGCGCGCCTGGAAGAATGACCCGGAAGAACAGCGCCCGGCGATCCATTCCATAGACCCGGCCCATCTCGACCAGTTGCGGGTCGACACTTTGAATGCCGAGCAGCGTGTTGACATAGATCGGAAAGAACACGCCGAGCGCCACCAGGAACAGCTTGGCTTCCTCGTCGATGCCGAACCACAGGATGACCAGCGGTATCAGCGCCAGATGCGGAATGTTGCGGATCATCTGCAGCGTCGTGTCGGTCAGGCCGCGGCTGAGCCGCGACAGTCCGTTGGCAAGGCCGAGCGCGAAGCCGATCGAGCCGCCAATGGCAAAGCCCGATAAGGCCCGTGCGGTGCTGACGCCGATATTGCGGATCAATTCGCCCGAAAGCAGCAGGCGCCAGAACGCCTCGGCGACGGCACTCGGGGCCGGCAGCACGTTGGCCGGCATGACGCCGGCGCGGCTGGCGAGCTCCCATCCGGCGATGACCAGCACCGGCAGCACCCAGCCGATGCCGTTCCTGCCGATGCGCGCGACCAGGGTTGACGCCTGGAGGCTCACGACGAGGCCTGCAGGCGGTTGGCGCCATGGAAGCCGACCGAGAATTCGTTGGCGATGTCCTTGTGCGCCTGAAGCCGCCTGGTGCCGAGGCCAAGCCGCGGGAACAGAAGCTCGGCGACGCGGTAGGCCTCTTCGAGATGCGGATAGCCGGAGCCGATGATCGTGTCGATGCCGATCGCCTGGTATTCGCGGATGCGCTCGACAATCTGCTCCGGTGTGCCGACCAGCGCCGTGCCGGCGCCGCCGCGCACCAGCCCGACGCCGGCCCACAGGCTCGGCGAGACGACGAGCCTGTCGCGGCGGCCGCCATGCAGTTCGGCCATGCGCCGCTGGCCGACCGAGTCCATCTCCTTGAGGAAACGTGCCTGGGCATTCTCGATCTGGGTATCGGTGACATGGCTGATCAGCCTGTCGGCGGCGCGCCAGGCTTCTTCCTCCGTCTCGCGGACGATGAAGTGCAGCCTGATGCCGAAGCGCAGCTTGCGGCCGCGCAAGGCCGCCTTGTTGCGTGCGGAATTGAGTTTCTCGGCGACCTGGGCCGGCGGCTCGCCCCAGGTCAGGTACATGTCGACGAGATCGGCGGCGAGCTCTTGCCCGGCATCCGACGAGCCGCCGAAATAGAGCGGCGGCCGCTCCTGCAGCGGCAGAAGGTCGAGGCGGCCATTCTCGACGCGATAATGCTTACCCTCGAAATTGACACGTTCGCCAGACACCAGCGCGCGCCAGATGGTCAGGAACTCACGCGCCTGCGCATAGCGCTCGTCATGCGCCAGGAACACGCCGTCGCCGGCAAGTTCGGTCGGATTGCCGCCGACCACGACATTGAGCAGCAGGCGGCCATTGCTCAGCCGGTCGAGCGCCGCGGTCTGGCGCGCGGCGAAGGTCGGCAGCGTCACGCCTGGCCTGAGCGCAACGAGGAATTTGAGCTTTTCGGTGAGCGTGGCGAGCCCTGTGGCGGTGATCCAGGAATCCTCGCAATTCTGGCCGGTCGGTAACAACACGCCGGGAAAGCCGAGCCGGTCGACGGCCTGCGCGATTTCCTTGAAGTAGCCGAACTCCGGCGGCCGCTGCTGCTCTTCGGAGCCGAGATAAGAGCCGTCGCCATGCGTCGGGATGAACCAGAAGAAATCGAGCGGCGCGGTTTGCTGGCTGGCCGGAGTACTCATGGCGGGCTTCCTCAAATCATGTATCGGAAACGGCAATGGCGCCGGGCGTTCTCACCCGGCGCCACCTGGCAAAGGATCAATTGCCCGGCGCGGTCCACACGGCGTCGGAGATCCTGACCGCTTTCGGGATCAGCCCGAGCTTGTAGAAGCGGTCGGCCGTCGCCTGCTGGCCGGCAACAATCTCGTCGGTGATCGGGTAGATGCCGAATTTTGAGCGGTTGGCGGCGATCGTCTGCGCATCGAGCGGCACGCCGGTCACCTCATGCAGCGCCTCGGCCACCTTGTCGCGGTTCTGGTCCGCCCATTTCGCCGCTTCGTCCAGCGCCGATATCGACGTGGTGAGGACTTCCGGGTGCGCCTTGGCGAAATCCTTGTTGGCGAGGAAATAGGTGCTCACCTTCAGCACGTCGCTGGAGCGGGCCAGCACGCGCGGCTGGTAGCGGGTTTCGGCGATGGCGAAGAACGGATCCCAGACGGTCCAGGCATCGATCTGGTCGCTGGCGAAGGCGGCCGCCGCATCGGCCGGGCTGAGATAGACCGGCGTGATCTGGTCGAAGGCGATGCCGGCCTTTTCCAGCGCGGCGACCAGCAGATTGTGTGCGCTGGTGCCCTTGCCGACGCCGACGCGTTTGCCCCGGAGGTCGGCAACCGACTGGATCGGCGACGCCGGCTTGACGAAGATCGCCTCGCCGTCGCCGTTGGAGGGCAGCGCCGCCGCATAAACGATGTTGGCGCCGGCCGACTGACCGAAGATCGGCGGTGCATCGCCGGTCCAGCCGACATCGATGGCGCCGACATTGAGCGCTTCCACCAGCGGCGGTCCGGCGGTGAACTCGACCCATTTGACGGTGACGCCCTTGTCGCCCAGCGCCTTCTCGATGACCTGCTGCTGCCTGGCGATGACAGGCAGGCCGGTCTTCTGGTAGCCGATGTTGAACGCCTTGAGCTCCTGCGCGGCGGCGCCGAAGGATGTGGCGACGGTCGCTGCCAGCAGGCCGATGCCGAAAACGCGTCTCGTCAATTTGAACATGATCCCTCTCCTTGCGATGCGGATCGGCGCCGGGAAGGGTTCCCTGCCGTTGGATGAGGGATAAGGCTAGGTAGTTCTATAAATTTAGTAGAGGAACAATCTTGCGAGTTAGGCAGGGAAATTGGATTTATTTTCTGCTGCTGGCGCGAAGGATCGCCGGCGCGGATTCCGCGGCGCTGCGTTCGTGCGCCGGCCATCACTCACTGCGACCAATACTGCCAGGCCCAATAGAAACTTTCGTCGCGCGGCGGCAGGCGGTTGCGCTCCGCATCCAACTGGACAGGCACTGGCGACCTGGCGTCGTCCTCAGGCGGCTTCCTGTCCTTTGCCTGGATCGGGTGTAGCCGGCTGCCGAGAAAGGCAAACAGCGTTGCGGTGGAATGGTCCATCACTGTCTCTCCTTTTGTTCATTCCCGTCCCGCCCAGGGAACCAGCACGCGCTCGATCCGGCGGATGATGAATTCGAGCGCGAAGGCGATGGCCGCGATCACCAATATCCCCATCACCACGACATCGGTGACCAGGAACTGGGCGGCCGACTGGATCATGAAGCCAAGCCCGCGTGCCGCCGCCACCAGCTCGGCCGCGACCAGCGTCGACCAGCCGGCGCCAAGCGCGATGCGCAAGCCGGTCAGGATCGAGGGTAGCGCGCTGGGCAGGATGACATGCCGGACAAGCTGCGCCCGCGTCGCGCCAAGCGAGCGCGCCGCATTGATGCGTTCCTGCGAGACGCCGCGAACGCCGGCTGCCGTCGACAGCGCCACCGGCGCCAGCATGGCGATGGCAATCACCAGGATCTTCGACGGCTCGCCGATGCCGAACCAGATGACGACCAGCGGCAGATAGGCAAGCGGCGGGATCGGCCGCAGGAACTCCAGCAGTGGATCGAAAATGCCGCGCCCGATCGTGCTGATGCCGATGGCCAGCCCGACTGGGACACCCACGATAATGGTTGCAACCAGCGCCGCAAACACGCGGCCCAGGCTGGCGGCGACATGCTGGGCGAGCGTCGCGTCGACAAAACCGTCGCGGGCGACCGTAATGAACTTGGTCCAGACGGCGGCGGGCGACGGAAGAAAGACCGGCGACACCAGTTGCAGGCGGGCCGACAGCGCCCACGCCGCCAGCACGACCAGAATGGTGATAGCGCTGACAACGCGTGCCGAAACCCGGCTGCGTTTCGGACGCGGCCGCGACCATGGCACCGACAGCGCATCGGGCTCGTCATTGACCTTGGGAAGCTTGGCGCCGGCCTTGGCAACTGGCCGTTCGGTGTAGGAGGTGACCGTCACGCCGCCTCTCCCTCGAAGATAGCGTCGGTCAGTTCGCCGCGGGCCGCGGCAAAAGCGGGGTCGGCCTTGATGGTGCGAATGGCTTCGCCTGATGCATAGCGCCGGCTGAAGCCGGTCTCGAAGGTCCGCACCACCCGCCCAGGCCCGGGCGCCAGCACCACGATGCTGGTGGCGAGCACCAGCGCTTCCTCGATGCCATGCGTGACCATCAGCACGCCGATGGGGCTTGCGGTCCACAGATCGAGCAGCGTCGTCTGCATGCGCTCGCGCGTCAGCGCGTCGAGCGCGCCCAGCGGCTCGTCGAGCAGCAGGAATTCGGGTTCGGCGGCCAAGGCGCGGGCCAGCCCGACCCGCTGGCGCATGCCGCCGGAAAGCTCCCAGATGCGCTTGTCACCGGCGCCGTCGAGCTTCACCAGCGCCAAAAGCTCGTCGGCGCGGCGTGCCCGTTCGCCGGGCGGGATGCCGCGCAGCCGAAGCGCAAAGGCGACATTTTCCCGCGCCGTCAGCCATGGAAACAGCGCGTCGTTCTGGAACACCACGGCGCGGTCCGAACCCGGCGCGGTGATCGGCTTGCCGCCGATCGCAGCAGTGCCGCGCGCCGGCTCGACCAAGCCGGCGGCGACATTGAGCAGCGAGGTCTTGCCGCAGCCGGAGCGGCCGACCAGCACGACGAAGTCACCCTTGGCGACGTCGATCGAGACGCGCTCGACGGCCGGCGCCGGCTGGCCGTCGTAATGGACAGTGACTTTATCGAGGACGAGATGCGGCATGTGGCCTCGCAGAACCTTCTGAGAAAATCCGCCTGCCCCGAAACGGCTCCTCGTAAGCAGTTCGGGGCAGGCAGCACGCGGCGTCAGGGAAGAAGAACCGCGCGTTAGTTCGAAGCCAGCGCCTCGCTGACATATTTCGACGACACATATTTCGAATAGTCGGGCAGCACGGCGTCGATCTTGCCTTGCTCCTTGAGGAAGGCGGACGTCGCCTCGATCGCCTTGACCGTGCCGCCGCCGAGGAACTTGTCCGAGGCCTGCTCTCCGAGCGTCGGGAAGACATAGCCCTTGAGCAGTTGCGGTACTTCCTCCAGCTTGGCGCCGGTGATCTTGGCGATCTTCGCCGCTTGCGGCGACGACACCGACCAGGCGTCCGGCTTGGCCAGGAACTCGGCGTAGGCAGCCCCCGTCACCTTGACGAAGTCGCGCACCGCTTCCGGGTTCTTCTCGGCAAAGTCAGTCCGCACGATCCAGGCGTCGAAGGTCGGCGCGCCCCAGGCGGCGACTTGCGAGGAATCCAGCACAATCTTGCCGCTGGTCTTGATCTGGCCGAGTGCCGGATCCCAGACGTAAGCCGCGTCGATGTCGCCGCGCGCGAAGGCGGCCGCGATTTCCGGCGGCCTGAGATTGAGGATCTCGACCGACTTCGGATCGACGCCTTCATGCTTCAGCGCGGCGAGCAGGCTGTAATGCGTCGTCGAGACGAACGGCACCGCCACCTTCTTGCCGGCAAGATCGGCGACATTTTCGATGCCGGCACCATTGCGGGCGACCAGCGCTTCGGATTCGCCGATCAGGCCGACGACAAAGATGGTCTGGATCGGCAGCTCGCGGCTGACCGCCGCCGCCAGCGGGCTCGATCCGACATAGCCGATATCGACCGAACCGGAAGCCACCGCCGCGATGACATCGGCGCCGGAATCGAATTTGCGCCAGTCTATCGCCGCCTTGGTCGCGGCCTCATAGGCGCCGTCGGCCTGCGGCACCTTCGAGGGTTCGACCACCGTCTGGTAGCCGATGGTGATTTTGAGATCTTGCGCCTCTGCCGGGCCGAGGAAGGCGGCGCCCGCAAGGGCTGCCGACGACAGGAGAATGATTCGTCGCGAAATGGTTGACATGAAAGGCTCCGTGAAAAGAGAAAAACCGGATTGCCCTTCATAGTCCGCTAATTCTATCGTTCTTGTAGAGTTAAATCCTTCCAACGGTGGCGGGTTTGGTGGAAAAAACCTATCGGTGGCGGGCTGGCGAAGCGGATAGGGCCGCTGCGACGCCCTGCATCTATGGCAGACCTTGGAGTTTAGGATCGAAGCTGACCGGTTGCGACCGGCCACAATCGGCGCGAACTGGAATTCCCAATCAGGCCCATGGCCGAAAAATCCATGCTTCAAACAGCCCACGAATTGGAACCTCATTCCCTGTCTTCGTCGATAACTATAGTACTCTTATCGATATTAGGGAGTTTAGGATGATGAGCGACCATACCCACCGTGTCCCGGCGATCGCTCGTGGCATCAGCTCCGGGCGACATGCTTCGGTGCATGCGAGCCGTGTTTCTGTGGCCTCGGCGTCACAAGCCTGGCCTAAAATCGCCACAACGGCTTGAAAACCAAGCAAAATCAACTGCAATTGGCTTGTATATCATGTCACTAGAAATTATGTGTCATGGCAGCTTGGACGCGGCGGGGATGCACCGGAGTGCCAGGCGTTTCGCAACCGATGGCTCGCCGCCATTGCATGACAGAGAAACGTTCGGTTTATGCTCACAAAAAAGGGTAAGTACGGGCTCAAGGCGCTCGTCCACCTGGCGCAATTGCCGGCCGGGCAGCTCGCATTCGTCGGCGATATCGCCGCCGGCAACAACATCCCGAAGAAGTTTCTCGACGCCATCCTCGGCGAATTGCGCAATGCCGGCTTCGTCCAGAGCCGCAAGGGCAAGGACGGCGGTTATCGCCTGGCGCGGCCGGCCGATGAGATCATGGTCGGCCACGTCGTGCGCGTGCTCGACGGTCCGCTTGCTCCGATCCCCTGTGCCAGCCGCACCCAGTATCAGCGCTGTGAAGATTGCAACGAGGCGACATGCCAAGTCCGTCATCTGATGCTGGAGGTCCGGCAGGCGATCGCGGAGGTGCTGGACCAGCGCAGCCTTGCCGAGATGCGCGATATCGCCATCGACGATCTTCCGGTTGCGGTCAAAATTCAGGCCTGAGGCGGCAATCGCTAACACGACTGGTGCGCACATGACCGGGCGCGCCAATTCAATTATCATTGTCGGCGGCGGCGCCAGCGGCGTCGTGCTTGCCGCACATCTCTTGAAATCGCCCAATCCCGACCTGCGCGTCACGCTGATCGAGAAGCGTCCGCATTTCGGTCAGGGCATGGCCTATTCCACGTTGCTGTCGGCGCATGTGCTGAATGTCAGCGCCGCCGGCATGAGCGCCTATGCCGACGATATCAGGCATTTCTGGCGCTGGCTGCTCGAGCGCGGCCTGGCGACATCAGAGCAGGCGCCGGTCTATGCGCCACGCAGCGTCTACGCCCGCTACCTCAAGGAATTGCTGGACGAGCTCGAGGCCCGAGAGCGCGAGACGGGCCGCCTTCGGCTGATCCGCGAGGAGAGCCTGTCGATTTCGCCCACTCCATCCGGGGTGGAGGTGGCGCTGGCCAATGGCACCAGCGTGGTCGCCCACCTTGCCGTGCTGGCCACCGGACATGACGAGGAGCCGGGCGCCGGCCAGGGCCACGCGATCAGGATGGGATCGGAGGCCGACACGCCGCTGGATCCGGAAGCCCGGGTCTTGGTGCTGGGCACTGGCCTCAGCATGGTCGATGCGTTCCTGTCGCTCGAACAGCGCGGACATCGCGGCGAGATCGTCGCGTTGTCCAGGCGCGGCCTGCTGCCGTCGCCGCACCGCAAGGGCAATCCGATCAAGCTCGACGTCGCCGATATTCCGCTCGGCACCCAGCTTTCCTATTTCGTCGGCTGGTTCCGCGACCTGATCCGGGAAAACCAGAAGGCCGGCATCGACTGGCGCGACGTCGTCGATGGTCTGAGACCTTTCAACCAGAAGATCTGGCAGAACTGGCCGGCTTCCGCCAAGCGCCGTTTCGTCGAGCACACCAAGGCCTGGTGGGACATCCACCGCCATCGCATGGCCCCCGAAGTCTACGGCCGCGTCACCGAGGCCGTGCAGGCGGGCCGCATCCGGCCTGTCGCCGGGCGCATCGTTACCATCACGGCGGGCGAGGCATTCATCGTTGAGGTCCAGTCGCGCCACACGCAGCGTCTCGAAACGCTCGAAGTCGCCCGCATCTACGATTGCACCGGCATCGCCAGGGACATCTCGACCACGTCGAACAGCGTGGTGCGCTCGCTGGTCGACCGCGGCCTGGCCCGGCCGGACCCGCTGCGCCTTGGCCTCGACGTGACCGCCAACTGCGAGCTCATCGCCAGCGACGGAACGGTGTCGGCCAAGATCCTCGCCGTCGGACCGCTGACGCGCGGCACCTTCTTCGAGATCGACGCCATTCCCGATATTCGGGTGCAGTGCGCAAGGTTGAGCAAGCGGCTGCTGGGTTGAAAGGGTTCCTTTGGTTACCCTTCCTTTCGTCATCCTAGGGCGAAGCAGGAGCGAAGCGACGTCGCGGAGACCCTGGGATCCATTCCGTGACCTGCGAGCGTCACAGCAGTTTGGGCGGAGCTGGTGGGATGGCGATGGTCTGGACCGCTGAATTCCTCGGTCCACGCCACGGCATGGGTCCTCGGGTCAAGCCCGAGGATGACGAAGGTGCGAAACCGGAATTTCATTCCTCATCTGGCCAGTCGATTGGGACGATCTATCTTCTTTCAGACTGCAAACGGCTGGAAAAGACGGTAGGCTTGTCCAAAGGCGGTCGCTCGCCTGTTACCATGGAGCATCTGATATGAGCGAGCACAAGACCGCCGCATCCGACAGGAGCCTGCAGCGCCTGCGGCCGCCCTATGCATCGGTGCTCGACCTGATCGGCCAGACGCCGGTCGTCGAGCTGACCAAATTCGACACCGGCAAGTGCCGGCTGTTCATCAAGCTCGAAAGCCAGAATCCCGGCGGCTCGATCAAGGACCGCATCGCGCTGTCGATGATCGCCGCCGCCGAAAAACAGGGCAAGCTGAAGCGCGGCGGCACCATTGTCGAGGCGACCGCCGGCAATACCGGTCTGGGCCTCGCCCAGGTCGGCATCCCCAAGGGCTATCGCATCATCCTGGTCGTGCCCGACAAGATGTCGCGCGAGAAGATCCAGCATCTGCGCGCGCTCGGCGCCGAAGTTCGCATGACCCGCTCCGATGTTGGCAAGGGCCATGCCGAATATTATCAGGACATGGCCGAAAAGATCGCCGCCGAATTGCCCGGCGCCTTCTACGCCAACCAGTTCGCCAACCCGGCCAATCCGCTGGCGCATGAGACCACCACCGGCCCCGAGATATTCAAGCAGCTCGAAGGCGATGTCGACGCGGTGGTCGTCGGCGTCGGCTCCGGCGGCACGCTGACCGGGCTTGGCCGCTACTTCGCCAAGGTGTCGCCGAAGACCGAGATGATCCTTGCCGATCCGGTCGGCTCGGTGCTGGCGCCGCTGATCAAGACCGGCAAGATGGAAGAGGCCGGCAGCTGGACCGTGGAAGGCATAGGCGAGGATTTCGTGCCCCCCAATGCCGATCTGTCGCTGGTGAAAAAGGCCTACTCCATCACCGACAAGCAGAGCATGCTGGCCGTCCGAGACCTCTTGTCCAGGGAAGGCATCCTCGCCGGCTCGTCGTCGGGCACGCTGCTGTCGGCCGCACTTCGCTATTGCCGCGAGCAGACGACGCCCAAGCGCGTCGTCACCTTCGTCTGCGACAGCGGCAACAAATATCTGTCGAAAGTTTTCGACGATTTCTGGCTGGCCGAACAGGGCCTTGCCGAGCAGGAGCAGCATGGCGACCTGCGCGATCTGGTGATGCGCTCGCACCGCACCGGCGACACGGTCTATGTCGGCCCCGACGAAAGTCTGCTCAACGCCTATGGCCGCATGCGCCGCTCGGACGTTTCGCAGCTGCCGGTGCTGGACGAGGGCAAGCTGGTCGGCATCGTCGATGAAAGCGACATCCTCGCCCAGGTCGACGGCCCCTATGACAGCCGCTGGGATCGCTTCAAGGCTCCGGTCCGTACCGCGATGACCTCCAATTTGCACACGCTGCAGGCCAGCCAGACGCTGGACGCGCTGCTGCCGGTCTTCGACCGCAATGAAGTCGCCATCATCTTCGACGGCGACGAGTTCGTCGGCCTGATTACCCGCATCGACCTGATCAACCATCTGAGGCGCGCCCGATGACCATCAAAGCAACAATATCGGGCAGGAACCGCCTGGCCTTCTCGACGCGCACCATCCATGGCGGCCAGAGCCACGACCCGCTGACCGGCGCGGTGATGGTGCCGATCTACGCCACCTCGACCTATGGCCAGCAGTCGCCCGGCGTGCACAAGGGTTTCGAATATGCGCGCAGCCAGAACCCGACCCGCTTCGCCTTCGAGCGCGCGGTGGCCGATCTCGAAAGCGGCACCGCCGCGTTTGCTTTCGCTTCGGGCCTGGCGGCGATCGCCACCGTGCTCGAACTCTTCGATTCCGGTGCGCATATCGTCGCCACCGACGACATCTATGGCGGCTCCTTCCGCCTGATGGAGCGGGTGCGCAAGCGCTCGGCCAATCTGCAGGTCAGCTTTGTCGACTTCACCGATTTGGCCGCAGTCGAGGCGGCGATCCGGCCGGAGACGAAACTGCTCTGGGTCGAGACGCCGACCAATCCGCTGCTGCGCATCGTCGACCTCGAAGGCGTTGCGGCACTGGCGAAGCGCAAGCATCTGCTCTCGGTCGCCGACAACACCTTCTGCAGCCCCTATCTGCAGCGGCCGCTGGAACTTGGCATCGACATTGTCGTCCACTCGACGACGAAATACCTCAACGGCCATTCCGACATGGTCGGCGGCGTCGCCGTGGTCGGCGACAACAAGGATCTCGCCGATCGCCTGAAATTCCTCCAGAACGCCATCGGCGCCATCTCCGGTCCGTTCGACAGCTTTTTGGCGCTGCGCGGCATCAAGACCCTGGCGCTCAGGATGGAGCGCCATTCCGCCAACGGCCTCAAGATCGCCAAGTGGCTGGAGGCGCGGAAAGATGTGCGCCGCGTCATCTATCCCGGCCTCGCCAGCCACCCGCAGCACGATATCGCCAAGCGGCAGATGCACGCCTTCGGCGGCATGATCTCCGTCGATCTCGACCGCGACCTTGCCGGCACCAAACGCTTCCTCGAACGCACCCAGCTGTTCACGCTGGCCGAGAGCCTCGGCGGCGTCGAAAGCCTGATCGAGCACCCGGCGCTGATGACGCACGGCTCGATTCCGGCCGGGAAGCGCGCCGAGATCGGCATTTCGGATTCGCTGGTGCGGTTGTCGGCCGGCATCGAGGATGGTGATGATCTGATTGCGGATCTGGATCAGGCGCTACGTGAATGAATGGCTGGCTTTGTCGCATCGGCCCGAAAATCGGAAGCGATTTTCGAAAAGAACGTACTTTGTGCGTCCGATTGGACGCACGTCGCTCTATTCCTCGAAGGAACTGGCCGCGACATAGATAGAGGCCAGCCTCTCAAGGCCGGCCTGGTCTTCCTTGTCGAAGCGGCCAGGCAGCGGGCTGTCGAGGTCGAGCACGCCGAACGCGCCATCGGCATCGCGCAGCAGCACGACAAGCTCCGAGCGTGAAGCCGCGTCGCAGGCGATGTGGCCCGGAAATTCGTGTACGTCTTTGACCAGCATCGACACGCCGAGATCCACGGCGGTTCCGCAAACGCCCTTGCCGACGGCGATGCGCACGCAGGCCGGCTTGCCCTGGAATGGCCCGAGCACCAGCTCGTCGTCGGAGGCCAGGAAATAGAAGCCCGCCCAGTTGAGATCCGGCACCATCTGGTAGATCAGTGCGGCGGTGTTGGCGGCATTGGCGATCGAATCGCGCTCACCTTCCAGCAGCGCCTTTAATTGCGCGGCCAGCTCAGTGTAGAAGGCCTGCTTGTTGCTCATGTCGATGGCGGTTGCCGAAAACATCGTGTCGTCTCTCCGTTGCCAGGGCGCCAAAGGGCCCGCTACAGCTTACGTTCGCTCTGCCACCAAGGTCACCGTCGGTGAAACAGTCTGTTGTGAATTCCAACCATGCCAGAACGATCCGGATCGCGGCAGCCGTAATCCGCGATGAAAGCGGCAAACTGCTTCTGGTGCGCAAGCGCGGCACCAGCGCCTTCATGCAGGCCGGCGGCAAGATCGAGCCGGGCGAACTGCCCGCCGTCGCACTTGCGCGTGAATTGCGGGAAGAATTGGGCATCACGGTCGACCCTGCCGCGACCTCCTATCTCGGTTCGTTCTCGGCGCCCGCCGCCAACGAGCCGGATGCCCGCATCGAGGCGGAGTTGTTCGAGCTTTCCATAGCTGACGAGCCTGTCCCGGCGGCGGAGATCGAGGAAATGATCTGGCTGAACCCCGAGCTCGCAATCTGCATGGAGCTCGCGCCGCTCACCGCCGAAATCGTCCTGCCGCGCTATGGCCGCGCGCCATGAGCGCACGGAGCCAGGCAGCTCAGGCGGCGACCGAAGCCCCCCTCACCTTCGCCATCCTCGTCTTCCCCGGCTTTCCAATGATGGCGTTCAGCTCGGTGATCGAACCGTTGCGCGCCGCCAATGTGCTGGCCAAGCGGGACTGCTATCGCTGGATCATCGTCGGCACCGACAGGGGTCCGGTCGAGGCCTCGAACGGGGTCGTCATCCAGCCCGGCTTTTCTGCAGCCGTCGCGCCGAAGGTCGACCGCATCGTCGTTTGCTCGGGCGGCGATGCCGATCATCTCGTGGCCGAGGACGCGGTGGGCTGGATCCGCAAGAGCCTGCGCGGCGGCGCCCATATCGGCGCGGTGGCGGATGCCGCGTTCTTCCTTGCACGCGCGGGCCTGCTCGACGGCCATGCCTGCACCTTGCACTGGACCAGCCAGGCCGCCTTCACCGAAGCGTTCCCAGATATCGAGCTAAGGCGCGATCTCTACGTCATCGACCGCAAGCGCTTCACCTCGGCCGGCGGCGTCGGAAGCCTCGACATGATGCTGGAGATCGTCGCATCGGACTATGGCGCCGAGCTTGCCGCCGGCATTGCCGAATGGTTCGTGCACAGTCCCCTTCGCTCGAGCGTCGACCGCAAGCTGATGCCGCTGCGCCTGCGCACCGGCGTCCAGAACGAACTGGTCCTGTCGGCCATCGCCATCATGGAGGATGCGGTGGAGGAGCGGCTTGGCATGGCCGACCTTGCCGCCCGGCTCGGCGTCTCTTCCGACAAGCTCGAACGCAATTTCCGCGCCGAGCTCAGCATCTCGCCCAACGGCTACTATCGCCGCCTGCGGCTGAAGCGCGCCGCCGACCTGCTGGCGCATTCGACGCTGATGGTGCGCGACGTCGCGCTGGCCTGTGGTTTTGCCTCGATGTCGAGTTTTGCGCGCGCCTTTCGCGAGGAGCACGGGCATGCGCCGAAGCTGATGCGACGGCATTAGATGTGTTTGATCCCAGGCTTTGATGGGGCATCCTTGTCCTCCGAATCAAGGGATGCGTGGGCGTCACAACCGGAACGCTTCAAACTCAATCCGCTCCAGCAAATGCCGGGACTAAACATCTAGGTCTTGCGGAGTAGTTGGATGCCGATCGGCAGCGAATGTCGATAGTTGCTTTCAGCGGCAAATCGCAAACCTGGAGATTGGCCGAAGCATCCCTCTCTTCGTCATCCTGGGGCGGAGCAAGGAGCGAAGCGACGCGGCGCAGACCCGAGGATGACGAAGGCGCGGAAGCATCACCACCCGGTCCCCCGAAATAGCTCGAACCATTCCGGATTGGTCTCGATCAGTTCGATCTTCCACTGACGCGGCCAGCGCTTCAGTGATTTCTCGCGCTGGATGGCGTCGGTGATATCGAAATATTCCTCGTACCAGACCAGACGCTGCACGCCGTATCGGCTGGTGAAGCGCGAACCCTGCCCGGATTTGTGCTCCGGCATGCGACGGCCGAGATCATTGGTGAACCCCGATATAGATCGTGCCGCGCTTCTGGCTTGCGGTCATGTAAACGTAGCCGGTCATGATGGAATGGTAGCTGGCGATCTGTCGGACAGCTATCCTTGATCTGCTGCATTCTTCGGCCGATGTCACGGCATGGATCCTAGGGTCTCCGCGACGTCGCTTCGCTCCTGCTTCGCCCTAGGATGACGAAGACATTGGGGCTTACAGCCAATCGCGGAGGTATTGAAAAGGTGCTGTCACCTACGGCATCCGGCACGACATTTGCGGTTTTCCGCACAATCCCAGTACGTCGTTTGCTCCATGGTCTGCCTTCCAGGAGGCGCCCATGAGCATCGTCGTTTTCGATCCCGACAGCACCCAGGATGTGGATTTCAAGGACCGCATGCGCCACCCCGCCGCTGCCGATCCCGCCGGCGGCATGTGGCTGTCGGACACCGAGCCGTCCTTCATCGATGCCGACGCTCTGCGCAAGGGGCGGCTGGCCAAGCTGCGCGGCTGGATGGGCGAGGCCGGCTATGGCGGAGTCGTGCTGTTCGACCCCTACAACCAGCGCTACGCCACCGGCTCGCGCAACATGTTCGGTTACTTCCTGCGCAACTCGACCCGCTATTTCTTCATCCCGACCGTTGGGCCGATCGTGCTGTTCGAATATCCGCAGAGCTACCATGTCTCCATGGTGCTCGACACGATCGACGAGGCGCGGCCGTCCAAGCTGGTCTGGTCTTCGGTCTCAGGCCGCGACGACGAGACCGCCGGCCCCTTCGCCGACGAGATCGCCGAACTTCTCAAACAGCATGGCGGCGGTTCGATGAAGCTCGGGCTCGACCGCTGCAGCCATCTGCAGGCGCTGGCGCTGGAAAAGCGCGGCTGCGAGGTCAGGGACTGCCAGGGCGAGATCCTCGCGGTGCGCGCGGTCAAGACGCCCGAGGAAGTAAAGTGCCTGCAGGTGTCGATGGCGGGTGCGGAAGCCGCCGTCTATGCGGTGCGCGAGGCGATCAAGCCCGGCGTGTCCGAAAACGACCTCTTCGCCATCATGTATGGCGAGGTCATTCGCCAGGGCGGCGAGTTCATCGAAACCCGGCTGCTCACCTCCGGCCAGCGCACCAATCCCTGGTTCAACGAGGCGAGCGGCCGCAAGATCAGGCCCGGCGAGCTTTTGGCGCTCGATACCGATACGATCGGCTGCTACGGTTATTATTCGGACTTCTCGCGCACCTTCCGCTGCGGGCCGGGCAAGCCGACCGATTATCAGAAATCGCTCTACCGCATGGCGCATGACCAGGTTCAGCACAACATCGGGATCGTCAGGCCGGGCATGGCGTTTCGCGAGATCGCCGAAAAGGCATGGAAAATCCCGGACCGCTTCGTCGACCAGCGCTATACTTCGGTCATGCACGGCGTCGGCATGCATGGCGAGACGCCGTTCATTGCGCATTCCATGGACTACGAGACCTACGGCCGCGACGGCATCATCGTTCCTGGCATGGTGGTCAGCGTCGAGAGCTATATCGGCGAGAAGGGCGGCCGCGAGGGCGTCAAGCTGGAGGATGAGATCCTGATCACCGGGACCGGCACCGAACTTCTATCGCGCTTCCCCTATGAGGATGAGTTTCTGGAGAAGCAGGTTTGATCCCGGCATCCACCACTGGTCCCGGTGCGGTATCGCAAGCTTTCGAGACGAGCCGCAGCGCTCATGCGTTCGTCATCCTAGGGCGGAGCAAGGAGCGCAGCGACGCGGCGCAGACCCTGGGATCCATGCCGCTACATCTCGGCTTCCCGATGGTGCAGAATTCTGTTCCGCTGTATTCTTCGCTAGAGGTAACGGCATGGATTCCAGGGCCTTCGCGACGCCGCTTCGCGGCTGCCTCGCCCTGGAATGACGAAGCTCAGGCATTCGCATGAAAACTCCCATTTCCATCAAACGCGGCGCGGTGGCCGCGATCTTCATCGACCTGCAGGAAGAACATCGTCAGGACCAGCGCTATCTCGTCCACGGCTATAAAAAAATCCTCGCCAATGTCCAGCGCCTGCAGGCTGCGGCGCGGGCCAACGATGTGCCGCTGTATCACTGGGCCTACATCGTCGATCTCGGCACCCAGGACCGGCCGTTCCACCCGGTCGAGGCCGACGGCAAGTCGGCCTTCTCCGACAAGGACGACCCGCTGACGGCGATCTGTCACGAGGTCGCGCCGATAGATGGCGAAGCCTTGCGGATCAAGGCCGAGGCCAGCGCCTTTCGTTCGGGGTCGGCGGCAGGCGAGATCAAGGCGCGCGGCATCGAATGGCTTGTCGTCGCCGGGGTCTGGACCGAGGCCTGCATCGACGCCACCGTCAAGGACGCCGTGGCATCAGGCTTTCGCGTGCTTCTGGTCAAGGACGCCTGCGGCAGCGGCAGCCCCGCCATGCACCAGATCGCCATCCTCAACCTTGCCAACCGCCTCTATGGCGGCGCGGTGACCGACACCGACGGCGCCTGCCGGCTGCTGTCCGGCGAAAGCGTAACCGCCTGGCAGGTCGAAGGCTCGGTGCCGCTGCGCTTCAGCTTCGACAATGCGGCCCGGCTCTACGCCGAACTCTGACACCGGGTGCGGACTGCTATGGCCATTGACATCGATCGCCCCGGAAAGACCGGCCGGGGACAATACGCCACCCGGCTCGATCTCACGCTGTGGGATTACATTGACCGGGTCAATGGCTGGTACCCGCCCGAGATGTCCGGCCTGCCGATCGACAGGCAGCGCGCTGTCTATGACGCGATGTGCCGGGCGTTCCGCGAGGCCTACCCCTCGGGGGTCGAGGCCGGCGACGGCACGGTTGCCGCCGGCGAGCGTGCGATCCCGGTCCGGCGCTACCGGATGGCGGGCAAGACGGCGCAGGCGATCGTTATCTACTATCACGGCGGCGGCTTCATCCTCGGCGGGCTCGACAGCCATGACGACATCTGTGCCGAGATTTGCGCCGGCACCGGTTTTGACGTCCTGTCGCCGGACTACCGGCTGGCGCCCGAGCATTTGCATCCCGCCGCCTTCGACGACGCGCTTTCCGTGTTTGAATGGGCCGCTGCGACATCCGATCTGCCGATCGTGCTCTGCGGCGAGAGCGCCGGCGGCAATCTTGCCGCAGGGGTGGCGCACGCCTCGCGCAACCACCCTCGCCACGCGATCGGCCAGGTGCTGATCTATCCCGGCCTCGGCGGCGACGAGAGCGCCGGCTCCTATATCGAGCACGCGCAAGCGCCGCTGCTGACGCTGGGCGATATCGAATTCTACCGCAACGTCCGCTCCGGCAAGGGGCAGTCGCCCGACGACCCGACATTCTCGCCGCTCCGAGGCAGCGATTTCTCCGGCCTGCCGCCAACCTTCATCATCACGGCCGAGTGCGATCCGCTGTCGTCCGACGGCGAGGCCTATCGCGACCGCATCCTCGCCGCCGGCGGCCGCGCCTGGTGGCGCGAGGAACCGCGCCTCGTGCACAGTTTCCTGCGCGCCCGCAAGACCGTGCCGCGCGCCGGCGAAGCCTTCGCCCGTATCGTTGCGGCCATCGCCGCGCTCGGCAAAGGCGACTGGCCGTACTGAGGTCGCGAAGAGCGAACCTTCCACCTGCGGAACAGCGCACAAGAACTGCGGAAGTCAGAACATTTCCCTGCGGGAGCTCGCCCTATCATCCCCGAGGCAATGGCGTCCCGGCGATTGTATCCGTCCCCCGCGTTTGGCGATCGGCCGGGGCGCCCAACAACAGGGGAACAATGATGAAATTCATGCTGACCAACAGACGACTGCACCCACAGGCTGAACCCGTTGCCGACGGGTTCAAGAAGGGCCAGATGAACCGGCGCGAATATCTCGCGACCATGGCCGCACTTGGCGTCAGCGCCGCCGGTGCGCTGGCGCTGGGCGGGCTGGCGCCCTCGCCGGCCCGGGCCGAGGAGCCGAAGCGCGGCGGTGTTCTTCGCGTCGCCATGAACGTCAAGGGCTTCAAGGATCCACGCACCTTCGATGGCGTCGAAATGTCCAATATCGCCCGCCAGTGCAACGAATATCTGGTCCGCTGGAATCGCGACTTCACCTTCGAGCCGTGGCTGCTCGAGAGCTGGGAGACCAGCGACGATGCCAAGACGCTGACGCTGCATGTCCGCAAGGGCATCACCTGGTCGAACGGCGACACCTTCAATGCCGATGACGTCGTCCATAATCTCACGCGCTGGTGCGATGCTTCCGTCGCCGGCAATTCGGTCGCCGCGCGCCTGGGCGCGCTGGTCAACGCCGACACCAAGAAAGCCGTCGATGGCGGCATCGAGCGCGTCGACGATTTCACCATCAAGCTCAATCTGCCGAAGCCCGATATTTCACTGATTGCCGGTGTAGCCGACTATCCCGGACTGATCATGCACCGCTCCTATGACGGAGACGGCGATCCGCTGAAGGCGCTGGCGATCACCACCGGACCTTGCGAACTGGTGTCATGGGACGCCGAGACCGGCGCCGAGGTCCGCCGCAAGGACAAGCCGTGGTGGAAGGGCGACTTCTATCTCGACGGCATCAAATGGGTCGACTACGGCTCCGATCCCAATGCGATGCTGTCGGCCTTCGAATCGGGCGAAATCGACACCAATCACGAAACCGCCGCCGACACAGTGTCCCAGACCGAACAGATGGAGCTCGGCAATTCGGAACTCGCAACCGGCTCGACCCTGGTCGCGCGTTTCAATGTCGGCAATCCGCCCTATGACGACGTCAAGGTGCGGCGCGCCGCCCAGCTCGCGGTCGACAACACCGCAGTGCTGAAGCTTGGCATCGACAACCGGGGCAAGCCGGCCGAAAACCACCATGTCGGGCCGATGCATGCCGAATATGCCGATATCGGGCCGGCCGTGCGCAAGGTCGACGAGGCCAAGGCGCTGCTCGCCGAGGCCGGCAAGGCCGATCATGAATTCGATCTCATCTCGGTCGATGTCGACTGGCAGAAGACGAGCGGCGATGCGATTGCCGCGCAGATGCGCGAGGCCGGGCTGAAGGTCAAGCGCACCGTGCTGCCGGCGGCGACGTTCTGGAACGACTGGAGCAAATATCCCTTCTCCTGCACCGAATGGCTCGGCCGGCCGCTCGGCGTCCAGGTGCTGGCGCTCGCCTACAAATCGGGCGCCGCCTGGAACGAGAGCGCCTACGCCAATCCGGAATTCGATACTTTGCTCGACAAGGCGCTGGCCACTCCCGATGCCGCCGCCCGCAAGGAGATCATGGCCAAGATCGAGCAGAATCTGCGCGATTCCGGCATCATCATCCAACCCTACTGGCGCTCGGTCTACCGCACCTATCGCAAGGGCGTGCATGGCTGCGAGCAGCACCAGTCGCTCGAGCAGCATTTCGAGAAGGTCTGGCTCGACGCGTGACCCTTGTCGTCGCCGGTCGCTTTGAATCAGCGGCCGGCGCGCGACCTCGAAATCTCCCGCCCAAGTCGAACCGTTTCCCGCACCAGCAGGTCCAGATCCTCGCGCCGGGTCCGGTGATTGTTGATCGCCACCCTGAGGCAATGTTGGCCATGCACCGTCGTGTCCGAAAGGGCGGCGATGCCTTCTTCCTGCAGCCTGAGCATGATCTCGGTGTTGAGCGCCTTCAGGGCCTCGCTGCTCAGCCCATCGCCGCGGTAGCGAAAACAGACGATGTTTATGCTGGTCGGCGCCGTCAGCTCAAGCGCCGGTTCGGCCTCGATCAGCCCGGCGAGGGTGTGGCCCTGGGCGATGTTCTGGTCGATCAGCCGGCCGAACTTCTCGATGCCGTGCTCTTTCAACGCCATCCACACTTTGAGCGCGCGAAAACCGCGTGACGTCTGCAGGCCGTAATCATGCAGCCATTGCCCGGAGGCCAGCCCGCGCGGCGTCGATTCCAGATATTCCGGCGTCACCGCGAACGCATTGCGATGCGAGGCACCGTCCCTGACCAGGGCGCAGCCGACCTCGAATGGCGCGTGCAGCCATTTGTGCGGGTCGAGCGCGATCGAGTTGGCGCGTTCGATGCCGGCGACACGATGGGCATTTTCCGGCGCAATCGCGATCAGGGCGCCGATGCAACCGTCGACATGGAACCAGAGGTCCTCTTCCGCCGCCAGCCTCGCCAGCGCCTGCAGATCGTCGATCGCGCCGGTGTTGACGGTGCCTGCCGTGCCGATGACGCAGGCCGGCTTGAAGCCCACCTTGCGGTCCTCGGTGATCGCCTTGCGCAACGCGTCGATGTCGATCCGCAATCCGGCATCGGTTGGGATGCGCCGCAGCGCCCCGTTGCCGAGGCCGAGAGCTTCCATCGCCTTGCGGTGGCAGGAATGGAGCTGGTCCGAGCCGTAGAAACGCAACGGCTTGGCTATGGCGGCGACGCCATATTCGCGCACGTCGACGCCGGCCTTGGCGTTGCGCGCCACGGTCAGCCCGATGATGTTGGCCATCGAGCCGCCGCTGAGCAGCGTGCCGCTGGCGGATTGGGGAAAGCCCAGCATCTGCTTCAGCCAGTCGACGACCTGGCTGTCCATCAGGGCGGCGGCATGGTTGCCGCCACCGAGATTGGAGCCCTGGATCGCCGCCAGGAAATCGCCGAGCGCGCCGGTGAAATTGCTCGACCCCATGTACCAGGCCCAGAAGCGCGGATGGATATTGCCCATCGGATAGGCCATCAGCTTCTCGACGACGTCGCCATAGACGTCGGCCAGCGGCGTTGGCGATTGCGGCAGCGACGCGGTGAAGAAGTCCCTCACATCTCCAGGCATCTCCTGCCACACCGGCCGCTCTCTGACATCGCGCAGATAAGCGACGGCATCGTCGACGATTCGATGCGACAGGACCTGCACATCGGCCCAGTCCGAGGGGTCAAGCGTTTCCTCGGTGGTCGTGGCGGTGAATCCAGACGGCGTGTCCATGCAGGTCGCTCCCGATATGTCGCCGTCACGCCGGAAACTGGCAGCCGGGCGTCGACTGCGAAAGCGCGATCTCTTCGGCGTCCATCTCGGCCTCGATGCCGTCGAACAGCGGCGTCGTCATGTAGCGCTCGCCGGTGTCTGGCAGCATGCACAGGATCACCGAGCCCGGTGCTGCTTTTTCGGCGACCTGAAGCGCCACCGCGAAGGTGGCTCCGCCCGAAATGCCGGTGAAGATGCCTTCCTTCTGCGCTAGCGCCTTGGCCCATTTGATACCTTCCGGGCCGGGCACCGGTATCACCTCGTCATAGAGGCTGGCGTCGACCGCCTCCTGCAGCACGTTGGGGATGAAATCCGGGGTCCAGCCCTGGATCGGGTGCGGCTCGAAGGCCGGATGGCTGGCGGCGGGCGCGCCGCCGGCGCCGCGCTCCTGTGCCGTACCGCTGCCGATGAGCTGGGCGTTGGCAGGCTCGGCCAGCACGATCCGCGTCTCCGGCCGCTCGCGGCGCAGCACGCGCCCGACGCCGACGACCGTGCCGCCGGTGCCATAGCCGGTGACGAAGCAGTCGAGCCGCGAGCCGGCGAAGTCGTTGATGATCTCGCGCGCCGTCGTCGCCTCGTGGATGTCGGCATTGGCCTTGGTCTCGAACTGACGGGCCAGGAACCAGCCATTGGCTTCAGCCAGTTCCACCGCCTTCTTGTACATGCCGAAGCCTTTTTGGGCGCGCGGCGTCAGCACCACCTTGGCGCCCAGCATGCGCATCAGCTTGCGGCGCTCGACCGAGAAACTGTCGGCCATCGTCACCACCAGCGGATAACCCTTCTGCGCGCAGACCATGGCCAGCCCGATGCCGGTGTTGCCGCTGGTCGCCTCGACGATGGTCTGCCCCGGCTTCAGCGCGCCGCTGCGCTCGCCTTCCTCGATGATGTTGAGCGCCAGCCGGTCCTTCACCGACGCCGCCGGGTTGAAGAATTCGGCCTTCACATAGATCGTCGCATGGGCCGGGCCGAGATTGTTGATCCGGATCACCGGCGTATCGCCAACCGTGTCGAGAATGCTGTCGAACAGGCGGCCGCGACCGGCCGTGGTCCTGATTTTCTGTTTATGCAACATGTTCATCTCCTCGATCTTGTGGTCACGCGCCGGTTACAAACCGGCGGATTGGGCGGCGAGGTTTCGAGACCTTGCCGCGCTAGGGTGGCCTGACGGCATATGCCGCAACGGGTGCGTCCGGCGTGGAAATTCGCCGCCGGTGCACCTTGTCGGGTTTGGTGATAGAACATTGGCCGATTGGCCAGCGTGGGAGCAGGCGTGGAAACGCACGTGGAATCCACTCGAATGAGCCTGGATGGCGACACGGCAGGGCTTTGCGTGCGCCTGTTCGGGCCGCTGACCATCGTCCGCGACGGCGCCACGGTGCAACTGCCGGCATCGCGCAAGCTGCGCGCGCTGGTCGCCTATCTGGCGCTTGCCCAGCATCCTGTGAGCCGCAGCCGCCTGTGCGAGCTGCTTTGGGATGTGCCGAACGACCCGAGGGGTGAGGTCCGCTGGTGCCTGAGCAAGCTCAGAAGTATTCTCGACGACCCCGCCAGGATCAAGACGTCGGGCGACACGGTCGCGCTTGAACTCAGTGGCATTTTCGTCGACGCGATCGACATTGCCTCGGCCGCCGCCAAGGGCATCGAGACGCTCGACCTGGAGCGGCTGCAAGCCTTGTCCGAACTGTTCTCCGGCGATTTCCTCGAAGGACTGGAGATCGACCGCAGCCCGCATTTCATGAATTGGGTGACCGCGCAGCGCCGCCGTTTCAGCTCATGCCATGCCGCCATCCTGGAACATCTCGTCAACAATCTCCCGGCGACCTCCGGGAACGTGTCCGCCTATATCGAGAAGTGGCTTGCGCTGGCACCTTTCGACGGGCGCGCGCATGTAGCGTTGCTGGAAAACCTGGCACAACGCGGCCAGATCGGCGCGTGCGAGGAGCATCTTGCCGCTGCAGCGCAGCTCTTCCAGTCCGAGGACCTGGATTTTGCTCCTGTGCGCGAGGCATGGCGGGCGATCAAGGACCGGCCATCGGTAGCCACGCCATGCGCGCGTTCCGTGGTAAGTTTGGCGCCCCCGATTGCGCTTGCACCCGATGCCGCCGCACCACGCCGGGCCTCGCTTGCGGTGATGCCGTTTTTCGAGGAAGTCGGCATTGGCCCCCGTGGTGGCTTGGCCGACGGCCTCACCCACGACATCATCACCCGCCTGGCCAAGCTCAGGGATTTCTTCGTCATCGCACGCGGCTCGGTGTTTGCGCTGGCGGAAAAGGACATCGCGCCGGAGGATGCCGGACGGCGGCTGAATGTCGACTATGTCGCCACCGGCGCGGTGCGCAGCCTGCCAGGCCGCGTCATCGTCAGCACCGAACTCGTCGAGGTGCGCACCGCCAGGATCGTCTGGACCGAGACGTTCGAGCGCCGGCCCGACGACATCTTTGCCGTGCTGGACGAGATCGGCAATGCCATCGTCTCGTCGATCTCGACCGAGATCGGGACAGTCGAGCGCAACCGCGCCATGCTGAAGGCGCCGAACTCGCTGAATGCCTGGGAGGCCTATCATCGCGGCCTCTGGCACATGTATCGCTTCACTCGCACGGAGAACGAGCAGGCCAGGCATTTCTTCGACATGGCCTTGAAGCTCGATCCGACCTTCGCCCGCGCCTATGCCGGCCTCTCCTTCACCCATTGGCAGAATGCTTTCCAGCGCTGGGGCGATCGCGAGCAGGAAACCGCGCTTGCCTTCGAGAGTGCCGGGCAAAGCCTTCTGGTCGACGATCACAATCCGGCCGCGCACTGGGCGATGGGCCGGGCGCTGTGGCTGCGCGGCGAGCAGGACGGCTCGCTCATCGAGCTGGAACGGGCCGTCGATTTGAGCCCGAATTTCGCGCTCGGCCACTACGCGCTTTCCTTCGTGCAATCGCAGTCCGGCGACCCGAAATCCGCGATCGGCTCGTCCGATCATTCCAGGCATCTCAGCCCCTTCGATCCGCTGCTGTTCGGCATGCTCGGCTCCCGCGCCATGGCGCTTGCCCGGCTCGGCCAATTCGACGAGGCCGCCGAATGGGCGCTGAAGGCCGCCGCCCGCCCCAATGCCCACGCCATCATCCTGGCCATCGCCGCGCATTGCCTGGCGCTGGCCGGGCGGCAGGACGAGGCGCGAAATTTCGCCGCCGCGCTGCGCAAGACGCTGCCGAACTACCGCGCCGACGATTTCATCAACACCTTCCGCTTCGAGCCGGACGCCGAGGCGCTGTTCCGGGAGGGGGCGAGAAGGATCGGGCTGGGGTGACCCGATCCAAGCTCGGACCGGATGCTTCATCCGGTCAGTTCAACAATGGTCAACTAAAACGCGATCGGCAGCGTCCGACAACCGAACAAAAAGCCCGCAATCGGCCATGCCGCGTTTGTCGCAAAACTATATGCCGAGCATTGTCTTGGCTTCGTTGAACGCAGCCTCTGACCCTGCATGATCGCCAGCCGCGTGCAATTTCTCGCCCTGGGCGCGCAGTTCCTTGACTTTGGTCATATCGGCTTCGCCGAGGGTCGCGCTTGGCAACGCCGCGTCGATGGCGGCCATGATGGTCGGGCATGAATTTGCAAAGGCTGTCGCAGGAACGACCGCCAGGAAAACCGCAAGCGAAATTGATCGTAACATGGACGTTTCTCCCTTGCCGGCCCGCGGAAAGCGCCGCGTCGACGACCGACATAGGGATGGTACAGCGAATGCCCGAACGTGCCAATCACGATGATGCTGTCGAGCGTCCGTTCTTGCGCGTGAAGGCGAGTCAAAAATCTGACATGCCAAGGGTTCCAGGGCTGAACCAGCACGAGCAGCAGCAGAGCACTTGGGATGAAAACCATCAGGATGCCGAGAAAGCCGCGGAGAAGGAAATGTCGTTTCAATCGAGTCGCGCTCCCGTATCGACCGGCATGCGCGAAGGCTGCTCGGCCAGGGTCGGCATCAACAGCCCGACGAGCTTCAAACGCATAGAAGGCACGCGAGGAACACAGTTCGGCCTGCGCGATTATATTAGGTGACGGAAATGTACATGACATAATTTGTTGGGAACATGTCTGGCGGGCTTCATTGCGAGAAGGCAACGGGCATGGACAACGAAAGGGCTGACCTTGATCGCCAAAAGGAACTTCAGGCGAACGTGCTCGCCCGAGAGACCGGAGTCACCATGAACGAGGCGCTGATGCTTATCGAGCTGGTGGGACCTCATCGAGGGGCGATGCTGCGAGTGGCGAAAATAGTGCAGGCGCGAAAGCGCGGCGGCACACACCATGACAAAGCTGGCGGACCCTGATGTCGCCCAAAGGCATGCCCACGGGCCTGACCCGAGGGTGCGCATGGTTTCGCATAAACCGCATGGTTTCGCATAAACGAAGACCTTAGGCCGTGCCTCCCACGCGCTCCGCGATGGCGAATGCCTGCAGGTTCCTGG
The DNA here is from genome assembly GCF_025753795.1 of Mesorhizobium sp. YC-39. Lineage (GTDB taxonomy): Bacteria > Pseudomonadota > Alphaproteobacteria > Rhizobiales > Rhizobiaceae > Mesorhizobium. The sequence goes on from NZ_JAOWPS010000001.1 coordinate 108,395, forward strand.
CCTTGCCGTGGTCCTCTTCCGCATTCGCAATGATTGAAAAGAAGGCCGCGCGCGCAATGTCCTTTTTGGATGCCTTCGGGTGCTGGCTCTTGACGGCCTTCAGCAACTGCTTCGGGCTCATGTCTGGCGTCACAATACGCATGAGCGTATCGGCGATAGACTGCATCTCATCTGTGTTCATTGGTCCGTGCTTCCTCGATAGGTCCGCCGGCCGGCAAGATAGCAGCACGATCTGGATGCAGCCACCGCCTTGCACTAGCGCCGTTGGTCTACACCACCCGCCGACTCCCAAGCGATTGATCTAGGTCTTTCCCGGTTGTCTGTCATCGCCTGTGGCACGGCGTTGGCTTCCTCCATTCGCACGCTTCGGCCTTAACGATCCATTTCCGATTTTGGCGGTACGCCTTGTGTCGAAGATTAGTCTCGATTCGTGCCGCCAGGATTATTCGTCAATGTCAGTTGTCGCGTTCCCGATCAGTCGAGAGATTTCCACTGTGCGGCTCATCGCCAACACTATTGGCCAACTTCATGGCGAGGATGCAGTCACATTCTGGCGGGAAACAGCCAGCCACCTGCTCTCAGTCGCGATCGAGCGAGGCTATGAAACCGAAGCTGCGCGCCATGAAGTCCGACAGGTCTTTGACGCGGTTCAACTCACACTGCACAAATCGCTGCCAGGATTTGCGGACTAATGCATGTCGCGCAAAAGCATGCCCACGGGCTTGACCCGAGGGTGCGCAGCGGTTTTGCGATAACGACATGCATGGAAACAAAGACTTAAAGCGCGTCGCGTGGATCCTATCGCATGCGACGCTCTTTAAGAGAAATCCTGAGCATTAGATCGGCTGTGGCTACCAACAAACCCACCCTAGAAATGGCCGCAATAAGCGTAGGTGAACGACCGACTCATCCCGAATTCAGTGACGCGCACACAAGCCGGCTCACCGGACCATAGCGTTATCAGGCGACCAGTCGCATTGGCGGCGGCTTTGAACGCCGAAGGCGCAACAATGCTTTGGGACGCTGTAACCGTACTACCGTGTATTTCTTCGACAACGAATTTTGGCATTATCAATCTCCAACCAAAGCGGCGGATGCCGCAGCGCCGACAATCAGTGAGAGGGCCCGCCGGTCATTCGCGAAGCGACGAGCCCTCCACCCCAGGCCCCAAGCCCAGCGATGCAATTGCGGTGCCAACCTTGTTGACCCATTTCGGGTCATTCCCTGCGTAAGCAGTATTCAGCCGGCGTACTTCATTCAGATGTTTCGGCTCCAATTTCTCTCTGCACATGTTCGCCGGCCGGCGCCCCCCGCCAAGATCGCTGGTCAAGGCCCTGCGGCTGTAGCGTGTAATCTACAGCCGCAGGGCCAAGCGCAGGTCCGCCGCGCTGACCACTGAAAGTAGCCGGCGACATTGCGTGCCTTGCCCCAGTTCCCCGCCAAGTCACGCAATGGGCGGCACATTAGCGATGGCGAAAACACTGGATCAATATCAGCGGTTGTGGATAAACCGATCAAAGTCCATCTGTGTGGCAAAAATGCCGTAAGGGAAGGTTGCAATCGGACTGCGGCAAATATGCCGCCTGAGGTTTCGCGGCGCCAAGACAGACGCCGCATTCTGCTGCGATCTGTTCCTCGACTTCTACGATAACCAGGACGACGCCCTGTGGGGAACTGTTCCCGACAGATTCCCCGCGCGTATCAGCGAACGTGCCGAGAAGCCAACCGGAGAAGCCACCGTAGATCACGCCACCGACAACCGCCATTGCCAGCCATCCCAGTCCGGGAGGAATGAGACCATAAACCGCTAAGGACATGGCGGCGAGCAGACCAATTGAAGACCCAAAGGCTGCTACTACGAGTGGGATGGCCGAAACAGCCCCAATTTCATCATTCGGAGGCCAGAATACAGTGATGTTTTCCCGAGGCACTCCTGCCAGCAGCAGGGCTCTGACAGAGCTGGCCGCATCGGAACGAGAATCATAAATCCTGCTGATCGTTTGCATCACTGGTCATCCGCCGTCTGGTTTATCAACGATGCGGCAACCAGGCAGCCGTCGTGATCGATTCGAGCGTTGCTGGCGGCTGCATTTGCAAATTCATACTGGCTCACCGTCCTGCGCTACCGTCTAACGTCACGACCGCTCGGGCAGGGACAGTTGAGAGCGAGCGTTCATTGGTCCCTTCATTGAGGTACAGGGCACCACCTAGAACCACGAACACGATTCCGATTGCCATCACCCCGACCACCAGGACAGCAATCGCGGTGCCCGGGCCATTGCCAGTGTTGACATAGGGGGACTCCCGCATTTCCTTGTTCTTTCCCGTGAGGATATGGCTGTAAGCAGAGCCGGAAACGCCGGCGTTAAGCAGACGTTCCCATGCCGGGCCTTTAGACGGGCGGCATCAGACTTCTGGACATATCCGATTACGACCAAGGTCTGATTGTCGGAAGTTGACAAATACCAGAAGGATCCGGCGAGGAACAAAGCTGGATGGAGGGCCGTTTCAAGTTGATTGGAACCTTTGATGAAATTCTTAGGTTCGCGAAAAAGGCCCAAGTGGAGCAATTTCTATGCTGGATCAAATTGATTACTATGAGGCACGAGGCCGGCTGTAGAGCTTATGCTTGCGTCCTCGCCGCCAGGGAGAAGCAGAATGCCCATTCCCTCATTGCGTTGGTTTTGCCGGCTTATCGCTCGTGTCTCGCTAGCGGGGATGCTGACAGTCCTGCCCTACAGTCTCGAACTCGGCCAGACAGGGATTCTCAAGGTTGATCCCGCTGCTGCTTATGCGAAGAACAGCGGAGGCGGCAACAGCGGAGGCGGCAAGGGCAAGGGCAATAACGGCAACTCTAACGGCAATGACAGCGGTGAGAGTGACGATGGAAGTGACGCCGACAATGCCAGCAATAGCAGCCAGAAAACCAGGGTAAATCTCGCGACGGGGGACAAAGTGACAGTTCGAGGCAACGTCATCGAGGTTGTCCACCCCGACGGGATCAGCGAGAAAATCGAGGCTGGCCGGTTCAGTATGAAGGACGCGCTTGGCCGCACGATTATAGATCGCGCCGCAAGAGCTTCCGACGTGAAGCGATTAAAGGCCCTTTGACGTCAAGGCGCTCTGGAGCAATTCCAGGAAAAGTGTGAAACGGTTTTCCCGGGAAAGCGCGTAGCACTTTCCCTAGGAATTGCGCAAAGACCCCGAACCACGGGCAGGCTGGTGCATCAGGTCAGCTGGCCTTGGTCTTGGACTCGTACAGTAAAAGCGCTGCCTCTGTGCGATTGCGGACTTTGAGTTTGGCAAGAATACGCGTCATGTGATGTTTTATCGTCTTCTCCTGCAGGAAGAGCCGCTTTGCGGCTTCCTTGTTGCTCAGGCCCTCCGCCACCAACTCTAATATTCCAATTTCACGGTCGGAGAGTTGGTCAACAAGATCGACTTTCCGGGGCTGGATCAGCTCGTTCAACAATTGGGCTGACAGCATGGGCGAGACGTATTTTTCTCCGGCGGCGATGCTTTTCAGGATCTCGGCCAACGAACTCGAACGGACCCCTTTCAGAACGTAGCCACGAACACCTGTCCTAAGTGCGAGGGCCAGATCGGCATTTGCTTCCGATACGGTGAGAATGACGATCTTCTGGTCCGGGTCCTTTGCCAGAATGTTCGCAGCGGCCCGCAGGCCGCCGCCGGGCATGCTTATGTCGAGCAGCATCACGTCTGGCTTCTCGATCTGGGCAAGCCTTTCAGCATCGGCAGCGGTAGCGCCTTCACCAACGATTTCGAAACCACCGATTTCACGCAGGCTGCGTGAAACACCCTCGCGAAAAAGGGGATGATCATCAACAACGGTGATGCGGACGACAGCGCTCATTGTTGTTCCTCGATTGATAGGGTCACGGTCAACCGCGTACCCATGCCGCTGGAAGACGTTTCGAAACGCCCGCCAATGCTCTCTATGCGCTCCCTCAAGCCGGCCAGTCCGAGCCCTTCGCTGGATGCCAGATCGAAGCCGGGGCCGCCATCTGAGACCTGAATCTGGAGCTTGCCGCCCGTCATTGAAGCGTTGACCGCCTGGTCTTTGCCGTTTGCGTGACGCCAGGCGTTGTTCAAACCCTCTTGGGCGAAACGATAGATGCTGATCTTTTCGGATGTTCCGAGTTCGGGGAGCCTCGCAGGAAGTGTAAGCAACACCGAGGACGCGGTCCGTCGCTGATGCTCGGTAACGGCAAGTCGCAATATATCCCCAACTGCCGCGGTTTCGATCTGTGGAAGCACAAGGCCGTTGCAGATGGCGCGTATCTCGCGCATTGCTTCGTCCAGCGTATGATGGATGTCTGTTATCTCGGCTTTGCGATTTGTCGATGACGCGGCTGGATCGACCAGTTGCGGACTGTCCAGCCGAAGCGCCGCCAGCGCGACAAGCTGAGCTGGGCCGTCGTGAAGATCAGCGCCAATGCGCCGCAAGTAGCGCTCGTTGATTGCCGTGGCGCGCCGCGATGCGCGCTGGACGCGATGGCGCAATTTCGAGTTTTGCGAGAGCAGTTCTTGAAGTTCAACGATTTTTGCTTCAAGCGCCAAACGCTGTCTCTGAATTGTGCGACTGCCGCGAAGCACGATGCCGGACAACATTGCCAGCGCCGCCGCCGTCGCTCCTCCCACCACAAGCCAGCTCGACCACAGAGCCGCATTCAGGGTTTTCTGGAGGTCGTCGGCGACTTCGTAGAATTCCGAAACGGCAACCACATCGCCCGACCATGGCTCGCGCACCGGATTGTAAATCTCAAGCAGAGGCGAAGTGGTCGCCTTCTGCCCTGGCCGCTCGCTGCCGTCCAATCTGTCGAACTCTGCAACGACCTCTCCCCCGAACGCGCGTATCAGGCTCGCACTCGGCTTAAACACCTGGCCGATCAGCCGCGGGTCTTTGGCGTATAGTATCTTGCCATCACGCCCCCAGAGGTTGAACGAGACCAGCTTTTTTCCAAGCGCGCCCTGGTCCAACGTCTCGTCGAGCGCTCGTTTGACACCCTCGCTGAGCTCCTCGCTCTTGCGCATATCCGGCAGAAGCGGCGCAATGACGCTGTCGACATAAAGGGCGGTGGTGCCGGCGGAGTTGCGAATAACGGCCTCCCTGATCTGCGAGGTAACCCACAAGCCCACCACCAGCATCGCAGCCAGCAGGGCGATGCCGCCAGCAATAACGAACTGCAAGGCCAGCGAAAGCCTGCTCCAATATCGGTAGAAATTTTCAACGTAGCGCACGGTTCATTTGTCTGGGCTTCACCGGCCGTGTCCTCGCCTACCCTGCTTGGTGACTCGACATTTAGAACAGTTGGAGGTGCGAACAAGTGAAACACTACCGGCAATACGATGTCGGGCTTCAAATTCTATCCAAAAGCGACATTCCGTATTTGGCCCAGATCCTTGCGCATTCATTTGCGCGGAGGCCTTCGTTCCTTTTCTCCCCGAACGCCACCTTAGCCGAGCGCACAACGTAGCACTCGGGCGGGGCCAGCGCCACGAATTGGATTGCTTCGCCCAATCTGCGAGGCGCAAGTTTGGCGTCCTGCTTGCGCCGGACATCGTATACGCCCGAAATCCGGGCGCCCTCATTCCTGCGTTCGAACATAGCTTCCATCAAATCATAGGACATTTCGACCTCCCGAAATTCCACCGCCACTCGAAGAAGGGCAGCGGTGGAATTATTTCACCGACAGTTATTTCAGTCCAAGATCTTCACAATCTTGCGCGTGCCGGGATCGACCAGGACAGTCCGGTCATCAACAACCACATAGCGATACTGCACATCCGGCACTTCATACAGCTCGACCGTTTCTGGAAGGGCGGACCCTATGTTCAGTTCCACCCCTGGTATCTTGACCGAGGCGAGCGGCTTTTTCTTTACGTATTCACGTACAACCGTCTCCTGCTCGGGCGCGATGATCACGTCCTGTGCGGCAACCGCTCCGATGCCGGCCAAGAGCAAAATTCCTGCAAGCGAAGTCGAAAGGGGGATTCTCATAAGTTCTCTCCTTGATGCGAGCGAACCGCTGTTTGCATCACTCTCGCGGCTCTCGTCCTGTGACAGTCGGCGTTGATGCGGACACCCAGGAGGCGAACGTGCCTTTCCTGCCGATGTTCCCAACTTAGGCTTTGGTCCTGACGTCGGTAGGACCTTTGCCGGGTTTGATTCGGCCTTAGGTCCGACGTTGGCGCATAAGGGGTGAAGGTGTTCTGTGTCGGAAGGCGCGTTCTGCAACTCCGTTTGAAAAGCAAAACAGTGAGCCCGCGCTTCTGGCGGCGAAGCGCGGGCCCGATCAGGTCTATGGCCCGATCTCCGGCAGGGAGTGGAGGGCACTACCCGCCATTACTCGAACTTTCAGAGGCCGCTAATGTTCCCCTGGATTTTCAGCCGGCGTACTTCATTTTGATGTCTCGGCTCCGATCAGATCTAGCGCTTATTATGCGGCCGCACACCCAACCCGCACCTTCCGAATGTTGATCACAGGCACCCCGCAATTGAGGGTTCGCATCACCGCGGCGGCGTGGTGGTGCGAACCCTATCGGCGCAGGAAGGGACGTAGCTGCGCAGATGCCATTGAAATCGACCTCAGTTGACGAGCATGCCAATCGCCAGGAACGTCATGGAGACAGCGAAGATCGGCGCCAGTAGCCAGCGGGCTTGATAAACACTCTTCTCCATGGGGCTCCTCCGGTAACTTGCAGTGAGCAACGAGGATGATCAGTTGCAGTTCCGGAGTGGCACCATCCTCCCGCCCTTTGCGCGCGACACGTCGGACTTAAGTCCTATGAAAGACGGGCTCGGGACGGACTGAAGGCTGACCAGGGAACGTTCAAAGCTGTCTCAAGTTTGGGTAGGCCTGGCGTGAAGATGATGCCGTCCATCGCACCGTCCTTGTTGATCCAGGTACACGCAAGGCCGTCAAGATCATCAATTGACCTGGATGGCGTGGGGAGGAGGAGAAGCCCGCCGCTTACCAGCGGCGGGCGACTTGATGTCAAATGCGAACGATTAGCAGACTGTTCGATTCCCATTCGCAGGCGGCGAGTGCCGTTGCCGCGCTTCGAGCGTCGGGAGTTCCTCGCGAACAGATTACCGTGGTGGGAGCTTACAACGACAACGGTGAACATATTAGCGTCGTCGGATCCTACAGCGATGAGACGAGTGTCTGGCTCGGTCCGAGCGCGGGCATGGCTATCGGCGCGACGGCCGGTCTGTTAGCCGGCTTCGGCAGTAGTGCTGTCGGAATGATGGCTGGTTTGGCCCTTGTCGGTGCCGCCTGGGGCGGCTTTGCTGGCGGGCTTTGCAGTATACTTACCGATTTTGGCAAAAAGACAGGGCAGCTGAACGTTGCACAAGGCGTCATCTTGGTGATGGCGCGGGTCGATGAAGAGCGGGCCGCCACCGCCGAGGCGGTGCTACGGGGTGCTGAAAAGCTAACTCAGCCATCCCGGCTGAGGAAGACGGGCGCCTATACGAATTCAAGCCGGGTCCGCGTCCAATCTGGTGCTGAATGAAGTGATTTGGACCTATAGGCGGGACTATCGTCCTGGCTTTATCCGTTAAATAACAAAGCCTAATGGGAGGCGAGCGATGGATTCTTGGCAAACAAACACTTTTTGCTGGCAGGCGTCATCCTTGGCTGAACCGTCAGCATGACCTTGCCCCTACGGGAAGTTACCAGCCGGAATAGCAAGGATTAGACCTTTCGTACGTTAAGTGATGATAGCTTGCTGCAAAGGAGGCGGCCATTCGTGGATAAAAGGGCTGACGGAGATTCGAAGAAATTGGCGCCGGACGAATTCGAGCTCAAAGCCGAACGGTATGGCGTGAACGGCTTCCTTCTCGTTGTCGAACTAATCAACTTACTGGAAAGGCAGGGGACGATCAGCAGCGATGCCGTCGCCCAGATGGCGGACGCCGTGGCGCTTGCTATAGCTGAATCCAGTGACCCCGACATCGACAGCGTTGCTCTTATGCAGGTCATTGCTGCTGCACGTCGGCCGAGATAGCACTCGTTGAGCTGAACGTGAGGGAAAACCAATTCTCACTGTCCTGGAATTGTTTAGTGCAACAAAAAAAGCCCGACAAAACCGGGCTTTTCTTGGGCTTCTGAACCGTATCGAACGGTTCGAAACAGGAATTTGGTGCCCAGAAGAGGACTCGAACCTCCACGCCTTGCGGCACACGGACCTGAACCGTGCGCGTCTACCAATTCCGCCATCTGGGCTGGTGCGGGCTCATGTAAGCGGGCAAGCGATGGGTGTCAACGCGCTTTTTTGAAAGCCGCAATCCACTGCGGCTCAGCTCTCCAGCACTTCCTTCGACGCCACCGTCGAATCGGCGTTGAGCGTGTAGACGATCGGCACGCCGGTGCCGAGTTCCAGCTTGACGATCTCCTCGCCCGATTTGCCGTCCAGCGCCATGATCAGCGCGCGCAGCGAATTGCCGTGCGCCGCCACCAGCACGGTTTCGCCGCGCAGCACATGCGGCTGCAGATCGTGCAGATAATAGGGCCAGACGCGCGCGCCGGTGTCCTTCAGGCTTTCGCCGCCGGGCGGCGGCACGTCGTAGGAGCGGCGCCAGACATGCACCTGCTCCTCCCCCCATTTCTTGCGTGCGTCGTCCTTGTTGAGACCGGAAAGATCGCCATAGTCGCGTTCGTTCAGTGCCTGGTCGCGGATGGTTTCAAGCTCGCTCTGGCCGACCGCGTCGAGAATGTGCTGGCAGGTCTTCTGCGCCCTGATCAGCGCCGAGGTGAAGGCGATGTCGAATTTCAGGCCGCGTGCCCTAAGCTTGGCGCCCGCCTCCTTGGCCTCCTTGTGGCCTTGCTCGGTCAGGTCGACATCGCGCCAGCCGGTGAACAGATTCTTCAGGTTCCATTCGCTCTGGCCATGCCGCACGAGCACGAGAGTTCTCGACATTTCTGCTCCTTCAGGTTTGAGCAATTCCAGGAAAAGTGTGTAGCGGTTTTCCGTCCGGAATTGCGTAAAGACAAATAGTTCTGGATTTTCTCAACCGAGCCCGAGCACGTCCCGCATCGAATAGAGCCCGGGCTTCTTGCCGCGCGCCCAAAGCGCTGCCTTGACCGCGCCGCGGGCGAAGATCGCCCGGTCCTCGGCATGATGGGCAAGCGTGATGCGCTCGCCGGTGCCGGCCAGTATCACGGAATGATCGCCGACCACCGAGCCGCCGCGCAGCGCGGCAAAGCCGATGGAGCCGGCTTTTCGCACGCCGGTGTGACCGTCGCGCGACCGCACATCGTTGCCGGCAAGTTGAATGCCGCGCCCGGCCGCCGCCGCTTCGCCGAGCAGCAGCGCCGTTCCAGAAGGCGCGTCGACCTTGTGCCGGTGGTGCATTTCAAGGATCTCGATATCGAAATCGTCGGCGTCGAGCGCGCGCGCCGCCTGTTCCACCAGCACCGCCAGAAGATTGACGCCGAGGCTCATATTGCCTGATTTGACGATCGTCGCGTGGCGCGCGGCGGCGGCAATCCTGGCATTGTCATCATCCGAGCAGCCGGTGGTGCCGATGACATGGACGATGCGCGCCTGCGCCGCATAGCCGGCGAATTCGACCGTTGCAGCAGGGGCCGTGAAATCGAGAACGCCATCGGCCTTGGCGAAGGCCGGCAACGGATCGTCGCCGATCGGCACGTTGATGATGCCGATGCCGGCAAGCTCGCCGGCATCCTTGCCGAGATAGGCCGAACCGGACCGCTCGACCGCACCGGCGACGCGCGCGCCAGGGATCGTATGGATGGCGCGGATCAGCGCCTGGCCCATGCGGCCGGCCGCGCCCACCACCACCAGGCCCATATCGCTTGTGTCGTTTGGGGACGTGCCGCTCATAAGATTCTCCCGACCGCCTTCTTCGCGCGTCGCACCGGTGGTTGTGGCGCCGGAGTTTGGATGTGCCCGGCATTTTGGATAGACTTGGCGTCGTCGACAAGCCCCAGCCCCTTGTTGCCCTGCACCCGGTGGAAACGGGCATAGACGCTGTGCGGGTCGGCCATCAGCGAGGCATGCGTACCCTGCTCGACCAGCCGGCCCTCCTCCAGCACGATGATCTGGTCGGCATTGACCACGGTCGACAGCCGGTGCGCGATCACGATGGTGGTACGCCCTTCCATCACCTGGGTCAGCGCCTGCTGGACGCGCGCTTCCGCCTCATTATCGAGCGCCGAGGTCGCCTCGTCGAGCAGAAGGATCGGTGCATTGCGCACGATGGCGCGGGCGATCGACACGCGCTGGCGCTGGCCACCCGACAGCGTCACGCCGTTTTCGCCGACTGGCGTGTCGTAACCCTCAGGCTGCTGGCGGATGAAATCGTCGGCGGCGGCCTGTTGCGCGGCAAGCTCGATCTCTGCGTCCGTGGCGCTCGGCCGGCCATAGCGGATATTGTCGCGAATGGTGCCTTCGAACAGATAGGGCGCCTGCGAGACATAGGCGATGGAGCCGCGCAGCGACTGCTTGGTCACCCGCGAAATGTCCTCCCCGTCGATCTCGATGCTGCCCTTGTCGACATCATGGAAGCGCTGCAACAGTGCCACCAGCGTCGATTTGCCGGCGCCCGAGGCGCCGACGATCGCCGTCGTCTTGCCGGCGGCGGCAACGAAGCTCAGATCTCTGAGCACCGGCGTCTCCGCGACATAGCCGAACGACACATTGTTGAAGCGCACCTCGCCCTTGGTGAACTTCGCCGCGACCGCTCCCGGTGCATCGCCCTGCTGCGGCTCGAGGTCGAGCAGCTCGTAGATCATGCGCGCATTGACCAGCGCCCGCTCCATGCCAACCTGCATGCGGGCCAGCCGCCGCGCCGGGTCGTAGGCGAGCAGCAGCGCGGTGATGAAGGAGAAGACAGCGCCCGGCGGCTGTCCGAGCACGGTCGCCCGATAGCCGGAATAGGCAATGACGCCGGCAACGGTGAAACCGGCCAGTATTTCTGAGATCGGCGTCAGCCGTTCCGAGACGCGGGCGATCTTGTTCGTCCGCTGCTCCGCGTCGTCGGCGAGCTTGCCGATGCGGCGCGATAGCTCGTCCTCCATGGTGAAGGCTTTGACGATGGCGATGCCTTGCGTGGCTTCCTGCATGGCGCCGATCAGCCGCGCGTTGATCTGCACCGATTCACGCGTAATGCGCCGCACCCGCCGCATCAGATAGGTGACGGTGTAGATCAGCGGTGGCCCGATCAGCAGCGAGCTCAAGGACAGGATCGGGTCCTGGTAGATCATGACGCAGATCAGCCCGATCAGCGTCACGCCGTCGCGCGCGATCGATGTCAGCGTCATCGACAGAAGGTCGCGGATGCCGTTGACGTTCTCGTTGATCTGCGCGGCCAGACGGCCCGAACGCGTGTCGCTGAAGAAGCCGACACCGAGCTTCATCAGATGGTCGAAGATGCGCTTCTGGTAGCGCGCCACCAGATTGTTGCCGATCTTGGCCAGCGTCACCGCCTGGCCGTAGCCGGCCAGGCCGCGCAGGATGAAGGCGCCCAGGATCGCAGCACAGATCCAGGCGATGAGATCGCCACGCCGTTCGTAGAAGATCTGGTTGACCACGGGACTCATGATCAAGGCGGTGACCGCTGTCGTTCCCGACACGGTCAGCAGGCAGAGTATGGTGAAGACGTAGGACCACCGGTAGTCGCGTCCGTTCTCGGTCAGGATACGGCGCACCACCGCCACGACCTCGCCGGGCTGGGCCTTCGCATGGTGTTTGGGCGCTTGGTTCAAGTCGTTCCGTGATCCGTTCGGCGTCGCGGCCGGGCTGATATCAGGCACTTCTCTTAGCGTCCCGGCGACGGCTTGCCTATGGCTTGGGATGACTAACTTCGTCGCGCGTCAGAGCATGATCCCAAAAAGTGGGAACCGGTTTTTTGGAAAGAGAGACTAAGCCCGCCAGCGCCGCCCCGCCGTCTGGACGCCGAACAGCGAGGGGTTCCTGGCATAGGCGGCAAGGCCGGAAAGTGCCGCCAGCGGATGGGTGATGACATAGACGGGCATGGTGCGCATCAGCTCGCTGTGCGGCGCCTTGTCCTCGAAGGCGGCGCGGAAATTGCCGGCTTTCAGCGCCGGCAGGATCTTCTGGGCAATGCCGCCGGTCAAGAAAACGCCGCCACGGCTCATGAACACCATTGCCAGGTCGCCGGCGGTGCGCCCGAGGCAGGTGACGAACATCTCGAGCGCTTCCTCGGACACCGGATCCGACTTCGCCAGCGCCGCGGCGGTGACCTCGGCCGGCTTGGTGAAGGGCGCCGGCTTGCCGTCCGCCTTGGCCACCGCCCGGTAGGCGTTGACGAGGCCGCGTCCGGACAGGATCTGTTCGCCCGAGATGCGGCCATCCAGCTTCTCGATATGGGGAAACACCTCGAAATCGCGCGGCGTACGCGGCCCGATATCCATGTGCCCGCCCTCGCCGGGCACCGGTATCCAGTGGTTCAGCGCATAGACCAGCCCGGCGACGCCAAGCCCGGTTCCGGGACCGAGCACCACCCGTCCCGCATTGGGCTCCGGCGCATCGCCGCCGATCTTTTCCATATGCTCTTCGCCGAGCGCCACGACGGCCAGCGCCTGCGCCTCGAAATCATTGAGCACCACGACATCGCCAATGCCGACGCTGGCAAACATTTGCTTAGGTTTGACGACCCACGGGCAGTTGGTGAGCGGGATCTCGTCGCTGTCGACCGGGCCGGCCACCGCCAGCACGGCGGAGTTGGGCCGCACCGACGAGCGATCGAGCACCGCCGCCTGGATCGCCTCGTCGATCGTGTTGAAATTGGCGGTCTGCACGATGGTCGGTTCGCCCGCCTCGGAATTCGCGTCGAGCACGATCGAGAAGCGCGCATTGGTGCCGCCAATGTCGCCGATCAGGATCGGAAACCGCAACACGGTGTCGTCGTCGCCTGCCATGCTCTTGTCTGTCCCCGTTCCACTAGAGCCGTTCTGCGTTTCTGTGAGCGCAGAACGGCTCTATCTCTTTGTTTTGACGCAATTCCGGACGGAAAACCGTTACACACTTTTCCTGGAATTGCTCTAGTCTGCCGCTGTTCTTTGTTGACTAGCGCATGACCTGGGAAAGGGGAAGTCGCTTCAATGTCAGTTGCCCGGCCGCGGCCGGGGCAGCGGGATGCCGATCTCGGGCGTTGCCGCGAAGGCATTGACCGAAGCCGGCAGCGCGCCGGCACCATCTGTGATCGCCGGTTCCGGAGCCGCGACAGCGGGTTCGGGGGCCGCGGCCGCGATCGACCTGCCGTCGCCATGATAGGTGGCGGCTTCAGCCGAGGACGGAGCCGGCGCGTCGAGCACGGCCCGGCATTCCCTGGGCAGGCTTGCCATGGTCATCAGCTCGCGCGCCTTCGGCTTGTCGGGGTTCTTGGCAGGGCGCCATGGTTCGTCGGTGAACCACCAGGCCAGCGACTGGTCGCAGCCGTCACCCGGCACTGTCGCCTCCTGCCGTTTGCAGTCGGGCGAGCCGGGCTGGCAGCCGATGCGGATGTGGAAATGATAGTCATGGCCCCAGAACGGCCTGATCTTGCGCAGCCAGGCGCGGTCGCCCTTCACCGTATCGCATAGCTTCTTCTTGATGCCGGGATTGACCAGGATGCGCTCGACTTCAGGGTAGCTCGCCGCCCGCTTCAGGAGCCGCGCATGCTGTGGCGTCCACAGCGCCTCCTTCACCAGATGGGTCTTTTCGTCGACCAGCAAGGTGGCGCTCATCTTCTCGCGCTGGTTGGTCGAAAGCCTGTTGTCGGGCATTGGCGTCAGCCAGATGTCGGCGTCGAGGCCGATCTGGTGCGAGGCATGGCCGGTCAGCATCGGGCCGCCGCGCGGCTGCGAAATGTCGCCGACCAAGAGGCCGGGCCAGCCATCGGCGGCGGCGTCGCGCGACAATTTCTCGATCAGCCCGATCATCGCTGGATGGCCCCAGCGGCGGTTGCGCGAAGGCCGCATCACCTCCCAGTGCGGGCCGTCCATGGGGATGGCGACGCCGCCGGCAAAGCAGCCCTTGGAATAGAAGCCGAAGGATTGCGGTGCCGCCACCGCCGGCAGCTTCTTGGCGCCGAACAGGTCTTTCGCCAATTCCTCCGCCGCTGCGGGCTGCGCCGCAAGTCCCGTCAGGACACAGAACGCTGCCGCCATGAGCGGCGTCCATGCGCGTTGCAACATCTTCATGAGCCCCTCCGCGAGTTCAAGTCTAATCATATCACGCCGCACCGCTTCGATCACCTCATCGGGCTGCGCGCTTCGCCATCGCGCCAATTGCGATCGGCCCACATCCGGTCGAAGGCGACACGATAATCGGGAAAGCGGAAGCGATAACCGGTCGCCTTGAGCGCTTTATTGGCGACGCGCTTGTTCTCGCCATAGAAGGACCGCGCCATGGGCGAAAGTTGAGCAGTCTCGAACGGAATTTCGGGCGGCGGCGTGACGCCCATCAGGGAGGCGGCATAGGCGACGACGTCCTGCGGTGGCGCCGGCAGGTCGTCGGTGACGTTGAAGATGCCGCCGGTATTGCTTCCGGCGAGATGCCGCAGCGCCCCGGCAATGTCGTCGCAATGGATGCGGTTGAACACCTGGCCCGGCTTGACCAGCCGCCGGGCCGTGCCGTTCTCCAGATTGACCAGCGCATTGCGGCCAGGGCCGTAGATGCCGGAAAGCCGCAGGATCGCCACGGGCCGGCCGGTCGCCTGGCCGAGTTGCAACCATTCCTGCTCGGCGGCGACACGCAGGACCGAGCGCTTCGACACCGGCCGGCATTCAGCCGTTTCATCGACCCATGCGCCGCCGTAATCGCCATAGACGCCGACGGTCGAGAGATAGGCGATCCATTCGAGCGCCGGCATGCCGGCCGCAATCGTCTGGCGCATTGCATTCAGCACCGGATCGCCTGCTTCTTCCGGCGCCACCGAGACGATGAGATGGGTTGTCTTCCCGAGCGCATCCGCGATCTCAGTTGTGAGCGCGCCGTCGAAACGCAGAGGTTCAATCCCGGCCTGCCGTAGCGCCGCGAATTTTTCCGGCGAGCGTGTCGTGCCGAAGATTGTGCCGGCATCCTGGCTGGCGCGGGCAAAGGCCTTGCCCGAATAGCCGGCGCCGAAAATGAAGAATCCACTCATGCATACGCCTCGATCGGCCTTGGCAGCGCCATCCGCCATTCATCTCGAACGGCCACCTCACTCTCGGTTTTCACCGCCACCTTGGCGCGTTCGGCAAATTCGGTTTCAGGCACAAGCCGTGATAGCGCCCACACCGCCGCACCGCGCACCAGCGGCGAGGCATCGCCGAGCAGCGCGCGGACCGAGCCCACAAGCGACAAATCGGCGGAATTGCCGGCGGCGATCAGCACATTGCGGACAAAGCGATCGCGGCCGATGCGCTTGATCGGCGAACCGGTGAAGAACGCGCGAAAAGCGGCATCGTCGAGGCCGAGCAGCTCGGCCAGCGGCGGCTCGCGCAGATCCGCGCGGGCGACGAGCTTCGCCTCCGAGGCGGCGCGGGCGAACTTGTTCCACGGGCAGGCGGCCAGGCAGTCGTCGCAGCCATAGATGCGGTTGCCGATCCTTTCGCGGAATTCATGCGGGATCGGTCCCTTGTTCTCGATGGTGAGGTAGGAGATGCAGCGCCGCGCATCGAGCCGGTAGGGCGCCGGAAAGGCGTCGGTCGGACAGACGTCGAGACAGGCGCGGCAGGAGCCGCAATGGTCTTCCTCCGCGTGGTTCGCGGCAAACTCGGCCGTGGTGAAGATGGTGCCAAGGAACAGCCAGGAACCGTGCTCGCGGCTTACCAGATTTGTGTGCTTGCCTTGCCAGCCGAGGCCAGCGGCTTCGGCCAGCGGCTTTTCCATCACCGGGGCGGTGTCGACGAACACTTTAACATCACCGCCGGCGCGGGCCACGATCTTGCCGGCGATCTCCTTCAGCCGGCCTTTCATTACCTCGTGATAGTCGCGGTTTTGCGCATAGACGGAGATCGCGCCGCGGTCACGCTTGTTGAGCACCGCGCGCGGATCGTGGTCGGGGCCGTAATTCATCGCCAGCACGATGATCGAGCGGACCTCGGGCCACAATGCCGCCGGATCACCCCGGCGCTCGAGCGTCTCGGCGATCCAACCCATCGAGCCGTGAAAACCGTCGGCGACGAATGCGGCGAGCCGGGCCGGCGCCAGCGGGATGGCATCGGGCGTGGTCACGGCAATGGCGTCGAAGCCGGCGCGCTTCGCCTCGCGGTCGATCAGCGCGCGCAGGGGTTCGTTCTTAGAAATCGAGGTCCGCATAATGCGACACCGGCGACAGGCCGCGCACCCTGTCGGACAGAAGCGGCCGGAACGATGGCCGCGATTTCACCCGTGTGTACCATTCGCGCGCCGCCGAGTGTTCGCGCCAGTCGATCTCGCCGAGATAGTCGAGCACCGAAAGTGCCGCCGCCGCGGCGAGGTCGGCATAGGTCACCTTGTTGCCGGCCAGCCAGTGGCGCGTGCCGGCCAGCCAGTTAGTGTACTTCATGTGCTGGCGGATATTGGCGCGCGCGGCGCGGATCGCTCCCGAATCGGGCGAGCCGCCGCCCGCCGTCTCCGGCATGACCGGCTTCAGCACGCGTTCGCGCACCAGATGCCTTGTCACCTCGCTCTCGGCCTTGTTGAGGTACCAGTCGGTCAGCCGGCGGATTTCGGCGCGCTCCATCGGGTCTTCGGCGAACAGCCGCTTGTCGCGCTTCAGCACGCCGCGCGTCTCGTCGAGATATTCTGCGATGACCATGGCGCCGACGATCGGCACATCGCCTTCGGCCAGCAGGATCGGCAAGGTTCCGGCCGGGTTCAACGCCAAAAACTCCTTGCGCCGCGTCCACGGCTTTTCCTCGATCAGCGCCAGTTCCTCGCCATACTCGCCGAAAGCGAGCCGCACGAACCGGCAGGAGGCGAACATCGGGTGGTGAAAAAGCGTCAGCATGGTCCCGCGATAATAGAGCGCACTGGCAAATCGCCGGCTGCGCCGGTAAGTCTTGACCGCCCGATTCACCGGGCTGTCAGGGTGCTGCGACCTATAGGGGGAGTTCCGCGCCGTGACAAGCAAGCCCTTTAGCAAGCCGTTCCTTCAAGCTCTCAATCGAACGCCGAGGTTGCCATGGAAAGCCAGACCATCGTCGAAGCGCTGCTGCTCGGCCTGCTGGAGGGGCTGACCGAGTTCATTCCAGTCTCCTCCACCGGCCATATCCTGCTTGCAGGCCATTTTCTGGGTTTCCACTCGACCGGCAAGGCCTTCGAGATCCTGATCCAGCTCGGCGCAATACTGGCGATCCTCAGCGTCTATTTCCACCGTCTGTGGAAGATGGCGATGGACCTGCCATACGACCGGCTGACGCGCCATTTCGCCCTCGGCATCCTCATCGCCTTCCTGCCGGCGGCCATCATCGGCGCGCTGGCGCATGATTTCATCAAGACGATCCTGTTTGAATCGCCGCGGCTGATCTGCATCATGCTGATCATCGGCGGCGTGGTCCTGCTCCTGGTCGACCGCATGAAGCTGAAGCCGGTCTACCGCGACGTCGAGCGGTTTCCGACCCGGCTCTATCTGCAGATAGGTCTGTTCCAGTGCCTGTCGCTGATCCCCGGCACGTCGCGCTCCGGCTCGACGATCGTCGGCGCGCTGCTGCTGGGCGTCGACAAGCGGGCGGCGGCGGAATTCTCCTTCTTCCTCGCCATCCCGACGATGGTCGGCGCCTTCGCCTTCGACCTGTTCAAGAACCGCAACGTGCTGAGCAGCGCCGACCTGCCGATCATCGCCGTCGGCTTCATCGCCGCCTTCGTCACCGCGCTGCTCGTCGTGCGCTTCCTGCTCGAATACGTATCGCGCCACGGCTATGCGCTGTTCGGCTGGTGGCGGCTTGTGGTCGGCGGCGTCGGGCTTGTGGCGCTGATGATCTGGGGGTGACGGCAGGGCTGTTCCTGTACTGCTCCGTCGAGTTCCTTCGCGCCCCCCTCTGTCCTGCCGGACATCTCCCCCACGAGGGGGGAGATTGGCAGCCTTACTGGCGGCACTCTTCCTTCAACGCTGGTGATTGGCGAAAGCAGCGGTGACATCCGATCTCCCCCCAAGTGGGGGAGATGGCCGGCAGGCCAGAGGGGGGCGCTGTCCCGCTGACGTCTCGCTGGATTCGGACGACCTCCCTCAATTCCTTCCATAAAACGCGTTCTCGACATGCACCGGCCAGCGCCAGGGCAGCACCGCCACCATGTCGAAGCGCATTGACAGCCTGCCATAGTCGGGCTGGCGCGACAGCCAAAGGTCGGCCGCGCTTTCGATACGGCGCTCCGAATCGTAGCGAACAGCCTCCATCGCTTCCATCAGCGTGCGGCGCGCCTTGACCTCGACGAACAGCACCAGATCGCCGCGCCGCGCGATCAGGTCGATCTCGCCGAACCGCGTGCGGTGGCGACGGGCCAGGATCCGGTAGCCTTTCAGCATCAGTGCCGCTGACGCCAGCCATTCGCCGCGATGGCCACGCCGATAGGCTTTCTGGCGGCTGGCGAGCGGGCGTTCAGCCATCACCGTCTTTCCCGGTGATGCCCCGGCCCTCTTTGCTATCTTTGAGTTCGAGCAGCCGCCGGTACAGCACCTGCTTCTGGCCGCCGGTCATCTTCGCCGCTTCCGCTGCCGCCTTGGAGGCCGGCATCTCGGCTGCCAGCGAAATAAGCAGCCGGTCGATGTCTTCTGGTTCGTCAGCCCTGGTTTCGGCGGGGCCGACGCAGATGACGATCTCGCCCTTCGGCGTGTCGGCCGCCTCATAGTGTTCGGCGAGCGACTGCAAGGTGCCGGTCCGCATTTCCTCGAAGGTCTTGGTCAGTTCGCGGCCGATCGCCGCCTTGCGGGCCCCGCCCAGCGCCTCGACCATGGCAAGAAGCGTCTCGGCCAGCCGGCGCGGCGATTCGAAAAAGATCAGTGTCGCCGGGACGGTTTTCAGCGCTTCCAGCCGGGTCAGCCGCTGGCCTGATTTCACCGGCAGGAAGCCGGCGAACAGGAAGGCGTCCGAGGGCAGGCCGGACGCCGTCAGTGCGGCAAGCGGCGCCGACGGGCCGGGGATCGGCACGACGCGGATGCCGCGGTCGATCGCTTCGCCGACCAGCCGGTAGCCGGGATCGGAGATCAGCGGCGTGCCGGCATCCGAGATCAACGCCACACTCTGCCCGGCCTCGAGTGCCGCAATCAGCTTAGGCCCAGCCTCGCCGGCATTGTGCTCATGATAGGCGGTGGTGCGGCGGCGGATGCCGTAGCGGTCGAGCAGCACGCGGCTGACGCGCGTGTCCTCGCAGGCGACGATGTCGGCGGCCGCCAGCGTTTCCAGCGCCCGCAGCGTGATGTCGGCCAGATTGCCGATCGGCGTCGCCACCAGATAGAGCGCCGGCTCGAGCGGCCGGGCGGCCAGCTCGGTTTGCCCGATCACATAGCTGCGTTTGTCGCCGGTCACCGCTGCCCTCTAGCCGCTTCAATGCGTTTGACCTGTTTGGCACGGCTGACGCCCGGTTGCAAAAGCCACGCAGATGTCAAGGAGGCGCCATGCCTTCGCCACAGTAGGGAACGAAACCGGTCCCGGCGGATTTTTATCTTGATCTCTTGGGAGGAGCAGGATGGACAGTCTGAAGATACAGGACGTTTTTGAACCCTACTATGCCGGCCGCAAGCGCTTCGCAGCGCTAAGGGACAAGAACCTGCCTGCCGAGGCCGCGGACGCCGATAGAAAGGAAGCCGGCAAACGGCTTTTGCGTCGCCTGTTGGCGGATGCCAAGACCGAAACCGACAGCACGACGGAGCACTGACCGGACGATGCCCAATCGCTTCGATATCTTCATCACCCGTCTCGAAACGAAAAGCGCCCGCGAGGGCGTGCCGCTACCCCCGATAGGCGACCAGCACCGCGCCCGCCGCGATAAGGGCGACGCCAAGCCAGTTCGCACCGGACAGTCGCTCGCCGAGAAAGACCGCGCCAAACACCGCCACAAGCACGACGCTTAGCTTGTCGATCGGCGCCACCTGCGCCGCATTGCCGATTTTCAGGGCGCGGAAGTAGCAAATCCAGGAAGCGCCGGTCGCCAGGCCGGACAGGCCGAGGAAAAGCCAGGTCTTGCCAGAGATTGTATCAGGCGGCTGGAACTGGCCGCTGGCCAGGAGAATGGCGCCGAGCACGACGAGTATGATGATCGTGCGGATGAAGGTGGCGAAATCGGAATTGATGTTTTCAATGCCGACCTTTGCGAAGATCGCCGTCAGCGCCGCAAAGGTCGCCGACAACAGCGCCCAGAATTGCCAGGAGGAAACGGTCAGGTTCATTGGCATGCCTCGCAAGTGGCCTCTCAACCGAGATACCGTGAAACCCGCGTCTCCAGAAGCTGAATTAGAACCGGATCCATGAATTCATAGTCATCCGGGATATCGAGGCAGATCACCCGTGCCTTCTTCAGGCTTGCCTTGAATTTCTTCTGCAGCTTGGCGCGGTGTGCTTTTTCCATCACGAAGATGATATCGGCCCAGGCAACCAGCTCATGCGTCAGCGGCGTATCGGCATCGTGGTTCGTTCCCGCCGAGGCGACCTCGATATCCCAGCGCTTGGAAAACACCTGCTCCGCTGTCGGGCTGCGCAAGCGGTTCTGGCTGCAGACGAAGAGGACGTTTTTCAAGATCTGCCAGCACCTATTCGACCAAGGCAATTACTCATCCCAAATCTCACGTATTGTCTTGGTCAGCGGTATGTACTGATCGAGGGTAAGTCCGTTGAGCTCGAAAACATCATCCGTGTTCAAAGTTCGCAGTGTCTCATGGATCAGAAACTTCATGGCAGGCCCATGTTGGATGCGACGGCTTCATTTGACTGAGCCGAGTGTCTAACATTCTTGTGCGAGACGATAAATTGTCCGCGATGGATCGGCTGGCTTGCGGTTGAGCTCAACGAGCCAGATCCGCCACCACGGCGTCGAGCACGATCATGCCGGCTGGCGTGGCGCGCAGGCGGGTGTTGCCGATCGGCGCCACCAGGCCTTCGCCCTGCAGCATAGACAGCCGCGCGGTCGACAGGCCGCGACCGGAAAACGTCTCATAGCGGGTGAGATCGATGCCCTCAGTCAGTCGTAGCCCCATCAGCAGGAACTCGTCGGCTTCTTCGGAACGCGTCAAGGTTTCGCCGCCGGTGATGCCATGGCCCTTGGCCTCGACCAGATTGGCCCAGGTCTCCGGGATTCTCTCCGCGATCGTCACGGTGCGGCGGCCATTCTCGACGAAGCGGCCATGCGCGCCGGGACCAACGCCGACATATTCGCCATAGCGCCAATAGGTCAGATTGTGCCGGCTTTCCGCGCCTGGCCTGGCGTGGTTGGAAATCTCGTAGGCCGGCAGGCCATGCGCCGAAGTGATCTCCTGCGTCAGTTGATAGAGATCGGCGGCGTGATCATTGTCGGGAATGGTGAATTTCTTCGCCGCATGCAGCGCGTGGAACGGAGTGCCTTCCTCGATGGTCAGCTGGTAGAGCGACAGATGGTCGGCGGCATGGCCGATGGCCTGCTCGAGCTCGGCCTGCCAGGCCTCGGGCGTCTGGCCCGGCCGCGCATAGATCAGGTCGAAGGAGAGGCGCGGGAATGTCTCTCTGGCCAGCCCGATCGCCTGCAGTGCTTCCTCGACATTGTGCAGCCGGCCAAGGAAGCGCAAATCCTTGTCGTTGAGCGCCTGCACGCCGAGCGACACCCGGTTGACGCCGGCTGCGCGATAGCCGCGGAAGCGCTCGGCCTCGACGGATGAAGGGTTGGCCTCCAGCGTCACCTCGATGCCATCGGGCACCGTCCAGTTCTTTGCCACGGCATCCAGCACCGTCGCCACGGTTTGTGGCTTCATCAGCGACGGCGTGCCGCCGCCGAGAAAGATGCTGGTCACCTCGCGCGGCCCGGTGCGGGCGCGCATTGCCGCCAGCTCCGTCTCGAAGGCACGCGCGAAACGCTCCTGGTCGACCGGCTGGTGGCGCACATGGCTGTTGAAGTCGCAATAGGGGCACTTGGCCGCGCAGAATGGCCAGTGGATGTAGACGCCGAAGCCGGGGCTGCGGTCGAGCAGCATGGTCATTTCGAGCCCGATCGGGCCAAATCCAATCGCGCCAAATCCAATCGGGCTTGTGCGAATTTCTGGAAGGCGCGGGCGCGGTGCGACAGCGCCTCCGGCTGACCGGGCTTCCAGCCATGCTTTTCCGCAGCACTCATCTCGCCGAAGGTCTTTTCGAAACCGTCCGGCAAGAACACTGGGTCATAGCCGAAGCCGAGTTCGCCACGCGGCGGCCACACCAGCGTGCCCTCGACCTCGCCACGGAAATATTCGGCCACTCCATCAGGAAAAGCGAGGCAGATGACGGCGACGAAGCGGCCCTTGCGCTGCGCTGGATCGACCGCGCCGACGTCCTGCAGCGCCACTTCGGTGCGCTGCATGGCCATGCCGAAGTCGCGCGAACCGTTCGGCGTTTCGGCCCAGTTGGCGGTGTAGACGCCGGGCGCGCCGTCAAGCGCGTCGACGCACAGGCCGGAATCGTCCGACAACGCCGGCAGGCCTGTCGCCTCGGCTGCGGCAAAAGCCTTGATATAGGCGTTCTCTTCGAAGGTGGTACCGGTCTCGTCCGGTTCAGGCAGGCCATATTCCTTTGCCGACTTCGCTTCGAAGCCGAAGGGCGCCATCAGGTCGGCGAATTCGCGCAGCTTGCCTTCATTGTGGCTGGCGACGACGATCCTGTTTCCGTCGAGTGAATGAGCAGTTGGCGAATGCATCAGATGCCCCAGATCCTTGGTTCGGCGAATTCGATCGAATTGCCGGAGGGATCGCGAATATAGATCGAGCGGCCGCCTTGCGGCCATTCGAACTCGCTTTCGATGGCGATTTCTTTCGCCTCGAGATGCGCCTTCCAGCGGAGGATTTCGTCCGCGCTTGCGACAAAGCAGAGATGGCCGTCGCCGACCGTTCCGTGCGGCGGCACCTTTAGCTTTGCATCAGGCGCCGGCGGGATTTTGGTCGCCTCGGCGTTGAAGAGGAGGAGAACGCCGGATCCACAGCGGAAGAAGAGATGTCTGCCCTCGACCTTGCCGAGCACTTCGAGGCCGAGCACGTCGCGATAGAAGGTTTCGGCCTTGACGAGATCGGTGACGTAGAGCGCTGACTCAAGGATAGCAGAGGGTTGCATCAGACTAAGCCACAGCCATCTGCTGTAGGCTGACCAGGCGCTGGATGCCTTTCTTGGCCAGGCCCATCAGCGCCGCGAACTGTTCTTCCGAAAACGGCTCGCCCTCGGCAGTGCCCTGGATCTCGACGATGCCGCCCTTGCCGGTCATGACGAAATTGGCGTCGGTGCCGGCCGAGGAATCCTCGATATAGTCGAGGTCGATGACCGGCTGGCCGTCATGGATGCCGCAGGAGATCGCCGCGACATGGTCCTTCAGCACCTTGGCGACACTGGCCATCTGCCGCGCTTCCATCCAGCGCAGGCAGTCGTAGAGCGCCACCCAGCCGCCGGTGATCGAGGCGGTGCGCGTGCCGCCATCGGCCTGGATCACGTCGCAATCGACGGTGATCTGCTGCTCGCCCAGCGCCTGCAGGTCGACCACGGCGCGCAGCGAACGGCCGATCAGCCGCTGGATTTCCAGCGTGCGGCCGCCCTGCTTGCCGGCGGAAGCCTCGCGGCGCATGCGCTCGCCGGTCGAACGCGGCAGCATGCCGTATTCCGCCGTCACCCAGCCCTTGCCGGAATTGCGCATCCAGCCCGGCACCTTCTCCTCGAGGCTCGCCGTGCACAAAACATGCGTATCGCCGAATTTCACTAGGCACGAGCCTTCCGCATGCTTGGAAACGCCGCGCTCGAAGGAGATCGCGCGCATTTCGTCGGGTTGGCGTTTGGAAGGGCGCATTCGGACTTCTTTCTTGTTATGTTCGGAATCGTGGCCGGCTTGTAACCGCATGGCGCGCATGGCGCAAAGGAAAATGGACTGAGCAGCGCTCACGCAACCGGGTTGCGCGGACACCGCCGAACTCTATATCCTTGATATTGGAGGTTTTTGGCCCGAATGACCAAGGCAGTCGATCCCGCGTCGCAATCGCCAGCGCTCCAATCGCTTGACATGCGCTCGCGCGACATCTTTCGGCGCATAGTCGATTCCTATCTCAGGGATGGCGAGCCGGTCGGCTCGCGCAGCCTGTCGCGGATACTGCCGTCGTCGCTGTCGCCGGCCACCATCCGCAATGTGATGAGCGATCTCGAGCATCTCGGCCTGATCTACGCGCCGCACATTTCGGCCGGCCGGCTGCCGACGCAGGCGGGCCTGCGTTTCTTCGTCGATGCCTTCATGGAGCTTGGCGACCTCTCCGACGAGGAGCGCCGCATCATCGAGGCGCAGGTGCGGGCGTCCGGCTCGGGCGCGACGCTGGAGCACATGCTGACCGAAGCCAGCCAGATGCTGTCCGGCATGTCGCGCGGCGCCGGCCTCGTGCTCGCCGCCAAGAACGAAGTGGCGCTGAAACACATCGAATTCATCCAGCTCGAGCCGACCAAGGCGCTGGCCGTGCTGGTGTCGCAGAATGGCGACGTCGAAAACCGCGTCGTCGACCTGCCCGCCGGCATCACCGTGTCGCAACTGCATGAAGCCTCGAACTTCCTCAACGCCCATATCCGCGGCCGCACGCTGGCCGAGGCACGGATCGAGATCGCCCGCATCAAGGAAGAGACGCGGGCTGCCCTCGACACGCTGTCGCAGGATCTGGTCGAGAAAGGCCTGGCGGTGTGGGCCGGCGCTGAAAGTGGCCTACCGGCGCGGCTCATCGTGCGCGGCCGCGCCAATCTCCTGGAAAACGTCACCGCCCAGGCCGACATCGAGCTGCTCAGGCACCTGTTCGAGGATCTGGAGACGCAGGACGGGCTGATCCAGCTGCTTGACCTCGCCGAGGACGGGCCGGGCGTCCGCATCTTCATCGGCTCGGAAAACAAGCTGTTTTCGCTGTCGGGCTCCTCGCTGGTCGTCGCGCCCTATCGCGACAAGGATGCCCGCGTCATCGGCGCGCTCGGCGTGATCGGCCCGACCCGGCTGAACTATGCGCGCATAGTACCGATGGTCGACTATACGGCGCAGCTTATTTCCCGGATGCTGAGGTAAGGAGAAAAAGAATGGCGTTGGAATCATTCAAGGCCCAGATCAGCATGTTGCTGGAAGAAATGGTCAATCAGCCCGAGGACCAGCATGAAATCCAGGAGCAGTTGCGCGAAAAGCTGAGGGAAATGCGCGCCATGGGCCTGCCATTGCCGGAAGACCTCGTGACGCTGGAAAAGCGCCTTGACGACGACTTTTACGCTGCGGGGACGTGAGGCGACGGGCAAGCGCGATTTTGACGCTGGAGGGCAGAATGATGCGATTTGCCGGTCTTGTGGGCGCCGCCCTGCTTGTTGCGACAGCCGCTTTTGCCGAGGAGGCGGCTGAGCCGCTGCTGAAAGGCGAAGCTGCCTTCGGCGACTGGCATGCCGACCGGCCGGGAGTGCGCCGCTTGATCAGGCCTGAGGACCTGCAGCCGCCATTCGTTACCGAATCGGCCTCGAATGGCCCCGGCGTCGTTGAACGGCCCGAAGAGGTCAAGCCGATCCTGCCGGCGGGCTTTACCGCCGAGCTTATCGCCTCCGGCCTCGCCGATTCCCGTGTCGTTCGTGTGGCGCCGAATGGTGACCTGTTCGTTGCCAACAGCCGAGACAATCAGATACGCGTTTATCGTCTCGCCGAGGGCAGCGCTGATCCTGCCATGAAGTCTATCTTCGCCAGCAACCTCACGCGGCCTTACGGCATTGCCTTTTATCCCCTGGGAGACAATCCGCAGTGGGTCTATGCCGCCAACCGCAACCGCGTCATACGCTTTGCATACCGTAATGGCGACCTGAAAGCCCAAGGCAAGCCGGAGACAATTGTCGACAATATTCCTGGAAAGAACCACTGGACCCGCGACATCGCCTTCTCTCCGGACGGCAAGACACTCTATTTGTCGGTCGGCTCCTACTCGAATGTGGGCGAGGAGGGCATGGGGAAGGAACCGGATGGCGGCCTCGACGCCTGGGCGAAGTCGAAGCCGCTGGGCGCGGCCTGGGGCATGGATGAGGGCCGCGCCAATGTGCTGGCCTTCGATCCGGACGGCAAGAACAGGCGGGTCGTGGCCACGGGCCTGCGCAATTGCGCGGGCATGACCATCCAGCCGGCGACGGGTGCGTTGTGGTGCGTCGTCAATGAGCGCGACTCGCTGGGCGACAATGTGCCGTTTGAATTCGCAACAACCGTCAGGGAAGGCGGCTTCTACGGCTGGCCCTGGTACTATATCGGCAACAATGAGGATCCGCGCCGCAAGGGCGAGCGCCCCGACCTTGCCGGCAAGGCCACCATTCCCGACGTGCTGATGCAGGCGCATTCGGCGCCGCTCAACATCGTCTTTTATGACGGCAAGAGCTTTCCGCCCGACTATCAGGGGGATGCGTTCGTTGCCCTGCACGGGTCGTGGAACCGCGGCGTCAGGACCGGCTACAAGGTCGTTCGGCTGAAGTTCAGGGACGGCAAGCCGACCGGCGAATATGAG
The DNA here is from genome assembly GCF_025753795.1 of Mesorhizobium sp. YC-39. GTDB lineage: Bacteria > Pseudomonadota > Alphaproteobacteria > Rhizobiales > Rhizobiaceae > Mesorhizobium. Next base: position 135,027 of record NZ_JAOWPS010000001.1, read on the forward strand.
GATTTCATGACCGGCTTCGTCGTCTCGGATGAAGAAGTCTGGGGTCGCCCGGTCGGCGTGGCGGTGGCGAAAGACGGCGCGCTGATCGTCACCGAGGACGGCAACGGCACCATCTGGCGCGTGACCTACAGCGCCAGCCGGTCCTGATCCGATAGCCTTGCGCGCAACTGGTGCAATCGAATCCGGCCGTCAGGGAATTCACGCCAGTCCGCCATTGTGCGACAAGGCTGACTATGACCCTTACAGGATTTCTTGCCTACAGTGCTGCCCTCGGCGTCGCCGCCGCCATTCCCGGTCCCGGCGTCACCGCGCTTGTGGCGCGTGCGCTCGGCTCCGGCTTCCGCTCGTCGCTGGCGATGTCGTTCGGGTTGATGCTCGGCGATCTGACCTATCTCACCGCGGTGGTGCTCGGCCTCGCTTTCGTCGCGCAGACCTTCGGCATGGTATTCCTGGCGATCAAATGGGCCGGCGTCGCCTATCTCGCCTTCCTCGGCTGGCGTTTCTGGACGAGCGGCATCACGCCCGAAACAGTTGAAGCGAAGAAGGGCAAGGGCGGGCTGGCGTCGAGCTTCATCGCCGGCCTCGCGGTCACCCTCGGCAATCCGAAGACCATGATCTTCTACCTCGCCATCACCCCGACCATCGTCGACCTGAAGACCATCACGCTTGCCGATTACGGCATCCTCGTCGCGCTCACCGTGATCGTGCTCCTGGTGGTGCTGGTGCCCTATCTGGCGCTGGCGGCCAAGGCGCGCTGGTTCCTGAAGTCGCCGCGGGCGCTGAAAGCCCTGAACCGCACCGCCGCCGGCTTCATGGTCGGGGCTGCCGCGGCGATTGCCGCGCGGCAATAGGGGCCTTTACGGCCAAACCATTCCGAATTGAGGCCGCTCCCGGAAATGGTATTCCGGGGTGCAACTGTTTTCAGCATGAGTCCCACTCGGATATTTTCGAGCCGCAGCCTATCTTGCGCGGTTGAAAGTCCTATTCTGTCCGCTGATGCCAATTGCCTGACCTGGGAGCGAAACCAATGAACAAGCCCGTCACCCCTGCCCGCGTGCCCGGCCGCGGCCGCGTCTTCAATTCGATCACCGAGACGATCGGCGACACGCCGCTGGTGCGGCTCGACAAATTCGCCAGGGAAAAAGGCGTCGTCGCCAATCTGCTTGCCAAGCTCGAATTCTTCAACCCAATCGCCTCGGTCAAGGATCGCATCGGCGTCGCCATGATCGAGGCGCTGGAGGCATCGGGCAGGATTGCACCCGGCCGCACCACGCTGATCGAGCCGACTTCCGGTAACACCGGCATCGCGCTCGCCTTTGCCGCTGCCGCCAAGGGCTACAAGCTGATTCTGACCATGCCGGAGACGATGTCGGTCGAACGCCGCAAGATGCTGGCGCTGCTCGGCGCCGAGCTGGTGCTGACCGAAGGGCCGAAGGGCATGAAGGGCGCGATCGCCAAGGCCGACGAGCTGGCGGCGACGCTGCCCGACGCGGTCATTCCGCAACAGTTCGAAAACCCGGCCAATCCGGAAATCCATCGCACGACGACGGCCGAGGAGATCTGGAACGACACCCATGGCGAGGTCGACATCTTCGTCGCCGGCATCGGCACCGGCGGCACCATCACCGGCGTCGGCCAGGTGCTGAAGAAGCGCAAGCCCTCGGTCCATGTCGTCGCCGTTGAGCCGGAAGCCTCGCCGGTGCTGTCCGGCGGCCAGCCCGGCCCGCACAAGATCCAGGGCATTGGCGCCGGCTTTGCGCCAAAGATCCTCGACACCACGATCTATGACGAGATCGTCAAGGTCTCGAACGAGGATTCGGTCGCCAATGCCCGCCTCGTCGCCCGCCTCGAAGGCGTGCCGGTCGGCATCTCCTCGGGCGCCGCCCTGCAGGCGGCGATCGTCGTCGGCTCGCGGCCGGAAAACAAGGGCAAGACCCTGGTGGTCGTCATCCCGTCCTTCGCCGAACGCTATCTGTCGACGATCCTGTTCGAAGGGCTGGGTGCGTAGGCTTCCTCCCTTTCGTCATCCCAGGATCTCCGCAACGTCGCTTCGCTCCTGCTTCGCCCTGGGATGGCGAAGCCGGGAGGCTGCATCAGTTCCCGCCGAGCCCAGCCCGCCGCTGCTGCAAGAACCGGCGCACCGCCGGATCGCGCTCGAGGCCGATCGCCCGGTCATAGGCCTCGGCGGCTTGGCTGGTGTTGCCGAGCCTGGCAAGCAATCCGGCGCGGGCGGCCCAATAAGGCTGGTAGTCTGCGAGCCGCTTGTCGTCACCCAGCACGTAAAGGGCCGCCAAACCCGCCGCCGCACCGTCGGCCTCGGCAACGGCCACCGCGCGGTTGATCGCCACCACCGGCGAGTCTGCGATCGAATGCAAGGCGTCGTAGAGTTCGCGGATCGCCATCCAGTCGGTGCGGCCGGTCAGCCGCCGTGCCGCATGAGCGGACTGCACCGCTGCTTCGAGCTGGTAGCGGCCGATCACCGCCTTGGTGGCGGCATGGGAAAGCAGCGCCTCCGCCTCATCGATGAGGGTGCGGTCCCACAGCTGGCAATCCTGCTCCGCAAGCGGCACGAAGTCGCCTTCGGTACTGCGCCTGGCTACCCGCCGCGCCTCGGCAAACAGCATCAGCGCCAGCAGGCCGAGCGCTTCCGGCTCATCTGGCATCAGCGAGGCCACAAGCCGGCCAAGCCAGATGCCTTCGGTGGCGAGGTTGCGGCGCCGGGTCTCGGTGCCGGCCGGGTCGGACCAGCCCTCCGCAAACGTCGCGTAGATCGCTTCCAGTACCGCATCCAGCCGCTCGCCGAGCTCGGCTCTTTCAGGCACGCGGAATGGAATGCCGGTTTCGCGGATGCGGGTCTTGGCACGCACCAAGCGCTGGCCCATCGTTGCCGGCGACACTAGGAAGGCCGAGGCGATCGTCGCTGCGTCGAAGCCGAGAATGGTCTGCAGGATCAGCGGCGCGCGCACGCCGGCCTCGATCGCCGGATGGGCGCAGGCAAACATCAGCCTGAGCCGCTCGTCGGGCAGGTCTTCATCGACCATGCGGGCCTCCATCTCCTCGGCGATCAGCCTGAGATGATCGCGGCTCGCCTCGCTGGTCAGACGCCGCCTGACCGCGTCGATGCCGCGTCGGCGCGCCACCGTAAGCAGCCAGGCTTCCGGTTTTTGCGGCACGCCGGTTTGCGGCCAGCGTTCGAGCGCCGCGGCGAAGGCGTCCGCCAGCGCATCCTCCGCGCCGGCCACGTCGCGCGTGCGGGCGGCGAGAAAGGCGACGAGCTTGCCGTAGCTTTGCCGGGCGGCCCCTTCCGCCGCCGCCCGCGCGACCTCCGCGCCATCCTGCATCACATTGTATGTTCCCAGATCGGCCGCACCTCGACCGTTCCGGTGCCGGCACCCGGACAACGCTCCGCCCAGGCGATCGCTGCGTCGGCATCCTCGGCCTCGATTATGAAGAAGCCGGCGAGCTGTTCCTTGGTATCGGCATAGGGGCCATCGAGCACGTTGGTCTTGCCGTTGGCCATCCGCACCAGGGTGGCGGCCTGGGTCGGCTTCAGTCGAGCGCCGGCGAGCCACGCTCCGGAGTTCTTCAACCTCTCGGTATAGGCGCCATAGGCGGCGCTGATCTCGTAGGTCTTGTCTGTCGGCGCGGCCGGCATCGAGGCTTCGTCGGCATAGATCAAAAGCATGTATCGCATGGTCTTCTCCCGTTTTCTCGAACGGCCGCTCCGTTGCGGGCCGACCCTATGTCGTGCGGTCTCGGGCGATTTCGACAGGCGCCACAAAATCTTTCGCCTTCGATCGCCGGATGGGCGCAGGCGAGCGTCAGCCTGAGCCGCTCATCCGGCAACTCTTCATTGGTCATGCTCCTCCGTCTCCCTCCCCGGTCAGCCGCCGCCGCACCGCATCCACGCGCCGCCGCCGGGCGACCGCGAGCAGCCAAGCCATCAGCTTGCCGTAGCTTTGCCGGGCGGCGGTCTCGGCCGCCGCCCTTGCGGGTGAAGGGCTGTTCGGCCATCACGGGCTGGGCTGCTGTTCCCAGATCGGTCGCACCTCGATCGTGCCCGTGCTGGCGCCCGGACAGCGCGCCGCCCAGGCGATCGCGGCGTCGGCGTCCTCGGCCTCGATCATGTAGAAACCGGCTAGCTGTTCCTTGGTGTCGGCATAAGGGCCGTCGAGAACATTGGTCTTGCCATCGACGATGCGCACCGAGGCGGTCGCCTGGCTCGGACGCAGCTGGTCGCCGCCAATCCAGGCGCCGCCCTTCTTCAAGGCTTCGTTGTAGGCGAAGTAGGCACTCTTCATCTCAGCCAGCGCCTGTGCCGGCGCCGCCATCATGGCGGCTTCGTTTCCATAGATCAAAAGCATGTATCGCATGGTCTTCTCCCGTTTTTCGAAGGCCGCGTCGGTGCGGGCCGGACGTATGTCGCGTGGCTATGCCCAATTTCGACAGGCGTTGGAAAATCTTTCGTCCGCGGTGGCGTCTTGTGCAAGCGGGCATATATTTCGCGCCCACTCAACCGTTGGTCTAATGGGCGCAATTGCGGGTTGGCATTTCCCGCCCGCTGTCTAAACTCGCCTCGCCTCGGGTCGTGCGGTGGCAAATATTTCAGGGAGGAAATCACATGCTCAATTTCAGGACGAAGTTTGTTGCCGTCGGCGCGCTGGCGCTGTCGCTTGGCCTTGGCGCGGTGTCGGCCAAGGCGCAGGAATTCATCAACGTGCTGACCGGTGGCACTTCGGGCGTCTATTATCCGCTCGGCGTCGCGCTGTCGGAAATCTACGGCAAGGGCATCGAAGGTGCCCGCACCCAGGTGCAGGCGACGAAAGCGTCGGTCGAGAACCTCAACCTGCTGCAGCAGGGCAAGGGCGAGATCGCTTTCGCGCTCGGCGATTCCGTCAAGCTGGCCGCCGAGGGCAACACCGAAGCCGGTTTCCCCGGCAAACTCGACAAGCTGCGCGGCATCGCCGCCATCTATCCCAACTACATCCAGATCGTCGCCAGCAGGGAATCCGGCATCAAGACGCTCGCCGACCTCAAGGGCAAGAGCCTGTCGGTCGGCGCGCCGGCCTCCGGCACCGAGCTCAACGCCCGCGCCATCTTCGCCGCTGCCGGGCTGAAATACGAGGATCTCGGACGGGTCGAGTACCTGCCCTTCGCCGAATCGGTCGAGCTGATCAAGAACCGCCAGCTCGACGCCACGCTGCAATCGGCCGGCCTCGGCGTCGCCTCGATCCGCGACCTCGCCACCTCGGTGCCGATCAACGTCGTTGCCGTGCCGGCGGCGGATGTCGCCAAGATCGGCTCGCCCTATCTTTCGGTGACCATTCCCAAGGGCACCTATGAGGGCCAGACTGAGGATGTCGCGACCGCCGCCGTCGGCAATTTCCTCATCACCAGCGCCGACGTCTCCGACGAGACCGCCTATCAGATGACCAAGCTGCTGTTCGAACATCTCGATCAGCTCGCCGCCGCCCATGCCGCCGCCAAGGCGATCGACCCGGCCAAGGCGCTCGACGGCATGCCGGTGCCGCTGCATCCAGGCGCCGAGAGGTATTACAAGGAGAAAGGGCTGGTGAAGTAGGGGCGCTCCCTCCCCCCTGAGGGGAGGGTGGCCCGCAGGGCCGGGTGGGGTCCTCGGCGACGCGCTCCAGCTTTCTGGATCAACGGTCGAGGCAGGTGGCATCGGTTGAGGCCGCGCACTGCCGCAACGACCCCACCCGTCCATCCGCCTTCGGCGGCTGTCCACCCTCCCCTCGAGGGGGAGGGAACCGCCCCCGCCAGGAGCCCGCCAATGACCGACGCTCAGTCCGAAACTTCATCGACCCGTGTCCTTGCTGTCGAAGAGCAGATCGAAGGACTGCCGCCGGGCTTCGGCGAAGGGCTCGCCGGCAAGGCCGCCTTTCTCATCGCCATCGCCTTCTCCATTTTCCAGATCTACATCGCCGCCTATGGCAGCCTGCCGAGCCAGGTGGTGCGTGCCATGCACGTTGGTTTCCTGCTGCTGCTCGGCTTTGCCCTGATCGCCAATCTGCGCGCCAAAAGCGCCGCGGCGAAAGCAGCGTTCTGGACGCTCGGTGTGCTCGGCTTCGCCACCGGCCTCTACAATTGGGTGTTCTATGCTGACCTCATCCGGCGCTCCGGCTTCCTCACCACGCCGGACCTGATCGTCGGCGCGGTGCTGGTGGTGCTGGTCTTCGAGGCCGCGCGGCGGTTGATGGGGCTGCCGCTTGCCCTGATCGCCTTGATCTTCCTCGCCTATGCGTTTGCCGGCAACTATCTGCCGCCGCCCTTCATCCATCGCGGCTATGATTTCGCTCAGCTCGTCGACACCTTTGCCTTTGGCACCGAAGGCATTTACGGCACGCCGGTCTACGTCTCGGCCGCATATATCTTCATCTTCGTTGTCTTCGCCGCCTTTCTCGAACGCGCCGGCATGATCGCGCTGTTCAATGATTTCGCCCTTGGCCTGGTCGGCTCGTGGCGTGGCGGCCCGGCGCAGGTCTGCGTGCTGTCGTCGGCGCTGATGGGCACCATCTCAGGCTCGGGCGTCGCCAATGTGGTGGCCAGCGGCCAGTTCACCATCCCGCTGATGAAGCGCTTCGGCTTCCGTTCGGCCTTCGCCGGCGCCGTCGAGGCGACCTCTTCGATGGGCGGCCAGATCATGCCGCCGGTGATGGGCGCGGTCGCCTTCATCATGGCCGAGACGCTGAACATCCCCTATGCCGAAGTGGTCAAGGCGGCGATCATCCCGGCGCTGCTCTATTTCGGCGCCTGTTTCTGGCAGGTGCATCTGGAAGCCGGCAAGGCCGACCTGCACGGCATGGCCAAGGCGGACCTGCCCAATCCGTGGGACGCGGTGAGAAGACACTGGCCGCTGGTGCTGCCGCTGGCCGCGCTCATCTATCTGCTGTTTGCCGGCTATACGCCGATCTTCGCCGGCACCATGGGGCTGGCACTGACCATCGTGCTCATCCTCGGCACGCCGCTGGCGGCGTTGATCGGGCCGCTTGCCTTCCGCATCGTCTTCTGGCTGGCGCTGGGGTTTGCCGCCGCCTCTTTCATGAAGTTCGGCGTCAACATCCTCAGCTTTGTGATCGCTGCGCTCGTTGTCGCCTGCTTTACCTTCAAGGGCGGGCGCGAGACGCTGCGGATCTGTATCGACTCGCTCGCCGAGGGCGCCAAGAACGCGTTGCCGGTCGGCATCGCCTGCGCCATCGTCGGCATCGTCATCGGCACGCTGACGCTCACCGGCATCGCCTCCACCTTCATCGGCTGGATCATCTCGATCGGCGAGAACAATCTGTTCCTGTCGCTGGTGCTGACCATGCTCACCTGCTTGGTGCTCGGCATGGGCATTCCGACCATTCCCAATTACATCATCACCTCGTCGCTGGCCGGGCCGGCCCTTCTGTCGCTCGGCGTGCCGCTGGTGGTCAGCCACATGTTCGTCTTCTATTTCGGCATCATGGCCGATCTCACCCCGCCGGTGGCGCTGGCCGCCTTTGCCGCCGCACCCATGGCCAAGGAAAGCGGCCTCAAGATCGGCATCCAGGCCACCAAGCTCGCCATCGCCGGCTTCGTCGTTCCCTTCATGGCGGTCTACACTCCGGCCCTGATGCTACAGGACGCCGGCCCGATTGCCGCTCAGTTCGGCTATCCCGTCGAGGTCGCCTATGTCGTTGTCAAGGCATGCATGGGCATCGTGCTCTGGGGTGCGGCCGCCGTCGGCTTTCTCGTCCGGCGCATGGCCTTGTGGGAACGCCTCGTCGCCTTCTGCGCCGGTGCGCTGCTGGTTGCCGCACTGCCACTCACCGACGAGGCCGGCTGGGCGCTCGCTCTCATATGGATCGGCTGGCACTATTGGCACGCGCGGCATGCGGCCAGCGCCAGAGCATGATCCCGAACCGAAGGTCAGCGCCAGCAAAAAGTGGAACCCGGTTTTCGGAAAAGATCATGCTCAAACAAAAAAATAGTACGGCATGAGCTTGTGCATCCTTGCCGCCAGCAAGACGGTGACGCTGGCTGTCACCGCCTTCACCCTGTCCTGGACGCATTCGGTGGAAAGGACGCGCTGGCAGGAGGACTGGAGCGTGCTGCCGTCCGGCCTGCAGGTCGTCGAGGCGCGGGTCAAGGGATCGGGCGCCGGCATGGAACCGCCCGAGGGCGCGGTTCTGCGGGACGGCTGGTGGGTCTATATGCCCCCGATCAAGCCTCAGCCGCGCCTCGTGCTCGCCGCATCCGGCGCCACCGGCGAAGGCTGGACACTGTGCACGGTTGAAGACTGCCGCGAACTGGGCAAGGCGGCAGGCGGCACGATCGTGCTGGAACCGTGCGAGGGTTCGAGCCAGCCGCGATAGCGCACGATCAATCCGGTGAGCGGATGCGAGATCTCGACATGGAAGCGGAAGCGGCCGTTTTCCACGCTCTCAAAAGATGTCGAGCGCGGGCAAAGCCACATCGGCAGCTTCAGGCCAAAAATGCTCCAGCGGCGCAGCACGAGCGACAGCCGGTTCTCCTCGGCGACCAGCGCCATGGCGAAGGTCAGCGGGCCGAAACGTTCGCACAGCAACCGCTCGGATCGGCCGCGTCCGGCGAACTGGCGGCTGGAGAAACCCTGCCCGCCGAATGTCCGCGTCCAGGTTTCTTCGTTTTCGTTGGCGTGGAAGCGGACATCGACCGGGATGTCGTCACGGGCCTTCGGGAACCCGACCAGCCAGGCTGCAAGCCGGCCAAGCATATTGCCTCCGCGCTCGACGCTGGCGCGTCCTTGCGCCGTGGTTATGCCATCGTGCATGGCGCGGATCTGCTTGGGCAGGTTTTGCCAGGCGTCGCCGAGCAAGGCGACATAGAGCGGTTTGTCCGCATCGGCGGTATCGTGCCTGAAGCCGGTATGGATCGTCCGGCTGGCGAACAGCGCTTCATAGTCCTCGAGTTCCAAGTCGCGCACGGCCGCCCGCGCTCCTGGCGCAGGCATATGTCCGTCCAGCGCCTTGCGCATCAGCGCCTCGACCGCCATCGACGGGATCAGCGGCCCGTCATTGCCTTCCGCCAGCAGATGCCATGAGCGCCTGACCGGCGTCCGCGACCGATCCACGCCTTCCACCGCGACAAACATGCCGCCGCGATGCTCGCCCCAGCGCAGCCGGTTGCTCGCCCAGTGCATGAGCGAAGCCAAGGGCAAGAGCGAGCGGACCAGGCCGGCGCGCACGAGCCAGGCGAGACCGATCAGGGCGCGGTGAAGTATTTCGGGAACTGGCCCGGCGCCCATCCAGATCGTCTGTGCCCGCGGCCAGAGATCGGCGAGCGCCCGCAGGTCCGGCACGTCGACGAGCGAGAACAGCGTGCTCCTCAGCGGCAGGCGGCCGGGCGGCGCGATCGTGTAACGCATCTGTTCGGTGAACGGATGGCCTTGCGACGGTTCGCCGTCGCGTGCGAGCTGCACTGGTTGTCCGGCATAGCCGGCAATGGCACGGATGACGTTTTCGCCGACCCCGGCAAAGGGCGACGGCGCGATGCCGCCACGAATGGTCTCGACCCGCGCCATATCAAGAGATAGCCGGCGCACCGCCGCTGCCGTCAGCACCGGAAAGCTGGAAGCTCCGGACAGCACGAAAAGACCGGTCTCGCGCGCGGCCGCGTCGAATGCAGAAACGCCGGCGACGAAATCCGACCCGTCGGCGAGATCGAGATAGTTGACGCCCTGGGCGATGCAGGCCTCGATAACGCGGTAGCGCCCCTCGCCATAGGCCTGGAACGGACCGCTGGCGTCGACCAGCGTGTCGGGGCGCAATGAGGCCAGTTGCCCCGCAAGATCGCCGTCGCGGTCGAACAGTGCCGCCACGAGCCGCGCCTCGGCGCCGTGGCGGCTGCCGCAATAGGCATCGGCTTTGGCAAGCGAGCGGCCGGCGATGATGAGCGTCAGGCGCGGTTGGTTCTCCAGCAGTTCAACGATGCGGCCACCAAAGGTGCCGTAGCCGCCGACGATGAGAACCTTCATCGGCTGCTCTCCCAAGCGCTGCCGCCTCGGGTAGCGCAGAAGCTTCCCAGGAGCCTTCGCTTAGCCAATCAGCCGTCCTCTCAGCTCGGCCGAAGGAATCTCGCAGCTGTCCTTCCGGCCGAACAGGGCATAGCGGTTTTTGGCGATGCGATCGTAGAGCCAGCCGCGCAGCGGCCGCGGCAGGATGAGCAGCACTCTCGCCGCCCGCCACGGCCAGCCCAGCTCGGCCATGACGGCAACGAAACTCTCCAGCCGCGTGAAGGCGGCGCCGTTGATGAGGACCAGATTGGTCTCGTAGCTGTCCGTCCGCAGCCCATGTTTTTTGAACAGCGCCTCGCCGAGCGGCGACTGCGCCGTGGCGAAACGGAAGCGGCGCTTGCGGTCGAGCCTGACCACCATGCGCACGAAGCCCGAGCACAGCACGCAGACGCCGTCGAATACGATTAGCGGATGGGTTGCATCGAAGGAAGGCGTTTCAGGAGGATGGTTCGGCTTTGCGAGCTTGGTCACGTGCGCCCCGGCTGCTTGTGCGTGATAACACTAAGCCAGCCGGTGGCTGCATCAAAGCCCAGCTATTGTCGCACGCCGTCTGTCGGCCAGCGCGGGGCGCTCAGCGCGGTAGGTGGTTGCGCGATGGTTCGCTGCCGGCCTGCAGATCCGGCTATCGTGACGGCTTTCGAGCGTCATCATCAGTGCGCGCTGATGCCAAGCGAGTTGCCACGACGTGCGCAAGCCGGGCCGGGGCCGCGCATGTAATAGCGCTCCGGCCGGTAGGTTGGCGCGACGAATTCGCGGATGGCGGCGGCATAGCCGATAAGGTGCGTCAAGAAGTTCATTTTACCTGTCCCTGTCCCGATTTCGGATGTCCCTTCCGAATTGCGGGCATCATAGCGTCGAGGCGTGAATAGTCGGTGAACGTGATGTTAATTTCTGGTCCGAAATGCCTTGGTTCGTGGCCGGAATGCGGCTGATTCGGGGTCTTTCCATGCGGTTTGTCGACATTCCGCCCACTGTGACTTTTGCATCACATATGTTTCGTTTGGATGTCGCCTAAGCGCGGTTCTGTTTCAACCCTCGTCCGCTTCGCGAAATTTCCGTGCGTGGGCAGGGAAAGCAGGAACCCCTCCGGCATCGGCACGTTGACCGGATAAGCCGGAACGAACCGGCCCCGCAGGCAGCGGCTTCCTACCGGAGCTGCCACCGGACTTCACACAGCAAGAGCAATGGAAGGCAAAAGGCCATGGGCTTCTTTTCGAAAGACATCAAGACGCTGGACGACCTGTTCGTGCACACGCTGCGCGACATCTACTATGCAGAAAAGCAGATCGAGAAATCCTTGCCGAAGATGGTCGACAAGGCGACTGATCCCCAATTGAAAGCAGGTTTCGAGAAGCATCTCGAGCAGACGAAGGGCCATATCGAGCGCGTCGAGCAGGTCTTCGAGCTGCATGGCGTGAAGGCCAAGACAGTCAGATGCCCGGCCATTGATGGCATTCTCGAGGAAGCCGACGAAGTCAGCGGCGACATTGACGACAAGGAGGTTCTCGACGCTGCCCTGATCGCCTCGGCGCAGGCCGTCGAGCACTATGAGATGACCCGCTATGGCACGCTGATCGCCTGGGCCAAGCAGCTTGGCCGCAGCGACTGCGCCAATGTGCTGGCCAAGAATTTGAAGGAGGAGCAGGCGACCGACCGCAAGCTCACCGAAATGGCGGAAAGCAAGATCAACCTGCAAGCTGCCGAATAGTGGATTGACGAGGCGAGGCCGGCGCCGAGAAGCGCCGGCCTCGCCTTTCGCGGTTGGGGAACCGGGATCGGGTGTCGCTCGTTCTCGGTTGAACCCACATCGCAGAGGGAGTTTGTCATGGCGCCGCGCCCGGCCTGGAAAGGCTATCTGAAGCTTTCACTGGTCACCTGCGCCATCGAACTGACCAATGTCGTCACCCATACCGAAAAGGTTTCCTTCCGCATCCTCAATCGCAAAACTGGCAATACGGTCAAACGCATCTATGTCGATGCCGAAACCGGCAAGCCACTGGAGGAGGGCGACGAGATCAAAGGCTATGAAGTCGAGGATGGCGAGTTCGTCCATGTCGAGGAGGACGAGATCGAGGCCGTGCAGATCGAATCCTCGCACACGATGAACCTCGACGGTTTCATCGAAAAGTCCTCGATCCAGCAGATCTATCTCGACACGCCCTATTATGTATCGCCGGCCGACAAGGTGTCTGAGGAGGCCTTTGCTGTCATCCGCGATGCCATGGCGGGCAAAAAGATGGCCGGGCTGGCGCGCATCGTGCTCTACAGCCGGGAACGCCCGGTGGTGATCGAGCCGCTGGGCAAGGGCATGGTGCTGACCACCCTGCGCTATGACAACACGGTGCGTCAGCCCGACAGCGTCTTTGGCGAGATCAAGACGACAAAGACCGACGGCGAGATGATCGATCTGGCCGAGCACATCATCGATAAGAAGCAGGCGAAATTCGATCCCTCGAAATTCGACGACAAATATGAGAATGCGCTGCTCGAACTGATCCGGGCCAAGAAGGCCGGCAAGAAGGCGCCGAAGGCCAAGGCAGCGCCGAAGCCGTCAAACGTGGTCAATCTGTTCGATGCCCTGAAGAAGAGCCTGTCGTCGGGCGAGGGCGCAAAGCCCCAGGCAAAAGCCAGATCGGAGGCCAAACGCGCCAAGCCGAAAGCTTCCGCCGCCAAGCGCAAATCGGCTTGAGGATGCAAGATGGCCAACCTCGAACAGTATAATTCCAAGCGCGATTTCAAGAAGACCACCGAACCGGCGGGCAGGGTCTCACGGGTCGGGAAAAAAGCCGGCGGCATCTTCGTCATCCAAAAACATGCCGCCACAAGGCTGCACTATGACCTTCGCCTCGAGCACGACGGCGTGCTGTGGAGCTGGGCGGTGACGCGCGGCCCGAGCCTTGATCCGCATGAAAAGCGGCTGGCCGTGCATGTCGAGGATCATCCGATCGACTATGCGCCTTTTGAAGGCACCATTCCCAAGGGCGAATATGGCGGCGGCACCGTCATCGTCTGGGACGAGGGCACCTGGGCGCCGGAGAGCGACCCGGCCAAGGCAATGAACAAGGGCCATATCAGCTTCGAGCTGAAAGGCCACAAACTGCATGGCTTCTGGCATCTGGTGCGGCTGAAGCCGCGCTCCGGCGAAAAGCGCGACAACTGGCTGCTGATCAAGTCCAGCGATGCCGCGGCACGCCCCGGCGAGGATATCCTTGAAGAGGCGCCGCAATCGGTAAGGTCGGGCTTGACGATCGAAGAGGTCGCGGAGGGCAAGACCGCCGACGGCAAGAAGCCGAAGGTCTGGCATTCCAACAAGCCGGCGGCCGGCAAAAAGGCCAAGGCAGCGAAGCGGCTCACCTTCATCGAGCCATGCCTCGCAACGCTGGAGAGGGATGCCCCCGCTGGTGAGGAATGGCTGCACGAGGTGAAGTTCGACGGCTATCGCATGCAGGCGCAGCTTGCCGGCACCGAGGTGCGGCTCTTGACCCGCACCGGTCTCGACTGGACCGAGAAATTCGGCGGCGAGATCGTCGCTGAACTCGGGCGACTGAAATGCTCGGACGCCATCATCGACGGCGAGATCGTCGTGCTCGCCGACAGCGGGGTTTCTTCCTTCGCGCTGCTCCAGGCGGATCTGTCGGCGCGCCGCACCAACCGCTTTCTCTACTACGTCTTCGACTTGATGCGGCTCGACGGTGAGGATCTGCGCGCCGAGCCGCTGGTCGAGCGCAAGCGGGCCTTGCAGGAATTGCTCGGCAAGCAGGCGGACAATGCGGCGGTGCGCTTCAGCGATCATTTCGCCGAACCCGGCAAGGTGATGCTGCAGCATGCCTGCCGCATGGGGCTGGAAGGCATCGTCTCCAAGCGCGCCGACGCGCCCTATCGCAGCGGCCGTGGCCTCACCTGGGTGAAGTCGAAATGCACCTTGCGCCAGGAATTCATCATCGGCGGCTATCTGCCGTCCGAAAAGACAGGACGCGGCCTGCGCTCGCTATTGGTAGGCTATCACGAGCGCGGCAAGCTGCACTATGCCGGCCGCGTCGGCACTGGCTTTTCGGTCAAAACCGCCGCGGATCTGAAGAAAAAGCTCGATGCGCTGAAGGCGACGGCCTCGCCGTTCGATGCGGCCGTGCCGAAGGGCAAGGGACTGGTGTGGGTAAAGCCGGAGTTGGTCGGCGAAGTGGAGTTCCGCAGCTGGACCTCCGACCGTATAATACGCCACGCCTCGTTCCAGGGATTGCGCGAGGACAAGCCGGCGGAGGAAGTCGTGCAGGAAAAGCCGAAAGCATCGACAGACAAGACAGCGGCCAAGGCAAAGCCCGCTGACCCGAAATCCACAGCGGCGGCGAAAACCGCCGTAAAACTCTCCCACCCGGACAAGCTTTTGTGGCCGGAAGAAAAAATATCGAAGCAGGATCTGCTCGATCACTACGCTCTGGTTTGGCCGCGCATGCAGCAATTCATTGTCAACCGGCCGCTCAGCCTGGTGCGGGCGCCGGACGGCATTGGCGGCCAGCGCTTCTTCCAGAAGCATGCATCGGCCGGCATGCATGACAAGATCGCCAGGATGAAGGATCCGACGGACGGCGAGGAAATATTGTTCATCCAAGATTTCGACGGCCTCGCTGCCCTGGTCCAGTACGGCGTGGTCGAGATCCACATCTGGGGCTGCACAACAGACGAACTGGAAAAGCCGGACCAGATCGTCTTCGACCTCGATCCCGACGAAGGCGTCGACGTCAAGGCGGTGCGCGCGGCCGCCCTCGATATCCACGGCCAGCTCGACGAGCTGTCGCTGCCCAATTTCGTCAAGACATCCGGCGGCAAGGGCTATCATGTCGTCGTGCCGCTGAAACCATCGGCGGATTGGGACGAGGTGAAAACCTTCGCCCATGATTTCGCCCGCGCGCTGGAGCAGGCAGCACCCGACCGCTACACGGCGACGCTGTCGAAGAAGGCGCGTACCGGAAAAATCTTCGTCGATTATTTGCGCAACGGCCGCGGCTCGACCACGGTCGCGCCCTATTCGTCGCGCGCCAAGAAGGGTGCAACGGTATCGATGCCGGTGACCTGGCCAGAGATCGAAAAGGGGCTGGCGCCGAACGCCTTCCCGATTGGCGACAAGACGACGCTGAAGCGGCTGGCTGAGGCGGACCCGTGGAAGGATTTCTTCAAGCAGGGGAAGGTGCTGAAGCGGGGGTAGCGTGCATGTGCGCAGCGCAGCGATCCATCACGCCAGGAACACCTTCTCGAACGCCTGCCTGCCCACCGGCGAAAACACCACCGCGCGGCTGTCCTTCTCGCGCCTTGCCCATTTCTCGGCGAGGATCTTGTCGAGAATGGCGGCCCCCAGCGTGCCGGCCAGATGCGAGCGCCGCACGCTCCAGTCGAGGCAGGCGCGACACACCGGCCGCCGCGGCTTGGCCGCCACATCAATGCCGATCGCTGCGAAATGTGAAGCGGCCGACGGGCCGAGCCTGATCTCCTTGTTCTCGCGCAAGAGAACCTTTTTGTCGACGAGGCGGTCCAGCATCGCCACCGCCTGTTCGCCGGCAAGGTGGTCGTAGCAGACCCGCGCCACGCGCATCGCCGCGTCGCGCGGTCCCGGCCGCACGCGCTGCGGTCCGACGGAAGCTGCAACGCCGGTGATGGCCTCGATCATGCCGGCCACCTGCGGTCCGGCGAGGCCGTAGTAGCGGTGCCGTCCCTGGCTCGCCAGCGTCAGCAATCCGCCCTCCATCAGTTTCGACAGATGCGAGCTTGCGGTCGGCAGTGATACGCCGGCCTCAAGCGCCAGTTCGCTCGCCGTCAGCGCCGTGCCACCCATCAGTGCGGAGAGCATGTTTGCCCGCGCCGGATCGCCGACCAGGCTGGCGATGCGGGCTATGTCGGGTCCTTCACGCATAGTTCGTTCATCATCGAAGCATTCCTGTCAGATAACCATTATTCTCCGGTCAGATCAAGGAGACGACGATGACCGCGAAAACCGCTTCAACCCCTGCCCCTATCGCTTGCCCGCCGTTCCCGTTCCTGCGCCGGCTGCGCTTGCGGCTCTTGGCGCGCTGGTACGATCGCCATCTGCAGCGCCTCGACCTCGCCGAGATCGACGACCACCTGCTGCGCGACCTTGGCCTGACACGAGAAGACGTGCGCCGCGAATGCGCGAAGTCCTTCTGGCAGGCATGATCGGCCAAGGGACTGCCTAGCACGCCGATCCACGGAACGTTTCGACCCTGATCGAACTGTCAATGCACACGACACCACTGCCAAAGGAGGCAAAGATGGCCATCACCTGTTTCATCCGCTACGAGATCGACCCGTTCGGCAAGGCAGCGTTCGAGGAATATGCCCGCAACTGGGGCCAGGCGATCCCGCGCTGCGGCGCCGACCTGATCGGCTATTTCGCGCCGCATGAAGGCTCGGCCACCACGGCCTATGCCGCCTACAATATCGAAAACCTCGCCGCCTACGAAGCCTATCGCGCGCGCCTTGCCGCCGATCCCGCCGGCAAGGCAAACTATGAATTCGCCCGGCGCGAGAAATTCATCCTGAAGGAGGATCGCATGTTCCTGAAATTGGCTTCCGGACCGCATGCTCCCCTGGTGAAAATATGATCGCCGTCATCTTCGAGGTCGAGCCGGCTGCAGGCAAGCGCGATGCCTATCTCGGCATCGCCGCCGAGCTGCGGCCGCTGCTCGACGGCATCGACGGCTTCATCTCGATCGAGCGCTTCCAGAGTCTTGTCGATCCGAACAAGATCCTGTCGCTGTCGTTCTGGCGCGACGAGGAGGCGGTGAAAGCCTGGCGCAACACCGAGGAGCACCGGCAGGCGCAAAAGGCTGGCCGTGGCGGTATCTTTGCCGGCTACCGCTTGCGCATCGCCCATGTCGTGCGCGACTACGGCCTGACCGAACGCGCCGAAGCGCCGGCGGACAGCCGGGCTCTGCATGGATAGGGTTCGCTACGCATTCCCGATCAGCACCCCCGCTGCGAACACCAGCGCGCCGCCCAGCACCACCTGGAAGGCGGCGCGCAGGAACGGTGTCTGCATGTAGCGGTTCTGCACGAAGGCGATGGTCCACAGTTCGAAGAACACCACCACTGCGGCAACAGCTGTCGCCGTCCAGAAATGCGGGATGAGATAGGGCAGCGCGTGGCCCAGCCCACCCAAAGTCGTCATGATGCCGACGGTCAGCCCGCGCTTCACCGGCGAGCCGCGGCCCGACAATTTGCCGTCGTCGGAAGCGACTTCGGTGAAACCCATGGAGATGCCGGCGCCGATCGAAGCGGCCAGCCCGACCAGAAGCGTCTGCCATGTATCATGCGTGGCAAACGCCGCGGCAAAGATTGGCGCCAGCGTTGACACCGACCCGTCCATCAGCCCGGCCAGTCCCGGCTGCACATAGGTCAGGATGAACTGGCGCTGCTCGGCGCTCGCCTCTTCGTCCTTGATCTCGCCCGGTACATGTTTCTGTTCCAGCTGATGCGCCGAGTTCTCATGGCCCTGTTCGGCGGCCGCCAGATCGTCGAGCAGTTTTCTGGTCGAGACATCGGTGGTGCGTTTGGCCGCCTCGACATAGAACAGATAGGCCTGCCGCTCCATTGCCTCGGCCTGCCGCCGCACGGCTGCGATGCCGAGCGGCCGGACAAGCCAGTCGGGCTTGCGCTCATAATAGCCCTTCACATGCTCGCGCCGGATCAAGGGGATACGCTCGCCGAAACGCTTGCGGTAGAGCTCGATCAGCGCATCGCGATGGCCGTCCTCCTCTTCCGCCATCGCCTCGAACACCTTGGCCGATTGCGGAAAGCTGTCCGCCAGCCCGTCGGCATAGCCACGGTAGATGCGCCCGTCATCCTCTTCCGACGAAATGGCGAGCGCCAGGATCTCTTGTTCCGACAGCGATTCAAAAGGACGGCGGCCAAAGCCGAAGACGCGGGAAAGCATGAGGAATTCACCCTAGTTTAGAATTATTCTAAACTAGGGTTTGCCGCGCCGTGGGTCAATCATGCATCTCGGCTAGAGGGTCAAAATTATTGACACCCGAATTCTTTCGCCGGCCCTTCACTATCAGCAAATGTTCACCTATATAGCTGGACCTAAGCCAAGAGAAAGGAAGCCACGGATGCCGGCAAAACAGCACCCACAATTCGACCCGAAACCCGTTCTCGACCTAATCGCCAGCATCGAGGCCGACCTGCAGCGCCTGAAAGGCCTGGTCGAGCAGCAGGTCGAGAAATTCGATCCCGCCAATCCGCACAACAAGACCCCCGACGGCAAGCTGACCGAGGAGGGTGCTGAATGCTGCTACCGCATGTTCGACGAAGGCAAGTCGCGCTATTCGGTCGCCCAGCAGATGAAGATCTCCTTCGCCGCCGCCACCCATCGCTTCAACACCTGGCGCAAGCTGGGTGGTGCCAAGCGGCCGACGCTTTTGGGGTGAGAAGTTTGGTTCGTCGCTAAAGCCAATCGCCGATCTCAGCGCTGCCCCTCATGCCCTGCCGGGCATTTCTCCCCGTGAACGGGGAGAAAGAAGCTGGCCGCAACGTCGGCACCGCTCCTGCGCCGGCGGCGATTGGCAAAATGGTCGACGAAAGCGCCCTTCTCCCCATTTACGGGGAGAAGATGGCGGCAGCCAGATGAGGGGCGGCGCTGTCCGGCGCAAGGACTCCCAAACATTGTAACGGTCACATTTTTTCAGTGGTGCGCGGCCTGGTTTTCCGTTCACCATGGGCCACCACATTTCCACAGGATCACTTCATGACCACCGCCACGCTCCCCGGCATCGCCGACATCCGCAGCGCCGCCGCGCGCCTCTCCGGCCTGATCGTCGAAACGCCGCTGATCGAATCGCCGGAGCTTAACAAGCGCTTTGGCGGCCGCATCCTGTTCAAGCCGGAGACATTGCAGCGCACCGGCTCGTTCAAGTTCCGCGGCGCCTATAACAAGCTGTCCTCACTCTCGGCTGAGGAACGCAGCCGCGGTGTCGTCGCCTTCTCCTCCGGCAATCATGCGCAAGGCGTCGCTGCCTCGGCTCAGATGTTCGGTGTCAAGGCGGTGATCGCCATGCCGGCCGACGCGCCGGCGATGAAAATCGGCAATGTCCGCAAGATGGGAGCGGAGGTGGTCCCATTCGACCGGTTCCGCGAAGATCGCGCGGCCGTCGTCCGACCCTACGTGGAAAAAGGCATGGTCCTGGTGCCGCCCTATGACGATCCGGCCATCATCGCCGGCCAGGGCACGATCGGCCTCGAACTGATGCATCAGGCAAAAGCGCTGGGTGTCAGCCTCGACGCGGTGGTCATCCCCTGCGGCGGCGGCGGCTTGAGCAGCGGCATTTCGATCGCCGTCAAGGATGCCTCGCCGGGCACTTCGGTGTGGGCGGTGGAACCCGAGTATTTCGACGACACAAGCCGCTCGCTGGTCAAGGGCGCCAGGGTCGCGAACGAGCCCGGCCACGCTTCGATCTGCGATGCCCTCCTCGTCGCCGAACCGGGCGCGCTGACCTTCGAGATCAACCGCAGGAATCTCGCCGGCGGCATTGCCGTCTCCGACGACGCGACGCGGCAGGCCATGCGCGACGCCATGGCCCATCTCAAGCTGGTGGTCGAGCCCGGCGGCTGCGTTGGCCTGGCGGCACTTGCGTCGGGCAAGATCGAGCTGACAGGCAAATGCGTCGCCGTGGTGCTATCGGGCGGCAATGTCGATTTCGGCGCCTATGCGGAGATCATGGCGGCGGCTTGAGCGGCAGGCGCCTCCGGCATCAAAAGCTTTTGCACACAGGAGCGCTCTGACGCCACGAGTGCGACGACCTAGACTAACATTAGCCGGCAGATCCCGGGTGGTTTTATTTGACGGTCGAAAACTCAAAACGATCGAAACGGAAGACTGCCGTATACTCGTTGCGTCGCTCCGGCGTCCCGGCAGGATTGCGGAAGATCGCGCCGCAGGTTGTCTGAATCTTCGGAATGGTGTCGCACAGGAAGTTCTCCTGCACCCAGCTGGTTCCCTTATCTATCCATGCGCCTCCCCCGCGCAGGTCACGACCGAGGATGAGCGACCTGATCTCCGAACCGGTAAGCCGGTCCTTCGCATCCAGATCGACCTCTTCCGGCAACTCCGGCAAACCGGCCTTGTCCAGGCCGTCCAGCAGACGCCCGATGTCAACCGGGTTCTTGAACACAAAGTACCTCTGCGTGACCAGCTGATTTGCCCCTCCATCCTTTCGTTCCAACATGACGTTCCTTAGCCTGTCACTATAGGCCGCGACCTGGTCGCTGCGCCCGAGATGTGCGTAGGCCGAAACCAACACCTGCAGGCCGTAGAATTTCGGCCATGGATCGGGCGATTGGAGATCGATCCTTTCAAGGTAGTCGACAGCTTCCTCGAAACGACCCTGGCCAAATTCAGCCAGCCCAGCCAGGTAGTGCCGATGGTCATTGCCGCCTGGGTCGACACGGTTGGCCGCGACGAGGTAGTCGCGCGCCTCGTTCGGCCTGCCATTGAAATTCAGGGCTTCTGCCAGCCCGACATAGTTCAGGGGATCGCTCGGGTCGAGCGCCACTGCCTTGAACATAACCGCGACTGCCTCGTCGGACCGGTGCTCGCGAACCAGCAAACTGGCGACGAGTTGATAGTAGGACGGCGAAGGATGCTTGGCCGCCTCCCCCAGGTACTTGTAGACGTTGTACAGCGCAATGATATCCGAAGAGGCTAAAGCTTTGACCCGCGGCCCGTCCATGTCCCAATAGGCCCATGCGAGCGAGGCTGCCGCCACGCCGAAATTCGGATCGAGTTCCAGCGCCTGCTGGAAAAACCTCACCGCCTGCGCAAACTCGTCTGGAGTATTGCGACGATTGTAGATTTCCATGCCCTGGAGGTAAGCTTCGTAGGCAGCAGGATTGCGCGTGCCGCCCGCGACATCTGCCTTGCCTTGGGCGCTGACGAGACGGAGCTTGAGCGCGCCTGCGATGCTGACGACGACCTTGTCCTGCAGCGCAAACACATCCGTCCACTGGCCGTCGAAACGTTCTGCCCAGAGATGACCGGTGGTCGAGCCGTCGATCAATTGCGCGTTGATACGCATGTCGTCGCCGACCCGACGTATCGAGCCCTCCAGTATGTACCGGACGCCAAGCGCTGCGGCGACCTCAGCGGGTTTAGTCTCCTTGTCCTTGTAGGTGGAAGCCGCGTTTCGCGATACGACGAACAGGCCGGGCACGCGTGCAAGTTCTGTGGTCAGGTCCTCGGTGAAACCGTCAGCCAGATAACCTTGCGCCTTGTCGTCGCTGAGATTGTCAAATGGAAGCACGACGAGGGATGGCCGGGTGTCGGCTTTCGCATTGGCCGTCAGAGCGGTGGGCCGAAGCGGTGGCTCCCACGGTCGCCACCACGCTGCTGCAAGGCCGACTGTAACAACAAGGACCCCAATAGCGACGGCCAGATTGCGCCTGAAGCGTGGGTGTCGATTGACAGCCATGGGCTTTCCCGCCACCGCGGGATCGAGCAGCACCCGGTACACCTGCACCGGTTCGGCGATGTTCTTCAGCTTCTGTTGGCCCATCGGCTCAAAGCCGAAAGCCAACTTCTTCTCAACCTCTTTTGCGACCTTTGCCGAGACACAGATGCCGCCAGGTTCCGCTAGTTGTTGGAGCCTGGCAGCGACGTTGACGCCCTCGCCATATCGGTCCTCGCCCTCGACAATCACCTCGCCGAGATTGATCCCGATCCTGACGCGTATCCGATGATCCTCGGAAACGGCGGCGTTGCGTTCCGCCAAGGCGTGCTGCAACGAAACGGCACATTCGACCGCGTCCCCGACGCTGCCGAATTCGGCCAGCAGTCCATCGCCCATCAGCTTGAAGATGTGGCCGTGATAGCGGGCAATCTCAGGCTCGAACAGTTCCTTGCGTCGAGCACGAAGGCGCTCGAACGTGCCGGCCTCGTCGCGTTCCATCTGGGCGGAATAGCCCACAACATCTGCAGCGAGAATGGCGGAAAGCTTACGATCCATCGATCTGGCCTGTCCTCCGTGGAGTATAGACCTGGTCATGCTGAAATGAAACGACCGACCTCTCCAGCGTCCGTCGCCGGTGTCTCGGGATCATCCAGCAAAAAGCCGTCGATGAAACGCGCAGTTTGCAGATGCGGGCGCATCGTTGGCACCGATCTTGCCATCGAGGATTATGGAACTGTCGCTTTGATGCTGAGCCATGGCCCATCTCAAGCTGGTGGTCGAGCCCGGCGGCTGCGTTGGCCTGGCGGCACTTGCGTCAGGCAAGATCGAGCTGACAGGCAAATGCGTCGCCGTGGTGCTATCGGGCGGCAATGTCGATTTCGCCGCCTATGCGGAAATCATGGCGGCGTAGGGTGAGGCCCGCCCCGGCAAGCCGGAGCGGGTGTAGTGAACATGCCAGCGACGGCGCCAGCTTATTTCGGCGGGATCACAGCTGCGGGAATCCGAACCAGTCCTCGTTGGGGAAATCGCACAGGCCGGAATAGCATTTGCAGTCCGGATCGACCCAGCCGTCATCCGGAAACGTGGTGGTGTTGACCCGTCGGCGCCTTCGGGCCGGGGTTGGGATTGACGCAATGCGGCGTGCCATACTTGCACAGGACCATGACGATGCCGTCCTGCGCGGCCGGCGCCGTGACCCGGCCAAGCGTCATGGCCGAAGCGTTGCTCATGCTGGAATAGCCGGCAGCCTGGGCCAGCATTGCGAGGCTGAAAATCAACGACTTTCTCATTTCATGTCTCCTTGAAAAAACAGCATTCTCAAAATCGGCGAGGTAATCCACCGCCAGCCGCCATTATCCATGGCTGGCCGCGCCCGGCATCTGCCGCGCGGGGGATGTGGGGAAAATCAGTCCAGCGTCCGCCTGAATCGCACCAGCGCGACGCCGGCAAACAATGCCACGAACACCACCAGCCAGCCGATTTCCGTCGCCACCGCCGGCAGTTCGGCGCCTTTCAGCATCACCGCGCGGATGATGCGCAGGAAATGCGTCAGCGGCAGGATCTCGCCAAAAACCTGCGCCCAGTCCGGCATACCGCGATAGGGGAACATGAAGCCGGACAACAGGATCGACGGCAGGAAGAAAAAGAAGGTGAGCTGCAGCGCCTGCATCTGCGTGCGTGCAATCGTCGAAATCGTATAACCGAGCAGCACCAGCGCCAGCACGAAGATGAAGACTGCGGTCAACAGCAGCGACATCGACCCGATGAAGGGTATGGCAAACAGCAGCTTCGCCGCCGCCAGCACCACCATGACCTGGACGGCGCCGACCGCCAGATAGGGCAGCACCTTGCCCAGCATGATTTCGAGCGGGCTGGACGGCATTGCCAAGAGGTTCTCCATCGTGCCGCGCTCGGTCTCGCGCGTCAGCGCGATCGAGGTCATCATCACCATCGTCATCTGCAGGATGACGCCGAGCAGGCCGGGTACGATGTTGTATTGCGAGATGCCTTCGGGATTGTAACGCCGGTGCACCACCACTTCGAGCTGGCCCCGGGCAGTCTCGGCGGCAGTCTCCTGCATGCCGCGCGCCCGCAGCAGCGCCTGATTGGCGACGGTGCCCAGCGTCGAAATAGCGCCGCTGGCCACGGCCGGATCGGTGGCATCAGCCTCGATCAGGATCTGCGGACTGTCGCCGCGCTCGACGCGGCGCGCAAAATCGGCGGGGATGGTGACGACGAAGGCGACATCGCCGCGCGCCATCAGGAACTCGGCCTCCTCGGCACTTTGCGCGACATGGTCGAACCGGTAGTAGCCGGTGGTCTGCAGTGCCGAGACCATGGCCCGCGTGTAGGGGTCGCTGCTCATCGCCACAAGCGCTGCCGGCAGGCTCTTCGGATCATTGTTGATGGCATAGCCGAACAGCACCAGCTGCATCAGCGGCACGCCCAGCATCATGGCGAAGGTGATGCGGTCGCGCCGCATCTGGATGAACTCCTTGATCAGCAGCGCGCCGAGCCGAGCGAAGGAGAACAAATCATTCATCCCTTGTTGTCCTTGGCCATATTGTCCTTCGAGCCGGACATGAACTGGATGAACACGTCCTCCAGGCTGGTCTCGCCGGGGCTCACCGTCACGCCCTTGTGCTCCTTCTCGACATCGGCGAGCGCGGCTTCAAGCTTCTTCCTGTCGGAGCCCACGACATGCAGCGTCGCGCCAAATGGCGCCACCTGGTCGACGCCGGGGCGGCCTTGAAGCGCAGTCGCGACCTGGTCGAGCTTTAGGCCCTGCAGGACAAAGGTGGTCAGCCCGGCATTTTTCACCACCTCGTCCACCGTGCCGGTGGCCAGCATCTTGCCATAGGAGATGTAGCTGATGCGGTGGCAGCGCTCGGCCTCGTCCATGTAGTGGGTCGAGACCAGCACGGTCAGCCCGCCGCTGGCCAGCCGATGGATCTCGTCCCAGAATTCGCGCCTGGCCTTCGGGTCGACACCCGCCGTCGGTTCGTCGAGCAACAGTAGTTTCGGCTTGTGCATGATGCAGGCGGCCAGCGCCAGCCGCTGCTTCCAGCCCCCGGACAGCGTGCCGGCCAACTGGTCCCGGCGCGACGTCAGGCCGAGGTCTTCCAGCGTCCTGGCGACATGTTCGCCGACCGGTTTCAGCCGGTAGAGCCGTGCCACGAATTCAAGATTCTCGCCGATCGTCAGATCCTCGTAGAACGAGAATTTCTGCGTCATGTAGCCGACTTCGCGCTTGATCCTCAGACTGTCGGTGCGGATGTTGAAGCCCAGCACCGTGCCTTCGCCCTCGTCGGGCGTCAGCAAGCCGCACATGATGCGGATCGTGGTGGTCTTGCCCGAACCGTTCGGGCCGAGGAAGCCGACGATCTCGCCCTCGGCCACCGTCATCGTCACGTGGTCGACAACGGTCTTGTCGCCGAAACGCTTGACCAGGCCATGCACGTCGATGACGTTCATTTTCCGATGTCCGCAAGATCGACATCGACGATCTGCCCGGGCTGCAGCGGACCGGCATCGCCCTCCGGCCTAGCCTCGACCAGATAGACCAGCTTCTGTCGGTTCTCGAGCGAGTAGATCACCGGCGGCGTGAATTCCGGGTCCGGCGAGACATAGCTGACCCGCGCCTTGAGATCCGGCCCGCAGCCGTCGCAATGGACGCCGAGCAGCGTGCCGACTTTCACCGACGAGAACGCGCTTTCCGGCACATAGACGCTGAGTTTCACCGCGCCGTCGGGCAGCATCGAGATGACCGGCGCCGTCGGGCCGGCCGTATCGCCGGGATTGCGGATCACATCGGTGACGCGGCCGGGCGAGGGCGCCGCCAGCACGCGCTTCGACAACCGCCACTTGGCCTGCTCCAGCGTCGATTGCGCTTGGCTGACCAGATTGTCGGCGGCCTTGATCGTCTCCGGCCGTGCCGGCAGGCCGCCAACGGCGAGATTGGCCTCAGCCTGGCCGACCTGCGCATTGGCCGTCTCCAGCGTGGCGGAAGCGGTATCGAAATCGGCCTGCGTGCCGGTGCCGCGCTTGAACAGGTCGCTGGCACGGCTGTATCTGCGCTTGGCGTCGGCGGCCTGGGCTCTCGCCATGTCGACCTGCGCTTTCAGCACCGCGATCTCTTCCGGCCGCTTGCCGACCTTGAGATCGGCGAGCTGCGCCTGCGCCTGGGCGAGTCCGGCTTCGGCCTGTGCGACAGCGATTTTGGCGTCGGCGCTCTCCAGCGTCACCACAGGGGTGCCCGGCGCGACGCGATCGCCGCGCTTCACCGCAACGGTCTCGACCTGCGCCACCTCGATCGGCGCCAGCAGCACATAGTCGCCCTCGACATAGCCGACGGCAAGCGGTGCGGCCGGGGCGCAGGCGCTGAAAAGCTGCGCGGCGAGCGGCAGGGAGCAGAGGAAGCTCATGGTCTACGATCCTTCCGGGCAGCCAATATGGCCTCAAGATTATCCGCCACCACCGCCGCCACCTTTGCGGCCTCGGCGTCGCCGATCTCGCGCCAGCCCATGCGGCGCATCACCGCCTCGCGGCCAATGCGGAAATAGATGACCTGGCCGATCAGTGTGAACACGGTGAGCCGGGTCGTCTCGCTCTCGGCCGCCTCGCCCGTCGCCTGTTCCCAGATCAGGCAGAGCCGGCGATGCGTCGGCTCGAACACGCCGTCATAGATGCGGTCGAGCGCCGCTGTCGGATGCGAAAGCTCGCGCAGTACGAATTGCACGATCTCGCCAGCTTCGGGCCTCGCCACGACGAAGGCCACCATCCGTTCCAGCGCGGCAAGGAGTTGTGCCCGGGCGGCTTCGGGGTCGCCCCCTTTGGAATCGCCCGCTTTGGAATCGCTTGGCGCCTGCGGATTGCCGATCGCCTGGCCGGCGATGGCCTGGATGGTCTCGACGATATAGTCGGCCGCAGCAGTGCGAAGGCCTTCCTTGCTGCCGAAATGATAGGCGATCGAGCCGATATTGGCCTTGGCCTCCGCCGCGATCTCGCGCGTCGAGGTGCCGTCATAGCCTTGCCGGCCGAACAGCTTCAGCGCCGCGCGCACGAGCGCGGTGCGCGTCATCTCGGCGGGGTCGCGGCGCGGGGCGTTCGGGGTCTTGCTCATGTCAAGTATTTAATCAATCGATTGATTAAATGTCAAGTACCGGTATGCCGGCTGCATTGCACTTGGTCGAAGGCAACCTGAGATGGCTTGCCATATCAGCCATCCCGCGCTTTAGTGCGCGGCCATGGTCAAGGAAATCGAACGCAAGTTCCTGGTCTCCGGTTCCGAGTGGCGGGATCTGGCCGAGGCGGATATCCGCATTCGCCAGTTCTACCTTGCCGCATCACCGGGCCGTAGCGTGCGCGTGCGCATCAGCGACAATGCCTCGGCAAAGTTGACGCTCAAATTCGGCAGCAAGGCCCGCGAGCGCGACGAATTCGAATATCCGATCCCTTTGGCCGAGGCGCAGGAGTTGCTGGCCTTCGCCATCGGACGTGTCATCGAGAAGACACGCCACCATGTTAGGCATCGCGGCTATCTCTATGAAGTTGATGTTTTCGGCGGGATGCTTAGCGGTCTGGTGGTTGCCGAACTCGAGACGCCGGAGGATGTGCCGGACGAAATGCTGCCAGACTGGCTCGGCCGCGAAGTCACCGGCGAGCAGGGGTTTTACAACGCGTCGCTCGCCCTTGGGGGGATTCCGGAGATCGCGGCATGAGCTTTCGCATTGATCCACGCCTGCCGCTGACCGGCGAGGTCAGGCGCATTCTCGTCGAGGAGATCGGCAAGGCGCTTGTCCATCTGAACACGGCGCACGACAGGCCGGAGCAGGGGCTGCACAAATGCCGCAAGCGCCTCAAAAACGTTCGCGCCCTGCTGCGCCTGGTCCGTTCCGGAGACGAAACATTCTGCCAGACCGAGAACCAGTGCTACCGCCAGGTGTCGGCTCTGCTGGCAGGCCCGCGGGAGGCAACCGCGCTGGTCGAGACCATCGACCGGCTGGCGGCAAGCTTTCCCGAACACAGTGCAGGCGGCGGTCTCGATGAGGTCCGCGACAGGCTTGTCGCTCGCCAGCAGGAATTGCATGGCGGCGCTGGCCTCGGTGCCGCGATAGGTGCAGCGACTGCCGCTTGCGAGGAAGGCATCAACCGGGTCGACAGCCTTGTCTTGCCCGACCAGCCGGAGCAGGCCGCCGACGTACTTGCCGAGGGCGCCCGCGCCACCTTGCGGCGCGCCAGAAAGGCGCTGGACAAGGCTGGCTCGCGCGGCGAGGCGGACGATTTCCACGATCTCCGCAAGGCAGCCAAGACCCACGGCATGCATTTGTCGCTGCTTGGAAGGCTGTGGCCGACGCCGATCAAGGCCCGGCGCAAGGCGGTCGATGAACTGGGTGAGCGGCTGGGCGAACTGCACGATGTGTTCGTCATGCGCGCGCTTCTTGATGCCGACGACCAGCCGCTCGGCTCTCGCCAAGAAACGCGGCTCCTGGGCAAGCTCCTGAAACGCTCGGAAAAAAGCCTGAAGAAGACCTGTCTTGCCGAGGCGGCCGAGCTGTTCGGTGACAGCCCCAAACGCTCGACAAGGAAACTTGCCCGCAAAGTGCGCGAGGATCTCGCCACTGCGCCGCAGGCGGATGCTGCGGCGCCCGGCGGCTGATCGGCGCTACCCCTCACCCGGATTGCCAACCGAATTGCGAAAGGCAATTCGGGGCAATCCGACCTCTCCCGAGGGGAGAGGAGACGCCAGCGTCGATGCCAGCCTCTTCTCCCCAGCGGGGAAAAGGTGGCCGCGAAGCAGCCGGATGAAGGGGCCTCTCCGCAGCACTGTCGCCCAGCCGCCCGGCTGGCTTCCACCCACCTCGATATGCTAATCGCCATCTACCATGACCGAGCCCGGCGACACGCTTCTGGACCGACTTGGCCGCTGGCTTGCCGGCCGGCTGCAGGAGGAATCCTCCGGCTATGAGCCCTACACGCCGTCCGACGCCGAAACGCTGCGCCGGACGCTCGAGCCCGGCGACATCCTGCTCGTCGAGGGCAACCAGAAAATCTCGGCGGCAATCAAGTACCTGACCCAGTCGACCTGGTCGCATGCCGCCTTCTATGTCGGCGATGCCTTGCCGGAACCGGCGGACGGATCGGAACGGCGCCGCCTGATCGAGGTCACGCTTGGCGAAGGCTGCGTCGCCGTGCCGCTGTCGCGCTACCGCACCTACAACACCCGCATCTGCCGGGCGAGCGGGCTGTCGCCAGAGGATCGCGACAAGGTCGTCGCTTTCATGATCGGCAAGCTCGGCCTCAGATATGATCTCAAGAACATTTTCGACATGCTGCGCTATTTCCTGCCGACGCCGCCGGTGCCGGTGCGCTGGCGCCGCCGCATGCTGGCTTTCGGGTCCGGCGATCCGACGCGTGCGATCTGCTCGACGCTGATCGCCGAGGCCTATGGCCAGATCCGCTATCCGATCCTGCCCGAGATCACCCGCGCACCCGGCCGCGCCTCGGCGCAGTCAAGCTATATGCGCAGGGAAATCCTGCACATCCGCCACCACTCGCTCTACACGCCGCGCGACTTCGACCTGTCGCCCTTCTTCCGCATCGTCAAGCCGACGCTGGAATACGGCTTCGACTACCGGGCAGTGACCTGGGACGACAAGGCAGGCACAGACGCCGCAGCCGCGAAGGCTGGAGCAATCACCTCAGGCACGTGACGGCTTTCGGCCTGGTCAGGACATACCCCTATGGCGCGGCCGCTATCCGGCCGAGGTGCAGGCGTTTCACATGGCGGCCTATATCACGCCGAGACCGCAACAGCAGCGCCCTGGTTTTCGGCTCTGTGTTCGACCCAAACATGGACCGGTTCGTCCCGGCCGCGGATGCCCACCGGTCCATGATCGCGCGCATTCAACTGTGTCGTGGGCGATTCCGCCTGCGCGGTCTCAATCAGTCGTGACCCAAAGCAAATATTCGCCTGAAGCTCACGGCATAGCGCCTGCAAACGGCTGGCGACGTTGACGGTGTCGCCCACCACCGCGAAGGACAGATTGCGCTCGCTGCCGACCGCGCCGATGACGACTGCGCCATATTGTGCACCGATCCGAACGTCCAGCGGCGGATATCCCCTGGACACCCGCTGCACATTCCAGTCTTTGAGAGCGGCGATCATCGCTTCAGCGCACTGGATGGCCCGAGTCGCGTCGTCATGGCTGGCTTGCGGAACCCCGAATGTCGCCATGATGCAATCGCCGATATAGTTATCGACTGTGCCATGGTGGTCGAAAACAACCTGCTCCATGCGACGGTGGAACTGACGCAGAAGTTCGAACACTGCTTCGGCCGGATGATCCTCGGAATAGTGTGTGAAGCCGACGATGTCGGCGAACAGCACCGCGATATCCTGCCGGCGGACCGGGCCGAAGGGCTCGTCATCCGTGGCGAGCTGGTCGACGACATTGGGCGAAAAATGCCGGGCGAGATTGGCGCGGGCGCGCTCCGCCTTGACATAGTCTTCCGACAGATGTCGGGAACGAGAGACGACCAGCGCCATGATCGCGCCGATAATCAGCACAACCAACACATTAGTCGCCTGCGCGAATGTATCGACGAAATTGGGATTGAGATAGAGGTTCAGTCGCTCTGTCATCGGCAGCGAATAGAGGTTCGTCGCCGGAATGACGGTTCCCGCATGAAAAATCACCCATCCCACCCCGATCGCCCATGTCAAGGCCGCGAGCGCGCCGAGATAGAGCGCCAATCGTGTCGAAAGGGTCAGCGCGCCAAGGCATACGAAAATCAGCAGGAATTTGAAGCTGCCCTCGCGCAGTTGCATCGCGGCCGGCGCGACCTCCAGGGAAAACGGGTTGGGCGTTACCAGCAGAACGGTCAACAGAATGATGTCCAGCGTTCCCACGAGGTAACCGATCCACCATGGCGCGTTGCGGCGGCGCGCAAAGAGAAACTGGATCAGGCCGACGAGCTGGAACAGCACGAGGCCCGCCAGCACGAAGAGCAGCGAGGCATCCCAGCGGCTGATCAATGAAAAGAAGCAGGAGATCGCGGCGAGCGATGCCGTACGCGCCCAGAACTGCAATGCAGCACCCTGGCGTTCTGCGCGCTCCCGCAAATTTTTCAGGCGTGAATAGCGGCGAAGTTCAAGTGTTGGCGCGGTCGGCATAGGATCACTTCGATTTCACGGGACGTGTCACGCATTCGGCAAACCCGCCCTCTACTGGCAAATCAGTGCGCGAACTCTACCATGAATGCAGATGCAATCCTGCTCGGGATGATTGGCTGTGTCAGGCCGGCAAAGGACGGCGTCCCTTTGCAGGAGCGGCGGGCCGGTCGGACGCCCCGGCATCGCGGGGATGCGGGCCGATCGGCATGATCGCCGGAAACGGCGTCGCGCCAAAGGCAAATGTCCATTTATAGCCGGTGAGCCCGTCTTCGGGCGTCGTGTGCTGATCGTGATGGGCAAGCAATTTGGCGCGCTCCGCCAGCTCCTCCGCTTCGCGTCTCACCATCTCCGCCGTCTCCGGTCGCATTCGCCTGGAGAAGCTGACGAAGGTCGCCTCCCGCTCCAGATGCGTGATCGCCCAGCCGATGAAATTCTTGTTGGTCATCTCGAACAGCGGCCTGAGTGGCCCTTCGAAATTCCACTGGATCGGCGTCTCGACCAGCAGCCTTGCCGACAGGCCACGACCGAGCGCGACGAGGCCCAGATCCTCAAGCTCGCGCAGATAGAGGAACATCGAGGCCTCGCTCAAGCCTTGCGAGCGCATGATGCCTTCGGGCGTGAATTTTTCGGAGAGCATGACGAACATGAACAGCAGCGCCGGCCGGCCTGCGAGTTTGCGTTCGATCTCCGGCGCGATGCGGTTGACCGGCCCCGGCCCCCGGTTCATCGAGCCGAGCACGTTTTCGAGCTCGACGCCGACGGCAGCGCAGATGTCCATCAGGCGGTCGAGCTTGCAATTGCGTTCATGGAAGATGCGCTTCACCGTCGGCTCGGAAACACCCATGCGTTCGGCAAGTTCGCGATAGGTGACGCCCTTCGCCTTCAGTGTCCGCTTCAGCGCCTCGAAGATCAGGCCATTCATGCGATGCACCTCTTTGCCGCAGTTTCGTATCGATTTTCGATACTAGCCGCAATCAACCTTCCAGAAAAGTATCGGAAAATCTAGGTCTCCGTTATCACCACAGGAGACCAACCATGAAAACCCTTATCCGCTCGACACTTCTCGCTGTCATCGGCGTCGCAACGATGCCTGCCGCCCATGCCGGGGAAATCTGGCGTGCCGCCGGCTTCGAGCAGCCGGAATCGGCGCTGTTCGACGCCGCCAACCAACGCATCATCGTTTCCAACATCGTCGGCAATCCCGGCGACGCCGACGGCAACGGCTATCTGTCGGTGCTGTCGCTCGACGGCAAGATCACCACCCGTCACTGGACCGACGGCATGGACGCACCCAAGGGTATGGCGATCTCGGGCGGCAAGCTCTACGTCGCCGACATCACCCATGCGCGCGTCGTCGATCTCGAAAGCGGCAAGCTGGTTTCGACGATCGATGTGCCGAATGCCGTCTTCCTCAACGACATGACCGCGGACAGCTCCGGTAAGGTCTATGTCACCGACATGCTGGCCGATGCGATCTACCGCATCGACGGCGACCGCCCGGAATTGTTCGCGAAGGATGCAGCGCTCGCTTCGCCCAATGGCATCTTCGCCGATGGCAACAGGCTGATCGTCGCCTCGTGGGGCAAGGGCATCAAGCCGGATTTCAGCACCGCCGAGCCGGGCGGGCTGCTCTCGGTCGATCTCGCCAGCAAGGTGGTCACGCCGCTGCCCGGCGCACAGAAATTCGCCGACCTCGACGGCGTCATCGCCATCGGCGGCAGCATCTACGCCACCGCCTACATGACCGGCACGCTCTATCGCTACCAGGCCGGCGGCACGCCCGAGGCGATTGCGCATTTCAAGCCGGGCAGCGCCGATATCGGCACCGACGGCAAGTCGACCATCTATGTGCCGCTGATGAATGAGGGCGAAGTGGCGGCGCTGACGCTCGACTGAGAGTGTGGGCTATGAGCGGCACCTTGGAGCCCATCCAGGAGACCTTCGCTAACAAACATTCGTCGGCGAAGGTCGATGGCCCGCTCAGTTCGTTCCACACGCATCGACCAACTCCGTGGTCGGGAAGGTAACATCCAGTGGCGCGTTGTGCCTCAGAGAGACAGCGCGCTATAGCGCACACTATCCAGCAAAAGCGTAGCCCGGTTCACCCATGCGGGTGATGTGAGACAAAGTCCCGGCAGCATCCTCCCGTTTGACCAACCGGATGGACGCGCCGAGAAGATGTCTTCATTCCACGCTTCGCTGGTCGGAAAAAACCCGAACGGGCACGAGGCGTGCTATTCGCTCTGGCGGTGAGCCTGACACCGTCGCTGTCAGCCACTGCGGAGCAGGTTTCCTCGGTGGATCTCGAACTGGTTCTCTGTGTCGATGTATCGTCTTCAATGAGGCGGAACAACGGCTGCAGCGGGAGGGATATGTCAACGCACTGCTCGATGCCGCAGTGTTGCAGTCCATTGAACCCGGCCAGCGTGGTAATGCCAATATCGGTCTCCTTCGACCAATATGAATCATAGGCCGCCCATCAAAGGAATCCTGAATCCTTTAAATCGCGACTGACCCTAGCCCGATGGCGAGGCAGCCACAGGGTGGACATTTCAGCTCACATGGAAAATGATCATGTCGCCATACACAACACTGCAGTGCTCTGATCTCATCGAAAAGCCTGAGCGTAGAAGCGGATCAACCGACCTCCGGGTCCAGCGAGCGAGGACGCAAATGGACACCCCAGGGAATGGGCAATTGCATCGCGACGCGGGCGGGCGGCCCCGTCGATCGGCCGGCTGGCTTGCCCGCGCCGCCGCGTCGGCGGCATTCCTGCTCGGCATGGCTTTCAGCAGCACTGCGTTTGCGCAGGACCAGCAGCTACCCGAGGTGACGGCGGCCAAGCCGGTGGTTCGTGAAATCGTCGAAGACGACGAGTTCGTCGGGCGCTTCGACGCCGTCGACCAGGTCGCCATCCGCTCGCGCGTCAGCGGCTATCTGGACAAGGTCAGTTTCCAGGACGGCGCACTGGTCAATAAGGGCGACCTGCTCTTCACCATCGACAAGCGTCCGTACCAGGCGGCTTATGATGCCGCCAAATCGCAGGTGGACGTCGCCAAGAGTCTGCTCGAATTCTCCAAGATGCAGCTGGATCGCGCCGACGAACTCGCCAAGACCGGCAATATCTCAACCGCGACGGTCGACGACCGCCGGCGGGAGTACCTTTCGGCGCAGGCGCAGATGCAGGGCGCGACGGCTGCCCTGACGACGGCCAGCCTGAACATGGAATTCACCGAGATCAAGGCGCCCTTGTCCGGCCGCATCGACCGCCGGCTGGTGTCAGTCGGCAACCTCGTGCAGCCGGATTCCACCTTGCTGACGACCATCGTTACGCGCGATCCGATCGACTTCTATTTCGACGTCGATGAGCGCCTGTATTTCAGCTACGCCCGCGACGCGAAGGAGCGCGGCGGCAGCATGCAGGAAGGCGCCGGCGGGCTCGATGTGGTGGTTCGCGTCGCCGACCGCACGGAGGCGGTATTCAAAGGCAAGCTCGATTTTGCCGAGAACCGGATCGACAACGCGACCGGCACCATGCGAGTGCGTGCAAGGTTTCCCAACGCCGACGGCGTTCTCCAGCCAGGCATGTTCGGGCGCATCAACGTGCCGGGGTCGCTGCCGCATAGCGGCGTGCTGGTGCCCGACGAGGCGATCGGCGCCGATCAGGATCGCCGCATCGTGTTCCTGGTGGATGAGGCCGGGATGGTGTCGGCGAAGCCCGTGCGCACCGGCCCGCGTCTCGACGGCTACCGGGTGATCCGCGCGGGCCTGACCGGCGACGAGACGATCATCGTCAACGGGCTGATGCACGCCAGGCCCGGCACCAAGGTGAAGGTCGAGATGGTGACGTTGCCGCCCAAGGCCGAGACCGCCGAGTTGCAGCAATGAGGTTCGCACATTTCTTCGTTGACCGTCCGATCTTCGCATCGGTCGTTTCGATCGTCCTGCTGATCCTCGGCGGGATTGCCTATACCCAGCTACCGGTCGCGCAATATCCTGAGATCGCGCCGCCGACCATCGTCGTTCGCGCGCAGTATCCGGGCGCCGACGCCGAGACGGTCGCAGCGACGGTGGCAACGCCAATCGAGCAGGAGATCAACGGCGTCGAGGGCATGCTCTACATGTCGTCCTATTCGTCGGGCGACGGGGCGATGGCGCTGACCATCACCTTCAAGCTGGGCACCGATCTCGACCAGGCGCAGGTGCTGGTGCAGAACCGCGTGTCGGTCGCCGAGCCGCGCCTGCCCGAAGAAGTCCGCCGCCTCGGCATCACCACCACCAAGAGCTCGCCCGACCTGATGATGGTCGTGCACATGCTGTCGCCCGACAATACCTATGACCAGCTCTACGTCTCGAACTACGCCCGCTCGCGGGTGCGCGACATACTGCTCAGGTTAGACGGCGTCGGCGACCTCATCATCTTCGGCGAACGCGAATATTCGCTGCGCATCTGGCTCGATCCGGAAAAACTGTCCGCCCTGGGGATGACCTCGGGCGATGTGGTGCAGGCGCTGCGCGACCAGAACGTCCAGGTGTCGGGCGGCTCGATCGGTGCGCCGCCGACCAACACCGGCACGGCGTTCCAGTACACTGTCACCACGCAAGGCCGCTTCAACGACGCACGCGACTTCCGATACGTGATCGTCAAATCGACCGACGACGGCCGTCTGATCTCGCTGCAGGACGTGGCGCGTATCGAGCTCGGCGCCAAGGATTATGTCACCAACTCCTATCTCAACGGCAAACCGGCGGTGGCGCTCGCCATCTTCCAGCGGCCGGGCACCAATGCGCTCGCCGCAGCCGCGGAGATCCAGGACAAGATGAAGGAGCTTTCAGGCGACTTCCCCAAGGGATTGAGCTACGACATCGTCTACAATCCGACCGAGTTCGTCGCCGAGTCGATCCAGGAGGTCTACAAGACGATCCTCGAGGCGATGGTGCTGGTCATCATCGTCATCATCGTCTTCCTGCAATCGTGGCGCATGGCGATCGTGCCGATCGTGGCGATCCCCGTGTCGCTGATCGGCACGCTGGCGGTGCTTTACGCCGCCGGCTTCTCGCTCAACATGCTGACGCTGTTCGGCCTCGTTCTGGCGATCGGCATCGTCGTCGACGATGCGATCGTCGTGGTCGAAAACGTCGAGCGCAATATCGCCAGTGGGCTGGCGCCCAATCCGGCGTCGCACCTGACCATGGACGAAGTCGGAACGGCGGTCATCGCGATCTCGCTGGTGCTGATAGCCGTGTTCGTACCGACAGCCTTCATCCCCGGCATTTCTGGGCAGTTCTACCTGCAGTTTGCGATCACCATCGCGGTGTCGACGGCGATCTCGGCATTCAATTCGCTGACGCTTTCGCCCGCGCTGGCCGCGCTGCTGTTCAAGCCGCACCACGCCGCGGCGGCGCCGCCGCGCTTTTTCCTGGCGCGGTTCGGACGGGCGCTCGCCGACGGCTTTAACAGCGGCTTCGACAGGGTCGCCCATTGGTATGCAAGCATCGTCCGCGTGCTGGTCGGCTCGTGGATAGCGATCACCGCCATGCTGGCCGTTTTCGCGGCCCTCATCTACGCCACGGTCTACATGGTGCAGACGGTGCCGCGCGGTTTCATTCCGTCGCTCGACCAGGGCTATGCGATCGTCGTCGTCCAGTTGCCGGACGGCGCTTCACTGTCGAGGACCGATGCTGTCATCCAGCAGG
Source organism: Mesorhizobium sp. YC-39 (assembly GCF_025753795.1). Taxonomy (GTDB): domain Bacteria; phylum Pseudomonadota; class Alphaproteobacteria; order Rhizobiales; family Rhizobiaceae; genus Mesorhizobium. Next base: position 171,388 of record NZ_JAOWPS010000001.1, read on the forward strand.
CGTCGCAGATCATCCAGAAAACGCCAGGCGTCGACTACGCAGTCGCCTTCGCCGGCTTCTCCGGCGCGACCTTCACCAACGCCAGCAACGCGGGCGTGATCTTCGCCAGGTTCAGGCCGTTTGACGAGCGACTGAAAGCCGGCCAGTCGGCGACCCAGGTCATCGGCAATCTGTTCGGCAGCCTGCAAAGCATCAAGGAAGCCTTCATTATCGCACTGCCGCCGCCGCCAATCCGCGGCGTCGGCAATGCCGGCGGCTTCAAGCTGCAGATCCAGGAGCGCAACAGCGCCGACATGCGGCAGATCCTGGCGCTTGCCAACGAAATCGCCGGCGAGGCCAACAAGACGCCGGGGCTGACGGGCGTGTTCACCACGTTCTCCGCGTCGAGCCCGCAATTCTTCCTGGAGATCGATCGCGACAAGGCGCGCATCCTGAACGTGCCGATCCCCAACATCTTCGAGACGCTGTCGATCAATTTGGGCACCGCCTACGTCAACGACTTCAACGCTTTCGGGCGCGTCTACCAGGTGCGGGCGCAGGCCGACCAGGCGTTCCGTCTCGATCGCGCCGACATCTTGAAACTGAAGGTGCGCTCGGCGACCGGCGCGCTGGTTCCGCTCGGCACGTTGATCGAGATCCGCGACGTCACCGGCCCGGCGCTGGTCCAGCGTTACAACATGTATGTCTCGGTGCCGCTGCAGGGCAACGCGGCGCCCGGCGTTTCCACGGGCGACGCGCTGGCATTGATGGAAGGGATCACGGCAAAGACGCTGCCGGCCGGTACCTCCTATGAATGGACCGAGCTCGCCTATCAGGAGCGCAACACCGGCAATGCCGCTGTCTATATCTTCGGACTGTCGGTGCTGTTCGTGTTCCTGGCGCTGGCGGCGCAATATGAAAGCTGGGTGCTGCCGTTCGCCATTGTGCTGGTGGTGCCGCTCGGCGTGCTCGCGGCGTTGCTCGGCGTGTCTTTCCGAGGGCTGGACAACAACATCCTCGTGCAGATCGGCCTCATCGTGCTGATCGGGCTTGCCGCCAAGAACGCGATCCTGATCGTCGAATTCGCGCGGCAGGCGCAGGAACGCGGCCTTTCGGCCGCCGAGGCTGCCGTCGAAGCCTGCCGGCTCAGGCTGCGGCCGATCCTAATGACCGCCTTCTCGTTCATCCTCGGCGTCGTGCCGCTGATGATCGCAACAGGCCCGGGCGCAGAAATGCGCCAGTCGCTGGGCACCGCGGTGTTCTCCGGCATGCTCGGCGTCACCTTCGTCGGCCTGTTCCTGACGCCGGTGTTCTACGTCACGCTCAGGTCGCTGTTTTCACGGCGCAAGCCCCGTGCCGAGGCAGAGCCCTCGGGTCCGGCAGAGGCGCCATCGGAGACGGCCGCCGAGTAGGGTTACGAATTCGCCGCGTCGGGCGCGGCGTATCACTCAAGAAAATCGGCGCGGCGCGGCAACGGCCACAATCTGCGCGACCTCGGCGTCGAGGTGCGGCGGAGATCCTGCTCGGTCTGATCCAGCCCCACAGCCGCATCCAGTTCAGCGAGACGATGTCGGGCGGCGAGCCAATGCGATCTTCTATCTGGTCGACCAGGCGGGGCTTGATATAGGTGCCGAGCCTGAGGTAGCCGATGGCGAGCAGGAAGACGCCGGACATCATCGTCGCCAGCAGCAGCCCGTCGATGCCTTCGCGCTGGACCGTCGCCGCCACCAGCACGATGAGGGCGCCGGCCGGGCCGCCGATCTGGAAGCGGCCGCCGCCGAGCGCCGAGACGATGAAACCACCGACGATGGCGGTGAACAGGCCGCGCTCCGGCGTCACGCCCGAAGCAATCGCGATCGCCATCGACAGCGGCAGCGCCACGATGGCCACTGTCAGCCCGGCGATGGCATCGGCCTTGAGGTGCTCCGATGTGTAGCCCTCGCGCAGAACCGTCACCAGCTTAGGCGTGAACAGCTCGGAAAATGTCGACTTTGCCGGTCTTTGGACCGGTTGATGATTTGCCTGCCGGATCTGATCCATGAACGGCCTTCCGCTCCTGAAAAGCGGCGGGATCGTCGGCAGGACTGTCGGCGGTCGCCGTCGCGACTTTATGCCGGCTCAGCTTTCGGATTGGGCGGCACGGCCGGCTTGGGGCGCACGCCCCTGCCCGCCCGCGCTCGCTGGTCTGGTTCTCGCCGATCAGTTCCACCCCGGCCTCGTCAAGGGCCTGGATGACCTTCGTCAATGTGTCGACCACGCCCCTGACCACGCCGTCGCTCGCTTCCATGCGCTGGATGGTTGGAAGCGAAACGCCTGCGCGCTCGGCGAGGTTCTTCTGATCGATGCCGGCCGGCGCCCTCGCGGCGCGCATCTGCGCGGCGGCAATCATCGGCCAGAACCCCCGTCTGAGTCTGCAATACGAGTGTATAATACCATTATTATGATGTTTCAAGAATCATAATGCATATACCAAACATGTAGGTCACGCATCATCCGCCACCACCTTGCGCCGCTGCAGGAAGCGCGCCGTCAGCCAGCACAGCATCGCCCACGCGAAGCCGGCGCACCAGCCGGCCAGCACGTCTGACGGCCAGTGAACGCCGAGATAGACACGGCTGACGCCAACCAGCACCGTCGTCAGCACCGCGAGCGCCAGCACAAAGATCTTCGTCGTCCGGTCCGGCAGGAAGCGCGCCGCCAGCGAGCCGAGCGTCAGGTAGGTCACCGCCGACAGCATGGCATGGCCGCTCGGAAATGAAAGCGAGGTCTCGTTGACGAGGTGCGAAACCAGTTCGGGGCGGGGCCGGTCGACCCCAACCTTCAGCAGGCTCGACAGCACCTGCCCACCCGCCACCGCCACGAATATGAACAGCGCCGTTCCGGGCTGGCGGATCAGCAGCAGATAGACGATCACCGCCGCCGTGATCAGCACGAGCACGCTGGAGCTGCCGAGGCTGGTGATGTCGCGCATCGCCCCTTCCAGCCATGGCGGGCCGATCGGGCTGTCGGGTTGGCCCGCCTTGCGGAAGGCGAGCAGGATCTCGGTATCGAAGGCGTGCGGCGTGGTGGCGCGCGCCACTTCCATCAGCTCCTCGAACCCCCACAGCCCGCCGGCGATGATCACGCCGGCAAGCAGTACCGGGAATTCGATCCAGTTGAGCAGCGGGTGCTTCATCGGCCTGTCATCAGCAATTCAACTACAGCCTTTGCAGATAGGGCCCGAGCGTGATCAGCGCCACGGCCGCGATGGCGAGCACGACGCCGGTCGCCTGCAAGGCGTTCAGCCGCTCGCCGAAGAAGGCCAGCGCCACCACGTTCACCGACACCAGCTGGATGACAGCCGACAGGCTGAACGACACCGACATGCCGAACTCACGGACCAGCCTCAGCATGACCAGATTGCCAAGCGAATAGAGCCCGAGCGTCAGCACGATCTTGCCGAGGCTTGGCGCCAGCCCCCATTGCTTGGCGGCCGCCGCCGCCAGCAGGAAGATTATCGTTGAAATGCCGAGCTGCACCAGTCCCCAGAAACTCAATTCCCGTCCCCCTAGATGCGGTCCTTCCCGCGCGTGTCGCAGACCTTGTTTCCGAAGCATCGGCCGCGGTCAAGCCGGGCTGACAGGACACACGAAAATCGGAGCGGAAATTAGCCGGCGCGTCATCATTCTGTGATCTGCCGCCTGTACGGGGGTCGACCCAGATAACATGCTCCAGCCACTCAGGAAGCCAGAGGCAGCCCATGACCGAACATCGCTCCCCCGACACCCGATTCCGCACCAGCCTGCTCGAGGACAACGACGGCCCGGCCACCAATCCCACAGACAACCCCACCATGGGCGAGATCATCGCCGCGCGCTTTTCGCGCCGCGGTTTCCTTAAGGGATCGCTGGCCGTCTCGGCCATCGCCGCCACCGTCAGCCCGCTGGCGCTGATCACCGCCGACAATGCTCGTGCGGCCGAAGGATCGGCCTTTACCTTTGACGAACTCGAAGCCGGCATCGATGAAAAGCATCACGTCGCACCTGGTTACGACGCCGACGTGCTGCTGCGCTGGGGCGATCCGCTGTTTGCCGATTCGCCGGACTTCGATCCGGTCAAGCAGTCGGCCGAGGCCCAGGCAAGGCAGTTCGGCTACAACAACGACTATGTCGGCTATATCCCGATCGACGGCTCGGCCGAGCATGGCCTGCTCGTGGTCAACCACGAATACACCAATTCGCATCTGATGTTCCCGGGTATCGTCAAGATCGTCGAGAAGGACGGCAAGAAAGAGCTCGAAGTCGCCCCCCTCAGCAAGGAACAGATCGATGTCGAGATGGCCGCGCACGGTGGCACCGTCGTCGAAATCCGCAAGGAGGCGGGCAAATGGCAAGTGGTGCGCGACGGCAAGCTCAACCGCCGCATCACCTCCAACACCGAGATGCAGCTGTCCGGTCCGGTCGCCGGCAACGACCGCGTCAAGACCAGCGCCGACCCGACCGGCACGAAAGTCATCGGCACCGTCAACAACTGCGCCGGCGGCGTCACGCCCTGGGGCACCTATGTCATGGCCGAGGAAAACATCCATGGCTATTTCTCGGGCGAATTACCGGAAGGCCACAAGGAAGCCGCCAACTACAAGCGCTTGGCCATTCCCGAAGGCGCCTATGAATGGGCGGCGCATTACGACCGTTTCGACCTCGGCAAGGAGCCGAACGAGCCGAATCGTTTTGGCTGGATCGTCGAGGTCGACGTCAACGATCCGACCTCGACGCCGAAGAAGCGCACCGCCATGGGCCGCTTCAAGCACGAGGGCGCCGAATCCATCGTCGCCAAGGATGGCCGCGTCGTTTTCTATCTCGGCGACGACGAGCGCTTCGATTACGTCTATAAATTCGTCACCACGGGCACGTTCAACCCGAACGACCGCGCCGCCAACATGGACCTGCTCGACGACGGCACGCTCCACGTCGCCAAATTCGCCGAGGACGGTTCGGTCGAATGGCTGCCGGTCGTCTTTGGCCAGGGCCCGCTGACCGCCGAGAACGGCTTTGCCGGCCAGGCCGATGTGCTGATCGAGACACGTCGCGCCGCCGACCTTCTCGGCGCCACCAAGATGGACCGTCCCGAAGACATCCAGCCCAATGCCGTCAATGGCAAGGTCTATGTCATGCTGACCAACAATTCCAAGCGCAAGGCCGACCAGGTCGACGCCGCCAATCCGCGCGCCGAAAACGCCTTTGGTCACATTATCGAGATATCAGAGGACGACGGCGATTTCACCGCCACCAAGGGCAAGTGGGATGTGCTGCTGAAATGCGGCGATCCCTCGGTGGCCGACGTCGGCGCCACCTTCTCGACCGCGACCACAGCCAATGGCTGGTTCGGCATGCCGGACAATTGCGCGGTCGATTCGGCCGGTCGCCTCTGGGTCGCCACCGACGGTCAGGGGCCGAAAGCCACCGGCCGCACAGACGGCTTGTGGGCGGTCGATACGGAAGGGACGGCGCGGGCGACCTCGAAACTGTTCTTCCGCGTGCCGGTCGGCGCCGAGATGTGCGGTCCGCTATTCCTGCCGGACGACCAGACCGCCTTTGTCGCCGTCCAGCATCCTGCCGACGGCGGCGATGATTGGGAGCCTTTCGGCCGCCCTTCCTATTATGAGGACCTGTCGACCCGCTGGCCGGACTTCAAGCCTGACATGCCGGTGCGGCCGTCGGTGGTCGCCATCACCAAGCAGGGCGGCGGCAAGATCGCGGTCTGACACGCGGCAAGCTTGGTTTGCAGTCTCAAGGAAGGATTTCGGCAATACGAAATCCTTCCTTCTCTCGTTACCCGGGATGCATCAGCCTTTACGCCGGACCCTTCAGTCGGCACGCTGAACCACGGCCATATTCATCATGCTTCTCAACCGGAAGCCAATGGACTCGTACAGTCTTATGGCCGCGACGTTGGTGGCATAGGCGTGGAGATAGGGAACTTCGCCGCGCGCCATGATCCGATTTGCCACGAACAGGGACAACAGCCTTCCCAGGCCGCCGCCGCGAAAATCCGGATGCGAGCACACGCCGCTAAGCTCGGTATGGCCAGGCTGCTTCATGCGTTCGCCGGCCATCGCCGCAAGTCTGCCTTCGATCTTCACGCCCCAGAAATCGCCGAGGCTCAGCGCCTCCAGTGTGAATGGGCCGGGCTTGGTGACCATTGCCAAGGCGAGCATCTCGGCCGCATCGTGTTGCGTCAGTCGTTGCACACGCTCGTCGGACACGGTCTGCACCGGCTGTTCGGCAGTCATCTGCACCAGGGACGCGGTCGAAGTGGCGGAAAGCTCCGCGGGCAAGGTGATTGCGTCAGCCTGGACCAGGATGGCGCTTTCGAGCGGGGGAATAAGCCTGTTCAGCGCCCGCATGCTTTCCGCGTCGTCCGCTGCGGTGGCGGCAAAAGGAACGATCGACGGCAGGTATCGCCTGGCGAGGCTGTCACCTTGTGCAAAAGCCTGATGTCGCGTCGCAAGCGCGCTCCAGATGGGACGGTCGAGGACGTGATTCATGGCACGGCCGCCCTTTCCACGCGACGGTCGAGGGGGACCTCGGCCAGGCCCTCCTCGATGGCGGCCAACTGGTCAAGAAGCGGTCCCGAACGCTCCGCGCACAAATCCGCGACGGCTTTCTCGATGCGTGGCCAGACGTCGCGCTTGGCAACATCGACGAGCCGTCGACCGTTCCCGGTGAGCGAGACAATCCTGCGCCGCTGGTCATTGCTCGACGGGCTGACTTCGACCAATCCCAGTTCGGCCAGAAGCGCCACGCTTCGCGTGATGCCCGGCTGCGCAATCCCAAGAGCCTGTGCCAGTTCCCCAACCGGCAGAGGCCCCAGCCTGTCGAGCGCGGCCAGCAGCGGATACTGGCTCGACTGGACCGGGACATCCAGGCGATCGAGAACTCGCTGCGTATCCGCCTGCAACTGCTCGCCGATACGCTTCAACCTGCTGCCCAGGCACAGGAAGCCAAGAGATCGGATGACGTCTTCCATAATCAACACGTCCCTGTTTAAGCATAACATGATATATAGCAATATATGGAAAGTCAAAGGGCGCAGCCGCTGGGCGCAACTCGATCCGGCGGATGACTCCGGGATGGAGCCACCGCCACTTGGTGGAGATTTCCCTTCAGTCGGCGCCGATTGCATCCTATATGGCGCTTGCGCGATATGATCGGCAATCAATCGCACAAGGCGACTGATTCGAGGCCGCGGGCTGGCCTCCATTACCCAAGCGGCACGCGGAACCTCGACCATGCCCTCCTTGCGCATTCATTTCGATCGGCTGCTGGAAGGCGCAGCCCCCAAGGTCGAGCGGCGGGAGCTGACGCATGTCGAGCGCCTGGCGCTGGTGCGCCGGCATGGCGATTTTTCGCTCGCCTATTCGACCGCCGTCCAGCAAAAGCTTTCCTATTTCGGCGATGCCGACGGCTACATCGCCTTCGGCACCAAGATGAAGCACCATTTCGCGCTCGGCGACCCGGTGGTTCATCCGCCGGATAGGCCCGATTATATCAGGCGTTTCGTCGAGGCCGCCGGCAGTCCCTGGTTCGTGCAGATCGGCGAAGAGACGGCGCGCGTGCTGGCCGGGCTCGGCTACCAGGTCAATCGTCTCGGCATTGATACGCGGCTGGTCCTGCCGGCGCATGATTTTTCGGGAAAGCGCAACGAAACCGTGCGCTATTCCGAGCGCTGGCTGTTGAAGAAAGGGTTTTCCCTCGACGAGGACAAGCGCACCGTCTTTCTCGACGAAATCCAGCGGCTGTCGCAGAACTGGCGGGCGGACCGCATCGTCAAACGATGGGAAATGGGTTTCCTCAACCGCCCTTTCAACGATCAGCTCGGCATCGACATGCGCCGCTTCGTCCTCCATGGCCCTGACGGCGAACTCGTCGCCCTGCTCGACTTCGATCCAATGTTCAGCGGCGGCAAGGTGATCGGCTACACCACCTCGTTCAAGCGCAAGCATGTCGACGCCACGCCGCATGCCGAGATCGGCCTGACCAAATTCGCCGTCGACCGTTTTCGCGAGGAAGGCATCTCGGTCGTGACGCTCGGCCTGTCGCCGCTTGTCGACATCGGACCGAGTGGCTTTGCCGAAAGCGACTTCTGGCGTAACGCCTTCCAGCGCGCCTATGATTCGCCATGGGTCAATCGCAGCAAGTTCAACCTGCAGGGCCAGGCGGCCTTCAAGCGCCGCTTTCACGGCATCGAGGAGCCGACCTACATCGCCTTCCGCAAGGGGACCTATATCGAGATGCTGGGGCTGCTGCGCCTGATCAAGGCAATCTAAGCAGGATCCGTCAGTTTCGCAGCCGGTAGCCGGTCCGGAAGATCCAGGCGACGATCGCTATGCAGACGAGCAGGAACACGACCGTCATGCCGAGGCTGATACCGATCGAGACGTCGGACTTGCCGTAGAAACTCCAGCGAAAGCCGCTGACCAGATAGAGGACAGGGTTGAACAGCGTCACCGTGCGCCAGATGCCGGGCAGCATGTCGATCGAATAGAAGCTGCCGCCAAGGAAGGTCAGCGGCGTGATGATCAAAAGCGGCACCAATTGCAATTGCTCGAAGCTCTTGGCCCAGATGCCGATGATGAAACCGAACAGGCTGAAGGTCACCGCCGTTAGCACCAGGAAGGCGAGCATCCAGACCGGATGCTCGACGTGAAGCGGCACGAACAGCGAAGCGGTCGCTAGGATGATCAGGCCGAGTATGATCGACTTGGTCGCCGCACCCCCGACATAGGCGATGACGATCTCCAGATAGGACACCGGCGCCGACAGCAATTCGTAGATCGAGCCGACGAATTTCGGGAAATAGATGGCGAAGGAGGCATTGGAGATCGACTGCGTCAACAGCGACAGCATGATCAGCCCCGGCACGATGAAGGCGCCGTAGCTGATGCCGTCGATCTCGGTGATGCGCGAGCCGATGGCCGAGCCGAAGACGACGAAATAGAGCGATGTCGAGATGACCGGCGAGACGATGCTCTGCAGCACCGTGCGGAAGGCGCGCGCCATTTCCATCCGGTAGATCGCCCAGACTGCGCGCAGGTTCATGCGTCCTTCCTCACCAGATTGACGAAGATCTCCTCGAGCGAGCTGTTTTGCGTGTCGATGTCGCGGAACTGGATGCCGGCCGCTTCAAGGTCTCGGATCAGCGAGGCAACGCCCGGGCGTTCGCTCTGGTTGTCATAGGTATAGGTCAGTTGTCCGCCGTCCGGCGAACGCTCCAGCCCATAGCGCGAAAACGTCTCGGGGATGGCGGCGATCGGGCTGCGCAATTCCAGCACAAGCCGCTTGCGGCCGAGCGTGCGCATCAGTTCAGCCTTCTCCTCGACCAGCACGATCTCACCGCGATTGATGACGCCGACGCGGTCGGCCATCGCTTCGGCCTCCTCGATATAGTGCGTGGTCAGGATGATGGTCACCCCGTCTTCGCGCAGCCGCCGCACCATCGCCCACATGTCCTGGCGCAGCTCGACGTCGACGCCGGCGGTCGGTTCGTCGAGGAACAGCACCCTGGGTTCATGCGACAGCGCCTTGGCGATCATCAGCCGCCGCTTCATGCCGCCCGACAGCGTGATCGCCTTGGCGTCCTTCTTGTCCCACAGCGAGAGATCGCGCAGCACCTTCTCGACAAAGGCTGGGTTAGCCGGCTTGCCGAACAGGCCGCGGCTGTAATTGACCGTCGCCCATACGCTCTCGAACGCGTCGATGGTCAGCTCCTGCGGCACTAGCCCGATCAGGCTGCGCGCCGCGCGATAGTCCCGGGTGATGTCATGGCCGTCCACCGTCACCGTGCCCGACGAGCGGTTGACGATGCCGCAGACGATCGAGATGAGCGTCGTCTTGCCGGCGCCGTTCGGCCCGAGCAGCGCAAAGATCTCGCCGCGCTCGATCTCGAGGTTGATCTCCTTCAGCGCCTTGAAGCCGGTGGCGTAGGTCTTGGTGACCCCGGAAATGGAAATAATGGAGGGCATGGCTGAAAACGGCTGCTTGAAAGTGGCTGGAGATTTTTATTGCGCTGAATGTCGGTGCGCGCGGCGGGAAGTCAATGCCGCTCCTGACAATTCTGGACAATCGTTCCCGGATTGCGGACATTTCCCGCGCTGACGTTTTCCCGCCAGGTACTGCGACAACACGCCCCGCGTGACGCCACGACGCTTTGACCAAGCCACGCTTCGGCCGTATTCTTTCAACCATAAGCAGCAGCCGGAGCCCACCATGGACCCGCTCATTCTGTCGCGTATCCAGTTCGGCGCGAATATCTCGTTTCATATCCTGTTTCCGGCGATCACTATTGCACTTGGCTGGGTGCTGCTGTTCTTCAAGCTGCGCTACAACGCGACCGGCGATTCCGCCTGGATGCGTGCTTATTTCACCTGGGTGAAGGTATTCGCGCTCTCCTTCGCCATGGGCGTTGTCTCCGGCGTCACCATGAGCTTCCAATTCGGCACCAACTGGCCGGGCTACATGGAAAAGGTCGGCAACATCGCCGGGCCGCTGCTCGCCTACGAGATCCTCACCGCCTTCTTCCTCGAGGCAGCCTTCCTCGGCATCATGCTGTTCGGCTTCCGCCGCGTCTCCAACCGCATCCATACGCTGGCGACCGTGCTTGTGGCGGGCGGCACCACCGTCTCCGCCTTCTGGATCATCGCGCTCAATTCCTGGATGCAGACGCCGGCCGGCTTCGAGATGCGTGATGGCGTGGCGCACGCCGTCGACTGGTGGGCAATCGTCTTCAACCCGTCGATGCCCTACCGGCTGGTCCACATGTTGCTCGCCTCCGGCCTGACGGTCTCCTTCCTGATCGCCGGCCTGTCGGCACTGCGCTACCTCTATGGCGACCGTTCGGAATCGATGTGGAAGGCATTGCGCACCGGCGTCTTCACGGCGGCGATCCTGATCCCCATCCAGATCTTCGCCGGCGACCAGCATGGCTTGAACACGCTGGAGCATCAGCCGCAGAAGATCGCCGCCATGGAGGCCAACTGGAACACCGGCCCCAATGTGCCGCTGGTGCTGTTTGCACTTCCCGACGAGGCGACCAAGGAGAACAGGTTCGAGTTCGCCATCCCCGACGGCGCCAGCCTGATCCTGCGCCACAGCAGCAGCGGCGTGGTGCCGGGCCTCAACGACTATCCCGGCAATCATCCGCCGGTCTTCCCGGTGTTCTGGGGTTTTCGCATCATGGTCGGCACCGGCGTCGTGATGCTCCTCGTCTCCTGGTCGGCGGCCTTCTTCCTCAAGCGCCACCACAGCCTGCCGAAACCGCTGGCGCTGTTGATGGTGCCGATGGCGCTGTCCGGCTGGCTGGCGACGCTGGCCGGCTGGTACACTACCGAGATCGGCCGCCAGCCCTGGCTGGTCACCGGCGTGCTGAAGACCGCCGATGCGGTCGGCCCGGTCGCCGGCAGCCATGTCGCGCTGACGCTTGCCATCTATCTCGTCCTCTATGTGCTGCTTCTGATCGCCTATCTCGGCGTGCTGGTGCATCTGGCGCTGAAGGCGGCGAAGGATGGCGACACCTCGCCGCTGCCCGGCGTCATGAACGCGGCGCTGTCGCAACCGGCTGCAGAGGAGTAAAGGCGATGACCTACGACTGGCCGACCCTGCTGCCCCTCATCTTCGCCGGCCTGATGGGCCTCGCCATCCTGATCTACGTCATCCTCGACGGCTTCGACCTCGGCATCGGCATCCTGTTCGCCGCCGCCGAGGATGCCGAGCAGGACACGATGATTGCCGCGATCGGCCCCTTCTGGGACGCCAACGAAACCTGGCTGGTGCTTGCCGTCGGCCTTTTGCTGGTCGCCTTCCCGCTGGCGCATGGCACCATCCTCACCGCGCTCTATATTCCGGTGTTCCTGCTGCTGCTCGGGCTCATCCTGCGCGGCGTCGCCTTCGATTTCCGCGCCAAGGTGCCGGCCGGCAGGAAGCATCGCTGGAACCGCATCTTCCTGCTCGGCTCGGTCATCGCCTCGCTGGCGCAAGGCTATATGCTCGGCGTCTACGTGCTCGGCCTCGATGTCGGCTTGGGCGGCATGGCCTTCGGCGTGCTGGTGGCGCTCTGCCTCGCCGCCGCCTATGCGGCGATGGGCGCGGCCTGGCTGATCTACAAGACCGAAGGCGAATTGCAGAAGAAGGCGGTGCGATGGCTGCGCACGGCGTTGGTGCTGGCAGCGCTCGGCATGGCCGCGGTGTCGCTGGCCACCCCCTTCGCCAGCCCGCGCATCTTCGACAAATGGTTCGTCTGGCCTGAAATGCTCTATCTGTCGCCGCTGCCGATCCTGTCGGCGGTGCTGTTTGCCTGGCTGTGGCGGCAGACCTTCCATCTGCCGAAGCCTGACGACCGCCATGCGCTGACGCCGTTCCTGACCCTGGCGGCGATCTTCGCGCTCGGTTTCGCCGGGCTCGCCTGGTCGTTCTACCCCTTCGTCGTGCCCGATCGTCTGACCATCTGGCAGGCGGCTTCCGCGCCGGAAAGCCTCGCCATCATCCTGGCCGGCACCATCGTGGTGCTGCCGATCATCATCTTCTATTCCTTCTATGCCTACCGGGTCTTCGGTGGCAAGGCGACGGATCTGACCTACGACTAGAGCAATTCCAGGAAAAGTGTGAAACGGTTTTCCCGGGAAAAGCGCGTAGCGCTTTTCCTGGGGAATTGCGCAAAAATGAGATTGACCGGCAAGCGCCGCTATCCGGCGGAGCTGACGAGATCATGACCCTGCGGAAATGGAATATTCATCTTCCGGGGGAATAACCCTTCTTCGACTGTTACCGGCCAGCCATCGCGGCAGGCGAGAAGAAGGGCAACGCAATGACCTCCGTTGCATCTGCGAGACAAGATCGGCTGGCCCCGGTGCTGCTCCGCATGGTCGCCCTGATCGCAGCACTTGCCTTTTTCGGCCTGCTGCCATTCCTGCAGCCTGCACATGCCCAGGAGACCGCCAACTGGGCTGGCATCTGGGACACGAAATGGCGCGGCGGCGGCGCCCAGATCAAATTCGAGCAGAACGGCGCCGAGGTGAAGGGCGTCTATCCGCTCTATAATGGCCGCATCGAGGCCAAGGCCGAAGGCGACAAGCTTGTCGGACGCTGGTTCGAGGGTGCTCGCCAGGGCGATTTCAGCTTCGTCCAGGCGCCTGATGGTGGAAGCTTCATGGGCCGCTTCGAAGCCGCCACCGCCGAATGGTGGACGGGCGTGCGCGTCGGCGCCGTCGAAGACCTCCGTGTCGACCAGGCGAGCCCAATGACCACGATGCGCTCGTTCCTGCAGACCATGAACGAAAGCGGCGCCGACAATGTGCCGCGCGCCGACGGTGGCGGCATGGGCCTCGCCGCCCTGGCCGCCGGCCTCATCGATGTCACGGAGGCCGATCGCGGCGGTCTCAACATGCCCGACTACAGCAAGCTCCTGTTCACTGTCATCGACAAGGCGACCTTCCGCCTGTGGAGCCTGCCGCACGACACGATCGCCGGCGATGAGGTGGGCGCCAAGCTCCAGCAGTATGACACCAAGGTCGCCTTCGACGTCACCTTCCGCCGCAAGAACGGCGAGTGGTCCATCGTCGGGCCGCCGCTCGGCCTCCTTCAGGCCAAGCTCGCCGAATTCCAGGCAGCGCGGGGCGAGGCCGTCGACCAGGTCGACGATCCGAGCAAGCTGGCCTCGCCACGCGATACGTTCAAGGTGCTCCTGAGCGGCGTTACCGAGGCCGGCGACCCGGCAAAGGCAGCGCTCGATCTGCGCGACTACAATCCGGCCGTGCGCTCCGACGAGGCGTTCCTGCTCGAACGCTACCTGAAGAAGGTCATCGATCGCATCGGCTATGTCTACTGGCAGGAAATTCCCGACGATCCCAAAAGCAACACGCCCTATGTCTATTTCGAGCATCCGTCCGGCAACATCGTCGTCGGCCCCGTTGAGACGGACAAGGGTGGCAAGGTCTGGCAATTCACGCCCGAGACGCTCGCCAACATCCGCACGCTCTATGCCGATGTCGAGGACGTGCCGGTGGCGCCGGAGTTCGCCGCCTTCGCCAGCAACGACCCGTTCTTCATCGCGCGCGGCCTCGCCCGCGAGATCAGCCCAGGCCTGCTTGACCGCGCCGGCCCGATGGAACGCTGGCAATGGTGGATGCTCGGCCTGGCGGTGCTGGCCGGCATCGTCTTCGGCTTCATCGCCAATGCGGTGATTTCCTTTTTTGCGCGCGGCCAGGACCGCTCGCAGCGCTCTGCCTTCTTCCGCGTCGTCGAATGGGCGGTGCGCTCGATCTTCCTCGGTCTTTTCCTGCTGATCGCGTTGCGCCCGCTTGGTCTGCCGCAGGTGGTCGCGGCACCCGCGAAGGCCGCGGCCTGGAGCCTGATCGTCATCGGCGCCGTGCCGGTTGTCTGGCACCTTATCGGCCGCATCGCCGGCCATTATCGCAAGCTCTGGCAGGTGCCCGGCTATCACGACACGCTGATCTCGCTGTCCACCGGCGTCGCTCGCGTCGCCGTGCTGGTCGTCGCCTTCCTACTTTTGGCCGAAGTGCTGGCCATCCCCTATGAAGGCGTCATCGCCGGTCTGGGCATCGGCGGTCTGGCCGTGGCGCTGGCGGCGCAGCCGACGCTGCAGAATTTCCTTTCCGGCCTCACCCTCTACGCCGACCGGCCGGTCAGCGTCGGCGACTTCTGCAAGTTCGGCGACCAGTCCGGCACCATCGAGCATATCGGCATGCGCTCGACCCGCATCCGCTCGCTCGACCGCACCGTCATCTCGGTGCCGAATTCGGACTTTGCCGGCATGCAGATCGAAAACTACGCGCATCGCGACCGCACCCGCTTCGGCACGACGCTGCAATTGCGCTACGAGACCACGCCCGACCAGTTGCGTTACACGCTGGCCGCGCTGCGCAAGCTCCTGATCGCGCATCCGCGCGTCATCGACGACCCGTGCCGCGTGCGCTTCGTCGGCTTCGGCCCCTATTCGCTCGACATCGAGGTGTTCACCTACATCATGACGGCGGACTTTTCCGAGTTCCTCGCCATTCGCGAGGACATCCTCTTGGCCATGATCAACATCATGGACGAGGCCGGGGCGCAGTTCGCCTTCCCCTCGCAGCTGGAATACAGCGCCGCCGACCTTCCCATCGACGACGAAAAGCGCATCGCCGCCGAGAAGCGGGTCAACGCCTGGCGCGACGAGGAAAACCTGCCCTTCCCCGATTTCAGCCAGATCGACAAGCTTGCACTGAACAACACCCACACCTACCCGCCGCAGGGCTCGGCGCATTACCGGGAGACAGAGCCCGACCCGACATCGGCCGAGGCCAGGGCAACGCTGGAAAAGGTGCGCTGGAGCCTGCCCTGGAAAAAGGGGGCGGCGTAGGGCTGCTGATCTCCCCCCTTGAGGGGGAGATGTCGCCGAAGGCGACAGAGGGGGTCGTCGCGCGTGGAGCGCCGGCCTTGATCTGCCGCAGGAGGCCGCACCCGGTCGCGCCGACCCCCTCTGGCCTGCCGGCCATCTCCCCCTCAAGGGAAGAGATTACCCATCCTCAGCTCTTGTTGGCCGCCATCACCAGCACCGGCTTGTCGCTGTAGAGCTGCGGGAACAGCGACTTCAAATTCTCGATCTTGGGCAGGTCGTTGTAGACGATGTAGGGATAGGTCGGGTTCAGCGTCAAAAAGTCCTGGTGGTAGTCCTCGGCCGGATAGAAGGTCTTGCCCGTTTCCAGCGTGGTCACGATCGGCTTTGGAAACACCTTGGCCTTGTCGAGCTGGGCGATGTAGCTCTCGGCGATTTTCTTCTGCGCCTCGTTTTCGGCAAACACCGTCGAGCGGTACTGGGTGCCGCTGTCCGGTCCCTGGAAGTTCAGCTGTGTCGGGTTGTGCGCGACCGAGAAATACACCTGCAGCAATTGGCCATAGGTCACCTCTGACGGCTCATAGGTGATCTCGACGGCTTCGGCGTGGCCGGTCCGGCCGCTGCCGACCGTCTCGTAGACGGCGGTGTCCTTTTCGCCGCCGGCATAGCCGGAGACCGCCTTGGTCACGCCCTTGACGTGCTGGAACACGCCCTGCACGCCCCAGAAGCAGCCGCCGGCGAAGACCGCCTTTTCGGTGCCGGGGGCGGGCTTCTCGTCGATCGCCGGCGGCGGGATTACCACCGCCTCCTCGGCCGAGATCGCCGGCGTCTGCCAGAAGGCGGCAGCCGCCGCGGCAACGATCAGCGCCGCCAGCGCACCTTTTGCGAAGGATCTGTTCACGGACATGTCTGATCTCCCAGGATGGTGTTTGACTATACGATAGCGCGATGCGCCGCGGTTTCACATTACCGTGCGTGTGGGGCCGTGCGCGCCAAGCTGTCCGGGACAGGGAACCCCGGCCCGGACAGGGAGCGGCTGACGCCTACTTGGCCGGCGCCATTGCGTCGGCTGGCTTCATCGCGTCCGTTGCCATCGGATCGGCCGGTTTCATGGCATCCGTCTTCGGCTTCATCGCGTCCGTTGCCATCGGATCGGCCGGTTTCATCGCATCCGTTGCCGGCTTCATGGCCTCGGTGGCCATCGGATCGGCCGGCTTCATCGCATCCTCGGCGCGTGCGGCTGTTCCGGCGAACAGCGCGGTCGAGCACAGCGCGAAGGCGAGTGCCGGCAGGGTCAGGCGATTGGTCATGGTGGTCTCCTAAGGGTTGATGGCACTGCGGCCGGGTGGATGCGGTGCCGCTCCTGCGGCGTTGCGCAATCTTGGTTGAGCGTGATCTTGCCCTGACGAGAATCAGTTGGTGGCCGCGGCGAGGATCGGCCCGCCGCCCGGCGTCTGCACCAGCACCGCGCTGCTGAGGCCGCCGGATGCGGCGGGCAGCGCCAGCGTCTTGGCGTCGCCGGTCCAACTGCCCAGTCTGGTCAGCGAATGCACGACATTGGCGTGCGGCAGCGTGCGGCCGGTATTTTCGCCGCGCGCCACCGGCACCTCGATGACGCCGTTGGCGTAGCGCACCAGCCAGACATCGGCCTTGCCGCCGGGCGCCGAGCCGGCGCCGATGCTGATCTTGCCGCCGTCGAGCGACAGCGCCGGCCCCTTTGGGTGGCCGCTGCTCGAAATAAGCTGCTCGATCTCGCCGGGTGCGGCGCCGACCGCGTCAGTGTTACCGTTGACCACCACTTGCGGTGTGAACGGGCCCGAACGGCCGAGCGACGGTTCGTAAGTGACCTGGCGCTGGGTGAATTCCTTTTTGCCGAAAGTGTCCTTCCAGCCGAGATAGTCCCAATAGGTAACGTTGAAGGACAGCGCCAGCACGCCGGGCTTGTCCCTGACCTTGATCAGATTGGCGTTGGCCGGCGGGCAGGACGAGCAGCCCTGGCTGGTGAACAGCTCGACCACAGTGAGCGGCTGACTGGCGGCCACGCCGATCGAGGAGAATATCGAGGCGGCGAGCACGCCGGCGACGAGCTTTCTGCGTTGTGATCCCGACAATGGCTTGCTCCGTGGGTGGCGGCGCCTGGATGCGCCGGTCATGTCCCCACTTCGTCGTCGCCACGGATTTCGTTACAGCGCTCACCGGTTTGTGATCAGGTGTGCGTTTTCCCTCCTCCCCTTGTGGGAGAAGGTGGATCGGCGCGCATCGCCGAGACGGATGAGGGGTGCTGGACAGAACGCAGGGGCTGGTTAACCTGAGGCCATGCTGCATCAGCCCGTTCCGCCAGCCAAACGCAGCTTTGCCAGCTCACTTCGGCGGGAAATGACGGAAGCGGAAGGCAGACTGTGGTACGAGCGGCGTGACCGCAGGCTCGATCGGATAAAATTCCGGCGCCAGGTTCCGGTCGGTAGGTACATCGCCGATTTCGTTTGCCTCGAAGCTAATGCATGTCGCCTAAAAGTGTGCAGCGGTTTTGGGACAACGACATGCATAAGAACAAAGCCTGTTCGTCGAGATCGATGGCAGCCAGCACGCCGACTCGGAGACCGACAAGATCCGCCAAGCTGAGCTAAAGGCGAGGGGTTTCGTGTGCTGCGTTTTTGGAACGACGATGTTCTGAAGGACTTGAACGCCGTCTGCGATACGATCATAGCCTATGTGCGCGACGTTGGCTTGCAGCCGTGGCGCTGAGCCGGGCAAACGTCGGCGCCAGGCTGGAGCACCCCTCATCCGTCTCGGCGCTTCGCGCCGATCCACCTTCTCCCACAAGGGGAGAAGGGAAGGTGCCCCCTACTGCGTCAGCACCGTGTTGGAGGGCCGCTTGTTGAAGTCGCACTTGCCGGTGACGTTGTAGAAGAAGTCGGCGTTGCTGACAGGCGCCGGAACCGGGTTGCCGCCGTCTTCCCAGGCCTGGTAGCCTGTCTCGCTGCAAGGCACCAGGCCGAAGATATCAACGATCTGGCCGGTCGCGATCTCGACCGGGGGGACGTCCTTGCTTGCCGAGCTGTAGAGCCGGTTGGACGTGTTCGGATCGTTCGACATAAGCTTCTTCGGGTTGCCCGACGGCACGTCCATCTGCAGATAGAGGCCGGCCATCTGGCTGACATCGATATTCGCGCCGGCGCCATCGGCGGGATACATCGTATCGACACAGTAATATTTCGTGTTGAACCTGTCGGTCTGGATCACCGCCCCGGCGGGCGTGCTGGAGCTGACGAGCTTGCAGACCTGCTTCTGGGCCATCGTGGTGACGGTCCTGCCGGCTGAATCGGTGGTGAGGACGTTGACGATGGTGGTGCCATAGCCTTTCGGATCTCCGGTGCCGCCATATGTATAGTCGATCGTCATCAGCGGCTTGCCCACCGTCGCGCCGAACTTCGTGCCGTAGAGTGTCATTTTCTTGTTCCAGTAGCCAGACACCCCGGTGACCTTGAAGTTGGCGGCCACCAGCGCCGGCGTCTTGGTCACCGCCGACGCGACCGCGACCGGCACCGTGGTGATCCTGGCGATCTGCATGAACACGGTCGGCATGGAGTAGCTCGCCGTGGCCTGCGCGGTGGCGGTACCGTTGGCGCTGACGTCGAAGGTGTTCAGCGTCGCAGTGCCCTGTCCGCCATTGGCTTTGTAGGAATCCTGGAGCACCACCTGGCGCTGCGCTTTCGTCGAGGCCGTATCCATCGTGGTGATCGACAGAATTCCGGCATCGAGCGCCGCCTGCTCGTTCGACCGGGTCTGGACCGCCGACGTATAGTCGACCGAAAAGCCTACAGCGGTGATGATCGGAACGGCCAGGAAAACGAGGAGCGGCGCAAAGGAGCCGCCCTCTGATCTGAGAAAATGGGTTGCGGACGACAGCATTTCTAATTCCCCCCAAGGGCGTGACGCGCCATGAGCTATCACGCAGCCAGCAAACTATGCTCTAATCCAGTGGATCAAAGTTTAACGATTTTGCGTGACCATTCTGGCGTTGGTGCGGCCCCTTGCCTGCCGGCATCTTTCGCCAACCGCCGATGTTGCACGACAAGCCCCCATCGCCCGCCGGCTTGCCCCTGCAACCCGCCCCTGCTAAAGCGCGCGGCATGACCACGCCGCTTGACCACATCCGCAATTTCTCCATCGTCGCCCATATCGACCATGGCAAATCCACGCTTGCCGACCGGCTGATCCAGTCCACCGGCGGGCTGGAGCTGCGCGACATGAAGGAGCAGGTGCTGGACTCGATGGACATCGAGCGCGAGCGCGGCATCACCATCAAGGCGCAGACGGTGCGGCTGAAATACCGCGCCAACAATGGCGAGGACTATATCCTCAACCTGATCGACACGCCCGGCCATGTCGACTTCGCCTATGAAGTGTCGCGCTCGCTGGCCGCCTGCGAGGGTTCGCTGCTGGTCGTCGATGCCAGCCAGGGCGTCGAGGCGCAGACGCTCGCCAATGTCTACCAGGCCATCGACAACAACCACGAGATCGTCGTGGTGCTGAACAAGGTCGACCTGCCTGCCGCCGAGCCCGAGCGCATCCGCGAGCAGGTCGAGGAGGTGATCGGCATCGACGCCTCCAACGCCGTGCTGATCTCGGCCAAGACCGGCCTCGGCATTCCCGATGTGCTGGAGGCCATCGTCCACCAATTGCCGCCGCCGCGCGAGGGCGACATATCAGCCCCGCTGAAGGCCATGCTGGTCGACTCCTGGTACGACGCCTATCTCGGCGTCATCGTGCTGGTGCGCATCATCGATGGCGTGCTGAAAAAGGGCCAGACCATCCGCATGATGGGCACCGGCGCCAAATACTTGGTCGAGCGCACCGGCGTCTTCACGCCAGCCCGCATCAATGTCGACGAGCTCGGCCCCGGCGAGTTCGGCTTCTTCACCGGCTCGATCAAGGAAGTGGCCGACACCCGCGTCGGCGACACCATCACCGAGGACAAGCGCGCCACCGCGCATGCCCTGCCCGGCTTCAAGCCGGCGCAGCCGGTGGTGTTCTGCGGCCTGTTCCCGGTCGACGCCGCCGATTTCGAGGATCTGCGCGCCGCCGTCGGCAAGCTGCGCCTCAACGACGCTTCTTTCTCTTACGAGATGGAAACCAGTGCCGCGCTCGGCTTCGGCTATCGCTGCGGCTTCCTTGGTCTCTTGCATCTCGAAATCATCCAGGAGCGGCTGGAGCGCGAGTTCAACCTCGACCTCATCGCCACCGCGCCGAGCGTCGTCTACCGGCTGGCTCTGACCGACGGCACGATGAAGGAACTGCACAACCCGGCCGACATGCCCGATGTGGTGAAAATCTCGGCCATCGAGGAGCCCTGGATCCGCGCCACCATCCTCACGCCCGACGACTATCTCGGCGGCATCCTGAAGCTTTGCCAGGACCGGCGCGGCATCCAGGCCGACCTCTCCTATGTCGGCAAACGCGCCATGCTGACCTACGACCTGCCGCTCAACGAAGTCGTCTTCGATTTCTATGATCGCCTGAAATCGATCTCCAAGGGCTATGCCTCCTTCGACTATCATTTGACCGACTACAAGGAAGGCGACCTGGTGAAAATGTCGATCCTGGTCAATGAGGAGCCGGTCGACGCGCTGTCGATGCTGGTCCACCGCACGGCGGCGGAAAAGCGCGGCCGCCAGATGTGCGAGAAGCTCAAGGAGCTGATCCCGCACCATCTGTTCAAGATCCCGATCCAGGCCGCGATCGGCGGCAAGGTCATCGCCCGCGAGACCATCTCGGCCCTGCGCAAGGACGTCACCGCCAAATGCTACGGCGGTGACGTCTCGCGCAAACGCAAGCTGCTCGACAAGCAGAAAGAGGGCAAGAAGCGCATGCGCCAGTTCGGCAAGGTGGATATCCCGCAGGAGGCGTTTATCCAGGCGCTGAAGATGGGGGATTGAGGGGCATCAATGTTCCTGATATGTTCTGCTTGAGATGAGCTACGACGCCCGCGAAATCTCCAACCTGTTCCTCGAGATGGCCGACGCTAGAGGCCGTCGACTGACGTCCATGGCGCTACTAAAAATTCTCTATTTTGCGCACGCATGGCATCTAGCAAAATATAAAGAGCCGTTGATAGGTCAGAAATTTGAGGCCTGGAAGCATGGCCCGGTCAACAGAGTTGTCTACGACCAAATCAAGTGGTTCGGCGCGGGTCCCATAACAGAACGCTTGCGGAAACTTGATGTCTCCACCGGAACTTTTGTCGAAGCCCAAGGCGCCGTTCAGGGAGAGCGGCGCGTTTTTCTTGAGAACGTGTTCGCTTACTATTCTGAGTTCCATCCGTACAAGCTATCGGATCTGACACACGAAAAGGGCACACCCTGGGACATCGTTTGGAACACAGCTGAAAAGAATGCCGTACCGGGGATGTTGATCCCCGATGATCTCATCCTTGAATGGTTTGAAAAAACTGGGGGAAGGCTCTATCGTTCGGGTGAACAAGGAGCGAACACGTGATTCCCCTTACCAATCCTCCGCTGGTGGAAGTCCTGCGAGCCGACACGACAAACGTACAAACCGCAATGCGGTCGCTGCTGGAATTCTACAATCCTGCCGATGGCGGCAAATTTAACTACCTGCGTTCGGTGAAAGCGGTCAGGAGGGCGTACCAGGGTCTTCATCGTCTAGACCAGTTGCTAGCAGCGCCCATCTCGGTCCAGCAACGCGTCGGCTACAAGCCAAATCAGGACGTAATCGCCTTAGCCAGTCCACTAGCATTTGGTCGCACTACGCAGGTTTTTGATCTGAACGGTCGTAGGTTTCCTTTTGCTCGGGATAGGTTCGCAACATATAGGATTCCGTTCTTTTTCACTGAGAGCGGTATCGTTCGACTTTATTTCCTTCAGTACAGAAAGTCTTTCGTTCTCTCTAAGGATGTCTACTGTGGCATGCTCACGGTGCACAAAAAATTCCTTCTGGAGCAGGAATTCTATGGTGAAATCTGCGACGTCGAGTACGTCGACTGTTCATCGGACGAAGAAGGCAGCTCTCGAAATCGGAAGACGTATTCCTCAGCGGATTTGGACATGTGGTCAGAGGAGCGCCTTAAGGATCAGCTCGGCGTCGTCGCATCGGCGATGGACGAGATCGAAAAGCGCGAATTGAAGGTGAAGAGGGTCAAGCCTCTTCGTGATGTAGACCTACCATTGTTCGATTGAGCTCGGTCAGCTGCTTTCATTTCGAACTAGCTCCTTAGGCGACAGCAGGTCGCGGCTTGATTGCCGCAACGCGCTATCAGCTAAATTTTCTTGAGGATGTCTATACTCATCACCTTATGCTCGTAGACGGTATCAGCCTTGTCGCTATTTTCGGCGCCGTGCGTTGCAATACCTATGGCCAAGCCATTTGCGTCAATCAACGGTCCACCGCTGTTTCCTGAAACAATTGATTTGTCTAATATGTAGTGCTGTAGGGTGCTTTTAGTTTGTAAGCCCTGTATCTGGGCGTTTTTGATGGCAATAGTCTTCCCGGGCGCCCAGGCGGGATATCCCAAAAGGGTTACGTCTGTTCCGATAGCTGGAGGGTCGCCGTCGTAGATTTTTAGCGGCTTCCACGATTTGTTCGGGTGCTTTATCTCTAGGACAGCTATGTCCATCTCCTCGTTGAATCTCACCTTTTTCGCTTCATATCTTACGGATGGTTGGTTCGGTGAGAAAATAGTGATGTTCTCCGATGGAACGCAGTGGTAGCAAGTAACCACGTGCGCGTCGTCGATCAAGAAACAAGTTCCTTGAGTTATATTGTCGTCGTCCTCGACTATAAAAACTGAATTCATATAGTGATCGATCTTATCAAATACCTTGATCTTTTTTAGTGCCAGTTTGTTAAAATTATAAGCCAACTTAGTGTACACCGGATCGTCATATCCGCGTACGTGCCCAACATACTGTATCTGACCTATGAGTTTATCAATGACGGCCGATGGCTTCGACTTGTTTTTCGAAAGAAATTTCTTGTTGTAAGTTTCCGTGTACCTCTCAAGGCCGAATTTCTTCAGAGCGTGAAAAGACGCGTACAGATCTCTGATATAGGATCTGTCCACGTTGGCGAATTTATTGACCGTTAATCCAGTCACGGTTTGGCGACTGCTAGCTTTCGACAGCCTAGTTTTCTTATCGTTAACTTTGAATCCTGCGGCTTCGAATATGGCCCGCAGCGGATTTGATAATTTCCAGACGTCGCCTTCCAAGGTCGCAACTTGGGTTGGGATAGATGCTCGCCGGGACGATATCGTTATGTCGTCGGCATACCGTGTGTACTGCAGGCCAAGTCCCTTGCAGAGTTTTATCAGCTCCCGATCTAGAGTTGATGCGATTAAATTCGACACAATCGGTGACGTCGGCGCGCCTTGAGGCAGCTTGTTGCAGTGACAAATTATGGTAGCCAAAGCCGTCGCAGTATCGGCGGGGAGCTCGAATGGTTTCGCCAGAAAAAGACCTCGAACGCGGCCGAAGTTAATGCTGTCAAAAAAACCCTCAATGTCTATGTTGAGGATCCACTTTCGCCGCAAGTGAGCTTTGGCGTTCGTTACGATTGATCGACCTTTGGCGAAGCCGTGGACAGCTGTACCGGGATCATAAAAGCTATAAAGGTGGTTTGAAAGCTGAGTTTGGATGAACCGTATGCCGTTAATGGGGCGTGAAATAACGCGAGCCTCCCCATTTCGCTTAGATATAGAAAATTCCTTGTACCTAAGAGACTCCTGAAGGCGGTAGAAATAATAAGAATAATTCTTTGCATATGAAGTCTTCAAAAATGAGCAAAGCGCCCGACGCCCCGCTATCTTCCGGAAGGTGGCAAGTTTGTCATTTTGAATTATTGGCATTCGATTGGGTGACGCGGGGTCTATTAGGTATTCTTACCTGTAGCCCCGGGCGACCCCGTGGCGTGCTCGCCGGTCTGCAGGCCCGTGTCGAGCGAAAGTCGGTAACGTCTTAATCTCTGTCGCAGTAACGTCAACAGAACTCAATCTCCCAAGACCCCACGTCAACATCTACGCTACCGAAGTAGCGTTGCTCGCGCCATAGAGGTTGCGGGGCGCCTCACGTTTTGCACAGCAAATGCACACTGGGAGCAAGGACCTGCCGCAACGTTTACAAACAATAGCCGCAACGACGATCATTTGCTCGCTGTTTCGGAAAGCAATTATAATTGTCTGTTCTCATCAACACTGTGGGGCGCTCTCCCTCGCGGCCGGGCGGGCCGTTTCATTCCGGGGGGATCATCACGGCGCTTTGCCGTCGCGCTATGTTTTGCCGCATCGTTCGCGCCGGCTGCTTATGTCTGGCCGGGCGATGGCAAGGATTTCTATCTCAACGACGGCGAGACCGAGGAGATTGATCTGGTGCCGTGAGCGGCCAATCTCCCCCAGAAGGGGGGAGATCGCTACTTGACGCCCTTCGCGCAGCAGCCTTAGCCTGCCTGCAACCCAGGAGACCCCACCCATGGCAGGCACGGTCCAAGGCGAAAAAATCGATGTCGGCTTTTCGGGCCGGCGCTGCATTCATTCGCGCAATTGCGTGCTGGGCGATCCGCATGTCTTCGTGCCCAACGCGCCCGGCCAGTGGATCCATCCCGAGGCGGCCAGCGTCGAGAAGATCGTGGCGATCGCCGAAAGCTGCCCGTCGGGCGCCATCACCTATGTCAGGAAGGACGGCGGACCGCAGGAGAAGCCGCCGGTGGTCAACACGGTGCGGGTCAGGGAAAACGGCCCGCTTGCGATGCATGCCGAGATCGTGCTCGGCGGCGAGACCTTCTTCCGCGCCACGCTCTGCCGCTGCGGCGCCTCGGAAAACAAGCCGTTCTGCGACAACAGCCACATCAAGGCCGGCTTCACCGCCACCGGCGAGCCGCCGCTGAAGGACACGCCGGCGCTGGAGGCGCGGGATGGTCCGCTGACGGTGACGCCAACCACCAACGGCCCGCTCAAGCTCGAAGGCAATGTCGAAATCGTCACCGGCACCGGCCACACGGTCGACCGCACAACGCGCACCTTCCTCTGCCGCTGCGGCCATTCGGCCAACAAGCCATTCTGCGACGGCAGCCACAAGCGCGTGGGGTTTGTGGGGTAGGTGGTCGAACTGCCAATCTCCCCCCTTGTGGGGGAGATGTCCGGCAGGACAGAGGGGGGCGCCGTAGAGCGCTAATTTCAGCAGCACAATGCCTCACACACTTCTGCCTCCAAAACATCGCGCAAACGCCAGATCGATGCGCAAGGTCATGACACCAGCCGAACTGAAGCTTTGGAACGAGCTTCGCGCGCACCGGTTGATGGGGCTTGGCTTCCGGCGACAATTTCCGATCGCCGGCTACATTGTCGACTTCGCTTGTTCGGAGAAGAAACTGATTGTCGAGGTTGATGGCTCCCAGCATGCGCAAGGCGATGCTGTTGCGGGCGACGCGGCAAGGACTGCGCGTCTGGAACAGGATGGCTGGACCGTCCTGCGCTTCTGGAACGACGACATTATCCGCGACATCGACAATGTCTGCCAGCATATTGTGATTGCGGCGGGGCTCGCCGAGGTGCCTTAGATCGTGGCAAGGCCGGCGGGACAGCGCCCCCCTCTGTCCTGCCGGACATCTCCCCCACGAGGGGGGAGATTGGCCGTCACCGCGATCATCGCCTGTTGGACCAGCGCTCGTGGCTTTATCGGCCCGCCAGTATCGGCTAAGGGGCGGGGACGAAATTCCCCGGACCGCTGCCCGCCCATGACCGCCAAGCCCAAACCCTCGCCCCTGTTCCTCGGCATCGACACCGGCGGCACCTATACCGACGCCGTGCTGTGGTCGGAAGCCGGTGGTGCCCAGGGCAAGGTGCTCGCCAAGGCCAAGGCGCTGACCACCCGCCACGATCTGGCGGTCGGCATATCGGGCGCGGTCGATGCGGTGCTGGAGAAATCCGCCACCGATCCGACCGCGATCAAACTTGTGTCGATGTCGACGACGCTCGCCACCAACGCGCTGGTCGAGGGGCAGGGCGGGCGCGTGGCGCTGGTGATGATCGGCTTTTCCGAGGGCGACCTCGCCCGCGACGGGCTGAAGGCGGCACTTGGCACCGACCCGGTGGTGTTCTGCCCCGGCGGCCATGATGTCCATGGCAATGCAGCCAAGCTCGATCTCGCCGGGCTGGAGGCCGCCCTGCCGGAGCTCGGCGCCTCGGTGTCCGGCTTTGCCATCTGCGCCTACTTTGCTACTCGCAACCCGGCGCATGAGCTCGCTGCCCGCGACCTGATCCGCGAGAAAACCGGCCTGCCGGTCACTGCCAGCCACGAACTGTCGGCCAAGCTCGGCGGCCCGCGCCGGGCGCTCACCACGCTGCTCAACGCCAGGCTGATCTCGATGATCGACCGGCTGGTGGCGGCGACCGAAGGGTTTTTGGCCGCGCGCAACATTGCCGCGCCGCTGATGGTGGTGCGCGGCGACGGCGCGCTGGTCTCGGCCGCCTTTGCCCGCCAGCGGCCGATCGAGACGATCCTGTCCGGCCCCGCCGCCAGCCTGGTCGGCGCCCGCCACATGACCGGGCTCGACAATGCCATGGTCTCCGATATCGGCGGCACCACCACCGATGTCGCCGTGCTCGATCAGGGCCGCCCCAGGCTCGATCCGGAAGGCGCCACGGTCGGCGGCTTCCGCACCATGGTCGAGGCGGTGGCCATGCGCACCTACGGCCTCGGCGGCGATTCCGAAGTGGCACTGGAGGATGGCGCGCTTAACCCGAAAATCCTGCTCGGGCCGCGCCGCCTGGTGCCGCTGGCGCTGGCTGGCATGGTGCATGGCGAGGCCGTGACATCGGAACTGGAGCGCCAGCTGCGCGCGCCGAACCCCGGCCGCATGGATGGCCGCTTCGCCGTGCGCACCGGCGTACCGGAGCGGCTCGCCGCCGGCCTCACCGCGCCGGAAGCGAGGCTCTACGAGGCAATCGGCAGCGTGCCGCTGGCGCTGGACAGGCTGCTCACCTCGAACGCCCAGAACGCCACCTTGAACCGGCTGGTGTCGCGCGGCCTGGTGCATATTTCCGGGTTCACGCCGTCGGATGCCGCACATGTCTTGGGCAAGCAGGCTAACTGGGACGCGGCACCGGCCCGACTCGGCGCCGAGCTGTTTTCGCGCAAGCGCGACGGCCGCGGCCAGTTCATTGCCGCGACGCCGGAGGCGATCTCGGAACGCGTGCTGGTGACGCTGACCCGCTGGTCGGCCGAATACATTCTCGAAACCGCCTTCGCCGAGGATGGGCTGGATGGTGCCGCGACCGTGGCGCATGCGCTGGTGCAGCGCGCCGTCGATTCTCATCCCGGCATCGCCCGGCTCAGCGTCGCGCTCGACCGCCCGGTCATCGGCCTCGGCGCCTCGGCGCCGCTGCACTACGCGGGCCTCGCCGAACTGGTCGGCAATGACTGCGTCGTGCCGCAGGATACCGACGTCGCCAACGCGCTCGGCGCCGTCGTCGGCCAGGTCCGCGTCTCGGCCGAGGCGCGCGTCAGCCAGCCCAAGGAAGGGCTGTTCCGCGTCGCCTCAGGCGAAACCGTGCGCGATTTTCTCGACGAGGCGGCGGCGCTCGCGGCGGCCGAGGCCGATGTGCGCGCGCTTGCCGCCGGGCGAGCCAGGGACGCCGGCACCGACAGCGCCGAGATCGAGGTCGCCACCGAATTCCGCGTCTCGACCGTCGAAGCCCAGCGCATGTTCATCGAGGCGCATGTGGTGGCGGTGGCCTCGGGCAGGCCGAGGATCGCGGTGTGAGCGGATAATCTCCCCCCTTGAGGGGGAGATGTCGCCAAAGGCGACAGAGGGGGTCACCGCGCGTGGAGCGCCAACCTCATCTGCCGCAGCAGGCCGAGCCCGGTCGGACCGACCCCCTCTGGCCGCTTCGCGGCCATCTCCCCCTCAAGGGGGGAGATCGGCTGCAAAATGCCCACCTTCACCCTAAGCTGAATTGACCCTGCCACCCCAACATGCCAAAGGCGCGCAAAGCCTTCGCCTGGAGAAGCCCCTGATGACCGATCGCATCGAGATCGCCGGATTGCGGATTGCCCGCGAATTGCACGACTTCGTCGCGCACGAAGCGCTGCCGGGCACCGGCATCGAGGCGGACGCTTTCTGGAACGGCTTCTCGGCCATCGTCCATGATCTCGCACCGAAGAACCGGGCGCTGCTCGAAAAACGCGATGCCATGCAGGAGAGCCTCGACGGCTGGTACCGCGACCATGGCGCGCCCGTCGACATGGAGGCCTACAAAACCTTCCTGAAGGAGATCGGCTATCTCGTGCCCGAAGGGCCGGCCTTTTCGGTCGCCACCGGCAATGTCGACCCGGAGATCGCACGCGTTGCCGGGCCGCAGCTGGTCGTGCCGGTGATGAATGCGCGCTATGCGCTGAACGCCGCCAATGCGCGCTGGGGCTCGCTCTATGACGCGCTCTACGGCACCGATGCCATTCCGGAGGCCGGCGGTGCCGAGAAGGGCAAGGGCTTCAATCCCGCACGCGGCGCGAAAGTCATCGCCTGGGCGAAAAATTTCCTCGACGAGGCGGTGCCGCTCACCTCGGGCAAATGGGCGGGGGTGAACGGTCTCTCGATTGCCCACGGCATGCTGCGGCTGGGCGAGGGCGCCGGCGCCACCACGCTGGCCGACCCCAAGCAATTTGCCGGCTATCGCGGCGATGCCGCCAATCCCGATTCCGTGCTCTTGGTCAAGAACGGCCTGCACATCGAAATCCTTGTCGATCGCGCCAACCAGATCGGCCGCACCGACCCGGCAGGCATTGCCGATGTCGTGCTGGAATCGGCGCTGACCACCATCCAGGACTGCGAGGATTCGGTTGCGGCGGTGGATGCCGAGGACAAGGTCGTCGTCTATCGCAACTGGCTCGGCCTGATGAAGGGCGACCTGGCGGAAGAGATCACCAAGGCCGGCAAGACTTTTGTCCGCAAGCTCAATCCCGACCGCGCTTACACCGCGCCCGATGGTTCCACGCTGACGCTGCCCGGCCGCTCGTTGATGCTGGTGCGCAATGTCGGTCACCTCATGACCAATCCGGCGATCCTTGACCGCGACGGCAACGAAGTGCCGGAAGGCATCATGGATGCGGCGCTGACGGCGCTGATCGCGCTGCACGATGTCGGGCCGAACGGGCGGCGCGCCAACTCCCGCGCCAGCTCGATGTATGTCGTGAAACCCAAGATGCACGGGCCTGAAGAGGTCGCTTTCGCCGTCGAGATTTTCGACCGCGTCGAGGCATTGCTCGGGATGCCTGCCAATACCATCAAGATGGGCATCATGGACGAGGAGCGGCGCACCACCGTCAACCTCAAGGAGGCGATCCGCGCGGCAAGGGAGCGCGTCGTCTTCATCAACACCGGCTTCCTCGACCGCACCGGCGACGAGATCCACACCTCGATGGAAGCCGGCCCGATGATCCGCAAGGGCGACATGAAGCAGGCCGCCTGGATTTCCGCCTATGAGGCCTGGAATGTCGATACCGGTCTGGAATGCGGGCTGGCCGGCCATGCCCAGATCGGCAAGGGCATGTGGGCGATGCCGGATCTGATGGCGGCGATGCTGGAACAGAAGATCGCGCATCCGAAAGCCGGCGCCAACACCGCCTGGGTGCCGTCGCCGACGGCGGCCACGCTGCACGCCACGCATTATCACAAGGTCGATGTCCATGCCGTGCAGGCAGCGCTGAAAAGTCGGCCCAAGGCGAAGCTCGACGACATCCTCTCGGTGCCGGTGGCGGTGCGGCCGAACTGGACGCCGGACGAGATCCAGCGCGAGCTCGACAACAACGCCCAGGGGATACTCGGCTATGTCGTGCGCTGGATCGACCAGGGCGTCGGCTGTTCCAAGGTGCCCGACATCAACGATGTCGGCCTGATGGAGGACCGCGCCACGCTGCGCATTTCCTCCCAGCACATCGCCAACTGGCTGCGCCACAATGTGTGTTCTGAGATCCAGGTGATGGATTCGCTGCAGCGCATGGCGGCCATCGTCGACCGCCAGAATGTCGGCGACCCGCTCTACCGGCCGATGGCCCCGGATTTCGACAAGTCCATCGCCTTCCAGGCCGCCTGCGACCTGGTGTTCAAGGGCGCCGTCCAGCCCAACGGCTACACCGAGCCGGTGCTGCACGCGCGGCGGCTGGAGCTGAAGGCAAGGGACCGGGCCGGATAGCGCCAGCGTCCCCCTCCCCCTTGAGGGGAGGGTGGCCATTAGAGCGCAGCGCGTCCGTCGGACGCGCAAAGGACGCTCTAAGACTTTGAGTTTCCGCATCGTGCTTTCCGAAAATCGAACACGATTTTCGGGCCGATGCGGGATGGCCGGGAGGGGTCCCGCGTGCAGCGCGCCGACCTCAATCCTGGCGCATGCGCGCGGACAATCAGCTCGCGGTGCGAACTGAATTCTTCCGCGCGTCACTCACGGTCAGCCAAATGGCCGAGACGAGGAAATAGAAGGCGCCAAAAGCCGCATAGGGCGCGATGTTTTCGATCCCGACCGGTGCAGCGCCGCCGGCCATCTTGACGAAGAAGATTCCGGCCAGCGCGGATTGCGCGCCGCTCAGGATCATGGCCCACTGCGCGCCGAACGATTTCCATCTGCGAACCGCGGTTGCAAGCTGCAAGAGCCCCGCCAGCACAGCCCAGACGCCGAAGACCCCGAGAACCGCGTTCATGCTCGATCCGAGAGCGATGAGGACCGCAACCGCGGTGATCGAACTGACAATGAGGTTCAACATCTGCGACTTGTTGCGGCCAAGGCCGCCATTACGCCTGGCGTCGACGAAGTTCGCCAGGGCATCCCAGGCCGGGTAGGCGACCAGCATGAACGCGGCAAGCAAGGGCATGTCCTTGGCGACCGCGAACGCCAGTACAACCCAGGCTGCGGCAACGGCGAAACGGGTGAAGTAGTAACTCTTAAGCCATCCCGATGACGGCTGGAGGGGCTGGCGGTTGACTGTCTGACTAGGCATCACATTCTCCTGTTGATTATCTACCTACTAGTTGGTAGATTAACTAACGTCAATAGGTTTTGCGAAATGGCCAGAAATTTTGCAGGGTCTCCGCTGATCCGGGATGAGAGGTGTCTGGTCGCGACGGAACGGCGTTCGCTCGGCCGCTTGCAATCCCTGTGAAAACGGCCATATCGACAATTGGAAGGCAGGGTGGCATGGCTGCAGCTATGGGTGATACCGCGGAAAAGCTGGTCGGCGGGGCAGCCCAGCTGATTATGCGTGGCGGCTATAATGGGTTCAGCTACGCTGACCTTGCCGAGCGGTTCGGCATCCGCAAGGCAAGCATCCACCACCATTTTCCGTCCAAGGTCGATTTGGTGGTGGCCGTTGTCGAACAGGCGCGAGCCTTGATCAGGGCGCAAATCGCGCTGCTTGATGAAACCTCACCCGAGGCCATGGGGCAGCTTCTGATCTACACCGGCTACTGGGAGCGCTGCATCAGGGATCAGACGGCGCCATTTTGTCTCGCCGCGGTGCTGGCCGCCGAGCTCCCCTCACTGCCACCGGAAATCGCCAGGGCCGTTCGTGGGCATTTCATCGACCTCGCCCAATGGCTTGAGAAGGTGCTGTCGCTTGGGGTCGAACAGGGTACGATGCGCCTTGAAGCATCACCAGCGGTCGAGGCCGAAACCATCATGGCGGCAGTATATGGCGGCATGCTTGCCGCCCGCGCCTTCGACGATCCCCAGCGATTCAGCGTCATCGTGGAAGCGTCCGTTCAACGGATTCGCGCCTGAGGGCAGGCTTCAAAAGGCACAAACCGGGCGCCAGCGTCCCCCTCCCCCTTGAGGGGAGGGTGGCCCGATGGGCCGGGTGGGGTCATGCGTGTAGTGCGCCAACCTCGATGTGCACCATCCGCGCTTATGCAGGCGTGATCGAGCGCGACAAGAAGACGTCCGTATGCCTGACATGCGCCGGAGTTTCGCGGAAAGGCGCGCAGGGCCTGAAGCCGAACGCCTCGTACACGGCAATGGCGTTGCTCATATAGAAGGTCGTGTGGATCAGCACCGTGCGGGCTGGCCCTTTCTCGATATCCGCCAATGCAGCGCCCATCAGCTCGCGACCTATCCCTAGTCCGCGGAAGGATGTGTCGACGAAGAACCTGTGAAGCTCCACTGTGTTGTCGTCGAACTGGTCGAAGGCGAGGCAGCCTGCCGGCCGGCTCTCCGATCGCGCAATGAACGCCATGGCATCCGGCACGCCGAATTGCATTGCCAGCTCGGGGCCGCTTGTTTCCGGCTGGAAGAGGGTCCTGATATCCTCCTCCGAGACGCCGTGGGGCGCCTAAGCGTCGACATCCCATTGCGCAAGCTTGCGACAGAGCCCTGCCAAGGTCTCGAAGTCTTCGGCGCTGCGCGCCGGTGAGACTGAAATCATCTCCACCTCAGCCCCGGTTAGGTCCATGATCGTAACATATGCGACCATTTGGCGCGAACCCGCAACCGTACTTCCAGCGAGCAGCAAGTCGCCCTACGCCGCCTGCGCCATCCGCTCCGACATCATCCGATAGGAGATCGCCTCGGCCAGATGAATCCGCCCGACCGTCTCGCTGGCGTCGAGATCGGCCAGCGTGCGCGCCACCTTCAGCACGCGGTGATAGGCCCGCGCGGAAAAGCCGAGCTTTTCGCTGGCGTCCTTGAGCAGCGACAGGCCCGATGCATCCGGCATGGCGATCTCCTCGATGACGGAAGGCGAGCAATGCGCGTTGGTGGTGGCGGAAGTGACGCCCAGCCGCTCGAAACGCTCGCGCTGGATGGTGCGGGCACGCGCCACGCGCAGCGCCACCGCGGCGCTTTTCTCCGCCCGCTCCGGCCGGATCAAATCGCCAGCCGAGACCGCCGGCACCTCGATCCTGAGGTCGATGCGGTCGAGCAGCGGGCCGGATATGCGCGCCTGGTAGTCGGTGCGGCAGCGTTCACCGCGCAGGCAGCGATAGCCTGGCTCGCCGGCCATGCCGCAGCGGCACGGGTTCATCGCCGCGACCAGCTGGATGCGCGCCGGATAGGTGACGCGATGGTTGGCGCGCGCGATCATGCAGTCGCCCGTCTCCAGCGGCTGGCGCAGTGCGTCGAGCGTCTGCGGCGAGAATTCCGGGAATTCGTCGAGGAACAGCACGCCGTGATGGGCAAGCGAGGCCTCGCCCGGTCGCACGCGCAAGCCGCCGCCGACCATCGCCGCCATCGAGGCCGAATGATGCGGGGCGCGGAACGGCCGCCGGTCGGTCAGCTTGCCCTCGCCGAGCTCGCCCGCGACGGAGGCGATCATCGAGACTTCCAGAAGCTCCTTCGGCGCCAGCGGCGGCAGGATCGATGGCAGCCGCTGCGCCAGCATCGATTTGCCGGACCCCGGCGGCCCGACCATCAGCAGATTGTGCCCGCCGGCCGCCGCCACTTCGAGCGCTCGCTTGGCGCTCTCCTGGCCTTTGATGTCAGAGAGGTCAGGCAGGTCGCGCGTCGCCAGCTGAATGCCGGGTTCGGGCTTGGACAGCACCTGCGTGCCACGAAAATGGTTGGCGATCGCAATCAGGCTGCGCGGCGCCAATATGTCGAATTCCTTGCCGGCCCAGGCCGCCTCCGGCCCGCAGGCGAACGGACAGATCAGCCCCTTGCCCTCGGCATTGGCGCCGATCGCCGCCGGCAGCGCGCCGGCCACCGCGGCGATGGTGCCGTCGAGCGACAGCTCACCCAGCACGACATAGCCGGCCAGCATGTCGCCGGGAATGGCGCCAAGTGCCGCCATCAGCCCAAGCGCGATCGGCAGATCGTAATGGCTGCCTTCCTTGGGCAGATCGGCCGGCGCCAGATTGACCGTGACTTTCTTCGACGGCATCGACAGGCCGGAGGCATGCAATGCCGCCTGCACCCGCTCGCGGCTTTCGGCCACCGCTTTGTCGGCGAGGCCAACGATATGCATGTTCACCTTGCCCGGCGCGATCATCACCTGGACGTCGACCGGCACGGCCTCGATGCCCTGGAAAGCCACCGTGCGAACCCGCGCTACCATCTTTTTCAACGCCCCCGGACCTGGCTCGCTCGAAGCCGGTGCAATCAGGCCGTGAGCGAGGTCAGGCAAGACAAGCACAGATTTCTGGGCTAATCAAGAACATTACAGGAACATGCGGTTGCTATTGCCTTCCGATGAATGTCACCGCGGTGCAAAGAACTCCATCGGACTGCCTCCGCCCGAGACGGAATTAACCAACATGGAAAAGGTGAAGGGGTTTGTCACCGATCCGACTCGCATACGATGTTATGGTTGGAAGTCTGGGGACATCCGCAGCGCGCCCGGCGCAAAAGCGAGGAAGACAGGATGCCGACCTTAAGCAATGGCAGTGAGCTCACCGTATGGGAAGAACCCGAATATCCCAATCCGAGCCCTGACGCGGTGCTTTTCAGCATTACGGAAACCGACGGCGACGTGATCGGACCGATAGGAGCAAAGGCGGATTTCCCATTCGGTGGGATCGACCTGGCTTCAGTCGATGTCTTCGATGGCTTCACCATCACCAGCTTCACCCACGAGGGCAGGACCGAAACCTGGACGGCGGTGGAAACGCAGGTTTTCGACAACGAAGGCAATTTCATCCGCACCCTGTCCGACCAGGCGGCCTACCTGTCGGCTCGGATCGTCTCGGTCAACGCCGACAGCCCCGACACGATCACGGTGACATGGATCGGGGCGAACGAATATTTCGGCGGCGAAAACACCCAGTACGGCCAGCATCAGATCATCCTGGAAGGCGGCGCGCTTCAGCCCGACACCTTCGTCAATCATGCACCCACGGTTGCCAATCTGAATCTGTCGGTTTCGCAGGGGCAATTTCTCGACGACATCAAATTCAGCGCGGCGGATGCCGACTACGATCTCCTGAGCTTTGTCGTCCTTGACGGGCCGGACCACGGCACTCTTGAGCCGGGCACGCGTTTCGATGGCAACTACTATCCGTTTCACCAAGGTCACGTCGGCACCAGCCTGCACTATCATGCGGGCTTTCTGAGCGACAATCTGTTCGACTACATTCCCGAGGGCGGATTCGTCGGCACCGACAGCTTTACGGTTTACGCCACCGACGGCCAGGGCAACAGCAATGTGGCGACGATTGCGATCACGGTCACACCCCCGGCCGAATCCATCGCGCTGAGCGACACCACGAACACCGTGAGCTATGGAAGCTACGATCATGCCGTGCTCATCGCCGCCCTGGGCGGCGGCGACCGCGTCAGCGGTACCCCGTTCAACGATACGCTCGACGGCGGCGCCGGCCACGACCAGCTGTTCGGCGGCGAAGGCGCCGACACGATCATCGGGGGCGCGGGTACCGATTGGCTGAAGGGCGACGCCGGCAATGACGAGATGAGCGGGGGTGCCGGCACCGACGGCATCCGCGGCGACAGCGGCGACGATTTCCTCGACGGCGGCGCCGGCTCCGACGACCTGCGGGGCGGCGCTGGCGATGACATCCTCAATGGCGGCGCCGGCCGCGACCGGCTGGCCGGCGATGCAGGCAGGGATGTCTTCGTGTTCGACGCGATTGGACCGGCGAACTACGACAGTATCGACGACTTCAATGCGCTTGATGATGTGTTTCGGCTGGACAGTTCCGTATTCGTCGGCCTGTCGGCCGGCCCGCTGCTCGCTGCGGTCTTCGCGCTCGGCACGAAAGCCATCGATGACAGCGACCACATCCTTTACGACGACACGACAGGCGCTCTGCGGTTCGATGTGGACGCGGCGGGCGGAGCGGCGGCTGTCCAGTTCGCCACCGTGCGCCCAGGCACCTGGCTCACCGCGGACGACTTCTTCGTGGTCTAGCGCAATTCCGGGAAAACCGTGCAACGGTTTTCCCGGGAAAAGCGCATAGCGCTTTCCCTGGGGAATTGCGTAAAAACAAAGAGTTAGAGGGTCGGTGGGACGCAGTCACGTGGACTACCGCCTCTTCCCCTCAACACAATCCCAGAACAGGCTCGCAATATCAGCGCCGCCAAAACGCCGCACCTCGCGAATGCCGGTCGGCGAGGTCACGTTGATCTCGGTCATGTAGTCGCCGATCACATCGATGCCGACGAGGATAAAACCGCGCTCCTTCAGCGATGGGCCGATGCGGTCGCAGATTTCGCGCTCGCGTTCCGTCAGCTCCGTCTTCTCAGCGCGGCCGCCGACATGCATGTTGGAGCGGGAATCGTGTTCGGCCGGCACCCGGTTGATGGCACCAACCGCCTCGCCGTTGATCAGGATGATACGCTTGTCGCCCTTACGCACGTCCTTCAGATAGCGCTGCACGATATAGGGCTCGCGGAACATCTGGCCGAACATTTCGAGCAGCGAGGCAAGGTTGCGGTCGGCCTCGTGCAGATGAAAGATGCCGGCGCCACCATTGCCGTAGAGCGGCTTGACGATGATGTCGCCGAATTCCTTGCGGAAGGCGGCGACTTCCAGAGGATCCTTGGTGATCAGCGTTTCCGGCATCAGGTCGGGAAATTCGGTGACGAAGATCTTTTCCGGGCTGTTGCGCACCCAGGCCGGGTCGTTGACCACCAGCGTCTTGGGATGGATGCGCTCGAGGATATGCGTCGTCGTGATGTAGTTCATGTCGAAGGGCGGATCCTGCCTGAGCAGGATGACGTCCATCTCGGACAGATCGGTTCGCACCTTCTCGCCCAGCGAATAATGGTTGCCCTTCTCGTCGCGGACTGTCATTTCCTCGATGCGGGCGAACACCTTGCCGTCGCGCATCGACAGCCGATCGGGCGTGTAGTGGAACAGCTGGTGGCCGCGCCGCTGCGCCTCCAGCGACAACGCGAACGAGGTGTCGCCGGCAATCGAGACAGTGGAGACATGGTCCATCTGGACGGCGACTTTCAGCTTCACGGCAGGTCTCCACGTTCAACGAACGCCATATACGGAACTCGGCGCCCTCTGCCAATTGGCCAGAGCTCTTATGACGCACGCTTCGCTTGGCGCAGGGATACGCTTCCTAAACCGTTTGCTGCCAGTGTCGGAATTTATTCCGGCTTGAAACAGGGACGCCGATGCAAACTTCGTTTGGCACCGGGCAGACAGGCAGGGACAGCACGGATCAGGCCTTCACCGATCCGCTGACTGGCCTCGGCAATCATCGCCGCTTCTTCGACAAGGTCGATCGCCTGATCAGCGACCGCGCCGACGACCCGGCGCCCTTCGCCGTCGGCATCCTTGATCTCGATGGCTTCAAGCCGATCAACGACCTGTTCGGGCACAAGGCCGGCGACGACATACTGGTTCAGGTGGCGATGCGGCTGCGCGCTTCGATGGACAGCCATTCCACTGTCTGCCGCATCGGCGCCGACGAATACGCCTTTCTCTATCCTATGGTGTTCAGCGAGGAGGTGGCCGCCGCAAGATCGCGCATGCTGATCGAGATCCTTTCGGCGCCCTACGATGTCGGCGAACGCACCGCCAGGCTTTCAGCCTCCGTCGGCTGCTCGCTGTTTTATTCGGGCGACGAGACCACCGAGATCCTGGTCGGCAAGGCCGAGACGGCGCTCTACCATGCCAAGCGTTCGGGCCGCGGCCGGGTCGTCGTCTACAGCAGAGAGATGGAAGAGGCTGCCAAGCGCGTCACCCGCATCGAGCAGGCGCTGCGTCGCGCCGTTTCGGCCGGCGAGGTCGAGCCGCATTTCCAGCCCATCGTCGATCTCAGGACCCGCCGCACCATCGGCTTCGAGACGCTGGCGCGCTGGACCGATCGCGACCTCGGTTCGGTCTCGCCGACGGTCTTCATTCCGATTGCCGAGGAACGCGGCATCATCGGTCCCCTGTCGCAGCTCGTGTTGCGCAAGGCCGCCGAGGCGGCCAGGAACTGGCCGAAGGATTTGTTCCTGTCCTTCAACCTGTCGCCGTCGCAGCTCGTCGACCAGAACACCGGCCTGCACATATTGACGATCCTCGACCGCACCGGCGTCGATCCGCGCCGACTGGAGATCGAGATCACCGAAACCGGCCTGATGAACGATCCGGCGTCCGCCGAGAAGATTGTCGAGGACCTGCGCCGCGTCGGCATCCGTGTGTCGCTCGACGATTTCGGCACCGGCCAGTCCTCGCTCGGACGGCTGCGCGAATTCCATTTCGACAAGCTTAAGATCGATCGCGCCTTCGTCTCCTCCATTCTTGACGACCGCCCGTCGGAACACATCATCCGGGCAATCCTCGCCATGTGTGAGGGGCTCGGCATGGACGTGGTCGCCGAAGGCATCGAAGAGGAGGCGCAGGCCCAGCGTCTCATCCAGTTCGGCTGCGCCGGCGGACAGGGATTCCTGTTCGGCAGGCCGGTCGACGCCGACGCCACGCTCGCCTATATCAGGGATTCGTTCCGCGGCACCATGCGCGCCACGGCGATCTGACGACCGGTTGCGCCGCCGCCGCGGCGCGACGATTTTGTCAGACATAATGCATGTCGCGCAAAAGTGCGCAGCGGTTTTGCGATAACGACTTGCATAAAAACAAGCCAGCGAATTTGCTTTTTCGCCCTTGCTCCCCCGACCTTACTGGATAGGATGCGCGCCGATCGGACAGGGGCCCGGATCGGGAGAGAAAAATGATGCCATCGGCGCGTTTTGCCGACCTTGAAGCGGCTTCGGTGCTGATCACCGGCGGCGGCTCCGGCATCGGGGCCGCGCTGACCGAGGGTTTTGTGCGCCAGGGCGCCAGTGTTGCCTTCATCGACATCGCCGATGAGCCCAGCATCGCGCTTGCCGATCGCATCGAGAAAGAATTCGGCCGGCGACCGCTCTATCTCAAGACCGATCTGCGCGACATCGAGGCGCTGCGGGCCTCGGCGGCCAGGGCGGCCGAGGCGCATGGCGATGTCACGGTGCTCATCAACAATGCCGCATGGGACGAGCGCCATGCTGTCGAAGACGTGACGGTGGAATTCTGGGACAACAACCAGGCGATCAATCTGCGCCCGCATTTCTTCACCGCGCAGGCGGTAGCGCCGGGCATGAAGCGGGCCGGCGGCGGCTCCATCATCAACTTCACCTCGACATCCTATCTGATCAACCACCCCGACATGCCGGCCTACACTGCCGCCAAGGCGGGCATACTGGGTCTCACCAAGGGCCTGGCCGGCAAGCTTGGGCCCGACCGCATCCGCGTCAACGCTGTCGCGCCAGGCTGGGTGATCACCGAACGGCAGCAGAAACGCTGGGTCACCGAACAGGGGCTCGCCGCCCATGTTGCCAAGCAGTGCATCAAGGACGTCATGCGCCCGGACGATATGGTCGGCACGGTGCTGTTCCTGGCCTCGGATGCCTCGCGCATGCTGACAGCTCAGATGCTGATCGTCGACGGGGGCTTCCTGTGAACCTAGGGTCTGCGCGCAAAACGCCGGCGGTCGCGGCGATCGACTGGGGCACAACCCGTCTCAGGGCCTGGCTGCTTGACGATGCCGGCACGGTGCTTGCCGAACGCCGTGGCGACGACGGGCTGATCACCGCGCGCGAAAAAGGCTTTTCCGCCGTCCTCGAAGGCCACCTTGCCGCCATGGGCGCCTCGGCGTCGCTGTCAGTCATCATCTGCGGCATGGCCGGTTCGCGCCAGGGCTGGCTGGAGGCGCCCTACGTCACCGTGCCGGCGCCGATTGGCGCCATCCTGGCGGAGGCGGCCCGCATCCCTGGCCAGCGCCGCGATATACGCATCGTGCCGGGCCTCGCCCAGCGCCTAGCCGACGCGCCCGACGTCATGCGCGGCGAGGAAACACAGCTTGCCGGCGCCGGTTTGCCGGCAAAAGGCCGCCATCTCATCTGTATGCCGGGCACCCATTCGAAATGGGTCGTCGTCGAGGACGGCGCGATCACCGGTTTCGGCACCTGGCCGACCGGCGAGCTGTTTTCGGTGCTGGCGGCGCATTCGATCCTACGTCATTCGCTGGGCGAGCAGCCCAGTCCAGTCATTTCGGACAATGCGTTCTTCCGGCGCTGGTGCGCGACTGCGCTGGACGAAGGCGGCGATGTCACATCGAGACTGTTTGCAATCCGGGCCGCCGGCCTGTTGCAGGATCTGAAGGCTGACGATG
The DNA here is from genome assembly GCF_025753795.1 of Mesorhizobium sp. YC-39. GTDB lineage: Bacteria > Pseudomonadota > Alphaproteobacteria > Rhizobiales > Rhizobiaceae > Mesorhizobium. Next base: position 211,828 of record NZ_JAOWPS010000001.1, read on the forward strand.
CCGCCGCTTGCCTGTCCGGCCTGTTGATCGGCGGCGAGATCGCCTCGGCCAGCCGCCGCTATGGGAAAAGTGCCGAGCCCGTCGTGCTGATCGCGTCCGGCGCGCTCGGCGCGCTCTACGCCGAAGCGCTCGGCCTTGCCGGGCTTGAAATCAGGCCCGTCGATGCCGACGAGGCGGTGCGCGCCGGCCTGGTCGAGGCGGCGCGCGAAAATGGCATGATCGCCAAAAGTGGAGTTGCCGCATGACCGAGACCGCACCCTTTCCGAAGCTCGGGCGCGGCCTCGTCGCCATCCTGCGCGGCCTCAGGGCGGACGAGGCGGTGGCCGTCGGTCAGGCGGTCTTCGAGGCCGGTATCGAAGCCATCGAAGTGCCGCTCAATTCGCCGGAGCCGTTTGCCTCGATCGCCAGCCTCGTCGAGGCGCTGCCCAAGACGGCGCTGGTCGGCGCCGGCACGGTGCTGACCCCGGCCGATGTCGATGGCCTGCACAAGGCCGGCGGGCGGCTGCTGGTCAGCCCCAACATCGATGCCGAGGTGATGAGTCGCGCGATGACATACGGCATGGTGACGATGCCTGGCGTGTTCACGCCCACCGAGGCGTTCCAGGCCATCCGACTCGGTGCCTCGGCGCTGAAATTCTTCCCGGCCAGCGTGCTTGGCGCCGCCGGCATCGCGGCGATGCGCGCGGTTTTGCCCGCCAAGACGCTGGTCGGCGCGGTCGGCGGTGTCTCGGACAAGGACTTTGCCGGCTACAAGGCGGCCGGCGTCAGCGTGTTCGGCCTCGGTTCCAGCTTGTTCAAGCCAGGCATGAGCGTCGACGAGGTGGCGACGCGGGCGCAGGCGGCCGTCGCAGCCTGGGATGCGGCGTTCGGAGGCGCATGATGAGCGAAGCGATCGTTTCCGTCTTTTCCGACCATGTCTGCCAGCTTGGCGAGGGGCCGAGTTATGACCCCGCCACCGACACGCTCTTCTGGTTCGACATCGTCAACGGCCAGCTTCTGGAAAAGCGTCTTTCCGGCGGTGCGACCAGCGTCCACGAGCTTGGCCAGATGGCCAGCGCCATTGCCGTCATCGACGAGCAGCGCCAGCTCATCGCCACCGAGACCGGCCTCCATGTCCGCGATGTCGCGACCGGCAAGCTGACGCTGCACACGCCGATCGAGGCCGACAATACGGTCACCCGCTCGAACGATTCCCGCGTCCACCCTTGTGGCGCTTTCTGGGTCGGCACCATGGGCAAGGGCGAGGAGAAGGGCGCCGGCTCGATCTACTGGTTCTTCAAGGGGGAGTTGCGGCAACTCTATTCCGGCATCACCGTGTCGAACTCGATCTGCTTTTCGCAGGACGGCACGGTCGCCCATTACACCGACACCTCTACCGGCCTGCTGATGCGGGTCGGCTGCGATCCGGCGACCGGCCTTCCCTCCGGGGAACCAAAAGTCTTCGTCGATCACCGCAAGGCCAAGGGCTATATCGACGGTTCGGTGCTCGACCGCGACGGCATATTGTGGAACGCCTGCTGGGGCGGCAGCGTCGTCGAGGCCTATGGACCCGACGGCAAGCTCGTCCGTACGGTTGCCATGCCGGTCACGCAGCCCTCGTGCCCGGCCTTTGTCGGCAGGAATGCCGACCGGCTGGCGGTCACCTCCGCCTGGTCGGGCAAGGATGAGAAGCAGCGCCTGCTGGACCTCCAGGGCGGCATGACATTTCTGCTCGACATTCCCGTCAATGGCCGTTTTGAGCCGCGCGTGCTGATTGCCTGATAGCCGAATCTCGCTAACCGATTCCGCGAGTGCTGTTACCCCGGCGTCCGGCGCGTGTCGGTTCCGCGAAAGCCTGATACATCCGCCATGCGATGCTAGGCGATCGCACCGCCAGGAATCGCTCATCCCATGTCAAGCCGCAAGCCGAAGCTGATCCTCGTCTACGAACCGGAAAAGGCCTGCATCGAGCGGCTGGTCGCCGATGGCCACGCACCCGAGCGGGCCGCTGAAATCGCATCCTATCTGGCGCAATCGACCGACATCGCCCCCGAGTTTGACGCGCTGGCGGCGGCCTGCCTGAAGCGCGGCCTGTCCTTTGCTCCGGTGGCGCTTGACGATGCCGCCGGCGCGCTCGCAGGCGAGGATCCCAAGGCGACTCTTGTCTGGACGCTGACCGACGGCATCGCCTATTTCCGCGGCGGCGCCGCACCTGCGCTGGCGCGGCTGAACGGCCTGAAGCTTATCGGTGCCGACGACGCGCTGTTTGCGCTCTGCCAGGACAAGTTCCGCGCCGGCGCCCTGCTCGGCGCGCTCGGCCTGCCGATGCCGCAGGCAGGCCTCGCCCGCGATGGCCGATGGCTGGTCGAGCCGCCGGCCTCGCCAGCCGGCTGGTTCGTCAAGCCGAACCGGCTCGGCGCCAAGATCGGCATCTGGCCGGATTCGCGCAGCAGCGATCTCGGCCATGCGCTGGAACTCAGCCGGCGTGTCTTTGCCGCCTATCGCGACGACGTCGTCGTGCAGCCCTATGTCGCTGGGCGCAATGTGCGCGCGAGCTTTCTCGGCCTGAAGCCGGACACTGGCGTCGAGGCGCTCGGCATCGCCTTTGTCGATTCGGGCGGCGATTTTCAGACTATGGCGGACAGCCTGGCGCTGTACGGCGACACCGGCGAAGCGGCTAAGGCGGCGGGAACATATGCCGAGCCGGTGCTGCAGCAAGTCGCCGACAGCCAGCCGGTGGCCGACGCGAGGATACGCCAGATCGCGCAAAGGCTGATCACCGGCCTTGGCCTGCGCGACGTATTTTCCATCGATCTTCGGGTCGAAGCCGACGATACCATCCACCTCATCGAGTTCGAAGTCTGCCCCGGCCTGCCCTGTTTCGATTTCCGCGACTACTGCCGCACGCAATGGGGGATGGGGCTTGCCGATGCGATGGCTGAGGCCGCGGCGAGCCGTTTTTTTACCTCGCCAACGAAATGAGCGGCGCCCGCATACGCGGCTGGCCTGGATCGTGTCTCGACAAATGGCTTGCGTTCCGACGCGCCACTTAATAGGGTGTTAAGTGAGGGAGGAACTCGGTGAAAGTCGACCCTGCGACTTACAATGAGGCGACCGCGCTGGCGGCGACGGAAGCGGGCAAGGCGAAGCATGTCGGTGGGCGGATCAAGGCCATACGTACGGCCCGTCGCATTTCACTTCGCCAGTTGGCCGACATGATCGGCACGACGGCGAGCTTTATCAGCCAGCTCGAGCGCAATCTGAGCGGAGCCAGCGCCAGCACGCTGATGCGGATAGCGGCTGCCCTGGACCTCGGCATCAATGACTTGTTCGAGCAGACCGAAGGTGCGTTCCACAAGGTACTCACCAGAGCCGACCGCCCCCTGCTGCCGATCAGTCATGGTTGCCGAAAGACGCTGCTGTCGCGGCGGCCGATCCATGAATTCGAGGTTTATTCGGGAGATTTCGACGTTGGCGGCTCGACCGGCGATGACGCTTACACGCATGGCGGCAAGCACGAGATGTTCGTCGTCCTGAAGGGAACAGTCGAGCTGACATTGGCCGACGAGCGCTTCGTCATGAACGAGGGCGACAGCATCGAGTACGCAACCTCGACGCCGCATCGCACGGTGAACATCGGCAAGACGCCGGCGCAGGTGCTGTGGATCATCGCACCGCCAACCAGTGGTGCGGCGGAGCTCAATCAATACACGCCCGGACAAGGCTCGCAGCCGGGCGGACCGAAGTAATGCGGGTGCACGTCAATGGGAGATGCAACATGAAGACCAGGATTGGACAAGGGATCGCCTTCGGGCTGCTGATGATTACCACCGCGGCGCTTGCACAGAGCAAGCCCGTGGCGGGCGAGGTGGCCGAGGGCTCGCTGAAGGACAAGACGCTCACCTTCGTCTCGTATGGAGGCATTTATCAGGATGGTCAGATCGCCGCGCTGAAGGAATTCGTCGACAAGTCCGGTGTGAAGCTGCTCAGCGACGGGCCGACCGAAATCTCGAAACTGCAGGCGCAGGTCGAGTCCGGCAATGTGACCTGGGACGTGGTCGATACCGGTGATTTCGCGCCCTACGTCTATTGCGGCAAGCTGTTCCAGAAGCTGGACCTCTCGAAGATCGACACGTCCAACATTCCGGAAGGCCAGATCAGCGAATGCAGTGTGCCGGCCATGAACTATGGCGTGGTGCTGATGTACAACACCGAAAAGTACAAGGATAATCCGCCCAAGAGCTGGAAGGATTTCTTCGATATCGAGAAGTTCCCGGGCTCGCGCGCTCTGGAGGGCAGCGGCGATCTGTCCGGCGGCATGATCGAGCAGGCGCTGCTCGCAGCCGGCGGATCGGTGGAAAACATGACTGTCGCCGACATCGACAAGGCCGTCGAGAAGGTGAAGTCGCTCGGTCCGGACACGATCTTCTGGAAGACCGGCGCCGATTCCCAGCAACTCGCTGAATCCGGCGAAGCCGACATGATCGCAATGTGGACCGGACGTGCCATGACCGCGGTGAAGAATGGCGCGAAGTACACGCCGGTGTGGCAGGACTGGCTGGTCGTGATGGACCAGATGACCATTCCGATGGGCGTCAAGGACGCCGACGCTGCGCATGCGCTGATCAACGCCTATGTCGGCAAGAGCGCGCAGGAGACGCTGGCCAAAACAACCTCGTATACGCCGATCCACAAGGACGCGAAGCCCGAAGTGGACGAGGCTACGGCAGCGTTCATGACCAACACGCCCGACAAGCTCAAGCTTGGCTATCACCAGAACATCAAGTTCTGGGTGAAGAACTTCGAGGTGGCGAACGAAAAGTGGAATGCGCTGATGGCGGGCAACTAGGTCCGCCACCGTGGTAGCGCGAGCGAGCGACAGCCGGGACACTGGTCCGGCTGTCGCGGCGGGCGATCGGTGGCGCTGGTTTCGGCGACAGGCTTTCTGGCTCGTCGCGCCGGCGCTGCTGCTGCTCGTCGTCTGCCTGGGTCTGCCGCTCGCCATCGTCACCCTTCGCAGCTTTTCAGAGCCGCAATGGGGATGGCAGAACTATGCCTGGTTCTTCGGGACACCGGTCAACCTGACGGTCCTTCAGCGCACCTTCGTGATCTCCGCCTGGGTGACGCTGGCCTGTGTCATTGCCGGTTACCCCTATGCCTATGTGATGACTGTGGTCGGACCCAAGATGCGGCTCGTCCTCATCCTGTGCGTGCTGGTGCCGTTCTGGGTGAGTGGCGTGGTGCGCACCCTGGCATGGGTCATCCTGTTGCAGGACTCCGGCGTGATCAACTCGGTCATCCGGGGCATCGGCCTCGGTCCGGTCAAGCTGATCCGCACGCAGACGGGCGTGGTGATCGGCATGGCGCAGGTGCTGTTGCCATTCATGATCCTGCCGCTCTATTCGGTGATGAAGGCGATCGACCTGCGGCTCCTGCAGGCGGCACGAAGCCTCGGCGCAAGCCCTGCGCGCGCCTTTGCCCAGGTCTATTTGCCGCTTTCGCTTCCGGGCGTCTACGCCGGCGCCATCATCGTGTTCATTCTGGCGCTCGGCTTCTACATCACGCCCGCACTGCTCGGCGGTCCGCGTTCGACCATGCTCTCGACCCTGATCCAGAACCAGGTGCTCAGCCTGCTCAACTGGGGCCGCGGAGGCGCGATGGGTGTGGTGTTGCTGATCGCGACCTTCGTGCTGCTCGCGCTTGCGGCACCGCTGTCGCGCCAGCCGCACAAGACGGGGTCGAAACGCCAATGAAACTGCCCGGTCGAATCCTGCTCGGTCTGTTCTGCCTGCTCGTCGCCGTCTGGCTGATCGCACCGACAATCGTCGTCGTGCCTATGTCGTTCAACGACAAGAAGTCGCTGGCCTTTCCGCCGTCCGGCTTCTCCTGGCAGTGGTACCAGAACTTTTTCACCAACCCCGAATGGTCGGCGAGCCTGGTCAGTTCGCTCAAGGTTGCCGTCGTCACGGCGGTGTTCGCCACCGTCATCGGCACGCTGGCGGCGTTCGGCCTCGATCGCATGAAAAGCCGCGTCAGCGGCGTGCTGCGCGCACTGCTGATCACGCCAATGGTCGTGCCAGGGGTGGTGCTCGCCGTCGGCATCTATGCCGTCTATCTCGACACGCAGCTGGTCGGCACCATGACCGGTTTCGTGCTGGCCCATACGATGCTCGCCGTTCCTTTCGTCATCATCGCCGTCTCCGCCAGCCTGGAAGTCTTCGACAAACGGCTGGAGACTGCCGCGGCCAGTCTTGGCGCCACCCAGCTGACTGCGTTCAGGACCGTGACATTGCCGCTGATCGCGCCGGGGATCCTGTCGGGCCTGCTGTTTGCCTTCGTCACCTCATTCGACGAGATCATCGTCGCGCTGTTCATCACCAGCCCCTATCTGAAGACACTGCCGGTCCAGATATTCTCCAGCATTACCCGGGACGCCGACCCCACCGTTGCGGCCGTGGGCACGCTGCTTTTCATCGCGACGTCACTGGTGATCGGGGCGGGGCTTCTCATCGGTTCGCGGCAGGGAAAACGCTGACATGGCCTCACCATCAACCCGCGGCGCAGCCATCGATCTCAGATCCGTCAGCAAGCACTATGGCAGCTTCATCGCTCTTGATGAGGTATCGTTACGCATCGAGCCGGGGGAATTCATGACGCTGCTCGGGCCCAGCGGTTCGGGCAAGACGACCACGCTGAACATCATCGCCGGCTTCACCGAGGTGAGTTCAGGTTCGCTTGATGTCGGCGGCAAGAGCGTCATCGGCGTCCCGGCGCACAAACGCAATATCGGCGTGGTCTTCCAGCACTACGCCCTGTTTCCGCATATGACGGTCAGCAGGAACGTCGCCTATCCACTGACCCTGCGCGGCATCGCCAATCCCGGTCGCGAAGCCCGGGTGCACAAGGCCCTGGACATGGTGAAGATGACGGATTTCGGTCACCGCTTCCCCAGCGAGCTCTCCGGCGGGCAGCAGCAGCGTGTCGCGCTGGCCCGCGCCATCGTCTTCGACCCGCCGCTGCTGCTGATGGACGAGCCGCTCGGGGCGCTCGACAAGAAGTTGCGTGAATGGCTGCAGCTCGAAATCAAACGAATCCACCGGGAATTGGGCACCACCTTCGTTTATGTCACGCACGACCAGGAGGAGGCCCTGGTCCTCTCGAATCGCATCGCCGTGTTCAACCAGGGCCGTATCGAGCAGGTCGGCACCGGCCGCCAACTCTACGACGAGCCCGAAACCTTGTTCGTCGCAAAGTTCGTAGGCGACTCGACCATACTGCGTGGCGCGCCCTCCACCTCCGGCGACGAGACCGCCATCGACATAGCCGGACGCAAAGTGACCACCGCCAAACGCCTTCCCGGCGGTGCCAAACCAGCGATGCTGCTGCGGCCGGAAAAGCTGAGCCTCGTCAGACGGGGGAAGGGCGGACAGGATCAAAACATCCTGCCCGGGCGCATTGGCGAGGCCATCTATCTCGGATCGGGCTCCAAATACGAGGTCGTGCTGGCCGACACCTCCAAGGCGATCGTGCGCTCGACGCTGGATGCCGAGACCTTCGCCATCGGCGACGAGGTCGACCTCATATTTGCCGGCAGCGACGTGAAGCTGCTGGCGGACGACGAGAAGGCCGACCTGAACCAGACCTGAACCCTATCCGGGACATCGCGACAAATGGACGTGAAGAAGAACGGCGACGTTTCATTCTGGTATGCCGACATCGGTGGCGTGCCAGGCTATCGGCCGCCATTGCCGGGCGATATCGTGGCGGATGTGTGCATCGTCGGGGCCGGCTACACTGGCCTCTGGACCGCCTACTACCTGAAGCAGGCGGCGCCACACCTCAACATCGCCATCATCGAGAAGGAGTTCGCCGGGTTCGGCGCTTCGGGACGCAATGGCGGCTGGCTGTCCGGCGGATTCTCATGGTCGCGCGAAAAATATGAGAAGGCATCGTCGCGCGCCGGCGTCATCGCCATGCAGGCGGCAATGACGGGCACGGTCAACGAGGTCATATCGGTCGCGGCGACCGAAGACATCGACGCCGACATTCGCCGTACTGACGAATTGCTGGTCGCAACCAACGAGGCGCAGGAGCAGCGTGCCAAGGCGATGTATGCCCATGCCAGGTCATGGGAGCTGAGCGACGAACGCGTCGGATATATCGATGCCGCGCAGATGCACCGGCGCATCGCGGTACACAACGCGCGGGGCGCCTTCGTCCTCAAAAACGTGGCGCGGGTCCAGCCCGCAAAGCTGGTGCAGGGGCTCGCAAAGGCTGTGGAGCGCCTCGGTGTCCCGATCTACGAACAGACGACCGTGCTGTCGATCGAGAAGAGCAAGGTCGCAACCGATCGAGGCCTGGTGCGCGCCGAAAAGATCGTGCGTGCGACCGAAGGCTTTACCGCGGGTATCGCCGGTCACGAAAGGCTTTGGCTGGCACTCAACAGCGCCATCGTGGTGACCGAGCCATTGTCCGAAAAACTGTGGCGCGAAATCGGTTGGGATGGCTACGAGGTTCTCGGTGATGCCGCGCACACATATTGCTACGCGCAGCGCACCCGGGAAGGACGCATTGCCATGGGTGGACGCGGGGTGCCTTATCGATTTGGCTCGAAGACCGATGTTCGAGGCGTCACCCAGCAGGCGACAATCGACAAGCTGCACAAGATCCTGACGACGCTTCTGCCGCAGACCAGGGGGCTCAAGCTCGACCATGCGTGGTGTGGAGCGCTGGGCGTGCCGCGCGACTGGTGCACGACAGTGGGCTTCGACAAGCAGACCGGAATAGGATGGGCAGGCGGCTATGTAGGCCTCGGCGTGTCCACTTCGAACCTCTCGGGGCGCACGCTGAGGGATCTGCTGCTGGGCAACGACACCGACCTGACGCGCCTACCCTGGGTCAATCGAACGGTGCGCAAGTGGGAACCAGAGCCGCTGCGCTGGCTGGGCGTCCATTCCATGTATCAGCTCTATCGAATTGCCGACGAGCGGGAAGCAAAGGGGCTGCCGCGCACATCGCGGCTGGCGGCCCTGGCCGATCGCATCACCGGGCACTGAACCACATCGCCTCGAGGATATTCAGCATGATCGACTTCAAGACCTTCGCCCACCTTGCGCATATCGACCTCGGTGAGCCCGTGCTGAAACCGACCTCGGTGGAGGGCGATCAGCTCGAAGCAGCCAACACCCTCTGGACTTCGGATGACGGCAAGATCGAAGTCGGTGTCTGGGAATGTTCGCAGGGCCGGTTCACCGCGCGCCGAGAGACGAATTCGGAGATTTGCCACATCGTCTCCGGCCGTGTGACGTTGCACGGCCCTGACGACGCGGTCAGAGATGTCGGACCCGGCGAATTGCTTGTCCTGCCGCTTGGCTGGGAGGGCGAATGGACCATCCACGAGAAAACGCGGAAGCTCTACATTCTGCATTCGGCCTGACCGCCACGGCGGTTGTGGTCGCTCCCCAACCCGATTCCATCGGAGATGGAGAGAGGCTAGATCCCCTCGACCAGCACAATCTCGCCATCGGCGACCTTCTGACGGATTGCGACGGCGCGCTGATATTCCGGTGAGTGGTAGCAGTCATGCGCGTCGGCGAGCGATGGAAACTCGATGATCACGTTGCGGGCGCGGCCAGGGCCTTCGGCCTTTTCATGCTCGCCGCCGCGGGCCAGGAATTTCACATCGAAACGGTCGAAGGCAAGCTTGGCGGCGGCGACATACTCCTTGTAGCCTTCGGTGTCGCGCACATCGACGCGGGCGATCCAGTATCCCTTGGGCATTCTTCTTCTCCGAACGTCCTGTTGCACTCAAGCGGAGCGCATTTCCTCAAGAATGGCTTCCGCGACCGCCCGCCTGTCGGCCGCGCCGACGATCGGCCTGCCGACGACGAGATGGCTGGAGCCGTTGCGGATTGCTTGGCGCGGCGTCACCACGCGTTTCTGGTCGCCATGGTCGCTGCCCTTGGGCCGTATTCCAGGCGTCACCACGGCCATGTTGGGGCCAACGATCCGGCGCACCGCTTCCGCTTCCTCGGCCGAGCAGACGATGCCGCCCATGCCGGCATGCAGCGCCTGTTCGGAGCGCCTCAGCACCAGCGTATGTGGATCGTATTCATAGCCGGCGTCGATCACGTCCTGCTCATCCATCGAGGTCAGCACGGTGACGGCAAGCAGGCAGAGGTCGCTGCCCCTGGCGGCCTCGACCGCCGCCCGCATCGTCTTGGGATAGGCGTGCAGCGTCAGCATGGTCATGCCCATCTTGACGACGTTTTCGACGCCCTTGGCCACCGTGTTGTCGATGTCGAGCAGCTTCATGTCGAGGAAGATCTTGGTCCCGCCACTCGCCAATTCCCGGGCGAAATCCAGCCCGCCGGCGAAGGCGAGCTGATAGCCGATCTTGTAGAAGGAAACGACGCCGTCGAGCTCGCGCACCGCCTTTTCGGCTTCCTTCAGCGTTGGCACGTCGAGGCCTACGATCAGCCTGTCCTGCATGGTGCCGACGCGCATCGCGTCTTCGGTGTGGATCACGCCTCGATCCGGGTGGACAGCATGCGCGAGGTTTCGATCAGCGTGCGGCATAGGTGCTCCATCGATTTGTGCAGTCTTTCGTCCCTGAAATTCCCGGCCTCGTCGAAGGCGTTGCCGCCCTCCGGCACCGAGCATTCCGGCGTCACCACTTCCATCTGGCAACGCACCAGCACGGCGCGCAGATGGTTGATGCAGCGTATCCCGGCGAAGTGTCCCTTGGAAGACGAACAGAGGCCGGCGACCTTGCCGACAAGCGGCCTGAACGAGCGGCTGCCATCCTTGCGCACCCGGCTCACCCAGTCGATGCTGTTCTTGAGCAGCGGCGGGATCGAGCCATTATATTCGGGCGTCGCGATCAGCAGCCCGTCATGGGCGGCGATCAGTCGGCCGAACTTCATGGCGTTTTCAGGGATGCCCTTTTCCTTTTCCAGATCCTCGTCCAGGATCGGCAGCGGATAGTCGGCGAGCGAGATGCGGGTCACCTCGGCGCCCTGCATGGCAAGTTCCTTCTGCGCCACATCGGCGGTTCTGCCGCTATAGGCGCCTGATCGAACCGAGCCGGCGAAGACGAGAATTTTCGGGATCACTGCCATTGGCCAGCCTTGTCCCCGGACAGGTACAGCCAAGGGCTGCTCAAATCAACGCGCCTCGCGCCGGTAGATCCAGAGCTGCGTCGGCGGGATGTTGCGGATGATGAAGTCGAAATGCTTGACCGTGTAGTCGCCGCGGCCGGGCGGGATCGGCGACAGCGGGCCGTAAGTCAGCTGCACGACCGGGCGGCCTGCCGGTATGCGGTCGAGCAGGCTTTCAATATAGGCGATGCGCTGGGTGACCGGAAAATTGAGCAGCGGCACGCCGGAGACGACCGAATCGAACACCAGGTCGCGTTTGTCGCCAAGCGTGGCGTCGAGATTGAAGGCGTCGCCCTCGATGATGTTGACACCGGGATAGAGCCGGCGCAGATGGCGCACGAAATCGGTTGAATATTCAACCGCATAGAGATTTTCAGGGCGCACACCATGGGCGAGGATGGCACGGGTGATGACGCCGGTGCCAGGCCCGACTTCGAGCACCGGCAGGCCCGATTTCGGATTAACGATCGAGGCCATCTTACGCGCGGTGATGGAACTGGTCGGCACGATCGAACCGACTGCCTTCGGCTTGTCGATCCAGCCCTTGAAGAATTTCAGTTCGTCGTCGAACTTTTCCGCCAGCGTTTTTCGCAATCCGGGACCACGTGCCATGCAAGTTCTCCTGAACGCTCCCCCCGGGACGCTACTTAGCAGCTACGGGGTTCAAGGCAAGGCGAATGCCCGGATAAGGTGTTGATGACGCTAAGGCATGTCGCGCGAAAGTGCGCAGCGGTTTTGCGATAACGACATGCATCAAACAAGTTCAAAGCGCGTTGAATGGGATGCGCTTTGAGCAAGCCCTGCGAGCAGCTCTATTCTACACCTTGCCCGCTGGAATTGCTTCAGCGTTCGCTGAAGGTTTCGAAAAAGTCCTTCATGCGGGCGAAAAAGCCGCTCGACTGGGGCGAATTGTCCTTCGAGGAAAGCTGCTCGAACTCTTCCAGCAACTCGCGCTGGCGGCGCGATAGGTTCTGCGGCGTCTCGACCGCGGTCTGGATGTAGAGATCGCCGACATTGGGCTGGCGCAGCACCGGCATGCCCTTGCCCTTGAGGCGGAACTGGCGGCCGTTCTGGGTGCCTTCGGGCACCTTCACCTTGGTCTGGGTGCCATCCAGCGTCGCCACCTCGAAGGAACCGCCAAGGGCGGCCGTTGTCATCGAGATTGGCACCTTGCAGTAGAGATCGGCACCGTCGCGCTGGAAGAATTCGTGCGGTTTGACCGCGAGGAAAATATAGAGATCGCCGGACGGGCCGCCGCGCAAGCCGGCCTCGCCCTCATTGGCAAGCCGGATGCGAGTGCCGTCCTCGATGCCGGCCGGGATGTTGACCGACAGCGATCGCTCCTCGGTGACGCGGCCCTGGCCGGCGCATTTCGGGCACGGCTCCTTGATGGTCTGGCCACGCCCCTGGCATTGCGGGCAGGTGCGCTCGATCGAGAAGAAGCCTTGCGTGGCCCGCACCTTGCCGTGGCCATTGCACATCGAGCAGGTGGCCGGCTGGGTGCCAGGCTTGGCGCCGCTGCCGGAGCATTCCGTACACGAGATCGAGGCTGGGACGTGGATCTGCGCGGTCTTGCCGGCAAACGCCTCTTCCAGCGTGATTTCCATATTGTAGCGCAGATCGGCGCCGCGCTCGCGCCCGCCGGAGGAGCGGCGCTGGCGCCCGCCCATCATGTCGCCGAAAATATCCTCGAAAATGTCGGCGAAGCCGCCGGCGCCGAAGCCTTGCGCGCTGCCATTCATGCCGCCCTGCTCGAAGGCGGCGTGGCCGAAACGGTCATAGGCCGCGCGCTTCTGCGGATCCTTCAGCGTCTCGTAGGCCTCGTTGATTTCCTTGAACTTGTGCTCGCAGGAATGGTCGCCGGGGTTTCGGTCGGGATGGAACTGCATGGCGAGCTTGCGGAAAGCGCTCTTCAGCTCCTTGTCGTCGGCACCTTTCTGGACGCCCAGCGTTTCGTAGAAATCAGCTTTCATCTTTTCCCGCTGCCCGGATGTTCAATGTCTTGAGGCATTGTTCGTATCTTTTGCCGGCACTGCCGTTTCGATTTAGGTGCGATGGGGTCGGGATGCCAGTGTCGAGAAGAGGTTGCCCGCATTTTTTCGACAAGGTCCGCATTTTTTCGGCGAGGGTTGCAAAAAAGCCCGGCTGTACGCCGGGCTTTCTGCTTTAATTTGCCATCAGGCGCTCAGGCCGACTTCTTCTTGTCGTCGTCCTCGTCGATTTCCTCGAAATCGGCATCGACCACGTCCGAATCCTTGGCGGCGTCCGCCTTGGCGTCGGCTTCCGCGGCTTCCTTCTGCGAAGCCTCGTACATGGCCTGGCCGAGCTTCATCGAAACTTCGGCGAGCGCCTGGGTCTTGGCCTCGATCTCGGCAGCGTCATCACCTTCGGCAGCCGTCTTCAGCGCCGCGATCGCATCGGCGATCGCCGTGCGGTCGGCCTCGGGAACCTTGTCGCCATATTCCTTCAGCGACTTCTCCGAGGAGTGCGCCAGCGCTTCGGCCTGGTTGCGGGCCTCGACGAGTGCACGCCGCTTCTTGTCGGTCTCGGCATTGGCCTCGGCGTCCTTCACCATCTTCTCGATGTCGGCATCCGAAAGGCCACCCGACGCCTGGATGCGGATCTGGTGCTCCTTGCCGGTGCCCTTGTCCTTGGCCGAAACGTTGACGATGCCGTTGGCGTCGATGTCGAAGGTGACTTCGATCTGCGGCACGCCGCGCGGCGCCGGCGGGATGCCGACGAGGTCGAACTGGCCGAGCGCCTTGTTGTCGGCGGCCATTTCGCGCTCGCCCTGGAAGACGCGGATGGTCACGGCCGACTGGCTGTCTTCGGCCGTCGAGAACACCTGGCTCTTCTTGGTCGGGATCGTCGTGTTGCGCTCGATGAGGCGCGTGAACACGCCGCCCAGCGTCTCGATGCCAAGCGACAGCGGCGTCACGTCGAGCAACAGCACGTCCTTGACGTCGCCCTGCAGCACGCCGGCCTGGATGGCGGCGCCCAGTGCGACGACCTCATCCGGGTTGACGCCCTTGTGCGGCTCCTTGCCGAAGAACTGCTTCACGATCTCCTGGATCTTGGGCATGCGGGTCATGCCGCCGACCAGGACCACCTCGTCGATCTCGCCGGCTTTCAGGCCGGCATCCTTGAGCGCCGCCTTGCAGGGCTCGATGGTGCGCTGGACGAGATCCTCGACCAGGCTCTCGAACTTCGCCCGCGTCAGCTTCAGCGTCAGGTGCTTGGGCCCGGTTGCGTCGGCGGTGATGAACGGCAGGTTGATCTCGGTCTGCGTGGTGGACGACAGCTCGATCTTGGCCTTTTCGGCCGCCTCCTTGAGGCGCTGCAGGGCGAGCTTGTCGTTCTTCAGGTCGATGCCCTGTTCCTTCTTGAACTCAGCCGCCAGATATTCGACCAGACGCATGTCGAAATCCTCGCCGCCGAGGAAGGTGTCGCCATTGGTCGACTTCACCTCGAAGACGCCGTCGCCGATTTCGAGCACCGAAATGTCGAACGTGCCGCCGCCAAGGTCATAGACGGCGATGGTCTTGCCTTCCTTCTTGTCGAGGCCATAGGCAAGGGCGGCCGCGGTCGGCTCGTTGATGATGCGCAGCACTTCGAGGCCGGCGATCTTGCCGGCGTCCTTAGTGGCCTGGCGCTGGGCGTCGTTGAAATAGGCCGGAACGGTGATGACAGCCTTCTCGACCTTCTCGCCGAGATAGGCCTCCGCCGTTTCCTTCATCTTCTGCAGGATCATCGCCGAGATCTGGCTGGGCGACTGTTTCTTGCCGCCGGCCTCGACCCAGGCATCGCCATTGTCGCCCTTGACGATCTTGTAGGGGACAAGCTTCTTGTCCTTTTCCGTCACCGGATCGTCATAGCGGCGGCCAATCAGGCGCTTGACCGCGAAGATGGTGTTTTCAGGATTGGTGACCGCCTGGCGCTTGGCCGGCTGGCCGACGAGGCGCTCGCCGTCGCTGTTGATGGCGACGATGGAAGGGGTCGTGCGCGCGCCTTCCGCATTCTCGATGACCTTCGGCTCCTTGCCATCCATGATGGCGATACAGGAGTTGGTCGTTCCCAGATCGATACCGATTACTTTTGCCATTGTTCTAGTCTCTCCGCTAAGCAGGCTCTCAGGACCCGTAAGGCGTTCCGACGAAAGCCCCTGTTCACAAGAAATTCCGTTCCAGCAACCGACATTCCGGCGCCGAACGGCTTGGCGCGTATATAAGAACAGGCTGAGCGACGCGCAAGCATTCTGCGCAAGGTGTCCATCACCCTTTGCTACAGCATCCCCATGAACCTTTCCGCGTCCGTCCGCGACTGATGCTCAGGCGCCGCGTGGCGCGGCCCGGAAAGGACAGCCCCATGACTGGAAAACCAGAGATTCCACGGTTTGCGGGAGCAACAGGAGCTCGGCGCGACCACCGCCTTCGGGACGGAGCCGATGCGCTGGGCTTTCCGCTGATTCCGTTGACCCTGCCGAGGTGCAGGCGTATCGTGACGGCGAGGAAAGCAGGCAATTCGATCAGGGAAAAACGTGCCGGAACCCCGCGCCTTGCCCTGATTTGCGCGGCAAGGCCGGATGTTTCTCCCGTAGCCCGCGGGGGAAATTTCATGTCTTGTGAACACGGCACGTTCGTGCCCGCCGGCCGCTTGCGCCGCGCGATGCATAAAACCATCGCTTTCCTGACGATCGCCGCCAGCCTGTGGCTTGGCGCTGCCGCCCGGGCGCAGGAAACGCAGATCATCCATCCGGGTTCGATGGCCGTGACCGGATTTTCCGGCACCATCATTCCCAATTTCGAGGAAGGCCTGCCGCCAGGCATCGATCCAGTCGACGAGACCTTCATCGATACGGCGCGCGCCACCTTGCGCGTTTTCGACGTTTCAGGGCTGGGCGGGCCGGCTTCGGGCCAGCTCGTCTACACGCCGCCGCCTTTCGAGGTGACCGCTGGGCAGATTGGCCAGGTGTTCGCCATTACTTACGATGACGGCGTACGCGACGGCGTTGCCTCGGGCATTCCGAACCTCTATGCCGGCGCCACCTCGCTCCACGGCATCCGCATCGTCACACCGGACGCCGACGCCGACGGGCGGCCCGAGCGCCAGCGCCGCGGTGCGGCAGGCGCCACCTTCATGGAAGGCCAGTTCGGCACCGAAAACGGCGGCGGACCGGGCACGATCTGGAAGATCGACGGCATCACCGGCGCCGTATCCAAATTCACCGATCTCGACGCCAACAGCGGTCCCGGCATCGGCGATATCAGCTTCGACAACATCCACCGCCAGTTTTTCGCCTCGGACCTCGACACCGGCCTGATCCACCGTATTGACGCCAACGGCACGCCGGTCGACAATTTCGACCATGGCGTTGCCGGGCGCCCGGCGCATGGGCTGGCCCCCGTCGCCGACGACGGCTCGGTGATGGACATTCAGGGCGCTGCCTTCGACAGTGAAGACCCCGACACATGGGGCTACACGCAAGACGAGCGCCGCGTCTGGTCCGTCGCCTATCATGGCGGCCGGCTCTATTATTCGGTCGGCGAGAAGGCCGAGATCTGGTCGGTGGGCATTGCCCGCGACGGCGGTTTCGCTGGCGATCCGCGCTGGGAACTGACGGTCAAGGCCGACAAGGACTACGCCGTCACCGATATCGCCTTCGACAATAAGGGCTTCATGTATCTGGCGCAGCGCGGCCCGGTGGAGAACCGCTACGACTACATGCAGTTCGCCGATTCCGGCAAAGGCGAGGTCATCCGCTACTGGCGCGAAAACCCGGACGATCCGGTGACGGAATCGGTCTGGGTGGAAATGCCGCAGGAATATGCGGTCGGCTTCCCTGAAGGCAACCGGCAGTCGGCCGGAGGGCTGGACCTGCAATATGGCTACGATTCCGACGGCAATATCGACACATCGGTCTGCACCGACACGCTGGTCAACACCGGCGACAAATTGCGCGACAATCCGGCTCTGGCCGAACAACTCGCCGCCGGCGGACCGCTCGCCGTGCACGGCGTGCAAATCACGCCGACGCCGCTGGTCAAGCCGACCAATGTGCCGCCCTTTGGCTCCTGGTTCGTCGATTTCGACGGTTACTTCGAAGACCCCGAAGTGGAAGGCCATGTCGGCGATGTCGAGGTCTGGCACCCCTGCGAAGGCCGTGCCGGCTACTATGATGAGATACCCGGAGGCGGCTATCTGCCACCCTTCTATCCGCCGGACTTCCCACCGCCCGGCAATCTGCCTCCCTGTCTCGATGTCGAGGATGTCAGGTATTTCTGCACGCCCTCAGGCCTCGAGGCCGACCTCTATCTCCATGACCATTCAGGCTTTGGCGGCGATTCGATCAAGGCGCAGTCAAGGACATCAGGCGTCGGGGTGAGCGCACCCCTGTCGCATGCGCCCGGCTCGCCTTACACGGTCAACATCACCGGCCACTACCCTGGCGATACGGTCGATGTCAGGCTCTGCTTCTACAGGCAGTCCGACCGCGACAAGGGTGGCTACTACCCTTGCTGCAAGATGACCGTGCCGCTCAGAACGCCTGCCGTCAGCTGCGAACGTTGAGGAGGGGGAAGATGAACACTTCTGCACTTTCCCCGCTCGCGACCGGCAACAAACCAACCGTCATGGAGACGATCATGAAACCCCTGTCATTTGCCAGGCGCGGCGCGCGCTGGCTGATGGCGGCCGGTATCGCGGTCGCCATGCTCACCCCGGTGCCCGGCTTCGCCGAGGACCTTGCGCCGGCCAAGATTGCACCAGTCAAGACCGCCCAGGCCGACATCGACAAGCCGCAACCAATCGATCCTGATTCGATCGTCATCGCCGGCCCGGAGCCGAAGCTCGAACTCGACAATCCGCGCATCGTCAATCCGGAGCCGGGGCGGATCGTGCCCTTCTTCACCAAGAAGGGCGGCCAGAGAAGCTGCGACTATGTCTTCTATACGCTGAGTTTCGGTCTGCGCGGCAATGCGCAAGCTTTTGCCAATCCGGCATTTGCGGCCGCGCTGAAAAAGGCGAGGCTCGACTTCAAGGACCAGCTTCCGCATGGCTTGAAAATCGTCAATGTGAGCGTCTCCGGGGACGGCACCGACGCCGCCGGCGGAGCTTTGCCCACAGCCACGATCAGCAGCTCGGCCAATCCCGACGATACGGCTGATGTTTCCGATTTCCGGATTTCCGCCAGCGATCTCGATGGCATGGGTGCTGCTAACGAACGCGTCATCACCTTTCGGATCACCGCCACGATCGACCATGCGGCGTTCCCTGCGCCGACCGTGGTCGACAACCAGGGGACGATCAAAGTGACGGTTGGACCGGGCCCGGGCACCACCATCCCGTCGCAGGATCCGGGCAAGCCGGACGACGGCAATTTCCTCACCGGTGAAAAGACCTCGATCAGGATCGACCTGACCAAGTGCAACCCGCCGCCGCCACCTCCCGGCAAGGAATGCTTCAAGGTCGAACGCGGCACGGTCGAATGCGTGCCCGGCGGCGGCGCCTTCATCTACTACATGCCGGTCGGCCCGGAGATGAGCGGCAAGTGGGTGCAGGTTTCGACGACGACGCCCGGCATCACCATCATCCCCAATACGCAAAAGGTGCCGGCGGGTGGCGGCGTGCTCAACTGGAAGATCGTCGGCGCCTCGCCTGGAGACGTCATCCATCTCATCGTCACCGGCATCGAAACCTATGCCGGACCGGAGGAGGGCTGGGGCCTGTGCTGCACGCAGACGATCGACATCGTCATCCCGCGTGACCAGAGGTGCCCGCCGAAGGACAAGGAGCCGGATCTCAAGGTCGAAAAACGCGCCGACGTGACGCGTTGCACGATGGCCGGCGGCTGCGACTTCACCATCCGGGTCACGAATGTCGGCGATGGCCCTTACAACGGCAAGATCGTCCTCGACGAGGTGACGCTGCCGGCCGGTTCGACGCTGGATTCAGGGCCGAACCCGCCCTGGGTCTGCGTGCCCGGCACTACCCCGATGATTTGCACCCATCCGGTAACCACGCTCAATCCCGGCGCCTCCGTCGACCTCAAGCTCGGCTTCAAGCCGGCCGGAGGCTGGCAAGGCGGGGCCTTGCGCAACTGCGCCACCTATAATTACGGGGCGAGCGGCAAGCCGCTGTTCGGCAGCCGGCAGAACGATCGCGGCTGCGCCTCGATCCCGATCTGCCGGCGTGGCGACCGTGACTGCCGGCCGCCGGTGGACAAGAAGGTCGATCTCATCCTGAAGAAGCGCGCCCGCACCGAATTCTGCTCGGCCGATGGCGTCTGCACCTTCGTGATCGACATCATCAACAATGGCAGCGTCCCCCATAACGGGCCGCTGACGGTCATCGATACCTATCCCAGCGGCGCGCCGGCATCCTCGACCTTCGGCCCGACCCCGCCCTGGACATGCGGACCCAACGGCCCCGGCCAGTTCCGCTGCGACAATGCCGGCATCGTGCTGATGCCGGGCGCCTCGACGCCGATCTTCGTCAAGGCGGTGCTGCCGGCCGGCTACCGGCCGGACACGGTCGAGAACTGCGCCGAGGTCAAGGCCATTCCCGGCGAGAACGATCTCACCAACAACAGGGCCTGCGCCAAGGAACGCATCCGTCATCCCAATGGCGGTCAGCCGGCGCTGCGCATCACCAAGGTGTGCAACGGCGCGATGGCGGGTGCAGCAGTGGTTTCCTGCCGCATAACCGTCAGCAGCGTCGGTGCTGTTGCTCCAACCGGTCCGGTACGGGTCAACGATGCCGCCACGCTGGTTGCCGGCGGCGCGCCCGTCCAGATCCAGACCGTCACATCAGACGGCGCGGAATGGGCGTGCGGTCCGGTTCCGGCCAACACGCTGTCGTGCCAGATTCCCGGCGCCGTCATGACGCCCGGAACCAGCCGCCACTTCGACGTGACGGTTGCCGGCAATGGCGAGTTCGAAAACTGTGCGCGCGGCTCCTACGGCCCGGCGCCAGGCGACGACATCGTCTACCCAATCGGCCGGGCCTGCGCCAAGGGCGGCGGCACTTCCACTATCCGTGTCGAAAAGACCGGCGACGCCGAGTGCCGGCCAGGCCAACCCTGCTCGTTCGAGATCACCATCACGAATGAGGGGACGAGCCCCTTCTCCGGTCCGGTCCGCATTGGTGATGCGATCGGCATCGAAGGTCTCGGCCGGCTGGAAGGCGTCGCCATCACCTCGATCGAACCGCCCTTTGGCTGCTCGCCGGAACCGGCGACCTTGCCTGTCTCCTGCATCGCCAATTTGACGCTCGGCGCCGGGGAAAGCCACGTTCACAACGTGACCGTGGTGCTTCCCGACGACGGCCGCCTGGCCAATCTGCAGGGCAGCGTCAACGGCCAGAACTGCGTCGGCGTGCTCTCTCCCGACACACGGGTGCAAGGCGGCGACGTGCTCTCCGGCGGTCAGGCCAACATCCAGGGCGACCGCGGCAAGGCCTATGCCTGCCATCCCTTCACCATCAGGAATGAGGTGAAGAAGGAATGTTCGGCAGGCTTCGTCATGAACGACGCCGGCCGCTGCGTCTGCCCGTCCGGCACCACCTTCCGCAACGGTCAGTGCTCGGGCGGTGGCGGCGTCATTGTCCCGATCCCGCCGAAGCCGAAGCCCTGCATCCTGCTCAAAGGCCAGATCCGCACCGAGGACGGACGCTGCATCTGCCCGCGCGGAACCGAGCTCGAGGATGGTGCCTGCGTGAAGATCACGCAGGGCTGCACCATCCCCGGTTCGGTCCCGACAGCGGACGGCAACTGCCGTTGCCCCGCTGGCACGCATCTCGACAGAAATAAGAATGCCTGCGTGCGGGACAAGCAGAAGCCCGAGCAGTGCACCATTCGCGGTCAGGTCCATGACGCGGACGGC
The DNA here is from genome assembly GCF_025753795.1 of Mesorhizobium sp. YC-39. Lineage (GTDB taxonomy): Bacteria > Pseudomonadota > Alphaproteobacteria > Rhizobiales > Rhizobiaceae > Mesorhizobium. The sequence continues at coordinate 232,844 of NZ_JAOWPS010000001.1, forward strand.
GATTGTGTCTGCCCGAGGGGGACCGAGGTTCGCAATGGCGCCTGCCGGCCGATCCGGCCAAAGCCGGAGCAGTGCCGAATCCCCGGCCAGATCCGCAATGCCGACGGCGATTGCGTCTGCCCAAGAGGGACCGAGGTGCGCAATGGGGCCTGCCGACCGATCCGGCCGAAGCCCGAGCAGTGCACGATCCGTGGCCAGATCCACGACTCCAACGGCAATTGCGTCTGCCCGAGGGGTACGGAGATCCGCAATGGCGCCTGCCGGCAGAAGAAGCTTGAGCTGGAGCAGTGCACCATTCGTGGCCAGGTGCACAACAAGCGCGGCGAATGTGTCTGCCCGCGCGGCACCGAAGTGCGCGGCGGTGCCTGCCGCAAGATCAGGGTGGAATGCGCGCCCGGCAGCCAGGTGATCAACGGCATATGCCAGCCGATCATCAAGCGGCGCTGCCCGGTCGGGACAGTCGGCCGCTATCCGGACTGCGCCCCGATCCGCAGAAGGCCGGGCCTGGAGATCAATCCGAATCTCTTGAACCCGAACATCCTGCAGCAGCTTGTGCCGAGGCAAAAGCAACGGATTCCCCGGCAGCAGGATCCGGCGCGCATATTGAACTAACTATCCGTACCCCCCGCCGGAGCGATCCGGCGGGGTTTTGCTGCCGATATCGGCCCAGCCGCTCACCCTTACCTTCACCCCGTGAAGAACGGGGAGAAGGTTCCGGCAGGGACAAACCGGCTTCCCCTTTTTAGGATCATGGTCTAGCAGTCGATCCAGACGATGCGCCCGCAACCAAGGGCGCCTGGAAAGGCCGCATCATGAGCAAGAAGACCCTGATCGCGCCATCGGTGCTGGCGTCGGATTTCTCCAGGCTCGGCGACGAGGTCGAGGCGGTGGCGGCGGCTGGCGCCGACTGGATCCATCTCGACGTCATGGACGGGCATTTCGTGCCCAACATCACCTTCGGCCCGCCGGTGATCAAGGCGATCCGCAACCGCACCAAGGCCTTTTTCGACTGCCATCTGATGATCGCGCCGGCCGATCCCTATCTGGCCGCCTTCGCCGAGGCCGGCTGCGACGGCATGACGGTGCATGCCGAGGCCGGGCCGCATCTCGACCGTTCGCTGCAGACGATCAGGAATCTCGGCAAGAAGGCCGGCGTGTCGCTCAATCCGGCGACGCCGGAAAGTGCCGTTGAATATGTGCTCGACCGGCTCGACCTGATCCTGATCATGACCGTCAATCCGGGCTTTGGCGGCCAGGCCTTCATCCCGGCGATCGTCGACAAGGTGAAGCGGGTAAAGGCGCTGATCGGCGAACGACCGATCCGCATCGAGATCGACGGCGGCATCTCACCGGAAACCGCCCCGCTCGTCACAGCCGCGGGCGCCAGCGTGCTGGTCGCAGGTGCGGCCATCTTCAAGGGCGGCAGCGTCGAAGCCTATCGCGCGAACATCGAGGCGATCCGGACGGCGGCGGACAGGGCGGCCGGCTGACGCAGCGCCTCAGCCGTTCAACTGCGTCGGGATGCCGAGTTGTGAGACGATGCGCCTGCCCGAGGCTTCGAGGTCGCGTTTCACCCGCTCGGCATCGTTCCACAGGAGCTTTCCGTCGCGCTTCCTGAATTGGCCCGCGACCATCACCGTTTCGACATTGCCGACATTCGACTGCATGATCACGGTCGAATAGGGATCGTGAACCGGCCACATGTTCCAGTCCGTGGCGCGCAAAATGGTGATGTCGGCCTGCTTGCCAGGCGTCAGTGAGCCGATCTGGCCGTCGAGCCCGAGCATCCTGGCGCCTTCCAGGGTGATCCAGCGCAGGGCATCGCGGGTAGAGACCGTGCAGGCTTCGGGTATCGTGCCGGTGGTCCGGCGCGACAGATCATTGTCCAGCGAGCGCTGGCAGGCGAGCGCCATGCGCGCCACCGTGAACATGTCGGTGGAAACCAGCGATTCGATGTCGACGCCGAAGGATGGCTGCCCGCCGGCCGCCAGCACGCGGCCGGTGATGGGAAAGCCATGGCCTTGCGTCATCTCGTTCTCCGGCGTCACCGTGAAGGAGACGCCGGCGCCGACGAAGCGCCTGATCTGCTCGTCGCTCAGATTGTTGCCATGCACGACATTGATGCCGGGTCCGACCAGCCCCTCGGCCTCCAGCGTTTCCCAGCCGCCCGGCGTCTTGGCCTCGCCGCCGCCCTGATGCATCGAGGCGACCATGCCAAGCTCGCGCGCCAGCCGGAAATCGGCGCGGGCGACCTCCATGGTCGAATAATGCGGTCCCAGAATCGCCAGACCGAGCGTCACCAGCTGGCCACGGCTGGCGAAGCGGCCGCGCAGCAGGCGCTCAATCTCGTGGCGCGGATGCGGCACTTCGGAAAAATGCGGCTTGCCGGGCTTTGGGTCCGGCTTCGGTGACCCGTGCAGGAAGACCGAGCGGATGCCGCTTGCGAACAGCGCCTCGACGGCGGCATCGGTATGATCTGATGTCGGATTGTTGTGGCACCAGTCGCCGAGCGTGGTCGCCCCGGCATTGATCTGGCCGATCGCACCAGCAAGCGTGGCGATGTAGATGTCCTCGGGCCGGAAGGCTGTCGCCAGCCCCCGGTGCACACAGCGGAAATATTCGAGCAGCGTCATGTTGGAGGTGAGGCCGCGCAGCCCGGTCTGCCACGTATGCATGTGGCCGTTGACGATGCCGGGAATGACGATGCGCCCGCGCCCGTCGATCACCTCGGCCTGATCCGCCTGCAAGTTCTGCCCGACTGCGGCGATCCGCTCGCCGGCCACCAGCACGTCGCCGTCGAGGAAATCGCCGACCCTATCGTCCATCGACAACACGATGGCGTTGCGGATCAGGGTGCGTAGCTCTTGTGCCATCAGGCATTGCCCTGCAGCGGCACCAGCGTGAAATCGAAATCGAGCCGCTTGTCCGGTCGCCGTTCAAGGCCGGAGGGGCCGTCGTCGTCGCGCATGGCGTCCAGCTTTCGCACCAGTGGGTCGCGTACGCCGAAGACGGCGTCGTTGTCGACGAACTTGTCATGGGCGAAGAAAATCTCGGTGACGATCGGCTTATGGCGTTCGGCCTTGACGATGAAGTGGAAATGCGACGGCCGCCAGGGCGAGCGGCCCGCCGCTGCCACGACCGCGCCGACCGGACCATCCATCGGGATCGTGTAGGGCGCCGGCTCGACGGTGGTGAAGGCATAGCGGCCTTCATCATCGCACTCTTGCTTGCAGCGCAAATTCTCGTCGTCCTGCGCCGCGTCCTGCGTGGCATATTCGCCCTTCGCATCGGTCTGCCACATGTCGACGATCGCCCCGGGAATGGGCTTCCCAGCCGTGTCTCGCACGACGCCGGTAACCAGCACGGTCGTGCCTTCATTGTCCTTGACCAGATCGGCGCCGAAGGGAACCGTCGGGCTGTCGTCTGAATAGAAGGGACCAAGCACGCTGCCGATCGTGGCGCCCGGCGTTGCGTTCAGGAGATCGACCAGCGAGGTCACGCCCATGACGTCGGACAAAAGCGCGAATTCGTTGCGCTTGTCGTCGCTGATCTGGCCAGCATGCCAAAGGAAATCGATCGTCGACAGCCATTCCTCATGCGTCAGCCCGACCTCGCGGACAAAGGCATGGACATGGTGGGTGAGCCGCTGCAGCACATGACGCAAGCGCGGGTCGGGCGCGTTGCCCCAGGCCTGCTGCACAGCCTCGGTGATGTTGTCGGCGGTGATGTCGCGCATGGTGCCGTCTCCTCCCGTGCCGGCCTGTCACTTCCCTTACCCGCTTGTCACTTGGCGGTGGAACGCGGTTCTTCGGCCGCGATGCTGTTGCGCAGGATGCCGATGCCTTCGATCTCGACCTCGACCACATCGCCGGGACCCATCCAGAGCGGCGGCGTGCGCGCATAGCCGACGCCTTGCGGCGTGCCCATCGCGATCATATCGCCAGGTTCAAGTGTCATGAACTCGGAAATGATCGAGACCGCCATGGCAACCGAAACCATCATATCGGCGGTGCTCGCATTCTGCACCGTCTCGCCATTCAGCCGGCAGGCGATGCCGAGGCCGGAAGCGCCGGCGGGCAACTCGTCTGCCGTCACGATGACCGGACCAACCGCACCCGTCCTGTCGAAATTCTTGCCGGGCGTCCATTGATGCGTCTTGCGCTGGTAATCGCGGATCGAGGCGTCGTTGAAGCATGTGTAGCCGAACACATGATCCAACGCATCGGCCTTCGGGATGTAGCGTCCGGACCGCCCGACGATCACCATCAGCTCCGCCTCGAAATCGAGTTTTTCCGAGACGCGCGGCATGATGATCGCTTCGCCCGCCGGCAGCAGCGACGTTGCCGTGCGCAGGAAGATCGCCGGATAGTCCGGCACCGCGTAGCCGCCTTCCTGCGCATGCGCGCGGTAGTTCAGGCCAAGGCAGACGATCTTGCCCGACGGTTCGAAGGGCAGTGCCAAAGGCGTCGTCGCCAGCTTCTGCCAGGCGGCGGGCGGCAGGACCTCAACCTGTTTGGCTATCGCGGCAAGCCCGTCCTTGCCCCAGTTGATCAGCTCGAGCAGGTCAGGGCTCGATGAGCCGAGCACGGCAATGTCGGTCCCGCGTACGACGCCCAGCCGCCGCTCGCCATCCTCGATGCAAACCGCAAAACGCATGAAATCCTCCTGCAATCTGCCCTCTGTTAAAATCGCTAATTTTATTGATGTCAATATATTATCGATTTTATTGCAAAGCCAGACGCGATTCCCTATGGTCGAGACGATCGCCATGGCAGACCAACTCAGGACCGCTAGAGGAGAAAAATGCCCATGCTTTTCGCCATCCATGCTCTCGACGGAGACAATGGCCTGCAGCGCCGGCTGACCAGCCAGGATGCGCACAAGGCGCATCTGGCGACGGCGGCGACCTATGGCGTCACCCTCATTATGTCCGGACCGCTGGTGGAAGACGACGGTGTCACGATGAAGGGTAGCCTGTTGATCGTCGACGCCGATGGGCGGGCCGCGGTCGAGGCGTTCAATGGTGCCGATCCTTACAGGAAGGCCGGCGTCTGGGGCAGCGTGACGATCACCGCCTTTCAGAAACGTCAGGGCTGACACCCGGAAGTCTATCGAACACGGAGGACAGGATGCGTGTGGCGGTCGCAGGCCTTGGCTGGTGGGGCAAGCAGATCATCTCGTGCCTCGACAAGAGTGCGCGTTTCCAGGTGCTCTACGGCGTCGATCCGACGCCGCCGGAAGGCGTGCTCGATTTCCTTGGCCAGCATGGTGTCGGCCATGCCACCGATCTGGCCACGGTGCTTGCCGACGAGGCCGTCGAAGGCGTGATCCTCGCCACACCACACCAATTGCATGAGGAGCAGTGCCTGGCGGTGATCGCCGCCGGCAAGGAATTGTTCTGCGAAAAGCCGCTCACCATGAGCGCCGCGGGCGCTGCCCGCGTCATCGACGCCTGCCGGAAAGCCGGCAAGATCCTCGGCATCGGCCATGAGCGCCGCTACGAGGCCTGCTTCGAGCAGGTCCAGAAACTGCTCGACGACGGCACGCTGGGCAAGCCGCTGCTGTTCGAGGCCAATATCAGCCACGATCTGTTTCGCGGCATCGACCGTTCGAACTGGCGGCTCGACCCGAGACACGCGCCGGCCGGCATGATGACGGCGACGGGCATCCACCAGACCGATCTCTGCGTCGCCTTCTTCGGCGCTCCCGCCGAAGTCCGTGCGCAGACGTCGAGCCTGATCTTCGAATCGCCCGCCACCGATTTCGTGACGGCGTCGCTGACCTTTGAATCCGGGGCGCGCGGCACAGTCAGCCTTTTGTCCTGCACGCCCTATTATGGGCGCGTCACGGTGTTCGGCGACAAGGGCTGGATCGAGGTGGTCAGCGAAGGCAATGTCGACCAGGGCAAGCCGACGATCGTCACCGTCTGCACCGGCACCAGAGAGCCGCGCCAGGTGTCGGTCCATCACCCGACCGACACGGTGACCGCGAATTTCGAGGCCTGGGCCGCTGCCGTCGCCGGCGGGAAGCCCTACCGCTTCACCCCCGCCCAGCTTCTCGACAACATCAAGCTGTTCGAGGCCATCGTCACGTCGGCAAGCCAGGATGGCGCGGCCGTTCGCCTTTGAGGAGCACGATCTTGCCCTTGAGGGCCGTAAGCCCGACATTGTAGGGTAAGCGAGAAGCCCGACCGCGGCACGGCCACGGGCAAGGTCACTTGAGGCAACAGGAGCCGCATTGACGTACGGAACGGCCGATCTGAATGACGAGGGCGCTGCGTCCAAGAGCACGCTCGCCAGCACCGTCTATCATCAGCTTCGCGATGATTTGCTGCACGGCGTCCTCGAAACCGAAAGCAAGCTGCGCGTCGAATGGGTGGTTTCCCGTTACGGCGCCGGCGCGTCACCTGTTCGCGAAGCGCTCAATCGGCTTGCCTCGGAAGGCCTGCTCGGCCGCCACGACCAGCGTGGCTTCTTCATCATGCCGCTCAGCGCCGCCGAGCTCGAGGAACTGACGCGCACACGCTGCTGGCTGGAAGAGCGGGCGCTGCGCGAAGCCATCGCCAACCGCACGCATGAGTGGGAGGAGCAGCTCGTGCTGGCGCTGCACCGCCTGTCGCGCACGCCGCGCCGTTTGCCCGAGGATCCTTCAGTGACCAATCCAGATTGGGAGAAGCTGCATCGCGCCTTCCACCGCGCGCTCATTTCGGCCTGCCGGTCGCGCTGGCTGGTGGGCTTCTGCGACCAGCTTGCCGACCAGGCCTATCGCTACCGCCAGATGGCGCGCGGCGGCACCGGCGTTCAGCGCGACGAGCTCGGCGAGCATCGCAAGATTGCGGAACGTGCGCTTGACGGCGACGCCGATGGCGCGGTCGAGGCCTTGCTCGACCACTACCGCCTGACGACCGCCTTGTGCATGGAGCGCTTCAGCCAGAGCGAGGATCCGAAGACACAGCTCGGCAAGGCGCGCCGCCGGCAGTAGCGGCGACTTTTGGGTCCGACGCGCTAGCCTGCGGTGCTGCCGCCATCGACGAACAGGACATGGCCGGTGACGAAGTCGGAAGCCCTGGCCGCCAGGAAAATCGCGGCGCCGACAAATTCCTCCGGTTCGGCGGGGCGGTTGAACGGAATGCGCGACATGAAGAGATCACGCACTTCCGGTGTCTTGAGAATGAAATCGGCAAGAGGTGTCTTGATGACCGACGGTGCGATGCAATTGACGTTGATGCTATGCTGCGCCCATTCCGTCGCCAGTTGACGCGTCAGAAGATGGACCGCGCCCTTGCTGGTGCCGTAGCTGACATAGCCGAGCGGATGGCCGACAAGCCCGCGCACCGAGCCGATGGTGATGATCTTGCCGCCCTGGCCGCGCGCGATCATGCCGCGCGCCACGGCCTGCGCCGGCAGGAACGTGCCTTTGACGTTGATCGCCATGATGCGGTCGAATTCCTCGGGGTCGAGGTCGACCGCGGCGGTGCGCCTGGCAAAGCCCGCCGCCGTCATCAATATGTCGATCTTGCCGAGCGCCGTTTCAGCCTTGCCGACGGCATCCGCGACGCTGGCCGCATCGGTGACGTCGCAGGGCGCGCCGATCACCGTGCCCTTGGGCTCCAGACTTTTCACAGCGGCGTCGACCTTGTCGGCGTCGACATCGGAAATGACGACGGAGGCACCGGAAGCGAGATAGGCTTCGGCCACCGCGACGCCGAGCCCGCCGCCACCGCCGGTTATGAAGGCGGTCTTGCCGGCCAGCGTGAATTGCCCTGCCACATCCATGAAAATTCATCCTTCAGCGAGAAAACCTTCAAGCCATTTTTAGCGATTTTTATTGCCACGTCAAAGTTATATCGATATTTTTCGGAGAGACTTAACGCCTTCCCGAGCCTGCTTCCGCAACTCCAATTCAGTGGTCAGGATTGATGGACCGCAGCCCTTTCTTCGCCGATCTCCTGAACACCATCGCCGATCGCGGCCGGATGATGCTGAACCTCGTTCGCGGCGACGAGCCGGTTTCGGCCGACAGCCTGGCGCGTCTGTGCACGCGCTTGCTTTCCAGCCAGGGCGAAGCCTCGGGCGTCGCCTATGCCCGCGAAATCCTCGAGCGCTGGCGCACCCTCGATGCTGACGGGAGGCTGGCTTTCCTGCATGTGCTGCGCGATCGTTTCGGCACCGATCATGGCAGGCTCGCCGCCGCGGTGGATGCCTATCGCTCAGTACCCGACGATCGCACGGCGCTCGCATTGCATGACGCAGCCGAGCCGGCCAGGCAGGAACTGCTGCGCCGCCTGAACCTGGCGCCCGGCGGCATCGAGACATTGGTGCGCATGCGCGAGGATCTGCTTGCCCGGTTAACCACATCGCCAGACCTTGCCATCGTCGACGCCGACTTCACGCATCTTCTGTCGTCGTGGTTCAACCGCGGCTTCCTGGTGCTGCGGCGGATCGACTGGTCGACGCCAGCCAACATCCTGGAAAAGATCATCCGTTACGAGGCGGTGCATGCCATCCACACCTGGGACGATCTGCGCCGCCGCATCGAACCCGACGACCGGCTCTGCTACGCGTTCTTTCACCCGCAGCTCGGCGACGAGCCGCTGATCTTCGTCGAGGTCGCGCTTACCCGCGCCATGCCCTTGACGATCGCCGAGCTGCTCGCCGACGAGCGGCCGCCGGTGCAGCCTCGGCAGGCGACGACGGCGGTGTTCTATTCCATCTCCAACTGCCAGGAGGGGCTGCGCGGTATCTCCTTCGGCAATTTCCTCATCAAGCAGGTGGTCGAGGATCTGCGCCGCGACCTTTCCGGCCTGACCGATTTCGTCACGCTCTCGCCGGTGCCGGGCTTTGCCCGCTGGCTGACCGAGCAGACCGGCCCATCCGCCGCCGAGGCGCTGAATCTCGTCGCCAACGAGGGTTGGCATGCCGACGCCGCGCTGCGCGAGCGCGCAGGCCAAGTCCTGCTTCCCCTGGCGGCGCAGTATTTCCTCGAAGCCCGCACGCCCTCAGGCAAGGTGATCGACCCGGTCGCGCGGTTCCATCTCGGCAATGGCGCTCGGCTGGAGCGCATCAACCTTCTCGGCGACCTGTCGCCTCGTGCCTTGCGGCAGGCGCATGGCCTGATGGTCAACTACAGCTACAAGCTCGACGACATCGAGAAGAACCACGAATTGTTCGTCGCCAAAAACGATGTAGCGGCCGCGCCCACCGTGCGCCGCCTGCTGCCGAAACCCGCAACAAGGCCGGCCGCGCCGCAGCTTCTGCCGCCTGGCCGATCCGCCCAACCCTAGAGCCGGATGATTTCAGGTCGAATCGACCTGAAATCTGAATCCGGCTCTAAATCTAAAGAGATAGAGCATGATGTCGTCCGAAAACCACTTCACACTTTTCGGCATCATGCTCTGGAGAAATACATGAGCAATCATTTGTTCGATGCTTTTCGCGCGCGGATGCCGGCGCCCGGGAGACTCCTGATGGAGACGGATGACGGTCGCTCGCTCAGCTATGGCGACATGCTGGCGCGGTCGGCGCAACTGGCGCACGCGCTGCTGCAACTGGGCGTCAAGCCGGGCGACCGCGTCGCCGTCCAGGTCGAGAAAAGTCCCGAGGCGGTCCTGCTCTATCTCGCTTGCCTGCGCACCGGTGCCGTCTTCCTGCCGCTCAACACCGCCTACACGCTGACCGAGCTCGGCTATTTCTTCGGCGATGCCGAGCCGCGCCTGGTCGTCTGCGATCCCCGCAGCGCAGCCGATATCGAACCGTTGGCGCAGGCATCGGGCGCCACGACGGTGACGCTTGGCCGCAACGGCGAAGGCTCGCTGACGGAGCAGGCCTCGCGGCAATCCGCTGATTTTCATGACGTGGTGCGCGGACCGGACGATCTGGCGGCGATCCTCTACACGTCGGGCACGACCGGCCGCTCGAAAGGCGCCATGCTCAGCCATGAAAACCTCGCCTCCAACGCGCGTGTGCTCGTCGACCACTGGCGCTTCACCAGCAAGGACGTGCTGATCCACGCGCTGCCGATCTTCCACACGCATGGCCTGTTCGTCGCCACCAATGTCATCCTGATGGCCGGCGCCGCAATGCTGTTCGAAACCAAATTCGACCCGGCCCGCATCGTCTCGCTGCTGCCGCGCGCCACGGCGCTGATGGGCGTGCCGACCTTCTATGTACGTCTGTTGCAGCAGGACGGCTTGACTCAGCAGTCGACGAAGAACATCCGCCTGTTCATCTCCGGCTCGGCGCCGCTTTTGGCCGAGACGCACAAGGCCTGGCGTGAACGCACTGGCCATTCGATCCTCGAGCGCTACGGCATGACCGAGACCAACATGAACACGTCGAACCCCTATGATGGCGAGCGGCGCGCCGGCACGGTCGGCTTCCCACTGCCCGGCGTCGCGTTGCGCATCACCGATCCCGACGGCGGCGGCACGCTTGCCCAGGGCGAAGTCGGCATGATCGAGGTGAAAGGGCCTAATGTCTTTTCCGGCTATTGGCGCATGCCGGAGAAGACCAGAGCCGAGTTCCGCGACGATGGTTTCTTCATCACCGGCGATCTCGGCCGGATCGACGCCGACGGCTATGTCCACATCGTCGGACGGGGCAAGGACCTGATCATCTCCGGCGGCTACAACATCTATCCGAAGGAAGTCGAGAGCGAGATCGACGCCCTTGCCGGCGTCAGCGAAAGCGCCGTCATTGGCGTCGCCCACCCGGATTTCGGCGAAGGCGTCACCGCGGTCGTGGTGCGGGCCCCGGCCTCGGCCGTCACCGCCGCCGATATTGTCGGCGCCATCGCCGGGCGGATCGCCAAATACAAGCACCCGAAGCAGGTGATCTTCGTCGACGAATTGCCGCGCAACACGATGGGCAAGGTGCAGAAGAACGTGCTGCGCGAGACCTACAAGAACCTCTACGTTTCTCAGAAAGCCGGCTAACGGCGTGGAGCTCAGGCTGCCGGCTTCTGCCGGTTCGAGAACACGGAGGGCCGCGCGTTGGGATGAGCCGGCATGGCGCGCGGTGCGTAAGGCGCCTCGGCGCCCAGCTCCTCTGCCGCATGCCAGGCCCAGCGCGGATCCCACATGGCGCCGCGCGCCATGCAGATGAAGTCGGCCTTGCCGCTGGCGATGATCTCTTCGGCCTGCCGCACGCCGGTGATCAGCCCGATCGCCATCGTCGGAATACCGGCCTTGCGCCGCACCGCTTCGGCAAAAGGCACCTGATAGCCGGGGGACAGCGGGATTTTCTGGCGCGGATCGAGCGCTGCGCTCGACGCGTCGATATAGTCGCAGCCGAGCGCTTTCAATTCCTTGGCCAGCACGATCGTATCCTCGATCGTCCAGCCTCCATCCACCCAGTCGGTGGCGGACACGCGCACGCCCATCGGCTTGTCCTGCGGCCACGCAGCCCGCGCTGCCGCGAAGGTTTCGAGCACCAGCCGCATGCGGTTTTCGAGGCTGCCGCCATAGGCATCGGTCCGCACATTCGATAGCGGCGATAGGAACTGATGCATGAGATAGCCGTGGCCGGCATGCAGTTCGATCAGGTCGTAGCCGATGCGTTCGGCACGGCCGACAGCGGCCACATAGTCCGACTTGAGCTCCGCGATGTCGTCCGGCGTCATCGCCCGTGGCACATGCCAGCCCTGGTCATAGGCCAGCGCTGAAGGCGCCACCGTCTGCCAGGCGCCTTGCTCCTCCGTCAGTGGCTTGCCGCCGAGCGCCGGCGGCAGGGTCGATCCCTTGCGGCCGGCATGGCCGAGCTGGATACCATGCCTGGCGACGCCATACTGCCGGCAGAAATCGATGATCCGCTTCAGCGCCCGCTCATTGTCGTCGGTGCACAAGGTCGCGCATTTCAGCGTGATCCGGCCGACCATGTTGACATTGGTAGCCTCGGTCATCACCAGCCCGCCGGAGCCGCCCAGCGAGAACTGGCCAAGCTGCAATATGTGCCAGTCGGTGGCGGAACCCTCGACCGAATTGTACTGGCACATTGGCGACACGACGATGCGGTTCGGCAAGGTCAGCGCTCTGAGCGAGATCGGCGAAAACAGAGCACTGGTCATTTCCCGATTTCCTCCCTTGCGCCGTCCGCACCATGCCAAAGCCGGAAGAGCGGGGCATGCGCAATGATTCTCAATATGAAACCTCGGCCGGTGCTCCAGAAAAAAGGCCCGCTGCTTTCGCAGCGGAGCCAGGTCCTGGGAGGAATTTGCGGGAAGAGGAACTGTGTAGTCTGTCAGGCCGGTAACTCGGCCTTTTCGGCCTCGCTGCCGGCCCCACCCGGTGGCAGGAAACTCGCGGCGAAGGCCAGAGCGCGCAGCGGCGCATCGCCGACAGGCGCGATCGTGTGTACGGCGTTCGGCGGAATGTGGATCAGGTCGCCGGGCGCGACCTCGCGCTTCTCAGTGCCGATCTGCATCAGCGCGCGACCTTTGAGCACATAGTAGAATTCATGCGTGTTGTGCCGGTGCGGCTCCAGATGCGAGCCGGCTGCTATCTCGAACTCCGAGACATATTCGAGATAGGAGCCTTCGGTCTCGGCGCGCATCGCTTCCTTCGGCACCATGAAGTAGGTGCGGCAAGTGCCGCCATGTTCGATGGTCGGTTCGATCCTTGCGTTGGTTACGTTCATGTCAATCCTCCGCTATTGGATGCGCCTTACTGCGCCAGGTAACCGCCATCGATCACCAACTCGCTGCCGGTGATGAACGAAGAATCGTCGCTTGCCAGGAACAGGCAGCCATTCGCCACCTCGCGCGGCGTTCCCATCCGGCCCATCGGCGTCTGCGCGATGATGCCGGCATTCATGTCGTCCGACTGGGCTTCGACCAGCGGCGTGCGGATCAGTCCGGGATGCACCGAATTGACCCGGATGTTCTCGGGCGCGTAGGTCACCGCGGCATTCTTGGTCATGTTGCGCACACCGCCTTTGGCGGCATTGTAGGCGGCAGCACCCGCAACCCCGACGCTGCCCCAGATCGACGAGAAATTGACGATCGAACCTTTGCCGGCCTTGCGCATCGCCGGCAGCACCGTCTTGATGCCGAGGAAGCTGCCGGTGAGATTGACGGCAACGACCGCGTTCCAGGCGTCGAGATCGGTCTCCATCAGCTGCTCATAGGCGCGCACGATGCCGGCATTGTTGACCAGTATGTCGAGCTTGCCGTGCCGGGCGAGGATCGTCTCGACCGCCTTCGCCCAATCGTCCGGGCTGGAAACGTCCAGCGTCAGCGCCTCGATGCCCTTGGCCGGCTTCACCGGCTTGACGTCGCCGGCATAGACGGTGGCGCCTTCCTCGGCGAACAGCTCGGCAACCGCGCGGCCGATGCCCTGCGCCGCACCGCTGACCAGCGCTATCTTTCCATCAAGCTTTGCCATGAAGGCGCCTCCCCAGAATCTATTTGCTGATCATCGTCATCAGCCGGATGTGCGGCGGCACCGCGAACAGCTCGTCGGCGCGGCGGGCGAACTCGTGCAGGTATGGCATTTCCATGTGCTTGTCCCACTCCGCCCGGTTCTTCCAGTTTTCATAGAAGGTGAACTCGGCCGGCCTGTCGTCGTCCTGATGCAGGTCGTAGTCGATGCAGCCGGGCTCCGCCCGGGTCGCATCGATGAGCGACAGCAGGAACTTCTTCGTCTCGTCGATCTTGTGCGGCCGGGCGACGAGATGCGCGACCACCGTCAGTTGCTTCGACATGTTTTTCTCCTCTTGGGTCAGGCCGTCAGCGTGACCTTGATGCACTGGCTGGCGTCCTTGCCGAGCTCGAACGCCGCGACCGCTTCGTCGAGGCCGAATGTGTGGGTCTGGATCGGCGTCAGGTCGATGCCGGTCCGCTCCAGGAAGCGGATCGCCGCCGGCCACACGCCCGGCGAGCCGATGCAGCCCTTGACCGTCAGGTTCTTGATCTGGATCTTGCCGAGTTCGACCGGGATTTTGCGGCCGATATTGATGCCGACCATCGACACGCGGCCGTCCTCGCGGGCGAATTCGAAAGTGTTGGCCAGCGAGGCATCGTGGCCGGACGCCTCCACCACAAGATCGGCGCCCTTGCCGCCCGTCAATTCCATGACCTGCGCGACGGCTTCCTGTGCCGGATCGACGGCCTCGGTCGCTCCCAGCCGCAGCGCCACCTCGCGGCGGCGGGCGATCGGGTCGACGACGATGACGCGCGCACCCATGCCGATCGCCGCCGCCGCCGAGACCAGGCCGATCGTGCCGCCGCCCGAAATCACCACGGTCTCGCTGGCATTGGTGCCGCCCGAGCGTAACACCGCATAGAAGCCGCAGGTGAACGGCTCGATCAGCGAGGCGCGCTTGTCGTCGATGCCTTCGGGCAATTTGTGCAGCCAGTCCGGATTGACGGAGAAATACTCGCGGTCGGCGCCATCCATCGAGAAGCCGAAATGGTGCAGCCGCTCCGGCGTGCGCACCACGCATTCGCCGACGACACGGTCGCCGACGCTCCAGCCCTTGACGCCACGGCCGACCTCGATGATCTCGCCGCACCATTCGTGGCCGGGCGTCACCGGATAGGAGATCGGGATGATGTAGCGGCCCGCCAGCAGTTCGTAATCCGAATGGCAGATGCCGACGGTCCTGGTCTTGATCAGGACCTCGCCATCGCCGATGCCGGGCATCGGCCTGTCGACGATCACAGGCTTGTCGGGGGTTTCAAAGACCAGCGCGCGCATTTCGATGTCTCCCGTGTCGTTCAGCCGACCGTCTCGACCATTCCGGTCGCCGCCGACTTGATGATGCTTTCGAGGATGGCGATGTTGTTGATCATGTCCTCGCCGGTGATCGGATAGGCCTGCCGGCCGCGCACCGCCGCGGCGAAGGCCACCAGATTGTCGCGCACCGGTTCGGCCGGACCGACCTCTTCCACTTCGATCGGCGTGCCGGTCGAGGCGCTGGTCACTACCCAGCCGGCCGGCGCCTCGACATGGGCCTTGTCGCGCACCTCGATCCAGCCCTTGGTGCCGAACACGGCAAAGCGTGAGACGAAGGGCGTGGCGAGCGTCGCCGAGACATAGGCCGTGCCGCCGCCATGGAAGCGGATATGCGCGCTCAGCGTGTCGCCTTGCGGGATCTGCGACGCGAGGTTCTCGCAGGCGACGCGGACATCGCGCGCCGGCCCGAGCAGCTTCGCCGACAGGTCGGTCAGATGGATGCCGGTCGCGGTCATGCCCGCCGCCGGCGCCTGGCTGGCGTTCAGCCGCCAGTTCGACGGATCGAGGCCGAGGAACTTGTCATGGCTGAAATTCGCCTCGACCTGCAGGATGCGGCCGAGGCGGCCGTCGGCGGCGGCCGCCAGCATGCCGGCGATCGGCGGCTCGAAGCGCCGCTCATGCCCCATGCCGAGAACGAGACCTGCCTCCCTGCACAGCGCCACCGCCTTTTCCGCTCCGGCCTTGGTCATCGCCAGCGGCTTTTCGCAAAAGACGTGCTTGCCCGCCGCCACCGCATCCTCGATCTGCTGTTCGTGCAGCGAATGCGGCGTCGCCAGTATGACGGCTTCGACGTCGGGATTCTGTAAGGCGTCGGCATAATTCGCGAGCAGCTTCAGGCCATGCTCCGCGCAGAATTCCTCGGCTCCGGGCGCGGGTTCCACGGCGCACACCACCTCGAGATGCGCCCTGGCGCCCTCTAGCACCACCACCATCTTGCGGCCCCACCAGCCAAGGCCGACCATTGCCACCCTGACGGGCCTGTCCTGTGCTGAAGTCATGCTCGGTTCCGATTCTGATGCTGTTTCTGCCGTTGCTTCGGGCAACGATTATGAAGCCGAGTAGCCGGCATCGGTCATCAGCACATGGCCGGTAATGCCGCTCGCCGCATCCGACGCCAGGAAGGCGACAGACGCCGCGATTTCGGCCGGCTGCAGGAGCCGCTTCATCGGCGTGTCATTGATCCAGGTCGCCATCACGTCGGGCTGCGCCGCGCCGACCTTCTTCAGCATCTCGGTCTCGGTGTAGCCAGGCCCGACCGCATTGACGCGGACATTATAGGGCGCCCATTCGACGCCGACGACGCGGCAAAGATGGGCGACGCCGGCTTTGGAGACATCGTAGCCGGCATGCAGTTCCGGCCGCACCGCCTTGATGCCGGCGATCGAGGAAATGCACACGATGCTGCCGCGCTTGCGCTCGACCATGCGCTTGCCGAAGGAGCGCACGCAAAAAAAGATGCCGTCGAGGTTGATCGACATGCAGCGGCGCCAGTCCTCGTCGGAATGATCCGCGGTCGTGCTTTCGTAGGAGATGCCGGCATTGGCGACCAGTATGTCGATCGCGCCAAACTCCTCGTTGAGGCGCGCCGCGGCTTTCTCGACATCGGCGCTGTTGGTGACGTCGACCTTGATGCCCTTGGTCTTGAAACCTTTGTCCGACCATTCCTTGGCGGCATCGACCACGCGGTCGGTGACATCGGCAAGCACGACCGTCGCACCGAGGCTGCCCAGCCGCTCGGTGATCGCGCTGCCGATGCCGCCGGCCGCACCGGTCACGATTGCCGTCTTGCCCTCGAGCGAATAGTTCGCGAATGCATTGCTTGCCATTTCGATGTTTCCTCCAGTCATCAGTATTGGGTCGCGACAGCCGGGCGATCGCCGCTTAGACGCTCACCAGGATCTTCAAATGCTTGCCGGCCTTGTCGAGCAGGGCCTCGAAGCCTTTCTCCACCACGTCGTCGGCAGAGATCTTCGCGGTCACCACTTTTTCCAGCGGCAGGATGCCGGCTTCGACCATGCGGATGACGCGCGGCCATACCTGCACCGGGTAGCACCAGGTCGCCTCGACCGTGATGTCCTTCAGCGCCCACAGCATCGCGTCGATGCTGGCGGGCTTCATATGCAGGCCGGTCTGTACCACCTTGCCTTGTCGCCGCACCGCCCTGGCACAGGCGTTGAGGCTCGCTTCCAGTCCGACACATTCAAGTGCGACGTCGACGCCGACGCCTTCCTCGGTCAAGTCGGCGATAATCTCGTCGAGATTGTCCCTCGTCGGATCGATGGCGATGCAGTCCGGCACCAGCTCCTTGGCCTTGGCAAGGCGATTGGGATTCGGCTCGCTGACGAAGATCTGCGCCGCGCCCGCCGCCTTGGCCGCCAGCAGCGTCAGCGCGCCGATCGGTCCGGCGCCGGAGACCAGCACTGTCGAGCCCGATTGCACGCCGCCACGGTCGGTGCCGTAGATGGCGACGGCGGCCGGCTCGATCATCGCCGCCTGGATGTCGCTGACGCCCGTCGGCACCGGCACGACATTGTAGTCGTTGACGATGGCGAGCTCGCTCATGCCGCCCCATTTCCAGCTCAGGCCGACACAGGCCATTTGCGGACTGAGGTGGTAGAGCCCGCGCCGGCCGAAGTAATCGTCGCGTGGCGAGATCAGCGGCTGGATCGAAACGCGGTCGCCGACTTTCACATTCGTCACCCCGGAGCCGATATCGGCGACGACAGCACTGAATTCGTGGCCGAGGATCTGCGGGTTGGTCGCGCCGCTATAGACATGCGGGGTAACGGGCGTGACGATCGGCCCGGCGATATATTCGTGCAGATCGGTACCGCAGATCCCGGTGATGACGGGCTTGATCAGCACGTCATGCGCGCCGAGCCGCGCTGTGGGTTCGGCGACATCCTCGACCCTGATGTCCCTGGCGGCGTGGAATCGGACGGCTTTCATGCTCTGCTCTCCGGAAATGCGATCACTGTGTCGTGTAGCCGCCGTCGACGACGAGGCTGGCGCCGGTGACGAAACGCGCTTCCTCCGAAGCGAGGAACAAAACGCAGTTCGCCACATCCACCGGCTCGCCGAGGCGCAGCGGATGCTTCTCCTTCATCATGTCGAGATAGGCCTGCTTGCCCTTCGGATAGGTGTCGGCGCACTTCATGAAGATCTCGGTCATGGTCGAGCCGGGATGCACCGCGTTGACGCGGATGCCATAGGGCGCGTAGCAGATCGCGTCCGTCTTGCTCATCATCAGCGTCGCGCCCTTGGTGGCGTGGTAGGGCGGGATGTCGTCATTGCCGATGAGGCCGTAGATCGACGAGAAGTTGACGATGGCGCCGGACTTCTGTTCCATCATCGGCCGCACCGCATATTTGGTGCACAGGAACGTGCCCTTCACATTGACGTCGAAGACCTTGTCCCACTCCTCGACCGTCACCTCGTGCGCGAATTTGTTGGCGCCGGTGATCGCGGCATTGTTGACCAGTATGTCGAGGCGGCCCCATTTCTTGACCACCTTGTCGACCGCCGCCTGAACCTCTTGCTCCTTGGTGATGTCCACCTTCAGGAAGATCGCCTCGGCACCGCCGCGCGACAGCTCCTTGGCCAGCGCCTCGCCGTCATCGGCGAGCACGTCGATGATCGCCACCTTGGCGCCTTCCTCGACGAAACGGCGAACCGTAGCACCGCCGATGCCGCGCGCGCCGCCGGTGACGATAGCGACCTTGTCCTGAAGCCTGCCCATTGTGTTCCTCCTTGAACGATTGTCTGCGAGCCGACCGACGACTGTGCGAGCGGATGCTAGATGCGCCGCCGCACGTAGAAGGCGGCGGCCAGCACGATGACCAAGCCCTTGATGATGATCTGCAACTGCACCGGCAGCCCGAACAACAGCACGGCGTTGAAGACGACGACCAGGATGGCGGCGCCGAACAGCCCGCCAAGGATGCCGCCCTGGCCGCCCGAGAGCGATATGCCGCCCATCACCGCCGCGACGATCGAATCCAGTTCGAAGCCGCGCCCGACCCAATTGTCGACGATGCCGACATAGCCGCTCAGCACCAGGCCGGCGATCGCTGCCAGCGCGCCGGAAATGACATAGCCGATGATGGTGACGCGGTCGGCATTGATGCCGAGCAGGCGTGCCGTCGTCGGGTTGCCGCCAGTGATGTAGACCTCGCGCCCGAAGCGCGACTTGGCCAGGACGACGCCGAAGACGATCGCCAGCACCACCAGCAGCATCATGTTGTAGGGCACGCCATGCCAGGTCGCCGAGCCGATCAGGCGAAACAGCGGCGGCACGTTGCCCGACGGCGCGCCCTGCGTATAGGCAAACCGAAAACCCTGCAGCACGATCATCGTGGCCAGCGTGGCGAGGAACGGCGAAACGCTGCGCTTGGTCACCAGCCAGCCATTGACGAGACCGGTGGCGATGCCGATGCCAAGCGCGATCAAAAGGATCGAAAGCACGTCGGAGTTCTGGCCGGAGAATCCGGTCGCGATGACCGCGGCTGTGGCCATCACCGAGGACACCGAAAGGTCGAGGCCGCGCAGGATGATGACGAAGGCCTGGCCGATGACGACGATGCCGAGCGGGGCAACCTGCAGCAGCATGTTGGAGATGTTGCTGGTCGACAGAAAGGCCGGCGAGACAATGCCCGAAACGGCGATCAGGGCGATCAGGAACATCGGCAGCGCATAGGGCGACAGCCGGCTTTTCATCGAAATCGCCGGACCCTCCGTGGCGCGTGCTTGAGAGACGTCGACCATCAGACCCTCTTCTTCTTCTCGACATAGATCGACACCGCCGCGATGACGATGAGGCCCTGGGCGATGAGCTGGTAATGCGTCGACACGTCCATGAAGTTGAGAACGTTGTTCAGGAGCGAGATGAGGTAGACGCCGAGCAGCGTGCCGAAGACACCGCCCTTGCCGCCGCTGAGCAGCGTGCCGCCGACGACCACTGGCGTGATCGAGGCAAGCGTGTAGTTGAGCCCAGTGTAAGGCTGTCCGACGCTGAAGCGGCTGGTTAGATAGATGGCGGCCAGCCCGCAGCAGAAGCCGGAAAATCCGTAGACCGTCAGCATCACCCGCGCCCTGGGCAGGCCCATCAGCCGCGCGCCGACCTCGTCGTCGCCGACCGCGTAAATGTAGCGGCCGAGCCTGGCATAGCGCAGGAACAGCGCCACCAGCAGGAACAGGACGAGGATGAAGACGGCCCCGATCGGCAGGCCGAGCACCTTGCCATAGGCGAGGAAGTTGAAGCTCGGCGGCACCGAGCCCGCCGGCCCCAGCGAATAGAGCAGGACGATGCCTTGCAGCACCGCGCTCATGCCCAGCGTGACGATCAGCGGGTGGACGCGCAGCCAGATGATGAGCAGGCCATTGCAGATGCCGATCAGCAGGCCAAGCAGCAGGATGCCGATGGCCACCGGCAGCACCATCGACACCTTGCCGGCGATCAGGCCGGAGGTCAGCGTCGACAGCAGGCTGATCATCGAGCCGACGGAAAGATCGATGCCGCCGGTGAGGATCGCCAAGGTCTGGCCGAGGCTGACCAGGGCGAGGCCCGTCGACTGCTCGAAGATGTTGAGGATGTTCGAAGTGGTCCGGAACCGGTCGGAAATGAAGGCGCCGAAGATCAGCAGGATGACCAGCAACGCGGCAACGACCAGGACGCCCTGGTTCGCGCGCAGCCTTGACGACAGTCTGATAGGAGCCAGCGCGGTCATTGTGCAAGGACCTCCGCCGTTGGGACCTTGCCTGTCGGATGCTGGGTGGCAAGGCTCATGATCGCTTCCTCGCTGATGTTGGCTCCCGTCAGCTCGCCGCTGATCGCGCCCTCGCGCATGACGACCACGCGGTCCGACATGCCGACGACTTCGGGCAGTTCGGAACTGATCATCAGGATGGCGATGCCTTCGCCGGCAAGGCCGCGCATGATGCGGTAGATCTCGGTCTTGGCGCCGACATCGACACCGCGGGTCGGCTCGTCCAGGATCAGCACCTTGCGGCTGGTGCGCGCCCAGCGCGCCACGATCACCTTCTGCTGGTTGCCGCCCGACATCGTCGCCACGCTGGTCGCCGGACCGCGGCAGACGACCCGGTAATTGTCGATTTCCTTGCGGGCGATCTCATTTTCCAACCGCCGGTCGATCAAACCATTGCGGGTCACCGCCGAAAGGTTGGCGGCGCTGATGTTGGCGGCGACATCGAGGAACATCGCCAGCCCCTGTCCCTTGCGGTCCTCGGTGACGAAGCCGACGCCCTTGCTGATTGCCGTTGCCGGCGTGATCGCGTCGACCTTCTCGCCGTCGATCCACACGCTGCCGGACGACATCGGCAGGCCGCCGAATATGCCCATTGCCAGTTCCGTCCGCCCGGCGCCGACCAGGCCGGCCAGCGCCGTGATCTCGCCGGCCCGCACCTCGATGCCGGCATTCCTGACACGGCCCTCGACAGAAACGTTTTCCGCCTTCAGCACCACCTTGCCGGGCTCGCCTTTCGGCTTCTTCGGCGGGAAGATGTCCTTCAGGTCGCGCCCGACCATCATAGAGATCAGCCTGTCGCGGGTGACGTCGCCGATATCCTTCGTCGCGACATGCGCGCCGTCCTTGAAGACGGTGACGCGGTCGGCGATCTGGAAAATCTCTTCGAGCCGGTGCGAGACGTAGAGGATGGCGACGCCCTCGGCCTTGAGAGCCGCCAGCCTGGCGAACAGAAGATCGGCCTCGCGGCCGGAGATGACGGCGGTCGGTTCGTCAAGGATCAGGAGCTTGACCTTGTGGACGAGCGCCTTGGAGATTTCGACCATCTGCTGGTCGGCCACCGTCAGCTCCGAAACCAGGATTTGCGGATCGATATCGACACCGAGCTTGCGCAGCAGGTCTGATGCGTCCTGGCGCGTGCGCGCGTGGTCGACAAAGCCGAAGCGGTTGCGCCGCTCATGGCCGAGATAGATATTCTCGGCCACCGTCAGATGCGGAAACAGCACGAATTCCTGATAGATGACATGGATGCCGGCATTCTTGGCGTCGGCGGGCCTCGCCCACTGCACGGGCTTGCCTTCGAACTCCATCTGGCCGGCATCGGGCTTGTAGACGCCAGCGACGATCTTGATCGTGGTCGATTTGCCGGCGCCATTTTCACCGACGAGCGCATGGATTTCGCCCGCCCGCACGTCGAGATTGATGCCCGACAGCGCCTGCACGCCGATGAAGCTCTTTGAAATGCCCGAAAGATTCAACATGCGCTTTGTCCAATTTGCGGGATGGCCCGAGGGCTATTGCCCCGGGCCACCCTGGCGAAATCGAAGACTATTGCGGGTAGTCGACCTTGAAGGTCTTGGGGTCGTAGTCCGGTCCCATGCCGCCGGTGATCAGCATGTCGGGCGCACCCTTCGGCACAACCAGGTCGGTGAGCCGCAGCGGGGTTTCGATCGAAGGCGTGTTGTCGCCTTCCGAGACAGCGATCTGCGAGTTGATCGTGTAGATGCAAGGCACCGGCGCGCCAGCCAGCACCTGCAGCGCGACATCGACCGAGATGCCGCCCATCGCCGGCGGATAGCCGACTTCGAGCATCGGCACCTTGTGCTCGATCGCCATCTGCAGCGGACCGTTCACGTCCGCCGTGGTGTGCGGCGGGATTTCGCCATCCTTGTAGCCGGCTTCGATGAAGGCCTCGATCGAACCCGGAGTCTGCAAGCCATGCGCCGACCAGACGGCGTTGATCTCCTTGCCATACTTGGCGATCATCGCCTGCATCACCTGCTTGCCCTTGACCGGCGACCAGTCGGAATAGACGGTTTCGAGCACCTTGATTCCGGGGTACTGCGCGAAGACTTCGCGCGCCGGCTTCTCGCGATTTTCGGACGGGCTTGAGCCTGCCTGGCCCGCCAGCATGATGACGTTACCCTTGCCGCCGAGCTTCTCGACGATCCACTGCGCAAACAGGCGGCCCATCATGGCGTCGGACGCCGTCACGAAGGTGACGAAATTATCCGAGGCCACGCGACGGTCGACCATAACCACCGGGATGCCGGCCGCCATCGCCTGCGACACGGCCGGATCGAGCGCCTGCTGCGTGTTGGCGCTGACGATCAGGAGATCGACGCCGCGCGAGATCAGGTCCTGGATGTCGGCGACCTGCTTGGCGTCGTCATGGCCGGCATCGGTGATGATCAGCTTCTTGATCTGGTCCTTGTGCTTGGCGGCGGAGGCCTCCATGGAATGCAGCATCACGACGCGCCAGGAATCGCCGAGGCCCGCATTGGAGAACCCGATCGTATAGGGGCCTTCCTTCTTGTACTGCGATGTGTCCTTGAAGCAGACGTCGGTGTCCGGATTGTAGAGATAGGTCCGCGGAGCGCCGTTATAGAATTTCGCGTCCTGCGCCAGAACAGGGGCAGCAAAGGCGGCCAGACCGGCAGCGCCCACCAAAAGCATGGCAAAGCGTCTTGAGATGTTGCTCATTTAGAAGTTCCTCCACCTGCGTTTCAGCCGGGGGCTCGCGCTGCGGCGCAGCCGACCCCGTCGCGCCCGGCGCATGGTTCCGGGGGCGTCCTGTTGCTTGGTCCGGTCGATTTGACTGGAGACGCCCTCCCTGGCGTCTAACAGGAGAGTTGCAGTTCTGATGTTCGGATCAAACTGCAAAATTTATCATTTTGAGACTTTGACCGGCGCCCTGAGCGCCTGATCTCGACGCCAGCGGTCAATAGTGGCCCGCTGCACGCATCACCTTGTCGATGCCGTTCTGGCAGCGTTCGAGCGCCTCGCGATCGGTGAGCTCGCCGTTGAGCGCCGCAAAGATCTCGTCGCCGATGATCTTTTCGATGAGCGTGTATTCCGGGATCGGCGGCCGGTGCCAGCCATGCAGCTTGTTCTGCTTGGCCAGCCTGTCGACCATGCGCACGATCGGCGTCGTCGCGGCCGCCTCGGGATCGGCGGTGACGCTGAAGCGGGGCGCCACCGGTATGCCGTTCTTGACATGCTCCTTCATCGCGGCGGGCGACGCCATCCACGATATCGCCTCGAAGGCGAGCTTGGTGCGCTCCGGCGGCAGGCCGGCGGGGATGGTCAGCAGGAAGCCGCCGACGGGACCGACCACGGCTCCGCCAGGCCCGTGCGGATGCGGCAGATATTCGACCTTGCGCTTGACCACCGAGCGGATGTCGTACTCGAAGCGCGAGGCGCGCATCGTCCAGCAATAGATCATCGCCGACTGGCCGAGCATGAAACAGTCCAGCGCCCGGTTCCAGTCCATGACCAGTATGTCGGGCGGCGAGAAGGCCAGCAGTCGGCGCATGTAGTCAAGCGTCTTCATGCCTTGCTCGGTGTTCACGCGCGGCCGGTACATCTCGCCAGCCATGTGGCTGTAGTCGAAGGCGACGCGCGCCATCGGCACGTTGATGACAGGCGTGCCGCAGGCGCCCATGAAAAACATGAAGGAATGGGCGATCGGCATGCCGCGCGCCGCATTCCAGACGATGCCGTGCATGCCGCGCTTGGGATTGTGAAGCTGGCGCGCCGCGTCCAGCACCTTCTCGAAACTCGTCGGCATGTGCAGGTCGTGAGTCTCGAACAGATCCTTGCGCACCGCCAGCGTCTCGATGGTGCAGTAGATAGGCACGCCATATTGCACGGTGTCCCAGTTTCCGGTCGCCCAGATGTTGGGGTGGAAGTCGAGCGAATTGATGCCGCTGTCGACCAGGAAACTGTTCAGCGGCTGCACCAGCCCATGTTTGACGACCTCACCCAGCCACGGGATGTTGACGGCCATGACATCGTATTCGCTAGCCGGGCGGCGCGCATTCTTGAAGATCTCCTTGTGCAGTTCCGGCAGCGCCAGCAGGCGGAAATTGCGCCGCGAGGACAGTTTGCTTCGGAAGTCCGACCACATGTTGCGCATCGAGGAGAAGTAGTTGTCGTCATGCAGCAGAAAGCGCAAGTCCTGGCTCGGCGCCTGGCGGTTCTCCATCAGCTTGAGCGGTGGAATGATCTGGTCGGCGAGGTAGGAACCGCCGAAATAATACTCCTCCGCATTGGCGCTGCCGCCGCCGAGCCCGAAGGTTTCGGCAAGCAGCGCTTTCACCCGGATGGCGTAGGCGACGAAATTGGATTTGAGCTTTCTGCTGGGAACCAGGAAATACGACTTTCCCGTCGGGCTGCGGCTCATCTGTTCGACATCGCCGTCGTCGATCAGCCTGTGGATGCGCCGCATTGCGCTCGGAAACGGGATCTGGGAAACCGACGCCAGCGACGACATGGTGACGGTGTCGCCGCGCAGATGGCTCTTCATGAGATAAAGGACGATGTTCCAAACCGGATCAGGGGTGGCCGCGTTCAGCTTCTCATCATAGGGCGCGCGGATGCGCTCGAGGAAATTGATGATGCGAAGCAACTCGTAATCGGTCATTCGATCGGTTACCGGCCCTTCGTGCAGCTCTTCCACCAAACCTAACACCGGATCCTCCCATCGGCAAAAGCGAGGCGCTTGCGCGAGCGCACCGTCAAACGGCATGAACCCAATCATCAGCGCCGCATTCGCATCGCGCTTTTCGCGGCTCTTCTTCCTTTCGCAATGCGCCGGCATGCTGACACGCCGGCAATGGCCCTGACGCCCAGGAAATCCTGCCGGGCAAAGCCGCGCAAGGCGCTTTCCGCGGCACCGGGCAGTTCCAATATCGTTCTCATGGAGCAATTGTTGCGACAGATCACCCGGTCGATGCCGGGGGCCGGCGCTGCTCCTCCCACTTCGGATGCTAGCACCACGGGTCGATACTGCCCACGCGCATTTTCTCAAAATGAGAATCCTTTGGGGCTGAATGCAAGCCCGGAGACGGGCATGCATTCAAGGAGAACGTAAGGAAGAGATTGTTCAATATGAGAATAATGGCCCATGCCCGGCCCAAACGATTTTGGCATGGTCGGCCATCTAGGGTGGAACAATAACATGCGAGAGAAACAGAAAGGGTCCCGCGCCGCGGGCCTGCCAAACGACGATATCGGTCCCGATATCCGTCTTGAGCTCTATCGGCTCCAGGTCGAGATCCGCGATTGCGAAAAAAGAGCCAACGATCTCTTTTTCCAGAACCTGATCAAGGGCACGAGCCATCTCTCGCTTGGCCAGGAAGGGATCGCGGCTGGCGTCGCGGTGGCGATGCAGCCGGGCGACAAATCCTTCTGCACCTATCGCGGCCACGCGCACACGCTGGCCCGCGGCGTGCCGATGGAGAAAGTGCTTGGCGAACTGATGCTGCGCGACAATGGCCTGATGCGCGGCAAGGGCGGCTCGATGCATCTCACCTCCGTCGAACACGGTGTCATGGGCTCCTACGCGATTATCGGCGCGCATCTGCCGATCGCCTGCGGATCGGCCTGGCGGGCGCAATATCTCGGCCAGACGGACGTCTCCGTTTGCTTCTTCGGCGACGGCACGACCAATATTGGCGCCTTCCACGAGGCGCTGAATTTCGCCGCCATCTGGAAATTGCCGGTCGTCTTCATCTGTGAGAACAACCTCTACATGGAATACACGCCGATCGGCGACGTCACGGCGGTCGAGCATCCGGCCGCCGACCGGGCCTCGGCCTACGGACTGGAGCGGATCGTTATCGACGGCAATGATGCCGATATCGTCTATCGCACCGCGCAGACAGCCTTCGCCAAGGCGCGCAAGGGCGACGGCCCCTCGCTGATCGAATGCATGACCTATAGGCACTCGGGCCATTCGCGCGCCGACCCGGCCAAGTATCGCCCGGAGGGCGAGCTCGAGAAATGGCTCGAACGCGACCCGATCAAGATCTACCGCGAACGCCTGAAGGAGTTCGGCATCTCCGACGCGCAGGTCGCGGCGATCGACGCCGAGAGCAAGCGCAAGGTCGATGCCGCCACCGAGGCCTGCAAGGCCTCGCCGCCGGCGCCTGTCGAACTGCTCACCACCGATGTTTATGCCGACGGAGGTTGGTCATGGCGGAACTGACCTATCGCGACGCGGTTGCTCGCGGCATTGCCCAGGAGATGGAGCGCGACAACAATGTCGTCTTCCTCGGCGAGGACGTCGCCAAGGCCGGCGGCGTGTTCAAGTCGACGGTCGGGCTCTATGAGAAGTTCGGGCCGTTCAGGGTGCGCGACACGCCGATTTCCGAACAGGCGATCCTCGGTGCAGCGATGGGCGCGGCGATGACGGGCCTGCGGCCGATCGCCGAGATCATGTTCGCCGACTTCGCCGCCGTCTGCTTCGACTACATCGCCAACGAGTTCCCCAAGCTGCGCTATATGACCAATGGCCAGCTCGGCTGCCCGCTGGTGGTGCGCACCGGCAATGGCGGCGGCGCCCGCTTCGGCGCCCAGCACTCGCAATCGATCGAGAACTGGACGATGATGATCCCCGGCCTCAAGGTCGTGGCGCCGTCCTCGCCCATCGACGTCATCGGCCTGATGGCGGCGGCTGTCCGCGACGACAATCCGGTGATCTTCCACGAGCACAAATCGCTCTATGCTGTGAAGGGCGAGGTACCCGACGGCGAGATCCTCGACACGCTCGGCACCGCCAGGATCCTTCGTCCGGGCAAGGACGCCACCATCCTGGCGCTGGCCCTGATGGTGCCGCGCGCTCTCGCCGCCGCCGAAACGCTGGCCGCCGAGCACGGCATCGACTGCGAGGTCATCGACGTGCGCTCGCTGGTGCCGCTCGACACCAACACGATCCTGAATTCCGTCGCCAGGACCGGCCATCTGTTCACGGTCGAGGAAAACCCGCGCCTGTGCGGCTGGGGCGCTGAGATCGCCTCGATCGTCGCCGACGAGGCGTTCTGGGATCTCGATGGCCCAATCGTGCGCATCACCACGCCGCACATCCCGCTTCCGGCCGCCGATCATCTTGAGGACTTGGCGCTGCCAAACACGCCGCGCATTGTCGAGAAGATTAGCCGCGTCATGAACGGATCGGTGCGATGAGCGCGGACGTCCTGATGCCGCAACTCGGTGAGACCGTCGCCGAAGGCAAGATCCTCACCTGGTTCAAGCAAGAGGGCGACGAGGTCAGCGAAGGCGACAATCTCTTCGAGATCGAAACCGACAAGGTGACGATGGAGGTCCAGTCGACCGTCGCCGGACGGCTCGGCGAGATCAGGGTGAAATCAGGTGAAGTCGCCAAGGTTGGCGCCGTGGTCGCCGTCATCGGCGGCGCGGCAAAACCTGCCGCGGCATCCGAACCAGCCCGATCCGAACCCGCCAAGCCGGCACCGGTAAGCGCCGCCACGGTTGCCCCAACTTCGCCACAGGCCGCGTCGGGCAATGGGGCCGGCCACGCCGCACCTACCAGGTTGCGCTCGCCGTTTGAAGAAGTGTCGACGCCGATCGAATCCTTCGGCCCGGCGAAAGGTCCGTCCGGCATAAGGGTGACGCCGCTGGCACGTCGGCTGATCGCGCAGAACGGCCTCGACACCGAGGCTATTGCCCGCACCGTCGCCGCCGCGGGCGCCACCAAGATCGGCGAGAAGGACGTGCGCGCCGCGCTCGCCGCGCCACGGTCCCAGCCAGCCGCAGTGCAAAGCTCGCCAGCGGCGCCGCAAGCCACCAGACCGGCAGTGTCGGGCAGCGTGGTGACGCTGAACACCATCCGCAAGCGCACCGGCGAACGGCTCGCCGAGAACTGGCGCACGATCCCGCATGTCTTCCAGGCGATCGAAGTCGATTTTACCCAGGTCGAAGCGGTGCGGTCGAAGCGCAAGGAGAGGTTCAAGAGCGATTTCGGTCTGTCGCTGACCTATCTGCCCTTCATCGCCCGCGCCACCTGCCTTGCACTGCGCGATTTTCCTGAGATCAACGCGCAACTCGATGGCGGCACGTTGGTGCTTGCATCGGAAATCAATCTCGGCATCGCCGTCGACCTGTCACACAACGGGCTGGTCGTGCCGGTGGTCCGCAACGCCGACGACCTGACGCTGCCCGGTCTGGCGCGTGCCATCGGCCGCCAGGTCGAGAAGGCGCGTGCCGGCAAGCTGACCGGCGACGATTTTTCCGGGGGCACCTATTCGATCTCGAACAACGGTGCATTCGGCACCGCCTTCACGGCGCCGATCATCAACGCGCCGCAGGTCGCCATATTGTCGACCGATGCAATCCGCCTGCGCGCGAGTGTGGTGGAGACGCCGCAAGGGGCGTTCGTCGCGCCCAGGCTGACCGGCATGGTCGGCCAGAGTTTCGACCACCGTGCTTTCGACGGCGCCTATTCGGCGGCTTTCCTGTCACGGCTGAAGGCCGTGCTTGAAGAGCGCGATTGGGGTGCGGAATTTGCGTAACGAGACCCATCCGAGGTGATGGCGGAGGAGCATAATCAATGAAATACAACAGTCCCTATTCCACGGCCGCATGGGGCCAGATGGCGAAGGATTGGGAGCAGGGCGTCGACTACAGCCGGCTTTCGAAAGAGCGCCTGGCGCGCGCCCAGCGTGCGATACGCCATGCCGGCCTTGGCGCCGTGCTGTGCTTCAACTTCGACAATATCCGCTACGTCACCGCCACCCATATCGGTGAGTGGGCGCGCGACAAGTTCATCCGCTATGCGCTTTGCCCGGTCGAGGGTTCGCCCTTTCTGTGGGACCCGGCGCCGCCGGCCAAGCGCATCTCCTCGCCCTGGATCGCCGACAATGTCGCGGCCCCCGTTACCACGATGCAGGGCGCCATCCCGCCGCATATGAACGTGCAGCGCGACTTCGCCAGGCAGATCAAGAAAGCGCTTGTCCATTACGGCATCGAGAAGGAGCCGCTCGGCATCGACCTGATGGAGCTCGGCATGCTGCGGGCGCTCGAGGCCGAAGGCATCGAGGTGGTCGACGGCCAGCAGGCGCTGCTCGACGCCCGCGAGATCAAGACCGCCGACGAGATCGAACTGCTCAAGGTCGCGGCATCGATGGTCGACGCGACCTATGTCGACATCGCTCGCGCCATCCGTCCCGGCACCAGGGAGAACGAACTCGTCGCCATCGCCAACGACCGGCTGTTCCGCATGGGATCGGAACGGGTCGAATGCGTGAACTCGGTTTCCGGCTCGCGCGGGCGGCCGCATTCGCACACCTTCTCCGACCGCATGATCCAGCCCGGCGACATGATCTTCCTGGACATCATGCATTCCTACAACGGCTATCGTACCTGCTACTACCGCACTTTCATCTGCGGCGAGCCGAACAAGCACCAGGTCGACGCCTATGAGGCGGCTTCGAAATGGCTCAGCGCCTCGATCGACATGATCCGTCCGGGCATCACGCCTGACGAGGTCGCGGCGGTCTGGCCCGATGCGCAGGATTTCGGCTACCGCGACGAGGCGGAAGCCTTCCTGCTGCAATATGGTCACGGTGTCGGCCTGTCGCTGTGGGAACGTCCGATCTTCTCCAAGCGTTTCCGTGGCCAGAACACGCCGCTGCGCGAAGGCATGGTCTTTGCGCTGGAGACGTGGAAGGGTGCCGAGGACGGCACCGGTGCTGCCCGGATCGAGGAAGAGGTGGTCGTCACCAAGGACGGTTGCGAGATCATCACCAACTTCCCGTCCGACCGGCTGATTTCGTGCGGCCTGCCCGGCTGCGAAGTGTTTTGAGGTAACAGAGCATGATCCCGAACCGGAGGTCCGCGTCAGCGAAAAGTGGGAACCGGTTTTTGCTTCGCTGACCTTCGGTTCGGAAAAGATCATGCTTAAACAAAGAAACTGAATCGGGGCATGAGATGAGGACCGAGCCGAAAACTTCCGCCGCGCGCGGCTCGGGCCGCATTCCGGTCACGCTCGTCACCGGCTTTCTCGGCAGCGGCAAGACGACGCTGATCAATGCCGCGCTGCGGGCGCCGCAGATGGCGCGCACGGTGGTGGTGGTCAATGAGTTCGGCGAGGTCGGCCTCGATCACCAGCTCTTCGCCTCGAGCAGCGATTCCGTCGTCGTGCTGGAGAATGGCTGCCTCTGCTGCACGGTCCGCAGCGATCTGGTCGGCACGCTCAACGCGCTGTACCACGATCGCGAGGCCGGCCGCATTCCGGCTTTCGAGAATGTCGTCATCGAAAGCTCGGGCCTCGCCGAGCCGGGCGCGGTGCTGCAGGCCTTCCTGTCGGAGCCGACGCTCGACGGGCTCTACCGCGTCGCTTCCGTCGTCACATTGGTCGACGCCGTTAACTGGCGCGATACATCGGAGCGGCATGACGAAGCGCTGCGCCAGGTCGCCTTCGCCGACCAGATCCTGCTGACCAAGCTCGATCTCGCCAAGCGGGCGAACGCCGAGGCCCTGGTGCGCCGCGACATCGCCGACCTCAACCCGGGCGCCGAGATCGGCATCGTCGACTGGACGCCGGGACCGATCGCCGAGATGCTGACCGCACCCGGCTTCGACGCTGCCGACGCCAAGGCCGACCCGAGGCCATGGCTGCGGCTCGCCGACCACGACAAGCACGATCACGATGGGCACGATCACGACGAGCATGATCACGATGCGCATGATCATGCGCATCACGACCATGCCGGCGATCGCGATCATGATCACCACGAGCCGCACTATCATCTGCGCGGCAAGGGCATAGAGAGCTTCGTGCTGCTGCGCGAAAATCCGTTGTCGCGCGACGAGCTTCAGTTCCTGCTCGACGGCATCAGCCAGAATCTCGGGCCTAGCCTGCTGCGCGTGAAGGGGCTGGTCAACATCGCCGAGGAACCGGGACAGCCGGCGGTCATCCAGGGCGCCCAGCACCTTCTGCACACCATGACCTGGCTCGAAAAATGGCCCGACGACGACAGGCGCACGCGCATCGTCTTCATCACCCAGGGCATAGCCGGCGACGAGCTGCGCGAGATGATCGACCTTCTCGACCGTGTCAGCCAGCGCACCTTCAAGGCCCGCGAGCGCGGCAGCCGCTTGCGCCAGTCGTCTCCCGGCGGGAGAAATTAGGCCAGCACACGACGACCCTGCGCGCCGAAATAGCGAGGAACAGCCATGAGAATCGGATGGATCGGCCTCGGCAAGATGGGCCTGCCCATGTCGCGGCGTCTGCATGACGCCGGCCACGCCATCACCGCCTATGTCCGCAACGATGCCGGCCGCGAGCGCGCCACGGACAATGGCTATCAGCCTGTCTCGACGATGAGTGCACTTGCCGAGAATGCGGATATCGTCTTCACCGCGATTTCCGACGACGCGGCGCTGCTCGAGATCGCCGTCGGCGACGATGCGCTGACGGCACAGTTGCGCGCAGGGCAGAGCTGGATCGATACTAGCACCGTCTCGCCCTCGGCGTCGAACCTGGTGGCAAAGCGGCTCGAAGCCCGCAACGTCGCCTATCTGCGCGCGCCGATCTCCGGCTCCACCGCGCTGGCCGCGGCCGGCACGCTGACGACGATGGTCTCGGGACCGCGTGCCGACTTCGAGCGCCTGCAGCCGCTGCTCGCCGCCTACACGCGCAAGCAGTTCTATCTCGGCGATGGCGAGCAGTCGCGCTACATGAAGCTCGCCGTCAACGCCATGGTCGGCGCGACGGCGGCGCTTCTGGCCGAGTCGCTCGCCTTCAGCGGCAAGGGCGGTATCGAGCTCGAAGCGGCGATGGAGGTCTTCTGTGACAGCGCGGTCGCCTCGCCGCTGATGCAGTACAAGCGCGCCATGATCATCGAGGGGAAATACGAACCTGCCTTCGCGGTGTCGCAGATCATGAAGGACCTCGATATCCTGCTGGATGTCGGTCGGGAGAACCACGCACCGCAACCGCTCGCCGCGCAGATCAGGCAGCAGTTCGAAAGCGCCTATCTGCACGGCCACGGCGAGCGCGACCTCTTCGTGCTGGTCAGGGAAATGGCCGAACTTGCCGGCGTGGAGAAAGACCTAACCTGAAGCCGGCAAATCCTCAGTCAATCGATGCACCCTCCGCGCCGGTGCGAAAATCGAAGCTTGTGGACAGACCGCCATCGGCCATCAGGTCGGCGCCGATGAAGGCGCCCGATTGGTCGGACAAGAGATAGGCGACCGACAGCGCGATCTGCTTCGGATCGAGGATGCTGCCGCCGGGCTGGCGGTTGGCGCGTGTTGCCAGGAATTTCTGGCTGTCGGCCGCCGATTCCAGATGGCGCTTGAACAGGCCCGCCATCATCGGGCCGGGGCTGAGCACATTGACGCGGATGCCCTGGCGGGCATGATCCATGGCGATGGTGCGGGCAAGCGCCCGGGCGGCGGCCTTGGAGGCCGAATAGGCGGCAAGCTGTTGCTCGGCGAATGTCGCCGAGACACTGCCGACGACGACGATCGGTCCGCCGCCATTGTCGATCATGCGCGGCAGCAGCGCCTTGATCGCCATCGCCGTGCCGACGACATTGACGTCCAGCGTGCGCACGAGCATTTCCTTGCTCGTCTCGATGATGGTGCCGACATCGAGGATCGCGGCGGCCGTGACGAGACCGAGCGATGTGGTGCCGGATTTCTTGAGCTCGGCCTCCACTGCACGCCAGGTCTCCTCGTCCGAAACGCTGCCCTCGACATGCGTGTAGTCCGCTTCGCCTGCGAGGTCGGCGACCGCCGCCGCCCTGTCGACCCCGATCGTGGCGACGCCGGCATCGAGCAGCAATCGGCAAAGCTCATAGCCGAGCCCTGATGCCGCGCCGGTGACGACGACCGTCTGCGGCAGAGTGAGGGCGAGGGTGGGTCTTGAGGTCATTGAAACTGTTCCTTGTTGAAAGACGGGTTCGCCGACGCAGCATCCGCCACGCCGCCGGCGATACCGGGCGAGTCAGGCGCGCGGCGTCTCGCCGCTGAGCCGGGTGATGATGAGGGCGAGCAGGATGATGGCGCCGTAGCAGGCGTCGATCCAGAAGGCCGCCACCTGCGAAAGCGTCAGCACATTCTGCAGCAGGCCGAGCAGCAGCACGCCGGTCAACGCGCCGATGATCCGGCCCTGGCCGCCATTGAGGCTGATGCCGCCGATCACCGATGCGGCAAAGACGTAGAAGATCATGTTCTGCCCCTGGCTCGAC
The DNA here is from genome assembly GCF_025753795.1 of Mesorhizobium sp. YC-39. Taxonomy (GTDB): domain Bacteria; phylum Pseudomonadota; class Alphaproteobacteria; order Rhizobiales; family Rhizobiaceae; genus Mesorhizobium. The sequence goes on from NZ_JAOWPS010000001.1 coordinate 266,557, forward strand.
ACCACCGAGGCGATGCGGCCGGTCAGCAACAGGCCGGCCAAGGAGGCCAGCAGGCTTCCCATGATGAAGACGCCGAGCGTGATGCGCTCGACCGGAATGCCGGCGACGCGCGCCGCCTCCGGATTGCCGCCGATGGCGTAGATGGCGCGGCCAATGCGATGGTAGCGCATCATCAAGCCGAAGAAGAGGAACAGCAGCCCGGCGATCCAGATCGAAGCAGGGATGCCCAGCCATTTCGCGTTGCCGAGATAGAGGAACTCCTCCGGCAGGTCGAACAGCGTCTGGCCGTTGGTGATGCCGAGCGTGATGCCGCGCAGCAGGATCAGCATCGCCAGCGTCGTGATGAAGGCGTTGAGCCTGAGCTTGACCACCAGCAGCCCGTTGATCAGCCCGATCAGCAGGCCGGTGGCGAGCACCACAGCGATGCCGGCATAGCCGCTGATGCCGATGCCGGAGCCGCCGATCGACACGTCGGAGATCATCAGCCAGGCGGCGAACATCGGTGCTATGCCGACGGTCGATTCCAGCGAGAGGTCGAACTTGCCGCAGATCAGGATCAACGACTGCGCGATCACCAGGATCGACAGTTCGGAGGATTGCTGCAGGATGTTCAGCAGGTTCTCCGGCATCAGGAAGGACGAACTGACGAAGCTGCCGATGACGATGACGACGGCGATGACGGGGATCAGCACCAGTTCGCGCAGCCTGAAGCGGTCAAACAGGCCTTGGCTTGGGCGGGCGATGGCGGCTTTTTCGAGGGAAGCGTTCGTCATCTCAGTACAGTCCTTCGATTGCCGCGACGACGTCCTGGTCGCTCCAGCCCCTGGCGAAGCTGCGCGTCAGGCGGCCGCGGAAGATCACCTCGACCCGGTCGCAGATCGCCAGTTCGTCTAGATCGTCCGACACGACGAGAACGGCCATGCCGCGATCCCTGGCGGCGTTGATGATGCGGTAGAGTGCATCCTTCGAGGCGATGTCGACGCCTTGCGTCGGCGCCGCCAACACCAGCACCTTAGGGTCCGAGGCGAGCGCGCGGCCGACCATGGCCTTCTGCTGGTTGCCGCCGGAGAGCTCGCCGATCGGCTGCGACCCGGAGGCCGCGACGATGCCGAGTTCGGCGATCTGCCGGTCGACCATGTCTGACTGCCGGCCGGTCGAAACGAAGCCGAACGGCCCGAGCTTCGGCAGCACGGTCGTCGTCAGATTGTCGCCGAGCGACATCAGCGGGAATAGGCCGCTGACATGCCGGTCGCGCGCGACATAGCCGACGCCTGCCGCGCGCATCGCCCCGACATCGCCGAGCGGCGTCTTTGTGCCATGGATGGCGATGCTGCCGGCATCCGGATTAAGCAGGCCGGCGACGGCCTCGGCGATCTTGTCCTTGCCCGAGCCCGCGAGCCCTGCCAGCCCGACGCATTCGCCGCAATGGACGCTAAGATCGATGTTCTCCAGACTGTCCTTCACGGTGAGGCCGCCGATGTCGAGGCCTGAAGTCATCCGCGCCTTGCTCGCAGAATTGCCGCTCTTCCTGCCCGCGCCCGATGCCGCGAATTCGCCGACCATGGCGGCGACCAGCCGGTCCTTGGGCAACTCGTCGAGCCTGGCGTCGGCAACGACGCGGCCATCGCGCATCACCGACACGGTGCGGCAGATCTCGTAGATCTCTTCCAGATGATGCGAGATGTAGAGGAAGGTGACGCCTTGCTCCTGCAGTCCGCGGATGCGCTCGAACAGGCGATTGACCTCGCGCCGCTCGAGCTCGGCCGTTGGCTCGTCGAGGATGATGAAGCGGCTTCCCTGCAACAGCGCGCGCGCGATCTCGACGATCTGGCGCTGTTCGACGGTCAGCCGCCAGGCATCGAGATCGGGCGCGACGTCGAGGCCCCAATCGTCGAGCACGGCGATGGATTCCTCGCGCAGCCGGCGCCAGTCGACTAACCCCAGACCGTTTCGCGGCTGGTTGTTCAGGAACAGGTTTTCTGCCACCGTCAGGTGCGGAATGACCATCCAGCGCTGGTAGACGCAGGCCACCCGCTCGCGCCAGCCCTGCCGGTCGCCGAGCGAAGGCGCAGGCCTCCCGCCGAGCCGGATCTCGCCGGCATTGGCGCCGTATAGGCCGGTGAGCAGCCCGACCAGAGTCGACTTGCCGGCGCCGTTGCGGCCGACCAGCGCGCGCGCATCGCCGACCGGGATCGAGATCCCGACATCGTGCAGCACTTCGATCGGACCGAAGCGCTTGTTGATGCCGTGTGCTTCGGCTGCATAGGTTTCGACGGCGCTCATCGGTCAGTTCCGGGCATTCTGAACTCAGTCAGAAACGATCGCGATGCGCGGACTCCTCCTCTGGGCAGAAGTCCGCGCATCAAAAGATCATTTATCCGTCTGGTTACCCCAGAGCGACGGATCGCTGGCATTGGCCTTGGTGACGACGGTCGCCGGCAGATAGTCCATCAGATTGTCGCCGACCGGCACGATCTCGCTATTATGGTCCGTCGGGCCGGCAGCGAAGGTCTTTCCTTCCGCGGCGGCCTTGGCATAGAAGGCGCCATACTTGGCATAGAGATCGAGCGGCTGGGCAACCGCCACGTCGAGCAGATCCTCGCGGATCTTCTCCAGCGCGTAGGGCGTGCCGTCGACAGTTGCCAGGAAGATGTGGTTCGGCTCGCCGACCTTTGTCAGCTTGCCGGCGCTCTTCAAGACGTTGAGCACTCCGGCGAGCATCACCGAGTCGCTCTGCATGTAGATCGCGACGAGATCGGGCGTCGTGGTGACCACGGTCTGCGCCGCCGACGTCGCCTTGTCGGTCTTCCAGTATGTCGGCTGCTCGATGATGGTCACATCGGGGTATTTCGCCTTCATGCATTCGTTGAAGCCGGTGGTGCGGTCGCGGCCATTGGTCGTGGCCTGGTCGCCCATCAGCGAAAGGACCTTGCCCTTGCCGCCGATGGCCGCGCCCAGCGCCTCGCACGCCTTGCCGCCGATACCCTTGTTATCGGCGCGCACGATCATCGCCGACTTGCCCTTGGCCGGCGCAATGTCGATCAGCACGGTCGGAACGTTCTTCGAAGCCGCGAATTCCAGCACCGGCACGATGGCCTGGCTGTCGGTCGGATTGACGATCAGCACCTTGGCGCCGGCCGAGATCAGGTTGCGGATGTCGGTCGCCTGTTTGCCGGCATCGCCATTGGCGTTGGTTGCCGGCATGGCCTCCATCCCGGCATCCTTGACCGCCTTCAGCGTCTGGTTGGCCATGATCGCCTGGAACGGATCGGTCAGGAACGGCGCGGAATAGCCGAGCTTGATGCTTTCGGCATTGGCCGGCATCAGCATCGCCGCAAGAGCGATCGCGGCGCCTGAAACGATCATCACAGCCACGCCGGAGCGGCGCGGTTTCGTCTTGAACACGCTTTGCATTTTCATTCCTCCCAATCACCGGCGCCAGCCTCTTCCCTCGGCGCCAATGCCCGGACAGTGTTCGCTGGCGTCCCCGGCGTTTCAACACGCAAGAATATCATTTTGATAGAATGGCAGGCCGGGCGCTTAGTAGGCCTTCATAAGCCGGCAAAGCGAGCGCGCCGGCTCAGCCGTTGCGCATGATCCCGGAAGCCGAAGGATCATGCGCAAATCTGGAAGCGTCGTGGTGGCGGATCAGATGATGCTGCGGATCGAGCCGCCGTCGACGCCCCAGACGGCGGAGGTGACGAAGGAGGCGAGATCGGAGGCCAGGAAGACCACGACATTGGCTACTTCTTCCGGCTCGCCGAGACGCCCGAGCGGCAGTTGCCGCAAGCTCATCTCGTGTTCCACGGCCTCTTTCGGCGGCATGTTGTGGAACTTGCCCATTGTTTCGGCGAAGCCGCCGGGCTTAGACCAGAACGGCGTCCAGATCGGCCCTGGCGCCACCGCATTGACCCGGATCTTCGGCGCTTCCGCCCGGGCCAGGCCTTTGGTCAGCGCCAGCACGGCGGATTTGGACGCACTGTAGTCGACCGGCACCGGCTCCGGCTGACGGGCGAGATCGGAGGCGTTGTTGATGATGACGCCGCCCTTCTGCCGCAGGATCGGCAGCGCCACGCGCGTTGCCCTGACGTAGCTCATGAAATTGAGCTGGAAGGTCTTGTCCCATTCCTCGTCAGTGAGCTGGTCGAAGGTGCGCACCGCGCCCGAGCCGACATTGTTCACGAGAACGTCGAGCGAGCCGCCGAACGGCTTCAGCGCCTCGCCCATCGCGTTGATGACGCCGTCGCCGGTGCTGAGGTCGCCGATGCCGGCGCTGGCCTTGGCGCCGAGCGCCTTGATTTCGGCGATCACCGCATCGAGCCCGGCGCGGTCGATGTCGACCAGCGCGACCTGGGCGCCTTCCTTGGCGAAGGCGAGCGCGGTGGCGCGGCCGATGCCGAGCGCCGCACCGGTGATCAGCACGGTTTTTCCAGCGAGATTGGTCTGCATTTTCTCTCTCCCGATCGTTTTTTGATTTATCAGCCGGCGACTTTTTCAGCCGGTTCGAACATCGCCATCGTCGTGTCGTAGGAGCGCTTCGCCTGCTCTTTGAGCGGCAGCAGCCGATGGGTCTCGCTAAGCACCTCGACCGAGAAGAAATCGTCGAAGCCCGTCGCCTGGACCGCCCTGATGAAGGCGCGCGGGTCGAGCGCGCCTTCGCCGCACAGCAGGCGATGATGGAGCGTGTCCTCCCACAGCGTGCCGACGACCTCCGCCTTGGCGTCGTTGAGCTCGACCGATTTGAAATAGCTGGCCGGCAGCGCGCGAAGCTCGTCATAGTCCATGCCGCCGCGCGCCACGTGCCAGATGTCGATGCACAGCCCGCCATTGTCCTGGCCCGCCTGCCGCACCACCTCCCGCGCCGTCTTCAAATCACGTATGTTGGTAAAGGGCAGCATCTCGATCGCGACATTGGTGTTGGCCGCCCTGGCGTCCTCGCAGACCTGGGCTAAGGCCGCCGCATAGTGCGGAATGTCTATCGTCTCGGCATACATTTTGGGCGCAATCTTCAGATCACGCGCGCCAAGCACCGCCGCCGCCTCGAGCAGGTCGTGCTTGATCCTGTCGGAGGCGGCCTTCTTCTCGCCGGTTTCGAACCAGTCGCCGAGGAATTCGACCTCGACATGGACGATGCCATTGTCGTCGAAGATCTGCTTGATGCCCTTGAGGCCGATCTTCACGGCATTGGCCATGATGTCCTGGTAGACCAGGCCCATGCCGGTATAGCCGGCGGCGGAAGCGGCCTCGGCCCGCTCGCGCAAGGAGAAGGGACTGACTTCGCTCGGACCCATCGGGTATCGGTCACCGGCAATGGTCCAATACGCCGCCAGCAACTCCACCTTCTTGGCCATCCTGTCTCCTCCTTGAATGCTTCAGGCAAGCCATTGCCTGCCGGATCGTCCAAAGCCGACCCGTTCCTCCAATCGGGCATCTTCCGTTTGGCTTTTGGGGATGCAACAGGAAGAATTATCAAATCGAGCATTCCGCCGGCGCCCCGCAGCAGAGGTCGCCCCAAACTTTATCATTCTGAACAACACGGCCGTTGCCGCTTTGGCGTGACGTTCTATCTTGGCCGGCAACAAGCATAATGCCGGTTCTCGCGTCGCGGCGGACCGGCCTCGGAGGAGACTACGCATGGCAGATCATACGGCATTGGTGGTTGGCGCGAGCGGCATGATCGGCGGCAATCTTGCCCGTGAACTGGTCGGCCGTGGCTGGACGGTTTACGGCCTCTCGCGCAACCCGGGCGGCGATGTGCCGGGCATGCTGCCGGTCGCCGCCGATCTGCTCAGCGCGGCCAGCGTCAAGGCAGCGCTCGGCAATGTCGCGCCGACGCACGTGTTCTTTGCCACCTGGACGCGGCGCCCGACCGAGGCGGAGAACATCGAGGTCAACAGCGCCATGGTCAGGAATGTGCTGGATGCGCTGTCGCCCAGGAAATCCGTGCAGCATGTCGCGCTGGTCACCGGCCTGAAGCACTATCTCGGGCCGTTCGACGCTTATGTCTCCGGCGGTTTCCTGCCGGTAACGCCGCTGCGCGAGGAACAGCCGAGGCTGGATCTGCCGAACTTCTATTACGCCCAGGAAGACGAGGTTTATGCCGCCGCCAGGCGCGACGGCTTCACCTGGTCGATCCACCGCCCGCACACCGTCATCGGCAAGGCCATCGGCAATGCGATGAACATGGGCAGCACGCTGGCCGTCTACGCCTCGATCTGCAAGGAGACCGGCCGCCCCTTCCACTGGCCGGGTGCCGCCGGCCAGTGGAACGGCCTGTGCGACGTCACCGACGCCCGCATCCTGGCCAAGCATCTAGCCTGGGCGAGCACCACCGAGGCGGCGCGCAACGAAGCCTTCAACGTCGTCAATGGCGACTTCTTCCGCTGGAACTGGCTGTGGCCGCGCCTGGCGGCATGGTTCGGCGTCGAGCCGGCCGGCTTCGACGGTACGATCCATCCGCTCGAGGCCGAAATGGCCGACGCGCCGGCGATCTGGAAAGGCATGGTGGCGAAGTACAAGCTCAAGGAGGCCGACCTCGACCGTTTGGCCTCACCCTGGCATACTGATCTCGATCTCGGCCGCCCGATCGAGGTGATGACCGACATGACCAAGAGCCGCGAACTCGGCTTCACCGACTACCAGTCGACCGAGCGCTCCTTCCTCGACCTCTTCGCGCAGCTGCGGGCCGAACGGCTGATCCCTTAGGCGTCAAAAACCTTGGCGCCGCCGATCCAGACGCCCTTGACTTCGAGATCGTCCGACAGTGCGACGATGTCGGCGGCGGTGCCGTTGGCGAAGCGCCCGAGCCGATGCGCCTGGCCGATCGCCTCAGCCGGATAGAGCGAGGCCATGCGCAAGGCTTCGCCGAGTTCCAGCCCGACGGCGCGGTGGACGTATCGAACGGCGGTGATCATGTCGAGATCGGCGCCGGCAAGAGTTCCATCGGCCAGCCGCAGGCTGCCGTCCTTGCGGTAGATGGTGCGGCCGTTCAGCGTGAACGAGGTCATGTCGGTGCCGATCGTCGCCATGGCGTCGGTGACGAGGAAGATCCTGCCCGCGCCCTTCTTGGCGCGCAAAGCAATCGCCATGGTGGCGGGATCGACATGGATGCCGTCGGCGATGATGCCGGCATTGAAGGTGCCGATGTCGAGGGCGGCGCCCGCCAGCCCCGGCTCGCGATTGCCGATCTGGCTCATGGCGTTGAACAGATGCGTGGCCATCGTGGCGCCGGCCTCGGCAAAGGCGCGCGCCGTGGCGTAGGAGGTGTCGGAATGGCCGAGGCTGACGACGATGCCGGCCTCAGCCAGCACTGAGACGCGGGCGGCTTCGACGGATTCGGGGGCGATCGTCGTCAGCAGCACCGGCAGCTTCCGCCGCGTGGCGATCAGCGCGGCCTGGTCGGCATCCGTCATCGGCCGGATCAGCGTCGGGTCATGTGCGCCCTTGCGGGCGATCGACAGATGCGGGCCTTCAAGATGAAGACCGAGAAAGCCCGGCACTTTCTGCCGCGCGGCTTCAACCCCTGCGGCAACCGCCGCGGCGGTGATGTCGGGCGTGTCGGTGATCAGCGTCGGCAGCAGCGCCGTTGTGCCGAAGGGCGCATGCGCCCGGCAGATGGTTTCGATAGAGGCGACATTGGGATGGTCGTTGACCATGACGCCGCCACCGCCATTGACCTGCAGGTCGACGAAGCCCGGCGCCAGCATGCCGCCGCCAGTCTCGATACGATCGATGCCGGATGGGATGGCGCCCTTGGGAATGATGGCTTCGACCAGACCGTCGCGCACGACAAGGGCCGCATCGTCGTGCCAGTCATCGCCATCGAATATCCGGGCGCCAGTCAGGGCAAAACGGCCGCTCATACTGTTTCCGTCACCTTGCGCAGATTGGGCGGCAGATCCGGGTCGAGGCCGCGATGGCGGGCAAAGGCCTCGACGAAGCCATAGAAGGACACGATCAGCGTCAGCGGGTCGGTCAGTGGATGGCCGGTGGCGACATGCGGCAGGTGCTGGGCAACCTTTGCCTTGTCCGAGGTGACAAAGACGGCCGCACCCTTGCCCGCCAAAGCGTCCGCAGCCTCGGCGACCGACGGCTCGGAAGCATCGCGGGCGGCGAGCGCCAGCACCGGAAAGCCAGGCCCGACCAGCGCCAATGGGCCATGCATGACTTCGGCCGCGCTATAGGCCTCGGCATGCATGGCGCAGGTCTCCTTGAACTTCAGCGCCGCCTCGTTGGCGATCGCCGAAGACGGACCGCGCCCGAGGATGAACAGCGATTTTGGCGTCTCGAACGTTGCAGCCAACGCCATCCAGTCGCAAGCGATCGCCTTGCTGAAATGCTCCGGCAGGCGGGCAAGTGCGGCGAGCAGCTTGTCGTCGCCGGTGCAATGCGCCATCAAGGCGAGGCCGGCGACCGCCGAATTGACGAAGGTTTTCGTTGCCGCAACGCTGCGTTCAGGCCCGGCCAAGATATCGATGGCGTAATCCGAGGCTCGCGCCAGCGGCGAATCGGCGGTGTTGGTGATGGCGACGGTCAGCGAACCGCCGGCCTTCGCCGCCCGCGCCATGGCGACGATGTCCGGGCTCTTGCCTGATTGCGAGATGGCAAGGCAAGCGGAGCCGGCGAGCCTGAGTTTGGCGCCATAGATCGAGGCGATCGACGGCCCGACCGATGCGACGGCAAGGCCGGCCGTCAGTTCCACGGCATATTTCATGAAGGTGGCGACATGGTCGGACGAACCGCGCGCGACGGTAACGATGAAATGCGGGTCGCGCTCGCGGATGCCGCGCCCGGCTTCGGTCAGCACGGTGCCCGAACCGTCGAGCAGGCGGGCGGTGGCCTCCGGGATCTCCTCGATCTCGCGTCGCATATGGGTCTTGGTTGCGCTCATGGCCTGCTCTCTTCTCCCGGGCCGCTCAGCCGGAGTTCGGCGACGAAATCATAGGCGTCGCCCCTGTAGATGGAGCGGGTGAACTCGATCACCTTGCCGCTCGCCAGATAGGAAATGCGCTCAATGTGCAGTCCGGCAATGCCGGGCGGCACTTCCAGCAGGCGCGCGTCGTCGTCGCCGAGATTGGCGGCGGAGATGCGCTGCACCGCCCGCACCGGCCGGTGGCCGGTCAATTCCAGCGCCGCATAGAGCGAGGAACCTATCCCCGCCGGATCGGGCAGCACGCTGGCCGACAGCGCGGCGCGTTCGATCGCCAGCGGCGTGTCGTTGGCAATGCGCAGGCGCGCCACACGCGCCACCAGCTCGTTCGACGACAGGCCGAGCACCATCATCTCATCGGGCGAGGGCGCATAGAGGCCGCGGTCGAGCCAGGCCGAACGCACGGCCATGCCGCGCCGCGCCATATCCTCGGTGAAAGATGTCAGACGCGACAGCGATTGCTCGACACGCTCCATGCGCGGCGCAACGAAAGTGCCGGAGCCATGGCGCTGGACGAGGATGCCGCCCTTGACCAGATCCTGCACCGCCTTGCGCACGGTGACGCGTGAAATATCGGCCTTGCTAGCGATGTCGCGCTCGGAAGGCAGCGCGTCGCCGGGTCCGATCAGGCCGCGATTGACGGCGTCCTCGATGCTTTTTCTGAGCTGCAGATAGAGCGGCGCGCCGCTTTGCGAGGATTGCTTCAGCGTGGCGAAGATCTGGTCGGCAGCCTCGCTCATCGCGCCGCCTCCGCTCTCGCGAAAATACGTACCGCCATTTGCACGGCGCCGCCCAGCGCGTCGTCGAGCGGCGGCTTCAGCAGCGCCCGGTAGCGCGCCGACAGGCGCGGCGCGTAGAGCGGCGCCAGCCCGCCGAGCAGGCAAAGCGGGGCGTTATCGGAGAGATCGAGCACGCCGAGCGCTGCCTCGACATCGGCGACCGCCTTGTCGAGGATCCAGTTGGCGACAATGTCGCCCTTTTCGGCGTGGTCGAAGACCTTGGGCGCGAAGCCGCCGAAATCACCCGGCTTGGCGTTGGTGGTGAACTCGACCACGTCCTCGGGATTATTGCGGAAGATGGCGAGCATGGCCTGCGTCAGCGGCGATCCCTGGCGGATGCCGTCATAGGCGAGCAGCGTCTGTTCGAGCAGGTCGCGGCCGATGCGGGCGCCGCTGCCCTGGTCGCCGACCTGGAAGCCCCAGCCGCCGACAGCGCGCGACTTGCCGTCCTTGCGCGCCATGTAGGCGGTGCCGGTGCCGAGGATGGCCATGGCGCCATCGCCGGACCCGACGGCACCCTCGAGCGCGATCTCGGCATCGGTCTCGACGCGGCTGATGCTGAACGGCAGGACCGCTTCAAGCTGCTGCCTGTAGGTGCCGACATTGGCGCCTGCCAGGCCAAGGATGGCCGGCGTCTGCGGGATCAGTTCCGGATCCTCGCCGGCGGCGGCAAAGGCCTGCCTCGCTGCATCGACTATGTTGGCTCTGGCGCCGGTAAGGTCCGTGCGGATGTTGGCCGCACCACTCTTGGCGCGGCCGACGACGCGGCCGTCCGCTGTCGCAAGGGCCGCCCTGCAGCTGGTGCCGCCGCCATCGATGCCGAGCACGAAATTCACGCGATTTCTCCTCCGGGCGGATAATACCAATAAAATACCAATAGCCAAGGGTTAATTTCCGTTTCAAAAAGATTAAGGCGTATTTGATTGAAAAATTTGGATATTTCGCCGGCAAGGCAATTCTCAAGCGTCGAATTCGTTAATGCGTGTGGACAAGTGGTATTTTTTTGGTATTGTTTTGTGAGTTGGAGGACATTGGATGGCCGAGAAGCGCACCGAAGCGCATCACCAGAATGCCGAGGGGCTGGATATCCAGGCTCCGGATGCCATCCTTTCCTCATTGGCCGATGCCCAGATCGAGGCCGCAAGGGCCGTGCGCGGCGCCATTCCGGCAATAGCCGATGCGGCCGAGATCATCGCTGGCCGGCTGAACGGCGGCGGCAAGCTCGCCTATGCGGCGGCCGGCAGCTCGGGCCTGATGGCGCTGGCCGACGCGCTGGAACTGCCGGGGACTTTCGGCATCAAGCGCGACCGCATCGCCATCCTGATCGCCGGTGGCGACGAAGCCTTCAAGACGCTGGCCGGCGGTCCCGAAGACGATACCGGCGAAGCCGCGGCCGCGGTCGCCGCTGCCGGCATCGGCAAGGATGATTGCCTGATCGCCGTTTCGGCCAGCGGCTCGACGCCTTATGCGGTCAGGGCGCTGGAGGAGGCGCGCAGGCGAGGTGCTGCCACCATCGCCATCGCCAACAACAGCGATGCGCCGCTGTTGCGGCTGGCCGATGTCGCCATCCTGCTCGAAACGCCGCCGGAGCTGATCGCCGGCTCGACGCGCATGGGCGCCGGCACCGCCCAGAAGATCGCGCTCAACATGCTGTCGACGCTCACCGCCATCCATCTCGGCCACGTCCATGACGGCTATATGGTCAACCTCATGGCCGACAACATCAAGCTGCGCGACCGCGCTGCGCGCATCGTCGCCGCCATCTCGGGGCGCGGCAGGGACGATGCGGCGCGCCTGCTCGAAAAGAGCGGCGGCGCCGTCAAGACCGCCATTCTGCTCGCCGCCGGTGCTGCCAGCGCCGATGCGGCCGAGAAGATACTGGAAGGGACCGGCCAGAAACTGCGACCGGCGCTTTCCGCGATCGAGGGGAGCAAGGGGCGCAATGCTCCTGTTCTCATCAAAACCGAACCTGAAAAAGGTCAACAGGGAGACTGAGCATGACAACGAAACTATTGACGGCACTGCTTCTCGGCACCAGCATTCTCGGCTTCGCCGGGGTCGCGAATGCCGCCGACGTTACCCTCAACATCGAAAGCTGGCGCGGCGACGACCTTGCCATCTGGAAGGACAAGCTGATCCCGGCTTTCGAGGCCAAGAATCCGGGCATCAAGGTGGTGTTCGCGCCGTCGGCGCCGACCGAATATGACGCCGCGCTGGGTGCCAAGCTCGCCGCCGGCTCGGCCGGCGACCTGATCACCTGCCGCCCCTTCGACAAGTCGCTGGAACTCTACAAGAAGGGCAATCTCGCCGATCTGTCGGCGCTGCCTGGCATGGAGAACTTCTCCCCCGTGGCCAAGTCAGCTTGGCAGACCGACGATGGCAAGGCGACCTTCTGCGTCCCGATGGCCTCGGTCATCCACGGCTTCATCTACAATAAGGACGCCTTCGACAAGCTCGGCATCAAGGTGCCGGAGACCCGCGACGAATTCTTCGCCGCGCTCGACAAGATCAAGGCTGACGGCACCTACATCCCGATGGCGATGGGCACCAAGGATCTCTGGGAAGCAGCCACCATGGGCTACCAGAACATCGGCCCGAACTACTGGAAAGGCGAGGATGGCCGGACAGCGCTGATCAAAGGCGAGCAGAAGCTGACCGACAAGGACTGGGTCGCGCCGTATGAAGAACTTGCCAAGTGGAAGCCTTATCTTGGCGACGGCTTCGAGGCTCAGACCTATCCGGACAGCCAGAACCTGTTCACGCTCGGCCGCGCCGCCATCTACCCGGCCGGCTCGTGGGAGATCGCGCTGTTCAACACCCAGGCGCAGTTCAAGATGGGCGCCTTCCCACCGCCGGTCGAGAAGGCCGGCGACACCTGCTACATCTCCGACCACACCGACATCGGCATGGGTCTGAATGCGGCTTCGAAGAATGCCGATGCGGCCAAGACCTTCCTGTCCTGGGTCGCTTCGCCTGACTTCGCCGCCATCTACGCCAACGCGCTGCCGGGCTTCTTCAGCCTGAACAACACGCCGGTGAAGATGGAAGACCCGCTGGCGCAGGAATTCGTCTCCTGGCGCGGCAAGTGCAAGTCGACGATCCGCTCAACCTACCAGATCCTGGGCCGCGGTACGCCGAACCTCGAAAACGAGACGTGGGTTGAATCGGCCAACGTCATCAACGGCACCGATACGCCGGAAGCCGCCGCCAAGAAACTGCAGGACGGTCTCGACAGCTGGTACAAGCCGGCGAAGTAAGAGCTCAGGCAACGGACCGGCCGGGCACATGCCCGGCCGGTATTCAGATTGCACCGGTTTTGAGATTGCGATTGTCGGCACCGCCTCTCGGCCTTACCCTCCCCTTGTGGGGAAAGGCTGGCTGACCTGTCGCAAGCCTTGGTCCTTCCCGCATAGGGAGGACATTCGGGCAATGCATCGAGGCATCATCTAGCATCACACCATTTGGAACCGAGAGACGTCGGGGACCGAACTCATGGCCGCAGCATCGAAACGACCGTTCCGCTGGCATATCGGCGTCTTTCTGGCGCCGGCGGTGCTGGTCTATACGGCGATCATGATCCTGCCGCTGGCCGGCACGCTACAGCTCTCCTTGTTCCGCAACATAGACCAGTCCCAGGTCTTCGTGGGACTGGCAAACTTCCGCACGCTGTTCGGTGACCCCAACTGGTCCGTGGGCTTCTGGAATGCGCTCAGGAACAATGTCTGGTTCTTCATCATCCACATGCTGGTGCAGAACCCGATCGGCGTTATGCTGGCGGCACTCCTGTCCAGCCCGAGGCTGCGCTTCGCCGCATTCTACCGTACGGCCATCTTCGTGCCGACCATCCTGTCCTTCGTCATCGTCGGTTTCGCCTGGAAGCTGATCCTGTCGCCGCTATGGGGCGTGGCGCCGAACCTGATGGATCTTGTCGGCCTGAAAAGCCTGTTCACGCCGTGGCTGGGCAAGGAGCAGTATGCGCTGACCACGCTCAGCCTGATCTCGGTCTGGCAGTTCGTCGGCATCCCGATGATGCTGATCTATGCAGCGCTGCTGTCCATCCCCGAGGAGGTGATCGAGGCGGCCGAATGCGACGGCATCACCGGCATGTCGCAATTCTGGAAGATCAAGCTGCCGCTGATCCTACCGTCGATCGGCATCATCTCGATCCTGACTTTCGTCGGCAATTTCAACGCGTTCGACCTGATCTACACCGCGCAAGGCGCGCTGGCCGGTCCGAACTATTCGACCGACATCCTCGGCACCTTCCTCTACCGCGCCTTCTTCGGCTTCCAGCTGCAAATCGGCGACCCCAACATGGGCTCGGCGATCGCCACCATGATGTTCCTGATCATCCTCGGCGGCGTCTGCGTCTACCTCTTCCTCATCCAGACGCGCCTGCGTCGCTATCAGTTCTGAAGGGGCGAAAGATGAGCACCGCGACCCGTTCGCTACCCCGCACCATCGGCGCCCACGCGATCCTGTTGACCTACACGGTGATCGCGCTGTTCCCGGTGATCATCGTGATCATGAATTCGTTCAAGTCTCGCGCGGGCATCTTCGGCGCGCCGCTGACGCCGCCGACGCCGAAAACCTTCGACCTGATCGGTTACACCACGGTCATCGGCCAGGGCGATTTCATCCACTATTTCCAGAACAGCCTTGTGGTGACCGTCGCCTCGCTGTTCTTCGTGTTGTTGTTCGGTGCCATGGCCGCTTTCGCGCTGTCGGAATACCGCTTCCGCGGTAACACGATGATGGGGCTTTATCTCGCGCTCGGCATCATGATCCCGATCCGCCTCGGCACCGTCGCCATCCTGCAATTGATGGTGGCGAGCGGGCTGGTCAACACGCTGACGGCGCTGATCCTCGTCTACACCGCGCAAGGCCTGCCGTTGGCCGTGTTCATCCTGTCGGAATTCATGAAGCAGGTATCCGACGATCTGAAGAATGCCGGCCGCATCGATGGACTGTCCGAATACACCATCTTCTTCCGGCTGGTGCTGCCGCTGGTCAGGCCATCGATGGCGACGGTCGCCGTCTTCACCATGATCCCGATCTGGAACGATCTGTGGTTCCCGCTGATCCTGGCGCCCTCGGAAGAGACAAAGACGGTGACGCTCGGTGCGCAGCTGTTCCTCGGCCAGTTCGTCACCAACTGGAACGCGATCCTGGCAGCGCTGTCGCTGGCGATCATGCCGGTGCTGATCCTCTACGTCATCTTCTCGCGGCAGCTGATCCGCGGCATTACTTCCGGAGCCGTCAAGTGAGTTCGCAAAAGCCTCTTCGCGTCGTCGTCGCCGGCCTTGGCAATATGGGCCGCAGCCATGCGCTGGCGTATCACAGCAATCCGGGCTTCGAGATTGCCGCACTCGTCAACCGTTCCGACGTGCCGTTGCCCGCCGGCCTTTCCGGCTACGGCATCCGGCGTTCCTTCGACGAGGCGCTGCGCGACGAGAAGCCCGATGTCGCTTGCATCGCCACCTATTCCGACAGCCATGCCGACTATGCGGTGAAGGCGTTCGAGGCGGGCTGCCACGTCTTCGTCGAAAAGCCGCTGGCAACCACCGTCGCCGATGCAAAGCGCGTCGTCGCGGCGGCCAAGGCCAATGGCCGGAAACTGGTGATAGGCTACATCCTTCGCCATCACCCGTCCTGGATCAGGCTGATTGCCGAGGCGCGCAAACTCGGCGGCCCCTACGTCTTCCGCATGAACCTCAACCAGCAATCCTCCGGCCATACCTGGGAGACGCACAAGCAGTTGATGCAGACGACGTCGCCGATCGTCGATTGCGGCGTGCACTATCTCGACGTGATGCTGCAGATCACCGACGCCAGGCCGGTCGAGGTGCGCGGCATGGGGGTGCGGCTGACCGATGAGGTCGCGCCTTCAATGTACAATTACGGCCATCTGCAGGTGCTGTTCGATGACGGTTCCGTCGGCTGGTACGAAGCCGGCTGGGGACCGATGATTTCGGAGACGGCCTTCTTCGTGAAGGATGTCATCTCGCCGAATGGCTGCGTGTCGATCGTCATGAAGGAGGGTGTCAGGTCCGATGACATCGACACTCACACCAAGACCTCGACCATCCGCCTGCACAGTGCCGCGACCGGCGCTGATGGCAAGTTCGCCAGGCCTGACGAGATGCTGTCGATGGCAGGCGAACCTGGCCATCAGGATCTTTGCGACCTCGAACAGGCCTTTGTGCTGAAGGCGATCCGTGAGGATCTGGATCTCACCAGGCATATGGATGACGCGGTCAAGTCGCTCGCCGTCTGCCTTGCCGCCGACGAGAGCGTGCGCAGTGGCGCCGCCGTCAAACTCTAAGCTAGGAACGATATTGTGGGCTCGCTGAACATCGAGAATGTGAAGAAGGCCTTTGGGCCGGTCGAGGTGCTGAAGGGCATCAACCTCGAAGTGACGGATGGCGAGTTCGTCGTCTTCGTCGGCCCGTCGGGCTGTGGCAAGTCGACCCTGCTCAGGGTCATTGCCGGACTGGAGGATTCGACTTCGGGCCGCGTCGTTATCGACGGCGAGGACGTCTCCGCCACGCCGCCGGCCAAACGCGGCATCGCCATGGTGTTCCAGACCTATGCGCTCTACCCGCATCTGACAGTGAAGAACAACATGGGCCTCGGCCTGAAGCAGGCCGGTACGCCGGCGGCCGAGATCGAGCGCCGCATCGGCATAGCCTCCTCCATGCTGTCGCTGGAGCCCTATCTCTCGAGGCGGCCGGCGGAGCTCTCCGGCGGCCAGCGCCAGCGTGTCGCCATCGGCCGCGCCGTAGTGCGTGAGCCCAAGCTCTTTCTCTTCGATGAGCCTTTGTCCAATCTCGACGCTGCACTGCGCGTCAACACGCGACTGGAGATCGCGCAGCTGCATCGCCGGCTGAAAGCGACGATGATCTATGTCACCCACGACCAGGTCGAGGCGATGACGCTGGCCGACAAGATCGTCGTGCTCAACGCCGGCAGGATCGAGCAGATCGGTGGCCCGATGGAGCTTTACAATTCGCCGGCCAATGAATTCGTCGCCGGTTTCATCGGCTCGCCGAAGATGAATTTCGTCGATGGCGCCAGGCTCGGCGAGACGGCCAAGACCATCGGCGTCCGCCCGGAGCATCTGACCGTCGATCCGAAATCCGGCACCTGGAAGGGCACGGTGGTGCACGCCGAGCATCTCGGCGCCGACACCAATCTTTATCTCGACTGCGAGAAGGCCGGGCTGATCACCGTGCGCATCTTCGGCGTCTACAATGCCGAACCCGGCGCGACGCTCTACGCGACGCCGGATCCGGCGAAGACCTATCGGTTTGGCGCCGATGGCAAGGTGCTGAAGTAGCGCGGCCTGTCCTTCTCCCCTTGTGGGAGAAGGGAAGATTTGCGCTCAGATGTCAGCCCTAAACGTCTGCTTCTGCGTACCCATGCCTTCGATACCCAGCTCAACCACGTCGCCGGCCTTCAGGAACACTGGTGGCTTCATGCCCAGCCCGACGCCAGGCGGTGTGCCCGTCGAAATAATGTCGCCCGGGTGCAGCGACATGAACTGGCTGAGATAGGAAACGAGGTAGGCGACGCCATAGACCATGGTCTTGGTCGAGCCGTTCTGCATCATCTTGCCGTTGACCTTCAGCCACATTGGCAGGTTCTGCGGGTCCTTCACCTCGTCCTTGGTAACCAGCCACGGCCCGATCGGCCCGAACGTGTCGCAGCTCTTGCCCTTGGTCCACTGGCCCTGCCGCTCGGCCTGGAAAGCGCGCTCGGACACGTCATGCGCGACGCAGTAGCCGGCGACATAATCGAACGCATCCGCCTCGCTGACATATTTGGCGGTTTTGCCGATGACCACGCCAAGCTCGACCTCCCAGTCGGTCTTGACCGAGCCGCGCGGGATCACCACGTCGTCGTCAGGCCCGACGATGGCCGAGCTTGCCTTCATGAAGATGATCGGCTCCGGCGGCACGGTGGCACCGGTTTCGGCGGCGTGGTCGGAATAGTTGAGGCCGATGCAGATGAACTTGCCGGTGCCGGCAACGCAGGCGCCGATGCGCGGGCTACCGGAAACCGCCGGCAGCGATTTCGCGTCGAGCTTCGACAGCATGTCCAGCGAGGCCGGATGGAGCGCAGTGCCGGCGATGTCGGCGACATGGGCGGAGAGGTCGCGGATCGTCCCATCCGCATCGATGAGGCCGGGGCGTTCGCTACCCGCCTCGCCATAGCGCAGCAGTTTCATAGAATTTTTCTCCTGATTGTGATCAGAGGCCTCTCAGATGGACCAGCCACCGTCGATATTATAAGCCTGCCCCGACGTATAGGTGGCGCCGGCGAGATAGACGGCGAGATCGGCGATTTCCTCGGGCGTCCCCAGTCTGCCCATCGGCTGACGGGCAATGAAGGCGGCGCGGGCCGCCTCATAATCGCCCTGCGCATGCATGCGGTCCTGCAGCGAAGGGCTCTCGACGGTGCCCGGACAGATCGCGTTGCAGCGAATGCCCTTGCCGACATAGTCGGCGGCAATCGCCTTGGTCAGGCCGATGACCGCGGCCTTGGTGACGCCATAGGCGAAACGGTTGGGGACACCTTTGCCGGCGCCGGCGACCGAAGACATGTTGACGATCGATCCATCGCCACGCTCCAGCATGCCCGGCAGCACGGCGCGAATGGTACGGATCATCGCGCGCACATTGAGGTTGAACGCAAAATCGAGATCGGCATCCTTCATCTCGAGGATCGAGCCCGAATGGACGAAGCCGGCGCAGTTGAACAGCACGTCGACGACGCCGATCTCGGCGAAGGCGGTGTTGACGGCCTCATCGTTCAGCACGTCGAGCTTGCGGGTCTTGATCCCTGATGTCTTGCCGAGTTCGGCGAGCAGCGCCTCGTTGATGTCGGTGGCGTGCACCACGGCGCCTGCCTTGGCGAAAGCCAGCGCGCTCGCCCGACCAATACCTTGCGCCGCCGCCGTGACGACAACGACCTTGCCTGCCAGATCCGCCATGCTTTTCTCCTCGCCCGCTCGGGTCATCCGCATCTATCGGCGGACAGCCAGGCCGTCATGTGCCAGTCAGGCGCTATCATGCAGCCTGTGCCTTTGTCAGTTCACTGGTAAAAATGTTTTTTCTCGTTAAAGAACACGCATGCGGGCGTCAAGCCCGAACACGATCACAATCAAACTCCGAAACTCTCAATCGCCGTAGGGCACCCAGACGTTCTTGACCTCGACCGCACGGCGCAGCAAGGCTTCGCCTGCCGCGTCAGCCGAAGCCCAGTCGAGGCTACGGCCATTGCCGGTCCAGACGCGTTTCAGATTGCCAATGGAGTCGGCTTCCGCCTTGGCGCAGGTCTCGGCATCGGCGAAGATCCAGAGCCCGTCGACATCGTCGTGCTTGGCCAGCACGCCGGCGAGCTCCGCGCTGCGGCCGGTAACGATGTTGATGGCGCCGGCCGGGACGTCGGAATACTCGATCACCTGATAGAGATCGGTGGCAAGCAGCGGGTATTTTTCCGAAGGCACGGCCACCACGGTGTTGCCCATGGCAAGCGCCGGCGCCAGCAGCGAGATCAATCCGAGTAGTGGCGCATTGTCCGGCGCCACGATGCCGACGACGCCGACCGGCTCGTGCAAAGCCAGCGTGACCGCGCGGGCCGGCGGCTGATGCACGCGGCCTTCGAACTTGTCGGCAAGGCCGGCATAGAGGAACAGCCGCTCGATCGACTGCTCGACCTCTTCACGCGCCACCTTGGCGGCGGCGCCGGTGAGTTCGGCGAGACGCGTCGTGAATTCATCGGCACGGCCAGAGAGGTTCTCGGCCAGATAGTAAAGCACTTGGGACCTGTTATAGGCGGTTGCCTCCGGCCAGCCTTTACAGGCGCGGGCTGCAGCAACGGCATCGCGGATGTCCTTGCGGTTACCGAGACCGACTTCGCCGGCAAGCTTGCCCTTGGCGGTGGCAATGCCAATCGAATAGTTGCCGTCCGGCCTGACCTGCTTGCCGCCGATAAACAGTTTCGCCGTGCGGTCGATGGCGTCGCCTTCCGCCTGATCGACAGGCTGGGCAGAACTCGCTGCCGGCTTGATGACCGGGCCGAGCGGCAGTTTCACTGACAAATATTCGAACATGCCCTCGCGCCCGCCTTCGCGGCCAAAACCGCTCTCACGGTAACCGCCGAAGCCGCAAGCTGCATCGAACATGTTGGTGCCGTTGATCCAGACGACGCCGGCCTTCAATTGCGGCGCCACATGCAGAGCGAGGTTGACATTCTCGCTCCACACCGAGGCCGCCAGCCCGTAGCGTGTGTTGTTGGCAAGCTCGATCGCTTCCTCGGTGTTGCGGAAGGTCATGGTGGCGAGCACCGGCCCGAACACCTCTTCCTGAGCCAGGATATTAGCCGGCGAAACGCCAGTGGCAAGTGTCGGCAGATGGTAATAGCCGGAAGACGGCAGTGCCGCGTCCGGCTGCCAGCAGACGGCGCCCTGTTTCGCCCCTTCCGCGACCAGACCCTTGACGCGGTCGAGCTGGCTCAAATCGACCAGCGGACCGATATCGGTGTTCTTGTCGAGCGGGCTGCCGACGCGCAGCCGGCTCATCCTCACCTTGACCTTGGCGATGAAGGCATCCGCGATGCCCTCCTGCACCAGCAGCCGCGACCCGGCGCAGCAGACCTGGCCCTGATTGAACCAGATGCCGTCGACCAGTCCCTCCACGGCGCTGTCGAGATCGGCGTCCTCGAAGACGACGAAGGCCGACTTGCCGCCAAGTTCCAGCGACAGTTTTTTGCCGGACCCCGCGGTGTCTTTCCGGATGATCTTGCCGACTTCCGAAGAGCCGGTGAAGGCGATCTTCTGGATACCTGGATGGTTGACGATGGCCGCGCCCGCCTCCGGCCCGCCCTGAACGATGTTGACGACCCCTTTCGGCACGCCTGAGCGTTCGCAGATCTCGGCGAACAGGATGGCGGTGAGCGGCGTGAATTCTGCCGGCTTCAGCACCACCGTGCAGCCGGCGGCAAGCGCGGGCGCGATCTTCCAGGCCAGCATCAGCAACGGGAAGTTCCACGGAATGATCTGGCCGACGACGCCGACGCCCTTGTGACCGGGAAAATCCCTGTCCAGCGCCTGCGCCCAGCCAGCATGGTGGATGAAATGGCGGATGGCCAGCGGCACGTCGATGTCGCGGCTTTCGCGGATCGGCTTACCATTGTCGATCGATTCCAGTACCGCGAACAGGCGCTGGTGGCGCTGCATGGCGCGGCCGATGGCGTAGAGCACTTTCGCTCGGCTGTAGCCGGTGCTGGCACTCCATTTCGACAGCGCCTTGGCCGCGGCCGAAACCGCGGCGTCGATATCGGCGGCGCCGGCATCCGACACCTTGGCCAGGAGTTTGCTCGAGGAGGGGTCGCTGGTCTCGAAGGTCTTGCCGCCTGTGGCTGCTTTCCAATCACCGCCGATGAACAGCGCCTTCGAAAAATCGCGTCCGGCCAGCCAGGCATCGGCCTCGTTGCGCGCCTCCGGCGCCGGGCCGTATTCCATGGCGTGATAGCGTTCGAGAATGTTCATGTGGTGCCTCCTTCACCCTCCCCCTTGTGGGGAGGGTCGATCGGCAAAGCCGATCGGGGTGGGGGTTTCACGCCATCGCGTGGCGGTGATTGGCCGAATAATGGCCAGTCAGATGGTGCTCGAGCTGGCGTTCGATGTCGGTCAACAGGCTTGAGGCGCCGAAGCGGAACAGCTCGGGCTCCAGCCAAGGCCGGCCCAGCTCTTCCTTCATCAGCACCAACCAATCGAGCGAGGCTTTCGCCGTCGAGATGCCGCCGGCCGGCTTGAAGCCGATGAGATAGCCGGTCTCCCCGAAATAGGCGCGGATGGCGCGCACCATGGCGAGACCGACCGGCAGCGTGGCGTTGACGCTTTCCTTGCCGGTCGAGGTCTTGATGAAATCCGCCCCCGCCATCATCGCCACCATGGAGGCCAGCATGACATTGCGCAGCGTGGCAAGATCGCCGGTGCCGAGAATGACCTTGAGATGGGCCTCGCCGCAGGCGGCACGCATCGAAACGATCTCGTTATAGAGTTCTTGCCATTTGGCGCCGAAAACCAGGCCGCGCGGGATGACGACGTCGATCTCGTCGGCGCCATCCCTCACAGAGGCCTCGATTTCCTGCAGGCGCGTCGACAGCGGTGCGAGGCCGTGCGGGAAAGCGGTGGAAACGGCGGCGACATGGATGCCGGTGCCGCGCAGCGCTTCTACGGCGGTGGCGACGAAGGGATGATAGACACAGACCGCCGCCGGCCGGATGGTTTCGCCCGCTGTACCCAGGCCTTCGACGATGTCGCGGCGGAATGGGTTGATCGCCTTGGCGCAAAGCCGGCGCACGCGTTCCTCGGTGTCGTTGGAATTCAGCGTCGTCAGGTCCATGCAGGCGACGGCGCGCAGCAGCCAGGCCGCCTGGTTGTCGGCCTTGATCGAGCGCCGCTTGGTCAGGCTGGCGACGCGGCGTTCCAGCGCCGAACGGTTGACGCTGCGCACCGATTCCATGAAGCCGAGGTCGAGCCGCATGCCGGGATTGCGGGCAACGCCACGAGTCTGCGGCGCCGGTGTGTTGGCGGCGATACGCGCCGGCAACGGCGTGACCTTGGACGCGCCGAGATCGGCGTCGCGGATTGTGCTGCTCATCTCCTGCCCTTTCGTTCAACGACTTGCGCTGAAGATAGCCCGCGAAGCAGCGCTTCACGAGTCTTTCAAGCGGTCATAGTTGAAAAAGGCGGCAAAAGCAGCAGGTTTTTGACCGTACGGTCAAAACCCGATTCTGAACGAGACAGGCGCCGAACCGCCCCGGCGTCTCAGCCGACGAAGGCGCGCTCGACGACGAAGCTCGACGGATGATGCAGTGAGCCTTCCTGGAAGCCGAGGCTCTCGGCCAGTTCCTTGACGTCCTTCAGCATATGCATCGAGCCGCAGATCATGATGCGGTCGGTCTCGGGGTTGAGCTTGTCGATGCCGAGATCGCTGTAGAACTTGCCGGAACCGATCAGCGCGGTGATGCGGCCCATGCGCTCGGACTCTTCACGTGTCGTCGAATTGTAGAGCGTGACGCGGCCGCCTGTCAGTTCGCCGATCAACGGATCGTTCTCCAGCGCCGCGACCAGTTCCTGACCATAGGTGAGTTCGGCATTGTCGCGGCAGGTGTGGGTCAGGATGACCTGCTCGAATTTCTCATAGGTGTCTGGGTCGCGCAGCAGGCTGGCGAAGGGAGCGATGCCGGTGCCGGTCGAGATCATGAACAGGCGCTTGGCCGGGGTCAGCGCGTCGAGCACCAGCGTGCCGGTCGACTTCTGACGCATGATGACGGTGTCGCCGACCTGGATCTTCTGCAATTCGGAAGTCAGCGGGCCGTCCGGCACCTTGATCGAGAAGAATTCCAGCTCGTCGTCCCAGGCCGGGCTGGCGACCGAGTAGGCACGGTAGACCGGCTTCTCGGCATTGGGCAGGCCGATCATGACGAACTCGCCGGAGCGGAAGCGCAGCGACTGCGGCCGGGTGATGCGGAACGAAAACAGCCGGTCGGTATAGTGCTTCACCGAGACGACCGTTTCGGCATAGACATTGGCCGGAATCGGAAACTGCAGCGGGCGGGCGCCGGCGGTGTTGAACGCGGATGTGGTGTTCATCAAATCCAACCTTCTGGCGCGCTGACGCCAAACCCTCTCCTGCGCGCCCGAACCGGTCAGGTTCCAGCGTGCCGTTTGCACACTCCGAAGCGGTAAGCTCTTGTGTCCGGAATTTATTAGTATACAAACGATATTTGCGTCAAGATGCTACCTTGAAACACCTTTCCAAACTGAGACATATAAGTAGTCCGGGCATTTCGGGTTTCGACAATGAAAGAGAATTTTTCGGCGCAGACGCTGGATTCCCTGGGCAGCGTCGTCGCCGGCATCGATGTCGGCGGAACCTTTACCGACCTGCTTCTGATCGACGGCCGAGACGGTGGCCGGGTGCATATTGCCAAGACCCCGACCACGGTCGACAACCAGGCCTTCGGGGTCGTTTCGGCGCTCGGTGTCACCGGCTTTCCGATCGACCGCATCGATCTCATCGTGCATGGCACGACCACCACCACCAATGCCGTGCTCGAGCGCCGATTGGCCAGGACCGGCATGATCACCACGCGCGGCTTTCGCGACGTGATCGAGCTTGGCCGGCGGACCCGGCCGCAGCCCTATGGCATGACGGGCACATTCGTGCCCATCATTCCTCGCAACCTCCGGCTCGAAGTGTCGGAGCGGGTCGAGGCCTCGGGCGCGGTGCGGATTGCGCTCGACGAGGCCGAAATGCGTGCGGCGGTGTCACAGCTGATCGCCGCCGGCTGCGAATCCCTCGTCATCCATTTCCTGCATTCCTACGCCAACCCCGCGCATGAGCGGCGCGCCGCCGAGATCGCCGCCGAACTCTGGCCGAACGGCTACATCACGACGGGCCATGCGCTGCTGTCGGAAGCGCGCGAATTCGAGCGCGGGGTGACGGCTTCGGTTAACGCCTCGGTGCAGCCGATCCTCGAACGCTATGTCGAAAGACTGCGCAAGGAGTTGGCGGCCAAGGGCTATGCCCGCGACTTCCTGATCATGAACGGCAATGGCGGCATGATCTCGGCCCGCTTCGTCACACGTGAATCGGCTAAGACCGTCATGTCAGGCCCGGCCTCCGGCGTCATCGCAGCCGCCTATACGGGAAAACGCGCCGGCTTCGAAAACCTCGTCACCTACGACATGGGCGGCACCTCGACCGACGTGGCGCTGATCCGCAATGCCGAGCCCGCCGTGTCGAACGAGATCGAGATCGAATATGCCATGCCGATCCATGTGCCGATGGTGGCTGTGCACACAGTCGGCGCCGGCGGCGGCTCGATCGCCCGCGTCGATGCGGCCGGCCTGATCCAGATCGGCCCGGAAAGTGCCGGTGCCAATCCCGGCCCGATCTGCTACGGGCGCGGCGGTTTGGAGCCGACCATCACCGACGCCAATCTGGTGCTGGGCCGGCTGGCGCCTAAGAAGCTGCTGGCGGTCGAAAACCCGGTCACATCGGAGCACGTCACCGGCATTTTCGAGGACAGGATAGGCAAGCCGACCGGCCTGTCCGGCGTCGAGGCGGCCGGCGCGGTGCTGCGGCTCGGCAATATGAAGATGGCCGGCGCCATTCGCATGGTCTCGGTGTCGCGTGGCCACGATCCGCGCGATTTTGCGCTGTTCGCCTTCGGCGGCGCCGGGCCGCTGCACGCGACAGCGTTGGCGCGCGAGCTTGGTCTGCCAAAAGTGCTGGTGCCGGCGCGGCCGGGCATCACCAACGCACTGGGCTGCGTCGTCGCCGATCTCCGGCATGACTTCGTCAACACGGTCAACCAACCGGTGTCGGTACTCGATGAAACCCAGCTTCATTCTGTATTGGAACGGCACCGAAACGAAGGCGAGGAGCTGATCGGCAAGGAAGCGGTGAAACCGGAGACGATCCGCGTCACGCATTCCGCCGACATGCAGTTCCTCGGCCAGACCCACATCATCAACGTGCCGCTGCCGTCGTCCTCGGTGACCCGGCACGAATTGCAGCAGCTGTTCGAAAAGGCATATTTCGCCCGCTTCAAGGTCGAGCTGCCGGAAATCCGCGCCAATCTGGTCAATCTCAACACCTCGGTGACCGGCGTCAGGCCGGCGATCGACCTGTCGCGACTGATCGACCCGGCAGGGCGCGCCAAAACCCTCGACGAGGCGCGGCGCGAGGTCAGGCCGGTCTGGTATGGCGGACGCTGGCACGACACGCCGGTCTACAGCAGGGAGAAGTTACCGCTCGACGCCGTCATCGAAGGGCCGGCGATCCTCGAACAGATGGACGCTACCACCGTGCTCGAACCCGGCGACAGGGCGCGCTCAGACGCTGACGGCAACATCGTCATCGACATTGGCGAGGCCTGAGATGGAAAAGCTCGACACTATTACGCTTTCGGTCCTCCAGGCGGCGCTGCAGCAGGTCTGCGACGAGATGGACCTGACCTTCTCGCGCGCCGCTTTCTCACCTGTCATCGCCGAGGCCAATGACCGCTCCGACGGTATCTATTCGGCCGTCGACGGCTCGCTGATCGCGCAAGGTTCGCAGGGCCTGCCGGTGTTCGTTGGCGTCATGCAATATTCGACCAGAACGGTGATCGAGATGATCGCCGACGGCCGCTGCCTGCCGCCCGAGCCGGGCGACATCTACATCGTCAACGATCCCTATCTCGGCGGCACCCATCTGATGGACGTGCGCTTTGCCATGCCGGTCTACCGGGACGGCAAGATTTTCTGCTGGCTGTCGAACACCGGCCATTGGCCCGATATTGGCGGCTCGGTGCCGGGCGGGTTTTCCGCCTCGGCGACAGCGGTAGAACAGGAAGGATTGCGGCTGCCGCCAGTAAAACTGTTCAAGAAGGGCGTGCTCGATCCCGAAATCTACGCCATCATCTGCTCCAACATCCGCGTCGCCGACCAGCGCATCGGCGACATCCGCGCGCAAGCGGCGGCACTGCTGATCGGCCAAGACCGGCTCAACGGAATCCTGGATCGTTACGGTGACGAAACGGTTGTCGAGGCTATCACCGAATTGCGCCGCCGCGCCGCCGAACAGATGCGCGCCAACATATCGGCCATTCCGGACGGCATCTACCGGTCCAAAGCCTTTGTCGATTCCGACGGTGTGGTGAATGAGCCGCTGACCATTGCGCTGGCCGTCGAAAAAAAGGGCGACACGCTGAGCTTCGATTTCGCCGGCTCGTCGAAGCCTTGCGCCGGGCCGATGAACAGCGTGCTGGCGACGACCTTGTCCTCGGTCTATCTCGCCATGCGTCATATTTTCCCGGATGTGCCGATCAGCGCCGGCGCCTTCGAGCCGCTTCACGTCAAGCGCCCGGAAGGCACGTTCCTCGACGCCAGATATCCACGCCCGGTGTCGGGCTGCGCCGCCGAGGTGTCGCAGCGCATCGCCGAGGCTGTATTTGCGGCCATGGTGCAGGCGCTGCCGGACAAGGTGACGGCCGCTCCCGCCGGCTCCAGCGGCAATTTCGCGCTCGGCGGCAACGATCCGGCGCGCGGCCGCGACTATGTCATGTACCAGATCTCCGGCGGCGGCTATGGCGGCAATGCCGGCCATGACGGCCTGACCAATGGCTGCTCGACCATCGGCATCTCCAAATCGCCGCCGGTCGAGATTATGGAACAGGCCTTTCCGGTGCTCTACCGTCACTACGCCCTGCGCGAAGGCTCGGGCGGTGCCGGCAGGCACCGCGGCGGCTTCGGCCTCGCCTATGAGGTCGAGATCCTGCGCGGCGACGCCCGCGCCTCCTTCGTCATGGACCATGGCCGTTTCGGGCCGCAAGGCGCGCTCGGCGGCAAGGACGGCGCGGTCAACACGGTGACCGTGTTCCGCAACGGCGAGGAACATGTGCCGCCGCATTTGTCCAAGGAGCAGGACATCCCGCTGCAGGTCGGCGACCGCGTGCGCGTCGGCACACCAGGCGGCGGCGGCTATGGCGATCCATTCCAGCGCGACGCCGATCTGGTGCTGAAGGATGTGGCGCTTGGCTATTATACGTCCGAGGAGGCCGCCGAGAAATTCGGCGTTGCCCTGTCTGCGGACAGGTTGGCGGTCGACAACGCGGCGACAAAGCGCAAGCGCACAACTGCATAGCGCTGATCGACGAGGCTGCCAAACCGGCCTTGCAGCGCCGTGATCGCCGCAGGCCATGTCGTTTCAGTCTCCGCCGGGGGCATAAAAGCCCGTAGACTTGGCCCATCAACGGAGATCTGGAACATGCGTCTTTTCGGTCGTTTCGTGCTTGCCGCTTCGCTCGCTCTGGCTCTCGCCACCGGCGGCGCCTCTGCCCAGGACAAGAAACTCAAGCTCGGCACCGAGGGCGCCTATCCGCCCTTCAACTATGCCAATGCCGACGGCACGCTGGGCGGCTTCGACGTCGATCTCGGCAAGGCGCTGTGCGCCGAGATGAAGACCGAATGCGAATTCGTCGTGCAGGATTTCGACGGCTCGATCCCGGCACTGCAAGCCGGCAAGTTCGACGCCATCATCAACATCACCATCACGCCCGAGCGCGCCGAGAAGGTCGACTTCACCCACAAATACTACCAGACGCCGCCGGCCATTGCCGTGCCGAAGGATTCGACGATCACAGGCACCTCGCCCGAGGATCTGAAGGGCAAGGCGCTGGGCGTGCAAAGCGCGACGATCCACCAGAATTTCGCCGAGCAGAAATACAGCGGCTCGACCGTCAAGGCCTATCCGACCGGCGACGATGCCCGCGCCGACATGGTGAATGGCCGCCTCGACGCGGTGATGGATGGCTCGATCATCCTCACCGAATGGCTGAAGAAGCCTGATGGCGCCTGCTGCAAGCTGCTCGGCACCTTGACCGCCGATCCGGCCATCCATGGGCCCGGCGTCGGCATCGCGCTGCAGAAGGGCAACAAGGAGTTGACCGACAAGCTCAATGCCGCGATCGACGCGCTGCGCGCCAATGGCAAATACAAGGAAATCAACGACAAGTACTTCGCCTTCGACGTCTACGGCAGCTGAGAGATTGTTTGAAAACTCTACTCTGGCAGCCATCTAATGGCGTTTTCTGCGCTTCCGGTGCTCACGGACCCCAATGTCCGCTGCGCTCCGGTTCTCGAAACCACCACCAGATGACTCGCCAGGGCGACTTTCGAAACGGTCTCACAACCGCAATGAGTGATGGAGACCTTGGTGCCTGAACGGCGATCCCCTTTCTACAACAGCATCGTCGGCCAGGGCGCGACGATGGGTCGGGTCGGCGGCGATTTCGTCTCGGCGAAATATTATTCCGGCATTGCCGACGAGCACCTGAACACACGTAGGAATGTCGGCGTCCAGGACCTCAGCACCATGGGCAAGATGGACATCAAGGGGCCGGAGGCCGAGGCCCTGGTCAACCATGTCATCGTCAACGATGCCGCGGCGATGAAACCCGGCCAGGTCCGCTATTCGACCGTATGTCGCGAGGATGGCGGCATCATGGACGACCTTACCGTGTTCAGGCTCGGGCCGGAACACTTCATGCTGGTCACCGGTTCGGTCAATCGCCTCAAAATGCTGCCCTGGCTGTTGCATCATGCGCAGGGTCGAAAGGCCTATGTCACCGACATCACGGCGGCTGTCGCCTTTCCGACGATCCAGGGGCCGCGCTCGCGCGAATTGTTGAAGACGCTGGTCTCGGATGCCGATCTGGACGGCCTCAAGCGCTGGTCGTTCGCGTCGGGGCGCGTTGGCGAGACGAAGGTGCTGATTTCACGCACCGGCGTGACCGGCGAGCTCGGTTTCGAGCTGTTCGTGCCGGCCGACGAGGCGACTTCCGTCTGGGACGCGCTGATGCGGACAGGGGCGGACTTCGGCCTGAAACCCTATGGCGTGCTGGCGATGTTCACGCTTGGCCTGGAGAAGGCCTATCCCGCGCACGGCATCGATATGGATGAGACGCGCACGCCGTTCCATGTCGGGCTCGACCGCTGGATCAAGTTCGACAAGGGCCATTTCGTCGGCCGCGAGGCGCTGCTCAAAGTGCGCGACACAGGCATCGACGAACGCTGGACCGGCCTGATCCTCGACGGCGACAAGCCCGCCGCGACAGATGCCAGGGTTCTGGCCGATGGCGAGGATGCCGGTGTCGTCACTTACAGCGACCACGGCTATTCCCTGGGCAAGGTGCTGGCGACCGCGCATCTGCGGCTGCCTTTCACGAGCGTCGGCACCGAACTCAGCATCGACATCGACGGCAAGCCGACACGAGCGGTGGTGTCGCCGATGCCGTTCTTCGATCCCGACGGCGTCAGGCTGAGGGCCTAGCTGTCACACCCTGTGATCCAGCCTGGCCACCAGCTGGTCGCCGGCCCACTGGATACCGCAAACCAGGATGATCAGCACGATGACCACGGCGACCATGACTGAGGTCTCAAAGCGCTGGTAGCCATAGCGGATGGCGAGGTCGCCCAGTCCGCCGGCGCCGATGGCGCCGGCCATGGCCGAGGCGCCGATCAGCGTCACCAGCGTCACCGTGAAGCCGGCGACGATACCGGGCAGGGCCTCCGGCACCAGCACCTCTCGGATGATCGTCCAGCGGTTGCCGCCCATGGCGCGCGCCGCCTCGATCAGGCCGTGGTCAACCTCGCGCAGCGACACTTCGGCGATGCGGGCATAGTAGGGCGTGGCCGCGATCGACAGCGGCACGATGGCCGCCCAGGTGCCGATCGAGGTGCCGACGATCAGCCGCGTCACCGGGATCAGCGCCACCAGCAGGATGATGAACGGCACCGAGCGGAAGCCGTTGATCACCGCGCCGAGCGCGCGGTTCACCCACAGGCTCTCGGCGATGCCGCCGCGGTCGGTGGCGATCAGCGCCAGGCCGAGCGGCAGGCCGAAGACCAGCGAGATGAGGCCTGACGCGGCCGTCATCAGGATCGTTTCCCAGATCGAACGGATGAGAAGCTCAAACAGGATTGGCGACATGGCCAAGCACCTCCACCCGTGCATCGCGGGCTTTCAGGAACGCGATCACGCGCGTTAGATGATTTGCGTCATTGCCCGGCACTGCCAGGAACAGCGTGCCGACAGGCTGCTGCTGGACATGGTCGATGCCGCCATGGATGAGGCGGAACGAGCCGGGCACGGCAGCGGCAAGGTCGGATAGAAGCGGCTGCCGCGCGGCCTCGCCCGCCACGTCGATCCTCAGGATCGCCTCGCCGCTTTCCGTCCGTGTTAGCCGGCTTTGGATCTCGGCCGGCAATTGCGGCCGGATGCCACCGAGCAGGCTCTGGGTGATCGCCGACTTCGGATCGGCAAACACCGACCAGACCGGGCCTTGCTCGACGATGCGGCCGGCATCGATGACCGCGACACGGGCGGCGATCGAGCGGATCACCTCCATTTCGTGGGTGATCAGCAGGATGGTGAGGCCGAGCTGCCGGTTGATGTCTTTCAAAAGCGCCAGGATCGAGCGCGTCGTCTCCGGGTCCAGCGCTGAGGTCGCTTCGTCGGAGAGCAATAGCGCCGGACGCGCCGCAAGCGCCCGGGCGATGCCGACGCGCTGCTTCTGACCACCCGACAACGATGCCGGATAGGCTTTTGCTTTCTCCAAAAGGCCGACGAGCGCGAGCAGCTCGGCCGCGCGCTCCAGGCGCTCGGCCCTCGGACGGCCTTCGATCTTGAGCGGCAGCGCCACATTTTCCTCGACCGTCTTGGCCGACAGCAGGTTGAAGTGCTGGAAGATCATGCCGATGCGCCGCCTGAGCGGCTGCAATTCGCGCTCGCCGAGCCGGCTGATCTCGCGGCCTTCGATGAAGACCTGGCCGGAATCCGGCCGTTCCAGCCCGTTCAGGCAGCGGATCAGCGTCGACTTGCCGGCACCGCTGCGGCCGATGATGCCGAGGATCTCGCCCTTGCGCACCGTGAGCGAGACGCCATCGAGCGCTGGCGTTACCCCGAAGCGGCGCTTCAGCTCGACGAGACGCACGACGTCGCTAGGCACATCGGAAGTGCCGATTGGAACCGCGGCGTCGGCGGTCGCGGACAGATGTTGGTTCATGTCAGTTCCTGTTTCGACAATCCCGCAAATGCGATCGCGGTCCGCGCTCGCACGCGGACCGCTCTTCTGACACCTGAGGATCAGGAGCTCATCAGTAGGCGCTGAGGCCGGTGCCCTTGTAGACCTTGTCGAACTCGGCCTTCACCGCCTCGTTCTGATAGGAGGCAACCAGCGTCTTTACCCAGGGTTCGTTTTCGTTGCCGGCCTTCACCGCGATGAAGTTGCGGTATGGATTGTCGGCAATCGGCTCCTGGGCGATGCGGTTTTCGGGGGTGAGGCCGCTTTTCAGCGCCCAATCCGTGTTGACCACGGCCGCGTCGAGGTCTTCCACCGAGCGCCCGACAATGCCGGCGTCGAGCTCTTTGATCACCACCTTCTTGGCATTCTCGGAAATATCGGCGGTGGTGGCGAGAATGCCGGTGCCGTCCTTCAGCTTGATCAGGCCCTCGTTCTGCAGCACGCGCAGCGCTCGGCCTTCATTGGACGGATCGTTCGGCACGCCGATCACCGCGCCCTCGGGCAGCTCGGCCACCTTGGCGTATCTCTTGGAATAGAGGCCGATCGGCCAGACGCCGGTATAGCCGACGCGCACGATATGATAGCCCTGCGTCTTGATCTGATTGTTGAGATAGGGCTGGTGCTGGAAGGCGTTGGCGTCGATTTCGCCGCGCTCGAGCGCTTCGTTCGGCTGGGTGTAGTCGTTGAATACCACGGTCTCGATCGTCAGCCCTTTCTCGGCCGCCTGCGCGGTGACGACGCGCCAGACGTCCTCGTCCTCGCCGCTGATGATGCCGACCTTGATCGCCTTCTTTTCCTCGGCGAATGACGGATTGGGTGCCAGACCCACAATTGCGACAGCCGAAGCGACAAGTAATGCAAGACCTGAGCGTCGGTTTATAGTTGCAGAAAGGGATGGAATAAAAGTGTTGTTGCCCTTTGACATGATCAATCCCGTCGTTTTTTAAATCATTTCGGCTAGGCGGAATGCGAAGCCTTGTCAGCATCATCGGAAATGCTGATGATTAGATCAAAGAACCGTGTTTCGCGCCAAATGCAAAGCCGGGAATATTCTCTCAAAGATTCTGCCAATGCGAGCACAGACGCCTTGCCGCGTGCATTGCACAACGCCGCCATTTTCCCGCTTGACTGACCCGCCGTACCGAATACGTTATCGCATCGGCCCGAAAATCGAACTCGATTTTCGGAAAGCGCGATGCGTAGATTCAAGGTGTTAGAGCGTACTTTGTGCGTCCAAGTGGACGCACCTCGCTCTAACGAGGAAAATACCGGCCCTGATCGCCGGACGGCAAAAATGCCTCGTATGCCTCGCCTTCCGCGGCGGCGGCTGCGGGGCATTGTTATTTTTGGGGATTTGCTTGAGACGGCGTATCGAGATCGGCATCCTTTACTCGCGGTCGGGCAACTACCGCCTGCTGTCCGAATCCTGCCGTTCGGGTGCGATGACGGCCATCGCCGATGTCAACGCCGATCCCGCCAGCCCGATCGAATTCGTTCCGGTCGAGCGCGACCCGCAAGGCAATATCGATGGCTACGCGACAGGCTGTGCCGACATTCTCGCCAACAGCGGCGCGCGCCACATCATCGGCTGCATCACCTCGTGGAGCCGCAAGGAGGTCATTCCGATCCTGGAGCGCGCCGGCGGCACGCTCTGGTATGCCTGTCCCTATGAGGGCTTCGAAGCGAACGAGCATGTCGTCTATATGCACGCCTGCCCAAACCAGCATCTCGTCCCGCTGCTGGCCTATGTCGTGCCGCGCTTCGGTGCCGACGGCTTCCTGCTCGGTTCGAACTACATCTGGGGCTGGGAGACCAACCGTGTCGCCCGCGACCTGATCGCCGACGCCGGCGGCAAGGTTTTGGGCGAGCGCTATCTGCCGCTCGGCGAGATCGATGTTTCCAGGCTGATCGCCGAGATCCAGGCGACCCGGCCGGATTTCGTCCTGAACAATCTGATCGGCTCTTCGTCCTACGCCTTCATCGCGGCCTATGCCGAACTCGCCGAACGCGACCCGCATTTCAGGCCGGAGCGTTGCCCGATCCTGTCCTGCAATCTCACCGAATGCGAGTTGCCGGCGCTCAACGGGGCGGGCAATGGTCACCTTTCCGTCGGACCTTACTTTCACGATGCCTTGGCAACGGATCGCCATGGGGGCTCGGCGCCCTCCGTCATGCCAGCCTCGTCCTTCGAGGCGGCGGCCTATGCCTCGGTGCGGACGCTTGCCGAAATTCTCGTCCGCAATCCCGATGCGCAATGGACGGATCTGCCCCAGGCCTTTGCCGGAACCTCGTTCCGAACGCCGCTGGGCGATATCTCCATCAACCCGCAGACCCAGCATGCGACCTTGCCGGTGCAGATCGGCCGCATCGAGGGCACCGCGTTCAAGACCGTCACGGTGACCAAGGGCGTCGCGCCCGATCCCTATCTGTCCCGCTATGACCGGACCGAGACATTCGGCCGCCCGCGCCTGAGAGTGGTGTCGTGAGCAAGGTCCCACGCATCCCGAATCTCGGCGGCGCCAGGGCCTTTGTGCTGCATCGTCCGCATCCGACGGTGCAGGCGATCACGCGGCAATTGTCGGCCATCGGGCTTGAGACGGTCGGCTGCTGGCCGGAACTGCCGGCCGAGGTCCTGGTCGCGGATTTCGTCTTCTTCGATGCCGATCTCGGCTTCGATGAACAATTTCCATGGAAGCCAGGCGAGGCGCCGATGCCGATGGTGGCGCTGATCGGCTCCGAGGCGCCGGGCCGTATCGAATGGGCGCTGTCGCACCAGGCAGACGCCCAGCTGCTGAAGCCGGTCGGCAATGCAGGTGTCTACAGCGCGCTTCTGATCGCGCGGCAGAGTTTCGAGGCGCGCAAGCTGCAGGCAAGCGAAATATCGTCACTTCGCCTGCGCGTCGCGGAGCGTCAGACCATCGTGCGCGCGGTCGAGGCCTTGTCGAAAGGCGCCGGGGACGGCCGCGCCTACGCGCAGCTGCGGTCGCTGGCGATGAGCTGGCAGATCAGTGTCGAGGAGGCTGCGCGCCGGATCGTGGCGATGACGGAAGAAGAAGGCGGCGATGACCAATCCCATCGCGCCTGATCTTCCGGCAACAGGGCGCATGCCGATCAAGCCACGCGCCGGCGTCTGGCGGCGTCTGGTCAAACGGCCTCTGGCGCTGCTCGGCCTGGTCATCATCGCCATCGTCGTGGCTGGCGCCCTCCTGGCGCCATGGCTGACGGGCTATGATCCAAACGAGCAGATGTTCGACGGGCTGACACTTGAAGGCGCGCCATTGCCGCCTGATGCCAAATTCTGGCTGGGCACGGATCTGCTCGGCCGCGACCTGCTGACCCGCATCCTCTACGGCGCGCGCACCTCACTGATCATCGGCATTGTCGCCAATGGCGTGGCGCTTTTGATCGGCACGCTGGTTGGCGTCGCCGCCGGCTATTACCGCGGCTGGATCGGCAGCGCGCTGATGCGCTTCACCGATCTGATGATGGCCTTTCCGGCGCTGCTGCTCGCCATCTGTCTGGCGGCGGTGCTCCAGCCGAGCCTGTGGATCGTCGCCATGGCGATCGCATTGGTGAACTGGGTGCAGACCGCCCGCGTCATCTACACCGAGACAAGCTCGCTGTCGGAACGCGAGTTCATCGATGCCGAGCGCACCATCGGCGCCGGTGCGCCACGCATCCTGTTTCGCCATATCCTGCCGCATCTGTTGCCCACGATCATCGTCTGGGGCACGCTCGGCATCTCCACGACGGTGCTGCTCGAAGCAACGCTCAGCTATCTCGGCATCGGCGTGCAGCCGCCGACGGCGTCGTGGGGCAACATCATCTTCGAGAACCAGACCTATTTTCAGGCAGCGCCCTGGCTGGTTTTCTTTCCGGGCGCCGCAATCCTGGCGCTGGCACTGGCGTTCAACCTCATCGGCGATGCACTGCGCGACATCCTCGATCCGACGCAAAGGGGCCGGGCATGATCCCCTATCTCGGTCGTCGCGTCATTCAATCGCTGCTCATCCTGCTCGGCGTCTCGCTGATCACCTTTGCGCTGCTCTACCTCTTGCCGGCCGACCCGGTGCGCCAGATCGCCGGCCGCAGCGCCACACCGCAGACAGTCGAAAACATCCGCCGGCAACTCGGCCTCGACCAACCCTTCGTCGTCCAGTACTGGCATTATCTGATGAGCCTGCTCAGCGGCGATCTCGGGCGCTCCTACATCCAGCGTTCCGAGGTCACCGAGCTCATCGTCTCGCGCCTGCCAGCGAGCCTGCTGTTGATGGTCGGCGCCATCCTCTGCGAGCTTCTGATCGGCCTGACCATGGGCCTCATCGCCGCCGTCAAACGCGGCACCACCACCGACCAGACGCTGATGGTCGCCTCCTTCGTCGGCGTCTCGGCGCCGCAATTCGTCGTCGGCCTCTTGCTGCTTTATGTGTTTGCCGTGCGTCTCGGCTGGTTTCCGATCGGCGGCTACGGCAGCTGGCGTCATCTGGTGTTGCCGTCGCTGACCATGGGCATCCTCGGCGCCGGTTGGTACGCCCGCATGATGCGCTCGTCGATGATCGACGTGCTGCGTCAGGACTATGTGCGCACGGCGCGCGCCAAAGGTCTGGCGCGCGGCGCCATCCTTTTTCGCCACGCGCTGCCCAACGCCATCCTGCCGGTCATCGCCATGGTCGGCATCGACATTGGCATCTTCATGGGCGGCATCGTGGTGGTCGAAAGCGTGTTCGGCTGGCCCGGCATCGGTCAGCTCGCCTGGCAGGCCATCCAGCGCGTCGACATTCCGATCATCATGGGTGTCACCCTGGTGTCGGCCTTCGCCATCGTGCTCGGTAATCTCCTGGCCGACATCGTCGCACCGTTCATCGACCCGCGCATCAAGCTCAGATGAAAACCAAGAAAAGACCGATAACAAACCAGAGAAAGGGAACATGAGATGAAGAAATTTCTGACATCCACCGTGGCGGCGTCGGCGCTCGCGCTGATGCTCGGCATGGCAAGCGCTCGCGCGGAAGACGCCGTCGATCCGAACGCCAAGCAGGGCGGCGCCATCACCGTCACCTACAAGGACGACGTGGCCACGCTCGATCCCGCCATCGGTTATGACTGGCAGAACTGGTCGATGATCAAGAGCCTGTTCGACGGGCTGATGGACTACGAGCCAGGCACCACCAATCTCAAGCCCGACCTCGCGGAAAGCTACGAGATCGCGCCGGACGGCAAGACCTTCACCTTCAAGCTGCGCCACGGGGTGAAGTTTCACAACGGCCGTGAAATGACGGCCGACGACGTCAAGTACACGATCGACCGGGTGACCAACCCAAAGACCCAGAGCCCAGGCGCCGGCTTCTTCGGCTCGATCAAGGGCTATGACGATGTCGCCGCCGGCAAGGCGGAAGGCCTGTCGGGTATCACCGTCGTCGACCCCTACACGGTCAAGTTCGAGCTGACCCGGCCCGACGCCACCTTCCTGCATGTCATGGCCATCAACTTCGCGCATGTCGTGCCGAAGGAGGAGGTCGAGAAATACGGCGCCGACTTCGGCAAGCATCCGGTCGGCACCGGCGCCTTCAAGCTCGCCGAATGGACGCTTGGCCAGCGCATAGTCTTCGAGCGCGACCCGGATTACTGGCACAAGGGCCTGCCGCATCTCGACAAGGTCACCTTCGAGATCGGTCAGGAGCCGATCGTGGCGCTGCTGCGCCTGCAGAAGGGCGAGATCGATATTCCCGGCGACGGCATTCCGCCGGCCAAGTTCCAGGAGGTGATGGCCGATCCCGAGCAGAAGGCGCGCGTCGTCGTGGGCGGCCAGTTGCACACCGGCTACGTCACCATGAACACCACCATGGCGCCCTTCGACAATGTGAAGGTGCGGCAAGCGGTCAATATGGCGATCAACAAGGACCGCATCGTCCAGTTGATCAACAACCGCGCGGTGCCCGCCAACCAGCCGCTGCCGCCGTCGATGCCCGGCTACGACAAGGAATTCAAGGGCTATCCCCATGACGTGGCCAAGGCCAAGGCGCTGCTCGCCGAGGCCGGCCATCCCGACGGCTTCGAGACGCAGCTGTTCGCCATGAACACCGACCCCAACCCGCGCATCGCGCAGGCGATCCAGCAGGATCTGGCGGCGGTCGGCATCAAGGCCAGCATCCAGTCGCTAGCCCAGGCCAACGTCATCGCCGCCGGCGGCGACAAGGCCGGCGCGCCAATGATCTGGTCCGGCGGCATGGCCTGGATCGCCGATTTCCCCGATCCGTCCAACTTCTACGGGCCGATCCTGGGCTGCGCCGGCGCTGTCCCCGGCGGCTGGAACTGGTCATGGTATTGCAACAAGGATCTCGACGCCAAGGCGGCCGAGGCCGACTCGGTCGTCGACCCGGCCAAGTCAGGCGAACGCGACAAGATGTGGAGCGCGATCTACGACAAGATCATGGCGGATGCGCCCTGGGCGCCGGTGTTCAACGAGCAGCGCTTCACCATGAAATCGGCCCGCATGGGCGGTGCCGACAACCTCTATGTCGACCCCGTCCATATCCCGATCAACTACGACAATGTGTATGTGACCGATGTGCAATAACTGCGACTACACCATCCACGGGCGCCACCACCATTTCGGCTGGGACAATTTCCTTGTCCCAGCCGAGCGGGTGGCGCCCGGTTCGACGATCGAGTTCCAGTGCCTCGATTCGTCGGGTGGCCAGCTTCAGGCCGACAGCACCGTTGCCGATGTCGCCAAGCTCGACTTCGACAGGATCAATCCGGTGACCGGACCGATCTTCGTCGAGGGTGCCGAGCCTGGCGACGCGCTGAAGGTGACGATCGAGATGTTCAAACCGTCCGGCTTTGGCTGGACGGGAAACATTCCGGGCTTCGGCCTGCTCGCCGATGATTTTCCGGAGCCGGCGCTGAACATCTGGAAATACGACGCCGCCTCGCTCGAGCCGGCGCTGTTCGGAAAGAACGCGCGCGTGCCGCTGAAACCCTTCGCCGGCACCATCGGCAATGCGCCGGCCGAAATGGGTCTCCACTCGGTGGTGCCGCCAAGGCGTGTCGGCGGCAATCTCGACATCCGCGATCTCGCCGCCGGCACCGTGCTCTATCTGCCGGTGGAAGTGGCAGGTGCGCTATTCTCGGTCGGTGACACACACGCCGCACAGGGCGATGGCGAGGTCTGCGGAACGGCGATCGAAAGCCCGATGGACGTCGTGCTCAAGCTCGATCTGGTCAAGGATATCAGGCTGAAGACGCCGCGCTTCACCACGCCGGGTCCGGTGACGCGCCATCTCGACGCCAAGGGTTACGAGGTGACGACCGGCATCGGGCCGGACCTTATGACCGGCGCCAGGGAAGCGGTTGCCCAGATGGTCGATCTGCTTGCCGATCGCTACGCGATGGACCCCGTCGAAGCCTACATGCTGGTATCGGTCTGCGGCGATCTCCGGATCAGCGAGATCGTCGACATGCCGAACTGGGTGGTGTCGTTCTACTTCCCGCGTTGCGTCTTCGAATGAGTGCAGGCGTCACCAGCAGACCGACCGGGGCAGCAACTCCGGTTGGTTCGCCCGCAGGCAGGTCAGTGCTGGAGATCGCTGGCCTGTGTGTCAGCGTGCGTGGCGAGGACGGCGAACGGGAAGTCGTGTCGGACCTGTCGCTGACGCTCAAGCGTGGCGAGACGCTTTGCATTGCCGGCGAATCCGGCTCCGGCAAATCGATGACGGCGCTGGCGATCATGCAACTGTTGCCGCAGCCTGCCGCACGAATTTCCTCTGGCATGATCCAGCTTGGCGAGATCGACCTCGCGACGCTCAACGAGCGTCAGATGCAGCGCATTCGCGGCGACCGCATCGCGATGATCTTCCAGGAGCCGATGACCTCGCTCAACCCGGTGCTGTCGATCGGCCGCCAACTGACCGAATCCATCGAGGCGCATACCAATCTGTCGAGCGCCGAGGCGCGCCGGCGCGCCATCGAGGCGCTGACGGCCGTGCGTATCTCGGAAGCCGAAAGCCGGCTGAAGCAGTTTCCGCACGAACTGTCTGGCGGCATGCGCCAACGCGTGATGATCGCCATGGCGCTGGCGCTGAAACCGGATGTGCTGATCGCCGACGAGCCGACGACGGCGCTCGACGTCACCGTGCAGGGCGAGGTGCTGGAACTGTTGCGCGATCTGCAGCGCGAGCATGGCACCAGCGTCATCCTCATCACCCACGACATGGGCGTGGTGGCGGAAATGGCGGATCGGGTGATCGTGATGCGCCATGGCCGCATGGTCGAGGAAGGCAAGGTCGCCGATATTTTCGCTCGCCCGCAAGCCGACTACACGCGTGAACTGCTCGCTGCGGTGCCGCGCATTGGCGCCGGCGTCGGCCGCCGGAAATCCGCCGAAGCGGAAAGGCCCGGAAGTGTCGCGGTGCTCAACGATCTGCATGTCCATTTCGACCTGCGCGGCGGCTTCTTCGGCCAGGTGAATCGCCGTGTCCACGCCGTAGAAGGCGTCAGCTTTTCCATCGCGCCGCACGAGACGCTGGCGCTGGTTGGCGAATCCGGCTGCGGCAAGTCGACCACCGCCAAGGCGCTGGCCGGGCTTGTGCCTTACCAGGGCGATATCGTGATCGGCGGGCGCAATCTGGCGGGCCTTGGCCGTGACGAGCGCAAGGCGGTTCGCCGCGATGTGCAGATGATCTTCCAGGATCCCTACGCCTCGCTCGACCCGCGCATGCGCGTCGGTGATCTCGTCGCCGAGCCGCTGCTGATTCATGGTATCGCCTCGAAGCAGGAGCGCAGGGAAAGGGTGGCGACGCTGTTCGAGCGCGTCGGCCTCTCGGCCGACCAGATGGAGCTTTATCCGCACGAATTCTCGGGCGGCCAGCGCCAGCGCATCTGCATCGCGCGCGCTCTGGCGCTTCGGCCCAAACTCATCATCGCCGACGAAAGCGTTTCTGCGCTCGACGTGTCGGTGCAGGCTCGCGTGCTCGACCTGTTGAAGGAATTGCAGCGCGAGTTTGGCATCGCCTATCTGTTCATCTCTCACGACATGGCGGTGGTCGAGAACATTTCCGACCGCGTCGCCGTCATGTACCTCGGCCAGATCGTCGAGATGGGCACCCGCGATCAGGTCTTTTCGAACCCGCGCCACCCCTACACGAAGCGTTTGATCGAAGCCGTCCCTGTGCCTGATCCGGCAAAGCGCCGGCCGCGCTTCGCCCGTCTCGATCAGGAGATTCCGAGCTCGGCCCGAAAGATCGGCGAGACGCCGTCGAAACTGGTGTTGCAAGATCTAGGCAACGGTCATCTCGTTGCTGTTTCCTGACGCCAACGCATGTCGTCCAAAAGTGCTCAGCCGCGAACGCGCATCACCATCTCGCGCCGCGGCGCGGTGCGCACCTTGATATAGCCGCCGAGCATCCGGTCGACCTCGGCATCGCCGGTATCGACGAAGAAGCCGGCCGGCCCCAGCAGAGCAAGTTTGGATGGTGGTGCGAGAATGGCGATGCGCTCGCGCCCGACGCGTTGCAGCACCTTGGCGCTGATCTGCTGGTTGCCGCGGCCAAACAGGCAGCCGGTGCCGCCGATGACGCCGACATGGATACGCGCCGGCCATTGGTCGAGGCAGGCCAGAATGTCCGCCTCGCCGACATCCTTCGCCAGCAGCTTGCCGTTCGCGACCAGATCGACCCCGAGCAGGGAACCTTCGAGCTCGGCCTCGGCCAGAAGACGCTGCATGGTCGAACCGGGCCCCACGATGTGAACGCAGCCCGGTTCGAGATCTGCCGCCGCGGCGCGGCAGAGCGCTGCCACATCATCATTCCCGATAGCCGAGGCCTTGGCGACCTGGATTGTCGGATCGCGGGGCACCAGGCCATAGCCATAAAGGCGTGTGGCCGGCCTGTCCTGTCGCAGGCTCGCCTCGTCGATGTCGAGGATTTCGCGCTCGTCGGTTGGCGCGTCGGCACCTTGCGCGAGATGGGTTCTGGCCAGCAGGCCGGCATGGACAGGCGACAGGGCAAAGACGCCGGAATACATTTTTACGCCAGCCGGAATACCGACCATCGTCATGTCGCGACCGACGGCCGACAGGATGTCGCGCGCCGTGCCATCGCCGCCCGCGAAGAGAACGAGTTTCGCTTCCGCTTTGAGAAAGGCCCGCGCGGCTTCAATCGTATCGTTAGCCGATGTCTCCGGTCCTGCCGGGGCGAAGGCGACATGATGGTGGATA
The DNA here is from genome assembly GCF_025753795.1 of Mesorhizobium sp. YC-39. Taxonomy (GTDB): domain Bacteria; phylum Pseudomonadota; class Alphaproteobacteria; order Rhizobiales; family Rhizobiaceae; genus Mesorhizobium. The sequence goes on from NZ_JAOWPS010000001.1 coordinate 308,129, forward strand.
CCGGCTCTCTGGCAGGCTGTCTCGCCCATCGCGCCGCCTGCCGTCAGGATCGCGATGCCGCTGCCCGCAAGCTCACGCAGGGCAAGCGCGGCGCGGTCGGATGCCGCCGGTTGCGCCCCGAGCGCCAAGGCCGCCGCGACGGTGTCGGCGCCATCGGATCCTTTCAGGCCGACGCGGCCGCCAAGCCCGGCAAGCGGATTGACCAGAAAGCCGATCCGTGGCGGCTCGATGCCGCTCCCGCCATTTGCCAGCGTCCGGCTGTTCGCAAGATTCGATGTCGCCATCAGCCTTCTTACCAAATTGTCGGCAGATACGCGGCGGATCGTCCTTTTCTGCCCTGGTCGATCTAGCCGTTTCGTTCGATATAGTAACTTCCGTGCGCAATGCGTACAACCGATTGACAGATGCGGGTCAAGTTCGGCACAGTCGGCCAGTCCGTTTTACCGCTTGCGAGACGTCATGACCTTCACTCACCCCTTCATGGCCAACTCCGTTCCGGCCATCAAAAAGGAGATGCTCGACGCCATCGGCGCCCCGTCGATCGAGGCGCTGTTCGAGCAGATCCCGGCCGATCATCGCATGACACGCGAGCTCGCCTTGCCGCCGGCCCTGCGCTCAGAGGCCGAGCTTCGCCGGCATCTGCTTGCCATTCTCAGGAAGAACGAGGATTGCGAAACCAATCTCAGCTTTCTCGGCGGCGGTTGCTGGCAGCACCATGTGCCGGCGATCTGCGACGAGATCGCCGGACGCAGCGAATTCCTGACGCCTGTCTGGGGCACGCCGTCTTCGGACCATGGCCGCAACCAGGCCTGGTTCGAGTTCACCAGCCAGCTCGGCGAACTGCTCGACATGGAGATCGTCGGCCTGCCCGTCTACAGCTGGGGCTGCGCCGCCGGCCACGCCATCCGCATGGCCTCGCGCCTGACCGGCAGGCACGAGGTGATCGTGCCGCGCATCATCGATCCCGAACGGCTTTCGGTCATCCGCAACTATTGTGAACCGCAGCAGATGCCGAGCCACATCGCCGTGGTCGAAATCGGCTTCGATGCCGGCACCGGCCTTCTCGATCTGGCCGAACTCGAATCAAGGCTGTCTTCGCGCACCGCCGCCGTCTATATCGAGACCCCGAACTATCTCGGCGTCATCGAGGCGCATGCAGGCGAGATCGCCGCACTCGCCCATCGCGCCGGCGCCGAATTCATCGTCGGCGTCGATCCGATCTCGCTTGGCGTGCTTGCCCCGCCCGCCGGCTTTGGCGCCGACATCGTCGTCGGCACCACGCAACCGCTCGGCGTCCACATGAATTGCGGCGGCGGCACCGGCGGCTTCATCGCCAGCTGCGACGAGGAGCGCTACGCCCGCGAATATCCGTCGCTGCTGGTGTCGATCGCCGAGACGGTTCAGCCCGGAGAACACGCTTTCGGCCTGTCGCTGCTGCACCAGTCCTCTTACGGTTCGCGCGAGAACGGCAAGGACTGGACCGGCAACTCCGTCTATCTCTGGGCAATCTCTAACGCCGTCTACATGTCGCTGATGGGCCCGGAAGGGTTTCGCGAGGTCGGCGAGCTTATCGTCCAGCAGGCCCATTACGCGGCAAAAGTGCTGGCTGAAGTGCCCGGCATCGACCTCGTCTTTCCCGGCGGCTTCTTCAAGGAATTCGTCGTCCGTTTCGACGCATCGGGCAAAACCGTGCGCGACGTCAACCGGGCCTTGCGCGAGCGCGGGATTTTCGGCGGCCATGATCTGTCCGCCGCTTTCCCGACTCTCGGCCAGTCCGCGCTCTATGCAGTGACGGAAGTCCACAGCCGCTCCGACATCGATCGCCTGGCGGCTAGCCTTGCGGAGATTCTGAGCCGATGAGCGACATGGCCAAGCTGCGGCGCTACCACGCGGCCGTCTGGGACGAGCCGGTGGTCATGGAGATGGGCCGGCGCGGCCGGCGCGGCATCATGTTTCCGGCCGCCGAGCCGGCGGTCGCCGCTGCGGTGGGCTGCGCCGAGACGTTGCTTCCCGAAGGCATGCGCCGCACGACGCCGCCCGCTTTGCCGGAAATGTCGGAGCCAGACGTGCTCCGGCACTATCTCCACCTTTCCCAGCAGACGCTCGGCATGATGGGCATCAGCCTGTTCGGTACCTGCACCATGAAATACAATGCCCGCCTCAACGAGGCGCTGGCGGCACGCCCCGAACTCGCCGAAATCCATCCGCTGCAGGATGAGGAAACGCTGCAGGGCGTGCTCGAGATCATCCATCGCTTCGACCTCGCTTTGCGCGAACTCTCCGGCATGGACCAGTTCGTGTTCCAGGCGGCCGGCGGCGCCGATGCCGCCTACACCCATGTCTGCGTTACCCGCGCCTGGCTCGCTTCCCGCGGCGAGCTCGGCAAGCGCGACGAGATCGTTACCTCGCTTCAGGCGCACCCCTGCAATCCGGCCACCGCCGCGACAGCCGGCTTCAAGGTCATCACCTTGCCGCTGGAGGAGAACGGCTATCCTTCGCTGGAAGCTCTGAAGGCGGCGGTGTCGGACCGCACCGCGGCGCTGATGATCAACAATCCCGACGACATGGGCATCTACAATCCGCACATCAAGGAATGGGTGCGCGTCGTCCACGAAGCCGGCGGGCTCTGCTTCTACGACCACGCCAACTTCAACGGCGTGATGAGCCGGCTAAGGGCGAGGGAGCTCGGCTTCGACGCCTGCATGTACATGCTGCACAAGACTTTCGGAGCGCCGAAGGGCGGCGGCGGCCCCGCCGTCGGCGCCTATGGCTGCAGCGCCGAGCTTGCGCCTTTCCTGCCCAAGCCCGTCGTGACCTTCGATGGCAAAAACTATCATCTCGACAATGACCGGGACGACAGCATCGGCAAGGTCCGCGAATTCCTCGGCAACATCCCTGTCGTACTCAAGGCCTATGCCTGGGTCCGCTCACTCGGCGCCGAGGGCATTCGCGAGGCGGCCGACCTGTCGGTGCTGGCCAACAATTACATGGACCATGAATTGCTGAAGCTGCGCGGTGTCTCGCGCTCGCATCCCAACATCGACGCCTGGCGCATGGAGATGACGCGTTTCAGCCTCGGCAAGCTGTTCGAGGACACCGGCGTCAGCGCCATGGATGTCCAGAACCGCATGGTCGACTACGGCATCGACGCTTTCTGGCTGTCGCACGAACCGTGGATCGTTCCGCAGCCCTTCACGCCGGAGGCTGGCGAGATGTGGTCGAAGGAGGATCTCGACACCTGGATCGCGGTGCTGGGGGCGGTTATTGAGGAGGCCTATGCCGATCCCGACAAGGTGCGCTCGGCGCCTCACAACCAGGCCGTCCACCAGATCAAGGGCGCGCCGCTCGAAGACCCGGCCCATTGGGCGATGACCTGGCGCGCTCATGTGCGCAAGCGCGCGCAGAGCAAGGCTGATTAGATCCAGCTTTCCAGTCGCGTGTTGAGAACAAGCTCGGCCACCGAAGCCGTGTTAGGCAGGCGCAGCAGGAAAGCCACCGTCTCGGCGATCGTTTCGGGAGCGATACGGTTTGCCGACGGCGTCACGCCGGGAACGGAGGCAACAAGATCGGTATCGACCGCGCCGGGGCAAAGGGCTGTCACGCGCACGCCCTTTTCCCAGCCGGCGAATTTGGCGGCATGGGTGAGTGCCATGACCGCGTGCTTGGTCATGGCGTAGGCGACCGAAACCGTATCGCGGTAGCGCTTCCCGTCGGTCGAGGCGACATTGATGATCCGTCCGTGCCCGCCTTTCTCCAGATGCGGCAAGGCAAGGCGGATCAGCCGGAACGGAGCCTTGACATTGACTGCCCACATCTCGTCGAGCACGCTCTCGTCGCCTGAACGCAGGTCCAGCGGGCGCAATATGCCGGCATTGTTGATAAGCGCGTCGATACGCCCGAACCGGGCGACGGTTGCGTCCACCCATTGCGCCGCCGTCTCGGCCTGCTCGGCGTCGAAGCGCTGGACCAGGGTCCGCGCCGGATCGAAAGCGGCGAACACTGCGGCGTCAGGGTTCCGCACGCCGAGCGAAAGCGTGTAACCCTGCGCATGCAGCCGTCTCGCGATGGCCAGGCCAATGCCTCGCGAGGCGCCCGATAGCATCACCACGCGCCCAGTGGGGTCGAGCATTTCGGGGCTTGCCGAAGCATCGGCCATGATCAGAACAATCCCTGGTAGACGCCGCCATCGTTGACGATGTTCTGGCCCGTCATATAGCCGTTCTGCGCGCTGCACAGGAAGGCGATCAGGTCGCCGCATTCCTTTGGGTCGGCAAAGCGGCCGGCCGGCGTCGTCTTGAGACGGTCGGCGACGATCGCCTCATAGGTCGTGTTGCCGCGCGCGGCATGGCCATGGAGGTTGGTCTGCAACGCATCCGTATCGAAGAAGCCGGGCAGCACGCTGTTGACGACGACATTGTGCGGCACCAGTTCCCGCACCATTGAGGCGATAGCGCCGGCGAGCGCCAGGCGCGCCGCATGCGAGTGGCCGAAATTGACCTGCGGGAATTTGATGAAGCTGACCGAGATGTTCACCACGCGGCCGAACTTGCGCTCGCTCATGCCCGGCACCACGGCGCGGATCAACTCATACGCCGAGAAGAAATGCGCCTCCATCCAGCCGTCGAGTTCCGCTCGGCTCATGGTCCTGAAATTGTCCGGCGTCTGCCTGACGCCGGGATTGGTGACCAGTATGTCCGGGTCGGGGCAGGCCGACAGCACATCCGCGCGCCCTTGCTGCGTCGTCACATCGGCCGCGACGGTGGTGACACGCACGCCCGTGGCCGCCGCAATCTCTCGGGCCGCCGCTTCGAGTGTCTCGGCCGTGCGGGCAACCAGGGTCAAATCGACCCCTTCGCCGGCGAGCGAGACGGCGGCTGCCTTGCCAAGGCCCTTGCTGCCGCCCGTGACGAGGGCATGCCGCCCCCTGATACCCAGATCCATTATGCGTCCTTACTGGAGCATCGGACCCAAAAGCGGAACCGGTTTTGGGAGAATCCGATGCTCAAACAAAATCAGTTACGCGGCGTGAAAGAGCCGGCGAGCAGCCGCGGCGGCACGCGAAAGCGCCCCATGACGTCCCTGAGTTGCTCGCGTTCCGTGGTGATTTCCGCCTTGTCGCCGGCAACCAGCACCGTCGCCGGCAGAAGCTGCGCATTGTAGCGGGCGGCGGACGATTCCGTGTAGCCGCCGGCATCGAGGAAGGCGACATAGTCGCCGCGCTTTAGCGCCGGCATCTTGCGATGCGAGCCAACCTCGTCGGAATTGCAGAGCGGCCCGACCAGATCGACCACCTCCGTGCCCTCGGCCTCGGCATTGGCCACCGCGACGGCGTGATAGTACCAATCGAGCACCGCCGACCAGGAAAGATGGTTGGTCGACAGGTCGAGGTTCACCCATTTCTTGGTGGCGCCGGTCTTCACCGCGCCGACGCGGCCGACCGCCACGCCGGACGGACCCGACAGAGCGCGGCCGGGTTCGAGGCGCAGTTTGGGCAGCGGCAGGTCGAGCCGTGCCGCTTCCTCCTTGACCGCCGCCGCACAGAGCCGTGCATAATCCTCGGCTGTCGGCGCGCTGGCGTCGTCGAGTTGGCTGTTCGGGCCGGTCCCGTACCATTTTCCGAAGGTCCAGCCGCCGCCAATGTCGATGCAGGGCGGCGTCCAGCCGGTCTTGTCGCGCAAATAGCCGGACCAGGTGATCATCTCCTTCGCCATCACCGCGAAATCGGCGGCGTCGTTCGACATCCGGCTGAGATGGAAATGCGTCTCCTTGAGCTTGATCCTCGGCATGGCCAGGGCGCGCTTGACGATCTCGGCGGTCTGCTCGCGCGTCATGCCCCATTTGGTCGAGTCGCTCTGTTGCTTCAGCGTGCCTGGCCCATGCATGGCGACACCCTTGCGCTCGCGCAGCGGTTCGAGGTCGAGCTTGAGGCGGATGCCGACATCCACGTCGACGCCAAGCCGGTCGGCGATCGCGGCAATGCGGTCGAGTTCGTCCATGGCGTCGATATTGACGCAAAGCCCGTTGGCGATCGCCATTTCGAGCTCTTCGTCCTGCTTGTTCGAGCCATTGAGCACGAGCGTCCTGGCGTCGGTGCCGGCAAGCAGCGCCATGTACATTTCCTGCGCCCCGAAACAGTCACCGCCCGCCCCTTCCTGGTTCATGATGTGGCGGATGGCGAGGCCGTTGTTCGACTTGTTGGCGAACAGGATCTCGACATCGGGATAGTGCCGGCGGAACGCTTCGCGGAAGGCACGATAGGTGTAGCGGAGCTGGTTCTCCGAGATGATGTAGAGCGGCGTGCCGAATGTCTCGGCCAGCTCTTGCACGTCGCAGCCGTCGACGAACAGATGGCCATTCGGGCCGATGCCGATGAATTCGCCGAACTTCACCTTGTAGTCGATCGGCGTGAGCTGCGGTGCCTGGCTGGAAGTTTTCTCTTTCATGATCGTGACCCTCTCATCGGATAAATCGCCGTTGGTTATGACCGCCTCACAGCAGGCCGAGATCTTTCAAGCCCCGCTCGAGGCCTTTCAGCGGCTCGCCCGCGAGCGCCCTGAGCGGCGCCCGCGGCTTGCCGCCGCCGGGCAGTCCCAGCATGTCCATCGCCGCCTTCGTCGCGGGGTAGAGCGTGCGTCCGCCGCTGGTGAAGAGATCGGTGAGCCGGCGCCCGAGCGCCTGCACGCGTTCGGCTTCGGCGCGCTCCCCGCGCTTCGGCGCGAAATAGAGATCGAGCCCGCCCGGCGACCAGACATTTGGGAAACAGTCGATGGTGCCGTCGGCGCCGAGATCCACCGCCGGAACGCCGAACACCGAGGACGGGCCGCAAAACACCCTGAGACGATCGCGCACGGCAAGGCTGGTGCCGTAATAATTGTTCCAGTCGCCCGAGCTTTCCTTGACCGCCACGACACGATCGAGTTCGGCAAGCCGCGAGACCAGCGCCGGCGTCAGCGCATTCACCGCATTCCCCGGAATGTTGTAGAGCACGACCGGCAGGCCGATGGCTGCGGTCACATCGGCATAGTGGGCGAAGATCTCGTCGTCCGAAAGCTTGACGAAATAGGGCGGCAGGATGAGCGCGCCGTCGCAGCCGACCTTCTCGGCATGGCGGCTGAGCGCCACCGCCTCATCGACGGTCACAGCACCCGTGCCGACGATCAGCGTGCCGCGGCCGGCTATCGCTTCTTTCGAGACTTCATAGAGGCGCTTGCGCTCGTCATGGCTGAGCGCCCAGAACTCGCCGGTGCAGCCGCCGGCGACCACGCCGGTCGCGCCGTCCTGCATCAGCCGTTCGATATTGGCGGCGAACTCCGCCTCGTCGATGCGGCCATCGTCGTGAAACGGGGTGGTGATCGCCGGCATCGGCCCGGTCCAGTCAACACTCGTTCTATCCATGAAAATTCATTCCTCGTATGTTGTGGTTGCGGCCTCAGGCTGACCAGATCTTCTCGCGCACCAGCTCGTCCATCACCGCGTCCACCGCCTCGCGGGCGCGGGACACCATCTGCGTGATCTCGTCTTCCGAGATGACGAAGGGCGGCGAGAACGAGATCGTGTCGGCATGCGGCAAAGCGCGGGTGATGAGGCCGCGCGCCAGTGCTGCCTTGACGATGCGGGCGGCGATCTTCAGCGACGGCTCGAACCGCGTCGCCGGCTGCTTTTTTGCGACGAATTCCACCGCGCCGACCAGGCCCATGCCCCTGATGTCACCGACCAGCGGATGGCCGGCAAAGGCCTGCTGAAGCTGCCGGTGCATGAAGGCACCACGGTCTGCCGCCTGGGCGACGAGCCCGTCATTTTCGATGATGTCGAGATTGGCGAGCGCGGCCGCAGCCGCCAGCGGATGCGCGGAATAGGTATAGCCGTGACCGAAGGCGCCCAGCGTCGCCTGGCCGTCGACGATGCCACGCCAGACCTTCTCCGAGACCATGCAGCCCGACAACGGCACATAGGCCGAGGTGATGCCCTTGGCCACCGTGATCAGGTCCGGCTGCATCTCCACTGCCGTCGAGCCGAACATCGTGCCGAGCCGGCCGAAGCCGGAGATCACCTCGTCGGCGATCAAAAGCACGTCATGCCTGTCGAGCACCGCCCGGATTGCCTTGTAGTAGCCCTTGGGCGGCACGATCACGCCGCCCGCTCCCATCACCGGCTCCATGATCACGGCGCCAACGGTATCCGGTCCCTCGGCGACGATCAGGTCTTCGAGGTCCTTGGCGAGCTTGGCGGTGAAGGCCTCGTCCGACATGCCGGGCTCGGCCTCCCACAGGCGATAGGGCGCCGTCGTATGCCGCACGAAGGAAAGCGGCAGGTCGAAGCCGGAATGCAGCGAAGGCATTCCCGTCAGGCTGCCGGCCACCACCGTCACGCCGTGATAGCCGCGGTTGCGCGCGATGATCTTCTTCTTCGCAGATTTGCCGCGGGCGTTGTTGTAGTACCAGACGAGCTTGACCTGGGTGTCGTTGGCGTCCGAGCCCGACTGGCCGAAAAACACCTTCGACATCGGCACTGGAGCCATCTCGATCAGCCTTTCGGCAAGCAGGATCGGCGTGTCCGTCGTCCAGGACGAGAAGGAATGGAAATAGGGCAGGGTCACCGCCTGGTGCTGGATGGCGTCGGCGATCTCCTTGCGGCCATAACCGACATTGACGCACCACAGGCCGGCCATGCCGTCGATATAGCGCTTGCCGTTATTATCCTCGAGCCAGACCCCTTCGCCCCGGACGATGATCATCGGGCCGTTGCGCTCATGGTCGGCAAGTGCGGTGAACGGATGAAAGAGATAGCGCTTGTCCAGCGTTTCGAGGTCAGGCCTGTTGCGCAACACAGTGTTCATGCGGTCATTATCTCCAAAGGCTAGGCGCGAGAGCGGACGGAGTCGGCCGTCGCCGCGGCCCGGTCGGCGTTGAGCCGGCGTCCGGTCTCGCGGTCGAAGACGTGAATGCGCTCACGCCGCAGATCGAGCGGGATCGTCTCGCCGGCCTTCAGCACCGTGTCGCCGGCCACGCGCACGGTGAAGCCGACATCGCCGGCATTGACCAGCACGATGGATTCATGCCCGGTCGGCTCGACCAGACGGACATTGGCCCGGAAGCTGCCCGTGCCGATGATGATGTCTTCCGGCCGCACCGCGACGGTGACGCGTCTTGTTCCGTCGGGCCGATCGCTGAGATGGTCTGAGGGCAGTTCCAGCGACAGCGTGCCGAGCTTCAGCACGGGCCGTCCTTGGTCCATAGCGATCTCGCCATCGGCCAGCGTCATCGACGGCGTGCCTATGAAGCCGGCCACGAATGTGTTGGCGGGCCTGTGGTAGATTTCGCCCGGCATCGCGAATTGCTGCAGCACGCCGCCTTGCATTACGGCGATGCGCGTCGACATGGTCATGGCTTCGAGTTGGTCGTGGGTGACATAGACCATGGTCTTGCCGAGCCGGCGGTGCAGCTCGATCAGCTCCGCCCGCATATGGGCGCGCAATTTGGCGTCGAGATTGGAGAGCGGCTCGTCGAGCAGGAACACTTTCGGCTCGCGCACCAGCGCCCGGCCGAGCGCCACGCGCTGCTGCTGGCCGCCGGAAAGCTGCCGTGGCTTGCGGTCGAGCAGCGGGCCGAGTTGCAGCAGGTCGGCGGCGGCCTGGACCATGGCCGGCCGGTCCGCCTTCGGCACGCCGCGCTTCTTCAGCGGATAGGCGATGTTCTCGCGCACGCTCATATGTGGATAGAGCGCGTAGGACTGGAACACCATGGCGATGTCGCGCTCGCTCGGGGCCAGATTGTTTACGGTGCGCTCGCCGATGCGGATCTCGCCGGCGGTCGGCTGCTCCAGCCCGGCCAGCATGCGCAGCGTCGTGGTCTTGCCGCAGCCCGAGGGGCCGAGCAGCGACACGAATTCGCCGGACGCAATCGCAAGGTCGAGGCCGGGGATCGCCACCGTCGCGCCAAACGCCTTGCGCACCTTGTCGAACGTCACTGTGACCAACTGGAAAATCTCCTTCGGCGCGGTCAACCCTTCACGCCGCCGGCGCCAAAGCCGCGGGTGAGGTAGCTCTGCAGGAATGCGAAGATGATGATGAGCGGAATGCTCATCATCACGGAGGCCGCCATCAGCAGCGACCATTCGATGTTGAAGGAAGTGATGAGCATGTTCATCACCCCGGTCGTCAGCGGCCGGGCCTGGTCGGAATTCACCATCACCAGGGCATAGAGATATTCGTTCCAGGCCAGGATGAAGGTGAACAGCGCCGTCGAGATGATGCCCGGAAGCGCCTGCGGCAGGATCACGTCGACGAACGCGCCCATGCGGCTGGCGCCATCCACCAGGGCGGCGGATTCGAGATCCTCCGGCACGCCGGCCATGAAGGAGCGCAGCAGCCACAGCGCGTAGGGCAGGGCAAAGGTGGTGTAGGCGATCACCAGGCTGGTCAGCGTGTTGGCGAGCCCGAGCTTCACCATCATCAGATAGAGCGGAATGATCAGCACGACCGACGGCAGGAGATAGGTGAACAGCACCAGCGCCGCCAGCGTCTCGCGGCCGCGATAGGAAAAGCGCACCAGGCTGTAGGCGCCGAGCGTACCGACGACGATGACGACGATCGTCGTCGATGTCGCCAGTATCATCGAATTCATGAAGTAGCGCAGAAAGGGCGTCTCTTCGAGCAGCTTGATATAGTGTTCGAAGGTGATGGCGCGCGGGATGACCGTCGGCGGGATCTGGAAAAGCTCGGTCTGCGGCCGCACCGAGGTCACGACCATCCAGATCAGCGGGAAGGAGATGAGAAGGACGAGGCCCCACGTCACCAGATTGGCGAGGATCGTCGTCGAACGCCTGGCTGGCATCATGGTGACTGCCTCCGCGCCCGGTAGAGATAGATCAGCATGAAGGCGAGCATCACCAGCATCATCGCCACCGCATAGGTCGCCGCCACGCCCATCTGGTTGAGGCCGAACGCCTGCTGGTAGACGATCAGTGGCAAGGTCCGCGTGTTGTTGACCGGTCCGCCTCCGGTGAGGAGGTAGATCAGGTCGAATTCCTTGAAGTCCCAGATGGTGCGCAAAAGGATGACGATCGTCAGCACGTCCTTGAGCTGCGGCAGGGTCACGTCGAAGAACCGCCCGAACACGCCGGCGCCGTCGATCGTCGCAGCCTCGTAGAGCTGCTCGGGGATGGTCTGCAGCCGCGCCAGCACGGCGATGACGACGAAGGGGAAGAACTTCCAGGCGCCGACGAAGATCACGCTCGCCATGGCGTTCGGCATCTTGCCTAGCCAGTCGACAGGCATGTCGACGACGCCGAACTGGATCAGCAGATGGCTGAGGATGCCGTAGAGATCGTTGAACAGCCAGCGCCAGATCAGCACGGCCACGACCGTCGAGACGAAATAGGGGAACAGCACCAGGCTACGGGCCAGCGATCGGAACAGGATGTTCTGGTTGAGCAGCAAAGCCATCGCCACACCGAAGACGATCTGCAGGAAGAGCGTGCCGACGGTCCAGGTGACGGTGGTGCCGAGCGCGCTCCAGAAGCCTGACGATCCGAAAACCTGGACATAATTGTCGAGGCCGACCCAGCTTCCCTTCAGCGTCGGCGTATAGATCGAAAACAGCGACAGATAGATCGCCGAGATAAGCGGATAGACGATCACCGCGCACAGGATAAGCACGGTCGGCGCGATCAACAGCACGCCGAGCAGCGCATAGCGCCGCTCGAGCGGGTTTTGCGTCCGGTGCTGGCTTGCGGCAATCGTCATGGCGGTTCCGGAATGAGGAGGCGGGTGGCAGCGGCCGGGGCCGCTTCCACCCGCCGGCAGGTTCGTCGGGGATCAGGCCTTCATCAGGCCTTCGAGCTTCTTGGCGATATCGCCGACAGTCGCCTTGGCGTCCTCGCCGTTGAGGACGACGCGCTGCACCAGCTCGGCGATGACGTTGGAGGCGATGATCTCGTTCGCCTTGAGGTTGGGCTTGTGCTTGTCGGTCTCGTAGCCGAGGTTCTTGCCGGCCGCGGCCGCGCCCGCCATCAGGTTTACTTCCGCCTTGTATTTCTGGATGATTGGATCGGCGAGATAGGTCGGATCCTCGGCGATGGTCTTGAGCACCGGCAGCACATGGCCGGGCGCCGCCAAAAGCTGCGGGACGTAGCCCTTCGGCTCGAACAGGAAGGCCGCGAAGGCCTTGGTCTCGGCCATGTTGGCGATGTCCTTGGGGATGAACACCGAGGGGAAGTCGTTGAAGGTCCAGCTCGCCACATCCTTGGAGATGGTCGGATAGGTCACGCAGGTGACGCTGTCGGCGATAGCAGGATTCTGGCTGGTGACATTGGCCAGCACGCGCCCGGCATAGATGCCCGTCGCCGTGGCGCCCGAAACGAAGGCGGTCAGGCTCTCGCCCCAGCTGTAATTGGTGGCGCCCGGCGGGCAGAATTCGCGCATCGACTTGTAGAATTCGAGCGCGTCATAGGTCGGCTGGCTGTCGATCGCCACGGCCAGATCGGGCGAGAAGATCTGCCCGCCGGCGCGGTGGATGAAGCCGATGAAGATCAGCGAGGTCATCGAGTTGAGACCGTAGGGCAGCGGCGCTCCGTAAATGCCGCCGCCCTGCATCTTCTGGCAGGCGGTGCGCAGTTCGTCCCAGGTCGTGGGTGCTGCGTCGACACCGGCCTTCTGCATCAGGTCCTTGCGCAGCCACAGCATGTCGGCGGCCGTGTTGCCGATCGCCGTGCCGCAATAATGGCCGTCGGCGGTTTTGTAGACGTCGTTGGCGCCTGGAAAATACTTGTCCTCTCCGATCGCCTTGATGACGTCGTCCATCGGCTCGAGCAGCCCTTGCCCGTAATAGTTCTGCGCGGCGAAGGAGGGCAGGTGCGTGACGATGTTGGGCAGCTGCTTGGAGGCGAAGGCGGCGGCGAGCTGGGCCGGGTAGCCCTCGTCCGAGGTCGGCTCGAAGGCGATCTTCACACCGGGATGAGCGGCCTCGAATGTGGCGATCTGCGTCTGATACATTTTGAGCTGATCCGGAGAAGCCTGCGGCGACCACCAGCGCAGCGTGACCGGATCGGCGGCGGCGGCGCGGCCCGCCAGCGGCAGCGACAAGCCTGCCGCCAGACCCGCCGTGCCCAGGCCCTGGAGGACCGAGCGGCGTGAAATGCCGGACATCAGTGTTCTGCGGAGCCAGATACTGTTCGAATCCATTGTATTCCCCTCTTGTTGGAGCGCGGTCATTTCATTCGCTATGCGCACGCATGTCCGCTATTGTGACACTCGTTTTCCAAGCTTGGCAAGCGGAAAACTGGAAAAAATCGGGCGTCGTCGTCATTTGAGTGCACGGTTCTTCACCGCACTTCACCCACGCTGCGATCGGGGCGAGGCAGTTCGCAAGAGTGGCATTGTGAATTTTGCGAACATTTGTTCGCAAACAGTGACAAACAAAATTTCGCAAGATACCGTGCCCGGCATTTTCGCAGCCGCAAGGAAATGGACATGCATGCACTTCAGGACCCGTCGCTTCTTCGTCAGGCCTATTTCGCCAACGGCCGATGGGAGACGGAAGGCGAGGGCTCGATCCTTGTGACCAATCCCGCGAGCGGCGCGCCGGTCGGCTCGGTGCCCAAGGCAAGCCGCGAGGCGACGAGGGCCGCGATCGTCGCCGCGCAGGCCGCGCTGCCGGCCTGGTCTGCCCGTCCCGCCAAGGAGCGCGCCGCCGTCCTGCGCCGCTGGTATGACCAGATCGTTGCCAATGCCGACGATCTGGCGCGCATCCTCACTGCCGAACAGGGCAAGCCCTTCCTCGAGGCGCGCGGCGAGATCCTCTATGGCGCCGCCTTTTTCGAATGGTTCGCCGAGGAGGCAAAGCGCGTCGCCGGAGAGGTCTTTCCGGCCCCGACCGCCGACAAGCGCATGATGGCCATCCGCCAGCCGATCGGTGTCTGCGCGGCGATCACGCCGTGGAATTTCCCGATGGCGATGATCCCGCGCAAGGCCGGACCGGCCATCGCCGCCGGCTGCACCATGGTGCTGAAGCCGGCCAGCGCCACGCCGTTCTCTGCGCTTGCACTGGCGGTGCTGGCCGAGCGCGCCGGGCTGCCGGCCGGCGTCTTCAGCGTCGTCACCGGCGCGGCATCGGTCGTCGGCGAAGAACTCGTCACCAGCCCCATCGTGCGCAAGATAACCTTCACCGGCTCCACCGAAGTCGGCCGCGAATTGATGGCCAAGGCGGCCGGCACCATCAAGAAGGTCTCGCTGGAGCTGGGCGGCAACGCGCCGCTGATCGTGTTCGACGACGCCTCGCTGGAGACGGCGGTGCAGGGGGCCTTGGCCTCGAAATTCCGCAATGCCGGCCAGACCTGCGTCTGCGCCAACCGGATCTACGTCCAGGACGGCATCTATGACGCCTTCGTCGAACGCTTCGCCGAGGTGGTCGCCGCCCTCAAGATCGGCGACGGCATGGAGCAAGGCATCGAGCAGGGTCCGCTGATCGATGAGGCCGCCGTCGCCAAGGTCGAGGACCATGTCGCGGATGCTCTCGCCAAGGGCGCCCGCATCGTCACCGGCGGCAAGCGTCATCGTCTCGGTGGAACTTTCTACGAGCCGACAATTCTGGCCGACACAACACCGCAAATGCGCATCTCGCGTGAAGAGACATTCGGCCCCGTCGCGCCGATCTTCCACTTTGCTGAGGAAAAGGAAGTAATAGCTCTGGCAAACGATACGGAATTCGGGCTTGCTGCCTACTTCTTCACGCGCGATCTGGCGCGCGCGTGGCGTGTGGGTGAAGCGCTCGAATTCGGTATTGTTGGTATCAACGCCGGAATTACGGCATATGAGGGCGCGCCCTTCGGGGGCGTCAAGGCGTCGGGCATCGGCCGCGAGGGGTCCCGGCACGGAATTGAAGAATTCCTCGAGCTTAAATATCTATGTTTGGGTGATATGAACTGATGAGCGCCTCCGACGTGAACGACGATCTTCTGGCCAGGGACGAAGCCGCCGGCTTTGCCGACGCCCCTGCCGACCTCAACGACCGCGACCATGTGAACTCGCTGGCCCGTGGCCTTGAGGTGATCAAGGTCTTTTCGCGGCGGACGCCCAAGATGACGCTGAGCGAAGTCGCGCAGGCAACGGGCATGACCCGCGCCACCGTCCGCAGGTTTCTGCTGACCCTGGTGCGGGAAGGCTATGTCGAAACCAATGGCAAGCATTTCAACCTGCGCCCGAAGATCCTCGAGCTTGGCTTCTCCGCTTTGTCCTCGATGGACATCTGGGACGTGGCGCAGCCGATCATGAATGCGCTTTCGGAGCGGCTGCAGGAATCCTGCTTTGCCGCCGTGCTCGATCATGATTCGGTGATCTATGTCGCGCGCGCCACTTCCAATCAGCGTGTCAGCGTCGGCATCAACATCGGCAGCCGCGTGCCGGCACATTGCGTGTCGACCGGCCGGGTGCTGCTGTCCGCGCTGCCGCCCGACCTTCTGCATCAATATCTCGACGAGATGACGCTGACCAAATTCACGCCCAACACGATTACCTCGAAGGTCCAGCTGCGCAGCCTGATCGACGAGGTCCGGCTGCAGGGCTGGTCGATCGTCGACCAGGAACTGGAGGTCGGGCTGCGCTCGCTCTCGGTGCCGATCCGCGACGGGCAGGGCAAGATCGTCGCGGCCCTCAATGTCTGCTGCCCAAGCATGCGCATCACGCCCGAAGACATGCGCACCCGCGTGCTGGCCGAAGCGCTGGAAGCTTCCAATAACATCACCCGAGCCTTGCAGATTTAAGGCTTCAGGACGTTCCGGAGGATGTGGAACTACCTGTAGGCCACGTGGAAAGCGCTTGCTCAGCAACGGCCTCCAGCATGGCGCGGCTAAAGCCGGCTTTGGCCTGCACTGCCATGCCGTGAGTGACAGCCATCACGAATGCCGCAAGGGCATCGGATTTGGCCGTCTCCGGCAAGTCGCCTTCGGCCTTCGCCCGTTCGAAGCGTTCACGAAGCTGCGCCTGAGCAGCCGCGCGAAAATCTATCAACGCCTGTCGCACTGGTTCCGCTTCATCCGATCCTGCCAGGGCCCCGTTGATACCGAAACATCCCGTGCGGTCGGGATAACGCGTATTGAGGTCGGCCGCATTGTAAAGGATGTGTGCGGCAACCTCCCACGCCGTGGGTAGCTGAAGTGCCTCTGGAATGTAGCCCAGGTATCGCTCGTCATACCGAGCCAGGGCTTGGCGGAAGAGCGCTTCCTTGTTGCCAAATGCAGAATAGAGGGCGGGCCTCTCTACGCCGGCAGCCTCGGTCAGGTCAGCGTAGGAAGCACCCTCGTAACCTTTGCGCCAGAAAACGCATAGCGCGGCGTCGAGCGCTTTCTCCACGTCAAATTCGCGATGGCGTCCCATCAGCGGAACCCAGCCTTTTTCATAATGGCCATTACTAAACCACTTGACAGCCCGTGTCTACATTTCATACCAATCGTTATCGTAATGATCATTACGTTAACAGGCACTGCCGCTCGCCAAGATCAGGCGGCGCTCCAATGGCGTATAGAAAGGATTCTCATGTCGAACATATTGAAGGGCAAGGTCGCCCTCGTTACCGGCGGCTCACGCGGCCTTGGGGCCGCTACGGCTGAGGCACTTGCCGACCAGGGTGCGGACGTTGCGATCAGCTACGTCGCGTCGGCCGAGAAGGCGCAAGCTGTGGTCGCGAAGCTGAAGGCGAAGGGCGTCCGGGCTCTCGCGATCCAGAGTGACCAGGCCGACCTTTCTACCGCCAAGCCACTGATCGAGTCGGTGATCGCCGAATTCGGCAAGCTCGACATCCTCGTGAACAATGCTGGCATCGCGATCCAGGGTCACATGGTAGACGATCCCGAGCTTGACGGAGACAAATACAATCGCCAGTGGCAGGTCAACGTCATGGGCACAATCGCCAACACGCGCGCGGCGGCACCCAAATTGACCGATGGTGGTCGGATCATTTTCATAGGCTCTCTCCTCGGCTCATACGTGCCCTTCGCGGGTGTCGCCGACTATGCCGGAACAAAGTGGGCGCTCGCCGGATACGCGAAGGGCATCGCGCGCGACCTTGGCCCCCGCAATATCACTGTGAACGTCATACAGCCGGGCATCATGCCCACGGACATGGCCTCGGACGTTGCCGGTGAGCTTCCGGACCGCGAAGCCATCTTGGACATGCATCCAATCCGTCGCATTGCGACCCTCGAAGAAGTGGCGGAAACCGTCTGCTTCCTCGCCGGACCCTCTGCGGGCTACATCAGCGGTGAGACGATAAATATAGCTGGCGGCCTCGGTATCTGAGCAACGAAATCAGGCCGAAGACGAGGGTTCGACGAGATACTTTTCCGGCGTTGATCTCAAGGGAAGGCTCAGGCGGCTTCGAAACGGTCGGGCGAGAAGGGTGATACATCCTCGTTCGGCTGGCGCCCGAGCATCATGTCGGCGACAAGCCGCGCCGAAAGCGGGCCGAGCGTATAACCGGCATCGCCGGGTATCGCCGCGAACAGTCCCGGCACCCGCCCGATCGGCCCAAGCACGCCCTTGCCGTCGACGGACGTGTTGATCCCGGCCCAGGTGCGGATGATCCTCAGCGATGCAATCCGCGGCACGATGTGCTGGGCCAGCGTGGCATTGGCGACGAGGCTGGCAAGTTCGACGGTCGGATGCCGCCGCGCGCCGGCGAGGTGGGCCGGCCAGCCGCCGCCAATGACGATCTGGCCGGTGCCGAACTGCTTGAGCGTGATCATGCGGTCGGCATGCTGGATGAGATGCCCGATCAGCGGCGCCACGGCCTCGGTGATGTTCATATGCAGCGGTTCGGGTTCCGCCGGAATCGCAACGCCGAGCTCCGCCGCCAGCGCTTTGCTGCCGGAAGCGGCCGCCAGCACCACCCGGCCGGCCTTTATCCAGCCATTTCCCGTCTCGACAATGAAGCGCTGCTGCTCGCGCCTGACCGGTCCGGCGCTCTCGCCCTCGATCAGCACCACCCCTTTTTCGATGACCCAGCGGCGGATCGCGGCGTTGGCGAGCAGCGGATTGAGCTTGCCCTCATTGGCGCAGATCTCGGCGCCGACCACAGCAGGCCCGAAATAGGGCGCGATGCGATCGAGCGCCGTACGATCGAGGATATCGACATCGAGCCCCAGTTCGCGCTCACGTCTCGCCTTGATCTCGAGGAAATCGAGCTGGTCGCGACTTTCCGCGACCATCAGGCCGCCAGTCATCTTCAGGTCGAAATCCGCCCCGAGCCGCGCCTGCATGGCCTGCCAGAAGGCAACCGCCTTGGGATAGAGCGGAAGCTGGCGCTCCATGCCCGGCACGTTCTGGGGGTAGAGGCGCATGAAGCGGCTCTGCATCTGGACGTGCAGGCTGCCGGCATTGGCGTTCGAGCCGCCGATGCGTCCGTTGTCGATCAGGGCAACGCCGACACCGTCCTCGGCCAGAAAGCCTGCAAGGCATGAGCCGACGATGCCGCCGCCGATCACGGCAACATCGATGTCGCCGACAAGGGGATGCGCAGCGCCGGTCATTGCCGGTCAGCCCAGACGCGCCAGATCTTCGATCGCCACCGGCTTCACCGGCACGCGCGGCGCAAAGCCGGTGAACTCGTCGCGGGCACGGCCGAAGCGTTCGGCCAGCAAGGCATCGAGCACCGGCGCGCAATAGCGCCCCTGGCAGCGCCCCATGCCAACGCGCGTGCGCCGTTTCACCGCGCCGATGAGCTGCATCTCCTCGCCGAGCGCCTCCTCGATCTGGCCGAAAGTGACCTCCTCGCAGCGGCAGATCAGCGTTTCTGGCGTCGCCAGCGCCGCCGAATAGGCGAGCGCCGCGTAGAGCGTCCACAGCGCCTGCTGGAAGCGCCTGTGCCTGGCCAGATGGGATCGGGCGCGACGCGCCTCGGCATCGAGACCGGCGGACGTCGTGTGTCCCAGCGCGCGTGCCGCGGCAAGGCCAACCAGCACGCCCTCGGCAAGTGCTGCGCGCGCCCCGCCAAGACCGGTGCAGTCGCCCAGCGCATAGACACCAGCCACATCGGTCAATCCGTCTGCGTCACGCCGTGTCACCAGTTGGCGCCGGACCGGATCGAAATCATGCCCGCAACCCAGCGCCCGCAACAGCTCGTTCGACGGCTCGAAGCCATAGCCGAGGCAGAGCGCGTCGACCTCAAAGCGAATCTCCTCACCGCTGCCCGAGGCCGGCAGAAGTCGTACGCTGAGACCTCTCGCCGTCTTTTCGACTCCGGCGACGATGCTGCCATAAATCATCGCCGCACCGCCCGAGCGCCTGACGGCGTGATAGCGCAGGCCGTCGCGGATCAGCGCCGGCGACGCCAGCGCCATGCTGGCGAGTGCGCCGACCTTGGTGACGCTCGGCCGTTCCGCCGCTTCCACGACGGCCACGACCCTGGCGCCGCCTTCAATGAGCTCGGCCGCAAGCTGAAGATTGAGCGGCCCGTTGCCGGCGACGAGCACGGTCTCGCCCGGCAGGCGGCGCGCGGTTCGCCACAAGGTCTGCGCGGCACCAGTGGTCATCACGCCCGGCAGCGTCCAGCCCGGCACCGGCCATCCCCGCTCATAGGCGCCGGTGGCGATGATGGCCGCCTTGGGCAGCAGGCGCAGCGTGCGCCCCTCGGCGGTTGCCGCATATTCGTTGGGCTCGAAGGCGCCCCACACCGTGACGCCGGACGTGATTTCAATACCGAGCCCAACAGCCGTTTCGATCAGCGCCGCACCCTCGCGATGCTGCGCGTCGGGCGCGGATATTCCCTCGGGGCCAACGCTCAATTGCTTGAAATACTGGCCGCCGGCCTGGCTGCGTTCGTCGACGACAAGAACCTCGGCACCTGCCTTTCTGGCGGCAATCGCCGCCGAAAGGCCGCCCGGCCCTGCGCCGATGACGAGCAGTTCGGGCGTCCTCACCTCGACATCGCCGATGGTGACGGGCGGACGGCCCTGTCCGGCGGGCATCAGCGGACGGGCATGGGCCTCGCGGCGGACTGTCAGCGGCCGGTCGACCTTGGTCATGCAGGCGCGCTGATTGGGTTTGCCGTCGACCTCGACGAGGCAATCCTGGCAGACGCCCATGCCGCAGAACAGGCCGCGTTCGGCCGCGCAGCGCGTCGTGCGAAACACGTTTACGCCGTGGGCGGTGAGCGCGGCGGCCAGGCTTTCGCCGGCTCTGGCTTCCACGGGAGTGCCTTCGAAATCGATGGTGATGGTGCCGGTCATGCTTCAAGCTCGGTCTTGCGGTGGCGAACAAGGCTCATCAGGCGGCGATCGCGCCAGGCGACGCGCTCGGCCCAGTGCTCCAGCGGCAACAGCGCCCGGCGCTGCGCCGCGACCCTTTCGACCAGCTCCGGCGTCCAGGGATCGTCCTGCCCCCGCTCCGCCCCCATGCGCTGATAGGCCGGCCCCATCTTTTCCGCATGCGAGGCAATGCCGCCCTGCGTGTTGAGGTCGACTGTTTCGAACGGTCCGATCACCGACCAGCGCAGGCCGAGCCCGTCGCGCACGATGCGATCGACGTCCTCGACGGAAACGACGCCGTCGCGCACCAGGCAATAGGCCTCGCGCAGCAAGGCGCCCTGAAGACGGTTGAACACGAAACCCTCGACCTCCTTGCGCACGAGAACCGGCGTCAGGTCGGCGCCAGTGAGAAGGTCCTGCGTAAAGGCAATGGCCGCCTCGCTGGTGAAGGGAGCGGGCACGACCTCCGCGACCGGAATGAGGAAGGGTGGATTGCCGGGATGAACGACCAGCATGCGCTCGCGGCCTGGCAGATTGGCCGCGAAAGCCGAGGCCGTGATCGCTGAAGACGCGCTGGCCAGCACGGCTCCCGTCGGCGCCAGCCGGTCGAGCTCGGCAAAGAGCGTCTTCTTCAGGGCAAGCTGTTCGGGCGCGCATTCCTGCACATAAGCTGCGTCCGCGATTGCGTCGGAAAGATTGGCGACGATGGTTATCCGGCTCAGTATTTCGTCGGTCGGCTCGTCGAGCAGGCCGTAGCTGCCGAGATCATCGAGCCGCGCCCGCAGGATCTGCGCGATGGATTGGCGTCTTGCCGCGTCGGGCTCGTTGAGGCGCACCGCATGCCCGGCGCGGGCAAAGACGATGGCGAAGGCGACACCGATGCTGCCGCCGCCGATGACCGCAATGGATTTCCCTTGGGGCGCGGTGCCGGAACGGTGTGCTGTCATCGAATAAACCGTGGAACAAGGAAAAGCGAAGTGAGGGCGGGGTAGTCGTTGCGTTCGCATTGCGAACTTGTGTACACAGAATTACACTGCCCCGGATATTCCGCAAGCCGTTGGGCTGCGAGTTCTACAACCAAGCGACGGGAAATCATGCCTCCACTCCTCGACGGCCGTATTGCCTTGATCACTGGCGGATCGCGTGGCCTAGGCCTCGCCATCGCCGAGCGCTTCGCCGCCGAAGGCGCGGTCGGCCATGCGCTTGATCTCGCGCAAACCAGCGCGGGCGCGCAATTGCCCGCCGGCTTCAGCGCCACCGCCGTCGATGTCGGCGACGAGGCGACGATTGAGGCGGCCATGCAAGCGGCTATGCGCGAACACGGCCGTCTCGATGTCGTCGTTGCCAATGCCGGCCTCGTTCCGCCCTGGCGGGAAACGGAAAGCCTCGACATGGCCGAATGGGACCGCGTCATGGCCGTTAATGTGCGCGGTGTCGCCGCCACGATCAAGCACGCGACGCCGGCGATGAAGGCGAGCGGCGGCGCCATCATCGTCATGGCCTCCATCAACGCTTACCTCGCCCATCCCCGGCAGATGCTCTACACCGCCTCCAAGCACGCCGTGCTCGGCATCATCCGGGCGGCGGCGCGCGACCTCGGCCGGTTCGGCATCAGGGTCAACGGCATCGCTCCCGGCCCGATCGCGACGGACGCCCTGCTCGAGCGCATCCGCACGCGGGCACGAAATGGCGGCCCGCCGGAGCAGGAGGCTTTGGCAGCACTGGCCGCCGACAATGCGCTGGCGCGCTTGGCGACTTCAGACGAAGTCGCCAAGGCAGCACTTTTCCTGGCAAGCGACCTGGCCAGCGGCATCAGCGGGGAACTGCTTCCTGTCGATGCCGGCCTCGCCTGACCCCCGATCTGGACCATTGCGTCCTTAGAGCTGGAGCCCTTCATGTCCGATCTCGATGGCAAGACCATTCTCGTCACAGGCGCCTCCAAAGGCATCGGGGCATCCATCGCCCGTATAGCCGGCGAGGCCGGCGCCTTCGTCATCGCCCACTATGGCTCCGACCTGGCCGGCGCCGAGGCCGCCCTGGCTGCGGTGCCTGCGGAACGAAAGCGCTTCGTGCAGGCCGATCTTCACGATCTCGATGCCACTGAGAGACTTTGGGACGAGGCGCAGGCGTGGCGCGGCCGCATCGATGTCTTCGTCAACAATGCCGCCATCATGCGCTGGAATGGCGGTATCGAGGAAGACGACGCGACCTGGGATGCCGTCTGGGCCGAGACCTTGCAGGTCAACGTGCTGGCGCCGGCCCGTCTCGTTCGCCGGGCGGTCAAGCACTATCTCGGCAGCGGTGGCGGCATCCTGATCACCATTTCGAGCTGGGGCGCGCAGCGCGGCGTCACCAATCCGGCGACGATGGCCTATGCCGCCTCCAAGGCGGCAGTGAAGGCCATGGCCCAGACAATTGCCCGGGCGCATGCCCGCGACAACATCCTCACCTACATCATCGCGCCCGGCGTGGTTGGCACGCAGATGTCGGAAGCGTTCGCGGCAACCCAGGGCGGCACCGACAAGGTCTTCGCCGGCCTTGCCATGGGCGAATGGGTGCCGCCCGACGACATCGGCCATCTCGTCGCCTTCCTGGCCACAGGCAAGTCGCGGCACCTGTCCGGCGCCACGCTCGATGTCAATGGCGCGACCTACATCCGCTAGGCTGCGCTGATATCCAGATGAGGCCGGCCTAACCTGAATCTCGGCTCATCCGAGACCGTGATCCGCTTCCCTGCACTAATCCAGAAACTTTTCTGCGCGGTGTTGCCACTGCGAACGCGGCTGCATGCCGGCCGTCAAAATGTGCTATTTGCGCACAAACGTTCGTATAACGTACATTTCTGTTGACCGGAAGCACGTGTTTTGCCAGCATATGGATCGAGGCTGGAGACAGAAGCGCATCAGCGCCAGGCGGCCTGTCAGAGGGAAACCATATGCCGGCCACGCCGGCGGAAGAGGACGATTTCATGCTGCGCAAACTTCTCTCCATCGCTTCCGCGGCGCTGATCGGCGGCGTCATGCTCGCCCAGACTGCGGACGCCCGTACGCTTGACCAGATCATTCAGGCCGGAACCATCCGCATTGGCGTCAATCCGAATTTTCCGCCGATGAGCTCCTACGGCAAGACCAACGAATTCGAAGGTTTCGACATCGATGTCGGCAACAAGATCGCCACCGCGCTCGGCGTGAAGGCAGAGTTCGTACCGACGGAGACGGCGCAGCGCGTTCCCTATCTCGTCGCCGACCAGATCGACATTTCGCTGGGCGCGCTGACCCGCTCGGCCGAACGCGCCAAGCTGATCGATTTCACGGTGCCGCTGCACACGGAATCGATGGCGGTGCTCACCACCGACAAGAACACAGTCGAGAAATGGACCGACTTCAACAGTGACAAATACACGCTCGTCAACATGCGCGGCAACTGGTCGGTCGACTTCCTGAAGGAGAAGCTCCCCAACGCCAAAGTCCTGCTTGTCGAGACCAATGCCGACACCGTTCGCGCTGTTGCCCAGGGGCGCGGCGATGCCATCATCGAGAACATCGACTTTTTCCTGGCCTTCACCAAGAGCTATGCCGATGTGAAATGGCGCACGCTCAATGATACGATCTTCGTCAATTACGACTCGATCGGCGTGTCGAAGGGCAATGACGGTCTGCGGCAGTTCCTCAACGTCCTGCTCTACGACCTTCATTCCAGCAACTACGTCAACGACACCTGGCAGAAATGGTATGGCCAGCCGATGCTGAAGCCGGTCGTTGCCAATCCCTATTTCTGAAAGCAGACACCCGGCTCACTCTCCTGATAGTGTGAACCGGGTGGAAGCGTTGCGCGGCGGCCTGCGCGGCAGCGTGGAATACCCCGAGAGATATGGAGGCCGCGGCAGTTGAACTATACATTCCAATTCGGCGTTGTCTTCGCCCAGCTGCCCTATCTGCTTGGCGGGGCGCTGCTGACGCTCGAAGTGGCGTTTCTGTCCTTCTGGCTGGGCGCCGTGATCGGCCTCTTCGGGGCGCTGGGCAAGATGTATGGCGGCCGTGTGATACGCTGGCTGATCAATGCCTATGTCGTGTTCTTCACCAACACACCGGCCCTGGTTCAGATCTTCTTCCTGTTCTATGCCTTGCCCGATGCCGGCATCCTTTTGACGCCGATGACGGCGGTGGTCATCGGCATGACGCTGAATTCCGGCGCCTATCTCACCGACATCCTGCGCGCCGGTATCCTCTCCGTCCGCCGCGAGGAGATCGAGACCGCGCAGGTTCTGGGCATGTCCGGCCCGCAAATGGTGCGGTTCGTCATCCTGCCCCATATCGCCAAGACCATCTATGCACCGCTCAGCAATTTCTTCATCTGGCTGGTGCTTGGCAGCTCCATGGCGGCGATCTTCGGTGTCGAGGAACTGACCGGCCGGGCGATCAACATCTCGACCCAGAACCTTCGCACCATCGAGACTTTTTCGGTCATCGCCGTGATCTATATCGCGCTGACCTTCATCGCCTCGATCGCGTTGGCGCTGGTCGGGCGCTGGGCCTTCCGCGTCCGGGCGAGGATCTTCTGATGTGGGACCGGATCGTCCAGGAAGCGCCCGACTTCTTCACCTACTATAACGCCATCTTCGTGCTTCAGGCGATGGGGCGCACGCTGGCCCTCACCGTCATCGGCTGCGTCGCCGGCTTCATCTTCGGCTTTGCCATCGCCGCCATAAGGTCGACGCGGGCGCGCGCCCTGTTGCCGTTGCGCCTTCTCGTCACCGTCTATGTCGAGATTTTCAGGCGCATCCCTTTCCTCGTCATCCTCTTCATCGTCATGTTCGGCATCCAGGCCGTCAGCCGGGGTATATCGCTGTTTGCCATCGCGCTGATTTCGATCTGTATGGTGTCGACAGCCTTCATGTCCGAGATCATCCGCGCCGGCATGGAGTCCGTGCCGAAAATGCAGCGTGAAGCCGCGGAAGCGATGAATTTCGGCTTCATGCGCACGCTGCTTCTCGTCATCCTGCCGCAGGCGTGGAAGGTGATCCTGCCGCCCGGCTTCGCCTTCATGGTGATGTTCATCAAGGACACCGCGCTCGTCTCGCAAATGGGCGTCGTCGAGCTCGCCTTCACCGGCAAGATGTTCGTCGGGCGCGGCTTTTCGCCCTTTCTTGTCTACGGAACCGTCCTTGCCGGCTATTTCGTGATGTCCTATCCGCTCAGCCGCCTCGGCGCCTATCTGGAGAACCGCCTTGCCACTTCTCGAAGCAGAGAATCTATCCAGCGCGTATGGACGGGTCCCGGTCCTGTCCAAAGTGAACCTGTCGGTGAACAAGGGTGAGGTGATCAGCCTTATCGGTCCCTCCGGTTCCGGCAAGAGCACCTTCCTGCGCGTGCTGATGGGGCTTTTGCCGCCAACGGCCGGCGAGGTGCGCATCGACGGCGGGGCGATCGACTACCGCTCGCGACCCCAGTTGCGGGCCATGCGAGACCGGATGGCGATTGTCTTCCAGCAGTACAATCTGTTCCAGAACATGGACGTGCTGCGCAACGTCACCATCGCGCCGATCAAGATCAAGAAGCGCCCCAGGGCCGATGTCGAACGCGAAGCCACGGCTCTTCTCCTGAAGGTCGGCCTCGCTGAGAAGCATCATGCCTATCCCGACGAGCTCTCGGGCGGCCAGCAGCAACGCGTCGCGATCGCCCGCGCCCTCGCGCTAAAGCCCGAGATCCTGCTGCTCGACGAAGTGACGGCAGCCCTTGATCCCGAACTGGTCACCGAAGTGCTGGACACCATCCGCTCGCTGGCCAGCGAAGGCATCACCATGCTCATCGTCTCGCACGAAATGGCCTTCGTGCGCGAAGTCTCGACCCGCGTCGTCATGATGGACAAGGGGCAGGTCGTCGAGATCGGCTCGCCGGCCGAGATCTTCGGCAGCCCGAAAGAAGCGCGCACAAGGGAGTTCGTCGGCAAGATCCTTCGCCATTGAACCTATTGTTTGGGCAGAAACGGCCTCAAGTCGACATCCACCGGCGGCGTCGCGCCTTGCACCAGGCTGGCGACGATCCGGGCCGCGATCGGTCCCGCGGTGAAGCCCATCCAGGGAAAGAAATTGACGAAGAAGCCCGGCATCCCCGGTATTTCGCCGAGGATCGGCTTCCAGTCATCCGTGCCATTGACGATCGCAGCCCAGGTGCGAACGATCCTGATGTCAGCCAGAGCCGGCACAACCGAGACGGCGACCGCGAGATTACGGGCGAGCGAGTCCGGATCGGCGACCGGGTTGCCATGGCGCCCGTAGCGCGCCGGCCAGCCGCCGCCGATGAGGATCGTGCCGGCGCCGTTCTGCTTCAGCGTCAGCTTTTCGCCGGTGAAGTAGACGAGATGCGGCACCAGTGCGCCGACCTGTTCGGTCGCGCTGACCTGGATCGGAAAACGTTGGACGTCGGCGAGATCGATGCCGAGCATCGCCGCAATGTCGGCGGTTTCGGCGCCGGCTGCGTCGACGATGCGCGCCGCCTTCAGAAGGCCCTTGTTGGTCGCAACGGCAAAGCCGTCGCGCTCACGCGCAATGGCCTCGACAGTGGTGTGGCGCAGGATCGTCGCGCCGGCGCGCTCGGCGGCGGTGGCAAAGGCAGGCGCCACCAGGAACGGGTTGGCCTTGCCCTCGTCGGGACAGAAGGCGCCGCCGACGATATGGTCGGCGAGGTAGGGCGCAAGTCTACGCAATGCCGCGCGATCGAGGAGATCGATCTTGAGCCCCTGCTCGCGTTCGAACACAACCTTGCGTTCGATGTCCCGCATCTGCTCCGCATTGGGGGCGACCAGAAGGCCGCCTTTCAGCGACACTTCGAGATCGGTCCCGAGCAGCCTTGGCAGGTCGCGCCACATTTCGATCGAACGGGCCAGCAGGCCGATCGTCGGCGAGAAAATGCGCGCCCAATCCTCGCCCTTGTTGATGAAGGGATCGTGCGGGATCTGCGCATGCAGGCTGCCGGCGTTGGACCCCGAAGCGAGCGTGTTGAGGTCCGAGTGCTCGACCAGGGTGACCGGCACGCCATCGGTGGCCAGGTAATAGGCGGTCGCGCATCCGGTGAGCCCGCCGCCAATCACGATCACGTCCGACATGAGAGGCCCCGCAAGAGAAGTCACGAACTGCTTGCCTACATTATTTCATTCGCTATAGTAACAATCGTTCGCTGTGTGAACGCGCCTTTTGCTGTGGAGCCTGCTATTTAACGCACCGCCGGCGAGGTGCCGCCATGCGCGTCCAGCCTGTGTCCAATCAACCGATTTCGTACCAACCGTCAGCGTCCCAGCTCAACCTCCCAATTCGGAAGACCCTTCATGGCCAAGCAGTTCCGCGGCAGTCACACCGTCACCGTCACGCCCTTTACGCCGGATGGCAAAGGCATCGACGAAGTGGCGCTGAAGCGTTTTCTCGACTGGCAGATCGCCTGTGGCGTGCCTGGAGTTATCATCCTTGGCACGACGGGGGAATTCCTGACCGTCAGCGACGACGAGCGTCAACGCTATGTGGAAACAACGGTCAAGCATGTTGCCGGCCGCATGCAGGTCATGGTCGGCACGATGAATGCCTATACGCCGAACGCCGTGCGCTACAGCAAGGAGGCCGAGGCGCTCGGCGCCGACGGGCTGATGATCGCTCCGCCCTATTATTACACCCCCACGCATGACGAGATCTTCAACTACTACAAGGCCATCTCGGAAGCGGTGACCATCCCGATCATGCTCTACAACAATCCGGTCACGACCAATGTCGACATGCCGGCCAAGCTCGTGGCCAAATTGACCAAGGCCTTCGAGAATGTGCGCTATATCAAGGAAGCGAGCATGAATGTCGGCCGCGTTTTCGACATTGTCGAACTGACCGAAGGCGTGATGAACGTCTTTGCCGGGGAGCGCATCGTCGAGAGCTACCGCCTCGGCGCCGTTGGCTATGTGAACCCCTATGGCAATTACATTCCGCGCGCCTCGTCGCGCATCTGGGATTTCCTCGTCGCCGGACGTCTCGAGGACGCCCAGGCCATCCAGGCCCTGATCAACAGGATGGACCACATCATCGCCGAAGGTCATCCGACCTATGGCCATCAATGCTATTCCAAGGCCCTTGCGGCGGCGGCCGGCTACCCCGTCGGCGACGTGCGCGCGCCGCTGACGACATTCGCCGAGCTCGGCGCTGAAGGCGCATCGCGGCGCGAAAAGCTGGTGGCGATCATGGGCGAGCTCGACAAACTGATGGACCGGCTGCAGGCCAAGGCCGCCTGACGATATCCGTCGGGCTCGCCAAAGCGGTCCCCGGGCGATCTGGTCGTCGATGGCCTTGCAGCGATGCCGTCCTGGCTTTGATTGCCAAGGCGAGGGTTATTTGGCTTGCGCGTCTCGACCCAATCCGTCCGCATGGCGCACAAAAAGTCTTAAATCGAACCTTCTGCTGGCCAAGGGCGATAGGCGCATGTACGTTCGGATGTCGCACGTGGCGGAGGGTGTATGGATTCGGGACTGCGCATCCGTGATGGAGATCTGATCGCCGGCTTCGTCAAGGGTCTGTCGGTGATCGAAACCTTCGACCAGCAGCGGCACAAGCTCAGCATCGCCGATGTCGCCCGCCTGACCGGGCTCGAACGAGCATCGGCGCGGCGTTGCCTTTTGACGCTTGTCCATGGCGGCTATGCCGAGTTCGACGGCAAGTTCTTCCGGCTGACGCCGCGCGTTCTCAAGCTCGGCTATGCCTATCTGTCTTCGACGCCCTTGCCCGGCATCATCCAGCCCTATCTCGAGCAGCTGTCCGAGGCGATCCACGAATCCTCCTCGGCTTCCATTCTAGATGCCAGCGAGATCGTCTATGTGGCGCGTTCGGCGCAGCGGCGCGTCATGCTCATCGGCCTCAATGTCGGCAGCCGCCTGCCGGCCTATTGCGCCTCGATGGGGCGCGTCCTGCTGGCGGCGCTGCCGGAGGACCAGGCCCGCCGCCGGCTGGAGGCGACCAAACGCGAAAAGCTCACGCCCAAAACCCTCACCGGGATCGGCGAACTAATGAAGGAACTCGCCCGCGTCCGCAGCCAGGGCTATGCCCTGATGGACGAGGAGCTTGAGATCGGCCTGCGCTCGATCGCGGTGCCGATCTTCGACAGCCGCGGCAGCGTCGTTGCGGCGGCCAATGTCGGCGTACAGGCATCGCGCATGTCGTCCGAAACGTTGATCAGCGACGTGCTGCCCCGCTTGCTCGCTTTGCAGGGCGAATTGAGGAAGCTGCTGGGCTGACAAGCGCCAGAACGGCTCGGTAGGCGGCACTGCCGGCGAGGCCGTCATGTCATTGGATCTGCGATCAGCCGGTACTGGTCGGGCCGGCGATATCGAGCGAAGTCGAAATTCACCTTGCGGCAGACGGCGATGAGGTCGAGGTCGGCGCGGTGCACGATCATCTCGTCGCCCAGCGACATCGCCTGCGCGGCGATCTCGCCGGTCGGCGCGATGATGCAGGAGCCGCCGATCAAGGCCTGGCCGTCTTCGATACCGGCCTTGGCCGCTGCCGCCACCCAGACCGTGTTCTGATAGGCGCCAGCCTGCATCGGAGCAGGTGATGAAGTCGGCCCGACCCCATAACCTCAGCAATGCCCCCACGCCGTGCACCTCGTCGACATCGGCGGTTGGCCTGGGCTCCGAGCGTCGTCATGCCCATCGCCTTCGCTCGCCGCTCTAGGGCCTGCCCGGTATGGCCAAGGCCAAGCAGCAGCAAGGTCATATTTTGGATCGGCTCGACCATGCCGGGCACCCAGGTCCGTGCGCGCTGATGCTTGGCGAAATTTCGAAGATTGAGCGAGAAGGACAGCATCGCCCCAGCGCGTATTCGGCCATCATGTCGGCGGCGACGCCGGCAGCATTCGTCACGGTGACCCTTTCGGGGGCCCAGGGGCCGAGATGGTCCGTCCCCGACCCGCCGACCGACACCCATTTCACCGCCGGGCTTTGCAGCAGCGCGGATCGCGGAAAGCGCTCCGTACCGTCGAAGCGTACGGAGTATACGATCTCGGCCTTTGTCTCCTCTATCGATGCTGCAAGCCCGGCGTAGCTCTCACAGGGATGAACCGCCAGCCCCGGATGTCTTTCGCGCAACAGCTTCATGGCAAGCGCCGGCGCGCTGGTGTGGAGGATTACGGTGGGGCCAACTGTCATCGCCGTGTGCTCGGATTTCCCTGCAACTCATGTCCGGTTCGCCGACCGATCAGCGCGATTTCTTCGAAATCTGCAAGCGCGACCAAAAGACAGATTTTTAATCAGATGTCGTTCCGATCGGTGTCGACCCTGTTTCGAGCCACAGCTCCTGACGATCAGAAACCGCTTCAAACTGAGCGGCCGCCGCGATACGGTCGAACCCATGTCCCAATCCACAGCCTTCACGGCCCGTCGCGATCAGATGTTCCCCACGCTGGCTGAGGCCGACATTGGGCGTATGCGCCGTTTCGGGCAAGCCAGTTCCTACGCCGCCGGCGAGCTCATCGTCAAAGCCGGCAACGTGGCGCCGGGCCTGGTCGTCGTCCTGTCGGGAAAGGTGGATATCACCCAGAGTGGGCTCGGACGGCGCGAGACAATCGTCACCCATGAGCCAGGCAGCTTCGTCGGCGAACTGGCGCAGCTTTCGGCCCGCCCCTCGCTGGTCAATGCGGAGGCGATCGAGCCGGTTGAGGCGTTCGTCATCCCCTCGCAGAGACTGCGCGACCTGATGGTGCAGGAGGCCAATCTCGGCGAGCGAATCATGCGGGCGCTGATTCTGCGCCGTGTCGGCCTGCTCGAGAGTGGCGCCAGCGGACCGGTTATCATCGGCGCTCTCGACAGTGGCGACGTCTTGCGGCTGCAGGGTTTTCTGGCCCGCAGCGGCCAGCCCTACCGCGCGCTCGATGCCGAGACTGATCCCTGCGCCAGAACCCTGGTCGAGCGCTTCCAGGTCGATCCCCACCATTTGCCGATTGTGCTCTGTCCAAACGGCAAGCTGCTGCACAATCCCGGCGAGAACGAGCTGGCTCGCTGCATCGGCCTGCTGCGGCCGATCGATGCCAGCAAATTATATGACGTGGCCATTGTCGGCGCCGGCCCGGCGGGGCTGGCGGCGGCGGTCTATGCTGCGTCCGAAGGCCTGTCGACGATCGTGCTCGATTGCCGTGCCTTCGGCGGACAGGCCGGCGCCTCCTCGCGCATCGAGAACTATCTCGGCTTCCCGACCGGCATTTCGGGCATGGCGCTGATGGCGCGTGCCTACAATCAGGCGCAGAAGTTCGGTGTCGAAATGGTCATACCCGACGAGGCCAGGCTGCTGAGCGGGTCGGCCGGCATGACCGGCTATACGCTTGATGTCGGCGATGGCGAGACCGTGCGGGCGCGCACGGTGGTGATCGCCAGCGGCGCGCGCTATCGCCGCCTCGATATCGCCAACCTGGCGCCGTTCGAGGGGCAGTCCGTGCACTATTGGGCCTCGCCGATCGAGGCGCGGCTGTGCGCGGGGCAGGAGGTGGCGCTGGTCGGTGCCGGCAATTCGGCGGGCCAGGCGGCAGTCTATCTGGCCAGCCATGTCGGCAAGGTCTGGCTGCTGGCGCGCGGCGAAAGCCTCGATGCCAGCATGTCGCGTTATCTGGTCGAGCGCATCAGGGCGCAGTCAAACATCGAGGTGCTGACCGGGACCGAGGTCGAGGCGCTGGACGGCCACGAGGGCAATCTTACCACAGTGCGCTGGCGCAACCGCGAAAGCGGCGTGGCAACGATACACCCGATCCGCCATCTCTTCCTGTTCATCGGCGCCGACCCCAACACCGACTGGCTCGCCAATTGCAACGTGGCGCTGGACGCCAGGGGCTTCGTCCGCACCGGGTCGGACTTCGGCCCATCGCATGCTTCGCAGGAGACCAGCCGCAGTGGCGTGTTCGCCATTGGCGATGTGCGTTCCGGCTCGGTCAAACGCGTCGCGGCCGCCGTCGGCGAGGGCGCCCAGGTGGTGGCGGCACTGCACGCATATCTGGCGCAAGGCTAGTGCATGTCGCGCAAAAGTGTGCTGCGGTTTTGCGAGAACGACATGCATAAAAACAAGAATGCATGTCGCCCAAAGCGTGCAGCGGTTTTGGGGCAACGACAGGCATAAAACAAAGGCACCCGAACCGGTCAGGAGGCTATGATGGCGGATGAATGCAGACATGCAGGCGATGTCAGGGATGTGACGCCGAGCGCGCTCGGCTGCGAGGAATGCCTGAAGAGCGGTTCGCGCTGGGTGCATCTGCGGCTATGCCGCACCTGCGGCCATGTCGGCTGCTGCGACGACTCGCCCAACCGCCACGCCACCAAGCACTTCCACGCCACCCGCCATCCGGTCATCGAAGGCTACGACCCGCCGGAAGGCTGGGGCTGGTGCTATATCGACGAAGTCTTCCTCGACCTCGGC
This sequence comes from Mesorhizobium sp. YC-39, assembly GCF_025753795.1. GTDB lineage: Bacteria > Pseudomonadota > Alphaproteobacteria > Rhizobiales > Rhizobiaceae > Mesorhizobium. Next base: position 340,788 of record NZ_JAOWPS010000001.1, read on the forward strand.
GACCGAACCACCTCGCAGAACGGCCCGATCCCGCGTTTTTATTGAGGGGTGGGCGATAGCTCCGCCCATTTTGCCTGGCACCGCTCGCAAGCCGCTCCGTTCCGTATCAGCACGAAACTGCGTGAGAACAAAGCGCGGGCGGGGTCCAGCCCGCTACGGAAGAACGACGAGTCCCTGCCCGCAGCGGCAATTGCAATGACAGTGCGGTTCGTTGTAACCATTCCGACCGCATTTTAGAGGAGACGCGGCATGGACCGGTTCACCGGTGGTTGCCTGTGCGGCAACGTCCGAATAGTGGCGTCGGGACTCCCATACCGGGTCGGCATTTGTCACTGCCTCGACTGCCGCAAGCATCATGGAGCCCTTTTCTACGCTGCCGCGGTGTTCCCTCAGGATGCGGTGACGATCGATGGCGAAACACGCGACTATGCCGGGCGGTTTTTCTGCCCCCGCTGCGGCTCGTCCGTTTTCGCACGCAGCGCGGACGAAATCGAAGTGCACCTGGGATCCCTCGATGCCCCTGACCAACTGATGCCAACCTATGAAAGCTGGACCGTCCGTCGCGAGTCCTGGTTGCCGCCGTTTCCGCTCACGAGACGATACGACCGCGATCGTGACGCCACCGGCCGCTTTGACGAGTAGGCCGCACGAGCGGCACCTTCATGTCCGCATCACCCCGGCAGCTTTCGGATCGAATGGCCGTTTGGGAGGTCACGCCGGCGCATCACTCCGGAAGGCCCGCCTTGCGGAAGCCATCGACGAAATGATCGAGCATCGCAGCGTCGCGGAATGGCTCCGTCGTGACCCAGAAGTGGGTTGTGAAATGCGGGTTGCTGACAAGGAACAGCTCAACCTCCGCGCGCGCCTCGTCCAGCCGACCCAGTTGCGCGAGGCTTGCCGCCAGGAAACGGCGTGAGCTCGTGCGATAAGTCTCGTCCCTGCGCAGGGTCTCGACAGCGGCTTCGTATTCGCGGGCCGCATATTGCGCCTGGCCGAGCGTCAGATAGTACCAGCTTGCCGGAAACGGGTTCAGCCGGAACGCCTTGCGAATCTGCTCAAGGCCCTCCTCGACCCGCCCGGCCAGCGTCGTGATGTCGGACAGTGTCGCCCAGGCGTCGGCCTCGTTCGGGTCGAGCTCGAACGCCTTGGCAAATTCCGCATCCGCCTCGGCGAAGCTGCGCTCATAGGCCAGCAGGTTGGCCAGCACCCAGTGGCAGCCAGCATCGTTGGGATCGATCGCTACAGCTTTGCGCGCCAGTTCCAAGGCAACGCTACGGTTAGGTTCAATAGGTTGGCCCCAATGCACCCATCCCATCCAGTGGTTCATGGCAAGCCAGCGATAGGCCTCGGCGTATTCCGGATCGAGCGAAACCGCGCGCGTGAGCATCAGATGCGCTTCCCGCGCCGTCTGCGGCGAATCGTCGATCAGCTTGCGCGCCCGCACGCAGAGATCGTAAGCCTCTAGATTTTTGGGCCGATTGCGCGGCGGCGGTGCACGCAGCCGGCCGAGCAACGCCTCCACGATCTTGGCCGTCACCTCGTCCTGAACGGCGAAGATGTCTTCCAGGCTCCGATCGAAGCGTTCCGCCCACAGATGTTCGCCGCTCACCGCGTCGACCAGCTGCGCGTTGATGCGCACGCGCGCCGCGGCGCGTCGTGCGCTGCCCTCCAGCAGGTAGCGCACGCCAAGATCCTCAGCGATCTCGCGCACGTCCATCGCCTTTCCTTTGTAGGCAAAGACCGAGTTGCGTGCGATGACGAACAGGCCGGCGTTCCTTGACAGGTCGGTGATCAGGTCTTCGGTCAGCCCATCCGCGAAGGATTCCTGCTCGGGATCGTTGCTGAAGTTGACGAAGGGCAGCACGGCAATCGATGGCTTGCCGGGCAGCGGCAAAGGTTTTCGCTTCGCGTCGCCGAGCTGTTCGGTGGTCCCCGTGAAGCGGTAGCCGACGCGCGGAACCGTTGATATCCATTCACCGCCGTCGGCGGCCGGACCGAGCAGCTTGCGCAGTTGCGAGATCTGGACGGTGAGGTTGCCTTCCTCGACGGCCGTGCCCGGCCACGCCGCGTCCATCAACTCGGCCTTCTCAAGGATTTCGCCGGGCCGTCCGACGAGCGCCGCAAGCAGCTTCAGCCCGCGGTAGCCAACGGCAACGGGAATATCGTTCCGAAGGAGCGTTCCCGCATCGGAATCAAGCACGAACGGACCAAAGGCAAAGCGCTCTCCCTGCATAAGGCGCATCTATAGCCCGTTTGGAAGTTTTGAGAACTATTTGGGAGAGCTTAATTACGACGCTGTTCGTATCCTGCAGAATTCAACCTCTTTCAGGTCGAGGGCCACCGGCCCTCAAACCATATGGAGGTTGCCATGAACAACACCCTTGCGTCAGCCCCGCTTCAGGCAGCGCGGCCGGGAACGTGCGTGGGGCGGGCGTCGCGTCGGCGCTACAGCCTCGCGGCCCTGAGAAGCATTATCGTGACCTGGCGCGAGCAGACACGCTTTCGCTGGGAACTTAAGCGAATGTCGAAGGACAACCCCCATTTGATCGACGACATCGGCCTGACGAGACGGCAGGTCGAGGAAGAGATCGCCAAGCTGCCCTTCTGGCAACGATAATGCGCATGCTGCACAGACGGGATCGCGAGGTCGAAATCGAAACTGCCACGTACGCTCGTCGCCACGCCGAGCGTACAATCGGCGGCGTTCAGCGTTCATAGTTCTGCGGAGAGATGGGTGACAGCTTATTCCGGACTGCGCCTCTCGACGCGGCTCCCCTCTGTCTCTGACCGGTCTGTCTCCGGTCAAGCTTTCGCCGGGCAGGTTCAACTCACGGGCCTCACTGATCGTTACGAATTGACAGCGCCAAGCCGCGTGGCATGCGGCGCGGTGCACGACGTCCAGACGACGGTCCGCCTCCCTGACATAACCCGGCCGATGCAAAGTAACGCTCGCCGCTGCGTCCATTGCTGCGGCTTTATTCGCCATGGCAAGGCCTTCAACAGTCATCCAGACAAAAACTAGTGGTTGGAGAAAATACACAAGTCGGGTTGGGAGTTATTTTTCTACCCCACCAACGCGGTTTGTCGTTGGCACCACCCGCTGACTCCAGGGAAGGACCATACCCATGAACATCAAAGCTATCTGTCTCGGTGCCGCAATTGCACTTTCCGCGTCTGGCGGCATTGCACTTGCCGGCACGCTGGATGAGCCGGACACTATGCAGCCGTTCTTTACGGACGCCAGCATGAAAATCATGAAGCCGCGGGAAGAATTCAAGGCCGTATTCATGGCCATGCCCGCCGAAAAGCAAGAAGCGATGAAGAACGAGTGCGCGGGCATGAGGCAGCCATACACCGACTTCTGCGCGAATGTGAATACGCTCGGTGGCCATAACTAAGACCGAGTTAGTCACGCTCAACACCGGCCGCCACGGCGTGGAAGACCAAGCCGCGTTGGGACATCGTCGCCGGCAACGACCAGATCATTAATCCCGACCTCGAGCGCTTTCCACCATGAGCGCGCCAGGGCCCCCTTCGTCGTCGTGCCAGGTGCCAGCCACTCGGATCCCGTGCGGGTTGCCGCCCTCATCGAGCAGGCGGCCCACAAGGCGGCGAGGCGACCGAATGGGAAATCGCAAAGCCGTCGCGCGCGAAGGCGCGGCAGCTTCCTTCCCGGCGCACGAGGTTCGTCCATGAATGCCCGATCGAACGGTCCATCGCAACGCGCTTGGGATACGACCCGGCAATCGCGCGAGCAGCGCCTGGCCGCCGCCGCCCGCTACGCCATCGTGCAGTCGGGCGTGGTGCTGGCCGAGCATCTCGACCTGTTCGAGGCCGGCATCGCGAAGAGGCTTGACCTCCCCTGTTCCCGGTAGCCGAATATGCAGCGTGTTGATCCGGGCGGCCACCCGGTGCGCAGGCTGCATCGTACGTACGTGTGACTGGCGATTCCCATACGTCACTTTCTCCCCATCCGCATTCCGTTCAATCAAGGAGGAACATTATGCGCAAAATTATCAATAACCTGGCACTCGCAGCTGCTGTCGGCCTTTCGGGCGCAGGAGCCGCGCACAGCGCTGAGGAACCGAAGCCCACAGTCGTCCTGGTACACGGAGCCTTCGCAGGATCGTCGAGCTGGAACCGCGTCATCGAAGAGTTGGAAAAGGATCGGTTCCACGTCATAGCGGCCGCCAATCCGCTGCGTGGAGTAGCCAGCGACGGAGTCGCCGTGTCAGCCGTGGTCAAGTCCGTGAAAGGCCCCGTGATCCTGGTCGGTCACTCATATGGTGGTGCAGTGATCACCGAGGCTGCGAACGGCAACGCGAACGTGAAGGCCCTTGTCTATGTGTCGGCGTTCGCGCCTGAAACGGGCGAGACGAGCCTCGGCCTGACGGGCAAGTTTCCGGGCAGTACCCTTGGCGACACGCTCGCTCCGCCGGTGGCCTTGAGCAATGGCATGACAGATCTCTATATCGAGCAGTCCAAGTTCCCGCAGCAATTCGCCTCCGACGTACCGGTGGAGCAGGCACGGTTGATGGCTGCCACCCAGCGGCCGGTGGCGCAGGCAGCTCTGACGGAGCCCTCGGGTGCGGCTGCCTGGAAGACGGTGCCCTCATACTGGATCTACGGCACGGCTGACCGGAACATCCCGCCGGCCGCGATGGAGTTCATGGCCGACCGGGCCAAGTCGCGGGACACGGTGGCCATCGACGGTGCTTCCCATGTCATCATGGTATCCCACCCAAAACAGGTAGCTTCCCTGATCAAGGAGGCGGCCAGCGCAAAATAGCCGCTGGCCGACGGCGAGGCAGCGAGCCGGGCGTCCCGACGGCCTGGGCTGCCCCTAAGACGTCCATTCCGCATCAGTCAACGCGGGCGCTTCCGGCGCCGGCCAGTAAAGTTGTGAATAAGGATCGCGCCATGACATCGAACAAACCTCACAACAGCGGCCTCCAATGGGATGTGCTGACGGTCACGCGACCCGGGCTTACCCGCGATCTGCCGCCGGGCATGGAAGACCTGGCGTGGGTGGCAAACTCCTCGACGCTGATTCACGGCGCGCGCGACGCAGTACTGGTGGATACGTTTCTGACAATAGACCAGTCACGCACGCTGGTGGATTGGGTTGCCGTCAGCGGCAAGAAGCTCGTCACCATCTATGTGACACATGGGCACGGGGACCATTTTTTCGGCCTGGCTCCATTGCTGGAACGCTTTCCGGCAGCACGCGCCGTCGCCACGCCAGAGGTGGTCGAGGCCATGCGCAGCCAGTTGACTGAGGCGTGGCAGAAAGACTTCTGGCGCCGCCTCTTTCCCAATCAGATTCCGGAACATCTGCGCATCGCCGATCCGCTTGAAAGCGGCACGATGGACCTGGAGGGGCACAAACTGGAGGTTGTGGAGACCGGCCGCACGGACACCGCCCATTCCACCGTCCTTCATGTGCCGTCGATCGGCCTGATTGTCGGGGGCGACGTGGTCTACAACGGCATCCACCCCTATCTCGGCGAGACCGATGCCGAAAGCAGGCTCGAGTGGATTGCTGCGCTGGAAAGGCTGGCGGCCTTGAACCCGAAGGCAGTGATCGCCGGCCACAAGGCGCCGGAGAATAGGGACGACCCAAGCATCGTTACCGAGACGCAGCAGTATCTGCGCGATTTCAATCGCCTCGACGCGGTCACATCCAACGCACGAGAACTCTACGACGCGATGCTGGCGCTGTATCCGCGTCACGCAAATCCCGGTTCGCTGTGGGGCGGTGCAAACAGGGCCAAGCAGCGCGGCTAAGACAGACCGGCGACCATTTGCCCCGGGGATTCGACTCGCCGGGCTTTCATCGTGCTTTCTGGCGGATCGTTTTGAAGAAATCGGCTGATGGCAGCGCGTTCGTTGGTCGCCATTTGAGGATGTTCGGAGGCCGGGGCCACTGTTGGTCCTCATAGTCGCAGGCGATCCAGCTTCAGAACGCGCTTGAGGTAGGCCAACAGCCTCTCGACTTCTCCCGCTCGCAGCGCGAAGTGACATAGGTGTCGGTGGCGGTGATATCGCGGGCCATGTCGCGCGCCATGGGCCGTCAGATAACCGCTTCGGCAGGTGGCAATCGAATTCGAGATCATGGCTGGCGTGCGGGACCATGCGGAACGATACGGGAAAATCTCTGATTTTGGCCCACGAAAAAAGCCAATGAAATCAATAATTCAGGTACGCCCTTCGGGCCCACCATTATCGTTATTTATCAATGTGTTTATCTTTTATTCCGCTGCTCGTCTTGAGCCTGCCGCCGGTTTCGCGAATTTTCCTGGTTTGGAAATCAATAGGTGGCGCGGCCGCCGGAGAGATCGAACACCGACGCGGTGGTGAAGCTGTTCTCCTTCGAGACCAGCCAGGCGACCATGTTTGCCGCCTCGTCGACTTCCAGGAACCGCGCGCGCGGGATCTTGGACAGCATGTAATCGATATGCTCCTGTTTCATCTGATCGAAGATCGGCGTGCGCGCCGCAGCCGGCGTGATGCAGTTGACCGCTATGTCGTAGCCGGCAAGTTCCTTGCCCAACGACTTGGTCAGTCCTATCACACCTGCCTTGGAGGCCGAATAAGCCGAGGCGTTGGGATTGCCTTCTTTGCCGGCGATCGAGGCGACGTTAACAATGCGGCCGTAATTGCGCGCCTTCATGGCAGGCACGACAGCGCGGTTGACGTGGAAGGTTCCGTTGAGATTGATATCGATGACGCGCCGCCAGGCATCGAGCGGGTATGCATCGAGCGTATGATTGGGCCCGGCTATCCCCGCCGAATTGACCAGGATCGAGACGTCCCCAATCTCGTCTTCGGTGCGGGCGTGTGCCGCAAGCACCGCCTCGGCATCGGTGATGTCGACCACGACTGCCCTGGCTGCATCGCCGAGCTCGCCAACTGCTGCGTCCCCGCGAACATCACGGCGATGACAATTCCGGCAGCGCCGGTCAATCTCAGCTGCGCGGTTATGCCAGCAGCGGCCCCGACTGCCGCAAGGGCTAGGTCGTGCGCGCTCGCATCCTGGATGCTGATCCCAATGCGCAGAGTAGCGCACGTGACGCGATCAGATCCTGCGTTTGAAAGCCTTCGGTGAATTGCCCATAAACGCCAGCAAGGAGCGATTGTGCCTCGGCTGTCCTGCCTGTTGCGCGCCACAAATGAGCAAGCGGGATAGCTGCCTTCAGAGCCCAAGCGAGTGCGCCCTGGGACCGGGCGCACTCCACAGACTGCACAAGAAAGCGCTCTGCCTCTATCTTGTTGGGCTCTGGCGCGAGCAATGCGACCTCCCCTTGGGTCCGCAGCAATTCGGGCCTCCAACATTGTTCGTCAACCTGCTCCGCACGTGCGAGCGCGGCCTCCATGATAGACACGGCCTCTCCGCTTCGGCCCGCATTCGCCAACGCCTTGGCAAAGACGCAAGACGTTGATGAGGCTATGATACTGTAAGTTTGGCTAGCGAGCATCGCCGCGTGGACATCACTCAGCATTTCCAGGGCATGTCGGTCGTTGCCCTTGGTCAGCACCAACTCGGCTTTCTGTGCCTTGGCGATGGCATGAAAACTAGCGAGAGAATACTTGGCCGAGTGCGCCAGCGCGACCTCAATCGGCTCGACCGCGGCGTCGGTTTCGCCACACCAGATGAGAACCGGAATCGTCCACACGAGAGCGAAGCAATAAGAGGCATGATGGCTGTATTTTGCCATGTGGCTCATCGTCAGATAGGCGCTTTCAAGAGCTTGATCCGGAAATCCCTGCAGCCACAAACTCCGCGTTAAACCAAACCGCGCGCGGGCCTCGCACGCAAGATCCAATTGCAGGGGGCCGCTCGTGGCGTGCAAGCGAAAGCCGCTCCGGCAGTGCTTCAAGGCAGCTGCCTGATCGCCTGCTGCGTGGTATGAGGCCCCCAACATCCATTCAGAAAGGACCCGTTGCGCGGCATCACCGGTGCTGCTCGCGACTGCGGCACTCTCTTTGGCGGTTGCCATAGCTCCTTTGAAGTCGCCATGGCGAACCAGAAAGACGTTGAAATCGGCCAGCAGGTCGAAATGACGACGTTCGTCGTGGAGGTCTTTAGAAAGTTGAAGCCCCCTCTCAAAAGTCGCTTTGGCCTCGTTGAAGTCGGTCGGCGCATAGATAGCGGACCGCGAGAGCGCGTGTAATAGCTGCAGCTCTCGCAGTGTTCCGATTTCTCTATCTGTCAATCCGGCAAGGGCCTGTCGGCACCATCGCTGACATTCATCGAACTGTGACAATCCGAGCAGGAGAGGCGCTGCATAAGCGGCGAGTTCGTGCGCAACCAACGGCTCGCCGTTATCCGAGAAGCTCCAGCTAAGCGCCTTGCGGATGTTGCCGAGATGAGGGGCATACTGCGCCGCTTCACGGCCGTCGAAACCCTGCCGATCGGCTACGAACGATTTGAGAAAGGCGCAAAAGTGGGAGGCGTGGCGTGAGGCAATCGCGGCAACCTCGTCAGTCTCCTCCAGAATGCCGGAGGCGTACGCCCTGGTTGTGTCCAGTAGCCGGTAATAGACCGGACCGCTTGTCGATGAGATTGTAATCAGAGACTTATCGACCAGGCTCGAGATCGCAGCAGCGAACCCCTGGCGTTCATGCGGAGCGACGCCGGCAACTGAATAGGCGGCCTCGAGTGGGAACTGACCCACGAATATTGACAGTGTGAAAAGTGTTTCTCGCTCGCTCGGCGACAGCAGGTTAAAGCTCCAGTCCAGCATCGCATGGAGCGTTTGATGGCGTGGGAGCGAACTGCGTCGCCCCGGCAACTGAAGCGCGTTGGGGTGCTTTAAAAGATCGGCCACACCCAGAATGCCATATGTGCCAACCCGACTGGCGACGAGTTCGATGGCCAGCGCGATCCCGTCGAGCCGTCGGCAAATGTCCACCACCACTGGCGCGTCGGCATCACTGAGATTGTCCCAATGACCGCTCGACGCAGCGCGGTCCATGAACAGCTTCACCGCCGACGATCGGAGCGCTGTAGCGGCGGAGGGGAAGTCCTCCATAGGCCAGTCAAGGGGTCGGAGCAGATGAACGTTCTCAATTTCAATCCGCAAGGCTTCTCGGCTAGTCGTCAGCAGGTGCACGGATGGCGTAGTGCCAAGGATACGTGCGGCCAAGGGCGCCACGGTCTCGAGAACGTGTTCGCAGCTGTCGAGCACCACCAATGCGTGCTTTTCGGCCAGAAAATCGAGGATGGCGGGTTCCGGAGAAAGACCGTGCATGGGACAGTCGATTGCGGTGGCAATAGCACTTGCGACGTCGGCCTTGTGATCAACTGACCCGAGATCGACAAAGAAGACCGATTCAGCTCCGAAACTTTGCAAGAGCGAATGGGCCACCGCAACCGCCACGGTCGTCTTGCCGATTCCGCCTGGCCCTACGATACTCAAGAGACGATCCGACGAGACCCGACTTGCCAAGTCCCTCACCGTTTCGTCACGGCCAGCCATCGATCTCAAAGGCGCCGGCAGCGTCCTCAACCTAGGCGGCTGCAGAGCGAGGTCGACCTCGGTTGGGGATCGGCTGGCTTGGTAACCGAGTGGCGCAACGAAGGTGTATCCACGGCCGTGCACGGTAATCAGATAACGCTTACCGTCCCTCCCATCGCCGAGCACCTTACGAAGGGCTGCGATGTGGACGCGGAGATTGGCCTCTTCGACCGTTACGCCGCGCCAAACAGTGTCGATCAGATCGCGGCCGCTGACGATTTCAGTCGCCCGATCTGTCAGAGCGATGAGAATATCCAAAGCGCGGCCGCCAACGGCAACCGGTACGCCATCCCTGGTCAACAGCCGTTCGTTTGGCATCAATCGAAACGGACCGAACGAGACGGCTCTCTTAGCACTCGGGTGGCTAGTACTGCTCATTACTCGAAGCCCCCTGGCCGGGCCGTGACGCGACACTGAAAGATGTCGTACGTCCTTGATCCAAAACATCGCTGTATGACCGCACGTGAGTCAAGATCGACGATCCGTTCTGGATCCAGGTCGCGACACCCCAAGCGGCAAGTTCTCCAATGCCGTAGCCAGCGACTATCAGCCCTTCTGGCACCGCCCCGGCGCCAGATCCTGGCTGTGGAGATGGCCAATCGCGAGAGCCGCTCGGCCTGGAAGGGCTTTCTCGTCTCACTGAAGGCACGCGACCTCAAGGGCGTCGAATTGGTCGTGTCCGACGATCACGCCGGTCTGGTGGCGGCGATCGGCGAGGTGATCCCGGAAGCAGCCTGGCAACGCTGCTACGTGCACTTCCTCAGGAACGCGCTCGATCATCTGCCGCGCAAGCACGGCGACGACTGCCTGCAGGAGTTGCGCTGGCTCTACGACCGGCGCGATCTCGCTGAGGCCAGGGCCGATCTCGCCGCATGGCTCGCCAAATGGTCGCCGCGCTATCCGCGCCTGACAGGCTGGGCCGAGGATGCCATCGAACAGACCCTGACCTTCTTCAGGCTGCCGAGACAGCACCACAAGCATCTCAAGTCCACCAACATGCTCGAACGGCTCAACGGGGAAATCCGCCGGCGCACCTATGTCGTGCGCATCTTCCCCAACGCCGAAAGCTGCCTGCGCATGGTCAGGGCGCTCGCCGTCGAAACCAACGAAAACTGGATGGAGGCCAACCGCTACATCAAGATGGACGACCTGCGCGAGCACAAGAAGCTCGCTCTACGCCAAGCCGCATGACCAGCAGTATGGCCGCCTCAATTTGCAGAACTTGACGCACACAACCGTTGAAAGGAGCGCTGGCCAACTCGTTTGGATACGGATGTCATCGAAATCATATCTAGGTAGGGGGTTTTTCGACGTATGATGTAGATTCCCCAAACTCCCGTATAATTGTGCGCGTCGACAGCTCAAATATTCTGAGACCGCACTCGCCAAGGGCGGACGAGTTGGCTGGCCTGCGCCTGCGTTTTGGCAGCTTCAGCTTGGCTCCGACCGCCGATCTTGGCCGCGGCTTCCAGAAGCACATTTTTCATGAAGGTCTCTGGCCAATGACTATTCAGTTGCTTGACAATATTCAGCGAAAGATACCTCCTGACGGTGTCGTGGCATCTAACGGCGTGCGCGACCCTGTCGGGCGCCAATCCGGAACAACTGGGACGATAGCTGTAGCGAGTATGTCGCCGGATGTTACGGGGCTCGATCTTACGGATTGACCTTCCCTATATCGATGTCGTTCTGTCGATCTCCGCGCAGCCCTGGACCCCCGTACAACGAACCAAGGTTTCACGAGATTTCCAGCGTCAGACGGCATGCCATCCGATCCAGTCATCGAATGTCTACTTTCGCAGCGTGAGCACGGTGATAGCAATGTGACCGGCAGCCCGCCTGTTGCGCACTACACTTATGACCCGATGAGATTTGGCGGTTTCGTCTTTTCAACGCGGCGGCGTCCTGCTGCATGATGCCAACGGCAAGCCAGGGGTTCGTGCCAACACCATCGACCTCACCGATGTGACGATCGACCGGGCATGATCCACTAACATCTCTCCTCGCTGGTCTGATCGGCTTCGGCGGATTGTTGCTTCGACCTAGGCGATTTCTCTGCTCTCTATCCACGGAGTTACTAACATGAAGACCTATCTCATCAATCACCTTCGCCTTCCTGGGGATATTCCGAATGTCGAGGCACTGGCTTACCTCGAAGAGGTCGAAGCGACTGTCGCGCCATACGGCGGAAAGTGGCTTGCTCAAGGCCAGGTCGATGTCATCGAAGGTGCATGGCCCGGTTCGGTGGTGCTGATGGAATTCCCCAACCGAACGGCCGCGACGACCTGGTACGGCTCGCCTGAATATCAAGCCATACGTCCGCTGCGCACCAAGAACGCGATCTCGGATCTCATCCTGATCGATCATCTTCCAGAAGGCTTCACGGTAAAAGGTTTTGCGGCTGAGGTTCGTCGGGCAGTTCAGGGCAGTGGAGGGGAAGTGGCTCGGGGTGCATAGGCGCTCGAACGAAGCAAGGCCACACTTGTGGATGTTCATCCGGTCCTGCGAGAATCACTGAAGCTTCGACAACCTCAGCTTCCCGGTTCGGGCCGGATGGACAACCTATTGAAAGCTCACAGCTAGCGAGATCACCGTAAGGCGCACCGAGGTCAAGTGGTGCGAAAGATGGAAGCCCGCTCGCTGCCCGATCTTCTCAGCATGGGCGAAACCATCTCGAAGATAGGCTCCTCGAGCCCAAGCGAGTGGAAACGAAACAGTCGTCACCAGTCAACTCGATCGTCGCCAAGAGGGGACCGAGCGCGGCCACGAATATCTCGCCGAACTAACCGGCGAATCACGGAGACGGACCAGCGGCTCAATCGGTTTACGACTCGCTGATCTCAATGATGCTATACTGAAACAGCGCATAGCAGGTCTCAAGTCGATTCGGGATCAGGCCATAACCGACGCCGAAAGCGCACCACCGGTAATCAGGCGGTCACGCCGGACATGATTGAGGGCTTTGCCAATGTCGCTAGCGAAAAGCTGCGGCTTGAGGGAGGCGGTTATGGGCGGGATCACCTACGCGCTGGCACAGCGCACCGAGGTCTCCTATACCGAGTTCGCATCATAGGATCGACATCGGAACTCTTGAGAACGCTCGTGGCGGCGGAAATTCTTGATCACTACGTTTATTTGAAATCATCGCCAAATTTCCAGGTTGTGGCAGGGCGCGATTTTCTCCCGCCTGCGGCTCAGCGCAAGACGGCCAGACCAGGTCGTCCCTGACATAACCCGGCCGATGCAAAGTAACGCTCGCCGCTGCGTCCATTGCTGCGGCTTTATTCGCCATGGCAAGGCCTTCAACAGTCATCCAGACAAAAACTAGTGGTTGGAGAAAATACACAAGTCGGGTTGGGAGTTATTTTTCTACCCCACCAACGCGGTTTGTCGTTGGCACCACCCGCTGACTCCAGGGAAGGACCATACCCATGAACATCAAAGCTATCTGTCTCGGTGCCGCAATTGCACTTTCCGCGTCTGGCGGCATTGCACTTGCCGGTACGCTGGATGAGCCGGACACTATGGAGCCGTTCTTTACGGATGCCAGCATGAAAACCATGAAGCCGATGGAGGAATTCAAGGCCGTATTCATGGCCATGCCCGCCGAAAAGCGAGAAGCGATGAAGAAGGAGTGCGCGGACATGAGGCAGCCCTACACCGCTTTCTGCGCGAATGTGAATACGCTCGGTGGCCATAACTAAGACCGAGTTAGTCACGCTCAACACCGGCCGCCACGGCGTGGAAGACCAAGCCGCGTTGGGACATCGTCGCCGGCAACGACCAGATCATTAATCCCGACCTCGAGCGCTTTCCACCATGAGCGCGCCAGGGCCCCCTTCGTCGTCGTGCCAGGTGCCAGCCATTCGGATCCCGTGCGGGTTGCCGCCCTCATCGAGCAGGCGGCCCACAAGGCGGCGAGGCGACCGAATGGGAAATCGCAAAGCCGTCGCGTGCGAAGGCGCGGCAGCTTCCTTCCCGGTGCACGAGGTTCGTCCATGAATGCCCGATCGAACGGTCCATCGCAACGCGCTTGGGATACGACCCGGCAATCGCGCGAGCAGCGCCTGGCCGCCGCCGCCCGCTACGCCAGGGGCAAGCTGGTCTCCCACGAGGACGCGACGAAGCTGCTGGAGGCCGTGGTCCGTGCCGGTGACCGGGTCTGCCTCGAAGGCGATAACCAGAAGCAGGCCGACTTTCTCGCCGCCCGGCTCGCCGAGGTCGACCCTGCGGTGGTGAAGGACCTGCACATCGTGCAGTCGGGCGTGGTGCTGGCCGAGCATCTCGACCTGTTCGAGGCCGGCATCGCCAAGAGGCTCGACTTCTCCTATTCCGGCCCGCAGGGAGCAGCGATCGCGCGCGCGCTCAAGGCCGGCAAGATCGAGCTCGGCGCGGTTCATACCTATCTCGAGCTGTTCTCGCGCTACTTCGTCGATCTGACCCCGCATGTCGCGCTCACCGTGGCGCGCTGTGCGGACCGCGACGGCAATCTCTATATGGGCCCGAACACCGAGGATTCGCCCGTCGTCATCGAGGCGACCGCGTTCAAGCAAGGCATCGTCATTGCGCAGGTCAACGAGTTGGTCGACAAGGTGCCGCGCGTCGACGTACCGGGCGACCGGGTCGATTTCGTCGTGGCGGCACCGTCGAACTTCTATGTCGAGCCGCTGTTCACCCGCGACCCGGCACAGATCACCGAAACGCAAATCCTCGGCGCCATGCTGGCGATCAAGGGCATCTACGCGCCCTATGGCGTGAAGCGGCTGAACCACGGCATCGGCTTTAATACTGCCGCCATCGAGCTGATCCTGCCGACCTATGCCGAGCAGCTCGGCCTGAAGGGCAGGATCGCGACCCATTTCGCGCTGAACCCGCACCCCACCCTTATCCCGGCCATCGAGAGCGGCTGGGTCGAACAGGTCCACAGCTTCGGCTCGGAAGTCGGCATGGACGACTACATGCGTGCTCGACCGGACATATTCTTCACCGGCCGCGACGGCTCCATGGCCTCGAACCGCATGTACTGCCAGTCTGCGGGGCTCTACGCCACCGACCTGTTCATCGGCTCGACCCTGCAGATTGACCTCGCCGGCAATTCCTCGACCTTCACCAAGGACCGCATTGCCGGCTTCGGCGGCGCGCCGAACATGGGCTCCGATCCGCGCGGCCGCCGCCATGCGAGCGATGCCTGGCTGAAGGCGGGCCGCGAGGCCGCGGGCGAGACGACGCGCCTGCCGCGCGGGCGAAAACTCGTGGTGCAGATCGTCGAGACCTTCGGCGAGAAGCTCAGCCCGACCTTCGTCGAGAACCTCGACAGCATCGAGCTGGCGAAGTCGCTCGATCTCGCTCTCCCCCCGGTGATGATTTATGGCGACGACGTCAGCCACATCGTGACCGAGGAAGGCATCGCCAATCTCCTGCTCTGCCGCACGCCCGTCGAGCGCGAGCAGGCGATCCGGGGCGTCGCCGGCTACACGGATGTCGGGCGCGCTCGCGACGCCAGGGCGGTGGAGGAACTGCGCGCCCGCAAGGTGATCCAGCGGCCGGAAGACCTTGGCATCGATCCGCTCGAGGCCAACAAGAGCCTGCTCGCCGCGCGCTCTATCAAGGAGCTCATGCACTGGTCGGGCAATCTCTACGATCCGCCGGCCAAGTTCCGCAATTGGTGAGGAGGCGGCACATGGAAATCCTCAAAGTCCACCACAAAACCCGCGGTCCAGCCGCCGGCACCGTTGGCAGCGCCCTTGTCGGCGTCGTCGCCTCCGGCAATCTCGAAGTGCTGCTGGAACGCACGCTTGCCGATACTGAATGCACCGTCGAAATCGCCACCCCGGTGCGCGGCTATGACGATGTCTGGAAGGCCGTCGTCGCCGAATTTGTCGAACGCGCCTCGCCGGGCGGCCTGCGCATCTCCATCAATGACAGCGGCGCCCGACCCGACACGGTAATGCTGCGGCTGTTGCAGGGCGTGCGAACCATAGAGACTGGCCATGACTGACCCGAAGCATCCCTCTGCCGATACCGCAAGCTGGTTCCTCTCGACCGCACGCGAGCGCCTCACGGGGCTGCTCGATCCGGGTAGTTTCGCCGAGTTCCTGCCACCGACGGAGCGCGCGCAGAGCCCCCACCTCGCCTTGTTCGACCTGCCCGCCGCCTTCGACGACGGCATGGTTGTCGGGCGCGGCCGGCTCGGGAGACGTGCCGTGCTTGTCGCGGCACAGGAAGGCCAGTTCATGGGCGGCACCTTCGCCGAGGTGAGCGGGGCCAAACTCGTCGGCCTGCTACGCGCCGCACGCGACGATCCGAAGCTGCCGCGCATCGTCCTCTTGCTGCTCGACAGCGGCGGGGTGCGATTACAGGAAGCCAATGCCGGCGAGCTCGCAGTGGCCGAGGTGATGCGCGCCATCGTCGAAGCGCGCGGCTTCGGCGTGACTGTCATCGCCCTCGTCGGCGGGAGAGCAGGCGCCTTCGGCGGCGCGGGCCTCACCGCCGCCACGTGCTCGCGGATCGTCATTTCGGAACAGGGGCGCACCGGCGTGTCAGGCCCGGAGGTGATCGAGACCAACAAAGGCGTCGAGGAATTCGACTCCCAGGACAAAGCGCTGGTTTGGAGCGTGACCGGAGGACGCAATCGCCGCCTGCTCGGGGGCGCCGACGCCTATGCCGGGGACACTGTGGCGGGCTTCCGCGACGCCGTGCTCGCGTTGATCGACCGAGCGCCGCCTTTCGATCTGGTGACCCTGCGCGCCGAGCAACGACGGCTCGCCGACCGGATAGAGTGCCTTGGTGCGTGCAACTCCGCGGTCGAGATGTGGGTAGCGCTCGGCATTGCCGAACCGCAAACCATACGGAACTTGGATGATGCGGCCTTCGCGGAGATCGTCAAAGGCCTGAGAGGAGCTGCTTATGAAGCTCGATGAGATCCTCTCAAGTCTCTTCCTCATGGGGCACGACATCGATCCTCGGCCCGATCATCTGATCCTCGGCACGGGAAAGCGGGCCAATGGTGGCACGGTCGAGGTGGTCGGCATCGCCGACGGCGAGGCATTGGGGATCGAGGGGGTGCTGCCGCTGGCCCGACGCGTGCTCGACATCGTCGCGACCGGCGGCAAGACACCGATCCTCGTCATCGTCGACACGCAGGGCCAACTCATGTCCCGCCGCGACGAGATGCTCGGCCTCAACGAGTATCTCGCCCACCTAGCGAAATGCCTGCTGCTGGCGAGCCGCAGCGGCCATGCCACCGTCGGGCTGAATTACGGCAAGGCCGTCGCCGGCGCTTTCCTCGCTACTGCGCTAGCCACCGACGTCCTTGTCGCGCTGCCAGACGCCGAGCCGGCTGTGATGGACCTGCCCTCCATGGCGCGCGTGACCAAGCTGCCGCAGGAAAAGCTCGAGGCCCTGTCGAAAACCACCCCGGTCTTCGCGCCGGGGCTGGATTCGATGACCAAGGTCGGCGCGATCGCGCAGGTCTGGGACCCCGCGAAGCCGCTCGACGTCCAGTTCGAGGCGACGCTCGCGACCATCCCGGCGCACGACGTGCGCGACGCACTGGGTGCCGAGCGCGGCGGGCGGCTCCTCGCCGCCGGCATCGCCCGGCGCGTGGCGGACCAGGCGGGCGAAGACCGCCGTGCATAGCCGCCACCAACTCCTGCGCATCCGGCCGGAGGCATGGGCGGACGTGCTCGACCGCGCCCTCCGCATGCCGGAGCTCGCGGGCGACGAGCGGGAGCTTCTCGCCGGCTGGGCGGAGCGCGGCTGGCCGGTGATCGTGCGCCGTCCGGCGCTGGGCGAGACGGGCGGCATCGCGGTCGGCGTGCCCATGCCCCCCGCGCTCGGCAAGCGGCGCGTCGGTCTCACAGTCCCGGTCCCGGCCGTCGCACGGATGCTCCCCCTGGTCGCACTGGAGGAGGCCGCCGCATTGGTGCCGCCCAGGCTGCGGCCCCAGATCGACGCCGTCCTCGCGCTCGGGCGGCGCCTGGCGCTGCGGCCGGCCGTGTTCGGTGCGCTGCTCTGGCAGCACTTGACCGGGCTTTCCTATCTGCGGCCCGCCTCCGACCTCGACCTGCTCTGGCCGGCACCGGACCGCGACATCCAACCCGATCTGTTGGCCGGACTCGCGCGGATCGACGAGCACGGCGCCGTCCGGCTCGATGGCGAGATCCTGTTCTCCGGCGGGGCCGGGGTGAACTGGCGCGAGCTCCATGCCGAAATCGGTCGACCCGCCGGCGCGGTTCTTGTGAAATCCATGAAGGGAACGGAACTGAGATGCGCGCGCACCCTCTTCGCCTGACCGCTCCCACCACTGGTCCGGCCGGCACCGAGCCAGTTCACGAGGCCGTCTTCGCGTGGATCGGCGAGGCGGCGGCGCAGGCGCTGACCGACGAGCTGGAAACCTGGCCGAAGCCCGGCCTCGTCAGCCTCGTCGATGCCGGCAGCCACGATAACATGGATGCTGGCACCTTCCGGCGCAGCATCGCCGCGCTTCGGCCGTTCTACGTCGAACTCGCGCGAGCCGGTGCGGCAGGCGCAGGCATGGACGCGCTGCGGTGGACGGGGCTGCGGGCGGAAGCGGCTATGCTAGCCGCGACCGGCGGGGTAAATACTCATCGGGGCGCCATCTTCGCGCTCGGCCTGCTCTGCGCTGCAGCGGGTGCAACTCTTGCGGAATGCGCGGCCGGACTGACGGCGGCACGACTGACCTCCATGGTCCGCGACAGGTGGGCCGCAGCGATCCTGCGCGGCCCGATTCCATTGAACAGCCATGGCAGCGGCGTGCTGCGCCGTTTCGGTGCCGGTGGCGCGCGTACCGAGGCCGCGAACGGCTTCCCGCACGCCGTGCGGATCGGACTGCCCGCCCTTCACGCCGGGAGGAGCCTCTCCGGTAATGAGGAGGCGGCGCGCGTACACGCCTTCTTCGCGCTGCTGGCGGCGATGGAGGACACCAACCTGCTGCATCGCGGCGGCGCGGAGGGCCTCAGGGATGCTCGCGAGGCGGCGCGCTACTTCCTGCTCGTCGGCGGCGTCGGCCGGCCGGACTGGCTCGCCCATGCCATCGCGGTGCATCGCCGGTTCGTCGCGCGGCGCCTCAGCCCGGGCGGCTCGGCCGACCTGCTGGCCGCGACGATCTTCCTCGATCGCCTCGGGAACGGGCTGTGAGCAGCACCGCCATATTGTGCTCGGGCCAGGGCCGCCAGAGCCCGGAGATGTTCGACCTCGTCGCCTTCGAGCCGGCGGCGGCGGCGGTCTTTGCCGCGGCCGCCCGAGCGCTCGGCGGGCGGGACGCGCGCGACCTCGTGCGGGAGGGCGGCGGCATCATCCAACGCAACGGCGTCGCCCAGGTGCTGTGCTGCACGGCGGCGCTAGCCACCTGGGCCATTATCGGGCCATCAGCTCCACGCCCGCGGATCATCGCCGGCTACAGTGCGGGCGAAGTGCCAGCCTGGGCTGTCGCCGGCGTCATGGACGCGTCGAGCGCCTTCGACCTCGTGGCGCGCCGCGCCGCGTTCATGGACGAGGCGACACGCGAGCCCTCCGGGCTCGCTGCCATCGTCGGCTTGCCGCGCGATGTCGTTGACGGACTTTGCCGCGCCCATGGGCTCGACGTCGCCATCGTCAACGGTCCGCTGCACGTCATCGTCGGTGGGCGCGTGGCGGGGCTCCGGCGGGGACTCATGGACGCCGCGGCACGCGGCGCCACCCGCGCGACGATACTGCCGATCCACGTCGCCTCGCACACGCCGGCTCTCGAGGCCGCAGCCGGGCGGTTCGGCGGGCTGCTGAGGGAAACCGTCGCGGACGCCCGTTTGCCGCGCGAGGTGCGGCTGATCAGTGGGATCGACGGGACGCCGGTTCGCCGGATCGCCGACGGTCTCGTCAAGCTCGCCGCGCAGGTCGCGACAACCATCGACTGGGCGGCCTGCATGGATGCTTGCCGCGCCTCGCGTCCCGCCCGCGTGCTCGAACTCGGACCCGGCGACGCGCTGGCGCGAATGATGACCGAGTTCGAGCCCGGCATACCGGCGCGCAGCGCCGCCGATTTCCGCTCCATCACTGGCCTGCGCCGCTGGATGGAAGCGGCAGTCTGAACGCCCATACGGATAATGGAACCGAACCGCTCACTCACGAGGAAAACAATGACCGAGACCATTCTCTACGCGACCAAGGTCACGGCGACCGGTGGCCGCAAGGGCACGATCCGCAGCGAGGACGGCACACTGGACCTCAAGCTCGCTATCCCCAGGGAACTGGGCGGCATGGGCGGAGCCACCAATCCCGAGCAGCTCTTTGCCGGTGGCTATGCCGCCTGCTTCGAGAACGCGCTGCTGCGGGTGGCGCGCCAGTCCGGTCATCGCTTCGCCGACGGCGATGTCGAGGTGGTCGCCGAGATCGGGCTCAGCCGCAACGAGGCCGATGCCTTCGTGCTGCACGCGACACTCGCGGTCAACATCGCCGGCGTCGACCAGGCGACCGCCGAGCAACTGGTGCGCGGCGCCGATGCCATCTGCCCCTATTCCAATGCGATCCGCGGGAACGTCGATGTCGCCAAGACGGTCGTTGCGCTGTGACATTGATAAGACTGATCGCGGCCGACAACGCATACCAAGGGATGTCTGGACCTAAATCAAGCGCTTAGTCTGGTTGCCCTGCGTAGAATGTCGCGGCGAAATGCCGTCGGCTATCCAGTCCTGGTTGGCGACGCACGGGAGACGTGCCTGACCCGTAAGGACAGCGATCATGAATGACAGCCTCTCACCGCTCGAAATCGCGCGCGCAATGGTGGATCTCGGCGCCGCCAAAGCCGCTCACAGCGTTCCTGATCTTTTGATCCGCGGCATGCTTTCCGGCGCGCTCCTCGCCTTCGCGACATGTCTGGCCCTGCAGGGTGCGCTTCAGACAAATGTCCCACTCGTTGGCGCTCTCATCTTCCCGGTGGGGTTTGCCATCATCATCATCCTTGGCCTCGAACTCCTGACCGGGAATTTTGGACTGGTACCACTGGCCGTCCTGGCTCACCGCACGACGGTCGGCCGGATGTTGGCCAACTGGTTCTGGGTTTTTGTCGGCAACATGCTCGGCTCGCTGGCCTTCGCTGGGCTGTTCTATGTCGTCCTGACCGATGTCGGCAATGTCGGGGCGGGTGTGCTCGGAGATCATCTGCGCGCGCTCGCCGAAGCAAAGACGATCGCCTATGAGCCATATGGATATGATGGACTGGTGACCGGTTTCGTCAAGGCCATGCTCTGCAACTGGATGGTCTGCCTCGGCGTCGTCATGGGAACGAGTTCGAAGTCCGTCGTCGGCAGGATCGTCGGATGCTGGTTGCCAATATTCGCCTTCTTCGCACTCGGCTTCGAGCACTGCGTCGTCAACATGTTCGTCATTCCCATGGGGATGATGCTCGGGGCCAAGATCAGCTTCGCAGACTGGTGGTACTGGAACCAGATACCCGTTACCCTGGGCAACATTGCCGGCGGGTTCCTGTTCACGGGGCTTCCTCTCTTTTGGACCTATCTGAGGGGCGGCGCAGAAGGCATGCCCGCCCCCGCGGCGAGGATGTCATTCGGCCCGGCCGAGTGATCGGGTCGGCACTCTCGCGAACACACCTCCTTCCTCAACATCGAGCCGCCCACATTGCATCGCGAAAGAATGTAGTCGTTTCGAAAAGAAGCCCTCTGTTGGGTCCGCCATGGTGGCGCCGACGGCACCCCAGCCGCGCACAGTATCGATTGGCCGCAGCAGGCCAGGAGCCGCACATGCATCAGAGACCAGACGTGCAGTCCCGAACGAGCGGATGGCTGTGGCTGTCTGCTTCGTGTCCGACCGGGTTCAGTCCGGATCACGAGTTGCAATCGCCGCCCTTGCGCACTGCCTGATGACCACGAACATGACGCATCTTGAATGTCCGCCCGGTGTTTCGCGGCAGTCACGTTTTCACTCGGCTGACGCCGCTTCGGCAAGCCTCGCGGCGGCCGAAATCGCCGACGAACGCAGGCGAGCGATCGTCGCGGAGATTCCACGGCTGCGCGGCTATGCGCGCGCGCTGCTGCGGGACCGCGATGCCGCCGAGGACCTTGTGCAGGACAGCCTCGAACGGGCGCTGTCCAGGATGGCGAATTGGACGGCAGGCGATACGCCGCGCCGCTGGCTGCTCACGATTATGCACAATCTGTTCGTCGACCAGTTGCGGCGCGCCAAACGCCATGCCCAGGCGGTGACCACGATTTCAGAAACGATAGATGCGATCGCGACGTCGCCACAGACTGACAGGCTCATATCGCTGGACGTGTTCTCGGCGCTTCAGCAGATCAATCCCGAACGGCGCGCGGCACTCGTGCTTGTCGCGGTCGACGGCCTCTCCTACGCCGATGCCACGAAGGCGCTGGGTATTCCGGCGGGCACGCTGACGTCGCGGATCGCCAGGGGCAGGGAGGAGTTGCGATCGATCCTCGAAGGTGTCTCGCGGCCCGGACGACCAGGGTGAGCGAAGAAAGAACCGGCGCCGTTTGCATGATGAGCCCAAGGCACCGGCCGTCCACGCCGGCGCGGCGTCACGGGGCCATATCCGGCGAACGGCGGAGCCGGTATGTGGCCGGACCGCGGCTACAGCATCGAGAATGGCTGGAGCGAGCGGGCGGGATCGCTCTAGTGGTTTGCGCTTCGAAGGCCCAACCGCTCTGCAACCCGCACCAGGTCAGGCAAGGTTCGGACCGCCATCTTCCGCATGAGATGCCCGCGATGGATCTTGACCGTAATTTCGCTGAGGCCCATCTCGCCCGCGATCTGCTTGTTCATCAAGCCCTTGGTCACGAAAAACATGACCTCCTTTTCGCGAGAAGTCAGTGTTTGGTACAGGGCCGATATCGTCGCCACTTCCTTGCCGGATTTCCACCTTATGCGGTCGGTCTCGAGCGCGCCGTAGACCGCATCAAGCATGTCCTGGTCCCGGAACGGTTTGGTCAGAAAATCGATCGCCCCGGCTTTCATCGCGCGCACCGACATCGGGACATCGCCGTGTCCGGTCATGAAGACGATCGGCATTTGAATGTTCGACTTTGCAAGATGAGCCTGGAAATCGAGGCCGCTTACGCCGGGCAACCGGATATCGAGCACGAGGCAGCTTGGCGTTTCCGGCAGTTTGCCCTGCAGGAATTGGCTGGCGGAGGCGAACAGCTCGACATGCAGCCCCACGGATCTGAACAGGCCGCTCAGGGCATCCCGCACAGCAGCATCATCATCGATCACATAGACGGTCGACGCAAAAGCGGTCGACGCGGTTCGGCCTGGATTGGAACCTGCTGTCACGATAGCGATACGCCTCTCACGATTCCCGCTGCGGAATGGCACAGCGCCATCTTAGCATATTAATTTGGCAACGGCCCCCGCCACAGGGCGAGACGTGGTCGCGACTGTCGGCAATGCCGAGGCAGATTGGACCGCTTCCGCGATGGTTCGTTCAAATACACCATCAATACCACCGATCCACCTGCCGGCGCAGCTCAAGCGCGCTGATGCCTCCACCGTCGCGCTCTCTGCGCAGCGGTGCCAGACGGGCGATCACCGAAACCTGCCTGGAATTCAACCGCACAGATTGGCGGCAATCTTCCCGGAACGCACGCGACTTTACTCCAAGAGCATGGAGGTGGCAGCACTCGGATCACCAAAAAGAAGTCATTCCGGCTTGTTTTCGCGTGGCCAGTTCAGCGCATTGTCGATGCACCGGATCATGGCGGCGGCGTCAAAAGGCTTGTAGAAGAAGCCTGCCGCCCCTGCAGCGAGGGCATTTTGCCTGGTGCGCTCGTCAGGATAGGCCGTGATAAAGATCACTGGAACGGTGTGGCCACGTGCCAAGAGCAACGTCTGCAGTTCCAAACCGTTCATTTCCGGCATCTGCACATCGGTAATGACACAGCAGGCATCGGCGAGCCGGGGCGAACGCAAGAGTTCCTCGCCCGAGGCAAACAGGCTCGTGGCAAAGCCGAAGGAACGCATCAGATTCGCGGTGGACGTGCGGATCGCCTCGTCGTCGTCAACAATGGCAATCATAGGAATTTTCGGCACCTCGGTGTCCCCCGGAGACTGTGTCGTCCGGCGTCGCCCGGCGCAATGTCATCTCGGCACCAGCATACAGCGCAGGGCCAGGACCGAAACTATACAGAGGTTTGGGCGAGCTGAGGTTCACAGGCAGCGAAGTCGTGACCTGGCGACCGGTCGGAGAACCGTCCGGTTACGCCGCTGCGTCAAGGTTCAACTGCACGTGGGATATCATTGTCGCACGGCGCCGGCGGCCTTCCTGCGCAAGGTTGCCGTCATCGCCAGAACACCCAAGGCGCCGCCTCCGCCAACAGTGATACCATCGTATATGCCGCATAACTGATGATATGATTCATTCAGACTGCCATTCAATGGAGCAGGTTTCCCACCCGTGTACCTTGGCCCGGCAAGCAGAAGAAAAATTCTGAGGGCAGAGGAGCAATGGTCCAATGCAGTTCCACTCATTGTCTGCATCCGAATATTACGATCGGCAGCCGGGAGAGGATCGGCCCGTCCTTCCTCGAGGTGACGGCATGGCCCGACCGATGCACGCCGCCGCCCCGCCCCGAACGCCTGAATTCGGCTCGTCATTGTTCGACCCATTCGACGCCAGCCGCGGCGCCCACAAGGTGGTGCCAGATTCCGGCATGATTTCGATCCCCCTCACTCATATGAATGTCGTTCTCTCGGTGTCCGCCGCAGCGATGCTGCAACCCCATCGCGGCGGTCTGACGATGCATGCAAATGCAGCGGCAGACCCTGATCCCGCGGCGGTGCCCAGGGGGCCCATGGCGCAATTCGCCGAAGCAGGCCGAAGCGCGATCGACGGGCTGAATATCTTGCACGCGCCCCGCGACCTCGGCCTTGCCGAGCTGGTCCCGGAACGGCACTCCTCTGATCCGGTGGTCGAGCGTCTTTCCCGAGCGCTTGAGGCGGCCGAAGGCAGCCATGATGGATTTGGCAACCTCTATGCCGACGCAGTCCGCCTTGCCATCGTAACCCGCTTGCTCACGCTGCGCTCAGATCCGGAGCCAGACCTGGATGAGCCGACGGCACGCGCTACGGCCGCCCTGCCGAAATGGCGATGGAAGCGCGTCGTCGAATACGTCGATTCACATCTCGATGAGACGATTACGCTCGCCGACATGGCAGCAGTGGCGGGGCTCAGCCGAATGTACTTCGCCGCACAGTTCCGGGCGGCCACCGGCATTCGTCCGCATGAATTCCTGCTGCGGCGACGGATTGACCGCGCCAAGCAGATGCTCATCGAGACCGAGATGACCCTGGTCGATGTGGCGCTGAGCGTGGGCTTTCAGAACCAAGCCCATTTCACCACGGTCTTCAGACGTTTCGTTGGCGAGACCCCCTATCGCTGGCGTTGCGGCAACCGCACGGATGTCGCAGATCGCCCTTCCGACAGCGATCCCGCCTGTTGGCGCTATCCGCCTCGTGGGTCGGATACGCGGCCCATTCAGCTGGCATCTCCGGGAGAGTTGCCACCCCGCAGCGCTGCCGGCGCAACATAGTCGACATCGCTGGCAGCATCCCTGCGATGGAAAGATGTTGCTTGCCAGAATGCTCCTTTCCCAGGGAGGATTCTTCAGCTCTCCGTAAAGGCATCTCCAATGGCCGATGATATCCGTCCCTACAATGCCCCGGCCGGCGGATGGGGAGCGCTCAAGGCGCTGGGCGAACACCTTGTCGAGCAGGGAATCCCGATCAAGGGGGCGGTCACTCTGGGGCGCATGAACCAGCCGGAGGGATTTGATTGCCCCGGCTGCGCCTGGCCGGACCCCAAGCACACTTCGTCCTTCGAGTTTTGCGAGAACGGGGGCAAGGCGGTTGCCTGGGAAGCCACGGCGAAACGCTGCACGCCGGAGTTTTTCGCCGCCCATACCGTTGCCGAGCTTTCAAGCTGGAGCGATTTCGATCTCGAGATGGTTGGGCGACTAACTCATCCGATGGCCTACGACGCCGCATCCGACCACTACGTGCCGGTCGGTTGGGACGAGGCCTTTGCAACCGTTGCCCGCCACCTCAACGGGTTGCCGGATCCCAACATGGCCGAGTTCTACACATCCGGCCGCACCTCGAACGAGGCAGCGTTCCTCTACCAGCTCTTCGTGCGCGAATTCGGCACCAATAATTTCCCTGATTGCTCGAACATGTGCCACGAGGCTACCAGCGTCGGCCTGCCGCACTCGCTCGGCGTCGGCAAGGGTACCTGCCTGCTTTCCGATTTCGACAAGACGGACTGCATCTTCATCTTCGGACAGAATCCGGGCACGAACAGCCCTCGCATGATGACGAGCCTGCGCAACGCTTCGCGGCGCGGCGCAACCATCATGTCGTTCAATCCGTTCCGCGAACGCGCTCTGGAGCGGTTCCAGTCGCCCCAGAGCCCGGTCGAAATGGCAACGCTCACGTCGACGCCGATCAGCGCCAAGCTTTATCAGGTGCGTGTCGGCGGCGATGTCGCGGTCGTCAAGGGACTCATGAAAGTTCTCATGGAGGCAGACGATACGGCGCGCGCAGGCGAACTGCCGGCGATCCTCGACTGGGATTTCATCAAGGGCCATACGACGGGTATTGAGGCTCTCACCGCCGACCTGCGGGCGACGCGATGGGAGGACATCGTGTCTCAGTCAGGGCTCGCTCGCGACGACATCGAATACGCCGCTCGCGCCTACATGCAGGCCGAACGAGCGATCATCGTCTATGGCATGGGCATCACGCAGCACCGGCGGGGCGCACAAAGCGTGCAGCAGCTGGCCAATCTCGCACTGCTGCGCGGCCATATCGGCCGGGAGGGCGCCGGGCTTTGCCCCGTACGCGGCCATTCCAACGTCCAGGGCGATCGCACGGTCGGCATCACCGAAACGCCGACAAGGGAATTTCTCGATCGGCTTGAGCGCCGCTTCGGCTTCATGCCGCCGTCCCAGCACGGCCACAACGTCGTCACCGCGCTGGAGGCCATGAAAGACGGCACGGTGAAAGTGTTCTTCGCCATAGGTGGCAACTTCGTGTCCGCCATCCCCGACTGGGAGGTGACACGCGCTGCCTTGCGTAAGCTCGACCTGACGGTCCAAGTGTCGACCAAGCTCAATCGCAGCCATCTGGTACACGGGCGCGATGCGCTGATCCTGCCTTGCCTCGGGCGCACCGAAATCGACGTCCAGGCAACAGGGCCGCAGTCGGTCACGGTCGAGGATTCGATGTCGATGGTGCACGCCTCGGCGGGCCGCAATGCTCCGGCGTCAGAGCATCTGAGGAGCGAACCTGCAATCGTCGCCGGCATTGCGCGGGCAACACTGGGTGCACGTTCCGTCGTCGACTGGGAAAGCTTTACCGCCGAATATGACCTTATCCGCGACGCGATCGAAGACGTGTTCCCGATCTTCCAGGGCTACAATGCCCGCATTCGCATCCCGGGCGGCTTCCATCTGACGTCAAACGCGCGCGAACGCATCTGGGCGACAGCTTCCGGCAAGGCGAATTTCCTTGTCTTCGACGGTCTCGGCGAGGATCCACCCCAGGACAGTCCCGACGTACTATGGCTGACGACGGTGCGCAGTCATGATCAGTACAACACCACGATATATTCGATGTCCGACCGCTATCGCGGTGTCTTCGGTCAGCGCGACGTGGTCTTCCTCAACGAACAGGAGATGGAAAGGCGGGGTCTCCAGGCCGACGACCGCGTCGACTTGATCACTCTGTCCACCGATGGCGTTGAGCGCCGCCTGTCCAATTTTCGGATCGTCCCGTATGCGTTCCCAAATGGCAGCTGTGCTGCCTACTATCCCGAGGCAAACCCTCTCGTGCCGCTCTATTCGCACGATCCGATGAGCTTCACACCCTCTTACAAAGCAATTCCGATACGCATTTCGCGCTCGCGTACCGAGGCGGTTTGATCATCGGCGCGGTCGCGTGCCTTCAGCTCATCCTCACCATGGATTTTTCCTGCCGTTTCGATGTCGTGTGCTTCTCGTTGACAAACGTTCCTTCACGAAAGCGAACGGGCTCAATAGCAATACTTTTCGAAGCGTTAGTTGTTCACTGGCATCCACGAGATTTGCTTCGAAAAGCAACCGGAGTGGCAAAATGATTTCTCATGACCAATGCCGATCTGCCCCCAGGAGGCTCCGCAGTGGCGATCTTGGAGCCGCGTCGCACTGGGTCGCAGCTAAGTGGCTGGATGGGTTCGGTCGCGGTACCGATGGCGCCAGCGGCAGTGTCGAGCTGGCGCAGTTTGGGGTTTTGGAACCCTATCTTGCCGAAGCAGTCGTGCTGGAGCGGGGAGCTGACTTCGTGTTCGCAAAATGGGGCGCGGCGCTGGGCGCGCTTTGTGGTGGGGACCGTAATGGTCACAAGCTGTCCGCGCTCCCTCAGCCCAGCCGGGGGCAGCTCCGCCGCCTATGTGTGCGGGCCGCAGCGGAGCAGTTGCCGCAAGCGCGACACGCGACCTGGGCGCTCGATGGGCGGATTTGGCAGTGTGCGATGCTGGCACTGCCGACGGCCGGCGACGAGCTTTCCGCGACGCGACTTCTCGTCGCCCTGTTCTTTGCCCCTCACCCAATGTTTGCCGCCCAACCTGTTCCGCGCGGCGAGGCGTTGCGTTGGAGGCGAAGCGCCCACGCACGCCGCGCACGCGCCATTCTGCCGAACTCCTGAGGCGCCTGTCCGCTCCTCCCGCGGGCGTCCGAACTGGCGGTGGGTCGCATCAGCGATCCCCGCCCCTTTTTTGGCTTCGGTCGTTTAGGACGGCTCGCCACCGGACCTGCCCGTGCGGGGCGAGAAAGGCAGGGGCGTTTCTGAAAGACGCCGAACCGCGAAATCGAGATTGTCGCAACGAGCCACTTCCGACAAGCCTCGGCAACGGAGCCGGCCGCAGGATTTGCTACCGCATCGCCGGCCCTCATCTCGGTCATCGGCGCGTTCGATTGTTTGCAAAAACGGAAGGAAGAGACCCGTGCGCGAGATCATCAAAGCCATCGCAATTGCCATCACTCTTGGCCTGTCGGGAGTCGCCGTGGCGGATGCCGCCGACAATCCCAAGCCTGCGCCCAAGCCCGCGCATACCGTGGCGCGCAACGTCGTGCTCGTGCACGGAGCGTGGGCGGACGGATCGAGCTGGGCTGAGGTGATCCCGCTCCTTCAGGCAGCCGGCCTGAAAGTGACCGCGGTGCAGAATCCGCTGACATCGCTGGCAGACTCGGTCGCGGAGACGCGCCGGGCGCTGGCGCTGCAGGATGGGCCAACCGTGCTGGTAGCGCATTCCTGGGGCGGCACCGTCATCAGCGAAGCGGGGACTGATCCCAAGGTCACATCACTGGTCTATGTGGCTGCGCGAGCACCGGATGCCGGTGAGGATTTCGTCGCTCTCTCCGCGGAATTTCCCGCAGGACCCGTCCGGGCCGGCATCCAGGTGAATGATGGTTTCTCCAGATTGTCCGAAGAGTCATTCCTGAAATACTTCGCGAACGGTGTCGCGCCCAGGCAAGCGAAGGTCCTGTATGCGGTTCAGGAACCCACCGCGGCGACTATCTTCGGCGGACGAACCACCGAAGCTGCATGGCATTCCAAGCCATCGTTCTATGCGGTGTCGAAGCAGGACAAGACGATCAACCCTGATCTCGAACGGTTTCTCGCGAAACGCATGCACGCGACGACGGTGGAGATCGATGCGGGCCACCTGTCGCTGGTTTCACATCCCAAGGAGGTCGCCGACCTCATTCTGGCTGCCGCGGGTCGATGACATTGGATCTGAAACTGCCCCGGCGAAGCGATGCGGACGGGCCTGACGGCCTGGGCGGGCGGTCCCAGCGACGACCCGCCCGCTGCACTGATGTGCCCAAACCAGTCGCGCTCAGCAAACTGATGATGGCTGACCGGTCGCGCCCGCCATGAGGCGAATTGCGCCCGGCCATGAGCCTGGCGGCGTCACAGGGCAACGCTCGGCACCGACGCTTTTTTGGGCGCAAGCACCGGACATTCAAGGCAATGCGCGCAAAGCCATTTCGCAGACACTCACTAGAATCCGGCAATACGGCGACGTTCATCGCTCGAGCCGTTCCGACTAACGTCGCCAGGAAGGTCATCGGCTAAGACATGGGCATCGTTCGGTTCGCGCTGCGATTTCCGCACACGTTCTATGTGCTGGCTGCCTTGATTCTCTTTCTCGGCGCCGTCGCAGGTCGCGAGATGCGGTTGGACGTCTTTCCGGAAATCAACATTCCGGTGGTGACTGTAATCTGGAGCTATGGCGGCCTCAGCACGCCAGAGATGGAACAGCGCGTCACCACTTACAGCCAGTATGCGATCAGCTCCAACGTCAATGGCATCAAGAACATCGAGGCGCAGACCTTAGGGGGGCTGTCGGTCCAGAAGATCTATTTTCAGCAGGATGTGAATCTCGACCTAGCAATCGCGCAGATCGTTTCGGCGACAAACGCCATTCGCGCCCTCCTGCCACCGGGAATCCAGGCACCGCTCGTGGTGCAGTTCAACGCCTCCAGCGTGCCGGTCCTGCAGATCAGCCTCAGCTCCGACACCCTCAACGAACAGCAGCTTTACGACTACGGCATCTATCGGATCCGCCAGCAACTGGCCCCGATCCCGGGTGTCACGCTGCCAACACCCGCAGGCGGAAAATATCGCCAGATCATGGTCGACCTCGACCCGTCGAAGCTCCTGGCCAAGGGCCTGACGCCGCTCGACGTCGTCAGCGCGGTCAACGCCCAGAACCTGACCTTGCCGTCAGGCACCGCCAAAATCGGCAACACACAGTATGTCGTGCACACCAATGCCACGCCGGCAACCATCGACGAACTCAACAATATTCCGGTCAAGGTCGTGAATGGCGCCACGGTGTTCGTCAAGGATGTCGGCCAGGTCCATGACGGATGGCTCGTTCAGCAGAACATCGTCCGCGAGAATGGCCGGCATTCGGTTCTGCTCAGTATCATCAAGAACGGCAACGCCTCGACGCTGGAGGTGGTCGATGCCGTTCGGGATGCCTTGAAGACGGCGCGTGCCGCAGCACCTCCCGGCATGGAAATCAAGGAGCTCTTCGACCAGTCGGTATTCGTCAAGCAATCGATCGCCGGCGTATTGCGGGAGGGCGTGATCGCGGCCGCGCTCACCGCCCTGATGATCCTGCTGTTTCTCGGATCGTGGCGATCGACGCTGGTCGTCATGATCTCGATCCCGCTTGCGATCCTGTCGTCGGTCGTGGCGCTGTATTTCCTGGGCGAAACGCTCAACACGATGACGCTGGGGGGCCTGGCGCTGGCGATTGGCATCCTCGTCGACGATTCGACGGTGACGCTCGAGAACACCCATCGCCTGCTCACCGAGGAAGGACAGATGCTGCCGCAGGCGACGCTGCATGGAGCCGCCGGCATCGCCGTGCCGACCCTGGTGTCGACGCTAGCCATAAGCTGCGTGTTCACATCGGTGGTCTTTCTGGAAGGTCCGGCAAAATATCTGTTCACGCCGCTCGGTCTTGCCGTCGTGTTCGCGATGCTCGCGTCCTATGGACTTTCGAGGACGCTCACCCCAATCACCATCGGGTTACTGCTCAAAAGCGAGCGCCACGACGCATCGACGGGCTGGTTCGGCAGGTTTCACACCAGGTTCGAACATGGTTTCGAGGCCATGCGGCTGCACTATGCTGAGCTGCTGGCCGTACTCCTCAGGCACCGGTTCATCGTTCCCGTCATTGCAGCCCTGGTGCTCGCGTTGGGCACTCTGCTGTCGACGCTCGTCGGTCGCGATTTCTTTCCCGCGATCGACGGCGGCCAGATCCAACTCCATGTGCGGGCCCCCGCCGGAACCCGGATCGAGGAGACGGAGAAGATATTCCAGGCTGTCGAGGACAAGATCCGCGAGATCGTTCCCGATCGCGACCTCCAGCTTGTCGTCGACAATATCGGCCTGCCGGCGCGTGCCTACAATTTGGCGTTCACGGACGGATCGACCATCGGCGTGAATGACGGCGTGATCCTGGTCTCATTGAAAGACGGCCACGCGCCGACCGCCGACTATGTGCGCAAGTTGCGCGCAGCGCTGCCCAGTGCCTTTCCAGACGTTCTGTTCTACTTCCAGTCGGCCGACATCGTCACGCAGATCCTCAATTTCGGACTGCCGGCGCAGATCGATGTCCGTACGGTCGGCTATGACCGCGCAACCAATCTGCGGATCGCGATGGAACTGCGGCGCCGCATCGCAGCCATTCCCGGTGTAGTCGACGCACACCTGCAGCAGGAAGTCGACGCGCCGGCGTTCTATGCCGATATCGATCGCACGCGGGCGGCGCAGCTCGGCCTCGATGCCAGCACGATCGCCAACAACATCAATGTGAGCCTGAGTTCCTCCGAGCAGGTGTCGCCGAACTTCTGGACCGACCCGACCACGGGCATTCCCTACTATCTGGCCGTTCAGACGCCGGAGAACAAAATCGCGTCACTGAACGATCTCGGCAACACGCCAGTGTCCTCAACCATCAACACGGCCGGTGCACAGGTTCCTGGGCAGCTTAGCAACGTCGCGACGTTCAAGCGCGACAGTCTCCCGACCAACGCCAACCAGGCGAACGTCCAGCCGGTCTACGAAGTCTATGCAAGCGTCCAGGGCCGTGATCTGGGAAGTGTCTCCAGCCAGATCAGCGCGGTCGTTGCCGACCTGCAGAAGCAGCTTTCGCCGGGAAACAACATCCAGGTCCTGGGCCAGATCCAGAGCATGAACGATGCCTTCTGGGACCTCGGCATCGGCATCCTGTTCGCCGCCGTGTTCGTCTACTTGCTGATGGTCGTGAACTATCAGAATTTCGGCGACCCCTTCGTCGTCATCCTTGCCTTGCCGGCGACCTTGTGCGGCATCGTGACGATGCTGTTCATCACGGGCACGACGCTCAACGTGCCTTCACTGATGGGAGCTATCATGGCGGTCGGGGTCGCTTCGGCCAATTCCATCCTGCTCGTGACCTTCGCCCGGGACCAGCAGTTGGCCGGCAAGTCCGCGTTCGACGCGGCGATCGAAGCCGGTCATACCCGGATCAGGCCCGTGCTCATGACCGCGGCCGCGATGATCGTCGGCATGGTCCCCATGGCGATCGGCGGAGCGGGCGAAGAGCAGAATGCCGCGCTGGCGCGCGCGGTCATCGGGGGGCTTTTGTTTGCAACGCCCACGACGCTCCTCGTCGTGCCGTACCTGTTCGCGATGCTGCGCAGCGGACAGGACGGCAAGACGGCTCACGGCGTCTTCGACGAGGAAATCGCATGAAACCGAGGGACCATCTGGATCAGCCCGACGACATGGTGATGAATGGCGCAACGGAGCGGCCGCCGCGCCGAGGCGGAGGCTGGCTGCTTGGATTGGGCGCGCTGACCCTGCTGACGACGGGACTGGCCTATGGCGTCCAGGGATACTATTCGCGCAACCGCGAGCTCGCGGCGGCCGCCGAACAGGCGCGTGACTTCATCCCGCAGGTGCGTGTTGCGGCGGTAAGGCCGAGCGACGACATCGTGCAAGTCAGTCTGCCCGCCACCACAACTGCCTACGACGTCGCCGACATTTTCGCACGGGCCAGCGGCTATATCGAGACGCGTGAGGTCGATATCGGGGACAAGGTCAAGAAGGGACAGTTGCTGGCCAAGATTGCCGTGCCGGAACTCGATGACCAGATTTTACAGGCCCAGGCAACCTTGGGACAGCTCAAGGCGGCGCTGCAACAGGCACAAGCCAATCTCGATCTCGCCAAGGTGACGTGGCAAAGAGACAAACCCCTGGTGGACCAGGGCTGGATCACCAAGCAGCAGGGTACGATCGACGTCCAAAGCCTCAAGGCACAGGAGGCGGCTGTCGGCGTTGCGCAGGCCAATGTGAATGCACAGCAGGACCAGCTGCGCGTGCTCGACCAGCAACAGGCCTACCAGCAGGTCGTCGCCCCGTTCGACGGCGTCATCACTCAACGCAACGTCGATATCGGCAGCCTGGTGCAGGCCGACACGACCAACAGCACTTTCCTGTTCGCCATCATGCAGGGGGATGTGATCCGTGCCCAGGTTTACGTCCCCCAGGACCAGGCATTTGGACTAACCCCGGGGGTCAAGGCTGTGCTCCAGGTCCCCGAAATCCCCGGCCGTACCTTCCCGGGCACGGTGACGCGGATCGCCGATGCGCTGGCACCGGGCACGCGCACCTTGCTGACCGAAATCGACATTCCTAACCCCGACGGTGTCCTCACGCCCGGCACCTATTGCACCGTCGAACTCCAGATTCCGCGCAAGACGCCCAGCTTCTCCGTGTCGGCAGATGCGATCATCTTCAACGCCGATGGCTTGCAGGTTGCCGTGGTCGAGGACGGCGTTGCGCATATTCGAAAGATATCGGTGGCGCGCGATCTCGGAACGGAGGTCGAGGTCCGTGACGGCGTCAAACAGGGGGATCTGGTGATCCTGAATCCGCCGGTCGAACTTGCCGAGGGCAGCAAGGTGCAGATCAGTCCTGCAGCCGTCGGAACACCCTAGTTCCGTTCACCCTGGTTCAGTTCAAGGCGCCCGGCGTGAAATCGCGACCATCGTCCTTGGCGCCATACACGAACCGAACACCAGCACTCCATACTACCTTATACATGAATGATACTTTGATATGCTATGTATTACTTCCGATCGTTGCTAAATAATCGATGCAGGCCGAGAACAGTAGAGGCGAGACGAACATCGCAACCCGAAGCTTCCCGAGTGCCTGTAGCCGGAATGCGCGGTGGACAAACGGCCGCCTTCCTCAACGAAAAGGAGATCTAATCATGCGTTCTATCCCTCTGAAGGCGGCGCTTGCCGCGATGATCGTCGCCATCCCACTCACCGGCGCCTTTGCCGCCTCGTCGCGCGGCGGGGACCATGACGGCAATCACGGCCATGGCCAAGGCGGCAGCAGCCTGTACGGCGACTTCTCGCAGAATGGATGGTTTGACGGCATCAATTCGTTCAAGGCCCATCCGACTGCGGGCAAGAACCTCCTCCAGCAGTTCATGGGTGAATGAGAAGGCCCTACCGTCTCGCCGCAGCCCCGCCGTCTCTCAGGAACGGCGGGGTCTGCAGCATGAAGCCTACGCATGCCAAAGGCGCAGAGACCAGCCGCCTGCAGGAAAGCCTGGCTACCTGGAGTATTCCTCAAACCAGGCATGGTTTCGACTTCGATCATGAACATGCAGCGCCGCTAACAAACCTTTCGACCTGGCGGTTCGTTCGCATCGTCTGCCGGCATCGACTTGGCGCAACTGTTTTTGACCCAACCGTACTTGGCCCGACCGTGGCTGGGACAACGAACCGGAAAATGCTGCCGTGCGGAAGATTGGGCGTGGCCCACAGCCGACCGCCGTGGGCCGTGATGATGGAGCGGCATATCCACAGTCCCAAACCCATGCCCTCGCACTTGGTCGTGAACAGGGGATCGAAGATGTGCTCGACAAGCGCTGGATCGAGCCCCGTGCCCGTGTCCTCGACTGCAACCAGCACATCCCCATTTTTGTCGAGCCGGGTGCTGATCCGCAACTTTCGTTGCCGATCCTGCACGGTGCGCATCGCCTCGATGCCGTTCGCGACCAGGTTGGCGACGACTCGTTCCAATTGACCGCGATCACCCCTGATCGGCTCCAGGTTCTCAGCGAGTTCGACCTCGACCGCGATGCGGTGAAGGCGCAGATCGAGGCTGACAAGATTGAGGAGGTCCTTGATCAAGTCGTTGATGTCGAGCTTAGCCGCCATGGGCGGGGATTTTCGGACCAGATCCCCAATACCTCTGACGACATCGGCGGCGCGAAGGGTGTTGCCGATGATCCGTTCGATGGCCTGTTTCGCCTCATCGAGATTCGCCGGGTCTCTCGTCAACCACAGCAAGGCGGTTTCCGCGTTTGTCAGAATGGCGGTAAGCGGCTGGTTCACTTCATGCGCGATGCACACCGCGCGCTCGCTTATTGCTGTCGATTGGGTGCCATACATTAGATACGGGCTCCTACGGCAAGAGGGGTGCGATTTGGTCGTGAGCGGTACCGAGGGCTGCAGCAGATCAATCCGCCTGACCGTGCGAATGGGCGCGATGAGACTATTCCCTCTGCCGGGGAGGAAATCTTCCGGAGCGTTCGGTGTGATGAAGCTATGCGAATGTCCCACATCATGACCCTCTCCTGCGTGGCGATTGCCTGGAATTCATGCCATGGATTATCCGCCCTATGAGCTGTGATGCGAGTTTAGCGTTGCAAATAGCTGTAAATATCCGCGCCCAAGACAGACAGTGAATAACCACATGCGTTGAGGATCGCTCCAACGCTTGGCGGTGACATGAAAAAGAGCCATGGGGTTGAAGGCGAACCGCGACTGGTTTGCCGATCTCAGTTAGTCGAGTTCAGCTCTTCGAGAAGTCGGCGCGCGGCAACGAGGTCTTGGGTTCCAAATCCCTCTGTAAATCGCTGATGGATGTCCTCGAGCATGGAGCGGGCGTCCTTGCCCCGGTCGTGCTCCTTCCACAGGCGCGCCAGCGGGATCGCAGCTCTCAGCTGCCAGCTCAAGGCCGATTGCTTGCGGGCGCAATCGATCGAGCGAAGCAGTGCACGCTCAGCCGCCGGAAGGTCCGGTCGCGGTTGCGTCAGCAGGATTTCGCCTCGGGCCCGCAGCAAGTCGGGTAACCACAATATCTCGCCGATCTGCTCCGCACGCGCCACAGCCTCGTCTATCGTGGCCAGCGCTTCCTGCGGCCGTCCGGAAAGGGCCAGTCCTTCGGCCAAGGCACGCCGCGTCGGCAGCGTCACGATGCGATATTGATCGGCATCCATCGCCTTCAGCCCCGCCCGCAAGATCTCGACGCCCGATGGCGCATCGCCGCGCGCGACCATGAGTTCACCTTTCAGCGCGAGGCTGACGGCGCGATAGGGAGCAAGGGAGTATTTGATAGCCTGCTCGATTACGATTTCGGTATGCTCTTCCGCTGCCCTGAAGTCGCCACTCCAGTGGAGAACAGGGACGAGATAGATGAGAGCAATGCAATATGAGACTGGGTGATCGTAGCTCTGCGCTCTCTTGATTCCCTGACGTGCCACTTTGCAACCCTGATCCGCGAAGCCGCACAGCCACAAGGACCTGGCGAGCGTTGCGAGCCCCGATACATGGTGGTCGTGGCCAAAGAAGCTCACCCTTCCCAGCCTGAAATCCGACGCCAGCTTCGAGCCTTGTTTGCAGTGGCGCAGCGCAGCCGCCTGATTGCCGGTCAAGTGATATGATCCGCCCAGCATCCATTCCGTCATGGCGTTTTCGGTCGGGCCTCCACTGGCCTTGGCAACGGCGGCGCTTCGTTTGGCTGCCGCCAACGCGCCGCTGAAGTCGCCCTGGCGAGTGAGAAAAATGTAGAGTCCAGAAAGCAGCTGGAGTTGATGCCGTCCATCCTGCAAAATCTCGGAGAGTTCCAGGCCGCGCTCGATCCCGGCCCTGACTTCCAGGCTGTTGCCGCGGGCGTACATGGATGACATCGCCAGGGCTCCCTGGAGTTCCAGTTCCCATCGCGTCCCGTGATCCGCCTCCCGCAGCGCGCCCAGGGCTCGCCGGCACCATTGCTGACACTCATCCAGCAGTGAAAGCCCCAGGAATAGCGGAGCCGCATGGGCAGCCAGCTCAATGGCGAGAGACCGGTCATCCGAGCTGGAAAAGCTCCATGCGAGCGCTTTGCGAACGTTGTCGATGTGGGGAGCGTGGACGGCAACGTTGGGGCCATCAAAAGCCGACCCTTTGGCCATGCCCTGCTTGAGAAGGCCGGCGAAGTAGCAGGCATGGCGTCTTGCGGTCGCTTCTGCCTCCCCGCTTTCCGCGAGCTTCGTCGCAGCATAGGCACGTGTCGTGTCCGGGAGCCGGTAGTAGGCAGGCCCGCCTGTCGACGAGATCCAGATGAGAGACTTATCAGCCAGGCTGAAGATCGCGTTGGTGACTGTTAGCGTTTTGCCACCGGCATCCCCGGCGACCGCATGCGTCGCCGCCAGCGTGAATTGGCCAACGAACACGGACAGCCTGCAGAGAATTCTCTGTTCGTCCGCCGACAGGAGCCTGAAGCTCCAGTCGAGCATGGCCTGCAGCGTTTGATGCCGAGGCAATGCGCTGCGCCGGCCCTGCAGGAACAGCCCGGCGCTGCTGTCCAGGAGATTGGCGGTTCCTTGAATACCATGGGTACCCACACGACTGGCGACCAGCTCGATCGCCAGAGCGATTCCATCGAGCCGGCGGCAGATTTCCGCAACGATTGGAGCGTCGGTGTCGCTGAGCTGGGCCTCGTATCCGCTCGATGCCGCTTTCTTCATGAAAAGCTGCACGGCGGGCGTAGCGAGCGCCTGAACGGCAGACGGCGTGTCGTCGAGTGGACTGTCGAGAGGCATGAGCAAATACACGTTCTCGGATTCAACCCGCAACGCCTCGCGACTGGTCGTCAATAGGTGCACTGACGGCGCTGCGCGGAAGAGACGTTCGCAGAGCGGCGCAGCCGTCTCGATCACATGCTCGCAATTGTCGAGAACGACGAGAATCCGCTTGTCAGCCAGGAAGGCGCGTATGTACGGCTCGTGATCCGGGCCCTGGACAAAGCAGCCGAGTGCCGAGGCGACGGCACTGGGAACGTCTGCCGGGTTGGTGAGCGAACCGAGGACGACAAAGCAAACCGCATCGTCGCCGAATTCCTGGCGCAGCGCATTGGCGACTGCCACGGCGACGGTCGTCTTGCCTATGCCACCTGGTCCGACCACACTGACGAAGCGCCGCGACAAGAGCAGCGAGGACAGCGTGGTGACGGTCTCGCTGCGGCCGACCAGCAGCTGCGATGGTGACGGGAAATTCGCGGGCCGCGCCGGGTTTGCACGAGCAGCTATCGGGGCAGTGCCGCCCGCGCCGGAGCGCCGGACCGGTGCAACGAAGGTGTAGCCCCGGCCGGGAACATTGACGATGTACCGGACGCCATCCTTGCCGCCCCCCAGCACTTTGCGAAGGGCGGCGATGTGCACGCGAAGATTGGCTTCCTCGACGAAGACGCCCGGCCAAACGAGATCGATCAGCTCTCGCCCGCTCACCACCTCGCCCGGCCGGCCGGTCAACGCAATCAGCACGTCGAGAGCGCGGCCGCCTATGGCGACAGGTTTGCCATCCCTGAGGAGCACCCGCTCTGCCCCGATCAAGCGAAAGGAGCCGAAAGACAGTTCGCCGCCATTTGTGACAGCCGACCCGGCCCCTGGCGGCCCCATGCTCGAAGATCCGGGTGGCCTTCTTTGCATCTTTTTACGACCTTTAACTCGTCAAGACCGGCCCTCCGGGGTCATGTTGAGCGGCGTCCGAAGGAAGTAGCGAACCAGAGCCGCCAACGCATCCTGGTGCTGCGCTGCGCGACGCGAAGAAACGACAATTCTCTCGGTGGCAGCAGATGGAATGCATTGCGCTAGTCCTTGTTGATGAGGTCTGGGACCAAGGTCCGTTCAAGGCTGAAAGGCGCGGTCGGTGGTAAGGGATTTTGCTCCCCAAATCTGTATTGGACCAATCTTGGCCCTGGCAGGTCCGCTTTCTGATCGTCGCTTTAGAGGCTCCCATGGCAGGTGGGGGCAGACGGCCCGCTCAAACGCGCCGTAGCGCTTCATGCAATGCCGTTTCACGAAGGGCAGGGCGCTGTGCCACCGAGAATGTCCTGCAACTCCGACATCGATGACCCGCTCCGAGCTCCCCTCGACAGCGATCGGGCAGAATGTCGTTCCACGCGCTGCCGCGGAGAGAGCGCAAGGATAAAGGAAGCGTGTCCGAGCCTCCACTCTGGCTTGGTACAGATCCGTATCCGATCGGCGGGTTGGACTACTACCTAGGTCTATCCAGAATAGCCCTGAGGCTAGTTACGGGAGCAGGTGCCGAGCGCAGCAGTTCGGCCATCCTGACCAGGTCTGCCAGGGATTGCGCGCCCATCCTTCTCATGACTTGAGCACGATAAATCTTAACCGTGGATTCTACCACGCCAATCCTTCCGGCAACCTGCTTGTTCATCAATCCTGCCGTCACGAGATCCATCACCTCGCGCTCGCGCTCGCTTAGCGTCTGAAATCGGGTGAAAGTCTCGATCGCCTGCCGATTGCTTTCGAGGCGCATGCCGTCCAGCTCGATGGCTCTTGTGACGGCATCCAGCATTTCCTGTTCGCGAAACGGCTTTGTCAGAAAGTCGACGGCACCTGCCTTCATGGCTCTCACCGCCATCGGAACGTCGGCGTGGCCGGTCATGAATATGATTGGAATACGGACGCCGGCTGCGACAAGGCGGGCCTGAAAGTCGAGACCGCTGATGCCGGGCATACGAATGTCCAGCACGAAGCAACTCGCAAGGTCGGGCAATTCCATGTTCAACAGCTCGGTCGGAGACGAGAATGCCTCGCTCTGCAAACCGACGGAGTCCAGCAAATCAACCAGCCCTTCGCGCATCGAAACATCGTCTTCGACGATGAAGACGAACGCATTTTGGGTAGTCCGGGCATAAATGGGGGCAGCCACCGAACGAGCGTATGACTGCGTCGGCCGCAGCAGCAGGCCTTCATATTTTCGGGTTATCAGATCACTTGTCATCACTACTCCCCTCTGGTGAGGCCAAAACGGCCAGGGCGACCGCCGCTAGCAATGCTGAAGCATCGAAGGGCTTTCGAAAGAAACCATGATGACTTTCAGCCGCCGCGCGCCTTTGGTCTGCGGCTTCATGGCGCGCCGTAATGAAAATGACGGGCAAGTCGGGACGCACTTTTCGCGCTCGCCGGCGCAGCTCGAAGCCGTCGACAACTGGCATGCCGATATCGGCAATCAGGCAATCTATCTTACGCAACACGTCGCGTTCGAGGAGAGACTGAGGGGATGAGAACAAACAAACCGAGTGCCCCGCCGACTCTAGGAGATCCTCGATCGACTCGAGGACCCGAACGTCGTCATCGACAACCGCGATCGTTGATTTCCGTGCTGCTTTCATTTCGAAGATGTTCCCGCGCGCCGAGAATGGGTTACTGGTACCTGCAGTCTTTCGGCGATCCTCACGAGATCGGCCAGCGATGCAGCCTGCATCTTGTGCATGATCTTGCTGCGGTGGATTTGCAGCGTCACCTCACTGATCCCAAGTTCCGCAGCCGCCTGCTTGTTGAGAAGACCGCTGATGACCAGTGGCAGAACCTGGCGTTCGCGAGAGGTCAGGGAGGAAAGGCGCCGCTTTAGCGTCACAAGCTCGGCCCGCTCCAGGCGGGCGCCGCAATCCCGATCGATCGCCGTGTGGATGGATTTCATCAACTCGGTTTCGCTGAACGGTTTGGTGAGGAAATCCACGGCGCCGCGCTGGATGGCGCGTACAGAAGATGGAATGTCACCGTGTCCGGTGATGAAGATGATAGGCGGATGTTGCTCGTGGTCGGTCTGTTTCTGGAATTCCAACCCGTTGATATCAGGGAGTTCGACATCGAGGATCAGGCAACCGGGCAAGTCCGGCCGGGGAAAAGCCAGATAGTCGGCAATCGAGTTGAAGGCGACGGAAGCCAGGCCTCTTGCCGCCAGAAGCTCGCACAGCGCCTCGCATATGCGCTGGTCGTCATCAACGATGAAAACGAGGCAGTCGTCCTGGGTCATGCCGCGTCGCCCGATTGGATCGGCAACGTAAACGAGAACACCGTTCCCCTTGGCTCGATGTTCTCTGCCCAAAGCCGGCCGTCGTGTGATTCCAGTATCGAGCGGCAGATTGCCAGGCCCATACCCATTCCCCCCGCCTTCGTCGTGAAGAACGGTTCGAAAATTCGTTCTGGTTCGGCAATTCCGTCGCCGTTGTCGCTGACGTCGACCAGGATCGCATTCTCTCCACAGCGGCGTGATCCAAACTTGAGCGATTTCGACACGTCGATTGTCGACTTCATTGCGTCGATCCCGTTGCGGACCAGATTAACCAGCACCTGCTGCATCTGTACGCGGTCCGCGAGCACCGGCGGCAGGGCCGCATCGAGATCCGTCTCAACGAAGATGCCCTGCGAGATTATTTCATCGAACATCAGCTGACGCACCTCGCTGATCACCTCGTTGAGATTGATTGAAGTTCTGGACGAAGCGGTCTGTTTGAAGAGTGCTCGTATCCGGCTGACGACCTCGGCCGCTGCCATGGAATCGCGTACCATTCGCTCCGCGGTAATGCGTGCCCGCTGCAGGTTTGGAGGATCCGCCGACAGCCAGCGTTGGCAGGCATGACTGTTGGTGATGACAGCCGCCAAGGGCTGATTGACCTCATGCGCGATCGAGGCCGACAGCTCGGCGAGGCTCGCAAGCTGCGAAGCGCGCGAAAGCTTGTCCTGCGTCGCACGAACGATGTCATGGGCTCTCATTTCGTCATCGATGTCGATGATGACGCCATACCATTTCACGATGCGGCCATCGTCGTCCCGTAGCGGCTGGGCGCGATTATCAACCCAGCGATAGATGCCATCGCCCCGGCGGTTGCGGTACCGCATGGCGAAAGGCTCCCCGGTCTTCAATGAGTGGATCAGGCTTCTCTTCACAGCCTCCAAGTCATCGGGATGCATAAGGCGTCCAAGTGCCCCGTCCAGCTTGGTACCCTCCTTGGGCTCACTGTGGTCGATCTTGCGGCCATAGTAGGTTTCCAACTGCTTGTTGATGTAGGCTGGTTCACCCTCGGGAGTGACGGACCAGACGAGTGTCGGTATGGTGTCGACAAGCTGCTGGAGTTCATACTGTCTGGCTCGCAGCGCCTCCTCGGCCCGCTTGCGATCGTCGATATCGGTGTTACTCCCGAACCAATGGATCACAATGCCGGAGGCATCGAGCACTGGTTCGCCTTGGAAAAGGAACCAGCGGTATTGGCCATCGAAGCGGCGCAGCCGTGCCTCGATCTCGCCCGGCGCACCCGCTGCCAGGAGAGATCGCCAGTATTCGACAAGCCGGTCCCGATCGTCCGAATGTATGGCGGCAGTCCAACCCCAGTCGCTTGCCTGCTCCTGAGACAGGCCCGTGTATTCGAGCCATCTCCGGTTCAGGAATTCGGTGGATCCGTCTGGGTGGGCGGACCAGACCAGTGTCGGAAGAGCGTCGATCAGCCGCTGGAGCTGAAGCTCTTTGGCCTCCAAAGCCTGTTCCACTCTCTTGAAGTCATCGATGTCGGTGAACAGGCCGTACCAGCGTATGACTTTGCCATCCTCGTCGAAAATTGGTTCGACGCGCGCATGGAACCAGCGGTATACGCCATCGTGTCGCCGCATGCGGTACGCGCGGTCCATTGGCTCGCCGGTTTGAATGCAACGCTGTCGCGCTGCCGCAACGCTGTCGCGCTCGTCGGGATGAATGATGCTGAGAAAGCCCAGCCCACTCAGTTCGAAGAGGTCCAGTCCAAAATAATCCCTTTGCGTCTTGTTGGCGTAGTCTTGATTGCCTTCGGAGTCAGCGGTTGCGATCATCCCCGGGATGTTGTCGAGTATTGACCGGACGCTGTGCTCGCTCGCGCGCAGGGCTTCCTCCTGGACCTTCTGGTCATCGATATCGAGCAAGATTCCATACCATCCGTTGAACTTGCCGTTCCGATCGTGCCTGGGGCAGGCCGCGACACGGAACCAGCGATAGGTGCCATCGTGGCGACGAAGCCGGTACGCGCCATGAAATTCCTGGCCATTCTCCAGGCATTGCGACATGAGGCCTGCAGTTCGGTCGAAGTCCTCCGGATGAATAACCTGCCGACAATGGAGATTACCGGTGTCGCCGGTGCCGAGATAATCCCGAAGGCTCGTGTTCACCTTGGCCAACCGGCCTTCCGTGTCGACGATCCATGCCAGTCCGGGAATGCGCTCCAGGAATTCACGCGTGTCATACACAGCGCGGTCCAACGCAGCCTGCCTTTGCGACTCTTGAATGAGAAAGCCGGTCACGATCGCAATTGCGGCAAGGAGGGCCAAACGCATGTAAGTATGGCGCACGGTGATCTCTTCCTGTTCGCCGGACAGCCAGAACACCAACAAGCCGACGCCGGAAATGGCTATGGCCAAGCCATATGTCCGCAG
Source organism: Mesorhizobium sp. YC-39 (assembly GCF_025753795.1). Classification (GTDB taxonomy): domain Bacteria; phylum Pseudomonadota; class Alphaproteobacteria; order Rhizobiales; family Rhizobiaceae; genus Mesorhizobium. The sequence continues at coordinate 384,426 of NZ_JAOWPS010000001.1, forward strand.
CGGCGACATTGCTTTCATTTTCGGATACTCCCGACGCGGCTCCTGCTGCCGCGCGAGCGACCTCAGGGCCTCGCCCCACAAGAAGGCAACATGATCGGTCCCCCGAGATGTCGGACTTCCACCGCACTATATCAGAATAGAATGCCGCCCAGGCATAATGGAAAGACGTGATGGACAGCCGGTCGCCCGCCGCTGCCGTTGCACCGTGAACTGGGCGGACAGCTGCGGGTGACGCTCAAATATGTGTATTCCCGGGGCACCGGGCCGACTGACACCGGTCTGCCGAGCATCCCCCCGGGACCGACAGGCCCGGACCGGACACGCAGCGTCCATCGCCAGGTACACGCTGCAACCTCAGGACTGATAACCGCAAGGAAGGGCCAGTGGCCGCAAAGCAGACAAAGCCGTTCCACAAGCCAGCCGGTATGCTGCTGCCGAACGTGATCGAAGGCGGCCCAAGGTCACGATGTGACCGTCTGCGACGGACGGCTTCCAAGGTCGAAGCCGCCGATTTTCTGCGGTAGCGGTTGCCGGTGAAATAAGACGAGGAGACTACAAATGGACTGCAATCGAGCGCTGCTGCAGATTTCATCGATTGGCGCCGGCGTTTTCATGTCGATCTGTCTCACGGGCACCGTAGCGACCGCCACAGCCAAGGACCAGAACACCGCGGCAACCGTCGTTGCCGACCAGGTGCGAAGCCAAGGCTTCCGTTGCAAAAATCCGACTTCTGCGGAGCGCATTGAGGCCGAGTCCGCCCCCAATCAGACCGTCTACCTGCTCAAGTGCGAGGGCATGACCTACAGGGTGCTCTTGATTCCAGATCAGGCAGCTGAAGTGGCCAAAGTTGACTGACGCCCAATGCGGGCCTCAGCGAGGAGACACTTCCATGCGAAATGGTCTTTCTCGAAAGAAACTGCGCCGTCCCGCAAGTAACTGCCGCAGCCTTGCAAACAAAACACAATCCGGAAGCGGGCCAGTACCAGCTTAAGTAAATCGGTTCGATCGGGAGTCCATCAGCGAGGCTAGGGCATCCGATCGGCCATACGCCGGATAGACGGTTCCGCATGCGGAACGCGCCACGGCGCCAGGACCAAGCCTCGCACGGATCGCGACCATGTCAACTTTCAACATCCTCCGCAGGCACCGCGCCGTGCTGCTTTTCTCTGCCGTCCTCGTAGCGCCGCTCGCTGCTGGGGTCGCTCTGAACGCGAGTCTGGCCGATACGCAAACGGGGCCTTCACCGGTTGGCTCCACCATTTCCGCTTCGGCCACCTCCTATGCTCCAATCGTTGCGGCCGACAAGCCGGCGGTGGTGACGATCACGTCGATCGTGAAAACTTCATCGGCGCCCGATGATCAAATCCAGCCCTCGGACAGCGGTCTGTCGTCCGATGAGCGGTTGCCTCAATTCTTCGGCAATCGGGGAATCCCGGCACCCAAGGCACCACCGCAAGGAGCAACGCAACTGGCAGAGGCCCTCGGTTCCGGCTTCATCATCAGCTCAGACGGCACCATCGTCACCAACAACCACGTCATCGACGGAGCTTCGGATATCATGGTGACGCTTGACGATGGAACCGAGCTGCAGGCGACCCTTGTCGGCCACGACGCAAAGTCGGACCTTGCGGTCCTGAAAGTAAAGGCTGGAAAGCCCCTTCCCACTATCGCCTGGGGTAATTCCGACGGCCTCAGGGCAGGCGACCCGATTCTGGCGATTGGCAATCCGTTCGGTATCGGAACGACAGTCACTGCGGGAATCGTGTCCGCCCGCGGGCGCGACCTCAACAGTGGTCCCTACGACGATTTCCTTCAGATCGACGCGCCGATCAACCACGGCAATTCGGGTGGGCCTCTTGTCGACACCCGCGGCGCTGTCGTGGGTATCAACACCGCGATCTACTCGCCCAATGGCGGCAGCGTCGGCGTCGGATTTGCGATCCCCTCCAATGAGGCCAAACAGATCGTCGCCAAGCTGGTGAAGAACGGTTCGATCGAGCATGGGCTGCTCGGCATCGAGATGCAGCCGATTACAGCGGATCTCGCCAACGCCCTCGGTCTGCCGACGCCTGAAGGTGCTTTGGTCGCTCATGTCGGCGATGGATCGCCCGCCGCTCATGCGGGCATCGAGACCGGCGACGTCATCACCGGATTTGCCGGTCAAACCATCAAGGAGCCCAAGACCCTGTCTCGAGCCGTGGCGGATCTCTCGCCGGGAAAAAGGGAGACGCTGTCCGTTTGGCGCGATGGGAAGACAGTTGCGTTGTCGGTCGTCGTCGGCGGCAATGACGACAGCGTCAAACAGGTGGCCGCAATCAACTCTTCCCAGCCGATGCATTCCAGTTTTCCAACACTCGGTCTGGCGCTTGGTGACCTCGATCTAACCGTCCGCCAGGCCTTGAATGTGCCTTCGCAGGTGCGTGGTGCCGTGGTCGAGGGTGTCGATCCGGACCAGCCGGCAGCCACCTCCGGCATTGAATTGGGCGACATCATCATCTCGGTCAATCGCGTGCCGGTACAGACTGCTAAGGAGACGAGCCAGGCCATTAGCGCCGCAACAAAATCCAGCAAGAAGTTGGTGCTGCTGCTGATCAAGCGTGGCGAACAGCAGACCTTCATCGCTGTGCCATACGGCAATGGTTAACATCAGACATACGGCAATGGTTGACATCAGATATGCCAAAACCGCCGGGACGGGACCGTCAGATTGACGCGAAAACGATTTCAGTCTCCTGGAGGGACGAAATTGCAGGTCGCCGAGCTGGCGCCCCCCTTGGCAAGAGCGATGAAGCGGAAGCGGAACGGGCACGGAAAACGCGCCCGCCAATTGCGCCAGAAACCAGATCTCCGACCAAGGGCCAGGGGAGGTGAGAGCCAGCACAAAGTCTCGATCGAAGAGCGCTGGCTTCACAGGGGACGTCCAGGGTCTATCCGAGGCTCCGCTGGTAAGCACTCGGCGTCAGGCCGGTCGCCTTGCGAAAAGCGGCCGTGAATGAGCTGGTTTCGCTATATCCGACAGTCAATCCGATGTCCGTCACCGAATGAGCGCGCGTCGCAAGGAGACCTTTGGCATGCTCGATTCGACGGCTGGTAAGGTACCGATGCGGAGGCATCCCAAAAGACAGCTTGAAGGCGCGGCAAAAATAGCATGGGCTCAACCTGGCAAGCTGCGCGAGAGTGGCGAGCGGTACCGGTTCGCCCAAATGCGCTTCGATATGCGCCGTGACTATCCGCTGCTGCCAAGCCGCAAGCCCGCCTCGAAGCTGGGGTTCGGCTCTCGGCGTCCCCTCGTGGAAATGGATCAGCTCATGAGCTAGGACGATGCCCAGTGCTTCCAGGTAGCACCGATTCTCCGGGGTTGGAGTTTCGAGCGACCTCATCAGTTTGAGGGCCGTGCCCAAAAGCGTTGCGTCCTCAAAGAAGAGCTTCGCCGCGAACGTCACATCTGTCATGCCAGCGTTGAACGGAACTTGCAGCTTGGCAGGATCAAGGTAGACAAACATGAGACGCGCAAACGTCCGCGGCGCATGCCATTCAAGATATTCGCGACCGGCGGGCACCAAGGTAAGCCGGCGACCAAAATCCCGCAGTTTCGATCGGGGTAAACCTTCGACGAAGGTATCACCGTCTCGCCGCGTGCCCTGCTCGTAGACCACCAGCAAGTGCATGGGCGCGCGAAACCGGAATTCGAATTTGTCATGACCGGCGGCTTGGACCACCTCGGCAACGATCCCATCCGAAATCGCCGTGCGACTGCTCACAGCGTCGGCTGAAGATATCTCGACACGGTAATCGGCCCCTTCGGCGCTCCGGCGCCGGAACTGCGCATGCGCCACGGAGTTGGTACGTTGTGCCTTTCCGCCGTTGAACGGAGCACGCCAATCCGCCGACAGGAGTGGTCCCATTTGCTCCGGTCGCCGAGCATTGGCTGCGAAGGCAGCAATCGCGAGTGTATCGATGTCACTGGAGGCAGGATTCATCAACATGGCTTGGCGCACATCCTTCGGGTTATCCCATCTGATGTCAGCGTAAGGCGCCAGCGATGATTTATCCCATTCTACATCCGTCGGCTGTTATAGAGTATTGGTTTGAACTACTCATACTTTGGTTTGTGATTGGATGTCGCGATCGATAGTAATGGTATTTGTGCCGCGCGGGCCAGTTGGCCGGTTCTTCAATTGCGGCCGTTCCCAGGTGATTGGTCGATTTGGCGCTACTGGACGTCACGTCTTGATGATCTTGAATGAGGTTCCCCTGCATGGCTTGGGCTTTTTGACGTTCCGCGCGAAATCCGCAAGCTGGATGCAAAGCCGGCAAGAACGACGAAGCACCGGCGGCAAAAAGCACTAGGTTGTAGATCGGCGCTGCGATCGCTGGTTTCGATCCCATTTCCGTCCACCATCGTGGCAGTGCTCCACTCGTGCCAGATTGATCCTGCGGGCCTCTCCCCTCCCTCGCCCGCTGATCGATTGTGAAGGCGCTCTTCCCCCCGGGAGCGTTTCTCACCGCTCGAGTTCTTGGGCCGATGACATGCTGTCATCGGCCCATTTTTCCTCCTGCCTCCCAAGCGAACCGATTCACGGTCGCCGAGCGTTGCCGGCGTCGGCACCTTTGGCGATGCGACTTGCTTGCGGCGCGATGCATCGCGCGATTTCGCAGACAAGGATCTGACGTCGCAACTGGCGCTCGACCGCCTCATCGCGACGTCCTGGACAGGAAGGAATGGACAGTGCTGTCGGCGTTCGCCAAGCTTTGTCACAGGTGGGGCCTACTCAAGTCGACGGCGCGGTCAAGGCAGCCTCAACCGCGCGTCGCGTGAGGCCTTTGTCATCAAAACCCGTTGATGCCCGAAAACATGCCGGAATCGGCCGAGGGATACTCGTCCCCGTTCTTATCGGGCTGCGATACGGGCTTCTTGGCCGATCTGGTTGTCGGTGCTTGAACGTGCCTCGGCAACAATGAGTGGTTGCTGTTCGTTTTTCGTTCGACATGATCGAACTTCGCCCGCGTGTGTCCATGAGGCGAACTTGCTGCAGCGGCCCAAGCGGTCGACAGGAGGACTGCCGCGACTGCAGCCGCGATTGAGAGAGAGCTCATGTGTTTCACCTCTTGTTCTGTGGCGCAGCCGGCGAAACTCGAATTGGCGACAGAATTGTCGCTCATGCCGGCGATGTTTAAATAGGTTCGAAACACGTCTCGATGCACTATACGAAACACATCCGGCGTGGCTGTAATTGGTTATCTTCATAGGATTGGAGTATAATTCGGCCAACAAGAAGTGAGGCGGAGCATAGACCAGGGCGGTCCTCGTCGTCGATTGGTCCGAGGCCCTCGCATGGCGGCCTCGCCTCTGGCCGCGAAGGATCCTGGTCATGTTCATACACAACGCGGCGCGCGGTCAGTCGAAGATCGGCTTTCCGATCGCGTTTGAAAAGATGTTGCCGAGATAGAAGTGGAGCTGTGCGCGCACGCCGATGTCGCGGCCCGAACTCTCGTTGATCGGAATGATCGCCTCCACCCCGAGTTGAGCGTACTCGCCCACCCAGATGACGCCAGGATTGATTGTGCCCGTGGTCTCTCCAGCCGACGGCCCGTCCAGCGGCGTCTGCATCGCGAATTCCACCAGCGGTACCAAACCCTCCGCGAAGCGGTGAGCATTCCCCTTGCCGGCGGAATACGAATTGGTCAGCAGGCTGTATTCCAGGGCGAAGCCCCATTGCAGGATGTTTGGGTTGTCGACCCTGGTGGTGCCGGTCACGGTGTTGGATTCGGTTGGCAGTGCGACTCCGAGGGTCGCGGTGACATTGACCGGGCGCAGCCACGCCATCGAGTCCGACAGATCGCCGAAGCCCTTGCCCACGTATATGGTTGGCGTCAGCGTGGAGAACGACTTGGCCCCGATCTCGGACGATCCGGTGCCGCCCAGCGCCAGCGTGCCGCCTGCCGAGAGCACGAACTCATGCTCGGCACTGGAATAGAGTTCATACTGCGTGCCGAGCATGAGATTGTCGAAGCCCGCCCGTGTGCTCCCCTGATCGATCATGCGGTAGTTCGCGGTGAACGAGACCGACCAATCCGGGGTGATGAGCTTGCTGTAGGAGAAAGGAAAGTCGATCTCGCGCGAGGCGGTGTCAGGCAACTGCGTCAATTGGGGAAAATTGACGAAGTCGGCCGGGGTGGGAACGACGGTCGCCAGGGTAGAGGGAAAGAAACGATCCCCGACGTAGGACGCTGACGCTTCCGAACTTGCAACGAGAGATAATAAGAAGCAGGGCACCGTCAGGTGCCAGGCTCGGTTAGCCATCCCACTCTCCTACCGAAAAATTCACCCTTAAGGCCGGGCGCCCACAATCGAAGGCGACGGTGATCAGGATTCGGCCTCGATCACCTCGAAGCGTCCGTGCCGAGCGCTTCGTCGTCCATGGGTTTCGCCTGCATCCACTGGCTGCAGGAATTGCGGACGATCATCCCTTTGGCCCCTCGCGCATCGGACCGTCCGCAAGGGGCGCGGATGAGACAGGGGCGGTTCAGTCTGGGCATCGTCTTTCTCTACAAACCAAAGCAAGGCGATCAACGCATCCGAATAAATGGCGAGGCAAATCAAAAACGATCTGGCGCTGGCGTCCGTGGTCCAGCCCGCGAGCACGGCAAAAAGACAGGGCGGTGCCATCACGGCGAAGAGTTCGAACCAGCGCGACTTACCGAGACACCCGCGCCATGACAACGCATCGAAGATCGGCGAGTCGAGCGGGCCTGTGCCGGCGGCAACTGCGGAGCCAAGCACCGAACCATGCCGACCGTAACCCATGCGGAAGGAGCGCCCGAGCCGGACAGCGCCCATTGCGATGCCTTGCTCTGTGAGGGCCAGGCCGGCCCGCAGCACGCCCCAACCTCCGGCGGAGGACTTGTAGGGCCGCATCGACTTCCTGGACGCCATGCATTGAAATCCTCGTGGTCGAGCGTCGAGTGTTGCGCTCAAGCAAAGAAAATATCTTTCGCAAACGCCGCTCTGGTTCGAATTTCGCCCGTTGCGTTCCTTGGCTTCTTCAATTGGCTTTCATGCAAAGCCCACGTGTCGAGCGCTGATTGCGCGCGTGGCTCTAGCAGCGTTCGCCATTCTTGCCAGGAATATCCCTCCGATACCTACCCGATAGGGCGCCATAAGTAACCGTTTCACCAATTAGCTTACGCAGCCATACCAATGGATGATTCAAGTCGATGGCAAAACCTATGCATGCTTCCAGAAGGAGAAGGAGCAACGAATGAAATGCCTAAGCTGCGTGCATGAGGTGAAAATACCTCACCAGTACTACTTTTGCTCTCTGGAATGTTTCGACGAGACAACCCGCAACACCAAATGGAGGATGTTGAGCGATGGACTTCCGCCCACTGGTTTTCCTGCTGGTGGCCAGCCCCGCACTGGCTCAGGATCATACCTCCCACGTCCCGGCTGGGCCTCCCGAGGGCAACTACGGCCAGGGGCACGAGAAGTGGCACGACATCTACATGGGGATGCATAACACGCTGGGTGGCTCATGCTGCCACGGCGGGGACTGTCGGCCAACGGTTGCCAAGTTCGAGGGTGGAAAGTGGTGGGGTAAACTCAACGGAGTATGGACGCCGATCGAGCCGTCCAGAAGAGTGCCTGAACACCCCTACTCATGGAACGAAACAGCCCACATTTGCGCGGCTGGGAAAAACGTCTACTGCTTCATACCCCCCGACAACGGGACCTGAACCTCCCCCGCTGAGCCGCGAACCAAGCTCATCGTACTGTCTCGCGTCGGCGGACCGGACGAGCCGCGCAGGTCTGCCCCCGTACCGCGCGCAGCGACTTGACGCTGGGCAATCTATGAGAACATGACCGGGGCAATCACGACCAATCACCGCCTGGAGCCTGTTCCATCCCGATGGAATCGGGACGGGCTCTATCTCAAGTCTGACCAAGATCCTATCCTGAAACCGGTTCCCCCTTGTCGGGGTCGTGGTCTAGCCGGCCGGGTGCGTCGTTTCGGAGAAGAGTTCGCCCTGCTCGGGTTCCACAGGCGGTGTTTTTGCGCCTCGCAAGCCACCCAGGAATTTGCCGAGCCGCTCAAGATACAGGTAGACCACCGGCGTCGTGTAGAGCGTGAGAACTTGCGACAGCACCAAGCCACCCACGATCGTGTAGCCGAGCGGCTGGCGGATTTCCGATCCGGCGCCGGTGCCCAGCATCAACGGCACGCCGCCCAGCATCGCCGCCATGGTGGTCATCAGGATCGGCCTGAAACGTATGGTGCAAGCCCGGTAGATCGACTCCTGCGGACTGAGACCTTCGTTCCTCTCGACCTGGAGCGCAAAGTCGACAAGCATGATGCCGTTCTTCTTGACGATGCCGATCAGCAGGATAACGCCGATCAGCGCTATCACGCTGAAGTCCATATGGACCGCCATCAGCAACAACAAGGCGCCGATAGCGGCTGAAGGCAGCGTCGACAGAATTGTAATCGGATGGATCAGGCTCTCGTAGAGCACTCCGAGGATGATGTAGATCACCACCAGGGACACTCCGATCAGGATTGGTGTGCCTGACAACGCCGACTGAAAGGCTTGCGCATTGCCCTGGAGGCTGGTTGCAAGCGAAGCAGGCTTTCCGGCATCGCGTTCGAACTGCTGGATAGCGGCGACCGCATTTCCGAGCGCCGCCCCGGGTTTTAGATTGAAGGAGATCGTGACCGCCGGAAACATGCCCTGATGATTGATCACGATCGGCGCGGCCTTCGTCACGCTGGTCACCAGCGCGCTTAACGGCACCTGCTGCCCTGTCGAAGAATTCAGATAAATATCCTTGAGCGCTTCGGGGCCGTACTGGAATTCCGGGCTGACCTCGAGAACGACGTGATACTGGTTGAGCTGGGTAAACATCGTGGAGACGATGCGCTGGCCGAAGGCATCGTCGAGCGTGTTGTCGATCGTCGATGGAAGGATACCGAAACTCGACGCGACTTCGCGATTGACGGTCACGTCGAGCAGTGGTCCGGCATTCTCCTGATCGGTGGCCACGTCAACGATTCCTGGTATCCCTCTAAGCTTGTCGAGGAAGATCGGCGCCCAATGGTTGAGCTCGTTGGAATCGGCATCGGCCAGAGTATATTGATACTGCGTCTTCGAAACCCGACCGCCGACAGTGATGTCCTGCGCCGCTTGCATGTAAAGCGCTATGCCTTGGGTCTTGGCGAGTTGGGATGACAGCCGGCTGATCACCTGATCGGCGCTGACGTCACGCTGGTTGTTGGGCTTCAAGGCAATGTACATCGTCCCTCGATTGAGTGTGCTCCCGCCAGTTGCTCCTATCGAGGCTCCGACCGAAGCTACCGCCGGATCCTTCAGCACAACGTTGGTTATCGCCTGCTGGCGCTCGGCCATGGCCGGGAACGAGATATCCTGATCGGCCTCTGTGACGCCGATAATCAGGCCGGTGTCTTGTTGCGGGAAAAAGCCCTTCGGGATGACAAGGTAGAGATAGCCGGTGACGGCAATCGTTCCGAGCATGACGAGCAGCGTAATGAAAGTGTGCCGCAGGACGATCTTCAGGCCCCGTTCATACAATCCAAGCAGCGCGTCGAAGCCGCGTTCGCAAATATTGTAGAGCCGCCCGTGCCTGACGTTGGCCTCGTTCTTGAGCAGACGCGCACACATCATTGGCGTCAGCGTGAGCGAGATCACCAGCGACAGGATCAGTGAGACGCTCACCGTCACGGCGAATTCCTGGAAGAGTTCGCCGACATAACCTCCCATCAGAAATAGTGGAATGAATACGGCGATGAGTGACAGCGTAATCGAAATGATGGTGAAGCCGATCTCGCTCGAGCCCTTCAGCGCAGCCTCCATCGGGGTAAGGCCTTCTTCGACGTGGCGGACGATGTTCTCGATCACGACGACTGCATCGTCGACGACGAAGCCGACCGCGATCGACAAGGCCATGAGCGACAGATTGTCGAGGCTGTAACCAAGCGCATAGAGCACGGCAAAGGTGCCGACGAGCGAAAGGGGCACGGTTACTGCGGGAATGACTGTGGCCCAGAAATTGCGCAGGAACAGGAATATCACCATCACCACCAGAGCGACGGTCAGCATCAACGTAAATTGCACGTCCGCGACCGAGGCACGGATGGTTTGTGTGCGGTCCGAAACGACCGATACCTTGATGCCGGGCGGGATCGAGGCTTGCAACTGGGGCAACAAGGCCTGAATGCGGCCGACCGTCTCGATCACATTGGCACCGGGCAGGCGCCGGATGGCCAGCAAGATAGCGGGCTTCTTGTCGAACCAGGCGGCTACAAAGTGGTTCTCAGGCCCGTCGATCGCGGTGCCGATGTCGCGGATGCGCACAGGCGAGCCATTGCGATAGGCGACGACAATATCATTGTAAGGGTCAGGTTTGAGCAGCTGATCGTTGGTGTTGAGCGTGAAGGTTTGACGCGGGCTATTGAGCGTGCCCTTCGCAATATCAACATTGGCCTCGCCGAGCACGTTGCGAACATCTTCAAGTCCAATGCCGCGGGCCGCGGCGGCTTGCGGATTGATCTGCACACGGATCGCCGGCTTCTGCTGGCCGCCAATCCCGACAAGACCGACGCCGGAGATTTGCGAGATCTTCGGCAGCAGGATGTTTTCCGCATAGGCATCGACCGTCGTCAGCGGCAGGGTATCGGATGTCAGTGCGAGCACCAGGATCGGCGTATCCGCCGGATTAACCTTGCGGATGGTCGGCGGATAGGGGATGCCCAGCGGCAGATCGGGGCTGGCGGCATTGATCGCCGACAGCACGTCAACCGCCGCACTGTCGACGCTCCGGCTCAGGTCGAACTGAACGGTGAGCTGTGTGCTGCCAAGCGCGCTGGTCGAAGTCAGCTGGGTAACGCCGGGGAGCTGGCTTATCTGCTGCTCAAGCGGGGTGGCTACCGACGACGCCATGGTTTCGGGATCGGCGCCGGGCAACTGCGCTGACACCTGAATCGTGGGAAAGTTGACGTTCGGCAAGGATGCGACCGGCAGAAGCTGATAGGTGGCGAGCCCACACAGCAGCAGACCCACCATCAGCAGGCCTGTCGCGATCGGCCGGTGAATAAAAGGGGCCGAGATATTCACGGGATTGCTTGCTGCACTGCGCTTTGCAGGGCGGCTTCATCAGCGGCTCTACCCTGCAGCACTTGGACGGGGGTGCCCTGCGCGAGCCTGTACTGTCCGTCGACCACGACAGTTTCGTTCGCCTTGAGGCCCGAATCGATGAGAGCTTGTCCCCCGGTCAGCTGTGCGACAGTGACAGGCCGCATCTGCGCGGTTCCATCAGGTGCGATCACATAAACATAGGAGCCATTCGGACCTTGCTGCACCGCCGACGCGGCGATCGTCAGCCCCCCAGTGCGGGTATCAAGAAGCAAACGCGCATTCACCAGTGCTCCCGGCCAGAGTTGCTTGCCAGCGTTCGGAAACGTGGCCCGGAGGCGGATCGTACCTGTCGTCTGGACGATCTGGTTGTCGACAAGCAGGAGCTTGCCTTCGTCGAGCTTGGTCTTGTCGTCCTGGCTGTACGCAAAGACCGTAAGCGGCCCCTTGGCCATCTGCTGCTGGATTTGAGGGAGCGTTTCCTCGGGCAGCGTAAAGATCAACGAGATCGGTTGGACCTGCGCAACGTCGACCAGACCAAAAGTATCGGTCGGATGAATGATGTTGCCTTCGTCGATCTGCCGGATACCCGTTACACCGTCGATCGGCGAGGTCAGACGGGTGTAGCTCAGATTGATCTGAGCGGCCTGTAACAGAGCCTCGTCTGCCTTGATTGTCGCCTGGAGCTGGATGACCTGAGCCTTCTGCGTGGCCACCAACTGGGAAGTGGCAAAGCCTTTCGCCAGCAGTGGCGTGTAGCGGTCCAGATTTGCCTGCGCGTTGACGAGTTGCGCCTGGTCGCGATCGCGGGTCGCGGTAATCTGATCGATTTGTGCCTGATAGGGATCTGGGTCGATCTGCGCCAGCAGATCGCCCTTTTTCACTGTCTGACCTTGCGTGAATGCGATCTTCGTAATCGGTCCTGAAATCAGGCTGTGCACCACCACGTTGTTGTAGGCGATCACCGTTCCCACTCCACGAAGGTAGATCGGCACGTCGTGACTGGCTACTTTTCCGGCAACGACCGGAACCGCCGGCGCGGGAACAGAGGCCACCGCAGGTTCGGAAGGATCGTAGATATGCTTGGCTGCAAACCCAACGCCGCCGATCAAGATCAGCAGCGCGGCAACAATGACGGGTCGCTTGCGCATCGAAGGCTCCTACAAAGACGGGATCGCTTTTTTCAGCAGCCGGACGCCGACAGCGTGTTTGTGCCTGTCACATCCGTGCTGCCGCAGGTTGGAACCGTTACCAGTGGACTTGTCACCGGATCGGCTAAATCGGGTGTTGGAATGCTAATTATCGGGCTCACTCCCAAATTGCTGAGTTCCGAAGACCCCAGCGGAATCCCAGCCGGGGTCCCAAGACCCGTGGACGATGTCCCGGACGATGTGCCAGTGGTGGTGGACAGTATCGATGTGGTGCCGGAAGGCGACGCGCTCGACGCCGTCGTGCTACAGGTACCCAATGCTGTTGAAGGCATCGGGTTCACAGACGTCCCGCTCATGGTTGTGGTTCCGTCAACCCCTCCGCCATCGAAAGTGGAAAGGGTGGAGGTCGTTCCGGCAACTTCGGAGGGTGACGCCAGAACACTTGGCGCCAGGACATTGGTGCACCCGGGATTGCTCGTGCCTATGGAGCCGGATGTCGTTGGCGAGCCAGGCGCGGTCAAGCCACCGGGATCGAGTTCGACCGCGCCCAGAGGAATACCAACCGGATTGAGGGGCGAACCGACTGCAGAGAGGGGCGAAGTCATTCCTGTTGTGGGCGTGCTGACTTGCGCCAGGCTCGGCCCGCTGAACAACAGAGCGATCACAATTGCGGTCAGCAAGATTGGCGTCGCAACATCATTGTCATTTTGCATTGGAACTACCGTCGTTTCGTGTGTCCGGGAGAGGCATGCGTAAAGGAACGTCATTGGGCCGTTCGAACGCATTTCGCCGGGTCAGATCGGAGAGGATGCCAGATGGAGGGGGAAGCGCTCTTCCGTAAAGGCGGCTGGATTTCCCTATTCGCACGCCGACCCCGCGCATTCCGCAAAGTGAAGTCTCCGCTGCAAACCAATGTATGAGTCATTCAGACTTATGCTGCGCTTTCGTATACCTTTGTGGGATGGATCGCGTGGTCGCCAACACTCTAATCTAAACAGAAGGAGAGACAGCCAATTGCCCGAATAACGCATGGGTCGAAACGAGCCCGTGACCGCTAGTTCCTGAGTGGCAAGCCGGCTTCCGCCGAAGCCTGTCAGCGGCCTCGCAAACCGATAGCGGTCGCTACAGGCGAAATCGACGACATCGGGAAACGTCTCAGATCAGTTCGCATGAGAGAGGCGCCCGATGTCCCAGACCGCCAGGATCAGTGTGCTCCGCCAAGCCAGTGGCGGATCCAAGATGCCGCCGGCAAGCGCCCCTATCGGGGAGACATTTACGATCGCTCGCGCGCCGAACCGCACTATCTCCACAACCGCCGATAGCCGCCCTGGTGAAGGCGGTCATGGCCAACAAGCTCCAGGAGGCCCGCCGCCGGCGGACGGGCAGCCCGAGGCGAGCGTCGGAAGCGAGCGCGCGGGCGGACCAGGCGGTTCAGATAATGGACACCGAAACCGCCGGCCAGCGGTCTTCATCGTCGGTTTCATTGTCCTGGCTGCTCTTGTCCTCGGCGGGTCCTACTACTGGTACGCGAACCTCAACCTGGTGAGCACGGATGACGCCTATGTCGATGGGCGGGTTGTCACCATCGCGCCGCAGGTTTCGGGCCTCGTCGTGTCGCTGGACGTGACTGACAACCAATATGTTCACAGGGGTGATCCGCTGATCCATATCGATCCGCGCTCATACATGAGCGAGCGGAACCGGGCGCAGGGGACCCTGGACAGCGCCAGGGCGCAAGCTGCGGGGGAACGGCTGGCGACCGAGATCGCTCGCAAGAATTTCCCCGCCCTGTTCCAACAGGCCCAGGCTCAATTGGCGACGGCACAGGCCAATTTGACAAAGGCCCAGTCCGACTATGACCGGCAGAGCACTTTGCCGAAAGCCGCGACAACGCAGCAGGAGGTTGATGCCGCGTTGGCGGCGCTGCGCCAAAGCAAAGCGCAAGTCATGCAAGCCGAAGCCCAGGTTCAGCTGAGTTCACCGGTCGAGCAGCACATCGGCCAGAGCGATGCGCAGGTCGAACAGCAGAACGGTCAAGTCGAACAGGCTCAAGCGCAGCTTGATCAAGCCGAGCTCAATCTCTCCTGGACGGTCGTGACGGCGCCGCAGGACGGCTGGATAACCCGGCGCAACGTGGAAATGGGCAACTACGTCATGCCTGGGCAGCAGATTTTCTCAATCGTTCCGCCGGACATGTGGATCACGGCCAACTTCAAGGAAAACCAGCTTGATGGTCTGCGGCCCGGCCAGAGCGTAAAGATTGACGTGGATGCCTATCCTCGGCTCGACCTGCGTGGCCATGTCGACAGTATCCAGATGGGATCCGGCTCGAAGTTCACCGCCTTCCCACCCGAAAACGCCACCGGCAATTTCGTAAAGATCGTCCAACGCGTGCCGGTCAAGATCGTCATCGACAGCGGGCTCGATCCCAAGCGTCCGCTGCCGCTCGGCATATCGGTGGTTCCGACGGTATCGGTTCGATGAGCAGCGCTCCAGCCGAGGCCAGCGCGACCTGGAAGCCCCGTTACAATCCCTGGCTCATCGCGGTTTCGGTGACCCTTGCCGCCTTTATGGAAGTCCTCGACACGACGATTGTCAATGTGGCCTTGCCGCACATCGCCGGCAGTCTGTCGGCGAGCAATGACGAGGCGACCTGGGCGCTCACCTCCTACCTGGTGGCAAACGGGATCGTGCTGACCATTTCTGGCTGGCTGAGCGATCTCTTCGGGCGCAAGCGCTATTTCCTGATCTGCATCACCATGTTCACGGTCTTCTCGTTCTTGTGCGGGACGTCGACCAGTCTGGGCGAACTGATCGTCTTCCGGCTGCTGCAGGGTTTCTTTGGTGGCGGCCTGCAACCGAACCAGCAGTCGATCATCCTGGACACGTTCCCACCGGCCAGGCGCGCGGCCGCATTCGGCGTGACGGCGATCGCTACGATCGTCGCACCGGTCCTCGGCCCGACGCTGGGCGGCATCATCACCGATCAGTCGACCTGGCGCTGGATCTTCTTCATCAACATACCCGTGGGCATCCTCGCGGTTTTTTTGAACGCGATCCTCGTCGAAGATCCGCCTTGGGTGAAGAACAGGAAGAGCCGGGGGCTCGACTACGTTGGCCTGTCGCTCATCACGCTTGGTCTCGGATGCCTGCAGATCATGATGGATCGCGGCACGGATGACGATTGGTTCGGTTCGCCCTTCATCGTGTTGATGGCGCTGCTCGCTTTCCTGGGAATCGCGGGCGCGATCGGCTGGCTGCTGATTGCCAAGAAACCGATCGTCAATCTCGACGTGTTCAAGGACAGGAATTTCACCGCCGGCTGCGCAATGATCGCGGTGATGGGCAGTATCCTCTACGCTAGTGCCGTCGTCATCCCGCAGCTCGCACAACAGGTTCTCGGCTATACCGCAACCTGGGCGGGGCTCATTCTTTCTCCAGGCGGCATCGTCGTCATCGTCCTTATTCCATTGGTGGGACGTCTCATGACAATCGTCCAGACGCGGTTCGTCGTGGCTGCCGGTTTTCTGGTGATGGGATTTGCGCTCTTCTTCTCGAGCCATCTGGCACCGAACATCGATTTCCCGACACTCGTGCTGATGCGCAGTTTGCAGGCAGCCGCGCTAGCGTTTTTGTTCGTGCCCATCAGTACGACCACCTATCTCAGTTTGCCACGCGAACTGAGTGGCGACGGGGCTGCCCTCTTTTCGATGGTTCGCAACGTGTCCGGTTCGATAGGGATTTCCGTCGCAACCTCGCTCGTCACCGAGCGGAGCCAGATCCGGCAGTCCTATCTGTCGGAATGGGCCTCGCCCTTTCATCAACCCTACGACGTGCTGGTTGATCAATACGAACGTGCGTTGACGGCGACGGGGCATGCCGCGGGATCGGTTCATGGAATGGCGGTTGGAAAGGTCTACCAGGTCTTCCAGACGCAAGTTGCCGTCCTCGCCTATTCGGACGTCTTTCTGTTTTTCTCCTTTGTCGCCTTCCTCGCCGTTCCCTTTTGCCTCCTGCTATCCGGCAAGAAGGCAGCCGACGGCGAGGGCGCCAGCCACGCGGATTGATCATGGGCCAAGATTTGCGCGCCGTTGCAGCGATTTCAGTCATGTTCGCGCTGGCAGGTTGCACTGTCGGACCGGATTTCATTCGGCCTGATCCGGGCCTGCCAAAACGCTGGTTTGCGGACGGCGCGGCAGCTGCGCCGGTGGGCTCCGAGGGGTCCAGCGCGACGGTTATCGAGCCCGTCGACCCCGCTTGGTGGCAGGCCTTTCGAGACGCGACCCTTACCTCGCTCATGCAGCGCGTCGCCGACGCCAACCTCGATGTGAAGACCGCGACCGTCCGGCTCGCAGAAAGCCGTTTTCAGCGCGCCGCCGTGGCCTCCGCCCAACTGCCTGGCCTGAATGGCAGCGCCAGATACCAACATCAGAATCTTAGCGATGTGAGTGCCAAAGGCAGCCTGATCGAAGGTCTCCTTGGTTCGCCGAGCATTTCTTCCGCAAAGCCGGCCGATCTGTTTACTGGCGGTTTCGATGCTTCGTGGGAACTCGATCTTTGGGGGCACGTCCGCCGCCAGGTCGAAGCTGCGGATGCGCAGATCCAGTCTTCCGAGGAGCAGCGGCGTGACGCGCTCGTCTCGAGCCTCGCCGAAACCGCACGCGACTATATCCAGCTGCGCGGCACGCAGACCCTGATCAGGATCGCCAACCACAATCTGAAGATCCAGCAGGACATTTTGCAGCTGACGCAAACGCGCCAGCTGCAAGGCTTGACGACCAGTCTGGACGTCGAGAACGCCGCCGCGCAGGTCGAAGCCATCCGTGCCCAGCTGCCCAGCCTGCAACAACAGGAAGCGCAGCAGATCAACGCCGTGAGCTTTCTGCTCGACCTGCCGCCCGATGCGCTGCGCGGCGAACTCGCCACCGGCAAACAGGTGGTGCCGATGCCTGCCCGGGTTCCGGCCGGCATTCCTTCCGATCTCGCGCGGCGGCGGCCGGACATTCGCGCCGCGGAAGCGCAGCTTCACGCGGCCACCGCCGACATCGGCGTGGCAGTTGCCGAATTCTATCCATCCATCCAGCTGAATGGGTCGGTGGGCTTCGACGCCCTCAAGGTCGGGAGTCTGTTGACGGCCAGGGCGATCACAACCAATCTCGGTCCGAGCATTTCGATACCGATTTTCCAGGGCGGCCGGCTGAAGGCGACACTGGAGCTTCGCAAGGCCCAGCAGGTCGAGGCGGCGATCGCCTACCACAGGACAGTGCTGCGAGCCTGGCACGAAGTTGTCGATGCCCTCATCGACTACCGCACCGAACGGCAGCGGCGCGCCCGACTGGCCAGGCAGGTCGAGCATCTGCGACAGGCCTTGTCGCTGGCCCGTGACCGCTACAATGACGGAGTCACCGAGTTCACCACCGTGCTCGACACCGCACGCACATTGCTGCAAGCCGAACAGGATCACGCACAGAGCACGACCAACATCTCGATCGACCTCGTCCAATTGTACAAAGCGCTCGGTGGCGGGTGGGAATTGACGTATCCGAACGCGCCACCCGAGCCACCGATCAGCGCCCAACGACCGTCGAAGGCAAGGAAACCAACATGACTATGTCGAGGTTTGTTGTGGCACGCAGTGCTGAAAGCCGGCGCTAATGCATGTCGCGCAAAGTGCGCAGCGGTTTTGCGACAACGACATGCATGAAAACAAGAACTTAAAGCGCGTCGCATGAATCCGTTCAAACGCGACGCGCTTTAGATCACTTCCTGGGCCTCATCACGCCTTTGGAAATCGGTCAAGCCCCCTCTCGGCGGACTTGACCGTTGCACCATGGGACTGTGCCGCCATCGGGGAAACCGCTTCGATCCGATCACCCGGTCGGCGAGGTTGGATCACGGGCAAGAGTGCCACATTCCACTGGGCCCATCGTAACTCTGATTTACGGCATCGAACGAGCAGTAAGCAGCATCGGTGTCGTAGTTCCACCAAGGCTGAAAGTGATATTCCCCATCGCTGAAAACGACCTTGTGGTGCGGGTGTTGGTGCTGGCGGTTGCCAATGCCGCCACCGCTAAAGTCGCTAAAGTCTACGGCATGACCATCGCTGCCGTTGCCGCGCGCCATGGAGACCGTCGCCGTGCCGGTCGCCAGCATCACGCCCAAAGTAATCTTCGCCAATGTTGTCGCTAATTTTCTCACGATACGCTCCTGAAAATTGAGAACAGTACTTATATTAGTCATGTATTTCATTCTCGAAATAGCGCCTATGTTTGACAGAGATATATCATCATCTATGGCTATGACTCGTTGGGGGCACGACGGCATCGGCAGTACGAAACGAATTCCAGCCGGGCCGCAGTTCGGTAGACGTGCGAGGCAAAATCCTTGGGTGTTCGAATCCGGCCCCCACTCGTGGGGTCCGGATTCGAAGAGGCCGTGGTGGATCACGGACAATATCACGGACAATATGGGTAAAGGCCGAGATACCCTTCGTATGGATACGGATACGGGTAACCGCAGTAGCCGTCGTCATAATAATCACTACCGAAGCCGCGGCCCCTTCTGAACCTGTGACCGTCGCGGACATGGACGCCATGGACATGCGCCTCACCGCCCAAGCCTGCGATACGACCGCCACCGGCAACGCCTACGCCGTGCTCACCGCCAAAGCCGCCGCCCCCGAAATGACCGCCGCCAAAGCCCCCGAAATGGCCGCCGCCCCCCATGCTTTCGGCATGACCGCCACCGCCAAAGCCGCCGCCGCCAAAGCCTCCGCCGTGTCCGCCGCCGCCACCGCCGTGCGCCATTGACATCGTCGCCGAACCGGTTGCCAGCATTGCGCCCAGAGCAATCGTCGCCAAGATTGTTGTTGTCTTTTTCATAATACACTCCTGTAGTTGAAGCTTTCTAAGTCGTCGAAAGCTACCTGTATGTAGATGCAGGAGGCATTTCTCAGTATAATACACTTGTTTGATATACGTATATCTCTTAACTACACACGTTACTTTTTGATCGCATTGGCAGTGCCGGCAATTCGCCCTACGGACGGCCAGCGCTTCGATCCTGGCGGGTGGGAAGTACGCAACTCCGCGATTGCTGGCCATGTCGTGGCAGCTCACGAGCGGCTGGAATTGCTTAAAGCCGGCTGTCTCGCCTCATTGGTTTTTGCGATTTTCCCGGAACCAGCCGGGCGCAGCCGTGCTGCTCAGCGCCGGTTTGCGCTCCGGTCCGACCGTCCTGTCCTTCGGCGCCGTCGTCCATCTATTCCACACTGACAACGGTCTGGATTTCATCCCGTTTCGCATAGACAACCTTCACCGCATTTTGCAGTTTTTCAAAGGCGCGCATCTCAATCTGGCGCACACGCTCGCGCGAAACGCCGAATTCGTTGGAGAGATCCGCCAAACTCCTCGGGTCATCCGCAAGCCGGCGCGCCTCGAGGATACACCGTTCGCGCGCGTTGAGCACGCCAAGCGAGTCGATCAGCGCCCTGCGCCGGTTGGAGGCTTCTTCGAACTGAACGAGCCTGTACTCCTGGTTGTCCTCGCTCTCGACCAGCAGATCTTGCCATTCGCTTTCGGGCAGACCTCGCAGGGGCGCGTTGAGCGACGTGTCACCGCCCAGGCGGCTGTTCATGTAGACAACCTCCTTCTCCGTCACGCCAAGGTCGCTTGCAATGAGTTCCACCTGATCTGGATGCAGGTCACCGTCGTCCAGCGCCGAGAGGCGAGCCTTGAGCCGCCGCAAATTGAAGAACAACTTTCTTTGATTGGGCGTCGTACCGATCTTCACCAGCGACCAGGAGCGCAGGACATATTCGCGAATGGACGCCTTGATCCACCAGATCGCATAGGTCGCCAAACGAAAGCCGCGCTCCGGTTCGAAGCGATTGACCGCCTTGATCAGACCGATGCTGCCCTCTGATATTACCTCTGACATCGGCAGCCCGTATCCGCGATAGCGCATGGCAACCTTGGCAACGAGGCGAAGATGCGACACCACCAGCTGGTGAGCGGCCTCCGGATCGTTGTTCTCGCGCCAGCGTTTCGCCAGCGTTTGTTCCTGCCCCTGCGTCAGCATGGGGAGATGTTTGATGGCGTCGAGATAACGGCGAAGCCCGCTTTCGCTCGAAAAATCTGCTGTGCGTGCCATGAAGCACTCCTTACCTACGTCGCAGGGGAATCAGTTGTTTCTCGACGCCCATGGACTTTCGATGTTGGCTTCTCTGGATGTTGGCTTCTCTGTTCGACGCTGCCGCTATCTGCCGCCCCCTTCGCTTGAAGGGCGAAGGTGCACCCAGGTGCCGCTAGGGCGTGCCATGGAGCACAGAATCGATACAGCTGATCATGGCCTGGCTATCCAACGGCTTGCGGAAGAAGCCGATGGCGCCCGTTTCTCGAGCGCGTTTGCGGAAACGCTCCTCGGGAAAGGCGGTGATCAAAATGGTCGGTATGTGATAGCCATGTTCGATCAAATGATCCTGCAGCTCTATTCCTGTCATTCCGGGCATCTGGATATCGCAGATCAAGCACGACGTGTTTTCCAGATTAGATGACCTCAGGAAATCCTCGGCCGATTCGAATGCAAATGCGATGAAACCCAACGATCTAACGAGGCTTGCAGTTGCAAGTCGAACGGACTCATCGTCGTCGATGATCGAGATCATCGCGTTACGGGTCAATTCACTATTCCTCCGTGCTTGCCGATGACCCAAGCATTGCTGTTTCAACGACTGTTTCTCGGCGAGATACTGCGCCTTCGGCCGCGAAAGCGAAAGTTATACAGAGGTGTAACAAAGTTATTTCCCGGGAGCGTCTATCCCCAGGGCGCCGGCCATCTTCACCAGGTCGGCTAGAGTTCTGGCGCCCATTTTCTTCATCAGGCGCCCGCGGTGGATTTTCACCGTGATTTCACTGAGTTGCATCTCGCCGGCGATTTGCTTGTTCATCAATCCAGTCGCGACAAATGCCATCACTTCGCGCTCCCGAGGGGTCAGGGTGCGCAGAAGGCTCTGCAGCTCCGACAGCGCCAGGTCTCTCTCTCGCCGTTGCCTGTCGCGCTCCAGAGCGCCGGCGACTGCATCCAGAATATCCTGATCCCGGAAGGGCTTGGTGAGGAAATCGACCGCGCCGGCCTTCATGGCTCGCACGGACATCGGAATGTCGCCGTGACCGGTCATGAAAATGATCGGCAGGTGAATGCCTGCCTTGCCCAACTGCGTTTGAAATTCGAGTCCGCTCACCTCCGGCAGCCTGATATCGAGCACAAGGCAGCTTGGACCGTCGGGAAGCCGACTATTCAACAGTTCGGGAGCAGAACCGAAAAGCTCGACGCGCGTACCGACAGATCGGAAGAGGCTGCTTAAAGCTTCACGCAATGACGGATCGTCGTCCACGACCAGAACAGTCGGAGGCACGGCGCCGTTGTTGCCTTGTGACTGGGAGGGAGAGACGGGGCGTCGGATCATGACCCGGCATCCTTTTCGACGCGTGGCAGGGAAAATTGGAATATCGCGCCGCCGCCTGGATTGGGCACGATCCATACATGGCCTCCATGTGACTCAACGATCGACCGGCAGATCGACAGCCCCATGCCTATTCCATCCGCCTTGGTGGTGAAGAAGGCCTTGAACAGCTGACGCGCACTATCGGGATCGATGCCTGGTCCAGAATCCTGGACCCTCACATTTGCCTGGTTCGATTCATCGATCGACGTCGTAACGAGAATTTCGCGGAAGTCAGTGTTACTGGAGGCCATTGCCTGAATCCCGTTGATCAGCAGATTGATCAAGACCTGTTGAAGCTGGACACGGTCGCCAAGTGCGGGCAGCGGCCGGTTGGCTAGATCCAGTTTCAGGGTAACGCGATTTGCAACGAGCTCATGCCGCACCAACACGAGGGATTCGTTGACGAGCTCGTTCACGTCGACAAGGGCCATCTGGATGTCACCCTTCTTGGACAACGCCCGGATTCGATGGACGATATCGCTGGCGCGTTGAGCGTCAGCGATGCTCCGCTTGACCGCGCTGCGGACCTCATCCAGATCGGGCTTGTCCCGATCGATCCATCGTAGGCACGCCTCACCATTCATAACGATGCCGGCCAGCGGCTGATTCACCTCGTGCGCGATCGAGGCCGTCAATTCACCCAATGTGGTGAGGCGTGTCACATGGGCGAGTTCGGCCTGGGCCTTCAGGACCTCGGTTTCGGCGCGCCTGCGCTGTGATATGTCCGTATTCGTTTCGAGAACCGCCAACGGTTGGCCATCGGCATCCTTCTTCAGCGACCAGCGGCTGGAAACGACAACGACGGATCCGTCCCGCTTCGTGTGCACGAGCTCGCCTTCCCAGCGCTCGGAGCTGAGCAGTTGCCGATTGATCTCGTTCAACTTGGCTGGAAAGACTGTCTGCAGGAGCTGATGGGTGGACTTTCCCGCCGCGTATTGGGCGGACCAGCCGTAAATGGCTTCAGCGCCACGATTCCAATAAGTGATTATACCGCCCATGCTGCGCACGAAAATCGCATCATGCGTCAAATCGAGCAGTTGGGCCTTTTCAGATAGATCGGTCGAGGTCGACTGGTTTTTAAGCACAAGAAGGGTGGTAATGGCGATGGCCGCGATGCTCATGAGGCAGCGGCTGAGCGCGCCTCCACTGGCTTCCTCTCCGTGAACAAACCAGAAGCTCAATGAGGTGAGCGCTATACAGGCGAATGAGCACAAGACAATGCCACGCCTACGGAAGGCGGCGCCTGCGAGCAGAATAACGACCACATAGAGGACCGCGACCGCTCCAGAAAATGGATCAATCGTATCGACAACGAATATTCCGGCCGCCAGCAGGATGGCTAGAGGCGCCACCAGCCACGAATTGCCGGATGCTGGCGGAGATAGTCTGTGCCGCATAAGGTCTCTGCTCGGTTCCTGGTCGACGCTTGCGCTGCTGATCGACTCTCCGTGGCGCACCTTCCACCCTAGCCAACAGAATCCTTTCTGCTTGTTCGAAATTGCGGTCGTCGGTGCCTGATTGCACCTTTGTCACTGCAACGCCTCGCCGCAAACCAAATCTCCAGGGATCGAGCGCCCGTCAACGACACAGGCTTGAGAGCGAGCCTTGCGGAAAACACGCAAATCAGAGCCGGCGAAGGCAACAACGCACAAGTCTTGGCGGCAACGAGAGCGGTATGACGAAACAGGATTACGCCCGGTTCAACGCCTAGGCGGAACCCACCCGCTCGCCTTTTTACATCCGGCGGCGTTTCTCGGCTGAATTGAAGGAGGAACTCATGGCACATGCGATCGAACGGTCCGGCAGTCTCGGCTCAGCCTTCCCGGAGTTGCGTGCAAAATGCTGGCTTTTTATCATGCTCGGCATCGCCCTGCTGAGCCTGGGCTTTCTGGGATTCGCGAACTTGTCCGCCGCTCCGGTGCCATCCGTCTTCTATATTGGCGTGCTGATGTCGGTAGCCGGCATCGCGCAGGTTGTGCACGCTTTCAATATTCAGGGATGGAGATCGTTTGCATTCTGGCTGTTAAGCGGCGTCGCCTATGCAATCGCCGGTATCGCCGCGTTCCGCAATCCACTGCTTGCAGCCTCGGCTTACACGCTCGTGCTGGCAATCACACTAATTGCGGCAGGCATTCTGCGGTTCTGGGTAGGCCTCCAGTCCAGGCGCCATCTGGCCTGGGGCTGGGTTGCGTTTTCAGGGGTAGTTACGCTTGTTGCGGGCCTTGTCATCCTCTTCGGACGGCCACTCAATACTTTGGCGGCGCCAGGCGCGATTCTGGCAATCGACCTGACCATGCAAGGTGCGACACTCTTGGCATTCGGCTTTGGACTGAAGAGCAGCGCGTTGTCATGGATGTAAAAATAGAAACAGGCGAGCGCGATAGCCTGAGCGTTCCCATTTGCCGCAAGCCGCCTGAGACGATCGCGAGCAGCGTTCCTCCGCATCGCTCCACCTCTGACAGCCACGATCATCGTGCGATTCAGCTATTGCGTGCGTCAACAAGAAAGACCTCGTCAGCGCCCGATCAATATCGTGTGCCACGCGGACACTCATGCGGTCCGTGGCCGAACCAATTCGCGCCGTCGAGAAGCCACCGCAGCAAGGAATGAAACAAAATGAGCATAGTCACCGACAAGATATCCCGTCGAACCATGCTGGCGGCGACAGCAGCCGGCGGCTTGCTCACGACGGCGACACTGGCCCAGGCGCAGAAAAGTGACCCGATAGCCAACGGCCGCGGCGGCACCAACCCTGGTCCGATGAATCCTTCCCGAATAGCCCAGAACCCGGACCTGATGGTCCCACCGAACACGGATGCGGGTAGCCTGCCGAACCTGCGTTTCTCGTTCGACGATGCCCATATCCGACTGTCCGCCGGCGGCTGGACCCGGCAGGTGACCGCACGCGAACTCGGCGTCTCCAAGGACATTGCCGGCGTGATCATGCGCCTGAATGCCGGCGGCGTGCGTGAGTTGCATTGGCACAAGGCGGCCGAGTGGGCCTATGTTCTGTACGGGAAAGCACGCATCACGGCGGTCGATGCCAATGGCCACAATTTCGTCGACGACGTCGGCGCGGGTGACCTGTGGTATTTCCCGCCGGGCATTCCACACTCGATCCAGGGCCTTGATCCAGACGGGACGGAATTTTTGTTGGTGTTCGATGACGGCGACTTCGACGAGGACAACACCTTCCTTTTAAGCGACTTTCTGAAGCACACGCCTCCCGAGGTGCTCGCCAAGAATTTCGGCGTTCCGGCATCGAGCCTTGCGAACGTCCCCGATCCCAGCGCGCTTTACATGTTTCCCGCGCCGGTACCGGGGCCGCTCGGCGCAGACAAGATCGCGGGCGCGGTTGAGGTCCTGCAAAGCTTCAGCCACCGCATGATGGCGCAGGCTCCGATCAAGATGAAACATGGAACTGCGCGAATTACCGACAGCAGCGTGTTCCAAGCTTCCAAAACAATCGCGGCGGCCCTGGTCGAGGTCGAGCCGGGAGCTATGCGCGAGTTGCATTGGCATCCGAATACGAACGAATGGCAGTACTACATTCAGGGTCAGGCCCGTATGGGGGTGTTCGCGGCGTCAGGCGCCGCCCGCACATTCGACTTCCAGGCCAACGACGTCGGCTACGTACCCTTTGCCATGGGCCACTACATCGAGAACACAGGCAACACGACGTTGCGATATTTGGAGGTGTTCAAGAGCGACCACTTCGCCGATGTGTCACTGAATCAGTGGCTTGCCCTCACACCGCCGGAATTGGTCCGCGCCAGTTTGCGCGTCGACTCGCAGTTTCTGCACGCCTTGCGCAGGGAGAAGTCGCCCGTCGTGCCGGCCTAGCGTCGCGCACCCTATCTCTAGGCGTGCTGTCGCGCCTGAGAACAGCATTGCGGTGGGGGTGGCGGCCGAAGCGGGCGATCACCGCGCGGTGCCTGCGTGGCTGGGCTGCGCCCATCTCGCAGACCTGCCGCAGATGCGGTGGCGCCTCGTCGATCATGCGGTCCGCGATGGAGATGTTGAGGTTGGCGAGGTGGTCGGCCGGATCGGCGCATTCGCAGTGTTCCAGCGGTATCTTGAAGGTGGTCTTCTGCCAGACGTTTTCCAGCGCTTCGAAATGGCCGTTCTTCAGCCCTTCAAGCCAAAGGCGCGAGCCCTCTCGTCATAGGCATGGGCGAGAGGGTCTTCGCCGACGCCGGCCACCAAGGCCCGCGCGTCGCGACCGCAACCCGTCTCGCTGTCGAGATCGTCCGTCCCATCGCGAGAACGTCATGCGTTTCGGGACGGACTCTAATCCGCCTGAAGCGTCATCATTGGTCTAGCGTGCGCATTCACGCAACAAAGTTGTGATGTTCGCATCAAGATTGCGGGCGACAGCAAGAGCCTCCAAACTACCATAAGAGAGCAGATAACTCTCCATTTTGTCATAGGAGACATGCACGCCATCGGGACGTTCATCGACAAGGACTGTGACTGGCGCGTAAGATCCAGCATCGGGAACGTACTTGACCATTTCTTTCATGATGAGTGGATTGCCCACTAGGAATCGCATGCTCCTTGGAGTGTCGAATCCAGTTTCGCGGCGCAGAATAGCGCCCAAGTCGAATTCCGCGAAGAGCATAAGCCCTGTGCGGCCCAGGCCGCTTTGCACTGCACGCTCCAGTTCCGTGAAGGAATCTGCAGCCCTCGTCGCTTTGAAAAATTCGACCATGTCAGGTTGCCCGACCGCTAACTTGAGCGCGGCCACAACGGCGTCGAATGGTTTGGAACATTTGAGGCTGAAACGCTCAACCTCGACCTTTGCGATTGTCATTTCTTTCTCCGCAACAGTTTTCATGAACAAAGGTGCGACCGATCGCGCCGCGATTATGCAACCGCCGGTTACGCTTCCAGGAAGGTCCGGACGTGGCTGACGAACAAATCGTGGTACTGAAACAGGGCGCCGTGGCCGGAATCGGGATAGAGCACCAGCTGGGCGTTGCCTAGAACCTTGAACATTGCGTAGGCATTGTCCGCCGGCAGCATGGTGTCGTGGCTGCCGCTGACTACAAGGGCAGGCTGGCGGATGGCGCGCAGGATGGCGTGCTCGGGATCAGGTGTGGCGCACCAGGTAATAAGCGCCTTGGCTTGCGGATCAGTCACCGTGCTGCCGTTATCGATGTCTCGATCTTCCTTACGGACCTTCGCGCGCTTCAGGAACGCCAGGCCGGCCGACTGGCTGGCGGACGACTTCGTGAAGAACAGTGGCAGGCGAGGGTCCGGGGCCTCGGCTTGGGAAAACGCATCCTTGAGAACTGCCAGCAGGTGTTCCTCTCCGCCTTTCGGAGCGGTACCGACGAGGATGAGTTTGCGGACCAGCCGTCCGTGCTCGGCGGCGATCTGCTGGGCGATACAGCCGCCAAGGGAAAAGCCCAGCAGATCGACTTCGGAAAGGGCGAGCAGGTTGATGAAGGTGACCGCGTCTCGGGCCATCGCCGCTATATTGTCGGGCGTTTGGCCTGTCGAGCGGCCGACCCCGGCATTGTCGAAAGCGATCACCGGGCGATCGGCGGCCAGGACATTCACGACGGCGGGATCCCATGCATCGATGTTGCCCGAAAAATGCTGCAGGAGAACGAGCGGCGTTCCGGTCGATCGGCCGAGGCGGCGATAGGCGAAGCGGATTCCGCTGCTTTCGATGTAACGGGTGGGCGCCGTTTCCAGTGTCGCGGCGTCCTGGCTCATGGTGTCGAGTTCAGTCATGTCATTCTCCGATGCTTGGCATAAACAATCGAGTGGGAGTAACCGGCGTGACCCAGCGACCGAAACTTTCCTCAAGCATGTCGCTGCAGCTGCCGCGGTCTTCGCTGGGTCTGGGCCGTTGGCGGTCCGAGGCATCTCACACGCCTCAAACGAAATGTGGGCGCCCCGGCACGGAAGTGCCGGAGCGGTATCGTCACTTCACGAGCGAGGCCTTTTCAATTGCCTCGGCGACTTCCTTCGCATGGACGACGAGCGAGGCATGGCTGCCGGCGACCTGCGTCGTCCGGGCATGCATCCTGGTTGCGAACATCTTCTGGGCCTCGGGTGCGATGACCTTGTCCTTTGTGCTGATCACATAGAACGACGGCTTGTCGCGCCAGGCTGCGGTATCGACCGGCGCTTCGAACGCTGTGTGGTTCAACGGGAGTTGATGGTTTGCCAGCGATTCGGCGATCTCCGGAGGAAGGTCCGCCGCGACTGCCGAAGGAAATACTTTGGGATCGATGTAGAGGTCGCCCTTTTCGTCGGGATGAATCGCCGCGCCGCCTTCGGTTGCCGGACCGCTCTTTGCCAGGGTGGCCAGGGATTGTCCTACGTCGGGCGCGAATGCGGAGACATAGACGAGCGCCGAGACCTTCGGATCGTCACCTGCTTGCGTGATGACAACGCCGCCCCAGGAGTGGCCAACGAGAACGGTCTTGCCGTTCTGTTTCGCGAGCGCCTGCCTGGTGGCATCAACGTCCGCTTCGAGGGAGGTGAGCGGATTTTCAACGAGCGTTACGTTGTAGCCCCTCCTCGTGAGGATATCGGCAACAGGCTTCCAGCTTGTCTGGTCGACGAAAGCGCCATGGACGAGCACGATATTGCGAGCCGCCCCCTTGGGCAGTTGAGCCGATTGGGCGGGTGCGGCAATTGTTGCACCGGCCATGAGGACTGTAGCGACTGAAAGTAGAAGATTTCGCATTGATTGCTCCTGTTGGGATGACGGACGACGCGCGTCCGGGGATGGGCAGCCGTCTGTGCGAAGCCGCGGTTCTTCCATCTGCCGTTTTGCGAAATGGATGACCGCACGACGCATCGGGCCGCTGCGACATGAGATCGTCCGCGAAGGTCGCGGACGCTAGGGCACAATCGTCCGAATGTTGTGTCTGACCGTCCGGAGGATTAACGTCAGTGGCATGGACATCCTCGCTGAAGTGCTCGATCGCGTTCGCCTTGGCGGAACCTTGCTGTTCCACTTCGAGCTCGGCCATCCCTGGAATCTCGCGTTGCCAAGGCGCCCCTACGCCCTGTTCCACTATCTCAGCCGTGGCTCGGCTACCCTCGCGCTCGAACAGGGACGAGAACTCCACATGACAGAGGGCGACTTTGTTGTCGTCACGCGTGGCGAGCCCCACGTGATCTACTCGGATAGCCGGACGGAGCCGTTACCGATCCTCGACATCGATCGACTAGCCGGGCGTCTTGGCCTCGTTCGTCACGGAGGCGGCGAGCAGCCGCTCGCGACGATGATCTGTGGTAATTTCACTGTGGCACGGCCCTCGCGCGGTAGCGTTTTGGAATTGCTTCCGCCCGTGCTTCTCCTGAAGCCGACGGAAGACGGAGGATGGCTCGAGGCGATTCTGCAACGCATGGTGAGCGAGGCGGCGTTCGAGCGTCCCGGACAAGGCGTCGCGCTCTCACGTCTGACTGAAGTGCTCTTCGTCGAGGTGTTGCGAAGCTGGATCAAGTCGCTCGGCCCCGGAGAAGGCGGGTGGCTGGGGGCGATGGCGGACCCGCACATAGGACCGGCACTTCAGTTGATCCACGAACGACCGGATCGGCCCTGGACGCTTGGCGACCTCGGGCAAAGCGTGGGACTTGGTCGTTCGGCGTTTTCGGCTCGCTTCACCAAGCTCGTTGGCGAGTCCATGTACCGCTATCTGATCGCACGCCGGATGTCGGAGGCCGCGTTTCTGCTCGAAACAAGCGACGACGGGATTGCACGGATTGCGAACCGTGTCGGCTACGAGACCGCGGCCGCATTTTCGAAGCTGTTCCATCGACATCACGGCCTATCGCCTGGCCGTTACCGAGCAGTTCGCCGCTCTGACGGTGGCCGAAGGCAAGGGGAGATTCTGGAAGCAGAAGTCGCCGATTGACCCGCTCGCCCGTTCTCCGCGCCGTGATCGACACGTCAAATTGGACGGCACGGAAATCCGTATTCACGGAAGACGGACGGTTCTGGAAGGTCCGGTGATGGGCGGCGGCGGAGCGGCTCCAGCCAGAGTTCCCAGTTTTGTTCGGAAGTGGCGCACCCGACAGGATTCGAACCTGTGACCTCTGCCTTCGGAGGGCAGCGCTCTATCCAGCTGAGCTACGGGTGCCTTCAGGATCGACGATCCGGAAAACGAACCAGCCGGTAAACCGGCCAGCCACGGCTTCTTAGCGGAAGCGGAAGCAGGCTTCAACGGTCAATTGGGGTAGCTTCCTTAGGGCATAAGCGTGACCTCACCCCGCCGCCTCACCCTTCGCCGCCCGTCTCCGCACCCCCACGTCGCCCGCTTCGGCTTCTTCGCCCCGCCAGCTCATCGCGTCCAGTTGCATCAGCTGCATCTCTGCCAACCGCGTCCATTGGCGCGAGATCAAATAGTCGAGCTTTTCGTGCAGGTGCCGCACTTCCAGCTCTTCGCCGACTGTCTATGGATCCGGCAAACCAGGTGGCGGCAAACCGGGGAGTGGCGAAGCGGTCTGCTGCTGCCCTGCGTACATCAGCCTTGTCTTGGCATCCGCGCTCATCGGCGAGAGACTCCGCTGGATCAGCGCCTCGACATGGTCGTTGCGTTTGCGAGCGCTATCGGCGCCCATCACCACGATGATGAGCTGGCGCCCGCCGGTCTCGTAGGAGGTGACGATGTTGAAGCCGGAGGCCCTGATATAGCCGGTCTTGATGCCGTTGACACCGCGCACCCGGCCCAACATGTCGTTATGGCCGCGCACCAGCCGGCCGCGGAACATGAAGTCGCTTTCGGAAAAATAGTGGAACTGCTGCGGGAAGCGGGCGCGCAGCGCCATGCCGAGCACCGCCATGTCGCGCGCGCTCGTGTGCTGGTCGCCGTCCGGCAGGCCCGAAGCGTTGCGGAAGACGGTGCTGCGCATGCCGATCTGGCGCGCCTTGGCCGTCATTATGCCGGCGAATGCCTCTTCGCTGCCGCCGAGATATTCGGCGACTGCAACCGCCACGTCATTCGCCGATTTGACGACGATCGCCCGGATCGCCGAATCGACATCGATCGTCTCGCCGCGCCTGAAGCGCAGCTTGGTCGGCGGCTGCCTTGCGGCATTGTCCGAGACCGGAATCTGCGTCTCTTTGCTGACGCGGCCTGAATCCAGCGCCTCGAACAGCAGGTAGAGCGTCATCATCTTGGTCAGCGACGCCGGGTAGCGCGGCGCCGTCGAATTCACCTCGAACAGCGTCTGGCCGGTTCTGGCATCGACGACGATAGCCGCATATTTCTGTGGCGCCGCCGGCACCGCCAGCATGCTGTCGGGCGATGTCGTCGTGCAGCCGGCGACGAGCGCCAACAGCGCGAAGGCCGCGACAAATCTTTGGATAAGCGGAAAGAGACGCGGTTTGGACAAAATGGTCTATTCTGAAGGCAAGCTGTTGCTGAGACGGATTGAACCTAGCGTAACGCGCTTGCCCCGTCCATTTGGTTAATGCCGGTCTTGCCCGGGATTGCCGCCCGTCCACAGGCAGCGAAGACGGGTTGGAGCCATCGCGGATGCGTCGCCGGGAAATCGCCTGTTTCCTGCCAGCACCGCGGCTGTCTGATGTGAATTGCCTGTGGCTGCGCTTGCGCAACCGGCGCTGAGCGGGTTTTGCTGACGCGACAGAATCGGCAGGTGCGCATGGACATTGTCACGATCAAGGCAAAAGGTATTTCGGTGTCGGTCGATCTTGCGGTCGGCCATCTCGCCGACATGGCGGCCGACATCGACGGCCGCCGGCTGAAGCCGCTGCATCGCGCGCCCTGGATCGACGAGCCGCGCGAGACGCTGCCGCAAGACCTCCCCGAGGGCACGGTGCACCTTTCCGGCGATTTCCTATGTGCGCCGTTTTCGCGCAGCGACGTCGAGGCAGCACCCTTGCATGGCTGGACGGCCAACAGCCCCTGGGATGTCGTTGCCTCCGAGCCGACGGCCGATGGCTGGCGGGCCACCTTCCGGCTGCGCCGCAAGGTCATGGGCGCTGTGGTCAACAAGATCCTGACCTTGCGTGACGGCCATCCATTTCTTTACCAGGAGCACGTCTTTTCCGGTGGTTCGGGCGCGATTTCCGTTGCCCATCATCCGATGACGGCAATGAAGAATGGCGGCAGGCTCGCCTTCTCGCCGAAGCGGCTTGCCGCCACGCCGGCCGATCCGCTGGAGCCCGATCCGGCCCGCGGCCGCTTCCGCCTTGCCTATCCCGCCCGTTCAGCCGACCTGACGCGGTTTCCCGCCGCCGACGGCGGCACGCTCGATCTCGGCGACTACCGGATGGACCTTGAGCGTGAGGACTTTCTCACTTTGGTCGAGGCCGACCATGGCGGGCCGGGCTGGACCGCTCTGGCCCGGCATGCCGAGCAGGATCTGGTGCTGGTGCTGAAGAACCCGGCCGAACTGCCGGTCACCATGCTGTGGATCAGCAATGGCGGGCGCGACTACGCACCGTGGAGCGGCCGCCATCGTGGCGTGCTCGGCATCGAGGATGGGCGCACCGCACTCGGCCATGCCGCGTCGCTTGGCGACAACTGGTTGAAACGGGAAGGCGTGGCGACCGCCTTTGCCCTTGCCGAAGGCCGCAGTCTCTCCTTCCGCCATGTCATCGGCGCCTTGCCGCAGACCCGGGAAGGATCGCAGAACAACGGCGAGCCGCCGCGCGACATCGCGACCGGACAGGGAAAGATGCGCATCCTGGCTGCCGATGGTACGACGCGAGACATTGCTTTCGACAGCGATTTCCTGCGGATCGGCCGGTCCGCTCCAGCCTGAATGCGCGGCGTGGTTTGAAATTTCCGCGAATTGTCGCCAAGATGCGGCCGAAATTGTCTCACGAATCCAGGCTGACCCTCCGATGTCCGAGATTGCCCATCTCGCTGCCACCATCTTCAAGCGCGCCGGCAAGGCGAGCCGCTTCATTGTCGCCATCGCCGGCCCTCCGGGCGCCGGTAAGTCGACATTGTCGGCCAGCCTGCATGATCTGCTGCCGGAGGGCACCTCGGAGGTCGTGCCGATGGACGGCTTCCACTACGACGACATCGTGCTCGAGCAGCGCGGCCTGCGCGCTCGCAAGGGAGCTCCTGAAACCTTTGACTTTGCCGGCTTCGAGACGCTGCTGAAGCGCATCCGCGCCGGCGAGCCGGATATCGCGATTCCCGTGTTCGATCGCAGCATGGAACTGTCGCGCGCCGCCGCCTCCATCGTCGGCACGCAGACCAAATTCATCTTGGTCGAAGGCAACTATCTCTTGCTTGACGAGGAACCTTGGTCACGACTGGCGCCTTTGTTCGACTTCTCGATCTTTGTCGATGTGCCGCGCGCCGAACTCGAGCGCCGGCTGCTCGAGCGATGGCACGGTCATGGCCGCTCCGACGAGGATGCCCGCGCCTGGATCGCTTCCAACGACATGCCGAACATCGACCGCGTGCTTGGCCGCCGCCGGCCTGCCGATCTGGTGATCGGCGATCCCGCCTAATTCGCCGAAGGCCTGGGCCGGAACCTTAAGACTTTCAGGCCGTTGTGGTCGACACGGCAATTGTGCCGCCACGAGGGAAACCGTCCGATGGCAACCAAGGCAAGGAAACCTGCGCCCGCCAAGGGCAAAGCAGTTCAATCCAAATCAGTCCAGTCGAAAACGGGCGCCGGTCCCGCGATCGCCGCGCGCTCCAAGGATGCAAAGCCGGTTTTCGGCAAGGCAGCGCCGAAGAAGGTCGTGCCAGCGGCCAAGGCAGCTGCAAAAGCCGCCCCAAGACCTGCCAAGCCCAAAAAACCGGCAACCAGCGGCGGCTCCATTGCGGGCAGCGCCATGCGCACGGTCAAGACCACAGCCAATGTTGCCGCCGGCGCCGTTGTCGCCACCGCCAGGGGCGCAGCTTCCCTAGCCGCTTCCGTCATGGGCAAGGGTGGCTCCAAAACCAGGGCCAAGGCAAAATAGGCGGCTACGGTCGGTTTATTCAGGCCGGGCCGGGATGCTGAGGCCCCTTTGCACTGCCGGCCGGGCAAGGCCGCGCTCCAGCCATGCCGCGACATCGGGAAAGTCGTCAAAGCCGACGAGCTCTCGCGCCTCATAGAAGCCGATCAGATTGCGCACCCAGCCCAGCATCGAAATATCGGCGATGGTGTAGTCGTCATCCATGATCCATTTGCGGCCCTTCAGCCTGGTTTCGAGCACGCCGATCAGCCGCCGCGATTCGTCGCGATAGCGCTCCAGCGGCCGCTTGTCGGCGATCTCGCGCCCGGCGAATTTGTTGAAAAAGCCCACTTGTCCGAAGATCGGCCCGATCGAGGCCATCTGGAAGAATACCCACTGGATCGTCTCGTAGCGCCGCACCGGGTCGGCCGGAATGAGTTTGCCGGTCTTGTCGGTAAGGTAGAGCAGGATGGCGCCGGATTCGAACAGGCCGATCGGTCTGCCGTCGGGGCCGTCCGGGTCGATCATCGCCGGTATCTTGCCATTCGGGTTCAGCGACAGGAATTCTGGCGTCCAGCTTTCGTTCTTGCCGATGTCCACAAAATGCGCCTCGTAGGGCATGCCGAGCTCCTCCAGCGCGATCGAAATCTTCACGCCGTTCGGCGTCGGAGACGAATAAAGCTGGATGCGGTCGGGATGATGGGCTGGCCAGCGCGTGGCGATCGGAAAGGCGGACAGGTCGGTCATCGGAACTCCTGGGCGGGGATTTTACGCCGGGCGGCGCGGGCACGGCGAAAGAGAGTTATTACAGCGCCCGGCGCGATCAATATGCGCACAAAAAGTTTCAGCCTGGCGGGATCGTGGCACGGTGCTTGCGGTCAGATAGCCTTGAACGCCAGCACTGCATTTGTGCCGCCGAAGGCGAAGCTGTTGCTGATCGCGGCGCGCACCTTGCGCTCGCGCGCCACATTCGGCGTGATGTCGAGATCGCAATCGGCGTCGGCTTCGCGAAAATTGGCCGTCGGCGGCACGATCCCTTCGCGGATCGCCATGACGCAGGCGATCAACTCGAGCGCGCCCGACGCGCCGAGGCAGTGGGCGTGCATCGATTTGGTCGACGAGATGGAAAGCCTGTGGGCATAGTCGCCAAAGACGCGCTTGATCGCCGCCGTCTCGATCTGGTCGTTGGCCTTGGTGCCGGTGCCATGCGCATTGAGATAGTCGATATCTTCCGGATTGAGCCCGGCATCGACGAGGCAGAAGCGCATCGCCGCCTCCGGCCCTTCGATGGTCGGCGCGACGATGTCGGACGCGTCGGCGGAAAGTCCGGCGCCGGCTACC
The DNA here is from genome assembly GCF_025753795.1 of Mesorhizobium sp. YC-39. Classification (GTDB taxonomy): domain Bacteria; phylum Pseudomonadota; class Alphaproteobacteria; order Rhizobiales; family Rhizobiaceae; genus Mesorhizobium. The sequence goes on from NZ_JAOWPS010000001.1 coordinate 419,467, forward strand.
TCGGCAAGAATATCGGCGCCGCGCGCCATCGCATGCTCGTAGGTTTCCAGCACCACCATGCCGGCGCCTTCGCCAAGCACCAGGCCCTGGCGATCGGCCGAAAACGGCCGGCACGTATCGGGCGCCAGCACCCTCAGCGCCTCCCAGCCTTTCAGGATGCCCCAGACCAGCGGCGCGTCGGTGCCGCCGGCAACCATGACATCGGCACGGCCGAGCCTGATCTGGTCGACCGCCGAGGCAATGGCGTGGTTGGACGAAGAGCAGGCCGAGGTGATGCCGAAGACTGGTCCGCGCAGGCCGAGATTCATACTGACATGGCCGGCGGCGGCGCTCGGCATCACTTTCGGCACGGTGAAGATGCCGGCGCGATTCTTTCCTTCGAGCAGGATGGAGCGATAGCTCTCCTCGATCGCCTCCCAGCCGCAGACGCCGACGCCGACGATGGTGCCCATCCGGTAGGTGTTGTCTTGGTGCGGAGCCAGGCCTGCCTGCTGCGCGGCTTCGCGCGCGGCGATCGTCGCCAGCAGGCTGAAGCGGTCCATCGACACGGTCTGCTTGCGGTCGATGCCGTGATCGGGAAGCTCCCTGATTTCGCAGCCGACCCTGACCTTCAGGTCATGCAGCTCCGAATTGACGATCGGGCCGATGGCCGAGCGGCCGGCGCGCATTTCGCTCCAGATCGCAGGCGCATTGGTGCCGAGCCCGCAAATGCCGCCGATGCCGGTAATGACGACGCGCTTGTGCATTCAGTCAGGCTTTTTTCGCTATCAGCGCGCGAACCGCCTCGACCATGTCGCCAACATTCTTCAGATTGCTCCAGGCATCGACCGTGTTCATCTCGATCTCGATGCCATACTCCTCCTCGAGATCGAAGATGATCTCGGTCAGTTCCAGCGAATGGATGCCCAGTGCTGTCAACTCGGTATTGGTGGTGATTTCTTCGCCACCGGGCTCGGCATGAGCCTTGATCTTCGCGATGATGTCCGTTGCCAGCTGATCAGCCATTCGGTTTCTTCCCCAACCTTGTCGTTTCCCGACGCCAACTGATCAGCGCCCCTTTGTCCCCGGATTCGGATCGTCGTCGCCCTTTTACCCCATCAGGCGTTGCATGACCGCTCCAAGGTGGCTCCCTCTATAGAAACCGAAACGCTGTCAAGCAACAAGCTATATATCGACAAAGCCGTGGGAGTGCTTAACGTTGGCGTCGTGGACACGATCGAACATGACCAGACTTCGGTTCCGCCGGCCCAGCGCGTCGCCGGAATGGCGCGGCTTGCCTGCGACAGGAATAGCGACCGCACGCGCCTGCGGCGCCTCTATCAAGATGGTTCCGCCAAGATCCGCATGCCGGCCGTCTCAGCCGATCCGCTGGAAGCCGTCCTGATCAATACCGCCGGCGGACTGACCGGCGGCGACCGCCTCGGCTGGGAGATCGATGTCGGCACCGGCGCTTCCGCCACCATAACGACTCAGGCCTGCGAGAAGGTCTATCGGGCGGAATCCGGCCGTGCGGAGGTGCGAGTGAGGCTGAGCGTCGGCGAGCATGGCCGCATTGCCTGGCTGCCGCAGGAAACCATTATCTTTGACCGATCGGCCTTTGCCCGCAGGCTCGATGTGGAACTTGCCGCCAATGCCGAGGCGCTGTTTCTCGAGGCGACCGTCTTCGGCCGCCTCGCCATGGGCGAACGCGCTGCCCAGGGCAGTTTCCATGACCGCTGGCGGGTCAGCCAGGACGGCGTGCTCGTTCATGCCGAGGATTTCCGCATCGGGCCAGACATTGCGGCCACTCTCGGACGTTCCGCTGTGGCCGGCGGCGCCATCGCCATGGCGACGCTGCTGATGGTCTCGCCGCGCGCGGAGGCTTTGCTCGACCCGGCCAGGCAGATCATCGGCGCTGAGGGCGACGCCAGTGTCTGGAGCATGAAGAAATCTGGCAAGCTTCTTGCGAGGCTGTTCGCCGCGGACGGCTACCAGCTCCGCAAGCGGCTGGTTCCGCTCGTCGAATTGCTCAACGGACGGGCGGGTCTGCCCAAATTATGGTCACTTTGATTTCGATTACGCCACTCTTTGTTGATGCCATCCGGGAAAACGCATGAACCTGACGCCAAGGGAAAAGGACAAGCTGCTCATTGCCATGGCGGCCATCGTGGCGCGCAAGCGGCTCGAACGCGGTGTCAAGCTCAATCATCCGGAGGCGATCGCCCTGATCAGCGACTTCGTCGTCGAGGGCGCTCGCGACGGCCGCCCGGTCGCCGAGCTGATGGAGGCCGGCGCCCATGTCGTGACCCGTGCGCAGGTGATGGAAGGCATCGCCGAGATGATTCACGACGTTCAGGTCGAAGCGACGTTTCCCGATGGCACCAAGCTGGTGACGGTGCACGAGCCGATAAGATGAGGGCCGATAAGGTGAGGAGAGAAAAATGCTTGAACTGCGCCCCAACTGCGAATGTTGCGACAAGGACCTGCCGCCGGAGGCGACGGATGCACTGATCTGCACCTTCGAATGCACCTTCTGCGCCGATTGCGCGACAAATGTGCTGGGCGGCGCCTGTCCGAACTGCGGCGGCAATTTTGCGCCGCGCCCGATCCGCCCGGCGGCGAAACTGAAGAAATACCCCGCCTCGACCAAGCGCGTGCTCAAGGCCGAAGGCTGCGGTCCGCGCAAAGCAGCCTGACCGGCATGATCCCCAGTAGAGAAGGCATATCGATGATCCCTGCTCCGATGAAACGCACCACGCTCTCGGCGATCCTGCTTCTGGCCGCGGCGATGCCTGCCTATGCTCATGTCGGCATCGGCACGACATCGTCCTTCACGGCTGGCTTCTTCCATCCGCTTTCCGGCCTCGACCACATGGCGGTGATGATCGCCGTCGGCCTGTGGGCGGCGTTCAAGGGCGGCAAGGCGATCTGGGCCTGGCCGCTCGCCTTCGTCGGCGTCATGCTGGTGGGTGGCGCGCTCGGCATGGCGCATGTGCCCGTACCCTTCGTCGAGCCGGGCATATTGGCGTCGGTCGTAGCGCTCGGCCTGCTGGTCGCGATGGCTGTCGATCTGCCGGTCTCGGCCGGCGTCGCCATCATCGGCCTGTTCGCGCTGTTCCATGGCTATGCCCATGGCACCGAGGTGCCGGAAAACGCCGGTGGGCTGGAATACATGGCCGGCTTTGCCGTCGCCACGGCAGCACTCCATGCCGTCGGCATCGCTGCCGGCCTCGGTCTCGGCTTGCGATTCCGCGGCCTTGCACGTGTCGCCGGTGGTGCATGCGCCGCTGTCGGCGTCGGCCTCGTCTTCGGCGTTCTGTGAGGCTGGCGATGATCCCGGGCGAAATCATCACTGCGAGCGGCGACATCGAGCTGAACAAAGGCCAGCCGACCGTCACCTTGAAAGTGGCCAACAGCGGTGACCGGCCGATCCAGGTCGGCAGCCACTACCATTTCTTCGAGACCAATGAGGGGCTGAAATTCGATCGCGACAGAGCGCGGGGCATGCGTCTCGACATCGCCGCCGGCACGGCCATGCGCTTCGAGCCCGGCCAGGAGCGCGACGTCACGCTGGTGCCGCTCGGCGGCAAGCGCGAAGTCTATGGATTTCAGCAGAAGATCATGGGCGCCCTGTGAGATCGAGGGCGTCAGGCGGCCTCGGCCTAGAGCATGATCCCGAAAAGTTGCAGACTTTTCGGACAAGATCATGCGAAAAACAAAGACTTAGAGCAGGATGACCGGTTCGACTTCAATTCATACTGCTCTAGTTGGACGGCTTGGCCGCGGCGTAGATGACGATCCTTCCCGGATCGTCGAATTCGACGGCGAGAACGTCTTCGGTCGTCACGCGATGCGAGTCGATGGCGTTGAACAGCAGCGCATTCGCCTCGATCTCCTTGCGCAATTCCGCAATGTCATCCTGATGTTGCTCGACCTTGCTCTCGATCGCCGGCGGCGGGCCGCCTTCCGTGCGTGCAGCGTCGGTCAGGAATACGATATCGACCTTGTCGAGCTTGGATGTCTTGCGCACCGTGCCGATGTTTTCGCGCGTCCGGTCGATCGCAGTAGCGACCTTGCGGGCCTCCACAGCCGTGTTGGTCTCTTCCTGCCTGACCTCCGAGCCGACGATCCGGTCGACGGTGTCAGGGTTCTCGAGACTTTGCGCGTTGAGCTTGGCATAGGGGATGCTGGCCGCGAGAAACGCCAACGCGGCGATCGCATGAAGCCATTTAGCATCGGGGAAGGTGGTTATCGCCATCGTTCGCTCTCGGTGTCCTTTTCGAATTTGGCTTCAGGGCCAAAAGATCGAAACGAATCCTGCCCGGAGAAGGTTCCCCGCTCGACGCGGCAGGCCGGCCTTGTGCCGGCCCGCCGCAGCCGGTCGTCAACTCGCTTTCTTGGTAATCAGGGTCAGCGCGCCATCATTGCTCATGCTGGCGGCGATCACTTGTGCCGAGGTGAGTCCCTTGGCTTCAAGCGCGGACTTGACCTTCGGGGTCGCGTCGATCGAACTACGCAGTTTCTGCAGGCCGGCGTCGCCACGCTGGGCGATCACCTGGTTGACCTGCGTCTGCGTAGCCTGGGGCAGCTCCTTGATGTCGACGATGTTGACGCTCTGGATCGTCGGCGCGGCCGGCTGAGCTCCAGGCGCCGGCGGGGATGCTGCGGGCGGTTGAGCCGGCGCGGGCTGGGCAGGTTGTTGCTGGGCGCTGGCGGCGCTCGCCAGGGCAAGAGTGGCGGCTGCCGCGAGAAGTATCGTTTTGCGCATGGATTTTCCTTTCCATCGATTGGCAAACGGTCGGTTTGGGGTGACCCGGCCACCTCAAAGGGTAAATGGGAGCGCAAGGTGTCGCTCAGCGGGTCATTGCGTGACCATAGGATGGCGACAATGTGGGCCGGGCTTCGACAAGCCGTATCTTGGGGCCGTATTTCGGGAGCAATTGCTGATGGCTAGAATCACCCGCGCCGCTTATGCCCAGATGTATGGCCCGACAGTCGGCGACAAGGTGCGGCTTGCCGACACCGAATTGTTCATCGAGGTCGAAAAGGATTTCACCTTGCATGGCGAGGAGGTGAAATTCGGTGGCGGCAAGGTGATCCGTGACGGCATGGGCCAGAGCCAGGTATCGCGCGCGCAAGGCGCGGTCGACACTGTCATCACCAACGCGCTGGTTGTCGATGCCGTGACCGGCATCGTCAAGGCCGACATCGGCCTCAAGGACGGCCGCATCGCGGCAATAGGCAAGGCCGGCAATCCGGATACGCAATCGGGCGTCACCATCATCATCGGCCCCGGCACGGAGATCATCGCCGGCGAGGGCAAGATCCTGACTGCCGGCGGCTTCGACGCGCATATCCATTTCATCTGCCCGCAGCAGATCGAGGAAGCGCTGATGAGCGGCATCACCACCATGCTCGGCGGCGGCACAGGCCCGGCGCATGGCACGCTGGCAACCACCTGCACGCCGGGGCCGTGGCACATGGCGCGCATGATCCAGTCCTTCGACGCCTTCCCGATGAATATCGGCCTGTCGGGCAAGGGCAACGCCTCGCTGCCGGCGGCACTTGAGGAGATGGTGCTGGCCGGCGCCTGCTCGCTGAAGCTGCACGAGGACTGGGGCACGACGCCGGCGGCCATCGACTGCTGCCTGTCGGTTGCCGACGATTACGACGTGCAGGTGATGATCCACACCGACACGCTGAACGAATCCGGCTTTGTCGAAAACACGGTCGCGGCGATCAAGGGCCGCACCATCCATGCCTTCCACACCGAAGGCGCCGGCGGCGGCCATGCGCCGGACATCATCAAGGTCTGCGGCCTGCCCAACGTCATCCCGTCCTCGACCAATCCGACGCGTCCTTATACGGTCAATACGCTGGCCGAGCATCTCGACATGCTGATGGTCTGCCACCATCTGTCGCCGTCGATCCCCGAAGACATTGCCTTTGCCGAAAGCCGCATCCGCAAGGAGACCATCGCCGCCGAGGACATACTGCACGACATCGGCGCCTTCTCGATCATCTCGTCGGACAGCCAGGCCATGGGCCGCGTCGGCGAAGTGGCGATCCGCTGCTGGCAGACCGCCGACAAGATGAAGCGCCAGCGCGGTTCGCTGCCGCAGGAGACCGGCAACAACGACAATTTCCGCGTCCGCCGCTACATCGCCAAATACACGATCAACCCGGCCATCGCGCATGGCCTGTCGAAGGAGATCGGCTCGGTGGCGGTGGGAAAACGCGCCGACCTCGTGCTGTGGAACCCGGCCTTTTTCGGTGTAAAACCTGAGATGGTGCTGGTCGGTGGCTCGATCGCCGCCGCCCCCATGGGCGATCCCAACGCCTCGATCCCGACGCCGCAGCCGATGCACTACCGGCCGATGTTCGGCGCCTATGGCAAGGCGCTGACCAACTCGTCGGTGACTTTCGTCTCGAAAGCTGCGCTCGATGACGGCCTGCAAGCAAGGCTCGGCGTCGACAAGGCCATGGTCGCGGTCGAAAACACCCGCGGCGGCATCGGCAAGCATTCGATGGTGCTCAACGACGCCACCCCTTATGTCGAGGTCGATCCCGAAACCTACGAGGTGCGAGCCGACGGCGAATTGCTGACCTGCGAGCCGGCAACGGTGCTGCCGATGGCGCAAAGGTATTTTTTGTTTTGATGCTGGATTCTGGGCGGGCTTCACCCGGTGATTGGCTTGGGATCGAAAACGGGGCATTATGCAGTCATGAACAAGATCCAAATCCAGCGCCGGCATAAGTCTACACCCTACGAGATCGACTATGCTCAGTGGTGCGCCGAACAGGGCGCATTGCTGCGCGAAGGTCGTCTATCCGACCTCGATCGTGAGAACCTTGCCGAGGAGATCGAAAGTTTGGGGCGGAGTGACAAACGAGAGATCGAGAGCAGGCTGGGTACTCTGCTCCTGCACTTGCTTAAGTGGCAGTTCCAGGCAGAGAAGCGCAAAGCAGGGTGGCTGTTGACGATCCGCGAACAGCGACATCAGATCAAGAAGTTGATCAACGAAAGCCCGAGCCTAAAGGCCTATCCACGCAAGCAGCTCGCTAGCGAGTTCGAATTTGCGAGATTGAAAGCGGCTGACGAGACGGGGTTACCCGAAAAGGATTTTCCTGCCGATTGTCCCTATCCGATTGCAGACGTGCTGGATCGGGATTTTTTCCCCGGCGCTCCGTGGTCGTCGGATCAGCTTGTTCGCGAATGAATTGTCCCTTCTAGCGCGATGAGTTGCATAACCTCCTTGCGTTGGGAGCCTCGTTGATCGCCCATGGAACAGCAGCTCGTTTCTGCCCATGACGTCTTCCCGCATATCCGCATCGTCATGGGCATGGTGATCGGTCTCGGCGTCACCCGCCTTTTGTCGGGGCTGGCCCGCATCGTCCAGCATCCCGGCCAGTACCGGATCTACTCCGTGCATCTGGCCTGGGTCGGCTCCATGCTGTTGTTGCTGGTGCATTTCTGGTGGTGGGAATTCGGCCTCTACACTCTCGAGACCTGGACCTTCGGCAAGTACCTTTTCATCATCTTCTACGCCATCACCCTGTTCATGCTGTGCGCGCTGCTGTTCCCGGATTCGATGCTCGACTACACCAGCTACGAGGATTTCTTCTATTCGCGCCGCGCCTGGTTCTTCGGCCTGCTGGCGACGACCTATTTGCTCGACGTGATCGACACGTTGCTGAAAGGGCCGGAGCATTTCGCCCATTTCGGCATTGAATATTTGATCCGCACGCCGGTTTTCGTCGCGCTTTGCATTGTCGCGATCCTGGTGCGCGACCGTCGCTTTCATATCGCCTTCGTCGCCGGCACGCTGGTCTACCAGATATCGTTCATTCTGCGGCTCTTCGACACGATCGCCTGAGCGGCGATGCTCGGGATAGTCTAGGCTCCCTCGGAAAGGCAGATTCCACATGAAGCTCGACATCCGCACCGATTTCACCAAATTCCCGCGCGCCGTTTCCGTGCTGACCGCCGGCGAGGTGGGAACGACCACACCATATGATCGTGTCGTGCTTGCCCATGACGAGCGGCATTTGCGCCGCCGCGCCATCGAGACTTCAGGCGGCGACAAGGTACTGGTCGATCTGCCCGAACCCGTCGCCCTCAACGACCGCGACCGGCTGGTGCTTGAGGATGGCCGCCATGTCGAGATCATCGCCGCCGAGGAGCCGCTTTACGATATCCGCGCCTTAAGCCCGGTTCATCTCACCGAGCTCGCCTGGCATATCGGCAACCGTCATCTCGCAGCAAGCATCGAGGCGAACCGCATTCTCATCCTGCGCGATCATGTCATCAAGGCGATGTTGGAAGGGCTCGGCGCCACGGTCACGGATGTCCTGGAGCCGTTCGTACCGGTGCGCGGCGCCTATTCCGGCCATGGTCATGCTCATGCCGAGGCACACAGCCATGCCGAAGCGCATTCGCATGCCCATGGCGAGTCGCATTCTCATTCGCACAGCCACTCGCATGGTCATTCCCATTCGCATGATGACGGCCACCATGACCATGACTGACCAGCCTTCCAGCATCGCCCTTTTGCGGCTGATGGCGTGGCTGTCGCCTGTTTTCCCGGTCGGCGGCTTTTCCTACAGCCATGGCCTCGAACGCGCGGTGCATGACGGGCTGGTCGCCGACGGCGAAAGCCTTGCCGCGTGGCTGGAGACGCTTGTTGAGATGGGATCGGGCTGGAACGACGCGGTGCTGTTTGCCGAGAGCTGGCGGCGCGCCCGTAACGGCGGCGACCTCGATGAGACCGCGGCGCTTGCCGAGGCCCTGGCCGGCTCGCGCGAGCGCCACACTGAAACCATGCTGCAAGGCGCGGCCTTCCTGAAGGCGGCTTCCGCCTGGCCCTGCCGGGTGCTGGAACGTCTACCGGCCGAATGCCCCTATTGCGTCGCTGTCGGCGCGGTGGCCGGCGGCAACGGCATCGCGCTCCAGGACGCGCTGTCAGCCTTCCTGCAGGCCTTCTTCTCCAACCTCGTCCAGGCTGCGATCAGGCTCGGCGTCGTCGGCCAGACGGAAGCCACCGCGCTGCTCGCCGGCTTCGAGCCGTTGGCGCTGGAAACCGCGTCTCGCGCCGCCGGCTCGACCACAGATGATCTTGGCGGCTGTGCCTTCGTCTCCGACATCATGGCGATGAAGCACGAAACCCAGTATTCCCGGCTGTTCCGCTCATGATCGTGCTTGCCCTCATTCTCTCATTCGTCCTGCTGCTGATCACCACGCTGCATGTCTATTGGGGCATCGGCGGCATCTGGCCTGGCAGGGACGCCGCCTCCTGCGCCCATGCGGTGGTCGGCTTTCGCGACGTCGACGAGATGCCGGCGCCCTTCGCCTGTTTTGCCGTCGCCGCTTGTCTCGGCCTGGCGACGCTGTGGCCGATGGCGCTGGAGGGTGTTTTCGCCACGCCCTTTCCCAAGGCCGGGCTTGCCGCCGCATCACTGCTCATCGCGCTGGTTTTCCTCGGCCGCGGCATTGCCGGCTTCACGCCCTGGTGGCGGCGGCTGGCGCCCGAACAGCCTTTCGCGCGGCTTGATGTCAGCTATTATTCGCCGCTCTGCCTGTTGATCGGGGCAGGCTTCGCCGTCCTCGCTATCACGGAGTTTTCCGCATGACCCAGACCAATGGTCCTCTTCGCATCGGCATCGGCGGCCCAGTCGGCTCCGGCAAGACGACGCTCACCGAAAAGCTCTGCAAGGCGCTGCGCGACGAGTTCTCCATCGCCGTCGTCACCAACGACATCTACACCAGGGAAGACGCCATGATGCTGGCCAGGCTGCAGGCGCTGCCCGAGGATCGCATCGTCGGCGTCGAGACCGGCGGCTGCCCGCACACCGCCATCCGCGAGGACGCCTCGATCAATCTGCAGGCGATCGCCGAGCTGAACAAAAAGTTCCCGGATCTCGACATCGTTTTCATCGAATCCGGCGGCGACAACCTCGCCGCTACCTTCTCGCCGGATCTCGCGGATCTGACGCTCTATGTCATCTCGGTCTGCCAGGGCGAGGAAATCCCGCGCAAGGGCGGCCCGGCGATCACACGCTCCGACTTCCTGGTCATCAACAAGAGCGATCTCGCGCCCTACGTGAACGTCAATCTCGATGTCATGGAGGCAGACGCCGCCCGCATGCGTGGCAAGCGGCCATTCGGCTTCACCGACCTGTCGCGCGGCAAGGGCCTGCAGGAGGTGATCGATTTCATCGTCGAACAGGGTGGGCTGCGGGTCGGCGCCGCCACAAGCACTGCTGCGTAAGCCATCGACACTCGTCTGCACCAAACGAAACCGGTTGCGCGCGTCGGCGGTGCGCGGCATCCTTCATTTTTTGACGGAGGTTTTCGATGAGCATCGCCCGCCTGCAGAAGGAAATACTGACCAATCTGCCCTTCTATGAGGAGCGCGTCGATCTCGCTTGCGCTTTCCGCTGGACAGCGCGGCTCAACATGCACGAGGCGGTGGCCAATCACTTCTCGCTGGCGGTCAACGAGGACGGCTCGCAATTTCTGATGAATCCTAACCAGGTGCATTTCTCGCGCATCAAGGCGAGCGACCTGCTTTTGATCGATGCCAACGATCCCGACACGCTGTCCGGGCCTAATGCGCCCGACCCGACGGCATGGGGCCTGCATGGCGCCATCCACCGCAATGTTGCCCATGCGCGCTGCGTCATGCATGTGCACTCGATCCACGCCACCGTGCTCGCCTCGCTGGCCGACTCGACGCTGCCGCCGATCGATCAGAACTCGGCGATCTTCTTCAACCGCCATGTCGTCGACGGCCATTATGGCGGGCTGGCCTTCGAGGAGGAGGGCGAACGTTGCTCACAACTGCTCGTCGACCCCAAGGTCAAGGTGATGGTCATGGGCAATCATGGCGTGCTGGTCATCGGCGACAGCGTCGCCGATACCTTCAACCGTATGTTCTATTTCGAGCGCGCCGCCGAGACCTACATCAAGGCGTTGTGGACCGGGCGGCCGCTGCGCGTGCTTTCCGACGAGATCGCCGAGAAGGCGGCGCTCGAGCAGGAAGACTATCCTGGCCAGGCCGAGAGGCACCTTTCAGAGCTGAAAGCGATCCTCGACGAGCAGGAGCCGGTCTACCGGAACTGATTAACTAAGTCCGAGCTCAGCCCGCAATTCCTCGGCGCTGTTGATGACGATGGCGCCGGGCGGTCCCTCCATTCGCGCCTCCGGCCAGAAGATAGTCTTCATCCCTGCTGCGAGCCCGGCCATGGCGCCGGTCCGGCTGTCGTCGACCGCCACCGCCTGTGTGGGATCGACACCGGCCAGCCAGGCGGCGCGCAGGAACGGCTCGGGATGCGGCTTGCCCTCGCGCACATCGTTGCGGCTGATGGTCTTCATGCCGGGATAGGAAAGGCCGACCGCGCTCAAGTTTGCGTCGACGATCAGTCGGTCGGAATTGGACACCACCGCCTGCTCCACGCCAAGCGCGCGCAGTTCGTTGAAGATCTCGATGGCACCGGCACGCGGCACCAGCGTCTCGGCCATCGGCAGGTAATGATCGTATTTGCGCACGATCCAGTCGTCGAAAGGCAGATCGAGGCCGAACTCGTCGCGCAGCATCTCGTAGACCGGCCATGCGGCAATGCCGAGCACCCGCTCGTGCAGGTTGGCGGGCGGCGCGATGCCCACACTGTGCAGCGCCGCCACCAAAGCCGCCTCATGCAGCGGCTCGCTGTCGACCAGCGTTCCGTCCATGTCCCAGAAAACCGCTTTCGGCGTCATGCAAGAATCCCTCTTTCGATCCCCCTTAACGGGTTTGCGCCGGGAGATAAACCGTCGAACCTGTTATCGGCGGTGGCGGAGGGTGACGAATTACCGGAAATATGGTCGGCTCGAAATATGACGGAGGAGGCGATTGCCCACTACAAGCGCGTTGGCGGATGCAAGCAATTGCTCCGGCAATAGACAATTGCGCGCCAACGCATTCCCTGCAAGAGTATAGAACCTTCGCTCGATGCTGAGCGGAGCTTGGGAGGCAGGACTTTGAATTCGCGGCAGGAAGGCAGCAACAGGCTGGACGACGCGGCGCGCGCCGGCTGGCTTTATTATGTTGCCGGCAACACGCAGGACCAGATCGCCGCAACGCTCGGCATTTCCAGGCAGACGGCGCAACGGCTGGTGTCGCTGGCGGTGTCGGAAGGGCTGATCAAGGTGCGTGTCGATCATCCGATCGCCAATTGCCTCGACCTCGCCGCACGGCTGAAATCGCGCTTCGCACTCGACCTTGTCGAGGTGGTGCCGAGCGATCCCGCTTCGTCCTCCACCATCATCGGCGTCGCCGAGGCGGCGGCTGCCGAGATCGAGCGGCGGCTCCGGTCGCCGGAGCCGATCGTCATGGCCATCGGTACTGGCCGCACGCTGAAGGCGGCGATAGAGCAATTGCCGCCTATGGAATGCCCGCAACATAAGGTGGTGTCGCTGACCGGCAACATTTCGCCCGACGGTTCGGCCGCCTTCTACAACGTCATCTTCACCATGGCCGACCGGGTCAAGGCGCGCTCCTTCCCGATGCCACTGCCGGTCATCGCCTCCTCGCCGGAGGAACGCGATATGCTGCTCAACCAGCCGATGATCCAGCCGACGCTGGCGCTTGCGGCGGAGGCTGACGTCACCTTCGTCGGCATTGGCGACCTCGGCCCCAAGGCGCCGCTTTACGAGGACGGCTTCATTTCCGAGAGCGAGCTGAAAGCGCTGCAAAAGGCGGGCGGCGTCGCCGAAATCGTCGGCTGGGTGTTCGACCGCGAAGGCCGGATGATCGAGGGCATCACCAATGAACGGGTATCGTCGGCAGCATTGCCGTCGCGCGAAAAATCACTGGTGATCGCGCTCGCCATGGGCGAACGGAAACTGCCGGGCATTCTTGCGGCGGTGAACCGGCGGCTGGTCAACGGCCTCATCACCGACGAGCGAACCGCAACCGCGCTGCTGGCTGGCGCATGACCCCGAACCCTTGGTTCGGAAAGGATCATGCGCGAAAATGGAAATGCAGCGTCCTTTGCGTGTCCGCAGGACACGCGGCGCTGCATCTGATTTCCGATAAGCCCTGGCAAGGCTATTGGCGCCGGCCATATGGGTCGTTGCCATCGAGAAATCCCATGTCGCGTTGCAGATGCGGCGGCAATTCCCTTATGTCGAGATAGGCCCGTTTCCGCGCAACGTGCCGTGCAAATCCGCGTACCAGCCGCGAAAACCAGCCGTGGTCTGGAGTGAGAAGAAGCAGTTTTTCCTGTACCGTGGTCATGATCGTCAGCCTTCGCTATGTCTGGAAGAAAGGGATCGTCGACCACAAATATCGGCCTGACAGTGCTCCGCTGCCAATCAAACGTCGATCACGGCCCATAAGGAGGCCTTATGCCCGAGCTCAACTCACGGCAGATCTCACAGCTCCCGCCGCTCGCCGCGATCCGGGTGTTCGAAGCGGTGGCGCGGCATCTATCCTTCACCAAGGCCGCCGAGGAGCTCGGCATGACGCAGGCGGCGGCGAGCTACCAGATCAAGCTCCTGGAAGAGCGCGTCGGCGCGCCGCTGTTCCTGCGCCGTCCCAAGCAGATCGTGCTGACCGAGGCGGGACAACGCCTGGCGCCCGCGGTCAGCGAGGCGTTCGCCCTGTTGAGTGGAGCCTATGCCGCCGCGCGCAGTGGCGCCGACGGGGTGCTGTGCGTCAGTACATTGCTGACCTTTGCCTCGAACTGGCTGGCGCAGCATCTCGGCTCGTTCCAGGTCGCGCATCCGTCGCTGGCGGTGCGCCTCGATACGTCGAACCGCCTTGTCGATTTCGCCCGTGAGGACATCGATATCGCCATCCGCTCGGGCGGTGGAAACTGGCCGGGCGTCGAGGTGCACAAGCTTTTCAATGCGGACTTCACGCCGATGCTGAGCCCAAAACTCGCGGCGAGCATCGGCGGCGTCAAGGAGCCTGCCGATCTGCTGCGCCTGCCCATCCTCGACCCCGGTGACATCTGGTGGCGGGACTGGTTTATCGCCGCCGGCCTACCGGTCGAGGAACTGGCCAAACGACCCGGCTCCAGCATGGGCGCGCAGGCCTATGAGGCGAACGCCGCGATTGCCGGGCAGGGCGTGGCGATCGTGACGGGGGCGCTTTTCAAGGCCGAGCTTGCCGATGGCCGCCTGATCCAGCCTTTCGATCTGGTCGGCGATGACGGCCATGCCTATTGGCTGGTCTACCCGACGGCGCGGCGCAACGTGCCGAAGATCCGTGCTTTTCGCGATTGGATCCTGGCCGAGATCGCTCGTCAGTAGGCGGGATAGTTTCTTCGGACAGGACGGGTCGCCGGAAGTCCGTTTCGCGGCTGGCAGACCCATTCGAACCGTCTTCCAATGTCCCAAAACGTCCGGCGCAAGGCGTCGTGCTGCAGCTTTGTGCTGCGCTGCAGCAACGAATCCGGCTTGACATAATTAACGGAGAGTGAGTAATTGCCCAAAGCCAAGGCAAATGCTCATCTTGGTTTATGGGAGGAATTTGATGAAACTTCGCACGCTCACCCTGGGCCTGTTGTCGGCCAGCGCCCTTGCATTCGCCGCGCATGCCGAATCCATCACCATCGCCACCGTCAACAATGGCGATATGGTCCGCATGCAGAAGCTGACCGACGACTTCACCAGCAAAAATCCCGACATCCAGCTTCAGTGGGTCACGCTCGAGGAAAACGTCCTGCGCGAGCGCGTCACCACCGACATCGCCACCAAGGGCGGTCAGTATGACGTGATGACCATCGGCACGTACGAAGTTCCGATCTGGGCCAAGCAGAGCTGGCTCTTGCCGCTCGACAAGCTCGGCGACGACTACGACGCCAAGGACATCATCCCGGCCATCGCCGGCGGTCTCTCGGTCGACGGCAAGCTCTATGCCGCGCCCTTCTACGGCGAGAGCTCCTTCGTCATGTACCGCAAGGACCTGATGGAAAAGGCAGGGCTGACCATGCCTGACGCGCCGACCTGGGACTTCATCAAGCAGGCCGCCGACAAGATGACCGATCGCGCCAATGGCGTGAACGGCGTCTGCCTGCGCGGCAAGGCCGGCTGGGGCGAGAACATGGCCTTCCTGACCGCCATGTCGAACTCCTTCGGCGCCCGCTGGTTCGACGAGAACTGGAAGCCGCAATTCGACCAGCCGGAATGGAAGAACACGCTGCAGTTCTACGTCGACCTGATGAAGGCCGACGGTCCGGAAGGCGCCTCGTCCAACGGCTTCAACGAGAATCTGGCGCTGTTCCAGCAGGGCAAATGCGGCATGTGGATTGACGCCACCGTGGCCGCGTCCTTCGTCTCCGACCCGAAGAACTCGACCGTCGCCGACAAGGTCGGCTATGCGCTGGCACCAGACAATGGCCTTGGTAAGCGCGGCAATTGGCTGTGGGCCTGGTCGCTGGCCATTCCCGCCGGCACGCAAAAGGCGGAAGCGGCAGAGAAGTTCGTCGCCTGGGCAACCAGCAAGCACTACGCTGAACTCGTCGCTTCGAAGGAAGGCTGGGCCAACGTTCCGCCCGGAACGCGCTCCTCGCTCTACGCCAATCCCGAGTACCAGAAGGCAGCGCCCTTCGCCAAGATGACGCTGGACTCCATAAACGCCGCCGATCCGACGCATCCGACCGTCAAGCCGGTGCCTTATGTCGGTGTCCAGTTCGTCGCTATCCCCGAATTCCAGGGACTTGGCACCACGGTCGGCCAGCTTTTCTCGGCGGCACTCGCCGGCCAGTCGAGCGTCGACGATGCCTTGAAGCAGGCCCAGGACGCCGCCACCGCGGCGATGACCGAAGGCGGCTATATCCAGTAAGGCTCCTCCCGGTGCCGAAAGCCGGTAGCGCATCATGACCGGTAACGGCCGCCCGAATCCCAGTTCGGGCGGCCACCTTCACCACCTGAAAATTGTGGCTGACCTTTGAAGGGTGACCGTCATGGCTACTCAACAGACCCGTTCGCTTGCCCGTCTCATGATGGCGCCATCCGTGGTGCTGCTGTTCGTCTGGATGATCGTGCCGCTGGCATTCACCCTGTGGTTCTCTTTCCAGCAGTACAATCCGCTCAATCCGATCCGCGATGGGTTCGTCGGCTTCTCCAACTATGCGCTTTTCTATTCCAATCCAGCCTTCCTGCAGTCGATCCTCAACACGCTGACCATCGTCGTCGCCGTGCTCCTGATCACGGTGATCGGCGGCATCCTGCTGGCGCTGCTGATCGACCAGCCGATGTGGGGACAAGGCATCGTGCGCATCCTCGTCATCTCGCCGTTCTTCGTCATGCCGCCGGTGGCTGCATTGGTCTGGAAGAACATGATCATGCATCCGCAATACGGCGTCTTTGCCGACATTGCGCGCTTCTTCGGCGGGCAGCCGATCGACTGGTTCGGGCAATATCCGCTGACCGCGATCATTATCATCGTCGCCTGGCAGTGGCTGCCCTTTGCGACGCTGATCCTGCTGACCTCCCTGCAGTCGCTCGACGGCGAGCAGAAGGAAGCCGCCGAGATGGACGGCGCCGGCTTCGTCAGCCGCTTCATCTATCTGACGCTGCCGCACATGTCGCGCGCCATCACCGTCGTCATCCTGATTCAGACGATCTTCCTGCTGTCGGTCTATGCCGAGATCCTGGTCACCACCAATGGCGGTCCGGGCTACGCTTCGACCAACCTGCCCTTCCTCGTCTACCAGAAGGCGCTGCTCGAGTTCAAAATCGGCCAGGCATCCGCCGGCGGCGTGATCGCCGTCATTCTCGCCAACATCGTTGCCTTCTTCGCCATGCGCGCCGTCGGCAAGAACCTGGACAAATAGGGAGGACAAGATGGCACGTGCAGTCACCACCCAGCACAAGACGTTCGCGACCGCGGCCGCCTGGATCGTCGCCCTGCTGATCTTCTTCCCGATCCTCTATACGGTCATCACCTCGTTCAAGTCGGAACAGGAGGCGATCCAGGGCTTCAACCTGTTCCCGTCGGGAACCATGGAAAGCTATTCCGAGGTCCAGGCGCAGAGCGGCTATTTCAAGTTCTTCCTCAACTCAGTGCTGCTGTCGGTCGGCTCGACCATCCTGGCTTTGCTTGTCGCCATACCGGCGGCATGGTCGATGGCCTTCTCGCCGACCAAGCGCACCAAGGACATCCTGATGTGGATGCTGTCCACCAAGATGATGCCGGCGGTCGCCGTGCTGTTCCCGATCTACCTGATCTTCCGCGACACCGGATTGCTCGACAGCCGCATCGGCCTGATGATCATGCTGATGCTGATCAACCTGCCGATCGTGGTGTGGATGCTCTACACCTACTTCCGCGAAATCCCGGGCGAGATCCTCGAAGCGGCGCGCATGGACGGCGCCTCGCTGTGGAACGAGATCGTCTATGTGCTGACGCCGATGGCGGTGCCGGGCATCGCTTCGACGATGCTCCTCAACATCATCCTGGCCTGGAACGAGGCGTTCTGGACGATCCGGCTGACCACCACCGAAGCAGCGCCGCTCACCGCCTTCATCAGCTCCTTCTCCAGCCCGCAAGGCCTGTTCTGGGCGAAGCTGTCGGCGGCCTCGACGCTGGCGATCGCGCCGATCCTGATCATGGGCTGGTTCAGCCAGAAGCAGTTGGTGCGCGGCCTGACATTCGGTGCCGTGAAATAGGGACGTTGCTCAAAGCATCTGGCGAAAAATAACCCCTCGGGGAGGAAACCATGGGAAACATCACGCTCAAGAACGTCTCCAAGTCCTTCGGGTCGACGGTCATCATCCCGGGCATCGATCTGGTGATCGAGAACGGCGAGTTCGTCGTCTTCGTCGGTCCGTCGGGCTGCGGCAAGTCCACGCTGCTCAGGCTGATCGCCGGGCTCGAGGACACCAGCGGCGGCAATATCGACATCGACGGACGTGACGTGACGGGCGAGGCGCCGGCCAAGCGCAAACTCGCCATGGTGTTCCAGTCCTATGCGCTCTACCCGCACATGACGGTGGCCAAGAACATCGCTTTTCCGCTGAAGATGGCTGGCGAAGACCAGGCGACCATCGACAGGAAGGTGAAGGACGCCGCGCGTGTGCTGAACCTCACCAACTATCTCGATCGCCGCCCCGGCCAGCTCTCCGGCGGCCAGCGCCAGCGCGTTGCTATCGGCCGCGCCATTGTGCGCCAGCCCTCGGCCTTCCTGTTCGACGAGCCTCTGTCCAATCTCGACGCGGCGCTGCGCGGCACCATGCGCCTCGAGATCAGCGAGCTGCATCATCAGCTCAAGACGACGATGATCTACGTCACCCATGATCAGGTCGAGGCGATGACCATGGCCGACAAGATCGTCGTGCTTAATGCCGGCAATATCGAGCAGGTCGGCTCGCCGATGGAGCTCTACAAGACGCCGCGAAACCTGTTCGTCGCCGGTTTCATCGGCTCGCCCAAGATGAACCTGATCGAAGGCGCGCCGGCGGCCAAATATGGCGCCAAAACCGTCGGCATCAGGCCCGAGCACATGAACATCTCGACGACGTCGGGCGACTGGAAAGCCACGGTCGGCGTCGCAGAGCATCTCGGCTCCGACACCTTCCTGCACGTGCAAGCCGACGGCGTCGGGCCATTGACGGTGCGTGCCGACGGCGAACTGGCCGTCCATCACGGCGACACGATCTATCTGACTCCAGACAAGGCGAAGCTGCACCGCTTCGGCGCCGACGGAAAGGCGATGGCGCAGTGAGACTGCAGGGTAAATCGGCGCTGATCACCGGCTCGGCGCGCGGCATCGGCAAGGCCTTCGCCGAAGCCTATGTTCGCGAAGGCGCCACGGTGGCGATTGCCGACATCAATCTCGAAGCCGCGGAAAAGACCGCGTCGGAGATCGGCAAAAATGCCTATGCGGTCAGGCTCGACGTCGCCGACCTGTCCTCGATCGAGGCGGCGGTCAAGGCGGTCGAAACCAGGACCGGCGGGTTGGATATATTGATCAACAAT
The DNA here is from genome assembly GCF_025753795.1 of Mesorhizobium sp. YC-39. Classification (GTDB taxonomy): domain Bacteria; phylum Pseudomonadota; class Alphaproteobacteria; order Rhizobiales; family Rhizobiaceae; genus Mesorhizobium. Next base: position 438,414 of record NZ_JAOWPS010000001.1, read on the forward strand.
GCCGCGCTTTTCGACCTGGCGCCGATCGTCGAGATCACCAAGGCGAGCTACGAAAAGCTGTTTTCCGTCAATGTCGCCGGCACACTGTTCATGTTGCAAGCGGCAGCCCGTTCGATGATCGCCAGGGGCAAGGGTGGCAAGATCATCAACATGGCGAGCCAGGCCGGCCGGCGCGGCGAGCCTCTGGTCGCCGTTTATTGCGCTACCAAGGCCGCTGTCATTTCGCTCACCCAGTCGGCCGGGCTCGCCCTGATCAAGCACCGCATCAACGTCAACGGCATCGCGCCCGGCGTCGTCGACAGCGACATGTGGGACGAGGTCGATTCGCTGTTCGCCAAATACGAGAACCGGCCGAAGGGCGAGAAGAGGAGGCTGGTCGGCGAAGGCGTGCCTTACGGCCGCATGGGTAAGCCGGAAGACTTGACAGGCATGGCCGTGTTCCTGGCCAGCGACGAGGCTGAATACATTGTCGCCCAGACCTACAATGTCGATGGCGGCCAGTGGATGAGTTGAGGGGGTGAGGGCGCTCTTCTCCCCGTCCCTCCACGAGGAGAAGAGCTGTCCCGCCAAAGGGTAAAAAAGCCGATGACCGTGAAACTTTCTTCGTCAAGCCTCGCCAATCTTCCTGCCAAGGTTGCTGGCCCGAAATACGATCGCGCCGCGCTGAAGGCCGGTATCGTGCATTTCGGCGTCGGCAATTTTCACCGCTCGCATCAGGCGATCTATCTCGACGATCTGTTCAATTCGGGTGCCGGCCATGACTGGGCAATTGTTGGCGCCGGCGTATTCGAAGGCGAGAAGGTCGGCCGCGGCAAGCTCGAGGAGCAGGATTGGCTGACCACCGTCGTCGAGCAGGACTCAGGCCATATGAGCGCCCGCGTCACCGGCGTCATGATCGACTTCCTGATGCCGGGCGATGCCGAGGCGATCATCAAGCAGCTTGCCGATCCGGCAATCAGGATCGTCTCGCTGACCATCACCGAGGGTGGCTATTTCATCGACCCCGCGTCGGGCCTGTTCAATCCTTCCCATCCCGACATCGTCGCCGACGCTCAGCCGGGGGCGACACCGAAGACGGTCTTCGGCATTATCCTTGCCGGCCTGATACGCCGCCGCGACGACGGCATCGTGCCATTCACGGTCATGTCCTGCGACAACATCCCTCACAATGGCCATGTCACGTCCGATGGCGTCATCGGCCTCGCCCGCCTGATCGACGAGGATCTCGCCGACTGGATCAGCCAGAACGTCGCCTTTCCGAACGGCATGGTCGACCGCATCACCCCGGCCACCACCGACCGCGAGCGCGGCATCCTGGCCAGCGAGTTCGGCATTGAGGACAACTGGCCGGTGTTCTGCGAGCCGTTCCGGCAATGGGTGCTGGAGGACCATTTCACCGAGGGAAGGCCGCCGCTGGAAAAGGTCGGCGTGCAGTTCGTTGCGGATGTCGCGCCCTATGAGCTGATGAAGATCCGTATCCTCAATGGCGGCCATGCAACCATTGCCTATCCGGCCGGGCTGATGGACATCCATTTCGTCCACGAGGCGATGCAGGAACCGTTGGTGCGCGGCTTTCTCGCCAAGCTGGAACATGACGAGATCATCCCGACAGTGCCGCCGGTGCCGAACACGAAGCTGGAAGATTACTACCAGCTCATCGAGAGCCGCTTCTCCAACCCGAAGATCGGCGACACCATCAGGCGGCTTTGTCTCGACGGCTCCAACCGCCAGCCAAAATTCATCATTCCGACCATCGCCGACCGGCTGAAAGCGGGAAAAAGCGTAACCGGTCTCGCGCTGGAATCGGCTCTGTGGTGCCGTTATTGCTTCGGCACGACGGATAGCGGCGCCGTCATCGAGCCCAACGATCCGAGCTGGGACCGGCTGCAGACGACGGCAAAAGCAGCGAAGGATGCGCCGGCCGCCTGGCTTGCCATGGAGGATATCTATGGCGATGTCGGCCGCTCGGCGCCTTTTGCCGAGGCTTTCGCGCGTGCGCTCAAACTGCTTTGGGCGAATGGCACGCGTGCGACGCTGACCCAATATCTCGCCGGCGAGCTCTGAGATCGCCACTGCGATGACGCCCGAGCTGGTCATCTTCGACTGTGACGGCGTGCTGGTCGACAGCGAGGCGCTGTCGGTCGCCGCACTGCTCGGCATGATCGCCCTCGCCGGCGGCACGATCGGCGAGGATGCCGCCTATGAGCATTTCCTTGGCAAGAGCATGAAGAGTGTCCGCGAAATCCTTAGTCGCGACTTCGGGCTCGACATCACCGACGGGCATCTCTCCGCGATGCGCGTCGAGCTGATGCGCAAATTTCGCGAGGAGCTGAAGCCGATCCCTGGCGTCAACGAGGTGCTGCCGAGGCTCGGCGTGCCATACTGCGTTGCTTCCTCCGGCACGCTCGACCGCATCCGCTACGCACTCGATGTCACCGGGCTGCTCGAGCTCATGGAGCCGCATCTGTTCAGCGCCGCCATGGTGGCGCGCGGCAAACCCGCACCCGACCTCTTCCTCCACGCTGCAGCCAGCATGCGGGCACATCCGAGGAACTGCCTCGTCATCGAAGACAGTCCGGCCGGCATCGCGGCGGCGCGGTCGGCGGGCATGCGCGTGTTTGCCTTCACCGGCGGCTCGCATGCCGGCAACCCGGCTTTGAAAGCGCGGCTTGCGTCGAGTGAGCCGGACTTTATATTCGCTGACATGCTGCAATTGCCCGATCTGATTGCAGGCCTGGGAGCGAGAGTAAAAGCATCTTGACCAATAGTTTCGTTTGCGCGGTCGACGTCGGCACCGGGAGCGCCCGTGCGGGCATTCTCGACGTCAAAGGCACCTTGCTCGGCCGCGCCGAGCATCCGATCGCCATGAACCAGCCCAAGGCCGATCACGCCGAGCACAATTCTGAAGATATCTGGTCGGCGGTCTGTACTGCCGTACGCGCCGCGCGCGAAAAGTCGGGCGTGGCAGCGAAGGACATTGTCGGCATCTCCTTCGATGCCACCTGTTCGCTTGTCGTGCGGGACAGGGACGGCGGCCAGCTCAGCGTCTCGGTGTCAGGCGAAAGGCGCTGGGACACCATCGTCTGGCTCGACCACCGCGCCATTGCCGAAGCCGATGAATGCACTGCAAGCGGCCATGCCGTGCTCGACTATATCGGCGGCGTCATGTCGCCCGAAATGGCAACGCCGAAACTGATGTGGGTGAAGCGCAATCTGCCCGGCACATGGAATGAAGCCGGCTATCTGTTCGACCTTGCCGATTTCCTGACTTGGAAAGCAACCGGCTCGCTGGCGCGCTCGCAATGCACGCTGACCGCCAAATGGACCTACCTGGCGCATGAGGAGACCGGCTGGCGGCGCGACTTCTTCAAAACGGTCGGACTGGGCGATCTCTTCGAACACGGCAATTTGCCGGAGAAGGCAAGTCCGGTCGGCGCCGATATCGGCTCGCTGAGCGCCGAAGCCGCGGCGGAGCTTGGCCTGACCGAAAAGTGCCGCGTCGGCGCCGGCGTCATCGACGCCTATGCCGGCGCGCTCGGCGTTCTCGGCGGCTTCGCCGGCGATGACAAGAATATCGGCCGGCACCTGGCATTGATCGCCGGCACGTCGAGCTGCGTCATGGCGATGTCGCCCGATCCGCAGCCCTTCGCCGGCGTCTGGGGTCCGTATTATGGCGCGGCCCTTCCCGGCCTATGGCTGTCGGAAGGCGGCCAGTCGGCCACCGGCGCGCTGCTCGACCACATCATCCGCTGGCATGGCGCCGGCGGCGAGCCGGACGCCGCCATGCATGCCAGGATCGCCCGGCGTGTCGCCGAACTGCGCGCCGCCGATGGCGAGAACCTGGCGGGAAGGCTGCATGTGCTGCCGGATTTCCACGGCAACCGCTCGCCGCTCGCCGATCCGCATGCCGTCGGCGTCATCAGCGGGCTGACGCTCGATTCCTCTTTCGACAGCCTGTGCAAGCTCTATTGGCGCACCGCCGTCGGCATCGCGCTTGGCGTGCGCCATGTGCTGGAGGCGCTGAATGAGAACGGTTATCTGATCGACACGCTGCATGTCACCGGCGGCCACACCAAGAACCCGCTGTTGATGGAGTTATATGCGGACGCGACCGGCTGCACGGTGGTCGAGCCGCTGGCCGACGAAGCGGTGCTGCTCGGCACCGGCATGGTGGCGGCCACCGCCGCCGGACTTTTTCCCGGTCTGAATGCCGCCTGCGTCGCCATGCAGCAGGGCGGCAAGAAGCGAGCGTCGAACCCAGCCGCCGCCGGCCAGTTCGACCGCGACTACCATGTATTCCTCGAGATGCACCGGCAGAGGCGGGCGCTGGACGAGGTCAGGTAGTTTCGCCGCTATCTCTGGTTCCAGCGCCGGACGATCGGTTCGCCAAGGTCGTGCTCGTAGCCAAGCACGCTTATGCTGGCGGTATCCAGGACAAAGAGGGCGCCGTGTTGCGGCGGCAGGCCGAGCCAGCGCGCCGCCAGCACCCGCAGGAAATGCGCGCTTGAAAACACCAGGACATTGCCGTTGACGGCACGCAGCTTGCTGACGATCCGGTCCGCCCTCGCGCCCACATCCTGCGCCATCTCGCCGTTCGGACAGCCGTCGCGAAAAAGCCGCCAGCCGGGACGCTCGGCGAGGATCTGCTTCGTGGTCAGCCCTTCGTAGGCGCCGTAGTCCCATTCCGCCAGATCAGGCTTTTTCAGGCCAGCCGAACCGAAGCCGGCCAGCGCACAGGTCCTGAAGGCGCGCTGTGACGGGCTCGACCACACGGCCCGGAACGACAGGCTCTGCAGGCGCTCAGCGACCCGGCGGGCGGCCTCCTCGCCGGCAGGGGTCAACGGTATGTCGGTCCGCCCCGTGTGCTTTCCGGATGCGCTCCATTCGGTCTCCCCGTGCCGGACCAGAGTGATTTCCGCAAACGCGCTCATCCGCATGCCTTTCGATGGCAGTTTCCGGCAGAACTGCCGGTGGCGCAAACCATAGCGGCTTCCGCAGCGCCGCCAAGTGCGAGTTTGAATACCACGCAGCTTGCTGGCTTAACCTTTGCCGAGACCAGCCTCTTGCCATAGCTGCCCATTTCGTGGACAAGCCGTGCCGTAATGCGGAATCCGGGCCGACCATGGCCACTTTCCGCGCTGAGACGCGGCTTCCGGCTTTCGGCCGATGCGCCGCAATCGGATAGGCGAAACAATGTCTGCGGTAGAAGCCGGCGCTCGCGCGCCGGAAAATCTTTGGCGTCAGGAAATCAGGGCGATGCTGGCGCTCGCCTGGCCGATGGTGCTGACCAATCTCGGCCAGACCGCCATGACCGCCACCGACGTCATGATGATGGGCCGGCTGGGGCCGGACACGCTGGCCAGCGGCGCGCTCGGCGCCAACCTCTATTTCATGCCGATGATCTTCGGGCTCGGCCTGATGCTGGCGACCTCGCCGATGATGGCGACCGAGCTCGGCCGCCGCCGCCATTCCGTGCGTGACCTGCGCCGCACCGTGCGGCAGGGCCTGTGGCTGGCGATCCTCATCTCGATCCCGATCTTCATCTTTCTCTGGTACGGCGAGCCAATTCTGCTGGCCATGGGCCAGGAGCCAGCGTTGGCGCATCAGGCCGGCATCTATCTGCGCTGGCTGGAATGGGCGGTGCTGCCTTTCTATGGCTATATCGTGCTGCGCTCGTTCATCTCGGCGCTGGAGCGGCCGGGCTGGGCGCTGATCATTGTCTTCGTCGCTGTCGTCTTTAACGCCCTGTTCAATTGGGTGTTCATGTTCGGCAATCTCGGCGTGCCGGCGATGGGCATTGCCGGCTCGGGCCTCGCCACCTCGCTGTCCAGCACGCTGATGTTCGCCGGCATGGCGGCGGTGCTGATGCTGGAGCCGAAGTTTCGCCGCTACCGTCTGTTCGGGCGCTTCTGGCGGGCCGACTGGCCGCGCTTCAAGGGGTTGCTGCGGCTCGGCCTGCCGATTGCCGGCATCCTTGCCTTCGAGGTGACGATCTTCAATGCGGCGGCTCTGCTCATGGGTCTGATCGACGCGGATTCGCTGGCAGCACACGCCATCGCCATCCAGATCGCCTCGATCTCCTTCATGGTGCCGCTTGGCCTCAACCAGGCCGCCACGGTGCGGGTCGGGCTTGCCCATGGCGCCGGCAATCCGGAAGGTGTTTCCCGTGCCGGCTGGACCGCCTTTGTCATCGGCGTGTCCTTCATGGCGCTGATGGGGTTGGTGATGATCCTGTGGCCGCATCTCTTGATCAGCGCCTTCATCGATCTCGGCAATCCGGCCAACGCCAGAGTGATCGCACTTGCCGTGTCGTTCCTGGCCTTTGCAGCACTTTTCCAGATTTTCGACGGCGCCCAAGCGGTTGCTTCTGGCATGCTGCGCGGCCTGCACGACACCAAGGTGCCGATGATCTACGCCGCGATCGGCTATTGGGGCGTCGGGCTGCCGCTTGGCGTGCTGCTGGCGTTCCATTTCGGCTTCAATGGCGTCGGCATCTGGATCGGTCTGTCGTCGGGACTGGCGGTGGTGGCGGCGCTGCTCATGGCCCGCTGGCTGCGACGCGACCGCATCGCGCCGCCGCTCGCCTTCGGCCATTGATGGCCGGTACCCCCTCGTAGAGCCTTGGTCGGCGAAGGAGGGTGGGTCGTGATGCCTATGGATATTTCGTCTGATTTGCAATCGCGTCCTGGGCGCTCGAATCGCCCTGCAGCTCCTTCGGCAGTGGCAGACCTGAGCACTGCAAGTGTACCTCGCGGGCGAACAACTTTCGTTGCTTCTGCTCGTGCTCCTTGATGGCTGCCACGAGCCCTAGTGAGTAGGGGCCAAGCAAGACGCCGAAGCCCCACCCCGGATGCTCTTTTTCGCGAGCGTCGTAGTCAGAAGCCGCCATGCGAGCTTGCTGGCATTCCGGCGACAGCCATTTCGGGTCCTGCTGCGAAAGCGACGTTTCGTACTCGACCGGAGAGGTCACGCATCCAGCCAATGTCGCGGTCAACGCGACCAGCATTGCAATTCTCATCCCGAAGCCTTTTAAGTATTTGTTTTTACGCAATTCCCTAGGGAAAGCGCTACGCGCTTTTCCCGGGAAAACCGTTACACACTTTTCCTGGAATTGCTCCAGAACATCGTGGAAAGTACACAGAACTCTTCGTCCCACAAGGCGCTAGCTCCGATGAGGCAGCCGGAAACACGGTTGTCGTTATCAATCGTTCTTTATAACGCAGAACCGGACTATCCCGAATGACTGCTGACCATTAACCGCCGAGACAGCTTCCTAGTTTGCAGCCGCGCGCCGTTCGAGCGAGCGAGCGTACTGCGTCAGTGGAAAGCACATGACGAAGAAGATCAAGGCGACCAGCCCGTAGACCTTGAACGGCTCGAAGGTCGCGTTGTTGATCGCGTTGGAGGTTCTCACCAACTCCTCGAAGCCGATGATCGAGGTTAGCGCCGTCGACTTGATCAGCTGCACCAGGAAGCCGACGGTCGGCGCGCGGGTGATCGAAAACGCCTGCGGCAGGATGATCAGCCTCAACTCCTGAAGATAGTGAAGGCCGAGGCTGGCGCCGGCGTCCCACTGGCCGCGCGGCAGCGCATCGACGCCGCTGCGCCAGATCTCGGCCAGATAGGCGCTGGCGAATAAGGTCAGGCCAAGTGCTGCCGCCGTCCACGGCTCGATGCGAAGCCCAAGCATCGGCAGGCCGAAGAACATCAGGAAGAGCTGCATCAGGAGCGGCGTTCCCTGGAACAGCGCGATGTAGCCCGAGGCAATGCGCCGGCTCCATTTATTCTTGGCTATGCGGAAGAACAGCACGACCAAGCCGACCACGCCGCCGCCGACGAAGGCGGCCAGCGACAGAAGCACTGTCCAGCGCGCTGCCAGCAGCAGGTTGCGCAAAATGTCCCAGAAGGTGAATTCGATCATGACACGCCGGCTCCGAGAACCCGGCGCCCGCCTGACACCAGCAGCCGGCGCAGCCCCATTGACAAGACGAGATAGACAATCGTCACCACCAGATAGGTCTCGAAGGCGCGGAAGGTGCGCGCCTGCAGCATGTCGGCCTCATAGGTCAGTTCACGCACCGCGATCTGCGACACGACGGCCGATTCCAGCATCATGATGATGATCTGGCTGGTCAGCGCCGGATAGATCACCTTCAGCGCCTGCGGCAGCACGATCTTGATAAACACCTGGCGTGGCCTGAGCCCAAGCGCCAGCGCTGCCTCCGTCTGTCCGCGCGGCACCGCGTCCAGCCCGGCGCCGACGATCTCGATCGTGTAGGCCGCCATGTTGAGCGTCATCGCCAGCATGGCGGCCAGGATCGGATCGAGCCTTATGCCGATGCTGGGCAGCCCGAAGAAGATGAAGAAGAGCTGCACCAGGAACGGCGTGTTTCGCATCACCTCGACATAGACGCCGATTGCCCGCTTGAGCAGCATGGGGCCGTTTCGCCGCCCCGCCGCGCCGAGGATGCTGAGGAACGTGCCCGCTAGCGTGGTCACGACGATCAACAGGATCGTCGTGACCGCACCGCGCGCAATCGCGCCCGTCGCGTCGGCAAGCCAGCCGAAGTCTAGGCCATAGCCCATCGCAATGGTCCTGTCGCTCTGGAGCATGATCCCCAAAACAGAGCCCCATCCCGATTCCATCGGGATGGAACAGGCTCTGGAGATCAATCCTTGAGGTTGTCGGGATTGAGCGGCGTCTTGAGCCAGGCCTTCGAGCTCTCATCCAGCTTGCCGTCGGCCAGCATCTTGGCGACGGCGTCGTTGACCGCCTGCTTCAGCCGGTCCTCGTTCTTGTTGAGGCCAATATGCGAGGGCGAGGTCAGCAGCTGGAATTTCTGCTCCGGCTTCAGCGCCTCCTGGCGAGCAAGCACCTGGGCGCCGACATCGTTACCGACGACCATCAGCTGGGTCTGGCCGGAGATGAAAGCCTGGATGACGGAATTGTAGTTGTCGAAGCGGCGGATGTCGGCTGAAGATGGTGCAGCCTCGGTCAGCGAAGTATCCTCAAGCGTGCCGCGGTTAACGGCGATCGACTTGTCGGCAAGGTCCTCCTTGCCTTTGACCGCAAGTGCGGCCGGACCGATGACGGCGATGTAGTAGGGCGCGTAAGCAGCGGCGAAATCGATCACCTGCTCGCGCTCCTTGGAGTAGCCGACACTCATCAGTATGTCGACGCGCTTGTCGGTGAGATACGGGATGCGGTTCTGGCCGGTGACGCTGACCAAATTGAGCTTCACCTTCAGGGAATCGGCGATTGCCTGCGCGACGTCGACGTCATAGCCCTTGATGCTCATATCGGCGCTGGCCGAGGAGAAGGGCGGAAAGTCCGAGAAGATGCCGACATTGATGGCGCCAGCCTTGGTGATGTCGTCGACCGCGTCGGCGTTGGCCTGAGTGGTGAAACCAAAGCCGGCGAGCATCAGCGCGGCGGCGATGGATGATTTGAGCTTTATGTGAAGTGTCATTGTCGTTCCCCTGCTGGAAGCTTGTTTTGTTGAGTATGGCCGCCGGCTCCAGCGCGGCGGCCATCTTCGATTTGTCAGTGGGTCAGGCGCGCTTGCCGGTGATTGCCGGGCTGAACACCATCAGGCTGAGGATTTCGAACAGCACCTGCGCCCCGGCATGTGCCGTGTTGGTGGTCGCGTCATATTGCGGCGCCACCTCGACGACGTCACCGCCGACGATGTTGAGGCCCTTGAGGCCGCGCAGCAGTTCGAGCACTTCGCGCGTCGTCAGGCCGCCGACTTCCGGTGTGCCGGTCCCCGGCGCAAAGGCCGGATCGAGGCTGTCGACGTCGAAGGAGACATAGGTCGGACCGTCGCCCACGATCTTGCGCGCCTTCTCGATGATGGCGGGGACGCCGAGGCCGGTCACCTCTTCGGCATGCACCACGGTCATGCCGGATTCATAGGTGAACTCCCACAGATATTCGGCTGAGCCGCGGATGCCGATCTGGATGGTGCGGGTCGGGTCAAGCACGCCGTCCAGCACCGCGTTGCGGAACGGCCCGCCATGGTGGAACTTGGTCATGTCGAACAACCCGCTGGTGTCGCAATGGGCGTCGATATGGATCATGCCGACCGGCGCCTTCTTGCCGACCGCCTTCAGGATCGGATGGCTGATCGAATGATCTCCGCCGACTGACAACGGAATTACGCCGGCATCGACGATCTGGTTGGTGCGGCGCTCGATATCGTCATGGCTGGTCTCCAGTCGGTAGCGGCTCTGGAAAGGCGTGTCGCCGATGTCGGCCACCCGAAGCTCATGCGTCGGTGCGCATTCCAGCACATGATTGTAGGGGCCGATGCGCTCGATTGAGCGCAGCGCCCTCGGTCCGAAGCGCGAGCCCGGCCGGTTGGTGACGCCGAGATCCATCGGCACGCCGATCATCGCCACCTGCAGGTCGCCAAAATCCGGATTGTCGGCGGCGATTTGCCGGTAGGGCGCGGCGAGGAAGGTCGGGATACCGGAATAGGGCGCCAGCCGCGTGCCGCTCTTGGAAAAGATCTTGTCGGCGACCTTGCGGAATTTCGGGTCGAACATCTCGCCGCCATGGCTTTCGCCATATTTGCGACGCAACGCTTCGAGCTTGCCGCTATTATAACCCATGTCCGCTTCTCCTCGATGGCTGGTCTAGTGCGACCATCGGCGACGCTCGGCGATGACCGTCATCCGACCGAGACGCTGTCCCGCTGGCTGCCTGCAGATGTCACGTCTTGATGTTATTGCAGGCAAAGTGTCTGGCAGCCGCATTGAAAAATCAATTGATATTGTTAGGGTGTCGATTGTGAGAAAATCTCACAGTGGATCCGGCTATCCATGGCCAAACGTTTGCCTCCGTTAAATCCGCTGCGTGCCTTCGAGGCGACGGCCCGCCACGCCTCATTGACCAAGGCAGCCGCCGAGCTCAACGTCACCCATGGCGCCATCAGTCATCAGATCAAGGCGCTCGAACGATCGCTCGGCGTCAGGCTGTTCGAACGCACGGGACAGCGGGTGAAGCTGACACCGCACGGTGCCGAACTTTTGCCGGCGGTGTCGACCGCTTTCGACGGCATAGCCGCCGCCACACAGCGCATGACCAGGCCGGCCAGCGCCGGCACGCTCTCGGTGTCCTGTGTGCCGGCGCTGCTCTTGCTCTGGATGACGCCGCGGCTGGGCAGCTTCATGGCGCAATATCCTGATATCAGGCTGACGCTGATCCCCTCCAATGACGCCAGGGACATCCGCGCGCCTGAAATCGACGTCTGCGTGCACTATGGCGATGGCAGCTGGACCGATTGCTGGATGCGCAAATGGTCGGGCCTCGAACTGTTCCCGGTGGTCAGCCCGACGCTGATCAACAACCGGCCGATCCGCACCGTGCGCGATCTCGCCGACCACGTCTTCCTGCATGGCGACGACGGCCGCGAGTGGCACACCTGGCTGGCGGCCGCCGACGGGCTGGATCTGGAGCGCGGCCGCCGCCACCATCTCGGCGACGCCCGCACGGCAACCGAAGCTGCAGTCCACGGCCATGGCGTGGCGTTAGGCGATTCCGTCACCGCCAGCACGCTGCTTGCCAGAGGACTGCTGGTCGCGCCGTTCAGCCTGTCGGTGCCGGCGGTCGATGATTTCTACGTCGTCTGCCGCAACGAGATGCGCTCGACGCCGATCGTGCAATTGTTCATCGACTGGCTATTCGCCGAGAAGGAGCAGGCCGACAGCCGCGCCGACGCACCGGTGGCGGGCCGCATAGGCATCCGCCGCAAGCGCCCGGCGCTCAGGGTCATCGGCGCCAAACCGGCCTAGTGAGGCCGCTTCGGATGAAACGCAGTGCATGCCGCAAGATTTTCTTTTTGTCAGGCCAGCCCGCAAAGCGGGCAGCGCTTTCGAAAATTCAATGCTAATAGGCATTCGGCCCCAATAGGCATTCGGCCAATGCATGTCGCCCAAAAGCATGCCCTCGGGCTTGACCCGAGGGTGCGTAGCGGTTTTGGGAAAAACGACATGCATAAAACAAAGGCTTAAGCGAGCAGCGAAGGCGGCATCGAGATATGGCTAAGACCGATATAGCGCGGCGCGTCTACAACCACACCTGGAAGCTCGACCCGATCGTCCGCAGCCTGCTCGACACCGATTTCTACAAGCTTTTGATGCTGCAGATGATCTGGGGCATGTATCCCAAGGTCGACGCCACCTTCTCGCTGATCAACCGCACCACCCCGGTCCGCCTTGCCGACGAGATCGATGAGGCGGAGCTGCGCGACCAGCTCGACCATGCCCGCACCTTGCGCTTTTCCAAGAAGGAGATGATCTGGCTTGGCGGCAACAATTTCTACGGCCGCAAGCAGATCTTCGAGCCGGAATTCCTCGCCTGGCTGGAGAATTTCCGCCTGCCCGACTACGAGCTCTCCAGGCGCGACGGCCAGTACGAACTCTCCTTCAGCGGTCCGTGGATGTACACGACGCTGTGGGAGATCCCGGCGCTCGCCATCATCAATGAGTTGCGCTCACGCGCGGCCATGCGAGCCTTCGGGCCTTTCGCGCTCGATGTGCTCTATGCCCGCGCCAAGGCCAAGATGTGGGCCAAGACCGAGCGGCTGAAAGCGTTGCCCGGCATCCGCATCTCCGACTTCGGCACCCGCCGCCGCCATTCCTTCCTCTGGCAGCGTTGGTGCGTCGAAGCGCTGAAGGAGGGCATCGGCGAGGCCTTCACCGGCACCTCCAACGTGCTGCTTGCCATGGACAACGACCTCGAAGCGCTAGGCACCAACGCGCATGAATTGCCGATGGTGTTCGCCGCACTCGCCAAGTCGGAAAAGGAATTGAAACAGTCGCCCTATAAGGTGCTGCAGGACTGGCAGCGCTATTATGGCGGCAACCTTTTGATCGTGCTGCCCGACGCCTTCGGCACCGCTTCCTTCCTTCGCGACGCGCCGGACTGGGTCGCCGACTGGACCGGCTTCCGACCCGACAGCGCGCCGCCGATCGAGGGCGGCGAGAAGATCATTTCCTGGTGGCGCGAGAAGGGCAAGGACCCGAAACAGAAGCTGCTCATCTTCTCCGACGGGCTCGAGGTCGAGACCATCGAGGAAACCTACCGACACTTTCGCGGCAAGGTGCGCATGTCGTTCGGCTGGGGCACCAATCTGACCAATGATTTCGAGGGCTGTGCGCCGACCGAAACCAACAGCCTCGATGCCATATCGCTGGTCTGCAAGGTCACCGAAGCCAATGGAAGGCCGGCGGTGAAGCTGTCGGATAACCCGGCCAAGGCCACGGGTGATCCCAGGGAGATCGAGCGCTATCTCAGGATCTTCGGCGAAAAAGACCGCGTGGAGCAGCTGGTCAAGGTTTGAGTGCCGGGGCTGACGTCGCCACGCAGGGGCAGCAAAGTTGGATAGGCTGAGTTCCTTCGCGCCCCCCTCTGTCCTACCGGACATCTCCCCCACGAGGGGGGAGATTGGCGGTCATCCACACCTTCGTCAACCTCCAACGTCGCATGGAAGGCGCCGATCGAGCGAACTGCCGATCTCCCTCCTTGTGGGGGAGATGTCCGGCAGGACAGAGGGGAGCGCCGTAGAGCGCCATCGTCTTTCGTTGGCTCTATTGCTTACAGCCCTGTGTTTCGTATCGCCCACCCCCGCCTTCGCCCACGCCTCCGACCGCGGCCACGTCCTGCTCTTGCCGACGGGCTACTATGTCGCCGGCGGTGCACTTGCGGTTGCCGTCAGCTTCCTCGTGCTGGCCCTGCTGCCGCCCGACGCGCTCGACCGCTTCTGGCGCCGGCGGTTGCCGCTTTTCGCCTTTGGCGATGGTCTCAGGACGATCATCAGCCTGATATCCTTTGCCGGCTTTGCAGTCCTCATCGCCGCCGGCCTGTTCGGTAGCCGCGATCCGCTTTCCAACCCGTTGCCACTGGTCGTATGGACGCTGCTTTGGGTGGGCTTGGCCCTCCTGCAAGGCCTGCTCGGCGATCTCTGGTCCTGGCTGAACCCCTGGTACGGGCCTTGGCGCTTGGCAACCCGCCTGATCGGCAGACGCGGCGACGAAACGCAGGAGCCGCGCCTTCCCGCATGGCTCGGCTGCTGGCCGGCCGTCATACTGTTCTTCGCCTTCGCCTGGTTCGAACTGATCGACCCGGCGCCCGACGATCCGGCGCGTCTGGCCTCGGTAGCCGGCCTCTATTGGCTGCTGAGCTTTGCCGGCATGTTGGTCTTTGGCTACCCCGACTGGAGCCGGCGTGGCGAATTCCTGACAGTCTTCTTCGCCATGGTGGCACGCTTTGCCTTCCTTGGGCGCACCGAAGACGAGCGCAACGATGACGGCCGGCTCGATCTCTGCTGGCCGGGCGCCAAGCTGCTCGATGCCGCGCCGTTGCCGTCGAGCGGTATCGCTTTCCTGCTGCTTGCCCTGTCTTCGGTATCCTTCGACGGCCTGTCGAGAACCTTCTCCTGGCTGGGCTGGTTCGGCATCAATCCGCTGGAGTTTCCGGGCCGCACAGCGCTGATGGGCATCGGCAGTTTCGGGCTTGTGCTGACGTTTGTCCTGCTTGCGGCAGCTTTCATGCTTGCCGTTGGCCTTGGCCAGCGTCTGGTCGGCAGCAAGCATACCTTCCCTGAGGCGGCGGGACTGCTGGTCTGGTCGATCGTGCCGATCGCGCTCGCCTATCATTTTGCGCACTATCTGACGGCGCTTCTCGTTGACGGCCAGTATGCGGTTACTACCCTTTCCGACCCGTTCGCCTTGGGCTGGAACCTGTTCGGCACCGCCGACATGGAGATCGAAGCCGGCGTGGTCGCCGGCGCCGACTCGGCGTGGTGGCTGTGGAATCTGCAGGCCGGCGTCATCATCGCCGGCCACATGCTTGCCGTGCTTGTCGCCCATGGCCTCGCCTGGCGGTTGCACCCCGTTCCCAGCCGGGCCGCGATCAGCCAATTCCCGCTCACCGTGCTGATGATCGCCTACACGGTTTTCGGCCTGTGGCTGCTTGCCACGCCGACGGTTGGCTGAGGCTTTTGCGCTGGAAAATAAACCGGGATTACCCTAGGGAACCGGCATTGCCGTGTCCGGACTTTGGTGATTTAGTTTGTACACATGCAATTTTTCGACTTCCGGAAATGAGCTGACTTTTCGCTCGGAACGCTGAACAAGGGGAACGGCATCATGGACAAGAGCAAGACTTTCGATCTCTCGAAAACCGGTCTTACCCGCCGCACGGCGCTGAAAGGTTTGGCCGCAGGCGCCGGTCTCGCCGTCGCCCCCGGGTTCGTCCGATACAGCCAGGCACAGAGCTCGGCGCCGATCAAGATCGGCTTCCAGTCGCACCGCACCGGCATCGGCGCCGCCTATGGCCGCTGGTATGAGAAGACCACGGCAGCCGCGATCAAGGCGATCAACGACGCTGGCGGCATCAACGGCCGCCCGGTTGAGGTGATCATCGAGGATGACGGTACCGATCCCGGCCGTGGCGCCGAGGTGGTCGGCAAATTCGCCACCCAGCACAAGACCGACATCGTCTTCGGTACGCTGTTCTCACACGTCGTCATTGGCTCGGCGCCCGCCGCCGGCGAGGCCAAGATGCCTTACTTTGTCGTCAGCGAAGGTCACCACGTCGCCTCGACCAAGCTCAACCGCTACGTCTTCCAGCCCGGCATCACCGACGTGAAGAGCCAGATCCAGGCGATGGCGCCGTGGATCGCGGCGAACGCCGGCAAGAAGGTGACACAGATTTTTCCCGATTTCGCCTTCGGCTACGACCATCGCGACTACCTGCCGCCGGCGCTGAAGGCGCAGGGAGCCGAGGTCATCGCCCAGATCGCCATCCCGCCGACGGAATCCTCCTTCACCAAATACTTCCCGCAGATCCCGGCCGAGACCGAGGTGATCTACCACGTCATGGTCGGCCCGGCGGTGCTTACCTTCGTCAAGGAGCTCGGCGAATTCTACGGCTCCAACCGGCCGCAGCTGTTCGGCTTCATCGATTCGCTCGAAGCCACCGACATCAACAGCCCCGGCCTCGAATTCCTCGACGGCAGCCATTTCTGGGAAGGCTCGCCGCGTTATGCCCAGCCTGACGATTCCGCCGCGCAGAAGGCCTACCGCGCCGCCGTCGGCATCGACGACAATGGCGCTGCCGTCGGCGATCCCAAGGACGTCTCCACCGCCGCGCACATGTTCGGCTGCTGGGAAACGCTCTATGTCGTCAAGAAGGCGATGGAGGACGCCGGCTACAAGGGGCCGGAAGACCGCGCCAAGCTGGTCGAGGCGACCGAGGCGCTGACCGAGTTTGCCGAGGGGCCAGAGCATCCGCAGGGGCCAAAGACCTTCAACGGCAAGATCCACCAGTGCTTCGGCATCCAGAACATCTCCAAGGTCGAAGGCGGCCGGCTGAATGTCGTCCACAAGACCAAGATCGAGGACGGCCTCTACGAGCCGGAAGGGGATTACACGACGCAGTCGTTGTAGACACAGCTTTGCTTGCAAGCGTGGGAGCCAAGTCACCCCTCTCTGTCCTGCCGGACATCTCCCCCGCAAGGGGGGAGATCGGCAGTTCGTGCGGCAGTACGCATCAACCGGCGCCGCTGATTGGCGAAACCCGCGGTGAAATCCGATCTCCCCCCTTGCGGGGGAGATGTCCGGCAGGACAGAGGGGGGTGCCTCGCGCATCCGCCGGTGCCTAGCCGATGCACTTCGGACCCCACCTTCTCCTCGCCGCCCTCGAAGGCTTCGTCACTTCCGCCGTGCTGGCGCTGACGGCGCTCGGCCTGTCGCTGGTGTTCGGCGTCATGCGCGTCGTCAATGTCGCCCACGGCGAATTCTTCATGCTGGGCGCGGTGCTGGCCTGGGCGATCTCGACGGCGATATCAGGCCATCCGGCGCTCGGCTTCCTGGCCGCACTGGTGCTGGCGCCGCTGATCGTCGGCGCCATCGCCCTGGTCGCCGAGCGCCTGGTACTGCGCCGGCTGAACTACAATCCCGAAGCCACCATCGTCGCCACCATCGGCATGCTCTACATCATCCAGCAACTGGCGCTGACCTTCTACGGTCCGGAGGCGCGGCCGGTCGAGCCGCCCTTCAGCTATCGCATACTGCTGCCTTGGTTCGGCTATTCCGGCTACAAGCTGTCGATCATCGCGGCATCGGCCTTTCTGCTTCTGGCGACCTGGTTCGTGCTGACGCGCACGAAAATCGGCTTGGTCATGCGCGCCACGCAATATGACAGCGAAACAGCGCAGGCTTTCGGCATTCCGGTAGACCGGGTCTATGCCGGCGTCTTCGCGCTCGGCGCCATGCTGGCGGCGGTGGCCGCGGTGCTGATCGTGCCGATCAGCCAGGCGCATTATCTAATGGGTCAGGATCCGCTGCTGCTTTCCTTCATCGTCGTCATCATCGGCGGCCTCGGTTCGCTGCGCGGCACCCTTGTCGCCGCTGTGCTCATCGGCCTGTCGGACGGCATCATCTCGGTGTTCTTCTCGCCGACACTGGCCAAGATCATCGCCACCCTGCTGGTCGCCATGGTGCTGGTGTTCCGGCCGCAAGGCCTGTTCGGAACGGCGTCGCGATGAAGGATGCTTCGCCGGCAAAACCCTATGCACTGCATCTCGGCGTCATCGCGCTGCTTTTTGCCCTGAGCTTCGTCCTGCCGGACTATCATCACGGCCTGCTCGCCCGCATCATGGTGCTGGCTGTCTTTGCCATGGGCTACAATATGCTGTTTGGCTATGTCGGTCTGCTCAGCCTCGGCCACGCCATGTTCTTTGCCGCCGGACTCTATGGCGCGGGTCTCGCCGTCATCCATCTCGGCTGGAGCGTTCCGACCGCCTTCGCTTCCGGCGTGGTTTGCGGCGCGGTTCTCTCCTTGGTGATCGGCGTCCTGGCACTGCGCACCTCCGGCGTCGCTTTCATGATCGTCACCATGATGTTCGCGCAGGTCTTTTACCTGGTCATCCTCTATTTCGCTTCATGGACCGGCGGCGACCAGGGCATGGTGGTGCCGCAGCCGGCGCGAGTGCTCACCTTCGGCGCGACATCGCTGGACCTCACCAACCCGATCGTCCGCTACATGAGCGCGCTCACACTGTTTTCGGTCGTCCTGCTGATCACGCTCGCCGTCGTTCGTTCCAGGTATGGCCGCGTGCTGGTTGCCATCCGCGAGAACGAGGAGCGGACCAAGATGCTGGGCTACGACACCTTTTCCAACAAGCTCGCCGCCGTCATCATGTCCGGCACCATCTGTGCGGCTTCGGGTGCCGCCTACGCACTGCTGTTCGGCTATGTCGGCTCGAGCTTTGCCTCCGTGCAATATTCGATCCTGCCCCTGCTATGGGTGTTGCTCGGCGGCGGCGCCACCACGCTCGGGCCCCTGATCGGCACGCTGTTCATGTATTATGTCGTCGACATCACCAGCGGCTACACCTCGGCCTATCTGCTGATCGTCGGCATCGCGCTCATTCTTTTGGTGCTGTTTTTCCCGAAAGGCATTCTCGGTACCATCCGTCACCGCTGGCTCGCGTGGCTGCCATGATGCCGCTGCTGACCACCAAGGGCCTGTCGCGCAATTTCGGCGGCCTGCGCGCCGTCGACAATGTCGACTTCGCGCTGATGCCGGGCGAGATCCGCGCTGTCATTGGCCCCAACGGCGCCGGCAAGACCACCTTCGTCAGCCTGGTCAGCGGTCGCATCCAGCCATCCTCAGGCATGGTCGTCTTCGATGGCGCCGACATCACCAATCTGCCGGCCTATGCCCGGGTGCGGCTTGGCGTCGCCTACACCTTCCAGATCACCAGCGTCTTTGCCAATCTCAGCGTCTACGACAATGTCGCGCTGCCGGTGCAGCGCACGCTGACCGACGGCCGCTCGAAGGGCGCGGTGCAGGCCGGCGTTATGGCGGCTCTCGAACGCACCGGCCTTGCCGACCGCACCCATATGCTGGCCGGGCAATTGTCCTATGGCCACCAGCGGCTGCTCGAAGTGGCGATGGGGCTGGCGCTCAAACCGCGCCTGCTGATCCTCGACGAGCCAACGCAAGGGCTGGCCGACAGCGAGATCGACAATTTCATCGAACTGGTGCGCGAGATCGCCAAAAGCGCCACCGTGCTTCTGATCGAGCACAATATGCCGGTCGTCATGCAGCTTGCCGACCGCATCACCGTCTTCAACGCCGGCAGGATCCTGGCCGAAGGCACGCCCGAGCAGATCCGCGCCAATACCGAGGTCCAGGATGCCTATCTCGGAGCGACCCATGGCTGAAGCACGGCCCACGGCGCTCACCATCTCCGGGCTCGACTGCTTCTACGGCGAGGTCCAGGTGCTCTACGGCCTCGACCTCGCGTTGAACAAGGGCGAGGTGCTTTGCCTGTTCGGCCGCAACGGCGCCGGCAAGACGACGACGCTGAAGGCGATCATGGGCCTTGTCCCGGCGAGCGCCGGCTCAATCAGGCTCGACGGCAAGGAATTGACCGGGCTGCCGGCGCATGAAGTGCCGAAGGCCGGCGTCGCCTATGTACCTCAAGGTCGGCGGCTGTTCGCCGAGATGACGGTGGCGGAAAATATCGAGATCGGCCTGATGACGCGCAACAAGGGCAAGGCAACGCGCGAAAACGTGCTCGACCTTTTCCCGCTGCTGCGCCAGCGGCTGAGGCAGCGCTCCGGCACGCTGTCCGGCGGCGAGCAGCAGATGCTGGCCATGGCAAGGGCACTGTGCCTCGAACCACAGGTGCTGCTGCTCGACGAGCCGACCGAAGGGCTGATGCCGTCGATGATCGCAAAAATCCGCGAAACGGTGGCAAAGCTGCGTGTATCAGGCGTTTCCACCATTCTCGTCGAGCAACGGGTCGATGCCGTGCTGTCGGTCGCCGACCGTGTTGCCTTCATCGAGAACGGCCGCAACCGCGAGACGGTCGATGTCGAGCAACTGCGCGCCGATCCGTCGGCGGTCCGCCGCTATGTCGGTGTCGGTTGATCAACCAAAAAACAGGAACCCGGCGATCAAAAAGGTCGGGATCAGCACCAGACCGGACCACGCCATGTAGCCGAAGAAGCCGGGCATCTTGACCCCGCGATGCCTGGCGATGGCGTAGACCATGAAGTTCGGCGCGTTGCCGATATAGGTGTTGGCGCCCATGAAAACGGCACCCGCCGAGATTGCCGCCAGCGTCGAAGCGAATTCCGTCATCAGATACTGCGGGTCGCCGCCGGCGAGTTCGAAGAACACCAGATAGGTCGGGGCATTGTCTAGGAACGACGACAGCGCCCCGGTTAGCCAGAAATAGGCGAGGTCGTTGGGCTGGCCCGAGGGCGAGGTGACCAGCGAGACCAGCGGCGCCAGCGCGCCGTCATGACCGGCCTTCAGGATGGCGACCACCGGCACGATGCAAATGAAGATGCCGGCAAACAGTTTCGCCACTTCCGCGATCGGGCCCCAGTTGAAGCCGTTGGCTTCGCGATGGCTCTTGTACGAGACGCGAAGCGACAGCAAGGCGAGCGCCAGGATGATGGCGTCGCGCACAAAATCCTGCAGTTCGAGGCTGACCCCCATCACGGAGACACTCACGCCCGGCTTCCACAGGGCGGAAAGCAGGATCGCGCCTATCACGCCTGCCAGCAGTGGAATGTTGGCCAGCCCGCGGAGGCGCACCTTCGTGTCCGGCGTCGGATCCTTGATCTTCGGCGCGCCGTCCTCGCGGCGATGCAGGATGATGTCGATACCTAAGAAGACGGCCAGCACGACGCCGCCGACGAACAAAGTCTCCTGCCAGAGATTCGCGGCCGTCCAGGAGAAGTCGACACCGCGCAGGAAGCCGACGAACAGTGGCGGGTCGCCGAGCGGCGTCAGCGAGCCGCCGATGTTCGACACCAGGAAGATAAAAAAAATGGCGACATGGGCGTTGAACGGCCGGTTGTCGTTGGCCCGCAGGATCGGCCGGATCAGGATCATCGAGGCGCCGGTCGTCCCGATGACCGAGGCGAGGACAGCGCCGATCAGCAGCAATCCGGCATTGACTAGCGGCGTGCCATGGATGTTGCCGGCAACGAGAATGCCGCCCGAAATGGTGAACAGCGCAAACAGCAGGATGATGAACGACATGTATTCGGTGAGCAGCGCGTGCAGCACCGCTTCCGTGGCAGAGGGCATGCCGAAGGCGATTGCCAGTGGCACGACCACCAGGGCCGCCCAGAAAGTGGTGACCTTGCCGTAATGGTGCTCCCAGACATGATGGAAGAGCAGCGGCCCGGTGGCGATCGACAGCAGCAGCCCGACGAAAGGCAGTGCCCACCACAACGACATTGTTGCGCCCGGCAGTTCGTGGTTTTCGGCGGCGATTGCCGATCCCGGAAACAGCATTGCGGCAGCCGCCACGCCGCCTGCCGCCGAAGCCAATCGGGTGAAGCCCCCTGGACGCCCCACGGTTCGGTCAGTCCGACAAATGGTCTTCAAGCGTGACGCCGGCCTCGCGCATCCGCTTCAGCATCGCCTCGACAGAGCCGTTGAGGTCGATGCCGCGGCAGGCGTCGAGCCGCACCGTCGTCTTGAAACCCTGCTTGATCGCATCGAGCGCCGAAAAGGCGACGCAGAAATCGGTCGCAAGACCAACCAGGGTCAGCGTGTCGATGCCACGCTCTCTGAGATGGCCGGCAAGACCGGTCGGCGTCGTATGGTCGTTCTCGAAGAAGGCCGAATAGCTATCAATCGCCGGTCTGAACCCCTTGCGGATGACCAGCTCCGCCTTGGTCCAGGCCAGCCCCGAATGAAAGTCCGAGCCGAGGCTGCCCTGGATGCAATGGTCCGGCCACAGCGTCTGATGGCCGTAAGGCATCTCGATCGTCTCGAATGGCTGCTTGCCGGGATGACTGGAGGCGAAGCTCGAATGGCCGGCGGGATGCCAGTCCTGCGTCAGCACGACATGCTCGGTCCGCCGGATCAGGTCGTTGACCAATGGCACGATCTCGTCGCCGCCGGCCACCGCCAGCGCGCCGCCGGGGCAGAAATCGTTCTGCAGGTCGATGACAATAAGCGCTTCGTCGGCCATGGTGCCTCCTTCTCGTCAGTCTCGGGCTCCGGTGGGTTCCGGCGGAAGAAAGGCCGCTGGCGCGACCGGATGCAGAAACTTGACTAGATGGTCGTCCGCGTCAACCTCGACGGCGTAACAAATGCTTGTCCGCAGTGCCGATGCGGATGTCGGCGCAAAACTCTGGCTTTGACAATTCCCGCCGACTTGATATCATTTGCATACGAATGAATTTGTCCCCGGTTCGGGCGCCGGCAAATTCCTCGGAAAGGCTTCTTTTCTGGGAAGGCCCTCTTGTTGGAAGGCAAAGCGTGATCCGTTACGCGAAACCCACCACCGTCGACGAAGCACTCGCTTTGCTTGGCGAGGCTTCGTGGCGCATCTTTGCCGGCGGCACCGATTTCTACCCGGCACAGGGCGCCAGGCCTTTTCGCGACAGTGTCCTCGACATCAACGGTCTGGCGGCATTGCGCGGCATCGCCGAAACCGGCGCCCATTGGGTCATCGGCGCGCGCACGACCTGGACGGATCTTGTCCGCCATCCGCTGCCTGCGGCTTTCGATGCGCTGAAGCAGGCGGCACGCGAAGTGGGCTCCGTGCAGATCCAGAACGTCGCCTCCATCGCTGGCAATCTCTGCAACGCTTCACCCGCCGCCGACGGCGTGCCGGCGCTGCTCGTGCTCGACGCCGAGGTTGAACTGCGTTCGGCGGCGACGGTCCGCCATCTGCCAGTGCCAGAATTCATCCTCGGCAACCGCCGCACCGAATTGCGGCCGGGCGAAATGGTCACGGCCATTCGCGTGCCGAAAAACGCGGCCACCGGTACGTCGGCTTTCGTGAAGCTCGGCGCGCGGCGCTATCTCGTCATCTCCATTGCCATGGTGGCGGCGCGCCTCGTTATCGAGAATGGCATCGTCAGTGACGCCGCCGTCGCCGTCGGCTCCTGCTCGGCGGTTGCCAAGCGCCTCTCAGGGGTTGAAGCAGCCTTGCGTGGCCTTCCAGTTGATCATGCGCTGGCCGCTGCGATCCAGTCGGCACCGATCGACGAGCTGTCGCCAATCGGTGACGTGCGCGGCAGCGCCGAATACCGGATTGATGCCGCACGCGAGATCGTTGTTCGTGCCGTACTTGGCGCCGTGGCTCTGGACGACAAGGCGGCGGCATGAACGAAGCCCAGCCTGATATAAGCAAAACTCAGCCTGGCATGAGCAAAGCTCAGCCCGGCATGAGCGAAACTCAGCCCGGCATGAGCGTGGAACGCGCCGACATCGCGTTCGAGGTCAATGGCGCCGCTATTTCGGTCAATGTGCCGCCGCTGCGCCGGCTCTCCTCGGTGCTGCGCGACGAATTGCGCCTGACCGGCACCAAAATCGGCTGCGACGCCGGCGACTGCGGCGCCTGCACCGTGCTGGTCGACGGCGAACCCGTCTGCGCCTGCCTGATGCCGGCGGCCTCCGTGGCCGGCACCACGGTGACGACCGTCGAGGGGCTGGCCAACGGCAGGCTATCTGCGCTGCAGGCTTCGTTCCTCGACCATGGCGCGGCGCAATGCGGCGCCTGCACGCCAGGTCTACTGGTCGCAGCAACGGCGCTGCTGGACAGGGAGCCGAGCCCGAGCGAAACCGAAGTGCAGGACGCGTTGGGCGGCATCCTCTGCCGCTGCACCGGCTACCGCAAGATCATCGCCGCGGTAATGGACGCCTCGCGCCATGCCGAAAGTCTCGACCACCGCATGCCGCAATCCGGCTCCGCCGTAGGCTCGTCGCCAATCCGCCTCGACGGCCTGCCCAAGGTCACAGGCGGTGAGAAATTCGGTGGCGATTCTTTTCCGACCGACGCGCTTGCCGTGCTGGTGGTCCGCTCGCCGTATTATCATGCGCGTTTCACATTTGGCGATCTTGATGCCTGGGCGAAGACCCATCCCGGCATCGTCGGCATCTTCGCCGCCGCCGACATTCCCGGAAAAAACTGTTTCGGCGTCATCGGCCCCTTTACCGACCAGCCCGCCCTGGCCGAGAGCTTTGCGCGCTTTCGCGGCGAGGCGGTAGCGCTGGTCGCCGGCGAGCGCGAGGCGATGCTTGATCTCGACCTTGCGGACTTTCCAGTGGAATGGACAGAACTGCCGCATTTTCTGCAGCCTGACGAAGCGCAGGCCAACGGCGCGGTATTGATCCACCAGCACCGGCCGGCAAACCTGCTCACCTCCGGCTTTGTCGAGCGCGGCAATCCGGAGGCCGCCCTTGCCGGCGCCGCCGTGACTGTCTCCGGCGTCATCGAGACATCCTATGTCGAGCACGCCTATATCGAGCCGGAAGCCGGCTATGCCTATTTGGATGGCGACACGCTGGTCGTCGTCGCCTGCACGCAAGCGCCCTATATGGACCGCGACGAGACGGCCAAGGTGCTCGGGCTCGCGGTCGACAAGGTGCGTATCGTGCCGACCGCCACCGGCGGCGGTTTCGGCTCGAAACTCGATGTCTCGCTGCAGCCTCTCATCGGCCTCGTCGCGATGAAGACTGGACGGCCGGCCGCACTTGCCTACACCCGTAATGAATCGATGATCTCGACCACCAAGCGCCACCCGGCCGAGATGAAGGCGACCATTGGCGCCGATGCCGATGGGCTTGTCTCCGGCATGGTCTTTACAGGCGATTTCAACACCGGCGCCTATGCCAGCTGGGGACCGACGGTCGCCAATCGCGTCCCGGTGCATGCTTCCGGCCCCTATCTGACGCCGAACTATCGCGCCGAAGGCCGCGCCATCCACACCAACGGTCCGATCTCGGGCGCCTTCCGTGGCTTCGGCGTGCCGCAGGCGACGATCATTCAGGAGACCCTCTATGACGAGCTGGCCGAAAAGTTGAGCATTGATCGGCTCGATTTTCGTTTGAAAAACTGCCTTCGTAACGGATCCGAAACGGTTACCGGTCAGAAATTGGAAGCCGGAGTCGGCATTGCCGAGTGCCTTGAAGCACTGCGGCCGCATTGGTCGCGCGCGCTTGCCGATGCGGAGGCGTTCAATGCCACGAACGGAGCAAAAAGACGCGGCGTCGGCGTCGCCTCCTGCTGGTATGGCTGCGGCAACACCTCGCTGCCCAACCCCTCGACCATCAAGGTCGGCATTTCGGCTGAAGGCGAGGTCGTCCTGCATCAGGGCGCGGTCGATATCGGCCAGGGCTCGAATACGGTCATTTCCCAGATATGCGCCGACGCGCTTGGCCTGCCGCTGGAAAAGTTCCGGCTGAAAAGCGCCGACACAGCGATAACGCCCGACGCCGGCAAGACCTCGGCCTCACGCCAGACCTTCGTCACCGGCAAGGCCGCCGAAAAGGCCGGCCGTGCCTTGCGCGACGCGATCCTGCGCTTCGCCAATGTATCGGAGAAGGCGGCGATTGCCCTCGATGGGACAAGCCTGATCATCCGTGAGGGCGAAGCGACACGGCATATCGATCTTTCCACGCTGAAAACCGACGCCGACGGTTTCGTCTTCCGCGCCGAGGAAAGCTACGACCCGCCGACACTGCCGCTCGATGCCAAGGGCCAGGGCAAGCCCTACGCCGTCTATGGCTATGGCGCGCAGATCGCCGAACTGGAGGTCGACCTCAAGCTCGGCACCGTGAAGCTCATAAAAATCACCGCCGCGCACGATGTCGGCAAGGCGATCAATCCGCTGCTGGTCGAAGGCCAGATCGAAGGCGGCATCGCACAGGGTATCGGCATGGCGCTGATGGAGGAATACATCCCCGGCCGTACCGAAAACCTGCACGATTACCTGATCCCGACGATCGGCGACGTGCCGCCGATCGAGACCATTCTGGTCGAAGTTCCGGATCCGGAAGGACCCTTTGGCGCCAAGGGGCTGGGCGAGCATGTGCTGATCCCGACGGCGCCGGCGATCCTCAACGCCATCCGCCATGCCACCGGCGTGCTGGTCACCAAGGTGCCGGCGACGCCGACCCGCATTCGCGCGGCGATCCGCGACAAGGAGGCACGCCAATGAGCGAGCTCGCCGAACGTTTCGAAACCCACGACCCCGGCGAGAAGCAGGTGGCGGAGAAGATCCGCTGCGATGCCTGTCCGGTCATGTGCTACATCGCTGATGGCCGTACCGGCGCCTGCGACCGCTACGGCAATGCCGGCGGCCGCATCGTGCGCATGGATCCGCTGACCATCCTCGACCATGCGGCCGAGACCGGCGGCGCGGTCGTACCCTTTATCGCCGAAGGCGAGGCCTGGAACGGCGAGCTGGTCAACACCGGCCGTCGCTTCGTCACCGCCATCGGCGCCGGCACCACCTATCCCGATTACAAGCCGGCCCCCTTCATTGTCAGCCAGCAGGTCGAGGGCGTCGATCTCGTTACCGTGGTCACCGAGGGCATCTTCTCCTATTGCGGCGTCAAGGTGAAGATCGACACCGACCGCCATATCGGCCCTGAGACGGCGACGGTGCGTTCCGAAGGCGAGGCCATCGGCCATGTCACGACGGGCGAGTACGGCTCGCAGATGCTGTCGCTGGGCGGCGTGCATCATCTCACCGGCGGCTCCAAGGCGGAAGGGCGCGCCACCTGTGACGCGCTGCTCAATTTGTGCAGCCGCAAGCCGGTCGAACTCACCATCGACGGCGGCGCTGTGGTGATCGTCGAAGCCGGCAAACCACCCGTCATCGATGGCAAGCTCGAGCACCGCATGCGCGTCGGTTGCGGCTCGGCCACCATCGGCATGTTCGCCACCCAATGGCGCGGCCTCGTCGACGAGGTGGTGGTGGTCGACGACCACATCACCGGCGTCGTCTCCGAGCATCAGGCCGGCAAGGTGCTGGGCTGGCAGGACACCGGGATAAAAATCATTGGCCGCCGTTCGACGCCCGGTCGCTATTTCAAAGTGTCCGAGCCTGGGCTCGGCTGGGGCGGCACCAGCATTTCCGACCCGCTGTCGATCCTCGGCGAGTGGAATGCCAAGAAAGGTGCGCGCCCCGGCCTGTCGATGCTGATGGTCTCGACCACCGGCGAGCAGTTCGCCTATTACGAGCTCGACGACGAGCTGAAGCCGGTTGAGAAGCCGTTTCCGGAGCGGCTGCAGAAATCGGTCGGCCTGATCGAGGACAATTGCGAGCCGGCGCTGTGCACCGTGCTGTTCATCGGCGGCGCCGGCGGTTCGCTGCGCGCCGGCGTCACCGAGAACCCGGTCAACCTGACCCGTTCGGTGCAAGGCCTGAAGACTTACGTCACTGTGGGCGGCGCGCCGGTCTATGTCTGGCCGGGCGGCGGCATCACGCTGATGGTCGACGTCACCCGGGTGCCGGAAGGCGCCTTCGGCTATGTGCCGACGCCTGCGCTGGTGGCGCCGATCGAGTTCACGCTGCGCCGCGACGACTATGTCAGGCTCGGTGGCTACGAAGCCGAGATACGCAGCGTCGAGGATATCCTTGCCAAGGGCGGCGAGTATCTCAACCCGCGTCGTGGCACCGGTGCGCCGGCGGGCAATCCCTGGCCGCCGCTGGCGCAATTGCGGCGCGCCGCCGCGAATGGAGCCACGTGATGAACGGCCCGCAGGCGCATTGGCTGGAGGACGGCAAGCGGCTGCATCTCAATCATGGCCCGATCGACCTGATCGTAGAAGCCTTTGGTGATGCCGGCGAATGTGCTGCTGCCTACGCCCAAGCGGTGACGCGCTTCCAGACCATTCTCGTGGAACTGGTCGACGAACTTACCGAACTACGCAAGCCGGCGAGCCTTGATCCGCGCGCTTTCGTCGGCCCGACCGCGCGCCGCATGGAGGCGGCGGTCTTACCACTGGCGCAAAGTTTCATTACGCCGATGGCTGCCGTTGCGGGTTCGGTGGCCGACGAAATTCTTGCCGCGCTGCTTGCCGGGCGCAAACTCGACCGCGCCTATGTCAACAATGGCGGCGACAGCGCCATTCATCTCAATGCAGGCCGGTCGATGACCCTCTCCATCGCTGGAACGGCGCATGGTCTCGCTGACCGCATCACCATCCGCGCAGAGGACGGGATTGGCGGCGTCGCGACCAGCGGCTGGCGTGGCCGTTCGTTTTCGCTTGGCATTGCCGATGCCGTCACCGTGCTGGCGCGGACGGGAGCCGAAGCGGACGCCGCTGCCACCCTGATTGCCAACGCCGTCGACCTGCCCGGCCACCCCGCCATCAGGTGCGTGCCCGCGCGCGAACTGGTGCCCGACAGCGATCTGGGCGAGCGTCTGGTCACGACGGCTGTTGGTCCGCTTTCACCAATCGAAATTGCTGCTGCACTGGACAGCGGGCTCGCTGTCGCCGATGATTTTCGCCGAAATAGCCTGATTGCCGCCGCTGCACTTTTCCTGGCCGGCCAAAGCCGCATCAGTGGTTCCATGGCGCTTGCCGCGCCCAACAAAATCCTAGGGAAGGAAGTTGTCCATGCCTGAGTTTTCAATCCTTCACCAAGGCAGGCCTGCCGCGAAGGCGTTGCCCAGCCAAGGCTTCGTCACAAAAGGCATCAAGGCTTGGGACGGACTGCCGTGAGCGAGGAAAACCTGCTCAAGCTGGTCGAGCTCGAGGAGCCCGAGCACGACTATCACCTGCAGGAGCAGGTTGGGTTCATCCTGCGCAAAGCGCACCAGCGCCATGTCTCGATCTTCGCCGCGCACATCGCCGACCTGACGCCGCCGCAGTTCGCCGCTCTGGCCAAATTGCGCGACGTCGGCGAGACATCGCAGAACCAACTCGGCACGCTGATCGCCATGGATGCCGCAACCGTCAAAGGCGTCATCGACCGGCTGAAGGCGCGGGGCCTCGTCGAGCTTTCCAAGCATGAGGTCGACAAGCGGCGTCTGCTGGTCAATCTGACCGCGCAAGGCCGCGACGCCATCGAGCGCCTGATCCCGCTTGCCCGCGACATCACCGAGGAAACACTGGCGCCGCTCTCGCCCAAGGAGGTCGCCACCTTCATGAAGCTTTTGGCCAAGCTGGCGTAAACCTTGCGACGCACTGCTTGCCGGCGCTTGGGAAATAGCACTCCTGCCGGGCGGCCCCGGCAGGAGTGCCTCGGCTCAGAGGCCGTTGTCCTTCAGGATCTGCGCGGCATTCTCCTTGGTGATCTTCTCCGTTGGCAAGGTGATGGTCTTCTCCACCTTCTCGCCGTTCAGGAACTTGATCGCCTGCCGCAGCCCCTCGGCGCCCGGTGTCACATAGGTGAAGGTCGCGGTCAGTTCGCCATTGTTGACCAGCGTCACGCCTTCGCCGGGAAGCCCGTCGATCCCGATGAACTTGATGTCCTTCTCGCGACCGACATCCTTGGCGGCAAGATAGGCGCCGTAGGCCATCGGGTCGTTGTGGCCGTAGACGAGATCGATCTTCTCATTGTTGCGCAGCGCCGTCGCCATGATGTTGTAGGCCTGGTCCTGCTTCCAGTCGCCCGACTGCTGGTCGAGCAGATATTTGATGCCCGGCTCCTTGTCGGTGAATTCATGGAAGCCGTCATGGCGGTCATGCGCCGGTTGCGTGCCCATGCCGCCCCAGATCTCGACGACATTGCCTGATGCCTTGCCCTTGCCGCCCAGAAGCTCGACGGCGTATTCGCCGGCGGCCCGGCCGATCAGCGCATTGTCGCCGCCGACGAACTGCGTGTAGTCCTTGGTGTCGACATTGCGGTCGAGCACGAAGACCGGGATCTTGGCGTCGATCGCTTGCTGCACGACGCCGGTCAGGCCTGCCGATTCCTTCGGAGATACCAAGAGCGCGTCGACTTCCTGGCGGATCAGGTTCTCGACATCGGCAACCTGCTTTTCGGTCTTGTCCTCGCCGTCGGTGACGATCAGCTCGACTTCCGGATGCT
The DNA here is from genome assembly GCF_025753795.1 of Mesorhizobium sp. YC-39. GTDB lineage: Bacteria > Pseudomonadota > Alphaproteobacteria > Rhizobiales > Rhizobiaceae > Mesorhizobium. Next base: position 468,240 of record NZ_JAOWPS010000001.1, read on the forward strand.
TGGCGGCTTCCGCCAGTATGTCCTTGTTGAACTGGGCGCGCCAGGGTTCGATGGTGGTCACCTGCGAAAAGCCGATCTTCCACTTCTTGTCCTGGGCAAAGGCGCTGCCGCTGGTCAGTAGCGCGGTGGTGGTCAGCAGGGCCGCGCTGACGGCGGCAAGCTTCAGCATGTCACGTCGTTTCATTTCTTGTTTCCTCCAAGATTTAGAGACGGGGTCTCTTTTGACGGTCGCTTTGCCGCGGCCGTTTCCTTGTGCGCCGTCTGCCCACCCGACAAAGGGGCAAATAGCAGGCGCAGATAGAAGAGAAGATCAGCGGCGTTGCGCTCTTGCACGAGCACGGTGCCGATGATGATCATCCCTTTCAACACGAGCTGAAGGTTCGAATTGATGTTGTGGAGCTGCAGGATGTTGGACAAGAGCCCGAAGATCAGCACGCCGCAGAATGTGCCGATCAGGCTGCCGCGACCGCCCATCAGGCTGGTGCCGCCGATGACCACCGCGGCGATGGCGTCGAGCTCCAGCCCGGCGCCGGCATCGGGCTTGCCCTGCCGATACTGCGCGACATAGAGCACCGCCGCGATGCCCGCGAGCAGGCCCGACACGGCATAGGTGGCGATCTTGACGCGTCCGGCGGCGATGCCGGATAGCCGCGCCGCCTCTTCATTGCCGCCGATGGCGTAGACATAGCGGCCGAACGGCGTGAAGCGCAGCACCGCGCCATAAATCAGGATCGCGCCGAGGAAGAACAGGCCCGGCATCGGGATCACGCCAAACACCAGCGAGCGCAGCATCTCGAAATCGGCGGTGGCGTTCGACCCGGTATAGACCGGCAGCACCGCATTGTTCTGGCCGGCGGTCAGCCGGGCAATGCCGAGCGCCGTCACCATCATCGCCAGCGTGACGATGAACGGCTGCAGCCGCCCGGCAACGATGATGAAGCCGTTGAGCGCGCCGAACAACAGACCGACGCAAGGCGCCACCATGAGCACGCCGAGCACGCCGAACTTGGTGTTGATCTGCGGCAGCAGGAACCACAGCGCGAGACAACAGAGGATCACTCCGACAATGCCGGGCGCGACCAGTCCGCGGACGCTGTCCAGCCTGACATCGCGCATGGCCTCCGGGCCGGCGCGCGACTTTGCCAGATTGAGCAAGATGAAACGGGTGACGAAGATGCCCAGGCAAAGCGCCACCACGGCGACGGTCGGGACGCCCAGCACGACTCCCGGCGTCACGCCCGGCACCGTCAGCAGCATGGCGCAGACCACGGTGCAGATCGCCATCAGCGAACCGACGGAGAGGTCGATGCCGCCGGTGATGATCACCGCCGTCATGCCGGTGGCGATCAGGCCGGTGGTCGATACCTGACGCAGCACGTCGAGCAAATTGCCGTAGGACAGGAAGATGTTGTTGCCCTTCGAACTGATCGGCGAGCCGAGTACGCCGATCAGGAAGATGGCGATCAGCCCCCAATAGAGTTTGGTCCGCGACAACAGGTTGAGAACGCTCATGCGGCGGGCCTCGCTATCGACCGGCGTGGTGCCGCAAGCCGCATGATTGCCTCCTCGCTGGCCTGTTCGCGGGAAAGAATCCCGGTCTGGCGGCCGTTAGCCATGACCAGGATACGGTCGGATAGATGCAAAAGCTCGGGCAATTCCGAGCTGATGACGGCGATGGCGAGGCCCTCTCGCGCCAGCTTGAAGATGAGATCGTAGATTTCCCGCTTGGCGCCGACATCGATGCCGCGCGTCGGCTCGTCCAGCAAAAGCACCCGCGGCCTTGTCGCCAGCCATTTGCCGATGACGACCTTCTGCTGGTTGCCGCCGGACAGCGTGCCGGCCTGTTGCTCGATGTCTTCGCAGCGTATGCCGAGCGCCCGGACCGCATGCCGGGCCAGCCCCTGTTCGCCGGCAAACGAGCGGATGCCGAACCGCGCCAGCGCACCGACCAGCGGCAGCGCCACATTGTCGGTGATCGATGCCTTGAGATGCAGGCCTTGCGTCTTGCGGTCCTCGGTCACCAGCGCGATGCCCAGCCGGCGGGCGTCGCGCGGCGAACGGATCCCCACCGGCTCGCCGTCGAGCCTGATATCGCCGCCTGCGCGCCCGCCGCTGGATCCGAAGATCGTTTCCAGGATTTCGGTTCGGCCCGAGCCAAGCAGCCCGCCTATGCCCAGGATCTCGCCTTCGGCAAGATCGAAGCTGACGCCGTCGAGCACCGTGCGCCAGCCGTGGCGGTCCGGTTTTGACAACGACAAGCCGCTGACGGACAGTACGGTCTTGCCACCGGTGTTGCGTTCTTCCTGTGAGGAGGCCAGCAGGTCTCGCCCGACCATCGCCGAAATGATGGCGTTTTCGCCGAGCCTTGCCATATCCTCGGTCAGTACATGGCGTCCGTCGCGAAACACCGTGACGCGGCTCGCCAGATGCATGACCTCGTCGATGCGATGTGAGATGTAGACGATCGCCACGCCACTGTCGGCGAGCTGGCGGATGATCCGGAACAGCCTCTGGCATTCCGCCGGCGACAGCGCGGAGGTTGGCTCGTCCATGATCAGGATGCGCGCCGACATCGACAGCGCCTTGGCGATCTCGACCAATTGCTGCTCGCCAACGCGCAAGGCGCCGACACGCACTTCCGGGTTGAGTTCGATGCCGAGCCGCTGCAACAACGCGCCGGCGGCACGGCTGCTTGCCTTGCGGTCGACGACCAGCCCGGCGATCAGCTTCTCGCGCCCCAGGAAGATATTGTCGGCAACGCTGAGTTCAGGAACCAGGTTGAGTTCCTGATGGATGATGGCGATGCGGGCATCCTCGGCGTCGCGGACGCCGGTAAACCGAACCGCTTGGCCATCGACGCTCACCGTGCCGTCATAGTCGGTGTAGACGCCGGACAGGATTTTCATCAGCGTCGACTTGCCGGCGCCGTTTTCCCCCATCAGCGCATGGACCTCGCCGCTTCTCAGATCGAAGTCGACATCGACAAGGGCGGCGATGCCGCCGAACGTCTTGGAGACATGCTCGGCGCTTAGGACGACAGCCGGACGACCGGTCGCCGCAACGTCCCCGGACGGGATGGGGTTAGCGTGCTCCATGACAAGAACGGCCTCCCTCCGTCGTCGTCGAACCTTCCGAACGCTAATCTAAACGTTTCGATCGTGTCAAGCCGGTATCTGATGGCACAGGATTGATGCATTTCAATTCTTGCGCAATTACACAAGATTCCGTAGGTATTGCAGAAAAAGGGCGACGAAACGTTTCGAAAATGACGGCGTCAGGGCGAAAAAAGCAGCGAAAGTCCACGGCTCCGACCATGCTGCATGTGGCCGAAGCAGCACGTGTTTCGGTGGCCACCGTCTCGGCGCTGATCAACGGCACCGCGACCGTCAGCCCCGAGCTCAGCCAGCGCATCGAACAGGCGATCCGCGACATCGGCTACAAGCGCAACGCGATCGCCCGCAGCCTGAAGATGGGCACGACCCGCACCATCGGCCTCACCGTTCCGCACATCACCAATCCGTTCTTCACCGACGTCGTTTCGGTCATCCAGCAGGCGTTCGACCGCGCCGGCTATGCGGTCATGCTGTGCTGCACGGACGAGGATCTGAACACGCAGGACGACCAGATCAGGCTGCTGCTCGACCGCATGGTCGACGGACTGATCGTCGCCCGCGTCGGCGACGGCGCGATCCTCAAAGGCATAGTCGAAAGCGCCAATGTGCCGGTGGTGCTGCTCGACCGCGTTTGCGAGGGTGTCGATACCGACACCGTCGTGCTCGACAATCAGCGCGCGGTGTTCGATGCCATCACCTATCTGATCGATCTCGGCCACCGGCGCATCGGCTACATAACCGGAACGTTTGACATCTCGCCCATGCATGACCGCATGGCGGGTTATCGCGAAGCACTCCAGGCCGCCGGCCTGCCGGTCGAGAGCGAGCTCGTGCGTTTCGGCAATTTCCACGAAGTCGACGGCTACAACGCAACGATGCAGCTTCTGTCGCTGCACGACCGCCCGAGCGCCATCTTCTCGGCCAACAATCCGATGGTGATCGGTACCATGAAGGCGATCCGCGACATCGGGCTGTCCTGCCCTCAGGATATTTCGGTCGCCTGTTTCGACGATTTCCCCTGGTCGGATGTGTTCCAGCCCCAGCTGACCACGGTTTCCCAGCCGGTGCAGGCGATCGGCGAACAGGCGGCCAATCTGCTGCTCGACCGGCTCGCCGGCAACCGGGACGCGCCACCGCGCAAGCTGACGCTCAAGGGCCGCCTGATGATCCGCAATTCATGCCGGCCGCTCGGAGCGGTCGCGCAAAGTGTCAGCGCGTAGCGTACCCTACAAATCTCGCGCCAATTTGGGCAGCAGCGTCAGGCCGCTTCCGATAGCAATTTGTGGGCTTCGGCCAGGATCTCGAAGGAGCGCACTCGCGCGCTATGATCGAACATCTGCGCCGTGACCATCAGCTCGTCGGCGCCAGTGCGGCGCACGAACGCATCGATGCCTTGCCGGACGGTTTCCGGGGAACCAACAACGGCACAGGACAGCGCCTGGCCGAGCATGGTTTTGGCCATCGGATCGAGGTCGCGCTCGTATCCCTCGACCGGCGGCGGCAATCGGCCGGGACGGCCGGTGCGCAAATTGACGAAAGCCTGCTGCAGCGAGGTGAACAACAGCCGCGCCTCGGCGTCGGTGGGTGCGGCGAAGACGTTGAGGCCAAGCATGACATAGGGTTTGTCGAGCTGCTCCGACGGCTGGAAGCGCGAGCGGTAGATCTCTAGCGCATGGTCGAGTTCGGCCGGTGCGAAATGTGAGGCGAAGGCGTAGGGCAGACCGAGCAGCGCGGCGAGCTGCGCGCCGTAAAGGCTGGAGCCCAGGATCCAGACCGGCACCTTTTCGCCCTCGCCGGGCACGGCGCGGATGCGTTGGCCCTCTTCGGCCGGCTGGAAATAGCCCATCAGCTCGACGACATCCTGCGGGAAATTGTCGGCGCCGGCATCAAGGTTGCGGCGCAATGCGCGCGCTGTCGCCATGTCGGTGCCGGGGGCTCGGCCTAGGCCGAGATCGATGCGACCCGGATGCAAAGCGGCCAGCGTGCCGAACTGCTCGGCGATGACCAGCGGCGAATGATTTGGCAGCATGATGCCGCCGGCGCCGACGCGTATCGTTTTGGTGCCGCCGGCGACATGGGCGATGACGACCGCAGTGGCCGCACTTGCGATACCTGGCATGTTGTGGTGCTCGGCCAGCCAGTAGCGCCTGTAGCCCAGCCGCTCGGCATGGCGAGCGAGATCGAGCGAATTGGCGAGCGATTGCGAAGCGTTGCTGCCTTCGACGATCGGCGACAGGTCGAGAACGGAAAGAACGGTCATGAGCGGAATCCTGTGGAAGGATCGGATGTAGGAAGCCCCCGCCACGGCCGCAAATTCAAAAAATTGATCAGCCCTTTGCAGGTCCGGTGTCGGCGATGTCGTCCTCCGCGACTACTGCCGGGGGTTGCGCCGCCAGGAAATTGCCGACATGGCTGAGGCCGTCGAAATGGTCGCAGAACACCTTGATGACGACCAGCAGCGGCACCGCCATCAACGCGCCGACGAAGCCCCATAGCCAGGACCAGAAGGCGATGGCAATGAAGATCGCCACCGCGTTGATCTCGAGGCGGCGGCCGACCACCATCGGCGTGACGAACTGGCCTTCGACGATATCGCACAACAGTACGAAGGCTGGCGCCAGCAGCGCGTAGGGGATGGTGTCGAAGCTGATCAGCGCGATGATCGTGACAAGTATGAGGGTAATCAGCGCCCCGACATAGGGCAGAAAATTGAGCAGAGCCGCCGCTGCGCCCCAGACCAGCGGGTTGGGCATGCCGAGCGCCCACAGGCCGAGGCCGATCACCGTACCAAGGCCCAAGTTGATGGCGGCGACGGTCAGCAGATAGTGCGAGATCTCGCGCTCGACGTCATAGACGACGCGCAGCGCCCGTTTCTTTTCGCTGAGGCTGGCGAACGACTGAATGATCTTTTCATAGAACATCGTGCCCGAGGCGAGCAGGAACAGCGACAGCACGAAGATGATGGTCAGGCTTGTGCCTGCCGACAGGATGTTGCTGGCGGCTGACGACAGGATGCCTGATTGAGACACGGCGACCTTCTGTACGCCCGGCTCCTGCGATGTCTGGGTCAGCCCTTCGATCTCTCGCGAAATCTGCATGATTCTTTCGAACGGACGGCGCAACTGCTCCAGACGTTCCGTAAGCTGCAGGCCAATCGATGAGCTGTTGTTGATGAGGTCGATGACGGGGCCGCTGAGCAGATAGCCGGCAACAGCAAGGATGAACAGCGACAGCAGCACCAGCAGTGTCGCCGACACCACATCGGGCACGCCATGCTTGCGCAGCAAGCGCACGATCGGCGTCAGCGTCAATGCCAGCAGAAAGGCCAGTATCACCGGCATGAAGAAGGCGCGGCCGAAATAGAGCGCGTAGACCACCATCAGGATGAAGATGCCGATGAGCAATGAGCGCATCAGGCGCGTATCCGCGCGCGTCTCGACGCGCGGATCCGCCGTGTCGGCAACCACAGCGCCCAAGGCAGTGAGTTCGGTTTTCATGATCACCCCCTCGAGCCGGCGTCCTCCGCGATCGGCGATTGCCCGCATGAAACGCAGAGTTCCGGGCGTAGGTTCCATGAGCCGGCTTCAGGAACGCGGCTTGATTGCAAGGGCTCGGCAGGAATCGGACGGCAGTGGGTACCGATCGAAATATTACATGGCGTGTAATTGAGACCACGCCTTCGACAAGCTTAAGACAGGCAGACTTTCGCGACGCCAAAAGGAAGCAACGACCGAGCCCTGCCGTGGCGCATGCGAAGGTGTGTGCAATCGGAAACTGATCCTGAAAGAGGATGTTACAATGCAAAGATTCAACCTTCAGACAATCGAATCGGCGCCGGAGAAATCCAGACCTGCGCTGAAGGCGTTGGAAGAGAGATTTGGCTTCCTTCCGAATGCTCTGGCGACGATGGCGAACAATCCGGTTCTTCTCAATGGATTCGTCGGCATCTTCGGCAGTTTTCACGGCGGCAGCTTCAACGAGATCGAAAAGCAGGTCTTGCTGCTTACGAACGCGGTCACGATCAAATGCCCATGGACCGTTGCCGCGCATTCGACTTTCGCCATTGAAGACGGGATTGCCGAAAGCGAAGTCAAGGCGATCCGTGAAGGCGGGTTGCCGAGAGATCCGAAATATGCGGCACTCTCGGCGCTGACAAAGGCGTTGATCGAGAACAGGGGCAACGTCAGCGATGCGGACATCGACGCATTTACGTCGGCGGGCTATTCGAAGGCCCAGATCCTGGAAGTGGTGACAGGTGTCGGCATTTCCACCGTGGCGGCAACCACCACCAACATGGCCGGCACGCCGATCGAAGAACGCCTCCAGCCCCAGGCGTGGTCCGCGGCGGCCTGAATCAATCGACGGCGCATGGATGCCATCCATGCGCCGTCGGATAGCCGTGTAGGGTACGTGGGGATTGCGAGGATATGATCCATGAAATCGGCGAATCCCAGAACGAACATCACGCCGAACCTGGGCGTGCTCCTGCGCCACTGGCGTGACCTGCGTGGCAGAAGCCAGCTCGATCTGTCGTTCGATGCGGGCCTTTCGCAAAGGCAAATCAGTTTCGTCGAAAGCGGCCGCAGCGTTCCCGGTCGCCAGACGTTGATGGCGATAGCCCAGGCGCTCGATATCCCTTTGCGCGACCGTAATACATTGCTGCTGGCAGCAGGCTATGCGCCGATGTTTTCGGAGAGCGCGTGGGATTCCGCCGAGATGACGAGCGTGACCAATGCCTTGACGCGCATGTTGCGACAGCATGAGCCCTTTCCAGCCGTGGTCATGGATCGATATTGGAACGTGCTGATGACCAATGAAGCTGCGTCGCGCTTCTTCGGCTGTTTCATCGACATGGCCGCTCGCCAGGGGCCGCGCAACATTCTCCACCTTATGTTCGATCCTCAGGGCATGCGCCCGTTTGTCGCCAATTGGCAGGATGTTGCGAGGAGTTTGTTCGAGCGTGTTTATCGCGAATCCATCGGCCGCATCGTTGACGAGAAGACCAAGGACCTGCTGGCAGAGTTGCTCGCTTATCCAGACGTGAAAAACGAATGGAAAAACCCGGTGGCGATCGGCTTCATGCCCACCATTCCAATTGGTTTCGTTAGGGGAGATCGGGTTCTCAACTACTTTTCGATGGTCACCACGGTGGGTACGCCCCAAACCGTTGCCGCTCAGGAACTGCGCATCGAATGCATGTTCCCGGCGGACGAGGCGACCGAGATCCATCATGCCGAGATGATGGCGACCGCCGGGAACCCGCAGCCCGCAACGGCCGGGCATCGCGGATAGGTCCCGCCGACCGTTTAGACGACGGGCGCTGCCGCGGCAGCCTCGGCCGTCTCCTTGCGCACGATCGGCGCCACCTTGGTGCCATAGAGTTCGATTGCCTTCATGACCTTGGCATGCGGCATGATGCCGATCGCCATCTGCAGCAAGAAACGGTCGTTGCCGAATATCCTGTGCTGGGCAACGATCTTCTCGGCCACCTGCTCGGGATTGCCGACGAACAGCGCGCCGTTCGGGCCGCGCGACTGGTCGAAATGTGCTCGTGATGTCGGGCCCCAGCCGCGCTCGCGGCCGATACGGTTCATCACCTCGGCCTGCGGTCCATAGAAATCGTCGGCTGCCTGGTCCGTCGTTTCGGCGATGAAGCCGTGTACGTTGAGGCTGGTGGCCAGTGTTCCCAGATCGTTGCCGGCCCGCCTGGCCGCATCCCGGTAGATGTCGAATAGCGGCGCGAACCGGGCCGGCTCGCCACCGATGATCGCCAGCGCCAACGGCAGGCCGAGCACGCCCGCGCGGGCGACAGATTGCGGCGTACCACCGACGGCGATCCAGATCGGCAATCTGTCCTGGAAGGGCCGGGGATAGACGCCACGATCGTTGATCGGCGCCCGCAGACTACCCGACCATGTCACCTTGACCTGATCGCGGATGGCGAGCAGCAGGTCGAGTTTTTCGGCAAAGAGCTCGTCATAGTCTTCGAGATTGTAGCCGAACAGCGGAAAGGATTCGATGAACGAGCCGCGCCCGGCCATGATCTCGGCGCGGCCGCCGGACAGCAGGTCGAGTGTCGCAAACTGCTGGAAGACGCGAACCGGATCGTCGGAGGACAGTACGGTCACGGCGCTGGTCAGCTTGATGCGCTTGCTGCGCTCGGCCGCCGCCGCCAGGGCAACGACCGGCGCCGAGGCGGCGTAATCGGGGCGGTGATGCTCGCCCAGCCCGAAGACGTCGAGGCCGACCTGGTCGGCCAGCTCGATTTCCTCGATCAGATTGCGCAGCCGCTCATGCGGGCCGACGGCGCGGGGACCCGGCTCCGGGCTGACATCGGCGAAGGTGTAGAGACCAAGTTCCATGTGATGTCATCCCGGTGACTTGATTGTCGCGCTAGAGGTAGCGATCCGCCTGCTGCGCCGCCAGAGGGGCGGACTGTGAACAGTGCATGTCCGTTGCAACGAACGTCTCCCGGTTGCAACAGCTCACAATTTCATGGCTGGCATACTGTTTTGGCGCTTGAACTCTCGGTATTCGCGCGTATGTAAGCCTCGCAAATTGACTTCAGGGAAGTGGAATTGGCTATCTACAGGGAAAAAGACATTTTCGAGCGGCGCAATGCCGCAAACGAGGCAAAGAAGGCGCTTCTGGAGCGCTTCAAGTCAAAGCCGGCAGCAGACGATCCAGCGGTGCTGGCACGACAGGCTGAACGCAAGGCAATCCTCGAGGCGCGTGCGATACGCGAGGCTGAAAAGGCCAAGCTGAAGCAGGAAAAGCTGGCCCGCGAAGCGGCCGAAAAGGCCGAGCGCGAGGCAGCGGCCGAAGCGGCACGTATCGCTGCTGAAGAAGCGGCGCTGGCAGAAGCAAAGATTCGGGAAGCCGAAGAGAACGAGCGTATCGCCCGTTTGCTCGCCGACGAGGCCGAACGCAAGGCCAAGCGCGACGCGCGTTATGCGGCGCGCAAGCAGCGCACTGGCAGGACGCCTCCGGGCTTCTCCGCCCGCTAGCCTCAAACGCTCGAAGCAATCTGGCTTCAAGTTTCAGGGTCGCCTCACAGCGGCCCTGAAGGTGTTTGTCCGGCGGACTTGAAAGTCAGGCTGCCAGTTTCAGTCCCATAATGCCGCAGACGATCAGCGCGATGCAACCCAGCCGAATCGCCGTCGCCGGCTCGCCAAGCAGCCAGATGCCGAGCAACGCGGTGCCGACCGTGCCGATGCCGGTCCATACCGCATAGGCGGTGCCGACGGGCAATGACTTCAGCGCCAGGCCGAGCAAACCCAGGCTGACGATCATCGAGGCTACGGTCAGGATCGTCGGCAACGGTTTCGAGAAGCCGTCGGTATATTTGAGGCCGATCGCCCAGCCGATCTCGAACAGGCCGGCGAAAAACAGAAAAATCCACGACATCGGGTACGCTCCATTGCTGCGTGTCGCCCAAAAGTGCGTAGCGGTTTGGGATAACGACGCGCACCAGCAACACTGGATGGCGGGTCGTCCCGGCCAGATTGTTCGGGGAAGGCGCGAGGTCGTCCTCGCAGCTTCGATATAGGGAGCTTCGCCCGTCCAATCAACAAAACACCGGCAGCATTGCTCATGCCGCCGGTTTGAAATCTGCGCCGAAACGGATTGGCCGGTCTCTACTTGTCCTTGAGCCTTATCGCCTTGACCGGCGGCGCCTTGAGCGCCGGGGCCGCGACGGGCTTCTTCGCGTCCTTCTTCGGCTTGCGGGCTTCCTTACCCGCCTTCATCGCACCTTTAGCCATGATTCGTTCCTCCAATTGGTGGCGGTGAAGTGAAACAAGAGATTGGCCCGACCGCAAGAGGCTGTTGCGTTCCGGTGCGCCAGTTGAGGGGCTGTCAACGCTTTTCCATTTTCCTCGTCAATGGTCCCGGTCCATGCCATGGTCCTCTTTGTACTGCAGCATCTATCCGGCTTTCTCCGGATGATGATCAGGCAGGCCGGTCAGGACGACAATGCGAATCCACATCGGCTGCGAGATGAGCTTCGACTTTCCGCAGGAAACGCCGCTGATCGCGATGCTCAACGTCCACTATTCGCGCGCCTCCGATCTCGAGCGGCCGGACTTCCTCACCTCGAACCCGCCGGTGCCGATCGAAAGCTACCGCGACAGTTTCGGCAATTGGTGCAATCGTCTTGTCGCGCCGCCCGGGCGCTTCTCATTCGGCACCGATGCGGTGATCCGCGATCCCGGCACCTTCGAGGTCGGTGATCCGATCGCCTGGCAGCACGAGGTGCGCGACCTGCCGTCGGACACGCTACTGTTCCTGCTGCCCAGCCGCTTTTGCGAAAGCGATCTGCTGGCAAACGACGCGTGGCGACTGTTTGGCCACACCCCGCTAGGCATCCCGCGCGTCCAGGCGGTCTGCGACTTCGTCCACAACCACATCGTCTTCAACTACGGCAATGCGCGGCCGACGCGCACAGCAAGCGAAGCCTATCGTGAGCAGAGCGGCGTCTGCCGCGACTTTGCCCACCTCGCTGTCGCCTTCTGTCGGGCGCTCAATATCCCGACCCGCTACTGCACCGGCTACATCAGCGACATCGGCTTGCCGAAGCCGTGGGCGAGCATGGATTTCTGCGCCTGGATGGAGGTCTATCTCGGTGGCCGCTGGCACGCCTTCGATCCGCGCAACAATGCTCCGCGCATCGGCCGTATCCTCATCGCTTCCGGCCGTGATGCGGCCGATGTGCCGCTGACCCATATTTTCGGGCCCGGCACGCTCGCCGGTTTCAAGGTGTGGACCGACGAAGTCATAGAGTAGGCGTCGGTGCAACGATCTTGACGACTGGATGGCTCGCCCGTTGCGAATGGCTGTGGAGCTTCGGTGTGTTGGCCGCTAAGCTCCAGACATCGAATAGGTGCAAGCTGACCTGATCCGCATCAGGTCCAGCTCTGCCTCGCGGCCTTGCTCCGCTAGGATTAAGAAAGGCTTTGGAGGAGCGAAGATGAAAATCGACGGCGGCTGCCATTGTGGTGCCATCACCTATCAGGCGGAGGTCGACCCGGAAAAGACCTCGATATGCCACTGCACCGATTGCCAGCAACTGACCGGCACTGCCTTTCGCGTGTCGGTACGAGTGCCGGAGGACGACTACAGGATCACCAAAGGCACACCCAAGGTCTACGTCAAGACCGGAGCGAGCGGCGCCAAGCGTGCACAGGGCTTCTGCGGCGAGTGCGGCTCGCATCTCTACGCCACGTCGGTCGGCGATGGGCCGAAGGTCTACGGCATCAGGGTCGGCACGGCACGCCAACGTGACGAACTGGTGCCCAGAGCCCAGTACTGGCATCGCTCGGCGCTGCACTGGCTGCCGGAATTTCAGGGCATGACGACCGTCGAGGAACAGTAGGCCAGCCGGCACCTCAGTCGTCGCCTTCGACAACCCTCAGCCTGAGCTGTCCGGTTTTCGAATCGGCGACACGCGGGCCGGGTTCTACCTTCGCGGCGGGAGCCCGTGACGCTGCGTCCGGGCCGGCATCGCCATCCGGCTGGGCTCCAAACTCCAGCGCCTCGATCTTCTGACCGCGCCTGGTCACCTTCGAAGTCGAGACGAGAATATCGTCGATGTCCTTGGCCGACTGGGTGAAATGCGTCTGCAGCCGGCGCACCCGTTCGTCGACGCGCGCAACGTCCTCCATCAGCCGGACGACTTCGCCCTGGATCAGATGCGCCTGCTCGCGCATGCGCGCATCCTTGAGGATCGCCTGGATGACTTGGATCGACAGCATCAGCAGTGATGGCGAGACGATGATGACGCGGGCGCGGTGCGCCTTTTGCACCACTGCCTCGAAATTCTCGTGGATCTCGGCGAACACCGATTCCGACGGCACAAACATGAAGGCGTTGTCCTGCGTCTCGCCCTGGATCAGGTATTTTTCCGAGATATCGCGGACATGAATCTCGATGTCGCGGCGGAAGGCTTGTGCGGCGACCTTCTGCAAATCGGCGCCATCGGCGGCGCGGATGGCATTCCAGGCCTCCAGAGGAAACTTTGCGTCGACGGCAAGCGCGGGCGCGCCGTTCGGCATCTTCACCAGGCAGTCGGGTCGGCTGCCATTCGACAAGGTCGCCTGGAATTCGTAGGCGCCATGCGGCAGCCCGTCGGCGACGATCGCCTCCATGCGCGACTGGCCGAAAGCGCCACGCGTCTGCTTGTTGGAAAGAATCGCCTGCAGCTGCACGACCTGACCGGCGAGCGACTGAATGTTGCCTTGCGCCGTATCGATGACAGCCAGCCGCTCCTGCAGCTTGGCAAGGCTCTCATGCGTCGATTTGGTCTGCTCGGTCATGGTCTGGCCGAGTCGGCCGGTCATGGCGTCAAGCCTCTGGCCGATCGACTGCGTCAGTTCGGCCTGTCGCGCCCCGAACACCTCGGCGATGGCGCCCATGCGTCCTTGCATTTCGGCCTGGCTTGCCAAGATGCCGGCCATTCGCGCCTCGGCATCGCGGGCGTGGTCGGCGGCTTCCGCGGCTGCCACCGCACGCGCCTTGGCCGACCGCCAGAGCGCCACGACCAGCGCCAGGAACAGGCCGAGAAACAGGACCGCGCCGAACGCCAGAGCGTGGCCGAGCGTGATCGTGGTGGCGCCGAGCCGGGCAACGGGTTCGGACAGGATTGATGTCAGGTCATTCATGTGGCCAGCATAGATGATTCGGCCCGCTGACACAGATCAAAACGTGAACGAGATCAAATCGCCCCCGGTTGACGCTTTTCGCATGACGTCTTAGGTGAGACGCCATGTCGATCAAGCCGCTCATCATCCTTCCCGATCCCGTTCTGCGCCAGGTTTCGAAACCCGTCGAGCGTGTCGACGCCTCTTTGCGCAAGCTGGCCGGCGACATGCTGGACACCATGTATGACGCGCCCGGCATCGGCCTGGCGGCAATCCAGATCGGCGAACCGCTGCGCATGTTGGTGATCGATCTTGCCAAGGAGGACGAGACGCCGGCGCCGCATCTCTTCATCAATCCGGAGATCCTCGAGAGCTCCGATCAGCGCTCGGTCTACGAGGAAGGCTGCCTGTCGATCCCGGATTACTATGCCGAGGTCGAGCGTCCTGCCGCCGTCCGCGTGAAGTATCTCGATCGCGACGGCAAGTTTCAGGAGATCGAGGCAGAAGGGCTGATGGCGACCTGCCTGCAGCATGAAATCGACCATCTCAACGGCGTGCTGTTCATCGACCACATCTCGAAGCTGAAGCGCGACATGGTGGTGAAGAAGTTCAAGAAGCTCGCCAGGGAGAAGGCGCCGGGCAAGCTGGTAGGGTAAGGCATCATTCGGGCAACCGGCGCAGAATCCATTTGAGCATTGGTTCCCAAGTTGATATCATTGATATCATCTTGGAGGTGCCGATGGGCGATATGCTGATCAGAAATATCCCCGAACCCTTGAAGCGCGAGATCGAGCAGGCGGCGCACAAGGGAGGCCAGAGCCTGTCGGGCAAAGCGATCGATCTGTTGCGCAAAGGCCTGGTCGCGGAAAGAGAAGCCAAGCCGGAACCGGGTCTTTCAGCGTGGGACGCGATTCGCTCGGCATTCGCCGCTGAAAACGCGATCGACGATGAGTTCGCAAAATTAATGGACGAAATCGAGGCGGAACGGAAACGCGACTTCGATCGCCCGGTCGAGGATTTCGAGTGATTGTCCTCGACACCAACATTGTCTCCGAAGCCAGCAAGTCCGCGCCAGATTCGAATGTCTCTGCTTGGTTTCGCAAACAGGATTTTCTTGAACTCTATATGTGTGGGCCCGTCATTATGGAGCAATCTTTCGGCGCCGAAAGATTTCTGAACAAGACAGGATCGGACCGTTATGTTCGCGTGCTCGACCATCTGATTTTGCAGCAGTTTGCCGGTCGTATCGTGGATTTTGCCGGCTCGGTCCCCCGGCTGGCTGGGAAGCTTCGCGCCGCCCGGGAGCAACATTGCCGCCCGATCAGCCTCCCTGACGCGATGATCGCCGCAATCTGCTTGTCGCATGACGCCACGCTTGCAACCCGCAATATCAGAGACTTCGACGGGCTTGACCTGAAGCTCGTAAACCCGTTTGAAGCGTGTGCCTGAGCCGATTTGACGGGGCAGGCAGAGGCCAGGATCAAGGAAAAATGCCCCTGCGCGTCATCTTCATGGGTACGCCTGAATTCTCGGTGCCGACGCTGCGCGCGATCACCGAGGCCGGGCACGAGCTGGCAGCCGTCTACACGCAGCCGCCGCGCGCCGCCGGCCGGCGCGGACTGGAGCTGACGTCGTCGCCGGTGCAGCGCGAGGCGGAACGGTTGGGCATCGAGGTCCGCACGCCAACATCGCTGAAGAGTGAGGTCGAGCAACAGGCATTCGCCGCTCTGCGAGCCGATCTCGCCGTGGTCGTCGCCTATGGGCTGCTCCTGCCGAAGGCCGTTCTGGAGGCCACCAGGTTCGGCTGCCTCAACGGCCACGCCTCGCTCCTGCCGCGCTGGCGCGGTGCCGCCCCCATCCAGCGCGCCATCATGGAAGGCGACGCCGAGACCGGCATGATGGTCATGCGCATGGAAGAGGGTTTGGACACCGGTCCGGTGGCATTGGTTGAAAAATGCGCCATCGCACCCGATATGACGGCCGGTGAATTGCATGACCGCCTGATGGCGATAGGCGCTTCGTTGATGGTGGAAGCACTCGCGCAGTTGGGGATAAATTGTCTGACATTTACCCAACAGGCAGCGGCGGGGGTGACCTACGCCCGAAAGATCGATAAATCGGAGACACGCGTAGACTGGACGCGGCCTGCCGGCGAAGTCCACAATCACATTCGCGGCCTCTCGCCCTTTCCGGGCGCGTGGTGCGAGGTCGACATTGGCGGCCGCCTGGAGCGGCTGAAACTGCTTCGCTCGACGCTCTCGGATGGCGTCGGCGAGTCGGGAGGAATTCTCGATGACCGGCTGACGGTCGCCTGCGGGTCAGGCGCCGTTCAGCTGGTCGAAGTTCAACGGGCGGGCGGAAGGCCTGCCGCCGCGCAGGAGTTTCTGCGCGGGGCCAAGATCGAAAAAGGAATGAGACTCTCATGAGCATGATGTCGATACGCGCGGCGACGCCGCGGGATCGCGAGGCGATCCGCCTCGTCGAGGAACACGCATTCGGCCAGCAGGCGGAGGCCGGGCTGGTCGATGCGCTGGTCACGGGCGGCGATGCCGTCGTCGAACTGGTGGCGGACGAAGATGGGCAAGTGGTCGGCCATATCCTGTTTTCCAGGCTTTTCGTGCAGAACGGTGGCAAGAGCTTCCCGGCGGTGGCATTGGCGCCGCTGGCGGTCGAACCGTCCTTCCATGGCACCGGCATTGGCGGCGCGTTGATCCGCGAGGCGCATATCCGCCTGAAGGAAGCCGGTGAGACGCTGGCCGTGGTGCTCGGCGATCCGGCTTACTATGGGCGCTTCGGCTACAGCCACGCGCGCGCCAAAGACTTCGAAAGCGAATACCAGAGCGAGGCGCTGCAGGCGCTGGCCTGGGGTGAGGCGCCCGAGGCCGGCAAACTGGCCTACGCTTCGGCTTTCACTGCGCTCGCCGCCTAGGCGAGCCGCAACAACAGGCATGCCGCGTTTTCGCCTCGACATCGAATATGACGGCAGCCTCTATGCCGGGTGGCAACGCCAGGCCGACCAGCCCTCGGTGCAGCAGGCGATCGAACAGGCGATCGAGAAGTTCTGCGGCGAGGAGGTCTCGCTGCGCGGCGCCGGCCGCACCGATGCCGGCGTGCATGCGACCGGCCAGGTGGCGCATGTCGATCTCGCCAAAGCCTGGCCTGACGACAAGGTGCGTGATGCCGTCAACGCTCATCTGCAGGCCGCCGGCGCACGCATTGCCGTCCTGAAGGCGGCCGCCGTCGCCGATGGCTTCGACGCGCGTTTCTCGGCGACCGGCCGCCACTATCTCTACCGCATCGTCAACCGGCGCGCCCCGGCGGCGCTCGACAAGGGCAAAGTCTGGTGGGTGCCGAAGCGTCTCGACGCCGGCGCCATGCACGAGGCGGCAAAGGTGCTTTTGGGGCGGCATGACTTCACCACATTCCGCTCGACCCAATGCCAGGCCGATAGCCCGGTGCGCACACTCGATCGGCTGGATGTTAGCCGCTCGGGCGACCTGATTGAAGTGAAGGCATCGGCGCGCTCCTTCCTGCACAATCAAGTGCGCTCGATGGTCGGCTCGCTGAAACGCGTCGGCGAAGGCGGCTGGACCATTGCCGACCTGAAGGCGGCGCTCGACGCGCGGGACCGTGCCGCCTGTGGCCAGGTGGCACCGCCCGACGGGCTGTTCCTCGTCGGTGTCGACTATCCTAAGATCGGCTAATCCGGCGCGCTGATGCCGAGCAGCGCCTGCAGGCCGAACAGAACGGCCAGCGAGGCCACGAACATCCCGGCAAAGACAGCGGTGCCGACGGCCGCTCCCTTGCCTATTGCCGCATTGGTCATTCGCCAGGTCAGCACCATCGACAGTGCAAACAAGAGCAGCGACACCAGTCCGGCCACCTCGTTGGTGGAGGACAGGAAAAGCCTGATCAGCGCCGACGGCAGCATCAACCAGGCGATAATCGCCGACGCCCAGTTGCTGGCGACGACATAGTGGACGAAACGGCTGCCAATGCCCGCGCGCGGCGCAACCAGGGCAAGGCCGACGAGCGGCAGCACCCAGGCGCCGACATCGACCGTCGCCAGGCGGATCAGCATGCTGAAGCGTCCCGCGAAGGCATTGGGATCGCCGATTTCGTTGGCAATGCCGACCCAGCCGACGACCAGCGCCGGCGCCGCCACGACGATGGCGAAAAAGGAATTCCAGAAACCGTCGGCCGAAAGGTCGAGCTGGCGCAGTCCATCGGCCTTGCCGAGCATCAGCCGCCAGGCGCCGGCTAGCGAAGCATAGGTTTCATCTGACGAAAGCATGATCAGGGCAGGCCTCGCTCGAACCAGTCTTCGATGAAACGCTGATAGATCTGCGTCAGCGTCTCGAGGTCGGCAAGTGCGACGCGTTCGTCGACCATGTGCATGGTCTTGCCGACCAGCCCGAATTCGACCACCGGACAATAGTCCTTGATGAAGCGCGCGTCGGACGTGCCGCCGGAGGTGGAAAGCGCCGGCCTCCTGCCGGTCACCGCCTTGACCGAACCGCCGAGTGCTTCGATCAGCCGGTCGTTGCGGGTCAGGAAGACGTGGCTCGGCCTGTCGCGCCAGACGAGTTCGTAGTCGACAGGCGTCTTCCTGCCCGTCCGGTATTTCTTGCGCTTCGCCGCCTGGTCGAGACGGTTGTGGATCTCCGCCTGGATCGTCTCGGCCGTCCATGTATCGTTGAAGCGGATGTTGAAGGTGGCGGTCGCCTTCGCCGGAATGACATTGGTGGCCGGATTGCCGACGTCGACGGAGGTGACCTCCAGATTGGTCGGCTGGAAATCCGTTGTTCCCTTGTCGAAGACGGGATGCAGCAAGCCATCGATCAGGCTCATCAGTCCGCGCACCGGGTTGTCGGCAAGCTGCGGATAGGCGGCGTGGCCCTGCCGGCCGTTTACGATGATGCTGCCGGACAGCGAGCCGCGCCGGCCGATCTTGATCATGTCGCCGAGCGCCTCGGGATTGGTCGGTTCGCCGACGATCGAGGCGTCCCATTTCTCGCCCTTGGCGGCGGCCCATTCGAGCAGCTTTGTCGTGCCGTTGATTGCCGGCCCTTCCTCGTCGCCGGTAATCAGCAGCGAGACCGAGCCCTTCGGGCCGCCTGTCTTGTCGACATGGCGCGCCACCGCCGCGATGAAGCAGGCGATGCCGCCCTTCATGTCGACGGCGCCGCGGCCATACATCTCGCCCTTGGCGATCTCGGCGGCGAAGGGCGGGTGTGTCCACGAGGACTCATTGCCAACCGGCACCACATCGGTATGGCCGGCGAACATCAAATGCGGGCCATTGCCGGAGCGCCGCGCATAAAGGTTCTCGATATCAGGCGTGCCGCCTTCCGAAAACACCGGGCGCTCGACGGAAAAGCCGAGCGGCTTCAGCATGTCTTCCAGCGCGCTCAGCGCACCGCCCTCGGCGGGCGTCACGGAGGCGCAGCGGATGAGGGCGGCGAGATTTGCAGCAGGATCGGTCGGCAACGTCATGGGCAAAAGCGATAGTCGAAAGCGTAAGGCCTGTCACGGCCGGACATGAAGGCCAGGCCAATGGCCGACGATATCGCCGACATTATGGTTTTCATGTCGTATAGTTGCAGGCCAGGGTGAGTTTATCGCATGGCCAGGGAAGAAAAAACGATCGCTATTGCCGGCGCCGGCAGTATCGGCGGCTATGCCGGCGGTTGTCTGATGCTCGCCGGGCGCAAGGTGATTCTTCTGGCGCGGCCGCGCATCGAGGCGGCGTTGCGCAAGGATGGCTTGCGAGTCAGCGACCTCGATGGCCGCGACCGCCGCATAGCGCCGGAGGCACTCACCGTCACCGCCGATCCGGCGGCCGCCATGTCCGGCGCCGATATCGTCCTGGTAACGGTCAAGAGCGGTGCGACCGAAGATATGGCGGCGCTCATTGCCGCCCATGCCCGTCCGGATGCGATAGTGGTCAGCCTGCAGAACGGCGTCAGCAATGCCGGGAGGTTGCGGGCCGGGCTTGGCCAGCGGCGCGTGTTCGCCGGCATGGTGCCGTTCAACGTGATCCAGTCACCGGATGGCGAATTACCGCTTCGCGTGCATCGCGCCAGCGAAGGCAAGGTGATGATCGAGGAGGGGACGGCCGGCCTTGCCGACCTGCTGGATGTCGATGGGTTTGCCGTCACCACGCATGGCGACATGAAAGCGGTGCAGTGGGGCAAGCTGCTGATGAATCTGAACAATGCGCTGGTGGCGCTGTCAGGCTTGCCACTGGCAACGGAACTTGCCGATCGTCGCTGGCGCCTGATCCTGGCCGGCCAGATCGAAGAGGCATTGGCGGCGATGAAGGCCTCAGGCATCGAACCGGCGCGGATCGCCGGCTTGCGCCCGGCGCTGCTGCCAAAGGTGCTGCGCCTGCCCGACTGGCTGTTCAAGGTCCTGGCGCGGCGGATGCTTGCAATCGACGCCGCGGCGCGCTCGTCGATGTGGGACGATTTGCAGCACGGCCGGGCGACGGAGATCGACGAACTGCAGGGTGCGATCCTGCGCCTGGCCGACAAAGCGGGCACGCCGACGCCGCTGATAAAGCGGATCACAGCGCTGGTGCGTGAGGCAGAGCAGGAGAAACATGGATCGCCCGGCCTGACACCGGATGCCATCATGCCGGCGAAGGCCGCCCAGTCGGCCTGATCGTCAGTTCGTGGCCCGCCGATGCGCCCAGTACCGGCCCTTGCCGGTACGCTTGGCTTCGTAGAGCGCATGATCGGAGCAGCTGAGAAGAATTTCCGGATCGCCGCCATCGACAGGCGCGAAGGCGCTTCCAATGCTCAATCCGATGCGTATGGCGGTGCCGACGCCAAGGTCGAACGGCCCCGAGATCTTCTCGATGGCGCGTTTTGCCAGATAGGTGGCCTCGATCTCGGATGTGGCGGGCAGCAGGATGACGAATTCGTCACCCCCAATGCGAAAGACCACATCGACCGGCCTGAAGGCGCGTTTCAATCGTTCGGCAACCTTGCGCAGCAGCATGTCGCCGATCGCGTGGCCGAAGCGGTCATTGACCTGTTTGAAGCCGTCGAGGTCCATGCTGAGAACGGCGAACGGCCTGCCGCCATTCGCCGCCGGCGCGGCGAGCTCGCTGCACATATCGCGCAGTCTTTCCTGGAGGAAGATGCGGTTTGGCAGCCCGGTCAGCGCGTCCTTGATCGCCAGATCGCGATTGTCCAGTTCGGCGCGGATCATGCGCGCGTTGATCGCGTGATTTTGAAGCAGCACGATGATCACGCCGGCCACGTAGAACGGCATCTGAATTCCGACGACGAACATTCCGGGCGCCGGGGAAAACAGCGCGCCGGCCACGTAAGGGAGGCTTACGACCAGCATCACGAATATGGCGTAGCGTGGTGTCGCTGCGTTGCGTGACGACACCACTCCAACGACGCCTGCGACATTCAGGGCAGCAAGCACGGCCAGCGCCGTGTGGCCGCTGGCGATGCAGCCATAGCAGCCGAGGCCGAAAATGACCGACCATGCGCCGCCGGCGGCCATGAGGGCTGCCAGCGGCCCCGTTGTCCCGCGCCCGCGCGCCTGCTCGCATTGCCGCATCAACACGAAGCGGAAGGCAAAAAGGATGAGGTCGGCCACGATCCAGGCATAAGGCCACCAGTCGCCGGTGGCGACAGCGCTGAGCGCCAGCACCAGGACGCTGATGGTGCCGAACAGGACAGCGAATTTGCGGTCGAAGGTGGTGTCGAGAAGCCGCGCACGGACAGCGTCCGGTTCCACGCTCATCGGCGAAGAGAACCAGGCGAACAGCCGGGCGCCGGCGCTTCGCTCGTCGCGCGTCCTCGGCTTGGGCAGGGCTCCGTCGTGTGCCAGTCGAGCGCTCCGTGTCGGTCGACACAGTCTCCACGGGCATGCTGGACCAGGCTGATTAAGATTCGCTTAGAGTCTCTGTTCCACGCGACCGGAGCGTGACCGCTGCTTCCCGGCAGCGCTTTCGATCAACGTGATCTTCTGCCAGATCTTTCGCGACAGGTTGGAAGCCAGGTTCTCGATGTCGTTGACGCCGTTGATCACCACATCATCGTTCACCGACTGCGCAAAGAGCGCGGCGATCTTGCCGGTGATCGACAGCATTTCGGAGCAGTAGTCGAGATAGCGGGCAAGGTCGGCGGCGTTGGTGATGCGCGCAGGTGAATGCGCCGTCGGCTTGAAATGGGTTGAAAGAGCGGCCGGATCCTTGGTGAGCTGGTGCATGTCGATGACATGGATCAGCGATCGCAAACCGTGAAGCTCGCGAAACACGCGTTTGCGCTTGATGCGCTCTTCGCTCCGGACCAGGGTCAGGAAGCCGAGCGCGGCGAGGAGGATCATGTTGACCGACGATTCGATGCCTTGCACCGACTGGATGGCATCGTGGGTTCGCGAGATGCGGCCGAGCGGCAGGATGGTGCCGACGAACAGGAACATCAGCGCACCGATGACAATGGCGGCGACAATGACGCCGCGCAGCCACCAGATCGGCGCTTCCAGCGCCTTCGCCGACCTCGCCAGGTCGCGTGATAGCGACACGAGTTCGGCAGCGACGCCACGCAGGCCTGCATTGGGAAAACGCTCGGCGACGCGCTCTTCCAGCCGCTCGGCGGTTTCGATGATCAGTTTCGAATCAAGCGTGCGGTAGCGCATGGCGAGACACTCGATCGATCTTCAGGGTTCGGCGATGCTCAGGGTTCGGCGGGTGCATTGGTGCGTTTGCCATAGCGGTTGGGTCCAGGGTCGCTACCGAAACAGGCCAGGATAATGAGGAGAATGGGACCGATGATCAGCGAGATCAGCGCGAAATAGGTTGGCTTGCCGAAGTCATGGAATCGCTTTGCCGTCACTGCAAAGGACGCCCAGGATGAAACCAGCAGGACGATCCAGAAAACCAGCGCCCAAGTCTCGCCGGCGGCGGAACCGGCCTCAACCCTTGCAATCTGGTAGAGCGGAAAGAACTGCGCAAGAATGACCAGCAACCCCGTCAAGGCATACGCACTAGGGCTCAACCGTCCCGAGAGACTGAAGAAGAGCCATAGAAATTGTGGTCTGTCGGACAATCGGGTCAGCTCTCTTGCGGAAAGATCAATCGCGCAGCAATTCGTTGATCGAGGTTTTCGAACGGGTCCTGGCGTCGACACGCTTGACGATGACAGCGCAGTAGAGGCTGGGGCCGGGCTCGTTGTTTGGAAAAGGCTTGCCCGGCAGCGAACCGGCGACGACGACGGAATTGGCCGGCACCTCGCCGTAGAAGATCTCGCCGGTGGCGCGATCGACGATCTTGGTCGACTGGCCGATGAAGACGCCCATGCCGAGCACCGAGCCTTCGCGAACGATGCAGCCCTCGACCACTTCGGAGCGCGCGCCGATGAAGCAATTGTCCTCGATGATGGTTGGACCGGCCTGCATCGGCTCCAGCACGCCGCCGATGCCGACGCCGCCCGACAGATGCACGTTCTTGCCGATCTGGGCGCAGGAGCCGACCGAGGCCCACGTGTCGACCATGGTGCCGCTGTCGACATAGGCGCCGACATTGACGAAGGACGGCATCAGCACGGCGCCCGGCGCGATGTAAGCCGAGCGGCGCACGACCGACGACGGCACGGCGCGGAAGCCGGCCTTCTCGAAATCGACGGCGCTCCAGCCGTCGAATTTCGACTGCACCTTGTCCCACCACACGGCCTGGCCGGGGCCACCTTTGATGATCTCCATCGGATTGAGCCGGAACGACAACAGCACCGCCTTCTTCAGCCACTGGTTGACATGCCATTTGCCGTCGGCCTGGCGCTCGGCGACGCGTAACGTTCCGCGGTCGAGCAGGTCGAGCGCCGACTGGATGGCGTCGCGCGTCGCGCCGCGGGTCGCGGTCGAAATCGCGTCGCGTTCCTCGAAGGCTTTCTCGATGGTCTTTTCGAGGCTCGCGAGATCCGGCTTCGACATGAATTCGCTCCATTACCACGCTGTTAAGGGGCCACGCCTTAACCTGTTTTGAAAGTCGCCCGGACCCCGACCAGACTTCGCACGCTTTGTCTGCTTAGGTCTTTGCATTAGCAGGTTCTTGTCGCAAAACCGCGGGACACTTTTGCGGAACCTGCTTATGTGAAGGCTTGGTGAGGGTCAATCGCGGCTGCGTCATGGGACGGCGCAAGTGAAGAGTTGGACGGGTAGAACAATATGAATCCTATGGAAAAGGCGGGATGGACGCCGCTGCCGCATTCGGATGAGGATCTGGAGCGGTCGAAAAGCGTGCCGGACACGCCGCAAACGCGCGCCGATACCTACCGGCTGGCCTGGAACGACCCCGACTTCATGACGCGGCGCGAATTGCGCGCGGTCAGGCTGCAGCTTGAACTGTTGAAGCCGGAGATGATCCTGGCCGAACGCGGCATCCGCTCGACGGTCATCCTGTTCGGCGGCGCGCGCATTCCCGAGCCCGGCGGGGAAGCCTGGGCGGCCAAGAACGAGACGCAGAAGAAGAACCTCGAGAAAAACAGCAAATACTACGAGGAGGCGCGCAAGTTTGCCCGCCTCTGCTCGCAGCAGTCGGCTGCTTCCTATTATCGCGAATTCGTCGTGGTGACCGGCGGCGGGCCTGGCGTCATGGAAGCCGGCAACCGTGGTGCCCACGATGTCGGCGCACCGTCGATCGGCCTCAACATCGTGTTGCCGCACGAGCAGGCGCCGAATGCCTATGTAACGCCCGAACTCTGCTTCAACTTCCACTATTTTGCCGTCCGCAAGATGCATTTCGTCATGCGCGCCAAGGCGGTTGCGGTATTCCCGGGCGGCTTCGGCACGATGGACGAATTCTTCGAGACGCTGACGCTGATCCAGACCGGTCGCATGGAGCGCGTGCCGGTGATCCTCTTCGGCAAGGCTTTCTGGAAAAAGGCTATCGACCTCGATTTCCTCGCCGAGCAAGGCACGATCACGCCCGGCGACCAGGACATCATCGATTTCGTCGATACCGCCGACGAGGCCTGGGAAATTATCAGCCGCTTCTACAAGCTCTGAACACTATCCACATCAAGCGATGACTTCGACAATCGTGGTGAGAAAGCTGGCAAGATCGTCGGTGACGAAATCCACATCGTCCTCATTGGCCGGGTCGCGTTCCCAGATTTCCGAGAAGGTCGGCTCGAAATTGCGCGGCACCACCAGTACCGTGGTCATGCCCAGCGATTTCGGCACGGACAAGTTGCGGGCCAGATCCTCGAACATCACCGCGTTGTGGCCGGTGATGGCGTGGAGTTCAGCGAATTTCTCATAGCTCTGCCGCGCCGGCTTTGGCGTGAGCCCGGCGGCGACGATATCGAAAATATCGTCGAAATGCTCGAGGATGCCGAGTTGGCGCGCGGTACGTTCGGCATGCTTGCGATCGCCGTTGGTGAAAATGAACTTGCGGCCGGGAAGCTGGCGGATCGCGGTGCCGAGAACCGGATCGGGCACCAGCCAGGAATAGTCGATGTCATGGACCTTCTCGAGAAAGTCGTCGGGGTCGATGCCATGGCGCGTCATCAGCCCGTTCAGCGTCGTGCCGTATTCCTGGTAGAGTTCCTTCTGCAGCTTGCGTGCATCCTCGCGCGGCAGGGTCAGCAATTCTCCGACATAGGCTGTCATCTTCACGTCGATCTGCGAGAACAGATTCGAATGATGCGGATAGAGCGTGTTGTCGAGGTCGAACACCCAGTCGGTGACATGGGCAAAACGGGCGGGGTCGGGGAGCGTGGTCATGCGATCCTTATGGCACGAAACGATGCCTTTGGCAGAGGCTTTATCCACAACTTATGCGCGTCTCGGGCGGCGAAAGTGGCGCCACGATTCAAATTTTAGGCATCGCCGAAAGGTGGCATTCAGGGCTTGCTGGCACAGAGACGGTCCAGTGGGAGCAAGCGATGAATCGCATATTTCTGAAGTCCGCCGCCGTCGCTTTCGCCTCCCTCGCGGCCTCGCTCCTGCTGACGCTGATCGTCGTCCCGGCCATGGGCTTTCCGATCAACCGCACCATCTGGCTGACATCCACGGTCTGTCCACTGGCTCTCGCCTGGATCGCCGGCGCCTACACGTTCTGGCAAGGCGAGAGGCTGAAAAGCGCTCACCGCGATCTCGCCCGCGCCCATGCCCAGCTCGCCGCCGCGCACCGACGCCTCTCGGAAAAGGCGAGCCGCGACGACATGACCGGCATGCTCAACCGCGAGAGCTTCTTTGCCGCGCTCGACGGCTCGCGGCGCAAATCCGATCGAGGTGCGTTGCTGATCATCGATGCCGATCACTTCAAGAAGATCAACGACAGCTTCGGCCACCTGACCGGCGATGACGCGCTGCTTCTGATCGCCGCCGCCATCGAACGTGGCGTACGCAGTGACGACGTGCTCGGCCGCATCGGCGGCGAGGAATTCGCCGCGTTCCTGGTCGGCGCCACCGACCAGGAAGCCAAACGCGTCGCCGAGCGCATCCGCCGCGAGGTCGAACTGATCCGCTTCCGGCCGGTCGACGAGCGGGTCATACCCCTCACCGTCAGTATCGGCGGCACCCTCTGCGGCGAGAATGTCGCCGTGTCGGAGCTGATGCGCGCCGCCGATCAGCGCCTCTATCAGGCCAAGCACCGCGGTCGCAATCTGACCATCCTGGACATCTCCGAGGCTGCCTGAACGGTCGCGCCATTAAGACAATCCTAACCTAATTCAAAATCAGGCCATCCGTTTACGCGCTCTAAGCAGGTTCCTGGCTAGGTTTGGCATGGATTTGGCCTCTCTTGGCGAGCATGTGCCGTTGAGGGAAAGCCATGCGAAGCCCCAATCGAGAGACGTATCATGAGTTTCTTCACCAAAAAGATGTCGCGCCGCATGATCATGCAGGCGCTGATCGCGTTGCCGACCCTGTCGCTGTTCCGCAGATTGCCCGAGGCCACCTCCACCAATGCCGATCCGGACGCAATCGTCGAGATCAATGGCTGGATCCTGAAGCGGAGCGACCTCGCGTGATCTTCGACAGCTACGAGACGTTCCGAGCGGCCAATTTCAACCCCAAGGTTTGCATTCTGGGCTCTGGGCCGGCCGGCACCACGATCGCCAGGAAGCTTGGCGCCGCCGGCGTTCCGGTTGTGGTGCTTGAGGCTGGTTCCCGCGAGTTCAGCGATGATTCGCAGGATTTTTACCGTGGCACCACGGTCGGCGATCCCTATTTCGATCTCGACATCACCCGGCTGCGCTTCCTGGGTGGCAGCTCCAATCACTGGGCCGGCTGGTGCCGGGTGCTCGACAAACAGGATTTCGAGCCGAAGGCCTGGGCGCCGGATACCGGCTGGCCGATCAGCCGCGCCGACATCGAGCCCTATCTGTCCGAAGTCCACGACATTCTCGAATTGCCCGACTTCCGGCCGGATGTGCCGATCTCGGACGACATTCGCTGGGTGCAGCTGATCAAGAGCCCGGCCGTGCGCTTCGGTGAAAAATTCGCCGACGAACTCGACAAGAGCAAAAACATCGCCGTGGTGCTCAACACCTACGCCACCGAACTTGCCGGCGACGGCAGACGGGTGACCGGCGCCAAATTATGGTCTAACGGCCAGGATGCCGGGTCCTTCACCGCCGCCTATTTCATCGTCTGCACCGGCGGGCTGGAGAACTCACGGCTACTTCTGTGGTCGAACCAGCGCTCGAACGGCGGTGTGGTGCCGAATGCCGCCGCGCTCGGCCGCTACTGGATGGAGCATCCGACCTTCGAAGGCGGCAATGCCATCCTCGCCGACTACAGCGAGTTCGAGGTCGATGCCACCAACGAGGCCTTCTTCTCGCCGACGCTCGCCGCCATGGAACGCCTGAAGATCATGAATTTCGGCATCCGGCTGATCGAGACGCCCTATGCCGGCATCAAAAGCCTGGTCGCCGATCTCGCTTGCACCGCGCCCGACATGGCCGAATGGGTGGCCTATCAGCTCAGCCAGAATCTGCGCTGCGCCGCTCAGCTCTATGTCGCCTGGGAGCAGGCGCCGCAGGCGTCGAACCAGATCGAACTGTCGAAAACCGATGTCGACCATGCTGGTGTGCCGCGCATCGAACTGCACTGGAAGAAGTCGGAGATGGAACACCGCACCCTGCTGGAGGGATTGAGGTTGTTCGGTACGACGCTTGTTCAGAAGAATCTCGGACGGGTCCGCATCGCCGACTGGATCGTCAATGGCGGGGATTATCCGACGAATGAGGAACTGGCCGGCCACCACCATATGGGCGGTACCCGCATGGGCACCGACGCGACCAAGAGCGTGGTCGACGCCAATTCAAAGGTGCACGGCATGGACAATCTCTATGTCGGCGGCTCCTCGGTGTTCTGCACGTCGGGCGAATGCAACCCGACGACGACGATCACCGCATTGGCCTGCCGGCTGGGTGATCACCTCAGCAAGGTGATCGCTGTGTGATGGTTCGGCTCACATGACAGGGCGTGCCGGCGCTGGACGGCGCAGGCACAGCCGTCAGCTCAAAAGCCGTATATGGCGATGCGCACCAGCACGGCTGCGGCGGCCAGCGCCACTTGCCCGGCTGAAAGCAGAGGCCGGCTGAGCTTTCAGACGGTTGCCGGGTCGAGCGCAGGCTTGCCCCTGTTGCGTCCGACGATAGCGGCCATGTCGGCGGTCTGGAACGCGTCGCGCAGCGCGTCGAAGGACGGCAGCACGAAATAGGCGCGCTGGAACTTGTCGATCTCGTAGCCGGTGCGCATCACCGTTTCCAGATCGAAGGGGACATGGTGGGCATCGCTGCTTTCGACGGCGAATTGCAGTTCGGTGAAGGACGACATCAGTCCGGCGCCGAACGCTTTCAGCGGTTGGCCGGCCTCCTGCATCAGCCCGTACTCGGCCGTATACCAATAGAGCCGGGTGATCATCTCGTCGCCGCCAAGCGCGATCACATCCTCTGCCTTCTCGCCATACATCTGCATGAAATCGGCGAAGACCGGCTGCGTCAGCGCCGGCACATGGCCGAAGAAATCATGGAACATGTCCGGCTCGACGATGTAGTCGAGCTCCTGACGTGTCCGCAGCCAGTTGGTGACCGGGAAACGGCGGTTGGCGAGGTGGTCGAAGAACGGTGCCGCGGGGATGAGACCCGGCACGGCGACGATCTCCCAGCCTGTGAGCTTGCGCAGCTTTTTGCTGACCGCGCCGAAATCCGGGATCCGGTCGAGAAGACCAAGCTCGGCGACGCCGTCGAGATAGGAATGATGCGCGAGCTTGCGCGTCAGTTTCGTCTGGCGGCCGCACAGCGTGCGCCACACCGCCTGTTCGTCGGCGCTGTAGTTGTACTCCTGCGCCACGGTGAAATCGGCACAGCAGACCGAATAGTCGCCACGCAGCCCTTGCGCCGCGCATTCCCTGGCGTAATCGGCAACGCTCATCGTCATGGCTGTTCTCCTTCGCAATCATGGCCAGTGGGCTTCTCGCCAAAGACTACGCAAATCCGGCGAGGCAAATCAGCCTTGATGATGGCCCAAACGCAGGGTTTGAGGTAAAACTTACCACTTAGGAGCTGTCGGAGAGTGAAAATGCCTCAGTTTGATGATTTCGAGATCAAGATGCTCGATATCCTGCAGCGCGACGGGCGCAAGCCGGTATCCGAACTGGCAGAGCAGATCGGCCTGTCGACGACACCTTGCGCTCGCCGATTCGAGGCCCTGCAAAGCGCCGGCATCATCAAGGGCTTTGCCGCCGTGCTCAGCCGCCGCGCCGTCGGTCTGATGGTCGAGGTCTTCATCCAGGTGCGCCTGGTCAGCCACAGCGATGGCTCGCCGGAAAGCTTCATTGCCGCCGTGCAGCGCATGGACGAGGTCTCGTCATGCTGGACGATGACCGGCGACCACGATTTCCTGCTGCATGTGATGGTGCCGTCGGTCGACGAGCTCAATGCCTTTGTCATGCACCGGCTGATGCGGCTCGCCGGCGTGCGCGACGTCCACACGCAGCTTGTGCTGCAGAATATCAAGGGGCCGGGCCATGTCCCGCTCGGCCATCTCAGGAAGTAGCAGCCGTCGCGGAGCATTTCTGCGGAAAAGCTGCACGCAAACTGCTGAAAGGGGTCAATTCCGGATCCAGATCGCCGACTAGGACATGCGGACCGTCATCGCGAAAGGTCCGTCATGAAAATCGTCCTGATCAATCCGCCGCATACCGCCATCGGCAGCCGGGTACCCGACGACCATCTGCCGCCGCTCGGCCTGCTGGCGCTGGGCGGCCCACTGATCGACGCCGGTCATGAGGTGCGGCTGGTCGACGCCGAGTTCGGGCCGATGCCTCTCGCCACGCTTGTCCACGACGCCTTGAGCGACCATCCCGATTGCATTCTGATTGGTCATTCCGGTTCGACCTCGGCGCATCCGACGGCGTTGCAGATCGCGCGCATGATCAAGGATCTCGGCCCGGCGACAATTGTGATCTATGGCGGCGTGTTCCCGACCTATCACTGGCGCGACATCCTTGCCGAAACGGACGTCTTCGACATCATCGTGCGCGGTGAGGGCGAGGCGACCATCGTCGCGCTGGTTGAGGCGCTGAAAAAGCGCCAGCCGCTTTCCGATGTCGCCGGTATTGCCTTTCGCGATGATTTGCACCGCCCCTTCGCCACCCAACCGGCGAGGACGATCGTCAATCTCGACGAATACCGCGTCGGCTGGGAGTTGATCGAGCACAACCGTTACAGCTACTGGGGCGGTAAGCGCGCCGTGGTCATGCAGTTTTCGCGGGGCTGTCCGCATCTGTGCAATTATTGCGGCCAGCGCGGTTTCTGGACACGCTGGCGGCACCGCGATCCCAGAAGGTTTGCGCAAGAGATCGCCTGGCTGCACCGGGAGCATGGCGTCGAACTGATCAACCTTGCCGACGAGAACCCGACGTCTTCGAAGAAGGCCTGGCGCGCCTTCCTCGATGCCATGATCGCCGAGAACGTGCCGGTGCTGATCGTCGGTTCGACCCGCGCCGACGACATCGTGCGCGATGCCGACAGCCTGCATCTCTACCGCAAGGCAGGCGTCATCCGCTGGCTGCTCGGCATGGAGAACACCGACGAACAGACGCTGCAATTGATCCGCAAAGGCGGCAGCACCTCGTCCGACCGCGAGGCGATCCGGCTGCTGCGCAAGCACGGCATCCTGTCGATGGCGACCTGGGTGGCGGGCTTCGAGGACGAGGGTTTTCGCGATCTTTGGCGCGGCTTCCGCCAGCTCATCGCCTACGATCCGGACCAGATCCAGGCGCTCTATGTGACCCCGCACCGCTGGACGCCGTTCTTCCGCATCGCCAGGGATCGCAAGGTGATCCAGCCGGATGCCCGCCTCTGGGACTATAAGCACCAGGTTCTGGAGATGACCCGGCTGAAGCCCTGGATGCTGTTCTTCAGCGTCAAGCTGATCGAACTGGCGGTGCAGTCGCGGCCGAAAGCCCTGGCGCGCATCCTGTTCCACAAGGATCCGGAGCAGCGCCATTCGATGCGCTGGTACACGCGGATGGGCCGCCGCGTCTGGTTCCGCGAAGTCTGGGGCTTTCTTGCTCGCGACGGCCGCCTGAAGGACGGCCCGACACTTGCCGAATTCTGGGGCGCGCCGCAGGACGGGGAAGAAGAATCGATGGTGTTCGTGCACCCGGCGCGCAAGCTGACAGCGCCAGGGATTACGATTTCGCCGGGCGCCTGACCGGCTCTGGCCAATTTCATAAAACATACGCAACGTATGCGTATTGACATACGGAACGTATGCACCCACTTCGGGGATACGGGGCGTATGTCAATGACCGCCCCGGCCTGCCTTGTTTGAAACGGAGTGAATAATGACCAAACGCGACGCGATCTTCCCTGCCGGTCGGCAGGCCCTCTACGAGATCAACCGCTATTCGGCGGCGATCCGCTCGGGCGACTTTCTGTTCGTCTCGGGCCAGGTCGGCAGCCGCGAGGACGGGTCGCCCGAGCCGGTCTTTGAAAAGCAGGTCCAGCTTGCCTTCGACAATCTCGCGGCAGTGCTGAAGGCCGCCGGCTGCACGTTTGACGACATCGTTGACGTGACCACTTTCCACACCGATCCAGCCGCGCAGTGGAACGCGATTAACGCCGTTCGGCTGAAGGCGATCGGTGAACCGCCCTACCCGAACTGGACCGCAGTGGGGGTGAATTGGCTGGCGGGCTTCGATTTTGAAATAAAGGTCATCGCGCGCCTTCCCCAGCCCAGCTGATCGGCTGGCGGGCGAGCGACCAAGGGGCCGCTGCCACTCACGGCACGATCAGCGTGCCGGCGCCGTGTTCGGTGAACAGTTCGAGCAGCACCGAATGCGGCGTCTTGCCGTTCAGGATGACGACGCCTTCGACGCCGCGCTCGATCGCCTCGATGCAGGTCTCGACCTTGGGGATCATGCCGCCAGACACCGTGCCGTCCTTGATCAGGGCTTTCGCCTCGGCGACCGTCAATTCGTCGATCAGCTTCTTGTTCTTGTCGAGCACGCCGGGCACGTCGGTGAGGAATAGCAGGCGTGTCGCCTGGCAGGCACCGGCGATAGCACCGGCAAAGGTGTCGGCATTGATGTTGTAGGTGTGGCCGTCGCGGCCGGGCGCCACCGGCGCCAGCACCGGGATCATTTCGGAACGCGCCAGAAGGTCGAGCAATGTGCGGTCGACCTCGACCGGCTCGCCAACGAAGCCGAGATCGAGCACGCGCTCGATATTGGAGTCCGGATCGATCATGGTCTTGCGCGCCTTTTCGGCGAAAACCATGTTGCCATCCTTGCCGCATAAGCCGATCGCCCACTCGCCCTCGGCGTTGATCAGCGCGACGATCTCCTTGTTGATCGAGCCGGCCAGCACCATCTCGACGATCTCGACGGTCTTCTGGTCGGTGACGCGCAGGCCGCCCTCGAACTTCGATTCGATGCCCATCTTGGTCAGCATCGCGCCGATCTGCGGCCCGCCGCCATGCACAACGATCGGGTTGACGCCGGATTGCTTCAACAGCGCGATGTCGCGGGCAAAAGCCTTGCCGAGCTCAATGTCGCCCATGGCGTGGCCGCCATATTTCACCACCACCGTCTTGTTCTCGTAGCGCTGCATATAGGGCAACGCCCGCGAAAGCAGCGCGGCCTGCATTTCGGCGGTGGCGGCGATGTCCGTCATCGACATGGTTCCCGGCTTACTGGAAAGGACGGCGGCGTCTTAGCCGGAATTACGGCAGGCCGCAAACGGCTTTGCTGTCACAATGATGAAATCGCCCTGCCGTCAGGCCGGCACCTTGAGCGGCGGCCGCCGCGTCAGCCACCCCGAGATCTTCTCCATCTGCGCGGCGAAGGACAAAAGTGTCTCCTCGTCGCCGGGGCGGCCGGCGGCCTGGATGCCGAGTGGCAGCCCGGCCTCGGTAACATGGACAGGCAGCGCGATCGACGGCTGGCCGCTGACATTCTGGATCGCCGGCCAATGGGTGAACCACAGGCTCTTGTCCATCAATTGGCCGAGCAGCGGTTTGAACTTCAAAAGGCGGGTGAGATGCAGCCTGTCCAGCATATTCTCGATGAACTCATCGGCACCCTTCGGATCCATGGCGCCGCAGGCCAGCGGCGGGTGGGCAATGATGGGCATCAGCACGGCGTCATATTGCGCGGTTTCGCTGATCAGCCGGCGCGATGTGGCGTGCAGCCGCTGCAGGCCGGCATAGATCTCGCCGGCCGAGGCGATTTCACCGAGCCGGCCGATCACACGCGTGGCACGTTCGAGGTCACCGGAAACGGAGCGACCGACGCGCGCGCCTTCAAGGCGCATCATGCCCGCCACCGCCGCCGCAACGGTCTTGCAGAAATCGGCCATGAAATCGCGATCGATATAGGGCAGGTCGATCTCCTCGGTGGTGTGGCCGCCTTCGCGCGCCAGCGCCACGGCCGTGTCCAGCGCCGTCTGTGTCTCGGCCGATATCGGCAGGTCAAGCGGCGATTTCCGATAGACGGCGAGCTTGAGCTTGCCGGGGTCGCGCACTGCCGCGGCGGCAAACGTGCCCTTCGGCGGTGGCGCCGCATAGGGCGACAGCGGATCGGGTCCGTGGGTGAGATCAAGCAGCAGGGCCGAATCCCGGACCGAGCGGGCAAGCCCGTGGTCGACGACCAGGCCGTACCAGCTTTCGGTGACCAGCGGCGTCAGCGGCACGCGGCCGCGCGCGGTTTTCAGCCCGACCAGCCCGGTGCAGGCGGCCGGAACGCGGATCGACCCGCCGCCGTCCGAGGCATGCGCCACAGGCACGACGCCGGCCGCGACCAGCGCCGCGGCACCCCCAGACGAGCCGCCGCTGGTATGCGCCGTGTTCCACGGATTGCGGGTAATGCCGAAAGCGGCCGATTCAGTCATCAGTCTCAGCCCGTGTTCGGGCGAGGTGCTGGTGGCGATCGGGACAAGGCCGGCGGCCAGATGGCGTTCGGTCATCACCGAGTTGAAGTCGGCGGTGAAGGGAGGAATGCGGCTGCCAGAATGCGTCGGCACCCCCTTTATGGCGATGCCGAGATCCTTGATCGCAAAGGGCACGCCGGCGAGCGGCAGATTGCTGTCGATGGTTTTCGCCCGCACCCGCGCCGCCTCATAAAGCGGCTCGGCGATGGCGTTGATATCCGCACGCGTGGCCTCGGCCCGGGCAATTGCCGCATCGACAAGCTCCGGCGCCGAAATCTCGCCCTTGCGCACTAGGCTGGCCAGGCCGGTTGCATCATGCTCCCACAGGGCTTGTTCGACCGACATTCCTGCGTCCCCACCATTGGCAAAGCTAGCTTGCGGCAGTTTCCTTGGCAATCGAAGTACAAATGCCGGCGTATGGAAGCGTTCGGCCGTTGCAAATACATTGCAATCTTCTAATTTGGCAGCCGATGACGCCGCAGGACATCACCAAGCTGATTGTCCGGACTTCGATGAAGGATCGGGCCGCGTTCGATCTGCTCTACCGGCAGACCAGCGCGAAACTTTTCGGCGTCTGCCTTCGTGTATTGAATGACCGGGGAGAAGCTGAAGAGGCGCTGCAAGAGGTCTTCGTCAAGATATGGACGAAGGCGGATCGCTTTGCTGTCTCGGATCTGAGCCCGATCTCCTGGCTGGTGGCCATAGCGCGCAATCATGCGATCGATCGCATCAGGGCGCGCCGCAAGCCCACCGCAGATATCGACGCCGCGCTCGACGTGGCCGATCCGGCGCCGGGACCGGAGGCCATGGTTGTGGCGGGCGGTGAAGCCGAGCGCATCTATCATTGTCTCGATGAATTGGAAAAAGACCGGGCGGCGGCCGTCCGGGGCGCCTATTTGAATGGCGAAAGCTATGCCGAACTGGCGGAGCGCCATGGCGTGCCGTTGAACACGATGCGGACCTGGCTGCGGCGCAGTCTGCTGAAACTGAGAGAATGCCTGGAAAGATGACGCTGGCAGAGGACAACGGACCGGAACGTGGAGGCGACGACCTGCTTGCCGCCGAATACGTTCTTGGCGTTCTGGCGAACGATGAGCGCCAGATTGCGTCCCGTCGCGTCGATACTGAATCCACCTTCGCCCGCCTCGTCGATACCTGGGAAGTATACTTTTCGCCTCTCGCCAACGCCTATGCGGCGGTGGAGCCTTCAGCTTCCGTCAAGGTGGCCATCGATCGGCGGCTGTTTGCCTCGACGCCAGCCAGGTCCGCCGAACCTCGGACCGGCCTCTGGGCGAGTCTCGGTTTTTGGCGCGGCCTTGCCACCGCGGCGCTGGCAGCGCTGGCGATCTATATCGCCGTCCCCTATGTCAGCCCGCCGGTTGAGCAGGAGCGGCTTGTCGCCTCGCTGGCCGCTGACGGCAGCGATGTCAAATATCTCGTCGTCTATGATGCGGCCAGGCACGATGTCGGCCTCTCCCACGTTTCGGGCGAGCGCGCCGCCGGCAAGGATTTCGAGCTGTGGATGATCGAGGGCAACAACAAGCCGGTCTCGATGGGCGTCATCCCGGCCGGCGCGGCCACGCACCTCACAGTGTCGCCAGCCGTGCAGCAGAAGCTTGCGCAAGGCGCCGTGCTCGCGGTCAGCGTCGAGCCGACTGGCGGTTCGCCGACTGGCCAGCCGACCGGTCCCGTGGTCGCGGCGGGTGATCTGAAGGGCATCTGACGGCTCTAGTCCCATTTCCGCTGAGATTCATAGATTCTAAGTCTATCTTCTGTTGCGTCGCGCTCTCGCAAGCATAAATTGCGAGGTGTCGTTCGTTCAAAAATCCTGCTTGCGTTTGCGATAAAATGAAATTTTTTGCTGAGCGCCGAAACTCATCCGATTACACCTCGTATCTCCCTGTGTTCCCGAAAGAGGCGAACAATAACCTGAGGAGATTGAAACAATGCGTAAATTCGCCACCCTTTTGCTTGCCGGTACGGTCGCCGTTTCGGCTCTTGCCACCGCGGCCTATGCCCAGAATCCGATGGTCGGCGGCGCCGCCATGTACGCCACCAAGAACATCGTCGAGAACGCCGTCAATTCGAAGGACCACACGACGCTGGTCGCGGCCGTCAAGGCCGGCGGCCTTGTCGAAACGCTGCAGAGCGCCGGCCCCTTCACCGTGTTCGCGCCGACCAACGAAGCCTTTGCAGCACTTCCGGCTGGCACCGTCGAGGCCTTGCTCAAGCCCGAAAACAAGGACAAGCTGGTCAAGATCCTGACCTGCCACGTCGTCGGTGCCAAGGCGCTTGCCGCGGATGTGACCAAGATGGTCAAGGACGATGGCGGTGCCCACAAGGTCAAGACGGCCGGCGGTTGCGAGCTGACGCTCAAGACCGACGGCGGCAAGGTCACCGTGACCGACGAGAACGGCAATGTCGCCAACGTCACCATCGCCGATGTCGAGCAGTCCAATGGCGTCATCCACGTCATCGACAAGGTTCTTCTGCCGAAGATGTAACGAAAGGCCCGCTGCCAGCGAAGTATGGCCAAGGCTCCTCGCCGATCGCGTGGGTGTGTTCCCGTGACCTGCGCCGTCGGCAAGCGTACACTCCGCATCGTTGCTCCAGGCTTGGAGCCGGTGCGGAGTGCCCGTTTCCAGGAGCTGGCCGTCACCGGCTTTTGATTTCCGTGTGACGGTCGAATTTGGCAAGGGAACAGAGCATGATCCCGAAAAGTGGAATCCGGTTTTCGGAAAGATCATGCTCAACAAAGAGATAGAGGAATGGTGATGACCCGTCGCGACTTTCTTTGGAGCGGTGCCGCTGGCGTGGCATTGCTGGCGGGAACGGCGGCAATGCTGCGCATGGGCGGATCGCCGGATGCGCGAGCGGCCGAAACTTTCGAGGTCACCAAGACCGACGCCGAATGGCGCGCCATCCTGTCCGATGCGGCCTACAATGTGCTGCGCAAGGAAGGCACCGAATATCCCGGCACCAGCCCGCTGCTCAACGAACATCGCAAGGGTATCTTCGCCTGCGCCGGCTGCGAATTGCCGGTCTATTCCTCGGAGACCAAATTCGATTCCGGCACCGGCTGGCCGAGCTTCTGGCAGGAAATTCCCAACGCCGTCGGCACGACACAGGACAGGTCCCTGGGCATGACCCGCACCGAGGTCCATTGCCGGCGCTGCGGCGGCCATCTCGGCCATGTCTTCGACGACGGCCCGCCGCCCACCGGCCTGCGCCACTGCATCAACGGCGTGGCGCTGAGCTTCAAGCCGGCCACGGCCTGAGGATAACTGCGACCCCGACTTTGTCGGAGCGCGTGAGAACATTGCAACGACTGATTTTGCGCATGACCCCGAAAATTGCTTTCGGGGTCATGCGCGAGGGCGCCAGGCGGGGGATCCAGCGCGCCTCAATGGCCTCCGCCGCCACCGCCGCCCTGTGCGGCAGGCTTGCGGATGAACAGGGTGAAGAGTCCCAGCGTGGCGAACAACACCGTCAGCATGAAGAACACGTCCATGAATGACAGCAGCGACGCCTGCTGCTGGACCATGCCCGACAGTTTGGAGATCGCCGCCTTGGAGGCGTCGAGCCCGGCGGTCTGTTCGAAGTTGAGCGTCATGTTCTGCAGCTTCTCCTGCGCGGCCGCGCTGCCCCACTGCACATGCTCGGAGAGCCTGGCGTAGTGGAAGGCATTGCGGTCGATCAGCACCGTGTTGATGACGGCCAGGCCGACGGCGCCGCCGAGATTGCGGGTCAGGTTGAACAGGCCCGACGCGTTCTTCAGCCGCTCTGGTGGCAAGGTTCCGAGCGCAATGTTGTTGATCGGCACCATGCACAGCATCATCGAACAGCCGCGCAGGATCTGCGGGATCAGCAGTTCATAGAAATCCCAGTCGGCGGTCAGATGCGTCATCCACCAGGTTCCCGTGGCGAAGCCGAAGAAGCCGATCATCATCATGATGCGCGGATCCATCTTGCTCGACAGGATGCCGGAGATCGGCGCGGTGAAGAACATGGCCAGACCGCTGACGAACAGCGCCTCGCCGATCATCATCGAATCGTAGCCGCGGATGCGCCCGAGGAACACTGGGTAAAGATAGGTCAGGCCATAAAGGCCGATGCCGACGACGAAGGAGAACAGCGAGCCGAAAGCGAAATTGATGTTGCTGAACGCCTTCAGATCGACGATAGGCTCCTCGGCGGTGAAGACGCGCCAGAAGAACAGCACCGCGCCGACGGTCATGACAATGGCGCAGATGAACACCCCCTGATCCTGCAGCCAGTCATTGTTGGGGCCTTCCTCCAGCACATATTCCATGCAGCCCAGGAAGGCGGCCATGCCGGCAAGACCCCACCAGTCGAACTTGCTGAACAGCTTGAGATTGGGCTTGTCGAAGTCGATCAGCGACCAGGCGGCCGTCGTCACCAGAATGCCGGGTACGACGTTGACGAGGAACAGCCAGTGCCAGGACATGGCGTGGCTGATATAGCCGCCGACGGTCGGGCCGATGGTCGGCGCCAGCGTCGCCACCAGGCCGATCATCGGCGAAACGATGGCGCGGCGCGACGGCGGGAAGATGGTGAAGGCGGCTGCAAAGACGCTCGGGATCATGCCGCCGCCGATGAAGCCCTGCACGGCGCGGTAGACGATCATCTGGTCGATATTGGTCGCGGTCGCGGCAAGAGCGCTGGCCGCGGTGAAGCCTGCCGCCGAAATGGTGAACAGCACGCGTGTCGACAGCATCCGGCTGAGGAAACCCGACAGCGGGATCATGACCACTTCGGCGATCAGATAGGCGGTCTGCACCCACGGGATCTCGTCGGAACTGGCGCTCAAGCCCGCCTGGATCTCGGCCAGCGAGGCCGAGACGATCTGGATATCCAGGATCGCCATGAACATGCCGAACACCATCGCCAGGAAGGCGATGACGCGGCGGATCGGAATGTGATCGGTCTGAGCCGGGATGGCCGGCACCGATCCGGCGGTAATGGTTGCGGTTGCCATGTCATGGCCTCCCTAAGCAATTCCAGGAAAAGTGCGCAGCGGTTTTCCGTCCGGAATTGCGTCAAAACAAATAACTGGCAGGCAGGGCGGCTCAGCGCTCAACAGGCCACTGAGCCGCCCCCCAAAGTACTAGTTGGTCGTCGCGGCGGGCGCCGTGCGGCTATCGACGGCGACGATGACGCTGAGACCCGCGCGCAGCCTGCCTGTCTTCAGCACATCCGCCGGCACGTCGATGCGCACCGGCACGCGCTGCACGACCTTGGTGAAGTTGCCGGTGGCGTTTTCCGGCGGCAGCAGTGAGAACACCGCACCCGAGGCTGGCGCCAGCGACGACACCGTGCCTTCGAAATCGTGGCCGTCGATCGCGTCGACCGAAATCCGGACCTTTTCGCCAGGCACCAGGCGGCCAAGCTGCGTCTCCTTGAAATTGGCGACGATATAGAGCTTGTCCATCGGCACGATAACGGCAAGTTTCTGTCCGGGGCTGACCAGGTCGCCCTGTTCGACGGAACGGTTGCCGACGACGCCGTCATAGGGCGCCTTGAGCACGGTGAAGGACAGGTCGCGCGCGGCCTTGTCGTGGCTGAGCTGCAGCGAGGCCAGTGTGCTCGCCGATTCCGCGCGCTGCGCCTGAAGCACGCCGATATTGGCTTGCGCGGCGGCGATCTGCGCGTCGGCGCCGACAAGTGCTGCCTTGGCCTGATCGAGGGCGGTCTGGGCGTCGTCGAGCTGCGCCTGTGTGCCGACATGTGTCTTGAGCAGCTGTGCTGCGCGCTGCTGGGCACGCGCTGCATTGTCGGTCGCGGCCTGGTCGGCAGTCTTTTGCGCCTGCGCCTGCTGCAGCGAGGCCCGCGCCGCCTCGGTCTGCGCGTCGATGCGGTCGAGCGTCTTGCTCAGCGTGGCGATCTGCGCCTCTGCCTGAGCGACGGCTATTTTATAGTCGCCGTCATCGACGGTCAGCAGCGGGTCGCCGGCCTTCACCAGCTGGTTCTCGCTCACCTTGACCTGGTCGACATAGCCCGAAATTTTTGGCGAGATGAACGCCATGTCGGCCTGGACATAGGCGTCATCGGTTGAGATCATGAAGCGGCCGTCGGTCCAGTAATTGTAGCCGTACCAGGCGCCGGCGCCGAGCAGCCCAAGCCCGATGATGGGCAGCAGAAGCGAGCGCACCGAGCGCTTCTTCTTGGCTGGCGCCTCGGCCGGGGCGCTTATTGCGGGCTGGACGGGCACTTCCGGCGCTTCGGTCGCCGGAGCGACCTTGGCATTGGGGAATGGGCGGACTTCGGCGGTAACGGGCGCGTTCGAGGACATGATATCTCTCAGTAGGTCTATATGAGGAAAATCTGTTACACTGAACCGTTCGGTTCGATCTGGGCATTGACCTAGCGCTAAAACGGGCCCATATCAAGGGCAATCGAACCGGTTGGTTCGAATTATTTTGCGAGGTGTGACTTTTATGGGCGAAACACTATCCGACACCGGCAAGGACCAGTGCGATGTGCTGGACGGCCTGCGTCGTGGCCGCCCGGCGGCCGGGCAGGACCCGGTCAAACGCAGTCAGATCATCGAGGGCGCGCGCCGTGTCTTCATCGACAAGGGTTTTGAGGCGGCGTCGATGAACGACATCACGCGCGAGGCCGGCGTCTCCAAGGGCACGATCTACGTCTATTTCGCCAACAAGGAAGAGCTGTTCGAGGCGCTGATCGAGGAAGAGCGCGGCACGATCTTCAAGAACATGTACGATATGCTCGACCGCGCCGACGATCTTCGTGAGACGCTGGTGAAGTTCGGCAAGGTGCTGTCCCTCAAGATCACCTCGGCCAAGGTCATCCAGGCGCAGCGCACGGTGATCGGCGCGTCCGACAGGATACCCGACATGGGCGCGCGCTTTTACGAACGCGGCCCGAAGCGCGGCCATGACAAGGTCGTGGCCTTTCTCAATGCCGCCATCGAGCGCGGCCTGCTCAAGATCGACGATGTCGATCTTGCCGCCTATCAGTTCACCGAACTGTGCCTGGCCGGTCTTTTCCGCCAGTGCATATTCGCCTACCGCACCAAGGCTCCAAGCCCGGACGAAATCGACCACATCGTCAGGTCAGGCGTCGGCATGTTCCTGAAGGCCTACGGCACCGAAAGGCTTGCCGAGGAAGAAAGCCACCAGATGATTGCACTGGAGGCCAAGCGCTAACCTGTTTTTTGCGCTAGAGCCGTTCATCGTTTAACGGAAACGAAGAACTGCTCTATCTCTTTGTTTTGACGCAATTCCGGACGGAAAACCGTTACACACTTTTCCTGGAATTGCTCTAGCCGCCGTTGGCGGCGAGCACGATCGCGGTGCGCAAATCCTCGAGGCCCTCGTTTCTTTCCGACGATGTCGCCAGAACGAACGGAAACGCGGCCGGCCGCTTCTTGATTTTCGCCAATGTCTCTTCGATCAATCGCGGCACGCCGGCCGTCTTGATCTTGTCGGTCTTGGTCAACACGATCTGGTAGGACACCGCCG
Source organism: Mesorhizobium sp. YC-39 (assembly GCF_025753795.1). Lineage (GTDB taxonomy): Bacteria > Pseudomonadota > Alphaproteobacteria > Rhizobiales > Rhizobiaceae > Mesorhizobium. The sequence continues at coordinate 509,906 of NZ_JAOWPS010000001.1, forward strand.
CCTTGTCGAGCAGTGACAGCACCTCGTCGTCCTTGGCCTTTATGCCGTGGCGGGCGTCGATCAGCACATAGACGCGCTTCAGCGTCACGCGGCCCTTGAGATAGTCGAAGACCAGCTTTGTCCAGTCGTCGACCTTTTCCTTCGGCGCGCTCGCATAGCCGTAACCCGGCATGTCGACCAGTGCCATTGGCGGCAGGTCGGCGCCTTCGCCCGAAAACCCGTCCGGCACGAAATAATTGAGCTCCTGCGTTCGCCCCGGCGTGTTGGAGGTGCGCGCCAGCCCTTTCTGGTTGACCAGTGCGTTGATCAGCGATGATTTGCCGACATTCGAACGGCCGGCGAAGGCGATCTCCGGCGGCCCTTCCGGCGGCAGGAACTTCATCGACGGCACGCCGCGGATGAAGATCCACGCTTGCGTGAACAGTTCGGTGCCGATCACGGTCTTGTCACTTGTCGTGTTGCCTGGCGCGTTCAAACCGCTGCCTCCAGAAGAGAGATATTGGCGCCTCGGATGGCGTTGAGGTTGCGGCTGATCTTGTCCACTGGCCAATCCCACCAGGCCGCCATCAAAAGCCGCCTGATCGTCTTGTCGTCGAAACGCATCTTCACCACCTTGGCCGCATTGCCGGCGACGATCGCATAGGGCGGCACGTCGTGCGTGACGACCGATTTCGCCGCCACGATGGCGCCATGGCCGATCTCGACGCCGGGCAGGATCACCGCCTCCATGCCGATCCATACATCATTGCCGAGCACCGTGTCGCCGCGTATTTCCTTCGACCACGTCTTGGGGTCGAAACCCTGTTCCCAGCCATGACCGAAGATGTTGAACGGGTAGGTCGAGAAGCCGGACATGGCGTGGTTGGCGCCGTTCATGATGAAGCGCGCGCCCTCGGCGATGGCGCAGAATTTGCCGATGATCAGCTTGTCGCCGATGAACGGATAATGATGCAGCACGCACCGCTCGGCGAATTTGTCCGGTCCGTCCGGATCGTCATAATAGGTGAAGTCGCCGATCTCGATATTCGGTGCGTTGACCAGTCCCTTGAGGAAGCCGACGCGCGTGTGCATCGGGATCGGATGCTTGATGTTGGGGTTGGGTCCGTCCATGTCGAGGTCCGTCGAGTGGTTGGCAGTCGCGCGCAGGCGAAATCCGCAAGCGCCCTTCAAAATAGCGTGATCCGCCCCATAGCACCAATCGCCCGATGAGCGCGCCCTGCATGGCTTCGATGTTCACTTCGTGCCACGGCAAATCACGATCGGATCGGACATCGACCGGTCGAAACCACTGCCCTGGTAGACGCTGACATTCGCGGCGCCTGGCGGCAAAAGGAAGCTGCCCTCGACGATCTTCTGATCGCCGGTCGGCATGTGCAAAGCCCAGCTAAAGCTGCAGAACTGCGGCGGCGCCTTGGGTTCGACATGGCTGCAGTTCAATTGCGCGCCGCCCAGCATCGCGGCCCCGCCACAGCTGACGGCCTCCTTGGCGGCGGCCGGAAACGCACAGCTCGACAGGACAGCCACGGTCGCGATTCTGAGCCAGTTCATCGTCATCTTTTCACCGGCCCCTTGTTTTCACCGGCCCCTTACCGGTCCTTCCTTTGCGCCACCGCCGATGTGACATTTGCTCCAGGCGGCCTAATCCATCTTGCGCACCGCGTCCAGCAGGATTATGTGCATGATGATAATAAGCATGCTCACGAAAAGTTGCTCGCCGACTCCGCTATCCCTGCCATGTCCTCCACACCCAACATCAGCTTCGTGCTGCACGATGTCGCGCGCCTGCTTGGAAAGCGGTTTGAGCCGCGTTGGCGCGCGTCCGACGCCCAGCAGTATCAGCTGCAAACCCTGACCCTGATCAAATCCAATCTGCTCGAGGCTTGCACCCAGCCAGCCATCGACCGGGAGAAAATACATGGCTGAATCAACCTCACCAAAGAAGCCGTCCGGGGATCAACCTTCCGCGGATCGGGCGAGCGACCAGATAATCCGGCTGGACAGCGAGCGCGAGCAGAGGCGAGCCAACACTGTCATTGATGATAACGAACTGGAAGCGCCGGTTGCCCTCGAGCCGTCGGCGCTGGAGGCTCCGTCCCCGCAGCCGCAGCAAGCCGCGGTCACTGTGGCGCCTCTCGCTCCGGTCAAGCCAAGGCGCAGCCTGACACGGCCGATCCTTTTTGCTCTGCTCCCCGTGGCGCTGGTCGTCGGCGGCTATTACTACGTTGTCGGTGGCCAGGTCATGACCACCGACAATGCCTACATCCAGGCCCAGTCGCTCGGTGTCTCCACCGATGTCTCCGGCACCGTTGTTGAGATCGACGTGCACGACAACGAGGCGGTGAAACAGGGCCAGGTGCTTTTTCGGCTGAAGCCGGCCTCCTTCGAAACCGCTCTCGCCGCCGCCCAGGCCCAGCTCGGCACGGTGCGCAACCAGGTGCTGACCTTGCAGGCGAGTTACCAGCAATCGCTGGCGCAGATCGAGCAGGCCGAGGCCGATATTCCCTACTATGAGGCAGCCTTCCAGCGCCAGCAGGATCTGCTCAAGACCTCCACAGCCTCCAAGGCAAGTTTCGACAGCGCCCAGCACGACCTTGTTGCCGCCCGCCAGAAAGTCTCCGTCGCCAAGGCCCAGGCTCAGGCGACGCTTGCCCAGCTCGGCGACGACGCCAACCAGCCCGTGGAGAAGAACCCCTTCTACCTCCAGGCCCAGTCGGCCGTGGACGACGCCCAGCGCAACCTCGGCGATTCCGTCGTCAAGGCGCCGTTCGACGGCATTGTCACCAATGTCGACGCGCTCCAGGTCGGCAAGTATTTGCCGGCTTCGCAGCCGGCATTCAGCCTGGTTTCGGCGACCGATCTCTGGATCGCGGCGGAGCCGAAGGAAACCGAGCTGACCTATGTCCGGCCGGGACAGACGGCGACCATCAGCGTCGACACCTATCCGGGCGCGGTCTGGCACGGCACGGTCGCCAGCATCAGCCCCGCCTCGTCGTCGAGCTTCCCGCTGCTGCCCGCGCAGAACACCACCGGCAACTGGGTCAAGGTCGTGCAGCGCATCCCCATGCGCGTGACCATTGACGATCCCCAGGGCAAACCGCCGCTGCGGGGCGGAATGAGCGTCGTCGTCGGCATCGACACCGGCCATGCGCGCGGCCTGCCGGACTTCGTCACCAACCTCATCGACAGGTTCGAGCAGAAGTCATGACCAACGCGTCCGCGACAGGTGGCGCATCGGTGGTCGCCAATCGCGGCGCCATCACCGCCTGCGTTATCCTGGCCGTCATCATGCAGGCGCTGGACACGACCATCGCCAACGTGGCGCTTCCCTATATCCAGGGCAGCGTTTCGGCGAGCGCCGACCAGATCAACTGGGTGCTCACCTCCTACATCGTCGCGGCGGCCGTGATGACGCCGCCTTCCGGCTACCTTGCCAATCGTTTTGGCCGCAAGCGCATTCTTTTGACCTCGATCACCGGCTTCGTGGTCGCGTCCGTGCTTTGCGGGTTCGCGCAGTCGCTGCCGCAGATCGTTGGCTTTCGGCTGCTGCAGGGCCTGTTCGGCGCGGCTCTTGTGCCGCTGTCGCAAAGCATCCTGCTCGATATCTACAACGTCGAAGAGCGCGGCTCGGCCATGGCGCTGTTCGGCGTTTCCGTCATGGTCGGACCGGTGCTCGGACCGGTCATAGGCGGCTGGCTGACCGAAAATGTCAGCTGGCGCTGGGTCTTCTACATCAACGTCCCGATCGGCATGCTGGCCTTCGCCGGCGTGTCGATGTTCGTCCAGGAAACCAAGACGGACATCAAGGCAAGGCTCGACTGGCTGGGCTTCGGCATGCTCAGCATCACCATCGCGGCGCTGCAGATGTTTCTCGATCGCGGCGAGCAGCTCAACTGGTTCTCGTCATCCGAGATCATCGTCGAGGCGCTGATCTGCGCGTCGGCTTTCTACATCTTCCTCGTCCACACCTTCACCGCCCGCAATACGTTCGTTAATCCCCGGCTTTTCCTCGACAGGAATTTCGCGGTCGGGATGGTCTTCATTTTCATCATCGGCATCACCTATCTGGCCTCGCTGGCGCTGATGACGCCCTATCTGCAGACGCTGATGGGCTATCCGGTGGTAACGGCCGGTGTCGTCATGGGACCGCGCGGACTTGGCACCATGGCCTGCATGTTCCTCGTCGGCAGGCTGGTCGGCAAGGTGGATACACGCTGGCTGCTGTTGACCGGCCTGCTGGTCACCGCCTGGGCGATGTATGACATGACCGGCTGGACCCCGGACGTATCGCAATGGACGATCATCAGCACCGGCTTCATCCAGGGCGCGGGGCTCGGCTTCCTGTTCGTTCCGCTCACCACCATCACCTTCGCTACGCTGGCGCCGGAGCGGCGTGCGGAAGGGACGGGGCTGTACAATCTGTCGCGAAACATCGGCTCCAGCGTCGGCATATCGGTCGTTACTGCGCTTTTGACGCAGAACGTGCAGATCAACCACGCAAACATCGCCACCTATGTGACGCCCTACAATCAGGCGTTCAGCAACCCGGCGATCTCTGAGACAATGAACCCTTACAGTGCCGCCGGCCGCGCCGCGCTTGATGGCGTGGTCACGCTGCAAGCGACGATCATCAGTTATATGAACGACTTCAAGCTGATGATGATCCTGTCGCTTGCCGCCATCCCGCTGGTTCTGCTGTTGCGCAAGCCTTCCACGCCGGCCAAGGTCGATCACAGCGCGGTCGTGGAATAACGCTTCGGAAGCGCGCTCTTGCCTATCCGTCAGGGCAAGTCGCGGCCGCGCAGGGCTCGAAACGTCAATCTAGAAACCGGGGTCCCGCGAAGGATGACGGGACCCCGGTCGCCGGTACGGCCTCCCAAGCACCGGCGCCAGCGCGCCGGAAGCCGTCACCGTAGTATGGCACCTGAGCAGCAACGGAGCGTGGCAAGCCAAAGTTTCGCCGCCGGCGAAATGTGATCTCCCATAGCAAAGAACCCCGGACGAACCGGGGTCTTTGCAAATTCGATATGGGGGTCGGGGTGCCCGCTATTCCGCGGGCGAGGGTTTCTTGCGGAACAGGGCCACCAGATTGTCCCACAACTCGATCTTTATGCCTTGGCGCTTCATGATTACGCCTTGCTGCAGGATCGACAGCAGGTTGTTCCAGGCCCAGTAGATGACCAGGCCGGCGGGGAAGCCCGCCATCATGAAAGTGAAGATGACCGGCATCCAGGTGAAGATCGCAGCTTGCGTCGGGTCCGGCGGCGTCGGGTTCATGCGCATCTGCAGGAACATCGTCACGCCCATGACCAGCGGCCAGACGCCGATCATCAGCATGTGCGGCAGGGTGATTGGAATGAGGCCGAACAGGTTGAAGATCGAGGTCGGGTCTGGTGCGGCCAGATCCTGGATCCAGCCGAAGAACGGCGCGTGCCGCATCTCGATGGTGATGTAGAGCACCTTATAGAGCGCGAAGAAGACCGGGATCTGCAGCGCCACCGGCCAGCAGCCGGCGATCGGGTTGATCTTCTCGGTCTTGTAGAGCTCCATCATCGCCTGCTGCTGTTTCATCTTGTCGTCCGCATATTTCTCGCGGATCTCCAGCATCTTGGGCTGCACCTTCTTCATGTTCGCCATCGACGCATAGGACTTGTTGGCGAGCGGGAAGAAGATGGCCTTGACGATGACGGTGGTGGCGAGGATCGCCAGGCCGAAATTGCCGAAGAATTTGTAAAGCGTGTCGATCAGCCAGAACATCGGCTTGGTGATGAAATGGAACCAGCCCCAGTCGATCAACAGGTCGAACCGCTTGATGTGGCGGTCCTCGGCATAGGCATTGATCTTGCCAACCTCCTTGGCGCCGGCGAAGACCTCGGTCTCGACGGTCGCCGACTGGCCGGCCTCGACATTGATCGGGTCGGTCAGGAAGTCGGACTGATAGCGGTGCCGGCCATCCTCGAAATAGGCATAGCGCGGCTGGAACGGCTGCTTCTCGGTCGGCACCAGCGTCACCGCCCAGTATTTGTCGGTGATGCCCAGCCAGCCGTCGGTCGACTTGCCTGGCTTGAATTCCCTGTCCTTTTCGATGGACGCGTATTTGTGTTCCTGCAGGCCTTCCTCGCCGGTGAAGCCGATCAGGCCTTCGAACAGCACATAGATGCTGGCAACGGCCGGCTTGTCGAAACGTGTGACGCGGCCATAGTTGAACAATGAGACGGCGGCAGCACCCGAATTCTGCACCGTATCGGAAACCGTGAACATGTAGTCGTTGTCGACCGAGAAGGTGCGCTTGAAGGTCAGGCCCTTGTCATTCGAATAGGTCAGCGTCACCGGGCTCGACGGCGTGAGCGTCGCATTGCCGTCAACCTTCCACACCGTGTCCGAACCTGGCACCGCGCCGGTCTTGTCGTTGCCGACAAAGCCGATCTCGGCAAAATAGCCATTAGGCAGCGCCGACGGATTGAGCAACTCGATCTCCGGCGAGTTCTTGTCGACCGTCTCCGTGTAGTGCTTGAGCTTGAGGTCGTCGAGGCGTGCCCCGGTGAGGTTGATCGAGCCCTCGAGGCTTGGCGTGTCGATCTTGACGCGTGCCGTCGCCGCCAGAGCCTGATCGCGGCCGGCCGCCGTTACGACTTCGCCGCCGGGCGCGCTGGGAATGGCGCCCTGCGGCGGCACCGGCGTTCCCGTGCCGCCGGGATTGGCGCCTTCGGCCGCCTTCTTCTGCTCAGCCACCCGCTGCTCTTCGATGCGGGCCGCCTCGCGCTGTGCTTCGACGCGCGGGTTCATATAGAACACCTGCCACAGCGTCAGGATCAGCACCGACAGCGCGATGGTGATGAAGAAGTTCCGGTTGTTTTCCATCGAAAGCCCTTGGCCTATCGTGTTCCGCGCAATCGGCGGGAGAGTTCGGCCTTCAATTGGCCGAACGGAATGGCAAGCACGTCTTCGCGCCCGACGATGACATAGTCATTGCCAGGCGCCATGTCATCTGCCGCATGCGTGCGCATGGCTTCCCTGAGCCGCCGCCTTACACGGTTGCGCACCACGGCGTTGCCGACCTTCTTGGTGACGGTGTAGCCGACGCGCGGCGACAGATCGTCGCCGCGGTCGAGAACCTCGACGAGAAAAAGCCGCCCACGGCGCTTTTCGCCACGCCGGACGGCCAGGAATTCCGCGCGCTTCAGAAGCCGCTTGGGATTTGGTCCCACTGGCTTGCCGGTGGCGGGCAACGATCTCGTCTTCCGTTCAGGCGCTGAGCCGCTTGCGGCCGCGGTTGCGGCGGGCTGCGACGACGCCGCGACCACCCTTGGTGGCCATGCGGGCACGGAAACCGTGCCGGCGCTTGCGGACGAGTTTGGACGGTTGGTAGGTACGCTTCATTTGTTTTAATACCGCGGGGTGCGGCCCTTCTTGATTCTGTCACTCTGTAACAGGAGCTTTGCCGGGCCGGTTTTGGCGCGATCGAAACCGCGCCGGGACGAATGGCCCGAGCGTGAGCGGGCTTATAGAAAGAAGGATTTTGGAAGTCAATCCAGCGCCGTCAGGCCGACGGCCGAAGTCTTGACGGTCTGGTCCGATGTTTCGACCAAGGATGAATTTGGCAAAAAAGCTGCAATCGCCTAATCTCAGCTGATCAAGTGATCGTGAAGACAAGAGCAGCATGAGCGAAGTCCCATCCGCGGATGAAACGGTCGATCCGGCGAAGACCGCCGCCGGGACGGTGTCCCGCACCGTGCCCCGTGCGGTGCCCTTGTCGCGTGGCTTGTCGACAAAGCTGCTGCTGCTCACCATCGTTTTCGTGCTCCTTGCCGAGATCCTGATCTTTCTGCCCTGGATCGCCAGCTATCGGGTGAGTTGGCTGAAGGAGCGGCTGAGCACCGCTGCCGCCGTGTCGATCGTGCTGGTGCAGGGCGATCCCGCCTCGCTGTCGCGCGCCGCCCAGAACGACGTGCTGATGGCGATCGGCGCCAAGGCGATCGCCGTGCGCGACGGCGGCGTCTCGCGGCTTCTCGTCGTGGCCGAGATGCCGCCGCATGTCGACGAGCACATCGATATCGCCAATGTCGGCATGGTCAGCGGCATGACGGGCGCCCTCGATACGCTGTTTTTCGGCGGCAACCGCATGTTGCGCGTGTTCGGCCCGGTCGGCGAGAGCGACAAGGAGTTCGAACTGATCATGCCCGATCACAGCCTGCGCAAGGCCATGCTGATCTATTCGCGCAACGTCGCCTTCGTCTCGCTGCTGATCTCGCTGTTCACCGCCATGCTGGTCTATGCCGCCATTGACCTGATCATGATCGGTCCGATCCGCACGATGACGCGCTCGATGCTGTCCTTCTCAGAGGCGCCCGACGATCCCGGGCGCATTATCCGTCCTGCAGCCCGAGCGGATGAGATCGGCGTCGCCGAGCGCGAACTCTCGCAGATGCAGGAGCGCTTGCAGAAGATGCTCGCCGAGCAGAAGCACCTCGCCGACCTCGGTCTCGCCGTGTCGAAGATCAACCACGACATGCGCAACATCCTGGCTTCGGCGCAGCTGATTTCGGACCGCCTGCGCCTGGTCAAGGACCCGACCGTGCAGGCCTTCGCGCCGAAACTGCTGCGCGCGCTCGATCGTGCCGTTTCCTATTCGGAAGGCGTGCTTGCCTATGGCCGCACGCAGGAGCCGCCGCCTTCGCGCCGCAGGCTGCGACTGCGCCAATTGGTCGATGACGTCCACGGCCTGCTCGACACCGAAGGCGGCATCGAATTCGTCAATGCCGTCGATCTGGCCTTCGAGGTCGATGCCGATTCCGATCAGCTTTTCCGCGTGCTCACCAATCTTTGCCGCAACGCCGTGCAGGCGATGGCGGCGGACCAGGAGAGCGCTCTGGTACGCCGGCTGGCGGTGTCTGCCGAGCGCCTGGGCAGCGTCAGCCGCATCATCGTCACCGACACTGGACCAGGCCTGCCGCCGAAGGCGCGCGAAAACCTGTTCGCCGCGTTCCGCGGTTCGGCCCGCAGCGGCGGCACCGGGCTTGGCCTGGCGATCGCCTATGAATTGATCCGCGCCCATGGCGGCACGGTGGAGCTTGTCGAAAGCGTTGGCGGCCGCACCACCTTCGCGGTGACCATTCCCGACCAGCCGGTCCGGCTCGACCAGGCCCGCAGCAGTCTGCGCCGCCCAGCCTGATCCGGAGCAATTCCCTGATCGGGAGCAATTCCAGGAAAAGTGCGCAACGGTTTTCGTCCGCAATTGCGCGGAACAAAGAACCGGCCAGTGCGCGAACAGCAAAACTTTTGCCGGATCGGCTTGCTTTTCCGAAATTCAGTCGCTAGGGAACACTCCACATTCGCGGCCGGTCGTCACGATCGGATCGCGGGGGCTATGCAAAGCATGGCCTGTTGCGCGCCCGTAGCTCAGCTGGATAGAGCACCAGACTACGAATCTGGGGGTCAGGAGTTCGAATCTCTTCGGGCGCGCCAATTGGATGTACATTCCAAAATCGTGTAGCGCGACGTCCGGTTTGATCGATATCGTTGAAAAAATCCGCAGACGTTACTTGGTCTATAGTGCGCTGAAATGACTTTCTCGGAATGGCGAGAGCGCGCGGTTTCGGCGCAAGTTCATTTCGTAGACCGCACGTCCCCGGAAAGTCATTCCGCCAACGTTGGGCAAACGGCATCTCGCGGGGCACCGTTCGACTTTTTCAACGATATCGATCCATTCCAGACCTTCCGGTGCCTGCACAGCAGGGGCCTTGCGGCGATACAATGCGGCCGACTTCTGCTACGGTGCATTCCTCGGGCATAAGTGGTCTTAAAAAACGCCGTCGTGGATGGCGAGCTTACTGCCATTCTTGCTGCCGATGTGGTGGGCTACTCCGCGCTGGGAGAGTCAGATTGTCAATCGAGCATGTTGAGCGGCGACTTACGGCCATTCTAGCGGCCGACATCGCCGGCTACAGCCGGCTGATGGGCAACGACGAGGAAGGTACGCTCGCCCAGCTGAAGGCGCATCGGGGTGCTCTGGTCGACCGAAAGATCAACGAACACCGCGGGCGGATTGTCAAGACCACCGGCGATGGGATGCTGGTCGAGTTCGCGAGTGTGGTCGAGGCCGTGCGCTGCGCCGTCGAGATCCAGCGCGGCATGGCGGAACGCAATGTCGCGGCGCCGGCAGGACAACGTATCGAGTTCCGCGTCGGCATCAATGTCGGCGACATCATCATCGAGGGTGATGACATTTTCGGAGATGGCGTCAACGTGGCGGCTCGCTTGGAGGGGCTCGCGGAGCCTGGCGGCATCTGCGTCTCGGGCCGCGTGCAGGAAGACGCGCAAGGCAAGCTCGACATTGCCTTTGAGGACATCGGCGAACAGAAGCTCAAGAACATCGCTCGGCCGGTGCGCGCCTTTCGCGTGCGGCTCGACGCCTCGGCCGCTCCGGCGCTTGCCGGCTGGCGCCGGGGATTGTTCGCCGCTCTGGCTCTGATGATTTTGCTTATTGTAGGCGCGCTGTGGACCGGTCTTGGCTCTGAGTGGAAATTTCTCAGCAGTCTGCGCTCTGGCGATCCATTCACAAAAAGTGCTGAAGTTGGCACGAAACCCGCGATCGCCATTCTCCCGTTCCTGAACCACAGCGACGATTCGGCTCGTGAGCATTTCGCGGATGGGTTGACGCAGGATATTATCAACGCACTGGGTCGGTTCTCCGCGCTGACCGTGATGTCGTGGAACGCTGTCTTCCCCTACAAGGGAACGCCCGCAAGCCCGGAGGAGATCGGCCGCGGTCTCGCCGTCAGCTATCTGGTCGAAGGCAGCGTTCGCCAGACCGGCGACCGTGTGCGGGTCATCGCGCAACTCGTCGACACAAGGCAGGGACGAGTGCTTTGGTCTGGACGCTTCGAGGAGGCGCTGGCGGACGTGTTTGCGCTGCAGGACAACATTGTCACTCACATTGTCAGAGTCCTGGCGATTCGCGTGACGCAGATCGAACAAAATCGGGTGTTCGCAAAGCCAACCGAAAATCTCGCAGCCTATGATTACGTGCTGCGCGCCAGGCCGGCATTGCAGCGCCCGACGCACGCAAACAATGTGGAGGCGCGCGCCCTGCTCAAACGCGCTATCGAGCTTGACCCGAACTACGCTGCTGCCTATGCGGCACTTGCCGAAACCTATCACCTTGCCAGCTCGATGGGCTGGGCGGAATCGCCAACCGCCTTCCTGAGCCGTGCCGAGGAACTGGCAATCAAGGCGCTGAGACTTGATGATTCCGAAGTGCGCGCGCGCATCACTCTCGGCCACATCCACCTCTTTCGTCAGAGATACAACGAGGCAGAGGCGGAGATCGAGCGCGCCATTGCGATCAATCCAAACGATGCCCACGGCCTCGCCGGGCGCGGCACCATCCTGTTGTGGCTGGGACAGACGGATGCGGCGATCGAGGCCTTGGAGCAGGCGCAGCGTATCGACCCCGATCTCAATGCGATCGATCGCTTTGCGCTGAGCCTGGCCTACTATCTGAAAGGGCGCTACGACGCGGCGATCGAACAGGCTGAACTTAATCTTCGAACAACCGCAGACGCGAACTTCAGCCGTATCTTACTGGCGGCCGCATATGCACAACACAACCGAGCGGAGGACGCTGCGCGTGTCGTGACGATAATACGCCGCATCGACCCAACCTTCGATCCGCAGGAGTTCGGAAACAAGTTTCTAAGCTCTGGCGATCTCGAACATCTGCGCGACGGATTCCGCAAGGCCGGCCTCTACCCTGTCACTGGCGACATGCCCCCGGCCGAGAGAATGAACCGCTAATGTTCTTGAAGTAGCGCGCGGTTCTGATTGGCCTTCGCGATGTTCGCAGCAAGCTCCTGCTGAAAGAGCGCGGGTCCCATCGGGGCCGGCTTGCCGAAAATATAAAGCTTGCCGTCGCTGATCAGCCAGTACTCGGGGTTGGCCTCGTCCACCTCGCCCAAGGCCAGCGCCATTGCACAAAAATCTCCGAACTGCGGCGCGTAGCGAACTGGATCGGCCTTGAAAAGCTCGCGATGCTCGGCGCTCGCGAAGAGGTAGCGGTGCTCGTCCCATTCGTACTCGATCTCCGGCAGCCCGCGCGTGGGGCTTCCGGTGGTGAAATAGGCGACCGGGTCATAACCCTTGATCGCCAGCGGCACCGCTTCCGTGGCAAAAGAGGGCATCGAGGTCGCAGACAGGGCGGCTGCGACCGCCAGAACGAGGTGAATGGCTTTTCGCCGAGAGACATTGTGCATGGCGAACTCCCTGATTTGCCCTTCTCGGGCCGCTACCAGCCCCGCGGCAAACGAAGCCGTCTGCGTCATTCCGTTCGGGCACTGATTATCGCTCTTGTAGCGCTTGGCCGCAACACATTTCGGGGATTTTCGGAGTTCGAGTGTGGGGAGGGCCGGCGCCCATTGCAGCGGTGCCGGGCTCCATTCTTCGTCTGCTTATGGCGCGCAGGGCGAACCTTCCATTCCGAGCGACGATTTCGGAAATCAATAGGCGCGGCAATGACATAGTGGTGCCCATTTTCATCTCGTCCGGCGCGCCAAATGTAATCCCAATCGCTCACCAGTCCAACGGCTGCCCAATCTGCGCGCCCTCATCAGACGTGCGCTCCTTCACTATTCATGGCCGCGGACCGGGCGGTCGGCATCGCTCCGACCCGCCACACGTCTCGGCTCCTGCGAGTGACGATCCCTTGCGCGGAGAAACGAGGCTCTAGAATACAAGGCAGAAGCTGCCCATCTGTATCGCGTCGCCGTCATCGGGTGAGGCGACGGGCGGCTCCAGCCGAAGCAGATGCCGTCGGACCGACCGCTGACGGACCAGTCTCAATATTCACGCATTTGTGAGCTGTATTGATAACCGCATCCCGAATTGCGGGACTAATCTGAATCATCGCGGCGCACTATATGTCAGCGGTGCCCGGCCCCGTGCCAGGCCACTCCGTTGGGAGACTGAAATGCAACGCAAGCTCGCGGCAATCATGGCCGCTGACATCGTCGGCTATAGCCGGCTGATGGCAGAGGACGAGTCTTCCACTTATGCAGAGCTGCGTACCGTCTTTGACAACCTGATCGACCCCACCGTTGCCCGCCATGGTGGAACCACCTTCAAAACGACGGGTGACGGCTTCCTTGCAATGTTCCCGAGCGTGAACGAAGCCGTTGATGCGGCGCTTGCCATCCAGCAGGGCTTTGACGATGGGCCTTTTAAGCTGCGCATCGGCATCAACCTCGGTGATGTCATCGAGGACAAAGGGGATGTCTATGGGGATGGGGTGAACGTCGCGGCCCGGCTTGAGGCCATGACCGAGCCCGGTCAGATATTCGTCAGCGGCGCTGTGGTGATGGCTGCCGAGCGCAATCGCGGCGATCGGTTCGCCCGAGTCGGCCGCAGGCGCGCCAAGAATATTCCCGAGATGCTTGAAGTGTACCGCGTGAGGCGAGCAGGCCCTCCCTGGTCGATCTGGCGGCAGGTGCCACATGTCCTGCGCGGCAGCGCGGCGCGCTGGTCTTATGGCGTTGCTGCCATCGCTCTCATTCTCATCGGCACCCAGATTTCACCTCTTCCGCTGGCAGCGATGGTGAGCCGCATCCCGGCTGCACTCTCTCTCGACCAGACCCGTGAAGACCCCAGACCCTCGATTGCCGTCATGCCGTTCGCGACCATGAGCGGCAGCGTTGACCAGCCTTACTTTGCGGACGGACTGACCGAGGACGTGACCACGGCGCTCGCCCGTAATCCCGAGCTTCAGGTCATCGCCCGCGATTCCACTTATGCCGTGCGCGGTCAGGAGATGGATGTACGCAAGCTCGGGGCAAAGCTTGGCGTTGATTACGTGGTTGAAGGCAGCGCGCGCCGGGAAGGCGACCAGCTCCGCGTTTCGGCGCAGCTGATTGATGTCGGGACGGGGGCACACCTATGGTCGCGCAGCTTCGACAGGAAGGTTGCCGACGTTTTCACCGTCCAGAGCGAACTCACCACGGAAATCGTTGCCCAGCTCGCGCCCTATATCGGCCGAAGCGAAGCGGCAGCGGCGGCGCTGCGGCCGACGGATAATCTGCAGGCCTATGATCTCGTTTTGCAGGCCCGAGGCCGTTACCGGCACGGCGCCACTGACCAGCACGCTATTCTCGAAGCCCGTGGCCTGTATCAGCGCGCCCTGGAAATGGACCCTGCTTATGCCGCAGCCCGCGCAGGCCTGGCGTTGACCTATATCGCCGAAGTGGCGCAAAGGCCCGGCGGTCAGGCCGCCGCGCCCGAGCTGGATTTGGGCCTCAGCGAAGCGCGGCAGGCCGTGCGGCTCGATCCCAATCTCGGTTTTGGATATCAGGTGATCAGTTTCGGACTCGCACTGCAGGCGGACTATTCCGGCGGACTTCAGGCGGCGCAGCGCGCGGTCGAACTGAACCCCAACGACCCCGACAGTATGATGGCGCTGGCCAAAGCGCAGGTCCGGTTCGGAGACTATCCGGACGCTGTCGCCAATGCGGAGCGGGCGCGCCGACTGCACCCCATGGCACCGGAATACTATGCCTATGTGCATGGTCAGGCGCTTTATGCCGATGGCCGCCGCGAAGAGGCGGCCACGGTCATCAGCGAGTGTCTTGTCAGAGCGCCCCGCGATGCGAATTGCCTTCTCATCCAAGCCGCGTTGCAGGGTGGAAGCGGAGAGCTTGAAAAGGCGCAGGCAACCATGGCGAGCCTTGTTGAGGCCCATCCGGCATTTTCGCTGGAAGCGGAAAGGGCTTATCGCCGGTTCGGCGACAAGCCCTTGATGGAAGAGTTCCTGCAGGACCTGGCGAGAGCCAAAGCCCCGGAGACGGCCTGACGTTCCTGTCAGCGTCGCGGTTTTAGAACGATCCGCCCGTGGACTTGGACAGCTCTTCATAGGCATGCAACTCAGTGAGGCGCTGCTCCAGAACAGGGACCACCGTTGATATGGCGTTACCGCCCGCCACGAACTGCTTCGGCGGGTTCTCCAGGCCGGCGAGCTTCACAAGGATTTCTCCGAGCTTGACCGAAGGCAGTGCTGTCCGCAAATCGGAACTGCTGCATTGGACCGCGTGGCGGGAAGGTCTTGACGATTGTTGAAGGTGCTGGCTGCACAATGTTCACAGCCATCCTATCTCCGACCTGGTGACGGTTAAAGGGCCGATTGGGCAGTGCCGCCGAACCAGATTGGCCCTTCGGATATTATATAGGAGAAACAATGACATAGGAGTGCCCAGTTTCATCTCGTCCGGCGCGCCACTTCGGTGTAAAACTGCGAACACCAGCAGTCGCCGATTCTACGCTGGCAGCGGCGACGCGACGATCACTCCGGCACGCCGGCAATACCCAGCGCCTCGACGTAGCGCTCGGCGAATACCTTGTCCCGCCACGGGTTGATCTGCCTCTGCAGGCCGAGCGTGTAGGTCGGGAACGCCTCCATCAGCCGCCGTGCCGCCGCCTGCGCTTCGTCCGGGCGATTGAGTTTGACCAGCGCCATGATCACCACCCGGTGCGAGGAGCCGTAATTCGGCATCTCGCGCAGCGCTCGTTCTCCCCAAGCCAGCGCTTCCTCGTAGCGTTCGAGCATCAGGTAGCTCATCCCGATGCCGGAGAGCGCGATGCCCTTCTCGGGGTCGACCGGGCTCAGCCGCATTGCCCTGTGGAAGTGCTCGATCGCGACGAGGGGGCGGCCGGAATGGGCGTTCACCCAGCCGCTGCCCGTATAGCCCTGCGCCGAATTGGGGTTCAGGAGCAACGACCGTTCGATCGTGTCCAGCGCCGTCTCGTAATCCTTGGCGCTGTAGGCGATCACCTGCGCGGCGAAGCGTAAGCTTGTCGGGTCGTCTCGCGCGTCCGCCAGCACCTCGCGGGCCATGCGCACGGCGACGCGGATATCGTCGGGCTCGTGCCAGCACTGACTTACGGACAGGCTGCGGATATAGGCACCGAGTGCCTTCGCCAGGGTGAAGCCTGGGTCGATGCTGAGCGCCTCGTTGGTGAGCCGGCGCACGTCGGCGAAGCCTTCGCGCGTCATGCTGTAGAATCGCGGCAGCGCACGAAGGTAGAGGTCGTAGGCGCCGATGTAGTCGGTCGGCTTCATGCGCGCTTGCTTGATCTCCTGCAGCCGGATGCTCGGCTCGACCGCACCGACGACGCTCTCGGTCACCTTGTCCTGCAGGTCGAAGATGTCGCTCACGTCGCCCTCGAAACGGTCGGTCCAGACATGGTGCCCACTGATCGCGTCCACCAGCTGCCCGCTGATACGCACCCGCGATCCTGCTCTGCGGATGCTACCTTCGAGCACGTAGCGGACGCCCAGCTCGCGCCCGACCTGGCGCAGGTCCACCGCCCGCCCCTTATAGGTGAAGGACGAGTTGCGGGCGATCACGAAGAAGGAGTTCACCCGGCTCAATCCCGTGATGATGTCCTCCACCAGTCCGTCGGCGAAGTATTCCTGGTCGGGGTCGCCGCTCATGTTGGTGAAAGGCAGAACCGCGATCGAGGGTTTCGCGGGCAGGGGAGGCGGTGCAGCCACCGAGGCGCTGGCGTCGGTCTCGACGCGATAGGCGCGCACAGGCCGCTCGATGTTCTTGAGGCGCAGGTCGCCGAGCGGCGTGAAGCCGCCGTCGAGCTTGCCCTGAAGGTGGTCGTAGGCGGTGCCCGAGACGACCACGGCGCCGGGATCGGCGATGCTTTCGAGGCGGACGGCGATGTTGACACCGTCGCCGTAGAGGTCGCCGTCCTCCTCGCAGACCACGTCGCCGAGATTGACGCCAATGCGGAAGCGAATCCGCTCTTCCTCGGGCGTCTCCGCCTCGTGTTCTGCCAAAGCCTGCTGGATCGCTATCGCCGAGGTCACCGCGTTGACGACGCTCGCGAACTCGCACAGCATGCCGTCGCCGGTGAGCTTGACGATCCGGCCCTGATGCTTAGAGACCAGCGGTTCGAGGAGGTCCTTGCGGTATGTCTTGAGCCGCTCGAGCGTGCCGCGCTCGTCGCGCTCCATCAGGCGCGAATAGCCGACCACGTCGCAAGCCAGGATCGCTGCGAGGCGGCGCTGCGCGGTCATTGCACCGCCCGGCCAGGCGCGTGCGCGCGGGCTGCCTCGCGCCGCCCATGCCCCGCCAACTTCCAGACGCCCAACGTGCATGGCATCCATCTCTCCCAGCTGCCGCCCGTCGCCGATTCAGAACGAAGAACGCAGCTTGACCTTGCCTTCACGAGATTTCGCTATCCCGCTTGCGAGGCGTGGAGCGATCCAGTCGCCGCGCTAACAGCCAACCGGCGACGCGCCCACGCAGCCTCTGGGGACGCTGACACGCCACTCCCAGAAGCCGGAGATATTCGCTGCCCTTGGTAACCGGTTGACGCCACCGTGGCGGTGTTTTTGTCACCGCGATGTAACAGCGAGATGCCCTACGAACGCGCGCATATACTCGCTTAGAGTCTGCATCACTAAATCGGGACGTCGGAGGCGGCGTCTAAACGACGCTGGATATCTTCGACCAACAGGGCTGCTTCCTCCGCGATTGCCAATATTGTGCCCGACCGCCGCGAGATCGCGAAAGGCAGGCCGGCAAAATAGACGCCAGGGGCGCTCGTGAACCGGTTCTCGTACAATGGCTGGCCTTGTGCATCGAGCACATTGGGAACGCGCACCCAGCCGAAATCCCCTCTGAACCCGGTGCACCAGATCACCGTTGTGATCCCTCGCGCGGCGAGGTCAAGTGATCGGATTGCTGGATTCGGCAGGACCGCGGCAATCACCTCGGCCGGATCCGGCTCAGCGCTGGGGGCATCGATCCCGTTGCGCGCGATGTAGTCGTCGATCTGGTTTCGAATTCTAGCGGAGCCCTCGTCTCCAAGGCGAACATGCGCTTCCGCATCGTCGCTGAACGAGAGGCGGCCGTCGTCGACGCCCGTGAGCCGACCCAGCAAGACAACGCCTTGCGCACTGAGGGACTGCAGGCTGATCGTATGGAGCGCTCCTGTCAGCGGCCTTCCTAGGATGGGTCCCTGTTGAAGGATTTCGCTCCGCGTCACATCTATCAGTCCGGTAAGAACCATCCAGACCGAGATGTGACGACCTCGGTACATTCGCGGCAGCCGGCCGACTCGGCCCGTTGCAAGAAACACAGTTCGCCCCGCCCGGACCAAGTCCTCGGCGATCTGGCCGCCCGACTGGGCACTACCCACCACCAACACGGCTCCACTGTCGAGAGCAGATGCGTTGCGGTAGGCCGATGCATCAATCTGTTGGACTTCGGGTGGCAACAAGGCAGAGAAAGTCGGGCGCGTCGGGCAATTCTGGTTGCTGCTGGCGATCACCACATTCCTCGCCCACACGGCGCCGCCCGGAATGGCCAGCCGGTACAGGCCGTCGCTCGCAACAAGGTCGGTCACCGGCGTACCGGTTTCCACCGGGAGGCCATACCGGTCCGCATAGTCCTCCAACAGCGCGACAAACTCGCTGCTTGTCATCGCACCGTCGGGATCGGGGCCGACATAGCTATCCCCGGGCATGACCGTTTGGCTGTTAGGTGTGTTTACCCGAAAGGAGTCCCAGCGCTGGGTCCGCCAGGTCTCACCGATGCGACCTCGCTCCAGCACTCTATGACGCAAACCGCGCTGCGTGAGCGCATGACTGACGCCTAACCCCGCCCAACCGGCACCGATGACGACGGCGTCAAGAATGTCCGTTCCGTTCGTCATTCCGCCCCCTCTGATGTCACCCTATTGTACGTTGTGAAATCAGTAAATGGCCCGTTTTCAGCACGGCGTTGCTTGCACGCATGACAAGCGCTTCATAAATTATAAAGTCCCCGCAATGACTTAGCGGTGCCCAGGTTCATCCTTTCCGGCGCGCCATTTCCACCGGGGCTACAATTTTCTACGATCTGTTACGCTAGTTTCTACGATCTGTTACGCTAGACTGTAGGGGAAGAAGTTCGTCCTCATGGAGGGAGCGGTGTTCGGTCGCGGATGACGATCAGGCTCCAGCGATTGCCCAACACCTCGACAGTCAAATTGATCGGGCAGCCCGAGCGTTGGGCGTTCATGCGCACTCCAAAAACCAATTGCAGTATAAAATCAGTCGAGCTACTTAAAACCGATTGCATAACACAATCAGAACTGCGCAGACGCGCGCGTGAGGAAAGGAGGCGGGGATGGCCAAGCTCGTGTTCGGAATGAATCAGTCCCTGGACGGCTACGTCGACCATATGGCGTTTGGGCCAAGCCCCACGCTCTTCCGCCACTTCATCGAGGAGGCGCAGGGGCAGGCGGGCAGTGTCTACGGTCGCCAAATGTATGAGATCATGCGTTACTGGGATGACGATCATCCTGAATGGGATGCAGAACGACACGCCTTCGCGGCGGCGTGGCGGAACCAGCCGAAATGGGTCGTCTCGCGCTCGTTGAAGTCGGTCGGCCCCAACGCCAGGCTTGTTGACGATGATCTTGAGGGCGCGATCCGCGAGCTGAAGGGCGAGCGCGACGGGGAGATCGAAGTTGCTGGCCCGAATTTGGCGCAAAGCCTCACCGAGCTTGGCCTGATCGATGAGTATCGAATCTATCTGCACCCCGTCGTCCTTGGTCACGGCAAGCCATATTTCGCCAGGCCCCGGCCGCCGCTCCGCCTTATGACCAATGATCGGATCGGCGATGATGTGGTCAGGTTGACCTACGTTCCTGCCTAATCCCGCGACTCACCGGGTGGAAATCGCCGCGGGAGCGGCGCATGACCGGTTCAACCGCTAAGTGTTTCCACCTCGCGATTCCGCGAGGAAACACTTGCGAGCCGCGGCCAGGCTGATGCTGCTCACTTGACCTGTTCGATCAGGCCGGTGTCTGTTCAATTAGTGGAGCCGGCGTGCAATCTTGCCCCTTGCACTCCTGGACAGGGTTCTCGGCCGGTGGGAGACAGTTTTGTCCCTCGCAATGAACGGGAGGCTGCTCTGGCGTTGCTGCACCGTTCGGGTCGACATTGACCGGCGGAACAGGCTGATCCTCGGCGCGAACGACCGGCATTCCTGCCAGGCCGATCATGGCCGTGCACAAGATCGCAATTCGAAGGAGATTCATTTCCGCCTCCGCGGCTGACAGCGGGCAGCATCCTACACTTTGGAACTGCGGCCGGCATCCTGTCACGCGCAAACGATGTTAACAGCGCGTTTCGGTGGGCCGACCAAGCTTCGGATATTCCAGGGCGCGCCGTTTTGCCATGATGTCAGTGACACCGCAAAACGCAGGGCTCCGCCTTCCTTCGTTTGCATGCTTCGCTGATATTAGCTTTAACGCATACATCTTCGCCAGCCGGAGCCCCCCGCAAAGCCCTCCGGTAAGGCCCGGCTCCATACTGTTTGACAGGAGCCGGGCCGCTGCTCCGCCCTTGGGCTTGCCGTAAGCCGCGGAAACGAGTGTTTGTCTTTCGCGACTACATCATGAAACAGGGGGAAAGACTCTGAGACCTGAAGACCGCGCGATGTGCAAAAGGGTAATCGACCAGGTAACCGCTGACGCCAAATGGTACAGCACCTCGATAGATGGTGAGATTCTGGCCTCGACCACGCTGACCCTCTTTCAAGCCGGGGTTATCAACGAAACGAACTTGCTGGCACATGTTCGCGCACGTCGCCACGATTTCATGAAGCAGGCCCGCTAGCTCTACCCGCCCATCGTTGGTGCTGCGTCCGCCGTCGACACTTCGCGGCTTGCTGCGCGGGCCATGGCCGGCAGGCCGCGGCCCTGGCAGGCCTGCGAGAAAATTGATAGGCCGCCGCCGTTTGTCACAGACGGCGGCCTTTGCGTGTCTGCCCCAATACCCCGTCCGTCAGGCACACAATGGACGGTACATTAGCGATAGCGAAAACACTGAAGCAATATCATTCGCTGTGGATAAGCTGATCTGAATCGATCTGTGACAAAAATGCCGTAGGGGTAGGTCCCGGCAAGTGAGGCTGGATCGAGAGTTATTTGGAGCCGGAGGGGGCTTCAGAGCTGCCATCGCCTTGCAGGGCCTGAACTCGCGCCGGTGACGAAAGCGATTTCCCTTGCAATAAAATAATTCACCTTTCTGCCATGACGACAAGACCTCGCGCTTTGCCGGCGAGACCAGATTTCCCGGATACTTCATACTCTGACACGTCCTGCCCGCGCAGAAATACGCACTCGAGAAAGAAGGATGCGCTCATCCCCTCGAACGGCGTGTAGCCGGCCTTGCTCAGTTGATCGGCCGCCCGGATTGTCGTCGGGCGACTCGGATCGAGAACGAGAACGTCGCGCGGTGGGCCAGGGCGATGCTGGGAAGTCATTGCAATCTACTCCTAGCGAATTGCCGCTGCGGATCTGGCGTAGGGTCCACCGTGATTGTTTCGATTGTTCCCTTGGATTCAGGGTTTTGCCACAGCCAGAGCGGCGCGAACCGTATGCCAATCGGCAAAACTTGCGCCAGGAAGCCACGAGAGCTGCCAGACGATGAGAACAGGATGATGCCGTTTGCAGCCGGGTCTCGCCTAGAATCGCCAAGGCGATCCAACAGCAACTTCGCAATTCAGCGCGGGTGGATGCAGGGCCTCAGCCGGTTGCCAGCCTTGCGAATGCGCAGTCATTCCGCCACGGTCCCAACCGAGTCCCGCTCGACCAGCGGGCATTCGAGCTTGGTGATGGGGTAGCGGCCCCGGCCTGGTGGCGCGGGTACCTCGAGCTGCTCGATCGCCCACTGCCCCATCGCCATATGCGGCAGGATCGATGTCGTCAAAGGCGGGAAGAGATGGCGGGCGATCTCCTCGTCATCATAGCCGACGACCGAGATGTCTTGTGGAATGTGCAGGCCGGCCTCCTTCAGCGCCTCGTAGCAGCCGATGGCGGTGCGGTCGTTCTGGCAGAAGATGGCGGTCGGCCGGTCCTTCAGCGCGAGCAGCTTGACCGTCGCCGCATAGCCCGCACTTGCCGACCAGTCGCCTTCGACCACCAGTTCCGGATCAAACGGGATGTCGGCGGTGGCGAGCGCCCGGCGGTAGCCCTTCAGCCGGTCCTGCGCCGCCTGCATCCAGGGCTCGCCGGTGATGGTGGCGATGCGCCGGTGGCCATGGCCGATCAGATGCCGGGTCGAACTCTGCCCGCCGGCGATCTCGCTCGGCACCACGGCGGGGAAGGCATAGTCCGACGTATAGCAATTGAGCAGGATGACCGGGATATCGAGGCCGTAGAGAAAATCGGGGGCCGATATCTCACGGGTGAAGATGGTCATGTAGATCAGCGCCGAAATGCCCCGCTTGGCCAACGCCGCGATGGCGCGCGGTTCCATGACGGCATCGCCCATCGTCTGAGCAACCAGCAGTACGTTGCCAGCATTCCATGAAGCCTGGCGTGCTCCCTCGATGGCGACCACCGCCTCGGGGCTGGTCGCCAGTTGGTCGACGGCGAAGCCGATAACCCCGTCCAATCCTTCGAACGGCGCGACGGGGGCACGCAGCGCCGAAAAGGCGGGAGGCGCATAGCCGAGAGCCCGCGCGGCCTCGATCACCCGTTCGCGGGTCTGCTGCGACAGCCTGATGCCTGGCGTATTGTTGAGCACGAAGGAGACCGTCGCCTGCGAGCAGCCGGCGGCCCTGGCGATGTCGGTCATGGTGACTCGGCCCTTCGGATTCTTGCCCGCCGGCTTGCGCCGCCTGGTGGCTTCGAGGGCATCCGTCGGTTCGCTCATGGCAGCATGTTTCCCAATCCCGGCCTGTTCTTAAGCAAAGGCCACACGCGACGGCAAGACGGCCCGGCGTGACGCATTTATGGAGAATGCAGCGTGTTGATCATTATTAGTGGGTGGCGCTAACCGTACGCTGGCCGTCACGGGCTAACAAGGCCTACACGTTTATCCGCAATTTTGCTGCGCTGCGGCAGCTCAGCCGATCGCCAGTGTTCTCCCCCCTTACGATTCCGCTGCTCGCGCCCAGCGGACGATTTCCATCTCATAACTAATAGTTATTTACTAGTAGCCGCAAGCGGTCTAATGTCAATTCGCATGTCCGTCTCGGGGTCGAGGAGGACGCTGCAAACCACAGTGTGACGTGCCGAAGCGGCCGGCCAAGGCCGGGGAGGGGCGCCACACAATCACGAAAATGTCAGACAAATCGGACTATTTACGAACGCCAAATGTGTGTCTAGAGTTTCGATCGCGGCTGGTGCGGTTCTTTCGCTGCCGCAACCCTTGAGGAGGAGGCGTCCAAGCCGCAATCGACAAGTCAAATCAGAAATGACTGTGCCAAATGGGAGGTTGAACATGAAATCTGTAATGCGAACTGCATCCGTCGCCGCGGCGGCTCTGCTGCTTGGCCTGTCGGTGAGCGCAATCGCGCGCGCCCAAGACAAGCCGACGCTGGCCTTCGTCGTCAACGGCGCGTCCGACTTCTGGAAGGCGGCGGAAGCCGGCGTGAAGAAGGCGCAGGGCGAATTGCCCGACTATAATCTTGAGCTCAAATATCCCGAGCAGTCGTCGGTCGCCATCCAGCAGCGGCTGATGGACGACCTGGTGACCGCAGGCGTCAAGGGGATCATGGTGTCGGCCGTCGATCCCAAGACCTCGACCGACGGGCTGAACAAGATCGCTTCGGAAACGGCGCTGTTCACCACCGACAGCGACGCCCCGCAGACCAAGCGCGTCGCCTATATCGGCTCGTCCAATGTCGATGCCGGCAAGCAGGCGGCCGAGATCGCCAAGAAGGCGATGCCCGACGGCGGCAAGTGTCTCGGCTTCGTCGGCCTGCTCGGCGCCGACAATGCCAAGGAACGCATCGAGGGCATGAAGGCCGGGCTCGCCGGCACCAAGATCGAACTGGTCGACGTGCGCGGCGACGATATCGACCAGGCCCGCGCCAAGAAGAATGTCGAGGACGCGCTGGTCGCCAGCCCCGACGTCACCTGCATGGTCGGCTTCTACTCCTACAACACGCCGCGCATCTATGAAGCGCTGCGCGATGCCGGCAAGCTTGGCCAGATCACCGTCGTCGGTTTCGACGACGACCCGATCACTTTGGGCGGCGTCAAGGAAGGCACGGTCGCTGCCACCGTCGTGCAGCAGCCCTTCGAATGGGCCTATCAGGGCATGAAGCTGATGGCCGCCTATCTCAAGGGCGACAAGTCGGGCATTCCGGCCGACGGGCTGATCATCATCCCGACCAAGATCATCGGCAAGGACGATGTCGACGCCTACGCCGCGGAACTCAAGACGATGGCGGGCAAGTAAGACAAAGCAGTTGCGCCGGCTCACGGTCCGCCCTGAGCCGGCGTTCGTATTGACGGGCCTCGCGAGGCCCGTCAGTCTGCACAAGGGCTCGTTTTGGGGCCTACCGGCTGCTGTCAGGCGTGATGAATTATTCCGACACAACCATCGTTGCAGCGACGACCGCTCCGTTCCTGAGCCTGGAGGGCGTGCGCAAGACCTATCCCGGCGTGGTGGCGCTGGACGGCTTCTCGATGGAGGTCAGGCCCGGCGAGGTCATCGGCCTGGTCGGCGAAAACGGCGCCGGCAAATCGACGCTGATGAAGATCCTCGGCGGCGTGACGCGGCCGGACAGCGGCACCATCACGGTCGACGGCGTCGCGCATGACGGGCTGACCGTCGAAGGCAGCCTCGGTTCCGGCATCGCCTTCGTCCACCAGGAACTCAATTTGTTCGACAATCTCGACGTTGCCGCCAACATCTTCTTCGGCCGCGAGCCGCTGCGCGGTGGCCCGCTCAAGCTCGTCGACCGCCCAAAACTGCGCACGCAGGTGGCGCCCTTGCTCAAACGCGTGGGCGCCAATTTCTCGGCCGACACGCCGGTCTCGGCCCTGTCGCTTGCCCAGCAGCAAATGGTCGAGATCGCCAAGGCGCTGTCGATCAGGGCGCGGCTGGTCATCCTCGACGAGCCAACCTCCAGCCTGCCACTTGCCGAGACCGACAAGCTGCTCGATGTCATCAAGGCGTTGAAGGCCGAAGGCATCAGCGTCATCTTCATCTCGCACCGTCTGCACGAGGTCGAGCGGGTCGCCGATCGCGTCGTCGTGCTGAGGGACGGCATGTTGGCCGGTACCTTGCCGAAAAGCGCCATCAATCACGACCAGATGGTCAAGCTGATGATCGGGCGCATGCTCAAGGAGCGCGAGAAGGCCTCAGAGGCGGCGCATGCGCCCGGCTCCGTCGCGCTGTCGGCCAAGGCGGTACGCACCGGCGCCTATCCCGACCGGCCCGTCGATCTCGACGTCAGGCATGGCGAAATTCTCGGGCTGGCCGGCCTGGTCGGCTCCGGCCGGACCGAGCTGGCGCGCGTTCTGTTCGGCATCGACGAGCGCTTTGGCGGCAACATTAAGCTGGACGGACAGGAACTGGCGCTGGGATCGGCCGCCGACGCCGTGGCCAATGGCATCTTCCTCGTCCCCGAGGACCGCAAGCTGACCGGCGTTCTTCTCGACCTGTCGATCGCTGAGAATATTTCCCTGCCCAATCTGCCGGCGCATGCAAGACATCAGCTGGTCTCGGCCAGTGCCGAGGCCGCTACCGCCGAGAAACAGAAAAGCAATCTCGGCATCAAGGCGCCGTCGGTGGCGACGCGCACCGGCACGCTGTCGGGCGGCAACCAGCAAAAAGTCGTGCTCGCCAAATGGCTGGCGATGAACCCCAAGGTCATGATCCTCGACGAGCCGACGCGCGGTATCGACATCGGCGCCAAGGCCGAGATCTACGGGCTGATGCGGGCGCTGGCCGATGCCGGCGTCGCCGTGCTGATGATCTCCAGCGACATGGAGGAGGTGATCGGTGTCTCGGACCGCATCGCCGTCATGCATGAGGGCCAGATCTCGGGCATTCTCGACAAGGACGACTTCAGCCAAGAGAACGTGCTGCTGCTGGCCGTCGGCAAGAAGCCGAAATAGGTTTAGTTTTGCCGCAGGTTCTGATCGCAAAACCGCGGAACACTTTTGCGGAACCTGCTTAGGGGAGGGATAATGATGAGCAAGAAAGATCTTGGCCTGCTGATCCTGATCCTGGTGGTGGGAGCGGTGGTAGCGATCATCAACCCGCGCTTCCTCCTGCCGATCAACCTGGCCAACACCTCGAACCTGATCGGCCTGTTCGGCATACTTTCGATCGGCCAGGCCTTCGTCATCATCACCGGCGGCATCGAATTGTCGGTCGGATCGGTGGTCGCGCTGCTCGGTACGCTGTTCATCGACTTTATCGCCGTGCGCGAGATGGACTGGCCACTGGCCTTCGTGCTGATCATCGTGCTCGGCGCCATCATCGGCCTGGTGCATGGCTGGCTGATCACCCGGCTGAAGCTGCAGCCTTTCGTGGTGACGCTGTGCGGCCTGCTGATCTATCGCGGCGTGGCGCGCTTCTACACCGCCGACGGCACGGCGGGCTTTGCCTTCGGCCAGAATTTTCCCGAACTGGAATTCCTGACCGCCGGTCGCAGCTATGGCGTGCCGAACAGCTTCATCGCGCTCATCGTCATTTCCATCGTCATGTGGGTCGTGCTGCACCGTTCGGTGTTCGGGCGTTATCTCTATGCCATCGGCAAGAACGAGGAAGCAGCTAAATATTCCGGCATCCGCACCGGCCGCGTCGTCATGGCGGCCTACGTCATCTGCGGCGTGCTGACGGCGCTGTCGGCGATCTATTTCGCCATGTACACGCGCTCGATCTCGCCGGCCAGCCACGGCCAGTTCTACGAACTCTACGCCATTGCCGCCGCCGTGCTCGGCGGCTTTTCGCTGCGCGGCGGCGAAGGCTCGCTGATCGGCGTCCTCCTTGGTACCGTGCTGCTGCAGGAGCTGCAGAACCTCGTCAATTTGCTCGGTATCCCCTCCTCGCTCAACTTCGCTGTGATGGGCGGGGTGATCCTGATCGGCGTGCTGGTCGACCAGCAATGGGGCGTGTTCCGCGCGCGGCGACTGATGCTCGACGCCACCCGCAAGGGCGCGGCCGGTGCGCCTGCGGAGTAGCCGCCTTTACCCTCCTCTTGTGGGGAGGGTCGGACCGCAGGTCCAGGGTGAGGTTCTCAAGAACAAGTTCTTCGCACCCGAACCCGGCTCCCAAGGGAGAGGTAATCAAATCAAGCCGGACATATCCGAAAAGGCCATCGCCTTGCGCAGCACTTCGGCGAAACGCTCGCCGGCGGCCTCGCGCGGCCCGCTATTGTCGATCGAGGTGATGCCTGGACCGGACAAGGCCACATTGGCGCTGCGCGAAAGCCGCGCCAGCACTTCGCCGCGCGACTCGCGGCCGCGCATGGCCAGCCGCTCGGCCAGGATTTCCGGCGACGCGGTGATCTCGACGACCGCCAAATTGGCGTAGCGTTCGCGCAGCTTCGGGATGACGGCGCGCGACACATTGGCAATGGCAACGCGCCCATTGGCAACCGAACTGTCGACCTCGGCTGGAATGCCATAGTGCAAGCCATGCGCCTCCCAGGAAATGGCGAAGGCGCCGTCGGCCTCGGCCTCGGCAAAGGCCACGTCGGCCAGCGTGTCGTGATCTTCGCTCGCGGCGTCGCTCGGCCGGGTAATGACCCGGCGCACGAACTCCAGCCGGCTTTCGTCGGCAAACAGGGCGCGGGCATAGCCGATCACAGTATCCTTGCCGGCGCCGCTCGGCCCGACGACGGCGACGAACACACCTTCGCGGATCGGAAACGCCTCGGCCGACAATTCACGCTCGATCAATGCCGACACCATCACGCGACGCGCCGACCCTGCCGCCAGACGGTGCGCACGACTGGCACATGGTCATCGACACGCACGCGCACCAGGTCGGCGCGCCGGCCGGGTTCGATGACGCCGCGATCGCTGAGGCCGACCGCCTCGGCCGGGTTCTTTGACACCATCGCCACCGCTTGCGGCAAGGATATGCCCTCGACCACATCGCCGAGGAAGAAGGCAGACTGGATCAGGCTGAAGGGAATGTAATCGGACGACAGGATGTCGAGCAGCCCGTCGCCAGCCAGCGTGCGGGCCGAGACATTGCCCGAATGCGAGGCGCCGCGCATGACGTTCGGCGCGCCCATCAGCACGCCGAGCCCGGCCTGTTTGGAGGCTCTTGCCGCTTCCTCGGTGGTCGGGAATTCGGCGACGCGCACGCCTTGCTCGATCGCCTCGTCGACATGGCCTGTCGTGGCGTCGTCATGGCTCGCCAGCACGATGCCGCGCTCATGGCAGGAGGCTGCGATGAAGACGCGGTTCGGGCCGGAGTTCATCGCCGATTCCGCCATCCGCTTTTCGCAGAATTTCTGGAAGTCGCGATCCGTCAGCTTCAGCTTGCGCTGGTAGTAATAGGCATAGGTCTCGAGATTGACGAACTGGCGCTGGCCCGGCGCATGGTCCATCAGCGATGCCAGCTTCACCCTCTCGTCGCCCTCGAAATTGGCGAAAGCCCTGAGGCAATCCGGCGCCGAAACCTCGCAGCGCAGATGGATGAAATGATCGGCTCTGAGCCGATCCTGCGCGACGCTGTCCTCGATCGCGTCGGCCAGCTTGCGGATGTCGGCGGAGGTCAGGTCGGCATCCTCATCCATGCCCACGCGCAAGGCGTCGAGCACGGTGGTGATGCCGGCGGTCGCCACCTGCGCGTCATGGGCAAGCACCGCGGCGATCGGGTTCCAGCGCACTTTCGGCCGCGGCGCGTAATGGCCTTCGAGATGGTCGGTGTGAAGCTCGACCAGCCCGGGGATGATATAGTCGCCGCCCATGTCCTCGCCAATTTGGCTGGCGCCGGGTTCGATGCCGGCGATCAGGCCGTCGCGCAGCACCAGCGAACCCTCGACGATCTCGTCGGCAAGCACGATGCGGGCATTGTTCAAAACGGTTTCGGCAGTCATTTCAGGCAGTCCTTGGAGCATTTTTCAGCCAATTGACAGCAATTGGCGTCGTACAAATGCGGTTGAAACAAATCAGGCAGTCTTTCGCGCCGACCGGTGCCCGAGCGCATGATGGGAAAGCACCATGAACGGGGCACCGGGTTCAGTTTCGACAAACAGCGTCAACGCATCCACCGGCACCGGCCGCAGCAGCACGTCCGAAAACAGCCTGTCTATTGCTGCGCGAAGACGAAGGCTTTCCTGTGGCCCGGCGCGGCCGGACAGCGTCATGTGGAAGCGAAAAGTCTCGAAGACATAGGGGTAGCCCCACTGACAAAGGTTGCGGAACTCGTCCGGCTTCAGCGAATCGGGGCTGCGCCGCTCGATTTCGGCCTCGGTCAGCGGCGCCCGAAAGCGGTCGAAGGCGAGCACGACATCGCCGGCGAAGCGATTGAGCGCCGGCAGTGGCGCCTCCGGCACGAGCGCAAAGAAGCCGTCGATCTGGCTGACGACAAGGCGCGGGATCATCACCACGGGTGTCGCTTCGGCAAAGCTGTCGAGTGCGGCGCGAAGCGAGGCTTCCGTTTCGCTCGCAGCCAGCCGGAAAGGCGCCTTCAGCGTGGCGTGAAAACCATAGCGGCGCGCCGAAGCGGTATGAAAGGCGACTTCTGCCGCCGACAAATCGCCCACCGCCTCGACCGGTCTGGTCGCGGCGCCGAACGGGTCGCGGCCAAGCCAGTTGGCGGCGATCCGCGCCAGCTTCTCGTCCTGCCCAGGGGTGAAATAGATCGCGTAGCGCATCGAAAGTCCTCGTCAGCACCGCTGCAATAGGCGATTTGCATGACGAATTGACGAAGCTTTGCAGCATTTTCCATGGCAAACCAACCGGATCGGATCATTAGCCGACGATTTTTTCGCTCTGGACCAATCAATACGGTCTTGGGAACGATCGATCAGGCCTTCATCAGCCATTCGTGTTCCGGCGCGTTGTGGAATTTCCACGTCCGCTTCGGCCCGGCCATGACGTTGAGATAATAGAGGTCATAGCCGTGGCAGGCGGCACATGGGTGGTAGCCCTCGGGCACCAGCACGACATCGCCGTCCTCGATCGCCATCGCCTCGTCCAGCGCGCGGGCGCCATTCTTGTCGGCATCGGTGTAGACGCGCTGGAAGGCAAAACCCTGCGGCGGGTTGAGCCGATGGTAATAGGTCTCCTCGAGATAGGATTCGGCCGGCAGATTGTCCCGGTCGTGTTTGTGCGGCGGATAGCTCGACGTATGGCCGCCTGGCGTGATGACCTCGACCACCAGCAACGAGTCGGCCGGCTTGCCCTCCGGCAGGATGTTGGTGACGTAGCGCGTGTTGGTGCCCTTGCCGCGCACCTCCTGGCCGAGATCGTCCGGCGCGATGACCCGGACAGGCAGGCCGCCGCCAAGTCCGGGCGCCGAGCAGACGGCGAGTTCGAGATCGGTGTCGGCGCTCACCGACCAGTCCGAACCCTGGGGGACATAGACCGACCACGGCTTGCCGTCGAAGGGCGACATGCGTTCGCCGAGCAGGCCGAGATCCTTGCCGCCGGCGCTTGCCTTACCCTTGCCGGTGACGAACACCAGGCAGACCTCGCGGTCGGCGGTCTGGCCGGAGGCGCTCTCGCCCGGCTTCAGCCGATGCAGGTCGAAGCCGACATAGGTCCAGCCGGCGCTTTTGGGCGTGACATGGGCGACGCGGCCATGGCCCTTGTTGGCCTTTACCAGCAGTTTCGACATTCTTGTCTCTCCTATTCCTCGACATTGACGGATCGGAGGCCCGTTGAAGCCAAGATTTCACCAGCCGTCTGAATGGACCATCGCAAACCTTGGGGATTGGCCGAAGCCATCCCAACTTCGTCATCCTAGGGCGAAGCAGGAGCGAAGCTCCGTCGCGGAGACCCTAGGATCCATGCCGTAACCTCGATCGAAGAGCGCAGCGGACCAGAATTCTGCACCGCAGCGGGTGTTCGGAAGTCGCGGCATGGATCCTGGGGTCTGCGCCGCGTCGCTTCGCTCCTTGCTCCGCCCCAGGATGACGAAGCGAGAGGCGTCTCAGCGAATCGCCAACGCACGCAATCCGTCATGCGCGCAGTGTCTGATCCGTACGCCTTCCGCGCCATGGAGCGCTTTATTCCTTCATTCCTTCGGCTCGGCCGATGGCTTGTCCTCGCCGGCCGGCTTGTAGAGGTAAAAGAACTGCCAGACGGCGTAGCCGGCGAAGCCGAGCGCAATCACGCCCCAGAACGGCGTGCCGGAGGCGAATTCGATCACCGCCCAGATCAGGCAGACGGCGACGATGGCGACGCGCCGCCAGAGCGGTCGGAAGAACGGGTGTTCACTGTCTTTCATCGTGCCACTCCAGACCTCACCAAACCGACCTTCAGGTAGACCGCCAATAGCTGGGTATCCAGCGTTCAGGCATTGGGAAAGCCTTGCGTCTCGACCGTATAGCCTGCGGCGGTCATCACTCGCATCAATTCCTTGTAGCCGACTTCAGCCATCTTGAGCGGCGGATTCTTCTTTGGATCCTGTTCGGCCTCGACCACGAACCAGCCTTCATAGCCATGATCGGCTAGCCTTTGCACGATGGCGCCGAAATCCAGAGAACCGTCGCCAGGTACGGTGAAGGCACCCAGCGCGACAGCATCGAGGAAGGATTGCCTGGCGCGGTCGAGCTTGTCGATGACGCCCATGCGCACATCCTTGACATGGACATGGTTGATGCGCCGGTGGTGATTGTCGATGGCGCGCAGCACATCGCCGCCGGCAAAGGCCAGATGGCCGGCATCGAGCAGCAGCGGAATGCCTTCGCCGGAATGGCGCATGAAGGCATCGAGCTCTGG
The DNA here is from genome assembly GCF_025753795.1 of Mesorhizobium sp. YC-39. Taxonomy (GTDB): domain Bacteria; phylum Pseudomonadota; class Alphaproteobacteria; order Rhizobiales; family Rhizobiaceae; genus Mesorhizobium. Next base: position 541,601 of record NZ_JAOWPS010000001.1, read on the forward strand.
CTCGGTCTCGACGACCGCCGCCATGTGATGGTGGTAGGAGAGCGGCATGCCTTGCTCGGCGCACCATTCGCCAAACTCGGTCAGGCGCCTGGCGTAGGCCTTCATCTCGTCGCCGGAAAGTTTTGGCTTGGTGGCGAGCGGCTTCGAACGGTCGCCCTGGATCGAGCGGCCGACCTCGCCATAGACGACGCAAGGCGCGTTCACGGCCTTGAACAGATCGATCATCGGTTGGATGCGGTCCTTGTTCCTGGCCATGTCTTCGTCAACCAGAGTGCCGGAGAACCAGCCGCCGCAAAGGGTGACGTCGGCCTCTCTCAGGATCGGCAGCATCACCTTGGGGTCGTTGGGGAAGCGGCGGCCCATTTCCATGCCGGTGAAGCCCGCCGAGCGCGATTGGCGCAAACACTCCTCCAGCGACACGTCATCGCTCAACTCCACGAGATCGTCGTTCCACCACGCGATGGGGGACATGCCGAGTTTGGCTTTCAAGTCGTCACTCCACTGTCAGATCGTTGCAGGGCGGACCTGAGCTCAACCTTGCCGGTCGCCCAAGGCTTCCTCGTATTTCTTGCGCGCGGCGTTTACTTGCGGCCGCACCGAGACTTCCGGCACGGCGACATCCCACCAATGGCCGCCGGCATCGGTCGACACCAGCGGGTCGGTGTCGATAACCAGCACGGTCGTCCTGCTATTGTCTTTCGCCTTGGCCAGCGCCGTTTCCAGCCCGGCGATCGACGACACTTTCTCGGCAATGGCGCCGAGGCTTGCCGCATGCCCGGCGAAATCGATGTCGGGCATAACTTCGTGGCGGGCGTCCTTCAAGAGATTGTTGAAGTTGGCGCCGCCGGTCGCCATCTGCAGCCGGTTGATGCAGCCATAGCCTCTGTTGTCGAGCAGCACGATGGTGAGCTTGTGACCGAGCATTACCGACGTCGCAATCTCGGAATTGAGCATCAGATAGGAGCCGTCGCCGATCATTACGACGACCTCCTCGTCGGGCTTGGCCATCTTGACGCCGAGCCCGCCGGCGATCTCGTAGCCCATGGTCGAGAAGCCGTATTCAGCATGGTAGGAGCCGGGCGCACCCGCCTGCCAGAGCTTGTGCAATTCGCCGGGCAGCCCGCCGGCGGCATGGAGCAAGATTACGCCTGACCCCATGGCGCGCTGCACGGCGCCGATCACCTGCGCATCCGAGGGATAGGCGGCGTTGGTCGAGGCCGTCACCTTGCCGGCCTCGGCCTGCCAGGCCGTCTTGCCCTTCACCGCGTTGTCGGTCCAGGCTGCGGGCGCCTTCCAGCCCTTCAGCGCCGCGCTGAGCTCGGCTAGCCCTTCGGCCGCGTCGGCGACCAGCGGCAGCGCCCAGTGCTTGCCGGCGTCGAAGACCTGGGCATTGAGACCGATGATGGTGCGGCCGGAATTCTTGAACAGCGCCCAGGAGCCGGTGGTAAAATCCTGCAGCCTGGTGCCGACGGCAAGCACCACGTCAGCCTCCTCCGCCAGCCGGTTGGCCGCGGAAGTGCCGGTGACACCAACCGCCGCCATGTTGAGCGGATGATCGTCCGGCAGCGAGGATTTGCCGCCCTGCGTCTCGCAGACCGGAATGCCGGTGCCTTGCACCAGCTTCGCCAGTTCTCCGGAAGCCTGCGAATAGAGCACGCCGCCGCCGGCAATCACCAAGGGCTTTTTCGCACCTTTCAGCGCCGCCACAGCGGCGGCCAATTCGCCACGGTCAGGGCGCAGCCGGCGCTGGTGCCAGACCCGCTCGGCAAAGAAGCTTTCGGGATAGTCATAGGCCTCGGCCTGCACGTCCTGACAAAGCGACAGCGTCACCGGTCCGCATTCGGCCGGATCGGTCAGCACCTGCATGGCGCGATTGAGCGCCGGGATGATCTGCTCCGGTCGCGTCATGCGGTCGAAATAGCGCGACACGGCCTTAAAGCAGTCGTTGACCGTTGCCGTGCCGTCGGAAAAGTCCTCGGCCTGCTGCAGCACAGGATCCGGCAGGCGGTTGGCGAAGACATCGCCGGGCAGAAACAGGACAGGCAACCTGTTTACATGCGCAAGTGCCGCCGCCGTCACCATGTTCAGCGCGCCGGGGCCGATCGAACTGGTCGCCGCCATGAAGCGGCGGCGGAAATTGGCCTTGGCATAGCCGATCGCCGCATGCGCCATCGCCTGCTCATTGTGGGCGCGGAAAGTCGGCAATTCGTCGCGAGCCTGGTAGAGTGCCTCGCCGATGCCGGCGACATTGCCATGGCCGAAGATCGCCCAGACACCACCGAAGATCGGCATCCTCTTGCCGTCGATCTCGGTCATCTGGCGGGACAAGAAACGGGTCAGCGCCTGCGCCATCGTCAGGCGGATTGTCTTGGTCATGATGTTTTCCTCCGCAGTCCTTATGCCGCGCCTTCTTATGCTGCTTTGCGGCCACGCGCGGCAAGCCATGCGTCGGTCAGTTTCTCGAAGCGCGATGCCATGTCGGCCACCGCTTCATCATCGGACATCCTGCCGGCAAGCCATTGTTCGGCGGCGTTGATGAAAATGGTGCGACCGACGGCAAACCCCCTGACGATGGGCGCCTTGGCGGTGGCGGCAAAGGCCGCCTCCAACTCATCCTGCGGCGCCTCCAGCCCGAGCAGCACGACGCCGCGGCACCATGGATCGTTCTTCAGGATCACCGCTTCGATCCTGGCCCAGGCGTTTGCCGAGGCCTGCGGTTCGAGCTTCCACCAGTCGGGTTTGATGCCCAGCGCATAGAGTTCCTCCAGGGCGCGCGGGATCGTCGTGTCGTCGAGCTTGCCGTGCTTGCCGGCAATGATCTCGATGAGAAGTTCCCTGCCCACTTTCCGCGCGGCCTCGAACAGCGAACGCAGCTTCTGTTGCTGCTCTTCCTTCAAGGCTGTCGGATCGTCCGGATGATAGAAGCACAGGCATTTGATGCAATGTTCAACAGGCCATTCGACCAGTTGCGAGCCAATATCTTGCGAGAACTCGAAGCGCAGCGGCCGTGAGCCTGGCAGTTCGACCGGGCGGCCAAGCCAGGCAAAGGGATGGCGGGCGAATTCGAACATCGCGTCGCGGCCGAATTTCTCGTCGAGCAGCATGCCATAGCCGGCGCGGCCGGCGGCGACCTTTGCCGCCGCCTTGACCGTCAGCACCTTGAAGTCGGGGATGCGTGAGACATCGGCACCGACCTTGGCGGCGACGTCCTCGAGTTGGACGCGGTGGTCGCAGGCCAGCGCCATCAGCGCGGGAATGTCGCGCCGGCGCGTCGTCGCCCAGTGGATGTGGTTGATCGCCTCGTCCTTGCGCAAGGCCAGATGCTTGCTGCCGTTCTTGAGGAAGAACTGCAATTCCTCGAAGGTCGGATATTCCGGCGCACAGAGCAGCCGCGATACGGCAAAGGCACCGCAGGCATTGGCCCAGGTCGCCGCCGTGGCAAAGCTTTCGCCACCGAGCCAGCCGCGCAGGAAGCCTGACATGAAGGCATCGCCGGCGCCGAGCACATTATAGACCTCGATCGGGAAACCCTTGCCGACGACGCCGTCCTCAAGATCGTCGCTGATCGGCCCGTCATAGACGATGCAGCCCATGGCGCCGCGCTTGAGCACGATGGTGGCCGATGACAGCGAGCGGATGGTCTTCAGCGCGCTCAGGCAATCGTCGGCGCCCGACGCGATCATGATCTCCTCTTCGGTACCGACAATGAGATCGCAGTCGGGCAGCACCGTCTTCAGCTGCGCCGAGACCCGGTCTGATTTGACATAGCGCTCGAACCCTTCGGCATGGCCGGCAAGGCCCCAGAGGTTGGGGCGGTAGTCGATGTCGAACACCACCTTGCCGCCCCTGGCCTTCATGATGCGAATAGCCTTGCGCTGCGCGGCGTCGCTGTTGGGACGGGAGAAATGCGTGCCGGTGACGACAATGGCGCGCGCCGAGGCAATGAACGCCTCGTCGATATCGTCCTCCGAAAGCGCCATGTCGGCACAGTCGGTGCGATAGAAGATCATCGGCGAGACACCTTCCTCCTCGACCGACAACAGCACAAGTGCGGTCAGCCGGTCGGGATCGGTCTTCAGGCCGTCGACGGAAACGCCTTCGCGTTTCAGCTGCTCGCGGATGAAGCGGCCCATCTGCTCGTCGCCGATGCGGGTGAGCAGCGCCGAGCGCAGGCCGAGCCGTGCTGTTCCGACCGAAATGTTGGCCGGACAGCCGCCGACCGACTTGGCAAAGGAGGTGATGTCCTCCAGGCGCGAACCGATCTGCTGGCCATAGAGGTCGACCGAGGCGCGGCCGATGGTGATAATGTCGAGCGGCGCATGTTTCGCGTCCACGGCTTCGCCCATACGTACCTCCCATCGGCCTTGTTGTCTTGGCAACACGTTGTTTTGGATAACACGCGCGAGCGGCAGCGTGGCGCCAGCAATATGAAATAATAATTCCAATCCATAGTCAATATGGAACGAGCATTCCCCGGCTGAAAAGTGCCGATCAAAAGCGCCCGGGGATGGTCTCATCCCCGGGGCTTTGCACCCAGATCGCAGCGTCCCAGGCCGATCACCAGGGAAGCGGGCCATCGTCATTGAAGTAGCCGGCGTTCGGTCCATCGGCGTCCAGGGTCGCCAGGTGAACGACGATTTCGGCCGCCTGCTGCACCGTGCGATGGCCTCTAAACCCGTTCAGGTCGGTGGCGGTGTAGCCGGGCGCTGCGGCATTGACTTTGACGCCTGTTGACGCGAACTCCCTGGCGAAGGCCACGGTGATGGCGTTCAGCGCCGTCTTGGAGCTGCCATAGCCCATCAAATTGACCGACTGGTTCGGAGTGCCGGATTCAAGCGCGCGTCCGATGGATCCCGTGGAGCTGCTCACCATCACGATGCGGGCAGCGGGCGCGGCAAGCAGCAGCGGCAGGAAGGCCTGGGTCACCCGGATCGGGCCGAAGACGTTGACGTCATAGGTGGCCTGAATATCGGCAAGGTGCTGCTCGCTCGGCGCCAGCTCGTAATTGATGGCGACACCGGCATTGTTCACCAGCACATCAAGGCAGGGGTTTTCCGCACTGACAACTTTAGCGGCAGCCGCCACGCTTTCGTCCTGTGTAACGTCCAGCTCAAGCCATTGAACGTCCAGGCCTTCGGCGCGCAAGGCTTGCGCTGCTGCCATGCCGCGTTCGGCATTCCTGGCGCCGAGCCAGACCTTGAAGCCCATCGCCGCCAGCCGCCGGGCAATTTCGCGACCGATGCCCTTGTTGGCGCCGGTCACCACAGCGCTTTTCGATGTCGTCATTTTGATGTCTCCATGTTCCTTGTGGGAGATCCACAAATGGCGCGACGCGGCGGACGCCGCGCGCCGGAAACTCTCCAGCTCTTGCCTAATCCTCTCACGGTGGTTGCGCGGCTGGCGCGGATGCGCGATGCTGGCGCCATGAGCGAGGCACTGCGGGAGTTGATCGATATCGCCAGCCGCCATGCGCGCGGGCGCCGAACAGGAACGGCGATCCCGCGCCTTTCGATCGGCCGCAGCGAAGTGACCACGGCACCATTGGCGGGCGTGTGGGGATCGGGGATCTTGTTTGTGCTGCAGGGCGCGAAAACGGTTCTGATCGGCGACCGGGCTCTTCGCTACAGTCCAGCCAGCTATTTCATCTACACCGTCGACACGCCGAGCATCAGCCAGATCGTCGAAGCGAGCGCCACGCGTCCCTACCTGGCTATCGGCTTCACCCTTGACCTGCAGGCTGTCGCCGCGCTGCTCGTCGAGCACGAGCCGGCCCTCGGTCGCGACAGTTTCTCCACCTCGCCCGCCAATGACGAGTTGCTCGACGCGTTGCGTCGAATGATGCGGCTGCTTGACCGGCCTGCGGAGATCCCCGTGCTGGCGGGCATGCTCGAGCGCGAGATGCTGTTTCGGCTGCTGCAAGGTCCGCAAGGCGGGAAGCTTCGCGAACTGGCACGCGCCGATGGCCATCTGTCGCGGATTCGCCAGGCGATCGCCTGGATCCGGACGCATTGCCATCAGCCAATCCGGGTCGCGGACCTGGCCGAAATTGCCCATATGAGCAACGCCGCATTCTACCGTCACTTCAAGGCGGCGACGGCCATGAGCCCGATCCAGTATCAAAAACAAATCCGGCTGCTGGAGGCCCGCCATCTGTTGGTCGCCCAGCCAGGCAACGTGGCACAGGTCGCCTTCGCGGTCGGCTATGAGAGCGCTTCACAGTTCAGCCGGGAATATGCCCGCCAGTTCGGGTCGCCGCCCGCCCGCGACGCAGCGCGGCTCGTGGCAGGAGGCGGAGTGGCTATGGAGGTCGTTTAGGCCTTGCGCTTGCGGCCGCTGTCGCGCCGCTTCTCACCGACGGCAACGGTCAATGCCATGGCCAGCGCCATCGTCGCCGACAGCGAGCGGAAGCCACCGAAATCGGCCTCGGCGACCTCGAACCAGACCTTGGCGAACTGGGCGAGTGGCGAAAACGAGCTGTCGGTGATGGCCACGATCGGCACGCCCTGATCCGAGATGGCGCGCGTCTCCTCGATGGTCGCCGGCGCATAGGGCGAAAAGCTGATGGCGATAACGGCATCCGCCGGCGTGGCAAAGCCGATCATCTCGGCGTTCAGGCCGGCGGCCGATTCGATCAGCTGGTTGCGGATCTTGAGCTTGCCCAGCGCATAGGCGATGTAGGAGGCGACCGGGTATGAGCGGCGCTTGGCCAGCACATAGATCGTCTCGGCCTTTGCCAAAAGGGCGATCGCCTCTTCGAAATGCGCTTCGTTCAGCGTGCGCGAAATGTCGCTGAGCGAAGTGCTGGCCGCGGCGACGAAGCCATCGAAAATCGCCCGGTGGCCGGCGCCTTCCTCGGCCTTGGCGCGCAATGCCGCAAGTCTTTCGTCATAGGAGGAATTGCGCTCGCGCAGGCGCTCGCGAAATACCTGCTGCAGGCTGGTGAAGCCGTCGAAGCCAAGCTGCTGGGCGAAGCGGATCAGTGTAGAAGGCTGAACACCCGCCGAAGCGGCGATGCTGGCTGCGGTGCCGAAGGCAATATCGTCAGGGTTGTCGAGCGCATAGGCGGCGATCTGGGCGATACGCTTGGGCAGGCTCTGGCGCCGCTCCAGGATTGTCGCGCGCAACGTTTCGAAATCGCGGGGGACCCGTTCGTCCATCGTCGCTCCGCCCATGGCCATACTGGTATTCCCTCTCCTGCCTCATCATAGCGGGCTTGTGCAAGAAGGCCATAAAAAATGAGTCACACGTTCCATTTGTGAAGAAAATGGATTAGTTAATCCACGCCAGTTTTCCCTTTGCATCTGGAGATGACGAAATGGTCGGAGTGGGCCTCATCGGCACGGGTTTCATGGGCAAGTGCCATGCCATCGCCTGGAACGCGGTAGGCACCGTCTTTCCCGATGTGGCCAAGCCGAGGCTGGTCCATCTCGGCGAGATCAATGACGAGCTTGCCAAACGCAAGGCGGCCGAATTCGGCTTCGCCAAGGGCTCAGGCGACTGGCGCGCCGTCGTCAACGACCCTGAGGTCGAAATCGTTTCGCTGACGACGCCGAACCAGTTCCATCCGGAAATGGCCATCGCCATCCTCGAAGCCGGCAAGCATCTGTGGTGCGAAAAGCCGATGGCGCCTAGCTTCGCTGAAGCGCAAGCCATGGCGGCAGCGGCGAAAAAGTCCGGCAAGGTGGCAGCGCTCGGCTACAACTACATCCAGAACCCCGCCATCCGCCACATCGGCGCGCTGCTCGACGAGAAGATCATCGGCGAGGTCAACCTTCTGCGCATCGAGATGGACGAGGATTTCATGGCCGATCCGGAGGCGCTGTTCTTCTGGAAGCATGAGGCAGCGTCCGGCTACGGCGCGCTCGACGATTTCGCCGTGCATCCGCTGTCGCTGGTTTCGGTGCTGTTCGGCCGCGTCGCCCGCGTCATGTGCGACATGACCAAGCCCTATGCCGACCGCAAATTGGCCTCGGGGGGACGCCGAGCGGTCGAGACCTACGACATCGCCAGCGTGCTCATGCATCTCGAAAACGGCGTCGCCGGCACGCTTTTGGTCAACCGTTCAGCCTGGGGCCGCAAGGGCCGCATCGCCATCCAGATCTTCGGCTCGAAGGGCTCGATCCTCTACGATCAGGAGCGCATGAACGAATTCCAGCTCTATCTGACAGCCGACCGCCCCACCGAGCAAGGCTACCGCACCATCCTGGTGGCGCCGCACCACAGACCTTACGACGCCTTCCTGCCGGCGCCCGGCCACGGCCTTGGCTTCAACGACCTCAAGATAATCGAGTGCCGGGAGCTGCTGACCAAGCTGGCCGGCAAGCCGGCGCGGATCATCGACTTCGACGCGGGCCTGGAGATCGAGCGCACCGTGCATGCGATGGCGCGCTCGTTCGAGGAAAAGCGCTGGATCGAGGTGCGATAACTCCTCCGCGTTAGGCGGCCCCCGGGCGGCTGACGACCATGGCGCGGCGCGCCGACCGGCGTTGCTCGACGGCGTCCGCAAGGCCGTGCAGCACCGTCTCGGTGGTCGCCCAGTCGATGCAGCCATCGGTGATGCTCTGGCCGTAGACGAGCGGCTTGCCTGATACAACGTCCTGGCGGCCAGCGACGAGATTGCTCTCGATCATGACGCCGATGATGCGCTCGTCGCCCGCTGCCACCTGGCCGGCCACGTCGGCGGCCACCTTTGGCTGGTTCTCCGGCTTCTTGGCGGAGTTGGCGTGGCTGACATCGATCATCAGCCGCGGCGCGATGGCGATCCGCCCGAGCTCCGAACTGGCCGCCGCGACACTCGCCGCATCGTAGTTGGGCTGAATCCCGCCACGCAGGATGACGTGGCAGTCCTCATTGCCGGTGGTCGTCGCGATGGCGCTGCGCCCGCCCTTGGTCACCGCCATGAAATGATGCGGCTGGGCGGCGGATTTCACCGCCTCGGCGGCGATGCGCAAATTGCCGTCGGTGCCGTTCTTGAAGCCGACCGGGCAGGACAGGCCCGATGCCAGCTCGCGATGGATCTGGCTCTCGGTCGTGCGCGCGCCGATCGCGCCCCAGGCGACGAGATCGGCAATGTATTGCGGAGTGGCCATGTCGAGGAACTCGGTCGCCGCCGGCAGGCCGAGATTGTTGACGGCGGAGAGCACGTTGCGCGCCATCCTCAACCCCTTGTCGATGTTGAAGCTGCCGTCGAGATCGGGATCGTTGATCAGCCCCTTCCAGCCGACCGTGGTGCGCGGCTTCTCGAAATAGACGCGCATGACGATCTCGAGCCGGTCGGCCAGGGCCTCGCGCAGCGCCGCCAGACGGCTGGCGTAGTCCACGGCGGCGACCGGATCGTGAATGGAACAAGGGCCGACGATGACAACAAGTCGATCGTCGGCCCCCGTCAGGATGGAATGGATGGTGTTGCGCGACGTGGCAACGGTGCGCGTCGCCGTCAGCGTGCGCGGTATCTCGCGCATCACCTCTTCCGGCGTGCTCAATTCCCTTAGTTCGGTGACCCGAAGATCGTCTGTGGTGGTCAACACGGCTTTCTGCTCCTGGTTTAGGAGACCTGCCGGCTGAAACAAAAAAGCCGCCAGGTCTGGCGGCTGTTCGGATTTTGATGCTGCAATCTTCAGATCGAGCGCAATCCTCCCGCCGCCAGCGAGCTCCTAAAGTACCAATACGTGGCGGTCAGGTTGATCATGAGGCTCATATAGTCGAAGCCGAAGCGCTTGTCACGTCTCTGATGGACAGAAGATTTCTCATCACACGCGACCGTTCCGCTAGCGCTCAAGGTTGATATCGGAGCCGCGCAGCGGCGACTCCAACAGGAATTCCGCAAGCGTACCCTTTCGCGTGGTCTTTCGAAGCCATTCTTCGGCCGACAGGACTATCACGCTTGGCTTGCCGTTTCTGATGATCGTCTGCGGGGCATACTGAGCCCGCTCGACAATCTCGGCGAACTGAGCTTTTGCCCCTGCAACAGTCCAACAGTTATCTTTGGGCGCAGACATCATCCCACCCCAATGTTTGTTTTGACAACATGACTATGAGGAAACGGCAACGCTGCGGCAACAGGCAGGCGTGCGAACTTTAGAGTCCTCACGTCGGGCAGCCGCTGCTGCTACTCGCCAATCACGCCGGCTATGTTCTGGTCGTAGTCGACCAGCGACCCGGTCATGACGCCGGACTGCGGGCTGACCATATAGCTGATCAGCCGAGCAAGCTGGTCCGGCTTCACCAGCTGGCCCATCGGCTGCGCGGCCTCGGCCTTTTCCAGCCAGTCATCCGGCGCATCGTGCCATTTCTTCTGCACGATCGCCTCGCCCTCGGTGTCCATCCAACCCGGCAGCACGGCGTTGCAGCGGATGCGATTGCCGCGATAGGCATTGGCGACATTCTTGGTCAGCGTCATCAGCGCGCCCTTGCTGGTCGAATAGGGCGTCAGGAACGACTGGCCGCAATGCGCCGACATCGACAGCACATTGACGATCGAGCCCGGCGCTTTTTTCTCTAGCAGATGCGCCACCAGGCCTTGCATCAGGAAGAAGGGGCCGCGCACATTGGTCGCGAAGATCGTGTCGAAAAGCTCCTCGCTCGTCTCGACCAGTGACCCGCGTGCCGACGTGGCGGCGGCATTGACCAGCGCATTGACTGTGCCGAAATGACCGACCGCCGTTTCGGCGGCGCGCTTGCAGTCGGCCACTTTGGCAACATCGGCGCTGATGAAGATGGCGTCGACGCCTGACTTCTTGAGGGTGGCGACCGCCTTGTCGCCCTTCTCCTGCGAGCGGCCGATCAGCGCCAATGCGCGGCAGCCCTCGTCTGCCAATGCTGCGGCGACGGCAAAGCCGATGCCTTGCGCGCCGCCGGTGACTATGGCGCGTGTCTCACGATTGCGACCAGATGAATCGCTCATGGCTATGCTCCTTGTCCGATCTGTTTCAGCCGGCCCTGTCGAGGCGCACGGTCTTGCCTGAGGTGGCAGACTTCAGCGCCGCATCGGCCAGCTCCAGGGCAACAAGCCCATCCTTGCCGCTCGGCGCCGCCTTCTTGCCCGATGTCACGGCCGCGATGAAGGCGGCGATTTCATTGGCATAGGCGTCGATGTAGCGGGTCATGAAGAAGTCGTGCAGCGGCGGGCGCGTATAGCCCTTGTCATTGGCCAGTTCGATCGACACCGCCCGCTGGTTCTCGGCCGCAACCATGCCCTTCGAGCCATGCACCTCGATGCGCTGATCATAGCCATAGGTGGCGCGGCGCGAATTGGAGATGATGCACTGCTTGCCGGAAGCGGTTTCGAGGATGACGCTGACACTGTCGAAATCGCCGGCCTCGCCAATCTTCTTGTCGACCAGCACCGAGGCATGCGCGCTGACCGCCACCGGCTCCTCGCCGAGCAGGAAGCGCGCCATGTCGAAGTCATGGATGGTCATGTCGCGGAAGATGCCGCCCGAGCGGCTGATATAGTCGAGCGGCGGCGGGCCGGGATCGCGCGAGGTGATGGTCACCATCTCGACCGTGCCGATGGCGCCGTCGTCGATCGCCTTGCGCACGGCGGCGAAATGCGGGTCGAAGCGGCGGTTGAATCCGACCATCAAGGTGGCCTTGGCCTTGTCGACCACGGCCAGGCATTTTTCCACGCGCTTCACGTCCAGATGGATCGGCTTTTCGCAGAAGATCGCCTTGCCTGCTTTGGCGAAACGCTCGATCAAATCGGCATGGGTGTCGGTCGGCGTGCAGATGACGACCGCGTCGATATCTCCGGCCTTTTCGATGGCCTCGATGCTGCGCACTTCGGCGCCATAGGCAGATGCCAGGTCGATGGCAGCCTTCTCGAAGGCGTCCGCCACCGCGACCAGTTTGGCCTGCGGATTGGAGCCGACGGCACGGGCGTGGACCTTGCCGATACGGCCGGCGCCGAGAAGAGCGAAACGGATAGTCATCTGGAATTCCCTTTAAGAGTGCTTTGAGAGCCCGCGCCGTCGGGCAGAAAGGCGCGGGTGGTGTTTAACGAACAGACGGCGCTAGGCCGCAAGCGCCGCCTCCCCGGTCTTGGAGCCGGTGATGTAGGCAACGATGTCGTTTCCGTCGGTGTCCTGCTTGCGCAGATTGGCGACGATGCGGCCGCGCCTGAAGACGACGATGCGGTCGACCAGGTCGAACACCTGGCGCATATTGTGGCTGATCAGGATCAGCGGTTCGCCATTCTCCTTCAGCGTGCGGATGATGTTTTCGACCTGCATCGTCTCCTGCACACCAAGTGCCGCCGTTGGCTCGTCCATGATGATCAGCTTGGAGGCAAAGGTAGCGGTCCTGGCGATTGCCACGCACTGGCGCTGGCCGCCCGACATGTGGCGGATGGTGTTGTTGAGGTTGGGAATCTTGACGGCGGTGCGGACCAGCGCCGCCTCGGTCGCCTTGCGCATATATTTGCGGTCCAGGATGGAGAACGGTCCGAGATTGAACAGCACCTTTTCGCGGCCAAGGAAGAGGTTCGATGGCACGTCGAGGTCGTCGGCGAGCGCAAGGTTCTGGAACACCGTTTCGATGCCGGCCTCACGCGCCTCGATCGGCCCGGCGAAGTTCACTTCCTTGCCGTCGAACCAGACCTTGCCGTCGGTGCGCTGTTCGACGCCGGTGATCTGGCGCACGAACGTCGATTTGCCGGCGCCATTGTCGCCCATGATGGCGACATGCTCGCCCTTGCGAAGCTCGAAATTCGCGCCTTCCAGCGCGTGCACGCCGCCATAGTGCTTGGTCAGGTTTTCGGTCTTCAGAACAATGTCCGACATGGTCAAGCTCCTATCGCTCGCCGGCGTTGACGCCATTGATCGAGAACGACTGCACCGACGATGATCACGCCCTTGACCATCTCCTGATAGTAGGCGTCGAGGCGCAGGAAGGTGAAACCGGAGATGATGACGCCAAAGATCAGCGAGCCGATCACCGTGCCGATGATCGAGCCGCGGCCGCCAGACAGCGAGACGCCGCCGATGACCGCCATGGCTATGGCATCGAGTTCGTACATCACGCCCATGCCGGCCTGGGCGGTGAGGTTCTTGGAGCACAGCACCACGGCGGCGAGCGAGGCGAGGATGCCGGCGATGGCGTAGACGAGGATCTTGTGATTCTTGACGTTGATGCCGGACATACGCGCGGCGTCCTCATTGGAGCCGATGGCGTAACAGTGCTTGCCGTACTTGGTGTAGCTCAGGATCAGCTGGAACAATATCGCCAGCGAGATGAAGATGATGACCGGCATCAGGCCCTTGCCAATTGCCGCGAAACTGTCGGTGGGAAACGAGATCGGCTGCCCCTTTGACCACCATTTGGCGATACCGCGCGCCGTCACCATCATGCCGAGCGTGGCGATGAAGGGCGGGATGCGCGTATAGGCGATCAACAGGCCGTTGGTCAGGCCCGCCAACAGGCCGCAGCCGATCGCGACGAGGAGCGGCACGATGACAGGCAGGTCGGTCCAGCCCTGCGCCAGGAACATCGCCTTGGGGTTCGGGTTGCCGTTGACCGTCGCCACCTGGGCGAAGCTCATGGCGATCATCGCCGTGGCGCCGACGATCGAGCCCGAGGACAGATCGATGCCGCCGGTGATGATCACCTGTGTCACGCCGATGGCGATGATGCCGACGATCGACACTTGCAGGATGATGATCTGCAGGCGCGCTTCGTTGAAGATCGCATCGACATTGTCGCGGGTGTTGAACAGGAAACTGTCGCCAAGAAAGACCCGGCCGATCAGTTCGAAAGCGCCGACGAGGATGATGAGTGCCAGGAAGACGTTGAATTCGGCAGGCCATGCGCGCTTCTTCGCATCATAGGTGAGTCCGCCGACGCCATGAGATGTCTGTGCCAAGTTCTTTTCCTCCGGCCGCACCGGCCCGAAATCGGTTCCGATTTTCGGCAAGCACGATGCGTGGTCTCAAGTTCAGAGCCTACCTTTGTGCGTCCAAAGGGACGCACGTCGCTCTAATCGCATTCATCCTCCCGCCCGCCGAGACGAGAGGAAAATAGGAGCGGCGCTGTTTTCCTGGTTTGATGCGCCGCCCCGTATCGAAGCCTTGCCTCAGTTCTTCTTCAGGAACTTGTCGATGTTGGCAGGCGTGACCAATTGGAACGGGATGTAGACCTTGCGCTCGACCTTCTCGCCCTTGGAAAGCTTCAGCGCGGCATCCAGGGCGCCGGCGCCCTGGCCGGCCGCATCCTGGAATACGGTCGCGTCGAGGTCGCCGGCCTGCATCGCGGCAAGCGCGTCCTGGGTGGCGTCGACACCGCCGACGATAACCGACTTCATGTCGATGTTGGCTGCCTTCATCGCCTGGATGGCGCCGATGGCGCTTTCGTCATTGTTGGCGATCACGCCGTCGAACGGCTTGCCGGTCGACAGCCAGTTGGTCATCAGGTTTTGGGCTTCGTCACGGCTCCAGTTCGACGTCTGCTTGTCGATGATCTTGATGAAGCTGCATTCCGGCGTGGCGATCACATCGTCAATATCCTTGGTGCGCTGCACCGCGGCCTGGTTCGAAAGCTCGCCCATGATCACATAGACGTTGGCTTCCTTCTTGCCGGCTTCCTTGAACAGGCGGCAGACTTCCTGTGTCTCGAGCGTGCCGGATTCGACCTCGTTCGAGGCGACGAAAGCCTGGGTCTCCGGCAGCGTGTCGACATTGACCGGCTCGCGGTTGACATAGACCAGCGGAACCTTGGCCGCGGCGGCGGCATCCGACATCGCCTGGGTGGCCGAAGTGTCGACCGGATTGACGATGATCGCGTCGACGCCCGAGGCGACAAAATTCTTGATCTGGTCGAGCTGCTTGGCGACGTCGTTCTGCGCGTCCTCGACCTGCAATTCCACGCCATCCATGGCCTTGGCCTGCTCAATCATGCCGTTGCGCAGCACGGTGAGAAAATTGTCGTCGAACTTGGCCATCGACACGCCGACCTTGGCAGCCAAGGCGGACGAACACATCAGCGCCGAGATGGCGACGCTCAAAAGCAATTTTTTCATTTTATTTCTCCTCCACAGAATTGGTGTCCGGCTGCACCGATTTACCCGGAATCCCCGCTCTCCCGGGGAATCTCTCCCGCTTGCCTTCTGCTCCGGATGGCGTTTTTCGTGCTGGCTGGAACGCCAAGCCCTCTGTTTGAAACAGATGTTCCGGAACGAAAGAACCAAAATGCCCAGTTAGTGAAATATTTATTCCATTTCGCGTAAGGGCGTCAAGGAGATTCCGAAGTGGGATGCCGGATTTTTCAGAGGGTGGGGCTTTCGGATCGAAAGACCTATGCAAGTTTCCATCAGATTGATGGTTCACATCATTGTCGATGTGTCGCGTCGCTTTTCTGAACCCTGATGTTCGGTCTGACCTAATGCATGTCGCGCAAAAGTGCGCAGCGGTTTTGCGATAACGATATGCATAAGACCAAGAACTTAAAGCGCGTCGCATGAATCCGTTCAAACGCGACGCGCTTTAGATGTTTTCTGGCAGATAGATGTCGAAGGGCAGGAAGGTCTGGCCTGGCGCATTGGCTGCGCCCGTCTCGATGGCATGCGCCATCAACCCGACAAGCTCGCGGCACAACGCTGCCAGCGGCGTCGAAATCACCATCGTCAGGATGTTGTCGGCGAGCGCGGCGCGCGATTCGGCGTTGATCTCGTTGCAGACAACCACCGGCATATTTACGGGCCGCGCCGCCCTGAGCGCCGAGACCGCGCCTTCCATGCCGCCGCCGGCGACGTAGCAGCCGGCAAGATCCGGGTATCGCGCCAGAAGATCGATCATCGCATCATGGGTCACCTGGTTGGCCTCCAGATTGACCAGCGTCTCCATCACTGTGAATTCCGGCGCATGCTCGCGGAAGAAAGAGCGAAAGCCGATCTCGCGCAATTCATGGCCATGGAAACGATGGCTGCCGACAAAGAGGGCGACCTTGCCGGGCTTCCTCGCCGCCCTGGCGATCATCCAGGCCGCGGTGCGACCGACTTTGCGGTTGTCGAGACCGACATAACCTTCGCGGATGCCGGCGGCAAAGTCGGACAGCAGCGAGAAGACTGGTTGCCCCCTCGCCTTGAGCGTCTCCACGGCTGCCGTCAGCGTCGGATGGTCCGGGCCGACAAGGGCGACGGCCCTGGATTTCGCCGCCAGCTTGCGCATCTGGGCAGCGATCTCGTCGGGCGCCAGCGAGCTGGCAAAGTCGATGGTTGCGACGCCGCGGAAGCGCTGCGATTGCGACACCGCCAGTTCGAGCTCCCGTGCGAAATCACTGTAGAAAACATCATTGCCCCTCAGCAGCAGGAACCCGAGCCGGTATTCCGGCAGTTCCTGGCGCATCCGCTGCTTGATCAGCCCGGCGGCGTGATAGCCGATGCTGGTGGCGGCCTCGTAGACACGGCGCGCCGTTTCCTCGCGCACCGGCAGGCGGTTGTTCAGCACCCGGTCGACGGTGGCGACGCTGACGCCGGAGGTGCGCGCCAGATCGGTGATGGTCGGCCGTTTTGCCATGGTTGTCTCTCCGCTTGCCAAATCAGTCTACATCATTCTGATGTGAAATGATAGAAACTATCTTTGTGACATTGAGCCTATCATGGCTTGGCGTTATGTCTAGGCTGCGACGCCTGCGATCGCGACCTGGTCACGGGCCGGGCGGATCGTGGGGGCGCTGGTGGAGGCATTCCCATGCACGCAATGTTGGACGCAGCACCGTCCCGGCGCGACTACAGCCTGATCGGCCGCGACGCCAAGCTCGCCGTCGACAACGGGCTGG
This sequence comes from Mesorhizobium sp. YC-39, assembly GCF_025753795.1. Taxonomy (GTDB): domain Bacteria; phylum Pseudomonadota; class Alphaproteobacteria; order Rhizobiales; family Rhizobiaceae; genus Mesorhizobium. Next base: position 558,368 of record NZ_JAOWPS010000001.1, read on the forward strand.
CGGCGGCTGAGTGGTATCATACCGACATCCCGCGCAAGCAGATGAAGGAGCTGATGCAGCGCTCCGACGGGCCGGCGATCCGCGACACCATCATCTGGCTTGCCGCGCTGATCCTGAGCGGCGCCGGCGGCGCCTGGTTCTGGGGCACGTGGTGGTGCGTGCCGTTCTTCTTCGTCTATGGTGTTCTCTACGGCTCCTCGACCGACTCGCGCTGGCACGAATGCGGCCATGGCACCGCCTTCCGTACCCAATGGATGAATGACGCGGTCTACCAGATCGCCTGCTTCATGATCATGCGCAATCCGGTGACCTGGCGCTGGAGCCATACACGACATCACACCGACACCATCATCGTCGGCCGCGACCCGGAGATCTCCGTCATGCGGCCGCCGGATCTGGTCCGCGTTGTGCTGGCTTTCGTCGGCATTCTGGATGCCTGGCATGCGATGAGCGACATGCTGCGCAACGCGGCCGGCATTGTCAGTCCGGCGGAAAAGACTTTCATCCCCGAGCAGGAACAGCCCAAGGCGATCTTCGTCGCCCGCATCTGGACGGCGATCTATGCCGTGACGATCGTGCTGGCGTTCTACATGGGCTCGTTCCTGCCGCTGATGCTGGTTGGCCTGCCCAGGCTCTACGGCGCCTGGCACCATGTCATGATGGGCTTGCTGCAGCATGGCGGCCTGGCTGACAACGTCATCGATCACCGCCTCAACAGCCGCACTGTCTACATCAACCCGATCAGCCGGTTCATCTACTGGAACATGAACTACCACGTCGAGCACCACATGTTCCCGATGGTGCCCTATCACGCGCTGCCCAGGCTGCACGAGCTGATCAAGCATGATCTGCCGGCGCCGACGCCGTCGATCCTGGCCGGCTATCGCGAGATGCTTCCCGTCTTCCTGCGCCAGTTGCGCAACGAGGATTATTTCCTCAAACGCGAGCTGCCGCCGACCGCCAGGCCCTATCGCGAGGAGCTCCATAACGACAGCGCCGCCGTCGCGACGGCAGCGGAATGACATGCGCCCGCGCCGGGCAAGTTGACCGACAAAAATTCTGCTGGGAGGACCGATGAGCGGCTGGATCGAGGCCTGTGAGGCCGGAGACATCGACGAAGAGGATGTGATGCGGTTCGACCATGGCGGCCGCACCTTCGCCATCTACCGCAGTCCAGACGACGAGTATTTCGCGACGGACGGTCTTTGCTCGCATGAGAAGGTGCATCTGGCCGACGGGCTGGTCATGGACGACATCATCGAGTGCCCCAAGCACAATGGCCGCTTCAATTACAAGACCGGCCAGGCCAGGGGTGCGCCGGTCTGCGTCAACCTCAGGACCTATCCGGTCAGGGTCGACGCCGGCAAAGTCCTCATTCAGGTCGGGTGATGGTCATGCAGGCGGGAATGATCATCATCGGTGCTGGCGAATGCGGTGGGCGGGCAGCGCTCACACTGCGCGATCTTGGCTTCGAAGGGCCGGTGACGCTGGTCGGCGACGAGCCGCATCTGCCCTATGAGCGGCCGCCGCTGTCCAAGGAGGCGATGACTGGCGATGTGCCCGCGATCAAGGCGATCACCAGCGACGAGATGCTGGCCGAGCGCTCGATCAAGCATATCCATTCGGTTCAGGCCGTGGCGATCGACCGAGCCGCCCATATTGTGCGCCTATCGGACGGATCGACCCTGCCTTACGACAAGCTGCTGCTGGCGACCGGTTCGACCCCGCGCAAATTGCCGATGCCCGGCCTCGGGCCGCGCTGCGTCTATCTCCGTACCTTCAATGACGCGCTCGCCATTCGCGCCCACCTCAGCGCCGGAAACCGCATCGCCATTATCGGTGGCGGCTTCATCGGCCTCGAACTCGCCGCGGCGGCGCGTAAATTGGGGGCTTCGGTCACCGTCGTCGAGGCGCAGCCGCGCATCCTGATGCGCGGCGTGCCGACCGAAATCGCCGGGATCATCCACCAGGCGCATGAAGCCGAAGGCGTGAATATCCTCACCAGCCAGGGTATCGCGGCCATCGCCGACGATGGCACTGATGTTCGCATCACGCTTGCCGACGGCAGCGACATCGTTGCCGACCTCGCGGTGATCGGCATCGGCGCCGTGCCAGTGACCGCGCTCGCCGCGGAAGCCGGGCTGGCCATCGACAACGGCATCGCGGTCGATGCCGAGCTACGCACTAGCGATCCGGACATCTTTGCCGCCGGCGATTGCTGCTCATTTCCGCTCGCTGTCTATGGCGGCCGCCGCGTGCGGCTGGAGGCCTGGCGCAACGCACAGGAGCAGGGCGCGCTGGCAGCGAGGAACATGCTCGGCGCCGGCGAGGCCCACGCGGCCGTGCCATGGTTCTGGTCGGATCAATATGGTCTCACCTTGCAGATATCGGGGCTTTCCGATGAGGGCAGCAAGGTCGTACGACGCGACCTCGACGACGGTGCCTTCATCCTGTTCCATTTGGCGCAGGACGGAAGACTGGTGGCGGCGAGCGGCATCGGCCCGGGCAATGCGGTCGCGCGCGATATCAGGCTGGCCGAGATGTTGATCACCAAACGGGCAAAGCCGGCGCCGGAGGCGCTCGGCTCGCAAACGGTCAAACTGAAGTCTCTGCTGGCGGCTTGAAAAGCAGACCTAAAACAGCGCTTTCAACTCCGGCAGTTTGTCGTTGACCAGCCAGCCATAGTAATTTTCCTCCGGCAGCTTCTCCGGTTCACCGGCCGCGCGGCGCTTGGCGTTCTCGACCTTCAGCGCATAGGCGCGCTGCTCGGGATTGCCGACATTGTAGAGTGTCGCTGTAATGCCGGGATTGTCCGATATGTCGAAGCCGGCAATGTCCTTGTAGGCGTCGATCGATTTCCTGATCGTCGCCGCAACGTAAGCCAGCGTGAGGTCCGGATCCATGATGGTCTTGTAGACCCCGTTCGGATCGCTGACGTCGAGCTTTGGCAGGCCGGAAACCTGGTGCACGAGATCGCTCATCTGCAGCGCGGTCAGCGGATTGAGCTGGCCAAGGCCAAAGGTCTGGCCGGCATAATAGGGCTGGAAGAAGGTGGCGCCGAAGCGGTCATTGGGAAAGCTTGTCCCGCCGACGGTTTTGCCGCGAAACGAGTGGTTCCACACCTGCTCGCGACACTCCCATAGATCGTAGCTGTCCGATTTGCCGGCGCATTTCTGGAATTGCGGCCGTTGCACGAAATCGGTGATATCCTCGCCGTCATAGGCGAAGGCCAGCTTGCTCGACAGATAGGAGATCGCCTTGACGTAATAGGTCTGCAGCCGGTCGTAGGCGTCGACATTGTAGGTGTGCTCGCCGACGATGGCGCCGACGATGTGCATTGGGTCGATGCCATAGGCCGCCGCTGCTTGGCGGATCTTGCCGCGAAGTCCGGCATCGTTCTGGAGCAATGCATAGACCTTGCGGTACTTCGCCTGGAAGGTGGTGTTGGTGGCCTGGGTGCGCCGGCTGGAGGCGCCCGGTATGTCGGGTTGCTCGGCGTTGCGGTTTCCCGGCGGCACCAAAGTGGCCGCTTGCGCGCCGAACATGGCTGCCGCCAGCGTCAGTCCGAGAATGACGAGGATCAGTTTTTTCATGCGCCGCCGCCCTGTAACAGCGCATGACCCCGAACCGAAGGTCCGCGTCAGCGACGATCAGAATCGATTTTCGCTGGAGATCATGCGCCAAATCATATGCTACAGCGTCCTTCGTTCGTCCAATCGACGCAGCGCTGTAGTTGCCGGGCAAACTAGGTAAAGGCGGAAGGGGAGTCGAGAGCCCCTTTGCCCGCCAAGGCAAAAGCTGGCCAGATGCTTCCATTTGGCCACACATTAGAGCGACGTGCGCCCGCTCGCTCTAAGACCTTGAATCTTCGCCTGCCGGCCCGCCCGGCGCTGTCTTTTACAGGATGAATCGCGACAAATCTGTGTTTCTGGACAGATCGCCGACATGCTTTTGCACATAGGCGGCGTCGATGGTGACGGCCGTGCCGTTGCGGTCCGGCGCGTCGTAGGAAATCTCGTCCAGCACCCGCTCCATCACCGTCTGCAGGCGTCTGGCGCCGATATTCTCGACGCTGGCGTTGAGATCGACGGCGATGCCGGCAAGTGAATCGATGGCGTCGTCGGTGAAGACTAGATCGACGCCCTCGGTCTTCATCAGCGCGATATACTGCTTGATCAGGCTGGCCTCGGTCTCGGTCAGGATGCGGACGAAATCGTCCTTCTCCAGCGCCCTGAGCTCAACGCGGATCGGCAGGCGGCCCTGCAACTCCGGCAACAGGTCGGACGGCTTGGCGACATGGAACGCACCCGATGCGATGAACAGGATGTGGTCCGTCTTTACCGGTCCGTATTTGGTCGCCACCGTGGTGCCCTCGACCAGCGGCAACAGATCGCGCTGCACACCTTCGCGCGACACGCCGGCGCCGATGCCACCTTCGCGGGAGGCGATCTTGTCGATCTCGTCGAGAAAGACGATGCCGTCATTCTCGGTCGATTCGAGCGCCCGGCGCACCACTTCATCCTGGTCGAGCAGCTTGTCTGACTCGTCGCCGACCAGCAGCGCGTAGGATTCCTTGACCGTCGTCTTGCGCGTCTTGGTCTTCTTGCCGCCCATCGCCTTCGACAGCATGTCGTTGATGTTGAGCACGCCTATATTGGCCCCCGGCATGCCGGGAATCTCGAAGCCGGGCATGCCGCCATTGCCGGTGTCGGCCACCTCGATCTCGATCTCCTTGTCGTCGAGTTCACCGTCGCGCAGCTTCTTGCGGAAGGAGTCGCGTGTGGCTGGGCTCGCCGTCTTGCCGACAAGCGCTTCCAGCACCCGTTCCTCGGCGTTGACATGCGCGCGCGCCTTGACGTCCTCGCGCATCTTCTCACGCACCAGCCCGATGGCGATCTCGACCAGGTCTCGGATGATCTGCTCGACGTCGCGGCCGACATAGCCGACCTCGGTGAACTTGGTCGCCTCGACCTTGACAAAAGGCGCACCGGCAAGGCGCGCCAGGCGGCGCGAAATCTCGGTCTTGCCGACGCCGGTCGGCCCGATCATCAGGATGTTCTTCGGCATCACCTCTTCGCGCATCTGGCCTTCGAGCTGCTGGCGGCGCCAGCGGTTGCGCAAGGCGATGGCCACGGCGCGCTTGGCGTCCTTCTGGCCGATGATGAAGCGGTCGAGTTCCGAAACGATTTCGCGGGGAGAAAATGTGCTCATATTACTCAAATTCCACTTTGCCACTGCCGGATGGACTCGAACGGATGCAGCAGCATGATCACGTTGAGCGTCAGATTGTCCCGGATAAAGTAGCCGGTACCCAGTTCGAAGATCAGGGCGAGGCTGACGACCACCCATATAGGAAGCCTTCGCGCCATCACAAATCCCAGCACCATGGCCAGCGTGTCCGACACCGAATTGATGATGCTGTCGCCGTAGTAGTCGAGCGAAATCGTGCCGGCGCGATAGCGCTCGATGATGAACGGGCTGTTTTCGAGCAGCTCCCAGCCGCCCTCTATGGCCACCGCGAATGCCAGCCGAAGCCCGATCGGCGAGCGCGGGAACAGAAATGTCGCCAGCGCATAGAACAGGAAGCCGTGGATGATGTGCGAAGGCGTGTACCAGTCGGAAATATGCTGGGAATTCTCCGAGCTCTGCACCACCCCATGCCAGAGTTTCACATAACCGCAGGTGCAGATCGGCGGATGGCCCATGCCGTAGAGAACGCCGGCCTGGAAGATGACCAGGGCCAGCACCAGCAGAAGCCCCATCCGCCAACTGTCTTCATAGGCCGATAGGGTTTTGTCGGCGTCGGATGTGCCCATTCTGCTATTGCCCCTCTTCCGCGTCGCCCTCTTCGGCATCGCCCTCTTCGGCATCGATCGCCATCAGCACGACGTCGCCATATTCCGATTGCCGCCGATCTATCGCCCGGAATCCAGCCTTTTCATAGGCGCGAATGGCCCGCGCATTGGCGGGATCCGGGTCGATGATGACACGCGGCGCGCCCTCTTCGAAGAGCTGTTCGGCGAATTGCCGCACAATGGCCGAGCCGTGGCCGCGCCCGACAAGTTCCGGCCTGCCGATCGACAGGTCGATGCCGAGCGTGCCGAACGGCTGGTCGCTATAGGGATGGCCGTCCTCCAGATGCGGATCGTAGCTCTGCAGATAGCCGATCGGCCTGCCATCGAGTTCGATGATCAATGGCTCGACGGAAATCGAGTCGATATGCTTGGCGATCTCGGCGATCTCTTTTTCCGGATCATCCCACCATTCCGCGACATGCGGTTCGGCTAGCCAGCCGGCGATCATTGGCAGATCTTTCTCGGTGACCGGCCGAAAATCGTAGCTATCTTTTTGTTGGACCATGATCTTTTCCGAAAACCGGTTCCCACTTTTCGCTTACGCGGTCCTTCGGTTCGGGATCATGGTCGGTCGCCTCAGGCGGCATCGAGCGTTTCGATGACGAAATTGTTGTTGGTGTAGACGCAAATGTCGGACGCGATCTGCATCGCCTTGCGGGCGATCTCCTCGGCGTCCTTGTCGCTGTCCATCAGCGCGCGCGCCGCGGCCAGCGCATAGTTGCCGCCTGAACCGATGGCCATGACGCCATGTTCGGGTTCGAGCACGTCGCCGGTGCCGGTCAGCGCCAGCGAAACCGACTTGTCGGCCACCAGCATCATCGCTTCCAGCCGGCGCAGATAGCGGTCCGTGCGCCAGTCCTTGGCGAGCTCGACGCAGGCGCGCGTCAACTGGTCCGGATATTGTTCAAGCTTGGCTTCCAGCCGCTCCAGAAGGGTGAAGGCGTCGGCGGTGGCGCCGGCGAAGCCGGCAATGACATTGCCGCCCTTGCCGATGCGGCGCACCTTCTTGGCGTTACCCTTCATGATGGTCTGACCGAGGCTCACTTGGCCGTCGCCGGCGATCACCACCTTGCCGCCCTTGCGCACCGTCACGATGGTCGTGGCGTGCATGGTCAGTTCATTCGACATTTTGCTGCTCCGATCAGCGCCGATCCCATTAAGGCGATTTGGCGCGTTACGAGTGACTTTAATCGGCCATATGTATGCATGGGGTGAACGATTGCAAACCGGCCATCCGCAAGGCGCCATACCGACCCGCATGGCAACTGGCAATCGCCGGATCATGCTGCTAGAAGGCTTTCGTTTTCAAGCGGGTTGAGCTCCAAAGCGTGCAAACCTGGGACAAGGACAAGATCATGGCGCCCCGTTCCGCCGAGATAAGCCGCAAGACCAAGGAAACCGATATTTCCGTATCGGTCCATGTCGACGGCTCAGGCAAGTCCGATATCGCGACGGGAGTCGGCTTCTTCGATCATATGCTCGACCAGTTGTCGCGCCACTCGCTGATCGACATGACGGTCAAGGCCAAGGGCGATCTGCATATCGACGACCACCACACCGTCGAGGACACCGGCATCGCGCTCGGTCAGGCGCTGGCCAAGGCGTTGGGCGAGCGGCGCGGCATCATGCGCTATGCCTCGATCGATCTCGCCATGGACGAGACGCTGACCAGGGCGGCCATCGACGTCTCCGGCCGCCCTTTCCTGGTCTGGAACGTTTCCTTCTCGTCGCCGAAGATTGGCACGTTCGACGCCGAGCTGGTGCGCGAATTCTTCCACGCGCTGGCGCAGAATGCCGGCGTCACGCTGCATGTCACCAACCACTATGGCGCCAACAATCACCACATCGCCGAGACCTGCTTCAAGGCGGTGGCCCGCGTGTTGCGGGCAGCCCTTGAACCTGACCCGCGCCAGCCGGACGCGGTTCCTTCCACCAAGGGGTCTCTGAAGGGATAGGCTGATGGCCATCTATGTCGTGATGGAACCGCCGGGTAGCAGTGAGAAGCCCGATACGGCCTTTGTCCGGGACGGCTTTTCCTGGCTCGGCTTCCTGGTGCCGCCACTGTGGCTGCTTTGGCATCGCTTGTGGATAGAAGCAGCGCTCGCCTTTGTCGTCATGGCCGTTCTCTCGATGCTTGCCGAAAAGTTGGGCCTCGGGCTCGCCGGCTCGCTGCTGTCACTGCTGGTGTCGCTCTACGTCGGGCTGGAAGGGGCGGCCTTGCGGATCGGGGCGCTGCGCCGCCGTGGCTGGCATGAATGGGGCGTGGTCGAGGCCGACAGGCTCGACGATGCCGATACGCGCTATGCGCTGGAAGCCGATGCTCGAGCCGACGAACAGGCGCCTATGCCGCGCATCGTTCCGGACGCCGCCCTTGCCCGGCCGGCGCAGATGGGCATGACGCTGGGATTGACCCATATTCCGGGAAAGCCCTGACATGCGGGTTGCCATCATCGACTACGGGTCGGGCAATCTGCGCTCGGCCACCAAGGCCTTTGAGCGCGCTGCGCACGAAGCCGGCATTGCCGCGACCATCGACCTGACCGCCGATGCCGAACGCGTCCGTACCGCCGACCGCATCGTGCTGCCCGGCGTCGGCGCCTATGCCGATTGCGCGGCAGGCTTACGTGCCGTCGAGGGCATGTGGGATGCGGTGGAGGAGGTCGCGATCGCCAAGGGGCGGCCATTTCTCGGCATCTGCGTCGGCATGCAGCTGATGTCGGAGCGTGGTCTGGAAAAGACGGTGACAAAAGGCTTCGGCTGGGTCGCCGGCGACGTCAAGGAGATCACACCTGCCGATCCAAACCTAAAAATCCCGCAGATCGGCTGGAACACGATCGAGCTCAAGCGCAAGCATCCGCTGTTTTCCGGCATTCCGACCGGCGCCGGGGGACTGCACGCCTATTTCGTCCATTCCTACCATTTGGATGCGCAGAAGCCGGATGAGGTGCTGGCGGTTGCCGATTATGGTGGCCCCGTCACGGCAACTGTCGCCCGCGATAATCTCGCCGGCACGCAGTTCCACCCCGAAAAGAGCCAGGCGCTTGGCCTGGCGCTGATCACCAATTTCCTGAGGTGGAAGCCCTGAAGGAGAAAATCATGAGCAAGAAGGGCTACTGGATCGCGATGATCGATGTCCGCGACCCCGACGTCTACAAGCAGTACATAGAGGCCAACGCAAAAGCCTTCGCCAAATATGGCGCGAAGTACCCCGTGCGGGCCGGGCGTTACACGAATCCCGAAGGGCTGACGGGCAACCGCCATGTGGTAGTGGAATTCTCGTCCTACGAAACGGCGCTCGCCTGCTACGAATCGCCTGAGTACAAGGAAGCCTTGAAATTCCGGCTGGCGGCATCGACCGGCCACTTCGTCATCGTCGAGGGCGCCTGATCGTGATCCTGTTCCCGGCCATCGACCTCAAGGACGGTAAATGCGTGCGCCTGAAGCACGGCGACATGGCGACCGCGACGATCTACAATGACGATCCGGCGGCACAGGCCCGAGCCTTCGAAGAGCAGGGGTTCGAATGGCTGCACGTTGTCGACCTCAATGGCGCCTTCAAGGGCCAGAGCGTCAACAGCGCGGCGGTCGGCGCCATCCTCAAGGCGACGAAGAACCCGGTTCAGCTCGGCGGCGGCATCCGCACGATTGCGCAGATCGAGGACTGGCTCGACCGCGGGCTTGCCCGGGTCATTCTCGGCACTGTCGCGGTGCGCGATCCCGATCTGGTCAGGCAGGCCTGCAAGGCGTTTCCGGGAAAGATCGCCGTCGGCATCGACGCCAAGGGCGGCAAGGTGGCGGTCGAGGGCTGGGCCGAGGCCTCCAGCCTCGGCGTCATCGAACTGGCAAAAAAATTCGAGGGCGCCGGCATCGCCGCCATCATCTACACCGACATCGACCGCGATGGGGTGCTGACCGGTATCAACTGGGACGCCACCATCGATCTCGCCGAGGCGGTGTCGATCCCGGTGATCGCTTCGGGAGGCCTCGCCTCGATCGCCGACATCGTGCGCATGACCATGCCGGATGCGCGCAAACTCGAAGGCGCCATCTCCGGCCGTGCGCTCTATGACGGCCGCATCGATCCGGCAGAGGCGCTGGCGATCCTGGCGTCTGGTCCGGAGAAGGCGAGGGGACGATGAAACTCTCGATCATCCTCGCACCCTATGACAGCGGCCACTATCACGGCGGCTGCGGCCAGGGGCCAGATGCACTCGTCACCGGCGGGCTGGTCGAAGCCATGACGCTGGCCGGTCACGACATCGCCGTCAAGGATATCGGCAAGGTCGGCGACACGCAGGAGCGCGAAATTGCAACGGGCTTCGCGGTCTGCAATGCCGTTGCAACCGAAGTTCGGGCTGCCCGTGACAATGGCCGGTTTCCCATCGTTCTTGCAGGCAACTGCCTGACCTGCGCTGGCGCGGTCGCCGGCGAGGACGCCGATGCGATCATCTGGGCCGACCAGCATGGCGACCTCAACACGCCTGAAACATCGATATACGGCTTTCTCGACGGTATGGCGCTGGCAACGGTGCTCGGACTTTGCTGGCGGCCAATGGCGTCGGCCATTCCTGGCTTCCATGCCATCGATCCGTCCCGCTGCGTCCTGGTCAATGCCCGTGACCTTGACCCGGCCGAAAGGCTGTTGCTGGAGACGCTGCCGGTCATTCGAACGGAATGCCCGGACGCAGCCAAAGCCGCTGAACGGCTAAAGGCAGCAGGCTCGGTCCGGGCGCATATGCATCTCGATCTGGATGTTCACGACCCGCAGGACCTGCAAGCCAACCGCTATACCCATCCGGGTGGGCCGGGACCGGACCAGCTGCGCGAGGCGGTCTGCGTCATGGCGCGTTCATTGCCCATCTCAGGCGTGACCATTTCGGCCTTTGATCCGGCATTCGATGCGCAGGCGGATGTGCCGCCGCTGGTCGGCCGCTTGCTCACCGATCTGCTCGCAACAGTGGAGAGCCGCTGATGCTGAAGGCCCGCGTCATCCCCTGTCTCGACGTCAAGAATGGCCGTGTCGTCAAGGGCGTCAATTTCGTCGACCTGGTCGATGCCGGCGATCCGGTCGAGGCGGCCAAGGCCTATGATGCCGCCGGCGCCGACGAACTCTGCTTTCTCGACATCACCGCTTCATCGGACAATCGCGAAACCATCTTCGATGTCGTCGCCCGCACCGCCGAGCAATGCTTCATGCCGCTGACGGTCGGCGGCGGCGTTCGCCAGGTCGCCGACATCAGGAAGTTGCTGCTGGCCGGCGCCGACAAGGTGTCGATCAACACGGCGGCGGTGAAAAACCCGGATTTCGTCACCGAAGCCGCCGACAAGTTCGGCAACCAGTGCATCGTGGTCGCCATCGACGCCAAGAAAGTCTCCGGCAAGGGCGAGGCTGACCGCTGGGAGATCTTCACCCATGGCGGCCGCGAAAAGACCGGCATCGACGCGGTCGAATTCGCTCAGCGGATGGTCGAACGCGGCGCCGGCGAGATCCTTTTGACCTCGATGGATCGCGACGGCACCAAGGCCGGCTACGACATTGCCCTGACCCGCGCGGTAGCCGACGCGGTGCGCGCACCGGTCATCGCTTCCGGTGGCGTCGGTACGCTCGATCACATGGTCAAAGGCATTCGCGACGGCCACGCAGGTGCGGTGCTGGCGGCGTCGATCTTCCATTTCGGCACATACTCCATCGCCGAGGCCAAGGCGCATATGGCCAGAGCCGGCCTGCCTATGCGGCTGGACTCGTCCGTTGATCGGTCGTAAGCATGGTCGCGAAAAGAGCGAACCGGTTTTCGGAAAAGATCATTCTTAAACAAGCAGATAGATGACGCGCATGGCTGAGTTTTCGCTGTCCGATCTGGAGAAAATCATCAGGGAACGCGCCCATTCCGGCGACCCGGATTCATGGACGGCGAAGCTGTTCGCCAAAGGCATCGACAAGGCCGCGCAGAAGCTTGGCGAAGAGGCGGTCGAAACGGTGATCGCGGCCGTCCGCAGCGACAAAAAGGCTCTCGTTTCGGAAAGTGCTGATCTTATGTATCATTGGCTCGTCGTGCTCGGCATCGCAGGTGTTCCGCTAAGCGACGTGCTCAACGAGCTCGAAGCCCGCACCGGGCGTTCGGGCATCGCCGAAAAGGCGTCTCGGCAGGACCGGGGCTAATTGCTGCGGAGGGCAGGAAACTCGATGGACCAGCTCGCTCCCACCGAGAAGTATTCGCCCTATCGTTTCTTCTCGGCTGAGCAATGGTCGCAGTTTCGCGCCGACACGCCGCTGACGCTCAGCGAAGATGAAATCAATCGCCTGCGCTCGCTGAACGATCCGGTCGATCTCCAAGAGGTCAAGCGCATCTATCTCTCGCTGTCGCGACTTTTGTCGGCGCATGTCGAGGCCAGTCAGCTCCTGTTCCGGCAACGGCAGGTTTTTTTCAACGCGCAGGATGTGGTCAAGACGCCGTTCATCATCGGCATTGCCGGCTCCGTCGCGGTCGGCAAATCGACCACGGCGCGCGTGCTCAAGGAATTGCTGGCGCGCTGGCCCTCGAGCCCCAAGGTCGATCTCGTCACCACCGACGGCTTCCTCTTGCCGAACGAGATCCTGCGCCGCGACAATCTGATGGAACGAAAAGGCTTCCCGGACAGCTATGATGTCGGGGCGCTGCTGCGTTTCCTGTCCGGCATCAAGTCGGCGCAGCGCAATGTCCGCGCGCCCGTCTATTCGCACCTGACCTATGACGTCATTCCGGGCGAGTTTCAGACCATCGACCGGCCGGACATATTGATCTTCGAGGGCATCAACGTCCTGCAGCCGGGCAAGCTGCCGAAGGACGGCAAGATCGTGCCGTTCCTGTCGGACTTCTTCGACTTCGCCATCTATATCGATGCCGAGGAAGAGCTGATCCACCAATGGTATATCCAGCGCTTCATGCGGCTGCGCGAGACCGCTTTCCGCAACCCGGACTCCTTCTTCCACCGCTATTCGCAGCTTTCGCAAGGAGCGGCCCGCGCCATCGCCGAAGGCCTGTGGGCCAACATCAACCTGAAGAACCTGCGCGAGAATATCCTGCCGACCAGGGCCCGTGCCGACCTCATCTTGCGCAAGGGCGCCAATCATCTGGTCGAGGAAGTAGCGCTGAGGAAATTGTAGCGGCGTCGGTTAACGGCGCCTTAGCCTATCGCGATTAGCTTTCGACCTCCAGCGGTCTGTGACCAATATGCCTGCAACGCGCCTGCCTGACATTTCCGCCTGGCGCACCACATTTGCGCCGCGCCGGTTGCTGAAATTTGCTTCGGTCGGACTTGCCGCTACGGTCGTCTACGCGCTTTGCGCCAGCCTCTTTACCAGTGCCGGGTCGAGATATCTGTCGCCGGCCATGGCCTCCCTCGCCGCCTATGCGGTCGCGGCGATATTCTCCTATCTCGGCCACAAGTTCTTCACCTTTATGTCGGCCGGTTCGCATCGCTTCGAGGCGCCGCGTTTCGCTGTGCTGACCGGGTGCGGCCTTGCCGTTGCCTATCTCCTGCCAGCGCTTCTCGTCGGGCAATTCGGCCTGCCCGTCTCGGTTCCGATACTGCTCACCTGCATTCTCATTCCCGTGGTCAACTTTGTCGTTCTCGATCGTTGGATCTTTTCCGGCCGCTCCACGGCACGCCAGGACAAGTGACCGGCGGTGAAACGCTAGCCAGGCAGCGTCACCCGCCGCAGCGTCAGATTGATCCGCCCGCCATTCCTGAGCAGTGCCGAGGTCGACGGATAGATGCGGTCGACACCGTGAAAGCTGAGGCGGCCTTCTCCGCCAAGCACCACGACATCGCCGCTCTTCAGCCTGAACGACTTCGTGCCGCCTTCACGCGTATTCTGACCGACCCTGAACAGGCAATCGTCGCCCAGTGAAACGGAGACGACCGGTGCCGAGAAATCGGTCTCGTCGCGGTCCTGGTGAAGACCCATCTTCGCGTCCTGCGCATAGAAATTGACCAGGCAGGCCTCCGGCGCATGCGGATAGGCCGACACCGCGCGCCACAGCTCCATCAGCACATCGGGGATCGGCGGCCACGGCGTGCCGGTCACCGGGTGCGTCGGCTGGTAGCGATAGCCGCGCTCCTTGTCGGTGACCCAGCCGAGCGGCCCGCAATTGGTCATGCGCACGCTCATCTCCTTGCCGGTGCGCGGCATCGCCGGCACGAACAGGGGAGCCTCCTGCACGACCCGTCTCACTTCCTCGACCAGCGCCTCTTGCACCGAGCGCGACAGGTAGCCGGGCATGTGGCGAACGCCTTTGGGTAAAACGAGCATCAGCTTGGTCGCTTCATCGGGTTCATCTGGCGAACAATGCCACCAACAAACAGAAACGGCGACCCGAAAGCCGCCGTTCTTCTCGAGTTTGCGATTGCTCAGAGACTGTTTCGAAATTCGCTCCGGCGAGTCATATGGTGGTGGTTTCGAGAACCGGAGCGCAGCGGACATTTGGGTCCGTGAGCTTCGCGCATGACCCCGAAAATCGAAATCGATTTTCGGAAAGGATCATGCGCAGATTCAAAGTGCTGCAGCGTCCTTTGCGCGTCCAAGACGCGCGGCGCTGCAGTAAGCGCAGAAAACGCCATCAGATGGCCGCCGGAGTAAAGTTCCCAAACGGTCTCTTAGTCGAGGTCCGGTATGCGCAGGACCTGCCCCGGATAGATCTTGTCCGGATGCGCCAGCATCGGCTTGTTGGCCTCGAAGATGATGTTGTTCTTCGCGCCCTTGCCCTTGCCATAGCTCTTCTCGGCAATCTTCCACAGGTTGTCGCCTTTCTTGACCGTATAAAAGGTCGGTTCCTTGGCCGGCGTCGCGGGCGCGTTGGATTCGGGTGTGGCGACCTGCAATTCGTCCGCCTGCACCTTGGACACGCCAAGCGTGTTGCCGACGGCGATGACGGCCTTTTCGAAGATCGACTGGTCCTTGACCACGCCTTTCAGGACGGCCGTGTCGCCCTTGACGACGACTTCCACATTATCGGTGCCGAGGTCGTGCGAATCGAGTTCCTTCTTCAGCGTATCGGCGGTCGGCTCCGCCTCATCGCCGCCGAAGCCAAGCTTCTTGCCGACGCCCTTGACGAAATCAAACATGCCCATCTGTGGTCTCCCTTGCTGTGGCCGATATCGAACTTGCCATCTGCAACTTTGAATTGGAAGCCGTTTCGGCCGCGTCTCGCTAATCGTCAGCCACCCGGCCACGCAGCTTTTTCACCGTCGACCGCCCGGCTTTCGTCTTGAGGCGGCGTTCGACCGCGCCTTTCGACGGCCTCGTCTTCTTGCGCGGTGGCGGCGGTGGCTCGGCGGCCTTGGCCACAAGCGCTGTCAGCCTTGACCGCGCGTCCGCCCGGTTCTGCTCCTGCGTGCGAAAACGCCCGGCCTCGATGACGATGACGCCGTCCTTGGTGGCGCGCTGGCCGGCAAGCTTTATGGTCCGCGCGCGCACGCGTTCCGACAGGCCCGGCGCATTGGCCGCATCGAAGCGCAACTGCACCGCCGTCGCCACCTTGTTGACGTTCTGGCCGCCCGGGCCGGAAGAGCGGATGAAATCCTCGTGCAGGTCATCCGGATGGATCACCGCATCGTCGGCAATAATGATCTTGTCGTCGGCATTCATGCCGCAGTCATGGCGCGGCAAATGGAAAAAGAAAAGGCCCGATCCCCGGGTCGGGCCTTTGCAACGCGTTCAGTCTGCCTGAAGCGTTTACTCGGCGGCTTCCTGCAGGCGCGGTGCCGCGCCCAACACCGTGGCGTCGACATGGATCTCGAATTTTTCGAAATTGACGGCGAACATGCCGACCAGCCTGGCCGCTTGCCGGTCATAGGCCGACGTATCGGTCCAGGTCGTTCTCGGATCGAGAATGGCTGGATCGACGCCCGCGACCGCCACCGGCACCTCGAAGCCGAAATTGGCGTCGGTGCGGAAATCGGCCGTCTTCAGCGAGCCGTTGAGGGCGGCGGCAAGCAACGCCCGCGTCGCCTTGATCGGCATCCGCTTGCCGGTGCCGTAGGCGCCTCCGGTCCAGCCGGTGTTGACCAGCCAGCAATCGACGCCGTGGTGGGCGATCAGCTCGCGCAGCAGATTGCCGTATTCCGATGGATGGCGCGGCATGAACGGTGCGCCGAAACAGGTCGAGAACGTCGCTTCGGGTTCGGTCACGCCCTTTTCGGTTCCCGCCACCTTGGCGGTATAGCCGGAGAGGAAATGGTACATCGCCTGCGCCGGCGTCAGCCGCGCGATCGGCGGCATCACGCCGAAGGCGTCGGCGGTCAGCATGATAATGTTCTTCGGATGGTTGGCACGCCCCGTCCTGCTGGCATTGGCAATGAAGTCGAGCGGGTAGGCGCAACGGGTATTCTCGGTCAGCCTGCCATCGTCGAAATCCGGCACGCGAGCCGCGTCGAGCACGACATTCTCCAGCACGGTGCCGAAGCGCTGGGTGGTTGCGAAGATCTCCGGCTCGGCTTCCGCCGAAAGCTTTATCGTCTTGGCATAGCAGCCGCCTTCGAAATTGAAGATGCCGTGCGGACCCCAGCCGTGCTCGTCGTCGCCGACCAGCACACGCGAGGGATCGGCCGACAGCGTCGTCTTGCCGGTTCCCGACAGGCCGAAGAAAATGGCGGCGTTGCCGTCGGCACCTTCATTGGCCGAGCAATGCATCGGCATGACGCCCTTCGCCGGCAACAAATAGTTGAGCACGGTAAACACCGACTTCTTCATTTCGCCGGCATAGGAAGTGCCGCCGATCAGCACGATCATGCGCGAGAAATCGACGGCGATCACCGTTTCGGTGCGGGTGCCGTGGCGGATCGGGTCGGCGCGGAAAGACGGCAGGTCGATGATCGTCATGTCGGGCACGAAGTACTCGAGTTCGGCGGTCCGCGGGCGGATCAGCAGGTTGCGGATGAACAGCGAGTGCCAGGCAAGCTCCGTGATGACCCTGGTCGGCAGTTTCAGGTTCTCGTCGGCGCCGCCGACCAGGTCCTGCACATAAAGGTCCTTGTCTGCCGCATGCGCGCGGAAATCGGCAAGCAGCGTGTCGAACTGCGCCGGCGAGATCGCCTTGTTGTTGTCCCACCACACATGCGGCTCGGTGGCGACATCGCGCACGATGAATTTGTCCTTGGGCGAGCGTCCGGTGTGCTGTCCGGTCTCGGCGACGAGCGCGCCATGCGCGGTGAGGCGGGCCTCCCCGCGGCGGATCGCTTCCTCATAAAGGGCGGGCGCCTCGAAATTGTAGCGCACCATGCCTGAGGTCCTCAGGCCGATTCGATCGATCGGGTATGCTGGATTGCGTTTGCCGGCTTCCGACATGAGTGTCCCTTCTTCGATTTGCCGCATCGTGGCCGGCGAATTTCCGGAACCCAGAACAGGGCTTTAAGGGTGAAAACCAGAAAAGACGAATGATATCAAATCATTAATCGATTTAAAAATTTTGAAAGTTGTTTAAATCGTTTATATGTGCGAAAAGTTCGGCAGTTGCCCAAAGGATTGGCGATCGCTGTTCGTCCAATCCATATCGAGGTGCTGTTGTGGCCGCCGCCATGCCGCTGGTGACAGCGAACGAAGCCTATGCCACATTTTGTACCTAATTTGTCCTGCAAAAGCCCCTTCTCTACCTAAAGAAGGGACAGCTCATGAGGGAGCCGCTTGAAATGGCAACAATCGCGCTTGTCGACGACGACCGCAACATTCTGACGTCGGTGTCGATCGCCCTTGAGTCGGAGGGATATCGCGTCGAGACCTACACGGATGGGGCGTCGGCGCTGGAAGGTCTGGCGGCGCGTCCGCCGAATCTTGCCATCCTCGACATCAAGATGCCACGCATGGACGGCATGGAGCTCCTGCGCCGGATGCGTCAGAAATCCGACCTGCCGGTGATCTTCCTGACCTCCAAGGACGACGAGATCGACGAGCTTTTCGGCCTCAAGATGGGCGCCGACGACTTCATCCGCAAACCTTTCTCGCAGCGTCTTCTGGTCGAGCGGGTCCGCGCCGTGCTGCGCCGGGCCAGCGCCCGCGAGGCGGCGGCCAAGACGCCCAACCAGCAGGCCCGCTCGCTCGAGCGCGGCCAGCTTGTCATGGACCAGGAGCGCCACACCTGCACCTGGAAGGGCGAGCCGGTGACGCTGACCGTCACCGAATTCCTGATCCTGCATTCGTTGGCTCAGCGTCCCGGCGTGGTAAAAAGCCGTGATGCGCTGATGGATTCGGCCTATGATGAGCAGGTCTATGTCGATGACCGCACCATCGACAGTCACATCAAGCGGCTGCGCAAGAAGTTCAAGGCCGTCGATGATGACTTCGAGATGATCGAAACCCTTTACGGAGTCGGATACCGGTTCCGCGAAGCATGAATAGGCAGTAGGCAGTAGGGAATAGTCGGTAGTCAGTTTTGAATGGTGCGAGCGGCCACTCATGCATCGCCGCCATCTCAGCCAACCATTTCTCTCTTTCCTACTGCCTACTCACTACTCACTAATTACTAAGCAGGGAACTGCTATTCGATGGCAGTGGACGTAGAGCGGATTAGAAGGGCGGGCGCTGCCAGGCGCCCGTCGCGGATTCTGCCGGCATTCCTGTCGAAAATCACGGTGCCGATGCGCCGGTTCCTCGGCCATCATATCTTTTCCAGCCTGACGCGGCGCATCCTCTTTCTCAACCTAGCCGGCCTGGCCGTGCTGGTCACCGGCATTCTCTACCTCAATACGTTCCGCGACGGGCTGATCGATGCCCGGGTCGAAAGCTTGATGACGCAGGGCGAGATCATCGCTGGCGCGATCGCGGCTTCGGCCACGGTCGAGACCGATTCGATCAGCATCGATCCGGAAAAGCTGCTCGAACTGCAAGCCGGCGAAAGCCTTGGCCCCGGCTCTGACCAGCTCGACAATCTGGATTTCCCGATCAATCCGGAGCGCGTCGCGCCTGTGCTGAGAAGGCTGATCTCGCCGACGCGCACGCGCGCCCGCATCTACGACCGCGACGCCAACCTGTTGCTCGATTCCCGCCATCTCTATTCGCGCGGCCAGATCCTTCGCTACGACCTGCCGCCGGTCGAACAGGAAGAGCCCGACCTTGTCGAGCGCATCCAGAAATTCGTCTTCGACTTCTTCCGCAACACCGAATTGCCGGTCTACCACGAGCAGCCGGGCGGCAATGGCGCGGCATTTCCGGAGGTGGTCAAGGCGCTCACCGGCAGCCCGTCGACCATTGTGCGGATTTCCGAACAGGGCGAGCAGATCGTTTCGGTCGCCGTGCCGATCCAGCGCTTCCGCGCTGTGCTTGGCGTGCTGATGCTGTCGACCGAAGGCGGCGACATCGACAAGATCGTCGCGGCCGAGCGCAAGGCGATCCTGCGCGTCTTCGGCATCGCTGCCCTCGTCACCGCCATCCTGTCGATGCTTTTGGCCTCGACCATCGCCAACCCGCTGCGCCGGCTGTCTGCTGCGGCGGTCAGGGTGCGGCGTGGCGTCAAGAACCGCGAGGAAATCCCGGACTTCTCCGACCGTCAGGACGAGATCGGCAATCTGTCGATCGCCGTGCGCGACATGACCAACGCGCTCTATGCCCGTATCGAAGCGATCGAGAGTTTCGCGGCCGACGTCTCGCACGAGCTGAAGAACCCGCTCACCTCGCTGCGCAGCGCGGTGGAAACCTTGCCGCTGGCCAAGAACGACAATTCGCGCGGCCGGCTGATGGAGATCATCCAGCACGATGTGCGCCGCCTGGACCGTCTCATCACCGATATTTCCGATGCTTCCCGCCTCGACGCCGAGCTGGCGCGGGAAGACGCGGGAACCGTGGATCTGAAGAAATTCATCACCGACCTCGTCGCCGTGTCGCGTGAAACCACGCGCAACAAGAAGTCGGTCGAGATCGAGCTCAAGGTCGCCAAGCTGCCGCAGGGCGTCAAAGGCTACTTTGTCACCGGCCATGATCTGAGGATCGGCCAGGTCATCACCAACCTGATCGAGAATGCCCGCTCCTTCGTTCCCGAGGAGCGCGGCCACATCGCTATTTCGCTGGAGCGTGCCGGCAAGGTCAACATCGTCACCATCGACGACAATGGTCCCGGCATCCGGGCCGACAACATCGACCGCATCTTCGAACGCTTCTACACCGATCGGCCCGCCGGCGAGGCGTTCGGCCAGAATTCCGGCCTTGGCCTGTCGATATCCAGGCAGATCGTCGAAGCTCATGGTGGCACGCTGACCGCCGAGAACATCCCGGGCACCAAGCCCGGCGAGATCAAGGGCGCGCGCTTCGTCGTCACGCTGCCGGCCGAAGGCTGAAGCATGATCCCAAAAAGTGGGAACCGGTTTTTGGACAAGATCATGCTTGATTCAAAAGCATGAACGCTGAAAACATTCACGGCACGGCGATCTTGATCGGTGAGCGCGGCGTCCTCATCACCGGGCCGTCCGGCTCGGGCAAGACGACGCTGGCGCTGACACTCCTGGACCATTGCCGTGTGCGCGGGCTGTTTTCGCGGCTTATCGGCGACGACAGGCTGCTCGCCATGGCCCACGCCGGGCGGCTGGTCTGTCGCGTGCCGGCGACCATCGCCGGTCTCGCCGAAGTACCCGGGTTCATGCCGCGCCCGCTGCCGTTCGAGCCGGGTGGAGTGATCGACCTGCATGTCCGGCTGGTGCCAAAGGCAGAAATGGCCCGTTTCCAAGAGGAAATCAGCGAGCCGGTGGCAGGCTGTCCGGTGCCGCGCATCGACCTTGCCGAGCGCAACGCCGCCACGGCCCTGCCGGCGGTGATGGCGAGGCTCTCCATCGCGCCTTTTTTATGATCTGGTTTCGATTTTTTGCTGCAATGCGTCAAAATGGTCCGGGCTGGCGCAATTTTGGGCTTGTCAACGCGCCTCGCGTCGACAAGATAGCGCTCCCGCCGCCTGGGATGGCCGGCGAGCATAAAATGCGCCTGTGAAGCGGCGATGACGGGAGCCACCAACGCATGATCGGACTCGTGCTTGTAACGCACGGTCAACTGGCCGCCGAGTTCCGCCATGCCGTGGAACATGTCGTCGGGCCACAAGACAATTTCGAGACCGTGGCGATCGGCGCCGAAGACGATATGGAGCAGCGCCGCCGCGACATTGTCGATGCCGTTGCCCGCGTCGACACGGGAGCGGGCGTCATCGTTTTGACCGACATGTTCGGTGGTACGCCCTCCAATCTTGCCATTTCGGTGATGGAGTCCGGCCGCACCGAGGTCATTGCCGGCATGAACCTGCCGATGCTGATCAAGCTGTCCAGCATTCGCAAAGGCGACAACATGACGGCCGCGCTCGACGAGGCGCAGGCCGCCGGCCGCAAATATATCAACGTCGCCAGCCAGCTCCTGAGCAGCAAATGAACGCGCTGTCGTCCGAAAAGGATGAGATCGTCCGCGACTTTCCGATCGTTAACCAGCGCGGCCTGCACGCCCGCGCGTCCGCGAAATTCGTTCAGGTCGCCAGCGGCTTCAATGCCACGGTCCGTGTCGAGAAGGATGGCGTCAAGGTCGGCGGCACGTCGATCATGGGCCTGATGATGCTGGCGGCGAGCCCCGGCCTCTCGATCCGCGTCACCGCCAGCGGTCCGCAGGCCGCGGAGGTCATCGACGCGCTGGAGCAACTGGTGGCTTCTCGCTTCGGCGAGGAGGTCTGACAAGACATGCACGGATAAAGATTTCTTTATATCCCATTGTCGTGCGATCGGCGATCTGCTAGTCAAGCCGGCACTTCGCGCCCTTCGACGCCTTCCGGCGCGGGCGCACTCGTAAAACAATTCTTGATCGGAGCACTGCCATGACGGGTAGCAAGGACTATGTGGTCGCCGACATTTCGCTTGCCGGCTGGGGCCGCAAGGAAATCGAGATCGCCGAAACCGAAATGCCGGGTCTTATGGCCTGCCGCGAGGAATTCGGCAAGGCAAAGCCGCTCAAGGGCGCGCGCATCACCGGCTCGCTGCACATGACCATCCAGACGGCGGTGCTGATCGAAACGCTGAAGGCGCTCGGCGCTGATATCCGCTGGGCCTCCTGCAACATCTTCTCGACCCAGGACCACGCCGCAGCGGCCATTGCCGAAGCCGGCATTCCGGTCTTCGCCGTCAAGGGCGAAACGCTTGAAGACTATTGGGTCTACACCGACAAGATCTTCCAGTGGGCCGATGGCGGCACCTCCAACATGATCCTCGACGATGGCGGTGACGCCACCATGTACATCCTGATCGGCGCCCGTGCCGAGGCCGGCGAGGACGTGCTGTCCAATCCAGGCAGCGAGGAAGAAGAAATCCTGTTTGCCCAGATCAAGAAGCGCATGAAGGCCTCACCCGGCTTCTTCACCAAGCAGAAGGAAGCGATCCGCGGCGTCACCGAAGAGACGACGACCGGTGTCAACCGGCTCTACCAGCTGCAGAAGAAGGGCCTGCTGCCGTTCCCGGCCATCAACGTCAACGATTCCGTGACCAAGTCGAAATTCGACAACAAGTATGGCTGCAAGGAATCGCTGGTCGACGGTATTCGCCGCGGCACCGACACCATGATGGCCGGCAAGGTCGCGGTCGTCTGCGGCTATGGCGACGTCGGCAAGGGCTCCTCGGCGTCGCTGAAGGGCGCCGGCGCCCGCGTCAAGGTCACAGAGGTCGACCCGATCTGCGCATTGCAGGCGGCGATGGACGGTTTCGAGGTGGTTACGCTCGAAGATGCAGCCCCGACCGCCGACATCGTCATCACCACCACCGGCAACAAGGACGTCGTCACCCTCGACCATATGCGGTCGTTCAAGGACATGGCGATCGTCGGCAACATCGGCCACTTCGACAATGAGATCCAGGTCGCCTCGCTGCGCAATCTGAAGTGGACCAACATCAAGCCGCAGGTCGACCTGATCACCTTCCCGGACGGCAAGCGGATGATCCTTCTGTCGGAAGGCCGCCTGCTCAACCTCGGCAACGCCACCGGCCATCCGAGCTTCGTCATGTCGGCGTCCTTCACCAATCAGGTGCTGGCGCAAATCGAGCTCTACACCAAGCCCGGCCAGTACGAGAACCAGGTCTATGTCCTGCCCAAGCATCTCGATGAAAAGGTCGCGCGCCTGCATCTCGACAAGCTCGGCGCCCGCCTCACCGAACTGTCGGGCGAACAGGCCGCCTATATCGGCGTGACCCCGCAGGGGCCGTTCAAGCCGGAACACTACCGCTATTAACCACAGCGCAAATTGCCACTAGATATTGAAGCCGGGCGATTGACTTTTCGCCCGGCTTATTTTTTGCGCGGTTTGATTCTTCACGCCGATTCGCGCAAGCGCTATGGTGCTGATTCGCGGTCCGGGGACGAGGGCCGACGCACGCATCGGGCCGGTCGCGGCGAAGAGGACCAAGACATGCCGGGGGATTACCCGCCTTGCGCGGGACAGGCCGTTTCCGGCGGCCGTAACGATTCGGGTATCACGGGCTCCGCTGCCGGAAGCGGCGGCCTCTTGTGGCGCGCTGGCATTCGCGTCGCCACGTTGCTTTCTTCCTCCACCCTTGCCGGGCCGCTGCTTGCTTTTGCGGCGCACGCTGAAACCGCCGGCGCGCGCAAGGCCGGGCTGCCGGTCAGCACGGTCGAGGTCATGCAGCTCGCCGTGTTCGTCGGCGTTATGGGTGCTGCGCTCCTGTCGGCCATCGTTCTGATTCGCGAGCGGGCCCGCACCTCGGCCGAGAATCTCCGGCTCAGGACCCGTATCGCCGATGTCAACGCGGCGCTGCAGCGGTCCGAGGCGCTGCTCAACACGCGCGACCAGCGCGTGGTCGTATGGACCTCGGAAAACAAGAAGCCCGAAATCATCGGCATGTTGCCGCTCGAGAGCGGCGCCCCGGAAGACCGAGCCGCTTTCCTTGCCTTCGGCCGCTGGTTGATGCCGCGCTCGGCGGCGGCGCTCGAACATGCCGTGGCGGGGTTGCGCGAAAAGGCCAAGCCCTTCGATCTCGTCATCGAATCCCTGGTCGGCGCGCCGCTCCAGGTGCATGGACGCAAGAGCGCGGCACATGTGCTTGTGCGCTTCGTCTCGCTCTCGGAAACGCAGCGCAGCGAGGCCAGGCTGAAGATCGAGAACCAACGCCTCGCCGCCGACTACGACACCATGATAGGTCTTCTCGACGCACTCAACATGCCGTCGTGGCTGCGCACGACCGACGGACGGCTGAAGTGGGTCAACCGCGCCTATGCCGAGGCCGTCGAGGCGCAGAGCGCCGAAGTCGCCGTTCGCGATGCCAAGGAATTCCTGGGCGGCCAGGCGCGCGATGCGATCGCCGCGCAGCACAAATCGCGTCCCGTTTTTCAGCAGACGCTTTCCACCGTGATCGAGGGCGACCGGCGCATGTTCGCCGTGACCGATTTCGCCGGCGCGGACGGTTCGGCGGGTCTTGCCTGCGACACCAGCGCCATCGAAGCCATCCGCGGCGAATATGAACGGACCGTGCAGAGCCACGCCGACACGCTCGACCAGCTCAACACCGCCGTGGCGATCTTCGACACCGACGAGAAATTGCGGTTCTTCAACCAGGCGTTCAGGAAATTATGGGGCCTCGACAGTGGCTTCCTGCACAGCGCTCCCGACAACGCCTTGTTGCTCGACCGGTTGCGCAGCGAGGGCAAGATCGCCGAGCAGCCCGAATGGCGGCGCTGGAAGGAAAGCCTGCTCGGCGCCTATCGCGCGGTCGAGTCGCAGGAGCATTGGTGGCATCTGCCGGACGGCAAGACCATCCGCGTCGTCGCCAATCCGCAGCCCAAGGGCGGCGTCACCTGGGTATTCGAGAATCTGACCGAAAAGATGGATCTCGAAAGCCGTTACCAGACCGCGGTGCGGGTCCAGGGCGAGACGCTCGACAATCTTGCCGAAGGCGTGGCCGTGTTCGGCCCCGACGGCAGGCTCAGACTGTCGAATCCGGCATTCGCAGCACTTTGGCGGCTGGACGCCGACACCGCCAAGCCAAACGTCCACGTCTCCACGATCCGCGATCTCTGCGATCAACGGGCCGCCGACAGTCCCTGGGGCGGGTTCCTCGCCGCCATCACCGGCTTCGACGACGAGCGCCGCGACCGCCATGGCCAGACCGAGCTGAACGACGGCACCGTGCTGCGCTATGCGATGATCCCGCTGCCCAACGGGCAGGTGATGATGACCTTTGTCGACGTCACCGACAGCGTCAATGTCGAGCGGGCCCTGAAGGATAAGAACGAGGCACTGGAGAAATCCGACCAGCTCAAGAACGAGTTCGTGCAGCACGTCTCCTATGAACTGCGCTCGCCGCTCACCAACATCATCGGTTTCACCGAGCTTCTTTCATTGCCGTCGACCGGGCCGTTGAGCCAGAAGCAGCGCGAATATATCGAGCATGTAGGCTCGTCGTCCTCGGTTCTGCTCACCATCGTCAACGACATCCTCGATCTGGCGACGGTGGACGCCGGCATCATGCAGCTCGACATCTCCGAGGTTCACATCGACCGGACCATCGCTGCCGCCGCCGAGCTGGTCGCCGACCGGCTGGAGGAGCATTCGATCCGGCTCAAGATCGACGCGGCCGCGGCGCCTAAAACCTTCCATGGCGACGAGATCCGCATCCGCCAGATCCTCTACAACCTGCTGAGCAACGCTGCGAATTACGCTCCGGAGGCGAGCACCATCACGCTCGCCTGCCGCCAGCTTGCCGAAGGCGTGGAATTCTCCGTTCATGACGACGGTCCTGGCATGCCGCCGGATCTGCTCGATTCGGTCTTCCGCCGTTTCGAACCGCGCACCAATGGCGGTCGCCGGCGCGGCGCCGGCCTTGGCCTGTCGATCGTCAAGAGCTTTGTCGAACTGCATGGCGGCAGCGTCCGCATCGAGACCGGCAAGGACAAGGGCACCACCGTCATCTGTGCCTTTCCCGACACGCCGTCCGGCATCCGCGCCGCGGCCGAGTAGCGCGCTCGATGGCAGGCACGGTGCTGGAGCGATTTCTCGCCGACGAGGCTGCGACCGCAAGGCTGGGCGAGGATCTGGCCATGTCGCTGCGGCCGGGCGACGTGCTGGCGCTGAAGGGCGATCTCGGCGCCGGCAAGTCGAGTTTGGCGCGGGCGCTGATCAGGACAATGGCCGAGGATGCTGGCCTCGACGTGCCAAGCCCGACCTTCACGCTCGTCCAGAGTTATGAGGCGCGCGTTCCCGTCCATCATTTCGACCTTTATCGCCTGTCCGCCGCGTTCGAGTTGGACGAACTGGGCTTCGACGAGGCTTTGGCGCAAGGTGCCGCCCTGGTCGAATGGCCGGAACGGGCAGGATCCTATCTGCCGAAGACCGCGGTGCTGATCGAACTTGCCCATCAGGGGGAGGGTCGCCTGGCCAGACTGTCGGGACAAGGTGCTGCCTTCGAGCGCGCGGCGCGATCGCTGGCCATGCGCGATTTTCTAACGCAGGCCGGCTGGGGCGACGCGCAAAGACGATATTTTGTCGGCGATGCTTCGGCCCGCTCCTATGAGATCGTCTCGTTGGCCGGGGTACCGCCGCGTGTCCTGATGAACTCGCCAAGGCTGGTGCTCGGGCCACCGGTCCGCGACGGCAAACCCTATGCGGTGATCGCCCATTCCGCCCAATCCGTCACTGCCTTCGTCGCTATTGACAAGGCATTGCTGGCCGCCGGCGTCAGCGTGCCGGAGATCCATGCCGAGGATATCGAGCAAGGCTTTCTGCTGCTCGAACACCTGGGTTCGCAAGGATTTCTCGGCGACCATGGCGAGCCGT
Source organism: Mesorhizobium sp. YC-39 (assembly GCF_025753795.1). Classification (GTDB taxonomy): domain Bacteria; phylum Pseudomonadota; class Alphaproteobacteria; order Rhizobiales; family Rhizobiaceae; genus Mesorhizobium. The sequence continues at coordinate 584,991 of NZ_JAOWPS010000001.1, forward strand.
TGGTCGAGCGCTATGCGGCCGCGGCCGAACTGCTTGCCATGATGCATGCCAGGGCATGGCCCGATCGCATGGAGGCCGCGCCCGGTATCTTCCATCATGTGCCGCCCTTCGATCGCGACGCCATGCTGATCGAGGCCGATCTTTTGGTCGACTGGTATGTGCCGGCGATATCAGGTGCCCCCGCCAGCGATGCCTTGCGCGCCGGCTATACAAAAGAATGGAATGCGGTCCTCGACCGGCTGAAAGGCCGGGAATACACGCTGATGCTGCGCGATTTCCATTCGCCCAACATCATCTGGCGAGGCGATCGTTCCGGCCATGACCGCCTTGGCATCGTCGATGTCCAGGACGCGCTGATCGGCCCGTCCGCCTATGACGTTGCCTCGCTGGCGATGGATGCCCGCGTCACAGTATCGCCCGACATCGAGAAGCGGACGCTCGATGCCTACATCGCGGCGCGCCACGCGACCGGCGGCTTCGACGAGGAGGCGTTCGTCGAGACCTATGCCATCATGGCGGCGCAGCGCAATTCGAAGATTCTCGGCATTTTCGTGCGGCTCGAAAAGCGTGATGGCAAGCCCTATTATCTCAAGCACTTGCCGCGCATTCGCGACTATCTCAGGCGGGCGCTGGCGCATCCGGCGCTGGCGGGCTTGAGGGATTTCTACGTCGCGCACGGCTTGTTGGAGGAACAGCCGCTGTGACGGCGTACCTCAAAACCGCAATGGTGCTTGCCGCCGGGCTTGGCAAGCGGATGCGGCCGATCACCGATACGATGCCGAAGCCGCTGGTCAAGATATCGGGCAAGACATTGCTCGACTGGGGCCTGGACAGCCTCGCCGAGGCAGGCGTCACCAAGGCCGTGGTCAATGTCCACTATTTCCCCGAACAGATCGTCTCGCATGTCGCCGGCCGCGGCGTTCCGAAGGTGGTCATATCGGACGAAAGCGAAAGACTGCTCGATTCCGCCGGCGGCATCGTCCATGCCTTGCCCGAATTGGGCAAAGCCCCTTTCTTCATCGTCAACGCCGACACCTTCTGGATCGATGCCGGCGCGCCCAACCTTGCTCGCCTCGCCCTTGCATGGGATGCGGCGAAAATGGATATTCTGCTGATGCTCGCGGATATCAAATCAGCGACCGGACATAGCGGCGGCACCGATTTCCTGATGGCGCCGGATGGCGCCTTGCGGCGTTCGAAGGGCGATCCAGCGGGCCTGATCTATGCGGGCGCGGCAATCGTCCATCCGCGCCTCTTCAGGAATGCCCCGGCCGGGCCGCATTCGCTCAACGCCTATTTCGATACCGCCATTGCCGCCGGCCGCCTGTTCGGCATGGCGATGCAGGGTCACTGGATCACCGTTGGCACACCCGACGCCATTCCGCTCGCCGAAGCGGCGGTCGCCGGTGTCCTAGCGAAAGCCTTATGAGCGGCTCCCGCCGCGTTTTCTCGATCCCTCCCGGAGCGCCGTTCCTGCCGACGCTGGCCGAGACCCTGCTGTCGGGCCGGCTCGTTCCGGGCTTCCGGTTCGACGGCGACCCGCTGGCGCTGGCCGATGTCACCATCTATGTGCCGACCCGCCGCGCCGCGCGCGCGCTGCGCGGCGTCTTCGTCGATGTGCTCGGCAGTCGCTCGGCGATCCTGCCGGTCATCCGCCCGCTTGGCGAGTTCGACGAGGACGAAGCGGCATTCGAGGCCGAAGCGTCTGCCGCCCTCGATCTGGCGCCGCCGATCGCCGCGATCGAGCGCCTGCTGCTGCTGGCGCCGCTGGTGCGCGCCTGGAAACGTCGCCTGCCGGCGCATGTCGCGGCCCTTTTCGACGAGGAAATCGTCGTACCGGCCTCCGCCGCCGATGCCATCTGGCTGGCGCGCGACCTGGCCCGGCTGATGGACGAGATCGAGACGGAAGGCACCGACTGGACCAGGCTTGCCGATCTGGTGACCGGCAATCTGGCCGGCTGGTGGCAAGTGACGCTCGATTTCCTCGGTATCGTGACCGACAACTGGCCGAAGATTCTGGAGGAGCGCAACCGCTCCAACCCAGCCGCGCATCGCAATGCACTGATCAGGCTGGAAGCGGCGCGGCTGAAGCGCAACCCGCCCACCGGGCCGGTGATCGCCGCCGGCTCCACCGGGTCTATTCCCGCCACCGCCGAACTGCTTGCCGTGATCGCCGCCCTGCCAGGCGGCGCTGTTGTGCTGCCCGGCCTCGACCCGATGCTGGATGAGCCGTCCTTCCAGGCAATTGTCGCGCCTGGCGCCCGTCCGGCCTTGCTTGGCCACCCGCAATATGGCTTGGCCAAGCTGATCGGCAAGATCGGCGTGCTGCGCGGCGATGTCGAGGAGATCGCCATCGCCGAAAGGCCGCTCGCGCTGCGCGCGGCCCTTGTCGGCGAGGCGCTGCGACCGGCCGAAACCACCGAATTGTGGGCCGAGACCCGTGCCGGCTTTGCCGCCGGCGATATCGCCGAAGCCTTCGCCGGTGTGACGCTTCTCGAAGCCGCCAGCGAACGCGACGAGGCTGTGGCGATCGCCGTCGCGCTCAAACGCGCCGTCGAAGAGCCCGGCCGGCGCGCGGCGCTCGTCACCGGCGACCGTGCACTGGCACGGCGCGTCTCGGTCGAGCTTTTGCGCTTCGGCGTCGTCGCCGACGATTCCGGCGGCACGCCGCTCGCCAACACGCCTGCCGCCTGCCTGCTCAGGCTTGCCCTTCAGGCCGCCTTCAGCCCCGGCGATCCGGTCGCGCTGCTGTCATTGCTCAAGCACCCGCTGCTTGGCCTCGGCCTGGAGCGCACAAGTGTCCGCCATGCCGCTGAGATCGTCGAACTGGTGGCGCTGCGCGGTGGCACTGGACGTCCCGACATCGCAACACTGCCGGAGCTGTTCGAAGCTCGTCTCACCGGCCTCGGCGGCAGCAGCCGCCCCCCCTTCTGGTTCTCGCGCCTGACCGTGCGCAGCATCGAGGTCGCTCGCGAATTGCTTGTCCGCCTTGCCGCCGCGCTGGCGCCATTGGTCGCTCTTCGCGGCGAGGGCGACACCAATCTTGCCGCGCTGAGCCGGACCAGCGTCGTCGTTCTCGAAAATCTCGGCCGCGCCGAGGATGGCAGTCTAAGCGAGCTCTATGCCGGAGATGCGGGTGAAAAGCTTGCCGAGTTGTTGCGCGGGCTGGTCGCCGCCGCGGTGCCGTTCTCCTTCGCGGCGGACGAATGGCCTGACGTCATGGAGGCGCTGATCGCGCCCGAAACGGTCAAACCGGCGCAAGGCACCGACCGGAATATCGCCATCTGGGGCGCGCTGGAAGCCCGCTTGCAAAGCGTCGACACGCTGGTCGTCGGCGGGCTGAACGAAGGCGTGTGGCCGCGCAAGCCGGAGAGCGACCGCTTCATGTCGCGGTTGATGAAGACGGGCATCGATCTCGAACCGCCCGAACGACGTATTGGCCTTGCCGCCCATGATTTCCAGATGGCGATGGGCGCAAGCAAAGTGGTGCTGGCGCGCTCCGCCCGCTCCGGCGATGCGCCAGCGGTGCCCTCGCGCTGGCTGCAGCGCATCCTCACCTTCATGGGCAAGGACCATGCGGCGGTGCTTAGCCGGCGCGGCGATGAATTGCTGGCCTGGGCGCGTGCGCTCGATGCCGGCGACAGGCGGGATTTCGCACCGCGGCCGCAGCCGAAGCCGCCGCTGACTGTCCGGCCAGCCCATTTCTCAGTCACCGAGATCGAGACGCTGCGCCGCGACCCTTACGCGATCTATGCCAGGAGGATACTCGGCCTGATGCCGCTCGATCCGGTCATCCGCGATCCGGGCGCCGCCGAACGCGGCACGCTGTTCCACGCCATCCTGCATCTTTTCTCGGCTGAGGTGGCCGATCCGCGCGCACCGGACGCGCTGGACGGCCTTGTCGCCGCCGGCCGCGCCTGCTTTGCCGAGGCGGCGCTTCCCGCCGATGTCGAGGCTGTGTGGTGGCCGCGCTTCGAAAAGCTTGCCACCGGCATCGTCGAATGGGAGCGCGGCCGCGCCGATGCCGTAGTCCGCCGGTATGCCGAGGAGCGCGCCCAAAAGACCGGCGTCGGCCAATCCGGCGTGACGCTATCGGGTTATGCCGATCGCGTCGACCTGCTGGCCGGCGGCATGGCCGACATTCTCGACTACAAGACCGGCTCCTCGCCGTCCAAGGCGCAGGCGCACACGCTGCTTGCGCCGCAACTGGCGCTGGAGGGTGCGTTGCTCAGGCGCGGCGCCTTCAAGGATCTGGGGGCGCGCGAACCATCGCAACTGGCCTTCATCAGGCTGAAGCCGAATGGCGAGGTGTTCGAGGAATCCATCCTCGAATACAACCGCAAGCCGCGAACCGCCACTGATCTGGCCGAGGAGGCCTGGACGCGGCTGGAAAAACTGCTGATCCACTATGCCGACCCGGCGACCGGCTACCTCTCACGCGCATTGCCGTTCCGCGAGGGCGAGACCGATGGCGACTATGACCATCTCGCCCGCGTGCTCGAATGGTCCGCCGGCGGTGATGCCGACGACGAAGGAGGGGAGGCGTGAAGAAGGCCTATCCGATCCCGACCGACACCGCCATCAGCCAGGCCAGGGCCTCCGACCCGCAAAATTCCGCCTGGGTGTCGGCCAATGCCGGATCGGGCAAGACCCATGTGCTGGCGCAGCGCGTCATCAGGCTTCTGCTCAAGGGTACCGATCCGTCGAAGATCCTGTGCCTGACCTACACGCGTGCCGCCGCCGCCAACATGTCGAACCGGGTGTTTTCGACATTGTCGGAATGGACGGCGCTTGGCGACACGGAACTGGCGACAAGGATAGAAGCACTGGACGGTCGCCAACCCGATCGCAACACCATGCGCCGCGCGCGACGGCTGTTCGCCGAGGCGCTGGAAACGCCGGGCGGGCTGAAGATCCAGACCATCCACGCCTTCTGCGAATCGGTGCTGCACCAGTTTCCGCTGGAAGCCAACATCCCTGCTCATTTCGAAATGCTCGATCCGCAGATGGAGGCTTCCCTGTTCGCCGCCGCCCGCCGCGACATGATTTCGGGCACGGCTGGCGGACACGCGGGACTGGCCGAGGCTTTCGCCGCCGTGCTGGAACGTGGCGGCGAGGCTGGGCTCGACGCATTGCTGGCAGAGATCGTGCGCAAGCGCGACGGTTTGCGCGCCTTCATCAGTGCGGCCGGTGACGATGGCTTCCGGGCGCTGTTCGACGAGTTCAAGTTCCGCACCGGCCAGACCGCCGACGATATCGCATCGTCCGTCTGGCCGCCGCCGGGTTTCCTGCCGGACTACTTCGCCACCTTCACTCGCGCTGCCGAAGCCGCCGACGCCCGCATCGTGCTGAACAACATTTTGCCCTACGCCCGTCTTGCCTTTGCCGAGGACGATTCGATCCGGCGGCTGCAACTGTTGGGCAAGGCTTTCCTGCGCGCGGATGGCGCCCCTTATGAGCCGGCAAAGACATTCAAGAAGGCGCTGCTCGACCGGTTGCCCGATCTGCCGGAACGCTATCTGGCAGCAGTCGACGCCATCATCGAAATCTCCGATCGGCTGGCCCTGTTCAGGATGCTGGAAGGCACAAGCGCCGCGCTGACCATCGCCGACTGGCTGATCGCCCGCTACGAGCAATTGAAGCGTGCTCGTGGCTTCCTCGACTTCAACGACCTCATCACCCGCACGGTCAATCTCCTGGCGCGGCCTGACGCCGGCCCTTGGGTGCAGTACAAGCTCGACCAGGGCATCGACCACATCCTGCTCGACGAGGCGCAGGACACCAGTCCCGACCAATGGGATGTGGTGAAGCGGCTGGCGGAAGAGTTCTTTGCCGGGCAGGGCGCGCGCGATAGGGTCCACCGCACCGTCTTTGCGGTCGGCGACGAAAAGCAGTCGATCTATTCGTTTCAGGGAGCCGCACCCGATTCCTTCGCCGACTCAAGGCTGCTGTTTGCCGGCAAGGTGCGCGACGCCGATGCCGCCTTCGCCGATCTCAAGCTGACCTGGTCGTTCCGCTCGACCGACGACGTTCTCGCCGCCGTCGACCGTGTCTTTGCCGACCCCGCCGTGCGGCGTGGCATCAGCCACGATCCCGATCCGCTCAGCCATCAGGCGATCCGCACCGACGCGCCGGGCTACGTCGAGATCTGGCCATCGATCGGTGCGGAAGCCGTCGACGAGCCCGACGACTGGACGCAAGCCGTTGACCACGCTCACGCGCCGGCGGTCCGCGTTGCCGAAAACGTGGCGGCGACCATTGCCGGCTGGATCGGCGGCGGCGAGATCATCGAAGGTCGCGGCAAGAAGCTTCGGCCCGGCGATGTCCTGGTGCTGGTGCGCAAACGCGATCGCTTCGTCCATGCGCTGACGCGCGCGCTGAAGGGCCGCGACATCCCGGTCGCCGGCGCCGACCGGCTCAGCCTGCCTGGCCATATCGCGGTCAAGGACCTGATCGCGCTCGGCCATTTTCTCATCCAGCCGCAGGACGATCTGTCGCTTGCCGCAGTGCTGCGCAGCCCGATCTTCGACGTTTCGGAAGAGACGCTTTTCAAGCTGGCGGGCGAGCGGCCGACCGGTCTCGCGCTGATCGCTTCGCTTAGAAAACATGCCGGCGAGAGCACTGCCCTGGCCGCAATCGTTGCCCAACTGGACACATGGTCCAACGAAGCGGCGTTCAAGCCGGTGTTCGAATTCTATGCCGCCATTCTCGCCCGCAACGGTCTGCGCAGGAAGATGATCGCACGGCTCGGACCGGAAGCTGGCGACATTCTCGACGAGTTCCTGAACTTCTGCCTGGCCGAGGAGCGGACCGGCCTGCCGGGGCTGGAATCCTTCCTGTCGACGCTGGAAAACGCCGGCCCCGAGATCAAGCGGGAGATGGACCAGACCCGCGACGAGGTTCGCGTCATGACCGTGCACGCCGCCAAGGGTCTGGAAGCGCCGGTCGTGTTCCTGGTCGATGGCGGCTCGGCCCCCTTCAGCGACCAGCATTTGCCGCGACTGATGCCGTTCGATGGCTCGGGCGAACACTGGGATGGCAAGGGCTATCTCTGGCGCTCGGCCAGCGATGTCGCCAATGGCTTTTCGCGGGCCGCTTCGGTCCGTGCCCGCGAACTGGCCGACGACGAATACCGCCGGCTGCTTTATGTCGGCATGACGCGTGCCGAGGACCGGCTGATCGTCTGCGGCTACCATGGCAAGCGGGCGCCGAACACCGGCACCTGGCATTCGATCGTCAGCCGCGCGCTGGTCGGGGCGCCGGAAAGCACGCAGCGGCAGCATCCGGCCACCGGCGAGGCCGTGCACCGCTTCCACGTGACGAAATTGCCTCCGGTTGCACATATGGCCGCCGAGGAGGCACAACAGACGCAGCAATTCGGGCCATTGCCGAAGACGCTGTTCCAGCCCTTGCCGCCCTATGAGGACCTGCCGCGCCCATTGTCGCCCTCCGGCGCCTCGGCCTTGATCGACGAGACGAAGGAAGCCGTGATCGACACCGGCTCGCCGGTGCTGGATGCCGAGGCGGAGCCCGGCTTTGCCGTGATGCGGGGGCTGGCGCTGCACAAATTGCTGCAGATGCTGCCCGGCATCGCCGAGGCCGGACGCCGGGATGCGGCGAGGCGCTATCTCGAACGCGCCGGAGCGCAATGGCCCGACGCGGAGCGTGACAAGGCTCTGGCCTCGGTGACCGCCATTCTCACTGATCCCCGCTTTGGCGAGCTGTTCTCGCCGTCCTCACGCGCTGAAGTCGCGGTCATGGGCAGCCTCGAGGTGAAGGGCAAGCTGCGCTCCATCTCGGGCAAGATCGACCGGCTGGCGGTCATGTCGGGTAAGGTGTCGATCGTCGACTACAAGACCAACCGGCCAGCACCCGCAACGCTGGCCGAAATCCCGCCGGCCTATGTACTCCAGCTTGCGCTTTATCGTGCCTTGCTCCAGCCGCTTTACCCCGGACGCGAGGTCTCTGCCGCGCTGCTGTTCACCGAGGCACCGCGGCTGATCGAGCTGCCGGGCGCGGCCATGGATGATGCCCTTGCCCGACTCACGGCAGCGTGACACAACACCTGCTTGAACAAAGACGCGATCACCACCACATTTGGTACGACGAAAAAATCGAAAGGATTTCCGCATGGCCACCGTCAAGGTCGACAAGAGCAATTTCCAGGCCGATGTGCTTAACGCCAAGGAGCCGGTCGTGGTTGATTTCTGGGCCGAATGGTGCGGCCCCTGCAAGATGATCGCGCCGGCGCTCGAGGAGATCGCCAACGAACTCGGCGGCAAGGTCAAGATCGCCAAGCTCAACATCGACGAGAATCCTGAGCTCGCCGCGCAGTTCGGCGTTCGCTCGATCCCGACGCTGATGATCTTCAAGGGTGGTGAAAGGGCCGACGTGAAGATTGGCGCTGCGCCCAAGACGGCGCTGTCGCACTGGATCAACGGCAATCTCGTCTGATCGTTCTGAAATTCGGACTAAGGGAGCCCGGCCCTCGCGCCGGGCTTTTCTTTGGCGTCATCGCTCGACGCCTCTGGCCCTCGCGCGCGATGCCTCCATGTCTTCTGCTTGGGCAAGACAGGAGAACCTCATGACCGGATCCGCCAAGGCCACCGTCTTCATCGACAATGAACGCGTCATCGTCACCGAATATCGCTTCCAGCCGGGCGACAACACCGGCTGGCACCGCCATGGCCACGACTACGTCATCGTGCCGCTGATGGACGGCAAGCTGAAGCTTCTGACCAAGGACGGCGAATCCTTCGCCGAGATGAAGAAGGGCGCGCCCTATTTCCGCAAGGAAGGCGTCGAGCACGACGTCATCAACGCCAATGAGGGCGAATACGCCTTCATCGAGATTGAACTGAAGTAGTTCACCAAGGGGCGGCGCCCGAGATTACCAATCGGCGATGCGATCGCCGCCGACGAATTGCGCGCTTTTTGCGGTATACTCGAAAAGCTCGATCTTCACGCCGTTGGGGTCGCGGATCCAGGCTTGGTATGTGTCATCGCAGGCGTGTTTCTTGGCCGTGACATCGATGCCTTTCGACCTGATATGGGTGATCGCCGCGTCGATATCTTTCACTTCAAGGCAGAAGTGGTTGATCTGGTTAAGCTCGCTGTGGCTCGTGCCATCTTTCTCGAACACCTCGACATGGCTGCGGCCACCGCAATTGAGGTAGAAGCCGAAGATCTTGCTGTCGCGCAGGAAGTTGAACTGGGTGTCCAGGCCGAGCACGTCTCGGTAGAAACTCCGCGTCGCTTCGAGGTCATGGGCGAAGATGCAGACATGGGCGAGTTGCTTTACCTCGATCATGATTGGCTCCTTACGCTGATCGCGACAAATCGGGCGCTTCAGACCGGCGGCGTGCCGTTTTCGGCCAACACCGCGCCGGCCAGGTACAATGAACCGCCGATCAGGATGCGCGGCGGCGGCCCGTCCCAGGTATCGCGCAGCAGCATCAGCGCGCTGGCGACGGAGCTGACCGGCTCGGCCGACAGGCCGGCCTCGGTGGCGCGGATCGCCAGTTCGTCATTCGGCACGCCAGCCTCGCTGAGGCTCACCGGCACCGTGTAGACATGCCGCACCAGACCCTTGAAGGCACGGAAGTAGCCGGCCTGGTCCTTGGTGTTGATCATGCCGGCGATCAGGAAAAGCGGCCGCGGGTTTTTCTCCTCCTGTTCGGCCAGCGCTTCGGCGACGACGATGCCAGCTCCCGGATTGTGCCCGCCGTCGAGCCAGATGTCGGCGCCCTTCGGCGCCAGATCGGTCAGCCTGCCCTGCGCCAGCTTCTGCATGCGGCCCGGCCAGGCGACGCTGGCCATCGCCTTTTCGGCGGCGCGGTGGCTGATCTCGAAACCGGCGGCCTTGACCGCCGCGATCGCCGCGGCTGCATTGGCGAACTGGTGGCGCCCCGGCAGGCGCGGCGGCGGCAGGTCCATCAGCCCGTCCTCGTCCTGGTAGACCATGCGGCCGTTTTCCTCGAAGGCAAGGAAGTCCTGGCCATAGACGAAGGTCGGGCAGTCAAGCCGCTCGGCGGTTTCGATCAGCACCTGCAGTGCCGTTTCGCTCTCCTGCGCGCCGATGACCACCGGGCAGCCGCGCTTGATGATGCCGGCCTTTTCGGCGGCGATCAGCTCGACGCGGTCGCCGAGATAGGCTTCGTGGTCGAGCGAGACCGGCATGATCACCGACACTGCCGGCCTGGCGATGACGTTGGTGGCGTCGAAACGGCCGCCAAGCCCAACCTCGATGATGGCGGCTTCGGCCGGGTGCTCGGAAAACAAGAGGAAGGTCACGGCGGTAAGGATCTCGAAGACGGTGATCTTTTGCCCTTCATTGGCCTTGGCGACGCGCGCTATCGTCTCGGCGAAGACGTCATCGTCGACCAGCCTGCCACCGCCATCGGCAGCCAGCCGGTAGCGCTCGTGCCAGTTCACCAGATGTGGCGATGTGTGCACGTGGACGAGATGGCCGGAGGCTTCCAGCAACGCCCGCGAAAAGGCCGCGCATGAGCCCTTGCCGTTGGTGCCGGCGATGTGGATGACCGGCGGCAGGTGGTCCTGCGGATTGCCCAGCCGCTCCAGCAGCCGCGAAATACGGTCGAGCGAAAGGTCGAAGCCCTTCGGATGCAGCGCCATCAGGGCTTCGATTTCGCGGTCGGCGGCAAGCGTTGTCATGGGGGGAATCCTAAGCGCGCGCGGCGACGCGCGCAATCGCGGTTCGCGGCTAAGAAAGTCGCGTCACGCCTGCGGGCGTGCTTCCGCTGGGATCGTCGCTGGCGGCAGGATCTCCGGTTCCAGCGGCTTCTGCTCCTGCGGCATATTGAGCAGCATTTTCAACAGCCGCGCGATTGTCTCGCGCATCTCCAGCCTCGACACCACCATGTCGACCATGCCGTGCTCCATCAGATATTCGGCGCGCTGGAAGCCGTCGGGCAGTTTTTCCCGGATGGTCTGTTCGATGACGCGCGGCCCGGCAAAGCCGATCAGCGCGCCGGGTTCGGCAATGTGCACGTCGCCCAGCATCGCGTAGGACGCGGTGACGCCGCCGGTGGTCGGGTTGGTGAGCACCACGATATAGGGCAGGCCGGCCTCCTTCAGCCGGTCGACGCCGACCGTGGTGCGCGGCAACTGCATCAGCGACAGGATGCCTTCCTGCATACGGGCGCCGCCGGAAGCGGCGAACAGGATCAGCGGCCGCTTGCGTTGCAAGGCGACCTCGAACGCATGCACGATGGCGTCGCCCGCCGCCATGCCGAGCGAGCCGCCCATGAAGGCAAAATCCTGCACCGTCACCACCACCGGCAGACCCTCGACGGTGCCCAGCGCATTGATGATCGCATCCTCCAGCCCGGTCTTGGCCTTGGCGTCCTTCAGCCGGTCGGTGTAGCGCTTCTCGTCGCGGAACTTCAGCGGGTCCTGCACGACCTTGGGGTTATCGAGCGTCTCGTATTTGCCATCGTCGAAGAAGAATTTCAGCCGCTCCTTGGCCGAGATCTTCATGTGGTGGCCGGAGGACGGGATGACGAACTGGTTCTGCTCGAGATCCTTGTGGAAGACCATCTCGCCGGTCTCGGGATCCTTGATCCAGAGATTTTCCGGCATGTCGGTGCGCCGGCCGAGCATCGAATTGATCTTCGGGCGGACGTAGTTGGTGATCCAGTTCATCGCTTCGGCTCCTGTCCTGACGAAGAGTTAGTGCATGTCGCCCAAAAGTGGGAACCGGTTTTGGGATAACGACATGCACAAAATCTGACGTAGGGATATTATTCGGCGGCAGCAAGGCGGGCCGCGCGCACGCCCTGGGCAAGGCCGCTGACCAGTGTGGCGACCGCCTCGGCCGGATCGGCGGTCTTCTCGCCCTTCGGCCCCAGCACATTGGCGACCGCGTTGACGATCGCGGTGCCGACGACGACGCCGTCTGCATTGGCGCCAATCACGCGGGCTTGCTCGGCGGTCTTGACGCCGAAGCCGACGCAGACCGGCAGGTCGGTATGGCCCTTGATGCGCTTGACCGCCGCCGCCACCTTGCCGGTGTCGGCCAGTGCCGAGCCGGTGATGCCGGTCATCGACACATAGTAGACGAAGCCGGAGGTGTTCTGCAGCACCTTGGGCAGGCGCTTGTCGTCGGTGGTCGGCGTCGCCAGCCGGATGAAGTTGATCCCCGCCTTGAGCGCCGGAATGCACAATTCCTCGTCCATCTCGGGCGGCAGGTCGACGACGATCAACCCGTCTATGCCGCTGGCGATGGCGTCCTTGAGGAAGCGGTCGACGCCGTAGATGTAGATCGGATTGTAGTAGCCCATCAGCACGATCGGCGTCTCATTGTCGCCGGCGCGGAATTCCGCCGCCATTTTCAGCGTCTTGACCAGCGTCTGGCCGCCTTTCAGCGCCCTGAGCCCGGCTGCCTGGATGGCCGGCCCGTCGGCCATCGGATCGGAAAACGGCATGCCCATTTCGATGATGTCGGCGCCTGCCTTCGGCAGCGCCTTCATGATCGACAAAGCGGTGTCGTAGTCCGGGTCGCCGCTCATGAAATAGGTGACCAGTGCCGGGCGGCCCTCGGTTTTCAGCTTCGCCATGCGGCGGTCGATGCGGGTGGCCATATCAGATCTCCATGCCCAGCATGTCGGCCACCGTGTGCACATCCTTGTCGCCGCGGCCGGACAGGTTGACGATGACGATCTGGTCCTTGTCCATGTCAGGCACGATCTTCACCGCATGCGCGATGGCGTGCGCCGATTCCAGCGCCGGAATGATGCCTTCGACGCGCGTCGTCAGCTTGAAAGCCTCCAGCGCCTCGTCGTCGAGAATAGGCACATATTCGACGCGGCCGCTATCGCGCAGCCAGGAATGCTCGGGGCCGACACCCGGATAATCGAGACCGGCAGAGATCGAGTGGCCATCCATGATCTGGCCGTCGGCGTTCTGCAGGAGATAGGTGCGGTTGCCATGCAGCACGCCGGGCGCGCCGGCACTCATCGAGGCGCAATGTTCGATACCGTCGAGACCGCGCCCGCCAGCTTCGATGCCGATGATGCGGACTTGCCTGTCGTCTAGGAAGGGATGGAACAGGCCGATGGCGTTCGAGCCGCCGCCGACGCAGGCGATGATGGTGTCGGGAAGCCGGCCCTCCTGCTCGAGGATCTGGGCGCGCGCCTCGGTGCCGATCACCGACTGGAAGTCGCGCACCAGTTCCGGATAGGGATGCGGACCGGCGGCGGTCCCGATCAGGTAATAGGTGTCCTCGACATTGGTCACCCAGTCGCGCAAGGCCTCGTTCATGGCGTCCTTCAGCGTGCCGTGGCCGGCCGTCACCGGCCTCACCTCGGCGCCGAGCAGTTTCATGCGAAAGACGTTCGGACTTTGGCGGGCAACGTCGGTGGCGCCCATATAGACCACGCAAGGGTAGCCGAACCGCGCCGCCACCGTGGCCGACGCGACGCCGTGCTGGCCAGCACCGGTCTCGGCGATGATGCGCTTCTTGCCCATGCGCTTGGCCAGCAGGATCTGGCCGAGGCAATTGTTGATCTTATGCGAGCCGGTGTGGTTCAGGTCCTCGCGCTTGAAGTAGACCTTCGCGCCGCCCCCGCGGCCCTTGGCCGAGGAAACCTCACGAAGATGCCTGGTCAGGCCTTCGGCGAAATAAAGCTTCGACGGCCGCCCGGCATAATGGGTCGAAAGATCGGTCAGTTCGGCCTTGAACTCCGGATCGTTCTTGACCTCGTTCCAGTGCCGCTCCAGGTCGAGGATCAGCGGCATCAGCGTCTCGGCGACGAAGCGGCCGCCGAAGATGCCGAACATGCCCTGTTCGTCGGGTCCGGTGCGGAAGGAATTGGGCGTCGCCGGCTTGTCCATCGCCGATCTCCTACTTCTTGTTTTGGAGCATGTCCTTGTCGGAAAACCGGTTTCCACTTTTCTAGGACATGCTCTGGGTTCTATCCTTCAGGCCGCGCGTGTATCCCGCGCGGCTCTGACGGCCCGGAAAAACTGCTCGATCAGCGCCGGATCCTTGACGCCCGGCGCACTTTCCACGCCGGACGAGATGTCAATTGCGGGCGGGTTGGCAAGCCGAAGGGCATCGCCGATATTGGCGGCGTTGAGCCCACCGGAAAGCATGTAATCGACGCCGGCGTCAAGACCGGCCAGAATGCGCCAGTCGAACGCGACACCATTGCCACCCGGCAGTTCCGAACCTTTAGGCGGCTTCGCGTCGAAGAGAAAACGGTCGGCAATGCCGACGAAGGGCTTTATCCGCTCCAGATCCGCCGCCTCGCTGATCGGCAGCGCCTTCATGACAGGCAGGCCGTAACGCGCCTTGAGTTCGGCCACCCGGGCCGGGCTTTCGGAACCATGAAGCTGCAGCATGTCGGGGCGCATTTCTGCAACGATTTCGTCCAGGAACGCGTCGCTGGCGTCGACCGTCACGGCAACCGCCTTGGCCTTGCCGATCGCGGCTTCACGCAAGCCGCCGGCTTCCGGGGGATCGATAAAGCGCGGGCTCTTGGCGAAGAAAATAAAGCCGACATGGCTGGCGCCGCCGGCCAGTGCCGCGGCCAATGCCTTGTCGGTCTTCAATCCGCATATCTTGATGTCGAGCGCCATGGCGCGGGGATTGGCACGAAACGGCAAAAGAGTCGAGAAAAAGCATGCTGTTTGCCACCCGGACAGAAAGCGCTAGCTTCTCTTGAAGGCAATAGAGGCGGGAGCAAAACCATGGCAGACGAAACCGTCGCCCAACTCAGGCAAAAGATCGCGCAGGCGCGCGAGGTCATTGCGCATTTGATGGACAAGGCCGCCTTCAACGGCGCGGAGGCGCACCGCGCGCTCGATTATTTCGGCGGCGATGAATTCGAGAGGAATTTTTTGCCATGGCCGCGCCATGGCGATGAAGGCTTGCGGCCTGAGGATCTCAATGCGGCGAATGACGATTGAGTCCTGATTTCGTCATCCTAGGGCGGAGCGACGCGAAGCGGAGCGCAGACCCTAGGATCCATTCCGTGACATTCGCCGACGCGTGCGGCCGCCCAGAATGGCGGCGCTCCTGCAATGGCCGTCCTTGCCGTGATGGGTTCTCAAATCTGCACCGCTGCGACGCTCGCACGTTACGGCATGGATCCTAGGGTCTGCGCCGCGTCGCTTCGCTCCTTGCTCCGCCCTAGGATGACGAAGCGAGCGCGTCAGTCGAACACAATCGCCTGCAGCGCGCCGCCATTGCGTTTCAGCCAATCCTTGCAGCGCTCGGTGTCGGGGCAAAGCTGCCCGCACAGTTTCCAGAATTTCGGCCCGTGGTTCATCTCCTTGAGATGCGCCACTTCGTGCGCGACGAGGTAGTTGATGACCGGCGCCGGCGCCATCATGATGCGCCAGGAAAACGACAGATTGCCGTCCGAGGTGCAGGACCCCCAGCGGCTCGACGTGTCCTTGAAGCGGATCGCCTTGGCGCGCTTGCCGATCGTCGCGGTGTGCTTGACCACCAGGCGCTCGATCTCGCGCTTGGCCTCGCGCTTGAGGAAATCGGCGATGCGGCGCGGCAGATGCACGCGCTCGCCATGCACGATCAGCAGCGGACCGCGCTCGTCGCGCGACAGGGTGACGGTGCCGCGTTTGGCCGGCTCATGAACAATGCGGTGTGGCACGCCGCGCACCGGGATCTTGATGCCCGGCCGCACCTGCGGCCGGTTTGGCACCTTGGCCAAGCGTTGCTCTAGCCAGTCCTGATGGCGGTCGAGGAATTTTTCGACCTCGCCCCGGCGCAGGCCCGGCGGCACGGTAATGCGCAGGCCCCGGCCGCCGGAATCGATGCGCAGCGTCAGCCGCCGCGCGCGGTCGCTCTCGACGATCTTGAGCGGCAGCGTGCGGCCGGCGACACAATGCTCGCGCTCCACGACGGGCGCTGGCTTGGGCTTGGTCAGGTTGCGGAAGAAGCCGATGGTCATGGCCGGACGATACGCGATTCGAGGAAAACGACTAGAGGAGGGAACTCGAAAAGAGAACAAAAAAGAAACGGCGCCGCTTGCGCGACGCCGTCTATCATGCCGAGACCTGTCGCAAAGTCTCAGTCGTCAAGCAGGTTCGAACCCTTGCGCTTGGGGGTCCCGGTCGGCTTGGTCGTTTCCGTTGTCGTCGTCGGCGCGGTCGACTTGTTGCGGTTCGCCATGAAGCGGTCGAACTCGTCCTGGTCCTTGGCGCGGCGCAACTCGCGAGCATAGTCGTCGAACTCGCTCAGCATCTCGTCAAGCTTGCGGCGCTCTTCGGCCAGCCGCTCGAGTTCCTTTTCGCGCCAGTCGTCGAAAGCGACATTGCCGGTGCGGGCGGAGCCGTGGCCCCAGCGCGCGGCCTTGTCGGAACCGCGGCGGCAGCCGGCGAAGATGCCGTCGGTGGCGCGGTTGACGTCGCGCTTGAAGCCGTCGAGCCGGTCGCCCCAGATGATGTAGGCGAGCATGGCGAAGCCGAGCGGCCAGAACACCATGAAACCGATCACCATCAGTGCGATGGTCGCCGGCGTCCAGGCCGGACGGATCAATGCAGATGTGTTCATTTTCTCCCGTTCCTTCAGTTGGAAACAGCCAAAACCTGGCTGCGTGGAATCGAAATGGGAACGGAAAAACG
This sequence comes from Mesorhizobium sp. YC-39, assembly GCF_025753795.1. Lineage (GTDB taxonomy): Bacteria > Pseudomonadota > Alphaproteobacteria > Rhizobiales > Rhizobiaceae > Mesorhizobium. The sequence goes on from NZ_JAOWPS010000001.1 coordinate 601,599, forward strand.
GCGATTCAAGACAATGTCAGCCAAAACCGGACAAGCGGCTGAAATGGTTATCGCTTTTTGAGCATTTCGAGGAAAAGCACGACCGGACCGATAATGGTTTGATCCTTCGGAGCCGTCCGTTTCAAAAATCCAAGGGCGCATTATCGACGACCTCTTTCATGACAAAGAAGGTTCTCGTCTGGCGAACGCCGGGCAGTGCGATCAACTGGTCCCCGTGGATTCGGTTGAAATCCGCCATGTCACCGACCCTGATCTTCAGAAAATAATCGAAGTCGCCTGCCACCAGATGGCAGTCGAGGATGAATTTCAGTTTCGCGACGGCCTTCTCGAATTCCGCGAAACTCTCCGGGGTCGAACGGTCGAGGACCACGCCAACCATTACCAGCGCGCCTCTGTCGACCTTCCGCGGGGTCACCATCGCCCTGACATGTCTGATGTAGCCTTCCTCGAACAGGCGTTGCGTCCTGCGGTGACAGGTCGCCGGGCTGACAGCGACCGACTGCGCCAGCTCCGCATTGGTCAGTCGCCCGTTGTGTTGGAGCAGGCGCAACATTTTCAGGTCGATCCGGTCGAGCAGTGCGCGCATGGAAGATTCTTCCACATTTGGACTTGTTTTCGAATCTATATGACATTCCAGCGCCATAAAGCGATATTTTGGATATTTTTGGCTCGATCTTTGAGAGCCCTTTTCAGGGCAAAGATGATAGCGTTCATCCCATCAACCGCAGTGAATTGGAACAAGGGAGGGCACTCTCATGCTCGAGAAATTCGAACGCTATCCGCTCACCTTCGGACCGACCCATATCGAGAAACTGGAGCGGCTCGGCGCTCATCTCGGCGGGAAGGTCGATCTCTACGCCAAGCGAGAGGATTGCAATTCCGGCCTCGCCTTCGGCGGCAACAAACTGCGCAAGCTCGAATACATCGTCCCGGACGCGATCGCCTCGAACGCCGACACGCTGGTGTCGATAGGCGGCGTTCAATCCAACCATACGCGCATGGTGGCGGCCGTCGCGGCGAAGATCGGCATGAAATGCCGGCTCGTGCAGGAAAGCTGGGTGCCCCATGAGGACGCCGTCTACGATCGCGTCGGCAATATCCTTTTGAGCCGGATCATGGGCGCCGATGTCCAGATGGTCGATGAGGGTTTTGACATCGGAATCAGGGAAAGCTGGGAACAGGCGATCGCGGATGTGAAAGCCAAGGGTGGCAATCCCTATCCGATTCCGGCCGGGGCTTCGGTGCACAAATATGGCGGTCTCGGCTATGTCGGCTTTGCCGAGGAGGTCCGCGCGCAGGAGAAGGAACTCGGCTTTGCCTTCGACTACATCGTCGTTTGTACCGTCACCGGCTCGACTCACGCTGGCATGCTGGTCGGCTTCGCCAAGGACGGCCGGGAGCGCAAGGTGATCGGCATCGACGCATCTGGCACCCCGGCGCAGACCAAGGCGCAAGTGCTCAAGATCGCGCAGAACACCGCGACGCTGGTCGAACTCGGCAAGGAACTCAATGAGGACGATGTCGTCCTGATCGAAGATTATGCCTATCCGGTCTACGGCGTCCCCTCGCAGGAGACGAAGGAAGCCATCCGTCTCTGCGCGCGGCTTGAAGGCATGATCACGGACCCGGTCTACGAGGGAAAATCCATGCAGGGCATGATCGATCTCGTGGAGAAGGGTTACTTTCCCAAGGGATCGAAGGTGCTCTATGCCCACCTTGGTGGCGCGCCAGCCATCAACGGATATGCTTATACATTCCGCAACGGCTGAATGCCTTCAGTTGTAGCCTTTGCGATCTATGGCCGCGATGAAGGGCGGTTAGCCGGCCTGCCGCGCCATGGCGTCTACTGTCCGCACCAGCATGTCGAGATCCTGCGGTCGCGACAGGCGGTGGTCGCCGCCGGGGATCAGCGACAGCGTCACGTCATCGGCCGGAAGCAGGCTGACCAGCTTCAGCGCATGGCTTGACGGCACGTCGGGATCAGCCAGGCCTTGCAATATGTGGACCGGGCAGTGCGTGTCGATCGGCCCGGTCATCACAAGGTTGTTGCGCCCGTCCTCGATCAGTGCGCGCGTGTAGATGTAAGGCTCGGCGGAATAGTCCGATGGCTCCTCGAAAAATCCCTTTTGCCTGAGATCGCGTTTCTGCGCCTTGGTCAGCACCGGCTCGACCAGTTCGGCGGTGAAATCCGGCGCCGGCGCCAGCAGCACCATGCCGGCGATGCGGCTTTCGCCGGCCTTGCGCAATTCCTGGACCATGCGCAGCGCGATCCAGGCACCCATCGAGGAGCCGACCAGGATCTGCTTGCCTTCAGTGAAACGGCGAAAGACGGCGAGGCTTTGCGAAAGCCATTTCGAGATGGTGCCGTCGGCAAAGGCGCCGCCCGATTCGCCATGGCCGGAATAGTCATGGCGCAGGAAGGCGCGGCCTTCCCGGCTCGCCCAGTCGGACAGGGTTTCGGCCTTGGTGCCCAGCATGTCGGATTTGTAACCGCCGAGCCAGACGATGCCGGGCGCGGCACCTGCCGTCTGCCGGGCAGCGATGGTCAGTCCGTCGACGTCGAGAAAAACCGGAGGGGTCATGGCTGGTTCCTTCACGCCGGTCTTTTGGCACAGCCGGAGGTGCCGCGAAAAGTGCTGTCGGTGTTTCTTTGCTTGGTGCAGGCCTGCAATCAGGTGATTTCCTGAGAATGCTGTGCTATTGACTCCGACCGCGCGCTTACCACATTGGCGCGTTCTGAAGATCTGAACTGAAAACCCTGAACGAAACGGCTCAAGGAGAACACGACCATTCGCAGACCTTTCAAAGCAGCGGCGCCCACCAAGGATGGGCCGCGCTCAAACCGTGACATCCGGGTTCCCCGGGTCCAGCTGATCGACGCCGAAGGCCAGAACCGAGGCGATGTCTCCATCAACGATGCATTGCTGCTCGCCGAAGAGGCTGGGCTCGATCTGGTCGAGATATCGCCCAATGCGGTGCCGCCCGTCGTAAAAATCCTCGATCTCGGCAAGCTGAAATACGCCAACCAGAAGAAGGCGGCCGAGGCGCGCAAGAACCAGAAGGTCATCGAGATCAAGGAGATCAAGATGCGCCCGAACATCGACAGCCATGATTACGAGACCAAGATGAAGGCCGTCCGGCGCTTCTTCGAGGAAGGCGACAAGGTCAAGCTGACGCTGCGCTTCCGCGGCCGCGAGATGGCGCATATGGAACTCGGCATGCAGCTTCTGAACAAGGTTCGCGAGGAAGTGGCGCCCATTGCCAAGGTCGAAGCCGAACCGAAGCTCGAAGGCCGCCAGATGATGATGGTGCTGGCGCCCCGTTAAAAGGCTATTGTCCCAAAACCGGCAAGGTTTTGGGGGACGTGCATTAAATCCGCCTGAATCATGGTGCAAGGCGTCCCGGCGATCGGCGGGGCGCCTGTTTTCTTGGCCAGACGTTCGCGGCTAAGTCCCTCGACGATCGGATTCCCGACATGGTCAATGAAGTCAGATACGAGCAAGTCAAGCACGGGCTTGGCAGCTACCAGCATATGCGCAGGCTGGTGCTTGCCGTTCTGATCGTGGTGATGTTCGCGGCGCTGCTGTTCGGCCAGTCGGTCTTTCCTCCCGACACCCCAGTGCACGAAACGATCGAAATGGTCGGCGTCCTGCTGATCTTTCTCGGCGTCGTCGGGCGCTTGTGGTCGACGCTTTATATCGGCGGACGCAAATCCTCCGAAGTGGTGACCGGCGGGCCCTATTCGATCACCCGCAACCCGCTCTATGTCTTCTCCACCTTGGCTGCCGCCGGCGTCGGCGCGCAGATGGGCTCGATCACGGCCACGGTCGGCTTTGGCGTACTTTGCGCGGGTGCCTTCTACATTGTCATCCTGCGCGAGGAGAGATATCTCAAGGAGGTCCTCGGCGCGCCATACCAGGCCTATCTGGCGAAAGTGCCACGCTTTTTGCCGAAGCTGTCGCTCTATGAGGAAGGCGACACCGGCAGCTTCAAGCCGCGCCTGTTGCGGACCACGCTGCTGGATGGGCTGGTATTCCTGGTGGCGCTGCCATTCTTCGAACTGATCGACGGCGCCCAGCAGTCGGGCATGCTGCCTGTGCTGTTTCGTATTCCCTGATCTCCTGAGGTGTTGCACAGCCGCCGGCTTTGACGTATAGCACCGCCGTTCCAAGAAAACCGCCCGGCAGGGCATGCCGTGGCGGTTTCATTTGCTTTTCGGGCTTTGGTCGGCCCGAAGCGAACAAGAAGCGCGATGGTGCGCCACCAATACGGAGTAGCAAAATGCCCAAGATGAAGACCAAGTCGGCCGCCAAGAAGCGGTTCAAGATCACAGGTACGGGTAAAGTCCTGTCGGCTGCGGCCGGCAAGCGTCACGGCATGATCAAGCGTTCCAACAAGTTCATTCGAAATGCCCGCGGCACGATGGTTCTGGCTGAACCGGATGGCAAGAAGGTCATCAAGAATTTTCTGCCGAACGGCCTCTAGGGCATTCGGTCCGGACACGCATTTGTTTTACGCAATTCCGAGCGGAAAACCGCAGGGCATTTTTCCTGGAATTGCTTTTAAGGAGATCATGACATGGCACGCGTAAAAAGAGGCGTCACCTCGCACGCCAAGCACAAGAAGGTCCTGAAAGCCGCCAAGGGCTTCTACGGCCGCCGCAAGAACACCATCCGCATCGCCAAGCAGGCGGTGGAAAAGTCGCTGCAGTACGCTTACCGCGACCGCAAGAACCGCAAGCGCTCGTTCCGCGCGCTGTGGATCCAGCGCATCAATGCCGCGACCCACGAGCACGGCCTGACCTATGGCCGCTTCATCGACGGCCTCAACAAGGCCGGCATCGAGATCGACCGCAAGATCCTGTCGGACATGGCCATCCACGAGCCGCAGGCTTTCGCCGCACTCGTGGTCAAGGCCAAGGTCGCGCTCGAATACCTCAAGAACACCACGCCGAACGCTTTTGAAAGCGCTGTCGCTTAAGACCAGCGCTTCCCAAGCATTCGCAATTCTGATTTGGGGAACCCGCGCTGGCACGGCTGGCGCGGGTTTTTCTTTGCTTCCCATCGGGCCCGGAACATGAGCGATATGGAAACTCTAGAGAATTCCCTGATGGCCGACATCGCGTCGGCGGCCGACGAGCAGGCCATCGAAGCCGTGCGCGTTTCGGCGCTCGGCAAGAAGGGCTCGGTCTCTGAAATGCTGAAGACGCTGGGCGCGATGAGCGCCGAGGAGCGTCAGCTCAAGGGTCCGGCGATCAACGGCCTCAAGAACCGCGTCACCGAGGCGCTTTCCGCCCGGCGCGCCGAGCTGAAGGATGTGGCGATCACCGCCAGGCTCGCTGCGGAAAAAGTCGACGTAACGCTGCCGGTGCGCCAGTCGCCGGCCGAGCGCGGCCGCATCCATCCGATCAGCCAGGTCATCGACGAGATCGCGGCGATCTTCGGCGATCTCGGTTTCGCCATCGCCGAAGGTCCCGATATCGAGACCGACTACTACAATTTCACCGCGCTGAACTTCCCGGAAGGCCACCCGGCGCGCGAGATGCACGACACCTTCTTCTTCCAGCCGGACGAGAAGGGCGAGCGCAAGCTGTTGCGCACCCACACCTCGCCGGTGCAGATCCGCACCATGGAGCGGCAGAAGCCGCCGATCCGCATCGTCATTCCGGGTAAGACCTACCGGCAGGATTCGGACGCCACCCACTCGCCGATGTTCCATCAGGTTGAGGGGCTGGTTATCGACAAGACGGCCAATGTCGCCAACATGAAATGGGTGCTGGAAGAGTTCTGCAAGGCCTTCTTCGAGGTGCCGAAGGTCAAGATGCGCTTCCGCCCGTCCTTCTTCCCGTTCACCGAGCCCAGCCTCGAGGTCGACATCCAGTGCGACCGCTCGCGCCCGGGCGAAGTGCGGTTCGGCGAAGGCTCCGACTGGATGGAGATCCTCGGCTGCGGCATGGTGCACCCTAATGTGCTGAGGCATGGCGGACTCGACCCGGACGAGTACCAGGGCTTTGCCTGGGGCATGGGCATCGACCGCATCGCCATGCTGAAATACGGCATGCCGGACCTGCGCGCCTTCTTCGACGCCGACGTGCGCTGGCTGTCGCATTACGGTTTCAGGCCGCTCGACATGCCGACGCTGTTCGGGGGCTTGAGCACATGACGCCGCACACCGGCGGTTGCCGCTGCGGCGCCGTGCGGTTCGAGGCCTCGGCCGAACCGCATCATATCAGCTATTGCCATTGCGGCGATTGCCGGCGGGCCAGCGGCGCGCCGGTATCGGCCTTTGTCGGCTTCATGACTGACCAGGTCGCCTTTACCGGCAAAGCGTTGAAGATGTTCGAGAACGGGCCGGTGACGCGCTCCTTCTGCGGCATCTGCGGCTCGCCCATCGCCTATGTCGATGAGCGGCTGGCGAACCACATCTATTTCATGCTCGGGGCCATGGACATGCCGGCTTACTTCAGGCCGACGCACCATGCCCATGTCCGCGAGCAGCTTCCTTTCCTGCACATGCCGGACGACTTGCCGCGCCATCTCAAGACCAGCGTGCCAAGACCATCGTCGTCTAACCCAGACGGAACCCAGTCATGAAATTCACCCTCTCCTGGCTCAAGGACCATCTCGAGACTGAGGCCTCGCTGGCCGAGATCGTCGAACGGCTGACCTCGATCGGCCTCGAAGTCGAGCATGTCGACGACAAATCCAGCCTGAAGCCCTTCGTCATCGCCAAGGTGCTGACGGCGGTGCAGCACCCCGACGCCGACCGGCTGCGCGTGCTTACCGTCGATACCGGCGACGGCAAGCCTCCCGTGCAGGTGGTCTGCGGCGCGCCCAATGCCCGTGCGGGCCTGATCGGCGCCTTCGCCGCGCCCGGCACCTATGTTCCCGGCATCGACGTGACGCTGACCGTCGGCAAGATACGCGGTGTCGAAAGCCACGGCATGATGTGCTCCGAGCGCGAACTCGAACTGTCCGACGAGCACAATGGCATTATCGACCTGCCTGAAGATGCGCCGGTCGGCACCAGCTTCGCCGCCTATGCGCATCTCGACGATCCGGTGATCGAGATCAATCTGACGCCGAACCGGCCGGACGCGACCAGCGTCTATGGCATCGCCAGGGATCTCGCGGCGAGCGGTCTCGGCCGTCTCACAGGCGGCGCGATCATGCCGCATGCCGGCAACGGCATGTGCCCGGTCAAGGTAAAGATTGAAGCGCCGGAGCTTTGCCCCGGTTTTGCGCTGCGGCTGATCAAGGGTGTGAAGAACGGTCCGTCGCCGAAATGGCTGCAGCAGCGGCTGATCGCTATTGGGCTGAGGCCGATCAGCGCGCTGGTCGACATCACCAACTATGTCACATTCGACCGCGGCCGGCCGCTGCATGTGTTCGACGCGAAGAAAGTGGCCGGCAACCTCGCCGTGCGCCGGGCGCGTGATGGCGAAAAGGTGCAGGCGCTTGATGGCCGCGAGTACACGCTGACGCCCGAAATGTGCGTCATCGCGGACGAAGACGGCGTCGAATCGATCGCCGGCATCATGGGTGGTGAGCATTCCGGCTGCGACGAGAACACGACCGACGTGCTGATCGAATCCGCGCTGTGGGATCCGATTACCACGGCGCGCACCGGCCGCACGCTCGGCATCATCACCGATGCGCGCTACCGCTTCGAGCGCGGCGTCGATCCGGAATTCATGGTGCCCGGCGTGGAGCTGGCGACGAAGCTGGTGCTCGACTTCTGCGGCGGCACGCCGACCGAGATCGAGGTGGCCGGATATGCTGGCCATGTCGAGAAGATCATTGCCTTCCCGCTGTCGGAAGTGAAAAGGCTGACCGGCATCGAGGTGCCGAGGGACGAGAGCCTCGGTATCCTGACCCGCCTCGGCTTCAAGCCGGAAGGCGCGGGCGAGGTTATCGACGTCAAGGTGCCGTCCTGGCGGCCGGATGTCGACGGCAAGGCCGATCTGGTCGAAGAGGTGATGCGCATCCACGGCGTCGACAACATCTTGGCCCAGCCACTCGGCGCTCATGACGCGGTCAACGCAAAAATCCTGACGACGCTGCAGATTCGCACCCGGACGGCAAAGCGGGCGCTGGCCGTGCGCGGCATGATGGAGGCCGTCACCTGGTCGTTCATTCCGGCAAAGCACGCCGAGCTGTTCGGCGGCGGCCAGACGGCGCTGAAACTTGCCAACCCGATTGCCGCCGACATGTCCGATATGCGGCCCTCGCTGCTGCCCGGCCTGATCGCCGCCGCCCAGCGCAATGCCGACAAGGGCATTGGCGATGTCGCGCTCTTCGAAGTCTCGGGCACCTATGAGGGCGATGGCGCCGACCAGCAGCGACGTGTCGCCGCCGGCGTGCGGCGCGGCACGGCCAAGCTCGACGGCTCCGGCCGCAACTGGGCCGGCAATTCAGGTCCGGTCGGCGTGTTCGACGCCAAGGCCGACGCGATCGCCGCGCTCGAAGCCTGCGGCGCGCCGGTCGAGCGGCTGCAAATCGAGGCCGGCGGCCCGGCCTGGTATCATCCCGGCCGCTCCGGCACGATCAAGCTTGGGCCGAAGACGGTGCTCGGCACATTCGGCGAGTTCCATCCGAAGACGCTGGAGGGGCTGGATGTTTCGGGACCGCTGTGCGGCTTCGAGGTCTTTGTCGATGCCGTGCCGGAGCCGAAGGCCAAGCCGACGCGGACAAAGCCGAAGCTGGAGCTCTCCGCCTTCCAGGCGGTGAAGCGCGATTTCGCCTTCGTCGTCGACAGAGCGGTCGAGGCCGGCACGCTGGTTCGCGCCGCCCTTGCCGCCGACAAGAAGCTGATCACCGGTGTCTCGGTCTTCGACGTCTTCGAAGGCGCTGCGCTGGGTGCCACCAACAAGTCGATCGCCATCGAGGTGTCGATCCAGCCGGTCGAGAAGACGCTGACCGACGAGGATTTCGAGGCGCTGGCCAAGCGCATCGTCGAGAATGTCGGCAAGCAGACGGGCGGCGTGCTCAGGGCTTAAGGGATTGCCGTCCGGTGGCGAATCGCCTTCCAACAGGCGATGGACCATTTGCGCTATTCCGGGCTCTCCTTTGAAAGGCAACGGACGGCCTTTCTCGACATCGTCTCCGCCGACCCTCTACTCGGCGAGACGCTGGCGCGGGCGCGCGCGCTCGATTTGCCCGATTGGCTGGTTGTCTCAGGCGCGCTCTACAACAGCGTCTGGAACCATCTGACGGGAAAGCCATCGGGTTACGGCATCAGGGATGTCGACCTGTTCTATTTCGACGAGAGTGACCTCTCCTATGAAGCCGAGGACGGAGTGATCGCCCGCGCCGCGCCAGTCTTCGCCGGCCTGCCGCTGCCGGTCGAGATCCGCAATCAGGCGCGGGTGCATCTATGGTATCCCCTGAAGTTCGGGCGAACCTGCCCCCGCTATACGAGCTCCAGCCACTCGCTCAGCTTTTTCGCCTCGCGGACCCATGCGGTCGGCGTCCACATGGGCAATGACGGCCAGCTCCAATTGGTGGCGCCGTTCGGCCTCGACGACATCTTCTCGTTTCGCATCTCCCCGAACCGGGTGATGGACAACCAGGAGACGCACGAGACAAAGGGCGCCCGGGCGCGAGCCAGCTGGCCGGAGATCACTGTCGTGCCCTGGTAGGACTTGTGCAAAAAGGGGCGCCTGAGCGCCCCTTTCGGTGGTCTCAGACGTCGACGGTCACCCATTCACCAAAGCCAGCAATTCCTCCGTATACCGCTTGCCGACCACCTTGTCGGGCGACAGCGCGTCGCCGATCGCAGCCACCTCGACCGGGGTCAGCACGATATCAGCCGCCGCCGTGTTCTGCTCCAGATGGCGGATTTTTCGCGCGCCTGGGATCGGCACGATGAAATCGCCCTGGTGCAGCACCCAGGCCAGCGCCAGCTGCGCCGAGGTCACGCCCTTTTGCGCCGCCAGCTTTTCCAGCGTGGCGATGACAGCCGCATTGGCCGCCATGGCGTCGGCCTGGAAGCGCGGCAGGCTGCGGCGCCAGTCGTCATCGCCCAAAGCCTCGGGTTTGGCGATGGCGCCGGTCAGCAGGCCGCGGCCGAGCGGGCTGTAGGGGACAAAGCCGATGCCGAGTTCGCGGCAGACGGCAAACACCTCGTCTTCCGGATCGCGGCTCCACAGCGAGTATTCGCTCTGCACGGCTGCGATCGGATGCACTGCATGCGCCCGACGGATGGTTGCCGCACTTGCCTCGGACAGGCCAAGTGCCCGTACCTTGCCCTCGCGCACCAACTCGGCCATGGCGCCAACCGTGTCCTCGATCGGCACATTGGGGTCTACACGGTGCTGGTAGTAGAGGTCGATGACCTCGGTGCCCAGCCGCTTCAGCGATGCCTCGGCGACGGCCTTGACGTGTTCGGGACGGCTGTCGACACCGGCCATGCGCTCCATGCCGGTGCCCTCTTCCAAAATCCTGAAGCCGAACTTGGTGGCGATGGTCACCTTGTCACGCACCGACTTCAGCGCCTTGCCAAGCAGGATTTCGTTCTCGTAGGGGCCATAGACTTCCGCCGTGTCGAAGAAATTGACGCCGAGATCGACGGCGCGGTGGAGCGTGGCGATCGCGTCGGCCTCAGCCTGGCCGCCATAAGCGAAGCTCATGCCCATGCAGCCGAGGCCAACGGGATAGACCTTCAATTCTGTTCCTAGCTTGCGGGTTTGCATCACGCGTCTCCTTGTTGCGATGCGACTGAGGTAATGTCTTGAACCTTGTTCGATAATCGTCTCTTATTCGCACAGGCTGTTCCAAGAAATAGATCAATGAATCGCGCTCATCTTTCGCAACTGGCGGTGCTGGCCACCGTCGCCCAATGCGGCAGCTTTCGCGGCGCCGCCAGGGAACTGGCCATCGCGCCCTCGGCGGTCAGCCATGCGGTGTCCAGCCTGGAGGCCCGACTTGGCGTGCGACTCTTGGCGCGCAGCACCCGCAGCGTCGCGCCGACCGAGGCAGGGGCGCAATTGCTGGAGCGGCTGCGGCCGGCACTGTCGGAGATCGACCTGGCGCTGGAAACAGCGATCGAGGCGCGCGACCGGCCGGCCGGCAATCTGCGGCTGACCGTGCCGCGCACCGCGGCCCACCTTACGCTGACGCCCAGACTCGGCGCCTTTGCATCGGCCTATCCCGACATCGTGCTGGAGATCGTCATCGAGGACCGCTTCACCGATGTGGTCGAAGGCGGTTTCGATGCCGGCGTGCGGCTTGGCGAGAGCCTGCAGGGCGACATGATCGCGGTGCGCATTGGGCCCAATCTTCGCGGCGCCGTCGTCGGCGCGCCCTCCTATTTCGCGGCCATGCCCAAACCGCAACATCCGCACGATCTTGCCGATCATCGCTGCATCCGCTTCCGCTTCTCCAGCGGCATCCTCTACCGCTGGGAATTCGAAAAGGACGGCGAGGAGATCGAGTTCGCCGCTCAAGGCCCGCTGATCCTCGACGAGGATCATCTGATCGCCCAGGCGGCCATCGATGGCGCCGGGCTTGCCTTCTTGTTCGAAGATTATGTCCGGGCGCCGCTTGCCGACGGCAGGCTCATTCGCGTGCTGGAGGACTGGTGCCCGTCCTTCGACGGTTTCTTCGTCTATTATCCAAGCCGCCGACAGATGCGGCCGGCGCTGCGCGCCTTTGTCGATTTCTTCAAGACGGCCGGATGAAAACCGATCTCGCCGGCGTTTACCGACCATGCCCACATCGATCACCAACAGCACGAGCCGCTATGGCTGGGCGGCGATCGTTCTTCACTGGCTGATCGCGGCGATCTTCATCGGTCAGTTCGCGCTCGGTTTCGTCATGGTGCGGCTCACCAGCCAGCGCACCGCCTTCGAACTGATCCAGCTGCACAAGTCGTTTGGTTTCCTGCTGCTTGGCCTCATCATCCTGCGCATCGCCTGGCGCCTCGGCAATGCGGTACCAACATTGCCGCGCTCTGTCGGGCCTTTCGAACGCCGGGCGGCACCGCTCGCACACCTTGCGCTTTATGCTTTCCAGATCGCGCTGCCTCTGTCCGGCTGGGCGCTGGTTTCGGTTTCGATGCTGGAGATCCCCAGCATGCCGTTCAACCTGTTCGTGATGCCGAACCTGCCGCTTGGCGAATCGGACGCGGCCGAGAGCTTCTGGGCGGCAGCGCATTGGTATCTTGCCTATGCCGGCATCGCGTTGGTCACGCTGCATGTCGCGGCGGCGCTCCGTCACCACTTCTGGCTGCGCGACAGCGTGCTTCGTCGTATGATCACGCCTTCGTCAGACCGTGACATGGAATAGGGCGGGCGGCTCATTCGTTGATGGGGCGAGGACGCAGACAATGCGCGTCTCCAGAAGGAAAAAACCCCATGTACGCACGCATCTTCGGATTTGCGGCAGTTGCCGCTTGCCTTGCCATGCCCGCTTCCGCGGCGGTCGCCCTTAGCGATGCTGCCGGCAGTTATACGATCAGTCCGGCCAGTTCCAGCATCCATTTCTCAATCGGCAAGGTCGGTGGCGGCGGGCTCGACGGCACTTTCTCTCGTTTCAAGGGCTCGATCCGCATCGACAACAGCGATGTCGGGCGCTCCCAGGTCAATTTCACCATCTTCCCTGAAAGCGTCGACACCGGCCAAAGCCGCATCGACGCCTTCCTTCGTTCGGACGCTGTGTTCGACGCCGCCAACAGCCCGGAAATCCAGTTCCGCTCGACCAGCGTGAACCGCACTGGCGACACCACCGCCCTGGTTACCGGCCGGCTGACGGCACGCGGCAAGACCTTTCCCGAAGAGTTCACGGCCGAGCTCGACGGCCTCAAGGCCGGCACGATAAAATTCCACGTCACAGGCAAGGTGCTGCGGTCGCGCTACGGCATGGATGTCGGCACGCCGATCTACTCCAACATCGTCGACTTCGACATGACGCTTACGGGCAAGAGGGGCTAGCCTTCACCGAGCCACCTCTCCTCACTTCGTGAGGCGAGGAACTAGCGCTCCCGCATTGGCTTTTCCGACGATTTCAGGCAAACCTCCACTCCTGCAATCGAGATGGAGGAAGCCTGATGTTCCGATGGGGTGTTTTGTCGACGGCCAAGATCGGCCGCGAGCATCTGTTGCCCGCGATGGTCGAGGCGGAGAATGGCGTTTTGTCGGCGATCGCCAGCCGCGACGTGTCGAAAGCGCGTGCGCTGGCCGAGCGCTTCGGCGCGCGCCATGCCTTCGGGTCCTATGAGGAACTGCTTGCGTCCAAGGAGGTCGATGGCGTCTACATCCCGCTGCCGACCTCGCAGCATGTCGAATGGACGGCGAAGGCGATCGAAGCCGGCAAGCATGTGCTGGTCGAAAAGCCGCTGGCGCTCGATGCCAAGGACATTCCGCCATTGATCAAGCTGCGCGACACCAAAAAGGTGCTGGTTTGCGAAGCCTTCATGGTCGTCTACCACCCGCAATGGATCAAGGTGCGTGACCTCATCGCCAGCGGCGCCATCGGCCGGCTGCGCCACGTGCAGGGCGCGTTCTCCTACTACAATGTCGATCCCACCAACATGCGCAACCAGCTCGACCTTGGCGGCGGCGCGCTGCCCGACATCGGCGTCTACCCGACGGTGTCGACGCGCTTTTCAACCGGCAAGGAGCCGTTGCGCGTCCAGGCAACGATCGAGCGGGACAAGAAATTCGGCACCGACATCTATTCCTCGATCCGTGCCGATTTCGGCGACTTCGAACTGTCCTTCTATCTGTCGACGCAGATGGCTGCGCGGCAAGTGATGGTGTTCCACGGCGAGAAGGGGTTCATCGAAGTTTTCTCGCCGTTCAATGCAGGGCTCTATGACCATCACCGCATCGAGCTGCATAATCAGAACCACGCAGAGGCGCAGGTGTTCCGCTTCCCCGGCACGCAGCAGTACCGGCTGGAGGTCGAGGCCTTCGCGCGGGCAGCACAAGGCGGCAAGGACCGCGTCTTCACGTTGGAAGAGTCGGTGCTCAACCAGAAGGTCATCGACGCCATCTTCCGCGCCGGCGAGAAGGAAGGCTGGGAGAAGGTCTAGCCTGACCATGATCCAAAATGCCTGACGATGCGGATGTGATCATTGTCGGCGCGGGCCTCGCTGGGCTGGTCGCCGCAACCGAATTGGCCGAAGCCGGCAAGAAGATCATCATCCTCGACCAGGAGCCGGAGCAGTCGCTGGGCGGCCAGGCGTTCTGGTCGTTCGGCGGCCTTTTCCTCATCAATTCGCCCGAACAGCGGCGCATGCGCATCCGCGACTCCTATGACCTCGCACTAGAGGACTGGCTGGGCACCGCCGCCTTCGACCGTCCGGAAGATTCCTGGCCGCGCCGCTGGGCCGAGGCCTATGTCGGCTTCGCTGCCGGCGAGAAACGTTCCTGGCTGATCGAACGTGGCATAAAATTCTTTCCGGTGGTCGGCTGGGCCGAACGCGGCGGTGGCAATGCCATCGGCCCCGGCAATTCGGTGCCGCGCTTCCACGTCACCTGGGGCTGCGGCCCCGGCGTGCTCGAACCCTTCATCCAGCGTGTGCGCGAGGCTGAAAGCCAAGGGTTGATCCGCTTCAAATTCCGTCACCGGGTCAACGAGTTGGTCCGGACCGGCGCTGTCGTGACCGGCGTGCGCGGCGACATACTCACGCCAAGCGATATCGAGCGCGGCCGCAAGAGCCCGCGCGACATTTCAGGCGATTTCGAACTCAAGGCGCAAGCCGTCATCGTCGCCTCCGGCGGCATCGGCGCCAATCACGACCTTGTCCGCAAGAACTGGCCGCAGCGACTGGGTTCGTCGCCCCGGCGCATGATCAGCGGCGTTCCCGATCATGTCGACGGCCGCATGCTGGCGATCGCGGAGCAGGCCGGCGCCAGTGTCATCAACCGCGACCGCATGTGGCACTATGTCGAAGGCATCAAGAACTGGGCGCCGCTGTGGACCGGCCACGGCATTCGCATCCTGCCCGGCCCGTCCTCGCTATGGCTCGATGCACGCGGCAAACGCCTGCCGGTGCCGCTCTATCCCGGCTTCGACACGCTGGGCACACTCAGCCACATCATGGCGACAGGCTTCGACTATTCCTGGTTCATCTTGACCAAAAAAATCATCCAGAAGGAGTTCGCGCTGTCGGGTTCCGAGCAGAACCCTGATCTTACAGGCAAAAGCTGGCGCCAGGTGATCGGTCGCGCCACGTCAGGCATTCCAGGCCCGGTCAAGGCGTTCATGGAGAAGGGCGAGGACTTCATCGTCGAGCCTGATTTGCCGGAGTTGGTTGCGCGCATGAACGCGCTGGCCGGCGGCGAACCGCTGCTCGAACTGGCCCAAGTCGAGCGTGAGATCCGCGCCCGCGACCGGCAACTAGACAATCCCTTCTCCAAGGACATGCAGATCGCTGCGTTGCGCGGCGCGCGGGCCTATCTCGGCGACAAGATCATCCGCACGGCAAAGCCGCACAAGATGCTCGATCCGGCGAACGGGCCGCTGATCGCCGTCCGGCTCAACATCCTGACCCGCAAGACGCTGGGCGGATTGCAGACCGATCTCGAGAGTCGTGTGCTGGACGCTTCCGGTCACCCGATTGAAGGACTTTATGCGGTGGGCGAAGTCGCCGGTTTCGGCGGCGGCGGCATGCATGGCTATGCAGCACTGGAGGGCACGTTTCTCGGCGGCTGCATCTTTTCGGGCCGCGCCGCCGGTCGCGCGGCCGCGCGGACGGTCGGATAAACCCTCACCAGATCCATTCGCCCCGTCCCAGAGCGGACACCGCCTCGACGGTCCGGGTAAAGCTCGCACGCGCCCGGCCGACCGTATGCCTCGCCCTGAGATAACCATGCACCAGCCCGGGCTCCTCCAACCAGTATGCCCGCCCGTCTGCCGCGACGATGCGGTCGCGATAGGCCTCGCCATCGGACGACAGCGGGTCGCATTCGGCGGTGATCAGCACGGTCGGTGGCAGATAGGCAAAATTAGCGTCAGCCAGCGGATAGAGGGTGATGTCGCCGGTCCGGTCCGCCCCGCCGGTCCTGATATTCTTGTAGAATTCGAGGTCGCGCATGGTCAGCATCGGCGCTTCGGCATGGGTGACGTAAGACGCTTGTGAGCGGTCGCTGCCGAGGCTGGGATAGATCAGCACCTGACCGACAGGCTTTCGCGCATGGCCGCGCGTCGCATGACTGACGGCCGCTGCGAGATTACCGCCAGCGCTATCGCCGCAGAGCAGGATCGGCCGCTTGTAGGTGGTTGCCGCCCATTCGAAGGCGCTGATGGTATCGTCGAAGGCGGCCGGGTGAAGGTGCTCCGGCGCCAGCCGGTAGTCCACCGAAACCACCTCAAAGCCAGTGCGAGCGCAAAGCTCGGCGCAGACATCGTCATGGCTGTCCAGCCCACCGAGGATGAAGCCACCGCCATGGAAATACAGCACCATCGCCGCCGCTTCCGGCGCCGGCGTGCGGTAGATGCGGATCGGGATGGCGTGCGAAGGCGTGGCGATGGCGGTGGTTTCCGCCGTCACCCCATCGGGGTAGCCGGCAAAAAATTCGCGGCACATGCGGTCGTAGATCTCGCGCTGCTGGGTGATCGTGTAGTCGATCGTATCCGGCGGATAATAGGAATTGGTCCGCTCGATGAAGGCCCAGGTCTCGGCGTCGATAAGGGTTTTGTAGTCGGCCATGGGCACTGGACTGCCGTTCACTTCCCCTTCCACACCGGATCGCGCTTTTCAGCAAAAGCACGAAAGCCCTCTATATTGTCCTCCGAGCCGTACAACGCGTCAACCGTCGCCAACTGCCGGCGCGTCACTTTGTTCATCGCATCCTGGAAGGTCAGCGCTTCGGCAACCCTTGCCGTTTCCTTGATCGCGGCAAAGACCAGTGGCGGGCCGCTGGCGAGCAGCCTTGCGATCTCCCAGACGCGCTCCTCGAGTTTTTCCTTGGGCAGCACTTCGTTGACCAGGCCCCAGCGATGCGCCTCGGCGACATCCATCCAGCGGCCGGTGAGCAAGAGATCCATGGCAACATGATAGGGGATGCGCTTCGGCAATTTGATCGTCGCCGCATCGGCTAGCGTGCCGGCGCGGATTTCGGGCAATGCGAAGGAGGAGTGATCGGAGGCGTAGATCAAGTCGCAGGACAGCGCCAGTTCGAAGCCGCCGCCGACGGCCATGCCGTTGACGCAGGCGATCACCGGCTTGTTGAGATCGCGCAGTTCCTGCAGCCCGGCGAAGCCGCCGACGCCATAGTCGCCGTCGACCGCGTCGCCGCCGGCCGCCGCCTTGAGGTCCCAGCCGGCGCAGAAGAACTTGTCGCCGGCGGTCTTGACGATGGCGACGCGCAGCTCGGGATCATCACGGAACGCCTTGAAGGTTTCGCCCATCAGCCGCGACGTCTTCAGGTCGATGGCGTTGGCCTTGGGCCGGTCGAGCGTGACTTCGAGGATCGTGCCTTCGCGGCGGGTCGAAATGACGTCAGACATGCTTCTTTTTTCCCAGCACCAGCAGCGTATCGGCGATCCAGGCGCCCTTACCCTCCGCGCAGACGATCAGCGGGTTGATGTCGAGTTCCTCGATCTCGCCGGCATTTTCCTGCACGAAGGCGGCAATGCCCGCTATGGCGTCGATCGCCGCCGCGACATCGGCCTTGGGCCGGCCGCGATAGCCTTCGAGCAGCGGGAACAATTTCAGGCCGCGCAATGCCGCCTCGATGTCGTCGCGGGTCGCCGGCAGCATCAGCGTGACGCTGTCGCGCAGCAGCTCGACCAGCACGCCGCCGGTGCCGAGCGTCATCACCGCGCCGAACATCGGGTCGCGGGTGAAGCCGACGATCAGTTCGGCAACGCCGTCACGCACCATGCGCTCGACATAGAGGCCGGAACCGAGCGGCAAGAGATCATGGGCGGCAGCGCTGACGGATTCGGCATCCCTAAGGTTGAGCCGCACCGCGCCGACCTCCGATTTGTGCGTGACGCCCAGCGCCTTCAGCGCCACCGGAAAGCCGAGCGCCATCGACGAGATCACCGCCTCGACCGCATTGCCGGCACGTTCGCCCTTGGGCACGGAAAGCCCGGCTTCGATCAGCCGCGCTTTCGCCTCGGCCTCGTCGGGCGTGATGTGATCGCCTGCCGGCGCGCCGGAGGCTGACGTGTCGATGGGCTGGGCCTGCGGCTCGCGCCACGCCCAGCCGATGAAAGCGGCCGCCTGGGCGGCATCCAGGGCCTCGGAGATGCCGAACAGCGGCACCATGCCGCGTGCCATCAGCTCGGCAGTGTATTCCTCCGGCAGGTTCTCCGGCAGCGAAGAGACAATCGCGCCGTGCGCCTTGTTGGTCTTCAGCGCCGATTCGAAAGCACGCAGCGTCGCCCACCAGTCGGTGACCGAACAGCGGTCGGGACGCGGGAAGTCAAGCACCAGCATGTTGAGGTCGAAGCCGCCCGACACCATGGCGGTGAAGGTGGCCGTCATCGCCGGCTCGTTGTTCCAGATGAAGGTGTGATAGTCCAACGGGTTGGCCACTGCGACCAGCGGCCCGAGCGTCGATTTGACATGGGCGCGGTGCTTGTCGGTCAGAACAGGGAAATTCACCCAGCGGCCCTCGGCACTGTCGGCCATGACAGATGCCTCGCCGCCCGAACAGCTCATCGACGACAGCCGGTAGCCGGGCAGCGGGCCGGTGACGTGCAGCAGCTTCAGCGCCTCGATGAAGGCAGGAATGGAATCGACACGCGCAATGCCGAGCCGCTTCAGGAAGGCGCCCGACGCGGCGTCGGAGCCGGCGAGCGACGCGGTATGCGACACCGTCGCCTGCCGCGCCTGCTCGGAGCGGCCGACCTTCATGGCAATGATCGGTTTCTTCAGTTCGCGTGCTCGCGCCGCCAGTCTTTCAAAGCCGGCTACCGAATCGAACGCCTCGATATGCAGGCCGAGCGAAGTGACGCGCTCGTCCTCAATCAGCCCGAGCGCCATCTCTGAAAGCCCGGTCTGCGCCTGGTTGCCGGCGGTCATCAGAAAGGCGATCGGCAGGCCGCGCTTCTGCATCGTCATGTTGATGGCGATGTTGGACGACTGGGTGATGATGGCGACGCCCTTGCCATCCTTGGCCAGCCGGATGCCACCGTGCTGGTCCGGCCACAGCAGCGCGCCGTCGGCATAGTTGATCAGGCCATAGCAGTTCGGCCCGATGATCGGCATCTGGCCCGCAGCCGCGACGAGCTCGGCCTGCAGCCGTTCGCCGTCCTCGTCATAGGCTTCGGTTTCGAGGAAGCCGGCGGCAAAGCAGACGGCGCCGCCGGCGCCGCGTTCGGCCAGCGCCTTGATCACCTCGATGGTGAGATGCCGGTTGACGCCGACAAAGGCAGCGTCGGGCGCGCCGGGCAGCTCGGCCACGGAACGATAGGCCTTGCGGCCCGCAACCTCGTGCTTGGTTGGGTGGACCGGCCAGATCTCGCCGGCAAAGCCCATCTTGATCGACTGGGCAACGACGGCAGCCGCCTGCACTCCGCCGAACACGGCGATCGATTTCGGCCGCAGAAGACGTTCAAGCTTGTGCATGGTCATCTTTTCGTTTGAGCATGATCTTATCCAAAAACCGGATTCCACTTTTTGGGATCATGCTCTAGGCCCCGAACGGACGCAGCAGCGCCCGCGAAATGATGTGGCGCTGGATTTCCGACGTGCCTTCCCAGATGCGCTCGACGCGCGCGTCGCGCCAGATGCGCTCTAGCGGCAAATCGTCCATCAGCCCCATGCCGCCATGGATCTGGATCGCCTCGTCGGCGACGAAGGCGAGCATTTCGGTGGCCTTCAGCTTGGCCATGGCCATGTCCTGATCGGTGACGGTGCCCTGATCGTACTTCCAGCCGGCTTCGAACACCATCAGGTCGGCGGCCTTCAATTCGGTCGCCATGTCGGCGAGCTTGAACGACACGCCCTGGAACTTGCCGATCTGCTGGCCGAACTGCTGGCGCTGCGCGGCATATTCGATGGCGTGGCCAAGCGCTCGCTCGGCGCGGCCGAGACAGGTGGCGCCGACCTGCAGGCGGGTTGCGCCAAGCCAGGAATTGGCGACTTCAAAGCCCTTGTGAACCTCGCCGAGAACCTGGGCTCCAGGTAGCCGGCAATCATCGAATTCGAGGATGGCGTTGGTGTATCCGCGATGCGAGACGTTGCGATAGCCGTCGCGCACGGCAAAGCCCTTGGTACCCTTGTCGACAAAGAAGGCGGTGATCTTCTTGCGTTTTCCGCGCGAAGTCTCTTCCTCTCCCGAGGCCATGAAGACGATGGCGAAGTCGGCGAGATCGGCGTGGGAAATAAAGTGCTTGGTGCCGTTCAGCACCCAGTCGTCGCCGTCCTGCACAGCGGTCGCCTTCATGCCGCGCAGGTCGGAACCGGCGCCCGGCTCGGTCATCGCCAGGCAGTCCCATTTCTCGCCGCGGATGCAGGGGAACAAATACTTCTCGCGCTGCTCCGGTGTGCCGGCGAGAAGAATGTTGGAGGGACGCGCCACGCAGGTCCAGTGCAGCGCGTAATTGGCCCGGCCGAGTTCTTTCTCGTAGAGCAGCCAGGTTACCGTATCGAGCCCGGCGCCGCCGACATCGGCCGGCATGTTGGCGGCATAGAGCCCTGCCTCGATCGCCTTGGCCTTTATCTCCTCGATCAGCTCACGGCGCAGCACGCCGGTGCGTTCCACCTCGCGCTCATGCGGGTAAAGCTCATTCTCGACGAAGGCGCGCGTCGTTTCGACGATGAGTTTTTGCTCTTCCGAAAGACCGAAATCCATCGTCTTAGCCTTTCTTCTTGCCAGTCTTTTTCTTTGGCTTTTCAGTCTTTTTCACCGGCTTGGTCGCCTTGGCCTTCTCGGCCGCCCTGGAGGCTGTTGGTTTCTTCGCCGCCAGCTTGGCCAGCTGCCTAGTATAGTCCTTGTGCAGCGCGCCGGCGCCCCAGCCCTTGCCTTTGTTCTGCCTCGACAGCGCCTCCATGATCGCGACCAGATTGTCGTCGCGGATCTTTTCCAGCTCGCGGATCGACAGGCCATGCGCCTGATCGTCCGACTGGGTGGCGATCAGGTCGACCAGCTCGTCGTTGAACTCCGGCACGTCCATCAGCTTGGTCCATGGCCATTTCAGGCACGGCCCAAACTGCGCCATGAAGTGGCGCATGCCGGCCTCGCCACCGGCGACCCGGTAGACCTGGAACATGCCCATCTGCGCCCAGCGCAGGCCGAAGCCATAGCGCATGATGTCGTCGAGTTCCTCGACGGTGCAGATGCCGTCCTTGA
Source organism: Mesorhizobium sp. YC-39 (assembly GCF_025753795.1). Taxonomy (GTDB): domain Bacteria; phylum Pseudomonadota; class Alphaproteobacteria; order Rhizobiales; family Rhizobiaceae; genus Mesorhizobium. The sequence continues at coordinate 622,852 of NZ_JAOWPS010000001.1, forward strand.
TCAGCCACAATGCCTCGCGCCACGCCGCTTCCAGCAGGCGGTCACCGACGAAGGCCTCGATCTCCTTGCGGATCACCACCGGCTTCATGCCGATCGAGGCGTAGATCTCCTTGGCGACTTCGATCGCTTCGGGGAACGTCTGCTCGCCGCCGACGATCTCGACCAGCGGCAAGAGATAGACCGGGTTGAACGGATGGCCGACAACCAGCCGCTCCGGATGCTTCTTCATCGCCACCTGCATGTCGGTCGGCTTGATGCCGGAGGTCGACGAGCCGACGATGGCGTTGGCGGGTGCATAAAGGTCGATCTCGGCCAGCACACGGTGCTTCAGGTCGAGCCGTTCCGGCACGCTCTCCTGGATGAAATCGGCGTCCGCCACCGCCTCGGCGATGGTCTTGGCGAAGGTCAGCTTGCCCTCCTTGGGCAGGCCGCCGGGCAGCATCTGCTTGTAAGCGCGGCGCGCACCCTTCATCACTTCCGAGACTTTGCGCGACGCTTCGGGATCGGGATCGAAGATAGACACGTCGATACCATTCAGGAGCAGACGCGCCACCCAGCCGGCGCCGATGACACCACCGCCGATGGCGGCTGCCTTGTTGATGATGCTCATGCGGAAGCTCCGGTTCTTTTGTTCGCTATGTCTGGGTCGGTAAGAGGCACGCGCTCGCCGGCGCGGATCACGGACGCGTCATAGGCCTTGCGCGCGAACACTTCGAGTACGAAGGGCCGGAAGAATTCGATCGGCAGCGTCTCGTAATCGGAGTCGAAACTCGACTGGTCCCAGCGTTCGCAAAACCCATCGCAATCGTCGAAATAGGGATGGCCGGCGAAGCGGTCGCGGGCATGCGGATTGCCGCCGAGATGGTGGGCGTAATAGAGGCGCTGGAAGTCGCCATGCTTCTCCACCACCCAGGTGCATTGCTCGCGCACGAAGGGTTTCAGGATGGCGGCTGCATATTCGTCGTGATTGTAGGGCGCGTAGATGTCGCCGATGTCGTGCAGCAAGGCGCAGGCGATCCAGTCAGTGTCGGCGCCGTCGCGCCAGGCCCGCGTCGCCGCCTGCAGCGAATGGCCGAGCCGGGTGATCTTGTAGCCCGACAGGCCCTCGTCGAGCTGCACCAGCGCGTCGAGCAGCCGCTCGCCGGTCCTGGCCGCGTAATCGATCTCGTGCTCGGTCAGGAAGGCGTAGTCCTCGCGGTCGCCGTCCTTCATGGCAGTGAATTTCACGGTCTTCATCGGCGGCTCCTCCCAACCGATTCTTGGCTGCCTTGTTTCAAAGCGGTGCGCGCTTGGTCAGGTTGAGCTTCTTGCGCACTTCCTCCGGGCCAAGGATCCTGGCGCCGAGATTGGTGACGATGCTGGCCGCACGTTCGACCAACTGCGCGTTGGTCGCCAGCACGCCCTTGTCGAGCCACAGATTGTCTTCCAGCCCGACGCGCACATTGCCGCCGGCCAGCACCGCGGCGGCAGCATAGGCCATCTGGTTGCGGCCGATCGAGAAAGCCGACCAGTTCCAGGTCGACGGCACATTGTTGACCATGGCCATGAAGGTGTTGAGGTCGTCGGGAGCTCCCCATGGCACGCCCATGCAGAGCTGCACCAAGGCATCCGGCTTAAGCACCTGTTCCTCGACCAATTGTTTGGCGAACCACAGATGTCCGGTGTCGAAGGCCTCGATCTCCGGCTTGACGCCGAGCGCCGTCATCATGCCGCCCATGGCGCGCAGCATGCCGGGCGTGTTGGTCATGACATAGTCGGCCTCGGCGAAGTTCATCGTGCCGCAGTCGAGCGTGCAGATTTCCGGCAGGCACTGGCGCACATGCTCCATGCGGTTGGTGGCGCCGCCCATATCGGTGCCTTTTTCATTCAAGGGCAGCGGCGCTTCGGGTGAACCAAACACCATGTCGCCGCCCATGCCGGCGGTCAGGTTCAACACCACGTCAACGTCTGCCGCGCGGATGCGCTCGGTCACCTCGCGGTAGAGATGCACGTCGCGCCTGGGCTTGCCGGTCTCGGGATCGCGCACATGGCAATGGACGATCGCTGCACCCGCCTTTGCCGCGTCGATGGCGGAATCGGCGATCTGCTTGGGCGAGCGCGGCACATGCGGGCTGCGGTCCTGCGAGCCGCCGGACCCGGTCACGGCACAGGTAATGAAAACCTCACGGTTCATCGCGAGCGGCATTGTCTCTCTCCCAAATTCGACCAGATCCCAACAATGCCCGACTTGCCGGAAACTGTTTTGCGTTTTACGAAGCTCTCATGATTAAAAGCGAAAAACCCGATATCTTTCGCTCTGAGCGCTTGCCGCTCAAGGTGACGTTTCTGGTGTTTTCCGGCTCGTCGATCATGTGCGTGGCCTCCGCCGTCGACCCGCTGCGGGCCGCCAATCGCATCTCCGGCGAGACCCTGTTCGACTTCAGGCTGGTCTCGGTGACGGGAGAGGCGCCGGTCACCACATGCGGCCTGCCGGTTGCGGTCAGCGGCCGCTTCGATGCTGCTGAAGCAACCGATGTGCTTGTCGTGGTTGCCGGTTTCGGCACCCAGAATTATGCCACGTCGGCCCTCCTTGCCGGCCTGCGCCGCGCCGCGCGCGCCGCACGCGCCTGTGGCGGCGTCGAAGCTGGCACCTGGCTGGTGGCACGCGCCGGCCTGCTGGAGGGACGCAGCGCCACCACCCACTGGGAGGACATGGAGGATTTTTCCGCCGCCTTTCCCGGCATCGACGTCCGGCCCGACCGCTACGTCATCGACGGTCCGGTCTTCACTTCCGGCGGCGCCTCGCCGACCTTTGACCTGATGCTGCATCTGATCCGCACCCGGCTTGGCATGGCGGTGGCGCTCGATGTGGCGAGCGTCTTCATCTACGATCAGGCGCGCGCCGCCACCGACGCCCAGCCGCTGGTCTCGCTCGGCCGCCTCGACGGCTACGACCCCCGGCTGGCGCAAGCGATCCGGCTGATGGAAGCGCATATCGACCAGCCGCTGACCATCGCCGCTGTGGCCAAGCGCGCCGGCGTGACGGCGCGGACCCTGGAGAGCATCTTCCGCAAGTCGATCGGTGAAACGCCGGGCGCCTACTACCTCAGGCTGCGTCTGGGCGCGGCGCGCCGGCTGGTCGTCGACACGCGCATTGCCATGGCCGATATCGCCGGGCGGACGGGGTTCTCGTCCGCCGCGGCATTTTCGAGAGCGTTTTCGAGAGCTTTCGGCGAGGCGCCGGTCAGGCTGCGCCAGGCGTAGTTCCAGCTACGCGGCGTTTTGGCGGCTGCCGGCGCCGTCGATCTGCGAGCGCATCTGTCTCGCCAGATGGGTCTCGAAGCGGCTGGCGACCGCGCGATCCCATTCGTTCTTGCCGCGCGCACCTTCCTTGGAATGCGGCAGCGCCATCAGCCGGTCGATGATCGATCCGGCCTCGCCAGATGAGAGCAGGGCGTCGATTTCGCGTTCGTGCTGCATATCGGGTCGCCTCCTTCTTCCTGATTCCCGCCATGAGCCACTTTATACGAGGTCCGTGACGGCTGTTTGAAGGCAAGAGCGAGGCGATTGAGGGGCGATGCGAGGCAGAACCTTGTCGTCGGTCCTGCCTCATGCGCAAAGCCGTTCCGGGCGACCGTTCGGCTATCCGGTCGCCCCTGAAACGGTATGAAACAGCTTTTTCTCAGACGTAGCGATTGACGATGTTTTCGAGCAGTTCCTGGCGTCCGGACCGGGGCTGCGGCTCGATCTTCTTCTTGACCACGCGCTCGGCAATCTCCTCCAGCGTACGCTTGCCCGCCAGCATCGCTTTGGCTTCCGCGCTGTTCCAGCCGGCATAGCGCTCGGCGAGCGGACCAGACAGGGCCTTGTCCTCGACCATGCGGACGGCGGCCTTGAGCCCACGCGCGCAAGCGTCCATGCCGCCAATATGGCCAATCAGCAAATCCTGCGGGTCGAGCGACTGGCGTCTCAGCTTGGCGTCGAAATTGGTACCGCCGGTCTTGAAGCCGCCCGCCAGCAGCACCTGATAGTAGGCCAGCGCCATCTCCGGCACATTGTTGGGGAACTGGTCGGTGTCCCAGCCCGACTGGTAGTCGTTGCGGTTCATATCGATCGAACCGAAGACGCCGAGCGCATTGGCCAGCGCCAGTTCGTGCTCGAAGGAATGACCGGCCAGAATCGCATGACCCTGCTCGATGTTGAGCTTGACCTCCTTCTCCAGCCCGAACCGCTTGAGAAAGCCGTAGACCGTGGCGACATCGTAGTCGTACTGATGCTTGGTCGGCTCCTGCGGCTTTGGCTCGATCAGGATCGTGCCCTTGAAGCCGATCCGGTGCTTGTAGTCGACGACGAGATTGAGGAAGCGGCCGGCCTGCTCCTGCTCGCGGGCAAGGTCGGTGTTGAGCAGCGTTTCATAGCCCTCGCGGCCGCCCCACAGCACATAGTTCTCCCCCTTTAGCCGCTTGGTGACGTCGATGCAGCTTTTCACCGTCGCCGCCGCATAGGCGAACACATCCGGATCGGGATTGGTGGCGGCGCCCGACATGAAGCGGCGGTTGGAGAACATGTTCGCCGTTCCCCACAGCAGCTTGACACCGGTCTGCTTCATCTTTCCCGCAAAGTAGTCGGCGATCTCGTCGAGCCGCGCCGCACTTTCCGAAAAATCCTTCCCTTCTGGCCTGACATCGGCGTCGTGGAAGCAGAAATAGGGCGCGCCGAGCAGCGAAAACATCTCGAAGGCGACATCGGCCTTGAGCTTGGCCAGTTCCATCGTGTCGACGCCGCCGGCCTTGGCGAACCACGGACGATCGAAGGTCTGACCGCCGAAGGGATCGCCACCTTGCCAGGCGAAGGAGTGCCAGTAGGCCACCGCAAAGCGCAGATGATCTTCCAGCCGCTTGCCGGCGACAATTTCGTCCGGATTATAGAATCGGTAGGCCAGCGGATTGGTCGAATCCGGCCCCTCGTATTTGATCTTGCCGATGTCGCCAAAAAATACGCTGCTCATGATTTGTCCTCTCCGAGCTAGTTCTGCCTGATTACCTCAGGCGTAATTGGTTTCGTTCTTCCTTCGGGTGAAAAAGGTCATGTCAAAGCCACCCAACTAAGGAGACAGACCATGACCGACCTCAACACCATCGCCCAAAACTACATCGCCGCCTGGAACGAGAGTGACGCCGCCCGCCGCCAGGCCGTACTCAAGGCGACCTTCACCGAGGATGTCAGCTACCGCGATCCGATCATGCAGGGCGAGGGCCATGAAGGCGTCGGCGCGCTGATCGATGGCGTACAGCAACGCTTTGCCGGCTTCCGCTTCTCGCTGAAAGGCCAGCCGGACGGCTTTGCCGACACGATCCGCTTCTCCTGGAATCTCGGGCCCGAGGGCACTGAGTCCGTCATCGAAGGCACCGATATCGGCATCATCGAGAACGGCCGCTTGAAAAGCGTCACCGGCTTCCTCGACAAGGTGCCGGCGCAGTGAGCCGTGAAGCCACGGCGTGGGTGAGAAACCGCTCACGCCGTGGCGCCTTTGATCGCCGGATAAAGCGCCCGGTAGCGGTGGTAGGCCTCGGCATAGGCGCCGCCGAGTGCGGTGTCAGGCTCGATCGTGGCATCGGTGTCCGGCGCCGTGCAGACGCTGAGCGGATCAGCACCCGTCGCCGCGATCAGGCCAAGCCGGGCCGCGCCGAAGGCGGCGCCGAAATCGCCGTCGGCGGGAATGTCGACAGGCAAGCCAAGCGCGGTGGCGATGGCCTTCAGCCAGTAGCGCGAGCGCGAGCCGCCGCCGATCGCCGTCACCCGCGTCAGCGTCGTGCCGGCTTTTTTCAGCGCTTCGAGACTGTCGCGGAAAGCGAAGGCGACGCCTTCGAGCACCGCCTGGGTCAGCACCGCGCGGCTGGATTCATGGGCAAGCCCCGTAAATGAGCCGCGAATGGCGGCATCATTGTGCGGCGTGCGCTCGCCAGAGAGATAGGGTAGGAAGGAGACGCCGCTCGGCGTCTTCAGCATATCGCCGAGTTCGGCGGTCAGGTCGCCGGCGCTTTTCCCGGTGATCTCAGACAGCCAGTTGAGCGAGTCGGTCGCCGACAGGATGACGCCCATCTGATGCCAGGTTTTCGGCAGTGCGTGGCAGAATGTATGCACGGCGCTTGCGGGGTTTGGCAGGTAGGCGGCGTTGGCGGCAAACAGTACACCCGACGTACCGAGTGAGACGAAGGCGTGGCCTTCACCCACCGTACCCATGCCGCAGGCCGAGGCCGCATTGTCGCCGGCACCGCCGGCAATCGGGATGCCGGCCTGCATCCCCCATTTCGAGGCCAGTTCGCCGCGCAAGGCACCTGCCTTCGCCGTGCCTTCGGTCAGCGACGGCATCTGCTTTTCATCGAGCGACGTGGCTGCCAGCAGCTCGCCGGACCAGCGCCGTTCGCCGACATCGAGCCAGGAGGTGCCGGCCGAATCCGACATTTCCGAAATATGCTCGCCGGTCAGCCAGAGCCGCAGGAAATCCTTCGGCAGCAGCACCTTTGCCACCTTGGCGAAAACGCCTGGCTCGTTGTTCTTCACCCAGACGAGCTTCGGCGCGGTGAAGCCGGGAAAGACGATGTTGCCAGTCAGCTCGCGAAAGCGCGGATCGGCGTCGAGCGCTGCAGCTTCAGCATGGCTGCGCGTGTCGTTCCACAGGATGCAGGGGCGCAGCACCTGGTCGCCGGCATCCAGCAAGGTGGCGCCATGCATCTGGCCGGAAAGGCCTATGCCCTTCACCGCAGCAAGCTGTTTTGGATGGGAAGCCTTCAGTTCGGCGATTGCTTCTTCGCAGGCGCGGATCCAGGCGTCGGGGTTCTGCTCGGACCAGCCGGGATGCGGCCGCGACACTTCGAGCGAACCATGGCCGGAACCGACGATGGTCTGTCCGGCATCGATCAACAGCGCCTTGACGCCCGACGTGCCCAGATCGAGCCCGAGATACATGACTTCCTCCCAGCGCCATTAATTTTTTCGGGTCTCGAAAAATATGGCTCGACCAGTTTTTAAGGCAAGATCGGTCGCGGGTCAATTCTCGGACAAATCGGCCGCGCGTCGCGAAAACAACGCCGACAGCGGACTATCAGGCCGCGCCAGCACGCGTTCCGCGGTCAAGGCTCTTGCCAGCGCCCTGTCGCCACAACGCAGCGCCGCCTCGATCAGCGTCAGATCGATGACGTCACGCTGTGCATGGCTGCCGCCGAAGCGATTGGCGATCGCCCGGATCGGCCGGATCAGGCGCACGGTCTCGGTATAGTTGCCGTCGCCGAACGCCTTGATGGCGAGTGTCAGCGGATGGCCGACATCCCGGGTGAAGACTGCATTGTCGTCATTGCCACGCATCGCCTCGCGCTGCGCCTCGAGCAAGCCGCTTGCCCGCGCGTCCAGGCCGGCGCCGACGAAGGCCATCATCGCGTGCGCATCGTTGAAGGCATAGTTGCCACCGCCGGCCTTGTGCCAATTGGCGGCGAGCGCCGCCCAGCGGTTGCCGACATCGACGCCGCCGAGATAGAGCCGCCACAGGATCGCCGAGGCATCGACCATATTCAGAGCCAGGGCCGAGCGGTCGCCGTAGATCGGCCCGTCATAAAGCGCCAGCACCTCGTCGGTCTCGCCGAGATCGTAGTGGAACAGCGCCAGATGCCACCAATTGTGCACTTTGAGGAAACTTTCCCGCGTCCACGCGTCGGGGTTGGCGCGCATCCAGGCAATGCCATCCTTTTGCCGGCTCTGCATTTCCATGACATGGGCGACGGCATGCTGGGCCCAGCCATCGCGCGGCTCGATCTCGACCGCGGCGCGGCCGAGCTTTTCGGCGTGCGCGTAGTCGCCCATCTCCTCGAGCCCAAAGGCTTGCATCCCCAGTACGGCATGGTAACCCGGCATGCCGCTCTGCCAGCAGGGCAGCGCGCGGCCGATGCGGTCGCGCAGCATGCGCGAATTGCCGGTGAAGAAGTCAACCTGGTGCCCGGTCAACAACGCCACCAGGTCGAGCGGGGAGTCGATGGCGATATCTTCGAGGATCCGGGAGGCCTCATGCCAGCGTCCCCATGCGAGATGGCCAAGCGCTGCGACATGCGCCTGTTCGCGCGTTGTTGCGGCAAGCGGCAATGCGGCCTCATGGCAGGTCCTGGCCACCGTTGTCGCCTCGCGCTCGGTGGCGAGGCCAAACAGATAGCCCTTGAACACATGCGCCATGACGAAATCAGGATTTGCAGCGATCGCGCGGTCGACAGAGCCGATCGGGTCGCCGATGAAGCATTGCAGCTCACGGACAGCCTGGCTGTAGGGCGAGAACCCGGCCTCCGTCGCACCTGAAAATCTCAAGCCGAATGCGTCCTTGACTGCCATGTGATGCCCTCTGTCTGGCTTCTCGGACTTTAATGCCTGTCGTGCAAAAGTACGCAGCGCTTTCGGCATAACGAGATTCACAAAACAGGGAAGTAAAGCGCATCACATAGATACGTTCAAACGTCACGCGCCTCAGGTCCAATGCGATACGCCTTAGGTCCAATACGATCATAAAGCATGTGCCACAGATGTGCCATCTTTGCATCGCGCAAGATCTATCCGAGTATCCTTCGCAGTTTATCAACCATGAGACGGAGATTAGCCTTTGTAAAACTGGAGGGATTGTGGCTTCATTGCGGCTGGGGCGGGGGCTTCGAATCGCGAATTCGGGGAGTCACGCGATGCGGCGCCATGAAATCAGGCTTCCAGACAGTTACGCTGGAGGCACCGGAAAGACGGTTGCTTCAGACTGGCACAAATCCGCCGTATTTCATCCTTGGCTAATATGTCTTCTCGCCACAACGTCGTTTGCGTGGCTGCCGAACTCTGCGGCCTTCGCCGCCTGCGTGCTGGTCCCGTCCGCCGGAAATAGCACTTTCGTCTGCGACAGCGGCGATTCAGGCGGCAGCCTTACTGACACTACTGGCGACAACACGCTGACCTTTCCTGCCGGCGGCACCGGCCAGGTTAGCGGCAGCGTTACCTTTGGCGCCGGCACCGACCGCATCAATATGCAGTCCGGCACCATCACCGGCGCCGTCGATCAGGGCGACGGCACTGATTTCTTCACCATCGGCGCCGGCACCGTTGCCGGCAACGTCCAGCAGGGCTCTGGCATCGACGATTTCAACATGAGCGGCGGCCAGATCGGCTCGCTGAACCAGGGCGACGGCCTCGACACCTTCACCATGTCGGCGGGACGCATCGTCGATTTCTTCGACGATGGCGATCATGCGGTGATGACCGGCGGCCGCATCGGCCGCGTCAACATGAAGCTCGACGACAATTTCTTCGATATGTCGGGCGGTACCATCGACCGCAACCTCGTCACCGGCTTCGGCAACGATACGATCATCCTTTCCAACGGCACGATCGGTGGCAATATCAGCGTCAGCGGCGGCACCGACAGCGTGACGGTGACCGGCGGCTCGGTCGGCGGCGATGTGCTGATGAGTTTCGGCACCGACAATTTCGTCTGGAACAATGGCGGCATCATCTACGGTTCTGTGGATCTCGGCGGCGACAACGACACAGCGGAACTGAGCAATCTGACCAATGCCAATCTTGGCGAGACCAATGCGCTGAACGGCGGTCTCGGCACCGACGCGCTGACCTTCGACAATGTCTCGCTGGACGGCATCGCCAGGGTCCAGAACTGGGAAAACATCGAGGCCACCAACGACACCGAACTGACGCTGGACGGCAATCTGGTGCTTGGCGACAGCGGCACGGGGACAGGTTCGCTCAACGTTGACGCGTCGAGCACCTTGTTCGGTGGTGGCTTCAATGCCGCGATCCAGGCCTTCACATCGGGCCAACTGGCTTCGGTGACCAATGCCGGCCGCATCGACCTGACCAATGGCCCCGCGGGTGCTGCCGATAGCCTGACGATTTCCGGCAATTATGTCGGGTTGGGCGGTCTGCTGCTCATCCAGACCGAGCTTGGCGACGACAGCTCCGGCTCCGACAAACTCATCCTGTCGGGCGGAACGGCGTCCGGTTCGACCGGAATTTCCGTTATTAATTTCGGCGGGGCGGGCGCTTCGACCACGCAGGACGGCATCATGGTCGTCCAGGCGATCGACGGCGCCACGTCAGGCGCCACGACCTTTGCGCTCGACGCGCCGGTCGCGGCCGGCGCCTTCGAATACTACCTGTTCAAGGGCGGCGTCAGCGCCGGCAGTGAGGAGAACTGGTACCTGCGCTCGACGCTGACGACGCCTGCGCCGCCTGCGCCTGCGCCGCCGCAGCTCGAACCTACCGATCCACCGCCACCGGTGCCGCCGGAGACCGCGCCGCCGCCGCCGCAGTCGGAGCTGCCGCCGACGCCGCCACCGACCGAGGGCGACATCAACAATCCGCCCGTCGATCCGACGCCGCCGGTACAGATCGCTGATCCGGAGCCCGAGGGACCGCCGCCGGCGCCGCCGAGCCCGCCGGCGGAACCGCCGCCACCGCCGCCGCCGGTGCCAGTCGAAGCGCCCGTTCTTCCGGTGCCAACGCTGCCTGGCCCGCCACCGGTTCAGCCGGCGCCGCCGACGCCGGGAGCGACGCCGGTGGAGGCAGCCGAGATCCAGCTCTATCGCATCGAGGTGCCGGTCTATTCGGCCGTGCCGCCCATTGCCCAGCATCTGGCCATGGCAACGCTTGGCACCTTCCACGAGCGGCGCGGTGAGCAGAGCCTGCTGTCGAACACAGAATTGTCGCCCGTCTGGGGCCGCATCTTCGGACAGGACGCTGATATGGCATGGTCGGGGACGGTGTCGCCGTCCTTCGACGGCACGTTGTTCGGCATCCAGGCCGGCTTCGACGCGTTCGGCTGGGAAAGCGCGTCAGGCATCAACCGCGCCGGACTGTTCATTGCCTATGGCCGCATGAATGGCGACGTGCGCGGCCAGGCGCTGGGATGGAACAATCTGTCCGTCGGCGGGATCGATCTCGACGGCACCAGCGTCGGCGGCTACTGGACCCATATCGGTCCGAGCGGCTGGTATCTGGACGGTGTCGTGATGGGGACTTTCTTCGGCGGCACGGCGAACTCGTCCCGCGACATCGGCATCGATGTCGATGGAACAGGCATCACCGCTTCGCTCGAAGGCGGCTATCCCTTTGCACTGGCCGAGGGCTGGACGCTCGAACCGCAGGCGCAACTGGTCTGGCAGCATTTGTCGCTCGACGGTACGCAGGATAGTTTCTCGTCGATCTCCTTCGACCTCGACGACAGCGTCAACGTCCGGCTGGGGCTGCGGCTGCAAGGCGAGACCGTCATGAACGGCATGGCGCTGCAGCCTTACCTCAAGGCCAATCTCTGGCACGATTTCGGCGGCACCGACCACGTCAACTTCGACGGCACCGATATCTCGACCGAGGGCGAGTCTACATCGTTCGAGTTCGGCGGCGGCCTCGTCGCCCAAGTGACGGACAAGGTCAGCATCTTCGCCACCGGCGACTACACCACCAATCTGGGCGGCGACAAGCGGCGCATCCTCGAGGGCAATCTCGGCTTCAGCGTCAAATGGTGAGGCAGGCCATGATCCCGAAAAGTGGGAACCGGTTTTCGGATAAGATCATGGTCAAGCAAGAAGATTGCCTCAATTGCCCGAGCGCATCGCCACCGTGGCGATGCCGGCGCCGACCAGCAGCGTGCCGCCGGTGCGGTTGAAGATGCGGATCGCCCGGGGATTGCGCACGAAATTGCGCGCCCTTGCCGCGATCAGCGCGTAGCCGAAGGCATTGGCGAAGGCGAGCGCCAGGAAGGTCGTCTCGAAGATCAGCATCTGCGTCCAGAAATCGGCATGCCGGTCGAGGAATTGCGGCAGGAAGGCGACGAAGAAGGTGATGCTCTTGGGGTTGAGCGCGGTGACCAGCCAGGCATGCGCCATCATCTTGGCCGACGACACCGCATCGGTGCGCGGTTCGGCCCGGAGCGCGCCGCCGGCGCGGAACAGCTTGATGCCGAGATAGATCAGATAGAAGGCGCCGATCACCTTCAGCACCGTGAACACGGTGGCCGAGGCCGCTAGCAGAGCGCCGATGCCCAGCATCGACAGCGTCATCGCGGTGAAGTCGCCAAGCGCCACGCCGACCGCCATTGGCAGTGCGGTGCGCCAGCCCTGGCCGAGCGCATAAGACACGACCAGAAGGATGGTCGGGCCTGGAATGACGAGAAGGATGGTCGAGGCGGCGGCAAAGGCGGCCCAGTTTTCGAAGGACATATTTGTCTCCTTGAGCGCAAAGAAAAGGATAAATCCTTGGGCGCGCGAGGATGTAAAGAGGCAATGTCGAAAATCTTCGGCATGCCCGGTTCGGCGTGTCGGGACATGCAACAGCAAACAGCGTTAAGGCCAGCCAGCACGCCTTCACGCTTTTTCAACCATGATTGGTGAAAATGCCTGCTATCCGGCCGGACCGTGTTTCCCGCCGATAGCGTAGGGTTTGGGTAGATGCGTGAGTTGCCGCAAAGTCTGACGCCGCCGTTGAAGGGCGACGCAATCGAAACCGAAGTTCAGCTTTCCCGCCGCACGGTGTTGACCGGCGCCGGCGCCATGGCGCTGCTCGGCGTTGCCGGCTGCAGCCAGACGCTCGATCTGCCGTCGCTCCAGCTTGACGATACGACGACGGGCTCGGTCCCTATCCGCCCGAGCATCAGCGTCGACAAGAACATCACCAGCCCGGCCGTCATGTATGCCGCGCTCACAGATGGCGGCTTCAACGTGCCGGAAGTGCCCTATCTCAAGGTCAAGCCGGAATTCCGCCGCCAGATCGTCGTCGATCCGACCGGCGAGGCGCCCGGCACCATCGTCGTCCATCTGCAGGAGCGGTTGCTTTATCTTGTGCAGCCCGGCGGTGACGCCATTCGCTACGGCGTCGGCATCGGCAAGGACGGTTTCCGCTGGTCCGGCCGCGCCAACATCCAGTACGGCAAGGAATGGCCGGTCTGGACCCCGCCGCCGGAAATGATCGCCCGCAAGCCGGAACTGGTGAAGTGGCAAGGCGGCCAGCCCGGCGGCCTTGACAATCCGCTCGGCGCGCGTGCGCTCTACATCTATCAGGACGGCCGCGACACCGGCTACCGCATCCACGGCTCGCCGGAATGGTGGAGCATCGGCCAGGCGATGTCGTCGGGCTGCGTGCGCCTGATCAACCAGGACATCATCGACCTCTACAGCCGCGTCTCCAAGAAGAACCCGGTCGTCGTCGTCTGATCCTCCGACCGCAGCTGCGGCCGATCGACTCTCCCGTTGCGTGATCCAGCAAGACAGGCGAATGTGCCTGCGAGACCAATGCTGGGGAGAAACGAAGAATGTCAGGAACGTTTGTGATCGCGCAGGGCGGCGGCCCGACCGCCGTCATCAACCAGACCATGGTTGGCGCCGCGCTCGAGATCCGCAAGCGGCATCCCGGCGCCAAGGTTCTGGGCTCCATCCACGGCGTGCGCGGCATTCGTGATGGCAACTATGCCGATCTTTCGGCCATACCCGAGGACCGGCTGCGGCTGATCGCGGCAACGCCGAGCGCCGCGCTGGGATCGACGCGCGACAAGCCGGATGCCGCCTATTGCGAGATCATCCTCAATGGCCTGAAGAAGGCCGGTGCCGACGCCTTCATCTATATCGGCGGCAACGACACGTCGGGCACGCAGCAGATCCTGACCGATGCCGCCGGCGGCAAGATGGCCTTCGTCCATGCGCCGAAGACCATCGACAATGATCTCGAGGAGAACGACCACACGCCGGGCTTCATCTCCGCGGCCGAGTTCGTCGCCGGCGCCTTTCTTTCTGTCGATCTCGATTTCCGCGCGCTGCCCGGCATCTATGTCGGCATCGTCATGGGCCGGCATGCCGGCTTCCTCACCGCTGCCGCCGCCGCCTGGCAGCTGGATCCCGACAGCGGCCCGCATCTGGTTTATGTGCCCGAGCGGCCGTTCTCGGCCGCCGCTTTCATCGACGACGTGCGCGCCACGCTCGACCGCCACAAGCGCTGCATCGTCGCCGTCTCCGAAGGCGTCAGCACCGCCGACGGCAAGGCGCTGGTCGAAAGCCTGGTGCCGCCGGAGAAGCTGGAGCGCGACGCGCATGGCAACGTCAAGCTTTCAGGCAGCGACCTGCCGGCTGCGCTCGAGCGCGCATTGGCCGAAGGGTTGCCGGGCAAGCGGGCGCGTGTCGATGCGCTCGGCTACATGCCGCGCGGCTACGTCGGCGCCATCAGTGCCGTTGACGCGCAGGAAGCCTTTGACGCTGGCGCTTTCGCTGTCGAGGTGGCGGAAGAGGGCGGCGGCTCGGTGGCGCTGCAATATGACGGCAAAAAAACCGTGTTGAAGAAAGTGCCGCTGAAGAATGTCGCGGGGAAGACGCGCCACATGCCGGACGATTTCATGAAGCCTGACGTCAACCAGCTTTCGGACGCGGGCATGGCCTATCTCAGACGACTGGTCCCGGAAAAGTACAGGGTCGGAAAGCCCTTCGTTTGATGATCGACTGGTTCAGCAAGAGTATCGTCGACGCCCACACGACGATGCTCACCGAGCCGTTCGTGCATGATTTCGTGCGCGCCAACATCTGGCATTTCAGCGGCCGCGACGCCGACCTGCTCGTGGATACCGGCATGGGGATTTGCCCGCTGGCGCCACAGATCGAAATGCCTGATGGCAAGCCGCTCATCGTCGTCGCCACCCATATCCACCTGGACCATGTCGGCTCGCTGCACGAATTCCCGTTGCGGGCAGGACCGAGGATGAGTGCCGCCACGTTCGAAACCATGGATGAGGCGGTCACCTACGCCTACATGTTCCACAATCTCGAAGGCGCCGTCTCGAAATTGCCCGAGCCGGGCTGGAAAGCCGCCGATTACAAAATTCCGTCGGCGCCGCTGACGCGCACGCTCGACGAGGGCGACGTCGTCGATCTCGGCGATCGGCAATTCCGCGTGTTGCATCTGCCCGGCCACTCTCCCGACTCGATCGCTTTGTTCGATGAGGCGGACGGCCTGTTCTTCGCCGGCGATGCCATCTACGACGCCATGCTGATCGACGACCTGCCGGATTCCGACCGCGCCGCCTATCGCCGGACGATGCAGCGGCTGCTCGACCTGCCTGTCAGCATCGGCCATGGCGGCCACGGGCCAAGCTTCGACGGCAAGCGGATGCGCGAGATCGCCACGGCTTACTTGCGCCGGACCGGCGATGCCTAACGGCTCTTCCGGATATTAAATCTTCGTAAGGTCGCCCTGAAACCCTAATTCGGGCCGATCCGAGCCCTAGATGGTGGGCTGTCGATCGGTCGGCTGCCATGCCAGGCGAGACGGGCAACCGCGACCGTCGACACGCCGATGGCGATTCCTGGAGAACCGGCCGCGGCGCCAGATCAACTCTCGCCCGGACAAACGACCATGTCAGACATTCTTCGCAGACATCGCGTCGCGGCCTTGCTGGGCGCTGCGCTGATCATATCCCCCTTCGTCATGTCTTTCGCAGAGAGTGCGAACAACATGGGCGCGAGCAACGCCGTTGCGACAACCCAGACACCTGTCGCTGGGATAACAGCTCCAAACGGCTCGTTCGCCCCGATCGTAGCCGCTGACAAGCCGGCGGTGGTGACCGTTACCACGGTCATGAAGGCGCAGCCGGAGACGATGAGCGATGGCTCGCCTTTCGATGGCGGCTCGCCCTTCGACGACTATTTCCGCCAATTCTTCGGCGATCAGGGGATACCCATGCCGAAATCGCCGCCGCAGCAGGCGCAGCGCGCCGAGGCGCTCGGCTCCGGGTTCATCGTCGGCGCCGACGGCACCATCGTCACCAACAATCACGTGATCGACGGCGCTACCTCCATCAAGGTGACGCTCGACGACGGCACCGAACTTCCCGCCAGGCTGGTCGGTCGCGACGCCAAGAACGACCTCGCCGTCCTCAAGGTCAAGGCGGGCAAATCCTTGCCGACCGTCAAATGGGGCGATTCCGACAGACTGATGCCGGGCGACCAGGTGCTCGCTTTCGGCAATCCGTTCGGCATCGGCACCACGGTCACGTCAGGCATCGTCTCGGCGCGCGGCCGCGACCTCAACAGCGGCCCGTTTGACGATTTCATCCAGATCGATGCGCCGATCAACCACGGCAATTCCGGCGGTCCGCTGGTCGATGTCGCCGGCAATGTCGTCGGCATCAACACGGCGATCTATTCGCCGAATGGCGGCAGCGTCGGCGTCGGTTTCGCCATCCCGTCCGACCAGGCTGAAAAGGTGGTCGCCAAGCTGATGAAGGGCGGCTCCATCCAGTACGGCTATCTCGGCGTTCAGATCCAGCCGGTGACGCCGGACGTGGCAAGCGCCGTCGGCCTCGATCATCCCAGCGGCGCGCTGGTTTCCGAGGTCACTGAAGGCTCTCCGGCCGCCCAGGCCGGGATCGAGACCGGCGATGTCATCACCAGCTTCGCCAGCCACGAGATAAAGGACCCCAAGGACCTGTCGCGTGCCGTCGCCGACGTTTCGCCCGGCGCCAGGGAAGAACTCAATGTCTGGCGCAAGGGCAAGACCATGGAAATCTCCGTCGATGTCGGACGCAACGGCGACGATGTGAAGACGGCATCGGCGGGCGGCGATGACGGCGCGCCCTCCACGCAGGGCCTGCGCGCGCCGGCGATCGGCCTCGGCCTGATGGATATCACCCCTGATGTCCGCCAGGCCATGAACCTGCCGCTCAACCAGCGTGGCGCCCTGGTTGAACGGGTCAATCCGGACAAGGCGGCTTCGGCTTCCGGTATCCAGCCCGGCGACATCATCGTCGCGGTCAATCAGGCGCCGGTGCGGAGCGCCAGGCAGGCGAACCAGGCGATCGCGCAGGCCGGCAGGTCGGGCAAGAAATCGGTGCTCCTGCTTGTCGAACGCGGCGACGCGCAGATCTTCGTTGCCGTGCCCTTCGCTGCGGGCTGAAGCGCATTGCCGCGGGGTCACGGCCAAGATTTCGGTTGCCCGTCAGAGCATCTTCGAGAAGACTGGCGCAGGTCGATTTCAACCTGCGCACATGGATTGCTCGATGGTCACCCGCGGCTTCTTTTCAGGACGAAAGCCTCCGACAGATACTGACGCGCGCATCCCGCCCGGGCAGTATCTCGAACAGGGTTTCCCGGTTCTGTCGGCCGGGCCGACGCCGCGCGTGCGCACCGAGGAGTGGTCGTTCACGCTGAAACACGGACCGCGACCGATCAAGAAGTGGAATTGGGCTGAATTCAACGCCTTGCCCATGAGCAAGATGACCCGCGACATCCATTGCGTCACCGCCTGGACCAAATTCGACACGGCCTGGCAGGGCGTGCTGGTCGACGACATTCTGGCCGATGCCGGCCTCGAGCCGCCGACCGCCTTCACGCTGGCGCTGTCCTTCGACGGCTATACAACCAATGTGCCGACAAAGGATCTCACCACCGGCAAGGCGATGGTGGCGCTGCTTTACGAAGGCAAGCCGATCACCGCGGACCATGGCGGCCCGGCGCGGCTGCTGGTTCCGCATCTCTATTTCTGGAAATCGGCCAAATGGCTGAACGGGCTGCAGTTCACCGAGCGCGACGAGCCGGGGTTCTGGGAATTGCGCGGCTACCACATCTATGGCGATCCGTGGCGCGAGCAGCGCTACACAGGCGACCCATGAGCGAGGCAGCGGCGGCGCAGTCGCCCTGGCAGACGGTCACCATCAATCGCATCGAAAAGCGCACGCCGCGCGTCACCAGCTTTTTCCTGCAGCCGTCGCAGCCCTTTGCCTATCGCGCCGGGCAGCATGTCGATGTCAGGCTGACGGCGCCGGACGGCTACCAGGCGCGCCGCTCCTACTCCATCGCCTCGGCGCCGGAAACCGGCGAGACGATCGAGCTGGCGATCGAAAAACTCGACGACGGCGAGGTCTCGCCGTTCTTCCATGAAGTGGCGGCGGTCGGCGACGAGGTCGAGTTGCGCGGACCGCTCGGCGGCCATTTCGTCTGGTCCGACAGCGACGGTGGGCCTCTGCTCCTGGTCGGTGGCGGGTCGGGCGTGGTGCCGCTGATGGCGATGATCCGCCATCGCGCCGCGCGCAAATCATTGGTGCCCGCGGCACTGGTGTTTTCCGCGCGGGTCTGGGACGAGGTCATCTTTCGCGACGAGCTGATCGGCCTCGACGAGCGCCAGGACGGCTTCGATCTGGTGCTAACCCTGACGCGCGAACCGGCCCGGCGTCCGCAGGACTATGCGCGGCGGGTCGACGCCCGGATGATGGTGCAATCGATGATGCGTCTGCCCGAGCCGCCACGCCTGGCCTTCGTCTGTGGTTCGAACGCCTTCGTGTCGAGCGCCGCCCAGGCGCTGATCGATGCCGGCGTTCCGGCAGGCCTCATCCGCACCGAACGCTACGGTGTCTGAGCGGGCAATCGGAGCGGTAACCACATCGTCTTCAGCGGGGGACCGCCTTTTCCCGCTCGCCCTCATCAAACGTGTCCTTCATCGCCCGCAGGATGATGACGGCCGAGGCCGCGCCCGGATCCATGTGGCCAAGCGATCGTTCCCCCAGCCTCGCCGCCCTGCCGCGGGCGGCGACCATCGATCGTGTCGAATTCGCCCCGGCCTCGGCGGCCGCCAATATGCTGTTCCACATCTCCGCACCTCCGGCAGCGCGGGCGCGCGCGTTGACAGCCGCTTCCGTTGCGGGGACCCAGGCGTCGAGCATCGTCTTGTCGCCGCGCTGGCCCTTGCCGCGCTCCTTGATGCCAGTCGTCATCGCCTCGACGATCGCCGCCTGGTCGGCGAGTGACAGGCATTCGTCCTTTTTAAGGGCTTGCGCAGCCCTGCGGAACGCGGTCGCATAGAGTGGCCCAGTGGATGCGCCGACGGCATCGAGAAAGGCCGACGCGGCAACAGCGAAAACCTCAGACGGCAGCGTTTCGTCGAGGTTGAGTTTGGCGAGTTCGGCATTCACCGCCATGAAGCCGAGCGACATGGTGATGCCATGGTCGGCGTCGCCGATGGCGCCGTCCAGGTCCGAGAGGTGGTCCTTTCCCGCCTCGATCGCAATGGATATGCGATAGAACATCCTGCTCAGGCGTCGCGCCGCATTGTCCGACATGGTGTTCCTCCCGGTTCAAGCAGAATGCCCCCGTCTTTCACGGAGACGCCCGTCTTTCATCCTCAGCCGATCCGCAGCACGGCCGTATCGCAGGGATGATGCAACAGTTCCATCAACTCGTTGTCGAGATGCAGGACCGATATGGATGCACCGACCATGTCGAGCGAGGTGCAGTAATGCCCCACCCAGTTCGCTTCTATCTTGATATCCTTGGCGCTCAGCCGCTGCTCGACACGCCTGAACAGAATGTAGAGTTCCATCAGTGGCGTTGCGCCGAATGAGTTGACCAGCACCGCAACACGATCTCCCGGCGCCGCCTGCATCTCCGAAAAGATGCGGTCCATCACCCGGTCGGTGATCTCGTCGGCAGTCATCATCTTGTCGCGGATGACACCGCGCTCTCCATGGATGCCCATGCCGATCTCGATATCGTCCGGGCCGATCTCGAAATTGTGGCGGCGGGTCTGCGGCAACGAGCAAGGCTCCAGCGCGACGCCCATTGTGAAGGTTCGTGCATTGGCCTTGCGGGTCGCGGCCTCGCAGGCGTCGAGCGACAATCCGCGGTCGCAGGCCGCCCCGGCGACCTTGAACATGAAGAAGTTGCCGGCAACGCCGCGCCGGCCTTCCCGGTCCTCGAGCGGAGACGAGGCGATATCGTCCGTCGTCACCACCGTGCGAACCTCGATATTGTGTTCAGCCGCCATTTCGGCCGCCATGTCGAAATTCATCACGTCGCCGGCATAATTGCCGTAGACGAAGAGCACGCCTTGGCCGCCCGATGCGGCATTGGCGCACTGAAGGATCGTGCCGGGAGGCGGTGACGAAAAGATGTTGCCGACGGCAACGGCGTCGGCAAGTCCTTTTCCGACATAGCCGAGAAAGCACGGCTCATGCCCGGTGCCGCCTCCGATCACAAGCCCGACCTTGCCCGGCCTCGGCCCGGTGCGGGCGACGAGGGCGCGATGCGAACCTTTGATCGGCCTGAGATAGGCGGCATGGGCCTTCACCACGCCGTCGAGCATCTCCTCGACGACGTCATTGGGGTCATTGAGGAATTTCTTGATATGGGTGCGGAAGTTGCTGGGCAGGGTCGCGCGGTGGTCGATCTTCGGGCGTTGCGAGAGCTTCTGGTCAAGCTCCGTCACGCCGTCGGCATTGAGGATGCCGCGACCGGTCGCGGCGTCGGTGATGAGCACATTGACATAGCCGCCGCGCAGCGCCGCAAGGATTGCCGGAACCTTGTCGAAACCGCCGGCAACCGCGATGCGCAGGCCGATGGCTCTCAGCATGTCGAGCGAGATGCCGATGGTGCGGTCGTCGAGCGGGCCGGCCACCGGATGGCCTTGACCGTCGATGAAGCGGCCGGCGACCACGCCCACCGCATTCCTGGCGAGATATTGCTGCAGCGAAACCGATTCGAAGAAGCCGCTGGTATGGATCGTCGAATTGGGCCGCAGCGACGAGATCCCGAACAGCGCCTTGTTGGCTTTGGCAAGCGCATCGAACTGGCTTTCGATCAGCGTCTCGCGCAACAGCATGTCGCGTATCTCGGCCGTGGAAACGACCGCCGGCGCCGTGATGTTGACCAGCCTTGCACTGATCGCGCCGGCCATGGCTGATGCGCAGAGTTCCGGTGTATAGGCAAAGTTGGCGGCGGTTCCGCCGGTGGCCTGCACGACGGTGACGTCCTGAAGGCCGGGCACCGAAGCCTGCTCCGCGATCGCCAGCACCGTTCGCCCCCAGGCGACGGCGAGTGTGTCACCGGATTTCAGCAGCTTGGCAAGCGCCTGCGCCGCCGCTCCGCCAAGGCGATCGATCAGCGGCCGCGTATTGTCGTCGCTCGGCACGACCAGACAGTCATGCAGGCCGAAATGCCGTTTGAGTTCCTGCGCGATCGACAGCGAGCTCAGCCGTGACGGCTCAAGCGAGATGTTGACGATGCCGCGGGCGCGGGCATCGGCCAGATAGCTGTTCACTGTCGCCCGCGAGATGCCCATGATCTCGGCGATGTCGCCTTGCGTCATGTGATCTTCATAGTAGAGCCAGCAGGCCCAGACATACGGGTCGTCGCCGTAGCGCAGCGGAATGGGTTCGGTGCCGGCCTCGGCCCGCGCTGTTCCATTCTTCCGCGCCGATAATGTCTTGACCGTCATGCTGCCCGGTTTCCCCGAATCCAAGATCGATCGCCAAGATGAGCGCAAATGGAAGAACTCTCAATCTTGGTCGGATTCCATCCTATTGTTTGAGCATGATCTTTTCCGAAAACCGGCTTCCACTTTTTGCTTTGCTGACCTTCGGTTCGGGATCATGCTCCAACGCGCTCCCGGCTGGAAGGTCAGCCGGGAGCCTTTGCTCGGGAGGAGCATACTTCACAATTCAGCGACCGGCGGTCGCCGATATCAGCAGTTTCTGCTTGGCGCCGAGCGCCAGGGCTTTCAGGATCAGCGCACAGGATGTGGCCCCGGCATCGAGGACGCCGACCGAGCGTTCGCCGAGGCGGCTGGCGCGGCCGATCCTGGCCACGAGATCCCTGGTGCTGTCGCGGCCTTTTTCAGCCGCGACGACGAGCGCATCCAGGGCTTCCGGGAACGGCTTGCCGTCGGTATTGGCGGCGTCGAAGGCCTCAATGGCCGGGACGAGTGTGTCGAGCAGCGTCTTGTCGCCGACCTTGGCCGAGCCGATCGACTGGATGCCGTCGAGACCATTGCTGAGCATCGCGCTGAATGTCCGGGCGTCGATGGCAGAGGATTTCTCGATCGTCTCCGCGAATTGCGTGAACATGACGCCGTAGAGCGGACCCATCGAGCCGCCGATCTCGGTCATCAGCACGGTGCCCAGCGTGTCGAAGGCCTCGGCCAGCGACATGTCGTTGCCTCGGATCCTGTCCGCCGCCATGCCAAAACCCTTGGCCATGTTGACGCCGTGGTCGCCGTCGCCGATCTTGCCGTCGATCTCGCTCAGATACGCCCGGTTTTCGATGATCCGGTCGGCGATCGAAAGCACGATGTCGCCAGCGGAAGCGTTTTCAAACTGCTGCATTCGCCTGTTTCCTAAAGCCTTGCCGGACAATCGACAGCCACATCCAGCAGCCGTTTCAGCTCGGCGTCGAGCGCCATCACCGTGAGCGTCGCGCCGACCATTTCCAGCGAGGTGAAATAGTTGCCGATATAGGTCTTGTGGATGGTCAAGCCGCGTCCGGCGATCTCCTGTTCGAACGTGTCGTTGAGGATGTAGAGCTCGTTGACCGGCGTGGCGCCGAGGCCGGACACCAGCACCGCAACTTCGGTTCCAGCCGCCAGATCGTGATCATCGAGAACGATCTTGACCATGTCCCGCGCGATCTCGGCGGCGGGCTTCAGCGGCTCGACCCGCACCCCAGGTTCGCCGTGATGACCGATGCCGACTTCCATCGTGCCCGGCTC
Organism: Mesorhizobium sp. YC-39; assembly: GCF_025753795.1. GTDB lineage: Bacteria > Pseudomonadota > Alphaproteobacteria > Rhizobiales > Rhizobiaceae > Mesorhizobium. The sequence goes on from NZ_JAOWPS010000001.1 coordinate 645,370, forward strand.
GATCAGGAAATTGGGATGTCCGACCGCCGGCAGCGTGCAGGGGCCGAGGCCGACGCCGATCGAACGGCAATTGTCGATAGCCCTTTGCGCCACCGCCTGTACGGCCTCGAGGCCAGCGCCTTCCCCGGCCAGGGCGCCGGCGCATTTCCACATGAAGATCTCGCCGGCGACGCCCCGGCGCTTTTCTCGCTCGTCCGGTCCTGCCGAGCAGACATCGTCATTGGCGACGACGGTTGCGATCTCGATGCCTTCCTTGGCGGCGAGCTTGATGGCCATTTTCACGTTCATGTTGTCGCCGGCATAATTGCCATAGAGGCAAACGACGCCCCTGCCGCCATTAGCCTCCCGGGCAGCGTCGAGGAAGCTCTTTGCCGTCGGTGACGAGAAGAGCTCGCCGACCGCGACCGCGTCCAGCATGTTGCGGCCGGTGTAGCCGATGAAGGCCGGCTCATGGCCGGAACCGCCGCCGGTGATCACGCCGACCTTGCCGCCGACCGGCGCATGGCGGGCAGCGATGACGCGGGGATTGCTGGCGAGCCTGACGATGTCGGCATGCGCCTTGACGAAGCCCCTGACCGTATCCTCGACGACCTCGTCGGGATTGTTGATGAACCGCTGCATTGTTGCTCCAATCTTGCGCCGGTCAGACAATGGTGTAGCCGCCATCGACCAGCAGGTCGGCGCCGTTGATCATGTCGGCGCCGTTCGATGCCAGGAACACGGCGGCGGCGGCGATCTCCTGCGGGAAGGCAAAGCGGCCGGTCGGAATGCGCTGCTTCAGCGCCTCGCCGCGCGGGTTGTCCCAGGCCTTTCGGCCGAGATCGGTCAAGACCACGGTCGGCGAAATCGTATTGACCGTGATGCCGTGCTTGCCCCATTCGGCGGCGAGCGTCTTGGACAGGCCGATGACGCCGAATTTCGAGGCGCAATAGGCGACGTGCTGGTCGATCGCGACGGTGCCTGCCTGCGAGGCCATGTTGATGATCTTGCCGCCCTTGCCGGCTTTGATCATGGCGCGTCCAGCAGCCTGGGAGACCAGAAACGTTCCCTTGAGATTGATATCGATGGTCTTGTCCCAGGCATCGAGGCTGAGTTCCTCGGCGGGAGCAAGAACGGCGACGCCGGCGCTGTTGACGACGATGTCGATATGGCCGAAGGCCGCTTGCGCCGCCGCGAACACGGCGTCCACGGATCGTGGATCGGACACGTCGCAGACGAAGGATTTCGCGCCGTTGCCGAGCTCGTCGGCCTTCGACCGCGCAACCGATTCATTGATATCGATCACCCCGACAGTGGCGCCCTTCGTGGCGAATGCCGATGCTATGGCGCTGCCGATGCCAGAGGCGCCGCCGGTGACCAGGGCGACTTTGCCGCCCAGCGAAAAATTGAGATCAACCTGGATTGAATCAGTCATGGCTCTCTTCTCTGTTGGAACGTGGGATGCGCCAGGAGAGCCCACCCCACGACCGGATCACTTGCGCGTCGCCAGGAGTTGGTCGACGTTTTCCGCCGTCACTGGCGTCCACGGCACATTGTAGATCTTCTCCTTGCCGTCTTTCCACGGCATGTCCTTGTAGGTTGCCCAGATGTCGGACTGCGGCTTGTAGTCACCCTTCTTGGCCGCGAAGATGGCAAGGTCGAGCGCGCCTTGAGCCTGGGCGCGCGCGTCCTGCAGGATCGAGGTCATCTCACCGGCCTTGACGGCGTGAAGCGCATCGGTGATGCCGTCGATGCCGGCAATGGTGAAGCTCTTCAGGTCGAGGCCGGCGGCCTTGATCGCCTCGATGGCGCCAAGGGCCATTTCGTCGTTCTGGCCGATCACGCCATTGATCTGGTTCGGGTGGGCGGTGAGCCAGTTTTCCATCAGCGTCTGGGCTTCGGCGCGCGACCAGTTTGCGGTCTGGTCCTCGAGGATCTTGACATCCGGGCACTCGGCAAGCGCCTTCTTGTTGCCTTCGAGACGGGAAATCTGCGCCGACTGGCCGATCGGCCCTTCGAGGATGACCACATTGCCCTTGCAGCCGATCTTGTCGAGCACGGTCTTGGCCTCCATGTAGCCCGAGATCGTGTCGTCGGAGCCGACATAGGAGGTCAGCAGATCGGAATTGACGCGGGTGTTCGAGCCGATGACCGGAATGCCGGCATCGGCCGCCGTCTGCACCGCCGCGGCGCCGGCGTCGACGTCGATCGGAGCGAAGATGATAGCGTTGTATTTCTGCGTCGCCATCGTTTTGAACTGATCCTGCTGGACCAGGGCGTCATAGCGGCCGTCGAAGACCGTCAGTTCGACTTCACCGCTCTTGACGGCCGGATGCTCCTGGAGCGCTGCCGCCCAGATCTGCATGAACTCGGCGTTCAACCCGTAAGGTGCCGCGCCGATCTTGATCTTCTCCTGCGCCATGGCCGACGAGGCCAGCAGAGCGGTCGCGGATGCGAGCGCAATCATCAATCTTTTCATTTCGTTACCTCCACTTGAGCGAGCGACCGACATGGTTCGCCATTCACGGACGCGCGTGTTGCAGGTCCGGTACCGGAAGGAGGCCTTTGGGTCCGATGCCCTAGGCCCCGTAGTTTCTTTTCTGATCAAGCATCACGGCGCCAACGATGAGCGCGCCCTTGAGGACTTGCTGGTAGTAGGATTGGATCCCCATCAGATCGAGGCCGTTGTTCATGACGCCGATGATCAGCGCGCCGATCAGCGTGCCGGTCACCCGGCCGACGCCTCCAGAAAGGCTGGTTCCGCCGATCACCACCGCCGCGATCGCGTCCAGCTCATAGGCAATGCCGGCCTGGGGCAGGGCGGAACCGGTGCGGGCGCTGAGCAGCATTCCGGCGAGACCGGCAAGACTGCCGGAGATGACATAGACGGCGAACTGCGTGCGGGTGATGTTGATGCCCGAGGTCCTGGCCGCGTGAGGGTTGCCGCCGACGGCATAGATGTAGCGGCCAAAGCGGGTCCGGTTGAGGATCCACCAGGAGACGGCGAACACGACTGCGAGAATGACGACCGGCGCGGGTATGCCAAGGATGTTGCCTGTGCCGATCCAGCGGAAGGCCGGCGTCAGTGCGGGGACGGGACGGCCTCCGCCATAGATGAGGGTCATTCCGCGTGCCGCCGACAGCATGCCCAGCGTCGCCACGAAGGCCGGCACCGAAAACCGCGACACGATCACGCCGGAAACGGCGCCGCAGGCAATGCCGACCAGCAGGCCGATACCAAGGCCGAGGGCGACCGGATAGGGCGCGCCGGAAATTCCCGCGGTCGCGGAACTGGTCACGAAGCTCGCGCTGACGATGCCGGCAAGTGCTACGACGGAGCCGACCGAGAGATCGATGCCGCGCGTCAGGATGACGAAAGTCATGCCGATGGCGAGAACGCCGTTGATCGAGGTCTGCAGCAGCACGTTCGAGATGTTGCCGGCCGTCAGGAAGAACTCGTTGGAGACTGACAGAACCGCCACCAGGATCACGAAGGCAAGGAAGATGCCGTATTCCTGAATCAACAGCCGGCGCTGCTCCGAACCGAACCAGCCGTTTGCACTCTTGTTGTCGCCAACCGACATCACTGATTCCTCTGCCATTGAGCGAACACCCTTGCCCTCTTCAGGTTGATAGATGGACGAGCGACTGGGCATCCGTTTCCTCCCGGCTGAAGGTTCCGGCACTTCTGCCGGCCCGCATCACCATGATCCGGTCCGACATGCCGAGAACCTCGTCGATTTCCGACGAGATCATCACCACCGTGCCGCCGGAGGAGGCGAAGTCGCTGATGATCCGGTAGATTTCACGCTTGGCGCCGACATCGACACCGCGGGTCGGCTCGTCCAGAAGCAGCACCTTCGGATTGCGAAGGAACCATTTGCCGAGCACCACCTTCTGCTGGTTGCCGCCTGAAAGGCCGGAAACCGGCATCGTGTCGCGGGCCGCCTTGATCTGGAATTTTTCCCGCATGCCGCGGCTTGCGTCCGCCTCCCGCGCCCGATCCATGGCGAAGGCGGGGCTCATTTCAGGCAGGCTCGCCATGCAGATGTTCGCGCGCACGGAATCGGCGAGATTGAGACCGGTCAGCTTGCGGTCTTCGGTGACCAGCGCCAGCCCGTGCGCCATGGCATCCGCCGGCTTTGCAATGCTGACCTCGGTGCCGTCGACCTTGATGCTTCCCGCCGAAGGCCTGTCGAGCCCGAACAGGCAGTTGAAGATCTCCGTCCGACCGGCTCCCATCAGGCCGTAAATGCCGAAAATCTCTCCCTTGCGCACCGAAAACGAGATGTCCTCGATTTTGTTCGGGCAAGAGAGCGCGGCAACCTCGATGCCTGGTTGCGATGTCGGCGTGTTGGTCTTGGCGAATTCCTCCGACAGTTCGCGGCCGACGATCATGCGGATCAGGCCGGGTCGATCGATGTCAGCAAGCGCGCCGCTGCCGACATAGGCGCCGTCGCGAAAGACCGTGTAGGAATCGGCGATCTGGAAGATCTCCGACAGGCGGTGGGAAACATAGACGATGCCGCGCCCTTGCGCCTGCAAGCGGCGGATAGCGGCGAACAGATGCTGTGCTTCCCGCTCGCCGATCGCCGAGGTCGGCTCATCCATGAAGATGACCTCGGCGTCGTGGCTGAGCGCCTTGGCGATCTCGACGAGCTGCATCTGTGCGACCGAGAGGTTCATCATGTACTGCGTGGCGCGAATATCGAATTCGAGATCGTCCAGCAGTCTTTGCGCGGACCGGTTCATCGCGCGGAAATCGATGCCGCCGAACCGCGCCTTGGGCTCGCGGCCGAGATAGATGTTCTCGGCAACCGTCATGTGGGGAACGGGGCTGAGTTCCTGCTCGATGATGGCGATGCCTGAGGCCAGTGCATCGGCTGGGTTTGCGAATTCCACCTCCTTGCCGCGGCGGCGGATCGAGCCGGCATCGCGGCTGAAGATGCCCATCAGTATCTTGAGAAAGGTCGATTTGCCGGCGCCGTTGCCGCCGCAGAGCGCGTGAACCGTGCCGGCGCGAAGTTGAAAGCGGCCGTCGCGCAAGGCGGCGACGCCACCAAAGGACTTTTTCAGCCCTTCAACCTCGAGCAAAAGCTCCACCTTCTCTCCTCCCGTGTGTTCGGCAATTTCTTGGAGCCGATCGACGCTGGTGACCTCCGCCCAAGGCATCGAAGTGACAATAGTCAATTTAAGGTCGACAAATGTCAAGCCGTGTTGGAAATTTTAGAGCATGACCCATCGAGATGAAGCGCAATTTTCAGAAAAATCCATTGAAAAACAAATAGATATGGCCGCAACGATCGTATCTGAACGGGATCAGGCCATGATCAGATCGTACTATTGGAAGTCAGGATCAAAGGGCCGCATCAGCGTTTTGCAGGGCCGCTTGCCACGCGGATGCCGGGTCACCCGGCCACTTGGCTGTACCTGCGGTTCCCGCGGGGCGGCTTCAGTCGAGTGGCGAAAAATGCGCCGACAGCAACTGGAACGGCAGCGCGCCATAGGTGGCGACAGTCGCCTCATTGTCCCATTGCCGGAACTGGCGGGACGGCCGTGCCTCAAGCACCAAAGCCTGGCTTGCACCGTCCAGCGTCACCTTGCCGCGAAAGTGCAGCACCCTTTCCCCACCGGAGCGGCTGATCGCCACGGACCGCAAGCGGGCGATATGCCGCCCAGCGGCGTTGATCTCCATTTCGATGCGGCGCCGGACCGGCGGAACGGCGATCTTGACGGTCACCTCAAGCATCAGGTCGCCAGTCATTTCCAAATAGGGAGTCGTCTCGGGATAGGGAATCGTCTGTGAAAGCACGAATGGTGCTGGCGCCGTCTTCGTCTTATTCGTCGCCGATTTGCCGCGCCAGACGACATCAGGCGCGGATTGCCGCAACCGGCCTCTCTTGCGTTTCAAGCGCAGCTGCTTGGCAAATCCGCGCGACAGCCAGACGAGGCCGCCGAAATCGGTGCGCGGCTTGGCTTGCAGCACCGAGGACCAGCGCGACAGGCCGGCGCGATCCGCCATCTCCACTGTCCTTGCCAGCGGCGCCTCGGGCACGGCAATGCCGATCTCCAGCGCGAGATAGGAGAGCGCCACCGCTGCCGCCACGGCAAGGCCGCGTCTGGCGGCAATATCGAGGAAGACATCCCAGTCGACATCGCCGCCATCGATGGCCACAGCACAATCGACCAGCCAGTCGCTGTGGGTGTGGGCGTCAAGACCGCCATGCGCGATGGCGAGCGCGATGCGATCGGCCGGCGAGGGAACAAAGACACTGACGCCGCTGAATTCGGCCGCTATCGCCCGCTGCCAGATCGCCAGATCGTCCTCCGCGCTGGATTGTGACCCGTCATAGCCGAACTGGTGCAGGTCGATATCGCCGAAACTGCCCTTGAAGAAGTTCATCGACCGCACGGACGACAGTCTGGTCCTGAGATATTGCGGGCTGACGCCGGTGGCGACCTGCCAGTCGCGATCGCGCAGCACGTCGAAGGCGGCGAGCATGTCCTGCGGGCGCACCAATATGTCGATGTCATGCGCCACCCGGCCGCGCTGCGCCGACGCATCGACGGCAACGCGGCTGGCCCCCTTGATCAACATGACCGCCGATCCGGCCTCCACCATCGCCTTAAGCGCCGGCTCGGCCTCGCGCATCGCCATCCGCGATTTGGTCCACAGCATCTTTTGCAGGCCGACAAGGCGCGGGTAGGCGGCATGGACGGCAAGCTTCCTGCCGAACCTGTCGGAAATTGCGGCGAGCAGCCGGTGCTCGCGAAACGAGACGAGGTCGATGTCGTTTTCGTCAAGCCAGCGCATGGCGCATTGGCCGGCCGCTTCCTCATCGGGAAGAAGCGCCGCCTTGAGCAATTGGTCGAGCTTGCCGGTCGGCCACGACCAGCCATAGTCCGGAAACCGGCGACCGATACGCCGGATCGCCGTGGCCATCAGCTGGATTCCGTCCTGTTTCGCGCCCGACGCTGCATGGCGAGCCGGGCGACCTCGAGATAGCCACGGTCGCGCGTGGCATCGCGACCATAGGACAGGCTGCCAGGCCTGATGCGACGCAATGTCAGCGCTTCGTCCAGCATGTCGAGAGCGAGGCCCGCCTCCCGTGCCCGGGCGATCCAGTCGATCATTTCGCCGCGGCCACCCGGCGGATCGACAATTGGCCCGACGGCATCAAAGACCTCGCGACGGATCATCATTGTCGAACGCGACCAGCCGGGTACGGCGCCTGCGTCCGGCGCATCGGGCCGGTCATGGCGGAAGTTGCGCCAATGCGTAAACACGCCCGCCACCTGTGCAAACCGCCTAAAATGCGCAAGCTGCTCTTCGATCTTGGTCGGCAACCACAAATCGTCGGCGTCGAGCGTTGCGATGAATGGCGTCGACAGCGCGGCGATGCCTCTGGTCGTGGCGCTGCCCGGCCCCGCGTTTTCCTGGCGCAGCAGCCGCACCTTCAGGTCCAGCGCATTGATCACGGCCGCCATGTCATCGGTCGAGCCGTCGTCGACGACGACGATGTCGTCAGGCTTGATCGACTGAGCCACGACCGATCTCAACGTCTCGGCGATGGTGGTGGCCGCATTGAAGGCTGGAATAACGACGCTGTAGCCGGACATTAGAGGAAACGCCAATGCGCGAGGTCTTTGAAATCGAATATACCGTCGACGGCGTGCAGGGAAGGATTGGCCTTGCGCCGTTTTATCGATTTGTGGATAGCGCGCATGAATTCGCGAAACGGCACATTCTTTTCCTTGGTCATGTTGCCGGGATGGCGTCGGTAGTAGAGGGCAACAGTATCGGGCATGAGGAATCTCGGACCGCTCTCGAAGACGCGCAGCAGGTAGTCGGTGTCCTCGGCCTGATTGAAGTCCTCATCGAAGCCACCGATCCGCTCGACAAGATTTCGGGCGAAGATGCCGGCGGACAGATGAATCCCGCGAACGGTTATGGAATGGCTGTCGGCGGCCGGTTCCAGCGTCTCGTCGTCTATACTGTCTATAAGCGTCATCCGCGAATAGGTCAGATCAAGGTCGGGATCGGCCGCGAAACAGGCAAGATCGGCCCTGAAGCGGCCGATGGGCGAGATGTCGTCCGAATCGAGAAACGATACGAACTGCGTTTCCGGCAGCAATTGCTGCAGCCCGGCGTTGCGCGCCTTGGTGACACCCATATTGGCTTGCTGGAACAGCCGGATGCATGGAGCCTGCTCGCTCAGTGAGCGCACCGCCGCTGCCGAAGCATCTGTAGAACCGTCGTCGACCACGATGATGTCGAGATCGGCGTCATCGCATTGCCTGAGCAGCGAACGCAGCGCTGAACCGACATAGTGTTCGCGGTTGTAGACAGGCATGATCACGCTCAGCTTCATAACGTGCTCCGCGCGAGAAACGCTGAAATCGTCTCGGCGATCTCCTCCGGCCGCGTCCCCAGCGACAGACGGTAGCATGGCAACAGGCGCGTGAGGTCGCTGAAGAAGCGAAAGCCGCTTTCCCGCTCGCCCGGCATCTGAGCGATTCCGGACGGTGCCAATGCAATCATGGCGTCCTTGCGCGAAACGGGCATGATCGAGCTTGCTTCACCTCCGCCGATATGTGGCACCAGCAGCGCGACGATGTCCAGACTTGCGGGCACTGGCCGCGCCGCGATGTCATCGATGCGGAACTGATGCTTGCCTTGCCAGTTCAGCGGACCATAGGACGTCAATTTGTGCTTTAGCCCGAGCCGCTGGAAGCCTTTGGGATCCTGTTTCAGCGTGGCAAACAGCGGGTGGGCTTTCACGCCCTTGGCCGCATCGATCAGCACATAGTCGTCGCCGACGCTGTCCAGTCCGTTGAGCAGGCCGGCAACGACCGTTCCCGATTTCCCGGCTCCGCCCGAGCCGGCCAGCAGAATGCCTTTGCCATCGATGCCCAGCGTGCCGGCATGGGCCAGCCGCATGCCGCGCGCCGCATACTCCCAATGCAGGAAGGCGCGCAGCGGCGCGCCGGGCTCCCATGGTGGAAAGGCCTCGGGCGATGCCATCAACTGCACGCCGACGCGGCGTTCGGGATCGTAGAACTGCCAGAAATCCAGGTCGTGATAGTGGTTGCCGCGCAGTCCGGCATCGGCCAGGCTGGTGGCAAAGGCATGATGCGTGAAATAGGCTTGGCCCCAACTCGCCGGGACGGGAATGCCTTCAATGTCGGGGTCGGCAACAAAAATGCGGCAGTCGCCTCTTGCGGTTCGATCATCCCGAGCCTGGACAAAAGCGTGATCGATGGCCGCAGCCAGCGGGCCAGGGCTCAGATGCGTCGTCAGTTCCAGCTGTGGCAAGTCGACCTTCGTGGTGACGGCATAGCCCGCGGCAGCGCCTTCCGCCGCAGCCAGCACATAGCGGGCATAGTCCGGCAGGGATTGGAGGGTGACTCGCGGCATGGCTGGCATATTCCAGTATCGCCCGATATGGCGAAGGGGCGACCGGGCCGCTCCTTCTGTTTCAGGACGCCTGTTTGACCGCCGGCCAGCCGCGAGGTTCCTCGACCTCATGGATCGGGTCGACCACGATGAGATCGGCAAGGTCGTCATGGATATCGACCTTGAGCGGCTCGCTGGTGCCGGCGAGTTCTGCCAGAAGGGCGCCCGAAATGGGTTGCGCGGGCGTATCGGCCGCGGGCACGAGCAGACCGAATTCGAGCAGTTGTGCAATGAAGCTCTCGAGCTCGGCCAATCTTATCGTTGAGGTGCCTGCCGTCTGCCCGACCAACGCATGGGCGGCAACGCCGGACGACAGCGCTTCCCAGACCCTGCTGCCCGAATCGGAGAAGCCGAAATATTTTCCTGTCGAAAGGTCGAGGACGACAGCTTCGCCGTCGAAGGACTCAAAAACAATGTCCTTGCTCGCCACCGCGTAGACCAATTGTTGCATCGTTCTTCCCCACCTCGGACGCGGCGGAAACGATCGCCGGTCGTCGCGGTCCGCCCGGCCGCTGGTAAAGCATCTAGCCAGTTGGCCCTTTCTTGGCAAGAAAGAACGCCGGCCAAGGAACAGGCGCGCTGGGACAGATGGTCGAAAGACCCTTCAAGCTTCGATCTCGATCGCCGTCAGCGGCTTCGAACAGCAGGCCAGGATGAAGCCGTCGTCGATCTCGTGGTCGAGGATACCACCATTATGGCTCATCTCGACGTTGCCTGAGATCTTCTTCACCTTGCAGGTTCCGCACAGGCCGAACTCGCAGGCGGCGGGGATCCTCACGCCCGAGGCGCGTGCCGTCTGCAGCACGGTCTGGCCGGCAAGGCATTCGGCATCGACATCCGAAAGCGAAAATCGGATCGGCGTTGCGGCTGCGGCGGGCATCTCCACCTCGCCTCCTGCCGGCGACGCAAAGGGAGCCGGTACTTCCTCCACGACGGGTGCGGCAAAGCTCTCCTGGTGGTATTTCGCCATGTCGAAGCCTGCGGCGTCCAGCATCTGCCGTACCGCGCGCATGAACGGATCGGGGCCGCAGCAGAAGATCTCGCGCTCGCGGAAATCGGGCGCCAGCAGTGGCAGCCTGATCGCGTCGATCCGGCCCATATGGCCGAACCAGCCTTCGCGGCTGGAGCGCTCCTCGATCATGAACCCGAGCGTGAGACCCGGCATGCGGCTACCCAGCAGTTCGAGCTCCTTGCGGAAGATGATCTCTTCCGCGCGCCGCGCGCAGTTGACGAAGCCGACATCGGTCCATGGCGCGCAGTCGTTCAGCCAGCGCAGCATCGACATCATCGGCGTCACGCCGGAGCCTGCCGAAATGAACAAGTATTTGGCCGCCGGATGGCTGTGCAGCGAAAAATCGCCCGCCGGCCCATAGGCCTTCACATGAACGCCTGGTTTCAGATTGTCGAACATCCAACGCGTGCCGACGCTGCCGGCCTGCGCTTTCACCGTCACCGCGATCGAGAACGGCCGCGACGGCGAGGACGACAGCGTGTAGGTGCGCATCAGCGGCCCATCGGCGGTCGGCAGTTCCAGCGTCACGAACTGCCCCGGCTTGTAGCGGAACCAGGTCTGGTTGTCGGAGCGGAAGGTGAAAGTCTTCACGTCAGGCGCCTCGTCGCTGACGCCAATCACCTCCAGCACCTGCAGCCGGTCGTTCCAAGGCGCCATCTCGTCGAGATGGCGGTAGAGGCCAAGGTCGGTCATCGCATTCATCCCCCGATCCTTTTTGTGTTGTGCATTTCGTGATCCCAAAACCGCTGCCCACTTTTGGGCGACATGCACTAGGCGACGCTGCGCAGCGCTGGCCGGCCACCTTCGGCCAGGCGTGGCCCGATGAAGGAGGCGTACCATTCGACAAACTGGATGACGCCGCCTTCATGCAATTCCGAATAGGGGCCGGGCTCGTAGGCCGGCGACAGGATGCCGAAGGCGTTCTCTTCGACGATGCGGCGGTCCTGGTCGTTGGTCTCGGTCCAGACATGGGTGAGCTCGGCGAGATCGTAGTCGACGCCTTCGACCGCATCCTTGTGGACCAGCCATTTGGTGGTAACGGCGGTTTCCGTGGCGCTGATCGGCAGCACGCGGAAAGTGACGGCGTGATCGCCGAGGATATGATTCCAGGTCGTCGGATAGTGGTAGAGCAGCAGCGAGCCGATGCGGTCCGTGGCAACGCTGTCGGAAAGGTTCTTCTTCACGGCGCGCTTGCCCGTCATCGTGTAGCTGATGGCGTCGCGCAGCAGCGGCGCGCGGGTGGCGCGATACTGCCCGGCCGGATCGATGCGGAATTTGCTTGGCAGGCCCGCCGCCTCGCATTTCGCCCAGTGCGCCAGCATCTCCGGATCGTTGTCGGCGCCTTGCACGCCGGTCACCGTCGGCGCTTCCGGGAATGTCTTGCACAGTTCCGGATGGTTGCCGGCGCAATGATAGCACTCGCGGTTGTTTTCCCAGACGAGCTTCCAGTTGCCCTTCTCGACGATGGTCGATTCAAAGGCGACCTTTGTTTCCCGGAGCCGGTGCGGCAACAGATAGGGTTCGATCATCGCCCGCATCGGCGCGAAATCCGCCGGCTCCTTGGCCAGGCAGATGAAGATGTAGCCGCCGACGCTTTCGCAGGCGACCGGTTTCAGGCCGAACTGGCTCTTGTCGAAACCGTCCGCCATCTGGCGGGCGAACAGCAGCCTTCCGTCCAGCTCATAGGTCCACTGGTGATAGGGGCAGACGAGCTTGGCCGCGGTACCCTTGTCAGCGTTGCAGACGCGGCTGCCGCGATGCCGGCAGGAATTGTGGAAGGCGTTGATCTTGCCTTGCTGGTCGCGCACCAGCACGATCGGATAGTCGCCGATCTGGGCGGTGAGGTAGCTGCCCGGCTTCGGCAATTCGCAGTCATGGCCGATGAACAGCCAGTCACGATACCAGATCAGCTCCATGTCGAGCCTGAAGAAATCAGGATCGGTGTAGAAGGGCTGTTCGAGCGAAAAGCCTTCCCTGCGGCTTTGCAAGAGCCTCAGCATATCGTTGCGCGCATCCATGTCCTGTCCTCATAGTTAAGGACTGAACTGGTGGTGATGGAGGAAGGATCGCTTGCAGGCCGACGACGGGCCGGACATGCATCATCCACCTCTTGACCGCCCACCGCGATCAGTCGAGTTCAACCACCTCGGGCTGGTTTCCGGGCTCTGGAGTTGTCCTTGCGGACTCATCGCGACACCTTCCCAGGCTTGTAGGCCCAGTGGTCTCCCGTTGCGACTTGAACTCCACCACCGTTGCGGGGGCAGCGCCGGACTTTGACCGGCTTCCCAATTCTCCGCCTCGTCGTCACGAGACGGCACCTGAGATGCCATGATCTAATCACGACGGCCGGCTGACTGTCGGCATGAAAGCGACATCGTATCCATGCGGCGCGACACGGCCGGAGAAACCCTGCAAGCTGGTAACTGCAGGGCTGAAACCCCATTTGCCGGCTGCCATTGTCGGCTTCCGTCATCGTAGAATCCGACCCGCGGCGGGGGCAAAAAAGGTTAACAGTTTCCAAAAGTGACTATTAGCTGTTTCTAAAATCGAACCGAACGGTTCGTTTCTGTTGACGGTGCGTGCAGGACGGTGTGAACACTGGCGCTCCGACACACTTGGTGATGCACGGGTCAATTTAAGACAACCGGTTGATAATATTGATAAAAAATTCGGTGGTAGAAGGCCGTGGCACAATTACAAGATGTAGAGTCATGGTCCACGCGGAACAACTTCGTGATTGGAAACCGCCGGATGGCTTTCCCACATCGGGGCTGTCCGAACGACGCGAAATCCTCCCAGAGGCACGCCGCTAGATGGACAGCAAACTAAGATATCTGGAGTACCAAAAAATGAAAAAGATCGCTCTTACTGCCGCCGCCTTTCTGGCCATCACCGGCAGCGCCTTCGCTGGTAGCGACAACTATGGTTCCAATGGTGCAAACCAGCCTGCCGCCGCAGTTGACAGCACCTACACGGCTTCCACCCAGAAGTCGGCGCATGCTGATCAGCAGCCCATCGTTCAGGGCAGCGACCGCAACCTGTTCGGCAACCGCTAACAGCCCAGACAGCAGGGCGGCAGGATTGCCTGCCGCTCCGGATCTCGGGCCCAAAAATTCTGGAGTATTAGAATGAAAAAGATCGTTCTTGCTGCCGCCGCCGTTCTGGCCATTTCGGGCAGCGCCTTCGCCGGTAGCGACAACTATGGTTCCAACGGTGCCAACCAGCCTGCCGCCGCAGTTGACAGCTCATACACGGCTTCCGTCAAGAAGTCGGAGCCTGCTGCCGAGAAGCCTGTCACGCATGGCAGCGACCGTAACCTCTTCGGCAACAACTAAGCCGATTCAGACCATGATCCCGAACATTCGGTTCGGAAAAGGGAGTGGTCAAATCAGAGAATGGAGGCGGCGGGCAAGCCTGCCGCTCTATTGGAATTCAGGAGTACCAAAAATGAAGAAGATTGTTCTTACTGCCGCCGCTCTTTTGATCGCTGCCGGCAGCGCCTATGCCGCCAACGACAATGTTGGCGGGACCGACATCAACAAGCAGGCGACCGTCAACGTCGACAACACCCAGACGTCTTCGACGTCCTCGGTGCGCAACACGAGCTCGCCGATCTACAAGCTGCTCAATTCGTCGGGCGACGTACAGAAGTCCGCTCCGCAGGGCAGCGACCGGAATCTCTTCGGCCGCTAACAGTCGATTTGCTTCTAAAACTAGAGCGGCTGGCCTTGCCCGCCGCTCTAGTTTTTTGCCTCGCAGATTGAACTGTCTCAGGCCGCCTTTGCTTCCGCTTTGTGGAGTGTGAAGGAATGGCCGTCGGCGTCGAAGATATGCAGGTCGCCGGCATCCGCGCTCAGCCTCAGCTTCGCTCCGCGCTTGACCTCGACATTGCCGGGCAGCTTGGTCACCAGCGGCAGGTCGGCACGGCCGATGTCGACATAGACCAGTTGCACCTCGCCGAGCTGCTCGACATAGTCCACCGTTCCCTCGAACAGATAATCCGCGCCGGTGGCGATCATCAGATCTTCCGGCCGCACGCCGAAACTCACCGATGCCCCCTTCGCCGACGCCGGCGTGGTGATCGGCACCGTCGCCTTGCGTCCGCCGACATGGCTGACGATGGTTGGATTGCCTGATTTGTCGATGGTGGCCGGCAGGATGTTCATGGCCGGTGAGCCGATGAACTGCGCGACGAACAGATTGCCGGGTTTCTTGTAGAGTTCCATCGGTGTGCCGACCTGTTCGATATGGCCCTCCTTGAGCACCACGATGCGGTCGGCCAGCGTCATCGCCTCGACCTGGTCGTGGGTGACGTAGATCATCGTTGTGGCAGGCATCGATTCCTTGAGCTTGGCGATCTCGATGCGGGTCGCGACGCGCAGCGCCGCGTCAAGGTTCGACAGCGGTTCGTCGAACAGGAAGACTTTCGGATTGCGCACGATGGCGCGGCCGATGGCGACACGCTGGCGTTGGCCGCCCGACATCGCCTTGGGCAAGCGGTCGAGATATTTGGTGAGTTGCAGGATCTCAGCCGCCTGGCGCACCCGCTTGTCTATCTCAGCCTTGCTCTCCTTGCCGATCTTCATCGAGAACGCCATGTTGTCGTAGACGGTCATGTGCGGGTAGAGCGCATAGGACTGGAACACCATGGCGATGCCGCGCTTCGACGGCGGCACGTCGTTCACCACCTCGCCATCGATCTTGAGCTCGCCCGAGGTGATCTCCTCAAGTCCGGCGATGGACCTCAGCAAGGTCGACTTGCCGCAACCCGAAGGGCCGACGAAGACGATGAACTCGCCCGACTTAATGTCGAGGTCGATGCCATGGAGAATGTTCAGACTGCCATATGATTTCTTCACTTGCCTTAGCGTGACATCGGCCATGATTCCCTCCAGTGATTCCTGCAAATTCAGTCGATGCGCCCGAACCAGGCGCCGTAGCCGCCAAGACGGATGGAGCCGGCTTCAGTCTGTCCTGAAAACCCATGTCCCGGCAAGGGCTGCAGCGAGCGGCCGCCGAGATTGATTTCCGCCGGCCGGCTGCCGAGATTGAAGGCGCAGACGATCTGCTCATTGCCCTCGCGGCGCGTGAAGGCGACGGTGTCGCCCTCGCTTTCGATGAAGTCGATATCGCCCTTGGCCAACGCCGGATGCAGGCGGCGGAAAGCGAGGAAGCGCCGATAGTGCTCAAGCAGCGACTTGTCGTCGCCCTGCTGCACATTGACCGCCTGCGAAAGGTGCTTGGCCGGCACCGGCAGCCATGGCTTTGCCGTCGAGAAGCCGGCATTTTGGGCGCCGCCGTCCCACACCATCGGTGTGCGGCAGCCGTCGCGGCCCTTGAACTCCGGCCAGAAGCGGATGCCGTAGGGATCCTGCAGATCCTCGAACTGCAATTCCGCCTCGCCAAGCCCGAGCTCCTCGCCCTGATAGATGCAGACCGAGCCACGCAGCGACATCAAGAGCGCCGAGATCACTTTGAGATACGCGGTCTGGTCGGCTTCGTCCGCGGCCCAGCGCGAGGCAGGGCGCATCACATCATGGTTGGAGAAGGCCCAGCACGACCAGCCGTCACTGGCGACCTTGCCGAAGGCTTCCAGCACCGAGCGCACCTTGGCCGCGCTGATCTTTTCGGGCGCCAGGAAATCGAAGGAGTAGCACATATGCACGCGCTTGCCGCCTGCTGTGTAGGCCGCCACCACGTCCAGCCCGCGCTGCGAATCGCCAACCTCGCCGACCGCGGCCGTCGCCGGATATTCGTCGAGCAGCGCGCGGAAGCGTTCGAGGAAGCCGAGGTTTTCCGGGCGGCTCTTGTCGTAGAGATGGTCCTGGTAGTTGTAGGGGTTGACGGCAGGCGCCGTCTGGTCGTTGCGCTCTTCCGGCGGCAGCGGCGGATTGTTCTCCAGGCCTTGGCTGTGGAAGTAGAAATTGATGGTGTCGAGGCGGAAGCCGTCGACGCCGCGCTCCAGCCAGAAGCGGGTGACGTCGAGCAGCGCGTCCTGGACCGCGCGGTTGTGGAAGTTGAGATCGGGCTGTTCGGCCAGGAAATTGTGCAGATAATATTGCTGTCGGCTGGTGTCCCACTGCCAGGCCGAGCCGCCGAAGATCGACAGCCAGTTGTTGGGCGGCGTGCCGTCCGGCCTTGCGTCCGCCCAGACATACCAGTCCGCCTTGGGGTTGGTCCGGTTCGCGCGGCTTTCCCTGAACCAGGGATGGATGTCGGCGGTATGCGACAGCACCTCGTCGATCATTACCTTGAGGCCCAGCCTGTGCGCCTCCGCCGTCAGCGCGTCGAAATCGGCCAATGTGCCGAACATCGGATCGACGTCGCAATAGTCCGACACGTCGTAGCCGAAATCCTTCATCGGCGACTTGAAGAAGGGCGAGATCCAGATTGCGTCGATACCAAGCGAGGCAATGTAGGGGAGTCTGCGGATGATGCCCTTGAGATCGCCGATGCCGTCGCCGTTGGAATCCTGGTAGCTGCGCGGATAGATCTGGTAGATCACCGCGCCGCGCCACCAGTCTCGCTCGATGGCGAGGTCGGGTTTTGGGGTCGCTTTCAGAGCCGATTGCATGGTCTCAGCCTCCTTTCACCGAGCCGG
Organism: Mesorhizobium sp. YC-39; assembly: GCF_025753795.1. Taxonomy (GTDB): domain Bacteria; phylum Pseudomonadota; class Alphaproteobacteria; order Rhizobiales; family Rhizobiaceae; genus Mesorhizobium. The sequence goes on from NZ_JAOWPS010000001.1 coordinate 662,419, forward strand.
CGAGCAGCCCGCGGACGAAATAGCGCTGCAGCGAGAAGAACACGATCAGCGGCACGATGATGGTCACGAAAGCCGATGTCGTCAGGATCTCCCAGTCGCCGCCGCGCGAACCGAGCAACGCATTGAGCTTGGCGGTCAGCACGATCTGGTCGCCCTCGGTACCCAGGAAAACCATTGCCACCAGCAGATCGTTCCATACCCAGAGAAATTGGAAGATGGCGAAGGAGGCCAGCACCGGGAACGACAGCGGCAACACGATCTTGACGAAGATCTCGAAATCGCTGGCGCCGTCGATGCGCGCCGATTCCATGATTTCACGCGGCAGGCCGGCAATGTAGCTGCGCAAGAGATAGATGGCGAAGGGCAGGCCGAACCCGGTATGCGCCAGCCAGATGCCAAGATAGGTTTTTGACGGCACGCCGAAGAAGGAGCCGACGCCGTTGTAGAGCTTCAACAGCGGGATCAGTGACATCTGCAGCGGCACCACCAGCAGGCCGATGATGACGGCGATCAGCAGCGCCCGGCCGGGAAAGCGCATCCAGGCCAGCGCATAGGCGGCGAAGGCCGCGATCAGGATCGGGATGACGGTCGCCGGAATGGTGACGGTGAGCGAGTTCATGAAGGACCGGCCGATGCCCTCCGAAAAAAGCACGGTCTTGTAGTTGTCGGTGGTGAATTTCGGCGGCGCTGAAGATGCGTAGTAGACGCGCTGGCCGCGCTCGCCCTCGAAAGCCTTCGGGGACTGCATGACGAAGCTGCCGTCGGCGTTGAGCTGCAAGGTGACGCCGTCGCCAAGGTCGGCTGTCGTGCCGGCGGTATACTGCGTCGGCGCGGCCGACTTGACGCCGAAGGCGCTGATGTTGCGGGCGGCACCATCGCCGAAAATGTTGCCCTCGAGCACGAACTTGCCGTCCTTCTCGACCTGCGCCGAGGCAGGCGGCAGCCGGCCCGCTTCCGTCTGGCTGGAGCTGGCGAACGAATTCCACCAGCCCGAAGCGATAATCTGGTCCTTGTCGCGCAAGGACGAGACGAGAATGCCGAGCGTCGGCACGGTCCAGATCGCGACGAAGATCAGCACGGCGATATGGACGCCGAAGCGGCCGACAAAGGACTTTCCGGTCGTGACAGCCATCTCAATGCCCTCCCGTCTCTTTGTTCGCCTGGCGGATGTTCCAGACCATGATCGGAATGACCGCGATCATGATGATGATGGCTATGGTGGCGCCGCGGCCGAAATCGCCGCCGCCGCGGAACATCCAGTCGAACATCAGATTGGCCAGAACCTGGCTGTTCCATTGGCCATTGGTCATGGTCAGCACGATGTCGAAGACCTTCAGCACCAGGATGGTGATCGTCGTCCAGACCACGGCGATCGTGCCCCATATCTGCGGCACCATGATCTTCCAGAAGATCTGGAACGGATTGGCGCCGTCGATGACGGCCGCTTCCAGTGTCTCTTCGGGAATACCGCGCAAGGCGGACGACAGGATGACCATGGCAAAGCCGGTCTGGATCCAGATCAGGATGATCATCAGGAAGAAATTGTTCCAGAACGGCAGTGATATCCAGACCTGCGGCTGGCCGCCGAAATACTGGATGATGGCGTTGAGCAGGCCGATCTGCGTCTGACCCTCGCCGCGATATTCGTAGATGAATTTCCAGATGACGCTGGCGCCGACGAAGGAGATGGCCAGCGGCAGGAAGATCAGGCTCTTGGCGATGGTGCCCCACCAGATCTTGTCGGTGAGTACGGCGATGATCAGCCCGAGGAAAGTGCAGGCCGCCGGCACGACCGCCAGCCAGATGATGTTGTTGAGGATCGAGTTGCGGAACTCGCGGTCGCCGAACGCCCATTGATAATTGGCGAGGCCGACGAAATTGGCGCCACCGCGATCGAGGAACGATAGCCGCAGCGTCTCTATCACCGGGTAGATCAGGTAGATGGTGAGGATGATCATGGCCGGGCCAACGAACAGCCAGGGGCGGATCATTCCTTGCCGGCGCAGATTGTCGATGGCTGCTGCACCCTTGACGCCGCGCGACGGGAAAACAATGTCCACCAGCTTGTTGGCGCCCCAGAAATAGGCGACGCAGCCGCCGACGCCGATGATGATGACGAATATGGCCGAAAAAATCTGAGCCGCCATGGGTCCCTCTCCCTGCGTATGATCCGCCAATCGGGAATGGCTTTGTCGACGGGATCGTGCGCCGATTTAAGTTGTGAAGCGCGAGCGGGTGCCAGGCAGGTTTCCGCCTTGGCCGGCCACGCTTCATGCCGGAATTCTATGCTTCACGAAAAATACAGTTGGGCCGACGGGCGGAGCCGGGCCTCAAGGCCCGGATCCAGTAAGGCGGGTAAGCCGAACGATCGGCTTACTTGATAGCGTCCCAGCTCTTCTGGATGTCGGTCGCGACATCCTGGGCGGACTTGCCGCCGACGAGATCGATCATGCCGGTCCAGAAGGCGCCGGCACCGATCTTGCCCGGCATCAGATCCGACCCATCGAAGCGGAAGGTCGAGGCGTTGGCCAGGATCTCGCCCTGCTTCTTCAGTGCGTCGCTGGCATAGGCGTCCTTGTTGACCGACTTGAGCGGCGTCACGAAGCCACCCTCGGCCATCCAGATCTCGTGGGCGAGCGGCATCTTCAGGAATTCGATGAACGCGCGGGCACTCTTGCTGTCCTTGGTGATCATGGCCAGCGTGCCGGCGCCGAGAACAGGTGTGCCGAGATCAGGCTTGGAGGCGTAGGGCGGATAGTAGAAGAAGTCGGCGTCCTCGCCGACTTTCGTGCCTTCCGGGAAGAAGGTCGGAATGAACGACGCCTGGTGATGCAGATAGCATTTCGGCGGCACCGAGAAGAGGCCCTTCGGGCTGTCGCGGAAGTCGGTCGCGGCAACCGCCTTGGCGCCGCCATCGACCATCTTGTCGTCGGTAGCGATCTTGCCGAAAATGTCGATGGCGTTGACCACCGCGGGATCGTTGAACGGGATCTCGTTCTTCACCCATTTGTCGTAGGTCTCGGGCGATTGGGTGCGCAGCATGATGTCTTCGACCCAGTCGGTCGCCGGCCAGCCCGTCGCGCCGCCGGAACCGAGCCCGATGCACCACGGCGTGCCGCCGTCGGCAATGATCTTCTTTTCAAGCTCGGTGAGCTCCTCCTGCGTCTTCGGGACCTTGTAGCCGGCTTCCTCGAAATTGTCCGGCGAGTACCAGACCAGTGACTTCACGTCGGCCTTGTAGGGGAAGGCGAAGAAGCCCGGCTTGCCGTCCTTGTCCTTGAAGGTGCCGAGATCGACCCAGGACTGGCCGGCGCCATAGTTTTCCTTGACCCAGTTGGCGGTGTCGTCGCCAAGCGGCGTCAGCAGGCCCTTCGATGCCAGGTCCTGGATCAGGCCGGGCTGCGGTAGCACGGCAATGTTCGGCGGGCTGCCGGCCTGCGTGTCGATGACGATCTGCTGTTCGTAATTCTCCGAGGAGGAATATTTGAGATCGACGCCGGTGGCTTCCGAGAAATAGTCGAGAACGCCGCGCACCAGGCCCTCGTCTTCGCCGCGCCATGGCCCGAAGATCGTCAGCGTCTCGCCCTTGAGGTCGACCTTCTTGAGCTCTTCGTAGTTCGCCCAGTTGAAGCGGGGGTCTTCGCCCGGCTTGAACTTCAGTTCGGCTTGCGCCGGTGCGCCCAGTGCAAGCGTGGCAAAAGCGGCGCTCAGCAGAAGCATTTTCTTCATCGGTATTTCCTCCCAGTGGTGACAGACACCGGACGAAACCTCCATTCCGCCCGCCGGCGCTGCAGGACTGTGACTCAGTCGGGAGGGAACCGCAACCTTCCGCAAAGTCTTCCAAAGCGCTTTGGCTTTCATGATCACGCCATTTAATTGACCAGGAGTCAAGAGGGTTGGCAGCCTAATCGATTTAGTTTTCACAGTGAAGAGCACAAAATGTGCGCTGCAGCATGCTTTTTTGGCGGTGCAGCAGCAATTTTTGCTGCAACTGGTGCCAACACTGCCTATGGTTGTCGGATGCCGGCTCCGCCGCTTTTATTGCAGGCGGAATTCAAAATTGAAAGCGCTTTGAGGCATGGAGGCCTCCCGTGAACCTCAAACAGCTCTCCCACATGCTGTCGCTTTCGCAGACCACGGTGAGCCGCGCGCTGAACGGCTACCCCGAGGTCAACGAGGAAACGCGTCGCCGGGTGATGGACGCCGCCAAGCGCCATGGCTACCGCCCCAATCCGAGCGCGCGCCGGCTGGCGACCGGCAAGACCGGGATGATCGGCTATGTCTTGCCGACCGGAACCAGCGTCGACATCGATCCGCATTTCGTCGAATTCCTGTCCGGCCTTGGCGACTATGCCCGTTCGCACGAGCTCGACCTGGTGCTGTCGCCGGCCGACGCCGATGACCAGGAGACCACCTACCGGCGCATCGTCGCCAACCGGCAGGTCGACGCCGTCTACATCTCCTCGCCGCGGCCAGCCGACCGGCGGGTGGCGCTGGTCAATACGCTGGGCATTCCCTTCATCGTCCATGGCCGCAGCGAAGGCTTCGATTTCGACTACCCCTTCACCGACATCGACAATGAGGGCGCCTTCCATGAGGCGGCCCGGCTGCTGGTCCAGCTCGGCCACCGCCGGCTGGCGCTGATCAACGGCGACGACCGCGAGACCTTCGCCATCCATCGCGAGCGCGGCGTGCGCCGGGCACTTGCCGCCAGTGGTCTGACGCTCGGCGAACGTCATGTCTGCTCCCTCGTCATGACCGAGGAGAACGGCTACCGCGCGACCAGACGCCTGCTCGAGCAGAGCGATGCGCCGACGGCGATCGCCTGCTCCAGCCTGATCATGGCGCTCGGCGTCGTGCGCGCGGTGCGCGACCTCGGCCTGACCATTCCGGGCGACCTGTCGCTGATCGCCCATGACGACGTCTTCCCCTGGCTGAAGCCGGAGAATTTTTCCGTGCCGCTGTCGACGACCCGCTCGTCGATCCGCCTGGCCGGCGCGCGCGTCGCCGAACGCCTGGCGGCGCGGATATCGGGCCTGGAAGAGGGAGCGCGCGGCGAAGTCTGGCCGGTCGACCTGGTGGTCAGGGGATCGGTCGCCGGCGCGCCGGGCTAGGACCTCCTTCCCCCGATCGTTTAGCGGCGCATGCGGCGAACAACAGTTACGGCCACAACCGCAAAAATCAAGGCAAGCGTAAACCACGGCGCAATATCGAACAGTATTCGAAGGCCACCCCACATCTGCGTCCGGACCTTTGATTTGATCAACAACTTAGAGAATCGGCTGTCCACTTGACACGCATAAAAGCAGAAGTTTCAACCAGGCTTATTCCTTGGCCGCCTCAGCCGCCTTGATGTCCAGCAGCCCATAACCGAAATCGTTGTCGCGACCCTTGGGGCCGAGATCCTTGGCGGTGTCGGCCAGCGCCTTCTCGATCTCGTCGGCGGAACGGTCGGGCGCGGCATGGAAGAGATTGGCGATCGCGCCGGTCACGATCGCAGCAGCAAATGAGGTGCCGGTGACCACATCCGAGCCGGCGCCGCTCGGCGCTACCATTTCGACGCCGGGGGCGGAGAGGAAGACATAGGCGCCCCGATTGGCCTGCGGCATCAGCCCGTTCCTGGCATCGGTGGCGGTCACCGCGATGACGCCGTCGAAGGCGGCCGGATAGCCATAGGGTGCCTTCGGCCCGTTATTCCCCGCGGCGGCTACCAGCACGATGCCGAGCGCCCTTGCGTTGCGGCAGGCGATGCCGAGAAGGTCGTTCTTGGGTCCGACAAAGCTCATATTGATGATGCGGACATCTTGGCCTGCCGCCCAGTCCAGCGCCGACAGGATGACGTCCATGGTCGACTTGCCATCCTCGAAAGCGCGGGCGTGGTAGATCTTGGCACCCGGCGCCATGCCCTTCAGCGCGCCGACCCCGGCGATCAGCCCGTCGATTGAGGTACCATGATCGCGCTTTTCGATCGGCACGTTGGGCATGGCGTCGAACTGGTCGGCGATGACGCCGGACAGCGCCGGATTGGTGTCGTCGATGCCGGTGTCGATAACGGCGATGCGCACATTCTCGCCGCTGGCTTCTTTCTCATCGAGCGCGATGCGCTCGAAGGCATAGTTGACGATGGTGGCGGCCTGCTGCAGCGAATAGACATGGTTGGGCTCTCGCCGCAAGGTGCGGCCGTCGGCGGCAAGCTGCGCCAGCACGACACCGACCGGTCTTCCGTCGGGAATGCCGAAGCGCACCAGCGTGGTGCCGAGCAGTCGCGACTGGCGTTCGGAGCGCACTTCGAGGCCGAAGGAGGCGGCGATCTGCTGGACGGCGCCGGCATCGCCATCGACCGTCACCAGCACCTCGTCAGGTACGAAATCGCCGATGACGGCGCGTGGTGGCTCAGTCGCGACCAGATCGGTCGGCGAAACGATCGGACCGCCCGGCGCGGCCACTTGCACCGCTTGCGCATCGGTGGGCTGGACTGGCGGCGGCAGCGCGCCGCTGGCCGGGTCGCGGCGCGGATCGGGGGTCGGCAAGGGAGTACCTCCCGCCGGATTGGGGAATAGATCGACGATCAGCGCAGGAAGAAAGACTGCGCCTGTCGCGGTGGTATCTGCACCGGGCTTGCCAGTACCGTCCTTGGCGCAGTCGGCGCCGGCCGCCCGCTCGAGACAGTCGGGTTTCGTCGGCGGCGGGTTCGTGTTCTGCGCAAAAACAGGCGTGGCGGCGATCGCCGCCGCAAGGATTGCCGCAAATCGAATGACCGCCTCAGCTGCCACTGGCCGGTTTCCTTCCCTCGATCACAGCATCCGCGAAAGGCTGGGCGGCAATAAGGCCGAGCACCTTGCCATAGTCGGCGGCGGTCGTGGCCGGGATGGCGACGCGGAAGACGCCGTCCGCGGTCGGCCCGCCTGATATTTTCAGCTCGTTCTGGCCGAGAAAGGCCGAGATGTCGGACATTTTCGCGTCCGGCTTGAACTTGACCAGCGCGAACGGCATTTTCGCCAGATCGTCTTGCGCGCCGGCGATCTCGAAATCGCTGCCCTTGCCGCCGGGCTGCACAAGCGATTGCACCATGACCAAAGCAAGCAGAGCCGCCGCCGCAGCCCAGGCGACGCCGGCGGGCACCGCCATGAAGCGGGCCCACAACTGGGCGAGGAAAGACGATGAGGCTGGCTGGCGCGCCGGCCCGGCCTCGGCATCCAGTGTCTTGGCGAAGCGGCTCAGCGCATCGGCCGGCGGGCGGATCGCCTCATTGGCGGCGGCGGTGCTGGAGAATTCGGCTTCCGCCTCGCCCAGTGCTGCAAGTGCTGCCGGATCGCTCGCCAGCCATTCCTCGACGGCTTCGAGCTCCGAGCCTTCCAGCGAGCCGTTCAGGTAGAACGGCAGCAGCGTTTCCATCTCGTCGCGGCGCGACATCTTTTCAGCGGCGCTCATGGCCACCCCCTGTCGTAACCGGCGGCCTTCAAGGCTTCGCCGAGTTTCTTGCGGGCATAGAACATTCGGGTCTTGACGGTGGCTACCGGAATGCCGAGCACCTCGCCGATCTCGGCCACCGACTGTCCGTGGTAGTAGGCGAGGTCGATCACCGTGCGGTGTTCTTCCGGCAAGGCATCGACGAAGCTTCGCAAGGCGGCGCCCTTGTCTTGCTTCATGGTGACGACTTCCGGCGTATCGGCGCTATCCGGCACCTGGGCCGCGTCATCGTCGTCGATCCAGGCCTCCTTCTTCTTGCGCAGGACCGACAGCGCCTTGAAGCGCGCAATGCCGAGCAGCCATGTCGAGACTTCCGAGCGCCCCTCGAAGCCGGGCGCCTGGCGCCAGAGTTCGAGAAAGACCTCGTTCGCGATGTCGTCGGCCATCATTTCCGATCCCGTCTGGCGCACCACGAAGCGGTAGACCCGCGCGTGGTGGCGCATGAACAGGAGCCGCACGGCGGCACGGTCGCCCTTCGCGACCCGGTCGACAAGCACGCGATCGGTCTCCGTCGCTGCCGTCATGGCCGGTCGAGCCGCCTGGCTCCTGCTTGCTTTGTCGCCGATCGGTCCAAAAAGGTTCATCCTCCGCCAAGGAATTTTCGAAAGCTAACCGAAGAGCGGAGGCGTTGCCAGAGTGTACCGTTCTCCCCGTTTTTAGGGGGATCACGGATGGCGCGCGTCAGCAGTGCAGGAATTCCCGACAGTTTTGTAACTCACCGGTCCGCCGCCGGGCGAATAAGGTCCCGCTCGCAACCACAACCCGGCCTGAAGGAGTGAGTGTCATGGCCAGCAACAGCTTTACAACAGCGATTCTCGTGGATCAGCCGCCAATGGCGGCGTTCGACGCGATCAATCGTCCACGCAACTGGTGGGGTAAGGAGATCGAGGGTCGTACCGACCGTCTGGGCGAGGAATGGACCTATCGCTACAAGGACATGCACGTCAGCAAGCAGAGGACGACGGAGTTCGTGCCGGGTCGAAGAGTCGTCTGGCACGTCATCGACGCCCAGATGAATTTCCTCAAGGACAAGAGCGAATGGAAGAATACGGACCTGATTTTCGACATCGCCAGGAAGGGTGACAAGACCGAAATCCGGTTCACCCATGCTGGCCTCGTTCCCGAGGTCGAGTGTTTCGACGTCTGCACGAATGCCTGGACCGGCCTGATTGCCGACAGCCTCAAGGGATTGATCGAGAGCGAGCAAGGGCTTCCTGACACCGTGGAATGAGTTCATGCCCATTGGCCTTTGACACAAATTCGGCGATCCCGAAGCGACCGTGCATGAGCCTTGCACGGTTGGAAGGAGTTCCTCATGAGACTGATTAGGCTGAAAGCGCCGGGAGGCTTGGAAAATCTCAAGCTGGTCGAGGAAGATTGTCCGCAACCAGGGCCGGGTGAGTTGCTGGTCAGGATCCGGGCGTGTTCGTTGAATTTCCACGACAGCATGGTGGCGCTGGGGACGAAACCCTCCGCCGATGGCCGTATCCCGCTGTCCGATGGCGCCGGGGAGGTGATTGCGGTCGCAGATGATGTCCACGAGTTCAAGGTCGGGGATGCCGTCGTCAGCACATATTGGCCCGATTGGCTGGCCGGCGATCCGACGCCGGCCAACAAGAAGGGTGAATTGGGAGATGATGTCGACGGCTATGCCCGCGAATATGTGTGCATGCCCTCGCATGCCTTCACAAAGGCGCCAGCAGGCTTCACGCATGGGGAGGCGGCAACGCTTACCTGTGCCGGGGTCACCGCCTGGAGAGCCCTCATGGTATGCGGCCAGGTGAAATCAGGAGATACGGTGCTGGTGCTTGGCACGGGCAGTGTATCGCTGTTTGCGCTGCAATTCGCAAAAATTTCCGGCGCTCGAATTATCGCCACCTCTTCATCGCAGGAGAAGCTGGAAAGGCTCAAGCAGCTTGGAGCCGACATTGTCATCAATTACAGGGCAGTGCCGGATTGGGGCCAGAAGGCAAGGGAGCTGACGGACGGACGCGGCGTCGACCACGTCATCGAGGTTGGCGGGCCGGGCACGTTGGCGCAGTCGATAACAGCTTGCAGGATGGGCGGCCACATCGCCCTGATCGGCGTCTTGACGGGTTTTGCCGGACAAGTGTCGATCCCAGCCCTCTTTTCCAATCAGATCAGGATCAGCGGTATCTCCATCGGTAGCAGGACAGACCAGGAGGACATGATTCGGGCGATAGAGGCCAATCGTTTGAAGCCTGTTGTCGACCGCACTTTTCCGCTGCAGGAAATCGCCGATGCCTTCAGCTATTACGAATCCCAAAAGCACTTCGGCAAGGTTTGCGTCGACCTTTGATAAGCCATATGCGCGTCGCCGGGCGCCTGCAGGAGAGAATGCAAGCAGCCCCGATCAGTCGAGAAACGGCTTGGCCTTCATCGTTGCCGGCACCGGCACGCCGAGACGCTTCAGCACTGCCGGCGCCAGCTGCAATTGGTCGAGCAGCGTACCGGCTTCCGGCCCTTTGCCGGCTCCGAAATAATACAGGGCAAAATCCTGCATCTCATCGTCATGGCCGCCATGGTGGCCACGATCCGTCTGGCCGTGATCGGCGGTGACGATCACTTCATAGCCGGCTGCTCGCCAGCCCGGCAGGAAGGCGGCCAGCATGCCGTCCATCGCATAGCAGGCGTGATCCATCTCGTGGCAATCATGGCCGAAGCGGTGGCCCATGGAGTCCAGCGTGCAGGTGTGCAGGATGCCGTAGTCGATGCCGTGGCGCCTGGTCAGCATAGTCAGCGTCGCGAACAGGTCGACGTCGCTCGGCGTCATCTGGTTGCGCAGATTGTAGCCGGTCATGGTGTGAAAGCGGCCATGCGTGATCGGCCCACCCGGCTCTTCGAACTCCATGTCTTCGACCAGGTCGAACGGAAAGGCCCGGAAGAATTCCGACCAGTAGGAATGGGTGACAGCGCCGGTCTTGCCGCCGGCCTTGACGACTTCTGAAAAGATATCCGGCTGTTCGACGCGAAACCGGTTCTCATTGGACAGAATGCCGTGCACTTGCGGCGCAACTCCGGTGTGGATCGAGGCATAGCAGCAGGCCGAGGTCGACGGCAGCACCGAACGCATCTTCCACACGCGCGCCTCGCCCGATTGAACCCAGCCTTCGAGATTGCCCATCAGTCGTCGCCAGTTCCGATAGGGCACGCCGTCAAGGATGATGAGCAGGAGTTTGGTCTCAAGCGCCACGGGCTGCTCCATGCGATCTTGCAGAGATCAGTGCCTGGGAGCAGGCCGATCCGGCAGCCCCAAACGTGATGAGAGAAAAGGAGGCCGCCGCCCTAATTCCCCGCACTCGCCATGCGCCGTCCCTTGATCGCCTTTTCCAGCCAGCCGATCTCCATTTCGGGAACGGAGGACAGGAGAAGGTCGGTATAGGCGTCGAAGGGCGGCGTCAGCACCTTGCTCTTGGCGCCATAGCGCACCACCTCGCCGCGATACATCACCGCGATCGAATCGGCGATCGACTTCACCGTCGCCAGGTCATGGGTGATGAACAGGTAGGCGACGCTTTCCTCCTTCTGCAGTTCGAGCAGTAGTTCGAGGATGCCATGGGCCACCAGCGGGTCGAGCGCCGAAGTCACCTCGTCGCAGATGATCAGTTTCGGCTTGGCGGCGAGCGAGCGGGCGATGCAAACGCGCTGCTTCTGGCCGCCGGACAGCTCCGCTGGATAGCGGTCGATGAAACCCTTGCCCATCTCGATCTTGTCGAGCAGGTCGGCGACGCGTCTGTCGCGCTCGCGGCCGCGTATGCCGAAATAGAATTCGAGCGGCCGGCCGATGATGGTGCCGACGGTCTGGCGCGGATTCATCGCCACGTCGGCCATCTGGTAGATCATCTGCAGCTGGCGCAGATCCTCCTTGGGCCGGTCGGCAAGCTTGTTGGCAAGCGGCCTGCCGTCGAAAGTGACGGTGCCTTCTTCCGGCGGCAACAGCCCGGTGATGGCGCGCGCCAGCGTCGACTTGCCGGAGCCGGACTCGCCGACGACGGCCAGCGTCTGGCCGGGATAGATGTCGACGGAAACGTTCTTCAGCACCTTGATATGGCTGCGGCCATAGGCGGCGGTCACGTTCTTGACCGACAGGAACGGCGTCGTGCCGGGCTTTTGCTCCTGGTGTTCGATCTCGTGCACCGACACCAGCGCATTGGTGTATTCCTGGCGCGGTTCCTTGATAATCTGGCGCGTGCCGCCCCATTCGACCAGCCGGCCATGGCGCAGCACCATGATCTCGTCCGAGACCTGGGCGACGACTGCAAGGTCATGGGTGATGTAAAGCGCCGCCACATGGGTATCGCGGATCGCGTCCTTGATCGCCGCCAGCACATCGATCTGCGTCGTCACGTCGAGCGCCGTGGTCGGCTCGTCGAAGACGATCAGGTCGGGCTCCGAGCAGAGCGCCATGGCTGTCATCACGCGTTGCAGCTGGCCGCCGGACACTTGGTGCGGAAAGCGCTCGCCGATGGTTTCCGGGTTCGGCAGGCTGAGTTTCTTGAACAGCGCCACGGCGCGTTTTTCGGCCTCGGCCCGCGTCGCCGTGCCATGCAGCAGAGTGGCTTCGACAACCTGGTCCATCAATCTATGCGCCGGGTTGAAGGCCGCCGCCGCCGATTGCGCGACATAGCAGACCTCGCGGCCGCGCAATTTGCGAAAACCCTCCTTGCCGCCCTTGAGAATGTCGCGGCCGTTGAGGATCACTTCGCCGCCGGTGATGCGCACGCCGCCGCGGCCATAGCCCATCGACGACAGGCCAATCGTCGATTTGCCAGCGCCGGACTCGCCGATCAGGCCGAGCACCTTGCCTTTCTCGAGCGTCAGCGAGACGTCGTGGACAAGCACGATGTTCTTCGGCGCTTCACCCGGCGGGAACACCGTGGCTTCGATGCGCAGATTGCGGATATCGAGGAGGATACCGGATTTCGCTTTGCTGTCAGCCATCACCCGCGTCCTCCCTTCAGGCTTGTCGTGCGGTTAAGCACCCAGTCGGCGACCAGGTTGACCGAGATCGCAAGTGCCGCGATCGCCGCCGCCGGGATGAGGGCTGCCGCTATACCGAAGACGATGCCGTCCTTGTTCTCCTTGACCATGCCGCCCCAGTCGGCGTCAGGCGGCTGTACGCCAAGGCCGAGGAAGGACAGCGTCGACAGGAACAGCACCGCATAGATGAAGCGCAGCCCGAGTTCCGAGACCAGCGGCGACAGCGCATTGGGCAGGATCTCGCGGAAGATGATCCAGGCCTCGTTTTCGCCGCGCAGCTTCGCCGCCTCGACATAATCCATGACGTTGATGTCGACGGCGACCGCCCGCGACAGGCGGTAGACGCGGGTCGAGTCGAGAACGCCCATGACCAGGATCAGCGTTACCAGATTGGTTGGCAGCACAGAGAGCACGACAAGAGCCATGATCAGCGTCGGGATCGACATCAGGAGATCGACAAGGCGCGACAAAAGCGTGTCGAACCAGCCGCCGAAAACCGCCGCCGAGAAACCGAGGATGGCGCCAAGCGAGAACGACAGCGCGGTGGCGAGCACGGCAATGAACAGGGTGATGCGGGCGCCATAGATCATGCGCGACAACAGATCGCGGCCGAGATTGTCGGTGCCCAGCCAATGGGTTGCCGACATCGGTTCCCAGACATCGCCGACGATCTCGCCATTGCCGTGCGGCGCGATCCATGGCGCGAAGATCGCCGCCAGCACGAACAGCGCCGTCAGCACGATGCCGATCAGTGCGGGGATGGGGATGCGTTTTATATCGAGCATGCCCGCCCCCTCACTTCGGATGTCTGAGACGCGGATTGGCGATGATGGCCGCTATGTCCGCGATGATGTTCAGGCTGATATAGACGGCGGCAAAGATCAGGCCGACCGCCTGCACCACCGGCACGTCGCGCTTGGTGACGTGGTCGACGAGATATTGCCCCATGCCGGGGTAGACGAAGATAACCTCGACCACGACGACGCCTACGATCAGATAGGCGAGGTTGAGCATGACGACATTGATGATTGGCGCAATGGCGTTGGGAAAGGCATGCTTGCGGATGACATTGAAGGCCGACAGGCCCTTCAATTCCGCCGTCTCGACATAGGCCGACTGCATGACGTTGAGGATCGCGGCGCGCGTCATGCGCATCATGTGCGCGAGCACCACCAGCGTCAGGGCTGTGGCAGGCAGGGCGATCGCCTGCATGCGCTCGCCAAAGGGCATGCCGTCATAGACGGTCGAGATGCCGGGGAAGATCTGCCACTTCACCGCGAAGAAATAGACGAGCACATAGCCGATGAAGAATTCGGGAAACGAGGTCGAGGCGAGCGCCAGGCCGGAGATCAGCTTGTCGACCCAGCCATTGCGGTAGCGCACCGCGATCAATCCTAGGATGATCGCCAGCGGCACGGCCACGATCGCCGCCCAGAAGGCGAGGAACAGCGTGTTCCACAGCCGTCCCTTGATCGATGTCGCAATGTCCTGCCCGCTCGACATGGCGGTGCCGAGATCGCCGGTCAGCACGCCACCGAGCCATTGGAAGTACCGGACATAAGCTGGCTGATTAAGCCCAAGTTGCTCGCGCAGATTGGCGAGCGACTCCGGCGTCGCCGACTGTCCGAGAATGGCTTGCGCGACGTCGCCCGGCAGGATCTGTGTGCCGGCGAAGATCAGGACCGAAACGGCCAACAGGAGAACGATGCCCAGCGCAACGCGCTGGGCCACCAGTTTCACGATGGGTGAGGACATATCCGCAAGGCCAGGCTCAGGCTTCGAGCCAGCACTTCGCCAAAGCGTAGCCGTTCATCAGTTCCTGATGCGGGTCGTCGACCCAGCCGCCGACCTTGGCACCCGTCGCGTCGATGAACTGGTTGAACATCGGCAGGATGAGGCCACCCTCGTCGCGCACCATGACAGCCATGTCGTGATACATCTGCTTGCGCTTGGTCTCATCGAGTTCGGCGCGCGCCGCCAGCACCATCTTGTCGAAGTCCGGGCGCTTGAAACGCGTGTCGTTCCAATCGGCCGTCGACAGATAGGCGGTCGAATACATCTGGTCCTGGGTCGAGCGGCCGCCCCAATAAGAGGCGGAGAAGGGCTGCTTGTTCCAGACCTCGTTCCAGTAACCGTCGCCGGGCTCGCGCTTGAGCTCGATCTTGATGCCAGCCTTGGCCGCGCTCTGCTGGAAGAGCTGGGAGGCGTCGACGGCGCCAGGGAAGGCGACATCCGAGGTCCGCAGCAGCACGGTGCCGTCGTGCCCCGACTTCTTGTAGTGGAACTTGGCCTTGTCGGGGTCGTACTTGCGCTGCTCGATCTCGGTGAACAGCGGATAGGACGCGTTGATCGGAAAGTCGTTGCCGAGCGAGCCGTAGCCACGCAGGATCTTGTCCAGCATCTCCTCGCGGTCGATCGCCAGCTTCAGCGCCATGCGCAGATCGTTGTTGTCGAACGGCGCGGTGTTGCAATGCATGATAAACACGTAGTGGCCGGGGCCGGCATGGTTGCGGATGGTGACACCGGGCAGACGCTTGATCAGGTCGACGATCTTCGGCTCGACGCGGTTGATCATGTTGACCTGGCCGCCCTGCAAGGCTGACGTGCGTGCCGTGGCATCGTTGATGACGATGACCTCGATCTGGTCGGCATGGCCCATCTTGTCGCCCTGCCAGTAATTGGCGAAACGCTCGCCGCCATGGCGCACGCCAGGCTCGTTGGTCACGATCTTGTACGGGCCGGCGCCGATGCCGGCATCGGGCTTGTCCTTGCCGCCATTCGGCTGGACGATCAGGTGGTAGTCACTGAGCAGGTATGGCAGGTCGGCGTTCGCCTCCTTCAAGGTTAGCACCACTTCCTTGCCGCTGGCCTTGATGGTCTCGATGCCCTTCATGTAGCCGAGTGCGCCGGATTTCGACTTCTCGTCGGAATGGCGTTCAAGCGTGGCGGCGACGTCCTCGGCGGTCACCGTCTTGCCATTGTGGAATTCGACGCCGTCGCGGATCTTGAGCGTCCATACCTTGGCGTCGTCAGACGAGCCGATCTCCTCGGCGATGCGGTTCTCGAGCTTGCCGTCGGGGGACAGCTCGACGATCATTTCGCCCCAGCATTTGCCGAACGCGAACGGCACCTGCGTCATCATCAGCGCCGGGTCGAGGCTGTTGGTGGATTCGCCGCCGACGAGGCCGGCCTTCAGCGTGCCGCCCTTGACCGGGCCGGCGGCGCGAGCTGCGCTTGAAAGCAGCGAATTGGCAAAGGTGGCGGAGACGCCGAGTGCGGCGGCGCGGCCGAGAAAGTCGCGACGGCTGAGCTTGCCGAACGCGACGCGACGGCTGAGATAGTCCAGTTCATTCGACATGTTGAGTTCCTCACTCTGGTTGGTACGACCTTACGGTCGTTTTTCTTGTTTCTTGTGAGGAGAATAATGACCGCAAGGGAAAGCGGTAAGCAAGACCGAATGCGACATGCCGTGGCGTAAATCGTACGTCGCAATTGGACCAATATGATCAACGCTCAGACGAGGGCGCGCGGAATTTTCTCCTCGAAATTGCGTTCGAAAACCAAAATCTCACCCTCATAGGCCAGGATTCTGGCGCTCACGACAAAGTTTTCCGCATCGGAGCGCATTTCGGCCGATGTTTCGGTTCGTACCGACCATCCATTTCGCGACAGGGTCTGCGTCCAATGGGTTTTGCCTGATGCTGACAAGGGATCGTCAGGATGGATCGCCCAGGTCTCGCGTGCGACGCTGCCATGGACGAGGCCATGTTCCAGGTCGCGCACCTCGCCGAAATCGTCCGTTATGGCAAGCGTGACGATCCCGGTCTTTTCGTCGCGATCGACGTGACGCTCGGAATTGGCGGGTCGAACCGTCTCCGTCGCCCAAGGTGTCGCTCCTTCGGGTGTCGGGAACGAGACCTCGTCCCCTTTGGCCAGCGGGCGCAGCGGCAACATCAGCGTCGCGGCCTTGATCTCGAGCCAGACCGGCTCCGGCGAAGGCCAGATCATCGGCCAATAAGCGTTGGAGACGGCGATGCGCAACCGGTGGCCGGCCGGCACGCGGTAGCCGCACTGGTCGAGCACGACCCGCGCCGAAACCGTCTCGCCCGGCACCAGTGCCTGCGGAAATTCATGCGAGTCGCGGTGCGTCAGGTTGAGCACGCCGTAGGAGATCAGCTCTGAAGCGCCGTCGGGATGCACGTCGCACAGCCGCACAGCGATGTTTGCCTGGCGCCGGTCGGAGGCAACCCTGACCAGAACCTCCGGCGCGCCCAAAATGTCGATCGCCTCGCTCAACGCCGGTTGGTCGAAACACACCGATAGTGCATCGTCGGGTCGCTGGTCGCCTGGCAGTTCCGGGCCGAAGGTGAAGGGGAAATATTCGCCGCCGGCGAGGCCGCAGAACTGCGGCGAGGCGACGATCGCGGGCTTGTCGCTTTCGGGGATGATCTCGATCTTCTGCATTTTTATGGCGGGCGACGGCCATGCCGCTTCAGCTACCCAGCGGCCCGGTCGCTCCGGGTGCCAGCGCGTTGGGCGCACGCTGTCCATCACATAGGCGCGGTAGCCCGGGTCGGCCTCGACGCCGGTGTCGAGGCCCTTCAGCCAGCGGTCCCACCAGCGCAGGGCTTCCTGCAGGAAGCCGATGGCGGGCTTGGGTGCGGCGTAATGCGGGTATTTGTGGATCCAGGGGCCGACAATGCCCTTGACCGGCGCCTCGATGTTGCCGACGAGGTGGGAAATGGTGTTGCGGTAACCGTCATGCCAGCCGCCGATCGACAGCACTGCAGCCTTGACCGCGGAAAAATCTTCGCAGATCGAGCCGCGCTTCCAATAGGCGTCGCGATGCTGGTGCTTCAGCCATAGCGGCGCCAGGAAGGACTGGTTCTCCAGCCGGGTCAGCCAGAGGTCGCGCCAGCGGTTGTCGCCGACGAGCAGCGGGTCCGGTGGCCGCGACGAATAGGACAGCATCGTCGAGGCCCAGCCGAAATTCTCGATCAAGAGGCAGCCGCCCTTGTAGTGGATATCGTCGGCATAGCGGTCGACGGTCGAGCACAGGCTGATCACCGCCTTCAGCGCCGGCGGCTGCTTGGCCGCCACCTGCAGGCAGTTGAAGCCGCCCCAGGAGATACCCATCATGCCGACATTGCCGTTGCACCAGGGCTGGGCGGCCGCCCAGGCGATGACATCGCCGGCGTCCTGCAATTCCTGCTCGGAATATTCGTCGTCCATCAGCCCTTCGGAATCGCCATTGCCGCGCATGTCGACGCGGATCGAGGCATAGCCGTGGCCGGCGAAATAAGGATGCGTCAGTTGATCGCGAAAGATCGTGCCGTCGCGCTTGCGGTAGGGCAGGTGCTCGAGGATCGCCGGCACCGGATCCTCGCCGGCGTCTTCCGGCATCCACACCCGCGCTGACAGCCGGCAGCCATCTGGCATGACGATGCCCATATCGGGAAATTCGACGACCCTGCGGGGAAATTCGGTGACGGTTTTCATGGCAGGCATAACGCCTTGCACCGAGGCGACTTTCAATCGCTATTCGCGACTGGTGCAGCAGAATATGCGACCTGTCATGGATCCGGAGGTCAGCGCAACTCGTCCAGCAATTCGGGATGTTTTTCCAACAGCGTCATCAACTGGATGGTCGGGCCGCTTGGCTCGATCAAGCCTCGTTCGTATTTGTCGAACGCGTTCTCACCGACCTTGAACAGGGATCCCGCCTCGCGCTGCGACAGCTTGAGCTTTGTGCGCACACGCCGGATAGTGGCCGGGGCAGGGACGCCGTCGATCTTTTCCTTGAGGAGGCGCAGAGCCGCATCGACGGCAAGCATGTCGTCTCCCACATGTACGCCCTCGCCTCCAGATGACGGGTAGTAGCCAGGCAGGTCGACGGTCACGCTCTCGCCCTTATAGTTCACGATGAACGGACGCACTCCACGCGTCAGCGTCTCTCCTGTCTCGGGGGAGATCATTGTGCTTGCTTTGATGGTTTCTCTCGTCACCATAGTCATTTTTCCTTGAATGACATGATCGTGAATTCGGTCACGATATCTGCCTGGAATTTCACGTAGAGGATCAGGTCGCGCGCCGGGACATTGTAGACGTCTTGCCAGACCCGGTGATCGGCGAATGTCGTCATCGATTTTACGAACATCTTCCGCGTCATGCTGCCGACCACCTCGACCACACCAGCGCGATCGAAGCCGAGGCCAACGGCGTCGCGCAGGGCGGAGGTTGTGATTGCCAACGTATCGACAGACCCAAATGTCGTCTTGATTGCATCAAGATCGTAAGTGGGTCTGCGTTTCTCGATAGCTCAATATGCCACCATAAAGGTGGCAATTCAAGAAGCGTTGATCAAGGAAACTTCGGAAAGCTCAATTCAGCGGAATGTCGTTCTCGGCCTTGCTTGCCTGATAGGCGCCGGACAATTCGTCATAGCGGGCGGAAATCCTGCCGATCCGCGCTTCCAGCCGATGGCGTTCGGCCTCCGGCAGCGACCGCACGAGTTTGCGAATGGAAAAACTCTTCCAATAGGCATTCTCGGCATTATAGCCGCCGGGGTCGAGGGTGAAGACCTCCTTCAGGATCTTCAAATCATGCGGGATGGCGAAGCTGTCGCGCGAATCCTCATGGCTGAAGAGGTAGTAGAAATTGTCGAAGCCGGTCCAGGTGATGGCCGACAGGCAGAGCGAGCACGGCTCGTGCGTGGCGAGAAAAATGGCGTCCTTGGTGTCGACGCGCTCGGCCTTGGGCATCTCATAAAAGCGCTTCAGGCAGTGCACCTCTCCGTGCCAGAGCGGGTTTTCGATCTCGTTGTTGGTTTCTGCGAGCACCAGCGAGCGATCGTCCTTCCTCAGGATCGCCGCGCCGAACAGCTTGTTGCCATGGGCGACGCCTGCGGCCGTCTTGGGCACGATGTCATGCTCGATCACATCGAGCAGGCGGTCGATCAGCGAAATGTCGGTCATTACCTGTTTCCGTCGGGAAGATGGATCTCGTAAGGGTGCGAGAAATGGCACTCCTCGAGGTTGGAGCCATCGCCGCCACGGTCGACGATCAGGAAATCCTGGGACTCGCCGATCGGCGTCAGCACGCCGTGCCAGAGGTTGCGAGGATAGTTGATGCCTTGCCCGGGCGCGGTGATGAAAGCGTGCGGCTCGCCGGGGCCGTCCTTGCCGTCATGGCAGACGATAACCAGGAACGGGCGCGGCGAAAGCGGGATGAAAGCCTGGCTGCCGAACGGATGGCGCTCGACCATGGTCAGCTTCAGCGGCAATTCGTAAGGCGTGCCGCGCACCATGGAGATCAGCACGCGCGCATTCGGGCCCTGGGCTTCGGCGGTGGCGAGATCGTGGTAGCGCTCGGCCTTGCCGCCATTGATCGGGTAGTGGTTGTCGCCGCCCATGTCGATGACGTCGCCGAATTCGGCAAAGCTTTCGCGGGTCAGCGGCCGGGCGACGATGCGGGTCACCGCGTGTGACCCCCAACGCCCGCCCCGCCGAGCCTGGCGTGCCGGTTGACGTCCTTGTAGAGCAGGTAACGGAATTTTCCGGGGCCACCGGCGTAGCAGGCCTGCGGGCAGAAGGCGCGCAGCCACATATAGTCACCGGCCTCGACCTCGACCCAGTCCTGGTTGAGCCGGTAGACCGCCTTGCCTTCCAGCACATAGAGGCCGTGCTCCATGACATGCGTCTCGGCGAAGGGGATAACGGCGCCGGGCTCCAGCGTGACGATGGTGACATGCATGTCGTGGCGCATGTCTTCGGGATCGACGAAGCGTGTCGTCGCCCAGCGGCCCTCGGTGCCGGGCATCGGGCTCGGCGCAACATCCTGCTCATTGGTGAAGAAGGCTTGCGGCGTATCGAGGCCCGCGACCGCCTCATAGGCTTTGCGGATCCAGTGGAAGCGCACAGCCGCCCCGCTTTCATTGCGCACTGTCCAGCCGCTTGCCGGCGGCAGGAAGGCAAAGCCGCCGGGCCTAAGCACGTGCCTTTTACCGGCAAGCGAGACGCTGAGCTCGCCCTCGACCACGAACAGCACGCCTTCGGCGCCGGCATCCGGTTCCGGCCGCTCGCTGCCGCCGCCGGGCGCGACCTCGACGATATATTGCGAGAACGTCTCGGCAAATCCCGACAGCGGCCGCGCGATGACCCAGACCCTGGTCTTGTCCCAGAACGGCAAGGCGCTGGTGACGATATCCTGCATCACCCCCCTGGGAATGACGGCATAGGCCTCGGTGAAGACGGCGCGGCCGGTCAAAAGCTCGCTCTGGCCGGGATGGCCGCCATGCGGCGCATAATAGGTTCGCTCGGGCATCCTGATCGTATCCATGGTTTCAAACCTATTGCGGCAGCATGTCTCTCAGCCGAAGCAGCGCAATGCGCTCGACCTGTTTGCAGGCGGCATCGAATTCGGCGCCGCGGCTGTTGCCGATGCGCGTCTCGAATTCCGCCAGGATTTCTTGCTTGGTCTTTCCCTTCACCGCGATGATGAAGGGAAAGCCGAAAGTGGTGACGTAGGCGGCGTTGAGCTTGGAGAACAGTTCGCGCTCCTTGTCGGTCAGCGCATCGAGCCCGGCGGATGCTTGCTCTTTCGCCGACTCTGCCGTCAACCGCTTGGCCTTTGCCAGCTTGCCGGCAAGGTCCGGATGGGCGTTGAGCACCGCGAGCCGCTCTGCCTCTGTAGCCGCGCGGAAGACCCGGCAGAGCGCATTGTGCAGACCGCCGGCGCTGTCATGCGCCGGGCCGAGTTCCAGCTCATAGGCGCGCTCGGCGATCCAGGGCGAATGCTCGAACACACCACCGAAAGCATGGACGAAGGCCTCGAATTCCATTTTCGACGGGCGCAATGCCGCGGGCCGGTACGGATGCATCTCGCGCCAATGCCTGGCGATGTCGATGCGTCGCGCCAGCCACACCTTGTCGTGCGATTTGACGTAATCGACGAAGCGCTTCAGCGCCGCGACCCGACCCGGACGGCCGACGAGCCGGCAGTGCAGCCCGATATTCATCATGCGCGGCCGCCCTTCTTTGCCCTCGGCATAGAGCGTGTCGAAACTGTCCTTCAGATAGGCAAAGAACTGGTCGCCAGAGTTGAAGCCTTGCGGCGTGGCGAAACGCATGTCGTTGGCGTCGAGCGTATAGGGGATGATAAGTTGCGGCTTTTCGGCTCCATCATGCTCGAACCAGTAGGGCAGCTCGTCGTCATAGGTGTCCGACACATAATCGAAGCCGCCCTCCTCGGCCACCAGCCGCACCGTGTTGACCGAGGTGCGGCCGGTGTACCAGCCGGTTGGGCGCGCGCCGGTCACCTCGTAGTGCAGCTTGATCGCCTCTGCCAGGTCGCGGCGCTCGTCCTCTGGCGGATGGTCCCGGTAGTCGATCCATTTCAGCCCGTGCGAGGCGATCTCCCAGCCGGCCTCCTGCATTGCCCCGACCTGGTCGGGCGAACGCGCCAACGCGGTGGCGACGCCGTAGCAGGTCACCGGCACTTGTGCCTCGGTGAACAGGCGGTGGAGCCGCCAGAAACCGGCGCGGGCGCCATACTCGTAGATCGATTCCATGTTCCAGTGGCGCTGGCCGAGCCAAGGGGCAGCCCCCACGATCTCGGACAGGAAGGCTTCCGAGGCCTTGTCGCCATGCAGCACGCAGTTCTCGCCACCCTCCTCATAGTTGACGACGAATTGCACCGCCACATGCGCGCCGCCGGGCCATTTCGGATCGGGCGGATTGGGCCCATAGCCGCGCATGTCCCGTTCGTAACGCATTGTCGCTCCTGCCGGATGTTGTGATGAGGATAGTCGAAAGGGTTGCTTGCGCATTCCCCCGAAAATTTTTGAAAGTGTTTTTGTCGGGCTCCGCTCGACCGGGACTTATGCATCGCCTTTAATTGGCGCACAATTCATCACTATGTTCGATTGTACCGAGATGGGAGGCGGCCAGTGGCAGAAACGTCGAAAGCCGATGGCGGGCGTCTGACGACCCATGTTCTCGACACCGCGACCGGCCGCCCGGCGGCAGGCCTGTCGATTGCACTCTACCGTCTCGACGGCGATACGCGCACGCATCTGAAGACAGTGGTGACCAATAATGACGGCCGCTGCGACGCACCGCTGCTTGCCGGCGCTGACTTCCGCAACGGCGAGTACGAGCTGGTCTTTGCCGCCGGCGACTATCTGCGCCGTCAGGGAGCAAAACTGCCGGAGCCGGCCTTTCTCGACAGCGTGCCGATCCGCTTCGGCATGGCCGAGCCGGTGCACTATCATGTTCCGCTGCTGATCTCGCCCTACGGTTATTCTACCTACAGGGGGAGCTGAGAGGTGGCCAAAGTCAGAATCCGCAACGAGATACGCTTCATCCTGAACGGTGAGGATGTGGCGCTGACGACTGTCGCACCCGACGCGACCTTGCTCGACTGGCTCAGACTCAACCGTGCGCTACGCGGCACCAAGGAAGGCTGCGCCGAAGGCGATTGCGGCGCCTGCACTGTGCTGGTCGGCAGGTTTTCGGCCGGCAGGCTGATCTATGAGAGCGTCAATGCCTGCATCCGCTTTCTCGGTTCGCTCGACGGCACCCATGTCGTCACCGTTGAGCATCTGCGCTGCGATGGAGACAGGCTGCACCCCGTGCAGCAGGCAATGGTCGATTTCCATGGCTCGCAATGCGGCTTTTGCACGCCGGGCTTCGTCATGTCGCTCTACGCGCTATGGATGCGCTCGCCGGAGCCGTCGGATGCGGCCATCGAAAAGGCGCTGCAGGGCAATCTCTGCCGTTGCACCGGCTACGAGGCGATCGTGCGGGCGGCACGAGCCATCTCCAGCTACGGCAAGGCGGCCAAGGATCCGCTGGCGGCGGAACGCAAGGCAATCATGATCAGGCTCGCGGCGATGAGGGACGGGTCGCGCGTCGAGATCGGCGCAGGCAAGCAGCGGCTGGTCGTGCCGGCCGACGCCGACGATCTGGCCAGCGTGCTCGACAAGGAGCCAGGCGCCACCATCATCGCCGGTTCGACCGATGTCGGCCTTTGGGTGACCAAGCATATGCGCGATATTGCGCCGGCGATCTTCATCGGCAATCTCGAAGGGCTGTGCACGATTTCCGAGGAGAACGGCGTCATTTCGATCGGCGCCGGCGTTACCTACAGCGACGCCTTCGCGCTGCTGTCAAAGCGCATCCCGGCGCTCGGCCCGCTGTTCGACCGCATCGGCGGCGATCAGGTGCGCAACATGGGCACGATCGGCGGCAACATCGCCAACGGCTCGCCCATCGGCGACACGCCGCCGCCGCTGATCGCGCTCGGGGCGCAGCTCACATTGCGTCGCGGCAAGAAGCGGCGGACGATCCCGCTCGAAGATTTCTTCATCGCCTATGGCAAGCAGGACCGGCTATCAGGCGAATTCGTCGAGGCCGTGCATGTGCCGGTGCCGGCCAAGGGCACAAAGTTTGCCGTCTACAAGATCACCAAGCGCCGCGACGAGGATATCACCGCGGCCCTCGGCGCCTTCTGCCTGACGCTAGCCAAGGACGGCAGCGTGGCCGATATCCGCATCGCCTACGGCGGCATGGCGGCAACACCGAAGCGGGCTTTCGCGGTCGAGAAGGCATTGCTCGGCAAACCGTGGACGGAGGCAACCGTAGAAGCCGCGATGGCTGAATACGCCAGGGACTTCACGCCGCTTACCGACATGCGGGCAAGTGCTGAATACCGGGCGCTGGCGGCGCGCAATCTTCTTCTGCGCTTCTTTGCCGAGACCACCGGCACCAAGGCGCCGATCCAGGTTTCAAGATACGAGGCGGCGTGAGATGGCAACGATGATGTTGAAGGCCGGGGTTGTTCAATGACCAAGCACACCCCCAACCTCAAAGCGCAGAAGATCAAGGGCGGCGTCGCCACCGACCAGCGCCATGATTCCGCGCACAAGCATGTCAGTGGCACCGCCATCTATATCGACGACATGCCGGAACCGGCAGGCACGCTGCATGGCTGCCTCGGGCTTTCCAGTGCCACGCACGCCACAATCACGAAGATGGACCTGTCGGCGGTGCGCGCCGCCCCCGGCGTCGTCGACGTGCTCACGGCCAAGGATGTACCCGGCGAGAACGACATTTCGCCGACCGGCCGTCACGACGAGCCGGTGCTCGCCGACGGCAAGGTGCAGTTCTACGGCCAGCCGATCTTCTGCGTCATCGCCGAGACGCGCGAACAGGCGCGCCGCGCCACCAGGCTGGCCAAGGTCGAGTACAAGGAACTCTCTTTTGTCACCGACATTGGCGAACTCGATCCCCGAAAGGACAAACTCGTCACGCCGCCTCTGACGCTGAAGCGCGGCGATGCCGCCGCGGCGATCAAGGCGGCACCGCGCCGGCTCAAGGGAAAGATGCGCATCGGCGGCCAGGAGCATTTCTATCTCGAAGGCCATATCGCCATGGCCATTCCCGGCGAGGACCAGGATGTCACCATCTATTCCTCGACCCAGCATCCGAGCGAAGTCCAGCATATGGTCAGCCACGCGCTCGGCGTGCCGAGCAACGCCATCACGGTGGAAATCCGCCGCATGGGCGGCGGCTTCGGCGGCAAGGAAACGCAAGGCAACCAGTTCGCCGCGCTCGCCGCAATAGCTGCCAAACGGCACCACCGCGCGGTAAAAATCCGGCCCGACCGCGACGACGACATGATCGCCACCGGCAAGCGCCACGATTTTCTCGTCGACTACGAGGTTGGCTTTGACGACGATGGCAACATCCTCGGCGTCGACTTCATGTTCGCGGCGCGCTGCGGCTTCTCGTCGGACCTGTCCGGCCCGGTCACTGACCGCGCCCTGTTCCACTGCGATAACACCTATTTCTGGCCGGCGGTGCATGCGCAGTCGGCGCCGCTTTACACCAACACTGTGTCCAACACCGCCTTCCGCGGCTTCGGCGGCCCGCAAGGCATGGTCGGCGCCGAGCGCGTCATCGACGAGGTCGCCTTTGCCGTCGGCAAGGACCCGCTCGAAATCCGCAAGCAGAACTTTTACGGCACGAGTGATCGCAACATCACGCCCTATCACCAGACGGTCGAGGACAACATCATCCACCGCATCGTCGCCGAGCTGGAGGCCAGCTCGGATTATACACGTCGTCGCCGGACCATCGAAGCCTTCAACGCTAACAGCCGCTTCATCAAGCGCGGCCTGGCGCTGACGCCGGTCAAGTTCGGCATCTCGTTTACCGCCACGCATTACAACCAGGCCGGCGCGCTTGTGCATGTCTACACCGATGGTTCGGTACATCTGAACCATGGCGGCACCGAGATGGGGCAGGGCCTCTACCTCAAGGTGGCACAAGTGGTGGCGGAAGAGTTCCAGATCGATCTCGACCAGGTCAAGATCACCGCCACGACCACCGGCAAGGTGCCGAACACCTCGGCCACCGCCGCGTCCTCCGGCTCCGACCTCAATGGCATGGCGGCGCAGAACGCTGCCCGGCAGATCAAGGATCGGCTGACCGATTTCGCCGCCGAAAAATACCAGGTGCCGCGCGATCAGGTGCTGTTCCTGCCCAACCGGGTGCGCATCGGCAATCAGGAAATCTCCTTCGCCGATCTCGTCAAGCAGGCCTATATGGCCCGTATCCAGCTATCGGCTGCGGGCTTCTACAAGACGCCGAAAATCCACTGGAACCGCGACAAGGGCCAAGGCCGCCCCTTCTATTATTTCGCCTATGGTGCCTCATGCTCGGAAGTGTCGGTCGACACGCTGACCGGCGAATACATGGTCGAACGCACCGACATATTGCACGAGACCGGCCGCTCGCTGAACCGCGCCATCGACCTCGGCCAGGTCGAAGGCGGCTTCATTCAGGGCATGGGCTGGCTGACGACGGAGGAACTTTGGTGGGACGCCAAGGGCCGGTTGCGCACCCATGCGCCGTCGACCTACAAGATCCCCCTGGCCTCGGACCGGCCGAAGATCTTCAACGTCACGCTGGCCGACTGGCCGGAAGCGCATGAACCGACCGTGCATCGCTCCAAGGCCGTCGGCGAGCCGCCGTTCCCGCTCGGCATGTCGGTGCTACATGCGCTGTCGGACGCGGTGGCGAGTGTTGCCGATCATAAGGTGTGCCCACGCCTCGACGCACCAGCGACGCCGGAACAGGTGCTGATGGCGATCGAGCGGCTGAAGGCCAGGGCCTGACTCCGGCAAGAACGTGCAAATCAGGCCGAAAAACTCTATATTTCCCAGAGTTCCCAGTTGGGAATGCAGATGATGAACTCGAAAGTGCAAAGCCTGAAAGACTTCCTTGCCGGCCAGGGCCGGGTCGCGCTGGTCGAAGTGGCGGCGACCAAGGGCTCGACGCCGCGCGAGAAGGGCGCCTTCATGCTGGTCTCGGCATCGGCGGCATTGGGCACGATCGGTGGCGGTCAGCTGGAATACATGGCGATCGACAAGGCGCGGCAGCTGCTTTTCTCCTCCCTCGAGATGGCCGCGAAGCGGCCAGAGGGTGTCATCGCAGAAGGCACCGCCAGAACGTCGAGCCCAGTCGACCCGACCCCACCCGACGGCTTCGCCGCCACCCTCCCCTCAAGGGGGAGGGATACTTGCGCTACGCTCGACATTCCGCTCGGGCCGGAAATCGGCCAATGCTGCGGTGGCAGGGTCGAGGTGTCGATACGGCAGCTCGACGCGGGCATGGAGGCCGCGCTCATCCGCAACGCCGAAGCCGAGGAGGCGCATCTGCCTCACGTCTACCTCTTTGGCGGCGGCCATGTCGGTCAGGCACTGGCCTCGGCACTCGCCCTTTTGCCGGTGCATGCCATCGTTGTCGAGACTCGCGCGGATGCGCTGGAAGGCATGCCGGAAACGGTCGAGACCAAGCTGACGCCGATGCCAGAGGCCGTGGTGCGCGAGGCGCCGGCAGGATCTGCCTTCGCCATCCTCACCCACGACCACGCTCTCGATTTCCTGATCGTCGCCGAGGCGCTGAAGCGCAACGATACCGCCTATGTCGGCATGATCGGCTCGAAGACCAAGAAAGCGACGTTCAGAAACTGGTTCCTGAAGTCAGCGGAAGGCAACGAGGCGGAATTCGCTCGCCTCGTCTCGCCGATCGGCGGCGATGCGGTCAAGGACAAGCGCCCGGAAGTGATCGCCGCGCTCGCCGCCGCCGAGATCATGACGGCGCTGGTCTCCCATAGCGCTTCGCCGTCGGCATCGGCCTTCCACGGAAAGGCGATGGCCGAGTAACCTCGATTATTTAGCCGGGTTTTTATGAGCCAGCGGCGGAGGATGTCGGCGCACTTGTGCGCCCCTACATCGGCCGCTTCAGGCCGAGATGCTCGCGTAGTGTGCAGCCTTCATATTCGACGCGGAACAGCCCGCGCCGCTGCAATTCCGGCACGACCAGAGCGCAGAAGGCATCGAGCTCGCCGGGGAACCAGGACGGCATGACGTTGAAGCCGTCTGCAGCGCCGCCTTCGAAGCGGGCCTGCAACTCGTCGGCGATCTGGGCAGGCGTTCCGACGATCCGCCAATGGCCGCGCGCGCCGGCGAAATGGCGGGCAAGCTGG
Source organism: Mesorhizobium sp. YC-39 (assembly GCF_025753795.1). Taxonomy (GTDB): domain Bacteria; phylum Pseudomonadota; class Alphaproteobacteria; order Rhizobiales; family Rhizobiaceae; genus Mesorhizobium. The sequence goes on from NZ_JAOWPS010000001.1 coordinate 690,442, forward strand.
CGGATGGAAAGACCGTCGCGGCGCGACTGCTCGACAACCAGCGCCTGCCGACTCTTCATCCCTTCGCTCTCCGGCAGTTCCGGCAGCGGTCCATCGATCGGATAGCGCCAGAGGTCGGAGATGCTTAGATAGCTGGAGAGCAGCGCCACGCCGACCTCGTCGGGGATCAGCTCCTGCAATTCCTCATATTTCTCGCGGGCTTCCGCTTCCGTTTCGGCCACCATCGGCGCGACGCCCGGCATGATCTTGATGTCGTCCGGCTCGCGCCCATAGGCCGCCAGCCGCCCCTTGAGATCGTCGTAGAAGGCCTTCGCTTCCTCGAAAGTCTGCGCCGCGGTGAAGACGACGTCGGCTGTTCGGGCAGCGAGGTCCCGGCCAACGTCCGAGGCGCCAGCCTGAACCATCACCGGCGCGCCCTGCAGCGAACGCGGCAGATCCAGTGCGTCCTTCACCGAAAAGCTCTGGCCGTCATGGTCGAGGCCATCCGTGCCTTGCCAGAGGCCTGCGACCACGGTGGCGAATTCACGCGCCCGCTCGTAGCGGTCGGCATGCGGGCGCAGGCCCATCGAGCCGAAATTGGCGGCTTCGATGGGGCTGGCCGAGGTGACCAGGTTCCAGCCGGCCCGTCCGCCACTCAGATGGTCGAGCGACAAAAAGGTCCGTGCCAGCCCGTAGGGCTCGTTGTAGCTGGTAGACGCCGTGGAGACGAGGCCGATGCGCTCGGTCTGGACGGCGAGCGCGGCAAGCAGGCTGATAGGCTCGAAGCCGATCGAGCGCGAGGTCTGGCTGGCGATGCCGACATTGGCTTCGCGCAGGCCGGCCGCATCCTCGCAGAAGATCATGTCGAACTTCGCCGCTTCAGCCGTGCGCGCCAACTGGGTGTAGTGGTCGATGTCGACGCCCGCCGTGACATGCGCTTGTGGGTGGCGCCAGGCGGCGATGTGGTGGCCCGTCGCCCACAGAAAGGCGCCGAGCCTCATCTGCCTTTTGCTCGCGCTCATGGCCTGTCGCTCCCGCCAAGCCCGAGATGCGCGCGCAGCGTCGTGCCTTCGGGCCGTGGCAGGTCCCGATGGCGAAGCTCCGGCAGCACGCGGTCGGCAAAATCGTCGAGCGCCGAAAGGTCAGCCGGCAAGACCACGTTGAAGCCATCGCAGCCTTCGGGGCCGAGCGACGCTTCCAGCCTTTGAGCGGCGACGGTGATCAGCACTTTCAGCGTGTCCGCGCGGCGCCCGGCGACAAGCGCCCGGCGTCTCAGATCGTCCGCCTTTGCGCCCGCCGACGGTCCTTCATCGAGCAGAATGACGTCGGCGGCACGGGCGGCGAAATCGTGGTCGGCCTCCGCCAGGCCGGACATCACCAGCACCGGTGTATCCTGCGGTGAGCGCGCCACATTGAGCGGCCCACGCACCGAGAAAAACTCGCCCTTGTGGTCGAGCAGATGCATCTTTTCCGGGTCGTGGAAGCGACCGCCGGCCTTGTCGAACAGCAGCGCATCCGCATCCCAGCCCTTCCACAAGCCTTGGACGATGCCGATGAATTCTTCCGCGCGCCGGCGGAACTCCTCCGGCGAAAACCCTTCCGGCCGGCTGAAATGGGCTGCCTCGCGCGGATCTTGAGCCATGGTCGCGTTCCAGCCGACGCGGCCGTGGCTGATAATGTCGAGCGAAGCAAAGCGGCGCGCCAGATTGTAGGGCTGGTGCGCGACCGTCGAGGTCGCTGCAACGAGGCCGATCCTGCTTGTCACCGTCGCCAGTGCCGCCAGCAAGGTCGTTGCTTCGAACGGGCTTCTCGATCCGCCGTTGCCAGGCACGCCGTCGGCAAGGACAACCATATCCAGCCCAACCGCTTCCAACTGCCGGACAAAGCTGGCTATGTCGCTGAAAGTCAGCTGGGTGGCCTGCCCGGCTGCAGCGGCAATGTTGAGCGAAACGGCGAGATGCATTGTGGTCTTGCTCGTCAGGGATGGTCGGCCGCCATGGATCGCGCAGCCATCGCCATAGGCGGTGTATGCGAACCTAAGTCCGCCTCCGTGTAAGGCAACCCCGTCGAATGGGCCAGGAGCCCTTCACTTGCCGGCCAGAATATCCTTGATCAGGCGCTGGCAGCGTTCGGCCATGAAGTCGAGCAAAAGCCGCACCTTTGGATCCTGCAGCTTCTTGTGCGGATAGACCGCGGCGAACTGCACCGGTGTCGGCGGCGTGTTGGCGAGGATCACCTTCAGCCGCCGGTCGCGGATGAATGGCTCGACCTCGAAACGCGGCTTGTTGATGATGCCGCGGCCCGACAGCGCCCAGCCGGTCAGCACATCGCCATCGTCGGTGTCGTAGGGGCCGTGCACCTCGAACTTCCGCGGCCCGTCTGCCGTCTGCAGCGTCCACACATATTCGCGCGCACCGGAATAGCGCAGCATCAGGCAGTCGTGCTTTTTGCCGATCAATTCCTGCGGCTCGGCCGGTTCGCCGCGCGCCTCCAGATATTTCGGCGCCGCCACCAGAACCCGCTCGCATTCCATGATGCCGCGCATCCTGAGGCTGGAATCCTCGATGATGCCCAGCCGGAAGGCGACATCGATGCCTTCCTTCATGATGTCGACATTGTGATCGGAAAGCCTGAGCCGTACCTCGATATCAGGGTATTTGTCGTGGAAATCGGGAATGCCTGACGCCACCAGCCTGCGGCCAAGACCCAGGGGCGCCGTGACGCGAATGGTCCCGCGCGGCTGGCCCGACAAGGCGCTGACCGCGGCTTCCGCCTCGGTGATCGCTTCCAGCACCTGCTTGGCGCCCGAATAAAAAACCGTGCCATGCTCGGTCGGCATCAATTGCCTGGTCGTGCGGTTGAACAGCCTGACGCCAAGATGCTTCTCCAACTCCTTGATGCGGTTGGAGGCGACCGCCGGCGAAATGCGCATGTCGCGACCCGCCGCCGAGAGATTGCCTAGCTCGACGACGCGGACGAAGACGGCGATGTTGTCGAGATAGGCCATGCGGCTTCGTGGCTCTCATGCGGCTGCGTGAGATGACCTTAGTATTTTCCAATTTTTTTTGAAAGTCATCGTACACCTCGCCTCTTTCCGTTTGCGCTCCACACCGTAAAGTCACCTGATCGGCAGGGACGACTTCAATGATGGATTTCGTGATTTTCTGGGACTGGCTGAGTTTTGCCGTGCGCTGGTTGCACGTCATCACCGGCATCGCCTGGATCGGCTCGTCCTTCTACTTCGTCGCGCTCGATCTTGGCCTGCGCCAGCGTCCGGGCATGCCCGTCGGTGCCTTCGGCGAGGAATGGCAGGTGCATGGTGGCGGCTTCTACCACATCCAGAAATATCTGGTGGCGCCGGCCGAAATGCCCGAACATCTGACCTGGTTCAAATGGGAATCCTACGCCACCTGGCTGTCGGGCTTCGCCATGCTGTGCGTCGTCTACTACGCCGGCGCCGACCTGTTCCTGATCGACCCGAATGTGCTGCCAATGTCGGTGCCTACAGGCATCCTGCTGTCGCTGGCCACCATCGGCGTCGGCTGGGTGGTCTACGATCTGCTCTGCCGATCTCCATTGGGAAAAAGCGACACCGGCCTGATGCTGGTACTCTATGGCGTACTGGTGTTCATCGCCTGGGGGCTCACCCATCTGTTCACCGGCCGCGCCGCCTTCCTGCATCTCGGCGCCATCACCGCCACGATCATGTCGGCCAATGTCTTCATGGTCATCATTCCAAACCAGAAGATCGTCGTCGCCGACCTGATCGCTGGCAGGAAACCTGATCCGAAATACGGCAAGATCGCCAAACAGCGCTCGCTCCACAACAATTACCTGACGCTGCCTGTCCTGTTCCTGATGCTTTCGAACCATTACCCGTTGGCATTCGCCACCGAATTCAACTGGGTCATCGCCTCGCTGGTGTTCATCATCGGCGTTTTGATCCGGCACTATTTCAACACCGTCCATGCGCGCAAGGGCAACCCGACCTGGACCTGGCTCGCCGCTGCCATCCTGTTCGTCATCATCATCTGGCTGTCGACGGCGCCCAAGGTGCTGACCGGCGAGGCCAAGGCGTCCTCGGCAGCAGAGGTCTATATCGCTTCGGCGGATTTCCCAGCCGTGCGCGATATTGTGCTTGGCCGCTGCTCGATGTGCCATGCGCAGGAGCCGGTCTACGAGGGCGTCTACCAGGCGCCGAAAGGTGTCGTGTTGGACACCGACGCAGCCATCGCCAAGCATGCCCGCGAAATCTATTTGCAAGCCGGTCGCAGCCACGCCATGCCGCCGGCTAATGTCACCGAGATCAGCGATAAAGAGCGGGCGCTGCTGGTGAGCTGGTTCGAGGGCGCAGGGAAATAGCATGACATCCATACTGCTGCGCGGCCGCACGCTGTCCTTCTTGCGCTGGCCCGAGACCATCGACGATCATACCGCCTGGCGCTACGAGGAGGATGGCGGTCTGCTGATCCGCGACGGCCGGATCGTCGCTGCCGGCGCCTATGCCGAGGTCGAAAAACAGGCCAGCCAAGGGGTCAAAAGAATCGACCACCGGCCGCATCTGCTGCTGCCGGGCTTTATCGATGCGCATGTGCATTTTGCGCAGATGCAGGTCATTGCCTCCCATGGCGCCGAACTGCTTGACTGGCTGAACACCTACACGTTTCCCGAGGAAACAAAATTCCAGAACGCCCAGCACGGCCGTCGCATCGCCAGGTTGTTCCTCGACGAGATGGTGCGCCATGGCACGACGACGGTCGCCGCCTATTGCTCGGTGCACAAGGCCTCGGCCGAGGCGTTCTTTGCCGAGTCGCATCACCGCAACATGCTCAACATCGCCGGCAAGGTGATGATGGACCGCAATGCGCCTGAAGGCGTGCTCGACACGCCGCAATCGGGCTATGACGACACCAAGGCGCTGATCGCCGAGTGGCATGGCAAGGGGCGCCAGCTTTATGCCATCACGCCGCGCTTCGCCATCACCTCGTCGCCCGAACAACTGGAGATGGCGGGCGCGCTCTGCCGCGAGCATCCCGACCTGCACATGCAGACGCATCTGTCGGAAAACCACGCCGAGATTGCCTTTACGCAGGATCTCTACCCCTGGTCGCGCGACTACACCGACATCTACGAACATTATGGGCTGCTGGGTACAAGGAGTCTGCTCGGCCACTGCATCCATCTGTCGGAACGGGAGGCCGATGCGATTTCGGACTCGGGCTCGATTGCCGTCTTCTGCCCGACATCGAACCTGTTCCTTGGCTCTGGCCTGTTCGACTATCAGCGCCACCGCAGGCGTGACAAGGCACTTCGTATCGCCGCCGCCACCGATGTCGGCGGCGGCACCAACTATTCGATGCTGCGCACCATGGACGAGGGCTACAAGGTCATCGCGCTGAACGGCGAGAAGCTCAATCCGTTCCAGTCCTTCTGGCAGCTCACCCGCGGCAATGCCGAGGCGCTGTCGGTCGTGGAAATGGTCGGCACGCTGGACCTGAACACCGACGCCGACATCGTCGTGCTCGACGCGCGGGCCACGCCAGCGATGCGGCTTAGGATGGAAACCATTGAGACTCTGGCGGAGGAACTGTTTCTCCTGCAGACGATGGGTGACGACCGCGCCGTGCGCGAGGTCTATGTCGCAGGCCGGGCGGCGAAGAGCGACATGGCGGCTTAGCACTCTCCCTACTGATCGCTTGACCTGGCGGCAGCCATCGGTCAAAGCGTGCGGCGAAATTGACAGGGAAACGACATGGCCGTTGCGGACGACATCGCTCTGATCAAGAAACAGGAAGCCACGCTCGTCTTCCCCGCCTTCGACGAGGCCGTCGCCTTCAAGCTCGGCTCGGCGATCCGCGATCGGGCGCTCAGGGAAGACCTGCCTATCATCGTCGATATCAGAACCTTCGACCGGCCGCTGTTCTATGCCGCGATGCCTGGCTCGAATGCCTCCAATCCGGACTGGGCGCGGCGCAAGATCAATGTGGTGCGGCGCTATCTGAGGAGCACCTATCGCATGGTTCTGGAGCAGCAGCGCCCCGAGCGCAGCTTCAAGGTCGGCGAAGGGCTGGATATTGCAGACTATGTGCTGGCCGGCGGCGGCTTTCCCATAACGGTCAAGGGCGCCGGCGTCGTCGGTGTGATCGCCGTCTCCGGCCTGCCCGAACGCGAGGACCATGGCGTCGTTATCGATGCGCTATGCGAGCATCTCGGCCTTGACGGGCGTGATCTGACATTGCCGCCGGAAGCAAAATGACAGAGATCGACCCCAAAACCTTCCTCACCTCGATCTTCAATGCCGCTGTCGCCGCCGCCGATCCCGAACGAACCATCAGGGATCATTTGCCGGCAAAGCCAAAGGGGCGCACAATCGTCGTTGGCGCGGGAAAAGGCTCGGCGCAGATGGCGGCGGCTTTCGAGAAAGCTTGGGACGGGCCGATCGATGGACTGGTCGTCACCCGCTACGGCTATGGCGCGAAATGCGAGCGCATCGAGATCATCGAGGCAGCGCATCCGGTGCCGGACGCTGCAGGCCTGGAAGCCTCGCGTCGCCTGCTGGCGAAGGTCCAGGGGTTGACTGAGGACGACCTGGTCGTGGCGCTGATTTCGGGTGGCGGCTCGGCGCTGCTGCCGTCCCCGGCCGGCAGCCTGACGCTGGCCGACGAGATCGCCGTCAACGAGGCGCTGCTCGCCTCGGGCGCGCCGATCGCGTTGATGAACACCATCCGCAAGCATGTTTCCACCATCAAGGGCGGGCGGCTGGCCGCCGCTGCCTATCCGGCAAAAGTGGTGTCGCTGGTGGTATCCGATATCCCTGGCGACAATCCGGCGATGGTCGCATCCGGTCCGACCGTTCCCGATGCCGGCAGCCGCGAGGATGCGCTGGCATCGATCGCCGCCTATGGCATGAAATTGCCGGCTTCCGTCATGGCGCATATCAATTCTCCGGCTGCCGATGCGCCGCGCGCCGACGATCCGCGCTTTTCGCGCAATGAAGTGCATCTGATCGCCTCGGCAGGTGTATCACTGGAAGCGGCGGCTGCGGAAGCCAGGCGCCAGGGCGTCGAGGCGGTCATCCTGTCAGATTCCATCGAGGGCGAAGCGCGCGAGGTCGGCGGCGTCCATGCCGCCATCGCGCGAGAGGTGGCAACGCGCAACCGGCCATTTCCGAAGCCGGTGCTCATCCTGTCCGGCGGTGAGACCACGGTGACTTTGCGGGCCAAAGGCAAGGGCGGCCGCAACTCGGAGTTCCTGCTCGCCTTCGCCATCGGCATCAACGGCACACAAGGCATCCACTCACTGGCCGCCGACACCGATGGCATCGACGGTTCGGAGGACAATGCCGGCGCCTTTGCCGACGGTTCGACGGTGTCGCGGATGAGAGCAGCAGGTATCGATGCCAAGGCCATGCTTGCCGGCAACAATGCCTGGATGGCGTTCAATGCGACAGGCGATCTCTTTGTGCCCGGCCCGACCGGCACGAATGTCAACGATCTCCGGGCGATACTCGTTCGCTGAAGTCGCGAGGCTTCCCCTCACACTTCGTGCAGATAGAGGTGGTAATCCAGTTCGCTGACCGTGCGCGCGACGCGCAGATATTCGGATTGCTTGATCGCCACGAATGTCCGGTGCAGATCTTCACCGAGCGCGCCTTTCAGGAAAGTCGACGCTCTCGCCGCCTCGATCGCGGCACGCCAGTCCACCGGCATCGTTGTGCGCGTGATTGCCGATTCGTAGCCATTGCCGGTGGTTTCGGGGCCGGGATCGAGCCCTTCGTCGAGGCCCTTGACGATTCCGGCCAGCACAGTCGCCGCTACCAGATAGGGATTGGCGTCGACGCCCGATGGCCTGTGCTCGATGCGGCGGTTTTTGGCATCGCCCGCCGGTACGCGCAGCGCCACCGAACGGTTGTTGACGCCCCAGGTCGGTGCCACCGGGGCGTAGGATTGCGAAACGAAGCGTCGCCATGAATTGGCGTGTGGCGCGAACACCAGCATCGATTCCGCCATGGTCTGGATGAGACCGCCGAGCCCCTGCAGCAACGGCAGCGACCAGCTCTCGCCACCGGCTTCGGCAAAGACGTTCCGGCCCACCTTGTCCTGCAGCGAGACGTGGAAATGCATGCCGGAGCCGGCATATTTCTCGATCGGCTTGGCCATGAAGCAGGCGGTGACGCCGTGACGGCGCGCTTGTGCCCGCACCAGCCGCTTCAGCATGACGAGGTCGTCGGCCGCCCGCATCACATCCTTGCGGTAGTTGAGCGTCAATTCGTACTGGCCCGGCGCATATTCGGAAATGACAGTCTCGGCCGGAATGCCTTGCGCCCTGGCCGCGGCGTAGATGTCGGAGAACAGCGGCTCCATGCCGTGCAGATGATCGACGGAATAGACCTCGGTCTTGGCCGAGCGGCGGCCGTCGAGCACGGCGTTCGCCGGCTGCACTTTGCCGTCGCCATCCCGGTCGTTGGCGAGCAGGAAGAATTCGAGCTCGAAGGCGCCGGCCGGATAGAGCCCCTTGGCCGCCAGTATGTCCACCTGCCTGGCCAGCGCCAGCCGTGGATCCGACGACATCGGCTGGCCATCGAGATGGTACATCGCCATCAGCACCTGGCCGCGCGGCGGCTGCGTACCGAACAGCGGCACCAGCGTGCCGGGGATCGGCCATGCCCTGAGATCGCCGTCGCCGGTCGTCCAGATCAGCCCCGTCTCGTGCACGTCCTCGCCGGTGATATCGAGGCCGAGGATCGAGATCGGCATGTGCCGGCCGCCCTCGAAGATGCTCATCAGCTCGTGTCGGCGCACGATCTTGCCGCGCCCGACACCGTTGGCGTCGGTCAGCACGATATCGAAGGCTTCGATCTCGGGATGGGCGTCGAGAAAGGTTCGCGCCTCGGCGGGCGTGGAACCCGAAGGCGACGTCACTATGGAACTCAAATCTGGCTTGCGTGCTTCTCTCATGCTGCAAGCTTGTCTCACGCCGTGAGCCTGGCCGCAACCGCCGCGAAGGCGGTGGTCAGCCGGTTCACCTGGGCCGCACTCGTCGCCGGCGAGATCAGCATCATGTTATGGAAGGGTGCAATCAGCACGCCGCGATTGACCAGCGCGACATGGATCGCCGCTTCGAGTTCGGGCGCATGCGCCGCTTCCGCTTCGCCGCCATTCCTCAGCGGGCCGGGCGCGCAGATGAACTCGACGCGTGCGCCGACACGGGCGACATGCCAGGGCAGGCGGTAGCGGTCGATGACGGCGGTCAGCCCGGCGTCGAGCCGTCGCGCCAAATGATCCATATGGCTGTAGGCCTCGTCGGTCATCACCTCTTCCAGCGTGGCGCGCATCGCCGCGAATTGCAGCGGATTGCCCGACAGCGTCGTGCCCATGCCTGAATAGCCCGGCTCCTTCACCTTGTTATAGGCGGCATAGCGCGTGGCAACGTCCTCGCTCATCCCCCACACGCTGGCCGGCACGCCGCCGGCGATCGGCTTGCCCAATACGAACAGGTCCGGCTCCAGCCCATATGCCCTGGTGTAACCGCCGGGGCCGGTCGAGATCGTGTGCGTCTCGTCGATCAGAAGCAGCGTACCAGCCGCACTTGTGAGCCGCCGCAGCGCATCGTGGAAGCCGCGTTCTGGCAGCACCATGCAGGAATTGGTCAGCACCGGCTCGGTGATGACGCAGGCGATATCCCTGGTCCGGAGCGCGGCCTCGAGCGCCGGCAGGTCGTTGAACTCGATGATTTCGGTCGCCCTTGTCAGGTCGCGAAATTCACCGGCCAGTCCAGGCTGGTTGGCCGGCCTGCCGTCGACCAGCCGCACCATCGTCTCGTCGACGGAGCCGTGATAGCAGCCGTTGAAGACCAGGATCTTCTCGCGGCCGGTGACGGCGCGGGCAACACGCAGCGCAAAGCGGTTGGCGTCGGTCGCCGTCGTCGCGATCTGCCAGAAAGGCAGGCCGAAGCGCTGTTGCAGCAGCGGGCCGATGGCCAGCGCATCTTCGCTGGGCAGCATGTAGGTCAAGCCGCGTCCGGCCTGCCGGCGGATGGCGCGGGCGACCGGCGGCGGCGAATGGCCGAACATCGAGCCGGTGTCGCCAAGGCAGAAATCATCCAGCCGGTTGCCGTCGATATCGGTGATCGTGGCGCCTTTGGCGCTTTCGACCAGGATTGGAAACGGCGTCGGCCAGTCGTTCATCCAGTGCATCGGCACGCCGCCGAAGAAGCCGGGCAGGCCGTTGCCGACCTTTGCCGCCGATTTCGGCCGCGCCTGGCGGAAGACTGCAGCCTCTACCTTGCGCAGCTCAGCGATGCGGGCGGCGCTGATGCCGCCGGCCGCGGTCTTCGAATGGTCGATCGTATCCATGAGGGTTCTCTCTCGTGCGTCATTCTAGCCAGTTGGCATCCGGAACCGCAATTGGCCGCGCGACCCTGCAATAGTTCAGCGACTGAAGAGAACTGATGCTTGACCCCGGATCGCCTTCCGGCGTCAATGGGACAGGGTTCGTGGCTTGGGGGAAGAAAATGCGGGGAATCATCTGCGTAACAGTGCTGCTGTCGTCGGTCGGCACGGCCTTCGCGAGCGGCGGCATCTGGTGTTCCGCCGACGATACGGCCGTGGAATTTCAGGTCGAGGCCGGCGTTACAAGGGGCATGGGCGGGCCGACCTTCAATTTTCGCGGCGATCTCGAAATCAAGGCCCGACCGGCCGGCGACAGTCGGCGCAAGACGGTCTTTGAGGATTCAAACCTGGCGCAATACTGGCTCGACGGCAAGGAATTGCGGCTGAACATCTACCGCGAGCACCAGGTCGCAGACACCTACAGCTCTGTCGAACTGACGATCCTGACCAAGGCCGGCGACGAGGGCGTCTATGACGGCCAATATACGCTGGCTATCTATGACGCCGCGGCGGACGCGGACAAGGACGGCAAGCCGGTTGAACTCAAAGGCAAGGTATCCTGTGGAGCCGAATAACTTTTCTCGAACTAGGCGGAGATATCGATGACGCCGCAGTCGCCGGCCGCGCTGCCGAAGACAACACGGCGCTCTTGCCTGTCCCACATCATCGCGGTGATGGCGCCCTTGCCCGGCCGGCGCAGCAGCACCTCCTTGGCGTCGGCAAAGCGCACCGCCATTACCATGCCGTCGTCATAGCCGACGGCCACGACATCCTGGCTTGGATGGCAGGCGACCGTGGTCACCATGGCGTTGCCGCGCGTGCCGAGCTCCAGCGGCGCCTTGCCCATCGGGCCGTCCTTACTCGAAAACGGCCAGACGATCGCCGCCGGCGCGCCGGAACTCGCCAGCCATTTGCCCTTGACGCTCCACGACAGGCTTTTGACCTTGCCGGGATAGCCGCTCATCCGCATGTGCTTGCCGTCGGCGAGCTTCCAGCCATGCAGGGCGTTCTCCTGCATCGTGGTGACGAGGAAGGCGGCGTCCGGCGAGAAGGTGATGCCGGTGTGCGCGCCGGCCCATTCGAGCTCGACCGGCTTGCCCTCGGCCGCCGGAAAATGCAGCGTCGCGCCGTTGTAGCGGGCGACGCCAAAGCGCATGCCTTTCGGCGAAAACGCCAGTCCCTCGACCGAGCGCGGATGCGCAAACTCTTTCGTCTTGCCATCGGCAAAGCGTACATAGGCGGTCTTGCCCGAGGCGAAGGCGATGGCGCCTTGCGGCCCGGCGGCGACGCTGGTGATCCACTTCTTGCCGGCGCTCGCCAATTCCGCAGCGTTGCCGCCAGCGGCAATGGCAAAGACCTTGCCGTCCTCGCCGCCAGTGATCAGCCGGTCGTTAGCCGCATCATGGAAGGCAGCGAGCAGCCCGTCATTGGCTTGCACGGTCTTGTGGCCATGGTCCAGCCGGTGGACTGTGCCGTCGGCCAGCGCGAAATGCGGCACGTCGTCGAGGAAGACGGCAGCGACGCAGTGGCCTTCGAGATCTAGAGGGGCGACTGTGGGCATGATTGTCGTTGTTCAACAGGACGAAATTGAAAGTTGGCTCAGGGGGCTTACTCGACGTTTCCCGCCCCGGCAAGCGGCTGGCAGTCGCAAGGCGCTGGAGGATGTCCGATCACGATCGGCTCCTCGTGTCAGGACGAAAGCGTTACAGAATATCTGGCAAGGCCGCTATCGCCGCCCGCAGCCTGGCGTTGGGGTTGGGCGGGTGGTCCAACAGATCGAGGATACGCGCGAAATCGGGAGCAGATGCCTTCACCAACTCGACCGCATCGATGGCGATCTCGGCGTCAGGCTCCGTTTCGCTGTCGGTGGATCTGGGCATCGCCTGCTCCCTATCGAGTAGTCCCGCCGCTACACCTGGCAGGCCTCGAAGCTGTTCCTCAGCCGCTCGGCGTCGAGTTCGCGGCCGATGAACACCAGCCGGCTCTCATGCTTCTCGCCATCCTTCCAGGCGCGCTGGTGGTCGCCCTCGATGATCATGTGCACGCCCTGGATGACATAGCGCTCGTCGTCACCCTTGAGCGCGATGATGCCCTTCAACCGCAGGATGTTCGGGCCTTCCATCTGGGTGACTTTCTCGATCCACGGGAAGAATTTCTTCGGGTCCATCTCGCCGCCGCGCAGCGACACTGACTGTACCGTCACGTCATGGATGTCGGAAGGGTGGGCGTGATCATGATGATGATGGTCATGCCCATCATGGTCATGATGGTGGTGATCATGGCCGTCGTGATCGTGATGGTCGTGGTCATGATCATGATGATCGTCATGTGCCTCGAGGAAATGCGGATCGTTCTCGAGAGCCCGGGCAAGATCGAAGGCGCCGCGATCGAGAACCTCCGACAGTGCCACGCCGGCGCGCGTCGTGCGATGGATCCTGGCCGCCGGGTTGATCGCGCGAATGGTCGCCTCGACCTTGGCGAGCTCCTCCGGCGTCACCAGATCGGTCTTGTTGAGCACGACGACATCGGCAAAGGCGATCTGGTCCTCGGCTTCGCGGGAATCTTTCAGCCGCAGCGGCAGGTGCTTGGCGTCGACCAATGTCACCACAGCATCGAGCTTGGTCTTGGAGCGCACATCGTCGTCCATGAAGAAGGTCTGCGCCACCGGCACGGGGTCCGCGAGGCCGGTCGTTTCGACCACGATGGCATCGAAACGGCCGGGCCGGCGCATCAGGCCTTCAACGACGCGGATCAGGTCACCGCGCACCGTGCAGCAGACGCAGCCATTGTTCATCTCATAGATTTCCTCATCGGATTCCACGATCAGCTCATTGTCGATGCCGATCTCGCCGAATTCGTTGACGATGACGGCATAGCGTTTGCCATGGTTTTCCGAGAGGATGCGGTTGAGCAGCGTCGTCTTGCCGGCGCCGAGATAGCCGGTGAGGACGGTTACGGGAATCTGCGTCGTCTGTGCATCGCTCATGTCTTGCCTCGAAGAATCTGGACCTCGAAAAGGAGATTGTCGGCTCCATATAGGGTGTGCGCCGGGCTTTTGCACGCGGCAAACCACTGGGCCAAAGAGGCTGGTGCGAGAGGGGCCAGATGTCCGACAAGCCACCCAAAATGCCCTTGAGCAGGCGTCAGGCGCTCGGCCTCATCGCCGTGACCGCCGGCGGCGGCGCCTTCCTGCCGGCCGCAGCCACGGCCGCGCCAGCTTCGCCTTATGCCGGTCTCGCCCTGTTCGACGCAGGCGCCGGTGTCTGCACCCTCACGCCGGAAGTGACCGAGGGTCCGTTCTATTTCGACCCGAAGCTCGAACGCACCCATATCACTGAGGGCAAAAAGGGCATTGGCCTCAATGTGCGACTGCAGGTCGTCAATGCTGCCTGTCGGGCGCTTGCCGGCGCGCGCGTCGACATCTGGCATTGTGATGCGCAAGGGCATTATTCCGGTTATCCCGGGCAAGGCGACGGCCAGGATATCGACACTTCTGGTCAGAGTTTTCTGCGCGGCTGGCAAAAGACCGACGAGAGCGGCATCGTCTCCTTCGCTACAATCTATCCCGGCTGGTATCGCGGCCGCACCACCCACATCCACTTCAAGGTCTTCCCCGACGACAAGTCGGTGATGACCGGTCAGATGTTTTTCCCCGATAGCCTGAGCAACGACATCTTTGCCAGGATCGCGCCCTACAATGATCGCCCCGGCAAGCGCGACACGCCGAATGTTCGGGACGGCATCGCGCGCCGGGCCGGACCGCTGTCGCAAGCGGCGCTGCGCGAGGTGGCGGACGCCTCCTACCAAGCCCTGTTGGTCGTCGCTGTGAAGGCAGGTTGAGCGGCCGGTTTCGGGGTGTGTGTCGCCGCGCGGCAAAGTCTCCCGGGCCGCCAAAGTCCTTTGTCATCTAACTGAAATAAACATCTGGCATCACCACGGCGGACATCGCAATGCTTGCCGGCAAAGCTGTTTCTCGGCGCCGGATTTTTTTGATCGTCGATTGCCAGCCGGCCAGCAGCTTCTATGCTGCTCGCACCGGTTCGGCCCAAGAGGGATGACCATGGCCAAGGCGGACAAGACTGCGACAATGAGCCGGCTGCATTCGGCGGCACGGCTGGCGCGAACGGCACTTGCCGCGCGACTCCTGGCGCACGGCTTCTATGCCGGCCAGGACCAGATCATGCTGGCGCTCGATCGCGAGGACGGCCAGACGCCAGGCAATCTAGCCGGCCGCCTTGGCGTGCGCCCGCCGACCATCACCAAGACCATCAACCGGCTGCAGGCGCAGGGCTTCCTCGAAAAGCGCGCTTCGGTAAACGATGCCCGTCAGGCGCATATCTTCCTGACCGACACCGGTCGCGAAATCATTCACGCCATCGAGAAATCGGTGAAAAAGACCGAAAAGCAGGCGCTGAAGGGCCTCGACAAGAAGGACCAGAAGGCGCTGTTCAAATTGCTCGCCCGCATCGAGGCCAATCTTTCCAATGAGGACATAGTGCTCCTCGACGACGACACCGACCTCGACGACTGATCAACGACTGGCTGCCTACACTTTTGGGCGACATGCATTAGCTCCGGCGGATCAGCGCCGACCAACGTCCCGGCGTAACGCCGAACGCCTTCTTGAAATGCCTGATGAAATGGCTCTGGTCGCTGAAACCGGCGGCGACCGCGATCTCCGCCAGCGGCTCGTTTGCCTCGATCATCCGGCGCGCCCGTTGCAGCCGCCGCATGAGCAGGAAACGGTGCGGGCTGGTCGAGAAAGTAGCGCGGAAGTGCCGCGACAGCCTATAGCGGTCGAGCCCGGTGATCGCCTCCAGCTCCTCGGAGCGTACCGTGCGTCCGGCATTCTCCTCCAGATAGTCGCGCGCCAGGCTGGCGGCACGCCAGGCCGTTTTTGCCATCGGCTTAGCCGGCTGGCCGGCGTGCCGGCGAAGGCATTGAGTGAGCTGCGCCATGAAATCGACGACAAACAGCTCGTCCAGTTCCCGGTCCAGCGGTGCCAGTGCCGACAGCAGCGTCGTGCAGAAAGCGCGGTCGCTCACCACGGCATCCCTGACGAAAGGCAGTGACGCGCCGCCAAGGCAGTCCAGCATCAGCGACGGCTCGAGATAGAGCATCCGGTAGCGCAAACCATCCTCGGTGCCGGCGCCGCCATCGTGCAATTCGTCGGGATGGAGCACGATGACCTGGCCAGGCAGACTGTGCCGCATCGCACCGCGATAGCGGAAGCGCTGCACGCCAGAGAGCGTCACCCCGATTGCATAGGTGTCGTGGCGGTGGAGATCGAAGGCGCTGCCGTGGAATCGTGCCTCTATGCGCTCCATGCCGGCAGCTCCGGGCGCCGAGACGATGCAATCGTCGGCTGCGTTGGCGCACAAACGTTCAAGACCCTGGCGGGCCTGCTGGCCTAGATCGTGTGGCATCGCTTCAATCATGTTCTGGTGACTGTCTCATGTTCGATACAAAATTTGCAATCGTGCTGGGGGATGACCTTCCCGTCTGGCAGAAGCTCAATGTCACTGCCTTCCTGACCAGCGGCATCGTCGCACAATTTCCCGACATCATCGGTGAGCCCTACCGGGACCGCGCCGGCAATATCTACAACCCGCTCTCGATCCAGCCGGTCATCGTGCTGTCGGCCGACCAACCGACGCTTGGTGCGATCCATCGGCGCGCGCTTGAGCGCGGCGTGATGACGTCACTCTATGTCCAGGAGATGTTCTCGACCGGCCACGACACAGCGAACCGCGCCGTCTTTGCGAAATTCGCGCCTGACGACGCCAAGGTCGTCGGCATCGCGCTGCGCGCCGACAAGAAGCTGGTCGACAAGATCACCAAGGGCGCCCGCATGCACGCCTAGCCCTGTGCCTGATCCGCAGTAACAGCTTGCAGCACAATAACTAAGCCTGTTGGCGGCTATTATTGTACCAGTTCCCTTTGGCTCGGCATCAAGCGACAATTGGCTTGCCGGCAGGTCCCAATTCCCGCAAAGGTAGGCCTCTATCTCAGTACCCGGCCTGAAATTGAGTCCTCCCCCAAAACAAGACGAAAGCGCGACGCCTCCGGCGGCGATCCTCTGCATGCTTTCGGTCTATGTATTCTTCACCTTCCTCGACACCAGCAGCAAATATCTTGTCCTTGCCGGGGTCTCGGCGCTGATCGTCGCCTGGACTCGCTTTGCCGTCCATGTCCTGCTTGTCGGTATCTTTCTGCGTGGATGGCGCGAGCCGGTGCGCTTTCGTCCCGTCAACTTGCAGGCGCAGGTTGCGCGCGGTCTGTTCCTGTTCGGATCGACTATTTTCAACGTTCTCGCCCTGCAGACCTTGCAGCTTGCGGAAACCACGTCGATCTATTTCTTCGGGCCGATGATAATCACCGCACTCGCCGGCCCCCTGCTTGGCGAATGGGCAGGCTGGCGCCGCTGGCTGGCGATCCTGACGGGCTTTGTCGGAGTTCTCATCATCACCCGTCCCGGCGTCGGCGCCTTCGGCATCGGGCATGTATTCGCCATTTGCTCGATACTGTCGAATTGCCTCTACGTCATCATGACGCGTCGCCTGGCGGCGACGGAAACCGCGGAGAGCCTCATCCTGTTTTCGGCGCTGGGGCCGGCCGTCGTGCTTTTGCCCCTGCTGCCATTCTCATTTTCCCTGCCCCATGACGGCTGGCATTGGTTCATCCTGCTGATGCTGGGCGTCTTCGGTGGCATCGGCCACTGGCTCCTGGTGCAGGCCTACCGGCTTGCGACCACCACGGCGCTCGCCCCCTATCCCTATTCGCAGATGATCTGGATGATCATTTCCGGCTGGCTCGTCTTCAGCCAGTTTCCCGACCGCTGGACGCTGATTGGCGCCGCCGTCATCGTCGCCAGTGGCCTCTATATCGTCCATCGCGAACACCGGCTTCGCCTGCGCAATCATGCGGCACTGGACGCGGAGGCGGAAACACTGGCGAAAAAACTTTGATTTGCTCTCGATCGATGGCATAAGGCCGTTTTTAAACAGTTTAAAAAAACGATCGGGGAGCGAAGGGCTGGCACAGAAGATCAAGCTTTCGACGATCGCGGATGCGCTGGGCGTGTCCACGGCGACGGTTTCGCTGGCGCTGCGCGACAGCCCGCTGGTCGCAGGCGCCACGCGCGACCGCATCAAGGAACACGCCCGCGCCATCGGCTATATCTACAACCGCCGCGCCGCCAGCCTGCGCACCTCGCGCTCGGGCATCGTCGGCGTCGTCGTCCACGACATCATGAACCCCTTCTTCGCCGAGATACTGCGCTCGATCGAAAGCGAGCTCGACCGCAGCCGGCAGACCTTCATCCTGTCGAACCATTACGACCAGCTCGAAAAGCAGCGCACCTTCATCGACACGCTTCTGCAACTCGGTGCCGACGGCGTCATCATGTCGCCGGCCATCGGCACGCCGCCCGAAGACATCATCATGGCCGAGGAAAACGGCCTGCCAGCGGTGTTGATCGCGCGCACCGTCGAGGGCGCCGACGTGCCGGTATTTCGCGGCGACGATGCCTATGGCACCGGGCTTGCCACCAACCATCTGATTTCGCTCGGCCACAAGCGCATCGCCATGATCGGCGGCACCGACCAGACCTCGACCGGCCGCGACCGCTACCAGGGCTATGTCAACGCCATGGAGGCTGCCGGGCTCGAGGTCAGGCCGTCCTGGCGCATCGCCGGCCCGCGCACCAAGCAGGCAGGTTTCGAGGCAGCAGGACAGTTTTTGGCGCTAAAAGACAAGCCAACCGCTGCCTGCTGCTGGAATGATCTTGTCGCCATCGGCCTGATGAACGGCATAGCGCGGGCCGGGCTGGTGCCGGGTGTCGACATCTCGGTCACCGGTTATGACGATCTCGAGGAGGCGGCAATCGCGACACCGGCGTTGACCACAGTCTGGAACGGCCAGCGCGAGGTTGGCCGGCGCGCCGCCAGCGCGCTGCTCGACAAGCTCAACGGACAGACGGTGCGGCCGTCGCAGGAACTGATCAAGCCGGAACTGCATGTGCGCCAGTCGACCGGCAAGCCGGTGGAGCGTGCATGACAAAAGCCGAACAATCGCTGCCCGTCGCCATTCTGGTGCCGGGCCAGTTCAACGACCATGCGATCGGCCGCATCGACCGGACGTTCCAGCCAGTCAGGGTCGAGCGCGCCGATCCATCCTTGGTCACCGATGATATGCGCCGGACGGTGCGTGGCATCGCCTCGTTCGGCGGCATCAACGCTGCCTTCATCGACGCGCTGCCAAACCTTGAGATCATCGCAAATTTCGGCGTCGGCTACGATTCGGTCGATGCCCGCCATGCGGCGCAGAGCGGCATCATGGTCACCAACACGCCCGACGTGCTGACAGAGGAGGTCGCCGACACGGCGATCGGACTGTTGATCAACACCATCCGCGAACTGCCGCGCGCCGAGACCTGGCTGCGCGACGGCAACTGGGTGCGTAAGGGCAACTATCCCTTAAGCCGGCTGACCTTGCGCGGCCGCGCGGTTGGCATTTTCGGCATGGGCCGTATCGGCCTGGCCATTGCCCGGCGGCTGGAGGCGTTCGGCCTATCGTCGATCGCCTATCACAACCGGCGCCGGGTTGAAGGCTTGTCTTATGACTACCACCCGACGTTGAAAGGTCTGGCCAGCGCGGTCGACACGCTGATCTCGGTGGCGCCAGGCGGCGCGTCGACCGAAAAGGCGGTCAATGCCGAAATCCTTGCGGCGCTCGGCCCGAACGGCGTCTTCGTCAATATCGGCCGCGGCAGTACGGTGGACGAGGCAGCACTTGCCGCGGCACTCGCCAACAAAACCATTGCCGCCGCCGGGCTCGATGTCTTCGCCGACGAACCGAACGTGCCTCAGCCACTGCTCGACGCTCCCAACACGTCGCTTTTGCCGCATGTCGGTTCGGCATCCGAGCACACCCGCCGCGGCATGGCGGATCTGTGTGTCGACAATCTGGTTTCCTGGTTCTCGGAGGGACGGGCGCTCACCCCCGTGCCGGAGACCGAAAAGGTCAGAGCACGGCGCTGAACAAGGGCTGCCACACCTATTAACGCCAGCTTAACGCTTTGAAATGATTGTGCATCCATCACCAAGTGCATGGGTGCGGATAGATGAAAACGCTTCCTGCGTTGATTACGGCGGCCGCGCTGTTGGGCGGCGTTCGGTTGTTTTACGACAGTGGCGGTGAGGGCCGTGCAGCCAATGTGCCAGCGCCATCCTCCGGCAACTACAGGTTGGTGGCCAATGGGGACGAAGCGTCTTGTGCGGTCAAGCGCGGCGCCGAAATTTCGTATGGCCTGTCGTTGTTGACGGTCGCCGCCAATTGCCGCCGGATTTTACCCGGCATCGAGCGCGCAAAATTCTGGCGAGAGCAGGATGACGGCACCGTTGCCTTCAGTGCGGATGGCATCGATCCGATCGTCACGTTCTCGGTCGCCGACGGCGATGGCTACGAATCCTACGCTCCGGCCTTGCCGCTGCTGTCGCTGGCAGCTGCCGATCCCTGATTTCGGGCAATTGGATTATTTACTCAGCCGCGGCCCTTGCGCCGGCTTTCGCCGCTGCATGCAGGCGCACCGCGTCGCCGAAGGCGCGGAATATCTTGGCCGAGACGTCGTCCGACTTGACCCAGTATTCGGGGTGCCACTGGACGCCGACCGCGAACGCGCGGGCGTCGCGAACCGAAACCGCCTCGACTGTACCGTCGGCGGCGACCGCCTCGACCTGCAGTTTCGGACCGAGCCGGTCGATCCCCTGGCGGTGCAATGAATTGACCTTGATGTCGCCAGTGCCGAACACGCCAGCGAGGCAGGTTCCAGGCTTGATTGAAATGGTCTGGTGGATGGCGAAGCGCTCGTCCTGATTGTCACTCACCGGCGCGCGGTGGTCGAGCGATCCCTCCCGCTCATGAATCTCGGTGCCCAGCGTGCCGCCCAGCGCCACATTCATCTCCTGTATACCGCGGCAGATGGCGAGCAGCGGCACGCCGCGCTCGATCGCCCTGCGGATCAACGGCAGCGTGGTGGCGTCGCGGGCCGGATCGTAGGGACCGTTGGCCTCGCTGGCGTCGCCGCCATAGAGTGAGGGATGCACATTGGATTTCGAGCCGGTCACCATGACGCCGTCGACCGAGGACAGCAACTCGTCGAAATCGAGCCGGTCGCCGAAGGACGGCACCAGCACCGGGAACACGCCGGCTCCCGAAAGCGCCGCCTCCAGATATTGCTGCGGGGCGGCATGCCAGGTGTAGTTGTCGAACTGGCGAACGTCGGTTGAGATGGCGACGAGCGGCTGCTGCATTTTTGATCCGGGTTTCATCTGCTTCGAAAAACCATTCTGCCTGCAAAATAGGCGATCCCGAGGCGCTTTGCCATGGCAAGTTTCGCCGCGTCGCATGGGCCACGGCATTAGAGTGACGTGCGTCCAATTGGACGCACAAAGTACGCTCTAACGCTTTTGAAGTTACGCATCGTGCTTTCCGAAAATCGATTCCGATTTTCGGGCCGATGCGGTGCGTTAGACTATAGTTGCAGGATCTGCGCTAAGGCCATGAATTTCCCGCAAATGCCGCCGCCAAATGCCGCTGCCGTGCTGGACTCGACTCCTTGCCCGTGTATTGTTTCGGCCAAGCCGGCCGGGGCGATGAGGATTTCCCGAATGTCGGTCTGTTGATCCAAAAAGGGAGGAAGTGCATGGATCGTCGATCATTCATCCGCAAGGCCGGCGTAACCGGCGTCGGTGCCGCGGCCGCTACCGCAGCGCTTGCCGCGCCGGCAATCGCCCAGTCCAATCCGAAGGTGACGTGGCGTCTGGCGTCTTCCTTCCCGAAATCGCTCGATACGATCTATGGCGGCGCCGAAGTCTTTTCCAAGATGCTGTCGGAAGCGACTGACGGCAATTTCACCGTGCAAGTCTTCGCCGCTGGTGAACTCGTGCCCGGCCTGCAGGCCGCCGACGCCACCACGGCCGGTACCGTCGAGGCCTGCCACACGGTGGCATATTATTACTGGGGCAAGGACCCGACATGGGCCCTGGGAGCCGCAGTGCCGTTCTCCCTTAACGCGCGCGGCATCAATGCCTGGCATTATCATGGCGGCGGCATCGACCTGTTCAACGAGTTTCTCGCCACGCAAGGGCTTTTCGGCCTGCCTGGCGGCAACACCGGTGTGCAGATGGGTGGCTGGTTCCGCAAGGAGATCAACACCGTTGCTGACCTTTCCGGCCTCAAGATGCGCATCGGCGGGTTTGCCGGCAAAGTGGTGCAGAAGCTCGGCGTCGTGCCGCAGCAGATCGCCGGCGGCGACATCTACCCCGCTCTGGAAAAGGGCACGATCGACGCCGCCGAATGGGTCGGTCCCTATGACGACGAGAAGCTCGGCTTCTACAAGGTCGCGCCCTATTACTACTATCCCGGCTGGTGGGAAGGCGGACCGACGGTCCATCTGATGTTCAACAAGGCGAAATACGAAGAGCTTTCGCCGGCCTACAAGTCGCTGGTGCACACCGCAGCGCAGGCGGCCGACGCCAACATGCTGCAGAAATATGATTCTCTCAATCCAGCGGCGGTGAAGCGACTGGTGGCCGGCGGCGCCAAGCTGCGTCCGTTCAGCCAGGACATCATGGCGGCTTGCTTCGAGAAGGCGAACGAGGTCTATGCCGAGATGGAGGCCACGAACGCGCCGTTCAAGAAGATCTGGGACTCGATCAAAGCGTTCCGCAAGGAGCACTATCTCTGGGCTCAGGTGGCCGAATACAATTACGACACCTTCATGATGGTCCAGCAGCGCAACGGCAAGCTCTGACCCTTGCTCGGGGCGCCATGTGTTCGTTCGAACAGGTGACGCCCCGATCTTGCCTAGAGCATCGGACCCAAAAGTGCGAAGCGGTTTTGGGGGAAATCCGATGCTCAAACAAAGAGATAGAGCGGCGGTACGATTCAATTTGAGTCCGCCGCTCTAGCGTGGCACCACCAGCACCTTGACCTCACCCGGCGCGGGTGGGTTTGCGATCACGGCCGCAGCCTCCTCAAGCGGCACCTGCCTCGAGATCAGCCGGTCGATCTCGATCGCGCCCGTGGCGATGAGCTTAGCCGCGCGGCCGTGGGTGAAGGGATTGAGGAAGGAGCCGAGGACCTTCAGCTCACGGAACAGAAGGTCGAAGGGCTCGAAAGCCGCTCTCATGCCTTGCGGCGTCACGCCGACGATGATGACGGTGCCGCCGGCCCTGGCCAGCCGCATGGATTGCTCGACAGTGTCGCGCACGCCGGCGCATTCGAACACCACGTCGACGCCGCCGGGCATCAGGCCCGACGGACCGGCGACCGCTTCGATGACATCGCCTGCGCCCGGATCGACCGTCGCCGTCGCTCCCAATTCCTCGGCAAGCGCGCGCCGCGAGGCCTGGCGTGTCGATAGGATGATGGTCCTTGCCCCGGCGAGCTTCGCCAACTGTACGGTGAGCAGGCCGATCACACCACCGCCCAGCACGACAACCGAGGCGCCCGGCTTGATCTCGGCCAGATCGACGCCATGCAGGCAGCAGCCAAGCGGTTCGCAGAACGCGCCATGCGTGGGTTTGAGGTCGCCGGGCAGCAGGAAAGCCTGCTTCTGCGGCAGCACGACATAGTCGGCGAAGCCGCCATCACGATGGATGCCGATGGCGCTCAGATTGCTGCACAGATTGACCCGGCCGGCGCGACAATGCAGGCAGCGCCCGCAAGCGATGTTGGGATCGCCGGTGACGCGGTCGCCGACGGAGAAGCCCGACACAGCCCCGCCCACCGCCTCGACGATGCCGGAGAATTCGTGACCAGGCGTCACCGGTGGTGTGCAGGGAAATTCGCCGTGGAAAAGGTGACGGTCAGTGCCGCAGACGCCGCACGCCTCGATCCGCACCAGGAGATCGTCCGGTCCGGGGGTGGGCTTGGCGACCTCGCGCAGCGCAATGCTCCCAACCGCTTCCAGCCGCACCGCTCTCATGGCTTTGTCGCCGTCGGCATCAATTGAAACTCGGCGGTTGTGACAGATCCGGCGCCGGCGCCGCCGGCTTGGCCGGTGGCGCGTCGCCGAAATTCGGCGGCTGCGACAAGTCCGGTGCCGGCGCGGTCGGGGCCGTGCCGCCATTGGCCGGAGGCGGCGCCCCGGGCGGTGACAGACCGAGGCCGGGCACTTCCGGCACCTGGTAATCGATCGTGCCCGGATCGACTGACGTGCCCTTGTAGTGCATCACCATTTGCGGGAAGGCGATGGTCAGTCCGATCATGATGACCTGGATACAGACGAAGGGCACCGCGCCCCAGTAGATCTGGCCGGTGGTCACCGGCGCGATCTGCTTGCCGGTGAGGCGGTCGAGATAGGGCACGCGTGCGGCGACCGAGCGCAGGTAGAACAGCGCGAAGCCGAAAGGCGGATGCATGAAGGAGGTCTGCATGTTGACGCCGAGCAGCACGCCGAACCAGATCAGGTCGATGCCGAGCTTGTCGGCGGCCGGCGCCAGCAGTGGCACGATGATGAAGGCGAGTTCGAAGAAGTCGAGAAAGAAGGCAAGCAGAAACACGAGGATGTTGACGCCGATCAGGAAGCCGACTTCGCCTCCCGGCAGTGACGTCAGGAGGTGCTCGACCCAGATGTGGCCGTTGACGCCGTAGAAGGTCAGCGAGAACACGCGCGCGCCGATCAGAATGAACAGCACGAAGGACGACAGCCTGGTTGTCGAGGCCAGCGCCTGCTTGATCACGTCGAGCGACAGCCGTCCCTTCACAGCCGCCATCGCCAGGGCGCCGACGGCGCCCATGGCGCCGCCTTCGGTCGGGGTGGCGATGCCGAGGAAGATCGTGCCCAGCACCAGGAAGATCAGCGCCAGCGGCGGGATCAGCACGATGATCACCTGCTGTGCCAGTCTCGACATCATGTTGATGTTCAGCCGCTGGTCAGCGATCGCCACGATATAGATCAGGATCACGCCGGCGCTGGCGCCGAGGATGTCGGCATTGTCGCCATGCGTCGGCGCCAGATAGCGGTAGGCCGCGTAGGAGATCGCGACTGTGACCAGCAGCGCCGCCAGCAATGACAGCACGCCATGGCCGAGCGTGCGGGCCTCCAATGGCAGCGCCGGCATCGACTTCGGCCGGACGATCGACATGATCAGGATGTAGAGCATGTAAAGGCCGGTCAGCACGAGACCGGGGATCAGGGCGCCCGCATACATGTCGCCGACGGAGCGGCCGAGCTGGTCGGCGAGCACGATCAGCACCAGCGACGGTGGGATGATCTGGGCGAGCGTGCCCGATGCGGCAATGACGCCGGATGCCAGCCGCCGGTCGTAGCCGTAGCGCAGCATGATCGGCAGCGAGATCAGCCCCATGGCGATGACCGAGGCCGCCACCACGCCGGTCGTGGCGGCAAGCAGCGCGCCGACGAAGATCACGGCATAGGCGAGACCGCCGCGGATCGGTCCGAACAATTGGCCAATCGTGTCGAGCAAGTCCTCGGCCATGCCGGAGCGTTCCAGCACGATGCCCATGAAGGTGAAGAACGGGATTGCCAGCAGCGTGTCGTTCGACATCACCCGGCTGCCGTAGAAATTGTCCGGCAGCGCGTGCAGCAGCGGCCAGGCGAGATTGATCGAACCGCCCGAATAGGGTGACACCAGCACGCCGATGAAGAAGAACAGCAGGCCGTTGGCGGCGAGTGAGAAGGCGACGGGATAGCCGATCAGCAGGAAGATGATCAGCGAGGCGAACATGATCGGCGCCATGTTCTGGGCGATGAACTCGATCACGAGCGCACCTCCTCGGCGAGCGCCTTCGCTTCGTCGGCGAGCGCCTTGGCTTCGAGTTCGGCCTGCTCATGCACGGATATGAACGGGTTGGGATCGTCCATGTCGCCGCGCATGATGGCGATCTTCTTGATGATCTCGGAGATACCCTGGAGCGCCAGCAGGAAAAAGCCGACCAGCAGGATGGCCTTGGCCGGCCAGATGATCAGCCCGCCGGAATTGTTCGACATTTCGCCGCTGCGGAAGGACAGCGACACATAGGGGACGAAATAGATCACCATCAAGGTCACGAACGGCATCAGGAAGAAGAGGTGACCGAGAAGATCGATCCAGTGCTGCACACGGCGCGGGAACATGCCGTAGACGATGTCGATGCGGATATGGTCGTTCTGCTTCAGCGTGTAGGCGGCGGCGAGCATGAAAGCGGCGCCGAACAAATACCATTGCAGTTCCAGCCAGGCGTTCGACGACATGTCGAACATCTTGCGGATAATGGCATTGCCGGCGCTGACCAGGATTGCCAGCAGGATCAGCCACGACACCCATCTGCCGATGAATTCGTTCACACGATCAATGGTTCTGGATAGAGCGAGCAGCCCTGCCATGCATTTCCTCCCTTATGTCAGCGGCGCGCCGATTCCCTCTTGTTTCCGGCGCGTCGCTGTGGCCCAACGGTATGCCGTGCGTGGCACGGCGGGTCAACACGGAGCGGGCCGGGTAAACAATCTTGTGAGGCGAGGGTGGGCGAAAACGGCCGGCTGACGGAACGTTATGCAACCAAAGTCTATCGGAAGCGGTTCAGGCAATCTTGCTCTGGTCGCGGCCGGCGCCGATCAGCACCAGCATGGCGACGAGGAACAGATACATCCAGGCGTCGCGCCACTCGACCGGGAAATAGCCGGCCCACAATGATTCGGCCATGCCGAAGGCGGCGGCACCCAGTGCCGCCCGTGGCGGCGAGAGATAGCCGCCGACCGCTGTCACGAACAGGATCTTCAGCCCGTAGACCAGTCCGGATCCGAAGCTGATATTGCCGTAATAGAGGCCGGCCATTATGCCGGCCAGCGCCGCGCAAAAGCCGCCGGCAAGCACCGCCTGCCGGAACACCGCGCGCACGTCGACGCCGCACATGGCCGCGGCCCTGGGATCGTCGGACACGGCCCGCCAGCGCCGGCCGAAGCTTGAGCGCGCGAAGGCAAAGGTGGCAAGTGCGACGGTTGCCACGACGACCGCGCAATCGAGCAACTGGATGAGCGTCAGCGTCGCCTTGAAGCCGGCGTTCTGCGCAAAGACGATCGGCTGGGCCAGCATCGGCGGCAGCCACAGATCGTGGGTATTGGCGGCGATGCGGCTCGCCTCAGACAGGAGCAGCAATATGCCCAGCGTCGTCACCACGATAGCGTTGGGCGTGCGGTCGGCCAGCGGCTCGAAGATGCTGCGCGACAGGACATGGCTGATCAGCGCCGCATAGAGGAAGGCAGCGACAATGCCGAGGGCGACCGCCGCGGACAGGGTCAGCCACAGCACTTGATAGCCGAAGGCCGCGGTGAGGATCATCATCTGCCCGCAAAAGGCGAACAGCCCGCCATAGGCGAGGTTCGTGCGGTGCAGGATGCCATTGGTCAAGACATAGCCGAAGGCGAGCAGCGCATAGAGCGCGCCTGAATGCAGCCCATTCAGGACCTGCTGGAAGAAATACAGCATGCGGCATCCCAGAGCATGTCGCCCAAAGTGCCAAGCGGTTTTTAGGCGACGACATGCACAACAACAGATGGACTGCGATGATCCGCGTCCAAGGAAGGTTTGCATCGTAGAATCTAACTTGTCAAATGCGATTTATCGGTTAGAAATTGTGCTCATGTCGGTTTCCTGGACCCCGCATCGCTTCACTGGCGGCTTGCTTGCGCTCGATACGGCCAACACTGTCGTGCTGCGTGGCGAGCCTCAGAAAACCTTCGACCGGTTTAAAGATCCGGGCGAGATCGCTCGTTTCGCCGACGCGGCAAGCGGCTTTCGTGCCGCCGAGCTTGGCGGCAGGCGGTTGGAAGCACCGGTGCCGGACAAGATCGCGCCGCTCGTATTGTCGATCCGCGAGGCTACCGACCGGCTGTTTCGTGGCGCTGTGTCGAAGGGTGCGGTCACCACCGCCGACCTGCCCGCCTTCCTGGGGGCCTGCGCTGATGGCCTGGCCGGCAGCCGGACTGAAATCGGTGCGGCGGGAAAGCCGTTCGGCGATCCGGCGACGCCGATCGCCTTCGAGGCGGCGCTGGCGGTTTCGGCGCTGTCGCTGCTGCAGGGCGACACCATCGCAAGGCTGAGGATCTGCCCCAATTGCACCTGGCTGTTTGTCGACAGAAGCCGCAATTCCAGCCGCCTTTGGTGCGACATGGCGGTGTGCGGCAACCGTCAGAAGGCGAGCCGCCATTACCGTCGCCGCCGGACGGTGGCCAATGAGGTCAACAATGTCTAGAAATCGCTCGATCCTGCTGGCGGCCACGCTGATTGCGGCTGTTGCGCTCGGCGCCTGCCGCGACACCGGCAAGGACGGTGAAGGCAAGCTGTTCGAGATTTCCGGCAAGCTGTTCGTCTTCAACTACCGTCTCGCCAGGGCGACCTATGTCGTGACGCTGCGGCCCCTGCAGCCGATGGGGGACGGCCAGGTCGCGGTCGCCAGCTTCCAGGATCCCGCCGGCGGCGCGCCATTGGTAGTTGAGCAGAAGGTTTGGCCGAAGCTCGACAAGGTGACCCTGGAGAGCCCGGCGCTGACCTGCGTTATCAAGAACAAGCCCTATGCGATTGCCATCAGCATCAAGGGCTCCGATGGCGCAGTTCTGCAGAAGATCGACACCACATTGATGTCGACGGAGGACCAGTCGATCCTGCCAGATCGGCCGCTGGTCATCGACCAGCTTTATACGGCCAATCCCGACCTTGCCGGCCATCCCGGCGGCAAATTGCCGAACGAGCCGAAGCCGGATTGCTCGAAGGGCATCTGACGCCGCTTCGCCAGTTCAGGCCAAGCTGGAATTTTCGTGCGCCGGCTGGGCAAACCGCATGTCGTTTCTTATAGCATCGGGCGCGAACAGGATTGTTCGTTGCGCGTTGCCTGGTAGCTTCGATTTTGTTTGACCTGCCCGGCAAGGGAAGAAACACTGCACCATCCAGCTCCGACGTTGGCCGCGCCTGTAGCTGCGGTCTTCGCAGAGGAAATGCCTGATGACGCTGCTTGAAGTTGCGCTCGACGACAAGTTCGATCTCGGAAAGGAGCGCATCTTCCTTTCCGGCGCGCAGGCGGTCATCCGCATGCTTTTGATGCAGCGCGAGCGCGACCGCCGGACTGGCCTGAACACCGCCGGCTTCGTTTCCGGCTATCGCGGCTCGCCGCTGGGCGGCCTCGACATGCAGCTCTGGAAAGCGAGGACGCAGCTCGCCGGATCGGACATCGTCTTCCAGCCAGGCCTCAACGAGGAACTCGCCGCCACCGCCTGCTGGGGCTCGCAGCAGGCCGAATTGCTGGGCGAAGGCACGCATGACGGCGTCTTTTCGGTCTGGTACGGCAAGGGACCGGGCGTCGACCGCTCCGGCGACGTGTTTCGCCATGCCAACCTTGCCGGCTCGTCGAAACACGGCGGCGTACTTGCCCTGATGGGCGACGACCACATGGCCGAATCTTCGACCAATGCGCACGCCACCGAATTCCTGTTCGTCGACACGATGGTGCCGATCCTCAATCCGGCCGGCGTCCAGGAGATCATCGACTACGGGCTCTACGGCTTTGCCATGTCGCGTTTCGCCGGCACCTGGGCGGCGATCAAATGCGTCAAGGACAATATCGAATCGACGGCCTCGGTCGATGCCTCCCTCGACCGATTGAACGTTGTCGTCCCAGATTTCGACATGCCGCCTGGCGGCCTCAACATCCGCAACGAGATCGACATGCTCGGCCAGGAGGAGCGGCTGCACGAATACAAGCGCTCCGCCGCTTCCGCCTTCATCCAGGCCAACGGGCTGAACCGGATCGTCTATTCAGGCGGCCGCAATCCGAAGCTTGGCATCGTCACCATCGGCAAGAGCTATCTCGATGTTCGCCAGGCGCTGGAAGACATCGGCGTCGACGAGGCCGCCGCCAACCGCATCGGTGTGAGGCTGTTCAAGGTCGGTTGCCCGTGGCCGCTCGACCTCAAGCACATCGCCGACTTTGCCCGCGGCCTCGACACCATCATCGTCGTCGAGGAGAAGCGCTCGCTGATCGAGCTGCAACTGCGCGAGAACCTCTACGGCACCGCCATGCAGCCGGTCATTGTCGGCAAGAGGGACGAGCGCGGCGACTGGCTGTTCCCGGCCAAGGGTGCGCTCGATCCCAACGATATCGCCATTGCGCTCGGCGAACGCATCCTGCGCGCCATCGGTCCGTCCGAGGAGATCGCCGCGCGGGTGGCGAAATTGCGCCAGTTCCAGGCGATGCTTGCCGACACCAAGGATATCGCCTCGCGCACGCCCTTTTTCTGCTCCGGCTGTCCGCACAATTCCTCGACCAAGGTGCCGGACGGCTCGCTCGCCGCCGCTGGCATCGGCTGCCATTTCATGGCGTTATGGATGGACCGCAACACCGTCGGCTTCACCGCCATGGGCGGCGAGGGCGCGCAATGGGTCGGTCAGGCGCCGTTCTCGAAGCGCGACCACATCTTCCAGAATCTCGGCGACGGCACCTACAATCACTCCGGCGCGCTGGCGATCCGTTTCGCGCTGTCGACCGACGCCAACATCACCTACAAGATCCTCTACAACGACGCCGTCGCCATGACCGGCGGCCAGCCGCATGAAGGCGGCCTGACCGTGGACATGATCGCCAGGCAAGTGCGGGCCGAGGGCGTCGAGCGCATCGCCATCGTCACCGACGAGCCGGGCAAATATGCCGGCAAGGTCGAATTCCCCGCCGGCGCCACCATCCATCACCGCGACGACCTCGACCTCGTCCAGCGCGATTTGCGGACGGTCAAGGGCATATCGGTGCTGCTTTACGACCAGACCTGCGCCGCCGAAAAGCGCCGCCGCCGCAAGCGCGGCACGTTTCCCGATCCCGACAAGCGCGTCTTCATCAACGAACTGGTCTGCGAGGGCTGCGGCGATTGCGGCGTGCAGTCGAATTGCGTTTCGATCCAGCCGGTCGAGACCGAATTCGGCCGCAAGCGCAGGATCGACCAGTCAAGCTGCAACAAGGATTTCTCCTGCGTCAACGGCTTTTGCCCGTCCTTCGTCACCGTGCATGGCGCCAGGATCAGGAAGGCCGAAGGCATTGCCGGCACGGCCGATCCGCTCGACGGCGTCCCTACACCGGCCGAATTCCCGCTTGGCGAGCAAGGCTGGGCGGCGATCATCGACGGCGTCGGCGGTACCGGCGTCGTCACCATCGGCGCGGTGCTCGGCATGGCCGCTCATCTCGAGGACAAGGGCTGCGGCATGATCGACATGGCCGGTCTTGCCCAGAAGGGCGGCTCGGTGTTCACCCATGTCCGCATCGCCCGCAGCCCGGACGATATCCACGCGATCCGCGTTTCGGCGGGGAAGGCCGACCTCGTGCTCGGCTGCGACCTCGTCGTATCGGGCGCCCAGAAGGTGCTCGCCGCGGTGCGCGAGGGTCACACCATCTTCCTTGCCAACACCGCCGAGATCATGCCTGGCGAGTTCACCCGCTCGGCCGACTTCTCGCTACCTGTCGAACGGCTGAAAAAGGCGATCCGCACGGCCGCCGGTGACGACAAGGCGCATTTTTTCGACGCTACCCGCGCCGCCGCCGCGCTATTCGGCAGTTCGCTTGGCGCCAACATGTTCATGCTCGGCTTCGCCTTCCAGCACGGCGGTTTACCGCTGTCGGCCGAAGCCGTCGAAAAGGCGATCGAGCTTAACGGCGAGGCAGTGGCGATGAACATCGCCGCGTTCCGCTGGGGCCGTCGTGCTGCCCATCAGCCGGATTTCGTCCGCCGCCTCATTGCTCAACCTGGCAAGGCCACACAGACGGCCGCGATTGCAGGCACGCTGGATGACATCATTGCCCGCCGCGTTGCTTTCCTCACCGCCTATCAGAACGCCGCCTATGGCAAGCGTTATGCCGGCAGACTGGCTGCGTTGCGCCAGGCCGAGGCCAGGGCCGTGCCCAGTTCCACCGATGTGACCGAAGCCGCCGCGCGGAACCTGTTCAAGCTGATGGCGATCAAGGACGAGTACGAGGTGGCGCGGCTCTATACCGACGGCTCCTTCGCCGCGGAACTGTCAAAGCAGTTCCAGAGCTATGAGAAGCTCGAATTTCATCTCGCGCCCCCGATCATGGGCAGGCGCGGCAATGACGGCAAGCCGCGGAAATCGAGCTTTGGTCCTTGGATGATGAAGGGTTTTCGCGTGCTGGCAGCGATGAAAGGCCTGCGCGGCACCACCCTTGATCTCTTCGGCTACAGCGCCGAGAGGCGTATGGAGCGGCAGCTTCTTGCCCAGTATGAGGCCGATCTGGACTTGATCACCGCAGCGCTTGCGCCTGGCAAGATCGAAGCCGCGACAGCGCTTGCCTCCGTGCCGGCGCTCATTCGCGGCTATGGCCATGTCAGGCAAGCCAGTGCCGAAAAGGCCGCGGGCGAGCGCCTGAGGCTGCTCGAACGTCTGGCAAAGGCCCCGGTGCGGCCGGAACTCCAGGCCGCGGAGTGATCGATACGGCTTGTTTACCTGATCGATAGTTTCCGTGCTTTCCCTAGGGTCAAGGGACTGGCGGCGGCCGCTGAAACGGCCTCTCTAAACCTTTCTTAAGGCGAATGTGACACTGCTTGGCTCCCCAGGGTTGGGATTCAGGCGTGAATCTGAGACGAAAAAACGAGATCCCGGTCGACGTCTACATCCCGTTCGTGGAAACTCTGTTTCGCGACGGGCTGACGCTTTCGATCGGATTCTTCGCCCAGACCTTGCTGGTTGTGCTGGTCTACTGGAAGACAAGGGATCCGACCTACATCGCCGTGGCCGTCGGATTGCTTACCGTCGCCTTCCTGCGCCTGCGCAACATCAGGAAATACCGCCACGCCCCGCCGCCCAAGACTTGGGAGGAAGCGCACCGCCGCGAGAATGACTACATTCTCTACGGCTCCATGCATGGTTTCATGCTGGCCGCCTTCTGTTTCGTCGGCATCTATCTCGCACATGACAATTTCGCCGAGATCGCAGCGGTCTGCGTGACGCTGGCGTCCGCCACGTCGATTGCCGGCCGCAACTATGGCTCGCCGAGGATGGTCATGATCTTCATCGTGGCTATGACCTGGCCCATCTCGTTGGGCTTTATCCTGCGTGGCGATGTCTACCACGTCATACTCGGTCTGATGTCGGCTCCCTTCCTGTTCGCGATCAAACGGTTCGCCGATGTCGTCCGCGAAGTCCTCTTTACCGCTCTGTCGGAGGAAAAGAAGGCTAACCGCATCGCCCAGCGCTTCAATCGGGCGCTGAACACCATGTCGCATGGCCTTGTCATGCTCGGTCCCGACGGTCGTGTGGCGGTGGCCAATGCGGAAGCCGCGCATCTGATGTCGCTCAAGTCTGCCGACGCGCTGCTCGGACGCTCGATTCACGGTCTGCTGATGCGCGGCGTTGCCGGCGGCATGCTGGCGCCGAAAGACTGCCGCTACATCGAAGCCCAGCTTACGCGCGCCCTGCGCGAGGGCCGCGACCGCAAGGTTCTCGTCTCGCTCGCGAACGGCCAGCACTACGAGTTTTCGGCGCGCGAAGGCAGCCAGGAACTGGGCGTCATCACTTTCGAGGATGTGACGGCCCGCGTCGAGGCGGAAGACAAGATCCGCTTCATGGCGCGTTACGACAACCTGACTGGCCTGCCCAATCGCGCCTATTTCCACGAACTGGTCGGAGAGGCCATGGCGTCCGGCGACCACGACCGTCTGTGCGGGCTCGCCGTGCTCGACCTTGATGACTTCAAGAGCGTCAACGATACGCTTGGCCATCCGATCGGCGATGGGTTGATCTATGCCGTCGCGGAGCGGCTGGCGGCGGTGGCGGGACCGGGCATCACCGTCAGCCGTTTCGGCGGCGACGAGTTCATGATCTTCTTCGACCGTGTCGAGGACGAAAGCCATCTGATCGGCCAGCTCGACGAGATCTTCGTCGACCTGCAGGGCGAGGTCGATGTCGCCGGGCACGGATTGCGCATCCAGGCCAGCGGTGGCGCGGTGTTGTCGCGGGTAAAGGACACCGATGTCGACGCCATGATCGTCAAGGCGGATCTCGCCCTCTACAAGGCCAAGGAACTTGGCAAGAACAGCTGGCGGCTGTTCGAGGCATCGATGGATGCCGCCTTCCGCAATCGTCAGCTGATGAAGGCGGACCTGCGCAGCGCAGTGGAAAGCAAGGGGTTGCGGGTGGTCTATCAGCCGATTGTGGCGATGAGCACGATGCGCATCGCCAGTTGCGAGGCGCTGTGCCGCTGGGACCACCCTGATCTCGGGCCGATCTCGCCCAGCATCTTCATTCCGCTGGCGGAAGAAATGGGCATCATTTCCGAGATCAGCACCTTCGTCCTCAATGCGGCGTGCACCGAATGCACCAAATGGCCGACCCAGACCAGTGTCTCGGTCAATCTCTCGGCCAAGGACTTCCGCAGCCGTGACGTCATCCAGAAGGTTCGCGATGCGTTGGCCAGTTCTGGTTTGGCCGCCGGCCGCCTGGAGATCGAGGTCACCGAGACGGCGCTGCTCGACGACAAGTCGCTGACGCGTCAATATATCGAGGAATTGAAGCGGCTTGGCGTGCGCATCGCGCTCGACGATTTCGGCACCGGCTATTCGAGCCTGAGCTATCTCCACAAACTGCCGCTCGACAAGATCAAGATCGATCGCTCGTTCCTGATGGACGTCACCCAGAACAGCCGTTCGCTCGAACTGCTCAAGGGCATCGTCAATCTGTCGCGGCCGCTGGGGCTTTCGGTGACCGTCGAGGGCGTCGAAACCTTCGAACAGCTCAAGATCCTGGCCTTGCAGGTCAAGCCGGACCTGGTCCAGGGCTTCCTGTTCGGTTCGGCGCTCAGCGCCTCCGGCATCGAGACAATGTCGAGCACGGTCTGGCCCTTCGCCAAGGACATCAAGACGGCCAGGAAGGCGACGCGTCGCTGATTTTCGCCGAAAAATCTCGTATTTTAGTATAATTTTACCAATTGTTAACCTTAACGACTGGTAAATGATCTCCATCTTATTTTCATCTTTACATCTCAGGACCCTGCCGTAATGTCGATCGCGGCGGCAGTTTGCGGGGATTGAGTTCATGAGTATTGAGTTGACTTCGCCTCGCCAGGCGGCGGGCGCGGACGCGAGTGGTGCGTCCGACACCATGTCCAGCTTTGCCAGGAATGTCTCGGCGATGCTGGAGCGGACGGAGTACCGCCGCTGCGACAAGGGCGAAGATCTCGAGGACATCTACCGCCTGCGCTACAAATCCTATCGTCTGAGCGATATGGTCCAGGAAAATCCCGACCATATTGTGCATGACGAGCTCGACGAAGCGGCCAATTGCTCCAAGTTCGGAATCTATATCGACGGTGTTCTGGTCAGCACGCTGCGCATTCACCATGCCTGCAGCGCCACGCCGCAGTCACCGTCCACCACGGTCTATGGCGACATATTGCGCCCTATGCTGGCGGCGGGCGCGCATTTCGTCGATCCCAGCCGCTTCGCCGCCGATCCGGACTGGTCGAGGGTCTATCCGCAGATTCCCTATCTGACGTTGCGACTCGCCGGCATGGCCTGCTTTTACTTCGATGCGCCCTATTGCCTCTCCACCATCCGCCCGGAGCATGCCGGCTTCTACCGGCGCATTTACTGTTCCGAGCAGCTTGGCGAGTTGCGCGACTATCCGGGCTTGAATTACAAGGTCGTACTCTACCGCGCCAACGTCAGCGCCATCCGCGAGCGGTCCTTCTCCCGTTTCCCGTTCTTCCGTTCAACGCCGATGGAGCAGCGTATGCTGTTCGAGGCGCCCAGTGCCGGTGAGCTCGCACCGCTGACCATCCTGCCCACCGCCAAATATTATCGCGAAGCTGCCTGAAACTGGCGTTTTGCAGCATGGCCGTGGAGCGTTCCGACCGCCTCGGCGTTCTGACAGGCGGCATCGGTAAAGCTGCAGGCCGCTTCGGCGGCGTCCTATCGAAAGGAACCGACATGACCATCTCCACGCTCGCGCTTACCCCGCTGATTTCCCTGATCGCCGGCGTGCTGATCCTGATCATGCCGCGGCTGTTGAACTATATCGTCGCCCTCTATCTGATCGTCGTCGGTCTGCTCGGCCTGTTTCCGCATCTCGCCGGTTGAGACATCAGGCCGTCGCGGAAGATCTTTCGTCAGCGGCTTCAATTTTCCTTTGAGGTTGTTGTCGCCGGCGATGCGGCAATAGCGCCATTGCCCTCGGCCCGGCTTTTCGCTATGTGCCTGAAAGATGTCTTCGAAGGGGTATTCCTATGGCTGATCACACGCCGACCGGTCCTGTCGAACTGGGCGCGAAGATGGACTATGCCGAGCACGACCGCACCTATGCCGGCTTTGTCATGCTCGCCAAATATGGGTCGCTGTTTTGCGCCGCCGTGCTTTTGGCAATGGCTTTCGGCTTCTTTGCAGGCGGCTTTTTCTCGGCGACCATCCTGTTCGTTCTGATCCTCGCCGTCGGCGCCTTCATTCTCCGGTAGATTTTTCCAAAACCCCCTGCCTTGACGTCGCCGGCAACCCGGCCGGCGTTTTGCGCAAACAGGTTCCAGCCGAAAGGATCATGCGGTGGGACAGACGGTTTTCATCCCTCGTGAGCTCGATGCGAACGAGCCGCGCGTTGCTGCCTCGCCCGATACGGTGAAGCGGCTGGCGAGCCTCGGCTTGGACATCATTGTCGAAAGCGGTGCCGGCACCGCCTCACGCATACCCGACGAAGAGTTCGCCAAGGCGGGTGCTGCGATCGGCAAGGTCGGCGACGCAGCCAAGGCCGATGTGGTGCTGAAGGTGCGCTGCCCCACGGATGCCGAGCTGAAGGGCTACAAGTCCGGCGCCGCCGTCATCGCCATCATGGATCCCTACGGCAACGATTCCGCCGTCGCTGCGCTGGCCAGGGCTGGTGTCACCGCCTTCTCGATGGAATTCATGCCACGCATCACCCGCGCCCAGTCGATGGATGTGTTGTCCTCGCAGGCCAACCTCGCCGGCTACCAGGCGGTGATCGACGCTGCCGCCGAATATGACCGGGCGTTGCCGATGATGATGACGGCGGCCGGTACGGTCCCGGCGGCGAAGGCCTTCATCATGGGCGTCGGCGTCGCCGGCCTGCAGGCGATCGCGACGGCAAGACGGCTTGGCGCGGTCGTCACCGCCACCGACGTGCGGCCGGCGGTGAAGGAACAGGTGCAGTCGCTCGGCGCAAAGTTCCTGGCGGTCGAGGACGAGGAGTTCAAGGCGGCCGAGACCGCTGGCGGCTACGCCAAGGAAATGTCGAAGGAATACCAGGCCAAGCAGGCGGCGCTGACCGCCGAGCACATCGCCAAGCAGGATATCGTCATCACCACGGCGCTGATCCCGGGCCGCCCGGCGCCGAAGCTGGTGTCGGCGGCGATGGTCGCCTCGATGAAGCCGGGTTCGGTGATCGTCGACCTCGCGGTCGAGCGCGGCGGCAATGTCGAGGGCGCTGTCTCAGGCAAGGTCGTCACCACCGCCAATGGGGTCAAGATCGTCGGCCATCTCAACGTGCCGGGCCGCGTCGCGGCCTCCGCTTCGCTGCTCTATGCCAGGAACCTCTTTGCCTTCCTGGAGACGCTGGTCGACAAGGCGACGAAGACGCTTGCCATCAAGCGCGACGACGAGCTGGTCAAGGCAACCATGCTGACCGACGGTGGCAAGGTGGTGCATCCGGCCTTCGCTAAAGCGACGGTGGATCCGCATGTCGAACCGGCAGCGATCCCGGCGACGACGATGGTTGCCGATGCGTCGGTGAAGAAAGCCGCGCCGAAAAAGACCGCCGACAAAAAAGCCGCCACGGGCAAGTCCGCTGCCAAGCCGAAGGGGATCGCGTGATGGACCAGACCTTGCAGAAAGCCCTCGACCAGCTCGACCAGGCAAGTGCTGCCGTCCGGCTCGCGGTGCAGAACCTGGCCAATGCGCCCGGCAGCGCTGATGCGGCCGGTGACGCGGCGCACGCGCTGTCCGGCGGCGCCATCGACCCGTTCGTCTTCCGCTTCGCCATTTTCGTGCTGGCGATCTTCGTCGGCTACTATGTCGTCTGGTCGGTGACGCCGGCTCTGCACACGCCGCTGATGGCCGTCACCAACGCCATCTCCTCGGTCATCGTCGTCGGCGCGCTGCTTGCCGTCGGCATCGCGGCCTCCGGCATTGCCGCCGGCTTCGGTTTCGTCGCGCTGATGCTGGTCTCGGTCAACATCTTCGGCGGCTTCCTCGTCACCCAGCGCATGCTGGCCATGTACAAGAAGAAGGACAAGTAGAGCGCCATGAACGCCAACTTCGCCTCCTTCCTCTATCTGGTCTCCGGCATCCTTTTCATCCTGGCGCTGCGCGGCCTGTCGCATCCGACCACCAGCCGCCAGGGCAACATGTACGGCATGATCGGTATGGGCATTGCCATCGCCACCACGCTTGCGCTGGCCACCCCATCGGCCGGTCGCTTCGGCCTGATCGTGCTTGGCCTTGCCATTGGCGGCGGCGTCGGGGCGGTCACCGCGCGGCGCATCGCCATGACCTCAATGCCGCAGCTGGTCGCCGCCTTCCACAGCCTCGTCGGCCTTGCCGCCGTCATGGTGGCCGCCGCCGCCATCTATGCGCCGGAAAGCTTTGGCATCGGCACGGCGGGCGACATCCATGCCCAGGCCCTCATCGAGATGAGCCTTGGCGTCGCCATTGGCGCCATCACCTTCACCGGCTCGGTCATCGCCTTTTTGAAGCTCGACGGCCGCATGTCGGGCAAGCCAATCATGATCGGCGGCCGCCACTTCATCAACGCCGCCCTTGGCATCGCGCTGATCGTACTGATCGTGCTGCTGGTCACCAGCGAGTCGAAACTCATCTTCTGGCTGATCGTGGCGGCGTCGCTGGTGCTCGGCATCCTCTTGATCATCCCGATCGGCGGCGCCGACATGCCGGTCGTCGTGTCGATGCTCAACTCCTATTCCGGCTGGGCAGCCGCCGCCCTTGGCTTCACGCTCGGCAATCTGGCGCTGATCATCACCGGCGCGCTGGTCGGCTCGTCGGGCGCCATCCTGTCCTACATCATGTGCAAGGGCATGAACCGCTCCTTCATCTCCGTCATCCTCGGCGGTTTCGGCGGGGAGACGGCGGCCGCCGCCGATGACGGCATCGAGCGTACGGTCAAGCAGGGCTCGGCCGACGATGCCGCCTATCTGATGATGAACGCGCAGAAGGTCATCATCGTGCCCGGCTACGGCATGGCGGTCGCCCAGGCGCAGCATGCGCTGCGCGAGATGGCGGACAAGCTCAAGGCCAATGGCGTCGACGTCAAATACGCCATCCACCCGGTCGCGGGCCGCATGCCCGGCCACATGAACGTGCTCTTGGCGGAGGCCAACGTGCCTTACGACGAAGTGTTCGAGCTCGAGGACATCAACTCCGAATTCGCGCAGGCCGACGTCGCCTATGTCATAGGCGCCAACGACGTCACCAACCCGTCCGCGCGCGACGACAAGTCGTCGCCCATCTTCGGCATGCCGATCCTCGATGTCGACAAGGCGCGCACCTGCCTGTTCGTCAAGCGCTCGCTTGGCTCAGGCTATGCCGGCATCGACAACACGCTGTTCTACAAGGACGGCACCATGATGCTGCTCGGCGACGCCAAGAAGATGACCGAGGAGATCGTCAAGGCCATGGATCACTGAGCCCGATTGCTCAACTGTCGCGGAATGTTCGTTTTTGCGACGCCGTAAAATTCAGTCGCAAACCTGTCGCTTCAATCGGGATTTTCGCGACAAGGCCAGTCAGCACAAAAAGCGATTCCCTCTTGACCTAGAGCCACTCCAGCTCGCTAGCCTACGCAGCGTCACAGGCTACAGGCAGGATATGCGTATCTCGGAAGCTGCATCTACAAGCGGATTGAGTATCGACACCATCCGCTACTATGAAAAGTTGGGATTGCTCCCGAAAATCGGTCGCGGAAGCGCCGGGCGGCGAGACTTCTCGGCCGAAAATATCGAATGGCTTGTTCTTCTGTCCTCGCTGCGAGAGACGGGCATGCCCATGGCGCAGATGCGCCAGTTTGCGCGGCTTTACCAGCAGGGCAACGAAACGCTATCCCAACGCAGGGCAGCGCTTCTCGATCACGCCGCGCAATTGGAAAAGCGTCGGACCGCCTTGGACCGCTGCGCCGAACTCCTTGCCTATAAGCTCAAACGGTATGATGAATTGGCGAAGGGGTGTCATGAGGATTATTGTCGTCGGCGCTGAAGGCGATATCGGAAAAGTAGCCTGTGAGGAACTGGGCTCCCGCCATGAGATCATCAAGGCCGGACGATCGAGCGGCGATATTCAGGTTGATATGGCTGATCGCGCCTCGGTCGATGCCATGTACGCCAAATGCGGCAAGGTAGATGCCGTCATTTCGACTGCCGGGAACGTTCATTTCGGCCCGTTGGCGGACTTCACCGAAGAGACGTTCATGTTGGGGCTGCGCCACAAGGTCATGGGACAGGTGAATCTTGTATTGGCAGGGCTGAGCAACGTCGGTGACGGCGGCTCGTTCACACTAACAAGCGGCGTGCTCGATCGTGATCCTATCAGGATGGGAGCAGGCGCGGCGGCAGCAAACGGCGCGCTCGGCGGCTTTGTTCTTGGCGCGGCGATCGAGATGCCGCGCGGCCTTCGCATCAATGTCGTGAGCCCTAGCCTGCTGGATGTGTCTGTGCCGAGATACGGGGAATGGTTCCCCGGCCATGAACCCGTTTCATCAAAGAGGGTCGGGCTCGCCTACGCAAAGAGCGTGGAAGGCGCGATCACCGGCAAGGTGATCATCGTCGAATAATTCGCGTAATCCCTAAGTGTTGCGACAAAATCACCAGCGTTGAACTCTTGAACTGATTCCTGTCGCAAAACTCGCTCGCAGAAGCCGGCGATTTACGACAGATATTAGCGACACTTTTTGCGCTCGCGCTGGATTCCGCGTTACGATGGCCAAGTTCTGTTCCGACGGACGGGATTTGTTACCAACGGAGGCACTGGTGTCTGGCCCCCAGCCTGTCGCTTCGCCGACCATGATCGACTCGCCTGGGAAGGCCAGTCTACCGGCCTCCGCCAAGGCGCCACGCAAGCTTAGCCAGGCGGTGGTGATCGTGCATGGCATGGGCGAACAGCGGCCCATGGACACGCTGAGGGGTTTTGTCGAGGCTGTTTGGAGCCATGACCCCGCCCGCGCGCCTTTCTATGCCCATGTCGCCGATCCGGCCGACCCCTCGACTGAGAAGATCAACCAGAGCTGGATCACGCCCGACAGCCGGACGAACTCGCACGAGCTTCGCCGGATCACTACCCCTTACGATGTCGATGGCCGCCGCACCGATTTCTACGAGCTTTACTGGGCCGACATCACGCAAGGCACGACGCGGGGCCGGCTCGCGGCCTGGGTGACAAACCTGCTCTGGCGCAAGCCCGCCGACATTCCGCGCGACGCCCGCGCGCTCTACGTCGTCACGCTTTTGGCCGTCATTGCCGTCCTCGCCGCGGCGCTCGTCCTCGCGACGTCGGCCTGGCAAGGCTGTATTTCCTGGACCACTGGCATGGTCGTCACCATCCTGGCGTCGTTGGTCATCTGGGCGGTGGACCGGTTCGGCCTGCCCTATTTCGGCGATGTCGCCGCCTATGTGCGTGCCGAAGCGGCGACGGTCGAGAAGCGGGCACTTGTCCGCGACCGTGGCCTGACGCTGCTGAAGCGACTCATGATGGACGATGCCTACGACCGCATCGTGCTGGTCTCGCACAGCCTGGGATCGATCATCGCCTATGATCTGCTGCAGATATTGTGGGCCGACTTCAGGCCGCGAAAGCTGGAAGCAGCCCGCGACAAGGCCAGGCTGAAGGCGATCCGCGCCATCGACAGCGCCACGCTCAAGTCAGATGGCTCTGTGTGGCCCGACAGGTTGGATGACCTTTTCGGGTTCCGGCGCGATCAATGGGAACTCTATCGGCAGCTCCGCGTCAGGGACGCCGATCATCCGCTGCCATGGAAGATCAGCGATTTCGTCACGCTCGGCAGCCCGCTGACGCACAGCGAATTTCTGGTGAGCTACAATCTCGCCGAATTCAGGCGCGGCATTGCCGAACGGCTGTTTTCGGCATGCCCGCCGGTTGCCGAGGGAGCTGCTGGTACAGTGCTCTATGAGGAAGGGCACAGCCCTTCGGGTAAGCGGCTGCGGGCAGTGCATCATGGCGCGGTGTTTGCCGCGACGCGCTGGACCAACATCTTCGACACGGGCAATGGCTGGCTGACGGGCGACCCGATCTCCGGACCGATGACGGAGAACTTCGGCCCCGGCGTGGAGAATATTCAGGTCGAGCTGCGCGGTTCGCTTGGCCGCATCTTCACACATACGCTCTACTGGTCGCTGGCGGCGACCGGCGTCGAGATCGCCGCATCCGTCGGCACTCCGCCACGCTCGCATCTTGCCGTGCTGCGCGACGCCGTCGATCTCGGCCGCAAACTGGAGCCCAGCCAGGTGCCGCCGACAACCCCTGCTGGAGGGTAGGTCAAAAACAATCCACTCCGGACTATCAGTCCGGAGTGGATTGAAGAGGATCGAAGCCGTTCGGGCGCCGATCAACGAGTGGTCATCAGAACCGCTTCTTCGTCGTCACGCTGCCGGCCGCCGAGTGCCGCGGCGGCACTGGCGATAAAGGCACCGATGACGAGCGACAGGGCGCCGAGAAGCGCGAAGGTGGCGCTTGCCTTCCTGGCGGTGTCGGCGGCTTGCTGGGCCTTGACCTTGGTATCCTGCACCTTGGCGACCAGTGCATCGACACGCGCCTGCGCATCGGTTTCCGACAGGCCGGTTCGCGCCGCGACCAGCTGTGCCAGATAGGTCTTGTCGTCGGCCGAGATTTCGCCTGCCGCAGCACTCGCAATCAGGATA
Organism: Mesorhizobium sp. YC-39; assembly: GCF_025753795.1. Classification (GTDB taxonomy): domain Bacteria; phylum Pseudomonadota; class Alphaproteobacteria; order Rhizobiales; family Rhizobiaceae; genus Mesorhizobium. Next base: position 732,749 of record NZ_JAOWPS010000001.1, read on the forward strand.
CGCGATGCCTGTGCTGCAGCATCGCTATTCGGGCTGGCAGCCGCAAGCCTGCTCGCATCGGCCGGGCGGAACAGCGAATCCACAAGATAGGATGTCGCATTGTCGGCTGATGCCCCACTGGCATTCGCCGAAGCACCTGCGGACGCACCCATTGCGGCACCCGATGCAACGGTGGAGGCCGCCTGGACGCCGGTGCCAAGTGCTGCGGAAAGCGCCGAGCCAAGCACGCCGATGACGATCAGCGTGGCAAGCGCCCAGGCAAGGAAACCGTGGGCAGTGTCGCGGAAATAGACTTCATCGGTATGAATACCCACCCATTTGGTGCGCAGCCGGCCGGCAAGGTAGCCGCCGACGCCCGATGACAGCCATTGCACGACGATCAGCCAGACCGCGGTGGATACCGCGAAGGTGGTGACCGAGGCGCCTGAACCGGACCATGGCGAAACCATGCTCAGCCCGAGGCCGGATCCTAGCAGCATCAGGATGAAGGTCAGCGTCGAAGCCGCGAAGGCGCCGGCGATGACCGGCCCCCAACTGACGGCGGGAGAGGATGATTCCGTCGGTACGGAACCGTCGACAACCGATAGGGTAGACTGCATGGACGCCCCCTATCGCGCGAAAAGCATGATGAGAATAATGATCGGAATCGGAATTCCAAGCAACCAGAGCAAAATGCCGCGTCCCATGAAATCCTCCTGTGAGACATTGTGATCGATACTGTCACAATGTCCCGGAGGGCCTTCTGTTCCGGCCGGTCGGCAAATGATTTTGCTGTGGTTTGAGGCATGGAATGACGGAGCGCGCCAATGCCTCAAACCAAGCAGGCTCAGATATCCAAACTGGTTAGACTTCGCAGCCCTCAGCACGCCGGGATGACATCATTGACAAACTCAATTTCGAAAAATAAGTTCGGTCATAGAACGAATTAATTGAGGTTCGACGTGAGTGATCTGCCGCGCATCTCTCGCCAATTCTCACAGCGCTCCGTCATGGAGGCGATCGTTCAAGGGGGGCCGATCTCGCGTGCCTCCATCTCCAAGCTGACCGGCCTGTCGAAGCAGACGATCTCGGAAATCGTGCGGGGGCTGGAGCAGGAAGGCTGGGTCCAGGAAACTGGCCGCACCAGCGGCCATGTCGGGCGCACCGCCGTCACTTACGAGCTGGTCCACGACGCCGCCTATATCATCGCGGTCGATCTGGGCGGGACCAAGGTGCGCGTCGCGCTGACCGATCTTGCCTGCCAGATATTCGCGGAAGCCGCGACACCGACGGATTCTCGTGGTGGCCAGTTCGTCGTCGATCAGATCACCGCGCTTGCTTTCCAGGCTGCGGCCAGGCAGCGGATTCCGCGCAGGAAAATCCGCCTTGCGGTCGTCGGAGTACCCGGCGCTCCGGACCCATCGACTGGCCGCATTCTGCTTGCGCCGAACATCGCCGGTTTCGACACGATGAACGTGCTTGACGCGTTCGAGAAAGCCTTGGGTGTCGCCGTGATGATCGAAAACGACGTCAATCTGGCCGTACTCGGAGAGAACTGGCTCGGACAGGGTCAGGGCATCGACAATCTGGCCTATATCGCGCTCGGTACCGGCGTCGGCAGCGGGCTTATTCTGGGCGGCCATCTGGTGCGAGGCGCCACTCATGCCGCAGGCGAGATCGGCTTCATGCCGATCGGCGCAGATCCTTTCGCTGAGGAATCGCTGCGCACTGGTGCGTTCGAGCGGGCGGTGGCAACGCATGCGATGACCGAGCGCTACAAGTCCCTGTCGGGCAAGCAAGTTGCCGTGCCGGCGATCTTCGAAAATGCGGCGCTGGGTGACAAGGATGCCCATGCCGTGCTCGACGAAACAGCCCGTTATCTGGCACAGGGCGTTGCCGCCATCGCCGCGATCGCGAATCCGGAAAAGATCATTCTGGGTGGATCGATCGGCCTGCGGCCGGAGATACTGTCGCGGGTAAGGGCTCTGCTTCCGCTGTGCTTTCCCTACCCGGTCACCGTGGAGGCGAGCGAACTGGGCTCACGGGCAGCACTCATCGGCGCCGCGGCGATCGGTCTTGGCCAACTGCACAACACCCTGTTCGGCGTCGACGCGCCAGATGGCCGTATTTCACTGCCGCCGGCCCAGGCGGCCGCCTTGAAGCAGGTTGCGCTATGACCGACAATCTCGTTGCCCGCCTGCGGGCAGCCCTCGACCGTGACCAGGCGCTGACACTTTTCCGCGGCGCCGTCGGCCGCCAGAGCATCACCGGCAACGAGGCTAATTTCGTCGACTTTCTCGAAGCCAAGATGCGCGAACTTGGCCTGAGCAGCGTCAACAGGACGGAGTTCCGTCCCGGTCGGCCGAACATATGGGGCGAGCGCAAGGGAGCAGGCCGGGGCAAGCGCCTGCTGTTCATCGGCCATACCGACACCGTCCATGTCGACGGCTGGCGCGAACATTGGCAGGGCACCGAACGCGAGAACCCGTTCGCCGCACCGATCATCGACGGCGCTGTCTGGGGCCGCGGTTCCGGCGATCTGAAAGCCGGCATCACTGCCTCGCTTGCAGCACTCTCGCTTCTCGACAAGGCCGGCATCCGCCTCGAGGGCGATGTGGCATTCGCCTTCGTCGGCGATGAAGAGAGCGGTCAGCCCGGAACCGGCCTCTCCGCCGGCATCAAGCATTTCGTTGGCCACATCGAGGCCGGCGAGGTCGCCGCGCCTGATTTTACCGTCTATGTCGAGCCGACCCGCCTTGCCGTCTATGCGGCGCAGATCGGCTTCTTCATCACCGACATCACCATCACTGGCAAATCAGCCTATTTCGGCGTGCCGGAACTTGGCAAGGATGCCTTGCGCGCCGCGCACGCCGCCATGACGGCATTGTGGGAGCATTCGGATGAGGTGGCCGCCCGCTCTGAGCACAAGCTTGTCGGGCGCGGTTTCCTGCTCATCACCGGCCTCACCGGTGGCGGCTATATCGCCGTGCCGGAACGCTGCACGCTGTCGCTTATCCGCAAGCTGCTGCCGGGTGAATCGCTTGATACGGCCGCCACCGAAATCGAAGCCGCCGTACGCGGTGCTATCACCGATCCGGAAATCAGGGTCGAGTTCGCTTATCCTGCCGGTCGCGACCATCCACTCGGCGGCACCGCGGCCGAAATCGACGAAACCACGACCGAGGTCGGCCTGCTGTCCAATGCAATGGCCGAGGCGATGACGGGACGCGGCGTCATCGAAGGGGCGCCCTTCTGGTCGGAATCGCCGTTCTTCGTCAATCGGCTGGGCATTCCGGCGGTCTATTGCGCGCCCGGCGATATCAGAAACTGCCACACTTTCGAAGAGCACGTCGATGTCGAGGAATACCTCGCAGGCATCGTCGGCTTCGCCGCTTTCATGGCCCGCTACTGCGGCAGGGCCGACTGAATGATCAACGAAGCAGAAATGGGAGAACTGAGATGCTGATACAGAAAATACTTGCCGCCACACTCGCTGGCGGCCTGATGATCGCCGCCACTGCGGCTTCGGCCCAGACGGTCGGCCCCCAGGGCGAAGCCGCCACGCCGAGCTCCAGCGTGGCGCTGACCGATACCGATATCACGGCACTGAAGGACAAGGGTTACAAGGCCGCACTTCTGTGGCACACATCGTCCGACTTCACCAACGCGGTGACCGCCGGCGCCACCGATGAATTCGCCCGCGCCGGTATCGCCATCGTGGTCAAGACCGACGCCCAGTTCGATGCCGCTCGCCAGCGCAGCGACATCGAGACGGCACTGGCCGCCAAGCCGAACGTGATCCTGTCACTGCCGCTCGATCCGGTCACTTCGGCCGAGGCCTTCCGCCAGGCGGTCAAGGATGGAATCAAGCTGGTGTTCCTGTCCAACCTGCCCAAGGACTACAAGCAAGGCACCGACTACGCCTCCATCGTCACCGACGACCTGTTCCAGATGGGCAAGCAGGCCGCCGACGCGATGGCCAAGGCGATCGGCGGCAAGGGCAAGGTGGGCTACATCTTCCACGACGCCACATACTACGTCACCAACCAGCGCGACCAGGCCTTCAAGACCACCATCGAGAAGGACTATCCCGACATCAAGATCGTCGCCGAGCAAGGCATCTCCGATCCGGCCCGGGCCGAGGAACTGGCGAACGCCATGCTGTTGCAGCATCCAGACCTCGACGGTATCTACGTGACCTGGGCCGAGCCGGCGGACGGCGTGCTTTCGGCGCTGCGCGGCTCCGGCAACACCAAAACCAAGATCGTCACGCTCGATCTCGCGGAACCGGTGGGGCTCGACATGGTCAAGGGCGGCAATGTCGCCGCTCTCGTCGCCGACAAGGCCTATGAGCTCGGCCGCGCCATGGCCGCCGCCGGCATGAAGTCGCTGCTCGGCCAAGAGACGCCGGCTTTCGTCGTCGCTCCGGCCCTCACCGTGACCAAGGACAATGTCGCCCAGGGCTGGAAAGATTCGCTCAACCGCGACGCGCCGCAGTCGGTGCTCGACGCGGCAAAGTAGGCCACCCGCTCCGGCGCGGCGGGCCGCGCCGGAGCTTTCTCAACCATAACAAAAGGGGAAATGACATGCGCAAGACATTGGGCATCATGACCGCATTGGCGAGCCTGTTTGCTGTCCACGCCTTCGCCGCCGAAGGCGTCACCACCGGACCGAATGGCGAAAAGCCGGTGCCGGCGAGCACGCTGACGCTAACCGCGGCCGAGGAACAGCAGATCAAGGACGGCAAGTTCACGGCGGCGCTCGTCTGGCACGAGATGAGCGAATACACCAACGCCGTCAACAGCGGCGCGCGCGATGAGTTCAAGCGGCTCGGCATCGAGGTGGTGGCGCAGACCGACGCCGGTTTCGACGCTTCCCGCCAGAAGTCGGATGTCGAGACGGTGATGGCCAAGAAGCCATCGATCATCCTGTCGCTGCCGGTCGACCCGGCAACCGCCGCCTCGGTCTATGATCCGGCCCGGCAGGCCGGCGTAAAGCTGGGCTTCGTCGACAATAGCCCGGCCGGCTACAAGCAGGGCCAGGATTACGTCACCATCGTCTCCGACGATCTGTTCCAGATGGGCAGCAAGGCCGGCATTGCCATGGCCGAGGCGCTCGGCAAGAAAGGCAAGGTCGGCTATATCTTCCATGATGCCGACTTCTACGTCACCAATCAGCGCGACGGGGCCTTCAAGAAGACCATCGAGCAGGATTATCCGGACATGAAGATCACCGCCGAGGCCGGCATGGCCGACCCGGCGCGCAGCGAGGACATCGCCCAGGCGATGATCACCCAGCACCCCGACCTCGACGGTATCTACGTCACCTGGGCCGAACCTGCCTTGAGCGTGCTATCCGCGTTGCGCGCCGCCGGCAATAGCCACACCAAGATCGTCACGCTCGACCTCAACGAACCCGCCGCGCTCGACATGGTCAAGGGCGGCAACATCGCGGCGCTGGTGGCCGACGAGGCCTACTCCATCGGCGTGACGCTGGCCCGCGCTTCGGCCGGCTCGCTCGTCGGCGTGAAGGCCGAACCGTTCTATGCTGTCGATTCCATCGCCGTGACCAAGGACACAGTGAAGGAAGGTTGGAAGAAATCGCTCAACAAGGACGTGCCCGAGGCTATCACGGACGCCATGAAATAGGTCCGAGGCAAAGGCGAAGCGCTCACCATCGGAGGATGACCATGTCCAACGCCAACATCAGTGCCGGTGGCAGCTTCGCCAGCCGCTTCAATCTGCAGCAATATGTTGTCTATCTCGGCTTTCTGGCGATCTTTCTCTTCTTCGCCATCGTGCTGAGGGACAGTGGCTTCCTCACCGTTCGTAACCTGTCGAATATCGTGCTGCAGACAACACCCGTGACCATCATGGCTGTCGGATTGGTCTTCGTCATGTCGGCCGGTGAGATCGACCTTTCGATCGGCTCGATCGTGGCGGTGGCCGCGCTTGCCGCCGCGGTCACCATCAGCGCTTACGGCATGACGGCAGGAATTGTCGCCGGCCTCGGCGCCGGCCTGCTCATTGGCGTCATCAACGGTATATTGGTCGCCTATGTCAGGCTGCCGTCCTTCTTGGTGACCTTGGCCACGCTCGGCCTGTTCGCCGGTGTCTCCCGCTCGATGACCGACCTGCGTTCAATCTCTGTGACCAACGAGGCCTTCACCGGCTTCTTCGGCTCCGGCTCGCTGCTCGGTGTCCCCTCGCTGATCTGGTGGACGGTGATTGCTGTCGCCATCGGCCACCTGGTGTTCCGCGAGACCCGCTTTGGCGCGCATGTGCTGGCAACCGGCGACAACGCCCGCGCCGCGAGCGTGTCAGGCATCAGCGTGCCCAGGATCAGGCTCGCCGTGCTGACGATCAGCGGTGGCCTCGCCGGCCTTGCCGGGCTGCTCTATGCCGGCCGCCTGCAGGCGGCGAAATACACGCTCGGCGAAACCGACCTGATGACGGTGATCGCCGCCGTCATCGTCGGCGGCACGCTGCTCAATGGCGGCAAGGGGTCGATCGTCGGGGCGCTGGTCGGCTCGCTCATGATGGGCATGCTGAACAACGGCCTGATCCTGATGGGCCTCTCGGTCTCCGACCAGATGATCGTGCGTGGCCTGATTATTCTCGCCGCAGTCGCCGTGTCGCTGCGCGAAAAGAACCGCTGAAGGAAGGCACCCCATGTTTCTCGACGTTCTGCGCCGCCGCAACCCAGCCTTCATCGAGGCAGCGATCGGGCTGCACCAGCAAGGCAAGTTGCCAGCCAATGCCTATGTACTCGACCTCGACACAGTCGAGACCAATGCGAGAAGCCTCAAGGACGAGGCCGACCGCAACGGCCTCGAGATCTTCGCCATGACCAAGCAGGTCGGACGCTCGAGCTCGTTCTGCCGCGCGGTGATGCGCGGCGGCATCGACCGGGCAGTCGCCGTCGACATGGCCTGCGCGCGCGCCACGCACAAGGCAGGCATGAAGCTTGGTCATCTCGGCCATCTCCAGCAGATCGCCAAATTCGAGGCGAATGCCGCGGCAAAGACCTTTAAGCCGGACTACTGGACTGTCTACAACGAAACCAAGGCCGAAGAAGCGGTCGCAGGCGCCAAGGCCGCCGGCTACGTGCAGAATCTGCTGGCCCGCATCGCGGCCGAGGGCGACATCTTCTATCGCGGCCATGAAGGCGGCTTCGATGCCGCCGACATCGTTGATGTCGCCGACCGGGTCGATGCGTTTGAGGGCGGCCGCTTCGCTGGCATCACCACATTCCCTGCATTGCTCTTCGACCATGCCACCAGAAAAGTGCTGCCGACGCCCAATCTGGCGACGCTGGCCAAGGCGGCCGAGGCCTTGGCCAGGGCGGGGCGCAAGGGGATCGAGATCAACGCGCCGGGCACCACCTCCAGTGTCATGTTGTCAGCGCTCGCCGAGGCCGGTGCTACACAGTGCGAGCCCGGCAACGGGTTGCATGGCACCACGGCGCTGCATGTGATGGAAGACCTGCCGGAACTGCCGGCGGTGCTCTACCTCACAGAGGTCTCGCATCTATCGGGCGGCAAGGCATATTGCCTGGGCGGCGGCTTCTACATCGACCCGATCTTCCCTGATTACGACGTGAAGGCAATCGTCTCGGCTGAGCCAACGACGGCGGCCTCAGCACTGCGCAGCGTCGAGGTGCCACCGCCCTCGGCGATCGACTACTACGCCATGATCGACACCGCCGGCGCGAATGCGCCGAAACCGGGCGACAGCGCCGTGTTCGGTTTTCGCGGCCAGGCTTTCGTCACCCGCGCCTATATCGTCGGCGTCTCCGGCATTTCGAAGGGCAAGCCTACCGTGGAAACGATCGAGAACGGCTTCGGCGAACCTTACGCCTGGCCGGTTTAGGAGGAGAACGATGAGCGCGTCCGCCCCCGTTCTGCAATTGCAGGACATCCGCAAGACATTCGGCGGCATCACCGCGATCGAGAATTTTTCGCTTGAGGTTTTTCCGGGCGAGATCGTCGCCCTGGTCGGCGACAATGGTGCCGGCAAGTCGACGCTGGTCAAGATCGTCTCGGGCGTTCACCCGCCCTCGTCCGGTACGATCGCCATCGAAGGCAAGCCGGTGACGATGTCGAATGCCACCATGGGACGTGCCCACGGCATCGAGGTCGTTTATCAGGACCTGGCGCTTGCCGACCAGCAGACGGTCTACATGAACATGTTCCTCGGTCGCGAGCCGCTGAACCGGTTCGGGCTGCTCGATCGCCGCCGTATGATCGAGGAGACGGAAAAGCTGGTGAAGGAGCTGGATGTGCGCATTCCTTCCGCCCACGCTACGATCCGCGACCTCTCAGGCGGCCAGCGCCAGGGCGTTGCGATCGCCCGGGCCACGCATTGGGCGAGCAAGCTGATCCTGCTTGACGAACCGACCGCGGCGCTCGGCGTCGCCGAAACGGCCAGGGTAGAGGCGATCGTTCAGTCCCTGAAGATGCGCAATGTCGGTGTGCTCATCATCAGCCATAGCCTCGATCAGGTGTTCAAACTCTCCGATCGCATCTGTGTTCTGAGACGCGGCAAGCAGATCGGCGTGCGTGAGACCGCGAAGACCGACAAGAACGAGATCATCGCGATGATCACTGGCCTGCAGCAGTAGTAATAGCAGGACGCTCTCTGGGCGCCCGGCCGGCAGTCAGTGCGAGGGGAGCAATCGCCGGCAGACGGACAGCTCAAATATCCAGATTGGCCACCGACAATGCGTTGTCCTGGATGAATTCGCGCCTGGGCTCGACCTCGTCGCCCATCAGCCGCGAGAACAGCGAGTCGGCGTCCGTCGCATCATTGACCTTGACCTGCAGCAGCGAGCGCACATTCGGGTCGAGCGTCGTTTCCCAGAGCTGCTCGGCGTTCATTTCGCCGAGGCCCTTGTAGCGCTGCATCGTCAGGCCCTTGCGGCCGGTGGCAAAGACCGCGTTGAGCAGCGCCAGCGGTCCCGAAATGGTCTCGGACACATCCTTGCGGCGCAGCACCGGTGGTGTCCCGTACACTTCGGCTAGGCGCGGCGCATAGCGGTCGAGCTGGCGGGCGTCAGCCGAATTGATCAGCCCGAGATCGAGCTGAGCGAATTCCCTGACGCTGCGCACGGTGCGCTCGAACACATAGCCGCCGACGCCTTCGTTCGAGGTTGACATGCGGCCGGTCCAGCCGCGCTCGGTGTCCTCGGCGATAATGTCGAGGCGCTTGGCGACACGGTCGGCCATGGCGTTGGCGCGGCCGAGATCGGCAAGCACATCGGGGTTGAGCGCGCCGGCGATCGCCGCCTGCTCGACCACGCCCCTGTTATAGCGCGTGTGCAGCCCGTTGATCAGCTGCCGCACCGCCAGCGCGTCGTCGATGGCGGCGCGCAGATCCTGTCCAGCACGCACTTCGCCTGAGCCAAGCGAAAGCGACGCCTCTTCCAGCCCCGATCCGATCAGGAATTCCTCGAAGGCGCTCTCGTCCTTGATGTATTGCGAGCTCTTGCCACGCGTCACTTTGTAGAGCGGCGGCTGGGCGATATAGAGATGGCCGCGCTCGATCAGCTCCGGCATCTGCCGGAAGAAGAAGGTGAGCAGCAAGGTGCGGATGTGGGCGCCGTCGACGTCGGCGTCGGTCATCAGGATGATCTTGTGGTAGCGCAATTTATCGGCATTGAATTCGTCCTTGCCGATCGAGGTGCCAAGTGCGGTGATCAGCGTGCCGATCATCTCGGAACCGAGCATGCGGTCGAAACGTGCCCGCTCGACATTGAGGATCTTGCCGCGCAAGGGAAGGATGGCCTGGTTCTGGCGCGAACGGCCGCCCTTGGCCGAGCCGCCGGCCGAGTCACCCTCGACGATGAAGATTTCGGATTTCGCCGGGTCGCGTTCCTGGCAGTCGGCCAGTTTGCCCGGCAGTGAGGTAACGCCGAGAGAGCTCTTGCGGGTGATGTCGCGCGCCTTGCGCGCGGCTTCGCGCGCAGCGGCGGCCTGGATGACCTTCTCGATGACCACCTTGCCCTCGGTCGGGTGTTCTTCCAGCCAGGTGCCGAGCGCCTCGTTGACCAGCCCTTCCACCACCGGGCGGACTTCCGACGAGACCAGCTTGTCCTTGGTCTGCGAGGAGAATTTCGGATCGGGGACCTTGACCGAAAGCACCGCCGTCAAGCCCTCGCGGCAATCGTCGCCGATCAGCGCCACCTTTTCCTTCTTGGTCAGGCCCGAGGAGTCGCCATAGCCGGTGATCTGGCGCGTCAGCGCGCCGCGGAAACCGGCCAGATGCGTGCCGCCATCGCGCTGCGGGATGTTGTTGGTGAAGGCCAGCACGTTCTCGTGGTAGCTGTCGTTCCACCACATGGCCACTTCGACGGTGATGCCGTCGCGCTCGGCCTTGATGGCAATCGGCTTGTCGATCAGCGGCTTCTTGACCCGGTCGAGATATTTGACGAACTCTTCCAGCCCGCCATCATAATGCAGCTCGTGGCGCACGATGTCGGCATGGCGCGCATCGGTCAGCACAATGCGCACGCCGGAATTCAGGAAGGCGAGCTCGCGCAGCCGGTGCTCCAGCGTGGCGAAGTCGAACTCGACCATGGTGAAGGTTTCGGACGACGGAAAAAAGGTGATCTCGCTGCCGCTGCGCCCATCATAGGTGCCGGCAACCTTTTGCTGCTCGTAGCTGCCGGTGACTTTCAGCGGCGCGTCGGCATTGCCATGTGTGAAGCTCATCTCGAAGATCTGGCCGTTGCGGCGGATCTTCAGTTTTAGCCAGGCCGACAGTGCGTTGACCACCGAGACGCCGACGCCATGCAGGCCGCCGGACACCTTGTAGGAATTCTGGTCGAATTTGCCGCCGGCATGCAGCTGCGTCATGATCACTTCGGCCGCCGAAATGCCTTCGCCGGTGTGGATATCGGTCGGAATGCCGCGGCCATTGTCGATAACCGTCACCGAACCGTCGGGGTTGAGCGTCACCGTGACGAGGTCGGCATGGCCGGCCAGCGCCTCGTCGATGGCGTTGTCGACCACCTCATAGACCATGTGATGCAGGCCCGAGCCGTCGTCGGTATCGCCGATATACATGCCTGGCCGCTTGCGCACGGCATCCAACCCCTTCAAAACCTTGATGGAATCGGCGCCGTATTCGGCCTCAGCGCCGGTGGCGTTGTCGATCTGGTCGCTCATGAAAACCTGTCTGATTGATGCCGCTTGTCCAGCGCGAGAATATGGCTGCGAATCGCGCCGCTTTGATGTCCTAGATATAGTGGCAAAAGGCGGTTTTTCCAAGGTTTGCAAGCATTTCCGGCGGGAATGCCCGGGCGGTGGAAGCGAGCCTTGATCCGGCTCTATTTTGCTTTTGCCAGTCGCTCCCTGAGAAATTTGATCATGAACTTGTATCGTGGCGCCAGCCGCCCGCTCCGGTCGAGCTTCCAGCGTCATGTCGAGCGCCTTGGAAAGCATGGCCAGCGGCTGGGCCAGCCGACAGTCGTCGTCGGCCATGACCAGCGCCACGCGCCGCTCCGCCACGGCAGCGGCGGTCGTCGAGAGGATCAGCAGCAAGGCAAACAGCAAGCGCAAGTCGAACCGCCCCGGCCCGGTCATTTGCCGAAACATTTCATCTCTTTACCGCATGAGTAAGCCGGCCTGTTCGGTCACATGGACGCCTGCCTTGCCAGTCACTACATTGAGGTCGCCAGCGGAGCACGCCATGGACAGTCAGCCCGCCCCCTTCGTCCCGCCGGCGCCGAAGCCGCGCAAATCGCCGCCTTCGACGCTGGAGATGATCCGCATCGTCTACCGCAACCCGCTCGAACTGTGGGGCGAGCCGACCTACAACGAACCCTGGATATCGGTGACCGGCATCGGCGGGCCGTTGGTCATCGCCAACGATCCCGGCCTCATCCGCCACGTGCTGGTCGACAACGCGAAAAATTACAAGATGGCGACGGTGCGCCAGTTGATCCTGCGCCCGATCCTGCGCGACGGCCTGCTGACCGCCGAGGGCGAGGTGTGGAAGCGCTCGCGCAAGGCGATGGCGCCGGTGTTCACGCCGCGCCATATCTTCGGTTTCGCCGGGCCGATGCTGAAGCGCACGCTGGAGTTCGTCACGCGCTACGAGGACGGCGGCACCTCGGACATCGCCCATGACATGACGCTGCTCACTTTCGACATCCTGGCCGAGACGCTGTTTTCCGGCGAGATAGCGGGCGAACCGGGCAGTTTCGCCAAGGAGATCGACCGCCTGTTCGAGACCATGGGCCGGGTCGATCCGCTCGATCTGTTGCGGGCGCCCGAATGGCTGCCGCGCCTGACCCGTATCCGCGGCCGCAAGACCATGGCCTATTTCCGCAAGATCGTCACCGACACCGTCAAGCTGCGCGAAGAGCGGCTGAAACGCGATCCCGACACGGCGCCGCAGGATTTCCTCACGCTTCTGCTGCGCGCCGAAGGCCCGGACGGGCTGACGCGGGCCGAGGTCGAGGACAACATCATCACCTTCATCGGTGCTGGCCACGAGACCACGGCGCGAGCGCTTGGCTGGACGCTCTATTGCCTGGCCGAAGCGCCGTGGGAGCGGGAAAAAATCGAGCGCGAGATCGATGCGGTGCTGGCGCGCGAACCCGACCCGACGAAATGGCTCGACGCCATGCCGCTCGCCCGCGCCGCCTTCGACGAGGCGCTGAGGCTCTATCCGCCGGCGCCGTCGATCAACCGCGAGCCGATCGAGCCCGAAACCTGGAACGGCCTCTATATCCCTCGGCATGCCGCCGTGCTGGTGATGCCGTGGGTCGTCCACCGCCATCGCAAGCTGTGGGACAGGCCCGACGCCTTCATGCCGGAACGCTTCCATCCGGGAAATCGCGAAAAGATCGACCGCTTCCAGTATCTGCCGTTCGGCGCCGGCCCACGTGTGTGCATCGGCGCCAGCTTTGCCATGCAGGAGGCGGTCATCGCGCTGGCCATCATGCTGTCGCGTTTCCGCTTCGACACCACGGCCGAGACCAAGCCGTGGCCGGTACAGAAACTGACCACGCAGCCGCAGGGCGGCCTGCCGATGCAGGTCACGCCGCGCCGTTCGTAACGCGAATTAGGCTGCGGATTTGCGCTGGAACTGACCGGCGGCGCGGAAGCGCCAGAGATAGCTTGGCAGGATGGTTCCGATCGATTGCGGCTGGATGCCGAGGCCGACAAGCGTCCGGCCTTCCTTGGCGGCCTTGTCGGAGACGATATTATGCTCGCGCAGTTGCAGGACCTGATCCTTGGTCAGCAGCGGATTGGGCAAAAGGCCGAGGATCGATGCCTGCATGTTCGCCACCCACCACGGCACCGGCACCAGCAGCCGGTTGCGCTCGATCACGGTCAGCAGCTCTTCCATGCACTCCTTGAAGGTCAGCACCTGCGGCCCGCCGAGCTCGTAGATCTGGCCGCCCTCGACCTTGCCTTCGACCGAACGCGCTACCGCTTCGGCGACATCGCCGACATAGACCGGCTGGAATTTGGTCTGGCCGCCGCCAATCAGCGGCAGCACCGGCGAATAGCGCGCCATATTGGCGAAGCGGTTGAAGAAGGCATCTTCGGGCCCGAAATTGATCGACGGCCTGAAGATGACGGCATCCCCGATCGTCTCCAGCACAGCCTTTTCGCCGAGCGCCTTGGTGCGCGCATAGTCCGATTGCGAATTGAGATCGGCGCCCAGCGCCGAAATATGGGTGAGGCCGGCGCCGACGGCGCGTGCCGCTTCGGCGACGGCGCGAGAGCCGAACTCGTGCACGGAGGTGAATTTCTGCCGGCCGCTCTCATGCAGTATGGCGACCAGGTTGATGACATGGTCGGCGCCTTGCACGGCGCGGTCGACCGACCAGCGCACGCGCACATTGGCCTGCACTGGCTGGATCTGGCCGACATTGCCGAGCGGCTGCAGATGGCCGGCGAGATCGGGCCGGCGGACGGGAACCCTGATGCGATAGCCGCGCTTGGCCAGCGCCCGCACGACGTGGCGGCCGACAAAGCCGGACCCGCCAAAGACAACGATGAGCTTGGGGGTCTGCAGGATTTCGGTCATGTCTGGCTCCAGCGCGCTTTCCAGATGGCTTGGCTGAGCCGTTTCATAGTCCGTTTCGCGCCAAAGGCAAAGGGCGACGTGTCGTCGCCCATGCGCTTGGTTTAGAGCAATTCCAGGAAAAGTGTGAAGCGGTTTTCCCGGGAAAAGCGCGTAGCGCTTTCCCTAGGGAATTGCGTCTAACAAAGCCGGGTCAGAACGCCTTGCCGATGCGCGCGTCGACCGAGTGGCGATTGCCGCCACGGATGACGAAGAACAGCAGGACCGCCGCCCAAAGCAGCGACTTTTCGGCGCCGGAAAAACCCTGGCCCATGGTGACCCAATGGAACCAGACGGTGACCAGAAGCACGAACAGCCCGGCAAAGGCGGCCGGACGGGTCACAAAGCCGATGGCGATGAAGATGCCGCCGAAGAATTCGGTGCAGGCCAGCAGCAGCGACCAGAAGGCGCCGGGATAAAAGCCGAGGCCTTCGACCATCTCGGCGGCGCCGAACGGGTCGGTGATCTTTTGCGAGCCGTGGATGGTGAGAAAGATTCCGGCCACGGCGCGCAGCAGTGTCTCGCCGGAATCATGCAAGGCCGAATACAGGCCACCAAGGGATGGGATGATAAGGCTTTTGCGGGAATTCTCGGTAGTTGCGGACATCGTGGCTCCTCTTTCTTGCCGATCCTTCGCAAACGCCCGACGGGTCCGGCTATGTCAAATGAACAAAAGTTGACCACGAACAGCATGTTTCTGCTTTGAGTGCTGAAAAGCAGAAAACCCCGCCGAAGCGGGGTTTTCCGGGCGACTTCATGCGAAGCCAGGAGCCGACGGAGCGGCCTGACCTGAGACGGTATCAGGAGGGCGCAAAGCAAGTACGCCCATCCCATCCCTGGCATCGACACGGCGCCGCCAATCTCGTCATGGCTGATCGAGCGGCACTTTAAGCAACGAGTCCAAGACGAATTAAGTTTGCCTTGGACATGGATCTGTCGCGTCAGCCGGGAAAAGGTTCAGCAAGAGCGGAAGAAACGTGCGTGGCGATATTCCGGCTGGAAAGCCGGCGGTCATTCATCCAATGCTGAAGGGTTCTGTCAGCCCGAATAGCGCTCGGCGAATTCGGAAATACGCTGCACCACGGCCTTGGGCGCCGTTATGCCGCGCGCCGCCGCCTTCTCCGCGGCTTCGGCCCGGGCGCGGCCGGGCACATGCACGCCGTAGCGCCGCCGCAAGCGGTCGAGCTGGCTCTTCATGCGTTTTTCGAAATCCGGATCGAGCAGCTTCGGTTCGACGGCCAGCACGAAGAGGCCGGTCCCCGGACTGTCCGGCCCGCCGCTGAACCACGGCGCGTCGAGCGACCAGTTGGCGCCCGAAAGACCGGCCGCCAGCACTTCCACCATCAGCGCGATGTTGGCGCCGCGCTGGCCGCCGAAGGCAAGCATGGCGCCTTTCATGGCGGCCGCCGGATCGGTGGTCGGGTTGCCACTGGCGTCCAGCGCCCAGCCCTCCGGGATCTTCTTGCCGTCCTCGGCCGCCTTGCGGATATTGACGAAAGCGGTGGCGCTTGACGACTGGTCGATGACCAGCGGCGCGCCGTCGGCGGCGGGTGCGGCAAAGGACATCGGGTTGGTGCAGTAGACCGGCTTGACCGAGCCGGAGCCGGCAAGCACGGCCGGCCCGTTGGTCGCGGCGAAGCAGACCAGCCCCTGGGCAGCCAGCCGCCCGGTGAAATAGCCGAGCGCGCCGCATGTATAGGCGTTCTTCTGCGAAAAGATGGCGACGCCGAACAGGCGCGCCGCCTTGGCGAGATCGTCGATCGTCCGGTCGAAGCCGGTATGGGCAAGACCGCCGCGCGCATCCGAGAGATAGACCGCGAGTGCCGGCCTGGTGACGACCGGCTCGGCCTTGCCGTCGATGCGGCCAGCCTCGAGCGCTTCCAGATAATCGATGAAATGCGTGAGCCCGACCGTGGCGAGCCCTTCCGCTTCGGCCGCAACGATGGAGGCGGCAAGCGACTGCGCGTTCTCCTCGTTGGCGCCGGCGCCGAGCGCGGCCATCCGGCACAGTCCTGTTGCCTGGTCGAGACTGAGTTGCATAGCGACTGCCTCTAGTGAGTAGTAGGTAGGGATTAGTGAGTAGTGAAAGTGGTTGCCAGCGCACTACTCACTACCGACTACTCACTAAAACCCTAACCGATCTTGTTCGGAATCCGCGCTTCGATCCTGCCGAAGGCAAAGACGAGGATGCCGGTGATCGCCATATAGATCAACGCCAGGAGCAGCAAGGGTTCATAGGTCAGGTAGGTGTCCTGCCGCACCTTCGACGAGACGGCGAAAATGTCGATCACGCTGATGGTCGCAACCAGCGGCGTCGATTTCAGCTGCAGCACCGTTTCGCCGGTCAGCGTCGGCAGCGCCCGGTAGAAGGCTTGCGGCAGCCAGATGCGCCGGAAAGCCTTCCAGCGGCTCATGCCGAAGGCCCGGGCGGCTTCCAATTGCCCCTTGGGCACACCGGCAAAGGCGCCGCGCATCACCTCGCCCTCATAGCCGGCAAAGGATAAGGTCAGCGCCAGCACGCCATAGGGCCATGCTTGCCGCAGATACGGCCACATCCAGGATTCGCGTATCCAGGGATACTGCGGAAACAGCGAACCCAACCCATAATAGAGCAGCCACAGCTGCAAGAGCAGCGGTGTTCCCCTGATAATGGTGCAGAAGACCTTGGCGGGTGCCGCGAACCAGAAGGGACCGGCGGCCTGCGCCAGCCCGAGCGGCACGGCGAGCAGGAAGCCCAGCACGCAGGTGACGGCGAGGATCCACAGCGCACGCCAGATGCCGAGCAATCCCGCTTCGTAATATTGCGGCAGCCAGTCCCATCGCATGAAGAAGGCGGCCGCCAGAACCAGCCCAAGCGCGATCAGAATGAGCACGATGCGATGCGGCTGCAGCCACAGCGACGTTCGCGCGGCGACGTTGATGAGGGCCGCTTCACCAGCCATCAGCGTGCCTCCTTGAGCGAAGGCATACCGCGCCGAGCCCGGGTTTCGATCCGGCCGATGATCAGATTGGAGATCAGCGTGACCAGAAGGTAGATCGCGCCCGCGGCCAGGTAGAACGTGAGATAGGCTTTGGTCACCCCCGCCGCTTGCCGCGTGGCCAAGGTCAGCTCGTAGAAGCCGACCACGGCGAGCAGCGCGGTGTCCTTGGTGGCGATCAGCCAGAGATTGGCAAGGCCGGGTATTGCGAAAGGCAGCATCGCCGGCAGCGTGATGCGCCGCAACAGCAGGCCGGGAGACATGCCGTAGGCTCTTGCGGCCTCGATCTGGCCCTGCGGGATGGAAAGGATGGCGCCGCGGATCACCTCGGTCGAATAGGCGCCCTGAACGAAACCGAGTACGGCGATGCCTGCCGCCAGCCCGCTAATGTCGATGCGCTGGTAACCCATCGCCGCCAGCACCTGGTTGATCAGGTCGGTGCCGGCATAATAGAGCAGCAGGATCAGCACCAGTTCCGGCACGGCGCGCACCACCGTCGTATAGACCGCCAGGAGATCGCGCACCACCGGGCCGCCGTAGAGCTTGCCATAGGCGCCGCCGATGCCGATCAAAAGGCCGAGGCAGGTGGCGCCGATCGCGATCTCGATCGTGTGCAGCAGACCGACCAAAAGCGTTCCGCCCCAGCCCGGCGGCGTGGGCGAGAGAAGCTCGATGGTGCCGGCCGCCCAGGCCGGAAGGAATGCGTCGATCAGCGTCGCCCCCGAATTGCTGGCGCCAGCCGCTGGTCGTTCTCGTCAGCGGAGCCGGCGTGGATGGGTTCAGGCGAGACCGCACGGCGCGCAGGGCGCCGCGCGGTCACAAGCTTATGCTTGCCGGTCAGTTCGACTGCGGGTCGTCACCATAGACGTCGAAGTCGAAGTATTTCTTGGTGATCTCGGCATATTTGCCGTTGGCGCGGATGGCCTTGATGCCGGCGTTGATCTTGTCCTTCAGCTCGGTGTCCTCCTTGCGGATGCCGGCGCCGACGCCCGGCCCGAGAACTTCGAGGTCCGGAGCCACGTTGCCCTTCATGTCGCAGCACGCCTTGCCCTGGTCGGATTTCAGAAACTCGCCAAGTGCGATGGCATCGGCCTGCACCGCGTCGACGCGGCCGGCGGCGAGATCCTGGTTGGCTTCGTCCTGGGTCTGGTATTCCTTGATTTCCGCCGCTCCGGTGAAGTGCTTCTTGGCGTAGACGGCATGCACGGTCGAGACCTGGACGCCGATCACCTTGCCCTTGAGGTCATCTGGCGTGGCGCCGAACTTCTGGTCCTTCGGCCCGATGATGCCGGTCGGGGTGTTGTAATATTTGTCCGAGAAGGCGATCGTCTTCTCGCGCTCGGCGGTGATCGACATCGAGCCGGCGATGACATCGATCTTTTTGGTCGTCAGCGCCGGGATGATGCCGTCCCAGGCGACGGGGGTGATGACGCAGTCGAGCTTCTCCTCGGCGCAGACGGCGTCGATGAATTCGATCTCCCAGCCGACCCATTTGCCCGAGGCGTCCGGCGAGGCGAAGGGCGGATAGGGTTCGGCGGCGACGCCGATCTTGACCGGATCGGCCTTGGCCACGCCCATCGCGGCGACGCCGAGCAGAAGCGCTGCGGCCAATGTCTTCAAAACAGTTTTCATGTCATGACTCCCAGTTTGTTGTTGTTCCCGTTTTTCGTCCGCCCAAGGCCTAGCCGATGTTGCGGATGAACTGCTTGAGCCTTTCGGATTTGGGCGCGCCAAAAATCTGCTCTGGCGGCCCCTCTTCCTCGACCAGCCCGTTGTAAAGGTAGACGACATGCGTCGCGACCTCGCGGGCAAACTTCATTTCGTGAGTAACCAGCACCATGGTGCGGCCCTCGCGCGCCAGGTCGCCGATCACTTTCAGCACCTCGCCGACCAGCTCCGGATCGAGCGCCGAGGTCGGCTCGTCGAACAGCATGACGCGCGGGTTGATGGCCAGCGCCCGGGCGATCGCCGCGCGTTGCTGCTGGCCGCCCGACAGATAGGCTGGATAGACATCGCGCTTTTCGGCGAGCCCGACGCGGGCGAGCAGCTTTTCGGCCTCGGCGATCGCCACCTCGCGCTTGATGCCGAGCACATGCACCGGAACCTCGATGACATTCTCTATCAGCGTCATGTGGCTCCAAAGATTGAAATTCTGGAAGACCATGCCGAGCTTGGAGCGGATGCGTTCGATCTGTTTGCGGTCGGCCGGAACGGTATGGCCATGGCTGTCAGCCTTCAGCCGGATCTCCTCGCCATTGACGCGGATAATGCCGCTGGTCGGGTTCTCCAGGCAGTTGATGCAGCGCAGCAGCGTCGACTTTCCCGAGCCTGAGCCGCCGATGATGGCGATGACCTCGCCGTCGCGCGCCGACAGCGAAACGCCCTTCAGCACATGCAGTTCGCCGAATTTCTTGTGCAGGTTTTCGACATGGATGGCTTCGGCGGCGCTGTTTTGCGCCATATGTTTCAGTGCGGGTGCTGCGCCCGGCGCCATCACCTTGCCGGCGCCTCGTCGGACGGCCGAACCCGTCGCTGCTGAAATCTTTTACCCATTAACCGTCACTGTACCGAATTCCCATTCTCAAGATGGACCGTTCCGCTTGCCTCCGTCAACCATGGTTTTTGGACCATTGATCACAGCTTGCTGTAGTGGTTATTGGCGGCAGGGGACATCGCAGGAGCATTTGGTGGGTAAAACATACGGGTCGCGGACCATGGCCGTGCAATGACGACAGTCGGCGAAGCGCTCATCACCTTGCTGGAAGCCCACGGTGTCGACACCGTCTTCGGCATTCCTGGCGTGCATACGATCGAGCTCTATCGCGGGCTGGCCCGGTCGAAGATCCGCCACGTCACGCCACGCCACGAGCAGGGCGCCGGTTTCATGGCCGACGGCTACGCGCGCGCCAGCGGCAGGCCGGGCGTCGCCTTCGTTATCACCGGGCCGGGGCTGACCAACACCATTACCGCCATGGGCCAGGCGCGCGCCGATTCGGTGCCGATGCTGGTGATATCGGGCGTCAACGCCACGCCGACGCTGGGCAAGGGGCTTGGCCATCTGCACGAATTGCCCGATCAGCGCGGCATGATGGAGAAGGTCGCGCTGTTTTCGCATCGCATCACCGGAGCCGACGAACTGCCCGGCGCGCTGGCGCGGGCCTTCTCCCTGTTTTCGTCGTCACGTCCCGGTCCGGTCCATATCGAGATCCCGACCGACATCATGGTCGAGCCGGCTGACGGCATTTCCTATCTTCCGACAAATGCGGGGCCGCCGGAGCCCGATGCGGCGGCGATAGCGGAGGCAGCAGAGCTTTGCGCTTCCGCCCGCCGTCCTGTCATCCTTGCCGGCGGCGGCGCCAAGAAGGCCGAGGCGCCGCTGAAGCGGCTTGCCGAAAGGCTCGGCGCGCCGGTTGTCCAGACGACCAATGCGCGCGGCCTGCTGTACCGCCACCCCCTTGGCGTGCCGGCGAGCCCCAGCCTGAAGGCGGTGCGCGCGCTGATCGCAGAGGCTGACCTGGTCATCGCCGCCGGCACCGAATTCGGTCCGACCGACTATGACGGCTATGGCGACGGCGGTTTTGTCCCGCCGGCCAATCTGATCCGCATCGACATCGGCGCCGACCAGCTCGCCCGACGCCCGGCCACCGTTTCCATCCAGGCGGATTGCGCCGAGGCGATCGAAGCCTTGCTCGGCCGGCTAGACGGACCCGCCGCGTCGGGCGACGGAAAGATTCGCGCCGCCGCAACGCGAAAGGCGGCCCTCGCCGAACTCAGCCCGGCCTTCACCGCCCAGATACGCGCGGTGGAAACGATCCGCGATGCCTTGCCGGGCGCCATCATCGTCGGCGATTCGACGCAGCCGGTCTACGCCGCCAATCTCTACTACGATCACGACCGGCCAGGCGGCTGGTTCAATGCCGCCACCGGCTTCGGCGCGCTGGGCTTCGGCCCGCCGGCGGCCATCGGTGCCGCCCTTGCCGTGCCCGAAGCGCCCGTCGTTTGCCTCACCGGCGATGGCGGCTTCCAGTTTACCTTGCCGGAACTGGGTGCCGCGCTCGATGCGGCCGCGCCGGTGATCTTCGTGGTCTGGAACAATCGCGGCTATCGTGAAATCGAAACCTCGATGCTTGATGTCGGTGTCGAGCCGGTCGGCGTCTCGCCCGCGCCGCCGGATTTCTGCAAGCTCGCCGAAGCCTATGGCATCGCCGCCGAACGGCTCGCCGATATCGGCCATCTGGCTGACGCACTCAAGCGTGCACGGGCGACCGGACTGCCATATGTCATCGAAATCACCGTCGACTGACCATGGCGGGAAATGTCATGACTGCCGGATGATTTCCAGCGAACACAAGCCGAACCGCGATCCGCTGACATCTCCGTATCTCGCCCCGGCGCGCTGGGCCGCATCCTCACTGGCCTTGCCTTGGCCTTTGCGCAAACGTGCCGCGAAGCTTTGCATGAGTTATGCGCGCAAGAGCCTTTGGCGGGCTCGCCACATTGCTGTCGACCATTCGCAATGGTGCTCGGCCAGCACGCCAGCCGGCAGCCTCGGTCCGATCTGGCAGTTTTGGGAGCAGGGCGCCGACGAGGCGCCACCGGTGGTCAAGGCATGCTTGCGCTCCGTGCGGCGCAACAGGGGCGATCGCCAGCTCGTCGTGCTCGACGACAAGACCATCGAGAACCATATCGAACTGCCCGGCCACATCTGGGACAAACGCGCCCTGATGAGCCGGCAGCATTTCTCCAATTTCATTCGCTTGAGCCTGCTTCATCGGCATGGCGGAACATGGCTCGACGCTACGATCCTGCTGCGGCAGCCTGTTCCAGCCGAAATCGAGCGCGAGGATTTCTACATTCTGCGCGAGACGACCCGCCATCCGAGGCTGGTGGAAACCTGGTTCATGCACGCGCGCAAGGGACACCCGCTGGTCGAAACGGTGTTTCACGGCCTGGCGGATTACTGGAAGAAGTATGACAGGATTCATGAGTACTTCATGTTCCCCTATCATTTCGAGGCCTCGCTGCTCCTGCACCGGCGGCTTCGGCGCGATTTCCTGCGCATGCCGCAAATCAGTGCGGACCAGCCGCACGAACTGCAATGGCTGCTTTTCACCCCATTCAATGAAGCCGCCCATCGCGCGGTCTTCGATCGTTTCTGGCTGCACAAGCTGACCCACAGGAACCCGCGGCCGGCGACAGGGGACCGCCTGCTATGGGACGCGATCATCGAAGGATGGCCGGCTGCTTGATCTAGGCCGAACGATCTAGCGTCAACGAAATTTCAGTTGAGTGACGACGCGAAAGGCGCGAGGTTCGCCACCGGCGCGGCGCAAGTACAAGAATGACTGGAGCGGTCGAAAATGACGGACACACTGGACGGCAGGCATATTGTGGTCACCGGCGGCACCGGGGCGCTCGGCGGCGCGGTTGTCGGCAAACTGCTGGGTGAGGGCGCGATTTGCCATGTGCCCAACGCCCATGCCGCCGCGCCCGGGCATTTTCCCTACCCGGCACATGAGCGCGTCAAGCTGGCGCATAATGTCGACCTCGCCGACCCCGCCAAGGTTGATGCGTTTTATGACGGCGTTCCGGATTTGTGGGCATCCATCCATCTGGCCGGCGGCTTTGCTGCGGCACCGGTGGAAAAGATCGAATCCGCGTCCTTCGCCGAAATGATGGACACCAACGCCCGCACCACCTTCTTGTGCTGCCGCGCCGCGATACGCTCGATGCTGGCGGCTGAGACGTCCGGACGCATCGTTAACATCACGGCGCGCGCCGGGCTCGATCCGAGGCGCGGCTCCGGCATGGTCGCCTATGCCGCCAGCAAGGCGGCGGTCGCGGCGATGACGCTGGCGATGGCGGAAGAGCTGAAGTGTAAGGGCATTCTGGTCAATGCGGTTGCGCCCTCGACCCTCGACACGCCGGCAAACCGGGCTGACATGCCCGACGCAGATTTCGGCAGATGGGTCAGCCTCGAAGCCGCCGCCGAGGCCATTGCCTATCTCGCCTCGCCGGCCAATCTGGCGATGAGTGGCACGCTGGTGCCGCTCTACGGCAGGGCCTGAGCGTATCCGCCTTCGGCTCTGACCGACACCGGCCAAAGAAAAACCCCGCCGGAGCGATCCGGCGGGGTTTTGCTTCGAGGCCGCGCGCAAGGCGCGGTGTAGGCGTTCTTAGCTGCCCTGCTTCTTCAGCGCGGCACCCAGGATGTCGCCCAGCGAAGCGCCGGAGTCGGTCGAGCCGTATTGGGCGACCGCTTCCTTCTCTTCGGCGATTTCCAGCGCCTTGATCGAGACCTGCAGCTTGCGGGTCTTCTTGTCGAAGGCGATGACGCGGGCGTCGACCTTCTGGCCGACGGTGAAGCGCTCGGGGCGCTGCTCGTCGCGGTCACGGCTGAGATCGGAGCGCTTGATGAAGGTCTCGATGCCGCTGTCGACCAGCCGCACTTCCAGGCCGCCATCCTTGACGCCGATGACTTCGCAGGTGACGACTGCGTTCTTGCGCAGTTCGCCTGAGGTCGCCGCTTCGCCGACCGTATCCTTGGCCAGCTGCTTGATGCCGAGCGAGATGCGCTCCTTGTCGATGTCGACGTCGAGCACCTGCGCCTTGACCATGTCGCCGCGATTGTACTCTTCGATGACCTGCTCGCCCGGACGGGTCCAGTCGAGGTCGGAGAGGTGCACCATGCCGTCCACGTCGCCTTCGAGGCCGATGAACAGGCCGAACTCGGTCTTGTTCTTGACCTCGCCCTCGACCTGGCTGCCGACCGGATGGCTGCTGGCGAAAGCCTGCCACGGATTCTCGAGCGTCTGCTTGAGGCCGAGCGAGATACGGCGCTTGGCCGGATCGACTTCGAGCACCACCACGTCGACTTCCTGGGTCGTCGACAGGATCTTGCCGGGATGCACGTTCTTCTTCGTCCACGACATTTCCGAAACGTGGATGAGGCCCTCGATCCCCGGCTCCAGCTCGACGAACGCGCCGTAGTCAGTGATGTTGGTGACGGTGCCCTTGATCTTCTTGCCGATCGGGAACTTGGTGCCGATCTCCGACCACGGATCGCTCTCGAGCTGCTTCATGCCGAGCGAGATGCGGTGCGTTTCCTGGTTGATGCGGATGATCTGCACCTTGACCGTCTGGCCGATGTTGAGGATTTCGGTCGGATGGTTGACGCGGCGCCATGCCATGTCGGTGACATGCAGCAGGCCGTCGATGCCGCCGAGGTCGACGAACGCACCGTAATCGGTGATGTTCTTGACGACGCCTTCGACCACCTGGCCTTCTTCGAGGTTCTGCACGATTTCCGAACGCTGTTCGGCGCGGCTCTCCTCGAGCACGGTGCGGCGCGACACCACGATGTTGCCGCGGCGGCGATCCATCTTGAGGATCTCGAAGGGCTGCGGGTTGTGCATCAGCGGCGAGACGTCGCGGATCGGACGGATATCGACCTGGCTGCGCGGCAAGAAGGCCACGGCGCCGTCGAGGTCGACGGTGAAGCCGCCCTTGACCTGGTTGAAGATGACGCCTTCGACGCGCTCACCCTTGGTAAACTTCTCTTCGAGACGGACCCAGCTCTCTTCGCGGCGGGCCTTCTCACGCGAAAGCATCGCTTCGCCAAGCGCGTTTTCGATGCGCTCGACATAGACTTCGACCGTGTCGCCGACCTTCAGGGTGGAGTCCTTGCCCTTGACGCCGAATTCCTTCAGCGGCACGCGGCCTTCGACCTTGAGGCCGACATCGATGATGGCCATGTCCTTTTCGATCGCGGTGATCGTGCCCTTGACGACCTGGCCTTCGCCGGAATGGCCGGCGGTAAAAGATTCTTCGAGCAGGCTCGCGAAATCATCGCGAGTGGGATTTGCAGCTGACATATTTTCTCCTGGAATGCCTCGCATCTCAAGCGGGGCGGGCGCCGTGGGTTAGCGTTGCGTTGGCCTGCCGGCGTTCCGGGCTTTCCAAAAAGCCCTTGGCCGCCTAAGCGGCAATTCCGGCGCATGAAGAATGCTGGCAGGCTGGTTCGTGCCCGATATGGGTATCTTTTGCGCTGCCGGCAATCGGCAACAGCGGGAAAACCCGGCTCAGGCGTTGTTTCTTTTGGCGAGAACGTCGTCGATGATCGCTCTTGCTGCCAGAAACGCGGCCTCTATAGCCATTTCAGACGTATCAAGCAAGTGCGCGTCGGCGGCCGGCTTCAGCGGCGAGTCCGCTCGACCCATGTCGCGCTCGTCGCGGCGCATGATATCGGCGAGGATCTCGATGAAATTGGCGGTGCCGCCGATGCTCTCGATCTCGGCCAGCCGCCGCTGTGCCCGCACCTCGGCGCTCGCCGTCACATAGAGTTTGATGTCGGCGTCGGGGCAGACCACGGTGCCGATGTCGCGGCCATCGAGCACGGCGCCGGGTGGCGCCTTGGCGAAGTCACGCTGCTTTTCGACCAGGATGCGCCGCACGGTTGGGAACACGGCAACTTTCGAGGCAGCTTCGCCGACCGCATGTGCCGACAATATAGCGCGGTCCAGCTTGTTGAGGTCCACCTGTCGCGCCGCGGTTTCAGCCGCCGAGACATTGTCGAGCGGCAGCGCGTGCTGGATCAGCGTATGCGCCACCGCGCGATAGGTGAGGCCAGTGTCGAGCAGGTTCAGCCGGTAATGGTCGGCGAGCCGCCGGGCCAGGGTGCCTTTGCCGGCACCGGCGGGACCGTCGATGGCGATGGTGAAGGGCTTCATACGAACCTCGGGTATCGCCAACGTCAAGCTTGGAACTTAATGCTGCTCAGGGTGAGCAACATTTTTTCTGCGGCGGCGTTCTTTCAAAAAAGTAGCAAAAACGACGTACGAAATAATGGCGAAAAATAGAAGCGCGATCGGATGCAGCCTACCGGTCGGGTCGTAGCTTTCGAGGTCCAGGAGTTTCGCGATCAAGCCGAAAACGCTCGAAGCGAAGACGAATCCGGTAAACCAGGTCCCGATGATCAGGTGGAAACTGCTATGATTTTGCCATAGCGATGTAAATCTCACCGAAGCGGGGACGTGAGCCGGTAATTCAAGCTGACGTGGAGCTCGGTCCAAAATCTTCGCTATTTTCCGTGTCGCGTTAACAATCGCGTACACGCATAAAATGCTGGCCATCAAGCCAAAGAGTATCGGCATCTCAGGCGGTATCTGGCCCTTTACGAACAGGAAAACAAGAACAGCACCAAGGGCCAAAAACACAAACGGCAGCAACAGACGTGTGCCGTTGAGCCGCTGGATTTCTTCGAGTTGCTCAGAAGTCAAGATCGACGCTGGAGTTTGCGGCCCTCGCCAATACGCGACCTTGCCGTCTCCCACGCCCTTCGCTACGCGAAGCTTTCCGTTGACCAGGAACAACTTGCTCAAGCCACCCGTGTTACAACGCCATCATTAACGCGAAACGGGCCGCGCAAATGCCCTAAGCAGATAGAATATCCATCCCAGCGCATGGCTGAAAAAAAACACGCTGAGAATCGCGTAGCCGCCCACTACGAAAAATATCGCATTTGAGGGCATTGCGACTTTGATCAGTTCAAGCACCCACCCGAAATGCAAACCGTATGTGCAACCTATCGGTCCACAGGAAGAGCCCAAACTTGGAATGGTAAGTGCGGCCCAAAATGCCGCGATCAAACCGAAGCGCACGAATGAATAATTCCGCTCATTGATCATCTTGGCCACGGATATGGCCTTTGCAATGATCAAAACGACACCCGCTACGATGGCAATCAAAATCGAGGCTAGGATGTTCATGGCTCTCCCCACTGTTCGCTCGACCTTGACGGGCCGGCCTTAAAGAACAATTGAGTTGATAGCCAAATTTGACGACAATCCTAGGTTTAAGAAATCTCCGCGCCCAAGCCCTTCATCAACCCCATGAATTCCGGGAAGCTGGTCGCGATCATTGCCTGATCGTCGATGGTCACAGGCTTTTCGGTGGCGAGACCCATGACCAGAAAGCTCATGGCGATGCGGTGGTCGAGATGGGTCTGCACGGTCGTGTCCTGGCCATTCGGGTGTCCGCCGAGGCCCTTGCCACCGGGCTTGCCACGCACGGCAAGCGTCGCCTCGCCCTCGGTGCAGTCGACGCCGTTGAGTTTCAGCCCGTTGGCGACCGCCGACAGCCGGTCGGATTCCTTGACCCGCAGTTCCTCCAGGCCCTGCATCAGCGTCTCGCCCTCGGCGAAGCTCGCCGCCACTGCCAGCACCGGATACTCGTCGATCATCGATGGTGCCCGCTCTGCCGGCACAGTGACGCCCTTGAGTTCGGAGTAGCGCACGCGCAGATCGGCGACATCCTCGCCGCCGGCATTGCGCGGGTTCAAGATGTCGATCTTGCCGCCCATTTCCTGTAAGGTCAGCAGAAGCCCGGTGCGGGTCGGGTTCATCAGCACGTTTTCGATGACAATGTCCGAGCCTGGCACGATCAGTGCGGCAACCAGCGGGAAACCGGCCGAGGAAGGGTCGCCTGGTACCGCGATGGTCTGTCCCGTGAGCTTGCCCTGGCCCTCGATGAAGATGTGGCGCACGCCGCGCTCGTCGGTCTCGACCGAAAGATTAGCGCCGAACCCCTTCAGCATCTTTTCGGTATGGTCGCGCGTCATCACCGGTTCGATCACGGTGGTGACGCCGGGCGTGTTGAGACCCGCAAGCAGCACCGCCGACTTTACCTGCGCCGAGGCCATCGGCACCCGGTAGGTGATCGGCGCGGCATGCTTGGGCCCGCGCAGCGTGATCGGCATGCGGTCACCGGGCGTCGCCTTCAGCACCTGCACCCCCATCTGGCGCAAGGGTTCGAGCACGCGGCCCATAGGCCGGCCGGACAAGGACGCGTCGCCGATGAAGGTTGTTTCCATGTCATAGGTGCCGACCAGGCCCATGGTCAGGCGCGAGCCGGTGCCGGCATTGCCGAAATCGAGCGGGCCTTCCGGCTGCAACAGCGCGCCATTGCCGGTGCCGCGGATCACCCACTCATTGCCGCGCTTCTCGATATGCGCGCCCATCGCCTTCATGGCAGCACCGGTGCGCATCACATCCTCGCCCTCCAGCAGGCCGGTGATGCGCGTCTCGCCGGAGGCCAGTCCGCCGAACATGAACGAGCGATGCGAGATCGACTTGTCGCCGGGCACGCGGGCAGTGCCGGAAAGGGCGGGCGATTTGCGGGCGGTGGCCGGCTTGGCGGCGGCGGAATGCGACATTGTATTCCCTGGATGAAATACCGGCGGACCGGCTTTTTTCGTTCGTTGCGGCGGTCTCGTACCATGGCGCGTCGAAATGGTCATCCCCTTGCGCGAGACCGTCCGATGCGGGGTTTTGCGACGCCGGCTTTAGGCTTTGACAGCGCCTTAAACTGCCGCTAAGGGGACCAACCTTTTATCGACGAGGCTTGCTGTGGCAAAACCTGAACTTGGCACCAAACGCATAGATCCGGAAACGGGTCGAAAATTCTATGACCTGAACAAGGACCCGATCGTCTCGCCCTATACCGGCAAGACTTATCCGCGTTCCTATTTCGAGGAAGGCAAGGCCGCCGCCATCGAGGAGGAAGAGGAAGTCGCCGAGAAGGAAGTCGACGCCGAGGAGGAAGAGGGCGTCGAGGTCGTCTCGCTCGAGGAGGCGGACGAGGACGTTAAGGCCGACGATCTTCCCGATCTTGGCGATGACGAGGACGATGTCGACCTCGGCGACGACGAGGAAGACACTTTCCTCGCCGACGAAGAGGAAGAGGACGACGATGTCGCCGACATGATCGGCGTTGGCGACGACGACGACGAAGTTTGATACGGGCCGGGCGGGTGCGAGTTGCATTCGCCGGCTTTCCCTGCGCAGTCGAGAAAAAGCGGCTCTTGACGGCTTGATATTCGGGGAAGGCGGGGTTAGAAGCCGCCTGCACTAACGGCGCGGTTTAGAACCCGCGCCGGATCTCTTCGCCGGCAACGGCGCCGGTTGACTGCCGGGAGTGGGGCCATAGCTCAGTTGGGAGAGCGCTTGAATGGCATTCAAGAGGTCGTCGGTTCGATTCCGATTGGCTCCACCAAGTTTTCTACAATAATTTCAAATGATTAGAGGATGGCCGGTTCTGGCCACCCCTTTCAAAGTCTTCCGGGGCACCGCCGGGGCACCCCCGGACGCATTTTCGGCTCTCGAAGCTTCTTGCGGGCGATCGACCTTTTGGCGCGGGATGTCACCCACCCCAGTTCAGCAAAGTGAAATTTCAAGGTTCAAAAGGTACGTCCGGTAAGATCAGAGCGCATCGAGACTAGCCGTCGCTCCATACCGGGACGCGATTGATCTTTATAGCAACCAATCGGCGGATGCGAAGGCCGACCGCTTCGCGCCCTGTCGGAGAAAACGCCTCCACATCAAGCCGGCCATGGTCCTTTCCGTTTTCGCATTTCATTCGGCAGGCTAGAGAGTCAACGTCCACGTCGCCAAAGATCTGGATCAGGTCGTCGGGGAAATAGCAGTGCGCCCGCTTGTAATAGCTGCAGCGCACACGCACCAACCGCCTGCCGTCATTCAGATTTGACAGCGGGTAGTCTCTTCGCTTGGGCGCATAGGTTTCCGGCATGCCCCTGAAATGAGAAACATATTCCGCGTCGGTCAAGAGGCTCTTGACTCTTATGTTCTCTTTTTGTTCACTGTTGGCAGAACAGCCACAGGGAGGCGAAAATGCCACTTCGCTTAGTCATTGATCGGAAGAAATCGCTCGCGGAATAGCTGCTGCCGAGGCGGTATTTGAACGCGCCGGCATTTCATACGAGGAGGCCGCGAACGGCATGTTCGCGATGGAGGGATGGGACATCAAAGGATTTCCCGACGACGCAGAACCGAGTGACGACGAGAAAATAGCGGCCAATGTCTGGGCCAAGGCCGAGCGTGCTGCTTGCGAAGCCTGTTGTGCTGGATGGCCGCAAGAAGAGGTCATTCGACGTAGGGCTTTGGGCATTGGGCCGGCGGAGCCGAAGGTGAAGACGGCTAACCTGGAAACCTGGCCAGAGCGAAAGCGACTGTATCCCAAGGTCATCGAGCGCCTCGAAACAGCTACCGGTCCTGACCGCCAGCTCGACATCGACATCTGCTACGTCATGGGTTGGGTAAATGAACCCGGGACGCCGAAAGCGGCCGCCGAATTGGGCCTGCCTTATCTCACCAGCAATTTGTCTGAGGTATCCGAAATTACCCGGAAATCCCTTGAGAGCTGGAAAATCGAGGTCGACCAAGAGCCCTGCGATGCACGCATCATCGAGCCCGAGCGCGACGAAGACGACGACATGAGCGTGGCCGCTTGGCGTTGCGCCGATGGTCGGCTGCATATGGCGAAGCCACCAGCCAACACGGCGATTGCCCTGACACTGGCTGCTATGCGCCTTCAGGCCGACAGCTTTCTTGACCAGGCATGGTAAGGCGCAGCCGTAGCATTCCAACGCCAACGTTCGTTGATGGGGAAATGCCTCACCAGGTAGCCTTGCCGGACGATCTATGCGTCGATCGCAACTTCACGCTGATCAAGTGCTTTCTGGAGGAGCATCGAATGTCATGCAGGGCGAGGTCGGTGCTGGCGGTTTGGGAGGATGGCAAGCAGGAGCAGTGGCGACTGCATTGCTTCGCCGACGCTGGAGCCGCGAAGACCTTCCTTGACCACTTCGGTGGCATGATGTTCGATCCCAAGCTAGATCGAGAAAATGGACGCGCTCGCGGTACATGGCGCCGCCAAGGCGCCTACGAACGAATTCTGGAACTCGGGCCGCTCAGCGTGCCGGAAATCCTTCGCAACTAAAGTGGTGGCATGTGCGGGCGCTTTACGAGATATCTGCCATGGTCGGAGATTCACCGGCTCTATCGGCTGACGGCGCCGGCTGAAACCGGACGCAACGACGCGCCCCGCTACAATATCGCGCCAACGGACGAGGTACCTTTCGTCACGGCCGCCGAGGATAGCAATCATCGGCTCCGATCCGGCCGCTGGTGGCTCGTTCCATTCTGGGCGAAGGAGAAGCCCAAGGGACAGATGTTCAATGCCCGCATTGAGGGCGTCGACACGACACCGGCATTCCGGGATGCGTTCAAGTCAAAACGCTGCCTGATCCCAGCCGATGGCTACTACGAGTGGACGATTTCGCCGGCAGACGGGAAGAAAGACCCTTGGCTTATCTTCCAGCCAAGCCACGCTCCATTCTCGTTCGCGGGCCTTTGGGCATACAATTCGAACCTCGATATCACCAGTTGCACCATCATCACCGAACCATCTGCGGCCCCGGTGAACCAGATCCACGACCGCCAACCACTTATCCTCGATCCCGCTTACTACGACGCCTGGCTTGATCCTAAGACGCCCGTTGGCGACCTCAAAGACATTCTCAGCCACGACATCGATGGGAGTCTGCAGTTTTACCGCGTGGGCCGCGAGGTCAATGCGGCCGCTATCGACAAACAGCCCAATGACCATGCCGGGCTTATCGAGCCGATCAAACTGCTATGAGCGACGAGACCAGGATTCGGCTTCCCGAACATGTCACCGCGCCGGGTGTTCAGCACCATGTCTGTGAGCGCGCCGAGTGCGGCAGGCATGCCGGCTGGGGATTTGCTAAGCCAAAGCAGACGCCGCATTGGTTCTGTTTCGCGCACCGCGCCGATGGCGAGCGATACCTTTAACTACGCGGATCCCGCTCAACGAGAATGTCTGCCTCTATCGCAGCGTTGATGAAGGCCGCTCGGGCAAATCGCGCCTCCTTCACGCCCTCCAGTGCAGCCAGGCAAGCCTTTCGCGCCGCCATGTGCCGCGTTCCCGTGACCGCAGGCCAGCGGTTGAGAAGGATATCCGCGGCCTGAGCTACACGCTCGACTCTGAAAGTCGTGCTGCCGGATTTGCCGAGTGCAATTTGAACGGGTTCGTCGAAACGCTGATCCTGCATAAGCCGCCACCTCCCAAAGCGCGACTCAATGCGGTGTGACGCAATAGGTTCCAAAACCCGTCGGCAGCATGGTTCCACCAGTCGGACGGCGAGCCGGAGCAGCCGACCGCCCTGCACCACAGAAGACCTGTGCCTGCCGAGAGCCGTGGCTAGAACGGCAGCCGTATCTGGTCGGCGCCAGGGATCGACTTTGCCCAGCCGATGTCCTTCTGAATTTCAGGCGGCAAGCTATCCAGCGTCTGAATTGTAGTTTTCCTGAGACGGGCTCGCTTAAGAGCGTGGCCAATCCGGCCAAGGCTTTTGAAAATCGACACGTTAGCTCCCATGGAGTTTGGTGGTTGAGTGCCTCCCGGCGAAATCGCAGGGGCTCTGGAATTGCGCCAGGTGTGTATCCAATCAATTGCGCGAGGACGGTGAAAAGCTTCACAAAACTCGGTCTGAAGAAACATTTGCATGCAAACGAATCTCCCCCGGCATGGCAAACTTCCTATTTCTGTGATCATATCCGCTAATGGGCGGGGCAAGGCGATATCGCCAACGGGGGTTAGCCGTACCAATAACCCGATCGGCTGTTAGGAAAATTCGGCCAACCCCTTTGGTGAACACTCAAAAGGTTCAAAACCCGTTGGCATCTGAATGTCGCGCAGCTCACATAGACCGTCTCGCGGGCGGCCAGGGTATCGGCGAGTGTCTTCTGAGGCATGCATGGCGATCTCCGTTGATGGGGTCGCCGCACAGAGGGCGCTGTCCCCGATCATGGCTGCACTGACAAACCTCTCAATTGCCACCACACCGCAATTGCTGCATCAGAGCTGCGACCGCTATCCAATTAGCTTGTGCTGAAATGGTTCCGGAACTTTTACCGTTACGGCGTTGCCGCAGTTCGCTTGCCGACAACTATTCCTGCTGGAATTGACAGGGCCAATCTTCAGGCCTCGTCAAGCCCGAAGGCAACTCGGTCCGGGCGTCTCCGCAAGCCATGTTGAGCTGCCACTGGGACAGACCCGCCGAATTGGAAAGATCGAGGCCTTCGATACGGGTCAGAAAGAAAAAAGCGCGGTCAAAGTCTATCGGCGCGGTGAACGTCGCTCCTCGGAAGTCCGCCCGTGCGAGATTGGCAAACGAGAAACGGCTGCCGCTGATATCGGCGTCATGGAACTGCGCACGCCCCAATTCTGCCTTTGTGAAATCAACATTGGTCAGATTGGCGCCCTGGAAATTCGAGCGCTGCATTTCCGCGCTCGCAAACACAGCGCCCTGCGCGTCCATACGGCTGAAGTCGGTCCTGTAGGCCTCGATTCTGTCGAACCGGGCGTCTTTGGCGGTCGAGTCGGCCAGGGAAGCACGCACAAGCGTTGCCTTCTCAAAATTTGCCGCAAGGAGATTGCTGTTCCTGAGGTCGGTCGAAGTGAAATCAACACCCAACAGGTTCGCCCCGCTCAGGTCCTGTCCTGCTAGGATGAGAAGCTTTTTGTTACAGTCCTGCCAATTGACGCCAGGCGTCGCTGCTGCGTCGCAATTTTGAGCGGCAGCGGCGTTCTGCCAAGCAAATACAATGCAAACCGCTAGAACTAAGCCGGATGCGCCGTAAGCTCTGGTTCGTCTCAAAGTCATTGTTGCTAGACCTCTGCTACTCGCCGACAATCGACCTTACCACATCCGCCAAATGAAAAGCCCGCCACCGTGAGGCAGCGGGCCAATCCTGTAAATTTACAGCTTTTTCTTCAGTAGGTGTCCGGCTGCTCCCGCTCGGTGTCGGCATTAGTCTGGCCGAAAAAGGTCCCGGAAGCCGCCATCAATTATAGCCAGTTAAAAAACCACGGACTGGTTTCATACCCTAAGCGCGGATTAGGCGGATTAGGCGGACTATAATGATCCAGGAAGTTTGCGCCCCCATTTGATGGTCGCGCAACAACGGTGCGTGTCGATTTACAATCCGGTTTCGGGATCGGCTTGCTGCCAGCCTTCATATGAGCTGCAGAACACGAGGTTCTAGCCTGAGCGGTGGCCACCTTTTTCTTCTCTTTCGCAACAGCTGCTCCGGTGGCGGCCAATACCATTACTACGCCAAAGACAACGAGTTTCATTGAAACGCCCTCACCCAGCACAATCCGAAAATGATTGCGCCTGGCTAACGTTACGTCAACGACATTTTGTCCGCAACAACGGCGAATAGTGCCGGTAAAAAGAGCCCGCCACCGTGAGGCAGCGGGTTTCAAGTGTCCGAAGGGCAATTGATTAGGCTTTGGTGTCGGCCTGTCTCGTTTTTGCCAGCTCCAGGACATTAAGCGATTCCCCGGTCATCTCTCCCGCCATCCGCAACAACCTCACGATGGCGCCAACTGCTTCGTAGACAAGAGCGTCTTTGCCCAGATCGGGAATTGTCTCCATCGCCAGTTCGCAAACGCGGGCTATCGCGCATGCATCATAGCCGCGATCGATATCAGCCTCGGTAATCAGGCCACGATCCGAGGCGACAGGCGCAGCGGCGTTCATAGGACACCCCCTTTCTCGGCCACCTTTGCCGCCGCCTGCATGGCCTTGACCAGATCCAGCAACCGCCTTTCGGCCTTCCGGTCCGGCTCAGGATCAAGTTCGAGGTCCAAGGCGTCATCCTGAGACCGGCTGATGCCGGCAGGATGGACACCCATAGACTGCTGCGTCGGCGATGCTCTGCCCTGGCCCTCATTCAGTAGAGCACGAAGAGACCAAGCGCCACGAGCGCGAGGACGAGAAGGACACCGACCAAGGCGGTCAATCTGACAGACGAAGCCGGGAACCGGTCAGGTGTGACAGGCTCCTCATGCACCTCGGGATGATCTGTTCCCATCCTGTCAAATTGCGGAACGCCATTGCTCTCGACCGCCGTTGAAACCCTGTTCGCTATATCGCCGCGGATTATGGGATCATCGGACAAATGATCCGTCGTACTGCGTTTGAATGCCATGTAAACCCCACCCATATTGCCCCAAAATATGTAACGCTTCAGCCGGCGAAAAATTTCCCGCTCGTCAGTCAGTCATGCTTCGCCGCAGATGCCCCATGCTGCGGCGCGCTCACAAAAAGACCTGATGGCAACCGTCCAATCATCCTATACGAAATCCTTCAGTGAAACGTTTCACAGAGCCTTCCCGCAATATGGGCTCCGGAATTGGTGTGGGGCGGAACCGGCCTGTGCAGTCATTTGAAATGGACAAGCGCTGCCCTTGCTGCCTGAGGCGGCCCTCGGCCCCTCGCAAAAGGCCGGCAAAATCCGAAAGGCCAGGTGCGGTAAACTTGCGTTACCGGCAATCAAATCAGGCATAAGGGGTTTGAACTTGCTTCCAGCATTTGCAGGGATGGCGGCCAACAGTCCTCCGAAAGACGACGCCTGAAATCCAGATTGAAGCAAGGCCGCCCAGCGCAATGACCACGACGATTGACGACATCCTCCGGCCGCTGGCGCTGACCGTGCAGTTGCTCGCCCAATGCTGGCCGCAGCTTTTGCTGATCGGCTGCATCGGCATGATCGCTCACGACCTGCTGCTTCAGGGCGCCGTGGCGATCGGCCTCCAATTCCCGCTGGGCGGAATGGTCGTCTTGTCCCTGGTGGTTCTCGCCAGGCTTGCGGTGCTGGTCATGATGTTCGTGATCCTGCGGCCGCACATGCCGGCGCTGGCGGCGCTGCGACAAAAAGCAGCCAAGGGAGCCAGCGAGACGAAGCGCGAGCCGGCCCTTGCCATAACCGCGGCCGCGATCCTGCCGTTCTTCGCCTACTATGCCGCCTGGGGTTTTCTCGGTGATACGGTCCGCGAGTATTCGCGCATGGCGCTGGCCCAGGCCGATCTCGGCAAGAGCGTGGACATCTTTGCCATTCTTCAGTCCAGCGGCGTGGTGCTGTCGATCGTCATATGCTGGCTGGTCCGTTTTGCCGCCAAGCGATTGAATGCGCGCGCCGCTCATCCCTACTGGCGGCTGCTGATCGTGGCGACCGACGCAACCTGGATCTTCATCGGTCTCTACGCGCTCGGTGTCTGGAAAGACGAGCTCATCCGCTGGCTTGGCGCCGGCGCAGCGCTGCAGCAACTCAGCCTCGATTTGCTCGCGCCGGTAACTTCGGCAGTCGCGGCCGCCGAGTTCGTTCCCGTGGAATTCCGGCCGCTGCCTTTTGGAGAGCAGCTTCAGAACCTGTTCTTTTTCGCATTGCTGCCGATTGTCTGGCTGGTGATGGCGGCGATCATCAACGGCTATGAACTTTCCGCGCCGGCCGCCCCTGCTGCCGCGCCATCGCACGCAACCTCGTGGCGGAAGTGGCTGAAGGATTTCGCGGCCCACTTCGTCGGCGGCTATCGCAGCCGCTACGCACCGGTCTGGACCTGCCTCAAGCTGACGCTCAGTGCCGGCCTTGCCACGCTTGTCACCTTCGTCATTGCCTATCAGGCCATCTCGTGGGCCGGCGCCTGGATATGGTTTGGCCTGACAAGGCTCATCGGAGCGCATGATCTCGGCACCTGGCAGGTCTTCGCCGACACAATCAGCCTGTTCATCGGCAGCCCAAGCGAGCTCGATGGAGGGATAGTGCTCGACGCGGTCCGGGTCGCGCTGCTTGCAGCGGTGCTCGAGACTGCAGTGGCTGGAGCGGGAGAAGCCAGTGGCCTCAGGGCTGCGGCTCGCTGACGCTGAGATAATTCGGCAGTGCCGAATAGAGCGCGATCGACAGGGTGAGGCTGCTCGCCGCGGCTGGGATCGAAAAGCTGGCAACCATCCGCGCCGGTTGGCCGGGCTCCATCGCCGCGAACGCGATGCCGCCGCACAGCGACCGTTGCTCGGCCTCCGGATATTGCTGCCTGAGCACCGGATCGGCAAACAGGGTTGGCTTCCATTCGCGGCTTCCGTCGGCAAGCCGCACCTCGCAAGGAATGGCGCCGAGCGCCTTCGGGTCAGCCGCGCGAGCCTCGAATTCGGCGAGCACGACGGTGCTTCGCTCGATGCCTGTCAGTCGGGTGAAGCGGGTCACGGTCCAGCTTGCGCCTGCATAGTCGATCGGTTGCCCCAAGGTCGCGGATACCGGCTGGCGCACATGTTGGGCACGCCAGTCCCTGATGCTCCCCCACGTCTGCGCAGCCAGCGCGGCAGGCAGGGCAACCACCAGCGCCGCCATGCTCGGCCAGTAGCCTCGCCGCGCTGACGTCACCTTTGCGGGAGAACTGTCCATGACGGTCCTTTGTGGTTGCGGCGGATGGTCAGCTCGGGCTCGATGTCCCTGCCGGAAACGTTCGTGGCGATGCGGATCTCATCGTCGAGCGGCAGCAATTTTGTGCGTGCAACCACGACGGTCCCGCCGGCGACGGCATCCTCCGGCACTTCGAACATCAGCAGGACGTGGCGTGGCAGGCCGGGCTGGTAGACATCGCCCGGCATCATCTCGATCGTCGCCGGCACCCGGTCGGTCAGCACGTAGCGCACGCCGCTGCCGCTCAACCACTCGCCCGATGTCAGGCCCAGGGTCTCGAATTTCGCCTCGGCCTCGCCCTCGACCACAAGCCAGACGCCGGAACTGGTGTAGGTCTTTGACTTGCCGAAGGTTTCGACGTTGAGAACACGCGCCACCCTGACCCTGTCCAGCGAAAGCGCGAATGCGCTCGCCTCGACACGCCTGTTCATGCCGCCCGAGGCGACTATCGGCGACGTGATGTCGCTATAGAGCGGACGCGTGTGCTGCATGCCGTAGAGCACGGCGACGGCAAACAGCAGCGCCAGCACCGAACGCGCCACGCGCATCATGGCACCTTCTCCACCGGTAGATCGACCCTCGCCACGGGATCACGGTCGTACCAGCCGCTTGCGCCATAGAGATTATCGCGCAGCTTGTAGATCTGGCCGGTGACGGTTACCGTCACCTTGTCAGGCACGGGCACATCGGCCGGCCACTCCCATGCCATCGTCAGGCGTTCGGGCATGTTGGGATTGAAATATCCCGCCAGATATTTGTCGCGGTCGAGATAGGCCGTCGGCATCTCCAGCTTTTGCGCCGGCGCGCTGATCGCAACGACGCGGTAGAGCACGTTGTTGGGAGTGGCGGAGCGGTTCACCACATCCATGTCCACCATCACAAGCTGCACGGGTTGCGATGGAGGAACGCCGGTCGGCGGCACGGTTCCGACACGTGCGCTTCGCAATGTCACGAACCAGCGACCGGTATCGATCTGCTGGCCTGCCTGCACGACCGGCACTTTTGGCGGATGGGCAGCCTCGTAGAGCGTCATCGAAAACGAGATTGCCGATGCGGCCAGCCCACCCAGGCCAGCGATCATGAAAGCAAAAAGTCTTTGCCGTACTGTCGTTCGTGTCGGTTCCGTCATGCGCGGTATGGTATGCGATGGTCCTCAGGCCAGCCTTATACGATGCAACCGCCGCGCGAGCGGACAACAATTGTTACATCGTTTAAACGGCGACCTTGTCCTGCCGGAATGAGCGGTCATATTTCGTCGCTATCGAGGTACATCGGCAATGACCAATCCGAGTACCTTATGCAAGAACCGGCGATCCTTACGAAATGCCTCGAATCAGGAGAGAAGCCTTGTCTGAGATTGTGACCATCTTTTCCATCCTGGGTGTTTTCCTGCTTGGCGCGATGAGCCCGGGGCCAAGCTTCGTTGTCGTCTCCCGCATCGCGATTTCAGGCGAGCGCACGGACGGACTCGCAGCCGCAATCGGAATGGGTATCGGCGGCCTCATCTTCGCATCCATCGCCGTCGCCGGCTTGACCGCGCTTCTCGTCCAGGTCGCATGGCTCGACATCGGGCTGCGCATCGCCGGCGGCCTCTATCTTCTGTGGATCGGTATCAGGATCTGGCGCGGCGCCACCGAACCGATCGAGATCGCCAGCGATGCCTCGGCGCGACCGGGATCGTTCCGGAAGGCGGTTGTGCGGGCGCTTCTGGTGCAGCTCGCAAACCCGAAGACCGCCATCTTCTATGCATCGATGTTCGCGGCCATGCTGCCGGCCTCCCCGCCGCTATGGATGCTCCTCATCCTGCCGCCGCTGCTCTTCTGCAACGAGTTCGTCTGGTATGCGATCGTCGCTTTCGCCTTTTCGTCCAGCAGACCGCGCTCTATCTACCTGCGGGCCAAGCACTGGATCGACCGCGCCGCCGGCGCCGTCGTTGGCGCTCTCGGCGTGAAGCTCGTGATCGAGGGAATGGGGGCGGCGCGAAGAGCGGGCGGATGAAGGCGCTGTCCGGCTAATTGCTGGCTGCGCGGTGCATCAACGCCGGCTACCGACTGAATAGCGACCCTGACGGCGTCTTGGTTGCTTGGCAGCGGTGGGGCGGGTTTGCGCTGAAACCCGCCCATAGGCCGTTTCTCACTCGCCGCGCATGGTCGCCTGGAAAGCTGGAAGATGCTTCTTCTGCGCCTCCAGCATCCGTTCGCGATAGACGCCGTAGATGACATCGGTGTCGTGCAGCGTGACGCCTGCGATCGTCGGCGAGGCGAACACCGGCAGTTCGATGCCACGCTTCGACAACGCCTCGGCGGTGCGGGCGATCAGCTCATGCGCCAGGATCATGGCAAGCACGGTCGACGATCCGGAAACCGGCCGGCTCCAGCCTTCGACCGGCACGATCGCATCCTCGATCGGCGAGCAGGTGTCGATGACGAGATCGGCCGCGTCGGCAAGCCGCTTGCCGGAGGAGTGCGTGGCCGGCTTGTCCAGATTGTTCTTGCTGGTCACCGCGACGACGAAGATGCCGCGCTTCCTGGCATAGAGCGCTGTGTCGATGCCGGACGAGTTGCGGCCGCTATGGCCGAAGATGACGATCGAATCGCCCTTGTTGAGCGGTTGGTGGTCGAGGAACTTCTCGGCGTATTTCTCGGTCCGCTCCAGCCATAGAAGCTCGCGCACGCCGCCGGCACCGAGCACGTTGTGCCACATCACGCGCGGGTCGGTCAGCGGGTTGAAGCCGACATAGCTGCCATAGCGCGGGAACACCTCCTGCACCGGCAGCACCGAATGGCCCGAGCCATACAGATGGACCAGCCCGCCGCCTTGCAGCGTGTCGGCAAAGCGGCTCGCTGCCTCGCCAAAGGCTTCGGCATTGGCCTTCGATGCCTGTTCGATGAGAGCGGCAAGGCGGGGAATATAGAGATCGGACACTTGGGTACTCCTGTTTGTGTGTCGGCTTGGGATTGAGGTTCGCTGGTCTTGGGGATCAGCTTCTTGTGGTTGACGGGACACGGCCGGCGCGCAGCGTCGAGCGGATCTCGTAGCGGTCGCCTCGCATGATGGAGACGGTGAATTCGAACGGACCACGCTCGTCGGTGGTGATGCGCTCGACCACGAAAGCGGGGCTGCCGGCCGCAAGGTCGAGCAACTCGGCGTCCGCCGCCCCGACGGCGCCGACGCGGTAGTTCTCGCGCGCCGCGACCGGCACGATACCGTAGTGGCGCTCCAGCGCTTCGTAGAGCGAGCCCTGCAGCAGGCCGGCATCGAGGAAGCCCGGCACGCGCACCGCCGAAAGCTGCGCCGTCTGGATGCCGATCGGCTCGCTGTTGCCGAGCCTGAGCCGCCGGATGCGCACTACCGGATCGCCCTCCTCGATCTCCAGCGCGCCGGCCGCGGCGGCATTGGCGGTGGTCAGGCTGCAATCGAGCAGGCGTGAGCCGGCGATCACGCCCATATTGCTCATTTCCTGGGTGAAGCTGGTGAGTTCGCGAGTGCCTGCGACAAGCGTGGTCGAGCGCACGAAGGTGCCGCGGCCGTGCTCGCGC
The DNA here is from genome assembly GCF_025753795.1 of Mesorhizobium sp. YC-39. Classification (GTDB taxonomy): domain Bacteria; phylum Pseudomonadota; class Alphaproteobacteria; order Rhizobiales; family Rhizobiaceae; genus Mesorhizobium. The sequence goes on from NZ_JAOWPS010000001.1 coordinate 773,467, forward strand.
CGAAGCAATCCGTGCTCCTCGAGGTTGCGCAAGGCATGGCGCAGCGTGATGCGGCTGACGCCGAACAGGGCGCATAGCCGGTCTTCCGCCGGTATCTGGTCGCCCGTCGCCCATTCGCCGCTCTTGACGATGGCACGGATCGCCTCTTCCACCTGGTACCAGAGCGGCTCGGGCCGTCTGCGGTCGGGCTGCTGAAAGCTTGGCTCCCTCATCGTATCTGCCTCCACTGCGGTCCCGCGAGCCCGGCCAGCGCCGCTCCGACGAGGCCGGCGCGGGAGCCGAACGCGCCGGGCCGCAGGACGATGTCGCGCATATGCGACGGCAACTGGCGCCGCAGCGCCGCAAGCAGCGGCGGCCCGATCACGTCCACGGCGTCCGCGAGACCACCGGAAATCAGGATCATCTGCGGATCGAGCAGGGCGACAGCACCGGCAAGGGCGATGCCAAGCCGTCGCGACGGCAGCTCGAGCACCGTAAGCGCTGCCAATTCGCCGGCCCGGGCGGCCTCGATCAACTGGCCGCCGTCGGAGAGCTCGATCTCGCGGGCCAGAACATCGAGCGCTCGGCCCGAGGCGACGCGCTCCAGCCAGCCGCTGCGCTCGTCGCCCGGATCCTTGATATCGGCGCAAGCCCAGCCGAATGAGCAAGCGCCGCCATGCGCGCCGGCGACGATGCGGCCATTGGCCAGCACCGCCGAACCGATGCCGGTGCCGATCGCCAGCAGGATTGCGTCCGACATGCCTTTCGCCGCGCCGTCGGCGGCTTCCGCCAGCATGGCGATCTGCGCATCGTTGCCGACCGCAACGCGCAGCTCCGGAAACAAGGCCGCGATGTCGACGCCGTCGAGCCAGGGCAGGTTCGGGATCCAGCGGCAGACCGAACCGTCGGCCAGCCCGGGCACGGCGAGCCCGAGCGCCTCGACCGGGGCGGCCTCGGCGCATAGTGCGCGGATGCGCGCGACAAAGGCGTCGAGACTGTCGGGCGCGGCTTCGCGACTCAGCGTTTCCAGCGCCCGCACATTGCCGGAATGCAACGCGGCGCGCAGATTGGTGCCGCCGAGATCGATGGCCAGAACGCGCGTCATCGGCCGCGCCCCCGATCGGCCGGCGGCGCGAACAGCCCGCTGCCGGCATTCCACGAATGCGACGCCGCCGCGAAGCCCTGCGCATGGCGCGTGCCGCGCAGGCAGCCACGCAGCCGGTAGAGCGCGCTGTAATAGTCGACATAGGGAAAGCTGCTCAGACCGCGCGCCAGCTCATATTCCCTGACCGCCTCGCTCCAGATGTCGAAGCCGTCGCTGACATCGATGAGGTGCTCTGGGCGAAAACCGTCATCATCTTCCCAGTTCTCGCCAAACAGCAGTAGTTGCGGCGTGTGGGCGGGATGCTTGCGCGCAATCGTCGGCAGCGCCGCGAAGAAGATGCCGGTTTGCGTCAGCTGGGCGGCGGCGCGATGGTCCTTGTGCCAGCTGCCATGCCAGTGCGTGATGACGATCTCGGGCTTCAGCTCGCGGATGATGTCGCAGACCCGGAATGCCGTTTCGTCGTCGGCGGGCAGGAAGGCATCATGCAATTTGAAGGTTCGCATGCCGACGCCGAGCCGCGCGGCGGCCTTTACGGCCTCTGCCTCCTTCTGCACGCTATAGTGTTCGGGGATGAGGCAGGGATGGCCCTGTTCGCCCATGGTGAGATGCAGGAAGGCGACAGCGGCGCCGCCGCGCACGGCGGCCGCCGCCAGCGGCCCGGCAATCACCTCGGCGTCGAAGGCATGTGCCCCCACGACCAGGATCGAACGTGCAGCGTAGACCTTGTCCTCGATCATTTCATGCCTCCCCCGGCGCCGACGCCTTCGCGAATCTGGCGAGCGAGCAGACAATACATGATCAGGATGGGCGCCATGGAGATCGCCAGCGAAGCGAAGACCAGGCCCCAGTCGGTGCGGAACTGGCCGACGAACACGCTGATCGCCAGCGGCACGGTCTTGTAGCGGTCGTCGAAGATGAAGATCAGCGGGAAGAAGAAGTCGTTCCACACCGCGATCGCCGTGAAGATGGCGACGATCGACACCGCCGGCTTCACCATCGGCAGGATGATCTGGAACAGGATGCGCGCCTCGCCGGCGCCGTCCATGCGCGCCGCCTCGTCGAGCTCGGAGGGCAGCACCCGCATGAAATTGGCGAAGATGAAGACGGCGAACGGGATACGGATCGCCGAATAGACGAGGATCAGGCCGGTCAAAGAATCGAGCAGGCCGAGATTGCGCATCAGGGTGAACAGTTCGACCGAGGCAAGCCGGATGGGCAGCATGATGCCGGACAGGAACAGGCCGAGCATGATGCCGTTCCAGCCGAGCCGATAGCGGCTGAGCGGATAGGCGGCCATGGCCGAGACGACGATGGTCAGGATCACCGCGCCGCCGGTGACGATCAGACTGTTGATGAAATTCTGGCCGAGATCGGCGCGCGTCCATGCCTTGACGAAATTGTCGAAGACAAAGCTTTGCGGCAGGCCAAGCCTGTTGTCGTAGATCTCGGCCGTGGTCTTGAAGCAGGAGACGACGAGGATGTAGAGCGGCAAAAGCACGGCCGCTGTCCACAAAACCAGCACCGTCCAGCCGGGCAACCGCGCCAGGCTTGGCATCATGGCTCTTGGCGTGATGGCTTTTGGCGTGATGGAGGGCGCGCTCATAGTTGCACCGTGCGCCGGTCGAAGAAGCGCAGCATCATCAGCGTGCCGATGCTGAGTATCAGGAACAGCATCGTACCGAGCGCCAGCGCCAGACCAATATCGGTGATGCCGACCGCGCCCTCGGCGCCGAAGGCGAGCCGGTAGAAATAGGTCACCAGCGTGTCGGTCGAATAGCTCGGATTGCCCTGCACGCCCTGCATCACATAGACGATGTCGAACTGGTTGAAGGTGTTGATGAACGACAGCGTCGTCAACGTGCCCACAGCCGGCATCAGCAGTGGCAGCGCGACCGAGACCAGCATGCGCGTATTGCTGGCGCCGTCGAGCCTTGCCGCCTCGAAGATCTGGCCGGAGATTTGTCTCAGACCGGCCGTGTAGATCAGCACCGGCAGGCCCATCCAGTTCCAGGCGTCGACGGCGATCAGCATCGCCAGCGCGGTATGGCTGTTGCCGAGCACGGTCAGGCTGCCTTGATGCAAGCCAAGCCCGTTCAGCGCCCATTCGGCGATGCCGCCGGGCGCGAGCAGCAGGCGCCACAGCGCGCCGACGATGACGGGGCTCAGCACCGCCGGGAAGAAGAAGACCGACTGGAAAAAGGCCGCGCCCCTGTCGCGCAAGAACAACAGCCAGGCGAACAGCAGGCCGAGGCCGTTCTGGAACAGCATGATGCCGAAAAACCAGGCGACGTTGTGCCAGAGCGCCCCATAAAGACGTTCGCCGCTCGGAAAGACGAACAGGCGCGCAAAGTTCGACAGGCCGGCGAACTCCTGCATGCGCAGCCCCCTCCAGGTGAAGAAGCTGCCCCACAGCGACATCAGCAAGGGATAGAGGACGAACAGCGCATAGACTGCCAGCGCCGGCAGGATGAACAGCACGGCCATGCGCTGCTGGGTGCGCTGGAGGCTGGTCATGCGGCGAGGGTTGATCATGCGCTGCTCGGTGTGGCCCCGTTCTTTACCGCTTGGGCTTGGTCTTCACTGCTTGGGCTTGAACCAGGTGGCGACGGCGGCCTGCATGTCGGCCGCCAGTTTCTCCGGCGTGATATTGCCCTCGACCATGTCGATGATCTCCGACTGCAGCACCGAGGAGGCCGTCGGTGTCTGCCAGCGGAAGCCGACCAGCGTCAGATAGGGCGTCGAATTCTTCGCCATCTCCATCATCTGAGCCAGCACCGGGTCCTTCACCGTGACATCGGTACGCGCTGGCGGCCAGCCGAGTTCGTCGGCAAACAATTGCGCGAATTCGGCCGAAGCCATGAAGTTCAGCACCTTGATCGCCGCTTCCTTGTTGGCGCTTTCGGAGACGAGGCCATAGGAACCATCGGAGAAAGCCGAGGTGTAGAGCTTGGTCGCGGCATCATCGGCGGGGAACGGGAAGATCGAGAATTTCAGCTTTGGGTTCTGCGCCTTGAAGCTGCCGTTCTCGAACGAGCCGCCGAAGAACATCGCCGCCTTGCCGGAGATGAACTGCTGCGTCGCGGTGGTGTAGTCGACGCCGGCGAAGCCGTCGGAATAGTACGGCTTCAACTCGGCGAAGCGCTTCAGCGCCGCCACATAGCGTGGATCCTCGAAGGTCGCCTTGCCGCTCATCATCTCGTCGTAGAAGCTAGGACCATAGATGGTCGGGCCAACGACGCCGACGCCGATTTCCAGCTCCCAGGCGGAGCCGTTGGCGCCGCCGGCGGCGATCGGCGTGATCCCTGCCGCCTTCAGCTTCTCGCAGGCGGCGACGAACTCCTTGTAGGTCTTCGGGATATCTATGCCCTGCGCGGCAAAAATCTCCTGATTGTAGAACACGCCCATCATCGGCACCGAATAGGGCACGCCATAGACCTTGCCGTCGGCGCGGCCGCGCGCACCACCAAGGGCAGCGTCCGGCATGGCCCTCAGTTCGCTCACGCTGTCATCGAGCGCGTCGAGATAGCCGCCGTCGATGAAGGGCTGCAATTCGCCATAGGCCTTGAGCTGCGCGATATCAGGCCCGCGGCCGCCGCGCAGCGCCGTGCTCAGCCGGTTCTGGTAGTCGGCATCCGGCGTGAACTGGATGTCGACCTTGACGCCAGGATTCTTCGCCTCGAACGCATCGAAGATGCGCCGCATCGCGACCTCGTCCTCGGTGCGCCAGCTCCACAGCGCCACGGTGTCGTCGGCCCTCGCCGGCAGGGCCGTGAAGATGCCGGCGCAAGCGGCGGCAATGCCGCCGATCAGGCCCAGCATCGTGCGCCGGTGAATTGAAAGCATGCTCATTGCCAGTCTCCCATTTTTATCTGTCTTGGCGTGTCACGGCGCTCCAGGCCGCAAAGAGAGTCATTCGCTTATCTCTGGAGTCATTATAACGACATGACTCCAATCGCAAGAGGTGTTCAATGGCACTTGGACAGGGCCTACCAGGAAGGGCGCCGCCGCTACAAGGGTATGCTATTGAAAAGTAACAGATTTATCTGAGGATCGCGATGCCGGACGAAATTTCACCAGCATGGCGGAGGCTCCTCGCGAAGATGGGGCTTGCGCGAAAGCTTCGACTTGTCATAACGTCATTGACATTATTGCCCTGCGCGGAGGATCCGGATGTCCTTGACTTGGATTTCGAAACTGGCATTGGCCGCGGCGCTGGCTGTCATGCCCGCCACCGGCTGGGCGCAATCGGTCACCATCTCCTATCTGACCCATTGGTCGCCGGAGACGGTCACGTTGCTGGAGGCGGCTGCCAAGGATTTTTCGAAGACCAATCCGGACGTGGCCGTCACCGTTCGGGCCGTTCCCTTCAGCGATCTCCTGACCACGCTGCGCTCCCAGGGCGGCAGCTCGGACGGTCCGACCATCGGCGGCATCTATGATCTCTGGCTGCCCGAACTGGCGCGCGACAAACTGGTCGCGCCGGCTCCCGAAGCGATTGCCGGCGAGGTCAAGGGCGCATGGCCGGCGGGCGTCGTCAGTGCTGCCTCGGTCGGCGGCACGCTCTACGGCATTCCCAACGAAATCGACGTCTACGCGCTGAACTACAACAAGGCGCTGTTCAAGCAGGCAGGCATCGCGGCCGCACCCAAAACCTGGGACGAGTTCAAGGACGCCGCCAAAAAACTGACCAACAAGGACGCTGGACAACAGGGTTTCGGCATGATCAATTCCTGGGCGGCGGGCGTCGTCCATCCCTTCGCCTCGCTGCTGGTCTCCAATGGCGGCGAGCTGGTCAAGGACGGCAAGCCGGTGCTGGACAGCCCGCAGGCCGGCGAGACCTTCCAGCTCTATGAGGATCTCATCAAGTCCGGCGCCAGCGATCCGGCAATGGCGACCGCCGATGCCAACACCACCGGACCGTTCCTCGACAATTTCGTTTCCGGCAAGACCGGCATGATCATCATGGCCAACTGGTGGGAGAGTGCGCTGAAGACCGGCATGGGCGACAAGTTCGCAGACATTGCCACCGCGCCGATCCCGGTCGGCCCGAGCGGCGACAAGCCGCATTCGATATCCTATTCCTGGATGACCGTCGTCAACGCCAACGCAGGCGCGGCCGAGCAGAAGGCGGCCTGGGATTTCCTGGCCTGGCTGAACAGCCCGAAGTCCGGCAAGAACGGCGCCTCGGCCATGTCCGACATTCTGATGTCGATGGGCATCTTGCCCTCGCGCAGCTCCGACATTGAGGCGCACAAGGACAAGCTCGGCTCCGAATTCCTGTCGGGCTATGTCAGCGTGCTCGCCGACGCCAGGCCCTTCCCCGTCGTTCCGGGCGGCCAGGAGTTCAGCGAATCGCTGCAGCAGACGCTGGAAGCGTTGCAGTACGGACAGGTCTCGGCCAAGGATGCGCAGAAGAATGCGCAGGCCGACGCCGTCTCGATCCTGGAGCGCGCCGCCAAGTAGTGGCGGGCTCGCCAGCCCGCGCTTTTTGCAAACGCCGCGCTTTTTGGAACGGAGTAGATGACCAGAACCTATCGTGCCTCGGCGGGCATCATGCTGGCGCCCGCCGTGACATTGATCGGCGTTTTCATCCTGCTGCCGATGCTGCTCACCGTCTGGCTGTCGTTCCAGGACTGGTCAACGCAGACGCCCTTTGCCAATGCGAGCTTCGTCGGCCTCGATAATTTTCGCGAGATCTTCGGCCCGACCTCGGTCGGACGCGATTTCAAGGGGGCTCTCGTCAACACGGCGCTCTACACCGCGCTGTCCGTCATCCTGATCCTGCCACTGTCGGTCGCCTTCGGCCTGATGGTCTATCAGCGTGACGTTGCCGGCGGCACGGCGCTGCGCACGGTGCTTTTCTCCACCTATATGGTGCCGATGATCGCCGTGGCGCTGGTCTGGTCAAAACTCTATTCGCCGAGCGAAGGGCCGCTCAACCAGATGCTTGGCCTGGTCGGGATCGGCCCGCAGCCCTGGCTGTCCTCGCCGCGCTCGGCGCTGGTCTCGATCGTCTTCCTCAATGTCTGGCAGCAGGTCGGCTACTTTACCGTCCTGGCGATCGCCGGGCTGACGCAGATCCCCGGCAGCCTCTACGAGGCGGCGAAGCTCGACGGTGCCAGCCGGCGCGAGCAGTTCCGCTTCATCACGCTGCCGCTGTTGCGGCGCACGCTGCTTTTCAGCGCCGTCATTGGCATCATCAATGCGGTGCAGGTGTTCGAGCCGGTGGCGCTGATCACTCAGGGCGGGCCGGTCGGCTCGACCAATGTGCTCACCTATCACATCCGCCGCGTCGGCATCGAGCGAGCGCAAGGCGGGCTGGGCTCGGCCATGGCGGTGATGCTGATGCTGGCGCTGGTGGTCGTCGTCTGCGCGCTGTTTGCCCTCGCCAACCGGAAGGACGACGAATGAGCGCGGCAGGGTTCTCAGGATCGTCGCGCCGGTTGTCGCGCCGGCGCCAGTCTGGACGCCGGGCGCTGCTCGCCACGCTGATGCTGCTGGTCGCCGTGGCGTCGGCCTTCCCGCTGGTGTGGATGGTGCTCTCCAGCCTGAAGACGCCAGCCGAAACGATGCAGGTACCGCCCGTGTGGATACCGCGCGCCCCGAACCTGGAGGCCTACGAGAAAGTCTCCGGCGTCATCAATGTCGGCCGCTCGATGTGGAATTCCTTGGTCATCGCCTCGATCACCACTGCCGGCATCCTTCTCACCAGCATGATGGCCGGCTACGCCTTCGCCAAATACAGCTTTCCCGGTCGCTCGCTGCTGTTTTCCGTGCTGATCGCCACCATGTTCCTGCCGCCGATCGTGACGCTGATCCCGCTCTATCGCCTGGTCGGCTCGATCGGGCTGAATGCCAGCCTCGCCGGCATCATCGTGCCCAATCTCGCCAACGCCTTTGGCATCTTCCTGATGCGTCAGTTCATATTAGGCGTGCCGGACGATCTCATCGACGCCGCGCGCATGGACGGCGCGTCGGAACTGCTGATCCTGTTCAAGATCGTCGCGCCAAGCGTCGCTCCGGCGATCGCGGCACTGGCGCTGTTCGCCTTCGTCTACCACTGGAATAGCTATCTGTGGCCGCTCACCGTGCTCCAGGGCAACGCCGAGGATTATCCGATCGTCATCAGCCTTAGCCGGCTGCTCAGCTACAACAGAGGCGCCCTCAACACCGGCCTGGTGATGGCCGGCGCGACGCTCGCCGTGCTGCCGCCGCTCATCCTGTTCGTCTTCCTGCAGCGCTTCTTCGTCGACTCCATCGTCGGCTCGGCCATCAAGGGCTGATTGGCGGGGGACACGGCGGAGGCCGGACCGTCAGCTCTCGCTATCCGCCGCGACCTTTTCGCGGCGAGGTGGGTGTTTGTCGGATCCATAGACAATAGCTTGCCGCCCTTCGGCGTTTCCGGCTTTCAGCAGGTGCAGTGCGCTGGTCGCCTCGGCGAGCGTGACGCGCTCTACCTGTGCCTCGAACGGCTGCGCCTCATGCAGTTGAATCAGTTCCTGCATCTGCGCGCGCGTGCCGACGCTAGTACCCGTTATCCAGACCCCACTCGCGGTAAGCCACTCCTGGCTCAGCGGCACCGGTTGCGAGACCATAGCCGCCGCGATGATCCTGCCACGCGGACGGATTGCCGCGATCATGGAGTCCCAGGTTGCCGGCGTCGGCGCAAAATTGATGCAGACATGGGCACGCAAGTTCGCCGGCCAGTTATTGGCGAGGCCAGGCGAGGCTAGAAATGTGTGCTCGGCGCCAAGCGACGCTGCAAGGTTGAGCTTGGCTTCATCGGTGTCAACGGCAACGACAGTTGCACCGAGCCGCCGGGCGATCTGGACCGCATAGAGGCCCAAGCCGCCGCAGCCGAATATGGCGCAAGTTTCTCCCGCGGCAATTCCCGCCCGCCTCACGGCGCCAAAAGCGGTCAGGCCCGCACACATCAACGGTGCCAGCACTGCGGCATCGCCCCGATCCGGCATTCGCGCGGCAAAACCTGCGTCGGCAACGACGTATTCCGCAAAAGTGCCGGCAACATCGAAGCCATGAGCCCGCTGGTGCTGGCAGAAGGACTCCATTTCGGAGTGGCATTCATCGCAGTGGCCGCATGTATCGTGAAGCCACGCGATGCCGGCACGCTCGCCGAGGCGCCAGCCTGTAACGCCGGCGCCCACCTGCACCACCCGGCCGACGCCCTCATGGCCGAGAATTGCTGTCTGTTGCCCCGACGCCGGCCGCAACTGCCCTTGCCATACATGCACGTCGGTATGGCATATGCCGCTCGCCTCGAGACGGACCAGTATTTCTCCGGGACCCGGTTCCGGCCGCGGCACACTCATGATGCGCAACGGCTGGCCCGCGCGTTCCAGCACGGCTGCAAGCATCGTGTGGTTCATCTACAGGCCCAGGGCGCTTTTCACTGCCGGCAAGCCCGGCTGGCCGTCAAGGGTCGAGACGCCGTCCAGCCATTTCGCCAGCTTGTCCGGGTTGCGCTTGATCATCTCGCGGGCGGCTTCGTCGGCGGATTTTCCCTCCCCCAGGATCATCCGCATGCCATAGTTTTCATAAGTGAGATCGAATGCAAGATTGGCGAACAGCTTGGCCGCGTTGGGGCATTCTGCCGAAAAGCCCTTGCGGGCGATGGTGCGGACCGTGGCGCCGCCGAAATTCGGCCCGAACTCGACGTCGCCGCCCGACAGGTAGGTTATCTTGTAGTCGAGATTCATAGGATGCGGTTCCCAACCGAGGAATACGACCCAGCTCTTGTCTGCCATGGAATTTGAGACCTGCGTCAGCATTGCTGCCTCGCTGGACTCGATAATCTGCCAGTCGCCCAGCCCGTGTCGGTTGGCTGCCACCATGTCGAGCAGCGGCTTGTTCGAGCCCGCCTCGATGCCATAGATATTGCCGCCGAACTTGTCGGCGTGGGCAGCGAGATCATCGAAGCTCTTGACGCCCTGGTCGGCAACGTATTGCGGGACGGCGAGCGTGTATTTGGCGCCCTCCAGGTTGACGCCCAGCACCTCGACCGACCCCTCATCGAAATAGGACTTGTATTCCTCGTCCTGGACCGGCCGCCAGTTGCCCAGAAAGACATCCATGTCGTTCTCCTTCAGGGCCGAATAGGCAACGCCAAGGCCTAGCAGAGTTTGCGAGGCATCATACCCCAGAGAGTCGAGGATCACCTCGGCGGTGGTGTTGGTCAGGGCAATGTCGGTCCAGCCAAGATCCGCCATGCGAACCTTCTGGCATTGTGCCGCATCGCCGGCGATGGCGGGCGAGGCGATGAGGCCCGAAAGCAAAGCAAATACGACGGTGGTGCGCATTTTTGTTCCCCAGTTTTCTCCGTGAGACGAGTTGCCGGTCAACGCTATGACCTTCCAGCTGTATGTCAATACAGAATCTTGTATAAGCGTACAAAAATCTTATTTGCTAGAAAGACGAATGGCGACTCAACGCAAGCGAACGAAAATCGAGGACATCCGGCGCGTCGAACTGATCGCGGCCGCGCACCGTGTGTTCCTCGAGCATGGGCTGCAAGGCATGACCTCGGCCCGCATATGCCGTGAAGCCGGCATGTCGCCCGGCATTCTTGCCTATTATTTCAAGGGCAAGGACGAGGTTCTGTTCGGCATGGTGCGCTACAATAACCGCTTGCTGATGGAGGATGTCATCGCGCGGCTGCGCGCGGCGCGGACCGCGTGGGCGCGGTTGGAAGCGATCGTCGAAGGAAACTTTCCCGACTCGGCTTTCACCCGCCCCATCGCCAACGCCTGGCTGTCGGTCTGCGCCGAGGCAGGCGTAAACCCGCAATATGCCCGGCTCCAGCGGCTGTTTTACCAGCGGCTGCGCTCGAATCTGGCTTCGGTGTTTGACGGGATGTTCGATGCGACACGCCTGCGCGACGCAAGCCTCGTGATCGCTGCCCTGATCGATGGACTTTGGCTGCGCAAGGCGGCCACAGACGATGTCGGACGCGACGAAGCCATTACCCTGGTGCTCAGCGGTATCCGCTCTTTGTTGAACAACGGAGAGGAGCAACTGCTGCGCCGACCCGCTGACGATCGGGAGACGTGATCGAACTACACTTAGCCACTCGTCAGCCCTTGCGCGGCTTGGCCTCGTCGGACTTCGGCTTTTCCTGCCCTTCGCCGATCCCGGACTTTGCCGCAAAACTATAGAGAAGGCCCGCCACGACAAGCACCAACAGCGTGCCGAGCGCTGCCACCTGCCACAGGCCAAGCCCGCAAGCCAGGCCGATTGCGCCACACAGCCACATGCCGGCGCCGGTGGTGAGCCCGTGGACCTCGCCCCTCGAAAACATGATCGATCCGGCAGCGAGGAAGGCAACGCCGGCGGTGACCGCTTCGACAACGCGGATCGGATCGACCTTGACGGAGTCCTGCACGAACATTGGCACATGAACGATTTCGATGGTCAGGATACCAAAGGTGGCCGCCGCCACGCAGACCAGTATATGCGTGCGCAGCCCGGCGGGCCGATTGCGCCATTCGCGTTCGAACCCGATTGCGGCACCGAAGACCGCCGCCAACAGAAGCCTCGCTGCAATCACCGGAAACGGGACATATGTCGGATGGCCGAATTCTTCGAAGAGTTGTTCCATGAATAACCTGGGGAGACTGATCGTCCACAACGTGCTTGGGCGAGTCGGGTTCCGGAAGGGACCACTGCGCCGAACGCTGCATGGCGGGCAACTCACTGCGGACGGCAGCGGCCGAAGAGACGGCCGCCGGACCGCCTGTTAGCACGATAATAAGCTTTTAATCATATAGGGAAGGAACCCAAATGCTGGCCCGATTTGGCATGTAAGATGCCGTCGTTCCCAGCGGGTCCGTGACGTGCGCATCAAGAGCCAGATCATTCTCAGCATGGTGAGCGCCGCAGCTTTGATCGGGCTGGTTGGCGGCGTTGCGATTTATACACAGATCGCCACAACCAGGTTGCTGGGATTGACCGAAGCGACGGCCGTCGCACGGGAATTGGCCGACACGATCGTCTTCAAAGCATCCGATGGCGCACCTTCGCTGTTCGAGCGACCCGACGCGCTGCGCGAATTCCTGGAGCACCAGCACCATAGCTCGCGCAGGGATTTCCTGATCCTCGACCGCAACAAGGTTCTCCTGGCCCATGCTGCCGACGAAGCACACCCCGTCGGCGTGCAGTACGATCACGACGCCGGCAACGAAGTTGGCAAGACTTTGCAGGATGGCGTCCCGCGCAGGTTTATCGATCCTCATGAAATCAATGACATATTAGCCGTTCCGATCGAATATCCTGAGGGCACGATCATCGGCGCCGTGCTGCTGGAATACGATCCCTTGCTGCGCGACGCCGAACGGCGCGCGAACGACACGCTTTGGCTGGTCGGCCTCAGCGCGGCAGCCGCCATACTGGTTGCGGCGGGCCTCGCATGGATGCTGCTGCGCCGTTTCGGCGCCGGCCTCTCAGACATGATGGGAGGCATGGAATCGCTGGCAAAAGGCGATGCCATGACGCGCATAAATCACACCCGCAAGGATGAGTTCGGGCAGTTGGCGCATGGCTTCAACACGATGGCCGGCGAGCTTGAATCCTCGCGGGCCCAACTGGTCGCCCAGAAGGCCTACATCGAGGATATCGTTCAGACGGCGGCTGAAGGCATCGCCGTCCTCGACGGCGATGGCCGGATTGCAAGCGTCAATCCCGCAGCTGCAGCGATGCTTGGACGACGCGCCGACAAGATCGAGGGGCAGGAATGGGGCTCGGTCATGACTATGCGTGATGCGAGGGGAGGCGAATTCGCTGCTGGGACGTCTCCCGTGGCGTTGGCTTTGACCACTGGCCGTCAACAGCAAAGCGAAGTGCGCCTGACCAAATCGGATGGCTCGCACGTGCCGGTGATCGCGAGCTGCAGTCCGCTCAGCGGTCCCGACGGAGGTCTCGTCCTTACGCTCAGCGACATTAGCGAGCTGCGCCGCGCGGAAGGGGTTGTGAACGAGCGTGCCGAACAACTGGCAGTCCTTAACCGCGAGTTGCACGAGAAGTCGGAGACCACGACTCGTCTGGTGAAGCTCGGCGAACTGCTGCAGGCCTGCGTTACGTTCCCCGAAGCCTTCTCCGTGGTCGGCACCGCCATGGCCGAATTCCTCGGTGGTTTGAGCGGAACCGTCCACTTGACCAGCGCGTCGCGCAACCTGGTAGAGGAGATGGCGCATTGGGGCGATGTTCGATCGAGCGCGGCTCAATTTGCGCCGGAAGACTGCTGGGCCTTGAGACGCGGCCAGGAGCATGTCGCCGGCCCGGGCATGCTGACGCCGCGTTGCGCGCATATCACCGAGAACGGCGGCAAGGGCTATGTCTGCATGCCGTTGGCCGCGCAAGGCGAAACGCTGGGCATCCTTCATCTGTGTGAGCCAAATGCGGCTGAGAAGCCGCAATGGCTGGCCGAAAGACAGCAGATACTGCGCGGCGTCGTCGACACGCTGGCACTGGCGCTCGCCAATCTGCGCCTGCGCGAGACGCTGCGGCAGCAATCGATCCGGGATCCGAACACCGGCCTCTTCAACCGGCGATATCTCGAGGAAACCGGCAGCCGCGAACTGCGTCGGGTGGAGCGTTCGGCTCAGCCGCTGGTGGTTATCATGCTCGACGTCGATCATTTCAAACAGTTCAACGATACGTTTGGCCACGAAGCCGGCGACCTTGTCTTGAAGCAAGTCGCCGCCACATTGCTCGAGCATGCCAGGGACAGCGATGTCGTTTCGCGCTACGGCGGTGAGGAATTTGCCCTCGTGATGCCGGGAAGCTCGGTCGAAGAAGGTGCCGGGCGGGCAGAAGTGTTACGCCAGGCAATCAGGCAGCTTCATTTGACGCATCGTGGCCGCACGCTTGGCACCGTCACAGCCTCGTTCGGCGTCGCGGCTTACCCGGAGCATGGTGCGGGCTGGGCCGAACTCACAAATGCCGCCGATCACGCGCTCTACGAGGCCAAGGGTCAGGGGCGCGACCGGGTCATCGTCGCGCCGAGCGCCCCCGGTGAGCGGCTGCAGTTGGTATCACCTCAGAAACGTGGCCGAGACGCTTAAACGCCGCCGTGGCGCGCTTGAGCCGCCTTGTTCTCGGCGCTCTCGATCGGCGGAGCCCCCTGCGAAGCGCTGCCGCCGGCGATTGAACCGCTCCAGCGCGCCTGGCTCAATCGCCGGCGCTTGCGTTTGACATCGTCCTTGGCGCATCCTTATCTCTCGCACGATACGACGACCGATCTCATCACATCAGGAACTTCGGCGGCCCGAAGGAGAGAAACCATGTCACACAATCTGCAGTTCTATATCGACGGCGCATGGGTCGATCCGGTCGTGCCCAACCGCTTCGACGTCATCGACCCCTCGAACGAAGATGCCTTCGCCCAGATATCGCTAGGCACCAAGGCCGATGTCGACAAGGCGGTGGCAGCCGCCAAACGTGCCTTCAACACGTTCGGGTTTACCGAGGCCGCCGAGCGGCTTGATCTGCTGAACCGCATCATCGCGGTCTACAAGAAGCGCAGCGCCGATCTGGCGCTTGCCGTGTCGCGCGAAATGGGCGCGCCGCGCCAGATGGCGCGGGACAGCCAGGTCGGTATCGGCCTCGCGCATCTGACCAAAATGGCCCAGACGTTGAAGCGTTTCGAGTTCCGCCACGTGAAGGGCAACAACCTCGTGGTCAAGGAACCGATCGGCGTCGTCGGCCTGATCACGCCGTGGAACTGGCCGCTCAACCAGATCACCTGCAAAGTCGGTCCGGCCCTTGCCGCCGGCTGCACCATGGTGCTGAAGCCGAGCGAGATCGCGCCGCTCGATGCCATCATCTTCGCCGAGATCCTCGACGAGGCCGGCGTGCCCAAGGGCGTCTTCAACCTGGTCAATGGCGATGGACCGGGCGTCGGCCAGGCGCTGGCCAGCCATCCCGACGTCGACATGATGTCCTTCACCGGCTCGACCCGCGCCGGTATACTGGTAGCCAAGGCCGCCGCCGACACGGTCAAGCGCGTGCATCAGGAACTGGGCGGCAAGTCGGCCAATATCCTGTTCCCCGATGTCGACCTCGCAACCGCCGTCAGCAAGGGCGTCGCCGGCTGCTTTAGCAACAGCGGCCAGTCCTGCAACGCGCCGACGCGCATGTTCGTGCCACGCGACCGCCACGACGAGGCGGCCGCCCATGCAAAGGTGGCGGCGGAAAAGTTCACCGTCGGCCCGGCCGACGCGCCCGGCGTCAAGCTCGGCCCGGTGGTCAGCCAGACCCAGTTCGACAAGATTCAAGACCTGATCCAGAGCGGCATCGACGAAGGCGCCACGCTGGTGACCGGCGGCCCCGGCCGCCCCGCCGAACTCAACCGCGGCTATTACATCAGGCCGACGGTGTTCGCCGACGTCACCCACGACATGCGCATCGCCAGGGAAGAAATCTTCGGGCCGGTGCTGGCGATCATGCCCTACGATACGGTGGAGCAGGCGGTCGAACAGGCCAACGACACAGTCTACGGCCTGGCCTCCTATATCCAGGCCAAGGACATCAAGAAGGCGCGCGAGGTCGCCGCCCGCATGCGCACCGGCAACGTCTACATCAACTACCCCCAATGGGACGCCAGCCTGCCTTTCGGCGGCTACAAGCAATCCGGCAACGGGCGTGAGTATGCCGAATACGGGCTGGAGGATTTCCTCGAGATCAAGGGCATCGCGGGGTACGAGGCGGCGGAGTAGGATTGAGGCCGGCGAAGACGCCGCCCGTTATCTAGTGTCAAGGACGCGGCTTTAGCTGCGTCCTAGTCGTCGATCCCTCGTGATTTCTATAAGATGCCGTTTTCGGGCCGCCTAGTTGCCAGCCAAGATGGCGGATCAGTCAGTCAATATGTTGCCAATATGCGTGCCATCATCGAGGCGGCAGCGTGGAGGACATTGTCAAGGTGGAGCTCTATCTCCGTGACAGCGGCGACAGGAACGCCGTGAATTAAGAATGGCTGCGGATGTTTCCGAATCCGGAGTCCGCCCGGGTCGGCATGTTCGGCCATTGCCGCCGGATAGCCCATCTCTAATGCATTGCAGTTATCAACGAGTTCCTTGATCTCAGCACAAAAGCTGGTGTCCTCAATGAACATTGCCAATTCTCGCCGCCAGGCACAGCCTCATCGAAGTCGATGTCGACCAAGCCAGGATCAGCCCGGAA
Source organism: Mesorhizobium sp. YC-39 (assembly GCF_025753795.1). GTDB lineage: Bacteria > Pseudomonadota > Alphaproteobacteria > Rhizobiales > Rhizobiaceae > Mesorhizobium. The sequence continues at coordinate 789,743 of NZ_JAOWPS010000001.1, forward strand.
ACCGCCGTCCGCCGCTTTTGCGGGATCGCCATTGATCGCAAGGCGGTTCCCACCAGGCCTCACGCATGCAGACCTCCAAGATAGAGTTCGGCGATCCTGGTGTCGCGAGCCAGTGCCGGACCAGCGCCCTCATAGGTGTTGCGCCCGAGGTCGAGTGCGTAACCGCGATGCGACATCGCCAGCGCCCTGCTGGCGTTCTGCTCGACCATCAAGATCGTCACCCCCGATTGGTTGATGGCCGATACCTGCTCGAACATAAGGTCGACAAACTGTGGAGCGAGTCCGGCCGTGGGCTCGTCCAGAAGCAGCACCGTCGGCTGCGGTATCAGCGCCCGCGCCATGGCGAGCATCTGCCGCTCGCCGCCCGACAGGTTACCCGCAAGCTGCCGGCGACGCTCTCTCAGGCGCGGGAAGAGCGCGTACATAGCCTCCATGCGCGGCCGCAATGGCAGGTCGCGCCGGGACGTCAACCCGATCTCGAGATTCTCCTCGACGGGAAGCGCCTCGAACACGTTTTCGCGCTGCGGCACGTAGCCCAGCCCGTGTCCAACGATGGCGCTCGGCCGCAACCCGGCTATGTCTAGCGACCCGAGGGTTACGCTGCCGCTTTTGGGGGCCAGCAACCCCATGATGGTCTTGAGCAGCGTCGACTTGCCTGCCCCATTCGCGCCAACGACCGTGACGATCTCGTTGTTGGCCACCGTGATGCTGACGCCGTTCAGGATGTCGACCTGCGGCACATAGCCCGCGACGAGAGCAGAGGTCGAAAGGACAGCGTTCGTCACGGCACCCTTTCTCCCGCAAGGCCACCCAGATAGGCCTCGACCACCATGGAATCAGCGCGGATCTCCGCGGGCGTCCCAGTTGCAATGACGCGCCCTTGCGCCATCACGACAACCTTGTCGGCGCGGCTCATCACCGCATCCATGTCGTGCTCGACAAAGAGGAAGGTCGTACCCCGCTCCTGCCGCAAAATCGCGATTCGGTCGAGGATGCTGCGGCCGAGCCTCGGACTGACGCCAGCCATGGGCTCGTCGAGCAGAACGATCGATGACTCGGTCATCAGCGCCCGGGCGATCTCGAGAAGCTTGCGCTCACCGCCAGAGAGGGAGCCGGCATAGTCCGCCGCCTTGAGCCGCAATCCGAACGTCTCCAGAAGCTCTTCCGCGGCGAGGCGGGCGCGGGCTTCCCTCTGTCTGGCGAGTCGCGGGCTGGCCAGCAACGACGGGATATGCTCGCCGGGTTGACGGGGTGCAGCCAGCAGCATGTTGTCGAGTACCGAGATGCCGGCAAGCACCCGTGTGAGCTGAAAGGTGCGCACAAGCCCCAGGCGCGCGATCTGATGTGGCGCCATTCCGGCGATGCTCCGGTTCGCAAGGCGGATTGCGCCGGCATCCAGCCGCGCAAAGCCGCTCAGCAGATCGAGCATCGTCGTCTTGCCCGCGCCGTTCGGTCCGATCAGCGCCGTGATCGAGCCGCGTGCCACGTCGAAACTTGCGCCGGCAACGGCGCGCAATCCGTCAAAGTGCTTCACCGCATCGCGCACCTCAAGAATGGGCGTCGGTGCGCTCATGGCTCCGCCCTCAGCTCGTTGCGGTTGCCGAGAATGCCCTGCGGCCTCAGACGGCTGAGCAGGATCAGGGAAAGCCCGACTATGACGAAGCGCAAAGACGACTGTTGGCCGGCCGACAGCGACGTCTCCATCAGACGCGTGCCCTCAAGGAGAACCCAAAAGATGATGCTGCCCAGAGCGACACCCGTATAACTGCCCAAGCCGCCAAGCACCAGGATCGCGTAGCCGAAGAAGGTAAAGGTCGGGTCGAAAACGGTCGGATAGAGGTACGTGATATTGAGCGAGACGAAGAATCCAGCAATCGCCGCCAGCGCGGCGGCTATACCCAGCGACTGCAGCTTGTAAGAAAACGTGTTCTTGCCTAGCGCCGCCGTGGCATCCTCATCCTCACGGATGCCGCGCAGCACCCGTGCCCAGGGCGTGCGCTGCAGGAGCTCCATTGTCACCAGCAGGACGAGGAAGGTTGCCCATATCGCCAGGAGCAGGGGCAGCTGGGTGTAAGCATCGAGCTCGACGGAAGCGAGCTTCGAAAGCGCCCATTCGTTGACGGAGCGCCAATCGTCGTCGAAACCAATCAAGCCTTGGTTGCCGCCGGAAAACTCGGCGTTCTGCAAGGTATAGCGGACGATTTCGGCGAAGCCGATCGTAGCGATCGCGAAATGGTGGGAGCGCAGCCTCAGCGCCGATATGCCGACCAACATGCCTGCCGCGACGGCCAGCGCCACGGCAAGCAGGAAGGCCAGCCAGAGCGGCAGGCCCCAGCTGACCACGAAGATGCCGACGCTATAGGCGCCGATCGCCATGAAGCCCGCCTGGCCAAAGTTCAGCAGGCCGGTAAAGCCGGCGTTGAGCTGCAGGCCCAGCGTGAATATGCCGTATATGCCGGCGAGCACGCCGACATTGATCCAGAAATCGACGCTCACGATCGTCGTCTCGTTCGGCCGAATATGCCCTGCGGCATAAAAAGCAGCATCAGAATTAGCAGCGTGAAGCCGACCACCGGCTTCCAGCGCGCGTTGAAAAGCAGGGTCGACCATTCCTGCGAGAGGCCGATAACAATGCCCCCAACCAGGGCGCCGTAGGCGTTGCCGATGCCGCCGAGTATGGTCGCAGCAAACAGGCCGAGCAGCAGCGTGATGCCGAAATTCGGATTGAAGCTGCCAATCGCTGTCGCATAGAGGACGCCCGCCAATCCGGCGAGGCAACCAGAGATAGTCCAGGTTATGTCGATGATCCGGCTGGTGTTGATGCCGGACACCTCGGCCAGTGCACGGTTGTCGGCGAGGGCGCGCATCTCCTTGCCAATGTTGGTGTAACGCAATGCCAGGCCAACGATCACCATTGCGACGAGGCCGACCACAAAGGCCACTGCCTGCAGCGTGCCCATGCGCAGCGGGCCAAAGGCAATGGATGTCACGACGTTGGCACCGAGCGTTCTCACCTGGCTGCCGGCGAAGAACTGGATGGTGGAGCGGATGACCAGCCCCAAGCCGATGGCGGAAAGAAAGAGCTGGAGCGTGCCGGCGCCGGCCCTGCGCAGCGGACGCCACACCAGCTTTTCGGTAGCCAGCGCGAGCGCTGCAGTTCCGGTCACCGCAAGCAGCATCCCCAGCGGCAGAGGCACGCCGAGCCAGGCAAGCAGGATCGTAAGATAGGCACCTGAGACCATCAGGTCGCCATGCGCGAAGTTCACAACTTTGAGCATGCCGAAGACCAATGTCAGGCCGATGGCCCCCAGCCCGATATAGCCGCCGGCGACGAAACCGTTGAGGGTGGCTTGCGCGGCCATTGTTGGGCCGAAGACCGCTATCAACCCACAGAGAATGGCCACCAGAACCAGCAGGAGGATGACCGGACGCGGCAGTCTCGCGAAACGCGGGGGCTGCGTGGAATCTTCGATTGCTGCCTCCCCGGTTTCAACCAAAGTAGCCACCGAATCCTACTTCACGTTGACCTGTTCGACAGTGACCTGCTTGCCGTCCCGATACTGGAAGACGTCGTAGAAGCCGGTCGTGAGATCGCCGTTCGGAGCGAAGCGGAACGAGCCCGATACGCCGACGTAGTCGATGGGCTCGCCGCTTGCGGCTGCATCAACCGCGTCGGCCAGGTTTTCAATGGTGAACTGGCGCGCGCCCTCCTGGCTCACGGTGCGCACCTTGTCGCGGATGGCGCCAGGCTCGGTCGAGCCAGCCGCGACCGCCGAAAGGAAGCACAGGATGCCGGCATCGAAGGTGTTGGCCGTATAAGAGCCGTTTTCTGCGCCACCGGCCTCATCCCAAAGCTTGTTGAACAGAGCGTAGGCCCCCGTCCCCCTCGGCGAGCTGCCGGCAACGCCGAACGCGCCGTTGATCGACTCGACCGGAATTGTCCCTGGTACCTTGGCGAACGATAGAGTGTCGGCTACGAACAACTTCCTGGGATCAAATTTTCCGGTTCGCACCAGGGCGGCGCCAAGCTTCGCGTAGGTTTCAGGGTAATCGATTACTACATAGGCGTCGGGATTGTCGGCCAGCGCCTGGCCGGCTTCCGAATCGAAGGTCTCCTGCTGCGGATCGAAGGAGACGGTGGTCAGCACCTTGCCGCCCCTGCCTTCCCAATCCTTGGTGAATGTCTTGGACAGGGCATCGCCGTAAGGTTCGTTGCGAAAGATGATTGCGACGTTCTTGCCCTTGCCGGCATGGTTCTCGATCGCCAGCACCAGGGCCTTGGATTGGAGATCGGCGGCGGCCACAGTGCGAAAAATGGTGCCGTCATCCTTGACGGCTCGCAATCTCGTGCTCGACGCTTGCGGCCAGAGCGTGATCTTGCGCTGCAACGTGATGCCGTTGAGGACGGAGATCGCTTCAGGTGTCGTCGCCGGTCCCAAGATGCAGGACGCGTTCTTGTCGACCAGCGTGCGAGCTGCAGACAAAGCGGCCTGCGGATCGCCCTGGGAATCCGCCGCGACGAAGGTGACCGTGGCGGGGATCCCGGCGTCCTTTGCCGCCTGGTTCGCCACCTGCACGGCGAGCGTTGCCGCCTTTTCTATCGACGGTCCCGTTTCCGACAGCGGACCGGTCGATTCGAGCAAGGCCCCGATCGTCAGATCGAGCGACTGCGCCTGCGCTGACGCCGTGCCCATCAAAAGCGCGAGAATGGACACCACGGACCAACTCGCCGAAATCGAACGCTTGCAGAGCAGGCTCATCAAGAATCCCTCACGCCCAAAAGGCATTGACTGACGTACTGATTGCTCGGCGGTAAAGTGCGGATCCTCGGAGTCGATTTCCCGGAAGTCAATGGGAACTACCGAGAGGATCATCGACCCATCCGCCCCATCGTCGGCGGTAATCGCGCGTCGTGTCCCGGAACGCGTGACCATGTCGTGAACCCCCGCCTTCGACGACGGGGCAATCTCGATGAGGTTCCATTTCCGAGCATGCCTGTCGAAATTCTGCCGGGCCATCGGCCAGCACCCCAAAACTGGTGTCGACTATGCTTTAGCGGAGGGGTCGATCTGTGTTAAGAGTTGTAAAGGGATGTAAAGGGGAGGGATCGCGACCTTCTGGCATGGATTGCGGATGGTTGGGGCGGTAATCATGGCAAGTGAGGGCGAAGCCGGCCATGGGGAAATCTTGTTCTTCGGCCCATTCCGCTTGACTGTCGTAGAGCGATCGCTCGTCAAGGATGGTGTGGCGATCGCCATCGGTGGCCGAGCTCTCGACATTCTGATTGCGTTGACCCGTCGGCCTGGGGAGGTCTTGAGCGGACAAGAGTTGATCGATCTCGTTTGGCCGGACGTCTTCGTCGAGAACGCCAATCTTCGCGTGCACATCGCCGCCCTGCGCAAGGCCTTGGGAGACGGCACAGACGGATCCCGATACATCGTCAATGTTCCTGGCAGGGGCTACACCTTCGTTGCACCAATTCACCGCTCGATTGCAGAGGGCGACCTCCTGCTCGCCACCCCCGTCAGTCCTCCGGGGCCTCAGGGTCTCCCGGCGCCCAGGCAACTGCTGTTCGGCCGGAGTGAGACCGTCACCAAATTGTCCTCAATGCTCTTGTCGCGGCGCTTTGTCAGCGTGGTCGGTCCAGGCGGCATAGGTAAGACGACGGTAGCCGTGGCGGTCGCCCACGCGCTAGGTCAGGAGTTCGGCGACAATTCGGTCTGCTTTGTCGATCTTGGTTCGCTTACCGACCCAACAGTCGTTTCGGGCGCCGTCGCGTCGGCACTCGGCTGCTTTGTTCAGGGGCCAGATCCAGAGCCGTCAATCCTGGCCTTTCTGGCTGACAAGGAAATCCTGATTGTTCTGGACAGTTGCGAGCACGTGATCGAGGCCGTCGCGCCGTTGACCGAGCGGCTCTTTCGCCGAGCGCCATCGGTGCATCTGTTGACGACAAGCCGTGAGGCGTTGCGCGTTGAAGGCGAGAACGTGCATTTGCTCATGCCTCTTGATTGTCCGTCCGACGATGCGTCTTCTGCGGCCGAGGCGCTTGCTTCGCCGGCGGTACAGCTCTTCATGGAAAGGGCGGCAGCCAGTGGCTACCGAGCCAACCTCGGCGACTCCGAAGCCCTGATCGTTGCGAGCCTCTGCCGTCGACTCGACGGGCTTGCGCTGGCTATCGAACTCGCGGCCAGCCGCGTCGGCACCTATGGAATCCAGGGAACCGCAGATCTCCTCGACGACGGCGCCAAGCTTCTGCTGCAAGGCCGACGCAGCGCTTTGCCTCGGCATCAAACACTTCAAGCCATGCTCGACTGGAGCTTCCGCCTGTTGTCAGCATACGAGCAGAAAGTCCTTTGCAGACTATCCGTGTTTGTTGGCCAGTTCGCGCTGGAGGCAGCGCATTCGGTTGCAGGAGAAGCCGACGGCACGACACAGACAGTCACCAACGCTATCGTAAGCCTCGCGGACAAATCCCTCGTGCGGATCTCTGCTGAAAATGGATCGGCCTATTTCCGGCTTCTGGATACGACGCGCGCCTATGCCGCCGCACGACTCGCTGAAAGCGGCGAGGCCGAAATAGTCGCAAGGCGCCACGCACGCTATTTCACCGATTTTCTCAAGGCGCAGCAAACTCCAGAATTGGTTTCTCATGGCCGCAACGCAGCTGCTTATGCTCCGCACATGGGTAACATCCGCCAAGCGCTGGCATGGAGTTTTTCTCGCTCGGGTGACCTTTCCATCGGCGTTGAGCTCGCTGCCCACGCGGCCCCGCTGTTTCTGGCTGTCTTTTCGCTACTCGCCGAGTGTCAGGAATGGTGTCGGCGAGCCCTCGATGCGCTGCACGAGACTGACCGCGGGACGCCACGAGAACTGGAGCTCCAGAAGGCTTTGGCGCTGTCGTCCATGTACCTGTGGGACAACAGCGAAGAGGTCAGGGCTGCGATCGAGCACGGCATAGAGCTTTCCGAGGCTCTGCAGGATAGGCGGCATCAACATTACCTACTTGTCGGGCTCAATGTTTTTCTCACGCGTCGAGGCGATTTCAGCGGCGCCCTGGCGGTCGCCAAACGAAGCGCCGCTGTTGCCGAGAGCTCGGGCGGTGCGGCGCAAAAGGTCTTGGCCGAATGGATGCTGGGTGCATCATACCACCTGACTGGCGATCAAGCGGCTGCACTGCTCCATTGCGAGCTCGGCCTCAAGCTCGCGTCGGATGTCACTCCCGCGCAACTGAACTTCTTTGGTTACGACTACAACGTTCGAGGGCTCGCATATCTTGCCCGATCTCTATGGCTGCGCGGTTTCCTGGATCAGGGCTATAAAGTCGCACGTGAGGGGATCAATAGGGTGGAGGGCTTCAGTCACCCCGTCTTGTATTGCTCTGTTCTTCTCGATTCTATCCCGGTTATCCATTGGAGCGGCGACCTCAAAGGAGCGGCAGAGTACACTGAACGCGCAATCACATACGCCACCAGATATTCCCTCGACCCCCATCGGGCAGTCGGCCTGGCGCTGAAAGGCGAACTAATCGTCGCAAGCGGTGATCCGACATCGGGCGTCGAAATCTTGCAGGAGGCGCTGAAGATAATGGGCGCCAATCGGTACCAGGTGACAACTTTGGCGACGTGGCGCGCATTGGCTGAAGGACTAGCCCGCTCCGGAAGGTTGGACGAAGCTCTCGCCACGATCAACGAGGCCGTGAGGCGCGCGGAGCAGGTCAGCGGGGCATTGTTGTGGCTGCCCGACTTACTGAGAGCCAGAGGCGAGATCCTGCTGGCACAAATGCGGCCAGATCTGCTGGCAGCCGAAGAGTCGCTGCTCCGCTCGATTGAGCATGCCAGGAAGCAGTCCGCCCAGAGTTGGGAACTGAAAGCTGCGATCCCCCTGGCGCGCATGTGGGGCGAGCACGGGCGGAGCAACCGGGCTCGCTCGATGCTTGACGACATCTGCCAGCGGTTCACAGAGGGTTTTGGAAGCCAGGATCTTGTCTCTGCGCGCCAGCTTCTCGATAGACTGAGATCGATTGACTGAACTCGGCAGACCGGACCGCGGCCGAGCGGCTCGAACTCGGCAGCGGCTGCCGTGTCGCTGCGGATCATATACCACCACACCACGGCACCTCTGGGGTTGAGGCAAGCGACGTTGGAATAACTGCCATGGGCACCCTGGGGGTATCCCGTCGCCAGCGTATTGCCGGGCACGAAGACCGAGAAACCCGGCAGCTCGCGGCGCATGTCGGCCGCATAGCGCTGCGGCGGGCCGTTGACGATCCGGAACTGGCAATGCGCGAGTGCACCGGCGCGGCCCAATCAGTGTTGTCCTTGGCATGGTCGTGGGCAGAAAGGCTCTGATTTCCGAGCGACGTGCGGCCGTCAGTCATCATACCGCATTGCACAATCCCCTCGTCTGGGCAAAATGCAGGCATGGTCCGAACCTCACTCGCCGTTCTGGTGATCGACGAAAACCGCATCCGCGCCTCGATCATCGAGGCCGGGCTGCGCGAGGCCGGCCATGAGCGCGTCACTGTCATCCACGACGTGACCGGCATTGCGCGGCGCATCGCCGAGATTGAGCCTGACGTCATCGTCATCGATCTCGAAAACCCTAATCGCGACATGCTGGAGAACATGTTCCAGCTGTCGCGCGCGGTGAAGCGGCCGATCGCCATGTTCGTCGACCGCTCCGACCGGGCCTCGATCGAGGCGGCGGTCGATGCCGGCGTGTCGGCCTATGTCGTCGATGGGCTGCGGCAAGAGCGCGTCAAGCCGATCCTCGACATGGCGGTCAGCCGTTTCAACGCCTTCTCGCGCATGGCGCGCGAGCTGGAGGAGGCGCGCAGCGAGCTGGAGAACCGCAAGGTCATCGACCGCGCCAAGGGCATATTGATGAAGTCGCGCGGCTTGAGCGAAGAGGCCGCCTACACCCTGCTGCGTAAGACGGCGATGAACCAGAACCGCAAGATCAGCGACATCGCCCAAAGCTTGGTGACCGCCGCCGGGCTGCTTGGGCCGTCGGAGGACGAATGAGCATGACGCACCAGATCACCGCCGGCTTCATGCCACTCTTCGACAGCGCCGTGCTGGTCGCTGCCGGCGAGATGGGCTTTGCCGCGCGCGAGGGCGTTGATCTCACACTGCACCGCGAGACCTCCTGGGCCAACATCCGCGACCGCATCGCCATCGGCCATTTCGATGTCGCCCACATGCTGGGGCCGATGCCGCTCGCCTGCAGTCTGGGTCTGACGCCGCTTGCCTCGCAGACCATCGTGCCGTTCTCGCTCGGCCTCGGCGGCAATTGCGTCACCGTCTCCAACGCCGTCTGGGACGGCATGGCAGCGCATGGCGCTGCGCCTGACCTCGATCCGGCGCCCGCCGGGACTGCCCTCGGCGCGTTGATCCGCGAGCGGGCAGCCGCCGGCCGCGAGCCTTTGCGCTTCGCCGTGGTGCATCCGCATTCGGGGCACAATTACGAACTGCGCTACTGGCTCGCCGCCTGCGGCATCGATCCGGAGCGGCAGATCGAGATCGTCATCGTGCCGCCGCCTTTCATGGCCGATGCTTTAGCCGCCGGCCGCATCGACGGCTATTGCGTCGGCGAACCCTGGAACAGCGCCGCGGTCGCTGCCGGCACCGGCCATATCGCCACCGTCAAGGCGCTGCTCTGGCGCAACAGCCCGGAAAAGGTGATCGGCGCGCGCAAGACTTGGGCCGAGGAAAATCCGGAGGCGCTGGCGGCGCTGCTCAGGGCGCTGCATCACTCCGCCCGCTGGTGCCAGGATTCGGCCAACCGCGACGAGCTGGCAGCGTTGATGGCCGAGGCCCGCTTTCTCGGGCAGCCCGCGAAAATCCAAATGCCGGTCCTGACCGGCTATCTGCAGCTTGGCGGCGGCGCGGCGCGGACGGTCGAGGATTTCTTCGTGCCCTTCGACAAGGCCGCGAACTTTCCCTGGAAGAGCCATGCGCTGTGGTTCTACACCCAGATGGTGCGCTGGGGGCAACTGGCGCACACGCCTGAAAACCTCGCCATCGCCCGCGACTGCTATAGGCCGGACCTCTACCGCGCGGCCCTGAAGCCGCTCGGCGTCGCGCTGCCTGGCGCCAACGCCAAGGTCGAGGGCGCGCTGAAGGCCGCGACCCCTGTCGGTTCGGCAGGCGCAAGCCTGGTGCTTGGTCCCGATGGTTTCTTCGACGGCCAGATCTTCGATCCAGACCGGATCGAAGACTATGTCGCCGGGCAGAAACCAGGTGGTTCCTTGGCGCAGTAGTTCCGACGTGCCGGGGTGGCGGATCGCCCAGGCGCGCAATTAGATAAGTTAAAGGCAACTTTGGTGTGTTATATACACTGAGTTCTCGGTGCGGATACGAGATCGATGGATCAGGAAAGACTTCTAGCCGCAGTCCTCTTAGCTGATGTCGTGGGCAGCACGCCCCTCTACGAGCGCATCGGCGACGATGCGGCTCTGCAGCAGGTCTCGGATTGCCTGGACGCGATGCGTGAGATCGTCGCTCGGCACGGTGGTGACTTCATTTACTCGAAAGGCGATGACGTACTCAGTCTGTTCGAGAGCTCGGAGGCGGCGCTGAGGGCCGTCTGCCAGATCAGCTGCCAACTGACGGAAGGGCCGTTGAGCGCCCGTATCGGATTGCATTTCGGGGCGGTCATTCGCGCGCGGGGCGCGGTATTCGGCGACGTTGTCAATGTCACCGCAAGGTTGTCCACCACGGCCAACCCCGGGGAGGTCCTGATCAGCCAGAGCTTCTTCGAAGCCCTTTCCGCGGGGAGCCGCAGTGGCTTGCGGCTGCTCGACAAAATGGCCTTCAAGGGGAAGCAAGAACTCTTCGATGTCTATACTCTGAGGAGCGACGATGGGGCCCTCAGTACGCGCATCGCCAGCCGGGGCACCATTATCGATAGGCGCTCCGCCCCGCCGCCGCAGATCAATCTGGTCATCCGCTATGAAGATCAGTTGCGATTCTGCCGACACAACGAATTCGTGACCATCGGCCGATCTCCGGAATGCAATATCGTCGTCCAGCGGCCCTGGGTCTCAAGGCACCACGCGACCTTCACCATTTCGAATGGCAAGGCCCGGCTTGTCGAGCGAAGCTCGTCGGGCACATTTGTGTCGATGGGACCCGACCATGAAGTATTTGTGCGCCGCGAAGACATTCTCCTCTTCGGCTCCGGCGTCATCTCGCCTGGACGTAGATCGTCCCTCGGCGACGCCCAGGTTCTTCACTACGAAATTGTCTTAAACTGACCGGCTGGACTCGTTAGCCGTTGGGATGGCGCTTCAGCGACCTTGAACCTCCTGGGGCGAAGCAAGGAACGAAGCGACGCGGCGCAGACCCCAGGATCCATGCTGCGACTTCGAAGTGTTGCGACGGTGCGGAATTCTGTTCCGCCGCGCTCTTCGGCCCAGGTCACGGCCTGGATCCCAGGGTCTTCGCGACGGAGCTTCGCTCCTTGCTTCGCGCCTGGGATGACGAAGTTGGGTGGGCTTCGGGCAATCTCGAACGTTCGCGATGAGCCAGCCAAACGAACGATGAAATCTTGGCCACCAACAGGTGCTCAAACTGTCAAGATCACAGTGTCGAGAACCCAGTTCTGCAGGCCTGATCATTTTCGCGCCATTCTTGTGCATTGCACAAAAATTATGCGTGCAACTGCGCTAATGAACAATCTTTGGCTTGCTCGCCCAGCGGGCCAGCGCGCCGACGATTGTGGCATGCCGTTGATCTCATTGATGTTTGCCATCCATTCCGAAACTGGCACGGTTCCTGCTTTGCAATAGGCAGACTCTTCTCGGAGTCACGGAACAGGCGTCCAATGGCGGGCGCTACAGGCAAAGCTGCCGCTCAGGTCAAAACGCGATCCCGGATGGACGGACGCGCGGCCTGGCCGGCGGCTTTTTTGTTTTGACCGAACACGCAATCGACGGCGCTGATCCCAAGCAGTGCCCAACGGGAGACGACGATGACGAAACGCATCAAGATTGAAGCCCCTCTCGAGGGCATGACCCGCCGCAATTTTCTGATGGCAAGTGCTGCCACAGCGGCAACCCTGGCGGCCGCGCGTGCGCTGCTGCCCTCTGGCGCCTATGCGGCTACTGCCGCCCCGGAAGTGACCGGCGCCAAGCTCGGCTTCATTGCGCTGACCGATGCCGCTCCGCTGATGATCGCCAAGGAGAAGGGGCTGTTCGAAAAATTCGGCATGCCCGATGTCGAGGTGCTCAAGCAGGCCTCCTGGGGCGCGACGCGCGACAATCTGATGCTCGGCGGCGAAGCCAATGGCATCGACGGCGCCCACATCCTGACGCCGATGCCGTACCTGATGCATACCGGCAAGGTGACGCAGAACAACCAGCCGCTGCCGATGGCGCTGGTGGCGCGGCTGAACTACGACTGCCAGGCCATTTCGGTCGCGCAGGAATATGCCGGCACCGGCGTCGGCCTCGACGCGTCCAAGCTGAAAGACGCGTTCGCGGCCAAGAAGGCCGAAGGCAAGGAGGTGAAGGCCGCCATGACCTTCCCGGGTGGCACCCATGATTTGTGGCTGCGCTACTGGCTGGCCGCCGGCGGTATCGACCCGGACAAGGATGTCTCCACCATCGTCGTGCCGCCGCCGCAGATGGTCGCCAACATGAAGGTTGGCAACATGGATGTGTTCTGCGTCGGCGAGCCGTGGAACGAGCAGCTCGTCCACCAGGGCGTCGGCTTCACCGCAGCCACCACAGGCGAATTGTGGAAGGGCCATCCGGAAAAGGCGCTCGGCCTGCGCGCCGAATTCATCGAGAAATACCCGAACGCCACCAAGGCGATCCTGATGGCGGTCATGGAAGCCCAGCAATGGTGCGAGGCCATGGAAAACAAGGACGAGATGGCCGCCATCATCGGCAAGCGGCAATGGATGAACGTGCCTGTCGCCGATATCATCGGCCGCCTCAAGGGCGACATCAATTACGGCAATGGCCGCGTCGCCACAGGCACCGACCTCTATATGAAGTTCTGGAAGGGCGGCGTCTCCTATCCCTATAAGAGCCACGACAGCTGGTTTCTGGCCGAGAACATCCGCTGGGGCAAGTTCGCGCCGACCACCGACATCAAGGCGCTGGTCGATCAGGTCAACCGCGAGGACCTGTGGCGCGAGGCGGCAAAAGACCTCGGCATCGCGGCAAGCGACATTCCTGCGTCCTCGTCGCGCGGCGTCGAGACCTTCTTCGACGGCAAGACCTTCGATCCGGCGAACCCGTCGGCCTATCTCGACAGCCTGAAGATCAAGGCATCGGCTTAAGCGCAAACGGCGCATTGCGCCGTTTGTCGCTCCCCGCGCAAACGTCGCCCCCGCGCAACGGCACTCGCGCCGTTGTCGCTCAGAACCGACCCACGGAGTTTTGCGAAGATATGTCCATCCAAACCATCGAGGACACCAAAGTGAAAGCGTTCCCTTCGCCGGACAAACCAGCTGAGGTCATTGCCTTCACCGCCAAGGCGAGACGCCGCTTCGACCCGGTCGTGATCGCCGGAAAGCTGGCGAGCGCACTGGTACCGCCTGCGATCGTCATCGCCCTCATGCTCGTCGTCTGGCAGATCGCCTGTTCGTCGCCCACCGCCAGCCTGCCACCGCCGAGCCAGGTGTGGAACGAGGCCTACGATCTGATTGCCCACCCGTTCTTCGACAATGGCCCGCAGGATATCGGGCTGGCGTGGCGGGTGCTGATCTCGCTGCAGCGCGTCGCCATCGGCTTTGGCCTGGCGGCCATCGTCGGCGTCGCGCTTGGCGCGCTGGTCGGCCAGTCGGTATGGGCGATGCGTGGCCTCGATCCGGTATTCCAGATCCTGCGCACCGTGCCGCCGCTGGCCTGGCTGCCGCTGTCGCTGGCGGCGTTCCGCGACTCCAGCCCGTCGGCGATCTTCGTCATCTTCATCACCTCGATCTGGCCGGTGATCATCAACACCGCCGTCGGCGTTCGCAACATCCCCGAAGACTACCGCAACGTCTCCCGTATCCTGCGGCTCAACCAGTTCGAGTTCTTCCTGAAGATCATGGTGCCGGCCGCGGCGCCCTACATCTTCACCGGCCTCAGGATCGGCATCGGCCTGTCCTGGCTTGCCATCGTCGCCGCCGAGATGCTGACCGGCGGCGTCGGCATCGGCTTCTTCATCTGGGACGCCTGGAACTCGTCCAGGCTGCCCGACATCATCGTCGCGCTCGCCTATATCGGCGTCACCGGCTTCTGCCTGGACCGCCTGGTCGCGGCGGTCGGCGCCATCGTCACCCGCGGCACCACGGCAAAGTGAGGAGAGGACGATGACGGCCTATCTGAAACTCGACCATATCGACAAATCCTTCGCTCGCGGCGGCCAGGTCAGCGAGGTGCTCAGGGATATCAGGCTCACCATCGAAAAGGGTGAATTCGTCTCGATCATCGGCCATTCCGGCTGCGGCAAGTCGACCTTGCTCAACCTGATCGCCGGGCTGACCAAGGTTTCCGCTGGCGCCGTGCTGCTCGAGGACAAGGAGGTCGACAGCCCCGGTCCCGAACGCGCCGTGGTGTTCCAGAACCATAGCCTGCTGCCGTGGCTCACCGTCTACGACAACATCAATCTGGCGGTGTCGAAAGTGCTCGGTTCGACCAAGACCAAGGCCGAGCGGCACGACTGGATCATGCGCAACCTCGACCTCGTGCAGATGGCGCATGCCAGGGACAAGCGGCCCGCCGAGATTTCGGGCGGCATGAAGCAGCGCGTCGGCATTGCGCGCGCGCTGGCCATGGAGCCGAAGATCCTGCTGCTCGACGAGCCTTTCGGCGCTCTCGACGCGCTGACCCGCGCCCATCTGCAGGACGCGGTCATGGACATCCACTCACGGCTCGGCTCGACGACGATCATGATCACCCATGATGTCGACGAGGCGGTGCTGCTCTCCGACCGTATCGTCATGATGACCAACGGCCCGGCGGCGACCATCGGCGAGGTGCTTGCCGTGCCGCTCGCCCGGCCGCGCCGCCGCGTCGAACTCTCTTCCGACCGCACCTTCCTGCGGTGCCGCGAGGCGGTGTTGAAGTTCCTCTACGAACGCCACCGCTTCGTCGAAGCCGCGGAGTAAGGCCAAGACCGCAAAACGCGTCATCATCGACAGTTGGCAATCTGCATCGGCAATGGGCAGTCTGCCGCATTGCACAAATATTATGCTGCTGTGCAAGGCATTCTGACTAATCTTTGATCCGCTGCCGGGCTTGGTCAAAAATCGCACGGCTGCGGTTCACATTGATTTCATTCGATAATCTAGAGCGCTGTCGAATTGGCACGCTTCCTGCTTTTCAGAATGTAGGTCCGCAAGGGCCAAGTGACACGGCGTCCAATGGCGGGCGCCACAGGCAAAGCTGCCGCTCAGGTCAATACGCGATCCCGGATGGACGGACGCGCGAAGACCTGGCCGGTGGCTTTTTTGTTTTACGCGATCGACGGCGCTGGTCCCAAGCGGCGCCCAACCGGAGACGGCGATGACGAAACGGATCGGAACTGGCGCGTCCCTCGCGGACTTCACACGCCGCGATTTTCTGGCCAGCAGCGCGCTGACGGCGGCGCTGTTCACCGCCGCGTTCCTGCTGTTTCCCGTCGGGGCCAAGACGGAAAGCAAGGACCTGACCGTGGCGAGCCCGGTCTCGTTGCACGCACCGATGCCGCGCCGCTGATCATTCACCCACAAACATCCGCGGCGCCTCCCACGCCGCAAACCGGAGCCAGACATTGACCGCAAATCTCCCAGCCGCGCCCAGCCAGGACGATGCTCCCCGGCAGGCGCTCGTGATGTCCACCATCGCCTTCACCGTTTGCTTCGCGGTGTGGACGATCTTTTCAATCATCGGCATCCGCATAAAGCAGGAGCTCGGGCTGAACGAGACGGAATTCGGCCTGCTCGTCGGCACGCCGATCCTGACCGGCTCGCTCGTGCGCATGGTGCTCGGTATCTGGACCGACCGCTACGGCGGGCGGCTGGTCTACACCGCCACCATGCTTGCGGCGGCGGTCGCGACCTTCCTGCTCGCTTATGCCCACACCTATGAGCAGATGCTGATCGCAGCGCTCGGCGTCGGGCTCGCCGGCGGCTCCTTCGCCGTCGGTGTCGCCTATGTCTCGCGCTTCTTCCCCGCCGGCAAACAGGGAACGGCTCTCGGTATCTTCGGTGTCGGCAATGTCGGGGCCGCGGTCACCAAGTTCCTGGCGCCGTTCGTGCTGCTCTCCTGGGGCTGGCAGTCGGTAGCGCTGATCTGGGCCGCCGCCCTGGTCGTCATGGCCGCCGTCTTCTGGTTCACCACCGGCGACGATCCGGTCATCCGTGAGCGCCGCGCCGGCAAGGTGGCGCCGGCGAGAAGTTTTTGGCAGGAATTCGCGCCGCTCAAGAACCTGCAGGTTTGGCGCTTCGCCTTCTATTACTTCTTCGCCTTCGGGGCGTTCGTCGCGCTGTCGCTGTGGTTGCCGCGTTACCTCATCGGTGTCTACGGCTTCGGCATCGCGACCGCCGGCATGATCGGCGCGGCCTATTCGATCCCGGCAAGTGTCTTCCGCGCCTATGGCGGTGTGCTTTCCGACCGGATCGGCGCCCGCACCGTGCTCTACTGGACCTTCGCGGTCTCGGCCGTCGCCACGCTGATCCTGTCGCTGCCGCCCACGGACTATGTCGTGCACGGCATCAGCGGGCCGATCGCCTTCCACTTCTCCATCGGGCCGGTTGCCTTCATCGCCGTCGCCAGCGTGCTCGGCTTCTTCATGAGCCTCGGCAAGGCAGCCGTCTACAAGCACATTCCGGCCTATTATCCGGGCAATGTCGGCGCGGTCGGCGGCCTTGTCGGCATGATCGGCGGGCTCGGCGGCTTTGTCCTACCGATCGCCTTCGGCGCGCTCAACGACCTTACGGGCGTGTGGTCGAGCTGCTTCATGCTGCTCTTCGTCATCGTCGCCGCCTGCTTTGCCTGGATGCATTTCAGCATCAGGCGCATGGAGCGCACGGCGGCCACTGAGGCTCCATCCCTTTCCTACGCGGCTGAGTGAGACCGGGAGCGGACCATGACCGAAAAACTCGTCATCATCGGCAACGGCATGGCCCCCGGGCGCATGCTGGAGCATCTGCTGGAAAAGGCGCCCGGCCGCTACCAGGTCACCATCTTCAACGCCGAGCCCAGGGTGAATTACGACCGCATCATGCTGTCGCCGGTCCTGTCAGGCGAAAAGGACTATGAGGAGATCATCATCCATGGCGATGGCTGGTACATCAAGCATGAGATCACCCTCTACAAGGGCCACAAGATCGTCGTCATCGACCGGCAGGCAAAGACCGTCACCTCCGATCATGGCGTGAGCGAGCCCTACGACAAGCTGGTCATCGCCACCGGCTCGGTGCCGTTCATCATCCCGGTGCCGGGCAACAATCTGCCCGGCGTGTTGACCTATCGCGATCTGGACGACGTCCGGGCCATGATGCTTGCCGCCCAGTCTCGGGCCAAGGCGGTCGTCATCGGCGGCGGCCTGCTCGGGCTCGAGGCCGCGGCCGGCCTCAACGCACAAGGAATGGACGTCACCGTGCTGCACGTCATGCCGACGCTGATGGAGCGCCAGCTCGATCCGGCTGCCGGCTATCTCCTGCAACGCGCGGTGGAGGAACGCGGCATCAAGGTCATCACCAAGGCCAACACCCAGGCGATCACGGGCAACGGCAAGGTCGAGCAGATTGAACTTGCCGACGGCACCATCATCCCGGCAACGCTGGTCGTGATGGCGGTCGGCATCCGGCCGAACGCCGCGCTGGCGAAGGAGGCGGGCATTGCCGTCAATCGCGGCATCGTCGTCGACGCTGGCATGCGCAGCAACGACCCCGATATCTTCGCGCTGGGCGAATGCGCCGAGGTCAACGGCATGGTCTACGGCCTCGTCGCGCCGCTCTATGAGATGGCGCGCGTCGCCGCCAGCCAACTTGCCGGCGACGAGGCAGCCGCCTTCGTCCATTCGGACACGCCGACCAAGCTCAAGGTCACCGGCATCGAACTGTTCTCGCTTGGCGATTTCGCCGAGGGCGAGGACCGCCAGGAGATCGTGCTGCGCGATGCCGCCGCCGGCGTCTACAAACGCCTGGTGCTTAGGGATGACCGCATCATCGGCACCGTGCTCTATGGCGAGACGGGCGATGGCGCCTGGTTCAACGATCTGAAGAAGAAGCAGACCGACATATCGGAGATGCGCGACACGCTTATCTTCGGCCAGTCATACCAGGGGGGTGCCCCGCTGGACCCTATGGCGGCCGTTGCAGCCTTGCCGGATGATGCGGAAATCTGCGGCTGCAACGGCGTTTGCAAGGGAAAGATCACGGGCGCGATCACGGCGAAGGGCCTGACCTCGCTCGACGATGTCAGGGCGCACACCAAGGCGTCCGCCTCTTGCGGCTCCTGCACCGGGCTGGTCGAGAAGCTGATGGTGCTGACCATCGGCGACAAATACAATCCGGCCACCGTCCAGCCGATGTGCGGCTGCACCACGCTCGGCCATGACGAGGTGCGCCGACTGATCAAGGCCAAGGGCCTGAAGACCATTCCCGCTGTCATGCAGGAGCTGGAGTGGATCACGTCCTGCGGCTGCGCCAAATGCCGGCCGGCGCTCAACTACTATCTCGTCTGCGACTGGCCGGACGACTATGCCGACGACTATCAGTCGCGCTTCGTCAACGAGCGCGTCCACGCCAACATCCAGAAGGACGGCACCTATTCGGTGGTGCCGCGCATGTGGGGCGGCGTCACCAATGCCGCCGAACTGCGCGCCATTGCCGACGTGGTCGACAAGTTCGAGATTCCGATGGTCAAGGTTACCGGCGGCCAGCGCATCGATATGCTCGGCATCCGCAAGGAGGACCTGCCGGCGGTGTGGGCCGATCTCGGCCAGGCCGGCTTCGTCTCTGGCCATGCCTACGCCAAGGGCCTGCGCACGGTGAAGACCTGCGTCGGTTCGGACTGGTGCCGCTTCGGCACGCAGGACTCGACCGGCCTGGGCATCCGCATCGAGAAATTCATGTGGGGCTCATGGACCCCGGCCAAGGTCAAGATGGCGGTGTCGGGCTGTCCCCGGAATTGCGCCGAGGCGACCTGCAAGGATGTCGGGGTCATTTGCGTCGACTCTGGCTACGAGATCCACTTCGCTGGCGCCGCCGGCCTCGACATCAAGGGCACCGAAGTACTCGGCCTGGTGAAGACCGAGGATGAGGCACTGGAGCATATCGTGGCGCTGACGCAGATGTACCGCGAGCAGGGCCGCTATCTAGAACGCATCTACAAATGGGCCAAGCGCATCGGCATCCCCGAAATCAAGCGTCAGATCATGGACGATGCCGACAAACGCAAGGCCTATTACGAGCGCTTCGTCTTCAGCCAGAAATTCGCCCAGGTCGACCCGTGGTCGGAGCGCGTTTCCGGCAAGGACAAGCACGAATTCCGGCCGATGGCTTCAGTCGGTTTTGCAGAAGCTGCGGAGTGACCAAGATGAACTGGATCGCTATCGGCTCCATCACCGACATCCCCCGCCGTGGCGCGCGCTGCGTAGACACCCCTGAGGGAAAAATCGCCATCTTCCGCACGGCGGACGACCAGGTCTATGCCATTGACGATCATTGCCCGCACAGAGGCGGGCCGCTCAGCCAGGGTATCGTTCATGGCGCGGCGGTGACCTGCCCCTTGCACAATTGGGTCATCTCGCTGGAAACCGGCAAGGCGCTCGGCGCCGACGAAGGCGTGGTGCGCACCATTCCCGTGAAGGTCGACGGCGAGCGTCTATTCCTGGCGCTCGAAGCGCTGGCCAGCCGCGCGGCCTGAACATGGAAATTGACGAAGCGCGCGAGGTGAGGACCACCTGCCCCTATTGCGGGGTGGGTTGCGGCGTGCTGGCGAAGGTCGCCGCGGACGGTGAGGTCACCGTCCGCGGCGACCCCGATCATCCCGCGAATTTCGGCCGGCTCTGTTCCAAGGGTTCAGCGCTTGCCGAGACCATCGACCTTGACGGCAGGCTGCTCCACCCGGAAATCCACGGCCGCCGCACCGGTTGGGACGAGGCGCTCGACCGCGTTGCCTCGACCTTTTCGCAAACCATCGCCGAGCACGGCCCCGACGCAGTCGCCTTTTACGTCTCCGGCCAGTTGCTGACCGAGGACTATTATGTCGCCAACAAGCTGATGAAGGGTTTTGTCGGCTCGGCCAACATCGACACCAATTCGCGCCTGTGCATGGCCTCGTCGGTCGCCGGCCATCGCCGCGCTTTCGGCTCTGACACTGTCCCGGGCACCTATGAGGATCTGGAGCTTGCCGACCTGATTGTGCTGGTTGGTTCCAATCTCGCCTGGTGCCATCCCGTGCTCTACCAGCGCATCGCCGCTGCCCGGGAAAAACGGCCCGAGATGAAGATCGTGCTGGTCGATCCGCGCCGCACCATGACATCTGATATCGCCGATCTGCATCTGGCGATTGCACCGGACGGCGACGTCGCACTGTTCACTGGGCTGCTCGCTTATCTCGGCCAGCACAATGCCCTGGACCGCGCCTATATCACGGCGCATACGACCGGCTTCGGGCAAGCCCTTTTCGCCGCCTCGAAGCTCGACCTGGCCGGCATCGCCGCCGCCACCGGCCTGAGCGAGGATGAGCTTGACCGCTTCTACAGCCTGTTTGCGGCAACCGCGAAGACGGTGACCGTCTACAGCCAGGGCGTCAACCAGTCGTCTTCCGGCACCGACAAGGTCAACGCCATCATCAACTGCCATCTCGCCACTGGCCGTGTCGGCAAACCGGGCGCCGGGCCGTTTTCGGTGACCGGCCAGCCCAACGCCATGGGCGGCCGCGAGGTTGGAGGCATGGCCAATATGCTGGCCGCCCATATGGAGATCGAAAACCCCGAGCATCGCGAGAGGGTGCAGCGCTTCTGGCATGCGCCAACGATTGCCGAAAAGTCCGGCCTGAAAGCGGTCGACATGTTCAGGGCGGTGGCAGACGGGCGCATCAAGGCGCTGTGGATCATGGCCACCAACCCGGTCGATTCGATGCCGGACGCCGATGCCGTCGAGGCGGCGATCAAGGCCTGTCCCTTCGTCGTGGTGTCGGACGTGTTGGCCGAGACCGACACGGTGCGCCACGCCCATGTCCGGCTGCCCGCCGCCGCCTGGGGCGAAAAGGACGGCACCGTCACCAATTCCGAGCGCCGCGTCTCGCGCCAGCGTGCTTTCCTTGCCACACCGGGCGAGGCAAGGCCAGACTGGTGGATTGTCGCGGAAGTGGCTCGGCGGATGGGCTTTGGCGAGGCATTTACGCATGCCACGCCTGCGGAGATTTTTGCCGAGCACGCCGTTCTGTCGGGATTCGAGAACGACGGCGCCCGCGATTTTGACATCGGCGCCTATGCTGGGGTCGATGCGGAGGGGTACGATGCGCTGGCTCCATTCCAATGGCCGGCGCCGGCCTTACCCTCCCCCTTGAGGGGAGGGTCGGGGAGCGCGTTGAGCGAAGCGAAACAAGCGAGCCGGGGTGGGGCCGGTGATGAAGTCTCGGCCTTTCCCACCCGCCCCAACGAGGCCGAGGCCGTCGCAGACGACCCCCTCTGGCCTGCCGGCCATCTCCCCCTCAAGGGGGGAGATCAGCTATCGCCTCCGCCTTCGCCAATTTCGGACGTTGCAGGAATGAGCGGTTCGCGGGCACCGCGAATCTCCCCCCCTGAGGGGGAGATGGCCGGCAGGCCAGAGGGAGTCGGCACGATCGGGCGCCAGCCTGTTCGCTTCTTCACCAACGGCAATTTCTACACACCCGACCGCAAGGCGCGCTTCATCGCCGTCCGCCCAACCGTCGAAACCCGCACCAGCCCGGACTTCCCGCTCGTCCTCAATACCGGTCGCGTGCGCGATCACTGGCACACCATGACGCGGACGGGAAAAAGCCCGCGCCTGTCTCAGCACATGGCCGAGCCCTTCGTCGAGATACACCCCTCGGATGCACAGCACTTCGGCATCGGCGACGCCGACATCGTGCGCGTCTCGACCGTTCATGGCGAGGCGCTGCTGCGCGCGCTAGTGACATTACGGCAGCGACCGGGCTCCGTCTTCGTGCCGATGCACTGGACGGATCAGTTTGCCGCACGGGCGCGCATCGATGCGCTGGTGGCGCCGATCACCGATGTCATTTCAGGTCAGCCGGCCTCAAAAAACGTTGCCGCCCGCATGGAACGCTTCGCTGCCGCTGCCTTCGGCTTTGCGGTGCTTGCCGAACGGCCGGCTTCGATCGACGCAGACTATTGGAGCCTCGCCCGCTGCGCCGCCGGCTGGCGGCTAGAGCTTGCGCTGCAGGCCGGCCGGGACTGGACGATGTTCGCCGCTTCGCTCTTCGGCGACGACGCGCAAGGCGAAACGCTCGCTTATCATGACGTCGCCGGTGGGCACTATCGCTTCGCACGCTTCACAGGCAGCCGGCTGGTCGGCGCGCTCTATCTTGCACCTGGGCCAGTCGCGGTGTCGCGCAGCTGGGCGGTGGAGCAGTTGGGTGCGGACCATGCCGAACGGCGCGCGCGAATGGCGATCGTCGCCGGGCGGCCGAGCGGCAACGGCGTCAACCGCGGCGCCATCGTCTGCTCGTGCTTGGGAATTGGCGCCAATCAGATCGCGGATGCGGTGCGCAGCGGCTGCGCCAGCGTCGAGGCGATCGGCGCCGCTCTGGGTGCGGGCACCAATTGCGGCTCCTGCCGCGCCGAGATCAGGACCATCCTCGATGCGCGCCGCCTTCAGGCGGCGGAGTGAATGCCGCGCTGCCTTCCGGGACCGAACGGTCTGTCGGGGTCAAAGTAGTTCCCCATCATGTCGCCAGCATGCGATCAGATGTCCTGCTCCGGCCTCACGGCTGGGCGGCTCCGCCTCCCTGCAATCGGCAAGGGCCAACGGACAGCGGTCAGCGAAGGAACATCCGCGGTTCGCAACATCATCCGTGACAATCCCGGCCTGGACGGAGACCTTCGGCGCGGTGTCGTCGCAGGACGCCGCCAGAAGCAGTTTCGTATAGGGGTGATTGGGTCCCTGGAAGATCTGGTCGGAGGAGCCGGTCTCAACCAGCCGGCCGCGATACAGAACGCCGATCCGGTCGGCCATGTAACGCACGACCTTGAGGTCGTGGCTGATGAACAGATAGGTCGTGTCCTTGTCGCGCTGCAGGTCGTTGAGAAGGTTGAGAACGGTCGCCTGCACGGAAACGTCGAGGGCCGAAGTCGGTTCATCCAGCACGACGACTTTCGGCACGCCGGCGAAGGCGCGCGCGATAGCCGCCCGTTGCCGCTGGCCGCCGGACAGCGATCGCGATTTCTGTTCCGCCGTGGTGCCGGCGAGGCGGACCGATTGGAGCAGGTCGGCGATGCGCTGTTTCACTTCGCTGCGGCGCAGGCCGGCAAGCCGCCGCAACGGGCGGCTGAGAATCCTGCCGATCCGCTGGCGTGGGTTGAGCGTGCGATCAGGCGACTGGAAGACCATCTGCACGTCGCGGCGTTCACTGGAATTTCTGTTCTCGACGCGCGACGCCACTTGTCTGCCGAACAGCTCGACGGATCCGGCACTGGGGGGCTGCAGGCCGGTGACGATCCTTGCCAATGTCGACTTGCCGGAGCCGGACTCGCCGATCAACCCGAATGTTTCGCCCTGGCCTAGCCGCAGGTCGATATTGTGAAGCACCGCCTGGGCGCCGAAGGAATGGCTAATGCCTTTGCAGGCGACCGCGATCGGACGCTCCGCCCCCAGAGCAGCTTGAGCTGACCGGCGCGGCGCCGTGCCAGGTGCGTTCGCCGAAATCTCCGCCAGCCTTCCGTCCCGTTTCGTGTAGTTCAACGCCGGGATGGATGCGATAAGCGCCTTTGTGTAGGCATGACCGGGGTTCTCGAACACCTCGTTCGCTGCGCCGCTTTCGACCACCGTGCCGGACTGCATCACGGCCACTCGGTCACAGGTGCGGCGGATCATGTTGATGTCGTGGCTGATCAAAAGAATGCTGGTTTTGTGGTCCCGGCGAAGATCCCGCAGGATGGCAATGATCTCAGACTGGACGCTGGCGTCCAGCGCCGTTGTCGGCTCATCCATCACCAGCAGCGACGGATCGAGCGCAATCGCGATGGCGATGTTGGCGCGCTGCTGCATGCCGCCGGAAAGCTCGTGCGGATAAAGCTCGAGCACCCGGTCCGGATTGCTTACCCTGACGCGCCTCAGCAGTTCGGCGGCGCGCCCGCGCGCCTCGTCAAGGCGAACCGGGCGGTGCCGCAGGATCGTTTCGGTGATCTGCCGGCCGATCGTCATGCTTGGGTTGAGCGCGGCGCCCGGGTGCTGGTAGACGGCCGCGATACGATCGCCCCGCAACTTGCGCAGCTGTTCGGCGGACAGATCGCGGATTTCCCGGTCGCGGAATTCAAGCGCCGAGGCCGCGATCCGGGCATTCCTTGGCAAGTAGCGCAAGATGGCGAGCGCCACCGAGCTTTTGCCCGATCCCGATTCGCCCACCAGTCCGAGCGCTTCGCCTTCTGCGATGCGCAGCGACACGCCATTGACGGCGGGATGCGATCCCTTGCGCCCGTCATAGGTGACGGAGAGCTGCTCTACGTTCAGAACCGAGGAGGACATTGGGGAGCCTGAAACCACTTTCTTCGCGCGCCGCCATCAAGGGCAATTGCTTCCGCTTTCGCAATATATAATCTCTATAAAATTACTCGAATTAAGCCGGAACGCAATCTACCTTTCATCAATCGGGAGATTGCCGGGTCGTGGCCGATCGAGGCAGCGCGCTGGTCTCCCGCCTGGATTTGGAAGGAGGCCGGCATGGCTCGAGACCACATGATCCTGAGCGCATTCTTTTTCAACCCGCAGGGCGATCACCGCATGTCATGGCGCCATCCAAGGGCGCCGGGCCGGGAAGTGCTGGACTTCGACTACTACCGCGAGCTCGTACAGGCGGCAGAGCGCGCCAGGATCGACACGATTTTCGTCGCCGATCACGTCGCAATCTGGGACTCGGTGCAGAGCGGCATCGCCCACTACGCGAATGCCCGCCTGGAGCCGCTGACGCTGCTGTCTGCTCTTGCCGGCGTGACCAAACACATCGGCCTGATCACCACGGCATCGAGCTCCTACAGCGAGCCCTACAATGTGGCGCGCATGTTCGCTTCCCTCGACCATATCAGCAAGGGCAGGGCGTCGTGGAACGTGGTTACCTCCGCAATGGACGAGGAGGCCCGCAATTTCGGCCGCGATGGCAATATCGAGCACGCATTCCGCTATGAGCGTGCCACCGAATTCCTCGATATCGTCAAAGCGCTGTGGGACAGTTGGGAAGACGAGGCCCTGCTTCTCGACAAGGCGTCGGGCTATTTCGCCGACCCCGAAAAGGTCCATGCGATCAATCACAAAGGTCCGCATTTCAAGGTCCGCGGACCGCTCAACGTCTCGCGGCCGCCGCAGGGTCATCCGCTGATCGTCCAGGCCGGCTCGTCGGAGGACGGCAAGAATTTCGCCACCGCCCATGCCGACGTGCACTTCGCCATATTCAGCACCAGGGAAGACGGCATCAAATACCGGGAGGACATCGACGAACGCCTCGCCCGTTATGGCCGCAAGCCAGAGAGCTTCAAGATCCTGCCGGGGATCCTGCCGATCGTCGCCGCCTCCGAAGCCGAAGGTCGGGAAAGGCAGGATTATCTCCAGACCCTGCTTCCCGATCGGGTCGGCATCGATCTTCTGTCAAGCTGGAGCGGGGTGGACCTCTCGCAATACCCGCCGGACGGGCCGCTGCCGCCCCTGCCGGACGAGAGCACGTTCAACGGCGGGCGCACGTCGCTCAACCGGGTCAAGCAGTGGTCGAAGCAGAATCTCAGCCTGCGCGAGATCGCCCGCAAGCTCGCCAACAGCGGTTCGGTGCCGACTGTTGTCGGTACGCCCAAACAGATCGCCGACCAGTTGCAGGACTGGTTCGTTTCGGGCGCCGCCGACGGCTTCAACCTGATGTTCCCGCTGCTGCCCGAGGACTGGACAAACTTTGCCGAACAGGTCGTACCGGAATTGCAGCGCCGGGGCGTCTTCCCGACCGAATACGCGCCGGGAACGCTGCGCGATCGCTTCGGTCTCGCCCGCCCCGCCAATCGCTTCGCCGAGTTGCGCGACAACGCGCGCGCCGTGTCCTGAACGCGTATCGAGGAAACCATCATGACCGCCGCGCCAAAACTCCAGCCCCGCGAAGCGACGGCTCCGCATCTCGTCAATGTCCTGCATAGCCCCAAGCGCGTCCGCGTCAAATTTGACGGCCGCACCATCGCCGACAGCCGCAACGTCCTGGTGCTTCGCTCCAACCATTTCCTGCCGGTCTATTTCTTCCCGGCGGCGTCGGTCGACCGGTCGCTGCTGAAGCCGTCGAGACATGGGCAGCAGCACGCGGTCGGCGGCGAAACGAAATACTGGGATCTCGATACGGGTGACAGACGTTCCGCCGACGCGGCCTGGTCTTTTGCAGCACCCCCGGATGAGAACCTGTCGCCCTTGGCCGGCCGCATCGCCTTCACCTGGAACGCGGTCGATCAGTGGTTCGAGGAGGATGAGGAGGTCTTCGTCCATGCCCGCGACCCCTATGCACGCATCGACGTGCTGCAGAGTTCGAGCCATGTCGAAATATGGTTCGATGGCGAGCCGATCGCCGACAGCCACCGTCCGGTGCTGCTGTTCGAGACCCATTTGCCGACGCGTTTCTACCTGCGCCCGGACGATGTCAGGCTGGAGCGGCTGACGGCGTCTGTAACAACGACGCGATGTCCCTACAAGGGCATCGCCTCTTACTGGTCCGGCCTGCTCAAGGACGGCTCGGTGCATCAGGACATCGCCTGGAGCTACCGCGACCCGATCGCTGAAATGCCGAAGATCAAGGGGCTCATCGCCTTCTATCCGCAGGCCGTCGACCGCATCCATCTCGACGGCCAGCCCGTCACATAGACGCATCTTTCAATCGTCATTTCAGACAGGGGTTTCAACATGACCAGACGCAACGATATCGACTTATTTCGTAACCAGTCGGGAGACATCTGGAATGCCGCCGTCGACGAATATCAGGGTGGTTTTCTCAAGCGTCGCGATCTCCTGAAATATGCCGCGCTGATCGGCCTCACCGGGTTTGCCGCCTCGCAAGGGCTTGGCGCTCCCGGCGTGGCGCGTGCCGCCACCACGGGCGGTACGGTCCGCGTCGGGCTCGGCCAGCCGACCAAGGCGATCGATCCGGTTTCGGTCACCGATCCGGCCAGCATCGGGGTGATCAGCCAGGTCGGCGAATATTTGATCCTCGACGATCCGAAGGACGGGCTTCAGCCGAAGCTTGCTTTGTCCTGGGAAGCCAATGAGACAGCCAGCCGCTGGACCTTCAAATTGCGGCAGGGCGTGAAATTCCACGATGGCCGCGCGGTCACGGCCAAGGACGTGGTGGCGAGCTTTGAGCGGCTTGTCGATCCGGCCAACGGCTCGTCGGCGCTGTCGGCCTATAAGGGCATCCTGTCCAAGGGCGGCGCCAAGCTGGTCGATGACGAGACGGTGGCCTTCGATCTCGACGGTCCGAACAGCAACTTTCCCTTCTATGTTTCTTCCGACGTCTATAACGCCGTCATCCTGCCGGCCGATTATGCCGGCGATTTCGAGAAAAATTTCAACGGCACCGGCCCGTTCAAGCTCGAATCCTTCCGTCCCAAGCAGGGTGCGAGCTTCGTGCGCAATCGCGATTACTGGGGCGACAAGGCACTCCCCGACCGGGTCGAGATCAAGTTCTTCGACGACGAGCAGGCCCAGGTGCTGGCGCTGCAGGCCGGCCAGCTCGACGTCATCCCGAGCACGACGCGCCTGGAACTGGCGATCGAGGGCAATCCCAATTTCAGGATCCTCAGCGTCCAGGCGAGTTCGCATGACGAGGTGCATCTCAGGACCGACCAGGCGCCCTTCACCGACAAGCGTGTCCGCCGCGCGCTGGCGCTGACCATCGATCGCGAGGCGGTGGTCAAGGGCCTGCTGAAAGGCCGCGCCATCGCCGGCAACGACACCCCGTTCGCGCCGATCTTCCCCTCGGCTGATCCGTCGGTGCCGCAGCGCAAGCAGGACATTGCCGAGGCCAAGCGGCTGCTCGGCGAGGCCGGCGTGCCGAACGGCTTCGAGGTGACGCTGACCACCGAGCGCGCCTATGACATTCCCGACTACGCGGTGCTGATCCAGAACTTCGCCAAGAAGGCCGGCATCGACATCAAGCTCAACGTTCTGCCGCAGGACGCCTACTACGGCTCGGCCACCTTCGGCAGCTCGCCCTGGCTGGATTCGGTTCTCGGCATCACCGATTTCGGCCACCGTGGCACGCCCGACATCTTCCTCAACGCCACGCTCAAGAGTTCGGGAAGCTGGAACGCCGCGCATTTCAACAATCCGGCCTACGATGGCTTGCTGCTCGACTACTCCAAGGCGCGAGACCTCAACGCCCAGCGCCTTGTCGCCGGCAAGATCCAGAATCTGCTGCTCGACGAGACGCCGCTGATCATCAGCTACTTCTCGCAATACAGCCGGATAACCAGCACCAAGGTTGAGGGCGTGCGCTTCACCGCGATCTCGCATCTGCTGCTCGACCGCGTTTCCTTTGTGCAGGCATGATGCCCGGACACCGGGATAGGGTTCCATTCCGATTCCATCGGGATGGAACAGGCTCCGGGCAGGGCGGCAAGAACTGATGCTGACCGGCCGCACTCTGTCGGCGCGCCTGGGCACGCTTCTGCTCACGCTGTGGCTGGTCAGCATCCTGGTCTTCTTTGCCGGGCAGGTTCTGCCCGGCGATGTCGGCCGCGTCATGCTCGGCCCGTTCGCCGATGCGCAAGCGGTTGCGGAACTGAACAAGCGGCTGGGCGCGGACCAGCCTGTCCTCGTTCAGTACTGGCGCTGGTTCAGCAAGGCGGTCACCGGCGATTTCGGCACGTCGCTGTCGATGCGTGGGCCGGTGGCGCCGTTCGTGCTGGAAAGCCTCAAGCGCTCCGCTGCCCTCGCCGGCGTCATCCTGGTTTTTCTGCTGCCGCTGGGCATCGGCGCCGGCATCGTCGCCGGGCTCAATCAGGGCCGCTTCATCGACAGGCTGATCGTGCTCGCGGGCGTTTCCTTCGGCATCGTGCCGGACTTCGTTTCCGGCCTGCTCCTGCTCATTGTCTTCGGCCTGTGGCTGAACTGGTTTCCGATATCCGGCGTCGCTCCGGACGGCGCGGGCTTTTGGACCAGCAGCTATTACCTGATACTGTCGGCCCTTCCCCTGGTGCTGAATCTCGCCGGTTACATCGCCCGGATGACGCGGGCTGGCGTGATCGAGGCGCTGGCCGCTGACTACACCCGCACCGCCGTCCTGAAAGGGCTCGAGCGGCCCGAGATCATCGTTCGGCACGTGCTGCGCAATGCGCTTACGCCGACCATCGCGGTCCTTGCGACCCAGACCGGATACATGCTGGGTGGACTTGTGGTGATCGAAGCGCTGTTCGGCATCCAGGGCCTGGGCAATCTGGTGCTGAACGCCGCCAAGGGGCGGGATTTCCCGATGCTTGAAGCCGGCGTTCTGGTGATGGCGGCGATTTTCGTGCTGTCGGCAGCAGCGGGCGATCTCGTGCAGGCCCTGCTCGATCCGCGACAACGCCGCCGGAGCCCGTCATGATGGAGCTGGTGGAGTTTCCCGCGCCAGCAGGCAGGGCGACCGGCCTGCCGGGCAGGATATGGAATGCTCTGCCGGAGCTGCCGCCGTCTGTCGTGATCGGTTCGACGGTTCTGCTGTTCTGGGTCGTATGTGCCGTGTTCGGCGATCTGTTCGTTCCCTATGATCCCTATGCCGAGGACTTCCTGGCCATGCTGGCGCCGCCCGACGCCTTGCACTGGTTCGGCACCGATCAGCTCGGCCGCGACGTGCTGTCCCGGATCGTCGTCGGCTCGCGCGACATTCTCCTGGTTGCGCCGCTGGCGACACTGGCCGGCGTCGCCAGCGGTACTGTCATCGGGCTTGTGCTCGGCTATTTCGATGGACTGGTCGACGTCGTCGGCGCGCGGCTTCTCGACACGCTCATGGCATTTCCCTTCATCGTTCTGGTCACCATGACGCTGGTCGCGATCGGCCCGTCGAACTTTACCGTCATTCTGGTGATCGGCATTGCCTATGCGCCGCTTGTGGCGAGGACCGTTCGCGCCGCCGTGCGCGAGCAGCGCGAGCGCGACTATGTCAGCGCCGCCCGGCTTGGCGGCGAAAGTACCTTTGGCATCATGTTCCTGGAGATCCTGCCCAATGTCAGGGAAACGATCCTCATCGAGCTCGTCACCCGGTTGGGATATGCGTTCTTTTCCATCGCCACGCTGAGCTTTCTTGGCCTGGGCATACAGCCCCCATCCGCCGATTGGGGGCTGGCCATTGCCGACGGCTACGGCTTTCTCGCCGGTGGGAAATGGTGGGTCGTGGTCTTCAACTCCGGCGCGATTATTTCCCTGGTCATGGCGACAAACCTCATCGCGCAAGGCATAGGCGCCTTTGAGAACGGCGATAGGTAGGCGGAACCGCTCCCACCGCTGCTCCTGACGCTTACCAGCCGTTTACGACCGTGGGCTACCAACGTCCTTGTTCGATTCGTATGCGCGTGACCCCGAAAATCGGAATCGATTTTTGGAAAGGATCATGCGCAAAACAAAAGTGCTACAGCGTCCTTTGCGCGTCCAAAGGACGCGCGGCGCTGTAGACAGGAACGGTGGGACAGGGAACGGCATGAGCAAGGCTCTCACTTCATTCGCGCTGGTCGCCGTGCTGACGGCTTTGCTGATGGCGCTGAGCCTGGCAGTGGCCAGGCATGGCTATCCCTATGGCGCGATCGGCGCCAAACGCCTCGACGACATTGCCGACGCCGGAATTTTCATCCCACTTGCCGCCGTGTATTTCTTCAGCGCGCTGCTGATGATGATCCTGCCCATCAGGGCCGCCAGCATCGTTCTGACAAATGCTGCGGATGCCATCTTCTGGACGGTGATTGTGTTGTTCGCGACGATCATCGGTTGCCTCGCGGCCAGATGGGCTTTCGGTCAGGGCGGCGTCCTGGCGGCGCTGCTGAACTGGCGCTTCCTTTTCGTCGCGGCCGTCGTGGCCTGCCATCTCTTCATGAATGAGCTGCGGCGCAATATCCTGCTGAGAAGCCTGTTCTTTGTTATCTTCGCCGCGGCGACGCTGGCCTGCCTGTTCTGGTCCTTCGCGATCTGACCGGCACAGATCTCGTCCGACCCTCCAGTGCGATACGCAACGGGGTTTCACCGGCTCGCTTCATAGGCTACCGGTGAGCGATTTGACACGCCCCACTCTGCCGCTATTTGTCTGATAAATGACTTGGGCGATGGATGACTGGGTGTTAAATGACCCATCAGTGAACCACCACAAGGAAAGACCATGACCCTGTTTCGAAAGAATCTCATCGATGGCGAGTGGGTGGGCGAGCCCGGCTCCAAAAATATCAATCCCTCGAATACAGGCGATGTCGTCGGTGAATATGCTTCCGCTGGCGCTGAGCAGGCCCGGCAAGCCATTGCTGCGGCGAAAGCGGCGTTTGCGGCATGGTCACGTTCCGGCCCGCTGACACGCCATGCAGTATTGAGGAAGGCATCGGACGAGATCACCGCGCGGAAAGATGAAATCGGCCGGTCTCTGGCGCGCGAAGAAGGCAAGACGCTGGCCGAGGGCATCGGCGAGACCGTGCGCGCCGCCCAGATATTCGATTTCTTCGCAGGCGAGACGCTGCGCCTGTCGGGCGAACTGGTTCCGAGCGTGCGGCCGGGAGTCGGAGTCGAGATCACGCGCGAAGCGGTTGGCGTCGTCGGCATCATCACGCCATGGAATTTCCCGATCGCGATTCCCGCGTGGAAGATCGCCCCGGCGCTGGCCCACGGCAACACCATCGTCTTCAAGCCGGCCGAGCTGGTCCCTGAGAGCGCCTGGACCATTGTCGACATCCTGCATCGCGCCGGCCTGCCCAAGGGTGTGCTCAATCTCGTCATGGGCAAGGGTTCGGTGGTCGGTCAGGCCTTGCTCGACAGTCCCGATCTCAATGCCATCACCTTCACCGGCTCTGTCGGCACCGGCAAGCGTGTCGCCGCCGCCAGCGTCGAGCACATGCGCAAGTTCCAGCTCGAAATGGGCGGCAAGAACCCGCTCGTCGTGCTCGACGATGCCGACCTTGGCACGGCGGTTGACTGCGCGCTCAATGGCGCCTTCTTCTCGACCGGCCAGCGCTGCACGGCATCGTCCCGGCTGATCGTGACCGACGCCATTCACGATCGTTTCGTCGAGGCGCTGAAAGACCGCATGAGCAAGCTGGTCATTGGCGATGCCCTCGATGCGAAAACCCAGATCGGTCCCGTCGTCGACGGCAGCCAGCTGAAACAGGACGAGGATTACATCGCCCTCGGCCGCAAGGAAGGCGCCGATCTCGCTTTCGGCGGCGAGCGGCTCGATCGCGAAACGCCCGGTTTCTACCTGCAGCCGGCGCTGTTCACCGGAGCCAGCAACGCGATGCGCATTTCACGCGAGGAGATCTTCGGGCCTGTCGCCAGCGTCATCCGTGTCAAGGACTATGATGAGGCGCTCGCCGTGGCCAACGACACGCCTTTCGGATTGACCTCGGGCATCTGCACCTCGAGCCTCAAGCACGCCACGCATTTCAAGCGCAATTCGGAGGCCGGCATGGTGATGGTCAACCTGCCGACGGCAGGCGTCGATTTCCATGTTCCCTTCGGTGGCCGCAAGGGATCGAGCTATGGCCCGCGCGAACAAGGCCGCTATGCAGCGGAATTCTATACCACTGTGAAAACCGCCTATACATTTGCCGGCTAACCAAATTCGGCAGTATCGCGCACGGATCAGGCAGGCCGGAAGGCATTAAAAAATGCCGGCCTGACCTGGCTCGCCGCGGCCAAGCCACTATAGATCCTTGATCAGGCCGCTGTCGCTGTGGTCGACCGGCAAAGCCATGGCCATCATTCGACATAACCAACCTCAGAAGGGCTCGCCGGCTGCGACAGCCAGCCGCCGCTGAACCCGGCCTTGCGCAGGCCTAGACGGATAGGAGGGCTCGATCGCATCAGATCCCAGATCAGGCGCGAGCGGTGGTTTTCGATCATCAGCACGACGATGCCCTGATCCAACCCGTAGTGTCCTTCCGACACCCAGCCGCTCGGCCCGAAGCCTCGCCGGTTCGCCAGAGTCGGATTGAAGCCGCTCGGCATCCTGAATTTGCCGGTCACCTCGGGGTGGCGTTCTGTGAGATGCCGCAGCGCCGGCAGGCAGATTTCCGGCGCGAAGGGCAGCGATGCGAGACAGGACCACGGCGCGATCGTCCCGTCGTCCGGGCCGAAGGGCGCGCCACGCGCCGCGTAGGCGGAAAATCTGCGCGGCCGCCGCTCGATCTGCGCACGGAAGTTGCCGGGTCCATCACCCGCCGAAAGACCCCACAGCCCGTCGCCATAGCCGCCGAAGCCATGGGGGTTTTGCCGCGCATAGTCGCGGTGAATGTAGGTCGCGCGGCGGCTGTTTTCGAAATAGTCCGAGCCCTTCTCGCGCATGAACACATCCCGGATACCATTGAAGTCGATCCAGGCATGCGAGAACTGGTGCATGAACAGCGGCCCGCCATAGAGCACGTCGTGGCCGTAGATGTTCTCCCACTGATATGTCGCCGTCCAGGCGGCATAGCTGTCGTCCGAGGCCGGTCTGTCCGGTGAGGCCATCGCCAGGACATAGAGGATCGTCGCTTCGTTGTAGCCCTCCCAGTCAGAGTACAGAAAGCCACTCTTCGGCTTCCAGCCTTGCCGCAAGGTTGGACGGCGGCCTTGCGCCCAACGCCAGTCGACACGCCGGTAGAGCACGTCCGCCAGTTCGCGGATTTCGACCTCGTCTTCGCTGTCGCCCTGGAAATAAGCCCCGGCCACCAGCACGCCGGCCATCAGCAGTGCCGTGTCCACCATCGATAATTCGCAGCGCCAGGCACGCAGGCCGGTTCGCATGTCGAGGAAGTGATAGTAGAAACCCTTGTGGCCGGTGACATCGTCGCCATTGCCTTGCCGGCTGTTCCAGAAGAAACGCAGTGCGGCAAGCGTCAGCTTCGAGGCGGCATCGCGTGTCACCCAGCCGCGCTCGACCCCGACCGGATAGCAGGACAGCGCGAAGCCGATTACAGCGATGCTTGCCGGCCAATTTGGCCGCGACGTGTCGGCGACCAGCCCGTTCTCCGGATTAACGGTTTCCAGGAAATAGTCGAAGGCTGCGCGCTGGAAGCGGTCGAGCAGGTCCTCATCGGGCAGGGAAGATTCAACGTCAGGCAAATGAAGAGGACTCCGGTCGGGCAGCGCAGAGCCTATCGGCAGGTCGCGTCCAGTCTGCCTCAATAGGTGGCCCGGCCGCCGGAAACGTCGAAGACGGCAGCGGTCGTGAACGAGCATTCCTCGGAAGCGATCCATGAGATCAGCGCCGCCACCTCCTCGACCTCGCCAAAGCGCGCCATCGGTATTTTCGACAGCATGAAGTCGATGTGCTGCTGGCTCATCTGCTGGAAGATCGCCGTGCGCACGGCGGCCGGCGTGACGCAGTTCACCGTCACCTTGGTCTTGGCCAGTTCCTTGCCGAGCGACTTGGTCATGCCGATCACCGCCGCCTTCGATGTGCTGTAGGCCGATGCGTTGGGATTTCCCTCCTTGCCGGCGATCGAGGCGATGTTGACGATCCTGCCGTAATTGCGTTCCAGCATGTGCGGAACCAGCGCCCTGTTGCAGTAGAAGACGCCGTTGATGTTGATGTCGACGACCCGGCGCCAATCGTCGGTGGAATACTCCCACATCGTCATGTTCGGTCCGGTGATGGCGGCGCTGGTGACCAGGATATCGATCGCCCCAAGTGTTTCGATCGTCTGCCGGGCAGCGCCTTCGACCGCTGCGGGATCGGCGACGTCGACCGTCACGCCGTGCAAGCTCGCAACGACAGTGGTGGCGCGCTCGATCTGGGCGGGGTCGCGATCCCAGATCGAAACGCGCCCGCCCTCGTCAACGATCCTTCGCGCCACGGCGAGACCGATGCCGGAGGCGCCGCCGGTGATCACGGCCGAGCGTCCGGCAAACCGTCCCGTGAAACTCATCGGCATGTGATCTTCCTTGCTGTCTCTTGTCCGGGAGGCGCCGGCCGGCCGCCATCGGCGGCGAATGTGAAGTCAACAGCGGGCAAGTGCAAGCTGGGATCTGGAGCCCCGAACGGGTTCAGTGGGCCACGAAGGGCGATTGAAGGTGTCGCACACGGGTCAAAGCGACTCCCATGCGTGTTGAGTTCAGACGTTCTTGATCGATTGCCAATGGCTCAGCTGCTCCGCGATCAATTCCACGCGCCGTTGATTGTCGCGTCCGTCCAGGATGCTCAGATCGTCCGGATCGGCGCGCAAGTAGACACCGGAGGTGCGCGCGTTCAGTTTTGGCTGTGTGTCGGCTCGCGTGATGAAGTACCCGGACGCGCGATCGGCGGACTCCAGCCGGATCTCTCCTGTCCCGTACAACTGCGACGCGTTCACGTCCAAGGGCCGTTCTCCATTCCAAAAGTAGAAGACGCCGGAAGGCTCCTTTCTCTCCTTCACCGCTTCGCTCCAGTATCGGGCCGACAGACTGCCATTCTCCTGCCACGAGCGACCGGTCACCTCCAGCGCACCATCGCCGTCTCTCGATATACGCAGGAGACTCACGGCGGATGGTTCTTTTGCGGTTCGCTCCGAAAGAGAAAATTGCCACCAAAGGCCCTCTATGCGGGCGATACGACCTTCATTCTCGATCGCGTTGCGCAGCTTTTGGTTGATCGCCCTCATTTCCGCGCCGGTCGTCGCTTCGC
The DNA here is from genome assembly GCF_025753795.1 of Mesorhizobium sp. YC-39. Lineage (GTDB taxonomy): Bacteria > Pseudomonadota > Alphaproteobacteria > Rhizobiales > Rhizobiaceae > Mesorhizobium. The sequence continues at coordinate 825,702 of NZ_JAOWPS010000001.1, forward strand.
CATACCTTACGGAGGTGAGGCCGAGCAGATCGCTTGGAAGCTTGGAGCCATTGGCATGGAGGATGAACGTCCGGCGCATTCCAAGGACGCCGCCGAAAAGGCCGGCCTCGAAAACCACATTGTCTCGCGGAGAAGCTTGAGCCGATGCCGCGGCAGACGATGCCGGCTGGCTCACACTGGTCCAGTCATCCTGAGCGAACACAAAAGCGGCGAAGTCGACTTCACGCGTAAGCTCGAGGAGGCGCCCCAGTGTGGTCGTCCCGGGATTGAAGGATGTCGTCCAGGGCTCCACATTCGCAATGTCCTCGAGGCCGCGCGTCAGCGCCTGCAGCAGTTTCTTCTGCTTTCCTGAAGAACCCAGGAAGATTCGAGGTTTGTCCATCATTTCCCTCCAGCTTGGGTGACCAGCGTCTGCCAACTGTTTCTCTTTTCCGTCCCTTGTTGGCAAGCCCGCGTCTGGTCGCCAGTGCCGGTCGATCGGCACGATGCTGGACCAAAAACAGTCTTTTGGGTGACAGACTGCGGAGGTTGGGTTATATTGCACTGCACAATGGAAATGCCCTAAGGGGCGCGGCGGCGAATCGGCGCTGAATTGCGTGGAGTTGCATGATCGGGAATCCGCTACCGAGATGAAGATTCCAAAATCTCTGTTGATCGACCCGGAGAAGAACTCGGTCTACGGCGCTTTTGCCGTTGCCGTTTCCATCTGGGCGTTTTCCTATTCCACCATTTTTGGCCCGATCCTGATCCTGGCCTATTACGCGGTCTGGCTGCCTCTTATCCTGGTGGATTATCGGCGGGTGCTGCGAGGCTTATCCAGTGCCTGGCTTCCGCTGATTTTTGCCTTCTACATCTGTTTCTCGGTGTTCTGGTCGGATGCCCCCGGCATCACGGTGAGGACCGCGGTCCAGTATTGTTCCCATATTGCCTGCGCCTACATCGCCGCGCGCACCGTCAGCGTTCGGACATTGACGATCGGCGCCTTGATCGGGATTTTTTTCGCCCTGCTCTATTCGCTCGCGGTCGGCGGTTATTCCTATGACGGGCTCGACGGAACATACAATTTCGTCGGCGCGTTCAGCTCCAAGAACCAGCTCGGCTTTGTCGCGTCGCTCGGCATCTACTTTTGCGTTGTCTATCTGGTCTTTCTCAGACGCGGCCGGCTGAGCCTGTTACTGACGGTGCCGGTCGTCTTTCTGTCAACCTATCTGCTGGTCGCTGCACATTCGGCCACCTCGACGGCCTCGATACCGGCGGTTCTCGCTCTGGTGGCCTTGCTTACCATGTCCAAGACGCTTTCGCTCCGCTATCGACGGGTGATTTTCCTGGTCGGCGCATGCGGACTGGTCACGGCCGCGCTGGTTGCCGTCAATGCGGGACTTCTGGATTTCGTCCTTGGCCTCTTTGGCAAGGATTCCACGCTCACCGGACGGACCTATCTATGGCAACAGGGTTGGGAAGCGGCGCAGCGATCACCGATCCTCGGCGTCGGCTATGCGGCCTATTGGGTGCAGGGTTTTGCCGAGGCCGAGCGGCTCTGGAACGAATTCTACATCACCACCCGCAGCGGCTTCCACTTCCACAACACCTATATCGAAGCCCTCGTCGAGCTTGGTTATGTCGGGGCGACGCTGATTTCGCTGATCATCCTACGCACGCTGTGGGGCCACATATCGGCATTGATATTCAGGACATGGCAGGCCGAGTCGGTGATTCTTGCTGGCGTGATGGTGCTTTTGGTCATCCGGTCCTTCGTCGAGATCGATACCTTCAACCCCTACATCACGGGCTCTTTCCTCCTCTATTACAGCTACTTCAAGCTGCTTAGGGTGCCTTTCGCCCGTCCCCGGTGGACTGCGGCCAACCTCGCGGAACCAGAAACCGCAGGGGCTAAGATCAGGCCCTAAGGGTTAGGAGCGCATACCATGCGAACCGCTTCACAAAGGGAAGCGTCAGAACGACTGAATCGACAGCTTTGCCAACTGTGTAGACGGTCTCCGAGATGCTTCGCGGCATCAGCGCGCTTCCTACGGAGCACAGGCCGAAATATTTCACCTGGACATTGCTGAAATAGCGGCGAGCCAACGCAAAGTCTGAAGTTAACAAAGGATGTTCATCAGCGGTGCGGATGAGTGGTGTTCGCCTTCTATAGGCATTCAGGAGAGGATTGTGTCCCATCGGCTCGTAGAATGACGCCACGCCGTTCGGCTTCAAGACACGGACCACCTCGGAAAAACACCGATCCAGGTCCAGGTGATGGATGATCCCGCGTCCATACACCAGGTCGAACTTGTTGTCCTCGAAGGACATGGCTTCCGCATTCATCGCCAGGAATGTAGCGTTCGTGCTTCCCAGCTTACTCGCCCGTTCGTTCGCCTTGTTTACTGCTACGTCCGAAATATCGATCCCCGCCAGAGATCGGCAAAGACCAGGCAGATGCAGGGAATGCAGGGACCACCCGCCATCGGAACAACCATACTCGAGCACGTCCGCCTTTTTCGAAAGGCGTTTTATTTCCTCGTCTTGACGTTCAGCACCGTGGCGAATTGTTCGATACCACTTGTCCAGACTTCCTCTTGGATCCTCCTCCTGACCAAATCTGAGATTGTGGAATTCTCTTTCTCGATCGACGATTGCGTCCCTTTCACTGTGCATGACAAAGTTCCCCTCGGATTCGAGTTGCAAACTAAAGCACGACATCTCCTTGCAGCGTAATTACTCCTCTGTTCGACGCCGGTCGAAAAACCTATTGAACAGCCAAGGGCGCCAGCTTGACCTTGATCACGTCTCCGGGCAGCACCGGCGTGTCTTCGCCGGCGGTGATTTCGCTGGTCTTGCCGTCGACCACCCGAACCAGGGCAAACGTCAGCGCCGGCTCTTCGTTGGTGCCATTCATTTGGGCGCTGGGGTTTCCCGACACGGCCTCCAACATCAAGCTTTTTTGCATGTTCAGCTTGAGCATTGCCTGGTTCAGATCGGCTTCCGTCTGCTGCCGGTCGGCGGCCAGGCCCGCATTCTGGGTGTTTTCAAGATCGATGGCGTCCTGGGTGGCCTTGCTGATCGACTGCCTGGCGGTGAGGATGGCAGTATCATAGTCCAGGATCTGGCCTTCCAGGTCGGCGATCGTCTGTTGTGAATTCAAGAGCCGCGTGTTGACGACCAGGCCCTTTTGCGCCAGCGAGCCGATGCCATTCAGCTGTTCCTTTGCCAGGTCGACCTGGCGCTGCTGGTTGACGATCTTCTTCTGCAGTGATTCGATCTCGCTCTGCAGCAGCGCCTTCAGATCGTCGAGCGCCTGCAGTCGCAGCTTGAGCTTTTTCTGGTCGGCCGTCAGGATCGCCATCTCGTCGGCAACGATGCTGGGAAGCTTTGGATCGTCGGCCACTTCCTTCGGTGCTTCGAATGACGGCTTGTCCGCCAGTTCCGCTTCGATGCGCGCGCGCTTGACGATCAGCCGGACCCGTTGGTCGTCAAGAACATCGAAATCGCCCTTGGCATTGATCAGGTCGCGGTCATAGCGCTGTCCATCCCCGCCCCGCCGGATTCCACCGGCGATGCTCATCGCCCGCAGCACGGTCAGGCCGGGCACGTAAGGATATTGGCCAGGGGTCTCGACTTGCCCGGAGATGTAGAACGGCCTGTACTGCGCCATTTCGACGGAGGCTTCCGGCCGGTCCGCCAGAGCGAGCTTGCGCTGGAGCGCCTCGCCGATCGCGGCTGCGATCTCGGCCGTGGTCTTGCCGGATGCTGGCATTTCGCCGACGAACGGCACCGACAATGTTCCGGCGGGACCGACCGTGTATTCTCCATTGACGGCCGACCAGTCGCGAAACGTGCCCTCGACGGTCTGCCATTCGGCGACGCGGACGGTTAGCTTGTCCTGCGATCCGAGACGGTACTCGTCGGCTGCGGCAAATTGGGGGACGGCAAGCACCAGCGCGAGGCAAGTGGTCACAAGCCGTATCCGCCGCATGCGATTCGCAAGAATGCCGGCGCGGGAGATCTCGAAGATGTTTGTTTTCAACTGAACGTTTTCCGATCCGCTTTGGCCCCGCCCATTGAGTTTGCTGCAGAATGCTTGCCGTCTAGACAGGCTCGCCCGATGCGGGACCCTGTCAGTAGCAACCTCGCGACATCCAGACCGCAGGAACGGTCTTGATGATGATGCGAATGTCCTCGAACAGCGACCAGTTCTCTACATAGTGGCGGTCGAAGGCGACACGGCTGTCATAGGAAACATCGTTGCGCCCGCTGACTTGCCACAGCCCGGTCAGACCGGGGCGCGATTTCAGATAGTAGACAGCCGAATTGCCATAGATCTCCAATTCGTCACGCACCACTGGGCGCGGCCCGACAAGGCTCATCTCCCCCTGCAGGATGTTGATGATTTGCGGCAGTTCATCGAGGCTGAGCTTCCTCAGCACGGCGCCGACACGCGTCACACGGGGATCGTCCTTCAGCTTGCGGGTCGCTATCCATTCGGCCTTGGCGTCCGGGTTAGCTGCAAGATGTGCGGCCAGCACCCGTTCGCCGTCCTGAACCATCGTGCGGAACTTGAGGCACGGGAAAATCCGTCCTCCCCGGCCGATTCGGCTGTGACCGTAAAAAATCGGTCCGCCGTCGGAAAATTTGACGAGCAACGCGACCATCAAAAATAATGGGCTGAGAGCAATCAACCCAATCAGAGAACCGGCGATATCGAAGCTGCGCTTGATGAGACCGCCGATTGGTGGCGGAAAATCGATGCCAGCCTCCGAAAAATCCACATTGGCCGGCTTGGCAATGTCCCTCATGCTTTAGTCTCCATACGTGGAACGGATGGTTCGGTGCACGATACCAAAAAAATGGTGCAGCGCAACACACAATTTCCCGCCGGCCTGAAATAGTCGCGTCATGAATTGACTAAATAATAAACTGATCCTGCACAAAATTTGCCCTTTATGGCATGCGTGTGACATAATATGGGCAACTTTGAAAAATCTAGTGCTTTTTTGGGACCGATTTCGGGCGAATGGCTCTTTATGCGGCAGTTGTGAGCATCAGCGCGCTCTAGAGACGCAAAATATAGATGGATTTTAACGTAAAATACTAATCAATATTGTAGATCTTACTGAAGGGAGTCCATATCCGGTCGCTGGCGTTGATGCCGATGTGTGCATCGCAGCATGGCAGAGTCGATCTGGTCAGCTCATTCAAATTTATTTGTGGTTGGCCTTGCCGGCTATTGCACGCCCCAATAGAATTGCAATTGGTTTCTGTCGGAGTATGGACAGTTTGGGAAAGGCCGGAAGCAACCGGCCGAAAAGCGGGCGATTTGATAAGCTCGCATGGCGAAGGGAGGCTCGGGGTGGGTCAATCATCGATTTATGCCCGAGCAGATTTGACAGGCTGTGGGGTATGTCATTACCAAAATTCATCGTCGGCATGATTTTCGCCCTGGCGATCGTGGTCGCTTGGTCTTACTTGGGTGGTGCCTCGTTCAGCACGACGCTTTTTCGTGTCATCGGCTGCGCCATTGTCATTCAACTGGGCTATTTTCTGCTGGTCTTCATCATGATTGCCAGAAACGCCCCGACGCCGGCCGACAAGATTCGCGACGCCGAACGAAAGCTCAGTTCGGCCGAAGCGGCCGATGGCGAGAAGTTCAGCGCCAGGCGAAGCCTGCGCTGACTTCGCGTCAGTTCGCGATGTTGACAGGACCTCAGGTCGCGTCGGCAGGTTCCCTGTCGGACTGCTCGCCTGACAACATCCTGGACAACCGGCTTCCGGATTTTTCCTTCAACCTCTGATATTGCCCGACCTCGACCATGCGGCCGTTTTCCATCGCGACCACCCAGTCGGCGAAGGCGATCATCGATGGCCGGTGCGCAATGGTCAGTATGGTCATCGCGCCGCGCAGCCCGTCGATCGACTGGGCGATCAGCGACTGATTCTGCCAATCGAGCGCGCTGGTGGCTTCATCCAGAATGAGCAGTGACGGTTTGCGAAGCAACGCCCGCGCCAGGGCTATCCGCTGGCGTTCGCCGCCCGAGAGCCGCACGCCGCGGTCGCCGACCACCGTGTCGAGCTGGTGTTCGAGCCGCTCGACGAAGTCGCCGGCCTGGGCGGATCGAAGCGCTGTCCAGAGATCGTCATTGCTCGCTTGCGGCGCGGCAAGCCGCAGGTTTGCTGCGATCGTATCGTGCAGAAGAAACACGTCCTGCGGCACATAGGCAACCTGATCGCGCCAGCGCCGGCGATTGCCTTCGTCGATCTCGACGCCGTCGGCAAGAATTTTGCCTTCCGTCGGCTCGAGCAGGCCGAGCAGCATGTCGGCGATCGTGCTCTTGCCCGATCCCGAAGGGCCGATAAGGGCGGTGACCTTGCCGGCGGGAAGACCGAAGGTGATGTCGCTCACGACTGTCTTGCCGGTGCCATCTCCATAGGCAAAGGAAACACTGCGGATGTTCAGCCCCATATCGAGCGACAGCTTGCCGCTCTCCTGCGGCGCGGCATCGCCCGGTTCGCGCTCGGCGTCGAAAAGTGTCTGAAGGCTGCGCATAGAGGCATAGGCAGGCAGGTTGATCAAAACCTGCTGGGCTTGCGTCTGCAATTCCATGAAGCGTGGCGCGATGCGCATGAAGACCAGAAGCAGAACGACGATCTCGGCAAGCGACAGGTTGAAGCGAACCAGCGCGACATAGATGAACAGGCTCAGCCCGACGACGCTTGCGATCTGGAACAATGCGGTGCCGATCGTGCTGTTGCGCACGTAATTGATGTTGTCAGCCTTCATCTTCTCGAGGATCGACTGAAGCTGCGCGAAATAGGTAGCCTCGACGTTCAGGCTCTTGGCCACCTTGATGCCACCCAGGAATTCCGAGACCGTCCGGTACTGATCCTGGCGATTGGTGGTCAAAACCCGACCGAATGCGGTGGCCCTGGCACGAAATGGCTGAAGCGCGGCAAACATGATGATGCCGATCACCACCGCGAACGAGGTCATCACCGGAGAGATAAAGAGCGAGACGACAAGATAGCCCGCCAGAAGCACGGCGGTCTGCACCAGCATCAGGAGCGAAAAGGCCGCGGCCTGTACCCGGTCTATGTCGCCGGTGAGCGCATGATCGAGGTCGGAACTACGCATGCGCGTGAATATGCCCCAGCGCGCCCTTCCGATGCCCTCGAACAGGTTCATGCGCAGGCGGTTGACGAAATCATAGAGGAGCTTGGCCATGTAGACGGATTTGAAGCGGTTGAAAGCGGCCTGCAGGGTGACGAGCCCGACGAGCACGCAAAGCACGGTCGCCAGTTGCAGCGTCCCGTCGGGGGCCAGCCAGCGCACCAGATCATTGTCCGGAAGCTTGATTGTGAAATTCTGGTCGGAGCGCCCAATCAGATGCAGCAGCGGGATGAGAAGAAGGATCGAGATGCCTTCGGTCAGGCTTCCCAGGATCAGGAAGATCAATGCCGTCCAGGTTCGCCGCCCGCCGATTTGCGCCATGACGGCGCCGAATGCGGCGGCTTCTCGAAACAGCGACAGGCGAAAGATCGATGACTTTGACATGTTCTGTTCACCGCGAACGGTTGTCGGACGCCAGATCCCGTTCAATGAGATCCACGGCTTCACCGATCCTACCGAGGCCCGTCGGCACTTCGAGGCGGCACACCCCGACATGGTCGGCCAACCGCGCGCAGTGCCTGAGATGTCTGGCCGCGAAATCGCCGGCCAAGGCCGGGCGGCCAAAGCGTGTCACGTAAGAGAATCTGATGATTGCCGACAGGGCGCCGACCGCAGGCAAAGGCGAGATCGCCGCCCTTTCGCCGCGCTCGAGTATGTAGATTCTCGTCGCTGGAACCTTGTCCCGAGAAAAGCCGCCAAGCAGGCGATGCTGTGTCTTGTCGATTGCCGGATGCACTTGCGGGCGCAGTTCGGCCTGCCTGATCGGGATGGCTGCGGCTGCGTCAGCAGCCAGCTTGAGTTGTGGAAAACCAGGCACGATCGCCGGCTCGTCCGAGCCGGCCAGATCCAGCGCCACGACATCGTCGGTGAGCAACCCATGCCCGGCACGGATCATCGCGCCCGCCGTCGTCGATTTGCCGGCACCCTTGTCGCCCATGAAGATCGCACTTTTGCCGCCGACGGCGATGGCACTGGCGTGAAGGACGAGCAAGCCGCGCTGATGCAGCAGAAGCGCCATGACGGGTCCCAGCAGCGGGAACGCGATCAGCTGGTCGTCGACGCCTGGAGCCGGCTCCACATCGATCTGGCAGGCATCGGTTATCAGAAATGCGCCGACCGCTTGCCATGCCAGATATTGCTGTTCTGATTCGAACCGGAAAGCGGCTCCGGCTTCGATCGAAGGAAAATCGATCGGGCCGACCGTGATCAGCACGTCGGCCGCCGCCGGCTCGGTGGGCTCAAGTTCAGGCAGCGCCACGTCCGAACGGATTGTCAGGCCATAGGCTTTGTAGAAGCGGCGCGCTCTTGGCGCCCTGTCTTCTGGCGCCCTGTGTTCCGGGCGGGCCTGATCATGGTCCGGCTCGGAGGCGAGCGGCGTGTTCCAAGTCATCATGCATATCCCCCACCGAGTTGGACTTGCCGCAGCCAGAGAGACAGCGAGGTCGAGCGCCAGACATATTGGACATCCAGCGGTGCCGCTTCGTCCGGCCGGCGCAAGATCCGGGCATAGGCTGCGGCCACTTCCGGCAGGTTGACGTAAGGGGCGATGCGGTAGGCATCCGCGCCGAGGATGCTGTCGAGAAGATCGCGGTGGTTGCCGATCATCCCCTTGACGAGGCTGGGCGTGAAATCGATCTTGTCGCGCCGCCACTGGACCGCGGGTGGCAAAACCCCCTCCATGGCACGGCGCAGCACATAGCGGCCAAATCCCTTGTTCAACTTTTCCTCACCCGGCAGCGCTAGGCAGAATTCGACAAGCGGTTTGTCCCAGAACGGATAGCGAGGCTCGACGCCGAAATTGGCGGCGGCCTTGTCGAGAACCTCGAAGGCGTGCGGTACGAGGCCGTTCGACAGGATCCAGCGATGGGTCAACGCCTCGCTGGTGCTGACGGAGGGCGGCATGTATCCGGCCCGGTGAAATCGCTCGACAAGATCGGTCCGCCTGGCAAGGTCCGGATTGACCAGGCCGCGCCAGCCCGGACCGCTCACCGCCCGCGCCGGCTGGCGCCGCATCCTGGCCAGAACGCGATTTGCCGCATGTTTGAGTTTTGCGATGCGCCAGGCCGGCCCGTAAGCGACCAGGAATTTGAAATACATACTCCAAATGCCGTCGCCATAAGTGTTGGAGGCGCTGCGGACTTCCCGCCAGAGATCCATCCATCTGCCGGCATTGGCAAGTTCGTGCAGGTAGCCATGGCCTTGCGAAACGACTTCGTCTCCGCCATGGCCGTCCAGGAGGATCTTGACGCCCTTGGCGCCCGCGGCCCTGTAGATGCCACGGGTCAACGTAAGGCCGGGGGCCAGGAAAGTGCCCTCCTGTTCTTGCAAGACGCGTTCGAACTCGGCGAAGGGTGCGTAATTGCCGATGGTAAGCAGGGTGCCGTCGACCTCTTGCTGTCTCAGCACCGCGTCGATAAAGGGCCGTTCGTCCATCGACGACCCTCTTTCGAAAACCAGCGAGAAGGTAGGCAGTCTTGGCTTTTGTTGCGCGGCATTGTGCAGGCTCGCCACGCAGGCGATCGAAGAGGAATCGAGACCCCCGCTCAGCATCGCGCCGACCGCAGGGCTCCCCCGCATCCTGTTTCGCACCGATTGCGAAAACAGATGCGCGAATTCCTCGGCGGCATCCGAGCGTATCGGCCTTGGCGAGGGCTCGATCTGCCAGTAGCGGCGCAGCACCATCTGTTGCGCCGTCACGGTAAGACTGTGGCGCGCCGGCAAGCGGAAGACATCGGTATAGGGCGTGGATTGCGGATCGTCGGGAAGGCCGGCCAGAAAGCCTGAAATCTGATGGTCGCTGAGGCGCCCGCCGACACCGTCGACGCTCATGATCGGTCCGATCTCCGACGCAAAGACGAAGCGTCGTTCCGTCGAATGATAATAGAATGGTTTGATCCCGAATGGATCGCGTGCGCAAAACAGCGCCTGGCGGTCGCTGTCCCAGATGGCGAAGGCGAAGTCGCCTTGCAGATACACGGGACAGGCCTCGCCCCAATGCAAATAGGCGCGCATCAACAGCGTGGCATCGGCGACTGACCGGTCCCTGATACCCAGCCTCGCCAGCAATTCATCCCGATTGTCCAGCCGGCAGTCCGCCGTGACGGCGAGTTTGCCGCCGGCCATCGTCAAGGGCCCGGGGCCGGGTTCGTCCGTGGTGTTGAGCCAGGCATGACCAAGAGCTGCGCTCGTATCCATCCACCACGAGCTGCCATCACGGGCGCGATGATGCATGCGCGCAAGCATTTGCTGGATGTCTGCCGCGGCAGCCGGCGCGCCTCCCTGCCTGAGCAGAATTCCGGCCACGCCGCTCATCGGCTACCGACCGTGATCGACAAGGTGGGCGAAATTGCCGATCGAGCCGCCAAGGACGATGTGATTGCCGCTTATCAGCCAGGCATGGGCTTTCATCTGCGCGCCCGTACCCCGCTCTATGCCTATGCGTATCTTCGAGGCGCTGCCTTGCCGGGCAAGAATGTATTGACCGGACAGCGCCTGGGTAAGGCAGCTTGCGCGCGGGACAAGGCGGGCGGCCGCGGCGACGCCCCAGGCGACTCGCCGCAGCTCGGCAATGCTGGCAGACCGCCGCGCATCCAGCCGCGTCACCATGGCGCGAACACGGTTATAGGAGAACAGCGTCAGCCCCAGCCGGACTGCCGCGACCACCAGAAGGCAGCGCATGAGAAAGAGCATCTCCGAGCCACTCAAGGAGAGAACTCTATAGCGCCGCGCGTCCCTTTGGACGGTTTTGTGCATGATCCCCAGCGAAAATCGATTCCGATTTTCGGGGTCGTGCATCAGACAAGTTCCTCATGATGGAGCCTCGCAAGTCCGCAATCGGCCAGACTCTTCAACAATCCATCGACATCGGCCTTGCAGCGCTCCGGGTCGACATTGTAGCGCGCAAGCACGGCGCTATGGATTTCAGAGATTGGCTTCGGCTCCTGAATCAGCTCCCATATGTGGGCCCCGACGCTGTTCAGGCTGTAGTAGATGTTGGATTTCAGATTGAGCAGCGCCAGCCCGCCGCCGAATTCGCAAGCCACGGCATCCTTAGTCGCACTGACGTAGTTTTGGCCGGAGCGGTCCCGGTTCATCCTAAACCTCGTTTTGCGATATGCTTCGGCAGTTCCAGGGACTAAAAGGAAGAGCCGGAAATTTGTGACCCCGACTCTCCTAATGCTTTTATGCTTTGGTTCCAGAGTGCGAACCCGTCACTTTTCGACCCGTCAATCCAGGCCCGCCGCTCCGGTGTAGAAAGACAGGCTCAAGAGAACGTAAGCTGGTCGAGAGGCGTGTGTGCAGGGAAAGCTACGTCGAGAGCCGTCGCGCCCGCGCTGCCTTGCGTGATCGTTTCGATCGAACCGTGAACCGTCAGGCTTGGTGTCTCGTACTCATGCTTTTCAACATTCTGTTCCATTTTACTCTCCGATAAGAACTGGAAACGGCCTGTCGAGTGCCGTCAGCATTTTTTATGCTGCAATGCAATAGCTGCATGGTGTCGTTTATGAGTCAAGCCTGATTTACCGGGCGTTAATCAATTTTGGGTTGCGCCCGCTACATCGTCGATTGTGGCAGGATTTCCCACGCTGAATCCGTGGGCATGGCTTGCTCGAGAGTCGGTTCTTTAAGTATCTGATTTTACTTCAATAAAAGAATTTTTCGATAAGCTTGTTTTAGGCGGGCGCATAGCGGGTGAGCACAACCTCGTTGGGCGTCGGCCGAAATGTTCGACCCGATTGACATTGCAGCCGTGCGTTCGTTCGCGTGCTCACGATCGCTCGGAATGCAAAAAACGGGACGGCAAAGGAAAAACTGGACGGCGCGATTGATTTTGGCGATGCTTTGCTTCGCAGTTGCAGCATACGCGTCGGCAGCTTGTTTTCGGAGACTTCGCGCAGAATGGCCTTGCAGGAAAGTTCCTACGAACGATTGCGCGCCGGCGAATGCGCCTACGAAACCGCCTATGTCCAAGCCTGCCTGAGGTTGTTCTTTGCTGCCGATACGCGTGCCGCCATGGGCGAGAAGCCCATGGCGGCACTTTCCGTCTCCAGCCCCACCCTTTCCGTCTCCAGCATTACGGATATTGCCAGGCTCAACAAGGTCGCGACCTTCGTCCTCAAGGCGTTGTGCCGCGCACCGGCAAGCGAACGACCGCCCGAGCCTTCTGAATGGCCTGAACTTTCCCAATGGCCCGAACTTTCCCAATGGCTTGATGCCTATCGCAGGCGGACGGTCTCGATGAACTCGTCCTGCATCATGGATTCGATGGCGATCCATGAGGTGCTGCATGACAGGCATATCGATTTCGTCTTTCTGAAGGGCCCGTTCCAGCAGCATCTGCTCTATGGCGATCATTTCATGAAGCCTTCCGGGGATGTCGACATCCTGGTCTCGCCGACCGGTTTCTCCGAAGCGCGCGACGCGCTCCGGTCGATCGGCTACCAGGTCGCGGGCAAGTCCCGCTCTGTGTGGTGGGTTCGTTTTCTTGGCGAACAGCATATGATCCGTGAAGGCGGGTCGAAGCCTTCCACCGTCGATCTTCACTACCGGCTCCAGCAGCCCGGTTCGCCGAGCCCACGCGACACCGATGGATTTCTGCGGCGTAAGCGCTCGGTCGAGATCACTGGTGAGAACGTGCCGTTCATTTCGGCTTCCGATACCTTGCTTCTTTCCGGCATCAGCGTGGCCAAGGCGCTCTTCAACCGGGAACCCTGCGCAGGCTATGTCTGCGATGTCCGCGCCAGCGCCAGTCGCCTGGGCGAGGCGGATCAGCAGGATGTGCTCGACCATGCGGCGGAGCAGGGGCTGGCCGACACGCTGCTGCTTGGGTTGCGTGCCGCGGATGTGCTTCTTGGCGGTACCGCAACATTGCTGTCGGAGCGGGCCACCCGGGTCCTGTCGCGCATCGGTGATGAAGACCTACTCAACATGGTCATTGCGCCTTGGCTGTCGTCCTTGAGATGGCCACAGAGGCGAACTGTATTGTGGGAACTGTGCGGTCGTGAGCCGGTCCGCTATCTGGCCGAGGCCGGCTGGGCCGCTTCGGCCGACCTCAGCCGGCGCATTTTCGAACGGCCGGACAGTTGATGAGCCAGATAGTTGATGAGAATGACAGTCGATGAGAATGACATCGGGCGTTGAACGGGAGAAGGGCAAGGAAATTTGGAGCCACCTGTGCAATCGAGAGGCCAAGCCATGACAGGATCCCAGGTCTGCGTGATCATCGCCGCCCGCAACGCGGCGCGGACAATCCCAGCCGCTATCGCATCGGCTTTGCGCGAACCGGAGGTGGCGGAAGTCGTCGTCGTCGACGACGCCTCCACCGACGACACGGCGAAAGCCGCTCAGGCGGCCGACGACGGCAGCGGCCGGCTTTGCATCATCCGCTTCGACGTCAACCGTGGCCCTTCCTTCGCCCGCAACGCCGCGATAGCCAGGTCCAAATCGCCTTTCATCAGCATTCTGGATGCCGACGATTTTTTTCTCACTGGCCGATTTCGCGAATTGTTCGCTGGCGCCGACTGGGATTTCGCCGCCGACAACATCATGCTGATCCGGGACGATGCGGCGACAGATGTCTCGAAAATCGTGGCCCCACGGTTTTCGGCCGAGCCGGAGTTTCTCGATTTCGAGCGCTTCATCGAAGGCAACATTTCCAGGCGCCGTGTGCGGAGAGGGGAACTGGGCTTCCTCAAACCGGTGATCAGCCGTGCCTTCCTCGATCGGCATGGGCTGCGCTACGATGAAAACCTGCGTCTGGGCGAAGACTATGAACTCTACGCGCGAGCGGTCGCATGCGGCGCGCGGTTCAAGGTCATCAGGTCGTGTGGCTATGGCGCGATCGTTCGCGCCGATTCGCTAAGCGGCCGGCACAAGACTCAGGATCTCAAGCGTCTGGCCGATGCGGATCTGGCGCTGCTGGCGATCGACAGTCTGTCGGAAGGTTCGAAAGCCGTGCTCAGAAGGCACGAGCGGCATGTGCGCGACAAATACCGGCTACGGAATTTCCTCGACGTGAAGGCAGAGCGGGGCCTGGCGTCGGCCGCAGCCTATGCGCTGGCCAGTCAGTCCAATCTTATTCCCATCGTTCGCGGTGTTGCTGCCGACAAATTGGAGGCGCTGTTCCGCCACTTCGGCTTCATCTCGAAGCACCAGCATGTGCCGCCGCGGCGTTTTCTGATGGCCGCAACCAGCCCGGCCGGCGAGACGTAAGCAAATGCATGTCGCGCAAAAGTGGGCAGCGGTTTTGCGACAACGACATGCGTCAAGACCGGAATTCACGAGTTTCGGTCTGATGCGTGACGCCCGGATGCGCGGTAGTTTTGGCGTATAACCTGCATAAAAACAAAAGCTTAACGCGAAGCGCCTGAATTTCTTCAGGCGCGACGCGCTTTAGGTGGTTGCCTACTCGCTCCCGGGATGGCACTGTATGTTGCGGTGCAGCAATTCTGGTTGGCCGATCGAAACGGTCCAACATATCTCCCTGTGACGAGGAGCGCATGGCTTCGATATTCGGTTTCAGATCAAGGGATCCGGCTCGCGACAGACAGACCGACATTGCGCGCCTCGATCGCCTGGCAAAGCTGTTTGACCAGATCGCCGCCGAGGTCGAGGCGGAAAAGAGCGGACTTGAGAATCGCTACCGCACAAAAGCCACTAACGCGGCCTTCCTGGTCGAGGCGATGGAGAATGGAGCCGCATCCTCCAAAAGTTCAGCAGAAGTCAGCGAATTGACGAAGTCGATCCTGAATTGCGAGCGCCGGATCGCAGCGCTCAACCGTCAGAACGAATTAATGAAGGATATCCGTCATTCGCTGGATGAAATCTTCGACCAGAATGCTCAGCATGGCTCCACTACCAAGGTTGCCTTCGCCAAGCCGGCCGTCGGTGCGAGCTGAAAGCCAGGATCCTGGCTGGCGCCGCAGGCAACGGGCTGACGCTGGAGCAAGAGGCCGGGCGCGGGAGTGGAGGAAGGGTCAAGATCAGCTTGTTTCATCATGGTTCGAACATCGACTTTGGGTTGGGGGCGCACAGCACAAAGGTGAGTTTGGTATGAGCGCGAATCCGAAGAACACGTCCACCCCAACAACCTGCACCCCAACAACCGGCCGAATGCCGTTCCCGCATTGGACCAGGCAAGGGAGGCGGCTATGCTCGCTTGGCGCGTTTGTGCTGGTCGTTCTCGGCGGCCTGATCGCAGGCCCGGCCCCGTCCCGTTCTCAGGATATCCAAAGCGCACCGTCATTTGTCGATGATTTCAGCAAATTCGACCGTTCGCGCTGGTATATTGCCGACGGCTGGAGCAACGGCGCTTTTCAAAACTGCATTTGGTCCAAGAACCTGGTCAAGCTTTCCGACGGCATGCTGACGCTCGGCTTCGAGAAGCGCAAGCTGAAGGATCGCGACTTTGCCTGCGCCGAGATCCAGACCAAGCAGCGCTTCGGCTACGGCACCTATGAGGCGCGCATGAAGACGGACACCGGATCCGGCCTCAACGCGGCCTTCTTTTCCTATATCGGTCCCTCCGACAAGCAGCCATGGGATGAAATCGACTTCGAGATCCTGACCAAGGATACGTCCAAGGTGCAGGTCAACGCCTACATCGCCGGCAAGGGCAAAAACGAGAAGCTGGTCGATGTCGAGGGTGGCGCCGACAAGGCCTTCAACGACTATGCCTTCGTCTGGGAGAAGGACAGGCTGCGCTGGTACGTCAATGGCAAGCTTGTGAACACGATTACCGATCCGGCAAAGCTTCCCACCCATGCGCAAAAGATATTCTTCAGCCTTTGGGGCAGCGATACGATGAAAGGCTGGATGGGACCATTCTCGGATCCGGGTCGCAAGCTCACCATGCAGGTGGATCGCGTCGCATTTACCGCACTGGGCCAACCGTGCCAGTTTCCGGAATCGCTGGCATGCGGCATAACGAACTAGTCGTGAAATCACGCCCTGGAAAAACGCATCTGAACCGGCCGGACCGAAGACAGTCCGAAGCCTTGAACAGGAATGAAACCGAATGAATCTGACGGTCTTTGGAATTGGCTATGTCGGTCTCGTGCAGGCGGCGGTGCTTGCCGAAGTCGGCCATCAGGTGGTGTGCGTCGACGTCGACGCGAAAAAGGTCGAACGACTCAATCAGGGCCTCATTCCGATTTACGAGCCCGGGCTCGAAAACCTGGTCAAGGAGAACCACGCGGCCGGCCGCATCCAGTTCACCACCGATGCCGTCGCCGCGGTCAAGCATGGCGAGATCCAGATGATCGCCGTCGGCACGCCTCCGGGCGAGGATGGTTCGGCCGACCTCAAATATGTGCTGGCCGTCGCCGAGACCATTGGCCGGGAGATGGACGCACCCAAGATCGTCGTTGGCAAGTCGACCGTGCCGGTCGGCACCTGCGAAAAAGTCAAGGCCAAGATCGCGGCCACGCTGAAGGCGCGCGGTCGCGAGGATCTCGCTTTCGACGTCGCTTCCAATCCGGAGTTCTTGAAGGAGGGCTCCGCCGTGGCCGACTGCATGAAGCCCGACCGCATCATCGTCGGCACCGGCAGTGAGAGCACCGAGGCGGTGATGCGCGAGCTTTACGCCCCGTTCAACCGCAACCACGAGAAGATGATCGTGATGGACGTGCGCAGCGCCGAGTTCACCAAATACGCGGCCAACTGCATGCTGGCGACCAAGATCAGCTTCATGAACGAAATGGCCAATCTGGCCGAGGAGCTCGGCGCCGACATCGAGGAGGTCCGCAAGGGCATCGGCAGCGATCCGCGCATCGGCTACCACTTCATCTACCCGGGCCTCGGCTATGGCGGCTCGTGCTTCCCAAAGGATGTGCGGGCCCTGATCAAGACCGCCGAAGGCGTCAAATTCGATGCCAAGCTGCTGCGCGCGGTCGAGGAGCGCAACAACGCTCAGAAGTCGGTTCTGTTCGACAAGGTGAACCGCTATTTCAAGGGCAATCTCAAGGGCAAGACCTTTGCGCTGTGGGGCCTGGCCTTCAAGCCCAACACCGACGACATGCGCGAGGCGCCGGCGCGCGTCCTGATGGAAGCGCTCTGGAAGGCCGGCGCCAAGGTGCAGGCCTACGATCCCGAGGCGATGCAGGAATGCCAGCATATCTACGGGCTGCGCGACGATCTGCTCTTGTGCGGGACCAAGGAGGCAGCGCTGCGTGGCGCCGATGCGCTCCTGATCGCCACCGAGTGGAAGAGCTTCCGCGCGCCGTCCTTCGACGCGATGAAGGATGCACTGACCACGCCGATCATCTTCGATGGCCGCAACCTATACGATCCAAAGGTCATCGCTCGCCACGGCATCGAATACCACTCGATCGGCAGGATGGCGGCATGAGGCCATGCGGTAACGGCTGGGGGTAGAGCTTCGGGTTCTTGTTTTTGCGACAACGACATGCATAAAAACAAGAGCTTAAAGCGCGTCGCATGAATCCGTTCAAACGCGACGCGCTTTAGGCGTCCTGGCGCATCTCGAAATTGGCGAATGGGTTGGTGCATGGGTGCCAGCCGGTGAACCGGATCGGGTCGTTTGGCGAACTGCGCCAGGCGTAGTCGGTCAGCATATGGAATTCGGCAATCACCCAACGGTCGAAATGCCTGAGATCCTGCTTTTTCTCTTCTGGCAGCAGCTGGCGTGCGGCGCCCAGTTTCAGTTTCTCAAGCAGAGTGACGGCATCGCCCAGCTTTTCGTTTGGAAATATCCACGGATTGCGGTTCTGAAATTCCAGGACGAACTGCTGCAGATGTTCGATGCGCATATTCAGCTTGCCGAAGTATTTTTCGAGCGTGACCCGCACCAGATCCTCGTCCGAAAGCGAGGAAACGGCGGCGTAGGCGATACCTGACGACGCGACTCCGCCGGCCAGGATGGCCAGTGCCGCACGTCGCGAAACCTCGATCATCTGGCGTCTCCTTTCATGCTATCCGGCTCGCCGCCCGCAAGGAGAGGGCTGCCGCGGTCAGGCTTGGGTTGACGCAAGAGCAGCTTGGGTAGGTGCTGGTGCCGACGACAACCAGGTTCCGGAGCTGATGGTGGATCATGTCCCGGTCGACGACCGAATCCGCCGGGCTCGATCCCATCCGCAACGTTCCCTGGACATGCGACTCGGTCGGCCGGATGCCGCGATCGAATATCTGTTCGACCGGCAGGGGCGCCAGAAGCGCCGGCAGTTTCTCCAGCGCTCGCGCCATGCCCTTGGTGGCATAGTCGGACGGGCCCTTGAAACTGACGAAGGCGTTTTCATCCTTGTCGAGAATCACGAGATTTTCCGGATCGAGCAGATTCTCGGTCACAATGACCAGGGGAAGCGTCTGACGGATACGTCCCTTCTCGGGGCGCATCCCGTGCTGCCAGCGGTTTTCGAAATAAACGAGGGCCGCCGCATGCTCAGCTCTGTGGGAACCGTCGTATAGGCCGAAATTCAAGCCGGTGGTGATGGTGCTGCCGCCAAAATTGTCGACACCGTCAAGGTATGCCTCGAAATTCCATCCGTAGGATTCGTGCAGGCCGAGGCCGACGAATTCGCCCGACAGGCCGGACCGCAGCATGATCGCCGGGCTCTGGATGGCATTGGCGCCGAGGATGAAAAGATCGCCGGTGACCTGGTATTCCTTGCCGTCATGGGTGAATGTGACCGAACGAACCGATCCGCCGACATGGTCGAGACGACGCACTTCGGCGCCGAGACAGACCGAAACGTCTGGATGCTCGAAGACATGCATCAGGCCGTTATTGACGGTGAACTTCGCGTCGACCGGGCAAAGGCCGCATCGCAAATTGGCACAGCACGAGGTTCGCTGCGCCGTCGGCACCCGCGCCCGCGCCGTCGGCATGACAAAGTGCTGGTCCGGCTGCGCCGCCTTCATCATCCGGTCCGGCGCCGACATGTTATGCGGCGGCTGCGGAAACGGCCTGGAGCGCGGCATCATCGCCGCCATGTCGGGATCGCCGGAGATCGACATGACGTCTTCGGCATCGCAATAGAACGGCTCGAGCTCGTCATAGCCGATCGGCCAGTCATTGCCGATGCCATAGAGGCTTTTCAGCCTGAAGTCGTTCGGATGGAAGCGCGGCGTCTGCGCGAACCAGCAATTCGTGCCGCCGCCCAATCCGATCGTGTAATTCCAAGGCTTGTCGGAATTGGTCTTGTAGGTCGTCTCGTCGTCGATGTCGGTGTTGGCGTTCTGGTCGAGCTGCCATTCATGGGTGTTGTGCCGGCCCCATTCCAGAACCAGAATGCGGGCCTTTCGCCGCTTCGTGAACCCGTGCAGGAAGAAGGCCGAACCGAAACCGGAACCGATGGCGACGAGATCGAAATGGTCGTTGGTGATTTTTTCCGGTCTGATGTCCAGCACCATCAGATAAAACCCTTTCTTGACACAAGCGCGTGCGGATTGAGGCGCTGCAGTGACGCCTTCGCCAAAGCCTTATGCGGCCTTTCGTGAAGGCTGTTGTGCGGCCTTGTCGAGCAGCGAGAAGAAAGTCGCGAACTGGCGCTCGGGGTTCAAGGCCGGGCGCTCGGAGAATGCGCGCGCCGCAGCCGACAGCCGTTCATACTCCCGGCGGTCGTTCCACAGCAGCCTGATCGCAGCCACCCAGTCGGCGAGCGGAGCCTCATAATCCAGCACCACGCCGCCGGAGCCGATCGCTTCGGGCAGGCCGCCGCGACGCGAGCCGACCACCGGGATGCCGCTGCAATGGGCTTCCGAGGCCACCCGGCCCCAGGCCTCTTCCCACTTGCTCGGGGCAAGCAGGATCTTCGTACGGCCATAGACCGTCTTCATGTCGCTGGTGCGGCTCTCCAGCGTGACATTGCCGAGCGGCGCGATCGTCTGCTCGATGCGCGCCCGATGATCATCGTCGAGCTTCCAGCTTTCAACGAACAGGAACGGGATTTCGGAGCATGCCTGGGCAATGCGCACCGCAAGCTCGAAGCCCTTTTCCTCATAGGGGTTGATCAGCGTGACGAATTCGCCTGTCGTCGGCGTAGAGTAGAACGCGGGATTGATGGTCGGCGGGATGACCGTCGAATCGATGTCGAATTTTTCCTTGTAGGTGCGTGCCGTGAACTCTGAATTGGCGATGTAGTGCGCCGAATGCAGCTCGCGCAGGTCGCCGCCCAGCTCGTGGAACTCGACATTCCTGAGGTAGACGACCAGCGGCACGCCTTCGGCTTGCAGCGCCCTGCCGATCGGAACCGACTTGTGGCATTGGACCACGGCGACATCGGGCCTCAGCTTCTCGACGGCAAACCGTGCCGCCTCCCAGGGGAACCAGGCCCGCACCACGGGATAGCCGGGATAGCTGTCTATAACCGCGCGCTGCCTCAGAAGCTTCATCTTGGCGCGCGCCTTGAGCCCGAAAACGCCTTGGCCGAACAGAGCGGCAAGCACCGACGCCTCATGCCCATGCTCGAGCAACTGCTCGGCCAGATGATGCGTGCTGGACTGGACACCGCCACTGAACTGCGGGGTGTAACCATTGCCGCCTGCAAAAAGGATTTTCATGGGACAGGGCTCCTTGTCGCATCTCGCATTTGGGTGAGGTCAGGCCGGTCGTTTGACGCGGTTCTTGAGCGTCTCGTAGCCGCGTTCGCCAAGCAGCGTGCGCGCGACATTCTTGATGGCCGTCTTGCGTCCGTCAGGCGAATTGATCTGCCGCAATCTGGCCGGGAGATTGCGTGCCGTCTGCCCAAGTGCCGGCAGCGATAGCGCGTCGGGATAATTTACAAGATGCGTTTCCACACACAGCACCGGCTTGCCGGAAAGCTCGGCGATTTTAAGAGCCTGCTGATGCTCGCTTTCGATGAACAGGATGGCATCGCAGTTGCGGTAGAAATCGGCCTTGAAACTGCCATGCACGCCAAGCCGCTGCCGCTCCGCCTTGCTCGGCAGGTCGAGCATGATCAGGTGATCGTATTGGATGTCGTGCTTTGCGAGCCATGCTTCGGTAAGCGCGCGGTATTTTTCGAGCCGGCTGGTGACGAGCCAGCCGATCTTGCGGGTCGGGCCATGGAGAGGCAGCGCTTCGCTCAGGAATTTTTCATAGGCCGGCCCGTCGTCGTTCTCGGCTTCGGTCGGATCCAGGCAAAGCACGCCGTCAATGTCGACGCAGCTCTGGGCGAGGAATTTGTGGTGCATGAAGTTCCACTGGAACATCCGCGGATGCGGCACCACTTCGAAGACGAGATCGGTTTCCTCGTATTGCGGCACCAGGCCGAACACCGCTGCGAAGGTGAAATCCGACTTGATGCCGGCGGCTTCTATCCGGCTGCGTGCGTCGCGCATGGCCGCACCCCCGCTGACGCTGTCGTCGATCACCAGGACCTTGCGCATTTCGGAGGCCTTGCGGTCGAGCGCGGCACGGCGTTTGGTGACGCCCGAAGTATAGATCTTTCCGGCGAGGAAACTGTCCAGGTCGGTCATCGGGATGTTCGCCGTCAGGCTGACCAGCGTGGCAGCCAGAATGCCGCTGCGGGGAACGCCGACCACCAGGTCGATGTCGCGCGGCAGCCGGTGGAGGTTCCTGACAATCGCATCGTTCATGTCGGAGATCGATCGGTAGTGCATGGATTAGACCCGGTCCTCGTATGAATGTCCGTGCATGTTACTTCGCCTCGCTTGGTGCAGCCGCGGGCACCCGTGCCGGCAAGAGCTTCAAGGCCTCGCGCAATGCCTCGCGGCCGGAAGCGAATGCCAGCGCGATCACGATGGTGATCATGTAGGACAGCACCGCCGCGCTGGCCATGGCGATGACGTGCTGCTCGGGCAGCAGCGGCTTGGCGAGCCAGATAGCGGCAAGCGCCAGATGCGCGCCAAGCACGAAGGGCGTTGCCGCGCGCAGCACATGGCTTGCCCTGAGCGGCCCGGTCTTGCCGATATAGAGCCACAGGAAAGGTGTTCTCAGATACTCACTGGCCGCATAGGCGATCGCCACGCCGAGCGCGCCATAGGGCAGGCCTATGATGAAGGCCAGCACCGACGTCAAGGCCGTGACGATGCCCCAGCGCATGAAATCGCCGGAGCGGCCCTGGCTGACGAAAAGCCATCCCGCCGGATTGTTGAGCGGCTGCAGCAGCCCGGCAAAACCGAGCGCCAGGAAGATATCGGAGCTCTGCCGCCACTGTTCGCCAAGCGCGAAGGGGATGAGCACGTCGGACATGGCGGTGGCGAAGGCCACACCCGGAAGCGCCACCAGCAAGATCAGCGGCATGACGCGAAGATAGGCGCTGCGGTAGCGGTCCGGCTCGTCCTTCAGCCTGGAAAGAGCGGGCACCATCACCTTCGACAGCGGATTGGTGATCTGGCTCAACGGAAACAGCAGCAGCTTGTAGGCGCGGTCATAAAGGCCGAGCTGCGCTTCGCCCCAGTATTTTCCGATCAGCACATTGTCGAGGTTGCGGGCGAAGAAGTTGGCGAAATTGAACCCGGTGATGCCGGCGCCGAAATTGATCAGCGCGCTGATGCCGGTGACCTTGCGCGGCAGGCTGGGTCGCCAACGCGAACTTGCCCAGAAGCAAAGCGTCGGCAGCACGGCTCCTGTCAGCGTGCCGGCAAAAAGCGCCCAGTAGGAACGGTCGATAAACGTCCAGGCGATCGAGACGGCAAGGCCGGCAACGGCGCTCGCGACGTCGATGACGGCCAGGCGAACGAATTGCATGCGGCGCGTCAGCAGCGCCAGGTGCTGGGCGCCAAGGCCGTAGGCGATGATCTGCAGCCCCAATGCGGCAACCAGGCCTGCCACCCGCGGTTCGCCGTAGAATGCCGCGACCAGGGGGGCAGCACCCGCAAGCACACAGGCGAGCAACGTGCTGACCGCGACATTGATCCAGAAGAGGTAGTTGACCTCCTCATGCCTGATTCCGCTTTTCTGGATCGTCGCCTGGGTCAGGCCGAAATCCTGGAACAGCGCGATGAAGGCGAGCACCGGCGCGCACATCGCCACGACGCCGAAGTCCTGCGGCGACAAAAGCCGCGACAGGACGATGACGGAGACGATCTGCGTCGCAACACGCACCGATTGTGCCAAGGCCGTGACGATGGCGCCACGTCCGACCGATCTGCGAAGAGAACCCTCTGGCGGATCGAATGCATTGGCTTGCAAATTCAGGATCCCTGATCTTGTGCCGGCCCGGTCACCAAACTACGGCAATATTTTTGCAGTGCAACAAAAAACGTGGATTTCTGCTACGTCGCACCAAAAATGTTGCGATGCAGCAAAAGCTGTACTAGCATCCTCGCGGGCGGGCCAACAGCGGTCGAGTTTTCATGCTGCATGTCTTGTACTTGGTACACGACGTCTCCGACCCGGCGGTACGCCGGCGTATCATAATGCTCAAGGCAGGCGGCGCTGAGGTTACCTTGGCGGGTTTCCGTCGGTCCGTGAGCCCTGTTGCCGACGTCGAGGGATTGCGGCCGATCGACCTTGGCGCGACGCGCGACGGCCGATTCGGTCAGCGTCTGGCTGCGGTTGCGAGAGCGGCGGTTTCCATCGGTTCGAAACTTGGTTCGACGCCCAGGCCCGACCTCATCATCGCGCGCAACCTGGAAATGCTGGCAGTTGCCCGGCGGGCCAGGTCGGCTTTCCAGGCATCGGTGCCGATCGTTTACGAGTGTCTCGACATCCATCGGCTGGTGCTGCGCGACGACTTGCTGGGCAAGGCGATGCGCGGCGCGGAGCGCTATCTGGCCAGGGATGTCAAACTCCTGGTGACGAGTTCGCCGGCCTTCATCGCCAATTATTTCAAGCCGTTCGGGCAGGTCGCGGCACCGGTCGAACTGCTCGAGAACAAATATTTCGAGACTGCCACGGTGTCGCCGGATGATCGCATGGCGGCAGAGAATCCCGTCGCGCCGCCTTGGCGAATCGGCTGGTTCGGCGCGCTGCGCTGCCGCCGGTCCCTTGAGCTTTTGGCCGAATTCTCCCGCCGCCTCGACGGCCGGTTCGAAATAATCCTCAGAGGCCGTCCGGCATTGTCCGAATTTCCGGACTTTCACGGCTTTGTCGAAGCCGAGCCATGGCTCTCGTTCGGCGGACCCTACCGGAACCCGGAGGACATGGCGGCGATCTACGGGGAAGTTCATTTTTCCTGGGCCATCGATTTTTTCGAACAGGGGCTGAATTCCGAATGGCTGCTGCCCAACCGCCTTTATGAGGGCTGCCGCTTCGGCGCCGTGCCGATCTCGATGGGCAACACCGAAACCGGCCGGTTCCTCGACCGACAGGGCATCGGCGTTCTTTTGCCCGAGGCGACGCCCGAGGCGCTCGAAGCTGCCCTCGGCGATATGGAGGAGCATCGTTTCGGGACGCTGCGGGCGCGTGTTCTTGCCCGCAATCCGCGAACCTGGAGCCACGATCGCGGCGATTGCCGGGCGCTGGTCGAGAAACTTCGCGGCTTGGCTTCTGTGCCCGATCCCTATGCCGCCGAGGCACTGGCGTAGCATGGCTGGAGATGGACACGGGTCGATGACGCAAACCGAAATGCTTCCGTCCAGCCTGATCGTGATTCCGTGCCTGAACGAGGCGGCCCATATCGGTGCGCTGCTTCATCAGCTTCGGCCGGCGGCCGAGAGGCTCGGCGCCAGTATCGTTGTCGCCGATGGCGGCAGCACCGACGGCACAAGGGCCATCGTCGAGGAGATCGCCGGCAAGGATCCGCGCGTCATCCTGCTCCACAACGAAAAGCGCCTGCAGAGCGCGGCGATCAATCTCGCCGTCGCCCGTTACGGCGAAGGCACTGAGTATCTCATCCGCATCGATGCGCATGGCGGCTATCCCTCGGACTATTGCGATCGGCTGGTCGAGGAGGCGCTGGCCACCGGCGCGGATTCGGTGGTCGTCTCGATGCTGACCAGCGGCAGCGGCACCGTGCAGAAAGCCGCCGCTGCGGCGCAGAATTCCAAGCTCGGCACGGGCGGCTCCAAGCACCGGCATCTCTCAGTGGGAGAGTGGGTCGATCACGGTCATCATGCGCTGATGCGGATATCGGCCTTCACGGCGGTGGGCGGCTATGACGAGACGTTCAGTCACAACGAGGATGCCGAGCTCGACTACCGGCTCCGCCAGGCCGGCTACCGGATCTGGATCAGCGGCAAGACCCAGATGATCTACTATCCACGCTCGTCGCTGAAGGGCCTCTATTTCCAGTATCTCGGTTATGGCCGTGGCCGGGCAAGGAACGTTCTCAAGCACCGCATGATCCCGAAGGTCCGGCAGATGGTGCCGCTTCTGGTGTTCCCGGTGGTCCTGCTCGCGGCCTTCTCCTTCGTCCATTGGCTGGCGGCCGTGCCGCTCCTGCTGTGGGCGTCGGTCTGCCTCGGCTATGGCGTGTGGACCGCCATCAGTCAGCGCAATCCCCATATTGCGCTGGCCGGGCTCTCGGCGATGGTCATGCATTTCGGCTGGTCTGTCGGCTTCTGGCTGCAACTCCTTGGACCTCGATCGCAGCGCGGGGTGGCGTGATGGGCAATGCCGGCAAAAACAGAAGCATCGACATCTGCGTCTGCACATTTCGGCGGCCGGAGCTTGCCGACACGCTTCGTTCCCTGGCCGCCATGGACATGCCTTCGGGGTTCGATATCAGCATCATCGTCGCCGACAATGACGACGCGCCGACGGCCGAGCCATTGGTGACGAGGCTGATGGAAGAGCTCAAGTTGCCGATTCGCTACCGGCATGCGCCGGCGCGCAACATCTCGATCGCCCGCAATGCCTGCCTGGACTCCAGCACGTCGGATTTCGCCGCTTTCATCGATGACGACGAAACGGCGTCTTCGCGCTGGCTGGCCGAACTGGTCGCCGTGGCTGAGGCGAGTGGTGCCACGGCCGTGCTCGGCCCGGTGCGGGCGGTCTATGCGGCGGATGCGCCCGACTGGATGCGGAAAGGTGATTTCCACTCGACCTTGCCGGTCTGGGTGCGCGGCGAGATCCGCACCGGCTACACCTGCAACGTCCTGCTCAGCATGAGCGCCGACAGTCTTCGCGGTCGGCGCTTCAGCCTGGCGCGTGGCCAGACCGGCGGCGAGGACACCGAATTCTTCGACCAGATGGTCAAGGCCGGCGGCCGGATCGCCTTTTCGCCTGAGGCCTGGGTTGACGAAGTGGTGCCGCGCGCCAGGGCGGCCTTCGACTGGCTGAGACGTCGCCGCTTTCGTTTCGGACAGACGCACGGTCACCTGCTCGGACATAACGCAGGCGGTGTCCGGCGTGCGAAAGAGATCGGCCTCGCCTCGGCAAAGGCGGTGTATTGCTTCGCATCGGCGATCCCGGTCGCCATCAATCCCGTGCGCAGGAACCGCAGCGTGCTTCGCGGCATCATGCATGTCGGTGTCGTCAGCGGTCTGGTCGGCGTGCGTGAGATCCACCAATATGGCCTGCCCTCGCCGCAGCAAGGGGGCAAGCGTGCAGCCTGACGTCAGCTTTGTCATTGCCGCTTACAATGCGGAGGCGACCCTCGACCGGGCGGTTCGTAGCGCCATCGCCCAGCGCGACGTCTCCGTCGAGGTCATCATTGTCGACGACAAGTCGCACGACCGGACGCTCGACCTGGCGAATGCCTGGCCGCAAGATATCGTGCGCGTCGTCGCCCTTCCCGCGAACCGCGGCCCAGGCGGCGCCAGGAATGCCGGCCTCGAACTTGCCCGTGGCCGATGGGTCGCGGTGCTCGATTCCGACGATGCCGTCTATCCCGGGCGGATGTGCGCCATGATTGCGCGCGCCGAGAAAGCCGGCGCCGAGATCGCCGTCGACAATCTCCAGGTCGTTCGCGAGGACGGCGTCGCCGAAGAGACGATGTTCCCGGCCGATTATTTCGAAGGCTTGAGTGAAATCTCGCTGGCGGACTACATCGCCGGCAATGTGGTCTTCGAATCCAGGTTCAACCTCGGCTATCTCAAGCCGATCTTCCAGCGCCAGTTCCTGAACGAAAACGGGCTTCGTTATGATGAGGACCTGATCATCGGCGAGGATTACATCCTGTTGGCCAGTGCGCTGGCCAAGGGCGGTAAATGCGTGGTCGAGCCGACGACCGGCTATGTCTACCACATCCGCACCGGCTCGATTTCCCGCGTGCTCGAACTTCATCACGTCGAGGCGATGCGCAAGGCCGATATCGTCTTCGCCAGAACGCATTCGATGGACGCAAAGGCCGAGGCCGCTTTCGCAAGGCGCACGCGCAGCCTGCGCAAGGCGGCGTCGTTCCTGTCGCTGGTCCAGCACATCAAGGCGCGGTCCCCGCTCAAAGCGATATGGACGGCGCTCAGCGATCCGGCGGCGGTCAGGCATATGGGCATGCCGATCGCCGTCCGGCTGCGAAAGGTTGCGGCGCAATTTGCCGTGGGTGCGGGGGAGGTGAAGGGTGCAGGCAGGTGAAAATGGTTTTCAAGGGCCTGCGACAGGTTGAATTCGATCTCCTCAGAAGGAACATGCGATGAAGAAAGTCAGGAAGGCAGTCATACCGGTGGCGGGGCTTGGGACGCGATTCCTGCCGGCAACCAAATCCATGCCGAAGGAAATGCTGCCGGTCGTCGACAGGCCTGTCGTGCAATATGCGGTTGACGAGGCGTTCGAAGCCGGCATCGAGCACATCGTCTTCGTGACCGGTCGCAACAAGGCGGTCATCGAGGACTATTTCGACCTGCACCCCGAACTGATCGGAACCCTGGAGCAGACCGGCAAGAAGGCGCAGCTTCTGTCGCTCGAAAGCCTGCTTCCGGTGGCCGGCGCCACCAGCTTCATCCGCCAGCAGTCGCCGCAAGGTCTCGGCCATGCGGTCTGGTGCGCACGCGAGGTCATCGGCGACGAGCCTTTCGCCTTGCTGCTGCCCGACATGGTGTCCTTCGGCGGGCGTGGATGCCTTGCCGAAGTCGCCGACCTGTATGCCGAGACCGGTGGAAACGTCATCGCCGTCGAGCGCTGCGACCCGACTGAGACCAGCAAATACGGTATCGTCGGCCGCGGCGCCGATGTCGGCTCGGGCTTCGAGGTGACGGCCATGGTCGAAAAGCCGGCTCCGGCCAATGCGCCGTCGAACTATTACATAAACGGCCGCTATATTCTGCAGCCCGAGATTTTCTCACTTTTGAGCAATCAGCAACGCGGCGCCGGCAATGAAATCCAGCTCACCGACGCCATGGTCCGTCTCTCGCAAAACCAGGCCTTCTTTGCCCAGCCGTTCAACGGTCGCATGTTCGACTGCGGTTCGAAAGAAGGGTTCATCCAGGCCAATATTGCCTTCGCGCTGGCGCGCGATGACATGAAGGAGCCGATCTTCGAGATGCTTCAGGAGTTCGTCCGGTCACATGAGCGCCGGGTCGAAGCCGCATAATGCCCATTTTTTGGGAGCATCAGCGTATAATGGCGACGCAAGGACAAGCCGAAGCGTTTGGCCGCCAGGTCTCGCGATATCTGGCATGACGTTTGCATCGCATATTCGCTGATGCTCCCGATCGCACCTGCAAACTGGAATTGGACCGAAGATGAATTATGCCAACTTTCCTCTCGACAAGAGGAAGCCATTGCCGAGTTCTGACGCGGCAAGCGCCGAAGATTTCATCGATGTCGAGCGCCTGCTCGCCATGGCGGCGAGGCAGGCGAAGGTGGTTGCCGTATCTGCCGCCATCGGTCTTTTTCTGGGCGTGCTCTATTTGCAGACCACGCCTCCCACCTATATTGCCACGAGCAGCGTGCTGATCGACGAAGGCTTGAACAAGGTCGTCGACGATATTTCGGCGGCATCGGTCAGCATGCAGACTGACTCGGCCATTCTGAGCCAGCTCGAGATTCTCCAGTCGTCGAGGCTGGCGGCGGTGGTTGTCGACAAGCTGAAGCTTGATCACAACGATGCTTTCATGAGCCCTCCGACATCGGCCGTGGCGAAGGCCGTCGGCTTCGTGCGCGGCGTGATCCGGTATTTCCGCCCCAACCCCGTCGTGGGCGGCGTCGACATCAGCCAGCTCGATCCGGCGACGCGTGACGCGATGATCGCTTCGTCAGGCCGCGATTACGCAATCCTCAAACTGCAAAGTGAGGTGCAAGCCGCGCGCAGCGGCCGAAGCTTTGTGATCTCCATCGCCTATCCGGCGAAGGATCCGGCGCTTGCGACCGCGATCACCAAAGCCTATGCCGACGCCTATCTCGCCGATCAGCTCGATGCCAGCTTCGATGCCACCGAGCGGGCGGCGGTCTGGCTGCAAGGCCGGCTGACGGAGCTTCGCGAGAGTTCGCAAGCCGCGGCGCTCGCCGTCGAGAAGTTCAGGGCCGAACATGGATTGTCCGTCAATGACGGCCAGTTGATCAGCGACAAGCAACTGGCCGACCTGAATGCCCAGCTCATTGTCGCTCAGGCCGATACCGCGCGCGCCAGCGCCCGCTACCAACAATACAAGACGATCATCGAAAGCGGCTCGGACAACGCCTTCAAGGATGCCGCCATATCGAGCGACCAGCCGAGCAGCTCGGTCATTGCAACGCTCAAGACCCGCTATCTCGCTGTCGCCAAGCGGCAGCAGGATGTCGAAGCCAATTTCGGACCTCAGCATCCTCAGGCGGTCGCGCTTGCCAAGGAAAAGGCCGATATATCGGCGCAGATCTTCGGCGAGCTGAAGCAACTGACCGAAGGCTATCGCAACGAATACGAGGTCGCCCTCGCGCGTGAGACGGCGCTCCGCGCAAATGTCGCATTGGCGGCCGGCAAGAGTTCCATCGACAACCAGTCGCAGGTCAAGCTGCGGGAACTGGACCAGAAGGCAACGGCGCTCGCGACGCTTTATCAGACGTTCCTGGGCCGTTATGAGGAAGCCTCCCAGCAGCAATCCTTCCCGGTCGGCAAGATCCGCGTCATATCGGATGCGTCGATGCCGCAGTCCGCCGCAAGCCCGCGCACTTCCATTGTGCTGGGCTTGTCGCTTGTGCTGGGCATGATGCTGGGAGCCGGCTTGGGTGGGCTGAACGAATTCAGGGAACGGTTCTTCAGGACCGGTGAGGACGTTCGCGATCGCGTCGGTCTCAAATTCCTCGGCTACCTGCCGATCATCGGCAGCAAGGCCGCCAAGGACGACAAGCGCGACGATGGGCAGGCGGATGCCAAAACCGCCAAGTCCCAAAATGCCACTAAATCATTGTCGAGCGCCGAAAAACGTGCGCGCATGCGGGTGACCGTCGACGCCCCGGCGTCGATGTTCTCCGAAACGCTGCGTAGCGCCAAGATCGCTTTCGACGTGGTGATGGAAGGGCAAGGCAGCCGGGTCATCGGCGTGATTTCGGTCCTGCCCAGTGAGGGCAAGTCGACGGTGGCGGCTAACCTGGCCGGATTGCTTGCCGCCAACGGATCGAGGACGCTGCTGGTCGATGGCGATCTGCGCAATCCCGGCCTCAGCCGCGGCCTTGGCATGGAGGCCGAGCAGGGGCTGATGGAAGCAGTGGTCAGCGGGCAGACCTGGCAGTCCGTCGGCAAGATCGACCGGCAGACAAAGCTGGCGATCGTCCCGGCGGTCCTGCGTGGTCATTTTTCGCATACGAGCGAGCTGCTGTCGTCGTCCGGCATGCGGCGTTTTATCGATAACGCCAAGGAAACCTTCGAATATATCGTCGTCGATTTGCCGCCGCTCGGCCCCGTGGTCGACGCCAAGGCCTTTGCTCCGCTTGCCGACGGCTTCATTCTCGTCACCGAGTGGGGGCGCACGCCGCGTGCCATGGTGCAGTCCATGCTGAGTTCGGAACCCTATATCGCCAACAAGATCGTCGGCGTCGTCCTCAACAAGGTCGATCTGAAGAAGCTGGCGAAATATGGATCGATGGGCGGATCGGAAAAATTCTTCGACAAATATTCGACCTACTATCTGGAAAAGTCGGAAGCCCGGAAGAAGGCAAACGCCTGAGGCGGTCGCCGCGGCCCGCCCGCTTGCCCCCGTAGCCCGGCTAAACACTCCGGCGCGTTACGCCGCCCTGAGGCGATAGCGGAAAATGGTGTGGTCGAGCAGGAGGCGGATGCGTGGTTCGGCCTCGATCGCGACCAGCCAGCTCGCTGCGATCATGGTTGCTCCGACAACCATCATCGACAGCAGATATGGCACCCCGGCGCGCACCAGGGCGCCAAGAAGGGCTGCGCCGACCACGTCGTGGATCAGGTAGAGGGGATAGGTCATCAGGCCGATCCGGCGCCAGCCGCTCCAGGAGAGATTAAGTCGCAACGACCATGCCATCAGCGCCATGGCGGCGAGAAACAGGACGATCGGCGGCGCGTAGGGCATCGCCGCTTCGACCTTGACGCTGCGGACGTCGACCGCGCTGATGATCTGCAGCACGCCGCCGGCCAGAAACAGGGCGCAGAAGACAAGGCGGGTGGGTGTCACGGCCTTGAACCGCATCAGCCAGAACAGCACGCCAGTGGCGAAAAAACATCCGTGATGCACCAGAGCGAGATCGAGCCAGCGCGCCTCGGCAAGGTCGGACCAGTCGAATGGGAAATACAGGCACCAGAAAAGCGTGCTGATCGCGCCGAGCGCAATTGCCACCGCTTCCATCAGGTCGAAGCGGCCGAGCCGCAGCAGGACCCAGACGATGGCATAGAAGGCGATCTCGATGCCGAGTGTCCAATAGACACTGTCGACCCAGGGGTTGAACGGAACGAACAGAGCGGTGCGGACGAGCCTGATGACAGCGTCCGTCGGCCAACTGAGGTCGACCATGAGCAGCACCATCGCGGTGACGGGCGCGCAGATCCAGACGGCCGGCGCCAATCGTTTCACCCTTGCCTCGAAAAACCGCAGCGGCGTCGAATGCTCGGCGCTGAAGGCGATGACGAAGCCGCTGATGACGAAGAATATCTGGACGCCAACCCATCCGAACTGGACCAGCCCGCCTATTTCCGGATGCGGGGGCACGCCGCCCGTCGCGCGCGCCGAAACGCCCTCGGGGAATGCCCACACCCAGAAGCCGTAGTGGTAGAACATCACCATGACGGCGGCGAGAAAACGCAGGATGTCGACGCCGCCAAATGTGGTTTTTTGCTGAGCCATGCGGTGCCTTCGGAATGGCCCCCCACGCAAAGTCTAGGGTCTATTGCTGCATTGCACAACAGACGATTGCAATGCGGGATGAATTCTTGACTTCGTCCGACGCCGCGCTCCCCCTTGTCGCGTTCCGAAGGCAACTAAAACCCGATGCCGCGCCCTTTCAGCGCCGCGGTGATCTCGTCCAGAATGGCCGGATCGTCGATGGTCGCTGGCATTGTCCATTCTTCCTTGTCGGCGATCTTCTGCATGGTGCCGCGCAGGATCTTGCCGGAACGTGTCTTGGGCAGGCGCTTGATCGTCACCACCGTCTTGAAGGCGGCGACCGGACCGATCCGCTCGCGCACCAGGGCAACCACTTCGTTCTCGATGGCGCCGGTGTCGCGCGCGACGCCCGCATTCAACACGACGAAGCCGAGCGGGACCTGGCCCTTCATCTGGTCGGCGATGCCGATGACGGCGCATTCGGCAACATCGGGATGCGCTGAAAGCACCTCCTCCATCGCGCCGGTCGACAGCCGGTGGCCGGCGACATTGATGATGTCGTCGGTCCGCGCCATGACATAGAGATAGCCGTCCTCGTCCATCAGGCCGGCATCGGCTGTCTTGTAGAAGCCGGGGAATTCGTCGAGATAAGCTTGCCGGAACCGGTCGTCGGCGTTCCACAGCGTCGGCAGGCAGCCGGCCGGCAGCGGCAACTTGACCACGACATTGCCCAGCGTGCCGCGCGGCACTTCATGGCCCGCATCGTCGAGCACACGAATGTCAAAGCCGGGCATCGGCACGCCGGGCGAGCCGTATTTCACCGGCAGCAGGCCCAGCCCGGCCGGGTTTATCGTCATCGGCGAGCCGGTCTCGGTCTGCCACCAATGGTCGATCACCGGCACGTTCAATTTCTGCTCCGCCCATTTGATGGTTTCCGGGTCGGCCCGCTCGCCGGCGAGGAACAGCGTGCGGAATTTCGAAAGGTCGTATTTCGGGATGAATTCGCCCTTTGGGTCCTGTCCCTTGATGGCGCGGAAAGCGGTCGGCGCGGTGAACAGCGCGACGACGCCATGCTCCGATATCACTCGCCAGTAGGTGCCGGCGTCGGGCGTACCCACCGGCTTGCCCTCGAACAGGATGCTGGTGCAGCCATGCAGCAGCGGCCCGTAGACGATATAGGAATGACCGACCACCCAACCAACATCGGAGGCCGCCCAGAACACCTCGCCCGGTTTGACGCCGAACTCGTTCTCCATCGTCCATTTCAAGGCAACCATATGGCCGCCATTGTCACGCACGATGCCCTTTGGCTGGCCGGTCGTGCCTGAGGTGTAGATGATGTAGAGCGGGTCGGTGGCAAGCACCGGAACGCAGTCGACATTGGCGCCCGCGGCCCGCTCGCGGGCAACGGCGTCGGCATAGTCGATGTCGTAGTGCTCTTTCAGTTCGCAGCGCAACTGCTCGCGCTGCAGGATGAGGCAGGCTTCGGGCTTGTGCCTCGACATCTCGATCGCCTTGTCGAGCAGCGGCTTGTAGGCGACGACGCGGCCGGGCTCCAGGCCGCAGGAGGCCGAGATGATCAGCTTCGGCCTGGCGTCGTCGATGCGGGTGGCGAGTTCGTGCGAGGCAAAGCCGCCGAAGACGACCGAATGCACTGCACCGATGCGGGCGCAGGCGAGCATGGCAATGGCCGCTTCCGCCACCATCGGCATGTAGATGATGACGCGATCGCCCTTTTGGATGCCGCGGTTCTTCAACACCGAGGTCAGCGCCACCACCTCGCGCTTCAGTTCGGCATAGGTGAATTTCCTTACCGTGCCGGTGATGACACTGTCATGGATCAGCGCGATCTGGTCGGCGCGACCGCCTGCGACATGGCGGTCGACGGCATTGAAGCAGGTGTTGCAGGAGGCGCCATTGAACCAGCGGCCATAGACTCCGGCTTTCGCGTCAAAGACGCTGTCGCAGGGGGAATACCAGTCTATGGCCTTGGCCGCTTCGGCCCAAAACCGTACAGGGTCCCGTTTCCAGCCGTCATAGACCTCGTGATAGCGTGACGCCATCCAGCTTCCTCCCCAGGAACGATTTGCCGGGGATAGCCTATGCGGTTTTTTGCAACCATATGCAATTTTGTCTTTCGGCGGCCTCGCCTTGGCCGCGACCGCCGCTTCATCGAAGTGACCGGCCAAGCCCCTGAGGCCGGCGGCTCCAGTAGGTCCTAGAACGGCAATGCCGCGAGCATGAGCCCGACGCCGCCTGCGATCAATATTGCTGCCGCCAGCGCCTTGCGATGACGTTCGAAGCTCGTCGGCGCCCGATCCCAGTTATAACGCATCTGTTGTCTCCTCAGCATCGAGGGCTTTTACCTTACCCAGGGTAAGAAACACTGTGCCTAGAATCCCTTTGTCGGCCTGACAATGCCGAAGCGCGACTTGTCATGAGGCTGTCACCGACTATTTCTGGGGGAGTCACATCGGCGCAACGGTCGGAACCTGAAGCGATTGCCTCCTGGGCACCGCCCGACAATGGACAGCGTGGCGTTGTCGCGCTATTTGCTCTGCCGCAATCCTGCGTGGTCTGGAGCGGGCCCATGGTCGAAATTGCCTCTGAAATGGTTCTGCGGCTGGCGGACGATGCCTCGATCCAGCATGTCGGCGACGGCGCCGTCGTGCTTTTGGCGCGCAGCGGTCAGCTCTACACCTGCAACGACACCACCGAGGCCTTTCTCGACAAGGTGGATGGCGCGCGCAGCCTCGACCAGATCGTGGGCCTGCTTTCCCAGGAGTTCGAGGTCGATAAGGATACGCTCGATCAGGACATGGCGGCGCTGGCCGAGGAACTGGTGGCGGAAGGCATCCTCGCCGCCCCGGCTGCGTGATGGCTGACGGACCTCTTCTGCGTGCGCTGTTTCGAGCCCACCTGTGGGCAAGCGCGCGGCTGATGCCGGTGCTGATCGGCCAACGCGATTTCGAAGCCGTGCTGAAATGGGCGCCGCTCCAGTCATCGACCCCCTATCGTGGCCTGCCGTCGTCCTACATCGTGGCGGCGGTCAACCGCACGGTCAGGCATCCCTGGCTGATGCGCGATCGCAGATGCCTCAGGGAAGGCCTGCTCGCCCATCGCTTCCTCCGGCTTGCCGGCTTCGATCCCGATCTGCGCTTCGGCGTCGATCCCAGGTCGATGCAGGCGCCGAGCCTGGCGGCGCATTGCTGGGTCTGCCTCGATGGCAGGCCGGTGGTCAGCGACAGCCTTCCGGGCATGGTCGAAATCTACCGTCACCACGCCGAGGCCGGAAAGGCGCGTGCCGCTTGACCGAACCTTTGGCTCAGGGTCGCTATGCCCTCAACGGGCAGGTCGTCGGCATATCGGCCAAGAACCCTGGCCTTTGGCGGGATTTCGACAGGATGCTCACAAGCCTGCGCACGACGGCTCCGATCGAGCCGGACTTTCTGATCCGCATCGTGGAGACGCAGTCCTTGGCCGAGGCGCCAGGCGGATCTCTCGCCTTCGATGGCGAGGTGCCGGAGGACGGCCGCTGCCGGATGATCGATAATGGCGACCTCATCCACCTGATTTTCCCCGGCCGCCAGACGGTGGCGATCCACGCCAGCCAGGGTTGGGCCGAGATCCACGTCCGCCTGGATACTAGGATCACCTGGACCGCCTGGATGCTACTCCTCGACGCAGCACTTGATGCGGGTGGTCAGCACATGCTGCACACTGCCGGCCTGACCTTGCCGGGCAGCGATGCCTTGGTGCTGATCCATGCACCGAGCGGCACCGGCAAGACCACGACGTCGCTGGCGCTGGCCTCGCAAGGCTTCGGCCTCTGCTCGGACGACGCCATGATCCTGAACGTTGTGTCTGGGAAGGCCACCGCCTGGGGCCTGCCGCGTGCCGTGAAGATCCATCGCAAGACCGCCGAGATGGTTCCGCTCGTCGCGCCGTGCCTCGGCCCTTCATGGGATCGCAATGGCGAGCAGGCGGTTGCGCTCGAACGGCTGGGCGAGATCATGCGCGTCGAAGATTCCAGCATCAGACCGGTGGCGGCACTTCTCCACCTCGCGCGGTCGACCGATGGCCAGACCAGGCTCCTGGCCATGGCCAGGACCGACGCGATGGCCGCGCTTGCCGCGGATAATGTCAGGACCGGAATGACCGGCCTGCTGCCGTTGCAAAAGCATCGGCTGGCGACGATCGCCCGGCTGGTCTCAACCGTCCCGACCTTTACGCTGGAAGTGGGGTCCACGCCAACCGATGCCGCGCCGCTGATCCGCTCCGCCTTGGAGCAGGGTTGAAAGGACAACCACGCCGAGCCGTCTTCTCAGGCGAGGTGCGGCTTTGCCCTGGCAAGCCGCTGGATCCAGCGGAAAGCGTCGCGGCTGAGACGCGAACCCATCTTGTTCCTGGAATTGACGTTCAGCAGGGTTTTCCTGGTGATCAGCCACTTGGCCAAGCGGATGCCCAGATCGGGCTTGATCCGTCCCGCCAGTTCAAGGGCGTGGGCATTGTCGAACAGCCGGCCGGTCACGTTGAGCACCGTTGCCAGCTCGAGCTCGATGCCCGTCATGCGCGCCGCCTCGAGCAGGTGTACTTCCGATTCCGCTGACTGGAGCGCGCGAACGCCCTGCAGCACGTCCACGCAGAGCTGCAGCCGATGGAATTTATGCCCGCCGCAGGCGTGGACGATGGCGATGGTGAGAAGTGCGGCCGGCGTGTCGGTTGCCTCGCCGTCGATGGCGCGCAATTCGGCGAAGCCGAGCGACAGGCGTCGCCGCATGCCGGTATCATGCACCAGATTACCATGCAGTTCGATCAGCAGGCTCGAATTCTCCTGTTCGAGCCATTTGAACTCCTGCAGCTCCCGCGACCGCGCTTCATCGCCGGCAAGCTTGAAACCGCATCCTGCGATAACCCGATTCGCATGGGGCAGATTGGCCGGCTCGACCAGTATGTCGATGTCGGTAAACGGCCTGTCGGTGACATGCCGGTAGAGCTTTCGGGCAAAGACCGGACCCTTGACGATCCGCGCCGGAACGCCGTCCGAAGCGAGCGCCTTCATGATGCGGTCGCCGTGATATTGCAGCAGCATCGACTGGCCGATGGCGATTGGCGCCTTCTGGCGCAAGCCGGACAATTGCTCCTGCAACGCCGCATCCTGCGGCAGATGCGCGTCGCCATGCTCCTGCAGCTTGCGCAGCATGATCGGCAGGACGCCGTGGAACTCGGCATTGGCCAGTAAGGCCGACAGGGTTTTTGCCGCAGGATCGCTGGCCGACCGCGCCTCGGGATCGGCATAGTTCAGCAGCAGTTTTTCATCGGCGGGCGTCAGCGGTGGCAGCATCAATCCGGGCAGCGTTGCGATTGGTGACGATAGCGCTGGTATGGTTGCAGAAAAGCATCGGCGAAGCCAGCGCGTCGCCCCAGACTAGTGCTGGCCAGAGCCGGCTTCCACTACATGCCCCAGCGCAACGCCGCCGTATGCACCGGCGCGTCCCACAATGCGGTGGTCTCGTCGTCCAGCATGGTCAACGTGATCGAGCATCCGGCCATGTCGAGCGATGTCACATAGGAGCCGACCAGCGAGCGGGTGACCGTCACGCCATGCTTTTCGAAAATTGCCCGGGTGCTATTATACATCAGGTAAAGCTCCATCAGCGGCGTGCCGCCGAAGCCGTTGACGAAGAGCAGCGCCGGACCTTTTGCCCTGTCACCCAGATCGCCCAGGATCGCCAGGCAGATTTCCCCGGCGATGGCATCGGCGCTCTTCAATGTGTCGCGGCGGCGGCCCGGCTCGCCATGAATGCCGACGCCGAATTCCATCTCGCCGGCGCCGATATCGAAAGTCGGCTTGCCCGCCGCCGGCACAGTGCAGCTGGTCAGCGCCACGCCCATCGAGCGCGTCGCGCCGTTGACGCGCTCGCCCAGCGCTTTCAGCTCTTTCAGCGCCATGCCTTGCTCGGCGGCGGCGCCCACGACCTTTTCCACAACCAGCGTGCCGGCGACACCGCGTCGGCCGGTGGTGTAGGATGAGTTCTCGACGGCGACGTCGTCATTGGTCACCACTTGCATGACGTCCTCCGACATTTCAGCGGCCATGTCGAAATTCATCACGTCGCCCTCATAGTTCTTGACGATGAACAGGCAGCCGGCGCCGCTGTTGACGGCTTCCGCCGCCGCCAGCATCTGGTCCGGCGTCGGCGACGTGAACACCTGGCCGGGGCAGGCGGCGTCGAGCATGCCGGGCCCGACCAGCCCGCCATGCAGCGGTTCATGGCCGGAGCCGCCGCCGGAGATCAGCGCCACCTTGCCCGGTTTGAGCGCTTTGCGACGGACGAATTTGTGCTCGTCGCCGAGCGCCAGGATGTCGGAGTGCGCGGCGACGAAGCCGTCGAGGCTTTCGGTCAGCACCGTATCCACCGAATTCAGAAATTTCTTCATGGCCGTCCTCTCGAAACAAATGGCATGAAACGATCAGCCGCCGCCCTTGCCGGTGATGCTGGTGATCTTCTGGATGAAATCGTTGACCGCGCGGTCGAGCGCGGCGTTCTGCTTGTCGTCGCCGAAATCGGGCACGATTAGCGAAACGTGCCGCGTCTTGCGCATGCCCGCCGCCACCGACATCTTGCCCGGATGCGCCTGGTGGTAGGCTGCGAGGAAGTGGTCGCGCTCGGCCGGGCTGAAATGGCAGACCGAAAAAATAGCCGGCAAATGTTTTGACGGAATCGGGATCGAATAGGCCGGGCTGGAGATCTGGGTGACGAAGCTGCGGTGCTTGCCGAGCGCGTCGGCAAGGCGCTGGCGCATGCCGGACGGGCGCTGGTCGATGACCTGCGACAGGATCGTCTTGTAGGCGCGGATCGCCTCTTCCGAACCGGGCACAGGCGTCTTGTCGGCCATCCCGGCGCCTAGACGGACACGTCCGCTATGGCCGCCTTGGCCATGGCGAGCTGGGCTGGCACCACGGAGAGGTCGCGCAGGCCGGCTTCAAGCAGCGCCGGGATCGAGGCCGGATCGCCGCCGGCATCGCCGCACAGGCTGACCGGAATTTTGTTCGCCTGGCCGAACGCGGCGACGGATGCGATGAGGCGGAGCACCGCCGGATGCCGAACGGAATTCAGATGCGCGACCGAAGCATTGTCGCGCGCGGCCGCCATCACATATTGCGTCAGGTCGTTCGAGCCGATCGAAAAGAAGGCGATGGCGGAAAATGCCTCCGGCGCGATCGCCACCGATGGCACTTCGACCATGATGCCCAGCGGCGGCATTTTGGACGCGACGCCGCGCGCGGAAAGCCCGGCCTGCTCTTCCGCGAACAGGGCGGTGGCTCGCTGATACTCGTCCATGACGGCGATCATCGGGAACATCACCTTGAGATTGCCATACATGGCAGCGCGCAGCAGCGCCCGGATCTGGACGCGAAAAACCTCCAGCCGCGCCAGCGACAGCCTGATGCCGCGCAGACCGAGGAAAGGATTGCCTTCCTCAACGGTGAAGCCCGGCACCGGCTTGTCGCCGCCGGCATCGACGGTACGGATGGTCACCGGCTTGTCGCCCGCCCATTCCAGCACCTTGCGGTAGGCGAGATATTGCGTTTCCTCGTCCGGCAGCGTCTTGCCGAACAGGAATTCGGTGCGCATCAGCCCGACGCCGTCACAGGTCGAGATATCGATGCCGTCGACATCGGACGGGTCGGCGATGTTGACCTGTACGCGCACCGCCGTGCCGGCTTTCGTCGCGGCCGGCCGCGCCAGATAGGTTTCCGCTTGGTCACGGCGCGCGGCAAAGGATGATGACGACCGGCGGAATGCCTCGATCTCGGCCTTGGACGGCGAGAGCACGATGCCGCCATGCTCGGCATCGAGCAGTGCGATGCCGGCAAGATGAGCCGGCGAAGCACCAAGCCCCACGACCATCGGCACGCCACGCGAGCGCGCCAGCATGGCGACATGGCTGGCGGCACTGCCGGCTTTCAGCGCGATGCCACCGCCGGAGCTCCAGTCGGTTTCGAGGAAACGTGTCGGCGCGATGTCCTCGCCGTAGAATATGGCGCCGGCAGGTGCCACGACCTCGCCGTCTTCGGTCAATGCGCGCAACACCTGGTCCCTGATATCGCGCATGTCGGCGGCGCGCGCCCGGAAATAGTCCTGGTCCGAGGTTTCGTAGCCGGCGATCTCGGCATCGAGCGCCTGCCGCCAGGCCATGTCGGCCGGCTGGCCGGCGTCGATCGCCGCGAAGGCCGGACCGGTCAGCGCATCGTCCTCCAGCATGGCGACCTGGAATTCGAGGATGCCGGCCGCCTCCTCGTTGGTTGTTTCCATCAGTCCGGCAAGCCGGGCTGCCGCAACGCCGATCGCCGCCTCGAGCGCGGCCGTCTCATCCGCTGCCGTCGCCTTTCTGGCGTAGCGCGCGGCAACCGGTTCGAGGTAGAACAGCGGCCCCTCGGCATAACCGGCCGAGGCCGAAATGCCTGTCAGTTTAAGCGGTCCGGACATGGTCCGCGCCTTCGTCGAAATCGCGCCGCACCAGCTCGACCAGTGCGCCGACTGCCTCGCCGGCGCCGTCGCCCTTGGCCCTGATATGCAGCATCGTGCCTTTCGGCGCCTTGGCCGCCATCACCTTGACGATGCTCTTGGCGTCGAACCACGGCCCGTTGGCGGCGAGCGCCACCTCGATCTCAGCCGAAAACGTCTTGGCGAGCTTGGTGAATTTCACCGAAGGGCGCGCATGCAGGCCCACCTCGTGGGTGATCAGGACGGTGGCTTCGGCGGATGCGGACATGCTGTCAAAATTCCTGTTCGTTCACGATGGCGCCAATTCGTGTGCCGTCGCCACCACTTCCCTCAGCGAGGCGCCGCCGGAAGCCTCCGTCGCCGCCATCACCGCGCCCTCGACGATCGGCGCATTGCAGACGATGATCTTCTGCGCGCGCGGCTCGCCGATCATCTCGACCGCCATCTCGCTGTTGGTCTCGGCGCCGCCGAGATCGACGAGGATGGCGACACCCGCCTCCGACCAGGCCTTGTCGATGGCGACCATGATCGCCTCGACATTTGTGCCCAGTCCGCCATGGCCGTTTCCGCCGCACCATGCAAGCGGCACTTCGTCGCCGACCATCTGGCGCACCATGTCCGCCGTGCCTTCGGCGACCAGCGGCGAGTGCGATACGATGACGATGCCGACATTGCTCATGCGTGCCCCTCGATTGTTTCGGCAACGGCCCGTACCAGCAGCGCCGTCGAACGCGCCCCGGCGTCCATATGGCCGATCGACCGGTCGCCAAGGAACGAGGCGCGGCCGCGCAAAGCCTTCATCGGCACGGTGGCATTGGCCGCATTGTCGGCGGCGGCGACGATTTCCGGCCCGGTCCTGCGTTGCAGCAGCGCCTCATGCACCGGCTGCAGCACATCGAGCATGGTCTTTTGCCCGACCTGCGACTTGCCCCGCGCGGCCACCGCTTCGATGGCCTTGCCGAACGCGGTCGCCA
This sequence comes from Mesorhizobium sp. YC-39, assembly GCF_025753795.1. Classification (GTDB taxonomy): domain Bacteria; phylum Pseudomonadota; class Alphaproteobacteria; order Rhizobiales; family Rhizobiaceae; genus Mesorhizobium. Next base: position 867,356 of record NZ_JAOWPS010000001.1, read on the forward strand.
GATTGGCGCGATCGGGCTCTGAGGAAATCTCCTTGCCGAGCGCCATGAACAGCGTGCCGAAAAGCGGGCCCGAAGCCCCGCCGACGGTCATCACCAGCTTGGTGCCGATCGCCTTCAATGCGTCGGGCAGGGGCTTTGCCGCGAACGCATCGGCCTCGGCCCTGACAGCCTCGAAACCACGCTTCATGTTGAGCCCATGGTCGCCGTCGCCGATCGCCTGGTCGAGCGTGGTCAGCTCCTCCGCGTGGGCGGCAATCGTATCGGCGGCAGCTGATATCAGCGCCTTGAGGTCAACCTTGCTCATCGCCTCTATGCTCATCGGTTTGCAATCCTGTTGCCGGCCTGGTCGAAGAACAGTGGCGCCCGGTATCGGATCGTCACCCGGTCGCCCCTTTCCAGTTGCGTGTCGGGGTCGGTCAGCGTCACCAGCTTCCTGGTCCCCACGCTCACATGCAGATGGTTCTGGTCGCCCAGATGCTCGACCCAGTCGACAACACCGTCGGCATGGCCGTTCGACGCCTTGCCGATCGACAGATGTTCTGTACGCGCGCCGATCGTTTTGGTTCCCGCCGGCATGTCGCCATCGGGCAGCAGCCCGGCCGGCAACAAATTGATCGCCGGCTGGCCGAGCCTTGCGGCGACATGCAGGTTTGCCGGCTCCGAATAGATGGTGCGCGGCGTGCCGATCTGCACCAGCACGCCGTCGGCGAGGATGCCGATGCGGTCGGCCATGGTCATCGCCTCGATCTGGTCATGCGTGACATAGAGCATGGTGGCGCCGAGCTCAGCCTGGATGCGCTTCAGCTCCAGCCGGAGGTCGGCACGCAGCTTGGCGTCGAGCGACGACAATGGCTCGTCCATCAGGTAGATCGAAGGCTTGCGCACCAGGGCACGCCCGATGGCGACGCGCTGCATCTCGCCGCCGGAAAGTTTCGTCGAGCGGTTATCCAGCTTGTGATGGATGCGCACCATCCTGGCCACCTCCTCGACGCGGCGGCGCACCGCCTCTTCGGGGAAGCGCCGTGCCGGCGAGCGCAGCGGAAAGGCGAGATTGTCGTAGACCGACAGATGCGGATAGAGCGAATATTGCTGGAAGACGAAGGCGGTGTCGCGCTCGGCCGGCGACAGCATGGTGGCATCGCGGCCGGCAATATGGATCGTGCCCGTGTCGGGCCGTTCCAGCCCGGCGATCAGGCGCAGCGTCGTCGTCTTGCCGGCTCCGGTAGGTCCCAGCAGCACGACGAACTCGCCGTCCTTGATCTGCAGGTCAAGCCGGTCGATGGCGGTGTGCTCGCCAAAATTCTTGGTCACGCCCTTGATGTGCACGTCAGCCATGACGCGCCTCCACCGCTGCGTCATGGATTGCGGTCCTGACCGCCCGGCCGGAGCCCTTGTCGAACAGCGACAGCCGCGCGCTGCTCAGCGCCAGTCCGACATGGTCGCCCGTGTTGAGTCGGATCTCGGCCGGCACCCGCGCCTTGATGATGCCGTCCGCCGTCTCCACCGCCACGATCTGCGTGGTGCCGAGATACTCGGTGCCGTAGATGGCGCCGCGCAATTTCGATGCGTCGTCGAAGCGGATGTGTTCGGGACGGATGCCGAGTGCCATCGCGGCCGGCGCGATGTCCTCGCGCACCTCCGGCACCGCCACCTTGGCGCCTTGCACGACGATCTCTTTCGACCCTTTCGCGAGCCCGCCGCCGAAGCCCAGAAAATTCATCGGTGGCGAGCCGATGAAGTCGGCGACGAACATGGTCGCCGGCCGGTCGTAGATCTCGCGTGGCGTGCCGAACTGCTCGATGACACCGTGGTTCATCACCGCGATCTTGTCGGCCATCGACATCGCTTCCATCTGGTCGTGGGTGACATAGACCGTGGTGGCGTGGATGCGGTTATGCAGCTCGCGCAGTTCATGGACCATCAGATCGCGGAATTCGGTGTCGAGCGTGCCGAGCGGCTCGTCCATCAGGAAGCATTTCGGCCGCCGCACGATGGCGCGGCCGAGCGCCACGCGCTGGCGGTCGCCACCGGCAAGGCCGGAGACGGACTTGTTGAGAAGATGGTCGATGCGCAACAGCTTCGCCGTCTCTTCCACCCGCTGGCGGATTTCGGCTGACGGCATGCCTTGCGCCAGCAGCGGAAAGCCGATGTTCTTCCTGACGTTCATATGCGGATAGAGCGCAAAGAGCTGGAAGACGAAGGCGATGTCGCGCTCGCGGGCGCGGCGCATGGTGACGTCCTCGCCGCCAAGCAGGATCTTGCCGCCGGTCGGCAGTTCGAGCCCGGCGATCATCCTGAGCGTCGTCGTCTTGCCGCAGCCAGACGGTCCCAGCATGACGAAGAACTCGCCGTCCTCAACGGCGAAGTTGGAGTCCTGCACGGCAACGAAGTCGCCAAAAGCCTTTCTCAGATGCTCAACGCGGATTTCAGCCATCGTCTACTCCGGAAACTTCGAGACGATGATGAACATCGCCGTGCCAATGAGCATGGTGATGAAGGAATAGGTATAGAGCGACAGCGCGAACGGCTGGAACAGCATCAGGAAGCCGATACCGATGATCGCGGTGGCGATATTCTCCATCAGCCCGCGCCTTGCCCAGACCGGCCAGCGCGATTTGCGTTTTGCGGGTTGGGTCAGGCTCATTTACGCACCGCGCCAAAGGTGATGCCGCGCAGCAGCTGCTTGCGCAGCAGGATGGTGAAGACCAGGATCGGCACCAGGAAGATTGTCGTGCCGGCGGCAACCGCCGGCCAGTCCTGGCCGCCTTCGCCGATAATGGTCGGGATGAAGGGCGGCGCGGTCTGCGCCGTGCCGGAGGTCAGGAGTGCGGCGAAGGCGTATTCGTTCCAGGCGAAGATCAGGCAGAAGATGGCGGTCGCGGCAATGCCTGTGGTCGCCTGCGGCAAAACTGTGCGCCAGAAGGCCTGCAGCCGCGTATAGCCGTCGATCATCGCCGCTTCCTCATATTCGCGCGGGATCTCGTCGATGAAGCCTTTGAGCAGCCAGACTGCCAGCGACACGTTGACCGCCGTATAGAGCAGGATCATGCCGAGCGCCGTGTCGGAGAGGCCGAGCTCGCGATACATCAGGTAGATGGGAATCGCGACCGCGATCGGCGGCATCATGCGCGTCGACAGGATGAAGAACAAAAGATCGTCGGCCAGCGGCACCTTGAAGCGCGAGAAGCCATAGGCAGACAGCGTGCCGAGGAACACCGCGCAGAAGGTCGAGCCGAAGGCGATGATCAGCGAATTGACGAAGCGCGGCATGAAGTTGGACGGTCCGGCGATCACCATGTTGCGCTTGCGCACGGTCTCGTCGCACAACCCGGTCGCCGGTCCGAGTGAGTTGATGTATTCCGGGGTCTGCCTTGTGCGCGTCGTGAACAGATTGCAGTAGCCCTCGAGGCTCGGCTGGAAGACGATCTTCGGCGGATAGGCGATCGAGTCCGGTGGCGTCTTGAAGCTGGTGGCAAAGATCCATAGCAGCGGCACGATCGAGATCAGCGCATAGGCGACGATGATCGTGCCGGCGATAAGCTTCGAGTTTGCCGAGGGTGCAACGACCGAATGGGCTGTGGTCAGGCTCATCTCTGCTTCACCTTGTTCAGCGCCTTGACGTAGATGTTGGCGAGCCCGAACACCGCGACGAACAGGATGATGGCGAAGGCCGAGGAATAGCCGGTGCGCCAGCTTTCGAAGGCCTGTCGTTTCAGCGTGATCGAGGCGACCTCGGTGGTCGAGCCCGGTCCGCCGCCGGTCAACAAATTGACCATGTCGAACATCTTGAAGTTCTCGATGCCGCGAAACAGCACCGCCAGCATGATGAAGGGCAGCGCCATCGGCAGCGTGATCGACCAGAACTGCCGCCAGTTGGAGGCGCGGTCGACCTCGGCCGCCTCGTAGATATATTCGGGGATCGAGCGCAGGCCGGCGAGGCAGATCAGCATCACGTAGGGCGTCCACATCCAGGTGTCGACGATGATGATCGACCACGGCGCCAGGGACACATTGGAGAGCATCTGGATATCGGTCGGCGGGATGCCTGACACGAAGGAGATGGCGTAGGCGAACAGCCCGATCTGTGGCTCATAAAGGAAGCGCCAGAAATTGCCGACCACCGCCGGCGACAGCATCATCGGCACCAGGATGATGGTCGTCCAGAAGGCGTGGCCGCGGAACTTGCGGTCGATCAGCCAGGCCAGCGTAAAGCCGATCAGCGTCTGCAGCAGAATGGTCCAGAAGACGAAATGTGCCGTCGTCTGCATGGCAATCCAGATGTCCTGGTCGCCGAGGATACGCTTGTAGTTGGCAAGGCCGACATTCTTCACCACTTCGTTGGGGCGGTTGGCACGGTAATTGGTGAAAGACAGATAGATCGCCCAGAACAGCGGGAAGATGTTGATGGCGAGCAGCAGCAGGATCGTCGGCGAGATGAACAGCCAGGCGAGCCCCTTGTCGCTGATGCCCCGGACTTTGCGGGCCAACGGCTCAGGCGTGGCCCGGGCAACGCTGTCCGCAGTCCGATTGAGCATGGTCAGTCCCGCTTCGGTCACTTTAAGTCTCGACACTGGAATTTATCTGAACTGTGTCCCGTGCCAAGGGCGGCACGGGACCAGAGCATGATGCCGAAAAGTGTTAAGCGGTTTTCGGACAACATCATGCTCACTCGCTCTTGGTCCGGGGCCGGATGATTTCGGGTCTTCGATCCGAAATAATCCGGCTCTGGGGTCGTGGCTCGGGACGAGCCTTACATCTTGCCCGGTTACATCTTGCCGTCGTCCTGGAAGACGCTGGTCCAGTCTTTGACCAGGCCATCGAGCGCGTCCTTGGCCGAACCCTGGCCGGCGACGACATAGTCATGGAAGCGCTTTTGCGACGCTTGCAGCAGCGACGCATAGCTGGGCTCGGCCCAGAAGTCCTTCACGATGGCCATCGAATCGAGGAAGGTCTGCGCATAGGGCTGGCTGGACGGGAAGCCCGGGTCTTTGACCACCGCGTTGAGGCAGGAAAAGCCGCCGAGTGACCACCATTTGGCCTGCACGTCCTTATTGGCGAACCATTTGATGTATTTGAGCGCGGCCTCCTGCTTGTCGGAATAGGAGACCACCGAGATGCCCTGGCCGCCGAGCTGCGCGAACTGGTCGCCGTCGGGACCCTTGGGATTGACGAAATAGCCGATCTTGTCGCCGCCGACATTCTCATCCTTCTGCAGGCCTGGCCAGGTGAAGGCGAAGTTCATATGCATCGCCACCTGGCCGGATTTGAAGGCATCGACGCCTTCGCCCATGTAGCTGTTCGAGGCGCCGGGCGGCGTGCAGCAGTCATAGAGCGCCTTGTAGAATTCCAGGCCCTTCACCGACTTGTCGGAATTGACGAAGCCTTCCATCTCGTAGGGCTTGTCGGGATTGTCGTATTTGAAGCCGAAGCTGTAGAGCACATCCATGGCGCCCATGGTGATGCCTTCGGAGCCGCGCTCGGTATAGATCGAGGCGCCGTAGACGGTCTTGCCGTCGATCTCGCGCTTCTGGAAGAACTCGGCGATCTGCTTGAGCTGGTCGAAGGTCGTCGGCGCGGCGAGGTCCCAGCCGTACTTTTCCTTGAATTCCTTCTGCAGTTCCGGCTTGGAGAACCAGTCCTTGCGATAGGTCCAGCCGACGACGTCGCCCATCGCCGGAAGCGCCCAGTAGTTCGGCGTGTTCTTCGGCCATTGCGAATAGCCGACGACGGTTGCCGGCACGAAGTCGTCCATGCTGATCTTCTCCTTGTCGAAGAAGTCGTTCAGCTTGACGTAGTGGCCGTTCTCGGCCGCGCCGCCGATCCACTGGCTGTCGCCGATGATCAGGTCGCACAGCTTGCCCTTGGAATTCAGTTCGTTGAGAAAGCGGTCGGCATAGTTGGTCCACGGGACGAATTCGAATTTCATGCCGATGCCGGATTCCTTGGTGAAGTCCTTGGACAACTCCACAAGCGCGTTGGCCGGATCCCAGGCTGCCCAGCAAAGCGTCAGATCTTCCGCATGCGCGACGTTCGAAGCGGCTGTCGACGCCAACATCGCCGAGGCCAGACCCAACGTCAGTTTCAAGGTCGATTTCATGCCTTCCTCCCATTTGCGAAACGCGTCCGGATGACGGTTTCAAGAAACCTCGACCCCCCTCCTCAGGGGCCTAAACATGACGACGCGATCGAGCGCCGGATGTTTAGTAATTTGTTTAGTGATGCAATTTTTACTAAACAAGGCAAGCGAATTCGTCGCTGCACCGCAGCATGGCGCGATCGGCCCGGGCCGCTGGCCGGAAAAGACTGAGTTCTGCAGGCTAGTGGTCAAAATCTGACGCTTGGTGCCCGAATACCTCTCCCGACCCGTTGCGGAAGTTCCTTAAGACATCGCGTAGTTCTATTGGGTATGTATTGGGATGCGGGCTACGAGCACCGGAGAAATGGGTATGGCCGAGGTTCTGAATTCTGTCGTTGATGCGATCGGAGGAACCCCGTTGGTTCGACTCGACAGGTTGACGGAACAGGCAGGCGTAAAAGGCACAATCCTTGCCAAGCTGGAATACCTAAACCCAGGCTTTTCAAAAAAGGATCGTGCGGCGCTGGGAGTAATCGAGGAGGCCGAACGCTCCAGTGTTCTCAAGCCGGGACAAACGGTCGTCGAGCTAACTTCCGGAAACATGGGCACGGGCCTTGCCATCATCTGCGCGATCAAGGGTTACCCATTCGTTGCGGTGATGTCGAAAGGCAACTCGGAAGAGCGTGCGCGAATGATGTGCGCGCTCGGTGCAGAAGTGATCCTCGTCGACCAGTTGCCGGAGTCAGTGCCGGGTCAAGTGTCGGGCGGCGATCTGGCGCTCGTTGATCAGACTGCCAAGAAGGTAGCGGCAGAACGTGGCGCGTTCCGCGCGGATCAATTCAATCGGGATGGAAACTGGCTTGCGCATTACCATAAGACCGGACCGGAAATTTGGGACGCCAGCCACGGAGCTGTCAATGCATTCGTGGACTTCATCGGTTCGGGCGGAACTTATGCGGGAGTCACAAAGGCGCTCAAAGAGCGCAGCCCTCTGATCAAGTGTTTTATCGTCGAGCCCGAGGGTGCTGCTGCCGCAGCGGGTGAGAAGATCACACAAGCCGAGCATCCGATCCAGGGTGGTGGCTATTCAATGCCTGACCTGGCTTTCCTTAAGAACGTACCTGTCGATGGCTACCTTCAAGTGTCCGGTGATGAGGCGCGCCAGACCGCCCATTTGCTCGCGCGCAGTGAGGGCATTTTCGGCGGTTTCTCATCCGGTGCCAATGTTGCCGCTGCACTTCGCCTCCTTGCCGGCGAGGAATCAGGGAAGACCGTAGCCGTCGTGATTTGTGATTCAGGCCTGAAATATCTGTCAACTGACCTCTGGTGTTGAAAAGAGCGGGCGGCGTTGCTGTCCGCTTTCCACCCAATGCGGGCCTACGGTTCCAGATTTTGACCACTAGGCCGGAGAGAGCCGTAAAGCAGTCAGAATTCTCAGCGCGCTTGCGAGCCGCTTATTTGACCGTCTTGGTGCTCACCGTCACTGGCCGGATCACTGGCGCCGGCGGCAGCAGGGCGCGGATGTCGGCGAAGGGGAAGACCGGCTCGAAGCGAAACGCCTCGGCGAAGCAGCCGGCCGCGCCATTGCACTGGCCGGCGCGAAACTCGTTCTGCGTGCGCGCCGCCTCGACGAAGCGCTCGGGATCCTGCGATTGATGCGCCAGGATCGCCTTGGCCTTGAGATCGAAATGCCCTGAAATGTCGACATAGTGCGTCGGCGAAAAACCGGTGCCGCCGAGCGTGTCGGCATGCAAGACAGGGACTGCGAAAGACGCCGCGATGCGCACGCCATCCGACAGCGCGCGATGGTCGCCATGGTAGTCGTTCGGCGCATGGGTGATCGCCAGATCCGGCTTTACCTCGCCGATCAGCGCTTTGAGGGCTGCGATCAGGGTGGCATCGGCAATCAGCACACCATCCGGGAAGTCGAGAAAGTGTGGCGTGGCGCCAAGCAGGCCCGCCGCGGCCATCGCTTCCTCGCGCCGGGCGCGGGCGAGCGCTGCCGGATCGCCATGGCCGCCCCTGGCCCCATCCGTGGCTATCGCAAAAATCAATTCTGCGCCTTGCGTGGCATAGGCCGCCATCGTACCGAACATGAAGATCTCGATGTCGTCGGGATGCGCACCGAGCGCCAATATTTTCACTGCTCTCTCCCTGGAAATGGAAGAACGTGACGAACGGAATCCTGCTCGCCCTGATCGCCTATGCAAGCTATTCGTGCAACGATGCCGTTGTCAAAAGCCTGGGCGGGCAGTTCACCGTGTTCGAGATCGGCTTCTTCTCGACGCTGTTCGCCGGCTTTTTCATGCTCTTCACCAGGCCGAACGGTGAGCGCTGGCGCGATTTCTGGCGCACCAAGCGGCCCTGGGCGGTGCAGGCCCGCGCCTGGGCCGGCATCGCGTCCGGCGTGCTCAGCGTCTATGCCTTCACCACCATCCCGCTGGCTGAGGCCTACGCGCTGATCTTCCTGGCGCCGCTCTGCGTCACCATCCTTTCCACCCTGATCCTCAAGGAGAAGGTCGGCCCCTGGCGTTGGGCGGCGGTGATTGCCGGCTTCGCCGGCGTCATGCTGGTGGTCAGACCTGGCTTTCGCGAACTGCATCTCGGCCATCTCGCCGCCTTCTGCGTCGCTTTCCTTGCCGCCGCCAGCGTTATCCTGATGCGATCGCTTGCCCAGCAGGAAAAGCGCACGACCATACTCGGTGTGCTGATCGGCTACGGCCTGCTCTTCAATGGCATCGGCGCCGCGGCCACTTCGTTCACGCTGCCGGACGCCAGGCAATTGGTATGGTTTGTCATATCCGGCGCCTTCACCTCCTGCGGGCAGCTGCTGCAGTTGCTCGCCGTCAAATACGCGCCCGCCAACCGCATTGCGCCGACGCATTATTCGCAGATCGTCTGGGCGGTGATCCTCGGAGCGCTGTTCTTCCAGGAATATCCGGACGCACTATCGCTCGTCGGCCTCGCCGTCGTCGGCGCTTCTGGGCTGCTGACCATGGTGCGCGAGGAGGTGCGGCTCGGCACCGTCCGCTGGAATCCGTTCACGCGCACGAGGCTGTGAGTTGCCCGACCGGTTGCGCGTTGGCCGCGGCCGCTGATATGCGGGCTCGATGAAGACGAAGTCTTTGCCGGAACTTCCGGTGTCCGCCGTGCTGCCGGCGCTCGGCGAAGCGCTGGCAACGCACAACAGCGCCGTACTGGTGGCGCCGCCCGGCGCCGGCAAGACGACGCTGGTGCCATTGGCGCTGCTCGATGCACCATGGCTCGGCACGGGCAAGATCGTCCTGCTCGAACCGCGCCGGCTCGCTGCACGCGCCGCGGCCCGCCGCATGGCCGAACTCATCGGCGAGGAGCCCGGCGGAACGGTCGGCTATGCCATGCGCATGGAAAACCGTACCTCGGCCCGGACGAAAATCCTCGTCGTCACCGAAGGTGTCTTGTCGCGCATGATACTGGACGATCCGGAGTTGCCGGGCGTCTCGGCGGTCCTGTTCGACGAATTCCACGAGCGCTCGCTCGACGGCGATTTCGGCCTGGCGCTGGCGCTCGACGTGCAGGGTGCGCTCAGGCCCGATCTGCGCTTGCTGGTGATGTCGGCGACGCTCGACGGCGCGCGCGTATCCCGGCTGCTGGCAAAAGCGCCGGTGATCGAGAGCGAGGGCCGCGCCTTTCCTGTCGACATCCGTTATGACGAGCGGCCCGCCGGCATCGCTGTCGAGGACGCCACGGCCAAGGCGATCCGCGCCGCGCTTGCCGAGGAAAGCGGTAGCGTGCTCGCCTTCCTGCCCGGCCAGCGCGAGATCGAACGTACCGCCGAGCGACTGGCGGGCAGGGTCGGCGTAGACACCGATATCGTGCCGCTCTACGGCATGCTTGACGGCAAGACGCAGGATGCGGCGATCAGGCCGGCGCCTCCGGGCCGTCGCAAGGTGGTGCTGGCGACGTCGATCGCCGAGACCTCAATCACCATCGACGGCGTGCGCGTCGTCATCGATTCCGGCCTGTCGCGCCTGCCGCGCTACGAGCCGGCCAGCGGCCTGACGCGGCTGGAGACAGTGCGTGTTTCACGTGCATCGGCCGACCAGCGCGCCGGCCGCGCCGGCCGCACGCAAGCTGGCGTAGCCATCCGGCTGTGGCGGGCCGAGCAGACTTCAGCACTGCCTGCCTTCACCCCGCCGGAGATCCTCGAGGCCGACCTTTCCGGCCTGCTGCTCGATTGCGCCGCCTTCGGCGTCGCCGATCCGGCGAGCCTCTCCTTCCTCGATCCGCCGCCGGCCCCGGCGCTCAACGAGGCGAGGGCATTGCTTCGCGCGCTCGACGCCATCGACGGGGCAGGGCGCCTGACGGATGCGGGTGCAGCGATGCGCAAGCTGGCGCTGCCGGTGCGGCTCGCCCATATGGTTGCCGAGGCCGCCAAGACCGGTCAAGCCTATGAGGCGGCCATGCTCGCCGTGCTGCTCACCGAGCGCGGGCTCGGCGGCGACGGCGCCGACCTCGAACGGCGGCTGATGCGGTTTCGCAGCGAAAGATCGCCGCGCGCCACATCGGCGCGGCAGCTTGCCGAGCGGCTGGCAAGGCAGGCTTCACCCTCCCCCTTGAGGGGAGGGTCGGCGAGCGAGCTGAGCGGAGCGAAGCGAGGGAGACGGGGTGGGGTCGCCGATGGTGTGCCCGAACCGACCCCACCCCGCTCCGCTTCGCGGATCGACCCTCCCCTCAAGGGGGAGGGTGCCGGAGCGCTCCTCATCCATGCCTGGCCGGACCGCGTCGCCAGGGCGCGCGGCGAGCGCGGCCGTTTCGTGCTGGCCAATGGCTCCGGCGCCATGCTCGACGCCGCCGATCCGCTGGCCGGCGAGATCTGGCTGGTCGTTGCCGACCTGCAGGGCAAAGCGCAGAACGCCCGCATCACCGCGGCAGCTGCGGTCGACGAGGCTGATATCCGCGCAGCACTGGCCGACCGGATCGAGACCCGCCGGGAAACCAGTTTCGACCGCGACCGGCGAGCGGTGCGCGTGCGCGAGAGCGTTCGCCTCGGCGCCATCACGCTGTCCGAACGCATGCTGCCGGCGCCATCAGGCGCTGATGCGGACCGCGCCATCCTTGACGCCTTGCGCGAACACGGGCTGTCGCTGCTCGACTGGAGCAAGGAGGCGGAGACGCTACGCCAGCGGCTTGGCTGGCTGCATCGCGGGCTTGGCGCGCCCTGGCCCGACATGTCCGATGCCGCCCTCATCGACCGTCTCGACGACTGGCTGCTGCCGTTTCTTACAGGCGCCGCGTCCTTCGCCGCGATCGATCCGGGCGTTCTTTCGGCCGGCCTCATGGCCCTGGTGCCGCATGAGCTCCAACGCAAGGTCGAGGCCTTGGCGCCGACCCATTTCGACGCGCCGTCGGGCAGCCATGTGCCGATCCGCTATGACGGGCAATGGCCGGTACTGGCAATCCGCGTGCAGGAGCTTTTCGGCCTCGACCGGCATCCCACAGTCGCCGGCGGCACCGTGCCGCTGACGCTCGAGCTTTTGTCGCCGGCGCACCGGCCGATCCAGACAACGCGCGACCTGCCCGGCTTCTGGCGGGGTTCCTGGGCCGATGTTCGCACCGACATGCGCGGCCGCTATCCCCGGCATGTCTGGCCGGAGAACCCGTTGCTCGCTGCTGCCACCAGCCGCGCCAAGCCACGTGGCACCTAAAGGCGGAGATCGAGGCACCATGGACCATCACACCATTCCCTTTCCCGGCTATAATCCCTGGCCATGATCAACATCCTGCGTACCCCCGACTTCCAGCAAAGCCAGCGGCTGCGCCTCAACACGCTGATCAGGCTGCGCTGGCTGGCCATCGTTGGCCAGAGCCTGACAGTGCTCGTCGTTGCTTACGGGCTGAAATTCCCGCTGCCGGTCAGCCTGTGCTTCGCGCTGATCGCCTGTTCGGCCTGGATGAACCTGCTGCTGACCTTCCGCTATCCGGCGGCGCATCGCCTGACCCCGGTCTCGGCCTTTGCCATACTGACCTTTGACAGCCTACAGCTTGCCGGCCTGCTCTATATGACTGGTGGCCTCACCAATCCCTTTTCCGTGCTGGTGACCGTGCCCGTGGTCATCTCGGCGGCATCGCTGCCGCTGCGGCTGACCGCGGTCCTCGGCGCGCTGGTGATGGTGGCGGCGAGCCTTCTGGTCTTCTTCCATCTGCCGCTGCCCTGGCACGAGGGCGCACCGCTGGAGATGCCGTTCATCTATGTCGCCGGCATGTGGATGGCGGTGTTTTCCTCGGTCGCCTTCACCGCCATCTATGCCTTCCGGGTGGCCGAGGAAGCGCGCCTGCTCGCCAACGCGCTTGCCGCCACCGAACTGGTGCTGCAGCGCGAGCAGCATCTGTCGGCGCTCGACGGTCTTGCCGCCGCCGCGGCGCATGAGCTCGGCACGCCGCTTGCCACCATCACGCTGGTCGCCAAGGAGATGGAGAAGGCGCTCGGCGAAGACCCGAAATACCGCGAGGACGTGACGCTGCTGCGTTCGCAGAGCGAGCGCTGCCGCGAAATCCTGAAGCGGCTCACCAGCCTGTCCTCTGAAGGCGAGGCGCATCTCTCCCGCCTGCCGCTGACCTCGCTGGTCGAGGAGGTGACGGCTCCGCATCGCGACTTCGGCATTTCGATCAAGCTTCGGCCTGGCGAGCGCATCGGTCCCGAGCCAGTTGGGCGGCGCAATCCCGGCGTCATCTACGGCCTTGGCAATCTGGTCGAGAACGCCGTCGACTTCGCCCGCAAGAGCGTCACCATACGCTGGAGCTGGGATGAGGCCGCGGTCACCTTCTCGATCATTGACGACGGGCCTGGTTTCCCGCCTGAAATCATCGACCGCATCGGCGAGCCCTATATGTCGACGCGCCAGGGCACCGAAGCCGGCGGCGGCCTCGGTCTCGGTCTGTTCATCGCCAAGACCTTGCTGGAGCGCTCGGGCGCCACGCTCGATTTCCGCAATTCGAGCGGGCTGGGCGAGGGCGCCATCGTGCAGATAGCGTGGCCGCGCAGCGTCTTCCTCAATCCTGAATCAGCTTCTGCCACAATGTTCGACACGGCCTGACAGGTGCTAAAAATTGGACATTGGCGCTTCAAAACTATATCTGCGTAAAAATCGGGCAGCAGGAATTCCAGAGACGATGGTTGGCGACGAAACGATTGGCGCAATGGTTGAAGGCGAGGACACCTCGCTGTTGATCGTCGACGACGACAAGCCGTTCCTGACGCGCCTCGCCCGAGCCATGGAAACCAGAGGTTTCCTGGTCGAGACAGCCGAGAGCGTCGAGGAGGCGGTAGCCAAGGCGCGTGCCAATCCGCCGGCCTATGCGGTGGTCGACATGCGGCTTGCCGACGGTAACGGCCTCGATGTTGTCGCCGCCATCCGCGAGAAGCGCGACGATGCCCGCACCATCATCCTCACCGGCTACGGCAACATCGCCACGGCGGTGACGGCGGTGAAGCTCGGTGCCGTCGATTATCTGTCGAAGCCGGCCGATGCCGACGATGTTTTTGCAGCGCTCACCCGCACGGCGGGCGAACGCGCCGCACCGCCGGAAAATCCGATGTCGGCCGACCGCGTGCGCTGGGAACACATCCAGCGCGTCTACGAAATGTGCGACCGCAACGTTTCCGAGACCGCGCGCCGGCTCAATATGCATCGCCGCACGCTGCAGCGGATACTCGCCAAGCGGGCCCCGCGCTGAGCCCAGTGTCGTCATCCTTGGGCGTAGCGACGCAAAGCGGAGCGAAGACCCAAGGATCCATGCCGTGACCCCAGCGAAGAATGCAAACGGAGCAGAATACTGCATCGCGGCAACGCTCCGAAGTCACGGCATGGATCCTGGGGTCTGCGCCGCGTCGCTTCGCTCCTTGCTCCGCCCCAGGATGACGAAGCGATAGGTGTTTCGGCCAATTTCCGAGGCATGCGATCTGCCAATGTGAGCTCAATACGAATCTAGGCAGGCGCCTTGCGTCGCCGGCAACGACTGCGCATCATCCGGCAATAAGAGTCTGGGTGGAAGGAGGGCATATGCGGGACGAGCGGCCAAAATCCATTTTCCGCGAATTCCTTGACAGCGAGGCGGCCGGCGGCATCATCCTGATGGCGGCCGCCGCCCTTGCCCTGATCGTCGCCAATTCACCGCTGGCCGAAGTCTATTTCTCCGCCCTTCACGCCTATCTCGGCCCACTCAGTGTCTCGCACTGGATCAATGACGGGCTGATGGCGGTGTTCTTCCTGCTGGTCGGCCTGGAGATCAAGCGCGAGATGCTGGACGGCCAGCTCTCGACCTGGCCACGGCGCGTCCTGCCCGGCGTCGCCGCTGCCGGCGGCATGCTGGTTCCGGCTCTCGTCTATGTCGCCATCAACCGCGGCAACCCGGCCGTTCTGTCCGGCTGGGCGATCCCGACCGCCACCGACATCGCCTTTGCGCTTGGCGTGCTGTCGCTGCTCGGCAGCCGCGTGCCGGCCTCGCTGAAGGTCTTCCTCACCGCGCTTGCCATCATCGACGATCTCGGCGCGGTCATCATCATCGCGATCTTCTACACCAGCGGCCTGTCGCTCGCTTATCTCGGTGCGGCCTTTGCCATCATCGCAGTACTTGTGGTGCTCAACCGCATGCGCGTGATGAACCTGCTGCCCTATCTCGTGTTCGGCGTCATCCTGTGGGTGCTGGTGCTGAAGTCGGGCGTGCACGCCACGCTCGCCGGCGTGGCGCTGGCGCTGACCATCCCGCTCGAGCGCTCCGCCGGCATCGGCCATGATCTCGACCATTCGCCGCTGCACCGGCTCGAACACGGTCTGCACAAAATCGTGCCGTTCGTCGTCATCCCGATCTTCGGCTTTGCCAATGCCGGCGTCTCGCTCGCCGGCTTGAGCCCCGCCGCCCTGGTCGAGCCGCTGACGCTGGGCGTCGCCGCCGGCCTCGTCGCCGGCAAGCTGGTCGGCGTGTTCGGCTCCTCCGCGCTTGCCATTCGCTTCGGCCTTGCCGATCTGCCGGTCAATGCCGGCTGGCTGCACATGGTCGGCATTTCGTTGCTCTGCGGCATCGGCTTCACCATGAGCCTGTTCATCGGCCTGCTCGCCTTCGCCAACGACGTGGCGCTGCAGGACGCAGTCAAGGTTGGCATCCTGGCAGGCTCGTTCATCGCCGCCATCCTCGGCGCAGCGGTCTTGCTGATGGCGCCGGCGGTGGGCGAGGCGGAAGCGGACTAATGCATGTCGCGCAAAAGTGTGCAGTGGTTTTGCGATAACGACATGCATAAAAACAAGAACTTAAAGCGCGTCGCATGAATCCGTTCAAACGCGACGCGCTTTAGACCGGCGGCAGGCCGAAGGCTGCAAACAGTTCGGGTCCGAGCGGCGGCACATAGATCGTCAGGGAAGCGATTTTGCCGTCGGCGGGCTCAATGACATGTAGCGAGTGGGGTCGCCAAACAAGGTCACGATGGTCCAGTGCATAGACCCCGACAGCGGGCTGGCCGTTGGCTCGGGTGGCTACCGTGCGATAGCCGGCAAAATTGCTCCATACGGTCTCGATGAAATCGCGGATCGCCTTGCGCCCTCGGTACCATTCCCGCCATGGCGGCATGTGGTAGGTGGCCTCCTCCCTCAAGAGTTCGATGAAGCCGTCGAGGTTGGCGGTCCGCCAGGCCCGCATGTAGCGTTCGAGCAGCAGGGCCTCTTCCGGACTGGACCGTGACCGCTGCACGGGGCGTCCGTGAGTGTATCGCTCGCCAAGCGTTGCGCGGGCCCGCTGCAAGGCGCTGCTGATCGAAGCGGTCGATCCACCCAGCAATTGCGCCGTCTCGACCGCAGACCACCCCAGCACGTCGCAAAGCAACAGGGCGGCCCGCTGCCTGGGCGGCAGAAGCTGGATCGCCGCGACGAAGGCAAGTTGCACCGCTTCACGGGCCTCGTAGCGTGCTTCCGGACCGGGCTCGCCATCAACGAGGTCCGGAAGCTCGGCGTCCGGATAAGGCTCCAGCCAGGTGAGTTCGGCGGGCCCGCCGACGGCCCGCCCGTCGGAGGGCGGCCGTTCGGGTTGCTGGAGAATGCGATGCGCCGTCGACCTCACCTTGATGGCGTTGAGGCAGCTATTGGTGGCGATCGTGTAGAGCCAGCCGCGAACCGAGCCTCGTCCGTCGAACTGTGACCGTGCGCGCCACGCCCGCAGGAAAGTGTCCTGGACGAGGTCGTCCGCCTCGTGCAGCGAGCCCATCATCCGGTAGCAGTGGAGCTTAAGCTCGCGGCGATGAGCCACTGTCAAGCGCTCGAAGGCCAGCCGACCGAGGATCGGCCGGCCCAATGGCTCAACAGGGCCAGGAGCGTCTGTCATAGGAAGCCCGCGGTGCTGAAGTCGGCTGGCATCCTGCGCGCCTCATGCCGCCGCAGCAAGTCCGCTGCCGCTCACCACGAAGGAGCTGCCCTGCGCCTGGCCGGTGGCGAGCGCGACTACAGCCCGTGCGACATCGGCCGGCGTCTGCATGTCGGTCATGCTCGCCAGGAAGTCCGCTGGGCTAATGCCCATATAGGCCGAAATGCCGTCGATGCCGCGATCGCCGACGCCGGTGCCCGGCATGATGCGTGCCGGCGAAAGCGCCATGAAACGCAGGCCGAAACCAAGTCGGTCGGATTCCTTCTGGCTATGACCGGCGAGGAACAGCTGCATGCGTTTTGCGCCGGCGTAGCCGCCAGAGTTCGGCGGCCCGCCGCTGAATGCCGCGCCGCTGGAGATCAGAACCACCCGGCTCCCCTGTTTGAGCCGGCCCTGGAGTGCAGCCTTGCAGAACAGGAACGATGCCTTGACGTCCATTTCCCAGTTTACCGAGAAGTCCTCCCAGCTCTGTTCCTGGACCGGCGCGGACGGAGCGAGGGCGCCGGCGCAGATCAGCAGGACGTCTGGTTCAAGCGCGGCGAAAACCGCATCGGGCGCGGTTTCTTTGGTGGCGTCGACCGCAAGCGTCTTCACGCCTGATGTCGCCCGGGAGAGCTCTTTCAGAGCGGCTGCGCCACGAGCAACGGCAAGCACTGTCGCCCCCTCGCCAAGCGCGGCTTCCACGATCGAGCGGCCGACGCCCCGGCTGCCTCCGATGACGACGACATTCTGACCTTGTAACGATCCCATGGATCACCTCTCTTTCCGCCGCAGGACCATTCCAGCGCGCCTGTTGGTAAGGACAGCCGAGGCGAGTGGAAATCATCGGTGAGGAATCAAAAATCTTTCACGGGCGATCGGCAAGGCCAGCGCCAAGGGTCGCGGCTGTCTCCTTCTCCCCGTTCACGGGGAGAAGGTCCCGGCGGGGGGATGAGGGCGGCGCAAACGCCACAGGATGAAGCCCCGGCAGGCTGAGTCAGCCGGCCTTATTCGCTCTCGCCATCCAGCGCCGGCACCGACACTCCGGCGAGTTCCGCCGCCAAAAGCCGTGCGGCACCCGCCCGCGCGATCCTCAGCATCAGCGCCTTGCGCGTCGCCGCCGCCATGCGGTGCTCCGGCGCATCGCGCAGGACTTCGGCGCCGTAGCCATCGGAGAGGATGAAGCCGCATTCCTCCGGGAAGATCTCCGAGGGCACGCCGGGATGGGTGGCGAAGAAGAAGCGGTCGGAATGCAGCCGGTAGTCAGGCCACTTGCGGTCGACCCGGAAATCCTCGATCGAGGACTTGATCTCGATGATCCAGATGTCGCCCTGGCGAGTCAGCGCGACGAGGTCGGCACGGCGGCCGGTGGCCAGCGACAGTTCGGGCAGCACATGCATGCCCATTTCCCGCAATAGCCGCTGCACGCCGCGCCGCACCAGCATGGCGCGTTCCGACTGGCGGCCGTCGATCAGGGGATTGAGGGGAATCGGGGAAATGATGGGCATGACGGACATCATGCCAGATTTTGTTCACGGTTTGAACCCGTTTTTATAGGGCGATTATGTACTTTACAAACACGGATGGGCGCCGAGTTTTGAATGCGTCTGTAGTATAGCGGAACAAATAAGCGCTAGTGGGCTGGCTGGAGGTCTGAGTGGGAATTGAACCCACTCCGTCGGTTTTGCAGACCGATGCGTCACCGTCCCGCCCTCAGACCCTTGGTGCCTCTATGCCCAATCCATCAACGCCTAGTCAACCTAGTCGATGCCCAGATGGCGCTGGCAAAACTGGCGCGAAGGCTTAGCGCTCGGTTTCCCTTTTATGGCGTGCCAGTTCCTTTGTCGCTTCCGGGCCTCAGGTGCTTCCAACTACTCTACCATCTCGATCTCTACCGGCACCCCCCGCCGCAGCGAGTTACCGACCGCGGTGATTGCGTTGGCGCTGTCGATGATTGTCCTGGGATCCGAGCCGTCCAGCGTCTCGCAGGAAACCGTCATGGTTGCCGACGTCGCCAGCAAAGGCTTGCCTTCGAGGTTTACTGTAACGGTGACAGCGATATTTCCGACCTTCACGCCCATGTCCTCGGCGACATAGCGAAGATCGTTGCAGAAGCATCCGCCGATCGCCAGCGCCAGCAACTGGGCGCCATTGAAGCCGAGGCCCATGCCGCCTGCTCTGCCTTCGGGCCGGTCGACGACGATCGTGTGTCCGCCGGCCCAGCCCATCGCGGCTTCCGTGCCTTCCACCGTGCGCAGTTCGACGGTCATGGAAACCATGTGGGGATGTCCTCTTCCTTGTCGTCGTTCACGAGGCGTGAACGCATCGACATGCAGCGCTTATACCGACGCCGAAGCGCCCTTGTCGCCATCCAAAATCGGGCAGTCCGGCCGGTCCTCGCCGTGGCAGGCGTGGATCAGCTTCGCACTTTCTCCTCGATGGCACAGACATGGGCGGCCGCGATCTCGCGCACGTCGTGGCTGGCGTGGCTGCGATCCTGGTACAGCGCCATCAACTGGCGGCAATCGTCGATGGAAAACCGAGGTTGCGCGCGCGGCGCAGGAAGGCCAGCCGGTGGATGTCCTCGTCCGTATAGTCGCGGTAGCCATTGTCGGCGCCGGGGACGAATCAGGCCGATCTCTTCATAGTAGCGGATGGTCTTGGCCGGCAGGCCGGAGCGCTGGGCGGCATCCCCGACATTCATGGTGACTTCCTCGACTTCCGGCAGCCCGCACGACTGCCCCATTGATTTTCCTTCACAATCCTGTGAGGCCTGTTGCCGAAATGCCATAGTAACGTGGTTACCGGCACGTAAGCTCTCGCATATACGCATCGCGCGCTTGGCAAGCAAAGCAAATGCCAGCATGAATAATTGAGACAAAGCGGCCGTAACGAGCCGCACTATTTTGGGCGGGGCATCGGACCTTTTTATGCGCTTGAAGTCATTTGCAATTGTCGCCGCCCTTGCGCTGTCGACCGCTATCGCCGGTTGCAGCACCATCGGCTCGCGGATCTTCACCAACGACTACGGCGCGATGACCGATGCAGGCTATCAATTGCCGCGCATCCCGATCGAAAAGGTGCCGTTCAAGTACCGCCGGCAAGTGGTGGATTACGACACCAGGGAAAAGCCGGGCACCATCATCGTCGATACGCAGAACAAGTTCCTCTATTACGTCATGGGCGATGGCGAGGCGATGCGCTACGGCATCGGCGTCGGCCGTGAAGGCTTTGAATGGCATGGCACTGCCCGCATCGCGCTGAAGCGCGAATGGCCGACATGGACGCCGCCCGGAGCGATGATCAAGCGCCAGCCGGAGCTCGCCAAGTTTGCCGGCGGCATGGAACCGGGATTGAAGAACCCGCTCGGCGCGCGCGCCATGTATCTGTTCAACAAGGGCGGCGATTCAGGCTACCGCCTGCACGGCAGCCCGGAATGGTTCTCGATCGGCAAGGCGATGTCGTCGGGCTGCATCCGGCTGATGAACCAGGACATTATCGACCTCTACGACCGCACTTCGGTCGGCGCCAAGGTCATCGTTTTGTAAGACCAATCACACGCGGACCGTCTAGGCAACAACTGACGTCCAAAACAGAAAACCGGGCAATTCGGCCCGGTTTTTTGTTTTGCTTGAATGTGAATTTTGGACCGAGTCTCTAGGATACTTGTTCGACCTGCTGCACTTCCGGAACGAAATGCCGCAAAAGGTTCTGGATGCCGTGCTTCAGCGTCGCCGTCGATGACGGGCAGCCAGCGCAAGCGCCCTTCATGTGCAGGAACACGGTGCCGTTCTCGAAGCCGCGGAAGGTGATGTCGCCGCCATCCTGGGCGACGGCCGGGCGCACCCTGGTGTCGAGCAGTTCCTTGATGGTGATGACCAGTTCCTCGTCGGCCTTGTCGTAGAATTCGCCGGTCTGGCTGGTCTCAGTGGCGGGGCCGGCCTTGGTCATGACCGGTGCGCCGGACATGAAATGCTCCATGATGGCGCCGAGGATCGCCGGCTTCAGATGCTGCCAGTCGGGGCCGTCCTTGGTCACGGTGACGAAGTCATAGCCGAAGAAGACGCCGGTGACGCCCGGGATCTCGAACAGCCGGCCGGCCAATGGCGAAGCCGCTGCAGCGCTGGTGGCATCGCGGAAATCGGCGGTGCCTTCGATAAGCACTTCCTTGCCGGGCAGGAATTTCAGCGTCGCCGGATTTGGCGTCGATTCGGTCTGGATGAACATGGCCGTCTCCATACCCGTTTCGGGCAGATAGTTTGGAATAATTCTAAATAGGCTTTATCGGCTGGACATTCAAGCGAAACGCATCACCGGAATGGCTGGCTGGCGGAATGTTTTGCTAGGGATTCTGCGATGCCCCTTGAGATGTGCTGATATTCAGGCGAGGCTATCGATCTCTTCGTCCGAAAGATTCTGCGGCACCACGGTCACCGGGATCGGGAAGGCGGCGCCCTTGCCGGCGACCGCGCCGACCAGCGGTCCAGGCCCCTCCTTGCCGGCGCCGGCCGCCAGCACCAATATGGCGATGTCCTGGTCTTCCTCGATCAATTTGTGGATCTCTTCCGTCGGCTTGCCTTCGCGCACCACCAGTTCCGGCTCTATGCCGAGCTTCTGGCGCACCTTGTTGGCGTAGCTGTCGAGGGCCGCGCGAGCCGTGGCGGTGGCCTCCTCGCGCATGATCTTCTCGACGCCCAGCCAGTGCTGGAAATCGTCCGGCTCGATGACATAGAGCAGCACCAGCACACCGCTCGTGCTCTGCGCGCGCTTCGAGGCGTAGGCGACCGCGCGCTCGCATTCCGGCGTGTCGTCGATGATCGCCAGGAACTTGCGGCGATGGCCGGCTTCGCGGCTAAGGCGTTTGGAGACCATGTCTGTCTACTCGGTATCTTGTGGGCCGCAATCTGCCACCGCCACTGACTGGCCGCAAGCGGCCGGTCATTTCGGCAGTGTCAGAGCGGCAGTGTTAGGTCAGGGATCAATCCTGCAGCAGGCCGATAATGTCGCGCACCGTCTTCATCGTCGCCTCGGCCAGGACGCCGGCGCGCTCGCCGCCATCCTTCAAGACGGCGTCGACATAGGCGCGGTCGCCCGAAATACGGCGCATCTCGCTGGCGACCGGCGCCAGCTTTTCCACGGCAAGGTCGGCCAGCGCCGGCTTGAACACGGAAAACTGTTGGCCGCCGAACTCCTTGAGCACCGCCTCCTTAGAGATTTCGGCCAGACCCGCATAGATGCCGACCAGGTTTTCCGCCTCCGGCCGGCCAGTCAGGCCGTCCAGCTCGCCCGGCAATGCTTCGGGATCGGTCTTGGCCTTGCGGATCTTCTTCGAGATGGCGTCGGCATCGTCGGTCAGATTGATGCGCGACAGATCCGACGGATCCGATTTCGACATCTTCTTCGAGCCGTCGCGCAGGCTCATGATGCGCGCCGCCGGCCCGCCGATGACCGGTTCGGTCAGCGGGAAATAGCCGTTCACCGTCTCCTCGCCGACCTGCATTTCGACGCCGACGCCAAGGCGGGCGATGCGGTCCGAGAAATCATTGTTGAATTTCTGCGCGATATCGCGGGTCAGCTCCAGATGCTGCTTCTGGTCCTCACCCACCGGCACGTGGGTGGCGCGATAGAGCAGTATGTCGGCAGCCATCAGGCTCGGATAGGCCAGCAGTCCGAGCGAAGCGTTCTCGCGGTCCTTGCCTGCCTTGTCCTTGAACTGGGTCATGCGGTTCATCCAGCCGATGCGCGCGACGCAGTTGAAGATCCAGGCAAGCTCGGCGTGCTGCATGACCCGCGACTGGTTGAAGACGATATGCTTCTTCGGGTCGATGCCCGAGGCGAGGAAGGCAGCGGTGATCGCGCGTGTCTGATCGGCAAGGTCGTCATAGACGAGCTGCGCGGTCAGCGAATGCAGGTCGACGACGCAATAGATGCAGTCGGACGTGTCCTGCAGGGCGACGAATTTCTTGATGGCGCCGAGATAGTTGCCGAGATGCAGATTGCCGGTCGGCTGGACGCCGGAAAAGACGAGTGGCTTGAAGGCGGTCATGATTGTCCTCATGGCTTGTGGAGGGCCGTAAAAGCGTGATTCCGAAAAGTTGCAGACTTTTCGGAGCCAATCTCGCGGCTGGAAACCGCGCGCGGCGAAAGTCTTGCGACGGCGCGCTTATGGACGAGAGAGATGAGAGGATCAAGGGGCTGTAGGCGATCGCGGCGGAGCAATTGCTTCAGGCCGGATTGCTTGTTCCTTGTTGTTGGGCGTCGCGCTTGTGCGTCTGTCTCGGATTGATAAGTCGGCGCCGCCCCTCATTGTCCTGCCGGACATTTCTCCCCGTATAGAGACGGGGAGAAAGACGCTCTCATCGCCGGTTTCGCTAATCGCCAACGTTACCAGAGAGGCGCCGCGTTGTGGTCAGCTACTTTCTCCCCGTTTACGGGGAGAAATGCCCGGCAGGACAATGAGGGGCGGCGCCGACATCGATATGTATGATAGGGTGGAACATGTTCTGCATACGATCTGATGAGAAATGGATGACCATCACCATCAACAATGAGAAAGCTCTGGAGCGCCGGCGCAATCGCGAAACGCCGCTGGAGACGGCGACACGGCTCCGGGCCGAGTTCGGCATTGAGTTGAGCGAGCAGGCGCGCAACCCGCTGCCACGTTCTGTCTACGACGAGTTGTCCGGCGAAGACTGATGTTTGAGTTCCGGCTTACGGATCTGACGACGGTTCCCTGACAGGCGGTGAGCCCTTGCGCCTGACATTCCGCCGGATCATGCCGAAATCGGCGCCGCCGGTGGCGAAGGCGGTGACGAAGTAGAGCAGCGCCCCGCCGGCAACCAGCGAAAGCAGCGTTACTGCCTTGATGACCAGCGGTGAGCCAGGGCCGAGCCTGGCCGCGAACCAGTGTTCGGCAAAATAGAGCGCCGCCGCCATCACCGCCGCCGACAGCACCAGCCGCGGAATGCGTTTGAGCA
The DNA here is from genome assembly GCF_025753795.1 of Mesorhizobium sp. YC-39. Taxonomy (GTDB): domain Bacteria; phylum Pseudomonadota; class Alphaproteobacteria; order Rhizobiales; family Rhizobiaceae; genus Mesorhizobium. Next base: position 890,777 of record NZ_JAOWPS010000001.1, read on the forward strand.
GCGGCACGTCGCGGCCCCAATGGCCGCGCCGGATCAGCACGGCGAGCAGCATCAGCGCATTGACCCAGCCGGCGACGGCGGAAGCAACCGCAATACCGGGCGCACCCATCTTCGGAAACAGCGTCAGTGCCGTAGCGACATTCACCGCCACCGAGATGGCGGCAAAGATCATCGGCGTGCGCGTGTCCTCGCGGGCAAAATAGCCTGGCGTGAACGCCTTGATCAGCACGAAGGCCGGCAGACCGAGGCCGAAGATCGCCAGGATCGCCGCCACGATCGGTGTCGAGTTGTTGGCGGCGAAGGCACCGCGCTCATAGACCAGCCGCACGATCGGCTCGGACATCACCAGCAGTGCAGCGGCAGCCGGCAAGGTCATGAACAGCGTGAACTCGACCGAGCGGTTCTGCAGATTGGCCGCTTCGATCAGATTGCCCGACTTCAGCGCCCGCGACAGTTCCGGCAACAACACAATCGCGACGGCGACGCCGACGACGCCGAGCGGCAACTGGTAGATGCGGTCGGCATAGGCGAGCGACGAAACAGCGCTGTCCTGCGCCGACGCGATCGCCGTGCCGATCAGCTGGTTGATCTGGGTGATGCCGCCAGTGATCGCCGCCGGCAGCGCCAGGATCAGCAGCCGCTTGACGCTGGGCGTCATCTTCGGTCGGCGAAAGCCGATCGAGATGCCGGCATGGCGCACCGCCACCCACACGATCGCCAATTGCACCAGCCCCGCCGCCAGCACGCCCCAAGCCAGCCCGAAGCCGACGGTGCGGGCGTCCGACCCCTTGTACCAGGCATAGGCGAGCACGCCGATCAGGATGATGTTGAGGAACACCGGCGCCACCGCGGCCGCGAAATAGCGGCGCAGCGAATTCAGCATGCCGGCCATCATGGCGCCGAGCGACATGCAGATCAGGTAGGGAAACATGACGGTCGCAAGCTCGACCGTCATCTCGAATTTGCCTGGCGTGTCGGCAAAGCCCGGCGCCACCAGGTAGCGCACGATCAGCGGCATCGCCAGTTCCATGGCTATGGTCAGCGCCAGCAGTGCCGTGAACAGCACGCCGAACACTTCTTCGGAAAAGCGCTTGGCGCCGTCGGTGCCGTGGGTTTCGATCTCCTTGGCGAAGAGCGGCACGAAGGCGGCGTTGAAAGCGCCTTCGGCGAACAGCCGGCGGAAGGTGTTGGGAAACTGGAAGGCGGCGTTGAAGGCGTCGGCGACCGGTCCGGTACCAAGGGCTGCCGCCATCAGCATCTCGCGGCCGAAGCCGAGCGCACGGCTCATCAGCGTGCCGGACGCGACGGTGGCGAATTTCTTGACGAGGCTCATGCGTTCGGAGACTGCCTGCTAGAGCAATTCCAGGAAAAGTGCATAGCGGTTTTCCGTCCGGAATTGCGCAAAAACAAATAGTTAGAGCGGATCGGCGATTCTTCCAAAAGCTGATCCGCTCTAGGTTGGGACAAAGTGATGGTAACAGTCACTCGGCAGCCGCCTTGGCCTTGCCGCCACGCTCGGGCGCTGTGCCCTCGAGCGCTGCGACCAGCCTGTTATGGATGGCGGTGATGCGCGCCGGGCTGTCGATCTTCTGGCCGGTGAGGTCGGTGACGTAGAAGGTATCGATGACCTTCTCACCGAAGGTGGTGATGTGGGCCGACGCGATGTCGAGCGACAGGTCCGATAGCGCCCCGGTGATCTCCGAAAGCAGGCCCGGCCGGTCCAACCCCTCGACCTCGATCACGGAAAACCGGTTCGACAGTGTGTTGCGGATTTCGGCACGCGGCGGAATGCGAAACACCTTGGCGCCGCGCCGCGGCTTGGTCCGCTTTTCGATCATCTCGGGCAGCCAGCTCTTGCCCGACAGCACGTCCTCGATCAGCCGGCCGACGCGTTCGGCGCGACGGCGCTCGTCCTCGTCGCGATCGAATTCCCGCGAGATCAGGATGGTGTCCAGTGCGCGGCCATCCGAAGTGGTAAAGATCTGCGCGTCGACGATATTGCCGCCGGCCGCAGCGCAGGCGCCGGCAATGACCGACAGCAGGCGGGGATGGTCCTGCGCCAGAACGGTGATTTCCGTCACCGCCTCGAACTGATGGGTCTTGACCATGGTGACGAGCTTCTTGCCCGCCGCGTCCGCCTCGCGAATGAACTCGGCATGACGGAGCTGGTCGGCGAGATCGACCGCCAGCAGATAGTTCTCATAATGCAGGCCGACATAGCGCTTGCGGGCCTTTTCCGGCCATTCGGCGAGCGCTTCGGCCAATAGCTCGCGCGCCGCGGCCGTCCGCTTGGCGCGTGACACTTCCGAGAAGCCGCCGGTCAACAACAGCTCGGTCTCGTAGTAGAGCGTGCGCAGTAATTGGCCTTTCCAGCCGTTCCATACACCCGGGCCGACGCCCCTGATGTCGCAGACAGTGAGGATCAGCAGCAGCTTGAGCCGCTCGACCGACTGCACGACCGCCGCGAAATCCTCGATCGTCTTGCGGTCGTTGAGGTCGCGGGTCTGCGCCGTCATCGACATCACGAGATGGTTCTCGACCAGCCAGGCAACCGTTTCGGTGTCGGCTGGCGAGAGCCCCATATGCGGGCAGATGCGCCGCGCTATCCGGGCGCCTGCTTCCGAATGGTCCTCCGGCCGCCCCTTGGCGATGTCGTGCAAGAGCACCGCGACATAGAGCGCCTCGCGGCTTTTCCTCAAGCCGGGCATCAGCGTGTGCGAGAGCGGATGGACCTTTTCGCCATCGCCGCGCTCGATCTCGGCCAGCACGCCGATGCAGCGGATCAGGTGCTCGTCGATCGTATAGTGGTGGTACATCGAGAACTGCATCATGGCGACGATCTTGCCGAAATCCGGGATCAGCTTGCCCAGCAGGCCTGCCTCGTTCATGCGCCTGAGATTGAGCTCGGCATTGCGGTCCGAGGTCAATATGTCGAGGAACAGGCGGTTGGCCTCCTCGTCGCGGCGCAGCGCCTTGCCGACAAGGCCGAGCGACCGGGTCAGAAGCTTCAGCGCATCGGGATGGAATTCCAGCCCATGCTTATCGGCGAACCAGAACAGCCTCAACAGATTGACCGGATCGCGCTCGAACACCTGATCGTCGGCGATGTTGATGCGGTGGTTGTCGACAATGAAATCGGAGGTGCCGGCAAGCTTGCGCTTGCGGCGCGAGAAGGTGAGGAAGATGCGATTGAAACCCGGCACATGCTTGGCCTGCTCCTCCTCGAGCGCCGCGCAGAAGATGCGGGTGAGGTCGCCGACATCCTTGGCGACGAGGAAGTAGTGCTTCATGAAGCGCTCGACCGCCGACAGGCCCGGATGGGTGGTGTAGCCCAGCCGCTCGGCGATCTCGCGCTGGATGTCGAAATGCAGCCGCTCCTCGGCCTTGCCGGTGAGGAAATGCATGTGGCAGCGCACGGCCCACAGGAAATCCTCGGCCTTCTGGAATTCCCGATACTCGGCATCGGTGAAGACGCCCTTGTCGACCAGCTCCTCGCCGGTGCGCACCCGGTAGAAATATTTGCCGATCCAAAACAGCGTCTGCAGGTCGCGCAGGCCACCCTTGCCGTCCTTGACGTTAGGTTCGACCAGATAGCGGCTTTCGCCGGCCTTGGCATGGCGCTCGTCGCGTTCGGCGAGCTTGGCCTGCACATATTCGGGGCCGGTCGTGCGCACCACCTCGCGGTCGAAGCGCAGCAGGAGCTCGTCATAAAGCTTCTGCTCGCCCCACAGGAAGCGCGCTTCCAGGATCGAGGTGCGGATGGTGATGTCGGTGCGCGACAATCTCAGGCATTCGTCGATGTTGCGGGTGGCATGGCCGACCTTCAGCCCGAGATCCCACAGCATGTAGAGCATGTATTCGACGATCTGCTCGCCCCATGGCGTCTGCTTGTAAGGCAGCAGGAACAAGAGATCGATGTCGGATCCCGGCGCCAGCGTGCCGCGGCCATAGCCGCCGACCGCGACGACGGCCATGCGCTCGGCCGATGACGGGTTTTTTACGCGGTAGACATGGTTGGCGGCGAAATCGTAGAGCGCTCGGATGATCTCGTCCATGAGATGCGACAGCCGGGCGGCGCAGGCGGTGCCGCCGCCATCCTCCATCAGCATGCGTTCGGCGATCGTGCGGCCCTCGTTGAGCCGGCCTTTGAGAAGCTGGAGAACGCCGGTACGCACAGCCTGCCCAGCGCCGTTGCCTGCCGTGGCCGCGGTCAGCGCGGTCATGTCACGGCGCAAGGCTTCGCTGTCGATCAATTCGTCGAGCTTCAGGGTTATTTTTGCCATAAGTGGTGGTCGGCCTCGCCGTTTCGGCGGCGTCTATAGCGCGTTTTCGCGGCGCTGGGTATGGGGCGGGCGGATACGTTCTCCGCGATAGTCGAATGGGATGATTGTCTCTTGTCGCAGCCGGCAGAGGTCGAACATCTGTTCCGCTATCCGTTTGATCTCGGTCCTGATTTTGTTGATTCCGGTCTTCCTGCGCCTTTTGATCATCTCGATGACGTCACGCTGCTCGCCGCGTTCTTGCTTGAGCATGCTCGGCAATCCGACAGCCCGGTCACCCAGGAACTGGTCCTGCACGCACAGGGCCGGAACGAGCTGATAGATGGTCTTGCTGGACGACGTTGCCAGACTTGGATTGAAGACGACGTGGTCGACCGGTATACCGATATCCTCGGTGCCGGCGACGAGGTCGCGCGCGGCTTGTCTTGAAACGATGTAGCCCGCCGTCCCGATATGGGTCCGATGGAGCCTGGACACGCAAAAGCCGTGGCCTGCCGAAACGCGCTTGCGTCCGATCGTGGTTTTCTTGAAGAAGGTCTCCAGCTTGACGATATCGGCATCGGCCGGGATCCAGCCGGTATCGGCAAGCAAAGCGCCGGCTTTTGCGGAAAAGACGATATCGTCCTCGAAGATGGCGCCGTAGGCATCGTCGCCGGTCGCGATGATCGCCCAGCAGGCCCTATGGCTGAGCAGACAGGCGATCTCGGCATTCGTCATGCGCAGGGGCAATTTGCGCTTGACGCGCAGCGGCATAAGGGCGAGGTCGGGCCGATCCCGCGCGTCGATCGCTGCAATGCGTTCGAACCCAACGCCGATCCGGGCAAACTCGACCGTCATATGGGCGAGCCTGTCGCGGGACCGATCGAGGTTGATGACCAGACATTTCATTTGCAAGGCACTTCGTTTGGATAGGATCGACGCCGTTAGCCAAAAAGTGGTCGCGTCCATAGCACACCGGCACAAATGCGTGCGTTTTTTTCCGCTCATGCGGTTCGATGAGGGGCAGGTGCAGAAAATTGAAACTGGCCCTTGACCTTCCAGTTACTGGAAGCACTACCTCCGCTCCAGCATCGAGACACAGGGGCTTTTTCGCATGACCCATTCCGGCCACGATCATCACGCGCATGGCGGTTGCTGCTCGGCGAAGGCAACTCCGTCCGCCGCGGATGCCGTCGTCCGCGATCCGGTCTGCGGCATGATCGTCGATCCGGCCGCCGGCAAGCCGGCCGCCGAGCATGGCGGCCAGCTCCATCATTTCTGCAGCGAGCGCTGCCGCCAGAAATTCGTCGCCGAGCCGGAGAAATACCTGACCGCCGCCGATCCCGTCTGCGGCATGAGCGTCGACCGCGCTACCGCCAAGCACTTTCTCCGGCACGAGGGCCAGGGCTTCTATTTCTGTTCGGCTGGTTGCCAGGAGAAATTCGCGGCGGAGCCGGCAAAATATCTCGGCGGCCGGCCGGAACCGCGGGCAATGCCGAAAGGCACGCAATACACCTGCCCGATGCATCCCGAAATCATCCGCGACAAGCCCGGCTCCTGCCCGATCTGCGGCATGGCGCTGGAGCCGATGGGCATACCGACGGGCGATGAGGGCCCGAACCCGGAGCTGGTCGACTTCACCAGGCGCTTCTGGGTAAGTGCGGTGCTGTCCGCGCCATTGCTGGTCATTGCCATGGCGCCGATGTTCGGTCTGACCTTTCGGGACCTTATCGACGATCGGACGAAGGTCTGGTTGGAACTGGCGCTGGCCAGCCCGGTGGTGCTGTGGGCCGCCTTTCCCTTCTTCCATCGCGGTTGGGATTCGGTTCTCAATCGCAGTCCCAACATGTGGACGCTGATTTCCCTCGGCGTCGGCGCAGCCTGGCTCTACAGCGTCGTCGCCACGCTGTTTCCGGATATCTTCCCGCACCAGTTCCGTGGTCATGGCGGCACGGTGCCGGTCTATTTCGAGGCCGCAGCCGTTATCGTGGCGCTGGTGTTCCTTGGCCAGGTGCTGGAACTGCGTGCCCGGGAGAAAACCGGCTCGGCGATCCGCGCGCTGCTCGACCTGGCGCCGAAGACGGCGCGGCGGATCGCCGAGGACGGTTCCGAGAGCGACGTGTCGCTCGATGCGGTCAAGGCCGGCGACCGCCTGCGCATCCGTCCAGGCGATGCCGTTCCGGTCGACGGTATCGTGCTCGAAGGCCGCTCTTCCGTCGACGAATCGATGATATCAGGCGAGCCGCTGCCGGTCGAAAAGACTGAAGGCGATGCTTTGACAGGCGGCACGCTCAACAAGAACGGCTCGCTGGTCATGCGCGCCGACAAGGTCGGCGCCGAGACGACGCTGGCGCGCATCGTCGAGCTCGTCGCCAAGGCGCAGCGCTCGCGCGCGCCGATTCAAGGGTTGGCCGACCGCGTCTCCTTCTACTTCGTTCCAGCCGTGGTGTTGATCGCGATCATTGCCTTCATCGCCTGGGCGGTCTTCGGCCCGCAGCCCAGTCTGATCTTTGCCATCGTCTCGGCGGTCTCGGTACTGATCATCGCTTGTCCCTGCGCGTTGGGTCTGGCAACGCCGATGTCGATCATGACCGCCACCGGGCGTGGCGCGCATGCCGGCGTGCTGATCAAGGAAGCGGCGGCGCTCGAACGCTTTGCCTCCGTCGATACGCTGATCGTCGACAAGACAGGGACGCTGACCGAAGGCCGGCCGCGATTGACCGATGTCGTCGCCGTCGACGGCATGCCGGAAGATGAATTGCTGGCGCTCGCCGCCAGCCTGGAAAAAGGCTCGGAGCACCCGCTGGCAGAGGCCATCGTCACGGGCGCTGGCGACCGTCGCCTGAAGGTCTCTGACGCCAGCGGCTTCGAGGCGGTCACCGGCAAGGGCGTTTCCGGCACGGTGTCGGGAAAGAAGGTCGCGCTCGGCAATGCTGCGATGATGGCTGATCTCGGCATCGACACCGCATCTGTTTCAGCCAGGGTTGAGCCGCTGCAAGTCGAGGGCAAGACCGTGATGTTCGTCGCTGTCGCCAGCAAGCTGGCCGGCATCGTTGCCGTCGCCGACCCGATCAAGGCGACGACGGCCGAGGCGATCAAGGCGCTGCATGACCGCGGGCTGAAGATCATCATGGCGACCGGCGACAACGAGCGCACGGCGAAAGCCATCGCAGGCAAACTCGGCATCGACGAGGTGCGTGCCGGCCTGCTGCCGGAACAGAAGAGCGCGCTGGTCGAGGCATTGCGTGCCAAGGGCGGCGGCATTGCCATGGCCGGCGACGGCGTCAACGATGCGCCCGCGCTGGCCGCCGCCGATGTCGGCATCGCCATGGGAACCGGCGCCGACGTCGCGGTCGAAAGCGCCGGGATCACGCTGGTCAAGGGTGATCTCAACGGCATCGTCCGGGCCCGAACGCTCGCTCAGGCAACGATCCGCAACATCCGCCAGAACCTGTTTTTCGCCTTCGTCTACAATGTGCTTGGCGTGCCGGTCGCGGCCGGCGTGCTCTATCCGCTTACCGGGACGCTTTTGTCGCCGATGCTGGCGGCCGCGGCGATGAGCTTGTCCTCGGTTTCGGTCATTGCCAATGCGCTGCGACTCAGGACGTTGAAACTCTGAGTGAGCCCCCCAAATAGAATTTGTTCAAAATGGAGACGATGAATGACCTTGGCCAAGAAGATCGTGCTGTTGCTGATGGCGGCGGGAATGCTGGTTGCCGTTTTTCTCGAAAGCGTTCCGGCGCAGTCCGAAGAGATGAAACACGACATGGGCGCGATGGCGATGGGCGGCGATAGCCCTTCCACCGACGGCTATAAGGCGGCGATGGACAAGATGCATACCGATATGATGGCGATCGAATATTCCGGCAATGCCGATGTCGACTTCGCCCGTGGCATGATCCCGCATCACCAGGCGGCGATCGACATGGCCAAGGTCGAACTTGCCAACGGCAAGGACCCGGAAATCCGCAAGCTGGCCGAAGCGGTCATCACCGCACAGGAAGCCGAGATCAAGTATATGCAGGCCTGGCTCGCCGCCCATCCGGTGAAGTGATCGCACCAGCCGTGATCGGAGTCCGGACCGTCATCTGGATTTCTCCCGGCGGTTGTGCTGCGATGCGCGCCGATCACGCCGGGAGCACGCCATGCCAACAGTCATAAGAACGACCATGCTGCCCTCCGGCGAAGCCGTTCCGGTGCTTGGCCAGGGCACGTGGAAGATGGGCGAGGACGCCCGCCGCCGTGCCGATGAGGTCAACGCCCTCAAGCTCGGGCTGGACCTTGGCGTCACGCTGATCGATACGGCAGAAATGTATGCCAGCGGCGGCGCCGAGGAGGTGGTGGCCGAGGCTATTGCCGGGCGCCGCGACGAGACCTTCCTGGTCTCCAAGGTACTGCCGTCCAACGCCTCGCGCGCCGGCGTGGCGCGCGCCTGCGAGAACAGCCTGAAGCGCCTCGCTACCGACCGCATCGATCTCTACCTGCTGCATTGGCCCGGCAGCGTGCCGCTGGCCCAAACCGTCGAGGCGTTCGAAGCCTTGAAGAAGGCCGGCAAGATTCGCCACTGGGGCGTCAGTAATTTCGATACCCACGAGATGGAGGAACTGGTCGGTTTGCCGGGCGGCGGTAACGTCCAGACCAACCAGATCCTCTACAATCTGTCCCAGCGCGGCCCCGAATTCGACCTTTCGCCCTGGAGCCGGCAGCGCGGCATTCCGCTGATGGCCTATTCGCCGGTCGATCAGGGCACGCTGGCGCGCAACGCCAGGCTCGAAGCCATCGCTGCCCGCCACGATGCCACGGCCGCGCAAATCGCGCTTGCCTGGGCGATGCGCCAAGACGGTGTCATCGCCATTCCCAAGGCCAGCAAGCAAGACCATGTCCGCCAGAACGTCGCCGCGCTCGACATCAAGCTCACCTCACAAGATTTCGCCGACCTCGACCGCGCCTTCCCGCCACCGACCCGCAAACGCGGTTTGGAGATGATCTAGATTCCGAAAATTGGGAACCGGTTTTCAGAAGAATAGAGAGTGAGCATTGGAACGAATTTCAGCTGGGCATCATCACACGGCGTACAAAATCGGGGATATGACGGTCACGTCGCTGCGCGACGGTTATGTCGACATGCCAACAAGGCGGCTGCGCCAGCCTGGAAACATTGTATTCGGCGATAATCTGCCATCGCAAGTTCCACTCATTGACGGCGCGCTCAGGTTGTCCGTCAACGCCTTTGCCATCGATGACGGCGACGAAATCACGCTGATCGACACAGGGGCTTCGAACGCCTGGCACCCGACAATGGGGCATCTGCCCAAGGCGCTGCGCGAGGCGAAGATCGCCGTCGACCGGGTGCGCACTGTTGCCTTCACCCACACCCATCTCGATCATATCCACGGGCTCATCCTTGCCGACGGTGGCGACGGCTTCCCGCAACTCTCGCGCCTGCTTGTCCCGCGACTTGAGATTGGCATGTTTCGCGAGGAGACAAGGCTGGAGCGTTTCCACGGCCGCGCCCAGCCTTTCGATCCTGGGCAGCGCCTCAGCGCGCATATCGATACGATCGCCACTCCTGGCCATGAAGTCGGCCACACCTGCTTTCGCCTTGTGAGCGACGGCGAAACACTGTTGATCTGGGGCGACATTGTGCATGTACCATCGCTTCAATTCGACCATCCGGAGATCGCGTGGGAATTCGACGCCGACCAGGAGCAGGCGAGGACAACCCGGCGGCAAATACTGACGATGGCAACTGGCAACGCCTGCTACGTCGCGGGAGCGCATCTCGATTCACCGGGCGTCGGTAGGGTTTCCTGCACCGAAACAGCCTTCCGCTTCGAGCCCTTGTAAAAAACTCTAGCCGAGCGCCGCCCGCGCCCGTTGCAGCGCGCGGGAAAAAACCGCCGTATCGTCGAAAGCGCGTCCCAGCGTGAGCGCGCCCTGGATGGCGCAGACTGTCTCTTCGGCTAGTTCGTCTGCCCTGGCTGGGCTATGTCCGGTGCGGGTCAGCGCTTCGGCAAGATGCGCCACCCAGCGGCCGAAATAGCTTTTGATCGCCTTGGCAAACAGGTCGCGGGCGTCGTCCAGCGCGAAGGCGCCGATGAGGCACACCCGGCGACCGGAGCGGAAATAGCGATCTGTGGCCTCCAGCATGCGCTCGATGCCGGCACGGGGGTCGTCGATGTCTTGCAACGGCGCGAACACGTTTGTTTCGAACCAGCCGTCGATATGGGCGATGACGGCTGCCGCCATCTCCTCCTTGCCGCCGGGGAAGAAGTGATAGAGGCTTCCCTTGCCCAGCCCCGTCGCCTCGCCGATCAGCGACAGGCTGGCGCCCTCATAGCCATGCTCGCGAAAAACCTCGGCCAGGATCGCCAGAAGGCTGTCGCGATCGGGCGCTATCCGTCGCATGCGCCCGTTACAGTCCGAGTTCGGAAAGGCCGGGATGGTTGTCGGGTCGGCGGCCGAGCGGCCAGTGATATTTGCGCTCGCTCTCGCTGATTGGCAGATCGTTGATGCTGGCCACGCGCCGGCGCATCAGCCCGGCTTCGTCGAACTCCCAGTTCTCGTTGCCGTAGGAGCGAAACCAGTGGCCGCTGTCGTCGTGCCATTCATAGGCGAAGCGGACGGCGATGCGGTTTTCGTTCCAGGTCCACACCTCCTTGATGAGGCGATAATCGAGCTCGCGTGCCCATTTGCGTGCCAGGAAACCGACGATCTCGTCGCGACCGGTGATGAATTCAGCGCGATTGCGCCACACGCTGTCCTCGGTATAGGCGAGCGAAACGCGTTCCGGATCGCGGCTGTTCCAGGCATCCTCGGCAAGCCTCGCCTTCTGCGCCGCAGTCTCAAGCGTGAAAGGCGGCAGCGGTGGACGGCTCATGACGTTCTCCATCGATAATGGCCGCAATACGGCTCGATGGGAACATTGTACCTAACGGTACAATGAGGTCAAGATGCCGAACGGTGCTAGGGCTTCCCCGCCATCCCCTTCAGCCGATAGAGCGCTTCCAGCGCCTCCCTCGGCGTCATCTCGTCGGGATTGATCGCGCCCAGCGCCTCACCCAGCGCATCGTTCCTGGTCGGCTTCGGCGCCTCCCGCTTCAGCGCCACCGAAAACAGCGGCAGGTCGTCGACCAGCCGGTTCGCCTTGCCCGAAACTTCACCGGCTTCGAGCTGATGCAGCACCTCCTTGGCCCGGCCGACCACGGCTTCCGGCAGGCCGGCCAGCCGCGCCACCTGCACGCCATAGGACCGGTCGGCCGCACCCTTGCCGACCTCGTGCAGGAAGACGACGTCGCCTTCCCATTCCTTAACCCGCATGGTGACGTTATGCAGCCGTGGCAGTTTCCCGGCCAGCGCCGTCATCTCGTGGAAATGGGTGGCGAAGATCGCCCGGCAGCGGTTCTTTTCGTGCAGATATTCGACCGCCGCCCAGGCAATCGACAGGCCGTCGAAGGTCGCGGTGCCGCGGCCGATTTCATCCAGGATGACCAGCGCGCGCTCGCCCGCCTGGTTGAGGATCGCCGCCGTCTCGACCATCTCGACCATGAAGGTCGAGCGACCGCGCGCCAGGTCGTCGGAGGCGCCGACACGCGAAAAAAGCCGGTCGACGACGCCGATATGGGCGGATGTCGCCGGCACGAACGAGCCGGTCTGGGCTAGAATGGCGATCAGCGCATTCTGCCTCAGGAAAGTCGACTTGCCGCCCATATTGGGGCCGGTCAGCAGCCAGATCGCGCCGTTTTTCGCATTGCTTTCCGGCGACAGGTCGCAATCATTGGCGACGAACGGGCCTTCGCCCGAACGCCGCAGCGCCTGCTCGACCACCGGATGCCGCCCCCCCGAAATCTCGAAGGCAAGGCTTGCATCCACCATCGGCCGGCACCACGCCTCGCTTTCCGAGAGCAGGGCAAGGGCTGCCGATACGTCGAGCACGGCAAGCGCCTCGGCCCCGGCGCGGATTTTATCCGCTTCGCCCACCGCCTCCGCCGTCAGCCGGTCGAAGGCGGCAAGCTCGATGCTCAGCGCCCGGTCGGCGGCATTGGCGATCTTCGATTCCAGCTCGGCCAGTTCCGTCGTGGTGAAGCGCATGGCGTTGGCCATGGTCTGGCGATGGATGAAGCGCGCCTTCGCCCCGTCGCTGCCGGTCATGATCGAATGGTGGTTGGCGGTGACCTCGATATAGTATCCCAGCACATTGTTGTGCCGGATTTTCAGTGAGCGGATGCCGGTCTCCTCGATCAGCGAGCGTTCCAGCCCGGCGATCACCTTGCGCGATTCGTCGCGCAGCGCCCGCATCTCGTCGAGCTCGCCGTGATAGCCGGAGCGGATGAAGCCACCATCGCGCTTCAGCAGCGGCAACTCTTCGCCGAGCGCTTGCGTCAGATGGGAGGCCAGCGCATGCGGCAACGCTTCGATCGCCGCCAGCGCCGCCGCCAGCTCCTGGGGCAGGGTGGTTTCTCCAAACAGTTCGGCAATGGTGCGCGCCGTCTCGAACCCGGCGCGCAGCGCGCCGAGATCGCGCGGGCCGCCGCGGTTGAGCGCCAGTCTGGACAGCGCGCGCGGCATGTCGGCGACGCTCTTCAGGCTTGTCCGCACCGTCTGGCAGAGCCGGGTCTCGGAGCGGAAGAACGACACCGAATCCAGCCGTGCGCCGATAGCCGCCGGGTCGGTCAGCGGCGCCATCAGCCGGTCGGCAAGCAGCCTTGCGCCGCCGCCGGTTACCGTGCGGTCGATCGCCTTGAACAGCGAGCCTTCGCGGCTACCGGACAAAGTGCGCAGCAGTTCCAGATTGGCGCGCGTTGCCGGGTCGATGAACAGCGTCGAGCCCTGTTCCTCGCGTTCGGGCCGCGACAGTGGCGGCCGCTCGGCCTTCTGCGTCTTCTCGACATAGGCGATCGCGCCCGAGATCGCCGACAGCTCGGCGCGCGAAAACGTGCCGAAACTGTCCGGCGTTGCCACCTCGAAGAAGCGGGCGATGCGCGCCGCCGCCGAGGCCGAATCGAACAGCGAGGGCGGCTGCGGACTGGCGACGCGGCCAAGCACGTCGAACACCGGTTTCAGCTCGGGGTCGTAAAACACCGGCTCGGCAACGATCAATTCGCGCGGGTCGACGCGGAAGACATCGGCGAGCAGCCGGTCGGCGGTGGTCTCGGCGACACGGAAGCTGCCGGTCGAGATCTCGATCCAGGCCAGCGCAAAGGAGTGTTCAGCGCCGCCCTTCACCCGCCCCAGCGCCATCAGAAAACTCGATTCCGACGGCGCCAGCAATTTGTCCTCGGTGATGGTGCCCGGCGTCACCAGCCGCACCACGTCGCGGCGCACCACCGATTTGCCGCCGCGTTTCTTCGCCTCCGCCGGATCCTCGATCTGCTCGCAGACGGCAACGCGGAACCCTTGGCCGATCAGCTTCTGCAGATAGTCGTCGGCCGCATGCACCGGCACGCCGCACATCGGGATGTCGTGGCCCTGGTGCTTGCCGCGCTTGGTCAGCACGATGCCCAGCGCCCGGCTCGCCTTTTCGGCGTCGTCGAAGAACAGCTCGTAGAAATCACCCATGCGGTAGAACAGCAGCGAATCCGGGTTTGCCGCCTTAATCTCGATATACTGTTCCATCATCGGCGTGGGGCCGGCGGCAGCGGCCGGCATCGGCGTCACGGCCGCTGGGGCGTCGATATCCTTTGGGGTGCGCATATCCATGCCATGCTCTAGCAGATGTGGCCGGATGGTTTAATGCCGGCGGATTGAAAAACGGGGGAAACCGCGATCGCGAATGCGGCAACGGGCAATGCGCCGACATTGCCTCGCGCCGGAATGCTCAATATTGATCAGATGGGATCGGAGCTTGGGCGGGCGCAGTGGACAAGGACAGGCACGAGACGTTTGAAGAAATGATCGGTCCCGTCGGATCGCCGTTGCAGCGCATGCTGCTCAAGGCAGCGCGCCGCGCCAACCGGACCGCCGACAAGCTCAGGCTCTCGGCGCGAAAGCGGTTTCCCTTCATCCTTCCGTCCCGTGGTCCGCTGTCCGACCTCGACGGCGGCATCCAGGTTTCCGTGCATGTGGTCAGCCGCGACCCTCTGGTGTTGTACATCCCGGTCGGTGGGCCTCGCCCGTTCTATTCCGTCGCCGCCATCGGCCGGCGCCTGGCGTCGCGGCGCGCCGTATTCCTGCTGATGCCGAGCTGGACCCTGGAGCGGCCTGCCGTTGTCGACCAGATCGGCCGGGATCTCGCCTGGTATGCCAGGCTTTGCCCTGATCACGAGGTCATCTTCCTCTGCAACACAGAGGAAGAGCGCCGCCTGATCGCCGCGGTCGGCGGCACAGCCATCTTTTCCAACCACAATCTGATGATATCGGAGGACGTATTCCGGCCGCTGCCGGACGTGCCGGTCGAGTTCGACGCGGTCTACACCGGCCGCATATCGCACACCAAGCGGCATTATCTCGCCTTCGACGTCGAAAGGCTGGTCCATATCGCCACGTCGATCGGCGAACTGCCGCCTTCCGGCGCCCGCGCCTTCATCCGCCGCCTGCAGGCGCAATCGCCGCTCCACCACATTGCCAATCCGATCGTCGACGGCATGACAGCAAGCCTGTCGCAGGAAGAAGTCAATCGCGTCTACAACCAGGCCGCGGTCGGGCTATGCTTGTCAGCGGCGGAAGGCGCGATGTACTCCAGCATGGAATATCTGATGGCCGGGCTGCCGATCGTCTCGACGCCAAGCCTTGGCGGGCGCGACGTCTTTTTCGACCCGGACTATTGCCTGATCGCCGAGCCGGAACCCGCGGCAGTCCGGAAAGCCGTAGAGACACTGCGCGACCGCGCCATCGCGCGCGAGGAGATCCGTGCCCGCACGCTGGAAAAGGTGCGCGCGCAGCGGCTGGAGCTGATGACCTATCTGTCGGCGCTGCTGCGGCGCATGGGCGGCGACGCCCCGCCGCTCTCGCAATGGCCATTTCCCCCGACCTCTGCGCTGATGCGATGGGCCCCGGTGCGTGACCATGCGCGCGAGCTTTCCGCGCCGGCCTCCTTGACCGACTGAGCCTGAGAGTGCGCACGACCGCGATTCCGCACCGCTTGGCGGTTTACAGCGGCGGCGTGTGGCCTTAATTCGGAACTCCACAAAAAGCACCCGTCTCAAGCGGTGCTGCACCGGCGAGGAAATCGAAAGCATCATGGCCAGGAAAACCGAAAACAACGGCCCCTCCGTCAGCGCCCAGGAGGCGCTTGAATTCCACGCCATGGGCCGGCCCGGCAAGCTGGAGATCGTCGCCACCAAGCCGATGGCGACGCAGCGCGATTTGAGCCTCGCCTATTCGCCGGGCGTCGCGGTGCCTGTCCTTGCCATCGCCGAGGACCCAAGCCGCGCTTTCGACTACACCACGCGAGGCAACATGGTCGCCGTCATTTCCAACGGCACCGCCATCCTCGGCCTCGGCAATCTCGGCGCGCTGGCCTCCAAGCCGGTCATGGAAGGCAAGGCGGTGCTGTTCAAGCGCTTCGCCGACGTCGATTCCATCGATCTCGAGGTTGATACCGAGGATGCCGACGAATTCATCAACTGCGTGCGCTATCTCGGCCCTTCCTTCGGCGGCATCAACCTTGAGGACATCAAGGCGCCGGAATGCTTCATCATCGAGCAGCGCCTGCGCGAATTGATGGATATTCCGGTCTTTCATGACGATCAGCACGGCACCGCCATCATCTCTGCCGCCGGCCTGATCAACGCGCTCGAAGTCACCGGCCGCGACATGAAGACCACCAGAATGGTCTGCAACGGCGCGGGTGCGGCCGGCATCGCCTGCATCGAATTGATGAAGGCGATGGGCTTCGCGCCCGAGAACATCATCCTGTGCGACACCAAGGGCGTGGTCTTCCAGGGCCGCACCGAAGGCATGAACCAGTGGAAATCTGCGCATGCGGTCAAGACCGAGGCGCGCTCGCTGGCCGAGGCGCTCGACGGTGCCGATGTCTTCCTCGGCCTTTCCGCCAAGGGCGCGCTGACCACCAAAATGGTGCAGTCGATGGCCAGGAACCCGATCATCTTCGCCATGGCCAATCCCGATCCGGAGATCACGCCGGAGGAAGTGGCCAAAATCCGCACCGACGCCATCATGGCCACCGGCCGTTCGGACTATCCGAACCAGGTCAACAATGTGCTCGGCTTCCCCTACATCTTCCGCGGCGCGCTGGATGTGCGCGCCACCACCATCAATGACGACATGAAGATCGCCGCGGCACGCGCTCTCGCCGAACTGGCGCGTCAGGACGTGCCCGACGACGTCGCCGCCGCCTATCAGGGCAACCGGCCGAAATTCGGCCCCAGTTACATAATTCCGGTGCCGTTCGACCCGCGCCTCATCTCGGCCATCCCGCTTGCGGTGGCCAGGGCCGCGATGGATAGCGGCGTCGCCCGCAAACCGATCCTCGATCTCGACCGCTACGCGCAGGAGCTGTCGGCCCGCCGCGACCCGATCGCCTCGACGCTGCAGCGCATCTACGATCGTGTGCGCCGCCAGCCCAAGCGCATCGTCTTCGCCGAGGGCGAGGAGGAGCAGGTCATGCGCGCCGCTGTCTCCTATGTGAACCAGCGGCTCGGCACCGCCATCCTGCTCGGCCGCGACGACGTCATCAAGGAGAACGCCAGGCATGCCGGCATCGATCTCAACAAGCAGGGCATCGAGATCATCAACGCCAGGCTGTCGCGCCGCAACGGCGTCTACACCGACTATCTCTACGAGCGCATGCAGCGCAAAGGCTTCCTGTTCCGCGACTGCCAGCGCCTGATCAACAACGACCGCAATCATTTCGCTGCCTGCATGGTGGCGCTGGGCGATGCCGACGGCATCGTCACCGGCGTCACCCGCAACTATTCGACCGCGCTCGACGACATCCGCCGCGTCATCGACGCCAAGCCCGGTCACCGCGTCATCGGCGCCTCGATCGTGCTGGCGAGAGGCCGCACCGTGATCGTCGCCGATACCGCCGTGCACGACATGCCGAATGCCGAGCAAATCGCCGACATCGCCGAGGAGGCCGCCGGCTTTGCCCGCCGCATGGGCTACGAGCCAAGACTCGCCATGCTCGCCTATTCGACCTTCGGCCACCCGCAGGGCGAGCGCTCCGAACGCGTCCAGGAAGCGGTGCGCATCCTCGACAAAAGGCGCGTCGATTTCGAATATGACGGCGAGATGGCCGCCGACGTGGCGCTCAATGCGCGCGCCATGGCGCAATATCCGTTCATCAGGCTTACCGGCCCTGCCAATGTGCTGATCATGCCGGCCTTCCACTCGGCCTCGATCTCGACCAAGATGCTGCAGGAACTCGGCGGCTCGACCGTCATCGGCCCGCTGCTGGTCGGCTTGAACAAGCCGGTGCAGATCGTCTCGCTGAATGCCAAGGACAGCGACATTGTGAATATGGCCGCCATCGCGGCGTATACTGCAGGGGCCTGACCGAAGTTCGCATCGCGGACAAAAAAGCCTTCCCCCGCATGCGGGGGAAGGCCAGATAGATGGCGATGGGACAGCTTATTCCCAGCCGCGGCAGCTCTGATAGGCATGCCGCCAGTAGCGCCAGCCGGTCGTCTTCCATTTCCAGAATTCATAGCCGCAGCCACCGTGATCGGAAGCGACGATCGTCACACCGCCCCAGAACCAGGAGCCATGCTTGTTGTGGCCATGGTGATTGCCGTGGTGGCCGTCATGGTCCTTGCCAGGTTTGCATCCGAACACCTTGCAATGCAGCTTGGGTCTATGCTTGAGGATCGGTGGCTTGGCTTTGCAGCCAGTCACCGCGCAGTTGAGTTTCCCCGTCATCTTGGGGCGAATCTTGTCGCCAAAGAGCGGCAGTTTGTCTGTCGGCCTGAGGGTTTCGCTGCGTCGGGCGAGGCGATACTGCGGCGGCGCCGAGTTCTGCTTCACCGCCTGTGAAATACCCTGTTTCATCTTGAACTTGCCATCTTCGGCGCGGGCGCCGTCGGTAACGGCCATGGCCCCGATGATCGTCGCCAGCAGCAGGACGATGCCGGCGAGGCGACGTTCGATCCTGAACATCGATGTCAGGCGCGCCATGCCTTTGGCGGGTGCGGCCGATCTTTCCTGACGGGTGCGTGCCATGGCGCCGGTGTACAGCTTCTCATGCTGCGTCGGCGTCAACACGCCGGGATCGACGCCGCTGAAAGCGTCGACTGTTACGGGAGTAAACATCTTTCTGATCCTTCAGTTGGTTGGCGGCCTCGGCCGCGGAGCCGTCCCGTCGGGTTCGCTCCATGGCGCGGTTTTTCGCCCCCGGCTGTTTCGGACGAATGCCGAAATCCGACTGAAGTGTTTCAATTGTTGCGGTTCGCCCGTCCGGTGCGACGGCAAAACCCGCCGCCGCTATGCGGCGACATCCACCATCAAGGCGGAGGTAAAAATCGCTAAATCAACCCCGCCTGCTCGGCCTCGCGGCGCAGATTCTGCCGCGGCCTTGGGCCGATCTGCTGGATGACCAGTCCGGCGGCCAGTGAGCCGAGATCGCCGCACGCCTTCAGGTTGCGGCCTTGCGTGTAGCCGTAGAGGAAACCGGCGGCATAGAGGTCGCCGGCGCCTGTCGTGTCGACCAGTTCCCTGATCTTCGTCGCCTGTATGGTGACGGTCTCGTCGCCGCGCACGATCACAGAGCCCTTTTCCGAGCGGGTGACGGCGGCGATCTTGCAGTCCTTGCGGATCTGCGCCAGCGCCTCGTCAAAGGAGGCGGTCTGGTAGAGCGACTTGATCTCGTGGCTGTTGGCAAAGACGATGTCGACCGTGCCCGAGCGCATCAGGTCGAGGAACTCGTCGCGGTAGCGGTCGACGCAGAACGAATCCGACAGCGTCATCGACACTTCGCGGCCGGCGGCGTGCGCCAGCTTCGCCGTCTGCCGGATCGCTTCCTTGGCGCGCGGCGGGTCCCACAGATAGCCCTCGAAATAGGTGACCGCAGCACCGGAAGCCTTGTCGGCCTCGACATCCTCCGGTCCAAGCTCGACGCAGGCGCCGAGATAGGTGTTCATCGAGCGCTCGCCGTCGGGGGTGACGAAGATCATCGAGCGTGCCGTCGGCGGTTCGCCCTGAAGCGGCCTGGTGTCGAAGGCGACGCCTTGCGCCTGGATGTCGTGGGCGTAAATCTCGCCGAGCGGGTCGTTGGAGACCTTGCCGAAGAAGGCGGCGCGGCCGCCGAAGGAGGCGACGCCCGCCGCCGTGTTGCCGGCGCTGCCGCCGGAGGCTTCGATCGCCGGGCCCATGCGGCTGTAGAGCAGTTCGGCGCGCTGGGTGTCGATGAGGTTCATCGCGCCCTTGATGATGCCGTTCGTTTCCAGGAACGCCTCGTCGCATTGGGCGATGATGTCGACAATGGCATTTCCGATGCAAAGCACGTCATAGTCCGGCATCAATATCTCCGCCAAAAACCCACCGGCTTTCTGCCACGCCGGCCGCAGGCGGGTCTAGCGATTTGCCGCAACTTTGCCTACCCCGAAAATCATCGCGACGGCCTTGGCAGCGATCCGCTGCTGCAGCCATCGCATCGAACTGGACCAAATCAGTCGCCACACTGACGACTATGGTTGCATCCACATCGAAACATTTTCGGTTGGTCATCAGCTAGAAGCATGATCCCGAAAAGTTGCAGACTTTTCGGACAAGATCATGCGAACAAAGACCTAGAAGCAGATCCAATCGAAGTTTGTCGAAGGCGCTGATAAGCAATGCCAGAAAAGATCAACATGACGACGGAACTGGCCTTGCTCGGCGTGCTGGCCGTTCTGTGGGGCGCGTCCTATTCCTTCATCAAGGTCGGCGTCGAGACGATTCCCCCGGTGACCTTCATCGCGGGACGGACCCTGATCGCCGGCGGCATCCTGCTGGCGCTCCTCCGCTGGCGCGGCCTCGCCATGCCGAGGGACGCGGCAAGCTGGCGCCGGTTCATGTTTCAGGCCTGCCTGAACAGCGTCGTGCCGTTTACGCTGATTGCCGCCGCCGAGCGCTCCATCGATGCGGGTCTTGCCACCATCCTCAATGCGACGTCGCCGATCTTCACCTTCCTCATGACCGCGCTCATCACCCGCCACGAGCCCGTGACCACGCGCAAACTGTTCGGCGTCGGGGCGGGCATCGCGGGCATATGCCTCATCGTCGGCACCCAGGCGCTGGGCGGTCTTGGCCATCAGCTCTGGGCGCAGCTTGCCGTCATCGCTGCCACCGTCAGCTACGCGGGTGCCGCTATTTTCGGGCGCAACTTCAGGGGTCTCGACCCCATGGTGCCGGCCGCCGGCTCGATGATTTGCGGCGCAGCGATCCTCATACCGCTGAGCCTGGTTTTCGACCGGCCTTGGACACTCTCGCCGTCGACGGCCTCGATCCTTGCGCTGCTTGGACTTTCAGTGTTTTCAACCGCGCTCGCCTTCTCGATCTTTTTCCGCCTCATCCACACGCTGGGCTCGGTCGGCACCACCTCGCAAGCCTATCTGCGCGTGCCGATCGGCGTCGGCATCGGCGCCGTCTTCCTCGGTGAGAGCCTCGGCTCAACAGCTTGGCTCGGCATGGCCTTCGTCGTCGCCGGCGTGGCGGCCATGACCATCCCCGCCCGGCAGACACGCCTTGCGCAATAGATAGAAGGTTGCACCTGCCACCAAGCCTGCCTATCTCGGGAACGTCTTTCTCGATGAGGGGTTGGAGACGTGATTCTCGACGCCGCCCGTGCCGCCATTAGCCGGCTGTTCTCGCCCGAATTCCGCTCGGTGTTCATCAAGACGCTGGGGCTGACCTTGCTGGCGCTGGTGGCCTTGTGGTTCGGGTTGACAAGCCTTGTCGAATGGCTGGCCCTGCCGTGGCTTGAGACACTGATACCCGGCCTGCCGTCCTGGGCCGGCTGGCTGGGCGGCATCATCGCCGCTATCGCTCTTGCCTTCGGGATGGCGCTGCTCATCGCGCCGGCGACGGCGATCGTTGCCGGCCTGTTCCTCGACGATGTCGCCGAAGTGGTCGAGCGCACCGACTATCCCCGCGATCCACCCGGACGCGCCATGCCAGCGCTGCGCTCGCTGGTGCTGGCGATAAAATTCTTCGGCGTCGTCATAGCAGGCAATATCGTCGCTCTGCTGCTCCTTCTGGTGCCGGGCATCAACATCGCCGCCTTCTTCATCGTCAACGGCTATCTGCTCGGGCGCGAGTTCTTCGAATTCGCCGCCATGCGCTTTCGCCCGGAGGCCGAAGCCAGGGCCTTGCGCAGGAAATATGCCGGCACGGTATTCCTGGCCGGGCTGCTTATCGCTGCCTTCCTCGCCGTGCCGCTGCTCAACCTTGTGACGCCGCTTTTCGCCGCCGCCTTGATGGTGCATCTGCACAAGGCGATTTCCGCGCGGGAGGGGCTGAGTACCATTCAAAGCAGCAGAAAGCCGCGCCCCAGCTCGTCGTCGGGCTCGACGATGAATTCGGCCCGGCCCGAGTAATAGGCGCGACCGCCGACGCGGGCGACGACGGCGTCATGCGGTCCGGCCTTTGCGGTCCGTGTCACGCTGCCGGAAAAACGCGAGCCGGCGATGCTCTCGAAGGTCCGTGCCTGCCCGATCGCGATCTCACCCCTGGCGTGCATTGCCGCGAGCCGCGCGGTGACGCCTGAGCCGGTCGGAGAGCGGTCGACCTGGGCCTCGGCGAAGACGCAGATGTTTTTCGTCGCCTCTCCGGAAAACGCGTCCCTGCCGTCGGTCAGGATCGTGCCGTAGAGAAAGGCAAGATCGGCATGGTCGGGATGCGACAGCGGGAATTCTGTCTTCAGCGTCTCCGTCAGCACTGTTGCGGCATCGACGAAATCGCGCACGCGGCTCCTGCCGAATTCCAGGCCGAATTGGCGGCAATCGGCCAGCGCGTAGAACGCGCCGCCATAGGCGATGTCGAACCCTATCATCCCGAAACCCGGCAGCTCGATCTGCTGGTCGCGGGCAAACAGAAAGGCCGGCACGCTTTCGAACGACACCGCACCCGCCTTGCCGTCCCTGACCTCCACGGAAGCCACCACCAGCCCGCACGGTGCTTCGATGTTGACTGTCGTTACCGGCTCCTGCCGGACCACCAGCCCTTCGTCGACGGCGTAGCGGCCGAGCGCGACGATGGCGTGGCCGCACATGGTCGAATAGCCCTCATTGTGCATGAACAGCACCGCGAGGTCGGCGCCGGGCAGGTCGGGCTCGACCAGCAGCGCGCCATACATGTCATAATGGCCGCGCGGCTCGAACATCAGGATCCTTCGGAGATGATCGAGGTGATCGCGCACATAGGCGCGCTTTTCCAGGATGGTGCCCTTGGGTATCGCGGGATAGCCGCCGGTGACGATCCTGAGCGGCTCGCCGCCGGTGTGCATGTCGACGACGGTGAGCGTCATTTTTCAGCAAACAGCGCCTGCAGCTTGCCGAACGGCATGGCGGCGCGGCCGAAGCTGAACGTGCCGTCCTGCTGGATCTCGCGCGCCGCCGTTTCCAGCATGCCGAAGGCGAAGTTGGTCAGCCCCGATCCGAGCGAGATGCGCTTGACCCCTGCCATCGCAAGATCGGCGATCGTGAAGCCCGGTCTGGCCAGGACATTGACCGGCTTGGTCAGAGCCGAACAGATGGTTTGCACCGTCTCGATGTCGCTGATGCCCGGCGCGTAGAGCGCGTCGGCGCCCGCCTTTTCAAAGGCCTGTAGCCGCTTGATCGTGTCGTCGATGTCGGGCCTATCCCACAGGAAATTCTCGGCGCGCGCGGTGAAGACGAAATCGCGCTTCAGCGCCCGTGCCGCCTCCGCCGCCGCCGCGACGCGCTCGACCGCATGCGAGAAATCGTAGATCGGCTTGTCGGGTTCGCCGGTGTGATCCTCGATCGAGCAGCCGGCGAGGCCCGCCGCTTCGGCCGCGAAGATGGTCTCTGCGGCACTTGTGGCGCTGTCGCCCTTGCCCTTTTCGAGATCGGCTGAGACCGGCAGGGCGGTCGCCGCCGTCACCTCGCGGCAGTGATGGATCATGGCGTCGAAGGTCACCGAGCCGTCGGGCAGGCCGCGCGAAAAGGCAAAGCCGGCGCTGGTCGTCGCCAGCGCCTTGAAGCCGAAGGAGGCGAGCAGCTTCGTCGTGCCGACATCCCACGGATTGGGCATGACGAAGATTGAGGCATGCAGGTCACGAAAGATCTTGCCCTTGTCCATGAATGCTCCCCTTCAGATGCGAAGATGTGAAAAGGGATTCTAGCGTGCCGATCTGCACCGGGCAAACGAATGCGTTTGGTTCAGAAGCGTTTGGCGTTTTCTGCTGACAAACGCTCGAACGCATCGGAGTCCCTCGCGTAACGCGACGCTGCCTTGTCCCAACGATAGGTGACGGAAATGTCGCGCGACGAAGCCTCGGGTGGCGCGTCGTCACAGCTTTCGCCGCTCGGTGCGGTCGTGTCGGTGACCGTCGCCTTGATGGCGGCATAGGACTGGCTGTCCTCGAGAGTTTTGAAGGCGAGGTTCTGCGTGCGTTTGTAGGCGCACAAATTCTCGTCGAACGTATAGATCGTGTCGACGAGCTCGAATCTGTCGTTGCGGACCATGATCAGCGGCGTGCTGACATAGCCCTGGTTCGAATTGAAATGCGTGCTCATGATCATGACTGCGTCGTCGCCGGCGCTGAGCGACAGCTTGCCGGGATCGCGGAAATAGGTGCTCCGGTCGGCGGCCACGTTGACCGCGTCGAGCAGTTTCGGCTTGCTGGTGAGATCGTAGAGCGCCAGCACCGCATAACCCTCGGCGCTGTCCTCGGCTTGCCCAAGGTCGAACAGCATCGTCAGCCGGTCCTTGCCGCCGGCCTTAATGCCAAGCACGGCGGCATTGGGCAGGTTTGTTGTCGAAGGCGGCGAGCCGCCGTCGTCGGAGCCGCTGATGTCGCGCATCTCGATCGGCAAAGTGCCGCCGTAAGAGCCGTCCGCGCCGATCTTCAAGTCTGGAATGACCATTCGGGCAAGGTCGAGATAGGTAACGTCCTTATGGCCGGGAACGGCGCTGCCAAGGTCGGGAAAGCGGACGACCTGTGCGGCGGCCGTTCCCCATAGCCAGGGCAAAATCAGGCAAGCAAAGATGAAGCGAAGCAGGATGGAGGTCATGGAGTGGCACCCTTCGACAAAGCGCACGCTAGCATGGACCATCCAGACGTACAGCCGGGCCGAAAATCAGCTCAGTGGATCGGCACCAGGCCGGCCAGCTCGCGCATGTCGTCGAACAGGATGCCGCCGGCCCCGGCGAGGCCGTCGCGGTCGGAATGCGGGTCGCCGTGATAGGAAAACACCCGCATGCCGGCGGCAATGCCGGCTTGCGTTCCGGCGACGCTGTCCTCGATGACGATACAGTCGGCGGCCGCGAAGCCCATCGTGCTGGCGGCATGCAGGAACAGGTCTGGGAACGGCTTGCCGCGCGAGACCATGGTCGAGCTGAACAACGCATGCTCGAACAGCGGCAAAAGCCCGGTCTGGCCGAGCGTGATGTGCATTTTCGACACGCGTGCCGAGGACGCGACGCAGGTGGCGATGCCGGCCGCGCGCACGGTCTCGATGAAATCCCGCACGTAAGGGATCGCCTCGATGCCATGCGCGAACAGGTCCGGCAGGCCGGCGTTCCAGCGATCGACGAAATCGGCGCCGAGGCTGACGCCGGTCGCCTCGACTTCCTTCTGCACCGAGACCATGCTGCGGCCGGAAAAATTCTTGCGGCAATATTCGAAGCTGGCCGGATAGCCAGCGGTGCTAAGCCATTCGGCGAGGCGTCGATTGGCCAGGTTCTCGGTGTCGACCAGAACCCCGTCGCAATCGAAGATGACGAGTTTGGGTATTTTCATTTCGCCACGCTCATCAGGCCGTGCCGGTCGATCCGAACCCGCCCGATCCCCGCGCCGTGCCGCCGGCCAGTGTGCGCTCCTCGACCGTCGCCTGCATCACGGATGCAAAGACGATCTGGGCAATCCGCATGCCGCGCGTCACCGCGAAATCCTCGTCGCCGAGATTGATCAGCAGCACCTTCACCTCGCCGCGATAGTCGCTGTCGATGGTGCCCGGCGTGTTGAGGCAGGTGAGGCCATGCTTGAAGGCAAGGCCCGAACGCGGCCGGACCTGGCCTTCCACACCTTCCGGGATTTCCAGGATCAGCCCGGTCGGCACCAGCGCGCGTTTCCCCGGCAAGATCAGCAGCGGCCGATCATCAGGCACCGCGGCGCGCAGATCCATGCCTGCCGCACCTGCACTTTCATAGGCCGGCAGCGGCAAGCCTTCGCCATGCGGCAACCTGACGAAACCGACGGAGGGGCCGATGACGGAAGTGGGATAAAGGGCTGCGCGCATAAAGCCACTTCTATCGGCACGAATGCCGATTCGGTCAACTCGGCCGCAAGGCTATCAACGGCTTTCTTTTTAGGTGGTTCCACCTCAACGCAGTTCCACCGGAACGACCGTCGTCTCCTTGATCTCCTCCATGACGAAGGAAGCCGAGACATCCGACAGCGCCACCTTGGCGATCAGCCGCTGGTAGAGCCGGTCATAGGCTTTCACGTCGGCGACGCGGGCGCGCAGCACATAGTCGAGGTCGCCGGACATCCGGTAGACGCCTGTGATCTCGGGAAAACTGGTCACCGCCGCGCGGAACTTCCGCAACCAGTCCGGATCGTGGTTGGAGGTGCGGATCAGGATGAACACCGACAGGCCGAGCCCAAGCTTGTCGGCATCGACCAGCGCCACCCGTCCGGTGATGACGCCATCCTCTTCCAGCCGTTTGACCCGCCGCCAGCAGGCGTTGCGCGACAGCGATACACGCTCCGAAAGCTGGTCGACCGACAGCGTGCCGTCGCGTTGCAGCTCAGCCAGCAATCGTCGATCGATTTCATCGAATTCCAGCGCCATGTGGGATATTTGTCCCAAAAAAACCTTTGAAACAAGGACAATTTGAGATCGATGAACCTTCGACATGTGGCACGATACTCAACGTCGGGGCTCATCCCGGCAGGAGGGATCACCATGACGACACGGCTTGCAAGTCTCTTCACCTCTCACCCGGCCAAGGTGGGCGAGACCTATTTCAGCCATATGGCCTTTGCCGCGTGGTTCTGTTCGCGCCTGTCCATGGCTGCGGGCGCCGCGCTCGTTCATGCTTTCTTGCCATTTCTGTTTGAGACTACTGCCAGCCGAATCGTCCGTGAGCTGTACGAACGGACGCACAACAGAGGCTCACACGCGGTCAAGGAGCCGGCAGCTCTGATGGATCGCGCATAACGAACGGGTGGAAGCGAATGTGCCGATGGGCGGCCTATCTTGGTGAAGCGGTCTTCCTCGAAGACATCATCACGGCGCCCTGCCACTCGCTGATCGCCCAGAGCCATTGCGCCCAGGAGGCGAAATCGCCGACCAATGGCGACGGTTTTGGGCTCGCCTGGTATGGAGATCGGCCCGAGCCCGGCCTCTATCGCGATATCTTGCCGGCCTGGTCCGATCCCAATCTGAAAAGCCTGTGCCGACAGATCAAATCCAGCCTGTTCCTCGCCCATGTGCGCGCCTCGACCGGCGGCGCCACCAGCCGCATGAACTGCCACCCGTTCATCTCGGGCCGCTGGTCGTTCATGCACAACGGCCAGATCGGCGGCTTCGAAAAGATCCGCCGCGCATTGGAGAATTCGCTGTCCGACGCTGTTTTCGACCAGCGCGAAGGCACCACCGATTCCGAACTCTTTTTCCTGCTAATGATCGACGAGGGTCTGCCTGACGACCCGCAGGGCGCTGTGTCACGCGCCGCGAGCCGCGTCGTCGAAGCCTCGCGCCGCGCCGGTCTTGAGCCGGCTTTGAAACTAACCGCCGCTTTCTCGGATGGGCAAGCGCTCTATGCCGTGCGCCATGCCAGCGATGGCCATGCGCCGACGCTCTACACCTCCGTCTTCCGCAACGGCGGGCGTTGCATCGTTTCCGAGCCCTTCGACCGCGATGGCGGCGACTGGCAGGCGATCCCGCCATCGAGTTTCGTCACCATCACGACATCGGGCATGAGCATCCACCCCTTCGCTGCGACCGTCGCGAAACTGGCGCTAGTTGGTTGAGCAGCACAATTCCGATCAAGCGCCTCTGATTGCCGAATGCTGAACTGGCTTGAAGCCAGGCCGCAATCCTCCATTTGACAAGAGCACGGCCAGCAAGCCGGAGCATTCGTCATGAACCTCGTCTTTTCCTCCACCACAGAACTGGCGGCCGCGATCCGCGACCGCAAGATTTCCGCCGTGGAGGCGCTGGACGGGCATCTGGCCGAGATCGACAGGCATAACGAGGCGGTCAACGCCGTCGTCACGCTTGACCGGGTAGGAGCCCGCGAGCGCGCAAAACAGGCCGACTCGGCGGTGGCGCGCGGCGACATTCTCGGGCCGCTGCATGGCGTGCCCTTCACCCTGAAGGATATGCACGAAACGGCGGGTATGAGGACCACGGTCGGCTTTCCGCCATTCGCAGACTACGTGGCGAGAAAGGACAGCCCGGTGGTTGCGAGGCTGAAGGCGGCCGGTGGCGTTTTGTTCGGCAAGACCAATGTTGCGACGATGCTCTCCGACTGGCAGTCGGACAACCCTTTGTTTGGCCGAACCAGCAATCCGTGGGATTTGTCGCGGACAGCCGGCGGCTCCAGTGGCGGCGCGGCGGCGGCACTCTGCTCCGGAATGACGCCGTTCGAGGTCGGCACCGACATGCAGGATTCGATCCGTTTGCCGGCTGCTTTCTGTGGCGTATATGGTCTGAAGCCGACCGAGCACCGCATCTCGCTCGCCGGTGCTTTTCCCGATCCGGGCGGTGCGCCGCGCAGCGTGCGGCTGATGTCCTGTCTCGGCCCGCTGGCCCGCAACGTCGAGGATCTGGCGCTGATCTATGGGATCATCGCCGGGCCGGATGGCCACGACACCGATCTCGCGCCGGTGCTGGTAGAGGATATGCCGAAGCTTGATCTCAAGACCTTGCGCATCGTCTTTGCCCCCTCCTTTCCCGGACTTCCGGTGGCCAGCGAGATCAGTGCCGCCGTCGAAAATCTGGCAAGGCAGCTTCATCAGGCGGGCGCGAGCGTCGAGGAAGCAAGATTGCCGGAACTCGACGTGAACGACGATTTGGCCGAGGGCGGTGCGCTTATCGGTATGATGATGGAGGCCGCGCAGCCTGAGCCGCCCGAGCATCCGACCTCGGTCACGCGCTGGTTCGCGGCACTTGCCCGCCGCGACCGCTCGATCCTTGCCTGGGACCGGTTCTTCGAAAGCTGCGATGCCTTGCTGTGTCCCATCGCCATGACCACGGCATTCCCGCATTGCGCGCCGGGAACGCCGATCGAGGTCGACGGCAAGGAGCAAAGCTATTGGATGCTGCCGGCTTGTGGCGCGGTGTTCAATTACAGTGGCCACCCGGCGCTTGCGCTGCCGTGCGGGCAAGATCGCAACGGCCTGCCAATTGGCTTGCAACTCATTGGCAAACGCTGGTCGGAATCGTGGCTGCTCGCCATCGCCAAGGCGATGGCGCCGCTGACCGGCGGCTTTATCCGACCACCTGGTTATTAGAGCGCCGCGCGTTCAACTGGACGCGCAAAGGACGCTCTAACACTTTGAGTTGGCGCATGATCCTTTCCGGAAACCGAGGTTTCCGGGGGGTCATGCGCTAAGTGAAGCGTGACAATCCGTAGGGCGCCAACAGCGCATCGCGGTCGCCGTCGAGGATCTCCCGGGTGACGAACAGGCCGACGGCGGGCGCCAGCGTGATGCCGGAATGCATGACCGCGACATAGAGGCCGTCGACGCCCTCGGCGCGGCCGATGATCGGAAAGCCGTCGATCGGCGTCGGCCGGTAGCCGACAGTATGGAAATCCAGCTCCAATCCGTCGGCGCCCCGCAGCATGGCTTTCGTCGCCGCGAAGAGCTCGCGCGCCGTGGCTTCGGCATCCATGCCGGGATCGGCGCCGCCGAAATCCGAGCCGGCGATGATGCGGCCCTCCGCGGTCTGGCGCATATGCAGCCGCTCGGCCAGAACCAGGCCGTTCAGCAATTTTTCATAGGGGCGTGAATGGACGATCAGGCCTGGCGGTGTCTCGATCGGCAGTTTTACGCCCGCGGTCGCGGCGATGTCCGGCGACCCGACACCGGCCGCGATCACCACCTCCTCGGCGGCAATCAGCCCGGCGGACGTATCCACCCCGACAACGCTGCCGTCAGTCTGTGTCAACGCGGTAACAACCGTTCCGGCCAGGACGCGGGCGCCATGCCGCTCGGCATCGGCCAGCAGCGCTTCCGTGGCGGCAACAGGTTCGGCAACGCCTTCCCCAGGCACATAAAGGGCGAAATCCGGAAGCGCGGCCAGATTGGGCTCGATACGCGCCGCCCCCGCTCCGTCGACACGTTCGATCCCATAGCCCCAGGCGGAATGCTCCGTGGCATAGGTCTCGAGCTCGGCCTCCGGCAGATCCCAGCACAGGCCGCCGCACCAGGCGAGCGGCAGGCCCGGCAGGTCCTGCGCCAGCCGGGTCCATTCGGTCATGGCGCGGGTGCGCAGCCGGAAATACGTCTCGGGATTGCCCCAGCTGGCATTGATCCAGGCAAAGGAATTCGGCGTGGCGACACCGCCGGCGGCGCTGTCGGCAATGACCGTCACCTCCGCCCCGGCCCTTGTGAGATGCCAGGCGATGGAGGCGCCGATGATGCCGGCGCCGATGACGATGATTTGCTTGCTCATGCCTGACCTTTGCCGAACCGGATCTTCTGATGCCATTGCGACGATCCTATCTCAAGTGTGGGCAAGGCCTGTTCGGCCAAAACTGTTCGACAGGCCGCAAAAGCGCTGCTAGAAGCCCGCGCCACAGACAGGATTCCATAAATTGGCTGAAGACATCGAAAACGCGGTATCGCGCCGCCGTACTTTCGCGATCATCGCGCACCCCGACGCCGGCAAGACGACGCTGACCGAAAAGCTGCTTCTGTTCGGCGGCGCCATCCAGCTTGCCGGCGAGGTCAAGGCCAAGAAGGACCGCATCCAGACGCGGTCCGACTGGATGAAGATCGAGCGCGAACGCGGCATTTCGGTCGTCACCTCGGTGATGACCTTCGAATATGAGGACAATGTCTTCAACCTGCTCGATACGCCCGGCCACGAGGATTTCGCTGACGATACCTACCGCACGCTCTCGGCGGTCGACAGTGCTGTCATGGTCATCGACGCCGCCAAGGGCATCGAGCCGCGTACGCTGAAACTGTTCGAGGTCTGCCGGCTGCGCGACATCCCGATCATCACCTTCGTCAACAAGATGGACCGCGAAAGCCGCGACCCGTTCGAGATTTTGGACGAGATCGAGCAGAAGCTGGCGCTGGACACCGCACCCATCACCTGGCCGATCGGCCGCGGCAAGACCTTTGCCGGCACCTATCACCTGGCATTGAATGCCGTGCGCAAGGGCGACGCCGAGAAGGAGCGGACGCCGGTCAACGGCCCGGATTCCAACCGCGTTGCCGGTCTTTTGCCGGAAAACGAACGTGAGGCCTTTATCGAGGAACTGGAACTGGCGCGCGAAGCCTGCCGTCCGCTCGACATCGATTCCTTCCGCGAAGGCCATCTGACGCCGGTCTATTTCGGCTCGGCGCTGCGCAATTTTGGCGTGCGCGACCTGATCGAGGCGCTCGGCGCTTACGGTCCGCCGCCGCGCGCGCAGGAGGCTGACACCCGCAAGGTCGAGGCGACCGAGGACAAGATGACCTCCTTCGTGTTCAAGATCCAGGCCAACATGGATCCGAACCACCGCGACCGCATCGCCTTCGTGCGCGTCTGCTCGGGCAAGCTCGAGCGCGGCATGAAGGCCAGGCTGGTGCGCACCGGCAAGCCGATGAGCCTGTCGGCGCCGCAATTCTTCTTCGCCCGCACCCGCGTCACCGCTGATGAGGCCTTTGCCGGCGACGTCGTCGGCATCCCCAATCACGGCACGCTGCGCATCGGCGACACGCTGACCGAGGGCGAGGAGATACTGTTCCGCGGCGTGCCGAACTTCGCCCCGGAAATCCTGCGCCGCGTCCGCCTTGGCGATGCGATGAAGGCCAAGAAGCTCAAGGAAGCATTGCATCAGATGGCCGAGGAAGGCGTCGTGCAGCTGTTTTCGCCGGAGGACGGTTCGCCGGCAATCGTCGGTGTTGTCGGCGCGCTGCAGCTCGACGTTTTGAAGGAGCGACTCAACTTCGAATACACGCTGCCCGTCGATTTCGAAATGTCGCGCTTTTCCGTCTGCCGCTGGATCTCTGCCGATGACAAGGCCGAGGTCCAGCGCTTCATCGAGGCGCATCGCGGCGATATCGCCCGCGACCTCGACAACGACCCGGTATTCCTCGCCCAGCACGCCTTCTCGCTCAACTACGAGGCCGAGCGCTGGAAGGCGATCCGTTTTGCGGCGGTGAAGGATTATCAGGTCCGCGACAAGGCAGCATGAGCTGCGTCCCTTCCCCCTTGTGGGAGAAGGGACGAGCGCGTTCGATCACCCCCTGGCTGCCTCTTCGATCTTGGCGATGTCGATCTTGGTCATCTGCATCATCGCCTGCATGACACGGCCGGCCTTTTCCGTATCGGGGTCCAGCAGCAGCTTCGGCAACTGCTCGGGAACGACCTGCCAGGAAAGGCCGAATTTGTCCTTCAGCCAGCTGCACTGGCTGGGCTCGCCACCACCCTCGATGAGCCTGTCCCAGAAATGGTCGACTTCTTCCTGCGTCTTGCAGTTGATGGAGAGCGAGACTGCCTCGGTGAACTTGAATTGCGGCCCGCCATTGAGCGCCTGAAACTGAACGCCGTCGAGCTCGAATGAGACCACCAACACCTTTCCCTCATTATCACCGCTGCCCTTGGGCCAGCGCATCACGCTCAGCACCTTCGAATTCTTGAAGATGGAGATGTAGTGGTTCATGGCGTCCTCGGCCTGGTCGTCAAACCACAGGCAGGGGGTGATCTTTTGCATTTGCTTGCTCCTCGGGCTGTTTCAGTTGGCTATCACAGTGAAACGGCCTGGCTTGGCGTTTTGCCCTGCCGTTTGCTCAAGGACGGCCGGGCGGCCCGCAATCCGACAGTGTCATCAAATTTTCCTGGGAAAATCTGGCGCATTGCAAAATTGTGGCCAGACCAGGCTGCGGCGTCTATAACGCCTGCGATCCGAATTCAGCGCCGCCGCGCCATCCCTCGGCGCGGCCAGCCAGCTAAGGAAAGTTCATGCCCGCCTATCGTTCCCGCACCACCACCCATGGCCGCAACATGGCCGGCGCCCGCGGTCTGTGGCGCGCCACCGGCATGAAGGACAGCGATTTCGGCAAGCCGATCATCGCCGTGGTCAATTCCTTCACCCAGTTCGTGCCGGGCCACGTCCATCTCAAGGATCTTGGCCAGCTCGTCGCGCGCGAGATCGAAAAGGCCGGCGGCGTCGCCAAGGAATTCAACACCATCGCCGTCGATGACGGCATCGCCATGGGCCATGACGGCATGCTCTATTCGCTGCCGTCGCGCGAGCTGATCGCCGATTCGGTGGAATACATGGTCAATGCGCACTGCGCCGACGCCATGGTCTGCATCTCCAATTGCGACAAGATCACGCCCGGCATGCTGATGGCCTCGCTGCGCCTCAACATCCCGACCGTCTTCGTTTCCGGCGGGCCGATGGAAGCCGGCAAGGTCGTGCTCGCCGGCAAGACGCAGGCGCTCGATCTGGTCGACGCCATGGTTGCGGCCGCCGACGACAAGATTTCCGACGAAGACGTCAAGGTCATCGAGCGCTCGGCCTGCCCGACATGCGGCTCCTGCTCGGGCATGTTCACCGCCAATTCGATGAATTGCCTGACCGAGGCGCTGGGCCTGTCGCTGCCCGGCAACGGCTCGACGCTGGCGACCCACGCCGATCGCAAGCGCCTGTTCGTCGAGGCCGGCCATCTCGTTGTCGATCTCGCCCAGCGCTACTACGAGCAGGACGACGAGAGCGCGCTGCCGCGCAGCATCGCCTCCAAGGGCGCCTTCGAGAACGCCATGACGCTCGACATCGCCATGGGCGGCTCGACCAACACCGTGCTGCACATACTGGCTGCCGCGCATGAGGGCGAGGTCGACTTCACCATGGAGGACATCGACCGGCTGTCGCGGCGGGTTCCGGTGCTGTGCAAGGTGGCGCCGGCAAAATCCGACGTTCATATGGAAGACGTCCATCGCGCAGGCGGCATCATGGCGATCCTCGGCCAGCTCGACAGTGCCGGATTGATCAATCGCGACCTGCCGACCGTGCATACGGCAAGCCTCGGCGAGGCGCTCGATCATTGGGATATTTCGCGTACGACCAGCCAGAATGTCCGCGATTTCTTCCTTGCTGCACCCGGCGGCGTGCCGACACAGGTCGCCTTCAGCCAGGACCGCCGCTGGGACGAGCTCGATCTCGACCGTGAGAAAGGCGTCATCCGCTCGGCGGAAACGCCCTTCTCGAAAGACGGCGGTCTAGCCGTGCTGAAAGGCAATCTGGCGCTCGACGGCTGTATCGTGAAGACCGCTGGCGTCGATGAGTCGATCCTGAAATTCACCGGCCCGGCGCGTGTGTTCGAAAGCCAGGACGCCAGCGTCAAGGCGATCCTGTCGAACGAGATCAAGGCCGGAGATGTCGTCGTCATCCGCTATGAGGGACCGCGCGGCGGCCCGGGCATGCAGGAAATGCTCTACCCGACCAGCTATTTGAAGTCGAAGGGCCTGGGCAAAGCCTGCGCGCTGGTCACCGATGGTCGCTTCTCCGGCGGCACGTCCGGCCTGTCGATCGGCCACGTATCGCCGGAAGCGGCGGAAGGCGGACTGATTGGACTGGTCAGGGAAGGCGACACGATCGAGATCGACATTCCAAATCGTACCATCCGTCTTGCGGTCAGCGACGCGGAGCTGGCCGCCCGCCGCGCCGTGATGGAAGCCAGGGGAACCGCTGGCTGGAAGCCCGAGGAAAAGCGCAAGCGCAAGGTGACGACCGCCTTGCGCGCCTATGCTGCTTTCGCCACCAGCGCCGACAAGGGCGCCGTGCGGCGCGTGCCGGAGTGAGGTTCGCGCCGAGCCCCCTCATCCGGCCGCTTCGCGGTCACCTTCTCCCCGCTGGGGAGAAGAGGCTGGCGCCGACGTTGACAATCTCTTCTCCCCTCGGGGAGAAGGTGGCCCGAAGGGCCGGATGAGGGGGGCTCGGCTCCCACATCCGACACGACCCTCAAGGCATCAGCTGATATTCATAAAGCTTCTGATAAAGCCCGCCCTGCTTGAGCAGGGTTTTGTGCGGGCCGCTTTCCACCACCTTGCCGGCCTCCAGAACCACGATTGTGTCGGCCTGGTGCACGGTCGACAGCCGGTGCGCGATGACGATCGTCGTGCGCCCGACCGTCAGCTGCTGCAGCGCGTCGCGGAACAGTGCCTCGGATTCGGCGTCGAGCGCGCTGGTCGCCTCGTCGAGCAGCAGGATCTCCGCATTGCGCAGCATGGCGCGCGCGATCGAGATGCGCTGGCGCTGGCCGCCTGAAAGCAGCGCGCCGTTCTCGCCCACATCCGTCTCATAGCCTTTGGCCAAGGCGGTTATAAAGTCATGCGCATTCGCGGCCCTGGCAGCGGCGATCACCTCGTCGTCGGTGGCGTCCTGACGCCCAAGCCTGATGTTGTGCATGATCGTGCCGGCAAACAGGAACGTGTCCTGGCTGACATAGGCGATCTTTTCCCTGACCGAGGCGAGCGTGGCGTAGGAGATGTCCTGGCTGTCGAACAGCACCTTGCCGCTCTGCGGGTCGTACATGCGCATGATCAGGTTGAGGATGGTCGACTTGCCGCCGCCCGATGGCCCGACCAGCGCCGTCATCTTGCCGGCCGCCAGCGTCAGGTCGAGCCCATCGAACACCGCCGGGCTTTCCGGATAGGCAAAGCTGACATTGTCGAAACGGATTTCGCCCGGCCCCGGCCGCAGCGGCTTGGCGTCCGGCTTTTCGGCCAGCGTCAGCGGCCGGTCGGCGAGCTGGAACATCATGCGCACGCCGACGATGCCGGTTTCCAGCGAGATGCGCACGCGGGCCAGGCGCTTGGCTGGTTCATAGGCAAGCAGCAGCGCCGCGATGAAGGCCATGATGTTGCCCGGCATCTGGCCGCCCTGCAGGATCAGAAGGCCGCTGACCAGAATGGCGCCGGCGATCGCCAGTCCGGCAAGCGTTTCCATCACCGGGCTGGTGGCAGCCTCCAGCGTAGCAATGTTGTTGGCGCGGTTCTCGACATCGGACACCGCCTTGTACATGCGCTTGCGCATCGCGCCTTCGAGACCGAAGGATTTGACGACACGCACGCCGATTGCCGTTTCCTGCATCACCTGCACGATCTGGCCGAGCGAGCGGAATTCCTGCGCGGCGATCTTGCGGACGCGCTTCAGGATGCGGTTGACCCCGTAAATGGCTATAGGCCCGATGACAAAGCAGATCAGGGACAGCGCCGGCTGCTGCCAGACCATCACCCCCACCAGGACAAGCAAGGTCAACAGGTCGCGCACATAAGATGTGACGACGAGGTCAAGGACGCTGCGTGCGGCCTGCGCGTTGTTGGTCATACGTGTGATCAGGTCGGACGACGAGGTCGAATGATAGAACTCGATGCCTTGCTCCAGGATACGGTCGTAGATCTTGCGTTGCCGTTCGGCGATGATACTGTTGCCGACCCGGCTCATGAAATAGGCCTGGACGAAATTGGCGATGCCCTTGGCGACGAAGATCGCGGCCACCGCCGCAGCGATCCAGTTGACGCGCTCGACTCTCTTGTAGATCACGAACTCATTGGTGATTTCGCGTAGGATCCAGGCGCTGGCACCCGTCATTGCGGCCACCACCAGCATCGACAGGATGGCGGCGCCGTATCCAAACTTGTGCTCGTGGAAGGATTCCCTCACCAGCCTTGCGATAAGGCGCTGGTTTTCCGTCGAACGGAAGAAGCGAAACAAATGGCTGATCCCATGCCTGGCTGAGACGAATTTCGGATTCGCCACGGGGGCGAAAGGCGGCTTATAGAGCGAGTTGCGTCCGGATGGAACCTTCTACCCCTGTTGAAACAAACGGCTGCGGCAAGCTGTCTTTTGCGCCACGATGGCACGGTGATTCCTAGAGAGGATGACGACAGATGGATTTCGACCTTATCGTCCGAGGCGGCACGCTGCCCGACGGCACGATTGCCGACATTGGCATCATCGGCGAGACGATCGCGGCGATCGAGCCCGAACTGAACGTCACAGCGGGCACGGCGGTCGATGCCCGTGGCAATCTGGTCTCGCCGCCCTTCGTCGATCCGCATTTCCATATGGACGCCACGCTCTCCTACGGCATCCCACGCATCAATGCGTCGGGCACGCTGCTGGAGGGCATTTCGCTGTGGGGCGAGTTGAAGCCGCTGTTGACGCATGAGGCGGTGCGCGATCGCGCGCTCGCCTATTGCGATTGGGCTGTCGCCATGGGCCTGCTCGCCATCCGCACCCATGTCGATATCTGCGACGACAGGCTGCTGGCGGTCGAAGCCCTGCTCGACGTGAGGAAGACAGTCGCACCCTATATCGACCTGCAACTGGTCGCCTTTCCGCAGGACGGATTCTACCGCTCGCCGACGGCGCACGACAACACCATCCGCGCGCTCGACCTGGGCGTCGACATCGTCGGCGGCATTCCACATTTCGAGCGCACCATGGCCGACGGCACGCGTTCCGTGACGGAACTATGCGAAATCGCGGCAAAGCGCGGGCTGATGGTCGACCTGCATTGCGACGAGACCGATGATCCGCTGTCGCGCCATATCGAACAGCTGGCCTATGAGACGCAGCGCCTCGGCTTGCGGGGCAGGGTTGCCGGCTCGCACCTCACCTCCATGCATTCGATGGACAATTACTACGTCTCCAAGCTGTTGCCGATGATTGCCGAGGCCGGCGTCTCGGCGATCCCCAATCCGCTGATCAACATCATGCTGCAGGGCCGTCACGACACCTTCCCCAAGCGCCGCGGCCTGACCCGCGTCAAGGAAATGCTGGCCATGGGCATCCGCGTCGGTTGGGGTCAGGATTGCGTGCTCGATCCCTGGTACTCGCTCGGCACCGCCGACATGCTCGACGTCGCCTTCATGGGCCTGCACGTCGCCCAGATGTCGAGCCCGGCCGACATGGCGCGCTGCTTCGACATGGTCACCAATGTCAACGCCGCCATCATGGGTCT
Source organism: Mesorhizobium sp. YC-39 (assembly GCF_025753795.1). Lineage (GTDB taxonomy): Bacteria > Pseudomonadota > Alphaproteobacteria > Rhizobiales > Rhizobiaceae > Mesorhizobium. The sequence continues at coordinate 928,298 of NZ_JAOWPS010000001.1, forward strand.
GGACCATCTCGGTCTCGCCGTCGGCAAGCGCGCCAGCCTCGTCGTCCTCGATGCCGGCAATCCGGTCGAGGCCATACGCTTGCGCCCCGAGCGCCTCTGCGTCATCGCCAGGGGCAAGGTGGTTGCGGAGCGGACGAAGCAGGAGACGCGGCTGTCGATCGCCGGCAGGCCGGCGCAGGTGAATCGCCGGCACAAGGTGGCCGGTTTTTTATCATAGGCGAGCCGGCTTGTTAGGCCCAACAGGCCGGCCTCTCTGCATCAAGGCTCCCCGCTTCGCTTGGCCACAATTAAGTCTACAATAAATCTCCACTTTAGTCCGAGGAGGATAATGCGATGTGGCAAAGGACTGTGACGGTGGCCGCGCTGGCGGTGCTCTGCGCGGGCTGCATGACGGCGGAGGATCGTCGCGCCGCCGATGAGGCGAAATGCCGGTCCTACGGCTTCACCAAGAAGAACGACGCTTTCGCCGAATGCCTGCAGCGCATCGATCTCGATCGGCGCGCGGAGCTGCGAAGCGCCTCGGCTTTCGACCCCTGGGACAGGCCGGTGATCTATCGCCCGGTCATCATCCGGCCGCGGCCGAAGTAGGGCGAACCCGGTCCAGCTCGAGAAGCGGCCATTCAAGCCGATCTGCGCCATAGGCCCAGCCGATTTCCGGCTCTGGTCCGGCCGGGTTTCCCGATTTCCGCTCGTCAAGCCGGCTGCTTGCGTCTACGAGGCGATACATGCGGGAGGAACCGAAAACGGCATGGCACAGCCGATAGCCCAGAATTCGACGATCAGGAACGTGCTTTTGGCTGGCATTCTGCTGATGCTGGCCGGCGATTTCCTGTTTGCGTTGAACGATGCGATGGGCAAATGGCTGGTCGCCAGCTTTTCCGTTGGCCAGGTCGTGCTGATCCGCTCGCTCGGCGCCTTTTTCGTGCTCGGCCCGATGATCGCGCATCAGGGCACCAGCAAGCTGTTTCGCGTCGAGCGCATCGAATTGCAGGTTTTGCGAGTCGTCATGACGACGCTCGACACCGCGCTGTTCTACGCCGCCGTCGTCTATCTGCCGCTCGCCGACGTCATGAGCTTCTACATGGCCGGGCCGATCTATGTCGCGGCATTGTCCCATCTTCTGCTCGGTGAAAAGGTTGGCTGGCGCCGCTGGATGGCGATCCTGGTCGGCTTCTGCGGCGTGCTGATCATGCTGAAACCATCGTCGGCTGCTTTTTCACTGTCGTCGATCTTTGCGCTGGTCGGGAGTATTTCCTTTGCCTTCGCCATCATCCTCAACCGCCGGCTGCGTGGCACTAGCGACACCTCGCTCGTCACCTGGCAGACCATCGGCACGCTGCTGGTCGGCGCGGTGCTGACCATTGGCAACTGGCAGACGCCATCCGCGCTCGATTTCGGCGCCATGCTGCTGCTCGGCATTGTCTCCTGCGGCGCGCATCTGATGATCACCAGGGCGCTGAAGCTGGCGCCGGCCTCGACGCTGGCGCCGCTGCACTATACGCTGCTCTTGTGGGCTGTGGTCTTCGGGCTGGTGTTCTTCGGCGACGTTCCCAGCCCACGCATCCTGATCGGCTCAGGCGTCATCGTGCTGGCCGGTCTGTTCATCTTCCATCGCCAGAAGGTGGTCGACACCGTGGTGCCGCCCGAGAACGTGCCAAAGGGCGTGAACTAAAGCAATTCCAGGACGGTGTGAAACGGCTTTCCGTCCACGGTTGCATCAAAACAAAGCATAGAACGCGTCACATGGTGCCGTTTCGAAGCGGCGCGTTTTAGCGGCGCCTGATTATCGCTCTGAATAGCAGGAGAGTTTGGTCAAAAAGTCCGATGTTTACATCGATATTTTGCGGTGTAAGTTGCCTGCCGGGCGCAATCCGGAATTGATTCTTGGCAGGGTAAGCAAGATCAATATTTCCGCGAAAACTGCGGTAGAGGGGGAATGATGGGTAGTTTTTCTATATGGCATTGGCTGATAGTTTTGGTCCTTATCGGCTTGCCATTGGTGTTCGTTTTAAGAGCACCACCAGTTGGCAGCAATCGTTTCGGGGACATACCGCATCCGATGAATTTTACTGAAGCTATTTCAAGCTTTTTCGGAAATTATGTGACTTTTACGGGCAGAGCCAGCCGCTCGGAGTTCTGGTATTCCTACCTCTTCATTTTCATTGTCTCTGTCGTTGCGATAATAGCTGATGCTGTTGTGAATAATGAAATTATCTCATCCCTTTGGAATCTTGCCGTCCTTCTGCCGACACTTGCCATGACCACTCGTCGGCTGCATGACATCAACAGAAGCGGTTGGCATCAGCTCCTTGCGGGATTATTCCCCATCGGCACCATCGCGCTGATCGTCTGGTACTGCAAAAAGTCTGACGTTACAGTGACAATGAGTGAAATAGAGAGGGTTTTCAACTAGAGGCGGACGTCCAGCGCTTTGCTCCAAATCATGTCGCCTGCCCCGCTCAATCGCAATGCGCTTTTAGAGCATTCAAGCTTTTTACTGGATCGCTGGAACTCTGGAACCGCTCTCATGTGGAATTGCTGTAACCCGTTCGCACTGCCGCCAGGTGCCTTGAAAACTCCGGCGTTTCCATCAAGGCCTTGCAGCGTGCGAACCGCCCGTCGGCATAGGCGCGGAAATCGTCGACCGGATTGTTGTTGGCAAGCTGGATCAGTCCCCACAGCGTCCACAGGAGGTCGCACATCGCCTTGTAGACGACGACACGGCCGCGCTCGGCCGGCGAAGGCTCGCCGCCGAAATAGGCGCGCATCATCTCTTCATCCTGCGCTGCGTCGAACTGTCCTTCGACACTCAGGTCGCCAAGATCCCAGAGCGGATCGTTCATGCCGGAATACTCCCAGTCGACGATCCACATCCGCTCGCCCGTATCGAGAAAGTTCTCGCACAGCGGATCGCAATGGCAGGCGGTGAGCGGCGCAGGATGCTTGGCCAGCGCCTCGCGCACCGTCCCCGCCTCGCGCACCACGTCGTGGTAACCCTCCGGCAGGGTGACGTCCTTGGTCGACAGCACTTTCAGATAGTCGTCGATCATCGCGAAGAGCTCGAAGCGGAAAGGAAACATCGCACCCGACGTATGCAGCTTGCGGAAGGCCTCGCCGGCGCGCGCCGGGCTGCCCGGCCGGATCTTGAACTTTTCCGGCGACATCGTCTCCGCGCCGGCGATGAAGCGCGTCACCATCACGCCCGTCTTGCCGTCGACATGCAGCACATCGGGGCTTACACCGGCCTTAGCGGCTTCCTGCGCCGCCATCGCCTCATTGGCGCGGTTGATATACTCCTCGGTGCCCTTGCCGGGGATGCGCAGGCAGACATCTCCGGCCTTGAAGACGAGATTGGTGAGGCCGCCGAGGCGTTCCAGCGGCCCGTCATAGCCGGCCAGCACTGGAATGGTCGCAAGCCTCGCGCGTGCCTCGTCAATCACCATCGCTACGCCCCTCTTTTCACATCGTTATTTTCTCGCGGCGACGGTTCCACAATTTTCGCCATTTGGCTATCATTCGGATGGTGTAAGAGCCCACGAGTCGGCGGACGGGACTGAATGACGGACAAGAAAAACAAAGGCGCGCTCGCCGCTGCCTACGCGGCGAAGCGGCCCGAGGATGTGGCGGCCCTCTATGACAGCTGGTCCGACACTTACGATGCCGACATGTCGGCGGCCGGTTATCGCCATCCGACCATCTGCCTTGCCCTGCTGGCCCGCCATCTGCCGCGCGGCGCGGCACCGCTCCTCGATGCCGGGGCCGGCACCGGCCTCATCGGCGAATGGCTTGCCATTACGGGCTATCCGGATGTCCAGGCACTCGACATCTCTGCCGGCATGCTGGCCCAGGCCACGCGCAAGGGCGTCTATTCGGCGCTGCACTGCCTGGCGCTCGGCGGGGCGCTGCCTTTCGCCGACGGTGCCTATGCCGGGATCGTGTCAGCCGGCGTTTTCACCTCGGGCCATGTCGGCGTGGAGGGGCTGGACGAACTGATCCGCATCTGCCGGCCGGGCGGTGTCATCGTGCTGACCGTCAAGAACACGCTGTGGAATGCAGGATTTGCCGGGCGGATCACCGAGCTGGAGGCGAATGGCGTCGTAACACGCGCCGAGGAAACGCCGCCCTATGTCTCGATGCCGGGTGAGACGGATACCGTGCCCAGCCGTGGCCTCGTTCTGCGCGTGAGCTGAATCTAGGCTTTGATCCTGTCTCCGGCCGGATCATACATCGGCTCGAGATGTATCCGTGCCGGTGTCCGTTCCATCGCCACCACCAGCTCGTAGTCGCCTGAGGCGAGGAAATCGTCACTGACGCCATTGGCATTGCGGACATAGCCATAGCCGATGTTCTTGCCGACCGTGTAGCCAAAGCCGCCGCTGGTGAGATAACCAACCGGCTCGCCATTGCGCAGGATAGTCTCGCGCCCGAGCAGCACGGTTTTCGGGTCGTCGACCGTGAAGCCGGCAAAGCGTTTTTTCAGCGTCGCGCCATTGATTTTTTCAAGCGCCCGCCGGCCGACAAAATCCGTGTTCTTTCTGAGCTTCACCGCCCAGCCAAGGCCCGCTTCCTCGGGCGTGTCGTTGGGTGTGATATCGGCGCCCCAGGCCCGGTAGCCCTTTTCCAGCCGCAGCGATTCCAGCGCCCGGTAGCCGACCGGGCGGATATCGTGCCTTTTGCCAGCCGCCATCAGCGCATCGAAGACCTCGCCCGCCGCCGCGATCGGCACATGCAGCTCCCAGCCGAGTTCGCCGACATAGGTGACGCGCAGAGCCCGGACTGTGCGGCCGGCAACAGTAATCTCGCGCGCATGGCCGAACGGGAAGCCAGCGTTTGACACATCCGCCTCGGTCACCGCAGCCAGCACCTCGCGGGCGCGCGGCCCCATCAGCGACAGCGTGCCGAAATCCTCGGTGACATCGGTCAGCGTGACGTCGAGCTCCTTGCCGACATGGTCGCCGATCCAGGAGAAATCATGCGTGCGGAAACCTGTGCCGGTGACGATGTAGAATTTCTCCTCGCCGAGTCGCGCCACCGTCAGATCGGCCTCGATGCCGCCGCGCGTGTTGAGAAGCTGCGTGTAGGTCAGCCTGCCGACCGGCTTGGCGACGTCGTTGGCGCAGATCCAGTCCAGCGCCTTCTGCGCATCCGCGCCGGACATCTCGTATTTGGCGAAGGACGACTGGTCGAAGATGCCGACGTTTTCGCGCACATGCCGGTGCTCGTCGCCGACGGCTGAAAACCAGTTCTGCCGGCCCATCGAATAGACGTCCTCAGGTTCGACGCCTTCGGGCGCGAACCAGTTCGGCCGCTCCCAGCCTAGTTTCGAGCCAAACACCGCGCGGTGCTCTTGCAGCCGCGCATAGAGTGGCGAGACGATGCGCGGCCGGCCTGAAAGATATTCCTCATGCGGAAAGCCGATCGTATAGTGCTTGCCATAGGCTTCCAGCGTGCGGTCGCGGACCCATTGCCGGTCGCGGTGCAGGCTCGAAAAACGCCTGATGTCGACCACCCACAGATCGAGCGGCGCCTCGCCGTCAACCACCCATTGCGCCAGCACCCAGCCGGCGCCGCCGCCGGATGCGATGCCGAAGGCGTTGAACCCGGCGCCGACGAACATGTTGGCGCATTCGGGCGCGACGCCGAGGATGAAATTGCCGTCCGGCGTGAAGCTCTCAGGTCCATTGATCATCTGCTTGACGCCGGCGCTTTCCAGCGCCGGAATCCGCGCGATCGCCTGGTTCATGTGCTGCTCGAAATGATCGTAATCGTCGTCGAACAGCCGGAACTCCCAGTCATCGGGCACGTCGCCGCCGGGCAGGTCGGTCGTCCAGGGTTGCGGGTTGGGCTCATAGCCGCCCATCACCAGCCCGCCGATCTCCTCCTTGAAATAGGTGCGGCGGTCCGGATCGCGGATGGTCGGCGCATCGGTCGCCAATCCGTCGATCTTTTCGGTGATGATGTACTGGTGCTTGACCGGCTGCAGGGGCACGTTGATGCCGGCCAGCGCGCCCACCTGCCGCGCCCATTGCCCGGCGCAGTTCACCACCTTGTCGCAGGCGATGTCGCCCTTGGCTGTCTTCACCGCGGTGATGCGGCCATCCTTCATCTCGAAGCCGGCGACGCGGACGTCCTCGAACAGTCTGGCGCCATGCATACGCGCACCCTTGGCCAGCGACTGGGTGATGTCGGAAGGGCTCGCCTGCCCGTCGGTCGGCAACCAGGAGGCGCCGACGAGATCGCCGGTTTCCAGGAGCGGCCACATCGTCTTGACCTCGGCCGGCGATAACAATTGCATGTCCATGCCGAAGCTTTTCGCCGTCGTCGCCAGCCTCTTATATTCGGTCCAGCGGTCGGCATTGGTCGCCAGCCTGAGACACCCGGTCATCTTCCAGCCGGTGGCGAGTCCTGTTTCGGCCTCCAGCCCCTTGTAGAGATCGACCGAATATTTGAGCACGCGCGTGATCGAGGCCGACGAGCGCAACTGGCCGACCAGCCCGGCGGCGTGCCAGGTCGAGCCGGAGGTCAGCTTGCCCTGCTCCAGGAGCACGACATCGGCCTTGTGGTCGCGCGCCAGATGATAGGCCGTCGAACAGCCGATAATGCCGCCGCCGATGACGACGACCTCGGCATGGCTGGGCAAGGTCATGAAGTCTGCATCCCGTATTTTGTTCTGTAGTTCTCCAGCGCGGCGTCCAGCCGCGTCAGGTTTTCGTCGGTATAGGCGACGTAGTCGATGCCGGGCGCATCGAGATAAAGTTCGGAGACCATGCTCCACATCGCCTCGCGCAGCAGCGACGCGCATTGCATGGCCGCGTGCGAACGGCGGATCGCCTCGTCCGGCTCCTTCATGAAATAGGCGGTGAGGAAGGCGAAGGATTCCTCGTCGCTCATGCTGGCATTGGAGGCGACGCCGGCAAGGTCGAACATCGCCGTGTTGAAGCCGGCATATTCGAAATCGATCAGCCACAATTTGTGGCCATCGTCGAGGATATTAGCTGGCAAAAGATCATTATGGCCGAAGACGATCGGCAGCAGTTTCTGCGCCCGTTCGAGTTCGTCCGCCAAGGTCAGAAAGCGCGGCAGGTCGTTCAGCTTGCGGCTGCCGCCTTCCTCCAGCGTGCGTGCATAGTCGCGGATGACGTGAAACACCCAGAACATGAAGCCGGCGCCCGAGACATGGTTTGGCATTTCACGGTGGAAGCCGCGCATCAGGGCGGCGACGCGGCCGATATTGGCCCGCACATCTTCGGCGACAAAGGTCTTGGCGCCGAGATATTCCGTCACCAGGATGCCGGGTTCGGAATGGCGGACCGCCGGAGCGAAGCCGGCGGCCTGCGCCGCGCGCGCCGTCATCACCTCGCGTTCGCGAAAGACGTGGTGGAATGGAAAGTCCTGGCCGAAGCGCACGACATGCCGCCCGGCCGAGTCCTTGACCAGATAGTTGGCATTGCTCAAGCCACCCGGCAGCGGCGCGATCTCGATCATGCCGGTCCAGCAGGGCAGGGCGCGGATGCGGTCTTCGGCAGTCAAGGATTCATCCCTTGTTTGGCGGAGGTTCAAAAAGGCGACGGCTGACCCGAAGATGGCAGCCTGCGGTAGGGGGCAATGTGAAAATCTCGTCGGTGCGGGATGCCAGGATTGGTATCCCGCACCGCACCGACGAGCCCCTGTGCCGGGTTCTTCGACGCCGGCGTCCGCCCCCGCGGATTCCCAAAACTCCATTTCCCCTGTGCCGGGCGCTTTGCAGGCGTTCGGAAAGGCGAATTTTTGTGCGGCCCAGCCATCGTTCTCCCGTAGCAGTTACGAGCCTGTCACAACCACAATCTCGCGCCATCTGGTCCGGTCTGTCAACGAGATTCTGTGGCTTTTTATGTCGTTTTGCCCGAAATAGTGCAAGCTTCTTGTAAGTGTGGGCGTATTTGCCGTAAAATCGGTCAGCAACACAACGGTGCGAGCGGAAAGCCTGATGGTCCATTCGAAGCGGCATGGTGAGATCCTGCGTCTCCTGCAGGAGGAGGGCACAGTCACCATCGCCAGCCTGGCCGACCGGCTGGGCGTCTCGCTGGAAACCGTGCGCCGCGACGTCAAGCCGCTCACCAATGACGGCTCCATCCTGAAGATGCATGGCGCCGTAGGCCTGTCGTCCATTGTCGGCGAGGCCCCGTTCGAGCGTCGCATGCGCGAAAACGCTGACGCCAAGCGGACGATCGCGCGCATGGTCGCGACGACCATCCGCGACGGCGAATCGATCATGCTCGACACCGGCACCACAACGTCTTTCCTGGCACGCGAATTGCTCGGCCACCGCCGGCTGACGGTCGTCACCAACTCCTCCGACATTGCCCGCACGCTGGCCACCGTCAACGGCAACAAGGTCTACATGGCCGGCGGTGAGTTGCGCAGCGATTCGGGTGCGGCCTTCGGGGTCTCGGCCATCGAATTCGTCAGCCGCTTTTCCGTCAGCCACGCCGTGATCTCCACAGGCGCCGTCGATGCCGTCACGGGCGTCATGGACTATGATCTGGAAGAGGCCGAATTCGCCCGCATGGTGCTGTCGCGTGGCCAGCGTTCGCTAGTCATCACCGACCACACCAAGTTCGGCCGCCAGGGTCTTGTCCAGGTCTGCGGTTTCGACGGCTTTTCCGAGCTCGCCACCGACCAGCAGCCGCCGCGCGATATTGCTGCGGCACTGTCCCAGGCCGGTGCACGGCTCAGCATTGCCGACGGGCAGACCGAGTTCTAATTGAAAACCAGCGATTGATGGGCGCATACGCCCGCGAAGGCGCCAGCTGATACGGCGAAGGCAATGTTGTGCATCGATCGTGCCGCGTCTCCGGCGGCATAGACGCCGGGGACTGTCGTCTGCTGCTTTTCATCGACGGTGATCACCGGACCGAGAAGACCTTCGGTGAAGCTGCAGCCGAGCTGTTCGGCAAGCAGGCTCGCCATGGTATTGCGTGGCGCGGTGAACATCGCCTTGACGCCGACCTGACGGCTGTCGCCAAGGTGGACGATCAATCCACCGACGCCATCTTTCTGCAGTTCGGCCACGCCGGCCGGCTCAAATCTCACCTTGCGCCTTTCCAATGCGTGCGCCTGCTCCGCGTCAGGCTCGAAGAGACCATTGGCGAACAGCGTGACATCGCCCCAGTCAGCGATCAACTGCGCCTGATGCATGGCCGTCGGCCCGGTTGCGAGCACGCCAAGCGGTCCGCCCGCCACCTCGAAGCCATGGCAATAGGGGCAATGCAGCACACTCTTGCCCCATTGCTCGGCAAGCCCGGGAACATCCGGCAGGATGTCGCGCACACCGGTGGCGAGCACCAGCCGCGCCGCGCCGAATGTCTCGCCGCGATCCGTGGTGATCTCGAAGCTGCGGCCGGCGACAGCGGCCTTGTCCGCCAATCCGGCGACGATTTTGGCCGTCGGATAGGCGAGCAGCTGCTGCCTTGCGTCATCCAGGATGGCGCCGGGCGCGCGTCCATCCTGTCCCAGGAAGCCATGCGAGTGTTCGGCGAAACGGTTGCGCGGCTGCCCCGCATCGACCACCAGGACATTACGTCGTGCCCGCGCCGCCTGGATGGCGGCCGACAGGCCGGCAAAGCTGCCGCCGACGATAATCAAGTCATACTGCGTGGCTGGCAAATCATACTGCATGGCTGGTCACTCCAATCAGTTCATAGCGACGGCGGAAATCGGCGGCGAGGTCGGCAAGCGTGATGTGGCTGAGCTTTTCCGCCAGCAGCCTTTCGGCCTCGACGCGAAAATCATCGAGCGCCGCGATAACTGCCTGCTCGACAAGGCAGCCGGGGCTTTCCGGCTCGCTGCTGAACGGCAGCAGCGTTTCGCCGAGGGCGGCGCTGATCTCGGCCAGCGAGATGCTCTCGGGCGCGCGGCCAAGCTGCCAGCCGCCGCCATGGCCGCGTGACGATGTGACGATGCCCGCGTCGCGCAAGCCGGCGATGGTCCGGCGGACGACGACCGGGTTCGTGTGGATGAAGGTGGCAAGCTGCTCGGAGGTCAGCGCGTGCTCCCGAGTCTCGACCATGTGGACGAGAATGTGCAAGGTCGAGGAAAGTCTGCTGTTTCGTTTCATGTAACTTAAATAGTTACGAGTCTTATGATCGTCAAGCCTTCGCTATCGACCCACTTCCCAGCGTGGCCTGTGCCGTGTTTAGTCCGGCCATGGCCTTTACCATTCGCCAGTTGCAGTTCTTCATCGCCGTCGCCGAGCAAGGCACCGTTTCGGGCGCCGCCCAGAACCTGTCGATTTCGCAATCGTCGGTCACCGAGGCGATCAAGGAGCTGGAGAGCGATCTCGGCGTCGAACTGTTCGAGCGCCACCCGCGCGGCCTCAACATCACCCATAAGGGCCACCAGTTCCTGCGCCACGCGACCAAGATCCTGGCCGACGTTTCCGATGCGCGCCGCGCCTTCTTCGGCGAGCAGATCGTGGCCGGCGGCCGCCTCCAGCTCGGCGTCACCTCGCTGGTCGCCGGCTATGTGCTGTCGGACCTTCTCGCCCGCTACCGCCGCGCCTATCCCGGCGTCGAAGTGTCGGCCATCGAGGACAATGGCGACTACCTCGAACATCTGCTGATTGGCGGCAAGCTCGACATCGCGGTCATGGTCATCTCGAACCTGCGCGACCGTACCGCCCTGCAGTCGGAAATCCTCGAAGTCTCGGCCTATCGTCTTTGGGTGCCTCTCAGCCATAGGCTGGCCAGCGCCGACATCATCGGCGTCAGCGACATCGCCTCGGAGCCGCTGATCATGCTGACCGTCGACGAGATCGAAGAGAACACTGGCAAGCTGCTCACCGCCATCGGCGCCAAGCCTCATGTCGCCTTTCGCACCCGCTCGGTTGAGGCGGTGCGCAGCCTCGTCGCCACCGGCGCGGGCGTCGCGCTGCTGCCCGACCTTGTCTACCGGCCTTGGTCGCTGGAGGGCGATCGCATCGAATCGCGCGATATTTCCGGCGCCTTGCCGGTCGTCCAGGTCGGCATGGTCTGGCGCCGCGGCTCTGGCCTGCCACAGGCCGCGCGCGACTTTATCGGGCTGGCCCAGTCGCAGCGAATGGTCCGCCAGCGGCCGGACAAGATCGGCCGATAATCTATCGGTAAAACCGATATCGGCGTTCTGATAAATGAATTTGCGAAACCGGGATTTTCGCAGCACTTTCCTTCTAGGGAACCAAAGCCGGCATCAACAGTGCGGCTTTTCAAATGGGAGATCGATGATGAATTCATTCCTGAAGTCATGCACTGCATTGACGGTCGCGCTGGCCTTCTCCGGCCAGGCCATCGCCCAGGTCAAGGAGTTGGGCAAGGGCGAAGGCGAGGTCAACATCGTCGCCTGGCCCGGCTACATTGAACGCGGCGAGACTGACAAAGGTTACGACTGGGTCACGTCCTTCGAGAAGGACACCGGTTGCAAGGTCAACGTCAAGACCGCCAACACGTCCGACGAAATGGTCTCGCTGATGAACGAGGGTGGCTTCGACCTTGTCACCGCCTCGGGCGACGCCTCGCTGCGTCTCGTCGCCGGCAAGCGCGTCCAGCCGATCAACACCGACCTCGTTCCGAGCTGGAAGACGGTCGACGACCGGCTGAAGGACGCCCCCTGGTTCACAGTCGATGGCGCCCACTACGGCGTTCCCTACCAGTGGGGGCCGAATGTGCTGATGTACAACACCGATACTTTCAAGGAAGCGCCCAAGAGCTGGAATGTCGTCTTCGAGGAGATGAACCTGCCCGACGGCAAGTCGAACAAGGGCCGCGTCCAGGCCTATGATGGCCCGATCCACATCGCCGACGCCGCCAACTATCTGATGTTCCATAAGCCGGAACTCGGCATCAAGGATCCCTACGAGTTGACCGAGGACCAGTACAAGGCGGCGCTCGACCTGCTGCGTATCCAGCGCACGCTGGTCGGTCGCTACTGGCATGACGCTGCCATCCAGGTCGACGACTTCCAGAACGAGGGTGTCGTCGCCTCCGGCTCGTGGCCCTATCAGGTCAACACGCTGGTTGCCGCCAAAAAGCCGGTCTCTTCGACCGTTCCCGAGGAAGGCGTGACCGGCTGGGCCGACACCACCATGATGGAGGCGGACGCGGCCCACCCGAACTGCGCCTATATGTGGCTGGAGCATTCGCTGTCGCCCAAGGTGCAGGGCGATGTCTCGGCCTGGTTCGGTTCGCTGCCGGTGGTGCCGGCCGCCTGCAAGGGCAACGAACTGCTCGGCGACGAAGGTTGCAAGACCAACGGCTACGACAATTTCGACAAGATCAAGTTCTGGAAGACGCCAGTGTCGAAATGCGCCACCGGGAACAACCAGTGCGTGCCCTATTACCGCTGGGTGTCGGACTATATCGGCGTTATCGGCGGGCGGTGATTTCGCCCCACCTTCGCTGATCGCTCATTGCTGCCCCTCACCCTTGTCCTCTCCCCGTGAAGAATGGGGAGAGGGGGATCGCCAGCGTTTCGGCTAATCCCTTCTGGGAGAAGGCCGGCAGGAGGGGCAGCGCAGGCGCCCCCAATTGAAGAGCCTGGCCTATCGGGACAGCCCATGACCTCCGCCGTTTCCTTCCAGAAAGTCTCGCGCCATTTCGGCAGCGTACGCGCTGTCGACGCGGTGGATCTCGACATCGTGCCCGGCGAGTTCTTCGCCATGCTCGGTCCGTCGGGTTCCGGCAAGACGACCTGTCTGCGCCTCATTGCCGGCTTCGAGCAGCCGACAGCGGGCTCGATATCTATCTTCGGCGAGCGCGCCGAGGGCGTCCCGCCCTATCGCCGAAACGTCAACACCGTGTTCCAGGACTATGCGCTGTTCCCGCATCTCAATGTGCTCGACAATGTCGCCTACGGTTTGATGGTCAAGGGTGTCGGCAAGCCCAAGCGGCAGAAGGCAGCGGAAGAGGCACTGTCGCTGGTCAGGCTTCCCGGCTATGGCGCCCGCCGCCCCGGCCAGCTCTCCGGTGGCCAGCGCCAGCGCGTCGCGCTGGCGCGTGCGCTGGTCAATCAGCCCAAGGTGCTGCTCCTCGACGAGCCGCTCGGGGCGCTCGACCTCAAACTGCGCGAGAACATGCAGGAAGAGCTGAAATCGCTGCAGAAGGCGCTCGGCATCACCTTCGTCTTCGTCACTCACGACCAGGGCGAGGCGCTGTCGATGGCCGACCGTGTCGCCGTTTTCAATGACGGCAAGATTATGCAGATCGGCACGCCGGAGGATATTTATCAGCGCCCGCGCACGCGCTTCGTCGCCGATTTCGTCGGCTCCTCCAACGTGCTGCCGCCGGATTTCGTCCAGCGTTATTCCGGCCAGCATCGCTGGGGCAGCCTGCGCCCCGAATCGATCCGCGTCGGCCGGGCCGCGAAGGGCGACGGCGTTGCCGCTCGCCTGGTCTCGACCAACTATCTCGGCGCCACGACAAGACTGGCGCTCGATGCCGATGGGCTGAGGCTGCACGCCATCGTGCCGGCCGGTGCAAAATTGCCCCGGGAAGGCGAGGCGGTGGTGCTCACCTTCAACCGCGAGCATTTGCATCTGATGGACGAGCCGGCATGATCGAGGCAGTTGTGGCCAATAGGTCCGACGAAGCGCTCTACGGCGCGTCCCTCTGCCCTGCCGGGCATCTTCCCCACGAGGGGGGAGATCGGATGTCGCGCCTGCTTTCGCCGATTACGAACATTGAAGGAAGGGCGGCGGCGCTGAAGCTGCCAATCTCCCCCCTTGTGGGGGAGATGTCCGGCAGGACAGAGGGGGGCGCGAAGGAACGCGACCTGTCGAAGAAACCATGACGTTGACCGCGACCCAGGCAAAAGTGGCTCCAGCCGTCCTTCCCCGCAGCGGTGGCCTGCGTGGCGCGCTATCGGACCTCTTCTGGCGCCGGCCGCAACTCCTGCTCCTGCTCATGCTGCTCCCGCCGGTTCTGTGGCTCGGCATTGTCTATATCGGCTCGCTGTTCGCGCTGCTCTTGCAGAGCTTCTTTTCGATCGACGAGTTCTCCGGCCTCATCAACCGTGAGTTCACGCTGAAGACCTATGGCGACCTGCTCCAGGCCGCCAATCTCGACATCATCCTGCGCACGGTGACGATGGCCGCACTGGTCACGCTCGCCTCGGCGATCATCGCCTTCCCCATTGCCTATTACGCGGCGCGCTATGCGCGCGGCCGCTGGAAGGCGCTGTTTTATCTCGGCGTCATGTTGCCGTTGTGGTCGAGCTATCTGGTCAAGATCTATGCCTGGAAGCTGATCCTCGCCAAGGAAGGCATCCTCACCTGGCTGCTCGCCAAACTGCATATTCTGTGGCTGCTCGATGGCTGGCTTTCTCTGCCCATCGTCGGCGGCAACTCGCTGTCGGTCTCCGCCACCGGCACCTTCATCGTCTTCGTCTATGTCTGGCTGCCCTTCATGATCCTCCCCGTGCAGGCAGCACTCGAGCGCGTGCCCGGCAATCTGGTCGAGGCCTCGTCCGATCTCGGCGCCTCGCCCGGCCAGACCTTCCGCAACGTGCTGTTTCCGCTGGCGCTGCCCGGTATCGTCGCCGGCTCGATCTTCACCTTCTCGCTGACACTCGGCGACTACATCATCCCGCAGATCATCGGCACGTCGCGCCTGTTCATCGGCCAGGCTGTCTATTCGCAGCAGGGCACCGCCGGCAACATCCCGCTCGCCGCCGCCTTCACCGTTGTGCCCATCGTCATCATGGGCTTCTACCTCTGGGGCGCCAAGCGCATGGGGGCCTTCGATGCGCTCTGACCGCGGCCATTCGGCTCCGCTTGGCCTGAAGATTGCCGCCACTGTCGGCCTGCTCTTCCTGCATTTGCCGATCCTGCTGATCTTCGTCTACGCCTTCACCACCGAGGAGAAGAGCTTCGTCTGGCCGCCGCCGGGGCTGACCACACAATGGTTCGCCGTCACCTGGAACCGTCCGGATGTGTGGGAGGCATTGTCGCTGTCGGTCCGTGTCGCCGCCATCTCGACGGTCATTGCTCTCGTTCTCGGAACACTCTGCGCCGCCGCCGTGTCGCGGACAAAATTCTTCGGCCGCGAGACCATTTCGCTGCTGGTCATCCTGCCGATCGCGCTGCCCGGCATCATCACCGGCATCGCATTGCGCTCGGCCTTTTCGCTGGCCGATATCCCGTTCTCGTTCTGGACGATCGTGCTTGGCCACGCCACCTTCTGCGTGGTCGTCGTCTACAACAACGCGGTCGCCCGTTTCCGCCGCACTTCCGGCTCGATGATCGAGGCCTCGATGGATCTCGGCGCCGACGGCTTCCAGACTTTTCGGCATGTCGTGCTGCCCAACATCGCCACGGCACTGCTTGCCGGCGGCATGCTGGCTTTTGCCTTGTCCTTCGACGAGGTCATCGTCACCACCTTCACCGCCGGCCAGCAGCAGACGGTGCCGATCTGGATGCTGGAGGAACTGATCCGTCCCCGCCAGCGCCCGGTCACCAATGTCGTCGCCATGGTCGTGGTGCTGGTGACGCTGCTGCCCATCCTTGTTGCCTATTACCTGACCCGCGACGGCGACCAGATCGCCGGTTCGGGCAAATAACCCAAACAATGAACGAGAGAGTTCATAAGGGAGAGATGTCCATGGACACAAAGATGCTGATCGGCTCGAAATTCGAGAAGGGCACCGAAACCGAGGAGCCGATCCTCAATCCCAAGACCGGGGCGACCATTCTCAACCTGCCAGAGGCCAGCCAGGCGCAGATCGAGGCAGCGGTGGCGGCTGCCGAAAAGGCTTTCGTCACCTGGTCGCGCACCACGCCGGCGCAGCGCTCGGGCTATCTCCTCAAGATCGCCGACCGCATCGAGGCCGAGGCCCAGGAATTTGCAACACTCGAGGCACTGAACTGCGGCAAGCCGATCAATGCCGTGCTCAATGACGAGATCCCGGCCATCGTCGACTGCTATCGCTTCTTTGCCGGCGCTGTCCGCTCGATGCCAGGTGTGGTCGCCGGCGAATATCTGCCCGGCCACACCTCGATGGTAAGGCGCGACCCGATCGGCATCGTCGCCTCGATCGCGCCGTGGAACTATCCGCTGATGATGATGGCCTGGAAGTTGGCGCCGGCAATCGGCGGCGGCAACACCGTCGTCTTCAAGCCGTCCGAACAGACGCCGCTGACGGCGCTGAAGCTGGCGAAAATCCTGGCGGAAATCCTGCCCGAGGGCGTCGTCAATGTCGTGCTCGGCCGTGGCGATAGTGTCGGCAACACGCTGATCAACCACGCCAAGGTCAACATGATCTCGATCACCGGTGATGTCGCCACCGGCAAGAAGGTGCTGCAGGCCGCCGCCAAATCGGTCAAGCGCACGCATCTCGAACTTGGCGGCAAGGCGCCGGTCATCGTCTTCGACGACGCCGATCTTGGCGCCGTAGTCAACGGCCTGCGCGCCTTCGGTTACTACAATGCCGGCCAGGACTGCACCGCCGCCTGCCGCATCTATGCCGGCAAGAAAATCTACGACAAGCTGGTCGCCGACCTCTCCTCGGCCGTCTCGACCATCAAATACAACCGCCCCGACGACACCGAAAACGAGATCGGGCCGCTGATTTCCCGCCGCCAGCGCGACCGTGTGTCGAGCTTCGTCGAACGCGCTTCCGAGCTGAAGCACATCGAGATCACCACCGGCGGCAAGCCGGGCGAGGGCTCCGGCTTCTTCTATCAGCCGACGGTCGTGGCGGGCGCGTTGCAGGAAGACGAGATCGTGCGCCGCGAAGTGTTCGGCCCGGTCGTCTCGGTCACCTGTTTCTCCGAGGTAGAGGAAGCCGTGAGCTGGGCCAACGACAGCGACTATGGCCTGGCGTCATCGGTGTGGACCAAGGATGTTTCGCGCGCCATGGCGACCGCCGCGCGGCTGCAATATGGCTGCACCTGGATCAACACCCACTTCATGCTGACCAACGAGATGCCGCATGGCGGGGTGAAACAGTCCGGCTACGGCAAGGACATGTCGCTCTATGCCTTGGAGGACTACACCGCCGTGCGGCATGTGATGGTGGCGCATGCCTAGCGCCTTTCCCTTCTCCCTGTAAACGGGGGAGAAGGGCGTCCGCCGCTACTCGACGATGCGATAGATGTTCCACAGGCTGGTGCCCGACACGACATAGGGCTCCATCTCCTTGCCCCATTTGGCGTGCGCGTCGATCTTGCCGATCTTGGCGAAGAATGCCTCCAGTTGGGCGAGGCTTTCGACCTCATGGTGTGACTCGACCGTCGCCTCCCGCGCGCCGATCGATCCGGTCATGATCCGGAATTCCAGTTCGGCGATGCCGACTTGCGAGCCGATCTCGCGTTCCCACTTTTTCAACAGTTCGAGCACGGTCTGCTTGTGTCCGAACTTGGCGTCGATCTGCCATCTGGCGCTGAACATCTGGTCTTCTCCTCCATGATCGCGGTTGAGTCCGCGGTTGATCACTCGTCCCAGGCTTGCACGACGGTCTGCCGCGCGATCCGGCCGTCCTTCAACTCCAGCATCGCCGCGCAGAACACCTTGGTGCCGTCCGGATAGACGCAGGCCTGGGTGAAGGCGAGGTTGTCGCCGTCGGCGATGGTGGTGTCGACCTTGTGGGTCATCGCCCGGCTGCAGATGTCATCCCAGAACGTGCTGATCGCCGCGCGGCCGCGGATTTCGCGCGGCTTGCTCGGCGGGTTGTTGCGGTCGATCACCCGCACCATCGCATCGTCGGCATAGAAGCTCGCCAGCATCTTCCCGTCACGGCCTTCGATCGCCTTCTTGATCGCCGCGCCATCCACGGCTTGAGTCTTGGTCAGCATTTTCTCCTCCTTCAATATCGGGCGATTGATGATCAAAAGCGCCGCCCGACTTCATGGGAGAATAGATAGCGCCGACGACCCCCTGACCGCTTCGCCCGAAAGCGCCATGGCTCTCATGGCCCGTCCGGGCCAGTGTGCCTGGCGGAAAATGCCGCCGCCGCCGCCCGCGACGGCAGGTCGAGCTTGAGCAATATGTTGGCGACATGGCGCTTGACCGTGTGCTCGCTCAGGCTAAGTTCGGCGGCGATCGCGGCATTGCTCTTGCCGTCGGCAATCAGGCTCACCACTTCGCTTTCACGCGTCGTCAGCGTCGCCGGTTCCGCGGGCTTGGCCTTGGCGTGGCAGGCAGGCTCCAAATGCTGCTCGGACATCGCCAGGACCAGCGCCAGCGGCTCGTCCAGTTCATCGAAGCTCACTCGTCCGGCATCGACAAAATGAACGCCCGAGCCGATTGCCAGGTCGGCCACCAGCCGCGATGCGAGGATGTCGCCGCGGCCGGCATGGGCGGCAAGCTGCATCGTCACGCGCCCCGTCAGCCCGACCGGCGGCCCGCGCAATTCGATTTCGCCGACATGCACGCCTTGCGCGCTGGCCACGCCGATTTCCTGCGCCGCGTTGCGCAGCGCCGCCGCGCAGCGCAGCGCGCGCCCCGGCCCGTCGAAGCGCGAGACCATCAACTCGCCATGCGTGCCTGCCGAACGGCCGCCATGGCGCCCGACCAGCAGTCGCCACGTTTCGTGAAAGCGCAGGTTGCGTTCGCCCCACATGCGGTCGCCCAGCCGCGCGGTGTCGAAGATGCGCGTCGCCAGCAGAGCCGCCAGAACGCGCTCCGCTTCCGCCACGGCGCGTTCGCCGGTCAGGAATTCCTCGATCAGGTCGGCCACCCTGTCCACGTCGCCGGTCCAGATCGGGTGGTCGCGCCCGGGGATTTCCATCAATCGGGAATTCGGAATTTTCTTCACCAGGAAACGGCTGGCGTCCGGGTCGACCCGCACATCGTTGCGACGGTGGATGAGCAGCGTTGGCGCGCTGATCGCCGGGAGGATACCGCGCACGTCGATCCCCGCATTCATCCGTGCCAGCGCCGCGGCGGCCGTAGGGCTCGCCGAGAGCCGCTCGAAGCGTGCCCACCACCGGGTAAAATGCGGGTCGTCTACCCGGCCCGGTGCGAAATTGGGCAAGGTAGCGCCGGTGCCCCATGCCGTCTCCGCTGTCTCGATGAAGGCGTCGAGGCGTTCGGGCGGCATCACCCATCTGTGGAAATTCGCGTAGCCGCCATAGAGCGCCAGCGCCCGCGTCCGTTCCGGATAGGTGGCGGCGAACAGCATCGCCATCGGCGCACCCTCCGAGGCGCCAAGTAGTGCGGCGCGGCCGCTGCCGGTGGCGTCCATCACCGCGCGCACATCGTCCATGCGGGTTTCGAGACTGGGCAAATGATTTGTGTCGACGCGGTCGGAAAGGCCGGTGCCGCGCTTGTCGAACAAGATCAGCCGCGAGAAGGCCGAAAGCCGTTTCAGCAGCCGGCTGTAGCCCTCATCTTCCCAGTGCAGGTCGAGATTGGAGATGAAGCCCGGCACGAAGACGAGATCGAACGATCCCTGGCCGACCACCTGATAGGCGATCCGCACATCACCGCTACGGGCATATCTGGTCTCGATCGGCCTCACGCAAATGTCCCGCCCGGCCAGACGATTTTCCTGTCGTCAACCATAGCAGAGCCGAGCCGTTTGCGGCAGCCAAACTTTAGAGGGTTGAAATATAAGACCTCTGGCGGCCGGCTATTTCAGGGGAGGCGCGCTCTCGGCTTGCGTCGGCTGAGTGTAACCAAGGTTCATATCGGCCTGTTCAGGCGTCTTTGGCCGCTTGATCCTGGCCGAAGCGGCCACCACGAGCTCATCGAAATTCTCGGTGCCGCTGTCCAGCATCTCGAAGAGCTGCCGCCGCATCCTCGGCTCCCAGAACTTGTTGATGTGCTCGGCCACGCCGGCCATGCCTTCCTCGCGCGGCTTGGAATGGAAAAAGGCCGCGATCTGGTTGGCCATGCGCACCAGCTTTTCCCTGGTGCTGGTGATGTGGTCTTCGTCATGCGACATGCTTGGCAACTCCGCAAACCACCCGGTTCGGGTGGGTGAAAATATCGAAATCATCGCCGCGCACCAGCGCCACCAGCGTCATCCCGGCGGCTTCCGCCGTGCGGATGGCAAGCGCGGTCGGCGCCGAAACGGCGATGATAATGGCAGCGCCGATAGCGGCCGTCTTCTGCACCATCTCCACCGACACACGCGACGTCACCACGACGGCGCCCGACGCGCCGGCGATGCCGGCTTTCGCCAGCGCTCCGGCGAGCTTGTCCAGCGCGTTGTGGCGGCCGACATCCTCGCGCGCCATGACGATGCCTTCGCCGGGAACATAAAAGCCGGCGGCATGTACCGCTCCCGTCTCGGTATGCAGCGGCTGCACCTTCGACAAGAGTTTTACCGAGCGAGTGATGTCCTCGGCATCAAGCGTAAGCTTTGATGAACCGACTGCATCGACCGACCGCATCGCTTCCTCGATCGATTCGATGCCGCACAGCCCGCAGCCGACCGGTCCGGCCAGCCGGCGCCGCCGTGCCTCAAAACGCGTGTTGGCCTGATCCCTGAGCCGGATCTGGATATCGATGCCGGCGCCGAGATCCTCGACCTCGATCGCTTCGATTTCCTCCGGCGTGGCAATGATGCCTTCGGTCAGTGAAAAGCCGAGCGCGAAATCCTCGAAATCGGCGGGGCTGGCCATCATCACCGCATGCGTGGTGCCGGCAAAGGAGAACGCCACCGGCGTCTCCTCTGGCACCATGCGGTTCGCGGCCATGGTGCCGGAGGCGCGGTGTGCCAGCCGCGATATCTGCGTCGTTGCTTTGCGGCGCGCGGCCAAGACTACTCCGCCGCTTCCAGCGGGGCGATGCGCCGGCTCTGGCGGGCCTGCTCGTTATAGTCCCTCTGCCACTCGGTCGGGCCGTTGGACGGCGCCACCTGCACGGCGGTGACCTTGTATTCCGGACAGTTGGTCGCCCAGTCCGAGAAGTCGGTGGTAATGACGTTGGCCTGCGTGTCCGGGTGATGGAATGTCGTATAGACGACGCCCGGCGACACCCGGTCCGTGATCAGCGCGCGCAGCGTCGTTTCGCCGGAACGGCTCGCCATCCGCACCCAGTCGCCGTCGCGGATGCCACGGTTCTCGGCATCGTGCGGATGGATCTCCAGCCGGTCTTCGGCATGCCACATCACATTTTCGGTACGCCTGGTCTGCGCGCCGACATTGTACTGCGATAGGATACGGCCGGTGGTGAGCAACAGCGGGAAGCGCGGCCCGGTCCTTTCGTCCGTCGCCACATATTCGGTGCGGATGAACTTGCCTTTTCCGCGCACGAACCCATCGACATGCATGATCGGGGTGCCGAGCGGCGCCTTTTCGTTGCAGGGCCACTGCACCGATCCGACGCGGTCGAGCAGCTCGAAGGAGACGTTGGCAAAGCTCGGCGTCGTCTCGGCGATTTCGTCCATGATTTCGGAAGGATGCTGGTAGTTCCAGTCCAGCCCGATCGCGCGGGCAAGCTCCTGCGTCGCTTCCCAGTCGGCGTAGCGCGCCTTCGGCTCCAGAACCTTGCGCACCATGTTGATGCGGCGCTCGGCATTGGTGAAGGTGCCATCCTTCTCGAGGAAGGTCGAGCCCGGTAGGAACACATGCGCGTAGTTCGCGGTCTCGTTGAGGAAGAGATCGTGCACGACGACGCATTCCATCGCCGCAAGACCGCCCGCGACATGCTTGGTATCAGGGTCGGACTGCAGAATGTCCTCGCCCTGGATGTAGATGCCCTTGAAGGTCCCGTCGACGGCGGCATCCAGCATGTTGGGGATGCGCAGGCCGGGCTCGTCGTCGAGCTTCACGCCCCAAAGGGTCTCGTAGATGTCGCGCACGGCTTCGCCGGAGATGTGCCGATAGCCCGGCAGTTCATGCGGGAAGGAGCCCATGTCGCATGAGCCCTGCACGTTGTTCTGGCCGCGCAGCGGGTTCACGCCGACGCCCGGCCGGCCGATATTGCCGGTGGCCATGGCAAGGTTGGCGATCGCCATCACAGTGGTCGAACCCTGGCTGTGTTCCGTGACGCCCAGGCCGTAATAGATCGCGCCGTTGCCGCCGGTGGCGTAGAGACGCGCCGCGCCGCGGATCAGTTCGGGATCGACGCCGGACAGCTTGCCGACGGTTTCGGGGCTGTTTTCCGGCAAGGCGACGAAGGACGCCCAGTCCTGGAACTCCGCCCAGTCGCAGCGTTCGCGGATAAAAGCCTCGTTGAACAGACCTTCGGTGACAACGACATGCGCCAGCGCCGTCAGCACAGCCACATTGGTGCCGGGCTTCAGCGGCAGATGATAGTCCGCTTCGACATGCGCCGACTTGACCATCTCGGTGCGGCGCGGATCGAGCACGATCAGCTTGGCGCCTTGGCGCAGCCGCTTCTTCAGCCGCGAGGCGAACACCGGATGGGCCGAAACCGGATTGGCGCCGATGATGACGGCGACGTCGGTGAATTCGACGGAATCGAAATCCTGCGTGCCGGCCGAGGTGCCATAGGTCTGGCCGAGCCCGTAGCCGGTCGGCGAATGGCAGACGCGCGCGCAGGTGTCGACATTGTTGTTGCGGAAGCCCTGCCGTACCAGCTTCTGGACGAGATAGGTCTCCTCATTCGTGCAGCGCGAGGAGGTGATGCCGCCGATCGCGGTGCGTCCATACTGATACTGGATGCGGCGGAATTCCTTGGCGGTATGGGCGATCGCCTCTTCCCAGGTCACTTCGCGCCAGGGATCGGAGATCTTTTCGCGGATCATCGGCGACAGGATGCGGTCCTTGTGGGTGGCGTAGCCGTAGGCGAAACGGCCCTTCACGCAGGAATGGCCATGGTTCGCCTTGCCCTCCTTGTAGGGCAGCATACGGATCACCTCGTCGTCCTTCACTTCGGCCTTGAACGAGCAGCCGACGCCGCAATAGGCGCAGGTGGTGACGGCCGAGCGCTCCGGCAGGCCCTTGGCAAGGACCGTTTTCTCGCGCAGCGCGTCGGTCGGGCAGGCCTGCACGCAGGCGCCGCAGGACACGCATTCGGAGGCGATGAAATCCTCGTGCATGCCGGCGACCATGCGCGATTCGAAACCGCGGCCCTCGATGGTCAGCGCGAAGGTGCCTTGCACCTCCTCGCAGGCCCGCACGCAGCGCGAGCAGACGATGCATTGCGCTGCATCATAGGTGAAATAGGGGTTGGATTCATCGCGGGCGATGTAGTCGACCGCCAGCGAACCATGGCCGGGCGCCACACCGTTTTCCTGCTTGACGTGGTTGCGGCCCTCGACGCCGTATCGGTTCTCGCTGAGGCCGACAGACTTTGCCACCGTGTCGAACTCGCTGGCGCCGGTTCCGGCCTTCTCGTTCCAGCCGGTCGGATGGTCGGATACGTAGAGTTCCATGACGCCGCGACGAATGGCGTCGAGCCGCTCGGACTGCGTGTTGACCACCATGCCTTCGCCAACCGGCGTCGTGCAGGACGCCGGCGTGCCGCCGCGGCCTTCGATCTCGACAAGGCAGACGCGGCACGAGCCGAACGAATCCAGCATGTCGGTGGCGCAGAGCTTCGGGATTTCGACCCCGCCTTCCATCGCCGCACGCATGATGGACGTGCCTTCCGGTACGGTGATGCTGCGGCCGTCGACCGTCAGTGTGACCTGCTTTTCCGCATTGGATTGCGGTGTTCCGAAGTCGATCTCTTCGATCAGTGATGGGAAGTCGGCCTTGATGTTCATCTGCCAGCTCCTATTCAGCAGCCGCGCGCGCTGGCGCCGGCTTGAAGTCCTCGGGGAAATGCGTGATCGAACTCATCACCGGGTAGGGCGTGAAGCCGCCCAGCGCGCACAGCGATCCGAACTTCATCGTGTTGCAGAGGTCGGTGACCAGAGCGAGGTTCTTCTCCGGTTCGATGCCGGCCGCGAGCCTGTCGATGGTCTCGACGCCGCGCGTCGAGCCGATGCGGCAGGGCGTGCACTTGCCGCAGCTCTCGATGGCGCAGAACTCCATGGCGAAACGCGCCTGCTTCAACATGTCGGCGGTGTCGTCGAACACGGTGAGGCCGGCATGGCCGATCAGCCCGTCCTTGGCGGCGAAGGCTTCATAGTCGAACGGCGTGTCGAACAGAGCGCGCGGGAAATAGGCGCCGAGCGGCCCGCCGACCTGCACCGCCTTCACCGGCCGGCCCGAAGCGGTGCCGCCGCCGATATCGTCGACGATCTCTCCCAGCGTCATGCCGAAGGCCGCCTCGAACAGGCCGCCATGCCTAACGTTGCCGGCGATCTGGATCGGGATGGTGCCGCGCGAGCGGCCCATGCCGTAATCCTTGTAGAAGGCCGCACCCTTGTCCATGATGATGGGCACCGAGGCCAGCGAGATGACGTTGTTGATCACCGTCGGCTTGCCGAACAATCCCTGAATGGCCGGCAGTGGCGGTTTGGCGCGCACCACGCCGCGCTTGCCTTCCAGGCTGTTCAAGAGCGAGGTTTCCTCGCCGCAGACATAGGCGCCGGCGCCGACGCGGATTTCCATGTCGAAGGCGTTGGGCGAGCCCAGCACATTGACGCCGAGCACGCCCGCCTTGCGGGCGACCTCGACAGCCCTGTTCATCGTCGCCACCGCGTGCGGATATTCCGAGCGGATATAGACGAAGCCCTTGGTGGCGCCGGTGGCGATGCCGGCGATCGTCATGCCTTCGATGAGCACGAAGGGGTCACCCTCCATGATCATGCGGTCGGCGAAGGTCGCGCTATCGCCCTCATCGGCATTGCAGACGATATATTTGCGGTCAGATGTCGTATCCAGCACCGTCTTCCACTTGATGCCGGTCGGGAAGCCGGCGCCGCCGCGGCCACGCAGGCCGGATTCGGTGACTTGCTTGACGATGTCGGCCGGCGCCATGGCCACCGCATTCTGCAGGCCCCTCAGCCCGCCATGCGCCTTGTAATGGTCAAGCGACAGCGGATCGATGACGCCGCAGCGGGCGAAGGTCAGCCGCGTCTGCTTGGCCAGGAACGGGATCTTGTCCGGCGCGCCCAGCCAGCGCTTGTGATGGCCGCCGGTGAGGAAGCCGCAATCGAACAGGCTTTTGACGTCCGATGGCTTAACAGGGCCGTAGGCGACGCGGCCATTGGCGGTCGCCACCTCGACCATCGGTTCGAGGAAATAGGCGCCGCGCGAACCGTTGCGTACGATCTTGGCCTCGACGCCGCGCTCGGCGAGCTCCCTCGCAATCGCCTTGGCGACCTTTTCCGCGCCGAGCGCCAGCGCGCCGGAATCGCCGGGAATATAGATGCGGGGGATCATGAGCGCACCTCCGCGACGATCTCTTCGATCTTCTCGTCATCGAGCCGCCCGATCACCTCGCCATCCAGCATCGCCGATGGCGAACAGGCGCAAAGCCCGAGGCAATAAACCGGCTCGAGTGTCACCGAGCCGTCGCGGGTGGTCTCGTGGAAACCGATGCCAAGCAACTGCTTGATCTTGGTGGCGACTGCGTCCGAACCCATAGACTGGCAGGCCTCCGCCTGGCAGAGCTTGAGCACGTGCCGGCCAGCCGGACGGGCGCGGAAATCGTGATAGAAGGTGACGACGCCGTGCACTTCGGCCCTGGAGAGGTTCAGCCCATCGGCGATGACGGGCAACGCTTCCTGCGGCACATGGCCGAACTCTTCCTGGATGCCGTGGAGGATCGGCAGCAGCGGACCTTCGAGGTCCTTCAACTCCTGAATGATCGCCGCCGTGCGCGATTGGATCTCGGTACTTGCTAGCTGCATCGTCATGCAGCGCCCTCCCTGTCGATAGCGATTTATCGCTAAGTCTTTACAAAATCAGAGGAAACCCGCAGAATCAATAAAGCTGTTTCGTCGCTCGATAGAAATCTTCTATCGAAATCCGTCAGCCTGCATTGTCTAACCTAGCGGTGGTTGCGGAAATCGTCTGCCAGCGCCATCGCCTCGTCCAGCAGCGCCTGCACCAGCGGCGTGTGCGGCTCGCGCGGCGTCGCCACCAGCCCGACTGTGTGGCTGGCATCCGGCTCGATGATTGGTATCGCCCGGATCGGCTCGGAAAAGCCGAATGTTTCCGCAAGGTTGAGCGGCATGATCGACGACCATTTGCCGGTGCGGATATGCGAAAACAGCACGATCATCGAATTGGATTCGAGGGTCGGCCGCACCTGAACGCCGGCTTCGGCCAGATGTTGGTCGATGATGCGGCGGTTCTGCATGTCCGGTGTCAAAAGGCAGAGCGGCAACTGGCTGATCTCGGCCCATGTCACTTTGTCGCGGTCGGAATAAGGATTTCCGACGGCGGTGATCAGCTGATAGCGCTCGTCATAGAGCGGCACGCTGGTCACCCGGCCCAGCGGCTCGTTATCGAGATAGGTGATGCCTGCGTCGATGTCGAAATTGCCGAGCAGCGTCAGCACCTCGATCGACGTACGCGACAGCACCGAGAAGGTGACACCCGGATGCTTTTCGCGAAACGGCGTCGTCAGCCGCGCGACCATGGCAAGTGCGGTCGGGACGGCGGCGATGCGGATGCGCCCGGAAAGGCCGTGGCGCGCCGCGCGCATCTCCTCGCGCATGGTGCGGCTGTCGCCGACGATGCGGCGCGCCCACTCCAGCACCTGCTTGCCTTCCGGCGTCAGGCCCTGAAAGCGTGAGCCGCGCAGCACCAGCATCACGCCGAGTTGGCCCTCAAGCTGCTTGATCCCCGCCGAAAGCGTCGGCTGGGTAACGCCGCACACCTCCGCCGCCCGGCCGAAATGCTCTTCCTTGGCGAGCGCGATGAAGAATTCCAGCTTGTCGATCATGCTATCTGTCCGATCCTTTCGCACAAGGTCGGGGAAATTGCGTTCCGCCGCAAGCCGCCTCCAATTGGTCGCCGCATCCACATCTTTCAGCCGGCTTACTATTTCCCGCCGCGTCATGCAGCGTTATGTGAATGAAACGGCACGACGGAGATCGAACATGCTGGGCTGGTTCCGCAAGCTGCTGCCGCGCGAAGATCGCTTCTTCGATCTGTTCGAGCAGCATTCCCGTACCGTGGTCGGCGGCGCCCAGGCGCTGCAACAACTCCTCCAGGGCAAGGATATCGATCGCTGGTGCCAGAGGATCGTCGAACTCGAGGACGAGGCCGATCATATCACCGCCGAAGTCCTGCTTTCTGTGCGCCGCTCGTTCATCACGCCTTTCGATCGCGGCGACATCAAGGACCTGATCCAGTCCATGGATGACGCCATCGACATGATGCACAAGACCGTCAAGACGGTGAGGCTGTTCGAGAAGAAAGAGTTCGACCCGCTGATGCAGGAAATGGGCGGCGTCATCGTCGATGCCGCAAAGCTGGTCGCCGAGGCGATCCCGCTGCTCAGCAAGGTCGGCGCCAACAGCGCCCGTCTCAATGCCATCGCAGAGGAGGTCATGCGCGCCGAAGGCCGGGCTGACGATCTGCACGAACAGGGACTGAAAGACCTGTTCAAGCGCCATGGCCGCAGCGACGCGATGGCCTATCTGATCGGCAGCGAGATCTATGGTCAGCTCGAAAAAGTGGTCGACCGTTTCGAGGACGTCGCCAACGAGATCAGCGGCATCGTCATCGAGAATGTATAGGTGATGGAAGCGACAATCGCCTTTCCGCTGCTGGTCGGCCTTGTTGCCGTCGCGCTGTTTTTCGATTTCCTCAACGGCCTGCACGACGCCGCCAACTCCATCGCCACCATCGTCTCGACCCGCGTGCTGAGGCCGCATTATGCAGTGTTCTGGGCGGCGTTCTTCAATTTCATCGCCTTCCTGTTCTTCGGCCTCCACGTCGCGGAAACAGTGGGAAAGGGCATTATCGATGCCAGCATCGTCACGCCGGCGGTGATCTTCGCCGCCCTTGTCGGCGCCATTGTCTGGAACATCGTCACCTGGATTGCCGGCATTCCTTCAAGCAGCTCGCATGCGCTAATCGGCGGCCTGGTTGGCGCCGGGGTCGCAAAGGCCGGCACCGGCGCCATCGTCTGGTCTGGTCTGGGCAAGACCATTGCGGCCATTGCGCTGTCGCCGGCGACAGGATTCCTGCTGGCTCTGCTCCTGGTCTTGCTCGTTTCCTGGCTGTTCGTGCGCCAGACGCCATTTGCCGTCGACAGCACCTTCCGCATCATGCAGTTCTTTTCCGCCTCGCTCTACTCGCTGGGTCATGGCGGCAACGACGCGCAGAAGACCATGGGCATCATCGCCGTGCTGCTCTATTCGCAAGGCATGCTTGGCGGAAGTTTCCACGTGCCGCTATGGGTCGTGCTCACCTGCCAGTCTGCACTGGCGCTGGGCACGTTGTTCGGCGGCTGGCGCATCGTTCACACAATGGGCTCGAAGATCACCCGATTGAATCCGATGCAGGGTTTCTGCGCCGAGACCGGCGGCGCCGTCACGCTGTTCGCCGCCACCTGGCTCGGCATTCCCGTTTCGACCACTCACACCATCACCGGCGCCATCATCGGTGTTGGTGCTGCCCGCCGCGTCTCGGCAGTGCGCTGGGGCATCGCCGGCAACATCGTCATCGCCTGGATCGTGACCTTGCCGGCCACCGCCGCGATTTCGGCTCTCACCTACCTTGCGGTTAACCTGGCGAGGTGACGCAGCGAATCTATCTGTCCACAAGGTTCAGGATGTTACCGTCGGGATCCTTGAACCATGCGACTTTCATGCCGTAGCCGACATGGATATCGCCTTCCATCGTCAGGCCTGGCATCTCATAGTGCTCGAAAGCGACGCCCTTCGATTTCAGCGCCTTGACGATATTGCCGATCTCGTCGCCGACCATCCAGGTCACTGCCGTCGCCTTGTTGGTGCCGGCGAATTCCGAATGGTACACATTGATGCTGGTGTCGCCGCTTTTGTAAACGATCAGTTCGCCGCCCTCATTGTGAACCTCCGTCAAACCCAGGATGTCTTGGTAGAAGGTCTTGGCTTTGGCTAGATCCTTCACCGCGAGGTTGGCTGTTGCGTTGCTGTTTGCGAGCATGACAGTCTCCTTTCCTTGCTGAGGGCACATCGAAAGCCATGCAAGAAATAGGGCCGCTTCGTCTTCTGGCGACCGCTGCTTGCATGATCGGCGTGCGTCTTCCCAAGGACGTTCGGCTTCCGCAAAACCCTACAAGCCAACGCAGGTTTTCGGGCTCATGCGACCCGGCGTGTCGTTCCGCCGCTTGGTTCTGCCCGGGAACTGCATTATCTCATGCGCAAAAGCAGAGGAAAAAGCTGATGCCCGCCCTCCAGGAAAACGTCACCAAGGAATCCGTCATCGAGCGCCTGAAAACGGTCAACGGGCCGGACTTCACCGGCAACATCGTTGATCTTGGGATGGTTTCCGAGATTTTCATTGCCGACGCCAAGGTCTTTTTCTCCATTACCGTCCCTGCGGCCCGCGCCCAGGAAATGGAGCCGCTGCGCGCCGCCGCCGAACGGGTGGTGAAAGCGATTCCTGGTGTTGCCGGCGCCGTGGTTGCGCTGACGGCGGAGAAGAAGGGTGGCGGCATGGAGGCCCCTGTTCCGGCGCGGCCCGCACCCAGGCCCGCGCCACCTGCCGCACCCGCCCGGCCGGCGCCGCAGGCGCCTGCCTCGCACAGCCAAGGCAAGCGCGGCGTGCCTGGGATCGAGGCGATCATTGCGGTGGCCTCCGGCAAGGGTGGTGTCGGCAAGTCGACCACCGCCGTCAATATCGCGCTTGGCCTCGCCGCCAACGGACTGAGGGTCGGCGTGCTCGATGCCGACATCTATGGTCCATCCATGCCGAGGCTGCTGAATATCCATGGCAGGCCGCAGACCGTCGACGGCAAAATCCTGAAACCCATGCAGAATTATGGTCTGAAGGTGATGTCGATGGGTTTCCTCGTCGATGAGGAGACACCGATGATCTGGCGCGGGCCGATGGTGATGTCGGCGCTGACGCAGATGCTGCGCGAGGTCGAGTGGGGCCCGCTCGACGTGCTCGTCGTCGACATGCCGCCCGGCACCGGCGACGCGCAGCTCACCATGGCCCAGCAGGTGCCGCTTGCCGGCGCCGTCATCGTCTCGACGCCGCAGGATCTGGCGCTGATCGACGCGCGCAAAGGCCTCAACATGTTCAAGAAGGTCGACGTGCCGCTGTTGGGTATCGTCGAGAACATGAGCTACTTCATCGCCCCCGACACCGGCAAGCGCTACGACATTTTCGGCCATGGCGGCGCCCGCCGCGAGGCCGAGCGGCTCGGCGTCACCTTCCTCGGCGAAGTGCCGCTGGAGATGGGTATCCGTGAGAGCTCGGATGCAGGCACACCGGTGGTCGTCTCGAAACCGGACGGCGCCGAGGCCAAGATCTACCGCGACATCGCATCGAAGGTCTGGGGCCGGGTCAATGAGGAACGCGGAGCGGCCGAAGCGGCGGTGCCAAGCATCGTGTTCGAGTAACCGCTAAAGGGGGGCTCAGCCACCCACCTTTTCGCCGAAGCTTGAAAAGAACTGTCCTGCCAGTTTTTTCGAGGTTGATTCGATCAGCCGACTGCCGAGTTGCGCGATCTTGCCGCCGACATCGGCCTTGGCCGCGTATTTGAGCACCGTCGTCTCTGCCCCGTCGGCGGTCAGCGTAACGTCGGCGCCGCCCTTGGCGAAGCCGGCAATACCGCCCTTGCCCTCGCCCTGGATGGTGTAGGAGTGCGGCGGTTTGAGGTTTTTCAAGGTCACCTCGCCGTTGAATGTCGCCTTGATCGGCCCGATCTTCAACACCACCGTCGCCGCCATCTCTGTATTCGACTTCTTCTCGAGGCTCTGGCAACCGGGAATGGTTTGTCTCAAAATGTCCGGGTCGTTCAGCGCTTCCCACACTTTTTGCAGGGGTGCGGCGATGCGCTCCTCGCCTTCGATCACCAAAGCCATGAAAATCTCCCCGGAAAAGACAGGCCCGAAGCCCTAGCGTAGGGGTGCGGACATGTCTATCGCACCAAAGTGTGGGTTCGGATCGCGCGTGCCTCTTGCCTGCTCTCGCGCGTTGTCATATCGATTTGTCATACAAATACGGAGACCATGATGGCCGGCGCCCCCACAAAAAAGAAAAAATTCCGCTCGCAGGAGTGGTTCGACAATCCCGATAATCCGGGCATGACGGCGCTTTATCTCGAGCGCTACCTGAATTACGGGCTGACGCGCGCCGAATTGATGTCGGGCAAGCCGCTGATCGGCATCGCCCAGACCGGCTCGGATCTGTCGCCCTGCAATCGCCATCATATCGAACTGGCCAAGCGCGTGCGCGAGGGCATCGTGTCGATGGGCGGCATCCCCTTCGAATTCCCTTGCCATCCGATCCAGGAGACCGGCAAGCGCCCGACCGCGGCACTCGACCGTAACCTTGCCTATCTCGGCCTGGTCGAGGTGCTCTACGGCTATCCGCTTGACGGCGTCGTGCTCACCATCGGCTGCGACAAGACCACTCCGGCGCTGCTGATGGCTGCCGCCACCGTCAACATTCCGGCCATCGCGCTCTCGGTCGGACCGATGCTGAACGGCTGGCACAAGGGCAAGCGCACGGGATCCGGCACCATCGTCTGGGAATCGCGCCAGCGCCTCTCAGCCGGCGAGATCGACTATGACGAGTTCATGGACATCGTCGCCTCCTCGGCGCCGTCGACTGGCTATTGCAACACCATGGGCACCGCCACCACGATGAACTCGTTGGCCGAGGCGCTCGGCATGCAATTGCCTGGCTCTGCCGCGATTCCCGCGCCTTACCGGGAGCGCGGCCAGATCGCCTATGAGACGGGCAAGCGTATCGTCGACATGGTGCATGAGGATCTGAAGCCGTCCGACATCATGACCCGCAAGGCTTTCGAGAACGCCATCGTCGTCAATTCGGCCATCGGCGGCTCGACCAATGCACCGATCCACCTCAATGCGATTGCCCGCCATCTCGGCGTCCCGCTCGATAATGACGACTGGCAGAAGATCGGCCTCGAGGTACCGCTCATCGTCAATCTGCAGCCGACGGGCGAGTATCTCGGCGAGGACTACCATCATGCCGGCGGCGTGCCCGCCGTCGTCGCCGAACTGATGAAGGCCGGATTGCTGCCTCATCCCGATGCCATGACCGCCAACGGCAAGACCATGGGCGACAATTGCAAGGGCGCGGTCAACGAGAATCACGATGTCATCCGCACCGTCGCGGAGCCGTTGAAAGCCAATGCTGGCTTCATCAATCTCAGGGGCAATCTCTTCGATTCGGCGATCATGAAGACCAGCGGCATCTCGCCCGAATTCCGCGAGCGCTATCTGTCGAACCCGAAGGACCCCGAGGCCTTCGAGGGCAACGCCATGGTCTTCGACGGGCCGGAGGATTACCACGCCCGCATCGACGATCCGGCGCAAGGCATCGACGAACACACCATCCTGTTCATGCGCGGCGCCGGACCGATCGGCTATCCCGGTGGCGCCGAAGTCGTCAACATGCAGCCGCCGGCCTATCTCATCAAGAAGGGCATTCACGCGCTGGCCTGCATCGGGGACGGCCGGCAATCGGGCACATCGGGTTCGCCATCGATCCTCAACGCTTCGCCCGAAGCGGCAATAGGCGGCGGGTTGGCGCTGCTGAAGAGCGGTGACCGCGTCCGCATCGATTTGCGCAAGGGCACCGCCGATATCCTCGTCACCGACGACGAGATCACGCGCCGCCGCGCCGAACTGCAAAACAATGGCGGCTATCACTACCCCAAACACCAGACGCCATGGCAGGAGATCCAGCGCGGCATGGTCGACCAGTTCTCGGCTGGCATGGTGCTGAAGCCGGCGGTGAAATATCAGGATGTCGCACACACCAGCGGCGTGCCGAGGGACAATCACTGAACGCCAGAGCGCCGAAACTTCCACAAACGGCGGCTTGATCCGGATCAAGCCGCCGCACATGCATCCTTGCTCTACAAATAGCTGGTGATCGCAGGCGCTTCCATCTGCCGGTTGCGCTTGCCATCCTCATAGATGATTGGAGCCGCGGCGAGCTCCTCGTCGCTGACATCGTCGAGGCAAGCGACGTTCACCGCCCAGAAATTGCCGCCCATGAAGTCGAGATAGCCGCGCGAGAAGAAATTCGCCCCGCAATTCGGGCACATATAGTGGTTGATGTCACCCTCAGGCCAGTTGGACGGGCTCGCCTTGTACTCCCGCATCCGGTCGCGTCCATCCGTCACCCGAACGGCTTCATAAGCCGCAAAGGACTTCCGGTAGCCGAGCTTCCAACAGAAGCTGCAATTGCATTTGCGGATGCCCTCGGCGAGGTCGATATCGGCCTCGAAATGCACCGCGCCGCAATGGCAACTGCCGTGATAAGTCTTTTTCATCGTCTTGCCTCGTGGGTCTTGAATTGTGCTGGCTGCGCCCGACAGGCCGCCGAGTGAGACTTCTTTTCAAATGCTCGCCAGACAGACGCGTAGCTTGTCCAGGCATTCGCTCCAGCCCTCAGTATGAGAATCCCGGGTTTCGACGTCGGCGAACGGCTCCTGCCTGAAAGTCAGCCGTGTGCGGTCGCCCTCGGCGGCCATGGTCACCGTCACCATCGTCTCAAATCGACCCTGGACGTCGCCTTCGTCCCAAGCAAATGTGAACACGATGCGCTTTGCCACGACAATCTCGCGAAAGATCCCCGACATGGCATAGGTCTGGCCGTCAGGCCCGTGGATAAGGTGGCGGTAGCGTCCGCCTTCGCGGAATTCGAATATTTCCGTGGTCGAGGAAAAATTCCTTGGCCCCCACCAGCGCACCAGATGCTCCGGCGTCGTCCACAGCTCGAACACCAGATCCGCCGGTGCATCGAACAGGCGCGAAATCTCCAGTGCGTATTGCTGTGCTTCGGCTGTCTCAGTTCTTGCGGCCATCCGGGTCTCCCTTGGTCTGGATTTCCTTGAGATAGTCGGCCATGCGATCGAAACTGTCGTCCCAGAAACGGCGATAGTGCTCCAGCCAACCGGCAACGTCCTTCAGCGGCCCTGCTTCCAGCCGGCACGGCCGCCACTGCGCCTCCCGTCCGCGTGTGATCAGTCCGGCGTGTTCCAGCACTTTGAGGTGCTTGGAAACTGCCGGCAGGCTCATGGCGAAGGGGGCTGCCAGCTCATTCACGGTCGCTTCGCCAAGTGCCAGCCTTGCCAATATGGCGCGCCGCGTCGGATCGGCCAGCGTGGCGAATGTCGTCGAGAGGTGGTCTATTGGCATGTCGATTAACCTTGAAGTTAATTAACCTATGAGTTAAATATAGTCGACCTATCCGCCTGTCAACCCAACGCAAGATGCCAGTGCAATCGAGCGGTGTCCTTTTTCCTGAACCGCTTGGCGACGGAATGGGACAAGGGCGACGGATGATGCTTGACAAGCGGGCGCGACAAACCCACGATCATGGCAAGGGGTGCATCGCGACGACCCCGTGAGGCGTCAGCCCAACGTTCGCGTCCAAGCTTCTCTTTCAAGGAGGTGGACGCCATGCCGTCAACAACCGCTATCACCGTACCGCAATTGTCCCGTCTGATTGGTCTGCCGGGTACACCAACGATCGTCGATGTTCGCGTCGATGATGATTACGACGCCGATCCACGCGTGCTGCCGGCATCCTGCCGGCGTGATTTCAAAACCGTCCCGGCCTGGGCGGCCGATTTCGCTGGCAGCCGGGTGGCCGTCGTCTGCCAGAAAGGGCAAAAGCTCTCGCAAGGCGTGGCCGCCTGGCTGCGGCATGAGGGCATTGCCGCCGAATCCCTCGAAGGCGGCTTCGAGGCCTGGCGCGAGGCCAAGGGGCTCTTGGTTCGCACTGACAAGATGCCGCCCCGCGACGAAAAGGGCCGCACCATATGGGTGACGCGGGCCCGTCCGAAGGTCGATCGCATCGCCTGCCCCTGGCTGATCCGGCGTTTCATCGATCCGGGCGCGGTTTTTCTCTTTGTCGAGGCCGCCGAAGTGGCGGCCGCCGCGGATCGCTTTCAGGCCGAGCCTTTCGACATCGACAATGTGTTTTGGTCGCACCGGGGCGAACGCTGCACCTTTGACACGATGATCGAGGAGTTCGGACTCGAATCCGAGCCGCTCGACCGTCTCGCCATGATTGTGCGCGCGGCCGACACGGCAAGCCTCGATCTGGCTCCCCAAGCGGCCGGATTCCTGGCCGCCTCGCTTGGTCTGTCGCGGATGTTTCGCGACGATCTGGAACAATTGCAGGCAGGCATGCTGCTTTACGACGCGTTTTTCCGCTGGTGCCGTGACGCCACCGAGGAGACGCACAATTGGCCAAGCGCGGGCAAACCATCATGAACGCCCTGGTTACGGAAGAAACGGGCGAGATCACCCAGGCGCCGGCTGCGCCGACCTTCAGCGAGGCCATGAAGGTCTGGGCGAAAATCGGCTTGCTCTCCTTCGGCGGGCCGGCCGGGCAGATTGCGCTCATGCACAGGGAACTGGTCGAGGAAAGACGCTGGATCGGCGAACAGCGTTTCCTGCATGCATTGAACTACTGCATGCTGTTGCCCGGCCCGGAAGCCCAGCAGCTTGCCGTCTACATAGGCTGGCTGCTGCACCGGACGCTCGGCGGCCTGGTCGCCGGCATCCTGTTCGTCGTGCCGGGCGCGGTTGTGATGCTCGCTTTGAGCACCCTCTATGCGCTGTATGGCGATGCGCCGCTTGTGGAGGCGCTGTTTTTCGGGGTGAAGGCGGCCGTGCTCGCGATCGTCATCGAAGCGGTCATCCGGATCGGAAGGCGTGCCCTGAAGAACCGGGCAATGGTGTCGATCGCACTCGCCGCCTTCATCGCTATCTACGCATTGAATGTGCCGTTTCCGCTCATCATCCTGCTTGCGGGCCTGACAGGTTGGATCGGCAACCGCGTTGCGCCGGACCTTTTTTCCGGTTCTGCACACGGCAAGGGCGATGCGCCCGATATCAAGGGCGCGGTCGACCTGATGTTCGAGCGCGGTGAACTGACCCATACCAGGCCGACGAGATGGCATGCGCCGCGCACTTTGGCGATCTGGCTGCCGATCTGGCTCGGGCCTGTGCTTCTGATCTGGGCGTTCACCGGATCCGCCAGCGTTTGGAGTGAGATCGGCAGGTTCTTCAGCATCATGGCGGTCGTCACCTTCGGCGGTGCCTATGCAGTCCTTGCCTATGTCGCGCAGGCAGCTGTCGGCTCCTTTGGCTGGCTCGCGCCCGGTGAGATGGTCGATGGCCTTGGGCTGGCGGAAACGACGCCCGGTCCGCTCATTCTGGTCCTGCAGTTTGTCGGCTTTCTAGCCGCTTTCCGCCAACCCGGTTTGCTGAGCCCGCTGCTTGCCGGGTCGCTTGGGGCATTGCTCACGCTGTGGGTCACATTCACCCCGTGCTTCCTCTGGATATTCCTCGGCGCGCCCTACATCGAAGCGCTGCGCGGCAACAAGGCGCTGTCGGCGGCGCTCAGTGCGATCACCGCCGCCGTTGTCGGCGTCATCATGAATCTCGCTCTATGGTTCGCTTTGCACGTCATCTTCGGCGATGTGCGCGACATGGGTCTTGGAATGGACGTGCCGGTGCTTTCGTCGATCGACTGGCGCGCGGCGCTCCTGTCATGCGCCGCCATGATCGCCATCCTGAAGCTGAAGATCGGCATGCTGCCGACGCTTGCGGGATCGGTCCTCGCCGGTGTCTTGTTGCTGGCCGTAAGCGGATAGAGACCGCACTTCGCCGCACCCAGCCTGCGCGTGTAAAAGGGGGCTAGCGGAGCCATATGTCTGGAAACGGATAGGAACATCATGGCCCAACGGCGCTCTTCCCCAGGTTTCCTCGGCATGTTCGGCCGCTCGGCTGACCTCAGGCAACTCGACGCCGCGTTGCGCGGCGTCGACCTGCATCCCGCTCTTGTGCCGGAGGGCGTAAAACTTACCATCGTCAATCTGATGAAGGACCACTGGTCCGACGAGCCGCCACCGCAGGCCTATCCATCGGTGGCGCGGCTGTTCGGCTATTGTATTGCCGGGCCGGAAGCGTTTGAACGGTCCAATGGCCGTGAAAACATGCTGGATGCGGAGCGCCGGATCGAGGCGGCACTTGAGACCGGCGACAGCTTCGATGCACAAATCGTGCTGATGACGCTGCATGCCAAGCTGATCAGCGCCGAAGTCGTCGAACGCTACGGGCTGAGCGCGGATTGACTGTCTCGCGGAGGTGGTTTCAACCGCCCATATTGCCGCGCGGCAGCTTGATCATCTCGCCGAAGCGGGCACGCAGTTTGTCGTCGATCATCTTCGGCACATGGCGGGGAAAGCGCTCGGCGAGGATGCGCTTCTTCTCGATGATCGCCCGCTGCAGGATGTCGGGCCTGCCTTTCTCGTTCCATTCCTTCGGCGAAAAGCGGTCGCCCACGGCCGGATAGAAATATTCGGTCTGCATCAGCCTCAGCGTCTGCTCATTACCGAGATAGTGGCCCGGTCCGTTCAGGCAAACCTCGGCGATCGTGTCGATAGACAGCGCTTCGTCGGTCACCTCGATGCCGCGCACGCAGCGCAGGCAGTGGCCGAGCATGTCATTGTCGATGATCAGGCTTTCGAGGCAGAAACCGAGCAGAGAGGCATGCATGCCGGCCGATTCATAGACGAGGTTGAGACCGGCGAGACCGGCCATCACGTCGGTGATGCCCTTTTCATAACCGGACTGGATATCGGGCAATTTCGAATCCGTCATGCCGGCGGCCGAACCTCCGGGCAGGTCGTAGAATTGCGCCATCTGCGCGCAGGCCGCGGTCAGCACCGCCTGCTCCGCCGATCCGCCCGACATGGCGCCGGTCC
The DNA here is from genome assembly GCF_025753795.1 of Mesorhizobium sp. YC-39. Taxonomy (GTDB): domain Bacteria; phylum Pseudomonadota; class Alphaproteobacteria; order Rhizobiales; family Rhizobiaceae; genus Mesorhizobium. The sequence goes on from NZ_JAOWPS010000001.1 coordinate 965,986, forward strand.
TGAGATCCGAGACGAACGGCCAGGTGCCGAAGATCGCCGGATGTCCCGGCTTGATGGCGTTGACATAGACGAGGCCGACAAGCACTTCGGCCACCGCCTGCACCACCGCACCTGCAATCGCCGCCGGCGCCGTCGCGCCGGCCTGTCCGGCCGACAAAAGCAGGATCGGAATGCCGCCTTCGACGCAGGCTTCGAGCACACCGCAGGCGTCCTCGGCGAATTTCATCGGCGGCACCACGAAGCAGTTCGAATTGGAGACGAACGGCCGGGCGCGGAAATTCTCCTCGCCGCCGGCGATCGCATAAAGCATGTCGAGCGCCGGCTTGACATTCTCGCGCACCGTGAACGAGGTACCGACATGTTTCGACGTGCCCATCACGCAGGCGTAGAGCGTGTTGAAATCCATATCGAGCGGGTCGGGAATGTCGCGCGGCACCATCGGCCGCTGGAAGAAATGGATGTTGTCCAGCCCTTCGACGATACGGGCGGCGTCATAGATGTCCTGCAGCAGCGACTCGCGGTATTCGCGCTTCTCGACATCGACCAGATGCACGGCGGCCCCGGCCGTCCCGTAATGCACGCGCTTGCCCTTGATCAGCATGTCGTGCTTCGGATCCTGGCCGTGCAGCGTGAAATGCCGTGCCGCTCGTCTGATGGTGTCGAGGACGAGGGCGCGGGGGAAGCGGATGCGGCCGTCGTCGCCATAGGTGGCGCCGGCCTTGGTCAACGCCTCGATGCAGGAGGGGATGGCGTTGGCGAAGCCGACCGTCTCGAGCAGCGTCAGCACCGCTTCGTGGATGCGCTCGCGGTCGTTTTCGCTGAGGGGTCCGTAGCTGCCGCCTTCGAGGCCGGCGCGCACCGGCTTGATGTCGTCGGCAAGCGGCGCCGCCCGCATGGCGCGGCGCGCTTCGCGTCCGCCTGATCGCCGCGAACGCTGGTCTGCGGGCGAATCCGGCTTCTCAAGAGCCACTGACATGGAGGCACTCCACCTTTAGCTGCGAAGCGGGAGGCGGCGGTTGGTCCACCATCGGCCTGCTTCGTCCCCTTTGTCCGCCGACTATGCCGCCGGCGTTGGCACAGCCTATGGGCCAGACGACCCCGTCGCATATGCCAGAGTGCTAAAGAACCTCGCCATGGGAACGGAGCCGGTTCCGGCTCCGTTCGCAAGAAGGAATCAGGCCGCCGCTGGCCTGCGGCCCGCCGCCGTCGCCAGTTCGCGGATGCCGGGCTCGATGTGCTGCAGCGCGATCGAGGAAATGCCCAAGCGCATGAAGCGCGAAGGCTTTTCGGTGCGGTCGAAAAAACGGTCGCCGGGCTCGATGATGACGCTGCGCGAGGCAGCGGCCTCGGCCAAGCCGCGCGAATCGGTGCCGCGTGGCCCCTCGAGCCACAGCGATGTGCCGCCGGCCGAGTCGGTCGAACGCCACTCCGGCAGGAAAGCGGAAATCGCATGGACCAGACGCTTGCGCCGCTCGTCGAAGGCGGAGGACAGCCGACGCACCAGCGCCTCGTGATGGCCCAGCGACAGGAACAGCGCGACCGCACGCTGGTTATTGGCCGGCGGATGCCGCAGCATAAAGCGGCGCAGTGCGCGAAGCTCGGAGATCAGACCGGCGGAGGCGACGATGTAGCCGAGCCGCAACCCCGGAGCCAGCGTCTTCGACATCGAGCCGACATAGACGACGCGGCCGGACCGGTCGAGGCTCTTCAGCGCCTGCTGCGGCGCCTCGTCCAGGAGCTGGCTGTCATAGCCGTCCTCGATGATGATCTGGTTGTAGCGGTTGGCCCGCGAGAGCAGATCCTGCCGGCGCTCCGCCGACAGCGGCACCATGGTCGGGCAGTGATGGCTGGGCGTCACGAAGACGAAGCCGGAATCATTGGGGATAGAAGCGGTTACGATACCGGACTGGTCGACCGGAACCGGCGCGATATCGGCACCCGCCAGCCGGAAGATCGAACGTGCATCGGGGTAGCCGGGATCTTCCATCGCCACCTTGGACCCCTTGGTCATCAGCAGGGTGGCCAGCATATAGAGCGCGTTCTGGGCGCCGAGCGTCACGATGATCTCGTCCGGATTGGCGAAGATGCCGCGCCGTGGCAACAGCCGCGCCTGGATCTGCTCGATCAAGAGCGGATCGTCGCGGTCGACCATGTCAGAGGCCCAGTTGCGGATTTCGAGCACAGCCAGCGCCATGCGATTGCATTCGCGCCATTCGGCGGTCGGGAACAGCGCCGGGTCGAACTGGCCGTAGACGAAGGGGTAGGACGACTTGATCCAGTTGTCATGCTTGGCCGGTGGCGGCATGTCGCTGGCAGCGATCTGTCGGCGCGCCTTCCAGTCGATCTCATTGGCCTGGTCGGGCGCCTTCTGGTGCGGCTTGGCCGGTGTCGCCAGCACGTCGGGATTGACGAAATGGCCGCGCCGTTCGCGCGCCACCAGGAACCCCTGGTCGACCAGCTGCTGGAAAGCCAGCACCACGGTACCGCGGGCAACACCGAGTTTTTCGGCCAGAATCCGGCAGGACGGCAGCGGCATCGAAGCGGCAATCTGCCGGTCCAGTATGGCGGCGACGATCGCCTGACGGATCTGTGCCTGCAAGGTCTGGCCGGATTCCGCCGAAATTCGGAACAGGCCAGACCATATGGCCGTATCGTTTCGCTGTGGCATGGAAGATGTTCCTCGATGGCCAGCTTTTTTCGCTTGGCTGGACCAGTCGAATGTAACGGTGGCACAAGGTGTTGCGCCAATCAATTTTTCTGATCGCTGGGATTTATGCCAGTGATCTTTCACGATTTTTTTGCTGCGCTGCAACACAGCAGTGTGATGCAGTGCGGCGTCGCTGCCCATTGAAACGAAGGAAAATCGGCTCAATACAGTGGCGCGACGACATGCGCCGGAAACATCCGGTCTTTAGTGATGACATGTTAAGGCTCGGAGTTTGGCAGTGGATCAATCGTCCTTTCAAAAACAGCTCGCCGCGTTGCGCGATCACCGCGCGAGCGCGTCCGGCAGCATGCGCGAGGCTTTCGCCGCCGATCCCAAGCGCTTCCAGACATTCTCCGCCACCGACGGCGACCTGCTGCTCGACTGGTCGAAATGCGCGGTCGATGCGCAGACGATGGATATGCTGGAGAAGCTGGCGGGAGCGGCGGACCTCGAGGGCCGGCGGGCCGCGATGTTCGAGGGCAAGAAGATCAACATCACCGAGGATCGCGCCGTGCTGCACACGGCGCTGCGCAACCTCAGCGGCAAGGGCGTGGTGCTCGACGGGCAGGACGTCAAGACCGAGGTCCTCGCCGTGCTCGACGCCATGGGCGCCTTCGCCGACGCCGTGCGTTCAGGCAAGGCGGCCGGCGCCACCGGCAAGACAATCACCGATATCGTCAACATCGGCATCGGCGGTTCCGACCTCGGCCCGGCCATGGCGACGCTGGCGCTGGCGCCCTATCACGACGGGCCGCGCGCGCACTATGTGTCCAACATCGACGGCGCCCACATCCACGACACGCTGAAGGGTCTGTCCGCCGAAACCACCTTGTTCATCATCGCTTCGAAGACCTTCACCACGGTCGAGACGATGACCAATGCCGAGACGGCGCGCAAATGGATTGCGAAAGCGCTGGGCAAGGCAGCGGTCGGCAAGCATTTCGCCGCCGTCTCGACCGCTCTCGATCTGGTGGCGAAATTCGGCATCGAGGCTGACCGTGTCTTCGGCTTCTGGGACTGGGTCGGCGGCCGTTATTCGGTCTGGGGCGCGATCGGCCTGCCGGTGATGATCGCCGTCGGTCCGAGAAATTTTCGTGCCTTCCTCGACGGTGCCCACGAAATGGACGAGCACTTTCGCACCGCGCCGCTGGCGAAAAACCTGCCGGCGCTGTTGGGACTGATCGGCTGGTGGCATCGGGTGATCTGCAAATATCCCGCCCGCGCGGTCATTCCCTATGATCAGCGGCTGTCCAGGCTGCCGGCCTATCTGCAGCAGCTCGACATGGAATCGAATGGCAAGAGCGTCACCCTCGACGGCGGCGCTGTGACGACGCCCACCGGTCCGCTGGTCTGGGGCGAGCCCGGCACCAACGGCCAGCATGCCTTCTTCCAGCTGCTGCACCAGGGCACCGATTTCATTCCGGTCGAATTCCTCGCCGCGGCGATCGGCCACGAGCCCGATCTCAAGCATCATCATGATCTGCTCCTCGCCAACTGCCTGGCGCAGTCGGAAGCCTTCATGAAGGGCCGCACCCTTGACGAAGCGCGCGCGCAGATGCTGGCCAAGGGCATGAAGCCTGCCGATGTCGACAGGATCGCTCCGCATCGCGTCTTCTCCGGCAACCGTCCTTCGGTGACGATCCTCTACAAGAAGCTTGATCCGCACACGTTCGGGCGGCTGATCGCGCTTTATGAGCACCGCGTCTTCGTCGAAGGCACGCTGTTCAACATCAATTCCTTCGACCAGTGGGGCGTCGAGCTCGGCAAGGAACTGGCGACCGGACTGTTGCCTGTCGTGGAGGGCAAGGAGAGTGCCGCAAAGCGGGACGCTTCGACGGCTGGCCTTGTGGGGCATATCCAATATTTGCGTGTATCGGAGTAAAAGCTTGGGCGACATCAAGGGAATTTTGTTCGACAAGGACGGGACGCTTGTCGACTTCAACGCGACATGGCTGGGCATCGCCGATTTCATGGCGATGGAAGCGGCCGAGGGCGACCGCTGGAAGGCCGACAGGCTGCTTGCCGCGGCGGGCTTCGATTTTGCCGCCAAGCGCTTCAAGCCCGACTCGATCTTCGCGTCCGGTTCGAACCTCGACGTCGTCGAATTGTGGTTTCCACGTCTGTCCGATGAAGACCAGATGAGCGCCGTTGCGCATTTCAACGAGATCACCTCGATGAAGGGTTCGGCATTGGCCGTGGCGCTGCCTGGCATTGTCGAGACGCTTGGCGCCCTTCACAAGAAAGCCTATCGGCTCGGCGTTGCCACCAATGATTCGACCAGCGGCGCGGAAAAGACGCTGGTTACGCTGGGTGTCGCACAGCTTTTCGACGCCGCCTATGGCTATGACGCGGTGGCCAATCCGAAACCGGCGCCGGATACGATCCTCGCCTTTTGTGACCTGACCGGCCTCAGGCCGGCCGAGATCGCCGTGATCGGCGACAACCGTCATGATCTGGAGATGGCACGGGCCGGCGGCTGCGGGCTGGCTGTCGGCGTGCTCTCCGGCACCGGCACACGCGAGTCGCTGTCGCATATCGCCGACGTCATTCTGGATTCGGTGGCCGATCTGCCCGATTTTCTTTCGGCACGGGTCAAGGAAACGACCTGATGCACGTCGCCCAAAAGTGTGCAGCGGTTTTGGGACAACGACATGCATAAAACAAAGACTTAGAGCGGGCACTCGGGCCGCTCCGGCTGGAGCGAGAAGACGCCGCTCGGTTTCGTTGCGGCGTGCCTGGCTTCCCCGAAATCCGGCACGATGTATTCGGCGAGCAGGCGAAGCCGTGACCGGGGCAGCCACGCGCGGCCAGGGTCGCCGACCAGCACATCGATGCCGGCCGCCAGGCAGCGGTCGAGGAAGGGCATGATCCGTTCAGCGACATGCTGGTCGTAGAAAACGTCGCCGGCCACAACGAGGTCGACGGCGGGCGGCGGCCCATTGGTGATGTCCTCGCCAATGACCGTGATCGTAACGCCGTTCGCCACGGCATTGAGGCCAAGCGCGGCAACGCCATTGCGATCGATCTCGGCTGCGACCACGTCGCTGGCGCCAGCCTTTGCCGCGGTGATGCCGACGAGGCCCGAACCGGCGCCGAGGTCGAGCACGCGGCGACCCACCACCGTCTGCGGCCGGTCGATTATATAGCGGGCGAGCACCGCGCCGCCGGCCCAGGCATAGGCCCAATAGGGCGGCTGCGGTTCGTTTTCTCCTTCCTGTGGATCGGTGAGCCGTCTGATGCCGCTCCCCGGATGGGCCGTGTAAAGCCGGATTTCGGCAAGCGAAGGCACCGGCATCAGGCGCATGTTCGCCCTGATGAACTCGACCGGGTCAGGGCTGGAACGCGGGTCGACCGCTTCACCACGGGCAAGGCAATCGTCCAAAATCGCGCCTATCCCCGCAAGGCCCGTCGCAGAATCTTGCCCACCGGCGTCTTAGGCAGTTCGGTGCGGAACTCGATATATTTGGGCCGCTTGTAGCCGGTCAGGTTCTCGCGGCAATAGGCGGCCAGCGCCTCAGTGGTCAGCGTTGGATCCTTCTTGACCACGAACAGCTTCGGCGCTTCGCCTGAATGCTCGTCCGGCACGCCGATCGCCGCCACTTCGAGCACGCCCGGATGCATCGCCACGACCTCCTCGAGTTCGTTCGGATAGACATTGAAGCCGGACACGAGGATCATATCCTTCTTGCGGTCGACGATCTTGGTGTAGCCGCCCTCGTCCATGAAGCCCATGTCGCCCGATTTGAAGAAACCGTCCTTGGTCATCACCTTGGCGGTCTCGTCCGATCGGTTCCAGTAACCGGCCATCACTTGCGGTCCGCGAATGCAGATTTCGCCGACTTCGCCGAGCGGCAGATTGTTGCCATCGTCGTCGCGGATGGCGATCTCGGTCGAGGGCAGCGGCAGGCCGATCGTGCCGGTGAAATTGCCATCGCTGAATTTGTTGGCGGTGGCCACCGGCGAGGTTTCCGAAAGTCCGTAGCCCTCGGTGACCGGGCAGCCGGTCAGCGCCTTCCAGCGCTCCGCGACCCCCTTCTGCACCGCCATGCCGCCGCCCAGCGTCAGGATCAGCGGCTTGAAGTCGAGCTTGCGGAAATCCTCATTGTTGAGCAGCGCGTTGAACAGCGTGTTGAGGCCCGGAAAGATGTGGGTCGGGTATTTCTGCAACTCCTTGACGAAGCCGGGAATGTCGCGCGGGTTGGGGATTAGAATGTTCTGGCCACCCATTTGCATGCCCATCAGCGCGTTCACCGTCAGCGCGAAGATGTGATAGAGCGGCAATGCGCAGACAAGGTTGAGATGCGCCGGTTTCGGCTTGATCGCGTAGGCGTCTTCGATCCAGAGCGCATTTTGCGCGACATTGGCCAGCACATTGCTGTGCAGCAGCGTTGCGCCTTTCGAGATGCCGGTGGTGCCGCCAGTATATTGCAGGAAGGCGACATCATCGGCCGCGACCTTGGCGGGCTTGAAGCTTGTACCGGCGCCCGTCTTCAGTGCCGCGTTGAACTTGACATGGCCAGGCAACGACCATGCCGGCACCATCTTCTTCACCCGGCGTACGACGAGATTGACGATCGTCCCTTTCAGCCCGCCAAGCATGTCGCCCATTGAGGCTACCACGACATGCTTGACCGCCGTCTTGGCGATGACCGCTTGCAAGGTGTTGGCGAAGTTCTCGAGAATGACGATGGCTTGCGCGCCGGAATCCTTGAGCTGGTGCTCAAGCTCCCGCGGCGTGTAAAGCGGGTTGACGTTGACCACTATATAGCCGGCGCGCAGCACGGCCATCATCGCCACCGGATATTGCAGCACGTTCGGCATCATCAGCGCCACACGTGCGCCCTTCTGCAATCCCGTCGACTGGAGATAGGCACCGAAGGCCGCTGACTGCCGCTCGAGTTCCGCATAGGTGATAACCTTGCCCATGCAGATGAAGGCCGGCTGGCCGGCAAACTGTTTGCAGGCGGCGACAAGAAAGTCACCGATCGAACTATGGGGCAGCGGGCCGATCTCGGCCGGAACGACTTTCGGATAGTTTTTGAGCCATGGCTTTTCCGGCAGTCCGGCGGCGAGCGCTGTCAGCGCTTTCGGCAATCTCTTGACGGGCACTGGTTTTGTTGCCGCTGCCTGCTTGGCGGCAGCGGGCTTCGCCGCCGGCATGGTCTTGCCAGCCCTGGTCGCACCTTTCGCGGCGGGCTTTGCGACTGTTTTGGCAGTCTTCTTCTTGGCGGCAACGGCTTTGGCAGGTGACGCCTTTGGCTTGTCCGCGCCTGCTACCTGTTTCGCTCCGGCTTTGGCCTTGGTCGGAGTTGGTGTCTTTGCGGATTTTGCCATCTGTCCCTCCCTCGTCGTTCTTCTTGTTGTCTCGGCCTGATGCCGCGTCACCTCCCGGATGACAGAGACAGCGGCGTTGCGGATTTCCCAAGAAATCCGGTGTATCATCTATGTATTGCGACTATCGGCGGCCGTGCAAGTCTTGCCCCTGGGGCAAGACGGGAAAGATTTGCCGTCGAAATCTTTCGGCGACGACGCCTTGGGGCCTGCTTCCCGACATGCTGGCGGCGAACTCGAAGTCAGTAGGTTATTGTGTTCGCGACATCGACGATCAATAAAAAAATGCGGTCGTTAATAATAGCGTGATTAGCAGGTTTTGCTATTTTTTTCTGAAATTTGGGAAAACCCAAGAATTATTTTCTGCTTACGGTGGGTTAGGCAAACAGGGAGTTCCAAAGCCGGAAAAACGGTGCTTATATGCGCGCTTCGCGAGCCTGATAGAGGGGCTTGGAAGAACATCAGGGAGTGCTCAATGAAAAAGAAACTGACTTTTGCGGCCGCGTTGCTGGCCGCAAGCGTCATCAGCGGCATGGCTAACGCCAAGCAGCTGGTCTATTGCTCGGAGGCGGCGCCGGCCGGTTTCGACCCGTCGCCGTGGAGCGGTGGCAACGACTTCGACGCGTCGTCACGCACCATCTATTCGCGCCTGGTCGAGTTCGACCACGGCAAGACCACCATCTCGCCCGGCCTCGCCGAGAGCTGGACGGTTTCCGACGATGGTCTCGAGTACACGTTCAAGCTTCGGCCCGGCGTGAAGTTCCAGACCACCGACTATTTCACGGCGACGCGCGACCTCAACGCCGACGACGTGATCTTCTCCTTCGAACGGCAGTGGAAGAAGGAGAACCCGTGGTACAGTTATCTCGAAGGCACCGGCTGGGAATATTTCACCGGCATGGGCTTCCCGGATCTCCTGAAGGAAATCGTCAAGGTCGACGACCTGACGGTGAAGTTCGTGCTGAACAAGCCTGAAGTCGCCTTCCTGCCGGACCTCGGCATGGATTTCGCCTCGATCGTCTCCAAGGAATATGCCGACCAGCTCGACAAGGCCGGTACCAGGCAGCAGTTCACCCAGAAGCCGATCGGCACCGGTCCGTTCCAGTTCGTCGACTATCAGGTTGATGCGGTCGTGCGCTATGCGGCATGGGACGGCTACTATGGCGGCCGCCAGAAGATCGACGATCTGATCTTCGCCATCACGACCGATCCGGCCGTCCGCGCGCAGAAGCTGAAGGCAGGCGAGTGCGATATCATGTCGTACCCGGCGCCGGCCGACATTGCCGGCCTGCAGGCTGACACGAACCTCAAGGTCGACGAGCAGGAAGGCCTCAACATCGGCTACCTGGCCTACAACACCACGATGCCGCCCTTCGACAAGGTCGAGGTCCGCAAGGCTCTCAACATGGCGGTCAACAAGAAGGCGATCATCGACGCCGTCTATCAGGGCGCCGGCCAGCCGGCCACCAACCCGATCCCACCGACCATGTGGTCCTACAACAAGGACATCAAGGACGATCCCTATGATCCCGAAGCGGCCAAGAAGATGCTGGCCGACGCAGGCGTCAAGGATCTGTCGATGAAGATCTGGGCAATGCCCGTCAGCCGGCCGTACAACCCGAACGCCCAGCGTGTGGCTGAAATGATCCAGGCCGACTACGCCGCCGTCGGCGTCAAGGCCGAGATCGTCAGCTACGAATGGACCGAGTATCGCGAACGCGGCAAACAGAAAGATCGTGATGGCGCCTTCCAGCTCGGCTGGACCGGCGACAATGGCGATCCGGACAACTTCCTGTTCCTGCTCGGCTGCGACGCCATCGGCCAGTCCAACTACGCGATCTGGTGCAACAAGGAGTTCGAGGACCTGCTGAAGAAGGGCAAGGCGACCACGGACGTTGCCGAACGCACCAAGATCTACGAGGAAGCTCAGGTCGTGTTCAAGCGTGAGGCCCCGTGGCTGACCATCGCCCATTCCAAGGTCTTCATGCCGATGAACAAGAAGGTTTCGGGCTTCGTCATGGACCCGCTCGGCATTCATCGGTTTGACGGCGTCGACGTCACCGAATAAGTCAACGAGAAATTGAACGGCGGCGCTGGACTTCCAGCGCCGCCGTTCTATGAAGTAAGATGCTCCGCTATCTCCTCCATAAGCTCGCCTTGATCGTTCCGACCGTGTTCGGCATATCGCTGGCGGCGTTTGCTTTCGTTCGGCTTCTGCCGGGCGACCCGATCCTCGCCTTGGCCGGCGAGCGCGGCGTCAGCCCCGAGCGCTATGCGCAGCTTGTCGAGCAATTTGGCTACAACCGGCCCTATGTCATCCAGTATCTCGAATATATAGGCAGGGTCCTGACCGGCGACTTCGGCATATCGATCGCCACCAAGCGGCCGGTGCTCGGCGAATTCCAGGCGCTGTTTCCGGCAACGCTGGAACTGGCAACGATCGCATTGATCATCGCCGTCCTCCTCGGCATTCCCGCCGGCATCTTCGCCGCCATCAAGCGCGGATCATGGTTCGACCAGGCGACGATGGGTGTGGCGCTGACCGGCTACTCCATGCCGATCTTCTGGTGGGGCCTGCTGCTGATCATCTTCTTTTCCGGCTATCTCGGCTGGACGCCGGTTTCCGGCCGCATCGGCCTGCAGTATTTCTTCAAGCCGACCACGGGTTTCATGCTCATAGACAGCCTGATTTCCGGCAAGAGCGGCGCTTTCAGGTCCGCTGCCAGTCACCTGGTCCTGCCGGCCATCGTGCTGGCGACGATTCCGCTTGCCGTCATAGCGCGCCAGACGCGGTCGGCGATGCTGGAGGTACTGGGCGAGGACTATGTCCGCACCGCCCGCGCCAAGGGTCTGGCGCCGCGCCGCGTCGTCGGGCTCCACGCTTTTCGCAACGCGCTGATCCCGGTCGTCACCACCATCGGTCTGCAGGTCGGCACGCTGATGGCGGGCGCTATCCTCACCGAGACGATCTTTTCCTGGCCCGGTATCGGCAAATGGATGATCGACGCGATCGGCAAGCGCGACTATGTCGTCGTCCAGAGCGGTCTGCTGATCATCGCGCTGATCGTCATGGCGGTGAACCTGATCGTCGACGTGCTCTACGCCGTCATCAATCCGCGCATACGGGTGCAGTAAGATGACCGACCAGTCCGCGGCCGAAGCCACTGCTGCCTCCGTTCAGCCCGGCGGCCGGCAACGCGCCTTCGCTGAATTCTGGCACTATTATTCGATGAACACCGGCGCCGTTATCGGCCTTGTCGTGTTCGCTTTGCTTGTGCTGGTGGCGATCTTCGCGCCTGTGGTCGCACCGCATTCGCCCGACGAACAGTTTCGCGATGCGCTGCTGGCGCCGCCGGCCTGGCAGGAGGGCGGCAAATCGATGTTCCTGCTCGGCACCGATGCGGTCGGCCGCGACATGCTTTCGCGGCTGATTTTCGGCGCGCGTTTCTCGCTGTTCATCGGCCTGGTGGTCGTCGTCTTCTCGCTGACCAGCGGCATCGTCCTCGGCGTGCTCGCCGGCTATTTCCGCGGCTGGGTCGATACGCTGATCATGCGCATCATGGACATTATCCTGGCCTTCCCGTCGCTACTGCTGGCGCTGGTGCTTGTGGCGATCCTCGGCCCTGGCCTGTTCAACGCCATGCTGGCGATTGCGCTGGTGCTGCAGCCGCATTTCGCGCGCCTCACCCGTGCGGCGGTGATGTCCGAAAAGAACCGTGAATATGTCATCTCCGCCAAAGTCGCCGGTGCCAGCCATCTGAGGCTGATGGTGAGAACGATCTTGCCGAATTGCGTGGCGCCGCTGATCGTGCAGGCGACGCTGTCCTTCTCCAACGCCATCCTCGAGGCCGCGGCGCTCGGCTTCCTTGGCGTGGGCGCGCAGCCACCGACGCCGGAATGGGGCACTATGCTCGCCTCGGCGCGCGAGTTCATCCTGCGCGCGCCCTGGGTGGTGACCTTCCCCGGCCTTGCCATCCTGATCACGGTGCTGGCCATCAACCTGATCGGCGATGGCCTGCGCGACGCCTTCGACCCCAAGCTGAAGAGGTCGTGAGCACCATGCCTCTTCTCGAGATCAGGAACCTTACCGTTTCCTTCGATACCGCCGCCGGGCCGTTCATGGCCGTGCAAGGCATCGACCTGTCGATCGAGCCGCGCGAGGTGCTGGCGATCGTCGGCGAATCCGGCTCCGGCAAATCGGTGGCGATGCTGGCGGTGATGGGGCTTTTGCCCAATACGGCGACGGTGAAGGCTGACCGCATGGCCTTCGATGGCATCGACCTGCTTGGGCTCAGCCCGTCGGAGCGCCGCAAGATCGTCGGCAAGGACATCTCGATGATCTTCCAGGAACCGATCGCCAGCCTCAATCCGTGCTTCACCGCCGGCTTCCAGATCGAGGAGGTGCTGCGCTTTCACATGGGCATGGACCGCGCCCAGCGCCGAGCCCGCGCCATCGAACTCATGAAGCTGGTCGGCATCGCCGATCCGGAGGAACGGCTGAGCTCGTTCCCACACCAGATGTCGGGCGGCCAGTGCCAGCGCGTCATGATCGCCATTGCCATCGCCTGCAATCCGAAGCTGTTGATCGCCGACGAGCCGACGACAGCGCTTGATGTCACCATCCAGAAGCAGATCCTCGATCTGCTGGTCTCCCTGCAAGCCAAATACGGCATGGGGCTGATCATGATCACCCACAATATGGGCGTGGTGGCCGAGACCGCCGACCGCGTCATCGTCCAGTACAAGGGCCGCAAGATGGAAGAGGCCGATGTGCTGTCGCTCTTCGAAGCGCCGAAGAGCAACTACACGCGCGCGCTGCTGTCGGCGCTGCCGGAAAACGCTGTCGGCGATCGGCTGCCGACCGTTTCCGACATGTTGTTCGAGCCGGCCCCCTCTGCCGCGAGATCTGGGTCGCCAACGGGGGCAGCTTCATGAGTGTGACGGTTCTCGAAGGCAAGAACATCGTGCGCGACTACCATGTCGGCGGTGGCCTGTTTCGTCCGACCCGCACCGTTCATGCGGTCAAGGGCGTTTCTTTCACCGTGCAGAAGGGCAAGACGCTGGCCATCGTTGGCGAAAGCGGCTGCGGCAAGTCCACGCTCGCCCGCATCATCACGCTGATCGATCCTGCGACATCAGGCGAGCTCTTCATCGACGGCAACAAGGTCGACATCGCCAAGGACGGCCTGTCGAAGGAGATGCGCCGCAAGGTGCAGATCGTCTTCCAGAACCCCTATGGCTCGCTCAACCCGCGCCAGAAGATCGGCGATGTGCTCGGTGAGCCGCTGCTCATCAACACCGACAAGCCGGCCGAGGAACGGCGCGACCTCGCGATGAAGATGCTGAAGAAGGTCGGCCTCGGACCCGAGCACTATAACCGCTACCCGCACATGTTCTCGGGCGGCCAGCGCCAGCGCATCGCCATTGCCCGCGCGCTGATGCTGAACCCCAGCCTTTTGGTGCTGGACGAACCGGTCTCGGCGCTCGATCTGTCGGTGCAGGCGCAGGTGCTCAACCTGCTTGCCGACCTGCAGGACGAGTTCCAGCTGACCTACGTCTTCATCAGCCATGACCTATCCGTGGTGCGCTATATCGCCGACGACGTGATGGTAATGTATTTCGGCGAGGCGGTCGAATACGGCTCGCGCGACGAGGTTTTTTCAGACCCCAAGCACAGCTACACCAGGACGCTGTTCGCGGCGACCCCGCGCGCTGATGTCGCCTCGATCAAGGCAAGGTTGGCGAAAAAGAAGGCCGCCTGACCGGGCCGCCAATCAGGGAATGGCCTCGATTCCGCCGCTGCTCCAGGAAGGCAGCACCGATCAGTTGTCGTAGATTTTTTCAAGTTCCGTATAGACCGTCTCGTTACCAGCGAGCACGCGGTTGCCCCTGTTCAGGCCATCGTTTGCGAGAAAGTCGTTGGTCCTCAGGCCCGCCGCCCGGATGACCGCGATGGCGCCGAGGCAATCCCAGGAATTAATGTGCGGCTCGATATAGCCAAGCAGTCGACCACAGGCGACGTAGCAGAGCGTCAGAGCTCCGGAGCCGTCGCGATAGAACATGCCGCCGTTCTTCAGGAACCGTTCAAATATCGGCAGGAATTCGTCCGGTGTGACGCGTGGAGAATAGCCGACGCCAACAATGCCATCCTTGATGGTTTTGCCCGGATGACGCTGGACCTGCGTGCCGTTCAGTGTTGCTGGAAAGTCGATGCCGCCGCCAAAGAGTTCGTTTCGTGCCGGTGCATAGACCATACCGAACTGCAACTCGCTGTTCCTGACAAAGGCGATTGAGACGCACCAGCTGGACATGCCGGAGACGAAAGGCTGCGTTCCATCGATCGGATCGACGACCCAGATACCTTGATTGGCCGCGAAGCCAGAGCTCCCGGTTTCCTCGCCGAGGAAACCATCTTGGGGAAAGCCGGCATTCAGCCGGTCGCGGATCAGCAGTTCGGTGTTCAGATCGGCCTCGCTCGCCATGTCCTGCAGGCCCTTGCTCTTGATGGTCAGGGCGTCGCGGTTCCTGAAATAGCTATGCGCCAGATCTCCTGCCTCCCGGATAAGAGCGAGTGCAAAATCATAGCGGTCTTTCAAGGATGATGTGTCGGTCATGACGTCTCTCTCGTGCGGGAATACGGCCCGTGCGGCCCTATGACTTCCAAAGCCAGGCAGCGCCGCGGACGCCGCTGGAATCGCCGTGCACGGCCTTGCGTATCGGCGTGTAGAAAACTGTCGAGAAAGTGCGTTTTGCCAGTTCGCGCGGCAGATCCTGGTAGAGCTCTTCGACATTCGACATGCCGCCGCCCATGACGAGAATGTCGGGATCGAGCGAATTGACCACCGTCGCAAGGCCCCGTGCGACGCGGTCGACGTAGCGATCCCAGAGCAGGGTCGACAGGCGGTCTCCCCCGCGCTTCTTCTCGATGATCTCGCTGGCCTTCAGTTGCTCGTTAGTGTGGCTGGCATACTCCGCCTCGAAGGCGCGGCCGGACACCCAGGTTTCCATGCAACCGTGCCGTCCGCAATAACAGGCCTTGCCAGGAATTTCCGTCACGTCGGGAAAGGGCAAGGGGTTGTGGCCCCATTCGCCTCCACTGTTGTTGGGTCCATGGTGCGCCTTGCCGCCGACGGCGATGCCGGCCCCGGCGCCCGACCCCAGAATGACGGCGAAAATCACATTGTGCCCGGCGCCGGCGCCGTCCATGGCTTCGGAGGCTGCGAAACAATCGGCATCGTTCTCGATCCGCATCTCCCGCTTGATCGCGTCGTGTAGATCCTTTTCCACCGGGCGCCCGAGAAGCCACGTCGAGCTTGCGCCCTTGCCAAGGCGGCTGACGGGCTCGAGCGAGCCGGGGATGCCGATGCCGATGGAGCCTGTCCTGCCCGTCTGGCTTTCCAGTGCATCGATCATGGTCTTGATGACACGGATGCAGCCAAAATAGTCATGGCGCGGCGTCACTTCCCGCAGACGAAGAAGTTCGCGGCCGTCGTGCTCCATGGCGACGCCCTCGATCTTGGTGCCGCCCCAGTCAATTCCGATCAGCATGTCGGTCTTCCTTCCCGCCGATCCGCTGGGCACGGTCGGTCACTACGAAACAGTCACTGCTCTCCGGTTCAGCTGAAGAGAATATCGCGGTCACGCGCATACTCGGCGAGAAGCGGAAGGCTCGCCGCACCAAGAACGCGCGCGTCTCTGCCGATCCTGCCTTCGAGGATCTATGAGGGCAAGTCGCTTTCGATGCCGGCCGCGAGGAGAATCTTGGGTCGCTACGATAGCCTTGCGACAATGGCGTGCAGCGCCTCACCGAAGCGGCGGACCTCCTTGACCGTATTGTAGTGCACCAGCGAGGCGCGGATGGCGCCGCTGTCCATCGACAGGTTGAGGCGCTTCATCAGTCGCGGCGCGTACATGTGGCCATCGCGGATACCAATCTGCATTTCGGCCATCTCTTCGACGATGCGTTGCGGCGAAAGCTTGCCGATGTTGAAGCAGAAGGTCGGCACGCGTTCGCTAATGCGGGCCTCGTCGGCGACGCCGTAGATCGTGGCGTCGCAATCCTTGAGGACCTTCAGCATCTCGCGCGCCAGCACCAGCTCGTAATCGCGGATGGCGCCCATGCCGGCGACAATGTTCTCGCGGCGCGAGCGATTGTTCGAAGGCGCGAGATTGCGGCCGATCAATTCCAGATATTGCACCGCTGCGTCCATGCCCGAAACATTCTCGTAGATGAAGGTGCCGGCCTCGACCTTGTAGGGAGGCTCGTCGGGGATGAAATCCTCGCGGAAGGTCGGCAGCCGCTTCAGCGTTTCGAAGCGTCCCCACAGGAAGCCCATATGTGGCGAGAAATTCTTGTAGCCGGAACAGACCAGATAGTCGCAATCCCAGGCCTGCACATCGATCAATCCGTGCGGCCCGTAATGCACGCAGTCGAGGAACACGTCCGCACCCGCCGCATGCGCGATCTTGGCAACGGAAGCGACATCGACGATCGAGCCGATCGAATGCGCCGTCACCGTGCAGGCGACGAGCCTTGTGCGATCCGAAACCAGCGGCCTGAGGTCGTCGACATGGAGATTGCCGTCCTCGCGCATGCGCCACCATTTGAACTTCGCGCCCGCCTGCTCCAGCGCCAGCCACGTCGCGATGTTGGCATCATGGTCCATGTCGGTTATGACGATCTCGTCTCGCTCCTGAAGCATCTGGCCAATGCCGAGGCTGACCAGGCGGATGAACGAGGTGGCGTTCATGCCGAAGCAGATTTCCGACGAGCTGTAGGCGTTGATAAGCAGCGCCACGCTTTCGCGCGCATCGGCGACGGACTGGTCGACGGTGACGCTGCGGCCATAGCGGCCGCCGCGCTGCACATTGTGCGCCACCAGATGGTTGGTCACCGCGTCGAGCACGTTCTGCGGGATCTGCGCGCCGGCGGCATTGTCCATGAAGATGAAGTCGCCGGCCTGCTGCAAGGCGGGGAACATGGCGCGGATCGTATCGACCGGGAACGATGCGGCGCTGTCCGCCTTTGGGGTCTGGTGCTGGTTCACGGACGTCTCCTTCAGTTCAATGGGATGGCAGAATCGCGGCGCCACGCTCAGTGCGCGCCGGACTGTTTCTTGCTGCGTTCTTCGAGGTAGCCGACCAGGCGCACGAGCGGCCACAGGAAGGCGAGATAGATGATCGCGGCGCCGATCAGCGGCGTCGGGTTGGCCATCAGCGCCTGCGCATCGGTCGCCTGCTTCAACAGGTCCGGCATGGCGACGACCGACGCGAGCGCGGTATCCTTGAACACCGAGACGCAGTTGCTGGTCAGCGGCGGCACGACGACGCGGATCGCTTGCGGCAGGATCACCTTGCGCATGGCGGTCCAGAACGGCAGGCCGAGCGTCGCCGCCGCCTCGAACTGGCCTTTCGGGATGTTCTGGATGCCGGCGCGGCAGACCTCCGCCGTAAAGGCGGCAAGCACCAGCGACAGCGCCAGCGCCGCCGAGACGAAGGAGGACAGGCGGATGCCGACAAAGGGCAGCGCGTAATAGATCAGGATCAGCACCACCAGAATCGGCAGAGCCCGGAAGATGTCGATATAGCCGATGGCCAGCCGCCTCAGCAGCTTCGGCGCATAGAGACGCACCAGGCAGATCGCCAGCCCGGCGACGGTGCCGAACACGATACTGGCGCAGCCGAGCAGGATGGTGTTGCCGAGCCCGCGAATGAGGATCGGAAACGACCTGACCAGAATGCCCCAGTTGAAGAACGTATCGATCAGTTCCATGGCGTCGGCCCAATGGCATGGACAAGCCCGCCACCAGCAGCGGGCTTGCCAAGGGATGAAAGATAAGGCGCGGCGCGCCTGTCGAGGCGATTAGCCGGCTTACTGAGCCTGCGGGATCGGTCCCGGGGTCACCGTGCTGGTGCCGGCTTCCGGGTCGACGCCGAACCACTTCTTATGGATCGAAGCCATCGTGCCGTCCTTCTTCATTGCGGTGATGGCATCATTGACCTTCTCCAGCAGCGGGTGGCCCTTTTTCGTCATCATGGCGAAACGCTCGCCGGTCGGGATGCGCACCAGGATCTTGAGGGCGGGCATCTGCTTGATGGCGAACAGGAAGCCGGCCAATTCGCCGGCGCCGCCGTCGATGCGGCCGTTCTGCACATCGAGCAGCAGATCCTGCTGGGCGTTGTAGCTCTTGGTCTCGGCGACGCCGAGCTTTTCGGCATTTTCCTTCATATAGGCTTCGCCGGTCGAGCCAGCGATGACACCGATGGTCTTGCCCTTGAGGTCGTCGAGCGACTTGATGGTCGAGTCGGACTTGCCGACTATGGTGCCGTCGCTGTCGTAATAGGCCTGTGTGAAGCCCTGGTTCTGCAGCCGCTCATTGGTTATCGAGATCGACGAGACGGCGAAATCGATGCGACCCGATGCGGTCGCCGCAAATAGCGCCTGGAAACCGAGATCCTGGAATTCGGCCTCGGCGCCGATGCGCTTGGCGACATCGTTGGCGACGTCGATTTCGAAGCCCTCGAACGAGCCGGATTCGGTCTTGTATTCCCATGGCGGGTTCGCCGGATAGGCGCCCACCATGATCTTGTCGGCAAAGGCAGGTGCCGCGAAGGCGACGCCCGCGGCGATGATCACGCCAATCAATCCTAGACGATGCAACATGGTGCTTCCCTCTGGTTCGGCCACTTCGCGTGGCGCATTTCCTCTTCCGCCGCTTTCAGCATCCAACTCCCGGATGCTGCAGGCGAGGCGGTGCCTGAAGTCAGGATGCGCGCCGTTGCCGCGCGCCGATGAGGTTCTGCAGGCGCGCAAGCAGCGCATCGACCGCGTCGCCTGATGTGACCATGCCGGGCGACAGCCTGAGCGTTGGGCCGCGCGCATCGCAATAAAGCCGTTCGTCGCGCAGGCTCGACACGGTCTTTGCCGGATCGACGCCTTGTGGCAGGGCCAGCATCACGCTGCCGCCACGTTCGCTGGCGTCCAGCGGCGAACGGACCGACCAGCCATTGTCCAGCGCATGACCGATGATGCGTTCGCCAAGTGCCGTGTTTTGGGCGCCGATAGCGTCGACGCCGGTTCTTTCCACCCATTCGAGGCCGGGCAGCGATGCGACGCTGGCAAGGATCGCCGGCGTGCCATGGTCGAAACGTCGGGCATCGCTTGCATAGGAAAAACTGTCCAAATCCCAGGAGAACGGGTTCGGCTGGCTGAACCAGCCGCGCTGCTCAGGTTGGCATGTTGCCAAAAGGTCGGGCGTCACCTGCAGGATGCCCGCACCAGAGGCGCCGCACAGCCATTTAAGCGATGTCGATACGACGAAATCGACCGAAGCCTCCGCTACCGAGAAGGGTATAACGCCGACGCCTTGCGTGATGTCGACGCCGACGATGCTTCCCATCGCCCGACCATGCGCGGCAAGCCGTGCGATATCGCAGCGGTGCGAGGCCGTTGAGGTGACGAAGGTCAGCAAGGCGAGGCCGACATCCTCCTGCCAACGGGCGACGAAATCCTCGTCGCGCACCCAGCTTTCGCCTGGCCGCAACGGCACGGTATCGAGCGTGAAGTCGAAGCGTTCGGCGAGACCGGCAAGCAGGAAATGCAGGCTCGGGAAACAGTCGGCAGCGATCAGCAGGCGTTTTCCCGCCAGTCGCTTCGACGGCAAGGCCCCGATCAGGCTGTAAAGCGCCGACGTGACATTCTCGGTGGTGGTCAGCGTTCCCTTTGGCGCCTCAATCAGCCGGCTCCAGGCATCGATGAAACGCTGCCGCGCGCCAAGTGCTGCCGGCCATTGGCTATCATCTTCCGCCGACCAGATGCCGGAGAATTCAGCCAGCGCTGCGGCCATGCGTTCGGCCTTGCCGGGAAAGGTGCCGATCGAATGGTAGAGAAAATAGCCTGACATTCCGCGTTTTGCTCCTTGTGATCAAGTGATCACAAAACTAGATAGGGATCAACCGCTGCGGTCTAAGAAATTCGGATCGCAGGTCGAAATCAGGCGGTTGTTTCTTGGTCCAGCGCCGCCGGGACCCGGTGTCTTTTCCCCGGATTTTTCGGTCAGCCCAGCGCCGGTGTCAGGAAGCCTTGCCAAAGCCGGCGAAATCGACCGGCCTGGGCTCGGGCACATCCGGGCAGATGGCACGCAACGTCTCCTGGGTGGCTGTGATATCGGCCACCACCTCGTCGCGGGCGCGGACGATGTCTTTGTCCCTGAGAGCCGCGATAACAGCGACATGCCGTCCCGATGGCTCCATCGTGCCGGCGCGCATCAAAGGCGCGACATGATTGGACAACAGTCGCATATAGGGCCCGAAACGCAGCCACAGCGTCTCGATCAACTGAAACAGCACGTCGGAGCCGGAGGCGCGGTAGATGGTGAAGTGGAATTGCTGGTTCTTGGCGATCAGCTCGTAGATGCTGCCATCGCGACCGATCGCCTGCTGATCGTCGGTGATCCGCTGCAGAGACGCGATCTCTGCCGCGGTCAGCCGCGGCGCGCCAAGCTCGGCCGCCAGGCCCTCGACGGCGAGGCGCGCCCGGCAGAGGTCGTCGAGCCGCGCCCGGGTGACGACTGGCACGCAGGCCGAGCCGTTCTGCGAGATCTCCAGCGCATTCTCCGCTGCCAGCCGGCGCAAGGCCTCGCGCACCGGCATGTTCGAGGTGCCGAAGGCTTCCGCCAGCGAGGCAATGGTCAGCACCTGTCCCGGATCGAAGCTGCCGACCATCAAGGCATGCCGAAGCTGCTGATAGACGCCGTCCTGGACGGTCACACGTCCCGATACAGGTTCAAATCCCAGAGCCACGGTTTCGCTTTCCTTGGGTTCCGACAAAAGCTATGTGCAAGCAGACTCACCTGCCGAAAGCAGTGTGATCATCTGATCACATAATATGCGGGGAGCCAAGTCACACAGCCGGCAGGCATGACGCCCGATCGAAGTCAGACGTCATTCGTTCGCAATGTTGGCGCCACCCCTCATTGCCCTGCCGGGCATTTCTCCCCGTAAACGGGGAGAAATAAGCCGGCCGCAATGTCGGCGTCCTTCTTGCAACGCTGGTGATTGGCGAAATGGGCGATGAGAGCGCCCTTCTCCCCGTTCACGGGGAGAAGATGGCGGCAGCCAGATGAGGGCGGCGCCAACTTCGAAAATTGGTCGCCTAACCTAGACTCTGGGCGAATTACCTATCGTTGAAAAACCAACGCCAAGCAAAGTCGAGCCTCAGTCCGGAATCACCGCCGTCGCTTGGATCTCCACCTTGGCGCGGTCCTCGACAAGCGCCACCACCTGCATGGCGGCCATGGCCGGGAAATGCCGTCCGATCACCTCGCGATAGGCCTCGCCGATCCCCCTAAGATTGGCCAGATACTCGGCCTTGTCGGTGAAATACCAGGTCATCGAGGTGATGTGCTCAGGTTTGCCGCCGGCCTCGGCAAGCACAGCGACGATGTTGGCGAGCGTCTGCCGCACCTGGCCAACGAAATCATCGGTCTCGAACCGGCATTGTCCGTTCCAGCCGACCTGGCCACCAACGAAGACGAGCTGGCCGCGCGCCGCGACGCCGTTGGCGTAACCGATGGGTTTGGCCCAGCCTTCCGGCTGCAGGATGGTGTGCATGTCTGGCCTCCCGATACTCAATCTGCTTCTCGAATGTTCGATTCGAAACAGTCCAGTCTCTAATTCCCTGAACAGCCCTCACGCCGCTCCCATCACTTGCCGGGCGATCACCACCTTCTGCACATCCGACGCGCCCTCGTAGATGCGCAACGCTCGGATTTCGCGATAGAGGCTCTCGACGATATGGCCCTTGCGCACGCCATCGCCGCCATGCAGTTGCACGGCCTTGTCGATCACCTCTTGCGCCTTGTCGGTGGCGAACAGCTTGGCCATCGCCGCTTCGCGGGTGACACGGGCCGCGCCCATGTCCTTGGTCCAGGCGGCGCGGTAGACGAGCAAGGCGGCGGCATCGATATCGAGCGCCATATCGGCGATGTGGCCCTGCACCATCTGCAGCTCGGCCATCGGCGCCCCGAAAAGCTTGCGTTCAGCCACCCTGCCGATGCTTTCGTCCAGCGCGCGCCGCGCAAAGCCAAGCGCTGCTGCACCCACCGTTGAGCGAAAGACGTCGAGCACCGACATGGCTATGCGGAAGCCGTCGCCCGGCTTGCCGATCAGCGCCGAGCCCGGAACACGAACGCCGTCGAACGACAGCCGCGCCAGCGGATGCGGCGCGATCACCTCGAGCCGTTCGGTGACGGTCAGCCCCTTTGTCTCCGCTGGCACAATGAAGGCCGAGAGACCCTTGGCGCCCGGCGCTTCGCCGGTGCGGGCAAAGACGATGTAGAGGTCGGCGATGCCGCCATTGGAAATCCAGGTCTTTTCGCCCGACAGCACATAGTCGTCGCCGTCGCGCGTGGCTGTCATCTCCATATTGGCGACATCAGACCCGGATCGCGGCTCCGACAGCGCGAAGGCCGAAATCGCCTCGCCCGCGCGTGTCCTGGCCAGCCATTGCTGCTGCTCCGGCGTGCCGAACAGGCTGAGTGCGCCGGTGCCGAGCCCCTGCATGGCAAAGGCGAAGTCGGCCAGCCCATCATGTCGGGCCAGCGTCTCGCGCGTGAGGCACAGCGTGCGCACGTCGAGCGGGCCGGGGTTTGCGGTGTCGAGCGTGGTTGGTTTCAGCCAGCCATCTTTGCCGAGCTTCGCCACCAGCTCGCGGCACGCGGCGTCGACATCATGGTGATCAACCGGGAGGTTCTTGGCGCACCATGCGTCCAGCCGCTCGGCAAGCGCGCGATGGCGGTCCTCGAAGAAGGGCCAGGAGAGGAAGGAGCGGTCAGGCATGAAAAACTCCTTCCACGCCTTCTTTCTGCGCACCCCCCTCTGTCCTGCCGGACATCTCCCCCGCAAGGGGGGAGATTGGCAGCTTCGATCTTGCCGCCCATTCTGCAACGTCGGTGATTGGCGAAAACGATGCAATCAGCTGATCTCCCCCCTTGCGGGGGAGATGGCCGGCAGGCCAGAGGGGGGTGCCTTGGGAAAAAGCGTTCATCTTAATTCCCCTCGAACACCGGTTTGCCCTTGGCAACAAACGCCTCGTAGGCGCGCGCGAAATCGCCGGTTTGCATGCAGATCGCCTGCGCTTGCGCTTCCGCTTCGATTGCCTGGTCGAGCCCCATCGACCATTCCTGGTTCAACTGGGTCTTGGTGATGCCATGGGCAAAGGTCGGTCCGGAAACGATGCGCGCCGCCATGTCGAGCGCGTCGGCTTCGAGTGCCGCGGCGTCGACCAGCCGGTTGTAGAAACCCCAGCGCTCGCCTTCCTCGGCACTCATGGTTCGGCCGGTGTAAAGCAGTTCGGCGGCGCGGCCCTGGCCGATGATGCGCGGCAGGATCGCGCAGGCGCCCATGTCGCAGCCGGCAAGGCCGACGCGCGTGAACAGGAATGCGGTCTTCGCCTCCGGCGTGGCGATGCGGATGTCCGACGCCATGGCGATGATGGCGCCGGCACCCACCGCCACGCCGTCGACCGCCGCTATGATCGGCTTGCCGCAGTTGAGCATCGCCTTGACGAAATCGCCGGTCATGCGGGTGAAGGCGAGCAGCGCCTTCATGTCCATCTTCACCAGCGGTCCGATAATATCGTGAACATCGCCGCCCGAACAGAAATTGCCGCCATTGGGCAGGAACACCACGGCATCGACATCCTCGGCATAGACGAGGTCGCGAAAAGTGTCGCGCAATTCAGCGTAGCTGTCGAAGGTCAGCGGGTTCTTGCGCTCCGGTCGGTCCAGCCGGATCTTCGCGACCTTGCCGTCGACCTGCCAGAGGAAATGCTTCGGCTTGCGGCCGGCCATTTTTGTCATTCGCGTCCCTCCCAATTGCTGCGGAACGAGGTCAGCATGCCGGTCAGCCGCCGTGCTTCGTCTTCGCTGACAGTGCCGAGCAGTTCGCCTATCCAGCCTTCATGCGCGGCGGCGATTACGGCGAAGGTTTTCGACCCTTCCTCCGTCAACCGCACCATTGAAGTGCGGCGATCGCCGTTGCGCCGCGCGCGGGCAACCAGCCCTTCTGAGACCAGCCGGTCGACGATGCCCGTGACATTGCCGTTGGAGACCAGAAGAAAACGCGACAGGTCGCTCATCAGCATGCCTTCAGGCGACCTGTAGAGCGCCGCCATCACGTCGAAGCGCGGCAGCGTCGTGTTGAACTCCTTCTTCAGCCGCTCGCGCAGCTCCGTTTCGATCGTACGCGAAGCGCGCAGCAGCCGTATCCACAGGCGCAGCCGGTCCTTGCCGGGCCCGGAGCGCGTGGGCAGAGGGCCAGCTACCATGTCTCGCCTCCCGAAACAGAGATCGTTTGCCCGGTGATCGACCGGGCGGCATCGCCGCACAGCCACAGCACGGCCGCGGCGACTTCCTCCGGCTGGATGAAGCGTCCTTGCGGGTTTGTCGAGGCAAGGCTCGTCCGGGCTTCCTCAGCTGAGCGACCGGTCTTTTCGATGATGCGCCGGATGGACTCTTCCAGCATCTCGGTTTCGACGAAGCCCGGGCAGACGGCATTGACGGTCACCCCGGATTTCGCGGTCTCGGCAGCTAGTGCCCGCATCAGCCCGACGACGCCATGCTTGGCCGCGACGTAAGCCGTGACATAGGGATAGCCCTTCAGCCCGGCCGTCGAAGCAACGAAGACGATGCGGCCTGTCTTCCGCGCCGCCATGCCGGCCAGCGCCGGCTTCACCGTCAGGAACGCCCCGGTGAGGTTGACGTCGAGCGTGCGTTGCCAGTCTGCGAGGGAGGTCCTATGCGCCGGCGCGCTGCCGGACATGCCGGCATTGGCGACGACGATGTCGAATGGTCCGCGTGCTGCTTCCGCCTTTTCGTAAAGGGAAGCCATTTCAGCTTCATCAGTGACGTCGGCGGCAATGCCGAAAATGCGGTCGTGTTTTCTTGCCACCTCGGCAAGCGCTGCCTCGCGCCGGCCGCAGATGGTCACGTTAATGCCGGCGCCTGCCAGCACCAGCGCAACCGCTCGGCCGACGCCGGAGCCGCCACCGGTGACCAGCGCGTGCCTTCCCGCGATTGCTCCGGCCGCGCTCATACTTTCAGCCCCGCTGCCGCGTCCCGCTCGGCCAGTCGATAAATCTGGTCGCGGCCGGGCAGATAGGGATCCGGCCATTTGACGCCGCGGTCGCCGAGCGTCACCGCCGCGTGCAGCGTCCAATAGGGATCGGTAAGATGCGGCCTGGCCAGCGCCACCAGATCGGCTCGGCCGGCCATCAGGATCGAATTGACATGGTCCGGCTCATAGATGTTGCCGACCGCCATCGTCGCCATGCCGACTTCGTTGCGGATGCGGTCGGAAAACGGCGTCTGGAACATGCGGCCATAGACCGGCTTCGCCAACGCCGAGGTCTGGCCGGCCGACACGTCGCAGATGTCGACGCCGGCCTCGTGCAGCAGCCTGGCGATCTCGACCGCGTCGGCCGGCGTGACGCCTTCGATGCCGACCCAGTCATTGGCCGAGATGCGCATGGAAACAGGCTTTTCGGCCGGCCACGCCGCGCGCACCGCATGGAAGATCTCCAGGGGATAGCGCATACGGTTTTCCAGCGAACCGCCATAGGCGTCGGTGCGCCGGTTGGTCAGCGGCGTGATGAAGGAGGAGAGCAGATAGCCATGCGCGGCGTGGATCTCGAGCATGTCGAAGCCGCAACGATCAGCCATCTCGGCCGAGGCGACGAACTGGTCGCGCACCAGATCCATGTCGGCGCGGTCCATCGCCTTCGGCACCTGGTTCTCGGGCGACCATGCGACCGCCGACGCCGCCATGACAGGCCAGTTGCCGGATGGCAGCGGCACATCGGTTCCTTGCCAGCCGAGCCGGGTCGAACCCTTGGCGCCGGAATGGCCGATCTGGGCACAGATTTTTGCCTCCGTCTCGGCATGGACGAAATCGACCAATCGCTTCCACGCCACTTCATGCTCGGGCGCGTAGAAACCGGGGCAGCCCGGTGTGATCCGACCTTCCGGGCTGACGCAGGTCATCTCGATATAGAGAAGGCCGGCACCGCCCTTGGCGCGTTCGGCATAATGGGCGAAATGCCAGTCGGTCGGACAGCCGTCGACGGCCTTGTACTGCGCCATCGGCGAGACGACGATGCGGTTCTGCAGCGCCATATCACGCAGCCGGAACGGCGCGAACATCGGTGCTCGACGCAGGCTGTTGCCGCCGGCGCCGGCCTGGCGCTGGAACCATTCTTCCGCGCCAGCCAGCCACTCGGCGTCGCGCAGCCTGAGATTCTCGTGGCTGATGCGCTGCGAGCGCGTCAGCAGCGAATAGTTGAACTGCACCGGATCGAGGCCGAGATAGCGCTCGACCTCCTCGAACCATTCGAGCGAATTGCGCGCCGCCGACTGCAGCTTCAGCACTTCGGTGCGCCGCGCGTCCTCATATTTGCGGAACGCCGCTTCAAGGTCGGGCTCCGATTTGACATAATCGGCCAGCGCCACGGCGCTTTCCAGCGCCAGCTTGGTGCCGGAGCCGATCGAGAAATGCGCCGATGCTGCCGCATCGCCCATCAGGGCGAGATTCTCATAAGACCAGCGCTCGCACAGCACCCGCGGAAAATTGATCCAGGCCGAGCCCCTGATGTGATTGGCATTGGTCATCAGCGCGTGGCCGCCGAGATGCTTGGCGAAGATCCGTTCGCAGACGGCGATCGATTCCTGCTGTGTCATCGCGCCGAAGCCGAAACGTTCCCAGGTCTGCTCGCTGCATTCGACAATGAAGGTCGCTGTCTCGCTGTCGAACTGATAGGCATGCGCCCACACCCAGCCATGCTCCGTCTTCTCGAAGATGAAGGTGAAGGCGTCGTCGAATTTCTGGTTGGTACCCAGCCAGACGAACTTGCATTTGCGGGTGTCGATATCCGGCTTGAAGATGTCGACGAAGGTGTTGCGCGCTTTCGAGTTCAGCCCGTCGGCGGCGACCACCAGATCGTGGCTCTCCATATAGGGCCTGGGATCAGCGATATCGGTCTCGAAGACCAGCCTGACGCCGAGTTCGCGTGCCCGCCGCTGCAAAAGGATGAGCAGCCGCTTGCGGCCGATGCCGCAGAAGCCATGCCCGGTCGAGACCGTGCGCACGCCGTCATGGATGACGGCGATGTCGTCCCAATAGGCGAAATATTTCTTGATCCAGACGGCGCTGACCGGATCGTTCCTGGTCAAATTGTCGAGCGTCTCGGCCGATAGCACCACACCCCAGCCGAATGTGTCGTCGGCGCGGTTGCGCTCGTACACCGTCACCTCATGGGCGGCGTCGCGGAGCTTCATCGAAATGGCAAAGTAGAGCCCAGCCGGTCCGCCGCCGAGAACCGCAACCTTCATGCCTGCGATCTCCTTTTCGCCTTGGGCCGCCGGCAAGGCCGACGCTCCCGACTTTTCAGTATCACGCCACAGATATGTTATTTCAAGCTTAAAGTTTCATATTGAAACGAATCGGACGCATGGCAGTGGCGTGCTTGCGGCTGATCCCGCAAGCACGCTCCCGAAATTACTTTTCCGGGTTCTTGGGGCTCCACAGCACCGTCTCGGCGCCCTTCTCGTAGGCCATGCCGCCGGGATAGCTGATCGCTTCCAACTGCAGTCCCCAGGGCGCCTGGAAATAGAGGATGGTCTGGCCGGCGGCCGGCCCCTCCTTGACCGGCAACGGCCCCATCCGTGTCTTGACGCCCTTGGCGTCGAGATATGCCTTAGCGGCGGCGATATCGTCGACATAGAAGGCGATGTGGAAGCCGCCAATGTCGCTGTTCTTCGGCGTCAAATCCTTCTGATCCGGCGCGGTGTATTTGAACAGTTCGATGTTCGATCCGTAGCCGCAGCGGACCAGGGTGATCTCCTCGATCACCGCCTTGGGGTCGACGCCCAGCAAATCCTGCATGAATGTGCCCTTATCGTCGGCGAACGGGCCGAAGGACATCGCCTTCTTGCAGCCGACAACCTCGGTGAAGAAATCGACGGCCTGCTTCATGTCGGGCACCGTGATGCCCGTGTGGTCGTGGCCGCGCATGCCGGGTATCGAATCAGCCGAGGCCGCACTGATTGAACCCAGCAAGACGGCTGCCAGCATCGTGCCTTGTATTGCGTACTTCATGTCAGTCACCCTCCGTTTCGCGGGCTGACCTGTCGATGCACTCCGAGGCCCGCTTTTCGGCGTGCGGATGAGATTTGAGCGACCCTCATGCCGGTGCCTTCGTGGCCGGCCGCAGCCAGTCCGCGTCGATCTCCGGCAGCGGAATGGCCGCGATCAGGTCGCGCGTGTAGGCATCCTTGGGGTTGTCGAACAGCGCGTCGGTGGCGCTCGATTCGACGATCCTGCCTTCGCGCATGACGATGACTTGCTGGCACAGCCGCCGGATCACCGACAGATCGTGGCTGATGAAGGCGACGGTCAGGCCCATTTCTGCCGCCAGCTTTTCCAACAAGGTCAGGATTTGCGCCTGCGTCGACACATCGAGGCCGGAGACGATCTCGTCGGCCAGCACGAATTTTGGCGACAGCGCGAGCGCCCGCGCGATGCCGACACGCTGGCGCTGGCCGCCCGACAGTTCGTGGCGGTAACGGCTGGCGAAGCTCTGCGGCAGGCCGACCCGCTGCAGGGCCTCGGCGACACGCGCCTTGAGATTGTCGCCAAACCCGTTCTGCTTGAGTGGTGCTGCAATGATGCTGGCGATGGTGCGGCGCGGGTTGAGCGACGACATCGGGTCCTGGAAGATCATCTGCAGATTGCGGCGCAGCGGCCGCAACTCGGCTTCCGAAAGATGGCTGATGTCACGGCCCTCGAAGCTGATGCTGCCGGCGCTGGGTTCGATCAGCCGCACCAGAGCGCGGCCGAGCGTCGATTTGCCCGATCCGGATTCGCCGACGATGCCGGTCACCGATCCTCTGGGCAGATCGAAATCCAGCCCCTTCAGGATTTCCGCGAGTGGTGCCCGGCCGATTAGCGGCTTGCGCGTCATGTCGGGCAGCGCGACCTTCAGCCCGCGCACGGAAATGAGCGGCTCAGCCATGGCGCGGCCTCCAGGCCTGGTCGGCGTCGGCGATCTCCGCTGCCAGTCCTGCCAGCACCGCTTCGTCCACCGGCTTCAGCGAGGCGAACGGATCAGTATAGCGCGGTGTCGCCGCCATCAGCGCCCGCGTATAGAGGTGCTGCGGCGCGGCAAACAGCGCTGCCGTGTCGGCTTCCTCCACCACCTTGCCGGCATAGAGCACCGACACTTTCTGGCTGATCTTGGCGACGACGCCGAGATCATGGGTGACGAACAGGATCGCCGTGCCGTGCTCCCGCTGAAGTTGCGTAATGAGGCGCAGGATCTGCTTCTGCACGGTCACGTCCAGCGCCGTGGTCGGTTCGTCGGCAACGATCAGCCGAGGCTCAGCGGCAAAAGCGGCGGCGATCAGCACGCGCTGACGCATGCCGCCGGAGAGCTCGTGCGGATAGCTTTTCAGCACCCGGTCCGGGTCGCGGATCTGCACCTCGTCCAGCAATTGGCGAATGCGAGCGTCGGCTCTCTGTCCGCTCCAACCGAGAATGCGCACCAGCCGGTCGGTCATCTGCGGGCCGATGCGGCGCGACGGGTTGAGCGCGGTCAGCGGGTCCTGCGGGATCAGTGCCGTGCGCGCGCCGATCAGCGTGCGTCTTGCCTTCGGTTGAAGTCGGCCGAGATCCTCGCCCTCCAGCAGCATGTCGCCTTCGACGATACGCACGCTGGACGGCAGCACGCCGAGCACCGCCTTGCCGATCATCGTCTTGCCGGCGCCGCTCTCGCCGACCAGCGCGCGCACCTCGCCGGGCTGGACCGAGAGCGACACCGAGCGCAGCACGCGCTGCCCGTTCGCCAGCACGGCGCTGAGGTTTCGAATATCGAGGCAGTCGGCGCTCATCGCAGCACCGGATCGAAACGGGCCTTCAGCGCCTCGCCGAACTGGCTGAACGACAGCACGGTCAGGATCAGCGTGATCAGCGGGAACACCAGCACCCACCAGGCCTGATGGATCGACAGCCGGCCCTCGGCGATGATGCCGCCCCAGGTCGGATCGTCGGTCGAGATCGACAGATTGACGAAGGACAGGATCGCCTCGACGATGACGGCGATGCCCATTTCCAGCGACAGCAGCGCAACGATCGACGGCACCACATTGGGCAACACTTCGCGCAGCATGATGCCGATGCGGTCATAGCCGGCAATACGGGCATTCTCGACATAGTCCATGCGCGACTGGCCCATCGCCTCGGCACGGATCACCCGGCAAAAGCGCGTCCAGTCGATGACCGCGATGGCAATAATGACCGAACTCAGGCCGGTGCCGAGCACGGCGACCAGAAGGATGGCGAACAGCACCGGCGGGAAGGCCATCCAGATATCGACGATGCGCGAGATGATGCGGTCGGCCCAGCCGCCAAAATAGCCAGCGATCAGGCCCAGTGTCGAGCCGACCAGGCACGCGGCAAAAGCTGCGGCGAAGGCGACGATGAAGGCGATGCGGCCGCCGAAGATCAGTCGTGACAGGAGATCGCGGCCGAGGCTGTCGGTGCCAAGCCAATAGCCGGGCTCGGCGCCGCTCATCCAGAACGGCGGCAGCCGCTCCAGCATCAGGTCCTGCGCCAGCGGATCTTGCGGCGCGACCAGCGGCGCGAAGATCGCCGCCAGCAATGCGAGCAACAGCCAGCCGCCGGCAAGCCACAGCCTTGGTCCCACGCCACGCCGGGCGATGCGGGCCTCATCCATGGCGCAGCCTCGGATTGAGCAGCGCGTACATCATGTCCACAGTGAGGTTGATCAGCACGAACAGCAGCGCGAAGACCAGCACGATGCCCTGGATCAGCGGCAGGTCGCGATTGATCACGGCGTCGATCGCCATGTTGCCGAGACCTTCATAGGAGAACAACCGCTCGACGATGACCGTGCCGCCGATGAGGAAAGTAAATTGAACGCCGACCAGCGTTAGCGTCGGCAGGGCCGCGTTCTTCAGCGCCTCGCGCAGGATCACCTGCGTCTCCGAGAAACCTTTGACCCGCGCCAGCACGACATAGTCGAGGTCGAGCACTTCCTTCAGCGACTGTTTCAGCAGTTGCGAGATGATCGCCGCCAGCGGCAGGGCCAGCGCCACGGCCGGCATCAGCATATGTTTCAAGAGGTCCCAGGTCAGGTCGAAGCGTAGCCTCAGGATGCTCTCGAACAGGTAGAACTGGGTGACGAAGGGCAAGTTGAGCTGCGGCGACACGCGGCCGGAAATGTCGAACACCGGGATCAGCACGCCAAACAGCAGGATCAGCACAAGGCCCCAGAGGAAATCGGGAATGGAGAGCGCGGTCCCGCTGGCGATGTCGATGCCGGCTTCGACCGCCGTGCCGCGTTCTCGCGCGCCGAGGATCGCCGCCGTGCCGCCGATCGCCACTGCCATCACAAGCGCGACGGTGGCAAGTTCCAGCGTTGCGGGCAGCCGGTTGAAGACCAGTCCCAGCACGTCCTGCCGCAGCGAGATCGATGTGCCGAAATCACCCCTGACAACGCCGGACAGCCAGATGAAGAACTGCTGCACGATGGTCCTATCGAGCCCGTAGAGCGCGCGCAGCCTCGCGATGTCGGCATCGGTCGCACCTGGCGGCAGCATCATCGCGATCGGGTCGCCGGGTGCGACGCGAATGACGACGAAGACGACGACGGCTACGCCGAACAGCGTGATCGCCATCGTCAGCAGGCGGATCAGAAATCTTTGCAGAAGCATTCTGGCGTAAGCCTAGTGCGTTTCAGTGGCCGTTGGAACGAACTGCCCCCTCATCCGGCCGCTTCGCGGCCACCTTCTCCCCGAGGGGAGAAGAGATCGCAAACGGCTGAGCCAGTCTCTTCTCCCCAGCGAGGAGAAGGTGGCCCGAAGGGCCGGATGAGGGGGTCTGCGTCGTTGGAGGAGACACGCCACCGTGCCTCCTCATATATCAAGCAGGGGTCATCAGCGCCGGCAGCAGCGCACCGGACACATGCTGCACCACATTGACGCCCTTGGCATGCACGATCGGCTGCGCATACTGGATGAGCGGCAGCACATAGGCCTGCTCGGCGATGTATTTGTCGACGGCCTTCCAGCCGGCGATGCGCTTGGCCTCGTCCTTCTCGCCCCACAGCGGGTTGATCATGTCGATCAGATCCTGGCTGTCCCACACCGAATGCGGGCTCGGGCCGTACATGGCAAAGCCGGTCGACGTCGTCGGATCGCCGATGGCGTTGCCCCAATTGTAGAAGGCGGCCGGCGCCAGCTTGTCGGCGGCGCGCAGCTCGTAGTGCTTGGCGATCTCGTAGACCTCGATCGTCGCCTCGATGCCGACCTTGCGCCACATGCCGACGATCGCCTGGATCATCTCGTAGTCCTTGGGCTTGAAACCCTTGGTCGTCTGGATCGTGAACTTGACCGGCTTTTCCGGCGAATAGCCGGAGGCCGCCAGCAATTCCTTGGCCTTTTCCGGATTGTGCTCGACCTTGATGGAGGGATCGTAGGCGGCGTATTCCGGCGTCTCCAGCGTATCGATCGGCTGGCCGTAGCCGCGCAGCAGGCGGTCGACCAAGAGCTTCTTGTCTACAGCCATCACCGCCGCCTGGCGGACGTTCTTGTCCAGCATCGCCTCGATGTCGTTGAAGAAGATCATGCCGATGTCGGAGACATTCTTGCACGAACCGGCAAGCCCGTCCTTGGCGATCAGTCGGTCATACTCCTCATAGGGGATTTCGAGCGTCACCTGCGAGGAACCGGACTCGATTTCGGCGACGCGGCTCGCCGCGTCGGTGACGAACTTGATCGTCACATTCTCGAAGGCCGGCTTGCCGCCCCAGTAGTTCTGGTTGGCCTTCAGCCGCAGGAAGGCGTTGCGCTCGAACTTGTCGACCATATAGGGGCCGGTGCCGATCGGCGCCTTCTCGAAACCTTCGGCACCGACCTTCTCGTAGTAGGCTTTCGGCATGATGTAGCCGGTCAGGAACGACATCCACTTGAAATAGACCGGGTCGAACTGCACCACATCTCCAGTGATCTTGTTTCCGTCGATCTTGAAGTTGTTGACGTTCTTCCAGACGAACTGGATCGGATTGCCGGTCTTTTCGTCGCCCGCCCGCTGCAGCGACCAGACCACGTCCTCGGCCGTGAACGGCGAACCGTCATGCCAGGTCACGCCCTCGCGCACCGTCATCATGATCTTGGTGCGGTCGTCGTTCCAGCCCCACTCGGTGAGCAGGCCGGGCGCGAAGGAAAGGTCCGGCTTCTGCGGGATGAACTGGTCGAACACCGACTGGTAGAGACCCTGAATGGTCGGGTTGACCGCCGAGGGTCCCGTGGTCGGGTCCCAGGATGGCAGGTTGACATTGTAGGCGATGGTCAGTTCGCCGGCCGCCTTGGCGATCTGCGGCAGGCCGATGGCCGCCGCACCAAGTGCCGCGGCACTGTATCCGAGCAATTCGCGTCTGTTGATTGTCATGGTCGTTCCCCTGTTGGTTGTATTTTCTTTGCGCGGCGTCTCAGACTGATCAGTGGGTTCAGGCTCCTTGGGCGACCGCGCCTCGCCCGTCCTTCACCCCTAAAGAAACTCTGTTCTACCTCCCGCCAAGCTGTTGCGCGAGCATGTAGCCCGAGGCCGCACCGGTGCCGGCGCCCGGCCACGTCGCGGCACCCGTCAGATGCAGATTGCCGACGGGCGTGTTCCAGCCGGCGTATCCGCGTGCCGGGCGAAACAAAAAATTCTGTGCCAGATGGTGGCTGCCGCAGACCTGGTCGCCGCCGACAAGGTTCGGATTCTCGCGCTCGAGGTCGAGCGGCGAGAATATCGCGCAGCCGAGGATCTTCTGCCGAAGACCGGGCGCGTAGCGCTCGATGATGTCGAGCACGCGCTCGGCATATTGCTCCTTGACCAGATCCCACCGTCCCGGCGCGATCTTGCCTGCCGCATCGCCAGATATCTCGGCGGGCAGCATGCGCACCTGCACCCACAGCACATGCTTGCCTGCCGGCGCGCGATAAGGGTCGACCGCGGTCGGCTGGCCGACGACCAGCACCGGCTCGTCCGGCAGCAGGCCCGCCATCGCCTGCTGATAGGTGCGCGACATCGCGTCGAGCGATGGCGACAGGTGGACATAGGCGAATTGCCGAAGCTCAGGCCCGGCGCACCAGTCCGGCAAATCGTCCAGCGCCAGGTGGATCATCATCGTGCCCGGCGCGTGGCGGAATCCTCTCATCGCCGTGTCGAAGCCGGCATCGCCGGAGCCATCGGGTAGAAGTTTGCCAGGCAGCGCCCTCGGCGCAACGCCGGCGATGACCGCCTTGCTGGCGATGTGGAAGTCGCCGGATGCAAGCCGCACGCCGGTCGCCTTGCCGGCGGCGATGGTGATCTCGGCCACCTCTGCGCCAGTGACGATCTTGCCGCCGGCTGATGTGACCATGCCCGACAGGGCGCGGATGATGGTATCGGCGCCGCCCTTGCCGAGCACCATGCCGAAGCACTGGTTGGCCATCGATTCCAGATAGGGGAACACAGCGCCGCCGGCGATGTCGGGCGCGAAGTCGAGATGCATACCCCAGGCGGCGAGCGTCGCCCTGACATGCGGCGTCTCGAAAGTCTCCTCCAGCCAGGCGCGTGGCGAGGACAGCAGTAGCCGGCCGGTATCGAGCGCGCCAGAAAACCCCTTCTTGCGCCACAGGTTCCATGCCGTGCCGGCCAGCGCGCGCCCGCTCATCGGCGAGCCCAGGAGCCTGAACAGGTGTTCGGCCTCGGGCATGAACCCGGCTACCAACCGGCGCCATGTGGCGGCGTCGGCCGCGGAAAACGCTGCCAACCGCGAAGCGGTCTTTTCCAGGTCATTGCTGACGCCGAACCATTTCCCGTCCGGAAAGGCGCTGGCGAAACAGTCCGCCACCGGAGCAAACTCCAGCCCGTGAGTTTTCAATTCATTTGCATATTTCCGGTGGAAGGCCGAGCCGGCAAACAGGCTCAGATTCATCGCGCCGAAATCGTGCCGGAAGCCGGGCAGCGTGAATTCACGGGTCTGGACGGCGCCGCCGATCGTTTCGTTGCGCTCGAAAATCCCGATTTTCCAACCCTTGAGCGCCAGATGCGCGGCGCATGCCAGACTGTTGTGGCCCGCCCCGACGAATATGGCGTCAAACTCGCTCACGCCCACCCAACCCATTTCCTTTATGCTTAAAGATAATTGCAGATGCATATGTTTTCGTCTAGTAGGATATTAAGGGCCGCAACGAGCCTTCAGAGCTATCCACCAAGAGGGAACAGAGACCATGGACACGCAAAAACTTCTCGGCGAGGTCGCCGGCCAGCTTCTTTCCGGCGCTATCCAGGTGGTCGACCTGTCGGCGCCGCTCGGGCCGGACACGCCGCTGATCAAGCTGCCGCCGGAGCTTGCCGTCGACACGCCGAAGGTCGAGATCCACTCGATCTCCCGCTATGACAAGAATGGCCCGTGGTGGGCGTGGAACTGGCTGAAGCTCGGCGAGCATTCGGGCACGCATTTCGACGCGCCGCAGCACTGGATCACCGGCAAGGACTATCCGGACGGCGCCACCGACACCATTCCGGCGCAGAACTTCGTCGGCCCGGTCAACGTCATAGACTGCTCGAAGGAAGCCGCCGCCGATCACGATTTCCTGCTCACCGTCGACCATATCAAGGCATGGGAGGCCAAGCATGGCGCGATCAATCCCGGCGAATGGGTGGTGATGCGCACCGATTGGTATAAGCGCAACGGCTCGGAAGCCGAGTTCCTCAATGCCAACGAGACCGGCCCGCATACGCCTGGGCCGACGGCGGAAGCTATCCAGTTCCTGATCAGCAAGGACATCAAGGGCTGGGGCAGCGAGACGATCGGCACCGATGCCGGCAAGGCCGGCGGCATGGAGCCGCCATTCCCGGCACACACCTTGATGCACAAGGCCAACCGCTATGGTCTGGCCAGCCTCTGCAATCTCGACCGGCTGCCGCCCAAGGGCGCGATCCTGATCGCGGCGCCGCTCAAGATCGAGCACGGCACCGGCAGCCCGATCCGCGCGCTGGCACTGGTGCCGCGCGCTTAAGCCATAGGCCTCGACGATGAGCGACATCGATCACATCATCGTCGGCAGCGGCATCAACGCGCTGGTCTGCGCGGCGATGCTCGGCGGCAAGGGAGCGAAGGTGCTGGTGCTCGAGCGCAACGACCGCATCGGCGGCTGCATGCGCACCGAGGAGATCACCGCGCCCGGCTTTATCCATGACGTGATGGCGACGACCTTCGTGCTGTTCATCATCTCGCCGGCCTATGCCGCACTGGGCAAGGATCTGGCGCGGCACGGTCTGGAGTTCTGCCACAGCGGCACGCCTACAGGCGTGCTGCGCCCCGACGGCAGCCACGCCGTGCTCAGCACCGACCGTGCAGCCAATGTCGCGGCGCTCAACGCGATTGCCTTGGGCGACGGCGACCGTCACGGCAAAGATGTCGGCGGCATTGAGCGCAATGCCGGCCTGCTGTTCGGCCTGCTCGGCGGCGCCTTGTGGTCCTATCCGACGACGAAGCTTATGGCAGGCGAAGCCTGGCGGCGTGGTCCGCGCAATCTCGCCGCCTTCCTCGGCGACGCGTTGGTGCCGGCGCGGGCCTGGCTTGAAAGCAGCTACCAATCCGAAACCGCCCGTGCGCTTTGGGCGCCCTGGGTGCTGCACGCCGGTCTCGGGCCAGAGGATGCGTTTTCCGGCCAGATCGCCAAGGTCATTGCCTTTGCGCTGGAGGCGGCCGGTGCGCCGATCGTCAAGGGCGGGGCGCGTAATCTTCTGTCCGCCTTCGAGGCGCTGATCAAGGAGCGTGGTGGCGTGATCCGGACTGAAGGCGACGTTGCCTCCATTGTCCAGAGCGAAGGCCGGGCCACGGGCGTGCGACTTGCGTCAGGCGAAACCGTCACGGCAAAGAAAAGCATCATCTGCTCGGTCACGCCGACACAGCTCTACGGCCGGCTGTTAGGCAAGGACGCGCCAGAGGCCGCCGTCGAAGCGACGCAAAAATATCGCTACGGCAAGGGCAATTTCCAGATCCATTACGCACTGGACAGGCCGCCCGCCTGGCGCGGCGAAGGGCTGGACAAGGTCGCGTTGCTGCATCTGACGCCAGGACTCGATGGCGTCTCAAAGGCCTGCAACGAGGCGGTGCGCGGCCTGCTGCCGGAGGTGCCGACCATCTGCGTCGGCCAGCCGCATGCGCTCGACCCGTCGCGCTGTCCGGAGGGCAAGGCCATCCTGTGGCTGCAACTGCCCGAGGCGCCGCGCCACATCAAAGGCGATGCCGCCGGTAGGCTCAAGGCGCCGGCCGACGGGCAATGGACCGAAAAGCTGCGCGAGGCCTATGCCGACCGCGTCGAAGCGATCCTCGGCAACCATATCGATGGGTTCAAGGACAGCATCATCGCACGCCGCGCCTATTCGCCAGCCGATCTGGAAACGATGAACATCAATCTGGTCGGAGGCGACCCCTATGGTGGTTCCTCGACCATCGACCAGTCGTTCCTGTGGCGGCCGTTCAAGGCCAGCCGCAACCACGAGACGGGTATCAAGGACCTCTACCATATCGGCGCCTCCACCCATCCTGGCGCCGGCCTGGGCGGCGGCTCTGGCTTCCTGCTGGCGGGGAGGCTGTGATGGAACAGAAGGTTGCCGAGAAACGCCAGCGCATCTCCACCCTGGGCCAGATCGGCCTGCAGCAATTCGCGCCCTATCTGATGAACCGCATCATGGGCCGCTACAACGCCACCTTGCGCGAGGATTTCCGCAAGCAGGGCCTGACCATCCCGCAGGTACGTGCGCTCGCCGTGCTGTCGGTCACCGACGGCGTCACCGTCAACGACCTCTCCGTCTACACCGTGATCGAGCAGTCGACCTTGAGCCGGACGCTCGACACTCTGGAAGGGCAGGGGTTGGTGCGGCGCGAGCAGGGGGTCACCGACAGCCGCATCCGCCATGTATTCCTGACCGACGATGGCCGGGCATTGTTCACACGCGCCTGGCCGGCCATGCATGACGCCTTCGAGGCCATGTTCGATGGTGTCGATGACGCCGAATATGCCGCGCTGATCGCCACGCTGCAGAAGATGCTGAACAACATTCGCAAGCACGACATCTAGACGTACGCGCCGCCTGCCGGGCGGCAACGGAAGGAGGCCACCATGGCCGAACGGTCTTTTGCCAAGGAAGTCGAAAAACTGAGACTCGGCGCCGGCGAGGAGTTTGCCGGCGAAGGCATCCTCGCCATCACCAAGGCGCTGCTGCAATGCGGTGTCGGCTATGTCGGCGGCTACCAGGGCGCGCCGATAAGCCATCTGATGGATGTGCTGGCCGACGCGCAGGACATTCTGGGCGAACTCGGCGTGCACTTCGAGGCCAGCGCTTCCGAAGCCACCGCCACCGCCATGCTGGCGGCCTCGGTGCACTACCCGATCCGCGGTGCCGCGACCTTCAAGTCGACGGTCGGCACCAACGTCGCCTCCGACGCGCTCGCCAACCTGGCATCCGGCGGCGTCACCGGCGGCGCGCTGATCATCGTCGGTGAGGACTATGGCGAGGGCTCCTCGATCATGCAGGAGCGCAGCCACGCCTTCGCCATGAAGAGCCAGGTGTGGCTGCTCGACCCGCGCCCCAATTTGCCGTCGATCGTCAAGGCGGTCGAGGACGGTTTTGAGCTCTCCGAGGCCTCCAACACACCAGTCATGCTGCAGGTCCGCATCCGCTGCTGCCATGTCCACGGCCATTTCATCGCCAAGGACAACAAGCGCCCGCCAATGTCGGTGGCCGATGCGCTGGATGCGCCGCGCCGCGACACCGGCCGCATCGTGCTGCCGCCCGCCTCCTTCCTGCACGAGAAGGAGAAGGTGCAGAAGCGCTGGCCGGCGGCGGTGGATTTCATCAAGAGCCGCAAGATCAACGAATTCTTCGGCTCGGATCACGGCTCGGTCGGCATTGTCATGCAAGGCGGCATGTACAATGCGGTCATCCGCGCGCTGCAGCGGCTAGGCCTTGCCGACACCTATGGTGTGACAGACGTGCCGCTCTATGTGCTCAATGCCGTCTATCCCCTGGTCGATGACGAATTCCTGTCCTTCTGTGAAGGCAAGGACGCCGTGCTTGTCGTCGAGGAGGGCCAGCCCAATTACATCGAGCAGGCCTTTGCCGCCATGCTGCACAAGGCCGGGCGCGGCACGAGGTTGGTCGGCAAGGAGCATCTGCCGATGGCCGGCGAATACACAGGCCAGGTCATGCTTGACGGCATCGGATCTTTCCTGCGCGCTGAGGCGCCGCATCTTCTGCCGGGCGAGGTGCGGGCGCCGAACAAATCAGGCGAGGGCGTTGACACCGCCGACCTGATCAATGTCGTTCCCGGCCGCCCGCCCGGCTTCTGCATCGGCTGCCCGGAGCGGCCGATCTTCGCCGCGACAAAACTGGTCGAGCAGGAGCTTGGCAAGCACCACATCGCCTCCGACATCGGCTGCCATCTGTTCTCGATCATGCCGCCCTTCGAGCTCGGCGCCACCACCATGGGCTACGGGCTGGGGCCGGCCTCGGCCTCGGCGTTCAATTCGCCGGACGCCAAGCGCCGCTCGATCTCCTTCGTCGGCGATGGCGGCTTCTGGCACAACGGCCTGACCTCGTCGATCGGCAATGCCGTATTCAACAAGAACGACGGCGTCATCGTCATCGTCGATAATTTTTACTCGGCCGCCACCGGTGGCCAGGACATTCTCTCGTCCCGCGCGGGCAACAAGACCAAGTCGACGAAGCACCCGATCACCGAGGCGGTGAAAGGCATGGGCGTCAAATGGCTGCGCCACATCGACCGCACCTATGACGTGACCAAGATGCAGGACACGCTGCGCGAGGCACTGACGACGGACGAGAAAGGGCCGAAGGTCATCGTCGCCTCGTCCGAATGCATGCTCAACCGCCAGCGCCGCGAAAAGCCGCTGGTCGACAAGGCGATCAAGGGCGGTGAGCGGATCGTCAAGCCGAAATTCGGCGTCGATGAGGACATCTGCACCGGCGACCACGCCTGCATGCGGCTTTCCGGCTGCCCGTCGCTGTCGGTCAAGTCGCTCGACGATCCGCTGCGCGACGACCCGGTGGCGCATATCGACCAGAGCTGCGTCGGCTGCGGCAATTGCGGCGAGGTGGCGGATGCCGCGGTGCTGTGCCCGTCCTTCTACCGCGCCGACGTTGTCCACAACCCAAGCCGCTGGGATCGCTTTCTCGAGAGCGCGCGTCGTTCAACGATCGGCATGCTGCAACGGCGCCGCGAAAGCCGGCGGCTGACCTTCGCCGATGCTTGACGCTGTCCCGTCATCTCGCCCTGCCGCCGGCGCTTCGGACGAGTCTGTCATCAAGCTCGCCGTGCTGGCGGTCGGCGGGCAGGGCGGCGGCGTGCTGGCCGACTGGATCACCGACGTCGCCGAGCGCAACGGTTATGTCGCGCAATCGACCTCGGTCGCCGGCGTCGCCCAGCGCACCGGAGCCACCATCTACTATGTCGAGATGGCCAGAGACACCGGCCGGCTGCCGGTCTTTGCGCTGTCGCCGTCGCAGGGCGACGTCGACATATTGATCGCCGCCGAACTGATGGAGGCCGGCCGCGCCATCATCAGGGGCTTCGTCACGCCTGAGCGCACCACGCTGATCGCTTCCTCGCACCGCATCGCCGCCGTGTCGGAAAAGATCGAGCCCGGCGACGGCCGCGCTTCGTCCTCGAAAGTGCACGCGACGGCGGAAGCCGCGGCCAGGCGCTTCATCGCTTTCGATATGGAGAAGATCGCCGCCGACAACGGCTCGATGATCTCGGCCAGCCTGCTCGGCGCGCTCGCCGGCTCCGACGCGCTGCCGTTCACCCGCGAGAGCTACGAGCAGGCGATCGGAGCCGGCGGTCGAGGTGTGAAGGCCAGTCTCGCCGCTTTCGGCGCCGCCTATGACCGCGCGCGCGGCATTGCCGGGGCTGACCCGTCTGGCGACAAGCCTAGGAAGCCAACCGTTTCTGAGATCAGTTCGGGTGTCATTGGACAAGTGAGCGGTCCGCAAAGTCTCTTGCAGGGCTGGCAGCAATTGGCTGCCCGCATCGATGCTTTGCCGGCTCCTGTCAGCGACATGGCGCTGCGCGGTCTGAAAAAAGTCGTCGACTATCAGGATATCGCCTATGGCGGCGAATATCTCGACCGGCTGGACCGGGCCGTGGCGCTGGACAGTGCCAGGCATGGTTATGCGCTGTCGATATCAGCGGCAAAGCATCTGGCCAACGCCATGTGCTACGACGACATGATCCGCGTCGCCGATCTCAAGACCCGTTCGACCCGCGACCAACGCGTGCGCCGCGAGGTCGGCGTCAAGGACGGGACGGTCCTGCAGGTGACCGAATATTTCCATCCGCGCATCGAGGAATTCTGCGCCACGTTGCCGGCGGGGCTTGGCAGCTATATCGAGAACCGGCCGAAGCTCGCCGCCTTTCTCGACCGCCGCATCAATCGCGGCCGCCACATCCGCACCGATAGCTTTGCCGGCTTTGCCGCGCTCTGGTTCATCGGCGGCCTGCGCCGCTGGCGTCGCCGCCTGCTGCGCCACAAGGTCGAGATCGTCCATCTGGAGCGCTGGTATGATCTGGCGCTTGCCCATGTCCGGGAAGATTACGCGCTGGCCGTCGAGATCCTCAACTGCCGCCGGCTGATCAAGGGCTACAGCGACACCCACGCCCGCGCGCAATCCAAGTTCGACCGTGTGCTGTCGGCGCTGGATATGCTCAAGGGCCGCACTGATGCCGCCGACTGGATCCGCCGCCTGCGCGAGGCGGCGCTGAAGGACGAGAAGGGCGAAATGCTCGACGGTGCGCTGAAAACCGTGGCGACGCTATAGCGAACTGATCCCGCATCCTCCAGCTGATCGATGAATAGCGTCGCAGCTGCGCGTGTCTTCCTTGCCGCTTGTGGTTCGCCCGCCCGGCTCGTGCTATCGTATTTCTGGGAGACGGCGGACGCGCCGTGAGCGCCCGTACGCTCCCCATTGTGGGAGGAACCAATGGCTTACTATGTATTGCTGTCGAATTTCACAGATCAAGGTATCAAGAGCATCAAGGACACGCAGAAGCGTGCCGAGGCTTTCAAGGCGATGGCCAGCAAGAGCGGCGTCAAGGTTCACACGCTGTTGTGGACGCTTGGTCAGTATGACGTCGTGGCGATTGCAGAAGCCGACGACGAGATTGCTGCGACCGCACTAGCCTTATCAATCGCATCGCTGGGCAACATCAGAACCCAGACATTGAGGGCTTTCGACACCGCAGATATGGCCAAGATCCTGGCAAAGATGGCCTGATCGCCACTGTGCTGCCCTGCGCAGGCGACTGAAGCCGGCCGCTGAGCCGAACGGCGGCAGGCTTGTCTGTTTTCCCTCAAGCAAAAACCCCGGCGCGCGCGAGGCCGGGGTTTTTGGTGACCTCGCGAAGGTGCAGGCGGAATGCTCGACGGCGCGCTGAAGACGGTGGCGTCACTGGGCTCGGATCCGGAAAATTGAACGCCCCGGTTCGGCAGCGAGCCGCTCAGGGCTCCGGGTAAGCCAGTCATATCGAGATAACTGGCTTGCCCGTCCTTCTGATTCATGGACGCTATATCCATTCGCGGAAGCGCGTGCCCGCCTTGAGGAATGCATCCCTGATTTGGAATTCTGCGACGCGTTTCTTTTGTCTCTCGGAAGTCCGCATTTTGAGAGAGTGGAATTCCACATATGCGGCATAGAGATCGCGATGGCTTCCGGACCGGATCATGTCATCAAGGATCTCGTACTCTGCCCCTTCGACATCGAGTTTGAGAACGACCACATCGTACAGTTCGCGCTTCGCTCGGATCATCTGTGACAACGAAAACGTTTCGACAAGGTCCGGAGTAAATCGTAGCGATTGATACAAGCTTTCGTTGTGGCCATAGACGATCGAGCAACCTTGATGGGTAGGCCCCGACCGCTCCGGAGGGGGACCAAATAGTTCGGCATAACCATCTTTGACGCTTGCTGCCTTGACGATGATCTCCATAGTCGCATTTTCTGAACGCAAGGCATCAAGGTGCGGCAGGCAATTCTTGTTGGGTTCGACC
Source organism: Mesorhizobium sp. YC-39 (assembly GCF_025753795.1). GTDB lineage: Bacteria > Pseudomonadota > Alphaproteobacteria > Rhizobiales > Rhizobiaceae > Mesorhizobium. Next base: position 1,009,207 of record NZ_JAOWPS010000001.1, read on the forward strand.
AGAACGTAGTCGTAGTGGTCGGGTGTGTAGTACCGAGAAAAGTATTTGTATCCCTGGCCGATATTTGAACCACAATCGATAAACAATCCCCGATTTCGCTCTGCTGCCTTGAGCTTGGACAATGCCTGCCTTGCATCGGTCCCAACACGGCGGCGGAGCCATAGCGACCTAACCGGTTCGCTCAATGACCAGGCTGACAATTGGAGAACCCGACCAAATCCCTCGGCTCTCAAGATGTGTGCTGCTTGCTGGGTCTTTCTATTAAGCTTTGTTGCCAATTGAACAATCGGCGTCGTTGCTGTAATGAGCATTCTCTGCCTCCGGATTGCCCCCCGCCCAAGGTTGACCATTCCGTTGCATATAAATGCTTGAACTTCGTACAGAGCTTCCGATGCGCAATGCTACTTGGGAAGCGAGCGTGGGAAATTACGCTTAAATCAGGGCCTGTCTTCGTCCGTTCGAGGGATGCCCTTCTGGATAGTCACAATGGTGTGCGTTGACCGCGCATCAGCGTTGTGGCGAGGTCAAGAAAGGAGATGGCCGCCAGCGCTGCCACACTGGTTTGGCGACTGGCCCGCCACTTGCCGGAGACTCATTGTGAGTTGTCCTCAACAGTTGAGCCGACTCCCTGATCGCCCGACCCATCACGTGCGCGGCAGCTTTCACGCACGATCAGCCTCGGCGCGAAGAATTCCATGCCAAATTTGACTTCGATGTTGCTTTCGACCAGGTCGATCAGATGTCTGGTCAACCCTCTTTCAGCGTGCTGTGTTCGATATCAAAGAGCGCTTTGCCTCGTTGAAGACAATTCGAAAGAGTGCGCTATCGCGGGATGAAACAACTGGTGCCGCTTGCGTGACTCGAACACGCGACCCCATCATTACGAATGATGTGCTCTACCAACTGAGCTAAAGCGGCCCGGGAAGCCCGAGGCCTCCAAGATGCGCTGGGTGATAGACTCAACCCGCCGCGAATTCAAGATGGGCAGCCGCGAATTCAGGCCAGGACTTGGCAATTCGTACCGATCCCATGCATTGCCCAAAACGCGGCAGTGCCGCCGAACCGTCATTGTTCGCGTGATGCCACACCAGCAGGTTGTTTGCCGGTGCTGCAGAAAGATCGGCGAAAAATGTTGATTTCTTTACCGAAAAACCGCCGAAATGGGCTTTGCAGGCGTCGGCAAGGCAGAATGCGGCCGCTCGCCCGTTGATTGATTGGTCGCCTGCGGCTAACGATCATGACAATGTGAGCGAACGTGCAGAGGGATCCGGCTTGGACGCCATCGAAAAAGCGATCCGGAATGCTTTCGAAAAAGGCAATGCCGAGGACCGGGCGTTTCGCGAGAGGGTCTATCGGTCGGCCTTTGCGGCACTTGACCGTGCCCTCCAGGCCAATCCGAACGTGACGGTGGAGGTCGCCATCAAGCGCCGCAAGGCGGTGCAGACCAAGATCGCAGAAATCGAATCCGAATTCCTGCCGGCTGTTCCCGACATTAGCGCGCCGGCGGACAACGCTGCGGCGGTGACGGAAGACAACGCTGCGGCAGCAGCACCGGAGGCAGCGCCGGCGGTGGAGCTTCCGGCAGAGGCTGAAGCTGCCGAGCCAGCGCCGTCGCCCGACATCGTTGTCGACGGGCCGGTAGAACCTCCTCCATCCGACGAGCCCAAGTCGCGCGTGCTGCCGGTCGTCCCCGATATCATGCCGGAAGCGGTTTTTCCCGGCGTGCCGGAGATCGACATGTCGGCCCCTGCATCGACCGGAACCGACGAGGCCGAGGTGACGCCCGACCGCGATGAGCGGCGGGTGGTGGGGCGCCGCTTGCCGCTGACGGCGATCTTCCTTGGCGTGACGCTGCTCGCGGCGGCTGGCATCGGTCTGTATTTCGCCGCGCAGACCGGCGTCTTCAAGACACCGGCCGAGCTTGACACGTCTCCGCCGCAAGAGCCGCCGACGGTGGGCGACGACGATTTCGCGCCGCCGGCAGACACGGCCTCGCCGCAGAAGCCCGGCGAGCCGGATCAGGCGCGCGACTGGATCAATGTGTTTTCGCCGAGCGACCCCACGCTCGTCAGCGCGCCCTCGGATGCCAAGGCCGAAGTCATGCAGGACGACAGCGGTTCCTTCCTGCGCATCCGTTCGGGCGCCTCCGGCTCGGCCATCAGCTTCGACGTCGGGCAAGGCGTGCTGGATAAGCTCGCCGGCAAGCATGCCACATTCGACATCCTCGCGCGCTCCGAGGAAGGCAAGGAGACGCAGATCTCCATCGACTGCAATTTCGGCGAACTCGGCGACTGCGGCCGCAAGCGCTATGCAGTCGGCCGCGAGCGCAACGAATATCTGTTTGATGTGCGGTTCCCCGACAAGCGTCCGGGTGCCGCCGGCACCATCGCTATCAATTCCGACTTCGACAAGCAGGGCAAATCGGTCGACATCTACGAGATCCGCGTCTCGATAGTGCCATGAGCATCGGACCCAAAAGTGGGAACCGGTTTTGGCAAAATTCGATGCTTAAAATAGACATCTAGCTATCGAGCAGCGCCTGCAGCGTCTCGATGCGGTCGGCCTCGGCCGCCGGCTTGTCCCAACGCAGCCGCGAAATGCGCGGAAAGCGCATGGCGACGCCCGATTTGTGCCGTGTCGAGCGGTTGAGTCCTTCGAACGCCACCTCCAGCACCAGGCCTTGTCTGCGATCGGCCCGCACCGAACGAACCGGGCCAAAACGCTCGACCGTGTTGTCGCGGACATATTTGTCGATCTGCTTCAGCTCCTCGTCGGTGAAGCCGAAATAGGCCTTGCCGACCGGTACCAGCTCTTCCGCGCCTTCCGGACCGGACCAGACGCCGAATGTGTAATCGGAATAGAAGCTCGAACGCTTGCCATGGCCGCGCTGGGCATACATCAGCACCGCGTCGACCGTGTGCGGATCGCGCTTCCACTTGAACCAGGGTCCTTTTGGCCGACCGGCAAGATAGGGCGAATCCCAGCGCTTCAGCATGACACCCTCGATGATCGGGTGGGGCGGTGCGCTGCGCAATTCCTCGAGTGTCGTCCAGTCGGCGAATTCGACCAGCGGCGACAGATCGAAACGGCTGGGGTCGAGCGTCTTGACAAAGCTTTCTAGGCGGCCGCGCCTTTCGCGAAACGGCAGGACGCGCAAATCCTCGTCGCCGATTTGCAGCACGTCGTAGCAGCGCATGAACGCCGGATATTGCTGCTGTATCTTCGGCGTCACGCTCTTGCGGTTCAGCCGCTGCTGCAGGTCCGAAAAAGTGCCGGTCGCCTGGGGATCGCCGACCAGCAACTCGCCGTCCAGCGCGGCTGAAAAATCCATGGCTTCGGCAAGGTCAGGGAAAGCGCCGGAGACATCGTCGCCGGTGCGTGAATAGAGCCGCCGAACGCCGCCATCGCAAACCGCCTGGACGCGGATGCCGTCCCATTTCCACTCGGCTGCATAGTCTGCCGGATCGAGTTTTTCGAGGTCGCCGTCGCCAACCGCATTGGACAGCATGACCGGTCTGAACAGCGCCAGCGCCGTCCTCTCGGGTCTTTCGGCCTTGCCTTCCAGCCAAGCGAAGAGGCCGGCATAGGGCGGCGTCAGCCCATGCCAGAGCTCCTCGATCTCGGCGACGTCGACCTGGCCAAGGTCGGCCAGCGCCTGCTTGGCCAGCCGCGCCGAGACGCCGATGCGCAGGCCGCCGGTCACCAGCTTGATGATAGCGAAGCGCGCCGAGATGCTGGCGCTGTCCAACAGCCCCGCCAGCACCTTCGGTCCGTCGGAGCGGCTCGCCGCCTGCAGTTTTGCCACGACTTCGGCGAGCGTCGGCGAACGATTCGGGATGTCCCCAGGCGGTTGCGGCCAGACCAGCGACACGGTTTCGGCCAGATCGCCGACATAATCGTAGGAATAGCCGAACAGCACCGGGTCCATGCGTTCGATGACCAGCGTGCGCAGCATGGCCGGCTTGACCGCGGCGATGGAAAGGTCGCCGGTGATCGCGGCCAGCGCCAGCCCGCGATCCGGATCCTCGACGCTTCGGAAATAGTCGGTCAAAAGCGTCAGCTTGCCATTGCGCGACGGCGTCAGCACCAGCCGGTCGAGGAGCTCGGCGAAGCGGTTCAACTCAATCGCCCTCGTCCTCATAGCCGACGAGATGCAGCGGCCGTGCTGCTATGCCCTCGAGCTCGCACCAGCGCACCAGCGCTTCCTCGCGGCCATGCGTCACCCAGATCTCCTCGGCGCCCGTCTCCTTGATCGTGGCGGTCAGCTCGTCCCAGTCGGCATGGTCGGAGATGATCAGCGGCAGCTCGACGCCGCCCTGCTTGGCACGTTGGCGAATGCGCATCCAGCCGGAGGCGAAGCATGAGATCGGATCGGGAAAGCGCCGCGCCCAGCGGTCGGCGAAGGCCGAAGGCGGTCCGATGACGATGGCCCCGGCGAAATCTTGCCTGGCGCCGCTTTCGACGGTTGCGGGCTCCAGCGTGCCGAGGTCGATGCCCTGGCTCTGGTAATAATCGCTGAGCTTGGCCAGCGCGCCATGGATGTAGATCGGCCTGTCGTAGCCGGCATCGCGCAGCAGCCGCATCAGCCGCTGCGCCTTGCCGAGCGCATAGGCGCCGACCAGATGCGATCGTTCGGGAAACTGCGCCGCCGACTTGAGCAACCGGGCGATCTCTTCACTGTCGGGCGGATGGCGGAACACCGGCAGGCCGAAGGTCGCCTCGGTGATGAAGACATCGCATTTGATCGGTTCGAACGGCTCGCAGGTGGCGTCCTTCTGGCGTTTGTAGTCGCCGGAGGCGACGATGCGCCTGCCCTGGTGTTCGACGGCGATCTGCGCCGAGCCGAGCACATGGCCGGCCGGATGAAAGGTGGCCGTGACCCCGTTCAGCGCGATTGTCTCGCCAAGTGCCGCCGCTTGCGTCGTCCCGGCGAATCCCTCGCCGTAGCGCAATCCCATAATGTCGAGCGTCTGCCTCGTGGCCAGCACGGAACGGTGGCCGGAACGGGCATGATCGGAATGGCCGTGCGTGATCAGCGCCCGGTTGACCGGGCGCACCGGGTCTATGAAGAAATCGCCGGGTGGGCAATAGAGGCCTTCGGGCCGGGGGTGAAGCAGGTCGCTGGCGCGCATCCCGCCAAGATAGTTGCTAATTCCGCCGCGGGAAGCCTGTTGCAAGAGACTGCTGACTCCAGCATACACGCCTGCCGGTTTCATTTGCTGGCGGAACATTGTCCATGAAACCGCTCCAGACCTCTTCCGGCGACCTGAACACCGATCGTCGTGCCGACTATGCCGAAATGCTTCACGCATCCGGCGATCATGCGGCAGCAGCCGAGCTGCTGCTCGGCGCGCTGGAATTGGCGCCGCATTGGGCGATGGGCTGGTTCCGCCTCGGCGAGATGCAGGAAGCCGCAGGCGCCGTCGATCAGGCAGCGCAAGCCTGGACGATGGCGCTGAAGCTGGAGCCGGTGGATCGGCTTGGCGCGGCGCTGAAGCTGCAACTGATCGGCAAGGCGCCCGCCGCGGCCTTGCCACCCAGCGCTTTCGTCGAAGCGCTGTTCGACCACTACGCCGAAACCTTCGACGAGGCGCTGGTCGACAAGCTCGGTTACCTCCTGCCCGCGTCTCTCGACCAGGCCATCCGGGTGGCAAGGCCAGGCCGCTTCCGGCTGGCGATCGATCTCGGCTGCGGTACCGGCCTGATGGGGCAGAAATTGCGGCCGATCGCCGATCGCCTGGAGGGTTATGACATCTCGGCCAGGATGCTGGGCAGGGCGCGGGTCAAAGGCGTCTATGATCATCTCGCCAAGGCGGACCTGCAGGATTTTGTCTATGCCGGGCCGAAAGCCGATCTGGTAGTGGCGGCCGACGTGTTCATCTATGTCGGCGCGCTCGAAGGCATGATGAAAACGATCGCCCGAATGCTTGCAGGCGACGGGCTGCTCGCGTTCTCGGTCGAGACGCTCGCCGGCACCACCGACTTCGCGTTGCAACCGTCGCGGCGCTACGCGCATTCGGAAATCTATGTGCGCAGGGTGCTCGCCGCCAACGGCTTTTTGACCCTGTCGGCGGAAACAACCATCATCCGGCAGGATCGCCGCCAACCGGTTGAGGGGCTGGCCGTGGTCGCGGTTCTGCTCGCTTCACCGGGTGATGCGTGAACAGGATTTTCGTATACAGGCCACACCATCGTTGCATTGGCTGCGAAAAAGTCCGATTCCCATGCCCGAAAGATGGAACATTGATACGGAGCACGCCCATGCGCTGGAACTTGGTGATCTTGGCATCTTGCCTGGCAATGGCGGGCTGCGCCGGCTCTTCGCTGGCCGAACGGCAGGATGAGAACGTCGAGTCTTCCCTGCAATTCGATAGCGTGCCTTGCGACCAATTGCTGGTGCAACGAAACGCCTTGGCGCAGCAATATCGCCTGCCGCAGGACGCCAAGCCCTCCTTCTCCAATTCGGGGGTAGGCTTCGGCCCGTTCACGCCCGATGTCCGTTCCAAGACCCAGCGCGATGCCGAACAGGCCAGCGGCCGCATCGACGCCATGAACCGGTCGATCACCCGCCGCGAATGCGGCAAGCCGGCCAAGCAGAACAAGTTCGCCCTGCCGAGCTAATATCCCGCGTCGCGATCGACCAGATTGTCCAGCTTCTCGCCGCGCTCGAACGCCGCCATCTGTCGCAGCATGATCGGCACCAGGTGCACGGGATCGGAGGTCGCCGCCGCGTGCGGCGTGACGAACACCTTCGGGTGACTCCACAGCGGACTGGTCTTGGGCAGTGGCTCGACCTCGAACACGTCGAGGCTCGCTTCCTTCAGCGTGCCGTCCTCCAGCGCGCGCAGGATGTCGGCGTCCTTCTGCAGCCGGCCGCGCCCGGCATTGATCAACACCGAGCCGCCGAGACCGTTGCGCTTGCGCAGCTCCTTCAGCACACCATGGTTGATCATGCCTTGCGTCTGCGGGGTGAGCGGCAACAGCACCACCAGAATGTCGGTGGCATTGAGGAACGGGATCAATCCGGCCTCGCCAGAATAGGTCGAGACGCCTTGCATCGGCCGGTCGCTGCGCGACCAGCCATTGACCGCAAAGCCGAGCGACAGCAGCGCCGACGCCGCCGCGCGGCCGAGATTGCCGAGCCCCATGATGCCGACGGAGATGTCGCCGGCCGGCCGCTGCGGCGGCTCGTGCCAGATCTTCTTCGGCTGCTGCGAGCGATAGAGCATGCCCTGGCGATGGTGGTCGAGCACCCGCCAGACGACATATTCGGTCATGTGCTGGGTCAAATTGTCGGCGACGATTTTCACGATCGGCACGTCAGGCAAGGTGGGGTCGGCGAAGATGTGGTCGACGCCGGCGCCGATGGAAAAGATGGCGCGCAGATTGGGCAGCGACGACAGCAGGTTCGGCCGCTGCTTCCACACCACCGCATAGGTGATCGAGGGGTCGCTTGCGCCCTCCGGCTCAAGCACGACTTCGCGCTCCGCCGACAAGAGCTCGCGCCAGCGCCGCGGATGAATACCGGTGAGGGCAAGCAGGATACGGCCTTTTTCCATTTGCGGAGTATTCTTCCCTGTTGTCCGAGCCTCGCGGCCTACTCGCTGACGATGCCGACCGGCGCCGTCTCGATCTTGAAGGCGGCCGAGAGCAGCGCCCGAGTATAGTCGGTTTGCGGGTTTCCAAAAATCTGCTCGGAAGGACCAGCCTCGACGATCGTGCCATTGCGCATGACGATGACGTCGTTGGCAAGAGCGCGGATGACCTTCAGATCGTGGCTGATAAACAGATAGGCGAGATCGTGCTTCGCCTGCAGGCTGCGTAAGAGGTCGACGACCTGCGCCTGCACGCTCATGTCGAGCGCCGAGGTCGGCTCGTCGAGCATGACGAAGCGCGGGTTGAGCACCATGGCGCGCGCAATGGCGACGCGCTGCCGCTGGCCGCCGGAGAACTCGTGCGGATAGCGGTTGCGCGTGGCGGGGTCGAGCCCGACTTCCTTGAGTACATCAACGATGCGCTTGTCGCGCTGATCGGGCGACAGTTTCGGTTCGTGGATCTTCAGCCCTTCCTCGATGATCTCGGAGACCGACATGCGCGGGCTGAGCGAGCCGAACGGATCCTGGAAGACGATCTGCAATTCGCGCCTGAGCGGCCGCATGTCGTTGAAGGTCAGTTTGTTGATGTCGCGTCCGTTGAACTGAATGCTCCCGGTCGACGAGATCATCCTGGCCAGTGCCAGGCCGAGCGTCGTCTTGCCCGAACCGGATTCGCCGACGACGCCGAGCGTCTGCCCGGCGCGCACGGTGACATCGATGCCGTCCACCGCCTTCACATTGTCGACGGTGCGCCGGAAAAAGCCGCGTTTGATCGGAAACCAGACCTTTATGTCCTTGCCGGTCATCACCGGCTTGGCGGCATCGTTGGCGGCTGGCGGCTTGCCCTTCGGTTCGGCGGCAAGCAAATGCCTGGTGTAGGCGTGCTGCGGGTTGGCGAAAATGTCCTTGGTCGGACCGGTCTCGACAATCTTGCCCTTGGTCATCACGCAGACCCGGTCGGCGATCTTCCTGACGATGCCGAGATCGTGGGTGATGAACAGCATCGACATGTTCTTGCGGCTCTTCAGGCCTGCAAGCAGCTCAAGGATCTGCGCCTGCACGGTGACGTCGAGCGCCGTTGTCGGCTCGTCGGCGATCAGAAGCTCAGGCTCGTTGGCCAGCGCCATGGCGATCATGACGCGCTGGCGCTGACCGCCGGAAAGCTGGTGCGGATAGGCGTCGAGACGTTTTTCCGGCTCGCGGATGCCGACCTCGTTCAACAGTTCCAGCGTGCGCGCCTTGGCCGGGCGGTCGCCCATTCCCTGATGCAGCTTCAGCACCTCGATGATCTGCTGCTCGATCGTGTGCAGCGGATTGAGCGAGGTCATCGGCTCCTGGAAGATCATGGTGATGTTGTTGCCGCGTACGCGGCGCAGTTCCCTCTCGTTGGTGGCGAGCAGGTCGGCGCCCTGGAACAGGATCTGCCCCGACGGGTGGCTGGCTGTCGGATAGGGCAAGAGCTTCAGCACCGAAAGCGCCGAGACCGACTTGCCGGACCCGGACTCGCCGACCAGCGCCATGGTCTCGCCCCTGGCGATGTCGAAGGAGATGTGGTCGACGGCCATCGACTGGCGCCCTTCTTGCGTGAAGGCGACGCTGAGATCCCTGACGGAGAGGAGAGGGGCTTCGCTCATCGGAACGTCTTGCGCGGATCGAACGCGTCGCGGGTCGCCTCGCCGACGAACACCAGCAGCGACAGCATCAGCGAGATGACGACGAAGCCGGAAATGCCAAGCCATGGCGCGTTGAGGTTGCGCTGGGCCTGCTTGAGCAGTTCGCCGAGCGAAGCCGAACCGGGCGGCAGGCCGAAGCCAAGGTAATCGAGCGAGGTCAGCATCGAGATCGAGCCACTGAGCAGGAAGGGCAGGAAGGTCAGCGTCGCCACCATGGCGTTGGGCAAGAGATGCCGGAACATGATGGTGCGGTTGGGCACGCCGAGCGCGCGCGCCGCGTTGACATATTCGAAATTGCGGGCGCGCAGGAATTCGGCCCGCACCACGCCGACCAGAGCCACCCAGGAAAACAACAGCATCAGCCCGAGCAGAATGAAGAAACCGGGCGGCAGGATGGCCGCGATGATCAGCAGGAGATAGAGCACCGGGATCGCCGACCATATCTCGATAAAGCGCTGGAACAGCAGGTCGGTCCAGCCGCCGAAATAGCCTTGCAATGCTCCGGCCGACACGCCGATCAGCGCCGAGCCGGCGGTGAGGATCAGGCCGAACAGCACCGAGATCCTGAAGCCGTAGATGACGCGCGCCAGCACGTCGCGCGCCTGGTCGTCGGTGCCCAGCCAGTTCCAGTTGCCGACATTGCAATTGGGATCGGCCGCACCTTGCGGATACTGGTTGCACAGGGTCTTCTTGTCATAGAGCCAGGACGGCTTGGTGGGCGCTGCCTCGGGAATGGCATTGTTGACGGTCTGGTAGGAGTAGCGGACCGGTGGCCAGATCATCCAGCCATGGGCCTTGATCTCGTCCTGGATGACCGGGTCGCGATAATCGGTAACCGCATAGAAGCCGCCAAACTTCTCCTCGGGATAGGCCACCAGAACCGGAAACAGGATTTCCCCCTTGTAGGAGGCGACGATCGGTTTGTCGTTGGCGATCAATTCGGAAAACAGCGACAGCACGAACAGCACGAGGAATATCCACAACGACCAGAAGCCGCGCTGGTTCGCCTTGAAGTTCTGCCAGCGGCGCTGGTTGAGCGGCGACATCCGGGGCCGGGCGATCCGGTCCGGCGTCGTTTCGGCGGCAGCTTCCGCCATCAGATGTCTCTCCGCTCGAAGTCAATGCGCGGGTCGACCCAGGTGTACATCAGGTCCGACAGCAGCCCGATGAACAGCCCGATGAGCGAGGTGATGTAGAGATTGGCGAAGACCACTGGATAGTCCCGCTGCAGCACCGAGTTGAAGCCGAGCAGGCCGAGACCGTCGAGCGAGAAGATGTTCTCGATCAGCAGCGAACCGGTGAAGAAGGCCGAGATGAAGGCGCCGGGAAAGCCGGCGATGACGATCAGCATGGCGTTGCGGAAGACATGGCCATAGAGAACCTGCCGTTCCGACAGGCCCTTGGCGCGGGCGGTCACCACATATTGCTTGCGGATCTCCTCGAGGAACGAGTTCTTGGTAAGCAGCGTGGTGGTGGCGAAGGCCGACAGCACCAGCGCCGTCAGCGGCAGGGCCATGTGCCAGAAATAGTCGACGATCCGAGCCGGCCACGACAGCTGGTCCCAATTGTCGGACGTTATGCCGCGCAGCGGAAACCAGTCGTAGAATGATCCGCCGGCGAAAAGCACCATCAACAGGATGGCAAACAGGAAGCCGGGAATCGCATAACCGACGATGACGACGCCGCTTGTCCACACATCGAACGCCGAGCCGTCCTTGATCGCCTTGCGAATGCCGAGCGGGATCGAGATCAGGTAAGACAGAAGCGTGATCCACAGCCCGATCGAGATCGACACCGGCATCTTTTCGAGGATCAGGTCGAGCACCGAAATGTCGCGGAAATAGCTGTCGCCGAAATCGAACCTGATATAGTTCCACAGCATCATGCCGAAGCGCTCGAGCGGTGGCTTGTCGAAGCCGAACTGCTTTTCCAGCTTGGCGATGAATTCCGGATCAAGCCCTTGCGCGCCGCGATATTTCGAGCCGACGTCGCCGGCGACGTCGAAATTGCTGCCGCCTGTATCCCCGCCACCGCCGCCGCCCAGACGATCGTTGCCGCCCTGGTTGGTCAGCCTGGCAATGACCTGCTCCACCGGTCCGCCCGGCGCAAACTGGATGACGGCGAAGGATATCGCCATGATGCCGAACAGGGTCGGGATCATCAACAGGATGCGGCGCAGTATATAGGCGCCCATCAGGCTCTCTGTCCTGTTCGAGCCAAAATCTCAGGCTTTGCCAATTTTTGCCGCCTTGCCCTTGTCGAACCACCACAGCGTTTCGACCGGAAAGCCGAAATCGGGTTTCTGCTCGGGAAAGTCGAACATGTCCCAATAGGCGACGCGGTGATTCGCGAGATAGTATGTTGGAATCCAGTCTAGCCGCGCGCGCAAGACCCGATCGAGCGCCCTGAGCGCCGTGATGAGTTCAGTCCGGCTGTTCGCCTTGCCGGCTGCCTGTATCAGCGCATCGATGGCAGGGCTTTCCGTGCCGGGATAGTTGCGCTGGCCCGGCGTGTTCGCCATCCGGGAGTCATAGAGTATCTCCAGGCCGTCGGCGGTAGGCGTCGCTCCGATCGACCAGTGGAGCAGGTTGAAATCGAAGTCGAAATCGCTCTGCCGCTTTTCATATTGCGTCGAATCGACCTGCCGGATCGAAGCGTCGATCCCGATCGCCTTCATATTCTCGGCCCATGGGGAAAAAATGCGAACAAGCCCATCGTCCTCGGCCAGCATTTCCACCCGCAGCCGTTCGCCTTTTTCATTGACGACAAAATTGCCCGCCCGCTTCCAGCCGGCCTCGGCAAGCAGTTTCGAAGCGGCGCCCAGCAGCTTGCGGTCGTGGCCCGAACCATCGGAGACAGGTTGCATAACCGGTTCGCCGAAGGCTTCTGGTGGCAACTCGGCTCGAAACGGCTCGAGCAGGGCCAATTCCCCGGGTGAGGGTAGGCCCTCGGCCTTGTAGTCCGACCGCTCGAAGTTCGATTGCGAGCGCTCGTAGGAGCCGAAAAACAGAACCCGCTGGATCCATTCGAAATCGAAGCAATTGGCGATCGCTCGCCGCACGCGCGCATCGCGAAATTGCGGACGGCGCTGGTTGAGCGCGACGGCCTGCATGTCCGGCGACTTCTCGCCGGGAAACTCCCGCTTGACGACCTTGCCATCCTTCAGCGCTGGAAAGTCGTAGCCTGTCGCCCAAACCCGCGAGGTAAATTCCTCGCGAAAATGCGTGTCGCCCTTCTTGAAGGCTTCGAACGCTGCCTGGCGATCGAGATAAAAGTCGATACGGATGCCGTCGAAATTATTAAGGCCACGGTTCACTGCCAGGTCGCGGCCCCAATAGTTGGCAACGCGATCGTATTCGACGGTTTGTCCGGCGACCACCCGCCCAATTTTGTATGGTCCCGAACCGAGCGGCGGTTTCATCGTCGAGGCATCGAACTCATTGGCCGTATAATAGGCCTTGGATACGATCGGCATTGCAGCGACCGAGAGGATATTCTGCGCTGACTGTTCGCCATTGAAGGTCAGGTTGACGGTTGCGGGATCGACCGCGACCGCTTCCGTCATATGCCGCAACGCCTTGGAAAGGTTCGGATGGCCCTTCTCCTTGTAGAGCTTCAACGCAAAGACAACATCTTCTGCGGTCAGCGGCGAGCCGTCGTTGAAGCGCGCTTGCGGCCGCAGGCTGAAGCGGAAGCCGTTGCGGTCCGGCGATAGGGTAACGGACTCGGCAAGCAGGCCGTAGACCGAATCCGGTTCGTCAAGTGCGCTTGTCATCAGCGAATCGAAGCAGAGTTCGGTACGGGGCGGCGAATCCCCCTTCAACACCAGAGAATTCAACGTGTTGAAGGTCAGGAAGCTCTGATTCAAGGTGGAGTTGGGCGGCGCGAAATTCATCTGGCCGCCCTTGGGGGCGTCCGGATTCACATAGTCGAAATGCCTGAAGTCAGCCTTGTATTTGAGATCACCGAAAGCCGACAGGCCGTGCAGTTTTACCCCGGTCGGGATGGTGGCGAAGGCCCGGCCGGGCAGCAGCGTTGCCGCCGCGGCCGCGGCGCCGAGCGCCAGGAAGTCACGGCGGGGCAGCGCCGATTGGCGCCCCATCAATTGGCGCCCCATCAATTCGTGCCCTTGTATTTCGCGGCCAGCGCCTTTTCCTTGTCGGGATCGATCCACCAGGAGTTCTGATCGACGCCGCTATAGGCGGGTTGTTTTTCGGGGATACCGAACTTGTTCCAGTAGGCCATCCAGACCACGGCCCGGTAATATTGCGGCACGACATAGTAGTTCCACAGCAGCACCCGGTCGAGCGCATGGGTGGCGGCGACGAGGTCCTCGCGGTCGGTGGCAAAGATGATGCGGTCGACCAGCGCGTCGACCACCGGGTTCTTGATGCCGGAATAGTTGCGTGAACCGGGCGTGTCGGCGGCCTTCGAGCTCCAGAAGTCGCGCTGCTCGTTGCCCGGCGAGTCCGATTGTCCAAGCTGCCCGATGATGACGTCGTAATCGAAGTTGTTGACGCGATTGATATACTGGGTCTGGTCGATCATGCGCAGCGTGGCGTCGACACCGATCTTGCGCAGATTTGCGATATAGGGGCTGGAGATGACCTGGTCGGTGTCGTTCCAGCCGAGGATCTCGAATTTGAATGGCTCGCCGGTCTTGGCATTGACCATCTTGCCGCCCTTGATCACCCAGCCCGCCTGAGCAAAGAGGTCGACCGCCTGCTTCAGGTATTTTCGCTCCGCCTGCGGCGAATCATAGACCGGAAGCTTGAATTCCTGGGTGAAGAGTTCGGGCGGCAGCTTGTCGCGATACTCTTCGAGGATTTCCAACTCCTTGCCTTGTGGCAGTCCGCTTGAGGCCAGTTCCGTGCCTTGGAAATAGCTGCTGGTTCGGGTGTTGAAACCGTAGAACAGCGTGCGGTTCATCGTCTCGAAGTCGAAGGGGTACGTTAGGGCAGCCCGCACGAGGCGATCCTGGAAAAGCGGCCGCCTTTGGTTGAGCATGAAAGCCTGCATCGGTTCAGGTGAAGTCGTCTTGAATTCCTTTTTGATGACGTCGCCCGCCTTGATCGCCGGGAAATCGTAGAATGTCTTCCAGCGCCTTGAACTGTTTTCCGGCTTGATGTCGTCCAGCCCCCCCTTGGTGAAGGCCTGCCAGGCAGCATTGTCGTCGAGGATATAGGTGAAACGCTGCGTATCGAAATTCTCGCGGCCGATCTTCACGGGCAGCTTGGCACCCCAATAGTCGGGCACACGTTGCCAGACGATTTCCGAACCCGGCCTGAAGCTGGCGATCTTGTAGGCAGCCGAACCCAATGGCGGCTCCAGGGTCGGCCGGGTGATATCGCGCTTCTTGCCCTTGGCGTCGGTGCCTTCCCACCAGTGCTTCGGCAGTACGACGAGATCGCCAATGATCTTCGGCAGTTCCCGGTTACCCTTCTGATTGAAATGGAACTCGACCTCGCGATCGGACATCGCGACCGCGTCGGTGACGTTCTCGAAATAGCGGCTGTACATCGGGCTGTTCGCCTTCAGTACCTGGAATGACCAGACCACGTCGTCAGTCGTGATCGGCTGGCCGTCATGCCATTTTGCCCTGGGGTCTAGCCTGTAAGTCGCCGAGGAATAATCATCTGGATATTTGTAGGCGTCGGCGACCAGCGGATGGGAGGTGCTGCCCTCGTCGGTCGCCTGCTCCATCAGCGTGTCGTAGAGCAGGCCACCGCCGAATGGGAGGAGGCCGGCGGCTGGCGATCCCTGAACGATATACGGGTTGAAGCTGTCGAAAGTGCCAAGCACCACAGAATTCAGCGTGCCGCCCTTCGGCGCGTCGGGATTGACATAGTCGTAGTGTTGGAAATTGTCGCCATATTTGGAGTTGCCGATCAGCGACGAGGTGGTGCGCCATTCATCCGCACGGGTCGCCTGCAATCCGGCGGTCAGAAGGACCGCTGCCAGCAACGACCTCAGAAGCGTTCGGCCAACCGTCATGCGTTCTCCTCTTCGCGATGCACGTCCTCGGGCAATCTAGATCATTTGACGCCCATGAAAACCGCCGCAGGTCGGCTTTGTCGCCGCATATGCGGTTTTCCTAACAAAAAAGCCGGGCAGAACCCGGCTTTTCTATGGATGCTTCCATGACAATTGCGTTATTTGGCCGGCGGGGGAGCTGGACTGGGGAGGCCGTCGGACGGCCGCCAGTGAAAATGGCGAAAAATCGAAGACCTCGACACCGCCGAAGAGCACCTGACCTTCGCCTATCAACAGTTCGCGAAATCGATCCAAGACATGCGCGACCTGCAAGCCGAGCACGATGGCGAACAGGGCAACAAGGCCACGAAGGAAGCGGAGGCCAAGCTGGGCCCCGCGCTACAAGCGGCCGCTGTGCCGGCGCAAACATAGCGCCCACTCGTCCACGGGGGGTCGCGGGCGCGCGAGGGAGAGGCCGGCCAGATTAAAACAAGCGCAATCTTTTATGCATCTGGTTCAACCATTCGGACGGTTTGGTGGCGCGGACGATTGGAACACAAATCGCTTCCATCGCAGTAATCGCCTCCCTCATCTTGTCGGCAATCACGTCAGGATCGCTCGTACCGGCCCATATTTGGTTCTCGAACGATCGCCTTGTTTCCGGATTCAAGCCGCGTTCATCCATGAACTGCGCTTGGTAGTTCGTCGTTGCTGCTGCGCGAAAACTTCGGATAGCTTCATCCGCAGGACGAAATGCGTCTGACGCAGGATCACCGAACAAGGCTCTCATCCGAAATCGATAAGAAAAGAATTCCGACCAAAATTCGGATTGGGTATTAAATCTTGCAATTGGAACAAACAGATGATTTCGGCGGCGCGTCTCCTCTTCAGTTTCTCCTTCTTCTTTCGCTCGACCCTCACCCTCTTGGGTGTAGGACATTGGTGACCTCAGCACATTCATCTTGTGCTCCGCCTCATAAAACATTTCGATGACTTTTTGGCAGAGTTCGATGTCGCGCTTGCCAGTCATCTCACGCTTCCACGCGTGGAGACCATCGAAGGCGAAGTAAATGCCCGCCCCGGTGGCGACCGCAGTCAATATCGATTGAATTGTGTCCAGCATAGCTCTCTCCCGCGAAGCGCTATCCTACATGAGTCTCGAATTCGTAGCCTAGCCCGCCTAGGCCTGTGCAGGGCGGGCGCGGACGATCCGGCGCACACCTCGCACACGCCTACGGGCCTAGTTTCAAGTCCTTCTGCCATACTTAACTCAGGTGCAACCAACGCGTGCTAGTCGTGGATGGATTGGATACGTGCTGCAGCGGGCGCCTTGATATGAACTACCATCGGATCCCCATTGTTGCTGTCACCTACGCAATTGGCATAGCAAGCCTTCTGTTGCGTCCGATATATCCGAAGAGCATTTTTGTAGGGCTCTTTGGCATGTGTATATTGCTTGCGGCTTTCACGTGTTTGGTAGCGTTTGAGACCTCGAAGGGCCTATTCAGATCGAGGTCTGAATGGGCCGGCCTTGTCGCGGCTTTTCTAACTATCATGAGCCTAAGCGCATATGGGATGTATCTGACTCTGAGATCCATGATGAGGTGAAGGAGCACGGTGTACAGATCGGTCCCTAAATGGCCGATTTTGGATGAGGTCGAAAACTCCGTCCCATGTAAAATCAATGGCTTAGGGCGCTCTCGGAGCCGATCGACCATGAAAAAAGCCGGGCTGAACCCGGCTTTTCTAGGGATGCTTCGATTACAATTTTGTCACTGGGCCGGGGCAGGCGTCGGAGCGGCGGGGGTCGGTGCCGCAGGAGCCGCCGGCGCCGCACCTTCTGCGGGCTTGGCGGGTGCTGCGCCCTCAGCGGGCTTCGCCGCGTCGGCCGAAGCGCCAGGCGTTGGCAATGGCTTCGGATTGTCGGACAGCGTGCGCAGGTAGGCGATGACGTTGGCGCGATCCTCATCCTTGGGCAGGCCGGCGAAGCCCATCGCCGTGCCCTTAATGAACTTCTTCGGCGAGGTGAGGAAGTGATTGATGTTGTCGTAGGTCCACTTCTCGGCGCCGCCCTTGGAAAAATCCTTCATGCCGGCCGAATAGGCAAAGCCCTGATGCTCGGCCACCGGACGGTCGATCAGGTCCCACAGATCGGGGCCGACCTTGTTCGGGCCGCCCTTTTCACCGGAGTGGCAGGCCTGGCACTTCTTGAACACGGCGGCACCCGCTTCGACATTGGCGGTGGCGAGCAGGTCGGCGATCGGCTTAGCCTCAGCGGCGGGAGCGGCCGGACCGCCTTCGGCGGGCTCGGTCGCCTCAATGGCAAAGCCGGGCTTTTCCGGCGCGGGCGAGGCGAACAGCGAGTCGGACACGATGCCGACCGAGAAGACCACGAAGATGGTTCCGAGCAGCCCGCCGATCAGCTTGTTGATTTCGAAAGAGTCCATACGCCCCAGGCTCCCTTTTCCGGCGGACCGATCCGTCCACTCCGTCCGTCGGTATCTCGACCCAGCCCTCGGAGCCGGTCAAATCGCGCGGAAACTAGGTCTTTTGCTCCGGCGTTGCAACACCTATAAGGGCGCTTCCAGTGAGACCTTTTGCCACTTTTCCCATCCTCTTTTCGAACGCTTGCCGTAGTCATGTCCACGCTGATCCTCATCCCGGCCCGCATGGCCTCGACCCGCCTGCCGGGCAAGCCGCTGGCCGACATCGCCGGCGCGCCGATGATCGTCCATGTCGCCCGCCGCGCCGCCGATGCCGGGCTTGGCCGGGTGGTGGTCGCCACCGATACGCAAAGCGTGGCGGAAGCGGTGCGCCTGCACGGTTTCGAGGCTGTGATGACACGGACGGACCACGAATCGGGCTCCGACCGCATCTTCGAGGCGCTGGCCACGCTCGACCCCGGGCGCAAGGTTGAAACCATCGTCAATGTACAAGGCGACCTGCCGACCATCGATCCCGATACGATCAATGCCGCGCTGAAGCCCTTCGACGATGCGGCGGTAGACATCGCCACGCTCGGCGTCGAGATCGTCCGCGACGAGGAAAAGACCAATCCCAACGTCGTCAAGATTGTCGGTTCGCCGCTGTCCGGGACGCGGCTGCGGGCGCTCTATTTCACCCGTGCCACGGCGCCCTGGGGTGAGGGGCCGCTCTATCATCACATCGGCCTCTATGCCTACCGCCGATCAGCGCTTGAGCGCTTCGTTGCACTGAAGCCATCGCCACTGGAACGGCGCGAGAGACTGGAGCAATTGCGGGCGCTGGAGGCCGGCATGCGCATCGACGCCGAGATCGTTCAGTCGCTGCCGCTCGGCGTCGACACGCCGGAAGACCTTGAACGTGCCAGAACCATCCTTTCAACCTGAGACATTTCAACCGAGACATTTGGCATGCCTGAAAAGACCAACAGAATATCCTTCCAGGGCGAGCCCGGCGCCAATTCCGACACCGCCAGCCGCAACATGTTCCCTGATATGGAGCCGTTGCCGTGCCCGACCTTCGAGGATGCCTTCAATGCGGTCGAGACCGGCAAGGCCGACCTCGCCATGATTCCGATCGAAAACACCATTGCCGGCCGCGTCGCCGATATCCATCACCTTTTGCCGGAATCGAAGCTGCACATTGTCGGCGAATATTTCCTGCCGATCCATTTCCAGCTCATGGTTCTGCCGGGCGTCAGGCGCGACGAGATCAAGACCGTGCACAGCCATATCCATGCGCTCGGCCAATGCCGCAAATACATCCGCAAGAACGGCTGGAAGGCGATCGTCGCCGGTGACACCGCGGGCGCCGCCAAGCATCTCGCCGAGGTGAAGGACCGCACCATGGCGGCGCTTGCACCGGCTTTGGCCGCAACGCTCTACGGGCTCGACATCATCGAGGAGAATGTCGAGGACACCGACAGCAACGTCACCCGCTTCGTCGTGCTGACCAGGAACAGGCAATGGGCCGAACGCCCCTCAGCCGACACCAAGATGATGACGACCTTCATTTTCCGCGTTCGCAACGTGCCGGCCGCGCTCTACAAGGCGATGGGTGGTTTCGCCACCAACGGCATCAACATGACCAAGCTGGAGAGCTATCAGCTCGGCGCCTTCACGGCGACATTGTTCTATGCCGATATCGAGGGCCATCCCGACGATCCGCTGGTCAAGCTCGCGCTTGACGAACTGCGCTTCTTCTCGCGCGAGATGCGGATCCTGGGTGTCTATCCCGCCAGCGAATCGCGCGAGCAATGGAAGGTGGCGGATTGACGGTGCCTGATGCAGGTCGCGCAAAATGCGCGACAAGGCAAAATCAGAGCAGGCCCAGCGGCACGTAGTCGATCTCCATGAAGGCCTCGACCTCCGGAACCCAGCGGTCGCGAACGAAGGCGACATGGTCGGGATGGTCGTTGTAGCCGGTATAGGCCCGCTGGTCGGCGAACTCCATTGAGAAGCCGAAACGGAAATCGTTCTTGGGGCTGACCTGCCGCAATTGCTCGAAATGCGTGACGCCCTTTATCGCGGTGAGGATTCTCTTGGCATCGGCGAGGAACCGTTTCTCCTCGATCGAGTGCGGCGGGTGCTTCAGCGTGAACACGACGGTGTGACGGATCATTTCTTCCTCCTGCGATGTCTTTGCGTTACGCGCTGTCTGCCCAGGCACGGATGAGGTTATAGGCAATCGCTCCCTTCGGCGGTGTGAACAGATTGCCGGGATGCTCCTTGGCGAGCATCGAACGCACCTCGTCGCGATAAAACCAGCGGCAGTCTTCCAGCTCATTGAGGTCGGCCTGGATGTCGTCATTGAGCGGCTCGCCGAAGCAGCCGATCATCAGCGAATAGGGGAACGGCCAGGGCTGGCTGGCATGGTAGATGACGCGGCCAAGCCGGATGCCGGCTTCCTCCAGCGTTTCGCGGCGCACTGCCGCCTCGATCGTCTCGCCCGGCTCGATGAAGCCGGCAAGTGCGGAATACATGCCCGGCGCGAAATGCCGACCGCGGCCGAGCAGGCATTTTTCGGGCGTCGCCGTAAGCATGATCGCCACCGGGTCGGTGCGCGGAAAGTGCTCAGTGCCGCAGGCCGGGCAAAGCCGTTTGTAGCCGCCGGCCCGCATCTCGGACTCCGTGCCACATTTGCTGCAGAAGCGATGGCTTGCATGCCAGGCGAGCAGCGCTGCCCCTTGCGCCAGCGCCCCGGCAGCAGCTTCGTCGATCAGCCCCTGCATATAGACAGAGCGGTAGTCGATGGCCTTGATCGCCTCCGGCAATTGTTCGGGTTCGATACCGGCGGGCACGGCGAGCACCGGGCCGCTTTCGGAAAAGCCGAGCAGCACGCCACGATCGAGCGATGCCTGCAGCGGTTGGCTTTCCCTGGCGCCGAACCAGGGGTCGAAGCCGCCATTTCCGGGCTTCAGATAGAGCCGCCCGCCATGCATCAGCAAAAGTCTTGTCGATGGATCGGCGAGCGCCTTTTCGACGGAATCGTCGGCGCGGTTTTCGGATTGCCGGTCAATCGTGTTGCCGGCGAAGCCGACGAACTGGCTCGGCTCGCGCAAGGGCGCGTCAAACAGGCGGAAGCTCATGGAAGACTCAGGCAAAACTCAAGGGTGGATACCAGACAGGCTTATAACGCTGCCTTGATCGTTTGGGCAAATCGGCGCAGGTCCGAGCGCTGGTAGGGTTCGCGCATGCCGTGCCCCCACACCGGGCCT
The DNA here is from genome assembly GCF_025753795.1 of Mesorhizobium sp. YC-39. GTDB lineage: Bacteria > Pseudomonadota > Alphaproteobacteria > Rhizobiales > Rhizobiaceae > Mesorhizobium. The sequence goes on from NZ_JAOWPS010000001.1 coordinate 1,030,146, forward strand.
GGCCAGCCGGGGTCGCCTTCCGAGCGGGCAATGACATGGACATGCAATTGGCGCACAATGTTGCCGAGCGCGCCTGTGTTGATCTTGGTGCAGCCGGTCACGCGCTTCAGCGCCTGCGCCACCATATTGGTCTCGAAGGTCAGCATGGCCTGGTCGAGCGGCGTCATATCGTGGATTTCCTCCACGCCCGGCCGCTGCGGCACCAGCAGCAGCCACGGCCAGCGCCGATCGTTCATCACCCGCAACTCGCACAGCCCGAGCCACATTAGCTGCTCGCTGTCTGCCTCCAGACGGGCATCCAGCGTGAATCCGGCCTTGAGGCCCGGCAGCATCGGCGTTTTCCTCGCTTTGTAGTGTTTTTCTCAAACTCATGAACGCTAGAGCGGCTGCCAAGGGGCCGCAAGAGGCATGCAAGCGAATCATTGGCCAGTTGCGCGACGATTCTCGAGCGCCCTTGCATTTCGCCGCCGAATTGCCGATATGGAAAGCGGGAGGTTGGTGGTGGACGATCCACTCGCCAACCGGGTCAGGTCCGGAAGGAAGCAGCCCTAACGAGCCCGGAACGGGTCATTGTTCCAGCCTCCCGCCTCTTCGCCTTTCTCCCGCGACATTGACGGCGCCAAGCCCTGCGGGCGAAACTATGGGCAGGAATCGGCCGCCTTGCAGACGTGGCCTCTGGAGCTTTACGGGCGAATGAGCGAAGCCGGAAATTCGGGAACCGAAAAGGCCGTTGCCTATCGCGTTCTGGCGCGCAAATACCGTCCTTCGAATTTCTCCGAACTGATCGGCCAGGAGCCGATGGTCCGCACCCTGACCAACGCCTTTGCCACCGGCCGCATCGCCCAGGCCTGGATGCTGACCGGCGTGCGTGGCGTCGGCAAGACCACCACGGCGCGCATCCTGGCGCGGGCGCTGAACTACAAGACCGCCACTGTCGACCAGCCTTCGGTCGACCTTTCCGTGCCCGGCGAGCATTGCCAGGCGATCATGGAAGGCCGCCATGTCGACGTCATCGAAATGGACGCCGCCTCCCACACCGGCATCGACGACATCAGGGACATCATCGAGCGCGTTCGCTATGCGCCGGTCTCGGCCCGCTACAAGGTCTATATCATCGACGAAGTGCACATGCTCTCCACCCAGGCTTTCAATGGCCTGCTGAAGACGCTGGAAGAGCCGCCGCCGCACGTCAAATTCATCTTCGCTACCACCGAGATCCGCAAAGTACCGATCACCGTGCTGTCGCGCTGCCAGCGCTTCGATCTCAGGCGCATCGACCCGGCGGTAATCAAGACTGATCTTGGTCGCATTGCCGGCCTCGAGGGCATCGATGCCGAGGATCAGGCGCTGGCGATGATTGCGCGAGCCGCCGAGGGGTCGATGCGCGACGCGCAATCGATCCTGGACCAGGCAATCGCCCACGGCGCCAGCAAGGTCACTGCCGAGGCCGTGCGGGCCATGCTGGGGCTGGCCGACCGCGCCCGCATCGTCGACCTGTTCGAACATGTGATGAAGGGTGACGTAGCCGCCGCCCTTGCCGAATTCCGGGCCCAATATGACATCGGCGCCGATCCGGCCGCGGTGCTGACCGACCTTGCCGAGTTCAATCACCTCGTCACCCGTCTGCGTTTCGTGCCGACGGCCCTCGACGATGCCTCGCTGTCCGAGGACGAGCGCCGGCGCGGCGCCGACTTCGCCAGGACGCTGTCGGTCAGGGTGCTGTCACGGACATGGCAAATGCTGCTGAAAGGCATTCCCGAGGTGCAGTCTTCCAATCGGCCGGTCAGCGCCGCCGAAATGGTGCTGATCCGGCTGGCGCATGCCGCCGACCTGCCGACGCTGGACGAGGCGCTGAAGTCGCTGGAGGGCGCTGCATCTGTCCCGAACGGCGCGCCGCGTTCGAATGGGACACCGGCAAGCGCTGGTCCGGCAAGTTCTGGCCCACCAGGCCCTGGCAACGGCGGCGGCGCCAGCACCGTGGCGCAGACGCGAATGCCGGCGACCGGCGGCGGTGCGCAGACGATGCGGCTGGTCGAGCCCGAACCGGTGCCTTCTGCCTTTGTTGCGCCGCCTGAGCCGGTCGTCGAGACCCCGCCGGTGCCAGTGAAATCGCTGGCCGACATCGTCGCCCTTGCCGACGCCAATCGCGACATGGCCTTCAAGGTGCTGGTGAAGCGCTGCGTGCGCCTGGTGCGCATCGAGCTCGGCCGCATCGATGTCAGCCTGACTGCCGACGCGCCGAAGATGCTGCTCAACGATCTGACCGCCAAGCTGCGCGCCTGGACGGGCCGCAACTGGCTGGTGTCGCTGTCGAAGGAAGAAGGCGGCCAGACGCTGGCCGAAATGGAATCGACCAGGCGCGAAAATGCCTTCCTCGATGCCAAGAGCGACCCGACCGTCGCCGCCATCCTCGCGCGGTTTCCCGGGGCCAAGATCATAGACGTGCGTATTCCCGACGCGCCGGAAGCCGATGCGGTCGAGGCCGAAATGCCGGTCGAGCCGACGGCGGACGACGACGAACCCTGACAAACTGTGTGAACCTGCAAAGGATCGGACCATGAAAGATCTTCTCGGCCTGATGGGCAAGGCGAAAGAAATGCAGGCCAAGTTCCAGGCCATGCAGGATGAGATCGCCACGCTGGAAGCCACCGGTCAGGCCGGCGGCGGACTGGTCAGCGTGACGCTGACCGGCAAGTTCGAGATGAAGTCGCTGAAGATCGACCCGTCGCTGTTCAAGGAGGACGAGGTCGAGATCCTGGAGGATCTGCTGCTCGCCGCCCACAATGATGCCAAGAACAAGGTCGAGCAAGTCATGCAGGAGAAGACCAAGGCGCTAACGGCGGGATTGCCGATACCCCCGGGAATGAAGCTGCCTTTCTAGGATCGGGATCCAGCCATGCCAGCGGCATCCGTGACCACAGACCCTTCGGCCAGGCTGATAGAGCAGCGCGTCCGAAACAGGATCTATGAGATCCTGGAAATCCTGGCCGATTGCGACAACGGCGTGGATCTGGTCGGGATCAGCGGTTATCTCAATCTTTTCGAGGATTTCGTCCATCGCCCATCGATCGAATCCGGCACGTCGGCTCTTTCGAGGGACGAACGCGCGATCGTGCTGGAAATTGCCGATTTTCTCGAAGCTGCCTGTGCGGCAACCCCTGATTTCACCAAGGCCGAGTTCGTCGAAAGCAGTTGGCCGCGGCAGATTGCGCCGAAAGCAAGGGATGCGCGCCTGCTGTTCCTGCAACGCGGGCTGTTTTCGGAGGAGTTCGAAGAGGCCGAACCCGGGCTACGGCTCGTGCCGTCAGCCAGTTAAATCTGCCCTTTATCGGGTGTGTCTATTCTGCAACTTTCCACTCAATAACGCTTTAGCCATCTTTTTGCCTGAAAGTGTCTCATTCTTGCCGCAACCAGGGGCGGGCTGGCAGCAGAAACGAGGGGACACTTTTGATCTCTACCCCATGGAAGATGCCGTTGTTGCTCGGCGTCGTCACTTCTCCGCTGTTCTTGGCCGCCTGCAGCCAGACCACCTCGCATGGCATGTCCAGCCTGACCGATGCCATCACGCCGAGTTTCCTCAATACCCGGGCCTACAATTCCACGCCGAAGGACAAGGAGTGCCTGGAGCGCGCGATGTTTTTCGAGTCCAACCGGTCGAGCCGTGACGGCATGATTGCCGTCGGCACGGTGGTCATGAACCGGCTGCGCTCCGGCAAGCACGGCAACACCATCTGCCAGGTGGTCGGCGAGCGCGGGCAGTTCGCGCCGGGCGTAATGACGCGGCCGATGAATTCGAAGGCGATGCCCGATGTCGAGGAAGCCGCCGAGGCCGTGCTCAAGGGCGAGCGCAAGGCCAAGCTGAAGAACACGATGTTCTTCCACACAGCCGGCCTGCGTTTCCCCTACAAGAACATGCACTACACCATGGTTGCCGGCGGCAATGCCTTCTATGAAAAGCGTGGACGGAACTGGAAGCCGCTGCCCGACGAGCCGATGGTCGCGGTAGCCCAGGCTGCGCCGCGGACGTCGACGCCTGCCGCTCCGGTCACGCTCGTCGCCTCCGCCGCGCCGGTAAGGGCGGCCAAGGCAACGTCGTCCAGAACAATCCCGGACCAGGCAACCCCTGTCCAGGCGACCCTGACACAGGCAACCTATGTGACCGCAGCCGCGTCGCTGCCGGCAAAGCCCGCAAAGGCAACTTTGGTGAAGGCGGTCCGCGAGAACGGGACGCGCGAGAATGGGACCGTTGTGGCTATGCAAGAGCCGATGCAGGAACCGGACGCGGCCCGTTTCGGCGGCACTGCCGCAGCACAAACTGTCACCGCATCCCAGGCGGCGCCGGCCGAGCCGACAATGGCGTTTGAATCGACGCCCGAGAATACCGACGCCATCGGTGCGATGATCGCCGGCCAGACCCGTCCGCTGGACGAAAACTGACGGCTAAGGGTTCTTGCGATCGCCTTGGCGGCAATGTCCTTGCCGTTGATTGGGACACGCGGTTGTAGTGTTCCAAAGCGCGCGGAAAAATCCTAAACCGATGCGATGTCCAAGCGAATCGCCGGTCCCGAGATCGAACGCCTGATCCAACTCCTGGCCAAGGTGCCTGGACTCGGTCCCCGTTCGGCCAGGCGCGCGGCACTCCATCTCATCAAGAAGAAGGAACAGCTGCTGTCGCCGCTCGCCGCCGCCATGAGCGAGGCGGTCGACAAGGTGCGCATCTGCTCGACCTGCGGCAATGTCGATACGTCGGACCCTTGCATGATCTGCACCGATCCGCGCCGTGATGCCGGCACGCTGATCGTCGTCGAGGACGTCTCTGATCTCTGGGCGCTGGAACGGGCGGCCGCCATGAATGTGCGCTACCACGTGCTCGGCGGCACGCTGTCGCCGCTCGACGGCATCGGCCCCGAGCAGCTCAACATCCGCTCGCTGGTCGATCGTGTCGCCGGTGGCGAGGTCAAGGAGGTCATTCTCGCCGTCAACGCCACGGTCGAGGGCCAGACCACCGCGCATTACCTCACCGATCAGCTCTCCGGCTTTCAGGTCAAGGTGACACGGCTGGCGCATGGTGTGCCGGTCGGCGGCGAACTCGACTATCTCGACGAGGGCACGCTGGCCGCCGCGCTGCGCTCGCGGACGGCGTTTTGACGCAATTGGCGGGGAAGGGTGCTCCTGAGATGACTGCATTCCTTCGCATATTCACATTCGCATTCTTCCTGGCGGCGCTTCTCGCCCTCCTCGCCACCCCAGCTTCCGCCGCAAAAATCGACGACCAGTTCCGGGCCTGGCTGCAGAACGACCTCTGGCCCGAAGCCAAGGCGAAAGGCATCTCCGAAAAGGCCTTCGATGCCGCCTTCGACGGCGTCAAACCGAACCTCAAACTGCCCGACCTGGTGACGCCGGGAAAAAAGGCGACGACGCCGCAGAAGCAGCATCAGGCCGAGTTCGGTTCGCCTGGCGCCTATTTCGCCGAAAAGACGGTTCGCGCCGTCACATCAGGCGGCCGGACGCGGGAGGCGGCCAATGCCAGGACGCTTGCCGCGATCGAGAAGCACTACGGTGTGCCGGGCGAGGTGCTGCTGGCGATCTGGGGCCGCGAGACCGGCTTCGGCGCGGCGAAGATGCCCTACGACGCCTTCGAAGTGCTGGGCACCAAGGCGTTCATGTCGACAAAGAAAGAGTTCTTTCGCACCGAGCTTTTGGCCGCACTCGAAATCGTCGAGCGCGGGCTGGCGCCGGTCGGCGCGATGAAATCGTCCTGGGCGGGCGCGCTCGGCCAGCCGCAATTCATGCCGACATCTTTCCTCAAACACGCCGTCGATTTTGATGGCGACGGCCGCGCCGACATCTGGAATTCTGTACCGGACACGCTGGCCTCGATCGCAAACTATCTCGTGCACTATGGCTGGGTGAAGGGCCGTGGCTGGGGTTTCGAAGTGACGGCGCCCGAGAGCGTCTCCTGCTCGCTCGAAGGACCCGACCAGGGCAAGAGGATTTCCGAATGGGCCGCTATGGGCATCCAGCGCGTCGGCGGCAAGGCGTTTCCGGCGAGCGAGTTGAAGAAGGAAGGATTTCTTTTGATGCCGGCCGGCCGCAGCGGTCCGGCCTTCATCGTCACGCCGAATTTCTACGTGCTGAAGGAATACAACACCAGCGACCTCTATGCCCTGTTCATCGGCCATGGCGCCGATCGTATCGCCCATGGCGACAGCAATTTCTCCGGCAGCTGGGGCGCGGTCGGCGGTCTACACAGGTCTGATATCGCCGCCCTGCAACGGGCATTGGAAGCCAAGGGCTACGACGTCGGCAGCGCCGACGGCCTGCCCGGGTTCAAGACGCGCCGCTCGATCGGCAAATGGCAGGTGAAGAACGGCCATGCCGCTACCTGTTTTCCCGACGCCGATCTGGTTGTGACGATTAAATAACTGGAAAAACAGGAATTTCCTGTTCTGTGACTGCCGTTGATGAGCATTCCCGGTCGCTCGCTGCCGCCGTTTTGGCCGCAGTAACCGGCTGGAAAAAATGCTCGTTGCCGGGTTTGCGGTCGCCCGATATGGTGTGGACCAACTGGACAAAAATTGCCGCGATAACAGGTCCGGGGCCATCGTTCGGCCGGCACAAGAACGCTTCAGCCCTGAGCCGGGAACTCAGGTCAACAAAAACAGGGAACAGTCACCATGATGATGGAAAAGTTTGCTCTTCGCTCCCGTATCTTGCTCGCCGGCGCGGCCATGTCGGCGCTGCTTCTGGCCGGCGCGCCCGCCCTTGCAGTCACGCCCGCCGACACGCTGGTCGAAGGCTTCGCGATCGACGACATCATCTCCATGGACCCGGGCGAGGCGTTCGAACTGTCGACCGCCGAGGTCACCGGCAACACCTATGATCTTCTGGTCCGCCTCGACCTCAGCGACACCTCCAGGGTCAAGGGCGATCTCGCCGAAAGCTGGACGGTTTCCGACGATGGCCTGGTCTACACCTTCAAGCTCAAGCCCGGCCTGAAGTTCGCTTCGGGCAATCCGATCACGGCAGCCGACGTCGCCTATTCCTTCGAGCGCGCCATCAAGCTGGACAAGAGCCCGGCCTTCATCATCGGACAGTTCGGCATCAGCGGCGACAATGTCGCCGAAAAAGCCAAGGCTGTCGATGACGCCACGTTCCAGTTCACCGTCGACAAGGCCTATGCGCCGAGCTTCGTCCTGAATTGCCTGTCGGCGACCGTCGCCTCGGTGGTCGACGCCAAGCTGGTCAAGGAACATGTCGCGGCGGTGACGCCGAGCGCCGACTACAAATGGGATAATGATTTCGGCAATGCCTGGCTGAAGACCGGCTATGCCGGTTCCGGCGCCTACAAGCTGCGCGAATGGCGCGCCAACGAGGCTGTCGTCATGGAGCGCAACGACAACTATTTCGGTGAAAAAGCCAAACTTGCCCGCGTCATCTATCGCAATATGAAGGAAAGCTCGGCGCAGCGCCTGGCGCTCGAGGCCGGTGACATCGACGTTGCCCGCAACCTCGAGCCGAACGACCTCGACGCCATCGCCAAGAACGCCGATCTCACCTCGATCAGCGCGCCGAAGGGCACGGTGTACTACATCAGCCTCAACCAGAAGAACCCGAACCTCGCCAAGCCCGAGGTTCGCCAGGCGTTCAAATATCTGGTCGACTATGACGCGCTGGGCTCCACCATCCTCAAGGGCATCGGTGAGATCCACCAGACTTTCCTGCCCAAGGGCGTGCTCGGCGAATTGGACGAGAACCCGTTCAAGCTCGATGTCGCCAAGGCCAAGGAACTGCTGGCCAAGGCCGGCCTCGCCGACGGCTTCAGCGTCACCATGGACGTACGCAACATCCAGCCGGTGACCGGCATGGCGGAATCGATCCAGCAGACGCTGGGGCAGGCCGGCATCAAGCTGGAGATCATTCCCGGCGACGGCAAGCAGACACTGACCAAATACCGCGCGCGCAATCACGACATCTATATCGGCCAGTGGGGCCAGGACTATTTCGATCCGAACTCCAATGCGCAGACCTTCGCCTCGAACCCCGACAATTCGGATGAAGGCAAGACCAAGACACTGGCCTGGCGCAATGCCTGGGACATTCCGGACCTGACCAAAGAAACCGAAGCTGCCCTGCTCGAGAAGGATTCGGCCAAGCGCGCCGCGATGTACCAGGATCTCGAGAAGAAGATCCTCGACACCAGCCCCTTCGTCGTCATCCACCAGCAGCTGGAAGTGGCTGGCCTGCGCAAGAACCTCAAGGGCTTCGCCCTCGGCCCGAGCTTCGACACCAACTTCGTCGGCCCGGTCTCCAAGGAGTGATGCCGGCGGACGCGCCGCATGAGCGTGGCTGAGAACCAGGCGACGGCAGAACGCGGCGGTACCCGTGCCGTCGCTGTTCTGTCGTCGATCGGCCGCTTCCTGGTCATTGCGGTGACCACATATCTCGGCCTTCTCGCGGTGACCTTCTTCATCGGCAGGGTTATCCCGATCGATCCGGTGCTGGCAGTGCTCGGTGACAGGGCGCCGGCCAACGTCGTCGAGCGCACACGCCGCGAGATGGGGCTCGACCTGCCGCTGATCGAGCAGTTCTATATCTATGTGAAGAATGCCCTGAATGGGGATTTCGGCACCTCGGTGCTGACCACCAACCCGGTCATGACCGACATTCGCCGCGCCTTCCCAGCAACCATCGAACTGGCGACGCTGGGTACGCTGATCGGCTCGGTCATCGGCGTGCCACTCGGCGTTCTGGCCGCGGTCAGGCGCGGCAGCCTCATCGACCAGATCGTGCGCATCATCGGCCTGATCGGCTATTCCGTACCGATCTTCTGGCTGGGCCTGCTTGGGCTTGTGCTGTTCTACGCCAAGCTGCAATGGGTCGCCTTCCCGGCGCGGCTTGATGTCGTCTACGAATACACCTTTACGCCGATCACCGGCTTCTATCTTCTCGACGCGGCGATGCAGGGGCAATGGGATGTCTTCTACGACGCCTTTCGCCACATCATCCTGCCGGCCTCGTTACTCGGCTATTTCTCGCTCGCCTATATCAGCCGCATGACGCGCTCGTTCATGCTGAACGAGCTTTCCCAGGAATACATTGTCGCGGCGCGCGCCAAGGGCCTGTCGGAAAGACGCATCGTCTGGGCCCATGCGCTGCGCAACGCCGCGGTGCCGATGGTCACCGTCATCGCACTGTCCTATGCCGGTCTGCTCGAAGGCTCGGTGCTGACCGAGACGGTGTTCTCGTGGCCGGGCATCGGCCTCTACATCACCAATTCGCTGCAGAACGCCGACATGAACGCCGTACTCGGCGGCACCATCGTCATCGGCTCGGTCTTCATCGCCATAAACCTGTTCTCCGACCTGCTCTACCGGGTGCTCGACCCAAGGACCAAGGTCGAATGAGCACGGAGGTCGTCCAGAGCCGCCGCGACTGGCTGCTCAGCGAGCGGCCGGCCTCGCGCATGCAGGCCAGGCTCGGCCGCGCCTACGTGACCTGGCGGCGCTTTTCCGCCAACCGGCTGGCGTTTGTCGGCCTGCTGATCATCATCGCGCTGCTGTTGGTCGCGGCTTTCGCCGACGTGCTGGCGCCCTATTCGCCGACATTTGGCGACCTGAAGGGTTCGCGCTTGCTGGCGCCCAGCGCCGCCCACTGGTTCGGCACCGACGACCTCGGCCGCGACATCTACTCGCGCATCATCTATGGCTCGCGCTGGACGCTCTACGTCGTCATCCTGGTCGCCGTCATCGCGGCACCCATTGGCCTGTTGGTCGGAACTGTCGCCGGCTATGCCGGCGGCTGGACCGATGCGATCCTGATGCGCATCACCGACATCTTCCTCGCCTTCCCGAAGCTGATCCTGGCGCTGGCCTTCGTCGCCGCACTCGGCCCCGGCATCGAAAACGCAGTGCTCGCCATCGCCATCACCTCGTGGCCGCCTTACGCCCGCATTGCGCGCGCCGAGACGCTGACTGTGCGCAACTCCGATTACATCAAGGCAGTGCAATTGATGGGCGCTTCACCGTTCCGCATCGTGCTTCGCCATATCATGCCGCTCTGCATTTCCTCGCTCATCATCAGGGTGACGCTGGACATGGCCGGCATCATTCTGACCGCCGCCGGCCTCGGCTTCCTCGGTCTCGGCGCGCAACCGCCGCTGCCCGAATGGGGTGCGATGATCGCTTCAGGCCGCCGCTTCGTGCTCGACCAATGGTGGGTGGCGGGTGCGCCGGGCTTCGCCATCCTCATCGTCAGCCTTGGTTTTAATCTGCTCGGCGACGGCCTGCGTGACGCGCTCGATCCTCGGAGCGGCGACCAATGAGCGGCAAGACGTTGCTGGAGGTCGAGGACCTGCGCATCAACTTCCCGACGCGCATCGGTCAGGTCCAGGCAGTGCGCGGCGTTTCCTTCTCGCTCGGCCGCGAGCGGCTGGGCATTGTCGGCGAGAGCGGCTCCGGCAAGTCGCAGACCGGTCGTGCCATCATGGGCCTGACGCCACCGCAAGCGGAGGTGACGGCCAAGACGCTTGCTTTCGACGGTATCGACCTGCTTGCCGCGCCGCCGCGCGAACGCCGGGCGCTGCGGGGAAAGCGCATCGCCATGATCCTGCAGGATCCGAAATATTCGCTCGATCCGGTGATGAGCATTGGCCGCCAGATCGTCGAGACGCTGCGCACGCATGAGAGGGTCTCCAAGGCGGAAGCCCGCGACCGCGCGCTCGCCATGCTGGAAGCCGTCCAGATTCGCGATCCCGCGCGGGTTTTCGATCTGCATCCGCACGAGGTTTCCGGCGGCATGGGGCAGCGCGCCATGATCGCCATGATGCTGATCGCCGGGCCGGAGATGATGATCGCCGACGAGCCGACCTCGGCGCTCGACGTCACCGTGCAGCTCGACGTGCTCGGCATCCTCGACAGGCTGGTCAGCGAGCGCGGCATGGGGCTGATCTTCATCTCGCACGACCTGCGCTTGGTCTCCTCCTTCTGTGACCGGGTGATCGTCATGTATGCCGGCAAGGTGGTCGAGCAACTTAAGGCGTCGGAGCTCCGCGACGCCCAGCATCCCTACACGCGCGGCCTGCTCAACTGCATGCCCAGGATCGGCTTCGAACGCCACCCGCTGCCAGTGCTCGACCGCAAGCCGGAGTGGGCGGCATGAATGCGGCGCTTTCCGTAGACGGCCTGGAGGTGATCTTCGACCGCTTTCGCGCGCTTAAGGGCGTCAGCCTCGAAGTCAGGTCAGGCGAGTCCTATGGACTCGTCGGGGAATCCGGTTCCGGCAAGTCGACGCTGCTGAGGGCAATCGCCGGCTTGGCGCCCATCGCCTCCGGCAGCATCACCGTCAACGGCAAGACCCTCGGCAAGAATCGCGACAAGGCCTTCTACCGCGAGGTGCAGATGGTCTTCCAGGATCCCTACGGCTCGCTGCATCCGCGCCAGACCGTCGACCGCCTGCTGCAGGAGCCGCTCGCCATCCACGGTTTTGCCGACGGCGAGAAGCGCATCATACGCGCGCTGGACGAGGTGGGCCTCGGAACCGGCTTCCGCTTTCGCTATGCGCATCAATTGTCAGGCGGCCAGCGCCAGCGCGTCGCGATCGCCCGTGCACTCATCCTGGAGCCGTCGATCCTGTTGCTCGACGAGCCGACCTCGGCGCTCGATGCCTCGGTGCAGGCGGAAGTGCTCAACCTTCTGGAAGAGGTGCGGCGGCGGCGCAAGCTGACCTTCCTGATGGTCAGCCACGACCTCGCCATCATCACCCATATGTGCGAGCGGCTGATGGTCATGCAGAGCGGCGAGGCGATCGAGAATCTCACGGCGAGCCAGCTTGTCGGGCACCGTGTGGCCAAGGATTATACACGCAACCTCCTCAGAGCGAGCGAGGGGTTCGTGCGGACGGCGCGAGCCGACTGAGGCCGCGTTGCTTTTGGGAAAGAGACCTGTCTTGTGAGCTGGCACGTCGAGGCCGAACGACAGGCCCAATCGCCTGCCGCCGGTGCCAACTTGAGGAAAACATGAAATAAGGTCAGAACAGTCTCAGCAGTCATCCAAACGAGAACGGGCGCCGCCCGGCGAGGGGCAAAAAATGAAGAACGCAGCCATTTCCGAACGCAAGAACCAGTCGATCTCGCGCGGCGTCGGCATGACCACGCAGATCTATGCCGACCGCGCCGAGAATTCGGAGATCTGGGACGTCGAAGGCCGCCGCTATATTGACTTCTCGTCCGGCATCGCCGTCGTCAACACCGGCCACCGCCATCCCAGGGTGATCGGGGCGGTCAAGGCGCAGCTCGACCGTTTCACCCACACCTGCCACCAGGTGGTGCCCTATGAGAGCTATGTCAGGCTGGCCGAACGGCTGAACGCCATGCTGCCGGGCAAGTTCGACAAGAAGACTATTTTCGTCACCACTGGCGCCGAGGCGGTGGAGAACGCCATCAAGATCGCCCGCAACGCCACCGGCCGTCCGGCGGTCATCGCCTTTTCCGGCGGCTTCCATGGCCGCACCTTCATGGGCATGGCGCTGACCGGCAAGGTCGTGCCCTACAAGGTCGGCTTCGGCGCTATGCCGGCCGACGTTTTCCATGCACCGTTCCCGGTGGCGCTGCACGGCGTTTCCGTAGCCGACTCGCTGGCGGCACTCGACCGGCTGTTCAAGGCTGATGTCGACCCGGCCCGTGTCGCCGCCATCATCGTCGAGCCGGTGCAGGGCGAGGGCGGCTTCTACGAGGCGCCGCGCGACTTCATGACGGCGCTGCGCAAGATCTGCGACCAGCATGGCATGCTGTTGATCGCCGACGAGGTGCAGACCGGCTTTGCCCGCACCGGCAAGATGTTCGCCATGGATCATCACGAAGTGGCCGCCGACATTACCACCATGGCCAAGAGCCTGGCCGGCGGCTTTCCTCTGGCGGCGGTCACCGGCCGCGCCGAGATCATGGATGCGCCGAACCCCGGCGGGCTCGGCGGCACCTATGGCGGCAGCCCGATCGGCGTCGCTGCAGCGCATGCCGTGCTCGACGTGATCGACGAGGAAAAGCTCTGCGACCGCGCCAATGCGCTGGGCGCCCGGCTGAAGCAGCGGCTGCAGTCGTTCCGCGACGACGTGCCCGAGATCGTCGATATCAGAGGTCCGGGCTTCATGAACGCGGTCGAGTTCAACGACGTCAAGAAGGGCCTGCCCTCGGCGGAGATCGCCAATGCGGTCCGGCTGAAGGCGCTCGACAAGGGGCTGATCCTGCTCACCTGCGGCGTCTACGGCAATGTCATCCGCTTCCTTGCGCCGATCACCATCCAGGACGGCGTCATGAACGAGGCGCTCGACATTCTGGAAAGCTCGATCCGCGAGGTCCGCGCCGCGTGATTTTCTAGCCCGCAGCTCTTGCCGGCTCATCCTGTTGGAATGCGGCGAGCGCCGCCTTCAGCGCGTCGGGTCCCGCCGCGACCGTCTGCGGCGGCGGCGAGAAGCCGGCGCCGAGCATCTTGCGGCCCAGCATATGGTCGCCGGGACGGTTGACCGATTCGATGCCGAGCAGCCGGTTTGCGGCATAGTGATAGATCGAGAACTTGTTCTCGCCGAGGTCGCCCAGCACGACATGGCTGTCGCCGCCCGAGGTCAGGCCGACCATCTGCAGCTTCATGTCGCCAATGTCGGACCAGAACCACGGCACTGCCGTAAAGGCGTCCGCATGGCCGAGAATGGTGCGCGCGGCAAGCCGCGCCTGGTCGGTGGCGTTCTGCACCGATTCCAGCCGCACATCCGCGCCGGTGAACCAGTGCCGGTAGGACGCGGCATCGCCGATGGCGAGGATTTCGGGCACTGAGCTGCGCATCTGCGGGTCGACGCGGATGCCGTTGGCGATCGCGATGCCGGCGGCTTGCGCCAGTTCGACGTTCGGCACCACGCCGATGCCGATGATCACCATTTGCGCCGGGAGCCTTTCGCCGGACGACGTCACCGCCGCCGAGACGTGGCCGTTTTCCCCTTCCAGCCGGGCAATTGTGGTGCCGGTGAGGATGCGCGCGCCTGCCGCTTCCAGCCGCTGCCGCACATGGCTGGCGATGACCGGCGCCACCGCCCGGCCGAGCAGCCGGTCGACGGCTTCGACAACGGTCACCTTGCGGCCGGCTGCTTTGAGCGTCGCGGCGATTTCCAGCCCGATGAAGCCGCCGCCGAGGATGACAACATCCTCACTTTGCGCGCTCAGTTCGCGGATCAGCCGCGCGTCGGCGAGTGAGCGCAGCGACACCACGCCGGAAAGATCGGCACCCGGCAACGGCAGCATGCGCGGCCGCGAACCGGTCGCCAGGATCAGCCGGTCGAAGGGCAGCGCGCCGCCGCCCGATAGCTCCAGCCTCTGGGCCGCGGCATCGATGCGGTCGACCTTGATGCCGGGCCGGTAATCGATGGTGCTGCCGGCGTAGAAGGCCTCACCACGCAGCGGCTGTGGTTTGGCTTCCTGGTCCTTGATGAAAGTCTTCGACAGCGGCGGCTTGTGGTAGGGCAGCTCGTTCTCATCACTGACCAGGATTACGGGTCCGTCGTAACCCTCCTCGCGCAGGCTGGCGGCCGCTTGCACGCCCGCGTGACCCGCACCGACAATGACCACACCGTTCTTCATCGCAGCCCAATTTTCTCATTCGATTCTAGGACGTTCCGCGACATGGCGATTGTCTGGCGCCGCCGCAAGAGCCCTGGTCCGGGTCGCACCCGGAATGGCCGCCTGTCAATCGGGATCTCACGGCAAACCTGGAGCATGAGGCAATTTAAAGTTGATATTTGCAGTTTAGAATTATTCTAAACTGTTGTTTCAATTGATTTTTCTCTCCGGTGCCAGTTGACTTCGGGCGCCTTCATCGTGTTATGGAAGCTTGCGCGTCAAGCGCATCCCTTTGATGTCTGGGCCTTGAACCCTTTCGATTGGAGGCATTTCGGTGTCTTTCTTACGCGAACCGCGCAATGGCGCGGCGTCTCTTGCCTTTGACGGCATGCGAATGCCTTGGGGCCGGTTGGCGCGTGCGCCTTTTACTGAATTTCCAAGAAACTGGAGAACGATGATGACAGTACGCAATGGCAGCAGGCTGGCTGCGATCTGCGCTACCGCTATGTTGACGGCGGCGGTGTTCGTGCTGCCGGCCAAGGCCGAAACCGATGCCAAGGCAGTCATCAAGACCTATTCCGACATCGCGCTGGCCAAATATGAGGATTCGCTGACCACCGCCCAGGCACTGGACAAGGCGGTCGACGCGCTGCTCGCCAAGCCGTCGGTGGAAACGCTGAACGCCGCCCGCGAGGCCTGGAAAGCATCGCGCGTTCCTTACCAGCAGACCGAGGTCTACCGCTTCGGCAACAAGATCGTCGACGACTGGGAAGGCAAGGTGAATGCCTGGCCGCTGGATGAGGGCCTGATCGACTATGTCGCCAAGAGCTACGGCACCGAGTCCGATGCCAATTCGCTCTACACCGCCAATGTGATCGCCAACAAGGAGATTGAGATCGACGGCAAGAAGGTCGATGCCTCGAAGCTGACGCCTGAATTCCTCTCCGGCACGCTGCAGGAGGCTGGCGGCATCGAAGCCAACGTCGCCACCGGCTATCACGCCATCGAATTCCTGCTCTGGGGCCAGGACCTGCACGGCACAGGCCCGGGCGCCGGCGAGCGGCCCTATACGGACTACGACCTTGCCAACTGTACTGGCGGCAATTGCGACCGCCGCGCCGAGTACCTGAAGTCGGCGAGCGACCTGCTGGTTTCCGACCTGCAGGACATGGTCAATGACTGGAAGGAAGGCGGCGCCGCCCGCAAGAACCTCGTCGACGGCGAACCCAATGCCGGCATCTCGACCATCTTCACCGGCATGGGCTCGCTGTCCTATGGTGAACTGGCCGGCGAGCGCATGAAGCTCGGCTTGCTGCTGCACGATCCGGAGGAAGAGCACGACTGCTTCTCCGACAACACCTACAACTCCCATCTCTATGACGCCGTCGGCATCCGCGCCGCCTATCTCGCCAGCTACACGCGCCTCGACGGCACGGTCGTTTCCGGGCCTTCGGTGCACGACATGGTCAAGGCGGCGGATCCGGCGATCGACAAGGAACTGTCGGACAAGCTGGATGTCACTGTCGCCAAGATGGAGGCGATCAAGGCGCGGGCGGTTGCCGGCGAGGCCTATGACCAGCAGATCGCCGAAGGCAACACCGAGGGCAATGCCACCGTGCAGGCGGCGATCGACGCCCTGATCGACCAGACCAAGTCGATCGAACGCGCCGTAGGCTCCTTGAAACTCAATGCCATCGCCTTCGAGGGCTCCGACAGCCTCGACGCGCCGGACAAGGTGTTCCAGTAAGACGTCAAAACAATACCAGCCACACGGCGCCGAGGAACGCCGTCAGCCAGAGCAAATGAATGCTGATCTGCCATTGCAACATCATCACCGAGAAGGAGATTGAGCAGACGATCGTCGGGCTGCTGGATCAGGATCCCTGGCAATTAATCGTGCCGGCGAAGATCTATCATGCCATGCAGAAGCGCGGTCGCTGTTGCGGCTGCTTCCCAAATGTGGTCGAAACGATCATTCGGGTAACCGAGAACTACCACGCCCGTTCGGAGGCGAGCGGCGTGGATATCGTTTCACACCTGGATCGCGTCAGAGGCCTGCGCATCCAATACGGGAGCAGAACCCATGAAGGGCGAAAAGCAGATCATCGAGCGGCTTAACGAGGCTCTGTTTCTGGAGCTTGGTGCCGTCAATCAGTACTGGGTGCATTTCCGGCTGTTGGAAGACTGGGGATACGCCAAGCTGGCAAAGAAGGAACGCGCGGAATCGATCGAGGAGATGCACCATGCCGACCGGCTCGTGGCCCGCATCATCTTCCTCGAAGGCCATCCGAACCTGCAGTCCGTGGCGCCGCTGCGCATCGGGCAGAACGTCAAGGAAGTGCTCGAATCCGATCTTGCCGGCGAATATGACGCACGCACCGCCTACAAGCGGTCGCGCGAAATTTGCGAAGAAGCAGGCGACTACGTGTCGATGAAACTGTTCGAGGATTTGCTGTCCGACGAGGAAGGTCACATCGACTTCCTCGAGACGCAGCTCGACCTGCTCGCCTCGATCGGCGAGGAAAAATACGGCCAGCTCAATGCCGCATCGGCGGACGAGTCGGAGTAAGGACATGCGGGAATGCGGCGCCCCCTAGCATTCTTGCGCCGCTTGCGGCGGGCCCGGAATTGCGGCCTGCCGTCCCCCCAAGACCCGCGATCTGGATTGCTTCGCGGGCTTTCGCTTGCCGTTTTGGCGTCGTTTGCCGCCTCGGCACTGGCCGGCCCGCCGGAACCTGCGGGCCTAGCCGCCAGCCGCACCGATCTGACGCCGAAGGATCTGGCGCGCGTCATCGCCGTCACCAGGCCGACCGCAGATTTTTCCAAGCCCGAGCAATTCGAGTTGATGCAGGGCGGTGCCGGCACGTCGCGCAAGGACGTCAACCGCGACGCCTTTTCCCAATTCTCCGCCAACATCACCTTCGAGGAAGAAGGCACGTTCAAGCTCGGCAACGCCCTTTTCCGCAAGAACTGGGTGTCGTCGCCCTCCTCGACGCAGGCATCGGACGGGCTTGGCCCGCTGTTCAACGAACGGGCTTGTCAGAATTGCCATCTGAAGGACGGCCGCGGCCATCCGCCCGAAGGCGACACGCGCACCACCTCAATGTTCCTGCGGTTGGCGCGCGATGCGAGCAATGAGGAGGAGAAGGCAGCACTTGCCGACCACAAGGCGCTCAATTTCCCCGATCCCGTCTACGGCTCGCAACTGCAGGAACTGGCGGTGCCTGGCCTCAAGGGCGAAGGCAGGATGCATGTCGACTATCGGGAACAGAAGGTAACGCTCGGCGACGGCTCCGTAGTGTCGCTGCGCAAGCCGACCTATTCCGTCGACGGCCTTGGCTATGGCCCGCTCGATCCGCGCACCACGCTGTCGCCGCGCCTGACGCCGCCGATGATCGGCCTCGGCCTGATCGAGCAGATCGCGCCGGCCGACATCGTTGCCCATACCGATCCGGATGACCGCGACAGCGACGGCATTTCCGGCAGGCCGAACATCGTGCGTGACAGCCAGAGCGGCGAGCTGACGCTCGGCCGCTTTGGCTGGAAGGCGCAGACGCCATCGATCCGCGAGCAGGCGGCGGACGCATTCTCGGGCGACATTGGCATCTCGACGCCCGAAATGCCGAAAAGCGAGGGCGACTGCACCGCTGCCGAAAAGGCATGTCTTGCCATGCCGAACGGTGTGCAGAAGCGCCTCGGTCCGGTCGAGGCGCCGCCGCCGGTCATGGACCTCGTCACCTTCTACTCGCAAAACCTTGCCGTGCCGGCGCGGCGCGATCTCGATACGCGGCAAGTGCTCGCCGGCAAGAAACTGTTCTATGACATGGGCTGCATTTCCTGCCACACGCCGAAATTCGTCACCCGTCGCGGCACACCCAACAAGGCGCAGGCCTTCCAGCTGATCTGGCCCTATTCCGACTTCCTGCTGCACGACATGGGGCCGGATCTGGCCGATGGGCAGGCTGTGGGCGAGGCGACGGGCAGCGAATGGCGCACCCCGCCACTATGGGCCATCGGCCTGACACAGACGGTCAACGGCAACAATTTTTTCCTGCATGACGGTCGCGCCCGCACCTTGGCCGAGGCCATCCTTTGGCATGGTGGCGAGGCACGGAAGGCGCGCGACCGCTTTGCCGCCGCCGATGCCGCCGACCGCGATGCACTGGTCAAATTCCTGGAGTCGCTCTGATGCTGAAACGTTCCGCGCTGGTTCTTGTTGTTCCATTGGCTTTGCTGGGCGTCTTCCCGGCGTCGGCTGCGGTGAAGGCCTCCGACGTCATCCAGCGGGCAATAGACGGCTTCGTCCGTCCAGCCTATGCCAGCCTGCATCAGCACGCTGAAGCCTTGACCAATTCGATGCGCAGTCTCTGCACCGCGCCCTCGCAAAAGGAGCTCGATGCGGCGCGCGCCGAGTTCTCGGCCACGGTCGATGCCTGGTCGGCGGTCGAGATCATCGGTTTCGGGCCGATCAAGGAGAACAACCGGCTGGAACGCATGCTTTACTGGCCTGACCGCAAAAGCATCGGCCTGAAGCAGGTACAGGCGGCCTTGGCCGGGAAGGATCCGAGCGCCACCGATCCGGTACAGCTGGCGGGAAAAAGCGTCGCCATGCAAGGGCTCGGTGCCTTGGAATTCGTGCTTTACGGCGATGGCGCGGAAACGCTCGCCGGCAAGGACGATCCCTATCGTTGCGCCTATGGCGCGGCTGTCGCCGGCAACATCGAAACCATGGCCGGCGATGTCAGCGACGCTTGGAACAAGCCAGACGGCTTTGCCGCGCTTTGGGCCAATCCGGGGCCGCAAAATGCGCTCTACCGTGACGGCACCGAAGCGGTGACCGAACTGGTCGGCGTCTTCATCAATGAGCTGGAAATGGTCCGCGACGTGCGCCTGAAAGGGTTCTTCGGCGGCAGTCCGGAGGCCGACAAGCCGAAGCAGGCGATCTACTGGCGGTCCGGGAACACGACGCGTTCGCTGGCCGGAAATCTGTCGGGGATGGATGCGCTGTTCCAGGCCTCGCGACTTGGCGACGCGCTGCCGCCCGACGCGCGCTGGATGGCGGAATCGATCCATATCCAGCTCGTCAACGGGGCCGCCGACGCCTCGGCCGTCGAAGGCCCGATCGCCAAGGCGCTCGTCGACCCGGCGCAGCGGCAGAAGCTCGATCATTTCTCGCTGGTGACATCCAGCCTGACGACGCTGATCGGCACCAGGCTGACCACTGAATTCGGCCTGACCGCCGGCTTTTCGTCGCTGGATGGGGACTGATCATGATCCCGAAACGGCGTCGACTTTTTGGGCGAGTTATTTGGCGCGGAAGTTTTGACAGGCCGGACGCGCTTGCGTTGACGGATCGCACACTTTGGAGATTGGCCGAAACGCCGCCCATCGCTTCGTCATCCTGGGGCGGAGCAAGGAGCGAAGCGACGCGGCGCAGACCCCAGGATCCATGCCGTGACTTCAGAGCGTTGCTTCGGTGCAGAATTCTGCTCCGCCGCACTCTTCGGCTGAGATTACGGCATGGATCCCTGGGTCCCCGCGACGGAGCTTCGCTCCTGCTTCGCCCAAGGATGACGAAGTTAGGTAGGCTTCAGCCAATCCCGAACGTCAGCGATGATCCATTCAAACGATCGCTAGGTACTGGATGCCAAGAAGCCCTCCGATCTGTCAAAATCACAGTGTCGAGGAACGAGATCATGCCCTTGAGGATCATCTCTTGAGGACTCCGCTGATCGACCGCCGCGATTTCCTCAAGGCCGCAGGCGCGGGTTTTGTCGCGGCGATGACGCCGTCGGCCTGGGCAATGACGCTTGGCACGGATGCCGTTTTCGCCACCGCCTTCGTCAAGCGTGACGGCAGCTACGGCGCCGCCATCCTGTCCGAGGCCGGCAAGCTTCTGCATGCGATCGACCTGCCCGACCGTGGCCATGACGTCACCTTCGATCCGGTGTCGAAGCGCTCGGTGGTCTTTGCCAGGCAGCCTGGCACTTTTGCCGTGGTCTTCGATCACATCGGCAGCAACACGCCGCTCACCATTGCCAGCATCCCCGGCCGGCATTTCTTCGGCCATGGCGCGTTTTCGACCGACGGTGCGCTGCTTTACGCCACCGAGAACGATTTCGACAACGCCGCCGGCGTCGTCGGCGTCTACGACGCGCGCGAAAAATTCAAGCGTGTAGGCGAGTTCCCGACCTATGGCATGGGGCCGCACGAGCTTCTGCTGATGGGCGACGGCCGAACGATTGCCGTCGCCAATGGCGGCATCGAGACCCATCCGGACTACGGCCGCGCCGAACTCAACATCGCTACAATGAAGCCGTCCTATGTGCTGGTCGACCGACTAACCGGCGACCTCATCGAAAAGCACGAACTGCCGGCCGCACTTCATCAACTGTCGATCCGCCACATGGATGCCGACCAATCCGGCACGATCTGGTTCGGTTGCCAGTACCGGGGACCGGGCACCGATCGTCCGCTGCTGGTCGGGCGCGCCGCGCGCGGCAAGGAATTGCAATTGCTCGACATGCCGCAGGACGTACTCTCGGGCTTCAGGAATTATATCGGCTCGGTCGCAGCTAATCCCGCCGCCGGCACTGTCGCCGTGTCCTCGCCCGAAGGAAATTCACTGGCTATCCTCGACACAGCCAGCGGTCGCATCCTTGCCACCAGCGCACTGGTCGAGGTCTGCGGCGTGGCGCCGGATGGAAAGAGCTTCATGGCAACGACTGGCACGGGCGAAATCGTCGAAGCGGGCGGCGCGACGCGCTCGGAGCCGGACTATGTCTGGGACAACCACATGTTACGCATCGAGCAGGTCGCGTAGCTCTTGATCACCTGACAGTCACGCTCGTTGAACGTTACCTTCAGCGAGGTCGAAGCGAAGCCGTCAAACGATTTATGCATTATCCCCTTGCGGGGACCGGCCATGGCAGGCAGAGGGGAACCACTGTTTTTCGAACCCATGCCCCAACCGGCCGCCTCATGAAGTTGCTTGCCATCGACTGTGCCGCCAATCTTTGCGCCGCCTGCGTCTACGACACTGCGGCCGGCAAAGAGCTTGGCCTTTCGGTGCTCGATCTCGGCAAGGGCCATGCCGAGCATCTGATGGCAGTCATCGATGAGGCCCTGAAAGCCGCTGGAACCAGCTATGCCGGCCTTGGCGCCATCGCCGTCTCAATCGGCCCGGGCTCCTTCACCGGCCTGCGCGTTGGCGTGTCGGCGGCGCGCGGACTGGCGCTGGCGCTGAAAATTCCAGCCATCGGGGTGACGACGCTGGAAGCCTTGGCGGCGGAGGCGGTGACGACATTTCCCGGCCGCGCGGCGCTCGCCGCCCTTGACGCCGGGCGCGAGGAAATCCACGCGGCATTTTACGACGAAGGCTCGGTTCTGCGCTATGGTCCGGCGGTGGTCACGCTTTCGCAAGCCGTCGCCATAGCGGCTGATCGTTCTCCGGTTCTTGCCGGCACGGCGGCAACGCAGATCGCTGCGTCGGCGGGCCGCACCTTCGACATCGGCCCGACAAGCGCCACTGCCGACATCGCCATCTATGCCCGGCTGGCGGCCGCCAAAGGTGAGGGCGAAAAGCCAAAGCCGCTTTATTTGCGCGGAGCCGATGCAAAGCCTCAGGCCGGGTTCATTTTACCAAGGCAGACAAACTGATGCGCATTCCTTTTCTCCAGCCGCGCCGCAGGGATTATGTGCTCGAACCGCTGACCATTGCTGACAGCCCGGCCGTTTCCGTGCTGCATAGCGAGGATTTTGTGCGCCCCTGGACAGATGGCGAGTTCGCCGCGCTGCTCGAGCAGGACACCGTGTTCGGCTACGCTGCGCGCGAGACCGGACAGGGCGGCAAGCCGCCGGTCGGCTTCGTGCTGGCGCGGTTGGCGGCCGGCGAGGGCGAGATACTCACTGTCGCGGTGGCGCGTTCCCACCGCCGCCAGGGGCTCGGCTGGCAATTGATGGATGCCGTGCTGCGCGAACTGCATGCGCAGCGCGCCGAAGCGCTGTTCCTCGAGGTCGACGAGACCAATGTCGCCGCAATCGCGCTTTACCGGCGGCTGGGCTTCCGCCAGGTCGGCAAGCGCGCCAATTACTATAGATCGCCGGAGCACGGCCCCACCGGCGCGCTTGTCATGCGCCGCGATCTTCGCTAGCGCAGGCCCGAAGGTGGACGCGCGTCGTTCTAGAGCAATTCCAGGAAAAGTGTGAAGCGGTTTTCCCGGGAAAAACGCGTAGCGCTTTCCCTAGGGAATTGCGTGAAAACAAAGAGATGGAGCGGTTCAGCGTTTCCGTGAAACGATGAACCGCTACTAGAAGCCGGGGCAGGGCCAGGACCGCATGATCGGAAAAATCAGGATTTTCCTGGCGATGGGCCTCGTCATCGCCGGCTCACTGATCCTCGTGCCGTTGCAGATGCTGTCGATGAAGACCGGTTGGTGGCCGGAAACATTCATCCTCAAGATCTGGCACAGGCTGATCATCAGGGCGCTGGGCATGCGCATCCACGTCAAGGGTGCGCTATCCGACAAACGTCCGTTGCTGGTTGCGTCCAACCACATCTCCTGGACCGACATCATGGTGCTCGGTTCCATGGTTGATGTGAAGTTCATTGCCAGGGCCGACATGGAAGGGTGGCCGCTGGTCGGCATGCTGTCGAAGCTGCAGCGCACCGTCTTCATCGAGCGCGAGCGCAAGCGTTCGTCGGGCGATCAGGCGAGCGAGATCGCCAACCGCATGGCCAAGGGCGACGCCATGGTGCTGTTCGCCGAAGGCTCGACCGGTGACGGCAACATGGTGCTGCCGTTCAAGAGCACCCTGTTCGGTGCCGCTTCGATGGCGATCTCCGAAGGCGCGGCGGAACAGGTCTTCATCCAGCCGGTGGCGATCGTCTATACGCGGCTGCACGGGATGCCGCTTGGCCGCCGGCATCGGCCGATCGCCGCCTGGATCGGCGATGAGGATCTGATGCCGCACCTCAAGGTGCTGATGGCGCAAGGCGGGCTCGACGTCGAGGTGCATTTCGGCGAGCCGGTTGCCTTTTCCAAGGGCTCCAACCGCAAGGAAACGGCAAGGCTGATGGAAAGCCAGGTGCGTAATATGATGCGGTTGGCGCTCGCCGACCCGCGCCCAAGCCGGTGAGCGGGAACAGTATCAGCCAGAATCGTCTGTTTTTTATCACCAAAAGGCGTTAGAAGCCGCCGCATGGACTTGAACACGACAGAGCGGGACGACATCGACATTGCCGCCGAATCTGCGGTTATGCCGTCTGCCGTGGCCAAAAAGGTCTTCGTCAAGACCTATGGCTGCCAGATGAACGTCTATGATTCGCAGCGCATGGCCGATGCGCTGGCGGCTGACGGCTATGTGGCGACCGATGCCATCGGCGAGGCCGATCTGGTGCTGCTCAACACCTGTCACATTCGTGAAAAGGCGGCCGAAAAGGTCTATTCCGAGCTCGGCCGCATCCGCGAGATGAAAGCCGAACGAGCCCAGGCCGGGCGCGAGATGCTGATCGGCGTTGCCGGCTGCGTCGCGCAGGCCGAGGGGGCCGAGATCATTCGCCGCTCGCCGGCCGTCGATCTGGTCATCGGTCCGCAGACCTACCACCGTCTGCCCGATGTCCTGGCACGGGTGCGCGGCGGCGAAAAGATCGTCGAGACCGATTACGCCATCGAGGACAAATTCGATCATTTGCCGCAGCCCAGGCGCGCCGAGATCATCAAGCGTGGCGTCACGGCGTTCCTCACCGTGCAGGAAGGCTGCGACAAATTCTGCACCTTCTGTGTCGTGCCCTATACGCGCGGTTCCGAGGTTTCAAGGCCGGTCGCGCAGATCGTCGCCGAGGCTGAACGGCTGGCGGCAGCCGGCGTGCGCGAGGTGACGCTGCTTGGCCAGAACGTCAATGCCTGGCATGGCCAGGGCGAAAGTGGCGAGGAATGGGGCCTTGGCCGGCTGCTGTTCAGGCTGGCCGAGATCCCCGGCCTGATGCGGCTGCGCTACACCACCAGCCATCCGCGCGACATGGATGACGAGCTGATCGAAGCCCACCGCGACCTGCCAGCGCTGATGCCTTATTTGCATCTGCCGGTGCAATCGGGCTCGGATCGCATCCTCAAGGCGATGAACCGCAGGCATACGGCGAAAGACTACCTGACGCTGCTCGACCGTATCCGTGCCGCGCGGCCGGATATCGCGCTTTCCGGCGATTTCATCGTCGGCTTCCCCGGCGAGACGGAAGCGGATTTCGAGGCGACGATGGAACTGGTGCGCGAGGTGAATTATGCCTCGGCCTTCTCGTTCAAATATTCGCCGCGCCCCGGCACACCGGGTGCCGAGATGGCCGACCACGTGCCGGAAGCGGTCAAGGATGAGCGTCTGCAGCGGCTTCAGGCGCTGCTTTTGCAACAGCAGCAGGATTTCGGCTTGAGCCTGGTCGGCAGCACCATCGATACACTGATCGAGAAGCCGGGCCGCCAGGCCGGCCAGAAGGTCGGCCGCTCGCCCTGGCTGCAGCCGGTTATTGTTGATGAAAAGGCCGGCGAAATCGGTGACATTATCCAGGTACGAATCACGAAAACGGGCTACAACAGCCTGTTCGCCGAATTGGCCTGAGGGTCTCGGCAGATGAGGAGAGACGGTTGAGCGCTGCGGAAGTGAAGAATCTGCCCCAGAATCCACCTTCAGGGGCCTCTGATATGGCGCACATCGTTCTGACTTTCGACAACAACAAGCTTGCCAGCGCCCTATACGGCCAGTTCGACGAGAACCTCGCCAGGCTCGAGCAGAAGCTCGGCGTCGATATCCGCTCGCGCGGCAACCAGTTGACCATCAAGGGGTCCGCCTCCGCCGCCGAGCAGGCGCGGCGCGCCCTGGATAATCTCTACGGCATTCTTCAGAAAGGCGTCGACATCGGCCAGTCGGATGTCGATGGCGCCGTGCGCATGGCGATCGCCGCCGACGATCAACTGACGCTGCCGACGCTGGAGCGCAAGGGCAAGGTGTCCGCGGCCCAGATATCGACGCGCAAGAAGACGATCTATGCCCGTTCGCTCAACCAGGACGCCTATATGCGCGCGCTGGAGCGGTCCGAGCTTGTCTTCGGCATCGGCCCGGCCGGCACTGGCAAGACCTTCCTGGCGGTGGCACATGCGGCGATGCTGCTGGAACGCGGCATGGTCGAGCGCATCGTATTGTCGCGCCCCGCCGTCGAGGCCGGCGAGCGGCTTGGCTTCCTGCCCGGCGACATGAAGGAGAAGGTCGATCCGTATCTGCGGCCGCTCTATGACGCGCTTTACGACATGATGCCGGCCGACAAGGTCGAGCGCGCGATTGCCGCCGAGGTGATCGAGATCGCGCCACTGGCCTTCATGCGCGGCCGCACGCTGGCGCACGCCGCGGTCATCCTCGACGAGGCGCAGAACACCACGCCGATGCAGATGAAGATGTTCCTGACCCGCCTCGGTGAAAATTCCCGCATGATCGTGACCGGCGATCCGACACAGATCGATCTGCCGCCAAACACCAAGTCGGGTCTGGTCGAGGCGCTGAGAATCCTCGACGGCGTCACCGGCATGGTGACGGTTCGCTTCAACGAAGGCGATGTCGTCAGGCACCCGCTGGTCGCCGAGATCGTCAAGGCCTACGACCGCGACGGCAAGCTGGCCCGGGGTCTGGACGCCGAAAGTTGACGATGCGGCCGCATGGCTGAGAGCAAAAGAGCGGGTGGCGAGAACAATGCGGTTCCCGTCGACATCGACATATCGGTCGAAGCGGGAGACTGGCCCGATGAGGCCGCGCTGACGCGGCTGGTCGATCGCGCCGTGTTGGCCGCCTTTGCCGAGACCGGCGTTGCCGGCCGCTCCGAACTCAGCATCCTCTTTTGCGACGACGCCCATATCCGCGGTCTCAACGCCAACTGGCGCGGCAAGGACAAGCCGACCAACGTCTTGTCTTTCCCGGCTTTTCCTTTTCACAAGGGCGGTCCGCTGCCGCCGATGCTGGGCGACATCGTGCTGGCCGCCGAGACGGTCGCCCGCGAAGCGACCCTGGAAGACAAGTCCTTGGAGAACCATATCACCCATCTCGTCATCCATGGCCTGCTGCATTTGTTGGGCTACGATCACGAGACCGACGTCGAGGCCGAGGAGATGGAAGCGATCGAGCGCTCAGCACTTGCGAGGCTTGCCATTCCCGATCCCTACGCGTAACTAAAAAGACCAATTGACCGGACGACGATGAACGACAAACCAGAAACTGCCGCCCGCCCCGACGCCGGCAGTGCGACCAAGCCTTCCGAAACGGCGGAAGAGGGCTCGAGTCCGAGTACCACGACCGGCAGCATCGCCAGCGAGCCATCGCCTGCCGGTCCTTCCCTGTTCGATCGCGTGCTCGGCCTGTTCAGGCAGCGCAATGGCACCAGCCTGCGCGAGGAGATCGCCGGCGCGCTCGCCGAGACGACGAGCGACGCGGAATCTTTCTCGCCCGGCGAGCGGGCCATGCTCAACAACATCCTGCGTTTGCGCGAAGTGCGCGTCGAGGACGTCATGGTGCCGCGCGCCGACATCGAGGCGGTCGAGATCACCACGACGCTCGGCGATCTTCTGGGGCTGTTCGAGCAGTCCGGCCATTCCCGCATGCCGGTCTATTCCGAGACGCTCGACGACCCGCGTGGCATGGTCCACATCCGCGACGTGCTGGCCCACATCACCAAGATCGCCCGCGTCAAGAAGGGCAGGACGACCAGGAAGACGCCGGTCGCGACGGTTCTCGATCTCGCCAAGGTCGATCTCGCGCGCACCATCGGCGACCTGAACCTGATCCGCCCGGTGCTGTTCGTGCCGCCGTCCATGCTCGCCTCCGATCTCATGGGGCGCATGCAGACGACGCGCACCCAGATGGCGCTGGTCATCGACGAATATGGCGGCACCGACGGCCTCGCTTCGCTGGAGGACATCGTCGAGATGGTCGTCGGCGACATCGAGGACGAGCATGACGACGACGAGCCGATGATCACCCAGACCGGGGAGGGCGTGTTCGTCGTCGATGGCAAGGCCGAGATCGATGAGGTCACCAAGATGATCGGCGAGGATTTCGCCGCCGGCGAGCATGGCGAATATGTCGACACCATCGGCGGCATGATCTTCAACACGCTCGGCCGTGTTCCGGCCCGCGGCGAGGTGGTGCAGGCTATACCCGGCTTCGAGTTCCATGTGCTGGATGCTGATCCGCGCCGGGTCAAGCGCGTGCGCATCGTGGAGACCCAGAAAGGCGAACGCCGTCGGCGCGCCGCCCGCGCCGAACAAGCCTGAGAAACGGCCGCCGTGACAGCCGACGACCCGTTCAGGCACTCGGTCCTTGGTTCGGGGATTTTCTACAAAGATCCGCGGGCTGCATTGGTCTGGCTTGAAAAGGCCTTCGGCTTCCAGCCGAGCATGATTGTCAGTGAGGTTGATGGCAGGCTCGTCCATGCCGAGATGCGTTTCGGCGATGGCTATGTCATCGTCGATTCCGAATGGGCCGACCACGTCGCCAGCCCGGCTTCGCTTGGCGGCAAGAACACGCAGTCGGTCTATGTGCGCCTGAAAGACGGGATAGACACCCATTGCGAGCAGGCGCGGGCGGCGGGAGCGGAGATCGTCCAGGAACCCGCCGACCAGTTCTACGGCGAACGGCAATACCGGGCGCGCGACCCCGAGGGCCATGTCTGGACCTTCACGCAGACCATACGCTCCGTTCCACGCGAGGAGGCCGAACAACTGAGCGGCCTGCGGATCGAGGGCTGGCACCGATAGTGGCTGAATTCAGCAATAAGCGACAATGGGTGGGAACGCTTTCCGGTTCTGCCCTAGCCGGTCCTTGTGAGCGCCATTTGCAATCTACCAAAAAGGGCACCGGCGATCGCGGAAATTGCGACACTTGGAATAGCTGCAACAGCAAGTACGCCAGTTAAGTCGGTGTAGTGTTCCCACGCATTAGGCGGTGGCGTCGAAAAGAGCGCCAAGCTGCCCCACAAAACAACATTCAGGACAGCGCAACCGACAAAAACCGGCGACCCATGCCCATTTGGCGTGACGTCTGAGCGAATAAAAGGAAACGAAAACGCCTAGAACGAGCAACCCTGGACCATGACTTACACAAAAAGCAGGCCAAAAATCCAACGCGCTAAGGCCTCCGTTCCAAGGCCGGACCAGCGCGAGCAACAGGAGTGCACTTGGGACGGAAACCACCAGGATGCCGAGAAAGCCGTAGAGAATCGAGTATCGCTTCAATCGAGTTATGCCTCCTGTAGCGATCAGCACCATGACATCCTGGCCAGAACCTGCAAAGGGCCATGAGTTGAAACTCAAGCCGGGCAGACCCGAGGTCGGCGCCGTTTGGTGCGCGGGCCGCTCCCTGATAAATCTTGCTTCCTGATTCGCGCGACTCGGGAAGTGTGCATGGAGCGCCTGGCCGGCCGGATAATTCTGCTATGGGGTTGGCGGCGCGCACTGGTGGCGTTCCTTGCCGGGGCGCTGGCGGTTCTTGCCCAGGCGCCTTACGACTTCTTCGCCGTCTGTTTCATCTCGTTTCCGCTGCTGGTCTGGCTGCTCGACGGCGCGACCGGTGAAGCGTCCGATGGTTGGCTCAGGCGTCTGCGGCCGGCCTTCGCCATCGGCTGGTGGTTCGGCTTCGGCTATTTCCTCGCCGGCCTGTGGTGGATCGGCCAGGCACTTCTGGTTGAGGCCGACAGCTTCGCCTGGGCGCTTCCCTTCGCCGTAGTCGGAATTCCACTGGCGCTCGCCTTCTTCTACGGCTTCGCGACGGTGGTCGCCCGGCTGCTGTGGAGCAACGATATCGGCCGCATCGCCGCCCTTGCCTTCGGCTTCGGCCTGGCGGAATGGCTGCGTGGCTTCCTCTTCACCGGCTTTCCGTGGAATGCAATCGGCTATGCCGCGATGCCGGTGCCCTTGCTGATGCAGAGCGTATCGGTGACCGGCATGGTCGGCATGAACGCGCTGGCAGTCTTCGTTTTTGCTTTGCCGGCTTTGCTTGTGGCACGCCGGCATGTGCGCCTGGGTGCGGCACTGCTTGTTCTCCTCGTGGCGGCTCATGTCGGCTTCGGCTATGTCAGGCTTGCTGCTCCGGAGAAGCCGGCCGAGCGGAACCTCGATGTCCGTATCGTGCAGCCGGCCGTCGATCTCTCGGAGAAGTGGGACGCTTCGGTGCGCGATCGCATCTTTGCCACCATGATGGGGCTCTCGGCCAAGACGCCCGAGCCTGGCCATGACAAGCCGCAATTGATCCTGTGGCCGGAAACCTCCGTGCCGTTTCTTCTGACCGAACGTCCCGATGCACTGACCGCGCTGGGAGATATGCTCGGCGACGGCCAATTGCTGATCGCTGGCATCGTCCGGGAGGAGGGCGGCTCGGCCGCGAGTGCCGACGCCCGCTACTACAATTCCGTGGTAGCCATCGACGACAAGGGAGAAATCGCTGACGCCGTCGACAAGGTTCACTTGGTGCCGTTTGGAGAATATCTGCCTTTCGCCGGATTGCTCGGCCGTTTCGGGCTCGAGCAACTGGTCGCCGGACCGATGAATTTCGCTGCCGGCAATGAGCGGCATCCGATCACGCTTCCCGGCGGCATCCGTGCACTTCCGTTCATTTGCTATGAAGTCATCTTTCCCGATCTGGTAGCTGTTGACGCTACGTCAGCCGAGCTTATTGTGAACGTAACGAACGATGCGTGGTTCGGGGACACGCCTGGCCCCTACCAGCATTTCAGACAGGCGCAGGTTCGTGCGGTGGAGAACGGGGTGCCCCTCTTGCGCGCAGCCAATAACGGCATTTCCGCTGTGGTCGATCCGCGCGGACGCATCGTCGACGCGCTGGCGATCGACGCGCGCGGCGCCATCGATGTCCGCGTGCCGATTTCCAATCAAGCCATCGTCTCCTCCGGTCAAAGACGCTTTAACGGAATGCTGATCATGTTGCTGCTTGCCCTTGCGGCATGCGCATTGAATGTAAGGCAAAGGCTACGGGTGAATTGACAGTCGACACATTAGAAACTCATACTGTAAGCGCCTGAAATTTCTCGAAGTCGGTGGGGCGTTGTGTTGGGGCACTGCCGCCGGCTTTGTTTGGGCAAGAAAAAATAGAAAAAGCCGGAAAAATTCGGCGAGGAAAAAAATGACAGAAGAGAACAAGAAGAAGCCGAATCCTATCGACATCCATGTCGGAAGTCGTGTCAGGCTTCGGCGAAACATGTTGGGAATGAGTCAGGAAAAGCTGGGCGAGAACCTCGGCATAACCTTTCAGCAGATACAGAAATACGAAAAGGGGACCAATCGCGTCGGCGCCAGCCGCTTGCAGGCAATCGCCTCGATTCTCGGCGTGCCTGTCGCCTTCTTCTTCGAGGATGCGCCAGGCCAGGAGGCCGTGGGTAACCGCGGGTTTGCCGAAGATACATCGATGACTTTTGCCGTCGAATTCTGCGGCAGTCCGGAAGGTCTCCAGCTCAACCGTGCCTTCGTCAAGATCGCCGACGTGAAGGTTCGCCGCAAGATCATCGAGCTGGTGAAAGCCCTTTCCGTCGACGAAGTTGATTGATCCGGCAGGCCGCTGAAGGTCGAAAAAGGCTGGGGCGTCATAGCGGGGCACGCAAATTCCTGTGGCCGCACGCATCGCGGAATTTGCATTCCGTGGACATGGCGGAACGGGGATCGATTTTGCTCGACACGCATCCCCAAAGCCGTTTTTCTTCAGCCCGTTAAAACGAGGGACGGCGCCGCCGCCCTGCCGCCATCTGAGGATACGAAGATAATAGCATTGAAATTCACGCCAGAGCGGCCACGCCGCTTGACGAGCGGCGGCTGGCACCGCTAACACGTGGCGCGCCAAGATCGGCAGCCTGCCGATATTTTTTCAAGAGGGGACACCCGTGACGCGGCAGAACTACTTCTTTACCTCGGAATCCGTTGCCGAGGGTCATCCCGACAAGGTTTGTGATCGTATCTCCGACGAGATCGTCGATCTGGTCTATCGAGAGGCCAGGAAGACCGGCATGGATCCCTGGAAGGTCCGCGTCGCCTGCGAAACGCTGGCGACCACGAACCGCGTCGTCATCGCCGGCGAGGTGCGCGTTCCCGAGACACTGCTCAAGAAGGACAAGGAAGGCAACATCCTGAAGGATGCCGCCGGCCATCCGATCGTCAATCCGGCGAAGTTCAAATCGGTCGCCCGCAAGGCCATCCGCGAAATCGGCTACGAACAGGCCGGTTTCCACTGGAAGACGGCAAAGATCGACGTTCTGCTGCACGGCCAGTCGCCGGATATCGGCCAGGGTGTCGACAATGCCTCCGACCGCCAGGGCGAGGAAGGGGCCGGCGACCAGGGCATCATGTTCGGCTATGCCTGCCGTGAGACGCCCGACCTGATGCCGGCGCCGATCTACTATAGCCACAAGATCCTCGAACTGCTGGCCGCCGCGCGCCATGAGGGCAGTGGCGATGCCGGCCGGCTTGGCCCGGATGCCAAAAGCCAGGTCACCGTCCGCTATGTCGACGGCAAGGCGGCCGAGGCAACGCAGATCGTGCTGTCGACCCAGCATCTCGATGCGACCTGGGATTCCAAGAAGGTCCGCAAGGTTGTCGAACCCTATATCCGCGAGGCGCTTGGCGATCTCAAGATCGCTGACAATTGCAACTGGTACATCAACCCGACGGGCAAGTTTGTCATCGGCGGGCCTGATGGCGACGCCGGCCTGACCGGCCGCAAGATCATTGTCGACACCTATGGTGGCGCAGCCCCCCATGGCGGCGGTGCTTTCTCCGGCAAGGACACCACCAAGGTCGACCGCTCCGCCGCCTATGCGGCGCGCTACCTCGCCAAGAATGTCGTGGCGGCCAAGCTCGCTGATCGCTGCACCATCCAGCTTTCCTACGCCATCGGCGTCGCCCAGCCATTGTCGGTCTATGTCGACCTGCACGGCACCGGCAAGGTCGATGAGGCGAGGCTCGAGCAGGCGCTGCGCAGCGTAATGGACCTGTCGCCGTCCGGCATCCGCCGCCACCTCGATCTCAACAAGCCGATTTACGCCAAGACGTCGTCTTACGGCCATTTCGGCCGCAAGGCCGGCCGTGACGGGTCGTTCTCTTGGGAGAAGACCGATCTGGCCAAGGCGCTCAAGGACGCGGTCGCCGACCCGGTCGCCGCCTAACCGCGACGCCCATGGATCCGAAAGACCGGGATCCGGAAAACCGGGACCCGAAAGACCGGCCAAGCCGTGCGACCGAAGCGTTCTTCGGTCGCCGGCGCGGCAAGACCATCCGTCCGCAGCAGCAGGCGGCACTGGAAACCGGCTTCAGGACATACCGGCTCGATCTGACTGCGGCACCGCCGGCCGATCTGCGTAGCCTGTTCGAAGCCGATGTCGGCGCGATCCACCTCGAAATCGGTTTCGGCGGTGGCGAGCACCTGTTGCATCGCGCGACGGCGTCTCCGGCGACCGGCTTTATCGGCGTCGAGCCTTTCGTCAACGGCATGGCCAAGATGATGATGGCGGTCAGGGAACGGCCGCTTGCCAATCTTCGGGTCTACGATGACGACGCCACGCGCCTGCTCGACTGGCTGCCGCAAGCCTCGCTCGACGGCATCGACCTTCTCTATCCAGATCCCTGGCCGAAGAAGAAACACTGGAAGCGCCGCTTCGTCAGTCCCCTCAATCTCGACCGTTTCGCGCGCGTCCTGCAGCCTGGCGGAAAGTTCCGCTTCGCTTCCGATATCGATAGCTATGTGAACTGGACACTGCTCAACTGCAGGGCGCATGATGCATTCGTGTGGCAGGCCGGCGAGGCGGCCGACTGGCATCAGCCTTATGAAGCCTGGCCGGGGACGCGCTACGAGGCAAAGGCCATTCGCGAGGGCCGGCGGCCGGCCTATCTCACCTTCGTTCGGAAATAGCGCCTGTTCGGCAATACCACCGTCACCGCGTGACGTTCAGACGCCAAATTGGCCTACTGCACGTCGCGCAAAAAACAACAATCCAAAACGCGTCGACGCGCTTTAGGCATCAAGCCGGCAAGCAGGCTGCCTCAGAAGCGGCCGATTTTATCGAAGGCGCTTGGGTCCATGCCGAGCTTGCGCAGATCGTTGGCGCGCGGCTTGCGGCCAGCTTCGACGGCCCTCGACGCGGCAACGGCGCTGCCGAATGTGGTGAAGATCTCGCCAATGGCGGAAAACAGTTTACGGCTACCCATGATATCAGACCTTTCGCGCGCCACCGCGCGCTTTTTGTGCGATGCAACATAGATAGGTATGATGCATCTCCAATCACAGCGGTGTTACTGCATGGTCGCCCTGCGCCAGGCGCAAGGCTGCCCCGTCTCCTCCACCATTAGCCGCACATCATTGCCGGATTGCCGGATTGCCGGGCTGACTGTCTGCCGCCCGACCCACACAGGCTCCTAAGCAGACTTGAAACGCCGGCCGGTATCGTCTATATCAGCCTCAAATTCTTGGTCGGTATGACGAAGAGTGGGTCCACCCGGTCCCGCTCTTTTTTATTACCTGCCCGGCGCATCGGACCGAAAGCGCTAAGTGGTTTTCGGCTGAATCCGATGCGCAAGCTGAGAATAAGGCAGTGGCAATCCTGTTTAGGGTTTGCCAACTGCCCATGGAAAGAGCGACAGGATCGAATGACCGCAGCGGCAAGCCAGGCCGACGACCGTATCATCCGCGAAAGCGGCATCGATGCGCGTATCGCGCTGATCGTGCAGCCAGTGCTGCGCGGCATCGGGTTCCGCCTCGTGCGGGTGCATCTGTCGGGCCAGAACGGGCTGACGCTGCAGATCATGGCCGAACGCGAGGACGGCACCATGACCGTCGAGGATTGCGAAGAGGTCAGCCGCGCGGTGTCGCCAGCGCTCGATGTCGATGATCCGATCGAAAAGGCGTATCATCTCGAAGTGTCGTCGCCGGGCATCGACCGGCCGCTGGTACGCAAGTCGGACT
Organism: Mesorhizobium sp. YC-39; assembly: GCF_025753795.1. GTDB lineage: Bacteria > Pseudomonadota > Alphaproteobacteria > Rhizobiales > Rhizobiaceae > Mesorhizobium. The sequence continues at coordinate 1,064,737 of NZ_JAOWPS010000001.1, forward strand.
TCGCGACCTGGACCGGCCATCTGATCAAGATGGAAACCTCGGTCCTCGTTGCCGAACGCAAACGCTTCAAGGGCAAGATCGCCGAGGCCGGTGAAAACGACGTGCTGATCGAGCGTGACAAGGCCGCCTATGGCGAGGAGCCTACGGTGCACGTGCCTTACGACGCGATTGCCGATGCGCGGCTGGTGCTGACCGACGATCTCATCCGCGATGCCCTGTCGAAGGACAACAGGGCGCGCAAGGAAGCAAAAAAGCGCCGCGGCGAACCCGAAGACGACGCGCCAGAGGGCGTGGAAGCGGGCGCCACGGAAGAAACCGAACAGGAAATGTGATTGGGCTGCCGGGCGCAAAGGCTCGGCAACAAGCTCGGGAGATAAAGAAATGGTTGTAAGCGCCAACAGGCTTGAACTGCTGCAGATCGCCGACGCGGTCGCGCGTGAAAAGTCGATCGACAAGTCGATCGTCATCGCCGCCATGGCCGATGCGATCCAGAAGGCGGCGCGCTCGCGCTATGGCCAGGAGACCAACATCCGCGCCGACATCAACGCCAACACCGGCGAGATGAAGCTGCAGCGGCTGATGGAAGTGGTCGAGAAGGTCGACGACTATGCCACGCAGATCGCCATTTCCTCGGCGCGCGAGCGCAACCCCGACGCCCAGCTCGGCGACTTCATCGCTGAACAGCTGCCGCCAATGGATTTCGGCCGCATCGCCGCTCAGTCGGCCAAGCAGGTCATCGTCCAGAAAGTGCGCGAAGCCGAGCGCGATCGCCAGTATGACGAATACAAGGATCGTATAGGCGAGATCGTCAACGGCACGGTCAAGCGCGTCGAGTACGGCAACGTCATCGTCGATCTCGGCCGCGGCGAGGCGATCATCCGCCGTGACGAACTGATCCCGCGCGAGAACTACAAATATGGCGATCGTGTCCGCGCCTATGTCTATGACGTGCGCCGCGAGCAGCGCGGCCCGCAGATTTTCCTGTCGCGCACCCATCCCCAGTTCATGGCCAAGCTGTTCACCATGGAAGTGCCGGAGATCTACGACGGCATCATCGAGATCAAGTCGGTGGCCCGCGACCCCGGTTCGCGCGCCAAGATCGCCGTCATCTCGCGTGACTCATCGATCGACCCGGTCGGCGCCTGCGTCGGTATGCGCGGTTCCCGCGTCCAGGCGGTGGTCGGCGAGTTGCAGGGCGAGAAGATCGATATCATTCCGTGGTCGCCTTCGGCCGCGTCCTTCATCGTCAACGCGCTGCAGCCGGCCGAAGTCGCCAAGGTCGTCCTCGACGAGGACGCCGAGCGCATCGAGGTCGTGGTGCCGGACGACCAGCTCTCGCTGGCCATCGGCCGCCGCGGCCAGAACGTGCGGCTTGCCTCGCAGCTCACCGGCTGGGATATCGACATCCTGACCGAGCAGGAAGAGAGCGAGCGTCGTCAGAAGGAATTCGTCGAGCGCTCGTCGCTGTTCATGGAAGCCCTAGATGTCGATGAAATGGTAGGCCAGGTGCTCGCCTCGGAAGGCTTCACCAGCGTCGAGGAGGTCGCCTATGTCGACGCCGGCGAGATCGCTTCGATCGACGGCTTCGATGAGGACACCGCTTCGGAAATCCAGACCCGCGCCCGCGAATATCTGGAGAAGATCGAGGCCGAGCACGACGACAAGCGCAAGGCGCTTGGCGTTGAGGACGAACTGCGCGAGATCCCCGGTATCACCACAGCCATGATGGTGACGCTCGGCGAGGATGGCGTAAAGACGATCGAGGACTTCGCCGGCTATGCCGCCGACGATCTCACCGGATGGAAGGAACGCAAGGACGGCGAGACGAAGGTATTCCCTGGCGTGCTCGCCAATCACGGCGTGTCGCGTGCCGATGCCGAGCAGATGGTTCTGGCTGCCCGCCTCAAGGCCGGCTGGATCACCGAGGACGAGGTTGCGGCCCAGGAAGCGCCGGCTGACGAAGCCGTCGGTGCGTGAGGTGAAACCGCATCGCACACAACCCGCCCTTGGACGAGATGAACGATCGCACCTGCATCGTCACGCGCAGACAGGCCGAACCGGATGAATTGATCCGTTTCGTCGTCGGCCCGGATTCGGCCGTCGTTCCGGACATCAAGAAAAACCTGCCCGGCCGTGGTTGCTGGGTGACGGCCGACCGCCTACATATCGACAAGGCGGCAGCGAAAAACCTGTTTGCCCGCGCCTTCAAGGCGCAAGTGGCCGTGCCGACCGATCTCGGTGGTATGGTTGATGGGCTGCTTTCCAGATCCGCTCTGGGTATGCTGGGACTTGCTCGCAAGGCAGGCGCAATCGCGCTCGGCGCCACGAAAGTCGAGAGCGCGGTGCGCGGCGGGCTGGCGCTTTTCGTGCTCCACGCGGCCGAGGCGTCCGATGATGGCGTGCGCAAGATCAGCCAGGCGCGCCGGGCAACCGTCCATCTCGGCGGGCCGGTCATCCTTGCCTACAAACTTTTCTCCGAGGCCGAGTTGAGCTTGGCATTGGGGGGTACAAATGTGATACATGCTGCCGTTCTCGCGGGAGACGCGGGCAGGGCGGTCCAGAAGCGCATGGTTGCGCTCGACCGGTATCGGGGCGGTTCCCCGGACGATCTGGCAATGCTTGCGGCCGTTGCTGACGAAGATGATGCCGCAGAGGATATGGAATGAGCGATACGAAATCGGGCGACGACAAGACGTTGAGTGTTACGCCGAAGAAGACTTTGACGCTGAAGCGCCCCGGTACGGAACAGGGCACGGTGCGCCAGAATTTCTCGCACGGCCGCACCAAGTCGGTCGTCGTCGAGACCAAGAAGCGCAAGTTCTCGCTGCCCGGCGACAAGCCGGAGCCGGCCGCTGCTCCTGTGTCCGTCTTCACGCCTAAGCCGCCGGTCGCGGCAGCGCCTGTCGTGCAGGAAGCACCCAAGGCGCCGCCACCTCCGCAACCGGTCGAACGCGGCGGCATGGTGCTGAACGAATTGTCGCGCAATGAGATGGAAGCGCGCCGCCGGGCCCTCGAAGGTTCCAAGGTCCGCGACGTCGAGGATCGCCAGCGCGCCATCGACGAGGCCAAGCGCCGCGCCGAGGATGAAGAGCGCCGCAAGCGTGAGCGCGAGGAATCCGCGCGCCGTCAGGCCGAGGAAGAGGCGCGGCTGCAGACCGAGGCCGAGTCCCGCCGCCGTGCCGAGGAAGAGGCGCGCCGCCGCGCGCCGCTTGCCGCCGAACTGGCGACCGTCGACGACGACGAGGACGTCAAGCCGAAACGTGCCGGCGCCGGTGCTCCTGTACGACGTCTGGTCACCCCCGAGGTGGCACGTCCGGCCAAGCCCACCAAGGGCGAGGAAGATCGCCGCCGTGGCAAGCTGACGCTCAACACCGCGCTTTCAGAGGAGGATGCGCGCGCCCGTTCGCTGTCGTCGATGCGTCGGCGTCAGGAGAAATTCAAGCGCGCGATGCACAACGAGCCGCGCGAGAAAGTCATGCGCGAAGTGATCCTGCCCGAAACCATCACCATCCAGGAACTGGCGCAGCGCATGTCCGAGCGCGCCGTCGATGTGGTCAAGTTCTTCATGAAGCAGGGCCAGATCCTGAAGCCGGGCGACGTCATCGACGCCGACACGGCCGAACTGGTCGCCACTGAATTCGGCCACACGGTTCGCCGCGTCGCCGAGTCCGACATCGAGGAAGGCCTGTTCAATATCGCCGACCGTCCCGAAGATCTCGAGTCGCGTCCGCCGGTAGTGACCATCATGGGCCACGTCGACCACGGCAAGACCTCGTTGCTCGATGCCATCCGCAACGCCAATGTCGTATCCGGCGAGGCTGGCGGCATCACCCAGCATATCGGTGCCTATCAGGTCGAGAAGAACGGCCACAAGATCACCTTCATCGACACGCCCGGCCACGCCGCCTTCACGGCGATGCGTGCCCGCGGCGCCCAGGCGACCGACATCGCCATCCTCGTGGTGGCAGCCGACGACAGTGTGATGCCGCAGACGATCGAATCGATCAGCCATGCCAAGGCGGCCGGTGTGCCGATCATCGTGGCGATCAACAAGATCGACAAGCCGCAGGCCGATGCGCAGAAAGTGCGTTCGGAACTGCTGCGCCATGAGGTCTTTGTAGAATCGATGGGCGGTGAGGTCCTGGACGTCGAAGTGTCGGCAACCAAGGGCACCAATCTCGACAAGCTGCTCGAAGCGATCCTGCTGCAGGCAGAAATCCTCGACCTCAAGGCCAATCCGGATCGTACCGCCGAAGGCGTCGTCATCGAGGCCCAGCTCGACAAGGGCCGTGGTCCCGTCGCCACCGTGCTGGTGCAGACCGGCACGCTGATGCCGGGCGACATCCTTGTCGCCGGCAATGAATGGGGCCGGGTGCGCGCGCTGGTCAACGATCGTGGCGAGCAGGTCAAGGAAGCCCCGCCGGCGATGCCGGTCGAGGTGCTTGGCCTGCAAGGCACGCCGCAGGCCGGTGACCGTTTCGCCGTGGTCAACAACGAGGCCCGCGCCCGCGAGATCACCGAATATCGTCAGCGCCTGGCGCGCGAGAAGGCGGTGGCCAAGCATGCCGGCCAGCGCGGCTCGCTCGAACAGATGATGTCGCAATTGCAGACGAGCGGCCTGAAGGAATTCCCGCTAGTCATCAAGGGCGACGTGCAGGGCTCGATCGAGGCGATCAACGCCGCGCTCGACAAGCTCGGCACCGACGAGGTGCGCGCACGCATCGTCCATGCCGGCGCCGGCGGCATCACCGAAAGCGACGTGTCGCTGGCGGAGACTTCCGGGGCCGCGATCATCGGCTTCAACGTCCGCGCCAATGTACAGGCGCGTGCGGCTGCCGCCGCGGCAGGCATCGAGATCCGCTACTACTCGATCATCTACAATCTCGTCGATGACGTGAAGGCAGCACTTTCGGGCCTGCTCTCGCCGGAGCGCCGCGAGACCTTCATCGGCAATGCCGAGATCCTCGAGATCTTCGACATCACCAAGGTTGGCAAGATCGCCGGCTGCCGTGTCACCGAAGGCAAGGTCGAGCGTGGTGCAGGCGTGCGCCTGATCCGCGACAACGTCGTCATCCACGAAGGCACGCTGAAGACCCTGAAGCGCTTCAAGGACGAGGTTTCGGAAGTTCCCGGCGGCCAGGAATGCGGCATGGCCTTCCAGAACTACGAGGACATGCGCGTCGGCGACGTCATCGAGTGCTTCCGCGTCGAGATGGTGACCCGGACGCTCTGAGTTCGTATACTGTCGAAATGACCGGGCGGTGGTCGAAAGGCTGCCGCCCAAAACATATGAGACATGTGGCCTGGTCCCATCCCTAGCCTCACGATTTCAGGACATGAAAAAATGCCCCGTCCAACTACATCAGGTCCATCCCAGCGCATGCTGCGCGTCGGCGAACAGGTGCGTCATGCGCTGTCCGAAACCCTGCAGCGCGGCGAGATCACCGATCCGCTGATTGAAAATGCAGTGGTTTCGGTCTCGGAAGTACGGATGTCGCCTGATCTGAAGATCGCCACAGCCTTCGTCTCGCCGCTCGGCGTCAAGGATACTGACGCCGTGGTCGAGGCGCTCAACAAGCACGCGAAATTCGTGCGCGGTCGCGTTTCCGGTGCGCTTAGGCAGATGAAGTACATGCCGGAATTCCGCTTCCGGCTCGACACCAGCTACGACAATTTCCAGAAGATCAACGAATTGCTGCACTCGCCCGAAGTGGCGCGCGACCTCGGCAGCGACAATGATCTCGGTATCGACAACGACAAGGACGAAAAATAGTGGCGCGCCGCAGCAAGAAGAAAGGCCGGCCGGTCTCTGGCTGGCTGGTGCTGGACAAGCCGGTTGGCATGGGCTCGACCGAAGCCGTCTCCAAGATCAAATGGCTGTTCCAGGCGGAAAAGGCCGGCCATGCCGGCACGCTCGACCCGCTCGCCTCCGGCATGCTGCCGATCGCGCTCGGCGAGGCGACCAAGACCGTCCCCTATGTCCAGGACGGCGCCAAGATTTATCGCTTCACCGTTGCCTGGGGTGAGGAGCGTTCAACCGATGACCTCGAAGGTCCGGTGACGAAGAGTTCCGAGCAGCGGCCGGCAGAAGCCGATGTTCGGGCACTGCTGCCGAAGTACACCGGCATCATCATGCAGACGCCGCCGCAATTCTCGGCCATCAAGATCGCTGGCGAACGTGCCTACGACCTCGCCCGCGACGGCGAGACGGTCGACATTCCGCCGCGCGAGGTCGAGATCGGCCGTCTCGACCTGGTCGAGCAAGCCGCCGACTACACCATTTTCGAGGTCGAATGCGGCAAGGGTACCTATGTGCGCTCGCTGGCCCGCGACATGGGCCGCGACCTCGGCTGCTTCGGCCACATCGCCGAGCTGCGCCGGATCGAGGTCGAGCCGTTCACGCAGGATGATTTCGTCACCCTCGCCGAACTGGAAGCAGCGCGTTTCGGCGAACAGGGCGGTGAGGATCCGGATACGGCCGATGCTGCATCAGAGGCTCCCGATCTCCCGGTCGACTTCACAGCCATCGACGCACTTCTGGTCGACACCGCTGCGGCGCTCGACTGCCTGCCGCAGATTGCCATCAGCGACGATGCGGCGACGAAAATCCGGCTCGGCAATCCGGTCATCATCCGCGGCCGCGACGCGCCGGTGGAGGCCGAGGAAGCCTGCGCCACGGCACGTGGCAAGCTGGTCGCCATCGGCGCCATCGAGCAAGGCATGTTCAAGCCGAAGCGGGTCTTTGCCGGGTGAATCCCATCGTCTAATCTCAATCGGACGTCTATCCCGGGGGACACATGGCAAAGGCTGAGACGGTCAGGAAGCGGGCGCCGGTCGTAACGCGGCGGCCGCCGGTAGGTGCATCGCCAGGCACGCTGATTGCAGATCCGGCGGCCCGCCGGTCCGAGCTGCGGCTGACGTTGATCGCGCCCGACAAGTTCGAGACGATCGAAAATGCCAGCATCGACGACCTCAACACCCATTGCGACAATTGGCCGGTCATCTGGCTCGACTGCACCGGCCTTGCCAACATCCCGCTGATCGAGGAGATCGGCCGTATTTTCAGCCTGCATCCGCTGGCGCTGGAAGATGTCGTCAACACCGGCCAGCGGCCGAAGGTGGATTTCTTCGAAGACCATGCCTTCGTCGTCGTCAGGATGATCGATGATGTCACGGCGCATCGCTATGAGCAGATCGCCGTCTTCTTCGGCAGGAACTTCGTCGTCACCTTCCAGGAGCGCGAGGGCGATCCGTTCGATCCCGTGCGCAAGCGCATCGGAAGCTCGGTGCCTAATCGCCTGCGCTCGCGCGGCGCCGATTACCTCGCCTATGCGCTGATCGACGCCATCGTCGACAGCTATTTCCCGCCGATCGAGACCGCCGGCGAACTGGTCGACGGCATCGAGGACCAGATGCTGCACACGACGCACAAGCACCAGATGCGGCAGTTGCACGAGTTGCGGCGCGACGCCAATGTGTTGAAAGGCGTGCTCTGGCCGATGCGCGATGCGCTGGCGACGCTGATCCGCAACGACGTGCCCTATGTGAAGGCTGAGACCAAGATATTCCTCAACGACACGCTCGATCATTCGCTTCGGCTCATCGAACTGGTCGAAACCCAGCGCGACATGCTGACCGGCCTCATCGAGATGCATCTGTCGCTGAGCCAGGCGCGCACCAACGACGTCATCTCCTACCTGACCATCGTCTCGGTCATCTTCATGCCGCTCACCTTCCTCGTTGGTGTGTGGGGCATGAATTTCGACCCCGAAACCTCGCCATGGAACATGCCGGAGCTGAAAGCTCACTATGGTTATCCGGCTGCGCTCGCCTTCATGTTGCTTGTCGCGGTTTCTCTTGTCGCCTTCTTCAAATGGAAGAAGTGGCTTTAGTGGAGGCGAAAGTCTTCGTTTCTCTCGCGAAAGCCGTGAGAAAGCCGGCTTGTGAATTGGGCTGGTGTTTTCCTGGGAATTGCACTATATGCGCCGCAGCATCGCGCACTGACGCTTTGCTTGCACCGGCCCCTGCTGGACGACATCCCGGCTGAGGGCGACCCGTTTCCTCAAACAGATAAGGAAAAACACGATGTCGATTACTGCCGAGCGCAAGAAGGAATTGATGGGTGAATTCGCAACCGCCAAGGGCGATACCGGGTCTCCGGAAGTCCAGGTGGCCATCCTTTCCGAGCGCATCAAGAACCTGACCGATCATTTCAAGGACCACAAGAAGGATAACCATTCCCGCCGTGGTCTACTCGCTCTCGTCTCCCAGCGCCGCAGCCTGCTTGATTATCTCAAGCGCAAGGATGACGCGCGCTACCAGACGCTGATCGAGAAGCTCGGTCTGCGCCGTTGACGAATTGACCGGCGGGCTTTCTTCGGAAAGTCCGCCGGTCGCGCATTCTGCCAGTCGCATCGATTGGCCAGATCCGGTTTCGAGCGTGCAGAGGGCCACTCGAAACCGCCCATGGACGGTCATGGGGCAGGATTGCAGGACGCTCGTGCGGCCACCGCGCCGGATTTACCCGAGCTTCCCGTTGTCTTGCCCGTGGCTGCCCGAGAAAGGAAGCCAAGGGAAAGGGTCATTCGCGCACGCTGAAACGGCGCGGCCTTTTCCGCATATTAAGGACAAGACATGTTCAATCACCACAAAGTGGAAATCGAATGGGGCGGTCGCCCGCTCATCCTGGAAACCGGCAAGATCGCCCGCCAGGCCGACGGCGCAGTACTAGCCACCTACGGCGAAACCAAGGTTCTCGCCACCGTCGTTTCGATGAAGGAGCCGAAGCCCGGCCTCGATTTCTTCCCGCTGACCGTCAACTACCAGGAAAAGACCTATGCCGCCGGCAAGATCCCGGGCGGCTATTTCAAGCGCGAAGGTCGTCCGAGCGAGAAGGAAACGCTGGTTTCCCGCCTGATCGACCGCCCGATCCGCCCGCTTTTCGCCGACGGCTACAAGAACGACACGCAGATTGTCGTCACCGTCGTCCAGCACGACCTCGAGAACGATCCGGACATCCTGTCGATCGTCGCCACTTCGGCGGCTCTGACGCTGTCCGGCGTGCCCTTTATGGGCCCGGTCGGCGGCGCCCGCGTCGGCTACATCAACGGCGAATATGTGCTCAACCCACATGTCGACGAAATGCAGGAATCCAAGCTTGATCTCGTCGTCGCCGGCACCGCCGACGCCGTGCTGATGGTCGAGTCCGAAGCCAAGGAGCTCGGCGAGGATCTGATGCTCGGCGCCGTCATGTTCGGCCACCGGGGCTTCCAGCCGGTGATCGACGCGATCATTAAGCTGGCCGAGGTCGCCGCCAAGGATCCCCGCGATTTTACCGCGCCGGACTATTCCGCGCTCGAAGCCGAGATGCTGAAGATCGTTGGCGACGAGCTTCGCGAAGCCTACAAGATCACCGACAAGCAGAAGCGCTATGCCGCCGTCGACGCCGTCAAGGCGAAGGTCAAGACCGCGTTCGCGCCGGCCGAAGGCGAAGAGGCCAAGTACACGTCCGAGCAGATCGGCAGCGTGTTCAAGGAACTCCAGGCCAAGGTCGTGCGCTGGAACATCCTCGACACCGGCTCGCGCATCGACGGCCGCGACCTGAAGACGGTCCGCAAGATCGTCTCCGAAGTCGGCGTCCTGCCGCGCACGCACGGTTCGGCGCTGTTCACCCGCGGCGAGACCCAGGCGCTGGTCGTTGCCACGCTCGGCACCGGCGAGGACGAGCAGTATGTCGATTCACTGACCGGCATGTACAAGGAGAAGTTCCTCCTGCACTACAACTTTCCTCCCTATTCCGTCGGTGAAACCGGCCGCATGGGTTCGCCGGGCCGCCGCGAAATCGGCCACGGCAAGCTCGCCTGGCGCGCCATTCGTCCGATGCTGCCGACCGCGGACCAGTTCCCCTACACGCTGCGCGTCGTCTCGGAGATCACCGAGTCCAACGGTTCGTCATCGATGGCCACCGTCTGCGGCACCTCGCTGGCGCTGATGGATGCCGGTGTGCCGCTGGCCAAGCCCGTCGCCGGTATCGCCATGGGCCTGATCAAGGAAGGCGAGCGCTTCGCGGTTCTCTCCGACATTCTCGGCGACGAGGATCACCTCGGCGACATGGACTTTAAGGTCGCCGGCACGGCCAACGGCATCACCTCGTTGCAGATGGACATCAAGATCGAGGGCATCACCGAAGAGATCATGAAGATCGCGCTCGACCAGGCCAAGGACGGCCGTCAGCATATCCTCGGCGAAATGTCCCATGCGCTCTCCGGCGCGCGTGCCGAGCTCGGCGAGTTCGCGCCGCGCATTGAGGTCATGCACATCCCGACCGACAAGATCCGCGACGTCATCGGATCGGGCGGCAAGGTCATCCGCGAGATTGTCGAAAAGACCGGCGCCAAGATCAACATCGAGGACGATGGCACCGTCAAGATCGCCTCGTCCAACGCCAAGGAGATCGAGGCGGCGAAGAAGTGGATCCACACCATCGTCGCCGAGCCGGAAGTCGGCGAGATCTACGAAGGCACGGTCGTCAAGACCGCCGACTTCGGCGCCTTCGTCAACTTCTTCGGTCCGCGTGACGGCCTCGTCCACATCTCGCAACTCGCCAACGACCGTGTCGCCAAGACCTCCGACGTCGTCAAGGAAGGCGACAAAGTCTGGGTCAAGCTGATGGGCTTCGATGAGCGCGGCAAGGTCCGCCTGTCGATGAAGGTCGTCGACCAGGCCACCGGCAAGGAAATCGTCCGCGACAAGAAGGCCGAAGGCGAAGAAAACGCCGCCTGAACGTTCTGAGAATGCAAATCGAACGGGCGCGGCGATGTCGCGCCCGTTTTCGTTTATAGAGCCATCAGAATGTCCGCCGAGCCGCTGAAGACGCTGTTCCATCCGTTCGAGGCCGAGGCTATTGCCTTGCCGCGAAAGGGCGAGCGCGTGCTCTTTCTAGGTGCGGAACCCGGTTTTCGCCTACCCCAGGGCTTCGACGCCGCGCTTCACTTGGTGCAAGGCTTCCGGCCGCATTTTCGCGTCTTGCAGGCGTCGGGTTTCAGCGTCACCCCGCAAGCCGAAGGCAGCGGATTTGACATGGCGCTGATCCTTGCCGGCCGTCATCGAGGACAAAACGAATTGCGCATCGCCGAGGCGCTGGAACGCGTGGCATCAGGCGGATTGATCGTCGTTGCCGGTGGCAAGGAGGACGGCATTGCCAGCCTGCGCAAGCGCATCGACGAACTGATACCGCTCGACGGCCATCTGCCAAAACACCACGGCATCGCCTTCTGGCTTCGCCGGCCGGCTGATACCGGGGCCGCGGCAGGGCTTCGCGCCGCCAATCCAGCCCTTCTGGTCGAGGGCCGTTTCCACACTGCACCAGGCATGTTCTCTTTCGACAAGGTCGATGCGGGTTCGAAACTCCTGGTGGAGAATCTGCCCAACGACCTGCGCGGCAACGTTGCCGATTTCTGCGCCGGCTGGGGCTATATGGCAGCCGAGGTGGCGGCACGCTCGCCAGGCATATCGGAGCTCGACCTTTACGAGGCGGACTTCGCCTCGCTCGAAGCGGCAAAGCGCAATGTCGGCGGCACAACGGCAAATCCGCGTTTCTTCTGGCTGGATCTTCTCAGCGAAGCGGTTGAGCGCCGCTACGACGCAATTGTCATGAATCCGCCCTTTCACCGCAGCCGGGCGACTGAGCCGGAGATCGGCGCCGGCATGATCCGCGCGGCGGCGAAGGCGCTGAAACCGGGCGGGCGGCTGTTCATGGTGGCAAACCGTCAACTTCCCTACGAGCCGGTGTTGGCGGCCGCCTTCTCAAGTCACGCCGAGACCGCCCGCGACGGCATGTTCAAGATCTTCGCCGCGCGCCGCTAGCGCTTGTCGCGCAAAAGCATTGGGAGTGAGCGGCTGAGGGATACCAGTCAGTGCAGGTTGGCGACGCGCCGTTCGCGGGTCCCGTGGATCGTAAGCGCTTCGCCAAGCTCGAGTGGCGCGGGCCGGCCGTACAGAAAGCCTTGCACCACTTCGCAGCCGGCCGCGCGAAGCAGCGTCGCCTGGTTTTCGGTCTCGACGCCTTCGGCGATGATGCTGACGCCAAGCGCCCGCGAGAGCCCGACAATGGTCGAAACCACCGCCCCAGAGCTAGAATCGGTGTCGATGCGGCTGACGAAGGAGCGGTCGATCTTCAGCTTGCCGAACGAGAAATCGATCAGATAGCTGAGATTGGAATAGCCGGTGCCGAAATCGTCGACGGCGACTGAGATGCCCATGTCGGCAAGCTGCCGCAGTATGGCGGCGGCGCGGTCGCGGTCCTGCATCATCGCCGTCTCGGTGACTTCCAGCTCCAGCCGCGACGGCCTGATGCCGGTGCTCGCCATCGTGTCACGCACGATGCCGACGAAATCCTTGGTCATGAACTGGACCGGCGAGATGTTGACGGCAACAAAACAGTCCTCGGGCAGATGGCGGGCATCGCTGCAGGCCTTGCGCAGCACCCATTCGCCGATCGGGCCGATCATGCCGGTTTCCTCGGCGATCGGAATGAACTCCATGGGTGGGATCATGCCGCGTTCGGGATGCCGCCAGCGGATCAGCGCCTCGTAGCCGACGATACGGCCGCTCGGAAGGTCGAGTTGCGGCTGGTAGTGGAGATCGAAATCGCCGCGGTCGAAGGCGATGTGCAATTCCGATTCGACCCACTGGCGATAATCCGCGACCTGGCTCATGTCGGAATGGAAGACCGACCAATTGCCTACCCCGCTGGCGCGCGCATTCTGCAGCGCCAGATTGGAACGGCGCAGGACGAGCACGGGATCGACGCCATCCTTCGGCATTGCCACGATGCCCACAGACAGGCTGACCGATTGCAGGTGGGAACTGAGCTGGTAGGGCTCCATCATCTTCTCGATGAGCTTCTCGACGGCGCTTTCCAGCGGCCCTTCTATCTCCCGATCGGTGATGAGCACGGCGAACTCGCCGGCGCCGATGCGCCCGATCACCGCGCCCTCCGGCATTGCTGCCTTCAGCCGGCTGGTGAAGGCGACGATCAGCTCGTCGCCCTGGCTGTAGCCGATCGCGTCGTTGATCTGCTTGAAACGGTCGATATCGATGTCGATGAGAAACACCGGTTCGCCGGTCTTCATCGTTGCGGATGCGGCATCGGCAATCCTGCCGACCATTGCCGGGCGCGCCAGCAGGCCGGTCAGCTTGTCGAAATGGGTTTCCTTGAAGACATAGTCCGCCGATTCATCGACGCCGGCAAAGAAGGACAGCGCCGCTCCCGCCGAAGCGAGCGCGCAAAGGGCCGCTATGATGGCGATCATTGTTCCGGTCTGCATGGAGGCAAGGCCGTCGCCGAAACCGAATCTGAGGCCCCACAGCCCGAGGATGAAACTGCCGATGCCCGAGCTGGCAATAGTGAGCAATCGGAATATCGGTGTTCGCGTCGGATTGCTGGCAGCAGCCATTACAAAGTCCCCAGTAACGGGGCCTTCTAGCGGACATATCCTTAAAATTAGTTGCGGCGAATATTAATATTTTTACTGGACCGGCTAGTCCCTGCCGCCGTCGGTCTGCTTCAACTCGTCGAGCGTCGGCATGGATACGATGTGATAGCCGGAATCGACATAGTGGATTTCGCCGGTGACACCCGACGACAGATCGGACAAGAGGTAGAGCGCCGAACCGCCGACCTCGTCGATGGTCACAGTGCGGCGCAGCGGCGAGTTGCGCTGCTGGTAGGAAAACATATGGCGTGCATCGGAAATCCCGGCGCCGGCCAGTGTCCGCACCGGTCCCGCCGATATGCCGTTCACCCTGATGCCGCGCGGACCGTAGTCATTGGCGAGATAGCGGACGCTGGCTTCCAGCCCGGCCTTGGCGACGCCCATCACGTTGTAGTTCGGCATGACGCGAACGGAGCCCGCATAGGTCAGCGTGATCATCGAGCCGCTGTCCCCCATCAGTCTGGCGGCGTGACGGGCGATCTCGGTGAAGGAGTAGCAGGAGATGACCATGGTGCGGACGAAATTGTCGCGGCTGGTGTCGGCGTAAAGACCCTTCAGTTCATTCTTGTCGGAAAAGCCGATGGCATGGACGACGAAGTCCAGCCCACCCCAAGCCTTGCCCAAAGTCTCGAAGGTGGCGCTGACTGATGCGCTGTCCTCGACATCGCAAGGCACCACCAGCGATGTACCAAGCCTGTCGGCGAGCGGCTTGACCCGGCGCCCGAACGCTTCACCCTGATAGGTGAAGGCGAGTTCCGCCCCATGTTCGGACAATTTCTTGGCGATGCCCCAGGCGATCGAATGATCGTTGGCGACACCCATGACAAGCCCGCGCTTGCCCTTCATCAATCCGTCCATGGCCGGAAAAATCCCTTATGCGGAATAGCGCTGGAAAACCAGCGTTGCGTTGGTGCCACCGAAACCGAACGAATTGGACAAAACAGTGTCGATCCTGGCGTTATCGATGCGCTTTCGCACGATCGGCATGCCCTCGAATTCCGGATCGAGGTTCTCGATATGGGCGCTTTCGCCAATGAAGCCGCCTTGCATCATCAGGATCGAATAGATCGATTCCTGCACGCCGGCCGCACCCAGCGAATGACCGGTCAGCGATTTCGTCGAGGTGATGAAAGGCATCTTCTCGCCGAACACTTCGCGGATCGCGCCCATTTCCTTGGAATCGCCGACCGGCGTCGAGGTACCGTGCGTGTTGATGTAGTCGATCGGCGAAGAAACGGTCGCCAGCGCCTGCCGCATGCAGCGCACCGCACCTTCGCCCGAAGGCGCCACCATGTCGTGGCCGTCGGAGGTCGCGCCATAGCCGACGATCTCGGCATAGATCTTGGCACCGCGCGCCTTGGCATGCTCGAGCTCTTCCAGAACCAGCACGCCGGCGCCGCCGGCAATGACGAAACCGTCGCGATCGACGTCGTAGGCGCGGGACGCGACCGATGCCCTGTCGTTGTATTTCGACGACATGGCGCCCATCGCGTCGAACAGGTCCGACATCGTCCAGTCGAGATCCTCATGGCCGCCAGCGAAGACCATGTCCTGCTTGCCCCACTGGATCAGCTCGTAGCCATTGCCGATGCAATGGGCCGAAGTTGAGCAGGCTGAGGAGATCGAATAGTTGACGCCGTGGATCTTGAACCAGGTGGCAAGCGTCGCCGAGGCGGTTGAGGACATCGCCTTCGGCACGGCAAACGGACCGATGCGCTTGGGGCTGCCGTTCTTGAGGGTGGTTTCGGCCGCTTCGACGATAGTTCGGGTCGACGGTCCGCCCGATCCCATGACGATGCCGGTGCGCTCATTGGTGATGTCGTTCTCGCCAAGTCCTGCATCCGTGATCGCCTGATCCATGGCGACATGGTTCCAGGCGGCACCTTGCGACAGGAACCGCATTGCCCGGCGGTCGATCATGGCTGAGGGGTCGAGCGTCGGCGCCCCCCATACCTGGCAGCGGAAGCCGTGTTCGGCGAAGGAATCGGAGAAGCTGATGCCGGATTTGGCATCGTGGAGCGAGGTCTGCACCTCGTTGGCATTGTTACCGATCGACGACACGATGCCGAGGCCTGTCACTACGACCCGTCTCATGGGCTGCTCCTTCCAGAGTGTCTGGTGACGATCAGGCGACCGCCGATTGCTTTGACAGACCCACCTTGAGGTCTGTTGCCGCGTATATGGGCTCGCCATCCGCTTTCAGCCAGCCATCGGCGATGCCAAGCACCAGCCGCCCGCGCATCACGCGCTTGAAGTCAACGCCATACTCCACCTTCTTGACCGACGGCGTCACCATGCCTTTGAACCTCACCTCGCCGGTCGACAGCGCCATTCCCTTGCCCGGCTCGCCGAGCCAGCCGAGGTAGAAACCTGTCAATTGCCACATAGCGTCGAGCCCGAGGCACCCCGGCATGATCGGATTGCCGATGAAATGACAGGCGAAGAACCACAGGTCCGGCTTGATGTCGAATTCGGCGCGAATGAAACCCTTGTCGAAGGCACCGCCCGTCTCGCTGATCTCGGTGATGCGGTCGAACATCAGCATCGGCGGATAAGGGAGCTGGGCGTTTCCTGCTCCGAACAGCTCGCCGCGGGCGCAGGCAAGCAATTCCTCGTATTCGTAGCTGGATTTCGAACCCGCCATCAATCGTCCCCGTAATCATTCCGGGCGGTAGGGCGCCCTTGTCGTTGGTTTCCTAACACAATCTGTTTCAGGCCGGAAACCGGCGTTTGCGCTTAACCTGCCCGTCTGCCCGGGTCAATGCGCGCTATTGATCGTATTCGGCCGACAGAATATATGTCAGGAGGTGTCCAGTTTCGGCTGATATTGGTTTTTTGCCATGCTGGGCATGTCTTGGGGCGGAACTGTGAGCTTCGACGAATAGATGGATCTGGGCTGCCGGAAGGAAAATGTCGCTGTGGACAAGCGGGTTCGCGAAGCCGGCCTGAGGCCGACGCGCCAGCGCATCGCGTTGGCCGATCTGCTTTTTGCCAAGGGCGACCGCCATCTGTCGGCGGAGGAACTGCACGAGGAGGCGATCGCTGCTGGCGTACCGGTGTCGCTGGCCACCGTCTACAACGCCCTTCATCAATTCACCCAGGCGGGCCTCCTGCGCATCCTGGCCGTCGAAGGCTCAAAGACCTATTTCGACACCAACACCTCCGACCACCATCATTTCTACATCGAAGGCGAAAACAGGATTTTCGACATCGCCAGCGGTCCCGTCACGGTTTCCAACCTGCCGGAGCCGCCGGAAGGCATGGAGATCGCCAATGTCGACATCGTGGTGAGGCTGCGCCCCAAACGCTGTGATTGACCGGCGTTCCAGCGCTGAGTGGCATTTGCTTCGCTGGCCTTGTTCGTTCGCTGGCCGTCGAAAGAGATCGTGGCCAGAGGTCAGTTCTTGACCCGCTCGCCCGGATAGGCGCCCCAGACGAGCGACTGGGCGAGCCAGCCGGTGTGGCCGTCGAAGGTCATCTCGCACCACTGGCCGTCGCAGGACTTGATCGTGCCCATCACGCCGGGCTCGACGATGGCGACGACGCTGGCATTCTTGTCCGGATCGTCAAGAAGATTGATTCGGCCACCCTTGCCGCGCTGCCAGGGCGCCACGATCGCCGTGCGGCGGCCCGAAAGCAGTGACTGGTTGATCCAGCCCTCCGAGCCGTCGGCGTCGCGCACGCGACGCCAGGTGTCGAATTCCTGGATGATTTCCATCGGCAGGCCGGGCTTCATGTACATCCAGTCGACGGAGTAGTTGACGCCTGGTCCGACGCGGGAGTTGACGCGGCCGGATTTCAAGCTGACGAAGCGCGGCAGCGGCAGGCCGCTCGGCCCGAGCGTGATCGTCTGTGCGGGTGCCGCCGCGCTTTGCGCCACCGCAATAGGGGCGTAAAGCAGAGCGCCGAGAAATGCTGCGCAAATGGTCAGGCGGAGCGACGCGAAACCAGACACTTTCGTTCCTTTCGGCGCTCGCCCATCGGCCCCGGCGCCCCTTTTTCTTTGTCTTCGGCGGCACCGCTTGTTACATGGATGACCGGCGCCGTGATCGGTTCTCAGTTTCGCCGGTCTTGGTTAAAGAGGTCTCAACGAGATCGGGATTCGAGGGAACAATGGCAGGCAAAAAGAAGCCTCTCGTGGTCATAACGCGCAAACTGCCCGACCCGGTCGAGACCCGTATGCGTGAGCTGTTCGACGCCCGGCTGAATGTCGAGGACAGGCCGATGACGCAGCCGGAACTGGTCGCGGCGGTCAAGGAAGCCGACGTTCTGGTGCCCACCATAACCGACCATATCGATGCGGCGCTGATCGCCCAGGCCGGCGAGAACCTTAAGCTGATCGCCAATTTCGGCAATGGCGTCGACAAGATCGACGTGGCGGCGGCGGCCAAGAAGGGCATCACCGTCACCAATACGCCGAACGTGCTGACCGAGGATACGGCCGACATGACGATGGCGTTGATGCTGGCGGTGCCGCGGCGGCTGGCGGAAGGCGCCAATGTGCTGACCGGCGACAAGAAATGGGCCGGCTGGTCTCCGACCTGGATGCTGGGCAGGCGTATCTGGGGCAAACGCCTCGGCATTCTCGGCATGGGCCGTATCGGCACCGCGGTTGCCAGGCGAGCCAAGGCTTTCGGTCTTTCGATCCACTACCACAACCGTCATCGCGTACTGCCGGCGGTCGAGGACGAGTTGGAGGCGACCTACTGGGAAAGCCTTGACCAGATGCTTGCCCGCATGGATATCATTTCGGTCAACTGTCCATCGACGCCGGCAACCTTCCACCTGCTTTCGGCGCGGCGGCTGGCGCTTATGCAACCGACCGCTTACATCGTCAACACAGCGCGCGGCGACATCATCGACGAGGACTCTTTGGTCAAGCTGATCCAGGATGGCAAGATCGCCGGTGCCGGCCTCGATGTCTATGAGCATGAGCCGGCGCTGAACTCGAAATTGCTGAAGCTCGCCGCCAAGGGCAAGGTCGTGCTTTTGCCACATATGGGCTCGGCCACGCTCGAGGGCCGCATCGACATGGGCGAGAAGGTCATCATCAACATCCGCGCTTTTTTTGATGGTCACCGTCCGCCGGACCGCGTGCTGCCGCTGCGGGCGTGACCGGCCATCGCAGCGATCGACTTGCACCTTATGTCGATGCAAGCTTACGAAAGCTCCTTGCGCATGGTGATCGAGGTTGCCCGTTTGTAGCCCTCATGCGCCGTCCGTTGCGTTTCGCGAAAGCCGAGGCGGGCGAAGGCCGCGTGATTTCCAGTCAGTTCGATCCTCGTCTGCAATTCGATCGCGCACTTGCCGCGCTTGCGGGCAAGCGCCTCGACAGCCTGCATCAGCCGCCTGCCGATGCCTTGACCCTGAAGGTCCGGCTCGACAGCAAGTTTTCCGACATAGAAGTCGTCAGTCCGCTCCAGGACGAACACACAGCCGATGATCCTGCCGCCCTTCAGCGCCGCGAAGACTGTCTCCCGCCCGGCCTTGTCCTGGAGATTGTCGACGGTGAGCCGATGCGCCGAGGATGGCGGATCGATGACGCCGTCCATCGCGGCGAACGCACGCATAACAAGCGCCAGCACCTCGTCCCAACGGTCGCAATCGGCCGCAAGCTGCGTGATGGACACGCTTACGGTTCGCTCCACGGGTCTAGTTCTTCTTGTAGCGGATCGTGTCGAAGCGCGCGGCCAGCGCATCATAGAGCAGCAGCCGGCCAACAAGCGGCTCGCCGATGCCGGCGATCAGCTTGATCGCCTCCATGGCTTGCAGTGTGCCCATAACACCGGTCAGCACGCCGAGCACGCCGGCGACGGCGCAGGACGGCACCAGTCCGGGCGGCGGTGCCTCGGGAAAGAGATCGCGATAGCTCGGATTCGGCTTACCGTCCGTGCCGGTCTCGAACGGTTTCAGCACCGTCACCGAGCCGTCGAAGCGGCCGACGGCGGCATGCACCAATGGCCGTTTTTCCGCCGCGCAGGCGTCGGCCACGGCATAACGTGTCTCGAAATTGTCGGAGCCGTCGACGACGACATCATAGCGGGCGACGAGGGCAGGAGCGTTGTCCGCCGTCAGCCTGAGATTATGCTCCTCCACGGCGACGTGGGGGTTGATGCGGGCGATCGCCGCCTTGGCGCTGCCGGTTTTCGCCATGCCGACTGTGTCGGTGCCGTGGATCACTTGCCTTTGCAGGTTTGACAGCGAGACAGTGTCATCGTCGACGATGCCGAGCGTGCCGACGCCGGCGGCCGCCAGATATTCGAGCACCGGCGCACCCAGCCCGCCGGCGCCGATGACCAGAACCCGCGCACGTTTCAACCTCTGCTGGCCGGCTCCGCCGATTTCGGGCAGCACGATGTGGCGGGCGTAGCGTTCAAGTTCTTGGTCGGTGAGGGCGGCTGTGGTCATCGCCGGACCATATAGTGAGGGAAAAATCTTGTCAGGGGGCTAATGCATGTCGCCCATAGCGGTTGGGATAACGATATGCATGAACAAGATCTAATGCATGTCGCGCAAAAGTGCGCAGCGGCTTTGCGATAACGACATGCATAAAACAACAAGCTAAAGCGCGTCGCGTGAGGCCGGTCAAACGCGACGCGCTTTAGACCGTTGGTCCAACCGTGCCGTGGTCAACTGTCAGGAACTGCGCCCGTCCCTTGAGGCTGGAAAACAGCGCCGCGTCGGTTCCCGTCATGAAAGCCTGGCAGTTCAGCTCTTCCAGGATCGAGAACAGCGCGGCGCGCCGGCGGCCGTCGAGATGTGCTGCGATCTCATCGAGCAGCAGGATTGGCGTCATGCCGGACATCTCGCCCGTCAGCCTTGCATGCGACAGCACGATGCCGACCAGCAGCGCCTTCTGCTCGCCGGTCGAGCAGAGTTCGGCCGGCATCGCCTTTTGCCGGTGCCGCACCACGAGATCCGAACGGTGTGGACCGTCGAGCGTGCGCCCGGCGGCGCGGTCGCGATCGCGGCCCTCGGCAAGGGTGTGGCGAAACCGTTCCTCGACATCGACCGCTGGCGAGCTGGCGACCTCGCCTTCCAGTTCGCCGAACAGGCCGATATCGGCTTGCGGAAACGGGCCGTCGCCTGGCAGCCTGTCGATCATGGCGGCGAGCAGGCGCACCAGTTCGGCACGTGCCGCGGCAATCGCCACGCCGGTTTCGGCCATCTGCGTCTCGATCGCGTCGAACCAGGTGCCGTCGCGTGAATTTTCCGTAAGCAGTCGGTTACGGCCGCGCATCGCTTTTTCATAGTCGAGCGCGCGCTGGCCGTGGCCGGGATCGATCGCCAGCACCAGGCGGTCGAGGAAGCGCCGCCGGTCGGCGGCCGGGCCAGGAAACAGACCATCCATCGCCGGCGTCAGCCAGACGACGCGCAGCCATTCGAGCATATCGTCGGCCGAGCGCGCCGCGGCGCCGTTGATCCGCACTCGTCGGCCGCCATCGCCCGCGTTGTCGCCGCCCGAAATTCCGGTGCCGATCTCGACCGGGCCGTCAGGCCCATCGAGCCGGGCATGCAGCGCGAAGCCACCATCGCCGCCCTCGCGTGCCACATCGGCATAAGGGGCGCGGCGTAGGCCACGCCCCGGCGTCAGCAGCGAAATCGCTTCCAGGAGATTGGTCTTGCCGGCGCCGTTGTCGCCGGAAAACACCACGGCCCCAGGATCGAGCCCGATCGACAGCGCGGCATAATTGCGGAAATTGGTAAGTGTTAGCTTACTTATGTGGGTTTGTTCCGGCAACCGCTATCCGCCTATATGCATGTCGCGCTATATGCATGTCGCGCAAAAGTACGCAGCGGTTTTGCGATAACGACATGCATAAAACAAGAATCTAAAGCGCGTCGCATGAGGCCGGTCGAACGCGACGCGCTTTAGAAGTTGCCGCACTCATTGTCATCGTGGCGTCGCCGATCGGCGACGCAGCGCGGCTACACCCGCATCGGCATCAGCACATAGAGCGCGGTTTCATCGGCCATGTCGTGGATCAGTGTCGGCGAACCGGCATCCGCCAGCATGAACTTTGCCTCTGTGCCGGTCAGTTGGGCGGCGACGTCGAGCAGATATTTGGCGTTGAAACCGATCTCGATCGGGTCGGATGAATAGTCCGCGGCCAATTCCTCGGTGGCGCTGCCCGAATCCGGATTGTTGACTGCGAGTGTCACCTGGCCCTCGGCGATCGAAAGCTTTACGGCTCGGCCGCGCTCGGAAGAAATGGTCGAGACACGGTCGACGGCGGCGGCGAAAGTCTGGCGATCGATGATCAGCTTCTTGTCGTTGCCCGTCGGAATGACCCGCTGATAGTCGGGGAAGGTGCCGTCGATCAGCTTCGACGTCAAAACGACGCTGCCGATGGTGAAGCGGATCTTGGTATCGGATAATTCGGTGGTGACGGCGACATCGGGATCGTCGACCAGCTTTTGCAGCTCACTGACCGTTTTGCGCGGAATGATGATGCCCGG
The DNA here is from genome assembly GCF_025753795.1 of Mesorhizobium sp. YC-39. Classification (GTDB taxonomy): domain Bacteria; phylum Pseudomonadota; class Alphaproteobacteria; order Rhizobiales; family Rhizobiaceae; genus Mesorhizobium. The sequence continues at coordinate 1,086,693 of NZ_JAOWPS010000001.1, forward strand.
CATGCCTTCGGAGCCTGCCGGCGCATCGATCTCGGCGCGCGCCAGACGATGGCCGTCGGTTGCCACCGAACGCAGCTTCAGCTTGCCGCCGGCCTCATGCGTGTGCAGATAGATGCCGTTCAGATAGTAGCGCGTCTCTTCGGTCGAGATCGCGAACTGGGTCTTCTCGATCAGCCCCCTCAGCGCCACCGAATCCAGCCGGAAGATATGCGAGAACGATCCGGCAGAAAGTTCCGGGAAATCGGACTGCGGCAGGCATTGGAGCCGGAAGCTCGAGCGGCCCGAGGTGACCGTCATGGCGTTGCCGTCCTCGTCGGTCTTCAGCATGACCTCCGCCCCTTCGGCGAGCTTGCGCACGATGTCGTAGAGCAGATGCGCCGGAACCGTTGTCGCCCCGCCGCGCTCGACCTTGGCGGGCGTGGCTTCGGTCACCTCCAGATCGAGGTCGGTCGCCTTCATTTCGAGAGTGGCGCCCTCGGCGCTCAACAGCACGTTCGACAGGATCGGTATGGTGTTACGCCGCTCGACCACGCGATGAACGTGGTTGAGGGACTTCAGGAGATTTGACCGTTCCAGGATAACACGCATGACGAAACAGGCTCGCTTGAATGAATGAACGGGTCTCCGGCGAGCGGCGCCCCGCGAAAGGTCTGAACAGGCTCAGAATCTGCACAAACTGACAGGAAAAACCCCGCAAACGCAAGCCCGCGCCACCGGTTCGGGTCGGCTACGCGGGCTTTCTGGGGATAAAGCTGGCGAAGTTCGCCGGCAGGCGTTTTTCGGGCCGGTTAGGCCTGATCGTTGATCAGTCTTCTTAGCAATTCGAGTTCCTGCGCCAGCGTGTTGTCGACGCCTGAAAGATCCTCGATCTTGCGCACGGCATGCAGCACCGTCGTGTGGTCGCGGCCGCCGAAACGCCGGCCGATCTCCGGCAAGGAACGTGGCGTCATCACTTTTGACAGATACATGGCGACCTGCCGCGGCTTGACGATGGTGCGCGTACGCCGGTTGGACAAGAGCTCGGTCTTCGACACATTGTAGTGGCGCGCGACGATGCGCTGGATGTCCTCGATGCGCACCCGCTTGGGTTCGCCCGAACGATAGATATGGCCGAGTATCTCGTCGATACGGTCGATGGTGATCTGCGGTTCGAAGGATTGGCGGAACAGAAGCTGGTTGAACGCGCCCTCGAGTTCGCGGCCGCTGCCGGTCACCGTGCGGGCGACATGGTTGAGGATCTCCTCGGAAATGTCGAGCGACGCGTCATCAGCCTTGGCGGTGGCAAGCCGCAGCTTGAGCATGCCGATGCGCATGGCGAAATCCGGCGCCGACATTTCGAGCGCGACGCCGCCATTGAGGCGCGAGCGGACGCGGGGTTCGAGCGATTCCAGCTCCGACGGCGGCCGGTCGGCGGCAACCACAACCTGCTTGGCGCTGTCGAGCAACATGTTGATAAGATGGCAGAATTCGTGCTGGATCGATTTGCCCTGCAGGAACTGCATGTCATCGATGATGAGGAGATCGATGTCGCGCAACTGTTCCTTCAGCGTCAGCGCGTTGTTGTCGCGGATCGCGGTGGCGAATCGCCACATGAAATATTCGGCTGTAAGATAGACCACGCGCGATTTCGGATTCTGCTTCAACGATTCCGCCGCGATCGCCTGCAAGAGGTGCGTCTTGCCGAGTCCGACCGTCGCGTGGAGAAAGAGCGGATTGAAGCGCACCGCGCTCGATTGCGATTCCGCCACCGCCTTGGCGGCGGCGAAGGCCACGCGGTTCGACGGTCCCTCGATGAAGGAGCCGAACGTGTAGCGCGGGTCGAGTGGCGAACCGAGCACATTGTGCCTGAACTCGGCCTCGGCCGGCATGCCTGGGCGAGGTGCCGGGGCACGCTCCACCCTGCCTGGACCTGCCGTTCCCGTGGCCAGCGCCGTTTGCGCCTGCTTTGTCATCTTGCGCGCCGGGGCCATTTCGGGCTCAACGCCGTTGCGTCCGGGGCGGGTAGCTGTGCGCACGACGATCTCGATCTTGAGGATTTCCGGATCCTCGTGTTTCCACAGCTCGGCGATGAGGTCGAGATAGTGGCCGTTGATCCACGAGCGCAGGAAGGCTGTGGGCACGGAGATGCGGACAATGCCCCGGGACGCCTCGGCGACCTTCATGCGTCCGAACCAGCTCGAATAGACCTCGGTTCCCAGACGCGCCTTCAACTGGGTCTTCACCCGGTCAAACTTGTGTTCCGCGTCGCTGGAAGCCGACATGTCGCCCCCTCCAATCAAGGTTCCAGGAAATGGGAGGTCGCCCGTAAGCTCCCTTTCGATGCCGCTCTGCATGATAGAGTTCCTTGTCCTTTTGTACCTTTATTTCCGCCGGGGATACGCCTCCTGCATCCATGTTTCCGGCGACCGTGTCTTCGCTGCGACATCATCGCCGCCGCCGGCAATGAATGTCACCTCGTTGTCAAGGGACCGGCGCCGACCTCTTAGAGTCAGCCCGTTTTGGTCATGCCAAGGCAAAGCAATTCCACCCGGCGAAAACGCCGGCGCGTCGTTGACCTGCCATGTACAGTTACGCCAGTCCCCTACCGCATCGAGAGACAAACCAAACCCTGCGCGGAAATGATCCACGTCATGAATTCCGCCATTTTCAGCTGGCCGATTCAGGCTGGGTTTAAGGGCCGATGGCCCGTCCCTCTCGATGGAGAGACATTAACGAAATCGTTGTGGATAGGGCAAGGCCACGACTAACGGATTTTTAAGGAATCTGGTTAGCGAAGACGGGTTCGGGCACTATGCTGCAACGGCACATTTTGACAAAGCCATTGTGATTCAAACCCTTTTCCGGCGAATATGAAAAAGACCGCACCGCGCGAAATTTTCTGAAATAATTTTCTTGACAGCCAATTGTCCACGATCCCTCACCCTCGATGTGAACAAGCTGTGGACGACCGTCTGTAACATGTTGAAATTAATAGATAATTTGTGACATACTATATTTTATAGGGAGGCCCTTTCGGGGACTTCGAATATCAGCAGGCATGTATATGCCGGCAAAGCATTTGGAACTTCGAAATCCACGCACAGTGTCGTTTGCGGGCTTTCTTTTTTAAGTACTTGCCGGCAAACGAAAAAACCCGGCGCGATCGGCCGGGCTTGAAGAAGACAAGTTCAGGAAAGGTATATTAGGCCGACAGCACTTTAAGGCGCTGGGCGAGTCGCGACACCTTGCGCGATGCCGTGTTCTTGTGCACGACGCCCTTCGTCGCGGCGCGCATCAATTCCGGCTCCGCTATTTTGAAGGCAGCCTGCGCGGCAGCCTTGTCGCCCGAGGCGAGCGCCTCTTCGACCTGACGGACATAGGTCCGCACGCGCGAGCGGCGGTTCTTGTTGATCGCCGCGCGGCGGGCGATCTTGCGCGTTGCCTTTTTGGCCGAGGAGGTGTTGGCCATGATGCCTCTCTTCTGATCTGGTGGGCGCACGCGGGATGCCGCAGGGCGCAAAAAACAAACGGGCAGCCACGCGGCCGCCTCGGTTGGAGCGGCTTATAGTTCAGCTTTTCCGGCGCGTCAACGCCGCTTCGCCCTCTTTTTGGCCGGTACTGCCGGGGTCCTGAAGCGCGTCGCGTTTGAACGAATTCATGAGACGCGCTTTAGGGGCCTGTTTTTGTGCATGTCGTTGTCGCAAAAACCTCGGGTCAAGCCCGAGGGCATGCTTTTGCGCAACATGCATTAGCGATTGGTGAAATTCGGCTTCCGCTTTTCGGCAAAGGCCGCCATGCCTTCCTTCTGGTCATCCAGCGCAAACAGGGAGTGAAACAGGCGCCGTTCGAACCGCAGCCCTTCGGCCAGCGTCGTTTCATAGGCGCGGTTGACGGCCTCCTTGGCCATCATCACCGACGGCAACGAAAAATCCGCAATTCTGGCTGCCGCCTTCAGCGCTTCCTCGATCAACTCGCCGGCAGGCACGACGCGCGACACCAGGCCGCAACGCTCGGCCTCCGCCGCATCCATCATCCGTCCGGTCAGGCACATGTCCATCGCCTTCGACTTGCCGATGAAGCGGGTCAGGCGCTGAGAACCGCCCATGCCCGGCATGACTCCGAGTGTGATTTCGGGCTGTCCGAACTTGGCGTTGTCGGCGGCGATGATGAAATCGCACATCATCGCCAGTTCGCAGCCGCCGCCGAGCGCATAACCGGCAACCGCCGCGATGATGGGCTTTCGCGTCCGCGTGAGCTCTTCCCAACCGACGAAGAAGTCCTGCACGTAAGCGTCTACAAAGGAGATCGCCTGCATTTCCTTGATGTCGGCGCCAGCGGCAAAAGCCTTCTCGGAACCGGTGATGACCATGGCGCCGATATCGGGATTCGCGCCGAACCCGTTCACGGCCGCCACCACCTCCTTCAGAACTTCGGAGTTCAGCGCGTTGAGCGCTTTCGGCCGGTTCAGCGTGATCAGCCCGACCTTGCCGCGCGTTTCCACAATGACGGTTTCATAGGCCATGGCTTCGCCTCCTCGTTCCAGGCAATCGATGAATGTCGACCGGTCCTAAAGCGCGTCGCGTGTAATCGGATACATGCGAAGCGCTTTAGGTTGTTGTCTTTATGCATGTCGCTATCGCAAAACCGCTGCACACTTTTGCGCGACATGCATTAGCTTACCGCTGGCAGGTCCGGCAATAGAAGGTCGATCGCCCGCTTTGCACGATGCGCTCGATATGGCCGCCGCAACCAGGCTTGGAGCAGGGTTCTCCTTCCCGATCGTAGACCGCGAACGAATGCTGGAAGTAGCCCAGCGACCCATCGGTCTGCATATAGTCGCGCAGCGATGATCCGCCGGCGGCGATCGCATCGGCGATGACCGAGCGGATCGCCGCGGCGAGGCGTTCAGCCTGCTCGCCAGCCTTCTTCCCGGCCTTGGCGATGGTGCCTGCTTCGCGCAGCGGCGACAGACCGGCGCGCCACAGGGCCTCCGAAACATAGATGTTGCCGAGCCCGGCGATCAGCCGCTGGTCGAGAAGTGCTGCCTTTAGCGGCGACTTGCGGCCCTTCAGCAGCGAGGCGAGCAGCGCGCCATCCAGGGCATTGCCAGTAGGCTCGACGCCCAGACCAGCCAGCATTGGATGCGTGTCGGCCAGCCCTTCCGAAAACAGCATAAAGCCGAAGCGGCGCGGGTCGTTGAAGATCACGCGCGATCGGACGCCTTCCGGCGAGACGACATCGAACACGACATGATCATGTGCGGCACTTTTCGAACGCTCATGATAGAACATGCCCGGCAGGTCGCTGGCGTCGGCCGTTTCGATGCGAAACGAACCCGACATGCCAAGATGACAGATCAGCACCGGACCGCCGTCCAGATGCATCGTCAGGTATTTGGCCCGGCGGCCGAGCGCCATGATCGTCTTACCGGTCAACCGCTCCGAAAATCTTTCCGGAAACGGAAATCTGAGGTCTGGCCGGCGCGCCTCGACGTGGGCGATGCGTGCGCCTTCCAGCACCGGCTGCAGGCCGCGCCGGACCGTTTCAACTTCCGGCAACTCAGGCATGGGCGCCTATCATTGCATGGAAGGAGGTGCCGTGACGGCCGCGCACCAGCCCGAGATGCTCGGCGACGGTTTCACCGATGTCGGCGAAGGTTGTTCGCAGCCCGATATCGCCGCCCTTCAGCCCCGGTCCGGTGCCGATCACCGGAATGCGTTCGCGCGTGTGGTCGGTGCCGCGCCATGTCGGATCATTGCCATGGTCCGCAGTGAGGATGAGCAGGTCGCCCTGCTTCAATTTGGCCAGTGCTTCGGGCAGGCGTCGGTCGAAGGCCTCGAGTGCCGCCGCATAGCCGGCGACGTCGCGTCGGTGGCCGAACTCGGTGTCGAAATCGACGAAATTGGCAAAGACGAGATCGCCGTCGCCGGCGTCGTCCATCGCGCCCAATACCTTGTCGAACATCGCCATATTGCCGGCAGCCTTGCGCACCTCCGAGATACCCCGGTGCGCGAAGATGTCGCCGATCTTGCCGACCGCGATGACCCGGCTGCCGCGCGCCACCAGCCGGTCGAGCAAGGTCTGTTCCGGCGGCGGCACGGCGTAGTCGCGGCGGTTGTGCGTCCGTTCGAAGCTGCCCGCGGTTTCCCCGATGAAAGGCCGTGCGATGACGCGGCCGATGTTCAGCGGATCGACCAGCCCGCGCACCACCTTGCAGAATTCGTAGAGCCGCTCCAGGCCGAAGTGGGTTTCATGGGCGGCGATCTGCAGCACCGAATCGACGGAGGTGTAGCAGATCGGCTTGCCGCTGCGGATGTGCTCCTCGCCGAACCGCTCGATGATCTCTGTGCCCGGGGCGTGGCAATCGCCGAGAATGCCCGGCACCTTTCCTTCCCGGATGATTGCTTCGGTCAGTTCTGCAGGAAAGGCGGGGGCCGTGTCCGGGAAATAGCCCCAGTCGAAGCGGACCGGCAGGGCGGCGATTTCCCAATGGCCCGACGGCGTGTCCTTGCCGCTGGAGACTTCCTGCGCCGCTCCATGAAAGGCCGTCGCCTGCGGCAACTCGCCGTTGCTGAGTTTCAGCCCTGTCGCGGTCTCGGCCGCGCGGGCAAGCCCGAGCGAGAACATGTTGGGTACGAAAAGTGGTCCTTGGCGCAAGCCTTCCCGATTCGCGCGGCCTTCCGCGCAAGCCATGGCGATGTGGCCGAACGTATTGGCACCGGCGTCGCCATAGCGCTCGGCGTCGGCTGCGCCGCCGATGCCGAAGGAATCGAGAACGAAAAGGAAGGCGCGCGCCATTATCAGGAATTCATTATTCTCTGTCTGTTAGCCAAGACATAGGGGGCCGCGCCGCCATTGGCAATTCGGAAACCAAACGGCAACGGCATGGCGCGATAGTTGAGGCATAGCGGTTGCCAAATGGCATCGATGGAAATCGGCGGGGGAACATATGAAACATGCCTTGAAGGCCTCCGCTGCCATCCTGGCGCTGCTTGGCGCTTCCTGGCTCGGCCCGGCGCGCGCCGATTGGCGGGATGATATCGGTACGTTTCGCATCGGCATCGTCGCCGAAGCCGGCGCCGGCAACACCGTTCCGGGCCTGGCTCTGTTGACGGACGCCTACACCAAGGCGCTTGGCATGAAGGTGGAGTTCGTCGTTGCCCGCGACTATGCGGCGCTGATCGAGGCGCAGGCCGATGCCCGCATCGAATATGCGGTCTATTCGGCGACCGCCTACGCCACCGCGTCCGAGCGCTGCAACTGCGTCGAACCCCTCGTGGCGCCGGTCGATTCCGACGGCGCCGTCGGCATCCGATCGGTTCTGCTGGCGCGGGACGGCAAGGTTCCCGATCTGGCGTCGATGGAAGCGCACCGCATCGTCATGGCGCCCTCGGACAGCGTCGGCGGCTCTCTCTTGCCGCTTGCAGGATTGGCCGCTGAAGGCGTCAAGGTCGCCGAGGACGCTCCGTTCCTGACGCGCGCCAGTTCGGCTGCGGCGGCTGAAGCAATGCTGGTCGATGGCGAGGCCGATGCCCTGTTCGGCTGGATACCGGCCGCCGCCGACGACGGGCCTGAGATTGCGGGCGGCACCGTGGCCAGGCTGGAAGCGGCAGGACTTTCGAAGACAGCGCTTCAGATCGTGTGGAGGTCCGGCCTGCTGCGGTATGGCCCCCATGCGGTTCGCAGCGATCTCGACCCAGAGGCCAAGCGGCGGCTCACCGTGTTCCTCACCAACCTCAGATCGATATCGCCGGATATCTACGATCTTCTGGAAGCGAAACATTCCGGCGGGTTCACCATTGCCCGTCCGCAGGATTACTCAATGGCCGCGGCCGTCGTGCGCCTGGTGTCAGGCAGCGACCATCAACGATAGCTAGAGCATGATCCCGAAAAGTGGGAACCGGTTTTCGGAAAAGATCATGCTCCAACAAAGAGTTAGATCAGGATGACGATTCAACCAAACGTCATCCTGATCTAGCGGCCATGTTGTTTCAGCAGTCGCCGCAGGGGATCGTCGGGCTCCTGCGGGCCCTGAGAAAATAAGTTTCGCCCATTGGTATTTTGGCGAAGACAGAACTAAACCCTAGCCGATTTGCGTTGTCCGCCGTCCAGGTGATGATCGGCTCGTATACGAGATTGCTCTCAACGCGAATGAGAAAGGTATCCCTGATCTCGAGCGTCGGTGGAACCGTCGTGATGGAGTCCTTCGCTGCGTCGGCGCTGAAGGCGCCATCGACCATCTTGCGCGACCAGACGACCTGCACCTTCGGGGGCGTTTCGTTGGTCACCTTTATTGCGGTGATGACGATTTTCGGGGTCGAACGGTTGTAGGGCTGAAGGGTGGAGTTGCCGATCTGCATGATCGCATCGAGATCGGCGGTCTTGACGGACTGCTGCTGGGTGACGAGATCGGCCACCATGCTGCCGATGCGGCTGACCTTTTTGCTGGTCTCGATGGCCTGCGATGCTTCCATGGTCACGAAATACATGATCAGCAGGATAGGCACGATCAAGGCAAACTCGATGGCCGCGACGCCGCGCCGATCGCGGCAGAACCGGTTTGCTCTCCAATAGATCCCGGCGATTCCCATAGGTGCCCCCGCACGAACCATGCCCCTGTCCTCTTCCCACTTACGCAACGATAGAGCTTCAGTTGTCGAACGGCTCGTTCTGCCAGGTGACCGACGCGAAATGCAGCGTGTTGCCGTCTTTCAGATTGGCCATCGACTTCGCCATGAAGTCGGTCATGACAGGCCATTTGTAGAAAACCCGCAGCATGTTCCTTGATTCAGCCAGGCCCGGGGATACCGTAAAAGTCACTGGATCCGTGCCCGTCAGCACGATGTCGCGGTCCTGGATCTTGAAGCCCGCCTTGGCCGCATCGGCGAAGGTCGGGTATTCACGCAGATCCACCAGCAATCCGGGGCAGTCCTTGGCGACCATGATCTCCAATTTGGTGCAGATCATATCCCGCAGCTTGGTCCCGGACACATCGGCCGGCCTTAGCTTGCCAGTACGCAGTTGGCGCGCGACATCGTCGGTGATGTTGGCCATCACTTCCTGCCCGGCAAATGAAATGCAGCTCTCCAGGATGGCGAAGACGAGAAGGGCGAACGGAATGGCAAGCATCGCGAATTCCAGCGCCGTGCTGCCGCGCCGGTCGCGAACGAAGCGCCCGAAAAAGCCTGCTCGTCCTGCTTTGCCCATACTCTGTTCCTGCCGATCCTGACGCGGTGTCGGAAGGATCATTAGCGGAAATCCATTGAGGTCCAGTTTGGATGGCCGATAAATTCTTCGGAAAGATTTTAACCGGCCGATAACCGAAGCGATATTTCAGCGAAATGGAGAAGAGAACGGTCCGCTCGCCTACCGACTGGCGTTCATCTCGGCTTCGGAGGTCTTCTCCGCTTCGCTCTTGTACGAGCTTTCGCAATAGGGCGCGCAGGACATGGTCTGCACCTCGGCGCGTCGATAGATGCGTACCGACGCCGCGGCCTGCCGCACGACGGTGATCTGTTCGTCGACGATCGGGCTGCCGTCCTGATCGAGGACGACGAGGTTGGTGACGCCGAAGCCCTTGCCCGTCAGCACGATCGTCGATGCATCCTGTACGGAGGCGTCGGCGATCGCCGGATTGCCGACCACGACCGTGTCCGCGGGGCGCGACAATTTGACGATCTTTGCCTGGTTCATCGTGACCTCGATGCCGGCGCCGGCCTTGGCCGGCACGACAAAGGCCGCGGCGGCCAGAAACACGGCAATCGAAAATGACGATCTCGGCCCGGTCATTGAAGCGCTCCACGGCGGCGTACTGTTCAACGGAATATGAATGAGATTGGTGAACCAACGGTTAAGCGGATGGAGACCGTGGAAAGTGCTGGGCAAGGGCATTGGGATCACCTGGCGCGGCCCGCCCCTTTATCAAATCCCCAAATCAAGCCTTTCAAGGCCCCGGACCTGCGTCCCAGGTTCCTGGCTGTCACTTAGTTTACGGTTAACCACACAATGTCCTTGAAGCGGGAAAGGAATCGGTAAGGCTGTTTATTAAGCCGATTGAAAGAGCTTCTCCATAGATTGGCAGCATCCGATCAGCCGTTAAGAGAAGTTGACGGAGTTGCTGTAACACTCGGAGTAGGAGTTCTCGATGTCTAACCTCATTGCACGTTTTGTGAAGGACGAATCCGGCGCGACCGCTATCGAATACGGTCTGATCGCCGCTCTGATCGCGCTCGCCATCATGGTCGGCGCCGGCCAGCTGGGCACCGCGCTGAACGGCAAGTTCACCACGATCGCCAGCTCGGTCAACACCGGTACTGCCCCGTAATAACGACGTCTCGTCGTTTTTGAGCAAGGGCCGCCTCATTGGCGGCCCTTTTTCGTCGTGCCGGCCAATTTTGAGTTGCGGGCCTCATCAATCGTTAATCCAACATGCCTAGGCTGGGGCCAGTTACAGCTTGCCCTCAGAGACAGTCTGACCCACAGGCGCCACGCCGATGCTTGAAGCCCTGATCTTCGTTGTCTTTCCGTTCTGCATGCTTTTTGCCGCGATTTCCGACATGCTGTCGATGACGATCGCCAATCGCGTGCCGGTGCTGCTTGTGGCGGTCTTCGCCCTGGTTGCGCCATTGACGGGTATGGATTGGGCGACCTATGGCTGGCATTTTGCCGCCGGCGGCCTCGTTCTCGCCGTGACGTTCGGTCTGTTTGCGCTTGGCGGCATGGGAGGCGGCGATGCCAAATTGCTGGCCGCCACCGCCATTTGGATGGGGCTGAACGTCCATCTCGTCGAATATCTCGTGGCCTCGACATTCATCGGCGGCCTGCTGACGCTTGCCATTCTCGTCTATCGGAAATCGCCACTCGCAGCCATCACGAGTCGAAATCCGTTCTTGCGCCACTTCGCTGACGAGACATCAGGCGTTCCCTATGGCATCGCACTTGGCATTGGTGGGCTGCTCACCTATCCGGCTTCGCCGTTGATGGTATGGGCGCTCGCAAGGCTGGCGGCCTAGCTTCTTTTCCGGGGCGTTCGCATGAGGCGGCCTGGCCGCCTTTTTTGTGTCCCAGGCCGGATCGCTCAAATTTATGTAAACCTTAAATTAATCACGATCGTAAGCATTACATTAACCTTGTTTTGACGATTGCCGCTGCAATGTCCGGCTTGGCTACGTGGTTTGCCAAGGGCGAGGTTCGGACAGATGCCAGCATCCCGACTGATTATTCTAGGCGTGGCGGTGGCTGCGGCGGGTGGCGCAGGATATGTTGCGAAAAACATGGTGGCGCCGCCGCTGCCACAAATCGTCGAGTCCCCCCAGGCGCCGGCGATCGCGCTGCAGGACGTCCTTGTCCTATCCGGCGACGTTTCGATGGGGAACCAGCTTGAAAACAACATCAGTTGGGAGTCCTGGCCGGCTAACGGCATCAACGCGAATTTCATCACCCGCGCCGCCGAGCCCGAAGCGCTGGAGAAGCTGAAAGGCGCTGTCGCTCGCGTGGCGATGTATGCTGGTGAGCCGCTGCGGCGCTCGAAGCTGGTCGGCGAGGGACAAAGCTTCATGTCGTCGATCCTGCCCTCCGGCATGCGGGCGGTCGCGACAACCATATCGGCCGACACTTCGGCTGGCGGCTTCATTCTTCCCAACGACTTCGTCGACGTCATCATGACCCGCAGATCCGAGGCCGCCAATGGCGCGCCCGCTGGCTTCACGACCGAAACCATCCTCAAGAACATCCGCGTCCTGGCGATCGACCAGACCATCCAGGAAGACGAGGAAGGCAAGAAGACCAGGGTCGGCCAGACCGCCACGCTGGAACTGACGCCGCAACAGGCTGAAATCATCACCGTCGCCCAGCAGATGGCGGATCGCCTGACCTTGGCGCTGCGGTCGATCACCGACACCCAGGAGAAGAATCTGGGCGAGGCCGATTATCTTGTTTCCGGCAATGGGCGGCGCGGGACGGTGCGATTGATCAAGTCGGGCGAAGTTTCCGAAGTGGGGACAAGGAAATGAGGCTAAACGGCAAACTACCGGTCACCCTGGCTGCGGCAATCGGCCTTCTCCTTGCAACGAATACGCATGGCCTCGTCGAGGCGAATGCGGCGGGCAGGAATGCCGATGTGACGGCTTCGACAGCCACCCAGCGCGTCAAGCTCGGATTGAACAAATCGGTGGTCATCGACCTGCCGAGCGACGCCTATGACATTCTCGTCGCCAACCCGACGGTTGCCGATGCGGTGACCCGCACCGCCAGGCGCATCTATCTGTTCGGCAAGCAGGTTGGCGAGACAAACATCTTCGTCTTCGGCCCCAATGGCGAACAGATCGCCAGCCTGGATCTGGCGGTTGAGCGCGACGTCGCCGGGCTCGAGGATTATATCCAGCGCTTCATCCCGACGTCGCAGATCAAGGTCGAGTTGCTGAACGACAACGTCGTCCTGACCGGTACCGTTGACACCCCCCTGGATGCCAAGCGCGCGCAAGACTTGGCGGAGATCTTCGTCTCCGGCGGCGAGGCGACCACGGGCCAATATTCGCAGACCGCGGCCGGCGGTTCGGCCGAGTCTGGCGTCGCCATCGACAATCCTGACGCCGAGCGTCGCGTCAGCAAGATCGTCAACCTCTTGCAGATCATCGGCGACGATCAGGTGACGCTGAAGGTGACGGTTGCGGAAGTCAGCCGCGCGGTGATGAAGCAGCTCGGCGTCAACATGATCGGCCAAGGCAGCTTGAATGGCATCAGCTACGGCGCGCTGAGTTCGCCCAATTACGGATTGGGCAAGCCAATTTCGGCGAATTCAGTCTTGAGCCTGGGCGACGGGCTGGGAAATGGACTCCAAACCTATATCAACGCGATGGAACAAAGCGGCGTCATGAAGACGCTTGCCGAACCGACGCTGACGGCAGTTTCGGGTGAAAAAGCGACATTCAAGGTCGGCGGCGAATTCAATCTTATCACGGCCCGAACGAACAACGTTTCCAACGACAACCAGACGGGCCAGGTTACCTACACCAACGAAAAGCTCGAATATGGAATTGGGCTTGAGTTCCAGCCCGTGGTGCTCTCAGCGGGCCGCATCAGCCTCAAGGTGAGGACGTCGGTTTCAGAACCCACGTCGGAGGGCTCCACAACCCTCGAAGGGCGCGACGCGTTGCCCGGTCTCACTTTGATGTCAATCCGCAAACGCCTCGCGGACACCACGGTTGAACTGCCTTCCGGCGGTTCGATGATGATCGCCGGTCTCGTTCGTGATGACGTTCGTCAGGGGGTATCGGGGTTGCCTGGCCTGACCAAGATACCGGTCCTCGGCACGCTATTCCGCAGCAGGGACTTTGTCCGCAACGAGAGCGAGCTCGTCATCATCATCACTCCCTATCTGGTGAAGCCGGTGGCGCGCAACGATCTCGCCAAGCCGGACGACAATTTCAACGCCGCCAGCGATGGCGCCGCCATGTTCCTTGGCCGCGTCAATCGCGTCTACGGCACCATGCAGACCGACAGGCCCAATGGCCGTTATCACGGCGTTGTCGGCTTCATCTACAAGTAAGCGGGGAAGCGGACATGTCTCAGTCAGCATCGAAGGCAAGGACGATCACCGCGGCGGTGTGGTCCGGCCATTTGCGAATCTATCGGCCAGCCATCCCGGTCCTGGCGGTCGCGTTCGCGGCATTGCTGGCCGGCTGCGCCGACCTCAGGCGCGACAGCGTCACGGTAGGCGCCATTCCGGACGATTATCGCACCAACCATCCGATCGTGATCGCGGAGAAGAACGAGAAGATCGACCTTCCGGTCGGCGCCGGCGATCGCGGCATGACGCGCTCGCAACGCGACACGCTGCTGGGCTTCCTCGACGGTTACGACAAGAGTGCCGCTCCCACCCTGACCATCGCGATCCCGAGTGGCTCGGCCAACGAGATCGCCGCGACCGCGGCCGGCCGCGATTTCGCCAGGCTTGCCATTGCCAGTGGCATCAGCCGCAGCCGGATCGTCGTGACCACCTACCAGTCGGTTTCGCCCGAAGCGTCCGCGCCGATCCGCGTCGCCTATGTCTCGGTGAGGGCCCAGACCGACAAATGCGGACGCTGGCCCGAGGACCTGCTGGAGACGTCGGAAAACAAGCACTATGCCGATTTCGGCTGCTCGTATCAGAACAACCTTGCCGCCCAGATGGCCAATCCGGCCGATCTGATCGGGCCGCGCAAGCAGACGCCCATCGATGCCGAGAGGCGCGGGGTCGTCATTGATGGATATCGAAACGCCCCATTCTATACGCCGGTTCCGGAAACAGAAGTCGACTACTGACCGATCGCGGGTTGGAGCAGCGGACATGAGCAATCTCGCCTACGAAGCCTCTTTGGATAGCGGCGAAGCCTCGCAACAGGATATCGCCGCGATGCAGGCCTTGCGGCCGATCCCGCGCATCTCGATCCAGGCATTTTGCGAGACCGATGGCGTTGCCAATCCGGTCGAGCGCGCCGGCGAGGACCGCCGTATGGCCAAGGCCCATCTGAAGGTCCATATGGGGGGCATCCCCACCGCCATCGAATTCTACCAATCGGCGCCGACGCCGAACCTGATCCTGCTGGAATCACGCAGCGAGCCGAAGCAGCTGCTGGAACAACTCACGCAGCTCTCCGAATATTGCGATCCAACCTCGAAGGTCGTCGTCATCGGTCACTACAACGATGTCGGCCTCTACCGCGAGCTCATCCGTTCCGGTATTTCGGAATATGTCATTGCGCCGGTGTCGATGGCCGATATCGTCAGCGTGATATCGTCGATCTTCGTCGATCCGGAAGCCGAGCCGATCGGCCGTTCGATTGCTTTCATCGGCGCCAAGGGCGGCGTCGGCTCCTCGACCATCGCCCACAATGTAGCCTGGGCGATGTCGTCCCTGTTCAAGTCGGAAGTGGTCGTTGCCGATCTCGACCTGGCTTTCGGAACGGCCAACATCAATTTCGATCAGGATCCGGCTCAAGGCATTGCCGAGGCCGTCTTTTCACCGGAACGTATCGACGAGGTCTATCTCGATCGGCTGCTTGCCCAGTGCGCCGAACACCTGTCGCTGCTTGCAGCGCCTTCAACGCTCGACCGGGTCTACGATTTCGATCCCGACGCCTTCACGCAGCTTATCGATACCGCCCAGCGCAGCGTGCCGCTTCTGGTGCTCGATGTTCCGCATGTCTGGACAGGCTGGACCAAGAACACGCTGACCAAGGCCGACGAGATCGTCATCACGGCGACGCCGGAGCTGGCCAATCTGCGCAACACCAAGAATCTCGTCGACATGCTCAAAAGGCTTCGACCGAACGATCCGCCGCCGAAGCTGATCATCAATCAGGCCGGCGTGCCGAAGCGTCCGGAGATCGCGTCATCCGACTTCGCCGACTCGCTCGGCATCTCGCCGATGTCGGTTATTCCCTTCGAGCCGCTGCTGTTTGGAAACGCCGCCAACAACGGGCGCATGCTGGGCGAGATGGATGCCAAGAACCCGGTCGTTGCCATGGTCAACGAGATTGCGCATGTGCTGACCGGGCGCAGTGAAATCAAGGTGAGAAAAAAAGCCGGCCTTGGCAATCTCCTTGGCAAGCTCTCGCGCAACAAAAAGTGATGCTTCCGTGGCGGAATTGGTAGTCGATCATGTTTGGTAAGAGAGGCAGTGACGACGGCAGCCGGTTCACGCCGGAATTCCGTCAGCCGGCACCTGCGCCGGCCGCCCCGGCACCGGCAAACGCCGTGGAAACGACGGTTCTTGCCAAGCCCGCGCCGCCGCCATCCGGCACGGTTGGCGCGCCTGCGCCGCCGCCCGCGCGCCGTGCGGTCGAGGCGCCGCCATTGGCGCCAGAGCCGAGAAAGGTCCAGCGCGAAAAGAGCGAAACCTACTACGACACCAAGAGCCAGGTCTTCTCGGCGCTCATCGACACGATCGACCTGTCGCAACTCGCCAAGCTTGACCCCGAAAGCGCGCGCGAGGAAATCCGCGACATCGTCAACGACATCATCGCGATCAAGAATTTCGCGATGTCGATTTCCGAGCAGGAAGAGTTGCTCGAGGATATCTGCAACGACGTGCTGGGCTACGGCCCGCTGGAGCCATTGCTCGCCCGTGACGACATCGCCGATATCATGGTCAACGGCTCCAAGAACGTCTACATCGAGGTCAACGGCAAGGTCGAGCAGACCGGCATTCGTTTCCGCGACAACCAGCAGCTCCTCAACATCTGTCAGCGCATCGTCAGCCAGGTTGGCCGCCGTGTCGATGAATCGAGCCCGATCTGCGACGCCCGTCTTCCTGACGGCTCCCGCGTCAACGTCATCGCACCGCCGCTCGCCATCGACGGCACCGCGCTCACCATCCGCAAATTCAAGAAAGACAAGCTGACGCTCGATCAGCTGGTCAAGTTCGGCGCCATTTCGCCGCAAGGCGCCGAGATTCTCAAGATCATTGGCCGCGTCCGCTGCAACATCGTCATTTCGGGCGGTACCGGCTCCGGCAAGACGACGCTGCTCAATTGCCTGACCAACTATATCGACCGCGAGGAGCGCGTCATCACCTGCGAGGATTCGGCCGAACTGCAACTGCAGCAGCCGCATGTCGTGCGTCTTGAAACCCGCCCGCCCAATCTCGAAGGCGAAGGTGAGGTGACCATGCGCGATCTGGTCAAGAACTGCCTGCGCATGCGGCCCGAGCGCATCATCGTCGGCGAAGTGCGTGGACCGGAAGTGTTCGATCTTCTGCAGGCGATGAACACCGGCCATGACGGCTCGATGGGAACGATCCACTCGAACAGTCCGCGCGAATGCCTGAACCGCATAGAATCGATGATCGCGATGGGTGGCTACACGCTGCCGCAAAAAACCGTGCGCGAAATTGTGGTCGGTTCCATTGACGTGATCATACAGGCCGCTCGCCTGCGTGACGGATCGCGGCGCATCACCCACATCACCGAGGTGATCGGGATGGAAGGCGATGTCGTCATCACGCAGGACATTGTCCTCTACAATATCAAGGGCGAGGACGCGAACGGCAGACTGCTGGGCGAGCATGTGTCGACCGGCATCGGTCGCCCGCATTTCTGGGACCGTGCTCGCTATTATGGCGAGGAACAGCGTCTCGCCAATGCGCTCGAGGCGATGGAGAAACGCGCTGACTGACGCATCCGCAGGGGCGAGGGTCGATGTTCGGAATTGACGCCACCGTATTGGCATTCATCGTGCTCGCAGGCTTCAGCGCTGGCGGGGTTGCCTATGCTTTTCTGTTCAACCAGATCAGCGAGGAGAAGCAGGTCGGCAGGCGGCTCGAGACGATCAAGACCGCCGAGACGGATCGTGCCGTCGTCAACGCCTCGCGCGATCGCGTGGCGGAAGCCGCCAAGCGGCGCAAATCGGTGCAGGACTCGCTGAAGGAACTCGAACAGAAGCAGAAATCCAACCAGCGCATCGTCAAGAAGCCGCCGCTGAAGGCCCAGATCCGCCAGGCGGGCATGAAGGTCTCGCTCGAGCGCTTCTATCTCTATTCGGCCGTCTGCGGCGTCGTCCTGACGTTTCTTGCTTATTTTATCGGCGCGCCGCTGTTTGTCTTGCCGGGCGTGCTGCTGGTCGGCGCTCTCGGCCTGCCGCGCTGGTTCGTCTCGTTTTCCCGCGCTCGCCGGATCAAGGCCTTCCTCAACGAATTCCCGAACGCGCTCGACATCATCGTGCGTGCGGTAAAATCGGGCCTGCCGCTGAACGACGCCGTCCGCCTGATCGCCAACGAATCTCCTGAACCGGTCAAGACCGAATTCCGCCGCATCGTCGATTCGCAGCAGATGGGCCTGTCGATCCCCGACGCCAGCCTGCGTATGGCCGAAACCATGCCTTGCACGGAGGCGAGCTTCTTCGGCATCGTTATCCAGATCCAGTCCCAGGCCGGCGGCAATCTTTCCGAGGCGCTTGGCAATCTTTCGCGCGTGCTTCGCGACCGCAAGAAAATGAAGGCCAAGGTCCAGGCGCTGTCCATGGAAGCGAAGGCGTCCGCCGTGATCATCGGCGCATTGCCTTTCATCGTCGCCTTTCTCGTCTACCTGACAAGCCCGAACTACATCATGCCGCTGTTCACCACCAGCGCCGGCAATCTGATCCTTGGCTGTTCGGCCGTCTGGATGTCGATCGGCATCCTGGTGATGCGCAAGATGATGAACTTCGATGTCTAGGATTGAAAGCGCATGACCGAACACGTCATCAAGACCCTTACGGATCCGGCATTGCTGATTGCCATGCTGGTCGCCATCGCCGTGTTTGCGACCGCCATCACGCTGCTGCCCGCCTTTGGTGGAAACCAGCTCAAGACGCGCATGAGATCCGTTGCGCTGGAGCGTGACGAGTTGCGCGCCAAGCAGCGCGCGCGGCTGGCCGCCGAGGCCGATCGCCGTCGCAAGGGCCTGCGCGAGGAACAATCGATCGGCATGCGCAACATCGTCGACCGCCTCGATCTGAGGCGCGCCTTGGCCGATGAAGGCACGCTGCAGAAGCTCAAAGTGGCGGGCTTTCGCGGGCAAAACCCGCTGACGCGCTTCCTGTTCTTCCGCCTGGTCTTGCCTTTTGTCGGCTTCGCGTTGGCTGCCGTTTACCTGTTCGTGCTGGGCGGATTGCCCGAGCAGCCGCTTTTGATCAAGATATTCGTCTGCATCGTCGTTGCCTATGCGGGCTTTTACGCGCCTGTGCTCTATGTCAACAACCGAGCCACCAAGCGCAAGCAGTCGATCCAGATGGCCTGGCCCGACGCGCTCGACCTGATGCTGATCTGCGTCGAGTCAGGCATGTCGGTAGAGGCGGCACTCCGCAGGGTCGCTGACGAGATCGGTGCACAGTCGGTAGCGCTCGCTGAAGAGTTCATTCTGACCAATGCCGAGCTTTCCTATTTGCAGGAACGCAAGCAGGCTTACGAAAACCTTGCAAGCCGCACCGGCCTGGAATCGGTGAAATCGGTATCGCAGGCGCTGGTCCAGGCCGAGCGCTACGGCACGCCGGTGGCGCATGCACTGCGCGTACTTGCCGCCGAAAGCCGTGACATGCGCATGAACGCCGCCGAGAAGAAGGCGGCGGCCTTGCCGCCCAAGCTCACCGTGCCGATGATCCTGTTCTTCCTGCCGGTGCTGTTCGCCATCATTCTGGGGCCTGCAGGCATCCAGGTGAGCCAGCAAGGCATCTTCGGCGACCAGCCGAAAACCAGCAGCGAGTAGCCGAGCCAAGGCGCCGATACATGCGAAAGCCGCAGTGCGGATGCAACGCGGTCTTGGTATTTCCGGCATATCGAATTGAGTGTTGGCGGGGCTGGCATCGTTCGATGCAGAGGGCCGCGCGATCAGTTGGTGGCGGGCTTTGCCTTGTCCTGGTCCTTGAGCTGGCTCCAGGCATTTTGCTGGGCAAGCATCTGGCGAAGGTAGGCGACATTCGCCTGCGCCTGATCGGGCGACAGTTCCTGAGAAGCGATCTTCTCGGCCTCGTCGAAGCGGCCCTGCAGGCCGACGACCAGCGCCAGGTTCTGGCGGACACGGCTGTCGGCGTTCGGCTGCTGGGCTGCCGAACGCATATAGGTCTCAGCCGTGCGCAGATCGCCTTCCAGCACATAGGACATGCCGAGATTGGAAAGGATCGAGGGTTCGTTCGGCTTTAGGTCCAGCGCCTTGCGGTAATTCTGGCGCGCTTCGTCCTTCTGGCCGAGCTGGTCGAGAATGGCGGCCTCCGCCGATACCAGCTTCCAGTCCGGATATTCCGGCGTTTGCGCGCGGCGCACGGCATCGAGAGCTGGCTCGAACTGGCCGTTGGCGGCCAGCGCCTTGCCATAGGCGGCAAGCACGTCGCGGTCCTTTGGCAAGGCGATCGCCAGCTTGCGCATCACGGCGAGCGACTGGTCGGCGTCGCCATCCATTTGCAGCGCCGCCGCATAATTCGTTGCGATCCGCTTGTCGTTGGGATTCCTGGCATAGGATTGGCCGAGCGCGACCGTAGCATTGTGCAATTCGCCAGCCGCCATGGTTTCCAGCGGTTTGCCGCTGGAACGCGCGATCGAGCCGGTCGTGAGCTTGCTGGTTCCGCAGCCGGCGACACTGGCTGCAAGCGTCACCATCAGCGCGGTGGTGATCAGCCGTTTTCCCGTGGCGTGCATCATTCGGTTGGTCGGCATCAACATCGGCCTCTATCCGTGCGCGCGGCCATTGCGTGGCCATCTTCCCTCCCAAAGAAATATTCTGTTAACCCTAACGGAGAGTTAAGAAACGCCGACTCAAAGCCGGAGACCATTGATGCCTGTAGAACTCATCGAGACGAAACCGAAGAACGCGTTGCCGGTGCATCTGGTCGCTAGGGACGGCCTTGAGGCAGCTGACCTTGCGCCATCGTCGGCCGCCTGGGCGAGAGCCAATGGTTTTTCCGGCGAGGCGGGCAGGACGCTGATCGTGCCCGGCGAAAACGGCGCGCTGGCCGGAGCGCTGTTCGGCATCGGCGAGGGCGACAGCGCACTTGCTGTCGGCGCGCTGGCGAGAGCCTTGCCGGAAGGCGACTGGCATTTCGCCTCCGCACTGGCCGAACCGGAACTTGCGGCCATTGCACTGGTTCTCGGCGGCTACCTCTTCACCCGCTACGGCAAGAAGCCCGGCAAGGCGCTGCGTTTTTCGCTGCCGTCCGGCGCTGAAGCGGCTTATGTTCGCCGCATCGCCGATGGCGTTTTCCTGACGCGCGATCTGGTCAACACGCCGACCAGCGACATGGGGCCGGACGAGCTGGAGAATGCTGTTCGGACCTTGGCCAAGAGGTACAAGGCTGAAGTGTCGGTGACCAAGGGCGACGATCTTCTCAAGAAGAATTTTCCGATGATCCACGCGGTCGGCCGTGCCTCGGCCGATGCGCCGCGTCTGATCGACATGATCTGGGGACCAAAGAACGCGCCGAAGGTGACGCTGGTCGGCAAGGGCGTCTGCTTCGACACCGGCGGCCTCGACATCAAGCCGTCATCGGGCATGCTGTTGATGAAGAAGGATATGGGCGGCGCCGCCAATGTCCTGGGTCTCGCTTCGATGATCATGGCCGCCGGGCCGAAGGTTCGGCTGCGCGTGCTGATCCCGGCGGTCGAGAATTCCATCGCCGGCAACGCCTTCCGGCCCGGCGATGTGCTGGCGAGCCGCAAGGGCATCACCGTCGAGATCGGCAATACCGACGCCGAGGGGCGGCTGGTGCTGGCGGATGCACTGGCGCTGGCCGATGACGAGGAGCCACAATTGCTGGTCGACATGGCGACCCTGACGGGGGCCGCACGGGTCGCGCTCGGGCCCGACTTGCCGCCCTTCTACACCGGCGATGACACGCTGGCATCCGAACTGGCGGCGGCCTCGATCGCGGTCGAGGATCCGCTGTGGCGCATGCCGCTTTGGCGGCCTTATGATGCAAAGCTGTCGTCGAAGATCGCCGACATCAACAATGTCACCACTGACGGGTTCGCCGGTTCGATCACCGCGGCACTGTTCCTCAAGCGCTTTGTCGAGAAAACGGTCTCCTGGGCGCATTTCGACATCTTCGCCTGGAACCCGGCCGATCGTTCCTACGGTCCGGCCGGCGGCGAAGCGCAAGGCATCCGCGCGCTGGAGAATGTGATCTCAAAACGCTTTCGGTCATAGCCAACGAAGGTTCGCGACTGAAACGGAACCGAAACAATTTGCCGTCATGTTGGCCGGATGTCGATCGCGATGCGTCCGAGCCAGGCCATGCGACTGTGGCAGCAGGTGATGCTGTCGCAGGTGCGCGAAGGCGCGCCTGATCTCACCATGCGCCAGACGGCGATCCTGTTCACCATCTATCTCGATCCGCCGCCGCATACGGTGCGCGGGCTGGCCGCGCGGCTCAACGTCACCAAGCCGGTCATCACCCGAGCGCTCGACACGATGGGCGCGCTGAAGCTGGTCTCGCGTCATCGCGACGAACTCGACAAGCGCAACGTGCTGGTCAAGCGCACGGTCGAAGGCGCGCTCTTTGTCGAGCGCTTTGGTGATGGTATCATCGCCAGAGCCCTGGAACTGCCCATCTAGGGCAAAAGATCAAACGCCAAGATAGAACAGAGTTGCCGATTTGACTGCCCGTGACGCCCGCCTCCACGCCTTCCGTTCCGACCTCGCCGACGCTCGGCTGAAGGGCGAGGTTGCCGCGGACCGTTTCGTCGCCGGTCGGCCGGCGCGGATCACTGCGTCAGTGGCCGACATACGCAAGGCGCCGCGCCCCGATGCCGGCGTCAATACCCAAGCCCTGTTCGGTGACGATGTCCTCGTCTTCGAGGACGTCGAAGGCTGGGCCTGGATCCAGGCTGAGCGCGACGGCTATGTCGGCTATGTCGCCGACACTGTGCTTGGCGCGCGCGACCATGCGCCGACCCATGTCGTTTCGGTGCCGCGCACCTTCCTCTATCCCGGCCCGGATTTGCGGTTTCCCATCAATGGACAACTCTCGATGGGATCGGCGGTGACGGTCACGGGTGCTGCCGAAACGCGCGGAACGCACTATGCGCTGCTGCCATCCGGCGAGGCGATCGTATCGGGCCATTTGCGGCCAGTCGGCGAAGCGGCCGCCGACTATGTCGCTGTCGCGGAGGCCTTTCTCGGTACACCTTATCTATGGGGTGGTGCCTCCGGCTTCGGCATCGACTGCTCCGGCCTCGTGCAATTGGCGATGCGCATGGCCGGCCAGCAAGTGCTGCGCGATTCCGACATGCAGGCGGCGACCATCGGCGAGCCGCTCGATCCCGGCCCGGATTTTGCCAGGCTGCGGCGCGGCGACCTGGTGTTCTGGAAAGGCCATGTCGCTGTAATGACCGATGCGAAGACCATGATCCACGCCAACGGCCACACCATGCTGGTCTCGCGCGAGGGGTTCAAGGATGCCGTTGCCCGTATCGGCTATCTCTATGGTGGGCCAACGGGGTTCCGACGGCCGTAGGAAGAGAGCTTGTCCTTCCCCACAAGGGGGAAGGGAAAGAACGATCACCTTTTGTTCCGATTCTGCTTGGCGATTGCGCGCCGTCGCGCTACCTCTGGCGCGTGACAGAGCAGCCACGCCTTGCCGACCGGAATGCCGCCGTTCTCCTGCCGGAGCCATTCGTCAAATGGTTCGGGGAAAAGGGCTGGTCGCCGCGCGCTCATCAGATCGAGTTGCTGGCAAGGGCACAGGCAGGGCAGTCGGTGCTGCTGATCGCGCCGACCGGCGCCGGCAAGACGCTGGCCGGGTTCATGCCGTCACTGACTGAGCTGGCCAGTCGGCCGAGGCGGAAACCGGGACAGGCGCATCGCGGCATCCATACGCTCTACATCTCGCCGCTGAAGGCGTTGGCCGTCGATATCGAACGCAATCTTGGCAAGCCGGTGGAGGAGATCGGCCTGCCCGTCACCATCGAGACGCGCACCGGCGACACCCCCGCCCACAAGCGCCAGCGCCAGAAGCTGGTGCCGCCCGACATCCTGCTCACCACTCCCGAGCAACTGGCGCTGCTCATCGCGGCACCCGATGCCCGGCGCTTCTTCGAGGATCTGCGCTACGTCATATTCGACGAACTGCATTCACTGGTGACCTCAAAGCGCGGGCATCTGCTGGCGCTCGGCCTGGCGCGGCTGCGCGGCTACGTGCCTGGCCTGCAAACGATCGGGCTTTCCGCTACTGTCGCCGAGCCCGACGAATTGCGCCGCTGGCTGGTTGGGCAGAACCCGCCCAAGAACTCAGAAAGCCCCGCCATGGCCGGGCTGATCACCGTCGCCGGCGGAGCGAAGCCCGACATCTCCATCCTCGACTCGCAGGAGCGCGTGCCGTGGTCCGGCCATTCGGCGCGCTACGCCATTCCCGAAATCTACGAGGCGATCAAAAAGCATCGCACCACGCTTCTGTTCGTCAACACCCGCAGCCAGGCCGAACTGCTGTTCCAGGAATTGTGGCGGGCCAATGAGGACGCGCTGCCGATTGCGCTGCATCATGGCTCGCTCGACGTCGGCCAGCGCCGGCGGGTCGAGAAGGCGATGGGCGAGAATGCATTGCGCGCCATCGTCGCCACCTCGACGCTCGACCTCGGCATCGACTGGGGCGATGTCGATCTGGTCGTGCATGTCGGCGCGCCGAAGGGGGCGAGCCGGCTGGCGCAGCGCATCGGCCGCGCCAACCACCGCATGGACGAGCCGTCCAAGGCGATCCTGATCCCGGCCAACCGCTTCGAGGTGCTGGAGTGCCGGGCGGCGCTCGACGCCAACTATCTCGGTGCGCAGGACACGCCGCCATTGATCAAGGGTGCGCTCGACGTGCTCTCGCAGCATGTGCTGGGCGTTGCGTGCGGCGCGCCTTTCGATGCCGATCTGTTGTTCGAGGAGGTGCGCGGCGCAGCACCCTATGCGGCCCTGGAGCGCGAGACCTTCGATCGGGTCGTCGACTTCGTCGCCACCGGCGGTTACGCGCTGAAGAACTACGAACGTTACGCCCGCATTCGCAGGACGGTCGATGGGCTGTGGCGCGTGTCGCATCCGCGCGTCGCGCAGCAATATCGTCTGAATGTCGGCACTATCGTCGAAATGCCGGAGCTCAACGTGCGCTATGTCAGGCAGGGGCGTGGCATGGCTGGGCGTGGCGGTCCGGTGCTCGGCAAGATCGAGGAGTATTTCGCCGAAACCTTGCGGCCCGGCGACAATTTTTTATTTGCCGGCAAGGTTCTTCGCTTCGAGGGCATCCGCGAAAACGAATGCGTCGTCTCCAACGGCGCCGGCGCCAACATCATCGTGCCCTCCTATGCCGGCGGCAAGTTTCCGTTGTCGACCTATCTGGCCGACCAGGTGCGCGGCATGCTGGCCGATTCCAGCCGCTGGCAGGCGCTACCCGAACAGGTGGCCGACTGGCTCCGACTGCAGAAGGAAAAATCAGTGCTGCCCAAGCGCGGCGACCTGCTGGTCGAGACCTTTCCGCGCGGCAACCGGCACTACATGGTCGCCTATCCCTTCGAGGGCAGGTTGGCGCACCAGACGCTCGGCATGCTGTTGACCCGGCGGTTGGAGCGCGCGGGCGCGCGGCCGCTAGGCTTTGTCGCCACCGATTATTCGCTTGCGGTCTGGGCGCTGGACGACATGGCGGCGCTGTTCAAGGCGAAAAAGCCCTCGCTCGGCGCGCTGTTCGACGAGGACATGCTGGGCGACGATCTCGAGGCCTGGCTGAACGACAGCTGGATGCTGAAGCGAACCTTCCGCACCTGCGCGGTCATCGCCGGGCTGATCGAGAAGCGCTTTCCCGGGCAGGAGAAGAGCGGCCGCCAGGTGACAGTGTCGGCCGACCTGATCTACGACGTGCTGCGCAGCCACGAGCCGGACCATATCCTTTTGCAGGCGACGCGCACGGACGCTTCGGCTGGGCTGCTCGATGTCAGCAGACTTGCCGAGATGCTCTCGCGCGTGCGCGGTCGAATCGTGCATAAGCATCTCGAACAGATTTCGCCGCTGGCGATACCGGTGATGCTGGAGATCGGCAAGGAACCCGTCAATGGCGGCGCCAACGAGACGCTGCTGATGGAAGCCGCCGATCTGGTCGAGGAGGCCATGGGCCGAGGATAGAAGCAATTCCAGGAAGAGTGTGTAGCGGTTTTCCCGGGAAAAACGCGTAGCGCTTTCCCTAGGGAATCGCGCAAAACAGAAGATTGAAAGTGACGAGGGGATGAATTTTTCGCTGGCGCGCGCATCGCTGATCGCCGAGGCCGACATGGTCGGCATCGCCGGCGAGCGTGCGGTCTGCGATCGGCGCGGTGTGCTCTATTTTCCCGAACTTAGGCTCCTGGCGGTGTCGGACCTGCATCTGGAAAAAGGCTCATCGCTGGCGCGACGCGGCGCGCTGATCCCGCCCTATGACACTGGTGCGACCTTGCTCAGGCTGCAGGCGGTGATCGCTGACTATCAGCCGGCGATCGTCATCAGCCTGGGCGATTCATTCCACGACGGCGGCGGTGCCGAGCGCATGCACCAAAGCTTCCGCGAGCGGTTGGAAGCGTTGATGGCCGGCCGCGACTGGTTCTGGGTCGCCGGTAACCATGACCCGGACGCGCCAGCCGACCTGCCAGGCGAGACCGTGCGGGAACTTGCCATCGGTTCGTTGCTGTTCCGGCACGAGCCTTCCGCAGTCAGGGTTGAGGGCGAAATCGCTGGCCACCTGCATCCTTGCGCCCGCATCGTCCAGCGTGGGCGCTCGGTACGGCGGCGCTGCTTTGCCGCTGATGGCGGCCGCATGATCATGCCGGCCTTCGGCGCCTATACCGGCTCGCTCAACGTGCTCGACCGTGCCTATGCCGGGCTGTTCCGCCGCGAGACGCTTATGGCCTACATGCTGGGCGCTGAACGCATCTTCGCGATTTCGCATGCGATGCTGCGGCCGGGCTGAGTCTTACGGCAACAGCACTGTTGCGCCGGTCGTTCGCCGTGCTTCGAGCCGGCGGTGCGCCTCGGCCACTTCGGCAAGCGGCATGCGGGCGTGGACGGGAATTTTCACCGCACCGCTCAAGACGACATTGAAGAGATCCTCGCTCATGGCGACAACGTCCTCGCGCTTGGTGAGATGCGTGAACAGCAATTGCCAGGTGGCGAACAGCGAGCCTTTCTGCATCAACAGCATGATGTCGAATGGGGGGATCGGTCCTGACGCCGTGCCGAAGCTGACGAAGGTGCCGAAGGGCCGCAGGCAATCGAGCGAAGCAGGGAAGGTTGCCTTGCCGACGCCGTCATAGACGACGTGGCAGCCCTCGCCATTGGTGATCTCTTTCACCCGCGTGGCAAAGTCCTGCCTGCGATAGTCGATGACATGGTCGCAGCCATTTGCGCGCGCAAGTTCGGCCTTCTCGGGCGAGCCGACCGTGCCGATGACGGTAGCGCCGAGATGCTTCGCCCATTGCGTCAGGATGAGGCCGACACCGCCGGCCGCGGCGTGCACGAGGATGGTATGGCCCGCCTCGACGCGGAAGGTGCGGCGCAGCAGATATTGCGCCGTCAGTCCCTTCAGCATCATCGCGGCGCCGGTTTCGAAATCGATGGCGTCGGGCAAATGCACGACGAAATGGGTTGGCACGATGCGCTCCTCGGCATAGGCGCCAAGCGTCTCGACATAGGCGACGCGGTCGCCCGCGGCGAAGCCGCAAACGCCCTCGCCGACCGCAACGACCTCGCCGGCGCCCTCATTGCCGGGTGTGAACGGTAGGCCGGGTGGCGCATATTCGCCGGTACGGAAGTAGACGTCGACGAAGTTGAGGCCAACCGCCCTGTTGCGCACGCGGACCTTGCCCGGTCCGGGCTGGCCGATGTCGACATCCTCGTAGACGAGCACATCGGGCCCGCCATGGCGGTGAACTCTGATCGCTTTCACGTGGCTTCTTCCTTGCACTGCTCTCTCGTGGGTCGGAGATAGCGCATGGCAAGACATCGTTGTAGACTGATATCGATGACATCAGAGTTCACGGAATATGATATCTGAACAAATCGGCCTCGACCTTCTTCGCTCCTATGTGGCGGTCTGCCGGCAACGCAGCTTGAGCAGGGTCGCCGCACAGACCGGCCGAACCCAATCGTCGCTAAGCATGCAGATGCGTCGGCTTGAGGGTCTGCTCGAACGGCAATTGTTTCAGCGCACCGGCCGTGGCGTCGTGCCGACAGCCGACGGGGAACTCTTTCTGGGTTACGCGACCCGCATTCTGGCTCTGGGCGATGAAGCGGTGGCGCGTCTGCGGCAGACCGACATCGGCGGTGGTGTGCGCATCGGTCTCGCCGAGGAGGTTACTACTGCCGCGCTCTCGGCAGCACTTGGCCGGCTTCATCGTGCCTATCCCGACATCAGCCTCGACGCAGTGGTCGAGCACAGTGTCTCGCTAGGACAGCTCTGGAGTGAGGACGGGCTGGATATCATGATCGCCCCGACGTCTGTCGTGGTCGCTGATGCCTTGACGACTTGGAACGTCGAACTGCAATGGGTCTGTGCCCTGGATTATGTGCTGGATCAGGAACGGCCCCTTGATCTCGTCGCCTTTGCCGCACCCTGCCTCTGGCGCAGGCGTATGATAGAGGCGCTGGTCGACGCCGGCCAGGAGCACAGGATCGCCTTGTCGAGCCAAAGCGTCACGGGCTTGCAGGCGGCGATCGAGAACGGACTGGGCATCGGGCTGCTTCCGCCCGAATCCGTGCGCACCGCTTCGATGCGGGTGCTAAAGACATCGGTCGGCCTACCCCAGCCGCTCACAGTCCAATACGGTCTCTACGCTCACGACCGCAGGACACAAGTTGTCGATGCCGCGATCGATGTTTTGCTGAAGGATTTGCCGGCGGCCTCCGGACCACGGCCGGCGTGACGGCGAGAGCGCTCTACCGGCCATAATAGAGCGTAACCGTATGCTTCGCCTCGGCGAAGAACAGCCAGCGCTCGACCAGCATGCCGGCGAACTGGACGATTGCCGCGAGCACCGACAGCGCCGTCGCAATCGGCCAGGGCAGGGCGAACACTGTGGCGAGCAGCAAGACCGGCAAGGCGAAAGCCAGCAATTGCGTGATCTGGCGGAGCCGGAAGCTGTGCTTGCGCGCGATGCGAAAGCCCATTTCCTTGAGTAGATAGTTTTCCTCGGTATGCGGCCATTCCAGCGATCGCACCGTGCCGCCGGCCAGCCCTGTCGCGGTGTTGGCGCTGGTCGGGATTTCCAGCCGATCATTGTATCGCCAGGTCGCCAGCTTCCAGCCCCAGCCAAGCAAGCTCAGCAGCAGGCAAACTGCCTGAAGGATGTTCGAGCCGACGGCAAAGCCCTGCAGCAGCGCGTTGAGAAGCACACTGCCGGTCATCGCTGAGAAGATGAGATAGGCTGGCAAGGTGAAGCGGCTGTGCCACTGGGCGATCGGCTTCAGCGAGGCATAGATCATGCCTGTGGTGCAGACGGTGACGACCGCGCCGATGGCCGCCAGCAATCCGGCAACGGCCACCCAGCCGCCTGTATGGCCGAAAAAAACCCAGCCTATCCCGAACAGCCCGGCTGGGACAAAGGTGACGACAGACGCGACACCCTCGCGCGACAGCCAGGAACTGCGCCATTGCGAGAAGGCGCGCCAGGCGCGTTCGGGCCGGCCGAGATGGCCGGTCGACGACAGCAGGCCGGCGGCGATCAGGCCGAGCGCCAGCCCCATGCCGATAAGGCCTAACCAGAAATCAGGTGCGATGAAGCCCAGTCCGGCAAGCACGCCGAGCAGCGCGAGCAGGCCGTAACCGGCGCCCGTGGCGGTGGTGAAGAAGACGACCGAGAAGGCTGGATGCATGGATGTCAGTTCGAAAGCATGCGGTCGACCCAGCCGAGGAAACCACCCTCGGCCCGCACCGGCTCGAGCGCCGGCGCTGGCACCGATGCCGCGCGTTGGGTATGGGCACGCGGCGGCAAATACTTGTTGGTCGGGTGATAGCCCAGCTCCGGCATAAGGTCGACGCCGCCGCGCTCAGCCACCAATTGCGACACGGCCGACAGGGGATCGCCGAGGTCGCCGAAATGCCGGGCGCTGGTCGGGCAGGCGGCGACGCAGGCCGGCACGCGGTCTTCCTCGGCCAGATTGTCGTTGTAGATGCGGTCTACGCACAGCGTGCATTTCTTCATCACGCCGACATCGCCGTCGAATTCGCGCGCCCCATAGGGGCAGGCCCAGCTGCACAATTTGCAGCCGATGCATTTGTCCTCGTCGATCAGCACGATGCCGTCCGAGGCGCGCTTATAGGAGGCACCCGTCGGGCAGACGGTGACGCAGGCCGGCGTCTCGCAATGCAGGCAGGAGCGTGGGAAGTTGACTGTGCGCCCGCCCATCTCGGTCGTGTGCTCGTAGCTGTGCACGCGGTTGAACCAGACACCGTCGACATTGCCGCCATAGGGATCGATGTCGGTCAGCGGCGCCATGTGGCCGCCGGTGTTCCACTCCTTGCAAGCCGTCACGCAGGCCTGGCAGCCGACGCAGGTGTCGAGGTCGATGACCAGGCCGAGCTTCCTGTCGGTATGGGCGGGAAGGCAGGTCATTCGGCGGCTTCTCTTTTCATGCGGAACTCGGCGCCGAAACGGAGCGTGTCGGGCGAGGGTTCGAAATGCGGCGGCTGGCGGAAGCGCTCGAACTGCGGTTCAGTGAAGCCGGCTTCCTCGACCGCACATTTGACGATTCGCACTCTGAGGTCGAACCACGCGGCCTGGCCGGTGACTGGATCGGAGTTCGAATAGCGCTTGCCGTTCGCATCGGCAGACGTCTGGTCGCCGATGATGTGGTTGAGCAAAAAGCCGCGATTGCTTTCGGCGGCGTCGTCCTTCAGCCCCCAACTGCCGCGCCGCTTGCCGATGGCGTTCCAGGTCCACACCGTGTCTGCGTTGACGCCGTCGACCAGCTTGATCTGCCCCTTGACCCTGCCGTTGATGCTCTCGATCCACACCCAGTCGTCGTCGACGAGCCCGAGGCTCGCTGCCGTCCGGTGGTGCACGAACAGCCGGTTCTGGCTGGTGATTTGCCTGAGCCAGGCGTTCTGCGAGCCCCAGGAGTGATACATGTGCATCGGCCTTTGCGTCAGCGCGTGCAGCGGGTATTTCTGGAGGTCGACCACGGCTTCCTCGAACGGCGCGTACCAGAACGGCAGCGGGTCCATATAGGTCTCGATGCGGTTGCGCTCGGCTTCCGGCGGCAGCACCCTTCCATGGCCACGCGCCGCAAGGCGGAAGCGCTGCATAGGCTCGGAATAGAGCTGGAAGACTATCGGCTCCGCTTCGGGGATGAAACCCATCTGCACGGCGAAGTCGAGATAGGAGCGGTTGGCCATCTTGTAATAGCGCTGGTCGGCGGCAAAGTCGTGGTGCCAGAAGCCGCCATTGTCGATGTAGCGCTGCAGTTGATCGGGATTAGGCTTGCCCTTGCCGATCGAAGTGCCGTCCTTGCCGCGCCAGCCGGCAAGCGGGCCGATGCCGGGCGTGCGTTCATGATTGACGATGTAGTCGGCATAGTCGTCATACTTGGCCGAGCCATCGTCATCGACGAAACCGGGCAGACCGAGGCGCGCGCCGAGTTCGATCAGCACGGACTGGAACGGCCTGACGTCGCGGTCCGGTTCGACCACGGGATGGCGGATGGCGTCGCCCGGCCCGTCGGCATGGCTGATTGGCCGGTCGAGCAGGCTGATGCAGTCGTGCCTTTCGAGATAGGTCGTGTCCGGAAGCACGAGATCGGCGAATGGCACGGTCTCGGAATAATAGGCATCGGAATAGATGATGAACGGGATCTTGTAGTTGCCGGCCTCGTCGCAGTCGGTAAGCATGGCGATCGTCTCGACGGTGTTCATCGACGAGTTCCAGGCCATGTTCGACATGTACATCATCAACGTGTCGATAGGGTAGGGATCGCCGGCCCAGGCGTTGCGGATCACCGTGTGCATCAGGCCGTGCGCGGCCAGCGGCGCGTCCCAGGAGTAGGCCTTGTCAATGCGAAGCGGCGTACCGGCTTCATCGACCAGCAGGTCGTCCGGCCCGCAGACGAAACCGAGCGGCATGCCTTCCAGCGGTGTCATCGGCCTGACATTCTTGCCCGCGGGCTTCGGTCCCGGCGGCGCCGACCGGGGATAGGGTGGCTTGAAGCGGAATCCGCCCGGCACGTCCACCGTTCCGAGCAGCACTTGCAGGAGATGGATGGCGCGGCAGGTGTGAAAGCCGTTCGAATGGGCCGAGATGCCGCGCATCGCGTGCATCGACACCGGGCGGCCTTTGATCGTTTCGTGGCGGCGGCCGGCCCAGTCGGTCCAGGCCACCGGCAATTCAATCGCCTGCTCGAAGGCGACATGGGCAAGCTCGGCGGCGATCCGGCGGATCGTGTCGGCGGGAATGCCGCAGCGTTCGGCGACCGCGTCGGGAGCATAGCTCTCGTGCAGATAGCGCTCGGCGATCAGCTGGAACACCGGCACGCAGCGGCGCCCGTCGACCGTGAAGCTGCCGGTCAGCGCCGGTTTCGCATCGGGGTTCGTGGCGTTGACGGGGGTCTTGGCCACCCTGTCCCAGGCCAGCGAGTTACCGGCGCCGTCGCGCGCGAACAGCCCGTTATCGGTCGCGCCCGGCTCCTGGATGACGAGGACGTGGGCATTGGTGTAGCGCAGCAAATAATCGAGGTCGACGCGGCCGGCCTTCAGCAGCTCATGGATCAGCGCGAACACGAACAGGCCGTCGGTGCCGGGCCTGATGCCGATCCAGTCGTCGGCGATGGCATTATAGCCGGTGCGGCACGGATTGATCGAGACGACCTTGGCGCCGCGCGCCTTGAGCTTGCCCAGGCCGATCTTGATCGGATTGGAATCATGGTCCTCGGCGACGCCGAACAGCATGAAATATTTGGTGTTGTCCCAGTCGGGTTCGCCAAACTCCCAGAACGAGCCGCCGATCGTATAGAGCCCGCCGGCCGCCATATTGACCGAGCAGAAGC
This sequence comes from Mesorhizobium sp. YC-39, assembly GCF_025753795.1. Lineage (GTDB taxonomy): Bacteria > Pseudomonadota > Alphaproteobacteria > Rhizobiales > Rhizobiaceae > Mesorhizobium. Next base: position 1,119,149 of record NZ_JAOWPS010000001.1, read on the forward strand.
CGCCATGGGCGGCGAAGTTCGGCGTGCCGAACTGGCTCGCCCACCAGCCGGTCAGCGACTGCGACTGGTCGCGTCCGGTGAAGAAGGCGAGCTTCTTCGGATCGGTCCGGCGGATATTCGAAAGCCGTTCCGCTGCGATCGAAAAGGCTTCTTCCCATTCGATCTCACGGAATTCGCCGGAGCCGCGCGGACCGGTGCGCAGCAGCGGCTTCTTCAGCCGTGCCGGGCTGTAGTGCTGCATGATGCCGGAACTGCCCTTGCCGCAGATCACGCCGCGATTGACCGGATGGTCCTTGTTGCCGTTGATATAGCGGACCTTGCCGTCCTTGATGTGGACATCGATGCCGCAGCGGCATGCGCACATGTAGCAGGTGGTCTTGGCGATGCTGTCGGAGACGCTTGGCGAAGTATCGACGCCGTCACCCTCGTCGGGCGCGCGCGTGTCGGCGAGCGGCCGTTGGGACGGTGCGGAATTGGCGCCGCGCGGCGGTCGTTGTGTCATGGTCTGCCCGAACGGCTCTGGATCTTGGCTAGCGTCTTCGGTCCGGGGCCACGCATGTAATGCTCTTCAGGATGATAGCGGTCGCCCGCAAGCCGCCGCCGCAGCCCGCGCATCCAATGGGCAAATAGGGATTTGAACCGCCCGATCAATTTCCGCCCTTTACGGTTATGCCGCGATATTTTTCCAATTTCGTCCGAAAATTTAGAACAAACCAATTGATCTGTCTAACAAGTTGCTCTTGTAATTCCAATCGGATTTGTTTCTTAATTCTAGCATGACCCTGGACCAGTTGCGCATCTTCGTTGCCGTCGCCGAGCGCGGCCACATGACCAAGGCGGCCGGGCTTTTGGGCATCTCCCAATCGGCGGCTTCGGCCGCTATCCGTTCCCTTGAGCAGCAGCATGGCGTCCAGCTGTTCAACCGGGTCGGCCGCAACATCGAGCTTGCCCAGACCGGGCTTCGGTTCCTGCCCGAGGCCAAGGCTGTGCTCGAGCGCGCGGCGACCGCCAGCAATGTGTTGGAGCATGTCTCGCAGACGATATCAGGCAGCCTCTCCATCGCCGCCAGCCAGACCATCGCCAGCTACTGGCTGCCGCGCCGGCTGGCTTCTTTCCATGAAGCCTATCCCGCCGTCAGGCTGAGCGTCACCATCGGCAACACGAGACAGGTCGAAACCCACGTTCTCGATGGCACGGCGGATTTCGGCCTGGTCGAGGGGCGCACCGAATCCGACGTGTTGCGACGCGCCAAGGTCGATGTCGACAGGCTGCTGCTGGTCGTGGCGCGATCCCATCCAAAGATCGCTGTAGCGCCGCACGGCACCCCCGATATCAGGGCGCTGCGCTGGATCATCCGCGAAGCCGGCTCAGGCACGCGCGAGGTGCTGGAGGATCTGGCGCGCCGCCAGGCGGTCTCGTTCGCGGATCTTCAGATATTCCTCGTCCTGCCGAGCAACGAGGCAATCCGTCAGGCGGTCGAAGCCGGCGCCGGCGCCAGCATCATTTCCGAACTTGTCGTCGCCGGCGCGATTGCTGATGGCAGCCTACGCTCGGTGCCGATAGACCTGCCGCGGCGCGACTTCGCCATCATCACTCACCGCGACCGGCAGGCAAGTCTCGCCCAGATGGCGCTCAAGGCGCATCTTAGTGCCAAACCCGTGGCATCAGCGTGAGCGGATCAGCCGAACTTCCGTTGGGCGTCCAGCGCCAAGCCAAGCCCGACTGAGCCGAACATGTCGCCTTCGATGACGGAAGCCTGCGGCACCAGTGCCAGGATCTGCTGCCTGGCCAGTGGGATCGCCGTCGAGCCGCCGGTCAGGAACACCGCTGTGATATCGGCCGGCTTCACCTGAGCATCCCTGATGGTCTGCTCGACCGTGGCGGCCACTTGCCCGATGTCTCGGGCGATGGTTGCCTCCAGCCCGGCGCGCGTAATTTCGGCGGCGAATTCCACCCCCGGCAGCGCAACCGCGACCTGCGCCGACAATTGCTCGGTCAGTTCGATCTTGGCTCGTTCGACCAAGGCGGCCAGCGCGTGCCCGTAGCGATGCTCGACGATATGAATGAAGCGGTCGACCAGATCGGCGCGTTCCGCCTCGTAGCGGATCTGCCTGAGATGCGTCATCGCCCTGGTGGTGTAGACGAGGTTGATGCGCTGCCATGTCGCCAGGTCGATGAAATAGCTGGCCGGCAAATTGCGCTTGCCGTCCTTGGTAGGCGTCAGGTAGCCGAGCTCGGGCATCACATGGGCGATGCTCAGCAGCCGGTCGAAGTCGGTGCCGCCGATATGGATGCCGCGGCTGGCCAGTATATCGTCCTTGCGGTCGAGCGAGCGGGCGCGCTGCGGTGACACCCGCACGATCGAGAAGTCGGATGTGCCGCCGCCCATGTCGACGATCAGCGCCAGTTCTTCCTTCGCAACCTTCTGCTCGTAGTCGAGCGCCGCCGCGATCGGCTCGAACTGGAAGGCAATATGCTTGAAGCCCTGGGTGCGGGCGGCGTTCTCAAGCTCGCCCTGCGCCTTCGCATCGGCTTCCGGATCGTCGTCGACGAACTGCACCGGGCGGCCAAGCACCACGCTCTCGACCGTCTCGCCGGCATCCTCTTCCAACCGCTTCTTCAGATGGCCGACGAACATACCCACGATCTCCATGAAGCCGATCGACCGTGCCTTGATGCGCGTCTTTTCATGGGCAAGCGAACTGCCGAGTACGCTCTTCAGCGAGCGCATCAGTCGACCCTCGACACTGTCGGTGTATTCGGCGATGGCGCGGCGGCCGAAATGGGTTTGGTTGTCTTCGAAATTGAAGAACACGGCACTTGGCAGCGTCACCTGGCCGTCCTCCAGCGCCACCAGGCACGGCCGCCCGTTGCGGGTTATGCCGACAGTGGAATTTGACGTGCCGAAATCGATACCGCCGAATGCTGGTCGCATCGCAAGATCCTGTATTCTTGATTTGGGGAGCGACAGCTCGCGCTTCGGCCAGGCCGGGGCACGCGGTCTAACCCATGAAGCTCGAAAGGGGAACAGTCTTTCGAAAAAGATCAGTCCTTGCGGAAAACGAGCCTTCCGAGCCAGCCCGTCAGCATGGCCAGCGACACGGCGAAGACGCCGTATAGGAAGGAATAGTCGTGCGCGACGCGGAAGATTGACTGTTCGAAGCCGGACTTGCGGATTTCGAGTTGCGCAGAGCTTTCCTTGAGGAACAGGCCGCTTTTGAACAGGAAGGCGCGGGCCTTGTGGGTGCCGACCGGTACGTTGGGCGCAAGCCTGACGGTGGCGCGAAACAGGTTCTGCGACAGGAACTGCACGCCGCCGACATTCTCGCTGTAGAGGCCGGTCGCCGATTTGCGCTCGCGCAGTGCCGCGGTGAATTCCTGGATCGTCGCCGGGCTGTCGCCGGCGTCGGCCGGCTGCATGTAGAGGTTGGAGGCGCCGAGCGACAATTGTTTGTAGCTGTTAGGGTCGGTGACGTCCTGCAGCGGCCGCGTCGTCGCCACCGAATAGGACACCGGAACGTTCTCGAAGGTCTCGGATTCGAGATTGATCCAGATGCCGAGCACCCGGTCCTTGCGGCGCACGACGACCGGCCGGGCCGGCCCTTCCAGAACGACGATGACATCGTATCGCCCCTGGCGCGCCACAAGCGGGTCGGCGTTCTCCAGCGAGCCGAAAATGGTCAGGTCGGCGCCGGAAAACCCGGCCGTGATCGAGACATTGTCGGTGGACAGGCCGATCTGGATGTTTTCGGTCGGCGGCGTCTGTGCAATCGCCGGGAAAGCGGCGACCGACAGCGACAGCAAGGCAGCGGCCATGAACGCCCTCAAGCCCGCCATTAGTTCAGGTCCACGGCGGAGAGCGAATAGAGGTTGGGCGGCGTCACGAAAAGATCGATGGCAAGCCGGATCGCGACCGCCAGCACCAGCAGCGCCAGCAACGCCCTGAGCTGCTCGCCGCGCAGCCTCTGGCCGGCCTTGGCGCCATATTGCGCGCCGGCGACGCCGCCCGCCATCAGCAGGAAGGCAAGCATGACGTCGACCGTCTGGTTGGTGGTGGCGTGGACCAGTGTGGTATAGGCCGAGGTGAAGATGATCTGGAACAGCGAGGTGCCGATGACGACGTTAGTCGGCACTTTCAGGAGGTAGATCAGCGCCGGCACCATGATGAAGCCGCCACCGACGCCCATGATCGACGACAGGAAACCAATGCCGGCGCCCAGTCCAAGCACCGGGATGACGCTGACGAATAGCTTCGAAGCCCTGAAGCGCATCTTCAGCGGCAAGCGGTGGATCCAGTTGTGCTGGCCGGATTTCTTCAGCACGGGTGCCGCACCGCTGCGGGTGGCGCGTAGGGCATTGACGCTCTCGACCAGCATTAGCCCGCCAACTGTGCCGAGCAGCACGACATAAAGCAGCGAGATGAACAGGTCGAGTTGGCCGAGCCGGCGCAGGAACCCAAAGACAAAGATGCCGGCGGTGGAGCCGACGATGCCGCCGGCCAACAGCACCCCGCCGAGCTTGAAGTCGAGTGTACCGCGCTTCAGATGCGACAATGCGCCGGAGAAGGAGGAGGCGATGACCTGGTTGGCGCCGGTTGCGACCGCGATCGCTGGCGGAATATTGTAGAAGATCAGCAGCGGCGTGATGAGGAAGCCGCCGCCCACCCCGAACATGCCCGACAGGAAACCCACCGCTGCGCCCATGGCCAGCAGCACGAAGACGTTGACGGAAATTTCCGCGATCGGGAGATAGATGCCCACCCGTCAGTCTCGATCAGTATGCCTGTCGGCGAATGCAACCGTTGCGGGCATCTTGCGCCAAAAAAGCTAAATTGTTCTTGCGCCGGCGATGCAGCGAAGTCAAACCTCGCCGCGCCGCCGAAACAAAAAACAACTCAATCAGTTAACAGGCAAATGTATGGCAAGGGCATCGTGTAAACGACGCATCTGCCGTTATTTGCGCGCCAGCAGCGCCTTGATCAGCTTTTCGTCGACCATGCCGGTCGCCTTCATCTTGTTGTCGGTCTGGAAGGCCATGATCGCGGTCTTGGTTTTCCCGCCCATCACGCCGTCGTCGTTGCCGGCCTCATAGCCGTTCTTGTTGAGGATGCGCTGAATGTTCTGAACCGCTTTTTTCATATCGACGCTGGCGGTGGTCTGGGGCGTGCCGTCCTGCCAGGATTCGGGAATGTCGGCCGAATTGGCCGCCGGATCGAGCGGCTTTGCCTTCCACAGTTCGGCGGCGGCGCGTGCACGCTCCAACTGCTCGGGCCTGAGCGCGTTGGCGATCTCGTCGCGCTTTGCCGCCGCGTCCTTGTCGCCGGTCTTGGCGACAAGCGCGAACCATTTGTAGGATTCCTCGAGGTTCTGCTTCATCCCCACGCCTTTCGCCGCCAGGATGCCGAGATTGAACTGGCTGTCCTTGACGCCGAGATCGGCGGCGGCCTGGAACCACTTGGCGGCCGATTCATTGTCGGTCACGCCGTCCGCCGCCATGGCGAAGAGCACAGCCAGATTGTGCATGGCGCTGGCATTGCCCTGTTCCGCTGCGAGCTGGTACCAGGTCTTCGACTTCTTGACGTCGCGCGCCACGCCGATGCCCTTCTCGTAGAAATTGCCGATGCGGTACTCCGCCGGGGCGAAGCCGAGTTCGGCTGATTTCTCGTACCATTTGGCGGCCGCGGCCATGTCTTCCTTGACACCGCGCGACTCGGCGTAGCGCGAGCCGATCTCGAACAACGCCCTGGCGTCGCCGTCAGCCGCCGCGTCGCGCAAGGCTGCCGGGCCGGCATCGGCCGGTATGTCGATCTTGGCAATGGCTGGCGTCGTCGAAGCATTCCCGGGCGGCACCGTGCCGGTCATGTCCTGGGCCGTCGGCGTGGTCGCCGGCGCAGTGGCCATTGGCTTGATGTCGGCAGCGGTGGGTTGCACGGATGCAGGCGCAGCCGCTTCTGGAGTCGCGGCCATTGGATCAGGCGATGCCGCCGAAGCCATTGGAGCAGGAGCCGTGGGAGCAGGGACCGGCTCCTCGGACACGGAGTCCATCGGGGTTTCGGCGTTGGCCGGCGCGCCGAGAACGGTCTGCGCCGTCATGTCGTCCTTGGTCTGGGATGCGGATGGCTCTGCCTGCCTGACAGCGCGGGCCGACTCGCTGTCCTGATCTGCGATTTGCGCAGCCGTCTTCGGCTCGCTGGTGGTGCCGGCCGACGTGGTTTCCACCGGCTGCGCCGCCACGATCGGCGCCGCATCGTTGCTGGCCATTTCGACAGGGTCGGAGAAAAAGGCCTTACCCAGCTGCTGCCCGGAAATCGCCAGCAGGATAGCGGTTGTCCCCATCAGAAGCGGCTTGCGTCGCTTCTTGAGCAGGTCGCCTATTCTGAGCGCCTTAACCGGGCCGCTCTTCGTCGACTGCCGCTTGAGAACCTCAGCCTCGGCAGCGGCCGCTTGTGCCGCTCGCCGCGCCGCCGCGATGAAATCCGAGTTCGCCGCACCGGCATCGCCGGTCTTGGCGGCCGTCCCGCGCTCATCGCGAACGCGCTTCATGATGGCATTGAGGTCGGGTGCGCCGGAGCCGGGTTCCAACGGCCGGTTGGCGAGCTTGGGGTCGAGCGGCTCGTCGAGGTCGACGCTTGGTATCTCGACGCCAGGCTCCGAGCCGGGAAGCGGTGGAATGTCCGCCTCCTTCTTGCTCTTGAAAGCACGCGCCAGTCCGCCGAACATCGACTTGCGGCCGCCGGCCTGTTCGTCCTGCTCTGGCAGCTTGTCGGAGCCGAGCGCCGCCATGGCCGCCGCCGCGGCGGCTTCGGCCGGCGTGCGCGGGTTCGGCTCGTTGCGCATGATGGCAGCGGCACGGCTCTCGAGCTCGGCCATGTCACCCATCAGCGGCAGTGGCTGGTCGATATCCATCGACGGCGCGGCCCGAACGGCCACCTTCGCCCGCCGCCCGCCGCGCCAACTGTCCGGCTCGGGCGGCGCATTCAGAAGTTCACTCACCGCGTCGGTCGGCTCGCTGGTTTCCAGCGACCCCAGCCGGTCGACGATCTTCAGCAGCGTGTCATGGATGGCCTCGAAGGTTCGCGAATTGCGCTCGTCGGAACGGCGCGTCAGGGCTTCGAGCGTCTTCAGATCCTGGGCGAGCCCGGAAACGGCCGCGGCGTTGGCGCTGGAGCCGGCCAGCGAATGCACGGCGTTCTCGGCTGCCTCGCGCGCCGCGGTGAGGATGGAATCGCGGGTTCCAGCCAGCGACTTCTCGATTTCGTTGAGGCGCGGGCTGATGTCCTCGAATTCCGGCAGTGGTGTGCCAGGCTTCGAAAGATGGGCCGACAGGCCCGCGACCTGCGCTTCCAGGCTGCGGATCAGCGCCGGGTCGATACCAGCGACCTGCGCCGCGGACGAATCCAGACGGCTGGAAATATCTTCCAGCCGGCTTTCCAGGCCACGGATCGCCGCCTCGCCGGCGGGATCGGGAGCACGTGTCTCAATGCGCTTGGCGAGCGCGGTGAAGCGCGCGTCGATGGCGTCCATGATACCGGCGCTGTCGACCTGCGACGTGCGCTGGTCCAGCCTGTCAGCGACTTCGTCCAGCCGGCGTTCGAGATCGCGAAACAGCATGTTGCCCTGTTCGATCGCGTCGCCCTGGCGGCGTTCCATCATCCCGGACAGCACGTCGAAACGCTGTTCGAGGCCCTGGAAAATATATTCGGCGTCCGGCATGGCGGGCGCCCGGTCGATCTTGTCGGCAATGAGCGCGATCTGCTTGCCGAGACGCTCCATCGCCTGCTCCGGCAGATTGGCGCGCCCGGCTAGGTCGTCTACCCGGCTCGACAGCATGTTGAGTTGGTCGATGACCTGATTGCCAGGGCGATCCTGCGCGACCTCCTCGATCTGCTGGGCAAGCGAGGCGATGCGTTTCTCGATGCGTTCGAAGGGTTCCGGGTCGAATGAATTGGCTTGCGCTGCGACGGTCGAGGCGACGATGGCGCGGGAAATCTCGTCCAGCCGCTCGTCGATCATGCCGAATGTGCCGCTGCTGCGATTGTCCTGCTGGCTGGCGAAATGGTCGACGGCGCTGGCCAGCGTGCGGACCTTGTCTTCGAGCGACCGCAGCGACAGCGATTCCGGCAGATTGTTGACGGCATTGCTGATCTGTTCGAGCCGGTCGGTCAGTATCGCAAGGCCGGGCGCGTCCGATCGCTTCTGCTGATCGGCATCGACGCGATCTTCGAAAGCGCTCCAGCGGCGGTCGAATTCGTCCCAGCGGCGGCCGACCGCTTGCACGCTTTCCTCGCGCGCCAGCGTATCGAGCGCGGCCTTGACCTGCTCCAGTTCGAGACGAAGCATGTTGACGCTTCTGTCGTCGCTCTTTTCGGCCAGGGTCTGGATGGCGCCGGAAAGCCGTTCGAACTCGACGCCGAGTTCGGCGCTGCCCTTGCCGCCACCCGACTGGCCGCCCGGCTGAGCGCTTGCATGGAAGGCCCGCTCGATATCCTTGCGCAGCGCATCGAACTCGCGCTGCAAGCCGACGGTCATCTGGTGGCGCAGTTCTTCACGCAGGCCGCGCAATTCGCCGGCGATCTTGCCGACCACGGCGACGCCGTCCTCCTGGCCGCGCACGCGGTCGATGTCTCGGGCGATCGCCTGATAATTCTGGTCGAAGGCGCCCGGCGCCGTACCTTTCGGCTGCTGCTGCGCGGGGCGCGGCTCCTCATACCAGCGCTGCTGGCCATAGGGCTGGGCGCTGGCATAGCGCGACTCCGCGGCCGGTCGGCGCGGATCGGGACGCGTATTTGCGTCCTCGCGCGTGCGCTCCAGCCGCTGCTCCAGCGTTTCCAGGGAACGGTTGAGCTCCTCAAGCGTGGTATGCGGCCGGCGCTGCCTGCCGGCGTTGAGTGTATCGAGATAGGACCGCTTGCTGTTCATCAATGCGCCCGTTTCAGAATTGCTGGCTTAAGGCCAGTTTCCCAAAAGTCCTGCCGGGAACGAGGCGACCGCGCGGCTTTGCTGCGGTGGAAGGCGAACTTCCCGGGATTTCACCCGCGCTTCGAAAAAACCGTGAAAAATTCGCTACAGGATAAACACGGGGTACCGACATGCGCACATTTCGCCCAACGTGGTAAACAACGCGTTAACCAAGCTTAAGAAGTTGCAACGTTGTTGGGACTGCCCTTGCGCGAGGTGTCCGTGCGACGGGGGATGCGGCATAACGTTCCGCCCGCACAATGCCCTTGCGTCGTGAGACGGCTATCGGTATAGAATTGACGTAAACGTAAAAGGTGCACAGACCGCGTCTTTTGCGATTTATTTGTTGAAACCACGACTGGAAGCACGCCCCCGCTTCCACTCAGGCGACGCAAGGTCCCGGACCGCGATGCCACCAGACGGGGAAAGCCAGTGACCATGAAACTTGTTTCGCCCGGCGAAGCCGCGGCCAATACCAATGATATGTCTGTCGAAGCCGGCGAGGACCTTGCTCGCATCGGTGAGATGGCCAAGAAATACGGAGTAACGCTGCGCACGCTGCGTTTCTACGAGGACAAGGGCCTTCTCAATCCGCAGCGCGACGGCTCGACGCGCCTCTACACGCGCCGCGACAAGGCGCGGCTGAAACTGATCCTGCTCGGCCGCAAGGTCGGATTCTCGTTGCGCGACGTCAAGCAGATGATGGATCTCTACGATCCGACCGGCTCCAACACCAAGCAGTTGCGGCTGGCGCTCGACAAGTCGGAGAAGCAGCTTGCCCGCCTGCAGAAGCAGCGGGCGCTGATCGAGGACGCCATCGGCGAGCTGAGCAACTCGATGGCGGCTGTGCGCCAGATGCTGATCGAGCGTTCGCCGCAGGCTAGCGTCGCCAGCTAATCCGCCCGCCGGCTTCCGGCGAACGGCCTTCAGACGAATGAGAGCCGCGTGGCTTTGCCGCGCGGTTCTTTGCGTTGCTTCAAGATTACCCCACACGAAGACATTCCACGTTCCGCGCTGGCTTACGAGGCGTCACGCCGCTACGCTAGGCGAGAGGCGTCGGGAAAATTTGTCGCATCAAAAAATTGACGTTTACGCAAACGTCAATTTTTGCTATCCCGACTTCAACATTGGTCCGCCTGCCGTGCAGGACTTGATTTAGGGGCCAAGTCCGCATGGTGGAGGGAAAGCATGCCGATCTACAGGGCGCCGGTCCAGGATACGCTGTTCGTGCTGAACGAGGTGCTGGGCTACCAGCGCTATTCCAATCTTCCCGGATTTTCCGACGCGACGCCTGATGTGGTCGAGGCGATCCTCGCCGAGGGCGCCAAGCTCGCCGAAAACGTCATGCAGCCGCTGAACCGCGTCGGCGACGTGGAAGGCTGCGTGCGCCATGACGATGGCTCGGTGACGACGCCGAAGGGCTTCAAGGAGGCCTTCGACCAGTATCGCGAAGGCGGCTGGATGGGGCTCGCCGCACCGGTGGAATTCGGCGGGCAGGGCCTGCCCTACGCGGTTCATACCGCGGTCGCCGAATATATGGTGTCGGCCAACATGTCGCTGATGATGTATCCCGGCCTGACCCAGGGCGCGATCGCGGCCATCATCACCCATGGCACCGACGCGCAGAAGGCGACCTGGCTGCCGAAGCTGGTCGAGGGCGCCTGGACAGGCACCATGAACCTGACCGAACCGCATTGCGGTACCGATCTTGGCCTGCTGCGCACCAAGGCCGTTGCCAACGGCGACGGCACCTACAAGATCTCGGGCCAGAAGATATTCATCTCGGCCGGCGAGCACGACATGTCGGACAACATCGTCCACCTCGTGCTGGCCCGCATCGAGGGCGCGCCGGAAGGCGTGAAGGGCATTTCGCTGTTCATCGTGCCCAAGCTCAAGCTTGATGCCGAGGGCAGTCCGGGCGAGAGGAACACCGTCTCCTGTGGCTCGATCGAGGAGAAGATGGGCATCCACGGCAATTCGACCTGCGTCATGAACTATGACGAGGCCGAAGGCACGTTGCTCGGCGAGGCGAATGGCGGGCTGAAGGCGATGTTCACCATGATGAACGAGGCCCGCCTCGGCGTCGGGCTGCAAGGACTGTCGCTCTCGGAGGTCGCCTACCAGAACGCCGTCTCCTACGCCAAGGATCGCCTGCAGGGCCGCTCGCTGTCCGGGCCGAAAGCGCCCGACAAGAAGGCCGATCCGATCATCGTCCACCCCGACATCCGCCGCTCGCTGATGACTATGAAGGCCTTCAACGAAGCCGGTCGCGCGCTGGCGCTGTGGACGGCGATCAAGTCCGATATCGCCCACCGCTCCGGTGACGACAAGGATCGCCAGGCCGCCGACGACTACACCGGGTTGATGACGCCGGTGGTCAAGGGCGTGCTCACCGACAAGGGCTTCGATCACGCCGTCATGGCGCAGCAGGTGTTCGGCGGTCATGGCTATATCGAAGAGCATGGCATGAGCCAGTTCGTGCGCGATGCCCGCATCGCCATGATCTATGAAGGCGCCAATGGCATCCAGGCGCTCGATCTCGTCGGCCGCAAGCTTGGCCTGAACGGCGGCCGCGCCGTGCAGGCCTTCTTCAAGGAGGTCGGCGAGTTCTGCGAGGAGAACCGCACCGACGAGAAGATGGCGCCCTTCACCAAGGCGCTGAAGAAGGGCCTCAATGATCTGCAGGCGGCGACCATGTGGCTGGTGCAGAACGGCATGGCCAAGCCCGACAATGCGGGTGCTGCCTCGACCGACTACATGCATCTCTTCGGCCTCGTAGCGCTGGGCTACATGTGGGCGCAGATGGCCAAGGCCGCCGGCGCGAAGCTGGCGAACGGCGCCAACGGTGCTTCGTCCTTCTACGACAACAAGCTGGTGACGGCGCGCTTCTTCATGGAGCGGATCATGCCGGAGACGTCGGCGCATCTCGCCCGCATCTCCAGTGGCGCGGACACGCTAATGGCGCTGCCGGCGGAAGCGTTCTAGGTTCGACGTTCCCCTCCCCCTTGAGGGGAGGGTGGCCGCGAAGCGGCCGGGAGGGGTCTTAGCGGCAGTGCGCCGACCTCCCATGGGAGCGCTGGCAGGAGGAAGATTGCAAATGCATTCGGCACAAGTGTTGAAGGGAAAGGTCGAGCACTTCACCAGCGACCCCTCCCGGCCGCTTCGCGGCCACCCTCCCCTCAAGGGGGAGGGGAACGCATGACCAGCCCCGCCGAAATCCTTGGCCTGCCAAAACCCGCCTGGGCGGCGGATGAAGTTGGTATGCTCTACGACATGGCGTCCCGCTTCATGTCGGAAGAGATCGCGCCGCGCTACGACGAGTTCGAGAAGAACGAGATGGTCGACCGCGAGAGCTGGCTGAAGGCGGGTGCCGCCGGTCTGCTCTGCGCCTCGATGCCGGAGCAATATGGCGGCTCCGGCGGCACTTTCGCGCATGAGAGCGCCATCATCGAGGCCATCGGCCATGTCGGCGTCGACGGCTTCGGCATCGGGCTGCACAATTCGATCGTCGCACCTTACATCCTCCATTACGGCTCGGAGGAGCAGAAGAAGAAGTGGCTGCCGAAGCTCGCCACCGGCGAGCTGATCGGCGCCATTGCCATGACCGAACCGGGCGCCGGCTCCGACCTTCAGGGCGTCAAGACGCGCGCCGAGAAGGACGGCAACCAGTACAAGATCAATGGCTCCAAGACCTTCATCACCAATGGCCAGCTCGCCAATTTCATCATCGTCGTCACCAAGACCGATCCGGAGAAGGGCGCCAAGGGCACCTCGCTGATCGTCGTCGAGACCGACGAGGTGGACGGCTTCGAGCGCGGCCGCAACCTCGACAAGATCGGGCTCAAGGCCAACGACACGTCGGAACTGTTCTTCAACGATATGCGCGTGCCGACCTCGAACCTGCTCGGCCACGAGGAAGGCCAGGGCTTCGTCCAGCTGATGCAGCAATTGCCGCAGGAGCGGTTGCAGATCGGCACCGGGGCGATTGCCATGATCGAGCGGGCGCTGGCGCTGACCATCGACTACGTCAAGGAGCGCAAGGCCTTTGGCAAGGCGATCATCGATTTCCAGAACACCCAGTTCAAGCTCGCCGAACTGAAGACCGAAGCGACCATCGGCCGCGTCTTCTACAATGACTGCGTCGCCCGCCACATCAATGGCGGCCTCGACCCGGTGACAGCCTCGATGGCCAAATACTGGCTGTCCGACCTGCAGGGAAAAGTCGTCGACGAATGCCTTCAATTGCATGGCGGCTATGGCTACATGAATGAATATCCGATCGCCCGCATGTTCCGCGACGCCCGCGTCCAGCGCATCTACGGCGGCACCAACGAGATCATGAAATTGCTGATCGGGCGCTCTCTCTGAGCGACTTCTCAGCAAACCCAAGGAGCAAGAAAAATGGCCGAAGCTTATGTCTATGATGCCGTGCGCACACCGCGCGGCCGAGGCAAGAAGGATGGCTCGCTGCATGAAGTGCCGGCGGTGCGGCTCGGCGCCAAGGTGCTCGAGGCGATCCGCGACCGCAACGGGCTCGACACCGGCGCCGTCGATGACATCATCTTCGGCTGCGTCGACCCGGTCGGCGAGGCGGGTGCCGTCATTCCGCGCGCCGCCGCCTTCGAGGCCGGCTACGACACCAAGGCGCCCGGCATGCAAATCTCGCGCTTCTGCGCCTCGGGCCTCGACGCCATCAATTTCGGCGCCGCCAAGATCGCGCAGGGGTCCGACGAGATCGTCATTGCCGGTGGCGTCGAATCGATGTCGCGCGTCGGCATGGGTGCCTCGGGCGGCGCCTGGTTCATGGACCCCTCGGTCGGCTTCCCTGGCTGGTTCGTGCCGCAAGGCATCTCGGCCGACCTGATCGCCACCAAATACGGCTTTTCGCGCGACGACGTCGACGCCTATGCCGTCGAGAGCCAGAAGCGCGCCGCCATGGCCTGGGGCGAGGGCCGCTTCAAGAATTCGGTCATCTCCGTCAAGGACCAGAACGGCCTGACCATCCTCGACCATGACGAGCATATGCGGCCCTCGACCGACATGCAGTCGCTGGCGGCGCTCAATCCGTCCTTCGTCATGCCCGGCGAAATGGGTGGCTTCGATGCCGTCGCGGTGCAGAAGCATCCAGAGGTGGAGGAGGTCAACCACGTCCACCACGCCGGCAATTCGTCGGGCATCGTCGATGGCGCGGCCGCCGTGCTGCTCGGTTCGAAGAAGGCAGGCAAGACGCTCGGCCTGAAGCCGCGCGCGCGCATCCGCGCCTTCGCCAATATCGGCTCGGAACCGGTGCTGATGCTGACCGGCCCGGTCGATGTCACCGAGAAGCTGCTGAAGCGTGCCAGGATGAAGCTGTCCGACATCGACCTGTTCGAACTCAATGAGGCTTTCGCTTCAGTGGTGCTGCGCTACATGCAGGCTTTCGACATTCCGCACGACAAGATCAACGTCAATGGCGGGGCGATTGCCATGGGCCATCCGCTCGGCGCCACTGGCGCCATGATCTTCGGCACGGTGCTCGACGAATTGGAGCGCCGCGACCTGAATACTGCCTTGGTGACGCTCTGCATCGGCGCCGGCATGGGTACCGCCACGATCATCGAACGCGTCTGACCGGGAGAAAGACGATGAGCTACACCAATTTCACCTTCGACATCGACGCTGATGGCATCGCGCTGGTCACCTGGAACATGCCCGGCCGTTCCATGAACGTCTTCACCGAAGAGGCGATGCTGGAACTGAATGCCATTGTCGACAAGGTGGCGGGCGACGCCGCCATCAAGGGCGCGGTGATCACCTCCGGCAAGGACACTTTCTCCGGCGGCGCCGACATCACCTTGCTGCAGAGGATGCTGGCGACCTTCGCTGCCGAAAAAAACAAGGACGCCGAAAAGGCGACCAAAGCGCTGTTCGACAATGCCGGCAAAATGACCGGGCTGTTCCGCAAGCTGGAAACTTGCGGAAAGCCCTGGGTGTCGGCGATCAACGGCACCTGCATGGGCGGCGCGTTCGAATTGTCGCTCGCTTGCCACGGCCGTGTCGCGGCCGATTCCGACAAGGTCAGGATGGCGCTTCCTGAAGTGAAGATCGGCATCTTCCCCGGTGCTGGCGGCACCCAGCGGGTGCCGCGGCTGACCGACCAGCAGCAGGCGCTGCAGATGCTGACCTCCGGCCAGACGCTGTCGCCGCAGAAGGCCAAGTCTATGGGCCTGATCCACGAGATTGCCGAGCCGACGAAGCTGGTCGAGGCCGCCAAGGCGATGATCAGGAACGGTCTGAAAGCCGTCCAGCCATGGGACGAGAAGGGCTTCAAGCTTCCCGGCGGCCCGATCTACTCGGTGGCCGGCGCCAATCTGTGGCCGCCGGCTATCGCCATCCTGCGTCGCGAGACCTATGGCAACTATCCGGCAGCCGCCGCGATCCTGAAATGCGTCTATGAAGGCCTGCTGGTGCCGTTCGACACCGGCCTGCGCATCGAGCAGCGCTATTTCACCGAAATCATGCAGACCAGGGAAGCGGCGGCTATGATCCGCTCGCTGTTCGTCTCGCTGCAGGAACTGAACAAGGGCGCGCGCCGCCCGGCCGGCGTGCCGGAAACGAAGTTCCGGAAGATCGGCATTCTCGGTGCCGGCTTCATGGGCGCCGGCATCGCCTATGTCACGGCCAAGGCCGGCATACCGGTGGTTCTGCTCGACCGCGACATGGAGTCCGCCGCCAAGGGTAAGGCGCATTCGGATAGTCTGGTCTCGGATCAGGTCAGGAAAGGCCGCGCCAAACCCGAAGAGAAAGACAAGCTGCTGTCGCTGATCACGCCGACGGCCGACTACGCCGATCTCGCCGGCTGCGACCTTGTCGTCGAGGCGGTCTTCGAGGATTCCGCCGTCAAGAAGGCAGCCACCGAACAGGCGGAAGCCGTGCTGAAGCCGTCGGCGATCTTCGCCTCGAACACCTCCACCATCCCGATCACCGCGCTGGCCAAGAATTCGGCGCGGGCGAAGAATTTCATCGGCATTCATTTCTTCTCGCCGGTTGACAAGATGATGCTGGTCGAGATCATCCTCGGCAAGAAGACCGGCGAGAAGGCGCTGGCCACCGCGATCGACTTCGTGCGCGCCATCAAGAAGACGCCGATCGTCGTCAACGACACGCGTGGCTTCTACGTCAATCGCTGCGTGCTGCGCTACATGTCGGAAGCCTACAAGATGCTGATCGAGGGCGTGCCGGCGCCGATGATCGAGAACGCGGCAAAGGCCGCCGGCATGCCGGTTGGACCGCTGGCGCTCACCGACGAAACGGCGATCGACCTTGCGCAGAAGATCATGAAGCAGACCATCAGGGATCTCGGCGAAAAGGCGGTCGACCCGAAGCAGATGGCGCTGATCAACACGCTGGTCGACACGCATGGCCGCTTTGGCCGCAAGAACGGCAAGGGTTTTTACGACTATCCGGCGAAACCGGCCAAGAAGAAGCTTTGGCCGGGCTTGAAAGACCTCTATCCGCAGCTTGCGCCGGAAAAGGTCGACTATGAGGAGCTGAAGCAGCGGCTGCTGGTCACCATCGCGCTGGAAGCGGCGCGGGTGATGGAGGAGGGCATCGTTACCGATCCGCGCGAGGCCGATGTCGGTTCGATACTCGCCTTCGGCTTCGCGCCTTTTACCGGCGGTGTTCTGTCCTATATCGACGGCATCGGCGCCAAGAAATTCGTCAAGATCGCCAAGGGCCTACAGAAGAAATACGGCGCCGAGTTCAAGACGCCGAAGCTCCTGCTCGACATGGCCGAGAAGGACGAGACCTTCTACCAGCGCTTCGATCCCTACCAGAAGGGTGAGGTGAAGAAAGCGGCCTGACGCTGTCTGGCGACGTCTTTCGCGTGCGCATGAAAGCCACGGCGCCTTGCCGTGGTGGGGGATCCGGCTAGCTTTTGGGGACGACACCAGGAGCGTGTTGAGAGACACGCGGTCTAACCCGGGAGACAAGCGATGAACCTCGCCATCCGCACCCTGAAGTCGGCCATTGTCGGCCTGCTCGTGCTCGCTGTCATCATCTTCGTGCCGGCAGGAACGCTGGCCTACTGGCAGGGCTGGGCTTTCCTCGTCGTCTTCACGCTCTCGACCAACCTTATCGGCGTCTATCTCGCGCTCAGGGACCCGGCGCTGCTGGAACGGCGCATCAAGGCCGGGCCTGGCGCGGAGAACCGGCCGGTGCAGAAGGGGCTTATAACGCTCGCCTTCGCCGGCGCTATCGCACTGGTGATCGTCTCCGTGTTCGATTATCGCTTTGGCTGGTCGTATGTCCCGGCCTGGGTTTCGGTGTTCGGCAACCTTCTCGTGGCGCTCGGCCTTATGATCGATCTCGTGGTCTTCCGTGAGAACAGCTACGGCTCTTCCACGATTGAGAAGATGGAAGGCCAGACCGTCATCTCCACCGGCCCCTACGCACTGGTGCGGCATCCCATGTATGTCGGCGTGCTGATCCTTGTCGTCGGCGTGCCGCTGGCACTGGGCTCTTATTGGGGGCTGCTCTTCATGCTGCTCAACGTGCCGATCCTCGTGCTGCGCATCCTGGACGAAGAAAAGATGCTGAGATCGGAGCTCGGCGGTTATACCGACTATACGCGAAGGGTGCGCTACCGGCTCGTGCCCGGCTTATGGTGACCGCAGTCCGCACCGTCCTACCGGCGATTGAACAGCTTGGTGACACATGCCCCTGTCCGGACTGCCGGTGGACAAACCGGCGATCGAAGACTAGAAAGGGAAGGTATTTTTTCCTGTTGCGGAGCACCGGACCGAAAGTGTGCAGCGGTTTTCGGATGCATCCGGTGTTCAAACTAAGAGGCAGAGCAAAAAGTGCTCTCGCATGATCGGGTATGGGCCGCCATCGACGCTCTGGCCGAGCGCTATTCGCTCTCGGCCTCGGGACTGGCGAAGCGCGCGGGTCTTGATTCGACCGCCTTCAACAAGTCGAAGCGGCTGTCCTCGGATGGGCGCCCGCGCTGGCCCTCGACCGAATCGCTGGCCAAGATCATCGAGGCGACCGGCGCCTCGCTCGACGAATTCATCGGGCTGGTCGAAGGCCGTGGCAAACCCAATCCCGAATTCCTGCCCGCTCAGAGGTCTTCGGTGCCGCTGCTCGGTTTCGCCCAGGCCGGCGCCGGCGGCTTCTTCGACGATGCCGGCTTTCCGGCGGGGCAGGGCTGGGACCTGGTCGAGCTGCCGGCGCGGGCGACGGAAACCTCCTATGCGCTGCAGGTCCAGGGCGATTCCATGCTGCCACTCTACCGCAACGGCGATGTGCTGATCGTCGAGCCGGGCGCCGCCACCCGCAAGGGCGACCGCGTCGTCGTCAAGACCAATGCCGGCGAGGTCATGGCCAAGGTGCTCGACCGCCAGACGGCGAAGTCGATCGTGCTGGTCTCGCTCAATCCCGACCATCCGGACCGCGATATCCCCATGCGGGATGTTGAATGGGTGGCGCGGATTGTCTGGGCAAGCCAGTAGAGGCCCGCCGATGCGCCCGCTTCAAGCTGCCATCGCGATGTTGGTTGTCCTGGCGATGGGGACAGCGATCGTCGCCGGCGGCCGCGTCATTCGTCACGACGAAGACGCCAGCGCCGGCGACCAGGCGCAGGCTGATCTCGAAGCCCGATCCGACGCGCCTGCCGCCGCTGCAACTCCGAAATACCAGACGGCAAAGCCGGAGGCGCATTCCCGGGCCGTCGATCCCGAGATCGTCGCACAGCCGCAGCTTCAAGCCGAGGAACTCGAGCGGGTAGAGCCGCGCGCGCCGCTGAGTGAGCTGGCGCTGGCCGGCCCGCCCAAGCCGCCCAAGACGAAAATGCCCGACGACTGGAACGGAACAAAACTGTTCCAGCCGGTCGCGCCGGCTGCCGGCGTGATCGAGGCCAAGGGCTATTCGGTCGCGGTTTCCGGCATCGACGTCGTCAAGCAGGACGAAACCTGCACCGATGGTGGCAAGTCCTGGGCCTGCGGTATCCGGGCGCGCACCGCGTTCCGCGCCTTTCTGCGCGGCCGGGCGGTGGTCTGCACGGTGCCGCCTGAGGGTGGTCGCGACCTGATCGCCGCCGAATGCCGGGTCGGCAAGCAGGACATCGGCCAGTGGCTGATCGAAAACGGCTGGGCGCGCGCCGCCAAAGGCAGCCCTTACGTCGAGGCCGGCGAGAAGGCACGCACGGCGAGGAAGGGCATTTTCGGGCCGGCGCCAAAGCTCTCCGGCCTGGCGCCGGCGCCGGCTCCCGTTGCGGTCGCACCGGCAGACACGCAGCCGATACTCGATCCGTCGGCGACGACGGCTACGCCGCCAGTTGACCAGCCAGGGCCTTCTGAATAAGCGCCCGGGTCTCCTCGATGCCATAGAGCGCGACGAAGGAGCCGAAGCGCGGGCCGCGCTCCTGGCCGATCAGCACCTGGTAGATCATCTGGAAGAAGGCGCCGGAGACGCCAGGTCCGCCTTCCGGGCTCTGCTTCGAATGGTCCTGGTAGCGCTCGATCCTGCGCGCGACGTTGAGCGCCGCATTCTGGATCGCTTCGCCGGTAGCCCCGGCCGGAAGCGAGGCAAGCGCTTGCGACAGCCCCGCCAGGGCCTCGCTCTCGACATTGTCGGCCGCGCGAAAGGTTTTCGTCGGCTTCACGAAATCGTCGAAATAGCGGATCGCATAGCCCGTCAGCCTGTCGAGCTCGGGATGCGTCTCAGGCGTTACGCCAGGTACATGGCGCGAGATGAAGCCCCACAGCACATCCTTGTTCTGGGCGTTGGAGGCACTGACGAGATTGAGCAGCAGCGAGAAGGGCACCGGCAGGTCAATTGCCGGCGGGTTGCCGTCATGCATGTGCCAGACCGGATTGCCCAACCGCTCTTTCCAATCCTGCCTGGGATAGGCGGCGAGGAAGGTGTAATATTCGTCCACCGCCCTTGGGATGACGTCGAAATAGAGCTTCTTGGCCTGGCGCGGCCGCTGGTACATATAGAGGCCGAGGCTTTCGGTCGGCGCATAGGTCAGCCATTCGTCGATGGTCAGGCCATTGCCCTTCGACTTCGAGATCTTCTGGCCGTTCTCGTCGAGGAACAGCTCATAGACGAAATGCTCCGGCGCCCGCCCGCCCAGAATGTTGCAGATCCGGTCGTAGATCACCGCATTGGTCTGGTGGTCCTTGCCGAACATTTCGAAATCGACGCCGAGCGCCGCCCAGCGCATGCCGAAATCCGGCTTCCACTGCAGCTTCACCTTGCCACCAATCACCGGCAGCGTGGTTTCTGTGCCATCGTCGTCGAAGGTGATGGTACCGGCCTTGGCGTCGACATGCTTCATCGGGACATAGAGCACGCGGCCGCTCTTCGGTGAAATCGGCAGGAACGGGCTGTAGGTCGCCTGCCGCTCCGGCCCAAGCGTCGGCAGCATCACCGCCATGATCTGGTCGTAGCGTTCGGCGGCGCGCAGCAGGACCGCGTCGAAGCGGCCGGCCTTGTAATATTCGGTTGCGCTGGCGAATTCGTAGTCGAAGCCGAACGTGTCGAGGAAGCGGCAAAGCATCGCGTTGTTGTGGTCAGCGAAGCTCGCATAGTCGCCGCCAAACGGATTGGGGACCGACGACAGCGGCTTGTGCAGATGCGGCTCGAGCGCGGCGCGATCCGGGACATTATCGGGGATCTTGCGCATGCCGTCCATGTCGTCGGAGAAGCACAAGAGCTTGGTCTTGACCGTGTCCTTGGTCAGCACGCGGAAGGCATGGCGCACCATCGAAGTGCGCGCGACCTCGCCGAAGGTGCCGATATGCGGCAAGCCCGACGGGCCGTAGCCGGTTTCGAACAGCACGGACTCGGGAAAGTCGGCGCCCTTGTAGCGCTCGACGATCTTTTTGGCCTCCTCGAAAGGCCACGCCTTGCTTTCGGCCGCTGCCGCAAGCACCTCGGGATTGAGATCGATGATGTTTGATCCCGCCATGTCACTGTTCCAGGTCGTTCATCCGGCAAAGCCGCAAGATTTTTCAACCGGTCTCTAGGCGTGCCTGTCTTGGGCGTCAACTCTTGGGCGTCAACGATCGCTCGCTCTTTTTCCTTGCGGCGCCGATACTGCGTTCCTACGTTCGAAACCCGTTCAAGGAGTAAAAAATGCCGTTGCCAACGCCGCATGAAGCCCTGATCTACCTGATGGTCATCACCTCGGCTTCCGACCGCGACATGACCGATGTCGAACTGGCACGGATCGGCGACGTCGTACGCTCATGGCCGGTGTTCGAGGATTTCAACCATGATCGGCTGGTCGAGGTCGCTCAGGCCTGCCAGAAGATGCTGCATGAAAAGGATGGTCTGGAAGGCGTTTTGGCCAATGTCGCCGAGGTCTTGCCCGAACGGCTGCACGACACGGCCTACGCCGTCGCCTTCGAAGTGGCGGCCGTCGACCTCGAAATGCGGCTGGAGGAGGTGCGCGTGCTGCAGCTCATCCGCCGCCAGCTCGATCTCGATACGCTGACTGTCGCAGCCATCGGTCGCGCAGCCAAGGCCCGGCTCCGCACGCTGACCTAATGCATGTCGCCCAAAAGTGCGCAGCGGTTTTGGGACAACGACATGCGTAGAAACAAAAACGGGATCAGAAAAAACTGACCGGGAAATAGCGCAGATAGAATTCGGCAAATGTGCCTTTCACCGAAATCTCCTGCAGCGCGTAGTCGAATGCCGCGGCCAGTGCCGGATCATCGGCCCTGGTGGCGATGGCCATGCCTGAGCCCAGATATTCCGGCGCCAGATAGGGGCCGCCGGCAAAGCGGCAGCAGCCCGCGGCATCAGGGCCGCCCAGCCAGAAGGAAAAACGCATGCCGTCACCGAAGGCGGCGTCGATCTTGCCGGCCTTGAGGTCGGCATAGAGGTCTTCCGGCCGCTCGAACGGGACGACCTGGACGGCGCCGAAATAGTCGCGCAGCATCCGCTCGTGCCCGGAGCCGGCGAGCACGCCGACGCGCTTGCCGCGCAATTTGTCGAAAATCGGCTCCGTGAGCGCTTTCGTCTTCGGCATGATGAAGCGTGCCGGAAACTGCAAATAGGAGCGCGAGAAGGCATATTTCGACCGCGACTGAGGCGTGGCGGCGATGCCGGCGATGATCGCTTCGCCTTCGCCCTTCTTCAGCGCGCCTTCCAACTCGGCCCAGGGCAGCGCCTGGATCTGACATTTGTCGGCGATGCCGAGTTCGGCGCAGATCGCCCGCGCCAGATCGACATGGAAGCCGGACAACCGGCCGGCGCCGTCGAGGAAGTTGAAAGGCGGGAAATCGGTGGTTGTCAGGAAACGCAACCGGGGCAATTTGGAAAGATCCGGCTTCGGCAGCCGCTCCTTGGCATCCCAGAAGACCGGCACTTGTGGCTCCGCGGCGCGTGCGGTCAGCGACTGCGCTCCCGTCAATACCAGCATCAAAACGATGGAAATCCACCGAATTGCCACGCCCAAGCTCCGCTTTGTTCCGATCTAAATTGGCTTTTCGTACGAAAACGGCGCAGGCACAACGGTTTTTGATTTCATCAAGCTGATTTAGGGATATGATTAGTGAGCTTGCAAATGATTGCATCGCTTCGGCTGGGGTGGCCGCGGGCAATGCAGGCAACAAATTTGCATCCGGGGTCGATGGCAAGGTGTAGTCAAGCACCGGACTATCGGTCTCAATGTGGAAGGCAACATGGGGTAGATGTTGCGATGGGCCATTTCGATCGCACACTGGAATTCATCGATGATCTGCAGCACGCCAACACGGCGGCGGCGGTCTGCGAAAAGCTGCTTGGCATAACCTCTGAGTTCGGCCTGACGGCGCTCATGGCCGGGACGGTTCCGCAGCCAGGCACGCCAAGAGGCCAGCAAAAGGATCATGTGCTGCTTTGCGAGTGGCCGGTGGAATGGCTGGAGCGCTATGTGTCGCGCAACTATGTCGACCATGACCCCGTCGTCAGCCACATGAAGCAGCTTCAGGCGCCGTTCCAATGGCGGGAAGCTGCGCAAGGCATTCGCATCGACAGGAGCAGCGGCGAAGTGATGGGCGACGCTGGCGAATTCAAGCTGCGCGACGGGCTCGCCTTCCCGTTGATCACGCTGGACGGTCAGATTGTCATGGTATCGCTGGGCGGCGAGGCCGTCGAACTGTCAGGAGCCGAGTTCGGGCTGGTGTCGCTGGTGTCGACCTATGCCGTCGGCCGCGCCATGCAACTCCACACGATGGCCAACAAGACCATCGATCACATCGAACTGACGCCGCGCGAGCGCGAATGCATGCAATGGGCCGCTGTCGGCAAGTCCGAGTGGGAGATTTCGCAAATCCTCGGCATCTCGGAACATACCTCCGAGAAACACCTTCTTAACGCCAAGAGCAAACTCGGTGCCGTCAACCGGGTGCAGGCGGTCGCGGAAGCGATAAGGCGCGGCTATATTAGCTAGGTCGGCCGCGCCGGCCTAGAAATTCTTGCCTACGTGATCGCGTAATTTTCTCGGGAAAGCCCGGCCGTATCTTCCTCTTAAAACCAGGAGACGGCGAATGCTTTTTTCCCTAAACACTCAGGAATTGATGGAACGCCCCGACCTTTGGGAGGCGGTCCATCGCTTGCGCTACAAGATCTTTGTCGAGGAGATGGGCTGGACCGATCTGAAGCGCCCCGATGGCCTTGAGATCGACCAGTTCGACCACGACGAAGCGGTACATCAGCTTGTCATCCGCAACGGCGAACTGGCCGGTTATCAGAGGATGTTGCCGACGACGCGGGCGCATCTTCTGACCGATGTGCTGGCAGACCTCTATGAAGGCACGCCTCCCTCGGGGCCGAATGTCTGGGAGCTGACACGCTATGCGGTGGCGCCAGGCTTTCGTGACGGCAAGCGCGGCGTCTCGACGGTCGGCACCGAGCTGATTGCCGGTTTCGTCGAGTGGGGACTGAAGCGCAATGTCAATCAGGTGATCATCGAATTCGAACCGATGTGGGTCCTGCGTGCGTTGCAACTGCACTTTCTGGCCACGCCCCTCGGCTACCAGCGCACTTACGGCAACCAGCAGGTCGTCGCCACGCTGCTTACCTTTAACGACCATACGCTGGACGTGGTGCGGTCGCGCCGCAACCATCACGCGCCGGTGCTGGCCAGGGGATATCCCGACATGCTCGGGATGAGGCGGGCATCGTGATGGAGGCGGTCATGAACGTCCACGCGCAAACGGAATTCCGCAATCATACGCTGATTGTCACAGTGTCGTCGGATGATGGACGGCCGGTGCTGGACAGGCGAGCCTATGAAAGCCTGGCGAGGACTTTCCACGAAGCCGCCGTCGACGATGAGGTACGGGTCGTGGTGCTGCGTGGCCTGGCCGGCTGCTTCTGCCTCGGCGGCGACTTTTCCGAATTCCTCGACGCCACCAAGCATCAGCGGTTGATCGCCGCCGTCACCGACATGTTCCGCACTTTGGCGACGTTTCCGAAGCCGGTCCTTGCCTGTGTCGATGGCGACGCTGTCGGTGTCGGCTGCACCATCCTGTTCCATTGTGACATGGTGATCGCCTCTGATGAAAGCACGTTCCGGGTGCCGTTCGTCGATTTCGGCCTCGTGCCGGACGCGGCGACCAGCATTCTGGCGCCGCAGAAGCTCGGCTATGCCGGCGCTTTCCGCTTCTTCTGCCTGGGCGACACGCTCCGGGCCGAGGATGCCAAGGCGCTCGGCCTGGTCACGGAGATCGTGGCAGGCGGCAGTGTCGAGGAAGCGGCACTTGGCAGAGCCAGGCAACTCGCCAAGAAGCCGGTCGCCGCACTGTTACAGACGCGTGACCTGCTAAGAGGCGACACCGGCGTGCTCTGCGACCGCATCGATCGGGAGATCTCGCTTTTCCAGCAGGCTTTGCAGGACGACATCACGCTGAAGCGGCTGCAGCGGATTGCCCGGTTGGCGGCATAGGAAGTCATTCGGGGGATGGCAAGAATATGGAAGCGTGCCGCGCGTCTTTGGGCGCGCGGCAGTGCTTCAGGCTTGTTTCCCCAGAAATGACGGCCCTTCGCCGATGATCTTCTTGTCTTCCTTGCCGATGGCGCCGAAGTCGCGGCCCTCATAGGGTAGTGACAGCAGGATGCGCCGGATCACGGCCAGCCGCGCGCGCCGCTTGTCGTTGGCCCGCACGACGATCCAGGGCGCGAACTCCTTGTGCGTACGTTCGACCATCAGATCGCGCGCCTTGGTGTAGTCGTCCCATTTCGTGATGCCGGCGACATCGATCGGCGAGAATTTCCAGTTCTTCAAAGGGCTCCAGCGGCGATCGTGGAACCGTTCGAGCTGCGTCTCTTGGCCGATGTTCAGCCAGAATTTGAAGAAATGGATGCCCTCGTTGCAGATCATCCGTTCGAAATGCGGAACCTCGTCCAGAAATTTCTGGTGCTGTTCCGGCGTGCAGAAGCCCATGACCGGCTCGACGCCGGCGCGATTGTACCAGGAACGGTCGAAGGTGACGAACTCGCCGGATGTCGGAAAATGCGCGACATAGCGCTGGAAATACCACTGTCCTGTCTCGGTCGGGGTCGGCTTGGTCAGCGCCACGTTGCGCGCGGTGCGCGGGTTCAGATATTGGCGCAGCACGAAGATCGTGCCGCCCTTGCCTGCGGCGTCGCGTCCCTCGAACAGCGACATCACCCGCTTGCCCGTCGATTGCAGCCATGCCTGCGCCTTGACCAACTCGATCTGCAACCGCTCGAGCGTCTCGTCATAATCCTCGCTCTTCATTTTCTTGTCGTAGGGATAGCCGCCGGCTGTCAGCTTGCTGTCCTCGACCCAGTCGGGAAGCTCCGGATTCTCGATGTCGAACTCCCGTTCCTTGCCGTCGATCCTGATCGTCAGCGGACCGGACGCTGATGTTGCGGGACTTTCCTTGGGTTTTTTCATCGAAACGAACCTTTCCAGCTTCCGGACTCATGCTATTGGGGGCTTCGATAGCGGTCCAGCGGGAAGTTTTCCGGCCGGCCGATCGACAGGATGCCAGGGCACGAGGTGCACGCGTATGGCTGACAATGGCTGAGATGGGCGCGGAGCAGCAAGGCGTGGCGCAAACCGTCGCTATCCGGCTGTGGAACAGCCGCTGGCTGCTTGCTGCCGGCATCGTCGCGGTTCTGTCGGTCTATTGGTTCGCAGGCATGTCCGGCTATGTGGTGCTGCTGGCTTGTGCGGTACTGCTTGCCGCCGCGATGCTGCAAACCGACGTCGCGCGTCAGTCCGCCGAGAGCGCCGGGGCGATCGAGGCCAGCGGCCTGCAGCGGCTGTCGGGCGAATATCTGGCGGCCGCCGTTGCCGATCCGCTGATCATTTTCGATCGGACAGCGGTGATCGTCCATGCCAACGCTGCTGCCTTTGCCGCCTTTGGCGGCATTGCGCCGGGCCTTTCGCTGTCGCTCAAATTCCGCGCGCCCGAAATGCAGGCTCTGCTGGACAGCATCCTGTCGGGAAATGTCGCTTCGGATGTCGTCGACTATACCGAAAAGCTGCCGGTCGAACGGGCCTACCGGGTGAGCGCCTCTTCGGTCGGTCACGGCACCCATCTATATGTGCTGGTATTCAAGGACCAGAGCGAGGCGCGCCGGATCGACCGGATGCGCGCCGATTTCATCGCCAATGCCAGTCACGAACTGCGCACCCCGCTGGCTTCGATATCAGGCTTCATCGAGACGCTGCGCGGGCCGGCCCGCAACGATCCGGCGGCGCGCGAACAGTTCCTGCAGATAATGCAGAACCAGACCGGCCGCATGGCGCGGCTGATCGACGATCTCTTGTCGCTATCGCGGCTGGAGATGAAGCCCTATCTGAAGCCGGGAACCGAGGTCGATCTTCGCCAGATCCTGGACAGCGTCATCGATTCGCTTGGGCCGCTTGCCAGGGAAAACGGCGTCACCATCGAGCGGGATTTCGCCGAAGGACCGCTCGATGTGCCGGGGGATCGGGACGAACTCTTCCAGGTTTTCGAAAACCTGCTGGAAAACGCCTGCAAATACGGACAGTCGGGCGGACGCGTCGTGGTGTCGATCGCCCACGGCGATGCCGCTCCCGAACCGGGCATCGACGTCACCATCAGGGATTTCGGTCCCGGCATTGCCGAGGAGCATATCCCGCGCATCACCGAACGCTTCTACCGCGTCGATGTCGAGAACAGCCGGACCCAGAAAGGCACCGGCCTTGGCCTGTCCATCGTTAAGCATATACTGACGCGCCACAACGCTAAACTCTCGATCAGGTCGGAGGTCGGCAAGGGCGCGGCCTTCTCGGTCCATTTGCCGACGCGCTGACGCCGCACTATCTACTGCATAGGCTCGAAAAAGGTGTTGGGGCGTGCTTTGTACGTCCAGCTAAGCGCGTTGCTTAAACAGTCTTTTTCTTTTTTCTGTCATCCCGCTAGCGTATCAGCGGGGATTCGAGGAAACGACTCGAAACCAGAAGACCATGGGAAGGCATTTCATCCATGCAGTCCGTGCACATCGTCAGCGCCTATGACGAGGAATTGAAATACCTGTCGAAGCGCATCGCCGCGATGGGCGGGCATGCCGAGCGCATGGTCGAACAGGCAATCGCCGCCCTGGTCAACGCCGATCCAGGCCTCGCCCAGAAGGTCATCCGTGACGACCTGGTTCTGGACGAGGGACAGCGCGAGATTGACGACAAGGCGATCGTCATCATCGCCAAGCGTCAGCCGATGGCGACGGATTTGCGCGAGATCGTCGGCGCGATCCGCATTTCGGCCGACCTCGAACGGGTCGGCGACCTTGGCAAGAATGTCGCCAAGCGGGTGGTTGCCGTCATCGAAGGGCGCCAGCCGACCAGCCTGTTCCGTGGCCTAGAGGCACTGGCCGACCTGGCATTGACGCAACTCAAGGAAGTGCTCGACGTCTACGCGTCGCGCTCGGTGGAAAAGATCGGCTTCGTGCGTGACCGCGACGACCAGATCGACGCCATGTACACCTCGCTGTTTCGCGAATTGCTGACCTATATGATGGAAGATCCGCGCAACATCACGCCTTGCACGCATCTCCTGTTTTGCGCCAAGAACATTGAGCGGATCGGCGACCACGCCACCAACATCGCCGAGACGATCTATTACATCGTCACCGGTGACCAGATGCCGGCCGACCGGCCAAAGGGCGACAAGACCGACAAGGTCGTTCTTCCCGCAACGCTGCCGGCGAAGTGAACGCCTTAGGGTTTGCCCCGAGGGCGTGCAGCGGTTTTGCGATAACGACATGAATAAAAACAAGAACTTAAAGCACGTCGCATGAATCCTTTCAAAAGCGATGCGCTTTAAGCTAAGCTTCTCCGAACGTTCCTGGCCCTGACCCGAGGCCATGCCTCCAGGAGGTAGCGATGGAAAACGTTCGGAATCTGACTCCGGCCCCGCCGACATCGGGCATCATTGCTTCCAGCGTCTATACGGCCGGCCGGCGCATCGCCGACATTCCGATCGAGGAAGCAGGCGACTGGGCTGGAAAGCCCGGCCATGTCGTCTGGATCGGGCTGCTGGAGCCCGACCGCAACCTGTTGCTCCGCGTCCAGGCGCAATTCCATCTGCATGAGCTGGCGATCGAGGACGCCGAGCATCCGCATCAAAGGCCGAAGATCGAACAATATGGCGATGCCTTGTTCATCGTTGCCCGCACGGCTCAACTGATCGACGGCCGCGTCACCTTCGGCGAGACGCATCTGTTCGTCGGCGCCGGCTACATCGTCAGCGTCAGGCACGGTCCATCGACCTCTTATGCCGCAGTGCGCCAGCACTGGGAAAGCTGCCCGCACTCGCTGGCCAAGGGCGAGGACTTCGTGCTCTATGCCATCCTCGATTTCATCGTCGACAACTACATGCCGGTGCTCGAGCAGATCGAGGACGAGGTCGAGGCGATCGAGGACAAGGTCCTGCTAAGGCCGATGACCGGCCCCGATATAGAGCGGCTCTACATGCTGCGCCGCGACCTGTTGCGCTTGCGCAATGCGGCGCTGCCGCTGGTGGAGGTCTGCCGCCGGCTGACCAGCGCCGACCTGCCGCAGATCCATGCGGCCATGCACCCGCTGTTTCGCGACGTCACCGACCATATCCGCACCGTCCAGGAGAAGATCGACAGTCTGCGGGAAGTGCTTGCCTTCGCCTTCGAAGCCAGCCTTCTGGTGGGCCAGAGCCAGGAAACGGCGAACACCAAGAAGCTCGCCTCATGGGCCGCCATATTGGCGGTTCCGACGGCGCTCGCCGGCATCTACGGCATGAATTTCAATGATATGCCGGAACTGAGGATGGAATACGGCTACCCGGTCGTGCTGGTGTCGATCGCCACGATCTGCTCTTTTCTCTACTGGCGTTTTCGCAAGAATGGCTGGCTGTGAGGGTAAGGGAATAGGCAGTAGCCAGTAGGGAATAGGCAATACGGAGTGAGTTATCGGCGAAACGACGCTTGTGAAGCGCTGTCTTTCCCCTACTCCCTATTCCCCACTGCCTATCGCCTATCTATGCCGCCGCCGCTCCGAAGCCGGCTGGAACGCGATGCGGGAGTGGTACTTGCAATAAGGCCCGGTCTCGGCGGCATCATTGCCGCAGAAATGGAAGTCCTCCGAAAGCGGATCGCCATTCGGCCATTTGCAGGTCCGCTCGTTCAATTCGACGAGCTGCAGATGCCGCGAGATCGGTACGACGACGTTCTCGACCGGGCGGATGTAATGTCGTGCCACCGGTTCGGCGTCGAATTGCGCCTGCAACGCGGTCGCTCCGATCGACGTGGTCATATGCCGCGCCGCGCTTGCCGCCCGTGACACCGATTTCTGCACGCTCGATCCCTGTACGCTCTTCTTCTGGCGTGCCGGCGTGGCCGTCGATCGACCGCGGCCCGACAGTTTCAGCCGGTGCACCTTGCCGATGACCGCATTGCGGCTGACACCACCGAGCTGTGCGGCGATCTGGCTTGCGCTCAGTCCTTCCGACCATAGTTTTCTAAGAAGTTCGACCCGCTCGTCAGTCCAGTTCATGAGACCGCGCTCCTGCTGAGGCGTGCGGCGATCGGAATCCTTTCCCGACCCGGCTCCCGCCGGGCAAACAACACCACATATACCGGGTGATTAGGTCCGCCGCACGAAATCTAGTTATTTCTCGACTACAAATACCTTATGCGCTGACTCGGTGACAAGAGTCCCGAGGGCAACACGAATCGGTTTTTTCGGTTTTCCCCAACTTGCCCGGTCGCTTATGAGCCGGCGTCTCGCTGAGGGGCTTGCCGCGCGTCCTTGCGCGACGTTTTCGTTGACTTCATGGCCGAAAAACACGATAAGCCGCAAAGGCCGCCGCTTTGGCGGCTTTTTTGATTTTCCGGTTCCGGAGACGCATATAATGAGCGGTTCGGCGCTTTTCGAGACCTTTACCCGCGCACCCCTGGCTTTCGACCATGGGGAAGGCACTTGGCTGGTTACCGACAAGGGCGAGCGATATCTCGATTTCGCCGGCGGCATCGCCGTAAACTCGCTGGGCCACGGCCATCCGCATCTGGTTGCCGCGCTCACCGAGCAGGCGGCCAAGCTCTGGCACGTCTCCAACCTCTATGAGATCCCGGGGCAGACACGGCTCGGCGAGCGGCTGGCCGAAGCCACCTTTGCCGACAAGGTGTTCTTTACCAATTCGGGCGCCGAGGCGCTGGAATGCGCGATCAAGACGGCGCGGCGCTACCATTTCGTCAAGGGCCATCCCGAGCGCTTTCGTATTGTCACCTTCGAAGGCGCCTTTCATGGCCGCACCCTGGCGACGATAGCGGCAGGCGGCCAATACAAATATCTTGAAGGGTTCGGACCCAAGGTCGAAGGCTTCGATCAGGTCGGTTTCGATGACATCGATGCCGCCGAAAAGGCGGTCACGCCGGAGACAGCCGCGATCCTGGTCGAGCCTGTACAGGGAGAAGGCGGTATCCGTCCGGTGCCGACGCAGTCGTTGAAGCGGCTCAGGCAGCTCTGCGACCAGCATGGTCTGCTCCTGATCTACGACGAGGTCCAGTGCGGTATCGGCCGCACCGGAAAGCTGTTCGCGCATGAATGGTCCGGTGTTGCGCCCGATATCATGGCGATCGCCAAGGGCATTGGCGGTGGCTTTCCAATGGGCGCCTGTCTTGCCACCGACGAGGCAGCGGTTGGCATGACCGCCGGCGTGCATGGCACCACCTTCGGTGGCAATCCGCTGGCGATGGCGGTCGGCAACGCCGTGCTTGACGTGGTGCTGGAAGACGGCTTCCTGGAGGATGTCCAGCGCAAGGCGTTGTTGCTGAAGCAGGGCCTGGCGGGTGTCGCCGATGAGTTTCCCGACGTCATTGAAGGCATCCGGGGCACTGGCCTGATGCTCGGCCTCAAATGCGTCATGCCCAACACCAAGGTGAACATGGCGCTGCGCGACCAGCATCTGTTGGCGGTTCCGGCGGGCGACAACGTTATCCGCCTGCTGCCGCCGCTCACCGTCACCGATGCCGAGATCCATGAGGCGCTCGACCGCATCCGCGCCGGTGCCCGGGGTCTGGCTGACGCCATCGCCGCGGCTGCCGCGAAGTAATCCTGGAACCAGTCCTGATGTCACTTCGCCATTTCACCGATCTCTCCGCCGTTTCCGCAAGCGACCTGCGCTTCATGCTGGACGATGCGGTGGTGCGAAAGGCGCGCCTCAAGGCCGGCGAGCGGACGAAGCCACTTGAAGGCAAGGTGCTGGCGATGATCTTCGACAAGCCGTCGACGCGTACGCGCGTCTCTTTCGATGTCGGCATGCGCCAGCTCGGCGGCGAAACCATCATGCTGACCGGCACTGAGATGCAGCTCGGCCGCTCCGAAACCATCGCCGACACCGCCAAGGTGCTGTCGCGCTATGTCGATGCGATCATGATCCGCACCACCTCGCATGAGCGGCTGCTGGAGCTGACCGAGAATGCCACCATACCCGTCATCAACGGGCTGACCGATGACACCCATCCCTGCCAATTGATGGCCGACATCATGACCTTCGAGGAACATCGTGGTCCGGTGGCCGGCAAGACAATCGCCTGGACCGGCGACGGCAATAACGTGCTGCATTCCCTGCTGGAAGCGTCGGCCCGGTTCGCCTTCAACCTCAATGTCGCGGTGCCTGAAGGCAGTGAGCCGGGCGAGAAGCATGTCGACTGGTCGAAGCGGCATGGCGGCAAGCTGAACTTCACCCGCTCGCCCGAGGAGGCGGTCCACGAGGCCGACTGCGTCGTCACCGACTGCTGGGTGTCGATGGGCCAGGAACACCGCGCCCGTGGCCACAACGTTTTCCTGCCCTACCAGGTCAATGCGGCGCTGATGGCGAAGGCCAAGCCCGATGCGCTCTTCATGCACTGCCTGCCGGCGCATCGCGGCGAGGAGGTCACCGACGAGGTCATAGACGGGCCGCATTCGGTGGTGTTCGACGAGGCCGAGAACCGGCTCCACGCCCAGAAGGCGGTTCTGGCCTGGTGTCTGGGCGCTTGATCCCGGCCACCTTGATCCGGCCCGCCTTGATCCGGGGATGCGTGGTGCCTATCTCAGGCGCATCACGCAAAATGAGCGCGTTTCGACGCATGCGCCCCGGAGGGCGGCATGGCCGCGCCCCGGAGCTTTGTCATGTTGGAAACCCGTCAGTTGACTGAATATCAACCCAAACTCGGCGAATTCGGCTACGCCGGCGACGATCATGTCGTGCCCTTCGAGGTCGGCCCGCTCGATGTGCGCGGCCGCACCGTCCAGCTCGGGCCGATGCTCGACGCGATCCTTTCCCGTCACGACTATCCCGAGCCGGTCGCCCGCCTGCTGGCGGAAGCCTGCGTGCTGACGGTGCTGCTTGGCACCTCGCTCAAGTTCGAGGGCAAGTTCATCCTGCAGACCCGCACCGATGGG
Source organism: Mesorhizobium sp. YC-39 (assembly GCF_025753795.1). Taxonomy (GTDB): domain Bacteria; phylum Pseudomonadota; class Alphaproteobacteria; order Rhizobiales; family Rhizobiaceae; genus Mesorhizobium. The sequence goes on from NZ_JAOWPS010000001.1 coordinate 1,152,002, forward strand.
CCGGTCGACATGCTGGTCGCGGATTTTTCCACGCCGTCCGCACTGCGGGCCTATGCGCGTTTCGATGCCGACCGGCTGGAGGCGCTGACGGCCGCCGGCGAGACGTCGCAGCAGACGCTACTCGGCAGCGGCGTGCTGGCGCTGACCATCGACCAGGGCGCCCATACGCAGCGCTATCAGGGCATCGTCCAGCTTGATGGCGAGACGCTGGAGGAGGCGGCGCGCACCTATTTCCGTCAGTCGGAACAGATCCCGACCGATCTCCGGCTTTCAGTGGCCAAGCTGTTGACGCCCGGTAACGGCGCTGCCCGCGAGCAGTGGCGCGCTGGCGGTATCCTGGCGCAGTTCCTGCCGCAGTCGCCCGAACGCATGCGCGTGCCCGACCTGCCGGGCGGCGATGGTGATCCGCGCGAGGAAATCCACGATCCGGCCGACAATTCCTGGCGCGAACTGCTGGCACTGCTCGGCACCATCGAGCCGACCGAACTGATCGATCCGACGATCGGCGCCGAGCGGCTGCTCTATCGCCTGTTCCACGAGCACGGCGTCCGTGTCTTCGGCGGCGTGCCGGTCGCCGACCAGTGCTCATGCTCGAGGGATAAGATCCGCGGTATTCTTGAAGGTTTTTCCGCCGACGAGATCAGGGACAGCACCGAGGATGGCGGCATTCACGTCGCCTGCGAATTCTGCTCGAAGCAGTATGACTTCGACCCGGCGGAGTTCGCTGCGGCTCAATGAAATACCTTCCTTCTCCCCGCTCACGGGGAGAAGGTGCCGGCAGGCGGATGAGGGGCAGCACGAACTTCCGTTTCAGTTCACCGTTCGCTTGGTCCCTGGCAAATCGAGCGAGAAGGCGGGGATGGCGATGTTGAACGTCTCGCCCCGCGCGTTGCGCATGGTGTAGTGGCCGACCATGATGCCGGACGGCGTCGGCAACGGGCAGCCGGACGTATATTGATAGCTGTCGCCGGGGTTGAGTTCGGGCTGGTCGCCGACGACCCCGGCGCCGCGCACTTCCTCGACGCGACCGGCGCCGTCCGTGATGTGCCAATAGCGCGACAGAAGCTGCACGAACTCGGCCGACTGATTGTCGATGGTCACCTGGTAACCCCAGACATAGCGGTTCTCCGACGGGTCCGAGCGATCCTCCAGATAGAACGGCCTGACTTGCACTTCGATGTTGCGCGTGACGGCGCGGTACATGAGCTACTCCAAACAGTCCCAGCGGAAGTTTCGACGCGCTCCTTTATAAGGTTAACGGCGCGCGGTGCCTGTCCCTTCCGGTTTTATGCGCACGTGCCGGCAAACAATGTCATTTAAGTGACACATGACAATGATGGTGTGCACGAACCGTGCCGGGCGACTCGGGCGCTCTGTCGACCTGTTCAAAACGGCCACCTTCCGGCCGGCTTTTCCGGAAAGACCAGATCTCGATGGAACTGATCGTCATAGCCGCCGCCCTGTTTTCGACCGTCCTGCTTCTTTCAAATCTCGCAAGCATCCTGCTCGCCGCTTTCCGGCTGAAGCCGCCGCGCACCCTCGCACGGCCCGCCGGCAAGGCGCCGCCGGTGTCGATCGTCATTCCCTCGCGCGGCGTCGAGCCATTCACCGAAGAAACGCTTGCGCGTGCCTTCTCGCTCGACTGGTCGCGTTACGAACTCATCTTCTGTGTCGCTAATGCCGATGATCCGGTGGTCAAACTGATAAACAGGGCGATTGCCCGGTTTCCCAAGGTGCCGGCGCGGCTGCTGGTCGGCGACGACCGCATCAGCGCCAATCCGAAGCTCAACAATTGCGTCAAGGGCTGGGAGGCGGCCCGCCACCACTGGGTCATCCTTGCCGATTCCAATGTCCTGATGCCGAGGGACTATGTCCAGCACCTGATGGCCGCATGGCGGCCCGACACCGGCCTGGTCTGCTCGACGCCGATCGGCTCGCGGCCGGACGGCTTCTGGGCGGAGGTCGAATGCGCCTTCCTCAACACGCTGCAGGCGCGCTGGCAATATGCCGGCGAGGCGCTCGGCCTCGGCTTCGCCCAAGGCAAGAGCATGCTGTGGAAGAAACCGATGCTCGACGCCAATGGCGGCATCCGCGCGCTTGCCGCCGAGATCGCCGAGGACGCCGCCGCGACCAAGCTGGTCAACGGGCTCGGATTGCGCGTCAATCTTGTCGCCTCGCCATTCGAGCAGCCGCTCGGTCAGCGCGCCTTTGGCGAGATCTGGTCGCGCCAGGCGCGCTGGGCGCGCCTGCGCCGCGTCACCTTCCCGCTATTCTTCGCGCCGGAAATCCTGACCGGCGCGGCACTGCCGCTGCTATTGGCGCTGTTTGCGGCGGCTCAAGCCGGGATCAGCCTGCCTGCCACCGCGCTCTGCGTGCTGGCGGTCGCCTATGTGCCGGAATGCACGCTAGCATGGGCCAAGGGCTGGTACCTGTCGCCACGCATGGTCGCGGCGATGATCGTGCGTGACGCCATGCTGCCCGCGATATGGGCGCGCGGCTGGCTGGGCGGCGCGGTCGACTGGCGCGGCAATGCGATGACGATCCGGACCAAGGATTTGACCGAGCTGGAAGAGACGCCGTCAGGCGCCTGACCGGCGAACCGCCCCTGATCCCTATTTGGCGGCCTTCAGCGCCTGCTCGACATCCGCGAGCAGATCGTCCGTATCTTCCAGGCCGACGGACAGCCTCAGCGTGCCCGGTCCGATGCCGAGTTCGGCGCGCGCCTCGTCGCTCAGATTCTTGTGCGTCGTCGTCGCCGGATGGGTGATCAGGCTCTTTGCGTCACCAAGATTGTTGGAGATCAGCACGATGTCGAGAGCGTTCTGAAAGGCGAAGGCTGCCGGCTTGCCGCCCTTGACGTCGAGGCAGATCAGCGTCGAGCCGCCCGTCATCTGCTTTTTGACGACGGCCGCCTGCGGGTGATCGGCGCGGCCAGGATAGATGACGCGGGCGATCTCATGCCGCCCAGCGAGGAAATCCGCGATTTTCCCGGCGCTTTCCGTCTGCTGGCGTACGCGCAGCGGCAGCGTCTCCAGGCCCTTCAGCAGCGTCCAGGCATTGAACGGCGACAGGCTGGGGCCGGTGTGGCGGAAATAGTCGTGCAAATTCTCGTCGATCCACTTCTTGTCCGACAGGATAACGCCGCCCAGACACCGCCCCTGGCCGTCAATATGCTTGGTCGCCGAATAGACGACGATGTGAGCGCCGAGCTGCAAGGGCTTCTGCTGTAAGGGGGTGGCAAAGACATTGTCGACGATCAGCCGCGCCCCGATCGAGTTGGCAAGCGTTGCGACGGCCGCGATGTCGACCACCTCCAGCGTCGGATTGGTCGGGCTTTCCAGGAAGAACAGCTTGGTGTTTGGCCTGATCGCCTTTTCCCAGTTGGCGATGTCGGTGCCGTCGACCAGCGTCGCCTCGATGCCGTATTTCGGCGCCAGCGTCTCGACCACCCAGCGGCAAGAGCCGAACAGCGCGCGCGCCGCCACGATATGGTCGCCGGCCCTGGCGCTGCACAGAAGGGCCGCGGTCACCGCCGCCATGCCGGATGCGGTGGCGCGCGCGTCTTCCGCACCTTCCAGCGCGCACATGCGTTTTTCGAACATGTCGACCGTGGGATTGGCGTAGCGTGAATAGATGAAGCCCGGTTCCTCGCCCTTGAAGCGGGCTTCCGCCGCCTGTGCCGTCTCGTAGACATAGCCCTGGGTGAGGTACATCGCCTCGGAGGTCTCGCCGAAGCCAGAACGCAGCGTCCCGCCATGCACGAGTGCGGTTTGAGGCTTCCAGTTACGCTTCTTGGTGCTCATCGTTTGGTTCCAGACACAAAAAAACCGGCCGCGAAAGTCGCAACCGGTCCATACGGCCTTGCGGCCCGACGGTCCTTTAGCGACTTGTTTAACGTGGCTGCAAGCCGACCGGCCAAATCACCACGGGATAACGACCCTTTAGACCCGCGCCGCGCTTGCGTCAATTGCCGGCATGATTAAGAGGTTTGTACCAGCGGCCCCTTGGAGCAGCCTTTGCGGCAGACAGGCATTCTTCCCGATCAGGACATTTCCGCGCTGTTCCAGTCCGGCGCGCTGAAGGCGCCTGCGCTCGATGCCGATCAGATCCAGCCGGCCAGCCTCGACCTTAGGCTCGGCGACAAGGCCTGGCGAGTGCGCGCCTCCTTCCTGCCGGGCCCGAACCACAAGGTCGCCGAAAAGCTCGATCGGCTTAAGCTGCACGAGATCAATCTGGCAGAGGGCGCCGTGCTCGAAACCGGCTGCGTCTATATCGTGCCGCTGCTCGAAAGCTTGGCGCTGCCTGAAAACATTTCGGCCTCGGCCAACCCGAAGAGCTCGACCGGACGGCTCGACATCTTCACCCGCGTCATGACCGATCGCGGCCACGAGTTCGACAAGATCGCCGCCGGCTACACCGGCCCGCTCTATCTGGAGGTCAGCCCGCGCACCTTCCCAATCGTGGTCCGCACCGGCTCGCGGCTGTCGCAGATCCGGTTCCGCACCGGCAACGCGCTGCTGTCGGAAAGCGAGCTGCACAAACTGCATCGCGCCGAGACGCTGGTCGCGACCGATCCGCCCAACATTTCCGGCGGCGGCATCGCACTGTCGATCGATCTCAATGGCGACAAGGACGGGCTGGTCGGCTACCGCGGCAAGCATCACACCGGGCTGGTCGATGTCGACAAGCGCGCCGCGCAGGATGTCGTCGACTTCTGGGAACCACTCTACAAAAGCGGCGCCGGCGAGCTCGTGCTCGATCCGGACGAATTCTATATCCTTGTCAGCCAGGAGGCGGTGCATGTGCCGCCGCTCTACGCCGCCGAGATGACGCCCTTCGATCCGCTGGTCGGCGAATTCCGTGTCCACTATGCCGGTTTCTTCGATCCGGGCTTCGGCCATTCGGCGGCCGGCGGCACCGGCAGCCGGGCGGTGCTCGAAGTGCGCAGCCATGAAGTGCCGTTCATTCTCGATCACGGCCAGATCGTCGGGCGCCTGGTCTACGAGCATATGCTGAAGCGGCCGCAGGCGCTCTACGGCACCGATCTCGGCTCGAACTACCAGGCGCAAGGCCTGAAATTGTCCAAGCATTTCCGCGCCGCGCGCTGATCCTCGTCATAGCCATACCGTGCTTGCCTGATCCCGCGAGCCGTGCTTGGCTGTGGCTCAGCCTGGAACAAGGGGAACAAAAATGCAGATTTCGAGATGGATCATATCGGCAGCGGCTGCTGCCATGCTGGTGGCCGGCGCTGGCTTGTCGTCGGCCCAGGCACAGGAAAAACTGAAGATCGGCACCGAGGGTGCCTATCCGCCGTTCAACACCATCACCGCGGACGGCAAGCTGGTCGGCTTCGATATCGATATCGCCGATGCACTTTGCGCTCAGATGAAGGTCGAATGCGAGCTCGTCACTCAGGACTGGGACGGCATGATTCCGGCGCTCCAGGCCAAGAAATTCGATGCCATCATCGCCTCGATGAGCATCACCGAGGAGCGCAAGAAGCAGGTCTCCTTCACCAACAAATATTACACCACGCCGCTGTCACTGGTGGCGCTGAAGGACACTGACATCGACTCGACCGAAGCCGCGGCGCTCGCCGGCAAGACGGTGGGGGCGCAGGCCTCCACGACCCAGGCCGACTATGCCCAGAACGTCTATGGCAAGGCCGGCGCCGAGGCAAAGCTCTACCCGACCCAGGAAGAGGCGATCACCGACCTCATGAATGGCCGTCTCGACGCCGTCCTTTCGGACAAGTTCGTGCTGATGGACTGGATGAAGAAGGCGAGCGACGGCTGCTGCAAGATGGTCGGCGACGTCAAGGGCACCGAGACGGAAGCCGGCATCGCCGTGCGCAAGGAAGACAATGCGCTGCGCGAAAAGCTCAACGCGGCCATCGACGCCATCGTCGCCGACGGCACCTACAAGAAGATCCAGGCCAAGTACTTCGACTTCGATATTTATTGAGGTTGGAACGGCCATCTCCCCCCTCGAGGGGGAGATGGCCGGCAGGCCAGAGGGAGTCGGTCCGGCCGGGCTCGGCTCTTTATCGCAGACGCAGGAGGCCGGCGCTCTACGCGAGACGACCCCCTCTGTCGCCCTCGGCGACATCTCCCCCTCAAGGGGGGAGATTACCCACTCAAAGCGCCTTCACAGCCACCTTCACTGGCTTTTCTATCTCCAGCGGATTGCGCAGCGGCAGGCCGAAATCCCCGGCCTCGATCTCGAAGACGTCGCCGGCTTCGGTCCGGATGCCGTCGGCAAAGGACAGCGTCGCCGTGCCGAACATGTGCACATGCACGTCGCCCGGCTGGCGGAAGGCAGAGTATTTGAAATGGTGGTGCTCGAGATTGGCGATGGTGTGCGACATGTTCGCCTCGCCCGACAGGAACGGCTTTTCCCAAAGCAGTTTGCCGTCGCGAAGGATGCGCGAGGAGCCCCTGATGTCGGATGGCAGGTCGCCGATCAGGATCTCCGGTCCGAACGAGGCGTTGCGCAGCTTGGAATGCGCGAGGAACAGATAGTTCACGCGCTCGGTGACATGGTCTGAAAACTCGTTTGACAGGGTGAAGCCGACGCGGAACGGTGCGCCGTCGTCGCCGATGACGTAGATGCCGGCGATTTCCGGTTCCTCGCCGGCGTCCTGCGCGAAGGCCGGCGACATCAGTGCCGCGCCCGGCGCCACCGCCATCGTGCCATTGCCCTTGTAGAACCATTCCGGCTGCACGCCTGTCTGGCCCTTGGCCGGCTTGCCGCCCTCCAGCCCCATGCGGAACATCTTCATGGAATCGGTGAGCTGTTCCTCGCCGTCGGTGCTGAGCTTCTTGTGCATGGAATCGCGAGTCGCCGCGGAGCCGAGATGCGTCAAGCCCGTACCGGTGAGATGGAGATGCGCGGGATCGGGATGGTTGATCGGCGATACCAGTCGTCCCTTCTTGTAGATGGTATCGAGATCGACCGTCTCGCCGTAGCCCTTGCGTTCGATGAGCGCTTCGAGGCCGGTGCCGGTGCGGGCGGCCTCCATCGCCAGCGAATAGACGCTGCGGGCGCCGTTGATGATCCGGGTCTTGCCGCCATTGCGGGCAACGACGCGGATCGTCTCGGCGTCGTCGAGGATCTGGGAGATCAGCATGATGATGTACCCTCTCTCATTTGCCTTGGCGGCCTGCCGGTTTGGCAAAGCGCTTCCAAGCGCGACCCGGACCAGGTCCGCGCCACGGGTGAAATTCTTCGTCCGGATTGCGCTCGCTGGCCTGGTCTCTGAGGAGACTTCTTCGCACCGACCTCTTGCCGGCAGCCGCGATGTGACCCGTATGGTTTCCTCGTCCGGCCAGGTTTTTCCCGGCTCAACCCTTGTTCTTGTTGTAGACGTCGAAGACCACGGCGCCGAGCAGCACCAGGCCTTTCACAACCTGCTGCCAGTCGACATTGACGCCCATGATCGACATGCCGTTGTTCATGACGCCCATGATGAAGCCGCCGACCACCGCGCCGATGACCTGGCCGACGCCGCCCATGGCCGAAGCGCCACCGATGAACACGGCGGCAATGACGTCGAGCTCGCTGCCCAGCCCCGCCGCCGGCACAGCCTGCCCCAGGCGCGCCGCGATGATCAGGCCGCCAAGCGCCGACAGCACGCCCATATTGATGAACACCATCAAGGTCAGCCGTTCGGTCTTGATGCCCGACAGCTGCGCCGCCTTGGCATTGCCGCCCATCGCGTAGATGCGGCGACCGATCGTCATGCGTTTGGTGACGAAGACGAACAGGGCAATCAGCACGCCCATCACCATGAGGACGATTGGCAGGCCTCTATAGGTGGCGAACTGGTAGACCAGAAACAGCGCCAGCGCGCTGGTCACCAGGGTCTTGATGACGAACAGCGAGAAGGGTTCGGCTTCGTAGCCATGCCGCTCGCGGCTGCGCCGTGCCCGGAGCCCGAAATAGGCATAGACGAGCACGGCGACGAGGCCGATCACGATCGTTGTCATATGCAGCGTCAGCCCGCTGCCGACGATAGTCTTGCCGGCGGCGTTCACGACCGGCGGGATCAGCGTCAGCGAACCGATCACGTCCGGAATGAAGCCTGAGCTGAGCGCCTTGAAGCCGTCTGGAAGCGGCCCCACGGAAGACCCGCCACCCAGCAGCGCTTGGCAGATGCCGCGGAAGATCAGCATCCCCGCCAGCGTGACGATGAAGCTCGGTATTCGGTGATAGGCAATCCAGTAGCCTTGAGCCGCGCCGATCGCGCCGCCCACGATCAGGCAGATGATCGACACCACCAGCGGATTGCTCAAAGGGCCGAGCGGCCAGATTACCATCATCATCGCCGCCAGCGCGCCGATGAAGCCGGCGACGGAGCCGACGCTGAGGTCGATATGGCCAGAGACGATCACCAGAAGCATGCCCAGCGCCATCACGATGATGAAGCTGTTCTGCTGCACCAGATTGCTCAAATTCACCGGCTTGAACAACGTTCCGGATGTCGTGAACTGGAAGAACACCATGATGGCGATCAGCGCCAGGATCAGGCCGTATTCGCGCAGATTGGTGACCAGCGCCGAGACGGCAACGCGAGGTGTCTGTTGCAGATCTTGGGCGACGCCGCTCTGCGGCCCGGGAGCGCTTTCGGTGCTCATGATGCTTTTCCTTCTCCGCGGACGATGGCGCGCATGATTTTTTCCTGACTTGCGTCGCTTGCCGCCATTTCTCCCACGATGCGTCCTTCATTCATGACGTAGATGCGGTCGGTGATGCCGAGCAGTTCGGGCATTTCCGACGAAATGACGATGATCGCCTTACCTTCAGAGGCGAGACGCGCGATGATCGTATAGATCTCATATTTGGCGCCGACGTCGATGCCACGCGTCGGCTCGTCGAGGATCAGCACTTCCGGATTGGCGAACAGCCACTTCGACAGCACCACCTTCTGTTGATTGCCGCCCGACAGGTTGCCCGTCATCTGGTAGACGCTGGACGAACGGATGTTGGTCTTGGCCTTGTATTCGTTGGCGACGGCGAGTTCGCGCATATCGTCGATCACGCTATGGCGCGACACACCGCCGAGATTGGCCAGCGTGATGTTGTGCTTGATATGATCGATCAGGTTGAGGCCGTAGGTCTTGCGGTCCTCGGTGACGTAGGCGATGCCGTGTTCCACCGCCTTGCTCACCGAGGAGACATCGATCGGCTTGCCCTTGAGCAGCACCTCGCCGCTGATGTGGCGGCCGTAGGAGCGGCCGAACAGGCTCATGGCGAATTCGGTGCGTCCGGCGCCCATCAGCCCGGCGATGCCGACCACCTCGCCCTTGCGCACGTCGATGTCGATACCCTTGATCACTTGCCGCTCGGCATGGATCGGATGATAGACCGACCAGTTCTTCACCTGGAGCACGACCTCACCGATCTTGGGCTCGCGCGGCGGATAGCGGTCGTCGAGCGAGCGGCCGACCATCGAGGTGATGATGCGGTCTTCCGAAATGTCTTTCTTGGCGAGTGTCTCGATCGTCCGCCCGTCGCGGATGATGGTGACCTTGTCGGCGACCCGGTTGACCTCGTTGAGCTTGTGCGAGATCAGGATCGAGGTGATGCCTTGCCGCTTGAATTCGAGCAATAGATCAAGCAGCGCCTGGCTGTCCTTTTCAGACAGGCTCGCGGTTGGCTCGTCGAGGATCAGCAGCTTCACTTCCTTGCTGAGCGCCTTGGCGATCTCGACCAGCTGCTGCTTGCCGACACCGATATTGGTGATCAACGTCTTGGGGTCCTCCTTGAGGCCCACCTTCTTGAGCAGGGCGCTGGTGCGTGTCTCGTTGGCATCCCAGTCGATGACGCCATATCTGGCGTGTTCGTTGCCAAGGAAAATGTTTTCCGTGATCGACAGCATCGGCACCAGCGCAAGTTCCTGGTGGATGATGACGATGCCCTTGTGTTCGCTGTCGTGGATGCCTTTGAAATGGCATTCTTCGCCACGGTAGACGATCGCGCCGTCATAGGTGCCGGACGCATAAACGCCCGACAGCACCTTCATCAGCGTCGACTTGCCGGCGCCGTTCTCTCCGACCACGGCATGGATCTCGCCTTCTTCGACGCGCAAATTGACGTTGGACAGCGCCTTCACGCCGGGAAACGTCTTGGTGATGTCGCGCATCTCCAAAATCGTCGAGGTCATCAGGAATTAAGCTCCTCCGAGATCGGCAAACATACCGGGCTCGCTGGTTAACGAAAAGGGGCCCTGCGTTGCGCAGGACCCCAGACTTTGCAACCGGGATTACTTCAGCTCGTCGGCCTTGATGTAGCCGGAGTCGACCACCAGCGCCTGGTAGTTCGACTTGTCGACATCATGCGGCGTCAACAGGATCGAGGGAACGACCTTGACGTCGTTGTTGTAGGTCGTGGTGTCGAGGCCGTCTGGCTTGCCGCCCGAGAGCACCTTGTCGACGAGTTCGACCGTCGCCTTGGCCAGTTCGCGGGTGTCCTTGAACACGGTCGAATACTGCTCGCCGGCGATGATCGCCTTGACCGAAGCGGTCTCGGCGTCCTGGCCGGTCACGATGGGCCACGGCTGGTCGGCGGTGCCGTAGCCGACAGCGCGCAGCGAGGCGATGATGCCGCGCGACAGGCCGTCATAGGGCGACAGCACGCCATCGACGCGGCTGCCATCCGAGTAGTTGGCGGAGAGCAGATTGTCCATGCGAGCCTGGGCGGTCGCGGCCAGCCAACGCAGCGTGCCGACCTTGTCCATGCCCATCTGGCCGGACTTCACCACCAGCGTCTTGTCATCGATAAGCGGCTGCAGCACCGACATGGCGCCGTTGTAGAAGAAGAAGGCGTTGTTGTCGTCCGGCGAACCGCCGAACAGCTCGATGTTGAACGGACCCTTCTTTTCCGGATAGCCGAGACCCTTGAGCAGCGATTTGGCCTGGATGACGCCGACGCCGAAATTGTCGAAGGTGGTGTAGTAGTCGACATTGGCCGTCTTCTTGATCAGGCGGTCATAGGCAACGACGACGACACCGGCGTCAGCGGCCTTCTGCAGCGCGTCCGACATGGTGGTGCCATCGATCGAGGCGATGATCAGCGCCTTCGGGCCCTTGGTGATTTCGTTTTCCAGCTGGCTGAGCTGGTTCGGAATGTCGTCCTGGGCGTATTGCAGGTCGACGGTGTAGCCGAGAGCCTCGAGCTGGGACTTGACGGCGTCGCCGTCGTTGATCCAGCGCTGCGAGGTCTTGGTCGGCATCAGCACGCCGACCAGGCCTTCGCCTGCCTGCGCCGGCAGCGTCATGGCCGCGATACCAAGGGCCGCCACGGCGGCCAGTGTCTTGATGATTTTCACAGTAACTCTCCCTGGTTGATGGACGCGACACCTCGGGGCTTCGCGGGCCGCGCAGTCGAGCAGAAGCGCGAGCGCCGCTGTCGTCTATCGATCTCCGGTATCCTCCCAATCGGCCCCGGTACGCTTATTTCAATCGATACGATTTTTCTCGTCATCGACTGACACGTCTCGGGACGTGCGAAGGGTGTGTCCCTTTGACATAACTGTCAAATGCGATCTCTGATGGTTGCTATATCGAAACTGGTATATGAATGGAGCAGACCGGGCATCGGCGGGAGCTGGCGAAGATCATGGCGGCATTGCGGAATCCGCAAGGAATTTCAGGCGGTTACGACGACGTTCCGGGCGACGGCGAAACCTTGTTGCGCAGCGGCCTCAGCCTGCGCCACATGCGCATGATCGTCGCACTCGACGATCACGGCCGGGTGAGTGCCGCGGCGCAGGTGTTGAACATCTCGCAGCCCGCCGCCTCGCGCATGATCGCCGAGATGGAAGCGGTGCTCGACGTCAAGCTGTGCGAAAGGCTGCCGCGCGGCATCACGCTGACGCCCTATGGCAAGGCATTGGCCAGGCGCGCGCGCTCGATCCTGCTCGAGATGCGCGAGGTCGACCGCGAAATTTCAGAGCTCAAGGCCGGCAAGGGCGGCTCGGTGTTTCTCGGCGCGGTGACGGCGCCGGCGATCGAGCTGGCGGTGCCGGCGATTCGCGAAATCCGCCGCATCTATCCGCGCATCGAGATCACCATGCAGGTCGAGACCTCCAACGTGTTGGCGCGCGAGCTGATCGCCACGCGGCACGATTTCATCATCGCGCGCATCCCCGACGACCTCAATCCGCGGCTGTTCGAGTCCCGCGTCATCGGTGTCGAGAAAGCCTGCCTGATCGTGCGCCGCGGTCACCCGCTGAGCAAAGGCAAGGCGGTGCGCTTGGAAGAGACCGCCGCCTATGACTGGGTCTTCCAGTCGGGCGGCTCGCCGTTGCGCCAGGCGATGGAAAGCAATTTCCTGAACCGCAACATCGCCTTGCCGGACCGCATCCTCAACACCAGCTCGCTGCTCCTGACCCTGGTCATGGTCGCCCAGTCCGACGCCATCGCGCCGGTGTCGATCCAGGTGGCGAAATTCATCCAGAACCCCGAGGGACTGGCCGGCGCCATCGACGTCGTCCAGACCGAGTTCGACATCGAGGTCAGGCCCTACAGCCTGATCACCGTGAAGAACCGCGTGCTGTCGCCGGCGGCCAAGATGCTGCACGACTTTATTTTGCGCGAGGTGGGATGAAGCGCCGGCGCGAAAAGCCGCCGCGGTAGCGATACGCCGCCGCACTTTCTTCGTCGTCGGTCGCGTTCACCGCAGTGTTGTAGGCCATCGCTGAACACAGCGATAGGGCTGGGGCGCATCCGCTGCGACGCGTTGAATCTGGTGTGATTGACAGGTCAGCAGGGGAGTGATGTCGCGCGGCAAGCCCATTAGCTTTAACTAATTGTAGACCGCGCTGTCTCAGAATAGGACAGCGCGGTCTCTGTCGCAGTGGCCGCGCAGGCGGCTCCGGCTTTTCAGGCAACCCCTACCCCTGGCCGGAGCCGCCACTTTCTATCTACCAGAAGCGGTTGAAGCAACCGTTACCAGGCATCGTTTCCAATGCGTTTCGCGGATCGATCGACTACGAAACATTGGCCGTGCCGCGGCTCGTTCCCGAGCTACAAGGATTTTCGCTCGTCGTATCTCAGGGCGACGGTGAAGTTGCTTATCCAGCTCCCTATTTGCAGACCAACACCCATACCGACACAGTCGGCAGCCCAATCCCAGGCATCACGATCGCGCCCAATCATTTGAAGCCCTTGAACGACTTCGATTGCGGCGCCAGTCAGAATGAGGAGAAACGTCAGCTTTCCCCTATGCTTCGGCCAGGCAAAATATCCGATGGTCACCAGCACGGCGAACGCAACGGCATGATCAAGCTTGTCATGGCCGAGAGAGATGGCGATGCCAGCCATCTGCAACAGCCACGGAGGCGAAAGTGTTAGCAGGAGAACGAAAGTCAGCGTGGCCAGAAAAGCGGTCTTAGCAGCGACCCTATGTTGTCCTACGTGCGGCAAAGATTGTGTCTGCTTTTCATCTCAAAATTCAGGCCCTCGGCTACGCCCGGCAATTGTAAGTTTCATTTTTCAACGACTACGCGCATCGGTCGAACGGATGAAGGACAATGCTTCCGGCGTTAGTGCCGGAGCGTCTGCTGGCCGCCAGGGCTTGCTGTCACGTCTACCAACCCACGCTAGCGCCGGCCATCTTTTCAGCGATCACAAAATCAGGCGCAAAGCCTTGTGGCACAAGCTGGGGCGGGTAGGGGGAATCGAACCCGCGGTCAGCTTGGTAAGCTGGTCCTTTCGATTTAAATCCAATGACTTGGCTGTAAAATCGGGCTGAAGGGCATCAAACCCCGTCGAGGATGATGATCGTCGGCCGGTCGGGCAGGGACTTCAGCGAAACCGACAGCGACCGGCTGGAGCGGAATTCCACCGCGAAATCGTCGCCCATCCTGCCTGTGAATTCGCCGATCGGGGTCGCATGGCGATGCATCGGCAGGATCATCGAGGAATAGAGCCGCGTGGTGATTTCGGTCATCCGGTCGAGCGACAGCGTCATGCCGCCGTCGATAGGCACCATAAGGATGTCGAGCCGGCCGATGGCGCCGTAATGCGCGTCCTCCAGCCGATGGTGCAGATGGCCGAGATGGCCGATGCAGAGTCCCGCCACTTCGAAGATGAAGATGGAATTGCCGTCCTTGCCGAGATCGCCGCCATTGCGGATATCCGTCGGCACGTTGCGGATGTAGACATCGTCCACGACAATGGCGTGGCGCGCCGGACCGCCGTCCGGATTCCAACCGCGCAGCACATATTCGATAGCGGGATCCGGAAGGTCCGAATAATGGGTGCGGTGGGCCTTGTTCATGGTCACCACGCGCGGCAGCGGATCAGCGCCGTAGACGCCGGAAAAGTCGGTGGCGATCCTGACGCCAGCGGGCGTCTCGATGATGTAGGTCGAATGGCCGGCATAGGTGATCGTAACGTCGCCGTCGACGAAGGCCTGGGCTAGTGTAGGCGTCTGTGCCTTTGGCGCTGTGAAGCTGGCATAGGTGGCCGATGGCAGCGCTTCGGCGATCGCAACGCATCTCGACGGTGGCGGCTCTTCCTGGGCCGAAGCGGCGAGCGGCCAGAAAGCCAGGGTCAGCAGAGCGGCTGCGGATAGGCGGAGCATGGCTGTTTCCCGTGGCAGGATTGGCGCGCTCATGCCACGATAGCGCTAGCGATTATGATGGCTATCGGTGAGACAGTCACGTTTTCGCGAGCGCCGGAGCGGCTGGCCGTCCGGCCATGCACACCGAAACCGCGACTCAGTTATCACCAAGGCGCTGCGGACAAGAATACCCGCCTGGCCGACGCATAATTTCAGGAGATCTCCCAAGCGGCGCCAGCCATCCCCCACCATTTCACACTGGCGACGATCCAGACAGAGGACGAAAGCCCGTAAAACCACAGGCCTTCACTATCCTGAAAATCAGGCGCAAACCCTTGTAGCACAAGGTGGAGCGGGTAGCGGGAATCGAACCCGCGCGTTCAGCTTGGGAAGCTGACAAGCTACCATTACATCATACCCGCATAGCAGCCTCGTTACCACGCAAGCCAGCGCTTGGGCAATCGTTAAGCGTGCACTCGTGCTTTGCCAGCCGATCGATCGTTACTTCGCCGTGGCAAGGGCGTTGTTCACGGCAAAGGTCGGCCAGTATTTCGAAATTGCCAGCGTGGCCCCGGTTGTCGAGAAATGGCCATAGTCGAAATAGAGGAACTGGCCTGCGTCGGCGTAGGAGCAACGTCCTGCGCTGCAAAGGAATGTCAGCGGATCGATGAAGGTGGCGCCTTTGGTAAAGGGGCGCACGCGGTTGTTGATGTCGGGATCCATGGCCATCGGCCAGGACGTATCGCTGAGATTTCCGCGCTTTGCGAAGAAGGCGATTTTCCGGACGTCAGCTATGAATTCCGGAGACTGGCCGATGACGAACACGCGCACACCCAGGCCGCGAAGCGTATCGATCGTTTGTTGGAGACCATCGAAACTTCTGGCCTCGTAGTCGGTCCACCGGCCGCTGAGTATGACCGTCCGGATGCCGGCATCCCCAATGACCTTCAAGGCACGTTGATTGAATCGCGTGCAGTTTGGACGGGCATAGGAGAAATAGGAGAGGATCGGCGGACAGCCGGCATAGGTATATTCCACGATGTTGGCTTGAATTTTATTTGCGTTGGCGTCCAGGCCTGAAACATAGTGGGCGGCGAACGAGTCGCCCCACAACAAGACAGTGGTGGTGAAACCTCGGGTGCGCGTGCAATCCTCGATGTTCCAGTTTTCTATCTGGCTGGAGCCCTCGTTGAAGCAGGTGCCATTTCGCCAGTCCCCGACAGGAATCCGCTGCTGGGCATAGTCTGGAAACCGTTGCGGAAAGCCATTGCCGATTACGCCGGCCGCGCCGCCGACGCAAAGAAGCGCGATCGCGCCCGCCGAGAAGGCAAAGATGGGCACCGGGGCGGTGAAGGTCCTTTTCTGCCGAAACGGCTGCTCGACATATTTCCAGGAAAAAGCAGCCAGTGCGAGGCTTGCGACCATCATCGCTGCTGCCGTCGGCAAGTCGACACTTCGCAAAGAAAGGTAGTGAACGAACGAATTGATTGGCCAGTGAACGAGATACAGCGAATACGAGATGAGACCGATCCAGACCAGCGGTCGGACTTCGAGTATCCGGGTAGCGATCGTCGCCGGGTCGTTTTGCCCGGCGTAGATGAGGAGGGCCGCCCCCAGGCACGGATACAGGGCGTTGTAGCCTGGGAACGGGTCGCTCTCCGAAATTGTCAAGAATCCGACGGCGACAAGGCCAAATCCAGCCAATCCAACGAGTTCCATGAGCAATCGGCTGCCCAGGGCTGGCGGCCGTTTCAGCATGAGCACGGCGCCCAGCATGAGTTCC
This sequence comes from Mesorhizobium sp. YC-39, assembly GCF_025753795.1. Taxonomy (GTDB): domain Bacteria; phylum Pseudomonadota; class Alphaproteobacteria; order Rhizobiales; family Rhizobiaceae; genus Mesorhizobium. The sequence continues at coordinate 1,168,353 of NZ_JAOWPS010000001.1, forward strand.
CACATTCGCGTCGGCAGCAGGTAGAATCCCGCGGTTGGCGCCATCGACGTCGCCATGACCGCCAGCACGAAACTGCCGAGAATGATCGGCAGCAGTATCGTCAGCCAGCGCTTCGCAAAATAGCGATAGATCAGGAACATCAGGATCGGAGCAAAGATATAGTACTGCTCCTCGACCGAAAGCGACCACGTATGCAGCAGCGGTCGCAGTTCCGCATCGATGGAGAAGTAGTTTGTCGTTTTCCAAAAATAGACGTTCGACCAGAAAGTCGAAGCCGCTATCACGCTGAGACTGAATTCGTGCAGGTCCGACGGTAGAAGAATGAACAGCGCCGCAATGCATGCGAGAAGCGTGACAAAGACCAGAGCCGGCAGGATGCGCCGGGCACGGCGCCAGTAGAAGCTGACGATCGAAAACTGACCCCGTTCGAGGTCGTCCAGGAGGCTTCCGCTGATCAGGTAGCCGGATATGACGAAGAAGATATCGACGCCGGTAAAGCCGCCGGGAATTGCCGTGACTCCGAAGTGGAAAAGGACGACCGGCAGAACCGCAACAGCCCGCAGGCCATCGATATCGCGCCTGTACTTCATTCAGGGAGTCCACTCGCGGTTTTCGCAGGTTACGGCGAGACAGCGCAGTCCGTCCATTGCCGGGCGATACGAGTGAGTCTGGCTGATCGATATCAACTGGCTACCCTCTGACACCTGATTTTGCTGCACTGCAACATAGGTGTCAAGACTAGCGAGCAGGCAAATCCGGCATGCTGCCGTCCGGGCAACAACTGGATTTGAGCGCCCGGCTTGATGCTGGCGCCACAACTGCGTATTTCTGCACTTGTACGCGAATCGGTGCAACCGAATCTGGAGACGGGCCTTGTCCGCACTGAACCGCTTTCTCGGCGACACGCCGCTCCGGGTGCTCCTGAAGCTGCTGGTCGTGTCGTTTCTCGTCGGCCTCGTCATGAACGCCTTCGGCTGGTCGCCAATGGATGTGCTCTACGGCATCCAAAAATTCTTCCTCGATCTCTGGAACCTGGGTTTCCACGCCGTCGACCGTTTCCTCGGCTATATACTCTTGGGTGCTGCGATCGTCGTTCCGGCCTTCATCTTGCTGCGGATCGCCAACTACAGGAAATAGAGCTTGATCCCGAACCGAAGGTCCGCGTCAGCCAAAAGTGGAAACCGGTTTTTGCTTCGCTGACCTGCGGTTCGGAAAAGATCATGCTCAAACCAAAAAGACTTCAGGCGTAGCGCGAAGCCACCTCGAACAGGATGGCATGGCGCGCGGCAAGTGCCGCCACATCTGTCGCATAGCCGCCGCCGATGACGCCGCATATCGGGATGCCAAGTGCCCGGAAATGGCGGATCACCATGTCGTCGCGGGCGCGCAGGCCTTCGTTCGACAGCGACAGCCTGCCCAGCCGATCCTCGGCATGGACATCGACCCCGGCATTGTAGAAGACAATGTCCCAGCGCGCCCTGGCGGGCAATTCCGGCAGAAGACCGCTGAGACTTTCGAGATAGGCCACGTCACCAGTGCCGTCGGGCAGGGCGACATCGAGGTCGGAGGCGATCTTGCGCACCGGATAGTTGCGCTCGCCATGCATGGAAAAGGTGAACGCGCGGGGTTCATCCCTCAGGATGTCCGCCGTGCCGTCGCCCTGATGCACGTCGAGATCGACGATCAGGATGTTTTGGGCGGCACCTTCGGCGAGCAGCACAAGCGAGGCGACAGCGACATCGTTGAAGGTGCAGAAACCGGCGCCTTGCGCGCGCCGTGCGTGATGGCTGCCGCCGGCAGTGTTGCAAGCGATGCCGTTCAGCAACGCCAGCCGCGCCGCCAGCACCGTGCCGCCGGTTGCAAGCTGGGCTCGCAGCGAAACGCGCGGTCCGACCGGAAAGCCGATCTCGCGCTCGATCTTTGCAGGCACCTCACAGGCCAGCACCTGATCGACATAGGAGGCGGCATGGGCAAGCCTCAGCCATGACGCCGGCGCTGCCTCCGGCACGTTGAGCGCGGCAGGTCCGGCCAGCCCGCGCGCGCTCAAGGCTTCCATCAGCAGCGGATATTTGCTCATCGGGAAGCGATGATTGACGGCGAAGCCAGCGTCATAGTCGGGGTGATGGACGATCGGAAGCATGGAATGGGTTACGGCGATGCGCCACAGGCGGGTTTCGGTTGACCATGGCGGGTGGATGGTTGCGCGGAAGGACAAAACTGGGGCACATCGGCGGGTCGATCAAGATGCTCCCGCAGGAAAGAGGTTCCTTGGATCAGGCGTCAACAGCAACCGCCAGAACCTTCGTCGTCACCAATCGCTCGGTGCTCACTATCGCGGTGCCGATGACGCTTGCCTATCTGACGACACCGCTGCTCGGCATCGTCGACACGGCGGTGGTCGGCCAGTTCGGTGACGCCGCCCTTCTCGGCGGCCTGGCGGCGGGTGCGCTGATCTTCGATGTCGTCTTCACTACCTTCAATTTCCTGCGCTCCGGCACCACCGGCCTTGTCGCCCAGGCGTTCGGCCGCGGCGATGAACTGGAAGAGCAGGCGGTGTTCTGGCGCGCAGTGCTGATTGCGATCGTCGCCGGTATCGTGCTTGCCGCGCTTGCGCCATTACTAGCCATTGCCGGGCAATGGTTCATGGCCGCTGATCCGCGCGTCAGAGAGGCGATGGGCGTCTACATCCGCATCAGATTGCTGGCCGCGCCCTTCTCGCTGATCAACTACGCCATCCTCGGCTATGTGCTGGGCCGCGGCGAGGGCGGGCTCGGGCTGATGCTGCAGCTCGTGCTCAACGGCATCAACATCGCGCTCTGCATCCTGCTCGGATTGGAGCTGGGCTGGGGCGTCGCTGGCGTCGCCTGGGCGACCGTCACCGGCGAATTCGTCGCCATGCTGCTTGGCCTCGCGATCGTCGTCAGGCGTTTCCGCGCAGCCCCGGCTTTGCCGCGCCATCGCCTGCTCGACATGGCTGCCTTCCTGCGCATGTTGTCGCTCAATCGCGACATCATGATCCGTTCGTTCTCACTGCTCGCGGCCTTCGCGCTGTTCACCCGCCAGGGCGCGCAATTTGGCACGGTGATGCTGGCCGCCAACGCAGTGCTGATGAATTTCTTCCTCATCGCCGGCTATTTCCTCGATGGTTTCGCGACCGCCGCCGAACAGCTTGCCGGCCGCGCCATCGGCGCGCGTGCCGCCCCGCCGTTCCGCCAGGCCGTCAAGCTGACCCTGTTCTGGGGGTTTGGACTGGCAGGCGCCGCGACCTTGATCCTTTTGCGGGGCGGCACCGATCTCGTCGCCCTGATCACGACGTCTGAGGACGTTCGCGCCGTTGCCGACATCTATCTGCCCTGGGCCGCATTCACCGCGCTGAGCGGCGTGCTGGCGTTTCAGATGGACGGCGTCTTCATTGGCGCAACCTGGTCGCGCGACATGCGCAACATGATGCTTTTGTCCTTCCTCGTCTTCAGCGCCGCGCTGCTCACCTTGGCGCCGGCCTTCGGCAATCACGGCCTGTGGGCGTCGCTGCATGTCTTCCTGCTGGTACGCGGCTTCAGCCTGCTCGCCATTCTGCGGCTGCGGGTGCGGACGGCGTTTTAGGCAGTGTCCTCGGCGGTGCTTGCACTTCGGGTCGATTTCGTTACGTTTTCCAGCAGCCTGACCCTCCAATTTGTTCAGGGGAAGCCTGTGCGAAGTTACCTGCCATATATCCTGGGCGCGGCGCTGGGACTGCTCGTCGCGTTCATCCTCTCCGCAATTCTTGGCGTCGGCGGAATTCCCCAGTTGCTTCTTTTTGGGTTGTTTCCTGCTATCGGCGGCACCGTCTGCGAACGGATCGTCGGTCGCAATTGACACTGAGCTTTTTAGCGCAGTTTAGAGTTGCTTCGACGCCCAGAAGTCGAGCCGGCTGTCACGTAGATCGCGGATGGATTTGAGTCGCTCTTTGTCCACGAAACGGATCATTCCGGAAAGAATGCGGCCCGGCAGCGCAGGCCCAGCATAGATCATGCCGGTGTAGAGCTGGACGAGATCGGCGCCGGCGCGGATTTTTTCCAGCGCCGTCTCGGCGGTAGAGACACCACCGACGCCGATGATGGCGCGGTCCGGACCAAGCAGTTTGCGCATCTTTGCCAGCACGATGGTCGAGCGTTCGAACAAAGGTTTCCCCGAGAGCCCGCCGGTCTCGCCGGCAACACCGGCGCTGCGCAGGCTCAGTCGCGAAATGGTGGTGTTGGAGACGATGACGCCGTCTATCTGCTTCTCGGTGACCTCGGCGGCGATGTCCTCCAATTCGGCCTCGACCAGATCCGGCGCGATCTTGAGGAAGACGGGCGGCTGCACTGCGGCTGCCGACCGCGCGCCGATGACCCGGGACAAAAGCTCGCCGAGCTGCTCGCGCGCCTGCATGTTGCGCAGGCCAGGCGTATTCGGCGAGGAGATGTTGACCGTCAGATAGCTGGCGTATTTGGCGAATGTGACGATGCCGCGCTCATAATCGCTGACGCGGTCGGCGCTGTCCTTGTTGGCGCCGATATTGACACCAACGATACCGGCGCGGCCGCTGCGGGCGGCAAGGCGTCGTTCAGCGGCCTCGTGACCCTCATTGTTGAAGCCCAGCCGGTTGATCACCGCTTCGTCGGCCGTCAGCCGGAAAATACGCGGCTTCGGATTGCCCGCCTGCGGCAGTGGCGTGACGGTGCCGACCTCGGCGAAACCGAAGCCGAGGCCAAGCAGCGCGTCCGGCACCTCGGCATTCTTGTCGTAGCCGGCGGCCATGCCCAGCGGATTGGGAAAATCGATGCCGCAAAGGCTGACCTTCAGCCTGGCGTCGCGCGGTGGGCGGTCGGCAACCGGCAGGCCGCATTTCAGCGCCGCGATCGAAAGCCCATGCGCGGCTTCCGGATCGAGCGTGAACAGGAGCTTCTGGCCGATCCGGTCGAGCACGCTCATTCGCCCTCCAGCGCGGGAAACTGGTGCGCGCCATCGGCGCCGAGCGTCAATGGCTGCACCCAGACGACGGCCTTGAGGTCGAGCGGACCGTAGAGATGCGGGAACAGCGCGCCACCGCGCGAGACCTCGTATCTCAGCGCTTCACCCAGGCGCGCGCCGTCGATGGCGACCAGCAGCAGCCCGTTCTGGCCGGCAAAGTGCTTTGCCGCCGTTTCCCTGGCTTGCCCGGCGGTGGAAAAATGGATGAAGCCATCGGCGAGATCGATCGGCGCGCCGGTGAAGCTCCCGTTTCTTTCGGCCTCGCGCCAAAGCGCTTCAGGCACTATCTTGTAGATAATCTGAGACATGGTTGCGCTATAGTCCGAACAGACCAGGCGGGGAAGGGCGAGCCAGAGATCTTCCCCATTTCCGGCGCAAACATGTGATAGATTGCGCCGATTGGCCCATGGAGGACAACATGCGTCTGCAGCACGTCTTGATCCCGGCAGCACTCGTTTCGCTCGTCGCGGCATCAGCCTTTTCCGAGGAAACCGATCGCTACAAGCTGGAAAAGTCGGCCAATGGCTATGTCCGCATGGATACACAGACCGGCGCGATGTCGATCTGCGAGGAACGCTCCGGCCAGCTCGTCTGCAAGGTGGCCGCCGATGAACGCGCCGCCTTCCAGGACGAGATCGACCGGCTGCAAGGCTCGGTGAAGGCGCTGGATGAGCGCGTGGCCAAGCTCGAAAACTCGCTGTCCGCCCGCCTCGAATCTACGCTGCCCAGCGAGGAGGATTTCAACAAGACGATGAGCTATATGGAGCGTTTCCTGCGCGGCTTCATGGACATCGTCAAGGATATGGACAAGGACAATGGCGACGATGGCGCCAAGCTCAATTCACAAAAGACCTGAAGCTGCTGGGCCAAAATCGCCGATTGGCGATTGTGCTGGTCTGGGGAAAAATCCGCGCTTGACCTTTGCCGCTTGAAAACAGCTGACATCACCGCATAATTGTTCGACTGGTCCCGAAAAAGCAGAAAATCATCGATGGGATTCGGGGAGGGACATTTGCCGTCGGGCTACACGTTCGTCATTGCCGACGATCATCCGCTTTTCCGCGGCGCCCTTAGGGAGGCGCTGGCCGGCATCGGCAACGTCGCCGCCATTCACGAGGCCGGCGATTTCGAAAGCACCAAGGCGCTGGTCGTGGCCAATGAGGACGTCGATCTGGTGCTGCTCGACCTGTCGATGCCGGGTGCCAGCGGCCTTTCCGGTCTGATCTCGCTGCGCGGCATCCATCCGGCGGTGCCGCTGGTGGTGGTGTCGGCGCATGACGACCCGGTGACGATCCGCCGTGCGCTCGATCTCGGCGCGTCCGGATTCATCTCCAAATCGGCCAGCATGGAGGAGATCCGTAGTGCCGTGCAGTTGGTGCTGGCCGGCGACATCGCCGCTCCCGTCGGCATCGATCTCGGCGTCGAGCGCGATCCCGAGATCTCCGACCTGATCAAGCGGCTGCAGGCGCTGACGCCGCAGCAGACGCGCGTACTCGGCATGCTGGCCGAAGGGCTGCTCAACAAGCAGATCGCCTACGAACTCGGCGTCTCCGAAGCGACGATCAAGGCGCATGTCTCGGCGATCCTGCAGAAGCTTGGCGTCGACAGCCGCACCCAGGCGGTGATCCAGCTCTCCAAGATCGGCAGCGATCCGCTGCAAGCTGCCGGCTAACGCTTACTCTGCCGCTGACGCCAATGGCCTGACCCTGGCCATCATCGAACGCAGCACCGCTGGTTTCAGCGGCTTGTTGACCACCGGCACGTCCAGCCCGGCGGCGGCCGTACGAACCTGGCTGGAGCGGTCGGCGGTGACCAGCACGGCCGGCATGTCCTGACCATGGATCGCGCGCAATCTCGTGATTACGTCGAGGCCGGTCTTGCCGTCGAGATGGTAGTCGGCAAGCACGATGTCGGGCCGGCGCAGGCCCGATCCCTCGAAATCCTCCGAACCGGAAAAAAGTTCGACGTCGCAGCCCCAGCCTTCGAGAAGCAGCCGCATGCCATCGAGGATGCGGGCGTCGTTGTCGATGCAGAACACATGCAGCCCTGCAAGCGAGGCAGCGGCACGGATTGGCGGTTTGGCCTCGACGGCGCGGCGTGGCGCCTCGACGGCCGCGACCGGCAGAATGACGGAAAAGCGCGTGCCCTTGCCCGGATCGGAGAAGATACGGATCTCGAGGCGCAGGACACGGGCGATGCGGTCGACGATGGAGAGGCCGAGACCCAGACCTTCGGCCTCGCGCGCGCCTTCATCGAGCCGGGTGAATTCGTGAAAAACCGTGTTCAGCTTGTCGCCGGCAATGCCGATACCGGTATCGATCACCTGAATCTCCGCCAGTTCGCCGCGCCGCCTGACCCCGACCAGGATGCGGCCGTGGCGGGTATATTTGATGGCGTTGGACACCAGATTCTGGATCAGGCGGCGCAACAGATTGCGGTCCGTCATCACGCTGAGCGACGACGGCATGATCGTCAGGTCGAGCCTTTTCTCTGCCGCCAGCGGTCGAAAATCATTGCCGATCTGGCGCAGCATTCCGTCGAGGCTGAAGGCGGTATCGTCCGGCTTCATCGCGCCGGCGTCGAGGCGGGAAATGTCGAGCACGGCGCCGAGAATGGTCTCGACCGATTCCAGCGAGGATTCGATGTTGATCGCGGCTTTGCCGGCAGGTCCCTTGCCGGCCTTTTCGATCAGCGACGAGCAATAGAGCCGGGCGGCGTTCAGCGGCTGCAGGATGTCGTGGCCGGCGGCGGCAAGAAAGCGCGTCTTGCCGAGATTGGCCTCCTCGGCCAGCATCTGCGCCTGCGCCAGCTCCTCGTTGACGCGGGTCAGTTCGACGGTACGGTCCTTGACGCGCTGTTCCAACGATTCATTTGCGCGCTTGAGCGCCAGATCCTGCTCGACGCGGCCGGAAATGTCGGCATAGGTGGCGACGATGCCACCATCCGGCATCGGATTGGAGCGCAACTCAAGGATGCGGCCGCTGGTCTTCAGCTCCATCTGCCACGGGCTGACGAAACTGGTCAGCCGGTTGAGCATCGCCACCCGCTGGTCCGCCGGAATGTCGCCGCGCTGGGCGAGGTGGTGCAATATGCGGTCGAGCGAGACCCCGACCTGGCCCATCTCGTCGGGCAGGTCGAACAGTGCCCGGTACTGGCGGTTCCAGCAGATCAGCCGGAAATCCCGGTCGAAGACGGTAATGCCCTGTTCCATCTGGTCGAGCGCGATCTGCAACAGGTCGCGATTGTGCTGCAGCGCCTCGGTGGCGTCATCGAGCAGGCGGAAGGCATCCTTGGATTCGCGATCGTTGCGGCGCAAAAGCAACGACAGGATAAGCCGCGCCGACGACGAGCCGACGGCGCTCGCCAAAAGCTGCTCGGAGAAGCGGATGACATCCATGCTCGCCTGCTCGTTGCCGTGCAGTGAGGTGCCGCTGCTCTTTTCGAACGACTGAAAGGAGCGCTCGGTGCGTTCGACGCCGAGGTAGCGCGCAATGGTGTCCTTGAGGTTGTTGACGGTGACGGTGGTGCGGAAGCGGCGCAGGCTGGGCATCGGACCGGCATCGCGCGGCACGAAGATCGCCGCCTGGATGCGTTCCAGCGGCACCGACGCGCGCGACAGCGAGCCGAGCACGAAAAACAGCGTGTTGATCGACAGGCTCCACAAGACGCCGTGGTTCAGCGGCTCGGCGACGGTGCCGAACAGAGCCTGCGGCCGCAACGCTTCGAAACCGAGCAGGCCATGGACGACTATACCGGTATCGGGTGCGGCCAGCGACGGCAGCAGCAGCGTATAGAACCAGACGAGGATGCCGGCGACCATGCCGAGTGCAGCACCCCTGCCATTGGCGCCGCGCCAGACCAGCCCGCCGATCAGCGCCGGCGCGAACTGGGCAATGGCTGCAAACGACATCAGGCCGATGGAGGAGAGCCGCGCGTTGTTGGTGCTCTCGCGGTAATAGAGGAAGGCGATGAACAGCATGATGAAGATCGCGCCGCGCCGAACATTGAGGATGAGCGTCGACCAGTCCTCGTTCTGCGAAGTCGTGGTTTTGAGCAGGCGGCGCACGAAGAGCGGGATGACCAGGTCGTTGGAGATCATGATCGAGAGCGCGACGCTCTCGACGATCACCATCGCGGTTGCCGCCGACAGGCCGCCGATGAAGGCTGCCATGGCCAGCACGTCGTGGCCGTTAAGCAGCGGCAGCGACAAAACGTAGAGATCGCTGCTGGTCCTGCTGCCGACCAGCGACAGTCCGGCCAGCGCGATCGGCAGCACGAACAGGTTGATCGCCACCAGATAGAGCGGAAACACCCATGTCGCGGTGCGCAGCTCGGCCTCGCTGCGGTTCTCGACGATGGTGACGTAGAACTGGCGCGGCAGCATGATGATGGCGAAGCCGCTGAGGCCGGTCAGCACCAGCCAGGTGGCGAGCGAGGTGTTGTAGCTCATCGCGTGACGCACTTGCTCATTCTGCGCGAGCTTGTCGATCATGTCGCCCGGGCCGCCGAAGATCAGGAACGTCACCATCAGGCCGATCGCCAGGAAGGCGGCAAGCTTGACCACGGTTTCGACCGCGACCGCCAGCACCAGCCCGTCCTGATGCTCGGTGGCGTCGGCGTGGCGCGTGCCGAACAGCACCGCAAACAGCGCCAGCAGCATGGCGACGACCAGCGAGATGTCGCTGACGAAGGGATCGAAGGAGGGCGGCGAGCCGGTGTAGTGCTCGACCATCAGGCTGACCGAACCGGAAATCGCCTTCAACTGCAGCGCGATGTAAGGCACCGCGCCGATCGTCGCGATCAGCGTGGCGATCGCCGCGACCGCAAAGCTCTTGCCGTAGCGGGCGCCGAGGAAATCGGCGATCGAGGTGATCTTTTCGGTCTTGGCCAGCCTGACAATGCGTTGCAGCAGCGGAAAGCCGAACACGAAGACCAGCACCGGACCGATATAGATGCCGAGGAATTCGAGGCCGCGTTCGGAGGAAAGGCCGACCGAGCCGAAGAATGTCCAGGAGGTGCAGTAGATCGCCAGGCTGAGCGCATAGATGAACGGTCGGGCCCGGTCGGGCCTGGACATCGTCGAGCGCCGGTCGCCGAGGCTGGCGATGGCGAAGAGCAACGTCACATAGGCGATCGCGATGATGACGATGAACCAGCCCTGCACGGCCCAGAAATCCTCCCTTGCCGGTTTTCCTCCGGCCTATCGAGAGGCAATCACAGCTTGAAGGGCAAGTCCATCACCGCTTTCGGTGCATGACATCAGCGGTTTCGGGCACAACCTGGCCGGTGGAAACCGGTCTTTTGCCCATGTTGCAACCGCAGGTTTTTGTTATGGTGACCATGGGTCGGCGCCGGACGAAGCGGGTGGGGGCGGCAGTACGGCCGGTCATGGCAAGGAGGGTCGAATGCTGAAAGAATTCCAGGAATTCATTTCCCGGGGCAATGTTATGGACTTGGCCGTCGGCGTCATCATCGGCGCCGCCTTCTCCAAGATCGTCGATTCGCTGGTCGGCGACATCATCATGCCGATCGTCGGCGCGATTTTCGGTGGCCTGGATTTCAACAACTACTTCTTCGGACTTTCCCCGAACGTTCACTCCAACTCGCTGGCGGCGGCCAAGACCGAAGGCGCCGTCTTCGCCTATGGCAGCTTCATCACCGTGGTGCTGAACTTCGTCATCCTCGCCTTCATCATCTTCCTCATGGTCAAGGCGGTAAACAATCTGCGCAGGCGGCTGGAGCGTGAGAAGCCCGCTGCTCCGGCCGGTCCGCCGCCGGCCGATGTCGCGCTGCTCACCGAAATTCGCGATCTGCTCGCCAGGAAATAGCGCCGGGCGGATTTCTGGACCAAAACCCTGGCCGCCCGCGGCCGGGGTTTTCTGTTTTCGGCTGCCGCAAAACACGCTAGCAGTCCAGAAGACGAAACCGGATCCATCCATGACCTTGATCGAGAGCTTGCGCGCCGAAGCCCGCGCCGCGCCCGAAAGCGGCATTGTCGCCGTCGTCAACTACGGCCGTCTGCGCGAGGGGATGATCCCGCTCTGGGCCGGCGAGGGTGATCTGCCGACGCCCGCATTCATTACCGACGCCGCATCGAAGGCATTGGCCGGAGGCGAGACATTCTACACCTGGCAAAAGGGCATCCCTGATCTCAGGCAGGCGCTTGCCCGCTACTATGCCAGGCATTTCGGCAGGACTTTCCCCGAAGAGGAATTCATCGTCACCGGGTCCGGCATGCATGCCATCCAGTTGGCGCTCGCCGCGCTCGCTGGCGCGGGTGACGAGGTTGTCTATTTGTCACCGGCCTGGCCGAATTTCGAGGCTGCGGCGGCGATATCGGGAGCCGTGCCGGTACCGGTTACGCTCGATCATTCCGGCAATGGCTGGTCCTGCGACGTCGAGAAAATCGCGGCCGCAATTACGCCGCGCACAAAGGCGCTGTTCATCAACACGCCCTCGAACCCGGCCGGCTGGACCGCCGATCATGAGACCCTGCGGGCGATCCTCGATCTTGCCCGCGCCAGCAACCTTTGGATCATTGCCGACGAGATCTATTCGCTGTTCCACTATGGTCACGGTCGTGCTCCGTCCTTCCTCGATATCGCGACGGGGGAAGACCGTATCCTGTTCGTCAACAGCTTCTCCAAGAACTGGGCGATGACCGGCTGGCGCGTCGGCTGGATCAAGACGCATCCCGCGCTGCAGCAGGTGTTCGAGAACCTGATCCAGTATTCGACCTCGGGCGTCGCCCAGTTCATGCAGCGCGGCGCGGTCGCTGCGCTCGATGAGGGCGACGCCTTCATTGCCCAACAGGTGGAGCGGGCGCGGGCAGCGCGCGATCTCGTATGCGACATTCTTGGTGCAACCGGCAAAGCGCGGTTCACGGTACCGCAGGGCGCGTTCTATCTGTTCTTCACTGTTGACGGTATCACCGATTCACGCACCGCCGCTTTCGACATTGTCGACAAGGCCAATGTCGGCCTGGCGCCCGGCACCGCCTTCGGCCCCGGTGGCGAAGCCTTCCTCAGGCTATGCTTCCACCGCCGCCTCGATCAGCTCGAGGAAGCGGCGCACCGGCTGGCAAAGTGGATGAAGATGGTTTGAGCAGGCGGCGGCTTCAGCCGCCTGACTTTATCCGCCTGACTTAGGCACCAGGAGCGGTATGATCCGGTCGCTCGTGGCCACCGCAGGCCGGCCCGCCGAGCCGTAGGGAATGCCCAACGCATCCCAGGTCTCGACCAGGGCGTCCTGCAGTGCCGCGATCAGCGCGTCGGAGTGGAACGGCGTCGGCGTGATGCGCAGCCGCTCGGTGCCGCGCGGCACGGTCGGATAGTTGATCGGCTGGATGTAGATGCCGTGGACGCCGAGCAGGCGGTCGCTGGCCATCTTGCAGAGTTCGGGATCGCCGACCAGCAGCGGCACGATATGGGTGGCGGACTCCATCACCGGCAGGCCGGCGGCGGCAAGAACCTGCTTGGTCCGCGTCGCCTGGCGCGACTGTGCGTCGCGCTCGGCCTGCGAGCGCTTGAGATGGCGGATCGAGGTGGTGGCGGCCGCGGCGATGGCCGGCGGCAGCGCCGTGGTGAAAATGAAACCCGGCGCATAGGAGCGCACGGCATCGATCACAGCACTTGTGCCAGTGATATAGCCGCCAAGCGTGCCGAAAGCCTTGGCAAGCGTCCCCTCGATAATGTCGATACGGTCGGCCAGGCCTTCGCGCTCGGTGATGCCGCCGCCGCGCGGTCCATACATGCCGACGGCATGGACCTCGTCGATATAGGTCATGGCATTGTAGCGCTCTGCGAGATCGACGATCTGCTTGATCGGTGCGATATCGCCATCCATCGAATAGACGCTTTCGAAAACGATCAGCTTGGCCCGCTCGCGGCCGGCCGCCTGCAGCAGGCTTTCCAGATGTGCGACATCGTTGTGGCGGAAGATCTTCTTCTCCGCACCCGAGCGCCGCACGCCTTCGATCATCGAGGCGTGGTTCAGCTCGTCCGAAAGCACCAGGCAATTGGGCAGGAGCTTCGCGATGGTCGAGATCGACGCTTCGTTGGAGACGAAGCCGGACGTGAAGACCAGCGCGGCTTCCTTGTCGTGCAGGTCGGCCAGCTCCAATTCCAGTGCAACCAGCGGGTTGCTGGTGCCGGAAATGTTGCGGGTGCCGCCGGCGCCCGATCCCATCTTCCCGGCCGCCTTCTGGAAGGCGGCGATGACAGCGGGATGCTGGCCCATGCCGAGATAGTCGTTGGAGCACCAGACGGTAATTTCCTCGGCGCGGCCATTGGCACGCCAGATGGCGCGCGGAAACTTGCCCGCGATCCGCTCAAGATCGGCGAAGACGCGGTAGCGCCGCTCCGCATGGAGCTGATCGATCGCTTCCTCGAAGAACCGCTGATAGTTCATGTCGGCTTCCCAATTTTGCGCGGGATAATAATCATTGCCCCATTCGGCGTCCACCGGACCTGTTTGGTCAAAATGCCACGCCCCGGACCTGTTCCTAACGACCACGGATCGTGGCCTATTCCCTTGATGTGGATCAATTTTGTTTCGGTATCATGCCGCGGGCCGGAGCGACTGTTACCGATTTAACGTCCAGGGTTCTAATGGCCATGCGGCAGGCTTTCCAGTAAGGCGGTGGTTGAGACAGTTTCCGATAAATCTTGAGATGCGAGGACATGGGATGACGGTTTTGGTGACTGGCGGAGCCGGCTATATCGGTAGCCACATGGTCTGGGAGCTTCTGGATGCGGGCGAGAGCGTCGTCGTTCTCGACCGGCTTTCGACCGGCTTCGAATGGGCGGTGGCGCCAGAGGCGAAGCTGGTCGTCGGCGATGTCGCCGACAAGGAGCTGGTCGGTTCGATCATCCGCGACAATCAAATTGACGCCATCATCCATTTCGCCGGCTCGATCGTCGTCCCCGAATCGGTCGCCGATCCGCTTGGCTATTACGAGAACAACACCTGCAAGACCCGCACGCTGATCGAGACTGCGGTGCGCGAAGGCGTGCCCCATTTCATCTTTTCCTCGACCGCCGCCGTCTATGGCGGCGCCGGGCTGGAACCCGTACGTGAGGATGCGCGTCTGGCGCCGGAATCGCCCTACGGCCTGTCCAAGCTGATGAGCGAATGGATGCTGCGCGATGCGGCAGCCGCCTACGGCTTGCGCTATACGGCGCTGCGCTACTTCAACGTCGCCGGCGCCGATCCCAGGGGCCGCACCGGCCAGTCGACGCCGGGCGCCACGCATCTGATCAAGGTCGCCTGCGAGACGGCGCTCGGCAAGCGCCCCTTCATGCAGGTGTTCGGCACCGACTATCCGACGCCGGACGGCACCTGCATGCGCGACTACATCCATGTGAGCGACCTCGCGGCGGCGCATCGGCTGGCGCTCGAGCGGCTGCGCGCCGGCGGTACCAGCCTCGTCGCCAATTGCGGCTACAGCCACGGCTATTCGGTGCTTGAGGTCATCGACAGCGTGCGCCGCGTCTTCGGCCATGATTTCGACGTGCGGATGGGCGAACGCCGCCCGGGCGACGCCGCCGCGGTGGTCGCCAATTCGGAGCTGGCGCGCCGTGAGCTCGGCTGGACCCCACAGCGCGACGATCTCGACCTGATTGTTTCCGACGCGTTGGCCTGGGAGCGCATACTGACCGGCAAGAACTCGGCGCGGGCCTGACCCCGCTGGTTCTTCGGCAGCGGGCTCGAAAGCTGGCCGTGGACGCGCTATGAATGGGCTTCGCGGCGGAGCGCGGAGGCGCTGCATCGCGTCCAGCCTTGGGGGATAGCATGAAGATCCTGGTGCTAGGGGCCGGCGTGGTCGGCACGGCGGCCGCCTATTATCTGGCGAGCGATGGCCACTACGTCACCGTCATCGAGCGCCATCAGGCGGCGGCGCGGGGCACCAGCCAGTCGAATGCCGGGCTGGTATCGCCCGGCGATGCCACCGCCTGGGCCTCGCCTGCCGCGCTGAAGACGTTCCTGCGCGCGCTCTACAACCACGATCTCGGCATCAAGGTCCGGCTGCGCTTCGACCCCTATTTTCTCGCCTGGAGCCTGCGCTTCCTCAGGCAGTGCACGCAGGCGCGGCTGCGCGCCAACAGCCGGGTCAAGCTGCGCCTGGCGCTCTATTCGCGCGATTGTATCAATGCCATCTCCGCCGACACCGGCATTCACTATGACGAGCGCAAGAAGGGCATCCTTTATTTTTTCCGTTCGCAGCACAGCCTCGACACCGGCACCGACAATTATCGCTATCTCGCCGAGCATGGCCTGCCGATCGAGATCGTAGGCCGCGACCGGCTGGTCGAACTGGAACCGGGCCTTGCCGGCGTGAAGGAGAAGATCGCTGGCGGCGTCTATTCGCCGATCGACCAGACCGGCGATTCCAGCCTGTTCACCCAGAACCTCGCCGCTCATGCCGCCGAGGAACTCGGCGTGAAATTTCTGTATGACACCACCGTCGAAGGTCTCGACATCGAGGGCGACCGCGTGCGCGCGGTGATGACGCCAACTGGCCCGGTCGCCTGCGATGCCGTGGTGATCTCGATGGGGCCGGAAAGCGGTCTGCTCGGCCGCCGCTACGGCATCGACCTGCCGGTCTATCCCGTGAAGGGTTACACCGCGACCGTCCCGCTGGACGACGAGAGCAAGGGACCGACCATGGGCGGCGCCGATGAGGACCAATTGATCGCCTATTCCAGGCTCGGCAATCGTCTGAGACTCGCCTCCACCGCCGAGTTCACCGGCTTTGATCGAACGCACAGACCGAGCGATTTTGCCGCCATGTTCAGGACCGGCAATGATCTTTTCCCCGGCGCCTTCGACGAGAAGAAGGCCGTACTCTGGGCCGGCCTTAGGCCGATGATGCCCAACTCGGTGCCGATCATCGGCCAGGCGCGCTACAGGAACCTCTATCTCGACACCGGCCACGGCCATGTCGGCTGGACCATGGCTTGCGGCTCAGGGAAATTCCTGGCCGATCTGGTCGCCGGCCGCAAGCCGGAGATCGACCCGCAAGGGCTGGTGTATAGGAACTAGGCAATGTCGGGACCGCAAGTCGCCATCGACCTTGGCCGCATCGAGCGCAATGCGCGCACGATCGTCGAACGCTGCGCCCTGTCGGGCATCAAGGTCTTCGGCGTCACCAAGGGCACATGCGGCATGCCGCAGGTTGCGCGCGCCATGCTGCGCGGCGGCGTCGCCGGCATCGCCGAATCGCGTTTCGAAAACATCCGAAGGCTGCGCGACAGCGGCATCAACGCCCCGATCATGCTGCTGCGCAGCCCGCCGATCGCGCGCGTCGAGGAGGTGGTGCGCACCGTCGACATCAGCCTGCAATCCGAACTCGCCACCATACGCGAGATATCGCGCATCGCCGAGCGCATGGGCCGCGTCCACGACATCACGCTGATGATCGACCTCGGCGACCTCAGGGAAGGCATCTGGCCGAACGATCTCGTGCCGACCGTCGAGCAGATCCTGGCGCTCAAGGGCGTGCGCATCGCCGGCATCGGCACCAATCTCGGCTGCTTCGGCGCCATCATGCCGACGGAAGAAAACCTCGGCCAGCTCGTCGCCCACGCCTACAAAACCGAGCGTCTGTCCGGGACCAGGCTGGACTGGATCTCGGGCGGAGCGTCGTCGTCGCTGACGCTGTTGCTCGAAGGCAGGCTCCCCGCCGGCATCAACAATCTCAGGGTCGGCGAGGCGATCCTGCAGGGCGGCGTCGAAACCTTTCGCGACACACCTTGGGATGAACTCGAACCCGACGCCTGCCGCCTGACCAGCGACATCATCGAGGTCAAGCTGAAGCCGTCGCGGCCGATCGGCCAGTCCGGCTACGACGCTTTCGGCAACCAGCCGGTGTTTCCCGACGAGGGCGACAGACTGCGCGCCATCGCCAATATCGGCCGCGAGGACGTGCTGATCGAGGGGCTGACGCCGATCGCCAAGGGGGTGCGGGTGCTTGGCGCCTCCAGCGACCATTTGCTTCTCGACGTAACCGACGCCGATCCGCAGCCCACTGTCGGCGACCGCGTGGCCTTTCGCATGAGCTACGGCGCCATGCTGCTGGCGATGACCTCGGAATATGTCGAAAAGGCGCCGATGCACGATGTCGAGGATTTTTCCGGCCGCAAGATGGTGTCGATATCGGCAGAGCCCGCGGCAGCCGGCATCCTCGCCCGGGAAGCGACCGGCGCGCGGCTGGAGGCGATGAATTTAGATGTCGTCGAACTGGCCGATATCGAGCGGCCGCCATCCGGGCTGATCCGGCTGACCGTCGGCAATGACCGCCGCATCGCCCACAAGGCGCTGGCGGCGACGGCACGCGCCACGCATTCCTTCGGCCTGATCTGGATCGATTCCATCGCCGCGCTGATGCCTGAAGACGAGGACGGCATCGACCTGCCGGAAGGCTCGGTGCTGGCGCGGGCGCTCGGCCTCGATCACAAGCCCGGCGCGCTGCAGCCGCAACTGTCGCCGGAAAACGTCGTCATCGTCGGGCTGCGCCATGCCGATCCGGCCGAGGCCCGGGTGCTGAAGGATTCGCGCGTCTCTGCCTTCACCATGACCGATATCGACGCCACGGGCATGCGCGACCTGATGCACGAGGCGATCCGCATCGCCACCTCCGGCACGCAAGGCTTCCATGTCAGCTATTCGCCCACGGCCACCGAGTTTCCCGGCTGGGCAGCAGGGTCCGGCGGCCTCACCGTGCGCGAGACGCATCAGGCGATGGAAGCGATCGCGCTGTCCGGCGGGTTGTTGTCGATGGATGTGTCCGGGCTGACGGCCGAGTTCGAGCCACGGATCGCCAAAGACGCCGTCAACTTTGTCATGTCGGCATTCGGCAAGCGAATACTCTAATAGCTCCCATCGACCGCTGCCCGCCAGGAGCGAACATAGTCGATCCAAGCCGGGTCGTCAGGCGGTCCGGTCCTTTCGCCTTTGCTCCCGACCACGCCATGGTCCGACGCCAGCAAGGCGGCGCCGATGCTGGTGCCGGTTGCGGCTTCGGACGCAATGACGATGCGTGCCGTGGCGGCCGCCAGCATCCGGGTAAAAAGCCTGTTGCGGGCAAAGGGGCCTTCGACTGTCGTCGGCCCGTTGGCGCCGATCAGCTCGAGGCAGGTCGCGGTCATCAGCGCCAGATAGAACGAGATGGCGACGAAGCGCTGAGCGCTGGTCATGTCTTCGGCATCGAGCCATTGGGCGGCATGGCGCGGATAGGGCCCCGAGCCCTGCTGGGTCGACGGCAGCAGCAACGTCTTCCGCGCCAGCATGGCGGCGACATCGGCATCGCTCCAGTCCTGCGGCTTGCCGTCGGTCAGTAGGGAAAACTCGCGCCCGCCCATGAAGCGGGCCGAAGGCACCGGATCGCCAAGCGCATTGACATTGACCAGCGTGTCGCGCGCCGCATCGAGCACGACCTTGGTACCGCCGACCGCCATCGACACAACCCAGGTCCCCGTCGAGACGACCGAGAAGGGCGGTTGGTCGGCGATGAGATGCGGCAGCAGCGAGGCGTTGGAATCGTGCAGGCCGCAAAATACCGGCGTTTGCGGATCGAGCCCGGTCTGTTGCGCAAGGGCAGGCAGGATCGGGCCGAGCCGGTCCTTCGCCGGTCGCACCGGCGCCATCAGCCGACGCCAGTCCATCTTGTCGACCAGTGACGAAAAGTCGGCTTGCCATGGGTTCCACAGATCGGTGTGGCAGCCGAGCGAGGTCACCTCATTGGCGGCGACACCGGTCAGCCGCAAGGCCCAGTATTGCGGGTACATAAGGATCGCGGCTGTCCGGGCGAATTCGGCCGGGAACAGCTTTTGCTGCCAGAAAAGCTGCGCGCCTATGTTGAGGCCGGCCGGCAGGCGCGGCGTTCCCGTTTCGGCAAAAGGCGGACGCATCGCATCATAATCTTGGGCGAGTGTGTCAGGCCCGGCGAATTCATAGTCGAGCACTGGCAGCGCCAGGCCGCCCTCGGCGTCGACCAGCACCCCCGTCGCCCCATGGGTGGTGATCGATATGGCGTTGATGCGCTGCTCACGATGGATCGCGGCGAGGCTGTCCAGGATGAAAGCCCACAGGGCCTCGACATCATGATGCGGGTAGGGACCATCGGCGGAAGCAACATTGGCCACACGGCGCAGCGTCACTTCGCTTGATGTGGCGAGATCGACCAGCGCCACCTTGGCGTTGGTCTTGCCGATATCGATGACGGCGATGTGGCGAAGAGCAGTCATTCCATATGGAACATGGTTTCCAGCGGCACCGCCACCGGCTCGTTGTCGGCCCTGGTTTCCATGACATCGGCCATATGCGCCCACCAGCGCTGCATTACCGGATGCTTCGGCAGATCGTCCATGCCGTGGTCATCGCGCCGCCACAACACGCCGAACAAGGTGTTTGTATCTTCGTCGAGATGGATCGAATAGTCGGAAATGCCGGCCTGTTTGAGCAGTTCGATCAGCGACGGCCAGATCTCGTCGTGACGCTTCTTGTACTCGGCCTTCATGCCGGGTTTGAGCTTCATCTTGAACGCGTATTTCTCAGGCATCAGCGTCCCCCGCGCAGCCGCCGCCAGAGGATCGGCAACGCGATGACGATGATCAGCAGTAGGCCGATGAAGATCGACATGACGATGCCGGGCACGTTGAGCAGCCCCAGGCCAAAAGTGACCAGCCCCATGATGAAGGCGGCAAGCACGACGCCGAGGATGCTGCCGGCGCCGCCCAGAATGCTGACGCCGCCGAGCACCACCATGGTGATGGCTTCCAGCTCGTAGCCTTGCGCGATCGAAGGGCGTGTCGAGCCGAGCCGCGAGGTGATCAGCACCGAGGCGATGCCCGACATCAGCCCGGTCAGGCAAAACAGGATGAACTTGATGCGGTCGACGCGCACACCGGAGAATTGCGCCGCGATAGGGTTGTTGCCGATGGCAAAGACACGGCGGCCAAAGCTCGTCCGGTGCAGCACGAACCAGTAGATGATGGCCGCGACAAGGAACAGCACCAGTTCGAACGACACCACCCACCAGACATAGCCCTGGCCGAAAAAGGCGAAGCTAGCGGGATAGCCCTTGTAGGCCTGGTCACCGAGGATGATGAAGGCAATGCCGCGAAACAGGCTCATCGTGCCGATGGTGACGACGATGGATGGAAGTCCCAGCCGTGTCACCAGCAGGCCGTTGAAGGCGCCGCAGCCGAGCCCGACGAGGATGCCGATCGCCACCAGCACCGGGGTGCCTGCGCCGGCCTGCACCGCCATGCCCATCATGGTCGACGCCAGCGCGATAATGGCTGCCACCGACAGGTCGATCTCGCCGGAAATGATCAGCAGCGCCATGGCGAAAGCGATCAGCGCCTTTTCCGTGAAGTTGAAGGTCAGGTCCGACAGCGACCATGGGTCGAGGAAATAGGGCGAGGCGAAGCTGTTGACCGCGAAGATCGCCACCGCGACCACGACCAGCAGCGCCTCCCAGGAAAAGATCGCTGAAGAGAGCGGCTTGTCCAGCCGGTCCGGTATGTGGCGCGGGGCAGGGGTATCGGTCATGCCGCTTCCGCCTTCTTCAGGATGATGCGGCCCTGCCGGCGTTCGCCGCGCGCGTTGAGCACCACTGCCAGGATGATGGCGCTGCCCGAGATCGCCATCTGCCAGAAGGGCGAGATGTTGATGACCGGCAGCGCGTTGGAGATGATGCCGAGGAACAGAGCGCCGAGCACCGCGCCGCCGACCGAGCCGATGCCGCCGGCGATCGAGATGCCGCCGATGACGCAGGCGGCGATGATGTTGAGCTCATAGCCGTTGGCGACCTCGACGGAGGCGATGACGTAGCGCGAGATCCAGAGATAGCCGGCGAGCCCGCCGATCATGCCTGAAATGCAGAAGACGATGAATTTTGTCCGGCCGACATCGATGCCGGCATAGACCGACGCGGTCGGGTTGACGCCGATGGCGTAGATCGAGCGGCCCAGCGCCGTGCGCGTCATCAACAGGAAGAACAGCGCGATGACCAGCAGCGCGATCCATGACAGGACCGGAATGCCGAGGAACGCCGCGCGCTGCAGGCCGATAAAGGCGGGGCTCATCTGGTCCGCATTGACCCAGGCGCCGCCGGAGATGACGAAGGTAGCGCCCCGGTAGATGGTGAGCGTGCCCAGCGTCACCACGATCGAGGGGATGTTCAGCCGCCACACCAAAAACCCGTTGATGGCGCCGAGCACCAGCCCGACGAGCAGCGCCACGACGATCAGCAGCGGGATGGGGATGGCCGGGTACGCGGCATTCAGCATCGCCACCACCATGCCGGTGAAGCAGAGGTTGGATGCCATCGACAGATCGATGGAGCGAGTCAGGATCACCACCATCTGCCCCAGCGCCAGGATCATCAGGATCGAGGTGTCGTTGAACACCTGACGCAGATTGGCCGGATCGGCAAAACCCGGGAAGCGCATCGAGATCAGCCCGATCAGCACGGCGATTGCCGCCAGCAGCCAGATCTCGCGATATCTGAGCAAATTCTTCATGCCGCGATCCCCGCTGCTGTCCTGACCAGCGTTTCGGCGTCGAGCCCCTTATTGTCGTAGACCGAGGCGATGCGGCCCTCGCGCATGACGACGACGCGGTCGGACATGCCGAGGATTTCGGGCAGTTCGGACGACACCATGATCACCGACAGGCCCTGCGCGACGAGTTCGGCCATGAAACCATGCACGGCGGCCTTGGAGCCGATATCGATGCCCTTGGTCGGCTCGTCGAGGATGATCACCTTGGGCGCGGTCGCCAGCCATTTGGCGATAACGATCTTCTGCTGGTTGCCGCCCGACAGCGTGCCGACGTCCTGGCTGAGCGAGGAGGCGCGCAGGTCGAGCCGCTCGGTGAAGGCGCGGGCCAGCGCGAACTCTTCCGCCAGCCGCAATATGCCCGATTTGGAGGTGCGCTTCAGCGACGGCAGCGAGACATTCTGGAAGATCGGCAGGCCGATCACCACGCCCTGCTTGCCGCGCTCTTCCGGCACATAGACGATGCCGGCGTCGATTGAATCCGCCGCCGATTTCGGCGTGATGTTTTTGCCCTCCAGGGCGATCGTGCCCTTGCTGGTGCGGGTGATGCCCGATATCGCCTGCATCACCTCGCTGCGACCGGCGCCGACAAGGCCGTAGAAGCCGAGGATTTCGCCTCTGTGCAACTCGAAGCCGATGTCGTCGAATTCGGTCGGATGCGACAGGCCGGAGACAGTGAGCACCGGCGCGCCGATCGTGGCCTTGCGCTGCGGAAAGATGTGGTCGACGTTGCGGCCGACCATCATGCGCACGATCTGGCTCTGGCCGGCATCCTTGATCAGGCCTTCGCCGACCATCTCGCCGTCGCGGAACACCGTGTAACGGTCGGCGATGCGGTAGATCTCGTCGAACTTGTGGCTGATGAACAGGATCGCCTTGCCTTCGCTCTTCAGGAATTCGATGAGCAGAAAGAGCTCCTCAATCTCCTTCATCGACAGCGCCGCCGTCGGCTCGTCCATGATGACGATACGGGCGTCGATCGACATGGCGCGGGCAACCGCGACCAGATGCTTGTTGGCGATGCCGAGATCCTTCAGGCGCGTGTCGGCATCGATATGGCCGGCGCCCATCGTCTCCAGCACTTCCTTCGCGTTCTTGCGCATGGTGCGCCAGTCGATGGTCTTGAAGCGAGTGCGCGGTGCATGGCCGAGGAAGATGTTTTCGGCGACCGAAAGGTCGTCGAACAGCACGGTTTCCTGGTGGATGGCGGTGATGCCATGGCCGAAGGCCGCATGCGCGCTGGGCAAGGTGATGGCCTGGCCGTCGATGCTGATGGTGCCGGCGTCGGGCTGATAGATGCCGGTCATGATCTTGACCAGCGTCGATTTGCCGGCGCCGTTCTCGCCGATCAATGCGGTCGCCTGGCCGGGATAGAGCGACAGGCTGACCTCATGCAGCGCGCGCACGCCGGGAAAACTCTTCGAAATGCCGGACAGCGTCAGCCGAGGGCCGGCAGGCAAAGGTGCTTCCTTCGCCAATTTAGGTTGGGCTGTCGTGTCCATATCCGTATCAAGCCCTGAAACAAGGTCGGTTTAAAGCCGCGGCGGGATTTTGCTCCCGCCGCGCCAGGTCAAAGAGCGCCAGGATCAATAGATCTTGGAGAACTTTTCGATGTTGGTCTTGTCGAACTGGAAGGGCGGAGCCATCGCAGCCGAATTGGTGTCGTCGAGCGTCACCTTGCCGACGCGGCCGATCGACAGCGTCGCACCCGGTTTGGCTTCTTCCTTCTTCACCGCCAGGTCATGGGCGAGGTAGACGGCCGAATAGCCGAGGTCGATCGGGTTCCACAGTGCTACCGCCTGGCTGGCGCCATTGTCGATGAACTTCTTGAACTCCGACGGCAGCGCCAGGCCGGTGACATTGACCTTGCCGATCAGGTTCTCGTCGGTCACCACCTGGGCGGCGGCAACGACGCCGACCGTGGTCGGCGCGATGATCGCCTTGAGGTTCGGGTAGGACTTCAACAAACCCTTGGCTTCGTCCGTGCTCTTGGCTGAATCGTCATCGCCATAGACGGTGGCGACGAGGTTGATCTTGGGGAACTTCTCCGGCAGCACCTTCTTGGCCGCTTCGATCCAGGCATTCTGGTTGGTCGCGGTGGACGACGCCGACAGGATGGCGACGTCGCCGCCTTCCGGCAGGTAGTCAGCGGCGAGCTTGATGATGGTCTCGCCGATCAGGCCGGTGTCGGACGGGTTGAGGTGAAGCTGGCGCCCTTCCGGCGCGACGCCCGAATCCCACGAGATGACGGTGATGCCGCGTTCCATCGCCTTCTTCAGCGCCGGCACCAGTGCATCGGCGTCATTGGCCGAAATGGCGATGGCGTTGACCTTCTGGGCGATCAGCGAATTGACCACTTCGATCTGCGCTTCGGCGGTCGCCTTGGTTGGGCCGGTGTAGATGATCTCGACATCGCCGAGTTCCTTGGCCGCTTCTTCGGCGCCCTTGTTGGCGGCGTCGAAGAAGCCGTTGCCGAGCGACTTTACCACCAGCGCGATCTTGACGTTCTCGGCATAGGCGGCATTCACAAACATGGCGGCCGAAAATGCCGCCGTAACCATCAGTTTCCTAAGAAAGCTCATCGAATATCCTCCCTTGAGCGTTGCATTCCATCGCCGCTGCGGGCGTGAGGGTGTCTCAGGCCTGCAGTGAAGATTCTTCCTTCGCGGTCTTGCCGGCGACGATCAACGCCACCCCGGCGGTCTCCAGCATCTTGGCTTCGCGATCCTCGATGCCGTCGTCGGTGATGACGGTGGCGATGCGCGACAGACCACACAGGATCAGGCTGGAGCGTTTGCGGAACTTCGAGGAATCGACCAGCACCACCAGTTCGTCGGCCTGATCGATCAGCTTCTGTTCGGCCTGGATCAGCAGCGGGTCGCCTTCCATCAGGCCGAGCGGCCCCAGACCTTGCGCGCCCATGAACATGCGGCGCGCATAGAAATTGCGCGTCACGTCATTGTCGAAGGGCGACAGGATGATGTTCTGCTCGCGGTAAATGGTGCCCCCCGACAGCATCACCGTGTTCTTCGAATGCTTGAGCAGATGTTCGGCGATCGGGAAGGAATTGGTGAAGATAGGCATGCGACGGCCCGTCAGGAAATGCACCATCTGGAAGGTCGTGGTGCCGCCATTGATGATGATCGGCTCGCCGTCCTTGCACAGTTCCACCGCTTCGCGTGCGATCGCCCGCTTCTGCGAAGCATTGAGCGTTTCGTTGACGGAGAAGGGCCTGCCGGCAAGGCCAATGAACTGCGGCGGCGCGATTGCTTCGGCGCCGCCACGCACCCGGCGCAGCCGCTTTTGCACATGAAGTGCGGCGATATCGCGCCGGATCGTCGCCTCGGAGGAGTCCGTCAGGTTGACCATCTCCTGCACCGTCACCACAGGCTTTTCCTGGACGGCGGACAGAATGATCCTGTGGCGCTCTTTTTCGTGCATGGTTCCTCCCTGCCTGATCATCTAGGCACCCAAAACGCGCAGTGTCAATCATTTCCGATCAGGTAATTTCATTGTGCAGTGCAATATGATCGATATTGATCGTTTGTGATTGACAAGCCAGGTGCTTCCGTGGACATTCGTCTACAACTGACCCGCTATGCGGTGGCAATCGACCGCATCATTTGCGCGTCTCACGGGAGGATATTCAAATGCTCGACAAGCGCTCCGGCTCGCGCCTCGCCAATCTTTGGGATGATGCGAAAGCCTTGGGGATGAGCGACCCGGAGCTTCTCGTCTATCGCTCGAACGTGCTCGGCTCAGACAAGCGCGTCACCAATTATGGCGGCGGCAACACCTCCTCCAAGATTTGGCAAAAGGATCCGCTGACCGGCGAGAGCGTGGAAGTGCTGTGGGTCAAGGGCTCGGGCGGCGACAGCGCCTCGATTAAAACAGACGGTTTCGCCACGCTCTACATGGACAAATTGCGGGCGCTGAAAGGTCTTTATCGCGGCCTTGACCATGAGGACGAGATGGTCGGCTATCTGCCCCACTGCACCTTCAACCTCAATCCGCGCGCGGCTTCGATCGACACGCCGCTGCACGCTTTCGTGCCAAAGCCTTGCGTCGACCATATGCATCCCGACGCCATTATCGCCATTGCCGCGGCCAAGGATTCGCAGGCGCTGACCAGGGAGATCTTCGGCGACGCCATCGGCTGGCTGCCGTGGAAGCGGCCTGGCTTCGAGCTCGGCCTGTGGCTGGAGAAATTCTGCCTCGAAAACCCCGAGGCCAAGGGGGTCGTGCTGGCAAGCCACGGCCTGTTCACCTGGGGCGACACCCCGAAGGAATGCTACGAAACGACGATCTCGGTGATCAACCAGGCGATTGCGTGGTTCGAGCGCCGGTCCGAAGGCGTGGCGATCTTCGGCGGCGAAGTCGTCAAGTCGCTCGATGCCACGGCGCGTCGCACTGTCGCCGCAAAGCTGATGCCGAGGATCCGCGGTTTGATCTCGGAAAAGAGCCACAAGCTCGGTCACTTCGACGATTCACCCGCCGTGCTCGAATTCGTCAATTCCAGGGATCTGCGGCCGCTGGCAGCGCTTGGCACCTCCTGTCCGGATCATTTCCTGCGCACCAAGATCCGGCCGCTGGTCATCGAGTTCGATCCGGCCAATCCGGATGTCGATGCCGTCATCGTGCGTCTTGCCGATGATGTGGCCGCCTATCGCGTCGGCTACCAGGCCTATTACGACAAGTGCAAGCATGCGGATTCGCCCCCCGTGCGCGATCCCAATGCGGTGGTCTATCTGATGCCCGGCGTCGGCATGTTCACCTTCGCCGGCGACAAGGCGACGGCGCGCATCTCAGGCGAGTTCTACGTCAACGCCATTAATGTCATGCGCGGCGCCTCGACGGTGTCTTCCTATGTCGGCCTGCCCGATCAGGAGGCTTTCGACATCGAATACTGGCTGCTCGAGGAAGCAAAGCTGCAGCGCCTGCCGAAACCGAAGGCGCTGGCCGGTCAGATCGCACTGGTCACCGGCGGCGCTGGCGGCATCGGCCGGGCGACAGCCAACCGGCTGCTGCGCGAGGGCGCATGCGTGGTGCTGGCCGATATCGACGAGACCGCGCTCGCCAGCGCCAATGACGAGCTGGCCAAGGCCTATGGCAAGGATTTCGTCCGGCCGGTGCTGATCAACGTCACCTCGGAGGAGCAGGTGATCTCGGGCTTTGCCGAAACCTCGGTCGAGTTCGGCGGCATCGACATTCTGGTCTCCAATGCCGGCCTGGCGTCCGCGGCGCCGATCGAGGAGACGACGCTGGCGCTGTGGAACAAGAACATGGACATCTTGTCGACCGGCTATTTCCTGGTGTCGCGCGAAGCCTTCCGGCTGTTCCGCGCCCAGAACATCGGCGGCAATGTCGTCTTCGTCGCCTCCAAGAACGGTCTCGCCGCGTCACCCAATGCGGCGGCCTATTGCACGGCCAAGGCGGCCGAGATCCATCTCGCCCGCTGCCTGGCGCTGGAAGGCGCGGAAGCGCAGATCAGAGTCAATGTCGTCAATCCCGACGCAGTGCTGCGCGGATCGAAGATCTGGACGGGCGAGTGGAAAGAACAGCGCGCCGCCGCCTACAAGATGTCGACCGACGACCTGGAGGAACACTACCGTTCGCGTTCTATGCTGAAGCGCTCGGTGTTCCCCGAGGACATCGCCGAGGCGATCTATTTCTTCGCCTCCGACATGTCGGCCAAGTCGACCGGCAACATCATCAATGTCGACGCCGGCAACGCCCAGAGCTTTACGCGATGAGCTAGCTGCGGAGCGCTTCCCTTCTCCCCGTCACTGTACGGGGAGAAGGTGGCCCGAAGGGCCGGATGAGGGGCAGCGCTGACGGAACGCATTTGGGAGGAATAGCACTTGTCCGAAACCATCATCTCCGCCGATGTCGTCGAGAAGAATAACGCGGCGCGCAAGGCCAACCTCGAGCGCGATTACGCCTCGCTCGGCGAGCGGCTCGACGGCCGCGGCATCGCCATCGATGCCATCCGCGACAAGGTCGAGAAATTCGCAGTCGCCATCCCTTCCTGGGGCGTCGGCACGGGCGGCACCCGCTTTGCCCGCTTTCCCGGCGCCGGCGAGCCGCGCGACATCTTCGACAAGATCGAGGACTGCGCCGTTATCCAGCAATTGACGCGGGCGACCCCTACCGTCTCGCTGCACATTCCCTGGGACAAGGCCGACCCAAACCGGTTGAAGCAGGCCGCATCGCGCTTCGGCCTCGGCTTCGACGCCATGAATTCCAACACCTTCTCCGACGCGAAAGACCAGACGCTTTCCTACAAATTCGGCTCGCTGTCGCATGCCGATGCCGCAACGCGCCGCCAGGCGGTCGAGCACAATCTCGAATGCATCGAGATCGGCAGGACGCTGGGCTCCAAGGCGCTGACGGTGTGGATCGGCGACGGCTCGAACTTTCCCGGTCAGGTCAATTTCGCGAGAGCCTTCGAGCGCTATCTCGACGCCATGAGGGAAATCTATGCCGGTCTGCCGGAGGACTGGAAGCTGTTCACCGAGCACAAAATGTACGAGCCGGCCTTCTATTCGACGGTCGTGCAGGACTGGGGCACCAACTACATGATCGCTAGGGAATTAGGCGACAAGGCGTTCTGCCTGGTCGACCTTGGCCATCATGCGCCCAACGTCAACATCGAGATGATCGTGTCACGTCTGATCCAGTTCAAAAAACTTGGCGGCTTCCATTTCAACGATTCGAAATATGGCGACGACGATCTCGACGCCGGCTCGATCGATCCTTACCGGCTGTTCCTCGTCTTCAACGAATTGGTCGATGCCGAGCTTTCGGGTGCAAAGGGCTTCGATCCCGCGCACATGCTCGACCAGAGCCACAATGTCACCGATCCGATCGAAAGCCTGATGCTTTCGGCGGTCGAGGTGCAGCGCGCCTATGCGCAGGCGCTGCTGGTCGATCGCAAGGCGCTGGAAGGGTTCCAGGACGCCAACGACGCACTGATGGCGACGCAGACGCTGAAAGTGGCCTACCGCACCGATGTCGAGCCGATCCTTGCCATGGCGCGGCTGAAGACGGGCGGCGCCATCGATCCGGTCGCCGCCTATCGGGCCGCCGGCTATCGGGCCAAGGTCGCGGCCGAACGGCCGGCGGTTGCCGGCGGGAGCGGCGGGATTGTTTGATATCCAGATTTAGAGAAGGCTTCATGACCATCCGCTTCAAGGATGGGCGCTCGAGCCCCTTTACCGTGCAAAAAAGGCGGTGTCCGGCCCTAGTCACGTCAGGAGGTCACAGATGGCTCTCATTGCGCCGAAGCTCCTCTGGACAGTTGCCAAACGTGGGCGCAAGTTCTGTCAGGCCGATGGGTGATCAGCCTAAGGCGCGCCGCGTTTTAAAGGATTCATGCGCCGCGCTTTAAGTTCTAGTTTTCATGCATGTCGTTATCGCAAAACCGCTGCCACTTTTGCGCGACATGCATTAGGAGCGCGACGATGTTCATGAAGCATGTCATTCGACTCGCATTGTTTGCCACGTTACTGGCCTCGCTGGAGGCCAGGGCCGAGACGTTGCCACTGCCGGCAAATCTCATCGGGGCGGCTTCCGATGCCGGTGAAACGCTCCTGATCGAGGCCGACGCCCGGGAAGCCTATTTTCCGCTGGCCATAAATTTCGTCACCCAGAAGAACCAAGCTTTTTGTGGGGTGGCCAGCAGTGTCATGGTTCTGAATGCCATTGGCGTTCCAGCCCCACCAGTGCCCGAGTATGACCCCTACAGCACCTTCACTCAGGACAATCTTCTGAATGCCCGCAGCGAGCAGGTCATTCCGGTTGAGACAATCAAGAAGCAGGGCATGACCCTGGATGAATTGGGTGGCCTTCTTGCGTTGCAGCCCGTGCAGGTTGAAGTGCGACATGCTGCTGACAGCAGCCTGGACACCTTCCGCAAGGAAGCCCGAAGCTATCTCGCGACCAAAAGGCAGTTTGTCATCGCAAATTACTTGCGCAAAGCCATGGGCCAGGAAAAAGGTGGCCACATCTCACCCTTGGCCGCCTATGATGCCGAGACCGACCGTTTCCTCATCCTCGACGTTGCTCGGTACAAATATCCCCCCGTCTGGGTGACGACAGCCGACCTGTTTAACGCGATGAACACGCAAGACTCGGACAATGCCAACCGTACGCGGGGTTATGTTCTGATTGCTGCCAAGCCCTGATGGCGGCAGGTATTCGGGCCTGTCTTTGCGCCGGCGGTGCCGGCCATAGACTACTGAATTTCTTTCGGTCGAGTCAGATGACCAGCGTCAGGGTGGATGCCACCAGCATCAGCGCCGCAATGCCGACGAACAGGGCGTAGATACGGGGCCGGTCGAGCAGCAGCGCGTTGCCGGATATCCAGGCGGACGTTGCGCCGCCAAGCGCGAAAAGGAAGCCGTTGCGGTGGCCGAAAGTCATCGCCGCGGCCATCAGCCCGCCGATGATAAGTGCGCCGAACACGATGATCACGGCGACAGCGTATTTCTCGAAGTCGTTGCTGCCCACAGCAGGCCCCATCGTGTTCAACGTCGAAAAGTCGTCCGGGTCGAAGGGGTTGGTCGACCCATATTCGTCTTGGCCGGCAGGCTCTCGCATCATTCGCTCTCCATATGGTGGCAACAAATCATCAAGCCTCGCCGAGCGCAACCGGTCGCGCGCCGAATGCGACCGGCACGGTGCTCAACACCTTCTACCGCATCGGCCCGAAAATCGGAATCGATTTTCGGAAAGCACGATGCGTAGATTCAAGGTGTTAGAGCGTACTTTGTGCATCCAAGTGGACGCATGTCGCTCTAACGTCGGCTTGACACCGTTTTCTGATCTGCGCCTCAATCGTACCGTTGCTCCAGGCGACTTGTCCCATCGGAATCGCCAGTCTGAGTGCTTCAGAATGCAGCGCATTCGTGGAAGAAAAATGATGTCCGGAGCCGGATTCGAATCACCGACACGCGGATTTTCGCCACGAATTAGCGATATCTAATTCTTGATCCGCGTCATGTGTCGGCGACGAAGACGCGGGGCCAGAGACGGCGGGCGTGGCATGACGATCAGGCTGATGGTTGGAAAGGCGGCCACAGGCGATATTGGCCGTGACATTTTGCGGATCAACCACGCCGACAGACCTCACGGCATCTCGCGTCATGACATCGTTTCAGTCGAGGTCAATGGCCGCAGCGCTATAGTTGCCATCCGAGGCAATGACGAGCCAGGCGTCGTCAACATCGACGTCGACGCCCGCGATGACTTGCGGGTCCTTCCTGGCGAAACCTATGAATTCGAACTCCGCCGCATCTGGTTCGGGAAGCTTCGGTGGTACTGGAACGCAACGGATCCTGCGACCCGCGTCCCCACACACATCGCGGTGGTCTCATTCATCCTCGGCGTCATCGGGCTTGCGCTTGGTGTTTTGTCTGTGTGGTCGTAGCTGGGCGAGCCCGTCGAACGTCGGCGCCGAGTGATCCGGCGTCCCAATTGATCTGGCCGCCGAACCTACAACCCTTCCGCGCCAAAAAGCCCGTAAAGCAAAACCCCGTTACCCAACGCGAGGAGAATGCCAAATCGCTGGAGATGCCTGTCCTTTGGATCAGGCACGCTCGCCTGCGTTCGATATCGGTACTCATTCGTCGACGGCAGCGGGACGATAGTCACGGCATACAAAATTATCAGCACGCCAAGCCAGCTTAAGATTACCATCTGGACTCCCTCCAGATAGGTACGAGGCAATTCAGCCAAAGTTTCGCATGGGAACCAAAGCTTATTATGAACCCAAGGCCATTGAGCGGAGGCGATGCGCGAGATGATCGACGACCAGTGTGGCGCTGGCAGGGGACGTTTCGGACCGATGAAGACGAATCTCGGCTCCGGGCAGCGGCGGCATATGCCGGCCTGGATGTATGCTGCGTAAGCCAGGCGCGAGCATGCTGCCTTTGACGACGGTTATCGCCAGGCCTTGCTCAACGATGGCCTCTATGGCTGACAGGCTCTGACTGACATAGGCCAATCGCCACGGCAGACCTGCCTTGTTGAGCGCCTCGACGGCCCAAGAGCGAAATAAGCAATCAGGATTCGATAGCGCTACAGGCAGAGGATCGAGCTCTTCCACAGCATGGCCGTCCGCTGCTGCCCAAATCGCCCTTTCGCGGCATATCAGATCGCCTTTGGTTGCACCTTCCGCATGCATGGCCATGACCGCATCGAACGATGAGCCGAGCCTTTTCAGGAGCCGAGCGGTGAGGCCGATTTCCATTTCGACCTGCACAAGCGGAAATAGCTCAGCAATATCGGCGAGGAGGCGCGGCAGAACCTTGGTGCCATAATCTTCCATGACCCCGATGCGAACGCGCCCAGCCACTCTCTGATTGGAAACACGGGCAATCGCATGTTCATTAAGGGCAAGAATGCGGCGTGCATCGATCAGAAAGCCGTCCCCGGCGACCGTGAGTTCAACGCGAGCAGTCGAGCGGCGGAACAACGCGACCTCGAGGCGCTCCTCAAGACGTCTCACCTGCAAGCTGACAGTGGCCTGCGTTCGGTTGAGCTGCGCGGCTGCCCGTGTGAACGAGAGGTGCTCGGCAACGGCGACAAAAGCCCGTAGAAGCTCTGGGTCGAGACTCGGGGTGCTCATAACGGAACGTTATCAAGCTTATTGAGCTTATTCGATTCCTTTTAGCGCGCCGGCCCGCTATCCCTGGCTTCGAGCCCACGAGGTCAGGCAGCAATGGAAATTCTGGGAGTGCTGGCGGCGGTTCTCTCCAGTGCCCTTGGCGGCACCGCGGTCGGCGCAACACGATATCTCACAGGCACGCTCGATCCGCTCACCATCGGAGCCGTTCGATTCGGCGGTGGCTTTCTGGTCTTGGTCGCCGTGGCGCTTTGGCGACGAGACAGGTGGCCGACGAAAAGCGACTGGCCCGGCGCCGCCGCCATGGGTCTGCTGTTCTTCGGCCTGTTTCCCGTGCTCTTCAATGGCGCTCTTATCTATACGACAGCGGCGCGCGGAGCCTTGGCGCTATCGACACTGCCTTTGCTCACCATGATTGCAGGGGCTGTTCTAAGGGTTGAGCCGCCGACGATGCGCAAGATCGCCGGCGTCTTGATCGCAATGGCGGGAGTGGTGACCGCTCTCGGCATGAGCCTGACGTCTGCTCCCCAAGGCGCATGGCGCGGAGACCTCCTCATGATCGCGGCGGCATTCTGCATGGCGCTCTACAATGTCTGGTCCCGACCATTTCTGTCCCGCTCCGCGCCGATCTCGTTCGCGGCGTTTGGCATGGGCATCGGTGCAGTCTGCCTTTCGATCCTCGCGGCTTGGAATGGGGGCTTCGCGCAACTTGTTGTGCTCAGCGCACTCCAGTGGATTGCGAGCGGCTATCTGGCCATAGTTTGCGGGGCTTTCATCTTCTTCCTCTGGGCGTTCGCGCTTGGACGCGCAGCGCCGACACTGGTCGCCGTCTCTGTCGCCGTTAATCCAGTGACAGCATCAATCTTCGGCGTCGTCTTCCTGGGCGAACCGGTTAGCGCGAACCTGATCATCGGGCTCATGGCAGTCCTGGTCGGAATAGGAGTCGCATCAGGAGCAGTTGGGTGGCGTGGCCTTGTGATCCGACGATCAGCACACGCCGCAGCTGTAACCGGGAGCAACGCCGACCGAAGCGAACAGCGCCAGGAATAAGCCTTCACCGGGCCGCGGTGCACTCGCGGCCCGAAGCTGCCGGCCTGCTCTCGGCCCGAAGCGATCATTCCGGATGCCAATTTGCGTGAAGCGGTTCGCGTGCGGCGGGGTAGCCAAAGAAGGATGGTTCAGTCGAAGAAGCCCGCATCCTCTTCCCTGAGATGTTTCCCGGCTGCTTCAGCATCGATATCGAGGCCCAGCCCCGGCGCTTCCAGCAGGTCCACCATGCTGTCCTTCACGATCTGCGACGGCAGGCCAATTACGAGGTCCTCCCACCAGGGATCGGAGGCGCTGGGATATTCGAACGCCACGTAATTGGCGGGCAAGGTGGCGCACACATTGATCAGCGCGCCGAGGCCTAGGAGACCGTTCGCGGTGCCGTGTGGCGCCATCAGGATCGAATGCATATAGGCGTGCTCGGCGACCCATTTGAGCTCGGCAATGCCGCCGACGTCAGCCGGATCGGGGCCGATGACGCGCACCGCCTGCGTCTCGATCAGCTCCTTGAAATTGTGCCGCAGGTAGATCTGCTCGCCGGTATGGATTGGCGTCGACGTGGAGGTGGTCAATTCCCGATACGCCTGCGGATTGACCCACGGCACATAGTCGCCGGTCAGCATGTCCTCCAGCCACATCAAATTGTACTTCTCGACCGCGCGAGCGAACTTGATAGCATCGGGCAGCATCCAACCTGGGCCGCAGTCGAGCGCTAGGCTGACCTTGTCGCCCAGCACTTCCTTCATCGCGGTCACGCAGTCGAGCATGTGGTTGAAACCGCGCTCGCTGATCATGCCCTGATCCATGGCGCCGTGATAGCCTGCCTTCTTCTGCGTCACGCCGTAATGGAAGCCGTCGACGGTGTCCTTCATGTTGGAGTGGAACGAGATTCCTTGCTTGATCATGAAGAAGTTCTGCGGCTGCTCCATCATCCATTTGACGTCGGCGGCGTAGTCCTCCGGCCGGTCGCCCGTCCGTTTCTGGCGGATCGAGCCGTTATAGACGCGCACCTTGTCGCGCACCTTGCCGCCGAGCAGTTTGTAGGCCGGCACGCCTGCGGCCTTGCCGGCAATGTCCCACAGCGCATGCTCGATAGCGCTAACCGCCGCGCCATAGGGCTTGAAGGAGCCGCGTTGGCGGATATTCAGCATCACGCGCTCGACGTCCGTCGGGTCCTCGCCGAGCAGCGCCTCGCGGAAATGCAGCACAAAGGGCTTGAGATAGGTCTTGGTGAACTCGACCTCGCCCAAACCATAGAGGCCCTCGTCGGTAACGATGCGGACGATGGGGTGTTTGCCGATAACGGCACAGCGCAGGTCGGTGATCTTCATGGCGCAGTCCTATTTCACAGACGAGAAAGCTGTCGGCGTGAGCAGCTGGCTGCTGATATTGGCAATGATCTGCCCGTCGCGCTCAGACTCGTCCCGGGCCCTGTGCCATGCCGGATCGGTGACGAAAGCCGCCCATTTCGCCTCACGCTCGGCCAGCGATTCCCAGGCGAGGAAATAGGTGAGGCGATTGCTGTTTTCGCCGATCGCCGTGGTGAAAAACCCGGCTTGGCGGATGCCATGCCTCTCCCAGATGGCCAGCGTTTGGTCGGAAAAGCGCTTGAGCAAAGCCGGCAGCCTGCCCGGCAGGCAGTCATAGATACGCAGTTCGTAGATCATGGTTTCGTCCGTTCTTTCTTCGCCTCTCCCTTGGGAGAGGTCGACACGAATGGTCGGTCGTTGGCCCTGTGAGCCTAGGGGAATGAGGGAAGGGGGTCTGGGCTAACTCCAGGTCCGGTCCCAGCTATATTCATTGTCCCAATGCTCGGTGGATTGCCATATCCCCGTGACACCCGGCTGCAGATGCTGCGCGATCACCTCGTCGACGACATCGTCGATCCCCAGACCCGACTTGTCCGGAACGGTGATGAAGCCGTCCTTCACAAGCGGTCTGGGAAGGCCGGTGACGATATCGTCCCACCAGTCGACATCGGCGGAGTGGTATTCGAGCGCCATGAAGTTTTCGGTTGCGGTCGCGACATGTGCGGCAGCCATTGCCGCGATCGGACTTTCGGCCATGTGGATCGCCATGGCGACCCCATGGTCCTGCGCCATGTCGCCGATCTTCTTGGTCTCGAGGATGCCGCCGCTGGTGAGCAGGTCCGGGTGGATAACGGAGAGGCCGCCGCTCTTGAGCAGAGGCTCGAAGCCCTCTTTGAGATAGATGTCCTCACCGGTGCAGATCGGCACCGTGGTCGACTCCTGCAGCCGTCGATACTGTTCGGTGTACTGCCACGGGATCACATCCTCGAGCCAGGCCGGAACGTATTTCTCGATACGACGCGACAGGCGTATGCCGTCCTGCAGCGAGATGTGGCCGACATGGTCGATGGCGAGCGGGATCTCGTATCCGATCACCTCGCGAACCTCGTGGATATACTGCTCGAGCAGGTCGATCCCCTTTTCGGTGAAATGCAGGCCCGTGAACGGGTGCTGCACGTTCTGCGCATCGTAGGCGAGATTGCGTGCCTTGCGCTCCTCGAGCGCGCCGCCACGGCCGCGTGGATTGGCGTGAAACCCTTCGAGCGCGCCGGCGGGCGCGGCCACGGCGCCCGGGACATGGGCGATCTGCATCAAGC
The DNA here is from genome assembly GCF_025753795.1 of Mesorhizobium sp. YC-39. Classification (GTDB taxonomy): domain Bacteria; phylum Pseudomonadota; class Alphaproteobacteria; order Rhizobiales; family Rhizobiaceae; genus Mesorhizobium. The sequence goes on from NZ_JAOWPS010000001.1 coordinate 1,204,210, forward strand.
CCAGGTCCATCTTGAGGAAGGTGAAACCGCGGTTCATGCGCTCCTTGAGACGCTTTCCGGTTTCGGTGCCGCTCGGTTTCTCGGCATCGGTATCGCAATAGACGCGCACGTGATCGCGAAACTTGCCGCCGAGCATCTGGTAGATGGGGACGCCATAGGCCTTGCCGGCGAGATCCCACAGCGCGATTTCGACCGCCGAGACGCCGCCGCCTTGCCGGCCGTGCCCGCCGAATTGCTTGATGCGGCGAAACAGGCGATCGATGTCGCAAGGGTTCTCGCCAAGCAGCCGGCTTTTCAGCATCAATGCATAGGTGGCGCTGGCGCCGTCGCGCACCTCGCCAAGCCCCACGATGCCCTGATTGGTGTAAATCTTGAGCAGCGCTGAGGTGAATGGCGCGCCGACGATTTCGGCGACCCGCATGTCGATGATGCGAAGGTCGGACGGCTTGGAGTTCGTGTTCACCCGATTGAGCGCCTCGTCGGCTCCACCCGTCTTTGGCATGACTTATCCTCGTTCTAGTCGGCGCGGCCTGTCGCCCGCACGCTGGGCCGGCATAAAGCGTTGCTAGCCCAGCTCAATCTCGTGGGCCTGCAGGTAGTCGCGGTTCATCTCAACACCGAGACCAGGTTTCGACGTCAGCTTGAGGCTGCCGTTCGAAACGTCGAGCGGTCTGTCGATGAGGTGATCGTATTTGCCCAGGTTCCACTCCGACGTTTCGAGCTTGTAGAAGTTGGGAACGGTCATCATCACCTGCGCTCCCGCAACCACGTTGATCGGCCCCGCGGCGTCATGCGGCGAGACCGGGATGTAGTAGGCTTCGCATAGGGCGGAAATCTTCTTGAGTTCGGTAATGCCGCCGGTCCAGGTGACGTCAGGCATGATGTAGTCAGCGAGCTTGTTCTCGAGCACCGGCACGAAATCCCACTTCGTGTGGCCGCGCTCGCCCCACGAGATAGCGGCACTGACCTTCTCGCGCACCTGCTTGAGGGCATTGAGGCTCTCGGGCGGGCAAGGCTCCTCAAACCAGTCAATCTGGCCGGCTTCCTCGAGGCTCCGACAGAGGCGAATGGCGGTGGGAACGTCGAAGCGGCCATGCGCATCGATGAGAATGTCGACGTCGGGGCCCGCTGTTTCGCGGATCAGCGCCGTGAGTTCGGCCGCCTTGCGCTCGTCCTTGCGGGTCATGCTGCCATCGAGGTAGCCGTCCCGCTGTTCGCGGGACAGGCCATCGGCGGTGTGGCCCTGGTGGGGGAAAGGATCAAACTTGAGCGCAGTGTGTCCGGACTCGACGATGTCGCGAATTTCGCGGACCACAGCCTCCTTACTGGTAAATTTGGCCTGGTTGGGATGGGTATAGAGCGCGATTTCATCGCGCACCGGTCCGCCCAGCAGCTCGTAAATCGGCTTACCAAGGACTTTGCCCCGGATGTCCCAGAGGGCGATATCGATGGCGCTCACGCATTCGACGGCGGCGCCGCGGCTGCCCATGTAGGTGAAGCTGCGGAAAATCTTGTGCCACAGATGCTCGATCCGCGCTGGATCCTCGCCGGTCACGGCGACACCGATCTGCCGAAGGATCGTGCAGAGGGCGCGGTTGGCGAGCCTGGTAGTGGTTGTGATCTCTCCCCAGCCACTCACCCCCTCATCGGTCGTCACTTCGACAAACAGGTACTCTCCCCAATAAGAAGCATCGGATTTGATCAGCCACGGCCGAACGCTCGTGATTTTCATCTCAACTACCTCTATCTGATGGTCAGGCTAACGATGTTCCAGATTGGATTCTATCCAGCCCGAGCGGCGTTGCGCGCGCGCATGTGTTCGAGGACATGCCGGCCGGAACCCTCGACATGGCGCGCAATGAGTTCGGCCGCCTCGTCGGCATTTCCCGCTTTTACGTGCGCGATGAGTTCGCGGTGCTCGCGAATGATCGCGGCACGCCGCGCGAGCGTGAAATTGAAACGCCGGCTCACGGCTCGCAGCACTTCACGATGCTTCCACCAAAGCTCGGCGGCATGGCGGTTATAGTGCCGCTGGTACATCACGGTGTGGAAAGCGGTATCCAGCTCACTGTGCCTGAATGTGTCGGCAAAGTTGTTCTCTTCAATCAGGCCCTGGAGACGTTCGAGTTCGGCGATGTCCTCGACGGTGGCCATATTCACGAACCATCGCGTAAGGGCCGGCTCGATCAGGACTCCGATCTCGTAGATATCCCGGACAAAGTCCTGATCTATGGGTCGGACGCGCGCCCCGCGGTTTGGAACGAAGGTGACAAAGCCCTCGCCGCGCAACAGCTGCAGAGCCTCGCGCACGGGGTTGGTCGAGGTGCCATGACGCCGGGCGAGATCGGTTACCACAAGCCGTTCGTTGGCGACGAGCCGCCCTTCGATGATGTCTTCCCTGATCAGTTCATAAAGCGAGGCGCCCTCGCTGGAGGCCCCGAGAGGGTCAATCCCTTCGGGTGGCTCTGCTTTAAAATCACTTGTCTCGGCCAAGGCCGGCTCCCCCAATCGATACACAATTTTGTCAATATCACGCACGGTTTCCATAAACAATGTACGATTTATCGCGTTGACAGACAATCTACGATCTGAAAACGTACAAAGCGCTCGAAGGGATACATTTAATAGCTGTCTCGCAGCCGACGAGCAAAAGACCGCTCGCCTCGATGCAGAGCGGCATGGGAGAGAAACCTGGAGGATACCTATGACGAGGATTACACTCGGCGGTGCCGTCCTGCGCGGCACTGTCTCCGCTGCTTTAATGGCATCTTTGATGTCGGCATCGGCGCTCGGTGCGGCGCCGGTCGACTTGAGCAAGTGGTCGCCGGAATATGTGCGCTCCATTGCAGGCACACAGGATTTTGATACGGCGGCCGATTGCGGCAAGGTCACCCCGCTCGACTACAAGGGGCGACTGACTTTCTGGTATCAGGGCGTGTTCGAGGGCGACCCCGACCTCCTGCGCCAGTACTACAAGGATTTCTTCGAGACCTTCCGCAAGACCTATCCGAACATCCAGCTCGAGGAACAAGCCCTCACCTATAACGACCTTCTTGACAAGTTCCGCACGGCGCTCCTTGGCAATGCCGCGCCGATGGCGGTCCGCCTGCAAATCCTGGGTGGCACCGAGTTCGCCTCAAAGGGCTATCTGGAGCCGCTCAAGCCCGAGGACGTGGGGTATTCGACCGAGGACTTCTGGCCCGGCGCCATGAAGGCGGTGACCTGGGACGGGACGACCTACGGCATTCCGACCAACAACGAGACGATGGCGTTCATCTGGAACGCCGACATCTTCAAGCGTGCAGGCCTCGATCCCGACAAGGCTCCGGCAACCTGGGACGACGTCGTCAAGTATTCCAAGCAAATCCATGACAAGCTCGGCATTGCCGGTTACGGCCTCGTGGCTCGCAAGAATGCCGGCAATACGCCGTACCGCTTCATGCCTCAGCTGTGGGCCTATGGCGGCGGCGTCTTCGACGAAGCCGCCGCGAACCCGACCTATAAGCAGATCGAGCTCGCCAGCCCGCAGAGCAAGGCCGCGCTGCAAGCCTCTTACGACATGTACGTCCGCGACAAGTCGGTTCCGGTTTCGGCACTCACCAACCAGCAGGCCGACAACCAGCCGCTGTTCCTCGCCGGCCAGCTCGGCATGATGATCTCGCACCCGTCCGACTACAACGTCATGCTCGACCTGCAGAAAAAGGCGACGGGCACCGACAAGGACAAGGCGCAGACCGTCATCGACAATATGCGCTACGGCCTGATTCCGACCGGCCCCGACGGCAAGCGCGCCGTCGTGTTCGGCGGTTCGAACATCCACATCCTGAAGCCCGAATATGTCGAGGGCGGCAAGGTGGACGAACCGGCTGCGAAGGCCATTATCTGCATGTGGACCAGCCCCGAATGGTCTCTGAAGATGGCCTATGCCGGCTCGAACCCGGGCAACCTTAACGGCTTCAAGACCAAATGGATGAAGGAACGTCTGGACAGCATCAAGTTCCTCGACGTCACCACCTCGATGCTGCCATACGGCATTCCGTTCCCAGCGCTGCCGCAGTCCCCCGAGATCATGAACATCATCGTCCCGGACATGCTGCAGAATGCCCTGACCGGAGCGATGACCGTCGACCAGGCAGCCGACGACGCGGCCAAGAAGGTCAAAGAGCTGATGGGCGGCGGACTCTAACCGAAACCTGACCCGCGATCTCACCGGCTGCGCCGAAAGTGCAGCCGGTTCGTTCCGAAGAACAAGGGCACGCCAAAGTGACGATCGTGACCGGGAAGGCCGAGGCTCGCCGAAGTTTGCAAACTGGTAGGTCCGGTATGCTGCGCAAGATATGGGAGCATCGCGCTGACTATGCGTACGTGCTTCCTGCGATTGCCGTGATGCTCATCGTCATCGCCTATCCGATCTACTACACAGTTGAGCTGTCGTTCTTTAACACGCCGCCTGGCCTGCAGCTCCGCGACAAGAACTTCATCGGCATTGACAACTACACGGCGATCCTCACCAGTGAGGTGTTCTGGAAGGTCACCTGGAACACCCTTATCTGGACGCTGGGATCGACTTTCATCTCCTTTGTCCTGGGGTTTGCCACCGCGCTGGCGCTCCATCGCGACTTTATCGGCCGTGGCGTCCTGCGCGCCATCCTGATCATTCCCTGGGTCATCAGTGCAGTCGCCGCTTCCTATATCTGGAAGTGGATCTACCATTCGGACTTTGGCATCATCGGCGCGGTGCTGGTCCAACTTGGATTGGCCGACCGGCCACCGAATTTCATCGACAGCGTCAGCACGGTGCTGCCCTCGCTGATCGTCGTCAATATCTGGCGCGAGTTTCCGTTCGCCATGATCATGATGATGGCCGGCCTGCAGACAGTCCCGGACCAGTTGCTGCGCGCCGCGAAAGTCGACGGAGCCAATGCATGGCAGCGCTTCTGGCACGTCACCTTCCCGCACTTGAGAAACGTCTCCACGGTGACGATCCTGCTGCTGGCGGTGGCCAACTTCAATTCCTTCATCATCCCCTGGATCATGACCGGCGGCGGGCCGTCCAACGCATCCCATATCTGGATCACCCACATTTATGAGCTCGCCTTTGGCCGCCAGCGCTGGGGGGTGGCATCGGCCTATTCGGTGCTTCTGTTCCTCATCCTGATGTCGCTCGGCTACTTCTACGTCCGTGCGCTGAGCGGCAACGAGCGGAAGGACGGGAGCGCATGAGCACGATTGCCGAGCCAGCCCCTCGAAGCCAGGCCCGTCGCCGTATGCGCGTCGACGGATGGCGGTGGGGCGGGCGAATCTTCCTTGTGTTCATGCTGCTTTACACCGCGTTGCCGATGATCTGGATGCTGCTCACCTCGATCAAGTCCGGCTTCGCGGCAATGCAATTCCCGCCGCAATGGTGGCCCGACGAGCCTACCCTTGCCAGCTACCAGAAACTGCTCGATCCGCAGAACAGCGTCGGCCAGGACTTCCTCCGCTTTTTCTGGAACAGCCTTTTCGTCTCGACCGCCACGACCATCCTTTCGGTGATCGTGGCAGTCCCCGCGGCCTACGCGTTTTCGCGCTTCACCTTCCCGGGCCGGAACTTCCTGTTCTTCGCTGTGCTGCTGCGCAACATGTTCCCCGCGGTGATCTTTCTCGTGCCGCTGTTCATCCTGATGCGGGCGATCGGGCTGGTGAACACGCATGGCTCGCTGGTTCTCACCTATCTCACCTTCGGCCTGCCGCTGGCGATCTGGCTGCTCAAGGGCTTTTACGACAACATCCCGATACAACTCGAGCAGGCGGCGCGGATCGATGGGGCAACGCGGTTCCAGGCCTTTATCCTGATCGTCATGCCGCTCTCGGCGCCCGGAATCATCGCCACCGCGATCTATTCCTTCATCGGCGCGTGGAACGAGTACATCTACGCCTACACCTTCCTCTCCAAGAACGACCAGCTGACACTGCCGGTCGGCATCCAGCGCTTCTTCTCGGAAAACACGACCGACTTTCCAGGTCTGATGGCGGCCAGCTTCATGATGAGCGTGCCTGTCGTGGTGCTGTTCCTCGTCCTGCAACGATACTTCGTACGCGCCCTTACAGAAGGCGCGGTCAAGCACTAGGGAGTTGCCGATGGCCCACGTGGTCCTCAAAGATCTCGTCAAGACCTATGGCAGCTTCAAAGCTGTCAACGACGTTTCGCTGAAGGTCAATGACGGCGAGTTCGTTGCGCTCGTCGGTCCCTCAGGTTGCGGCAAGACAACCACGCTCAATCTCGTCGCGGGGCTGATCCCGATTACATCGGGCGACATATTCATCGGCGACCGGGTCGTCAACGACCTCGACCCAAAGGACCGGGACATCGCAATGGTGTTCCAGAACTACGCGCTGTATCCGCAAAAGTCGGTCTATATGAACCTCGCCTTCCCGCTGCAGATGCGCAAGCTGCCCAAGCAGGAGATCGACAAGAAGGTCAGGGAAGCGGCGCGAGTGCTCGACATGACGCAGTTGCTCGAGCGCAAGCCGCGCGAACTTTCAGGCGGTCAACAGCAGCGCGTGGCCCTGGGCCGCGCCCTCGTTCGAGATCCGGCGGTGTTTCTGATGGACGAACCGCTTTCCAATCTCGACGCAAAGCTGCGCGTGCAGATGCGGTCCGAAATCAAGCGGTTCCATCAGGACCTGAAGGCGACGATTATCTATGTGACGCACGACCAGCTCGAGGCCGTGACCATGGCAGACAGGATGGCTGTAATGAACGGCGGCTATCTGCAGCAATACGATTCGCCGGCGCAAGTTTTCGCACATCCCGCCAATATGTTCGTCGCGAGCTTCGTCGGCAGCCCGGCGATGAGCCTTATTCCGCTGGAGGCATCGACGGCAAACGGCGACACCGTTCTGACGAGCGCGGAAGGCTGGACCCTCCAGCTGTCGCAACCCAATGCCCGCAAGGTCCAGAGAGCGACGACCAAGAAGGTCGTGCTCGGTGCACGACACTCGACGATCAAGCTGCACAAGAGCGCGGTCCCTGGCGCCATTCCGGCCAAGGCCTATACGGTGGAACCGACCGGAGACGTCACTTTCGTGCAGGCGTTCCTCTCCGGCGCCATCGTCAACGTCAGCGTGCCACCGAACATTGCCGTCGCGCCTGACGAGCAGATCTGGCTCGAGTTCGACCAGGAGCGGATGCATCTGTTCGACGGCGAAACTGAAATGGCCCTCAAGGCCAACTGAGACAGGGCGGATGCGCGTGGAACGTGGGCGTGGATGACTACGAAGCTTAAGATCATCGCGATCAAGCCCTATCCAGTGTGGGTAGGAACGCGCAACCAGATGCTCGTCAAGGTCGAGACCGACCAGGGCATCTTTGGCTGGGGCGAGAGCGGCTTGAGTGGTCGCGAGAGGGCCGTGGCCGGTGCGGTCGAGCACTATCGCGAGTTTCTCATCGGCCGCGACCCGATGCAGATTGGCCGCATCTGGCAGGAGGTTTATCGCAGCCAGTATTTCGAAGGCGGGCGCGTTCTGCAGGCAGCGATTTCCGCCATCGACATCGCGCTGCACGACATCAAGGGCAAGGCGCTGGGGGTGCCGGTATACGAGTTGCTGGGCGGCAAGCAGCGCGACCGCATCCCCACCTTCGCCTCGACCGGAGACGAAGCCGAGGGCGGTGTTGCCATCGAACGAGCCCGCGAACTGCGTACACAGGGGTGGCAGGCGATTCGCTTCTTTCCCGTCGGGCAAAACAGCAGGGACATCTTCGAGCCGCGCGAGTCGATCGGCGCCACCGCAACTATGCTAAACAAGGCGCGCGCGGCGCTGGGCGACGACGTCGTCCTTGGCATCGACTATCACCATCGGCTGTCGGTGGCCGAGGCGGCGAGCTTCTGCAACAAGCTCGGCCGTGGCGTGCTTGATTTCCTCGAGGAGCCGATACGCGACGAGACACCGGAGGCCTACGAATCCCTGCGTAGGATGACCGACATTCCTTTTGCCATCGGCGAGGAATTCGCCAGCAAGTGGCAATTCCTGCCCTACATCGAGCGCGGCATCCATCAGTTCAACCGGCTGGATATTTGCAATGTCGGCGGGTTCACCGAGGCGATGAAAGTCGCCGGCTGGAGCGAGGCGCACTATGTCGACCTGATGCCGCACAATCCCCTTGGTCCAGTGTGCACGGCCGCGACCATGCATCTCGCCGCCGCGGTCCCGAATTTTGCGTGGCTCGAGACCAGGGCGCCCGAAAGAAAGCTGGGTTTTGACAATTCCGACTTCTTCCCCGTGCAACCACGGCTCGACGGTCCCGACTATCCGGTCAGCGATCTGCCGGGGCTCGGCGTTGAGGTCAACGAAGAGGCGGTCCAGGCGGAGAGCTTTCGTTTTTGGGAAGCGCCTCACCTCAAGCGCCGCGACGGTTCCGTTACCAACTGGTAGTTCCTTTCAACCGGAGTCCACGATGACACATGCTCCCGACATTACGCGGCCGCCAAAAGACCTGATCGACGCGCTGAGGGAGATCGGCGCCGCGACGGTTGCCGGCACGCTTGGCCACATGGGTTTCCGCAATCCGCACATGGTCGGACCGGTGGCGCAGAACCACGGGAAGTCGATCGTCGGGCCGGCGCTGACGCTGCAGTTCCTGCCGCAACGGCCCGACCTCTTCAACGAGGGAGAATATGCCGATCCGGAGACGCAACTGCACCGGCACGTGCTCTATCACGCCCAGGAGGGCGATGTGGTCGTGGTCGACGCGCGCGGTGACATGAGCTCGGGCGTCTTCGGCGATATGATGTCGACGTATTTCAAGGGCAGAGGCGGTGCGGGCATCGTCATCGATGGATGCATGCGTGATCGGCCCAATGTTGAAAAGCTCGATCTGCCCCTATGGCTGCGCGGCTGGACGCCAAATTATCATGTACAGACCAGCATCTATCCCAATGCCGTCAACGTTCCGATTGCCTGCGGCGGTGTCACGGTGATCCCCGGCGACATCATCGTCGCCGACGACGACGGCGTGGTGGTGCTTCCCGTCGCAATGGCCCCGAAGGTAATCGAAGAGTCACAGAAGCATCACGATTGGGAGGAGTTCTCGCGAGAGAGGCTGATGCAGGGCGCGCCGTTGCAACGCTATTATCCGCTGCATGACGATGCGCGCGGGGAGTACGAGGAGTGGCGCAAAACAAACCGCCTGGAGAACCCAAGTTAGCGCATGGATTACCCGCGGCGGGATCTGGCTCAAGAAAACCGACAAAGGAGCCTTTGGCCGACGCGCTCAGCGCAGTGCGGACGGTGCGCAGGCAGGCTGCCCGCCTCTGCCGCGCCTCGATGCGATGACCCAATCGCCATTGCGGATATCAAGTTCTGCCGCGACCCTGACCGACCGAGGTCTTAGACGGCCACGAGGCGGGCCAACAATGACGCAGCATCGGTGCCAGCCAAGCCAAGGTCGCGGACGCTGCTCATGTGGTTGGCCGCCGCAAGGGTCGTGCGTGAAACATCCAGTCCTTGTTTTTTCAGGTGGTCCGTGAAGATTGCGGCCTGGCTGTGGAAGGGTGGCGTCTCATCGGCTCCGACCGAGATTTCAACAGCCACTGATGGATCGCAGGTTTGGTTGATAGGCGAAAACCGCCGGACGTCTTCGTCTGTGATCGCAATTTCGCTGGCAAGGAATGAGGTCTGCAATGGTTTCAAGTCATAAAGGCCCCCAAGCAGCAGTGCGGCTTTGATGCCAGATGGCCGGCTATCGTCGTCAAAAAGCATTGTTGCCAGATGCGCTCCGGCTGAATGACCGCTAACGGTCAACAGGCCGGGATCGCCTCCGTAGTTCGCGATGTGGTCGGCCACCCACTGCTTGGCGCGGCGTACCTGGTGCACGATCGTCGCCATCCTAACGGCAGGCATGAGGGCGTAGTCGACAATGACCGCTATCGCACCTGCGTTGATAACGGTCTCGGCGACATAGGAATAGTCGCGCTTGGAGAACATCCTCCAGTAGCCACCGTGGATGAACATATGCACCGGCAGGCGGTGGCTGTTGCCTTTCGGGAAGAACAGGTCAACGGTTTCAGTTGCATCAGGTCCATAGGCTACGTCTGCGACCATGGGTATGTTCGCCCTGGTTTCAGTGCTGCGGCGAACGATCTCGGCGACGATGTCGTCGAATTCGACGACATGATCGCGAATGCGAAACGGATCCTTTGGCCTGGGTCCGTTCACAGTGTCACGGCGATGTACTTCGCCTCCATGAACTCGGCAATGCCGTGCTTCTGACCGCCTTCGCGGCCCAGTCCGCTCTGCTTGACCCCGCCAAAAGGCGCCGCGGGATCCGACATCAGGCCGCGGTTCAGAGCGATCATGCCCGACTCGATCTTCGATGCCACACGCATTCCCCTGGCCAGGTCGCGAGTATAGATGTACGCCGCGAGACCATATTCGGTGTCATTGGCCTTCGAGATCACTTCCGCCTCGCGCTCGAAGCGCATGATCGGAGCCACCGGACCAAATATCTCCTCGTGGGCCATGATGGCGTCAGGGGACACGTCGCGAAGCACCGTCGGCGGGTAAAAGTAGCCTTTGCCTTCGGCGATCGCCCCTCCGCACAGAACCTTGGCGCCACGGGCAACTGCGTCCTGGACGAGCCGATCGATCTTGTCCACCGCCTTCCTGGTGATCATCGGGCCGCATTCGGTTTCCGGGTGTGTGCCGGGGCCGACGTGGAGGGCAGCCATGCGTTTGCGCAATCCATCCGTGAAAGCATCATGGATGCCGGCCTGCACGTAAAGCCGGTTGGCGGCCGTGCAGGCTTCGCCGGCATTGCGCATCTTGGCAACCATCGCACCGTCGAGCGCTGCCTCCAGGTCGGCGTCGTCGAAGACGATGAAGGGTGCGTTGCCGCCAAGTTCCATGGAACACGAGACGACGTGTTTTGCGGCTTCGGCCAGGAGCATGCGGCCAATGCCGGTCGAGCCGGTGAATGACAGTTTTCGCACTCGCGGGTCGGCCAGCATGGCGGCCGTCACCGGCCCGGGCTTCGAGGTCGTCAGGACATTGACGACACCAGGCGGCACGCCGGCTTCCTCATAGAGCGCTGCAAGTGCATAGGCCGTCAGTGGCGTCTCGCTGGCGGGCTTCAGGATCACGGTGCAGCCTGCTGCGAGCGCCGGCGCGATTTTGCGTGTCGCCATGGCGGCGGGAAAATTCCATGGCGTGATAAGCACGCAGATGCCAATAGGCTGGTAATCAACGATGATCCGGTTTGTGCCAGAGGGTGCGAGGCCGAACTCGCCGCTGATGCGGACCGCCTCCTCGGCGTTCCAGCGAAAAAACTCCGCTGCGTAAGCGACTTCGCCGCGCGCATCGCGCAGCGCCTTGCCGTTCTCCAGCGAGATCAGCGCTGCCAACGTCTCCGCTCGTTCGCCCATCAGTTCGAAGCAGCGCCGCAGGATTTCCGAACGCCTGCGTGGCGGAGTTTCGCGCCAACCGACCGCTGCCTCCGCAGCCGCGTCGACGGCGAGGGCAGCATCGGCGAGTGTGGCGTCGGGAACCGCCGCGATCACCGCCTCGGTGGATGGATCGGTCACTTCGATGACTCGGCCATCCGACGAGGGCTGCCAACGACCACCAACGTAGAGACCATGAGAAAACGTGGCGTAGTCGGACACACCTTCATCCTCGTCGAATATATCTGCGGAAATGTTCATTGGACGAGCTCCTGTCGCATCGCGGCTGCAGACATGTCGCCGTCGTAAGCGGCTCTGATCAGTCGTCGCATCGCGGTGAGGTCGAATGGGCGGGGATTGTTCTTGATCAGCCGGTCGATGCCGAGCGCCTGCTCGGCCGTCCAGTCGATCCTGTCCTCAGGAAGGCCAAGTTTAGCCAATGTCGGCGTGATGCCGATGGCACCAAACAGCCGGCTCACCTCTCTTATGGTGGCGTGCGCCTGCGCATCAGGTCCGCTGCTGCTCCGATCGGACAGTCCGAGGGCGGTGCCGACTTCAGCAATCTCGGGGGCTGCTGCCGCAAGATTGTATGTCATCACATAGGGCAGCATGGTGGCGACGCCGAGCCCATGCGGAGTGTGGGTGAGAGCGCCGGCCGGATACTGCACCGCATGCGCGGCGGCCGTCCCGGCCGTGCCGAAGGCGCAACCGGCGGCCAGCGCTCCCATCATGACGTCGGCGCGCGCATTCTCGTCCGATCCGTCGCGATATGCCTTCTCCAGACTGCGGCCCAGCAATCTGATGGCCAGAAGCGCGAAGTGATCGGTGAGGGCGCTCTTGCCGACGAAGACATGCTGTTGCGGCAAATTAGGATCGGAGCCGCGCTTGGCCGCTGTGAAGGCCTCGATTGCATGCGTCAGCGCGTCGGCACCGGCGATCGCCGTCAGGGAAGGTGGACACGTAGCCGTCAGATCCGGGTCGCAAAGTGCCACCGCGGCGATGAGATGAGGACTCGAGATGCCCACTTTCAGCGTTCGCTCCGGATCGGATATCACGGCGACGGGGGTCACCTCTGAGCCGGTTCCAGCCGTTGTCGGCACTGCGATCACGGGGAGGGTAGGGCCTGGTACCTTGAACTCGCCATAGTAGTCCTGAAGCCGGCCGCCATGGCTAAGCAAGAGCGCGGCGCATTTCGCCATGTCCAAGCAACTGCCGCCGCCGATCCCGATCACCATGTCCGGCTTGAAATCTTTCGCCTCCGCAATGCAGTGGGCGACGCTGTCGCGAGGCACATCCGGCAGCGTTCGGTCGTAGACCAGCGTCTCCACCGCGGCGGCGCGCAAGCCAGCAATAATCTCGGCGAACTCCGTTGTCGTCGCGAAACGCTCATCGGTGCAGACAAACGCGCGCCGTCCATACCTGGTGGCAACGGCAGGCAGCACATGGCGCTGGCCTTTGCCGAACAGAATCTCGCGCGGCAGGCGCGCGGCAGCGAACAACGTCATGCACAGGATCCTTCGACGACGAATTGGGAGCTAAGAGAATGAATTTTGTTCCAGAGAAAGGCCTTCATGCTCCGGTGCATCCTTATAAAATCGTATAGGATATAGTATTGAATTGCGCGGAGCATCATGCTAGTGGGTGCTTCTGTCAAGAGGCAAACCATGCAGAACCCGGACCTGACGGTTGATAATGAAGCCCGCCCGCCCGGCCGCATTCAGCGCGCCAACAGCCTCGCCGGCGACGTTTACGAGGCAATATTCGCACAACTGATGTCTTTGAGAATTGCTCCGGGATCGCGCATCACCGTCGACAATCTCGTCAAGGAATTCGATGTCTCGCATACTCCCATTCGTGAAGCGCTTGGCCGGTTGGAGGGCGAGGGCCTGGTGGTGAAGACCCACTTGATCGGCTATCGGGCCGCCCCGCAAATCACCCGCCGCCGCTTTGACGAGCTTTACGAGTTGCGCCTTCTGCTTGAACCCGCTGCCGCGGCCAAAGCCACCGCAACACTGGACGACGAGCGCCTTGCCGTGCTGCAGGCGGCGGCCGGCGTCATGGCCCGGCGGGTGGGGAAAGACGAGCGCCTGCGTTATTCGAACTTCGCCCGTCAGGATGCGATCTTCCACGACAAGATCGTGGAGTTTGCCCAGAACGAGCTCATTCGCGAGACACTGAATCACCAGCATACCCACTTCCACATCTTCCGCCTGATGTATCACTCGCGGGTGACCGAAGAGGCGCTCGACGAGCACGAGGCGATTCTCGCCGCCTTTTCCGCGGGTGATCCGGGCGCCGCCGAAAAAGCCATGCGTGTGCACATCGAGAATTCGCGGGACCGGCTCCTGCCTGCGTTCGAGTAGCCATTGCGATGTCGCTTGTCCGGGACAAGCTCGACGCGTCGCTAATCACCCAGGCCAACGCCAAGGAATATTATCTCCCCGAGTCCCCGTTCTGCACCGATTTCGATCCCCTAGAAGGCGAGACGCGAAGTGCGCCTTGCCCCGTCACAAACCGAGAGGAAGAGCCATGCCAGGTAAAAAGATCCTGATGCTGACCGGTGAATTCACCGAGGAATATGAAATCTTCGTCTACCAGCAGGCAATGGAAGCGGTGGGGCACACCGTTCATGTTGTGTGCCCCGACAAGAGCGCCGGAGACATGATTAAAACATCGCTGCACGATTTTGAGGGCGATCAGACCTACACCGAAAAGCCCGGTCACAATGCGCTGATCAACAAAACCTTTTCCGACGCTGAGAAGCAGCTGAGCCAATACGACGCTGTCTACTGCGCAGGTGGCCGTGGCCCCGAATACATCCGCACCGACAAGCGCGTGCAAGCGATGGTGCGTCATTTCCACGACACCAAGAAGCCGATCTTCACGATCTGCCATGGCGTCCAGATTCTAATTGCAGTCGACGGCGTCGTCCGCGGCAAGAAGGTGGCTGCGCTGGCGGCTTGCGAGCCGGAGGTGACGCTTGCTGGCGGCACTTACATCGATCTATCTCCCACCGATGCCTATGTGGATGGGACGATGGTTTCGGCCAAAGGTTGGACGGCGCTTGCGGCGTTCATTCGCGAATGCCTGAAGGTGCTGGGAACGGAAATTCGCCACGCTTGAACCTTTTGCCTCGACGCATCCCTGAGGGGATGCGTCGGTTCCCTCAACAGCGCGTCGATTTCCGCGATTCATCAAGTCCCGATCGGCGACCGTTGCGCTGTCATGAATCCGCTGGGCGCGTTCGCCAATCATGTTCCTGCCTGAACCCCAGGACCTCGCGCAGTTTTCGATTTGAGATTGGCCCCTCGAACACATCCATGGAGCGCGTAATTGGCGTGCCGGGCGCATGCTTCTTGAGAAACTCTGCCGTTGGCGTGTCGGCAACGATGTTGTCGTTGACGGCGTTGAAGATCTGGAACCCCAAACCGTCCCTCTCGATGCACAGATGCACGATCTGACCGAGATCGCGCGCGTCCATATATGTCCAGCCGTCGCGCCGCCGTTTTGAGGCGTCCGCCAGGAACTCCGGAAACCTGATGTAGTCCTGCGGTTCGACAACGCCGCCGATCCTCAGAGTGTAGATATCGCTTCCCGTGCGGGAAGCGAAGGAACGCGCTATCTTCTCGCCTAGGACTTTGGAAAGGCCATAGCTGTCGGTCGGATCGGTATCGTAGTCCTCCTCCACTGGAAATGACGTGAAGTTGCGTTCGCCTTCGGCAAAGCACACGCCATAGACCGTTTCGCTGGAAGCCGTGACGATCTTGCGGATGCCGAGTTTGGTGGCGGCCTCGATCACATTGTAGGTCGACTGCACATTGGCGGCGAACATGGCGTTGTCCGGCCGCAGGAATATCCGCGGAAGGGCCGCGAAATGAACCACGGCGTCGACCGGGCCGCGGCCCTTTCCGCCGAAATATTCGTTGAATCCGAAATGCAGCGTCAGCGCATTGTAGGTCTCGCCGGCATCCGCAAGGTTGGTGATGACAGTGTCCACACCGGGCATATCGAGAGGCGTCAGGTCGAGGTTCAAAACCCGATGCCCGCGTTCGAGCAGGTAGGGTATGACGTGGCGGCCGATCTTGCCGCTGCCACCAGTGAAGACGATCCGCTTGCCCATGGTTTCCTCCCAACGGCCTTATGCGTCGAGCGGCAGAAACTTCGCCAAAAGGCATTTCCGCCCAGCGCACGCTATCCGGTCATCCGCTATTCAAAGATGCCGAAACCAG
This sequence comes from Mesorhizobium sp. YC-39, assembly GCF_025753795.1. Classification (GTDB taxonomy): domain Bacteria; phylum Pseudomonadota; class Alphaproteobacteria; order Rhizobiales; family Rhizobiaceae; genus Mesorhizobium. The sequence goes on from NZ_JAOWPS010000001.1 coordinate 1,219,859, forward strand.
GCACGGCGTGTTTGTGCACGCCGTCCATGTTGAGCTCGACGCCGATGCCTGGCGTGTCGGGTACGACGACGTGGCCATCCTGGACGATCGATCTGGCGCCATTCGGCAGGCGCACATAACCATCCCACGCGTCCCGCTCTTCGAGGGCGTGCCACTCCAGCACGAGGAAGTTCGGAACGCTCGCGCAGACATGGCATGTTGCCATCGTGCCGAGCGGTGTCGACACAAGATGCGGTGCGAATGGCACATAATAAATTTCAGCGAGATTCGCGATCTTGCGGCTTTCCGCGAGGCCGCCGCATTTCGGTACGTCGGGCATGATGACGTCGGCGCCATAATTCTGCAACAACTCGCGGAAACCCCAGCGCAGGTAAAGGTTTTCACCAACGCAGATCGGCGTCTTGGTCCGCATGCGGATCTGTTTCAGGGCCTCGACGTTCTCAGCCGGAATAGGCTCTTCCAGCCATAGAAGATTGAACCGCTCCATCTCCGACGCTATGCGGCTGGCGCTGAGCACGTCATAGCGCGCGTGCAGGTCGATGCAGAGATCGACGTCCGGACCGATCGCGTCACGCACCGTCGCAACGCGCTCGACCATGGAGCGTAACTCCGCGCCGTTGATGGTGTGGTTCACTGCATCGAACTTTGCCGGATGGCGCAGATTGTCGATGTCGAATTTCACCGCCGTGAAGCCCTCGGCCACCATACGGCGGGCACGCGCCGCGCACCCCTGCGGCGATCCCGATTCGTCATCGCCGTCGCCGCAATCGGCGTAAAGCCTTATCCGGTCGCGAAACTTGCCGCCGAACATGCGATAGAGCGGCTGCCCAGCGGCTTTCGCCGCTACATCCCACAGCGCCATTTCAAGCCCGGTCAGCGCGATCAGAAAGACGCCAGCCTGCGCACCGGAAAACACATGGTCGCGGCGGATCTTGTCCCAGCAATATTCGACGTTGCGGGGATCCTGTCCGATGAGTTCCGACTTCAATTCCGAAATAAGGCCGACGATCGCGGCCGCGCCCGCGTCGGGATTTGCCTCCCCATAGCCCGAGATGCCGGCGTCGGTATCGATACGGATCAGGGTCGCCTTGCCGTGGTAGGCAACGACCGCCGTCTTGATGTCCACGATCTTCATCGAACCCTCCCCTTGATGGCCCGCGACGCCTTCAAATTCACGGCCTCACGCTTGAATAAACTTGTCCAATAAGCATACAAGATAAGAGCACGAAGCGTAAACCCCCTTAACGTGATTTTGCGTGAATGCCGCCTTGAAATTACAGATACCATTGAATCAACTGGGGAATTCGCATTCTCACTCAACCGGCACAAATAGCCAGAGCCTACTTGTTAGACGAGTATATAAGCGTATAAATTGTATGCCAGCAGGGCGCCAGCCCGTACATGCCGCCAATCAGGAGGAAGAGGATGCAACAGCGACAGTTAGGATCGTCGCCGGTCAAGGTATCGGAGATCGGTCTGGGGACTTGGGGTATGTCCGGCGCCTTTTGGGGCGCGGCCGACGACGAGGAATCGATCCGGGTGATCAGACGCGCCCTGGAGCTTGGCATCACGCTGATCGACACGGCGGAAGCCTATGGGCATGGCCACGCCGAGGAAGTCGTCGGCAAGGCGTTGGCCGGCAGCCGCGACAAGGCGGTCATTGCGACCAAGGTTGCGCCAAACCATCTCGAACCCGCGGCGATAGAGGCGGCGCTCGACGGTTCGCTGAAGCGGATGCAAACGGACTATGTCGACGTCTATTTTGTCCACTGGCCGAACTCGGATTTTCCGATCGGCCCGACTATGGAGATGATGGAGCGGTTGCGGTCGTCAGGCCGCATCAAGGCGGTCGGCGTTTCGAATTTCAGCACCGCCGACATGGACAGCGCTCGCCAGCATGGCGTCATCGACGTGCTCCAACCGCCTTACAACATGCTGTGGCGCGAGGTTGAGGCTGAGACTCTGCCCTATTGCCGCAAGCATAATATCGGCGTGATGCCCTATAGCGGTCTCGCCCAAGGCTTGCTCACGGGGCTGCTGTCGCCGGACACCAAATTCGTCGAAGGCGATGAGCGCCGCACCACCGTTCTGTTCCAGCCGGGCACCTACGAGCGCGCGGTTAACGCCGTCGACACCCTCAAGCCGATTGCGGCGCGCTACGGCAAGACGGTTCCGCAGCTTGCGATCCAGTGGCTTACCAGCAGGCCTGGCGTCAGCTCGCCGCTGGTCGGCGCGCGCACAGTCAAGGAACTGGAGGAAAACGTCGAGAGCGTTGGCTGGACGATTTCAGACGCGGACATCGCGGCCATAGACAAGATCACCGCACCGGTCTGGGCGGAAATCAAGGACAAGGGCGACATGTTCGGTTTCCGCGCGCGCCAGCGTCAGGAACAGCAAGCGAAAAGCGCCTGATATCGGCCGCGTCCTCCCGGCGCGCAGCGGCGCGGCCAGCCGATTGCTGGCTGCGCCGCTCGGGAGCATCGGCTGGCGATTTCTTATGGAGGCAGGCCAACAGCGGTGGTGATCTTCAGATGCCGGCGCATCGCCTCTTCCGCCCGTTTTGCATCGCGCGCCAGGAGCGCCTCGTAGATCGCCCTATGCATCTCAGTCGCGGAGGGCAAGGCATGAGGCATCTGGTTGCTGATGCGTCTGCTCGCCATCTGCCACCACCGGGACGAGTACATGAAGCGGTCGAGGATCCTGTTCTGGGCCGCCCGGCAAATCTCCATGTGGAAATCCAGGTCGAGCTTCAGATAGGCGTCCGCATTGTCCTCGCTGGCGGACATCGCCGCCAGCAGAGTGCCAAGACGCTCAAGATTCTCCTTGGTCATGTGCTTGGCCGCGATGGCGGCGATGGCAGGCTCGATGATTATCCGCGTCGCGTGAGCCTCTGCCAATATCTCGCGCATCTGCTCGGGTGGCAGCCAGTCAATGAGCAATGGGCTGAGATAGTCCCATTCTTCGGCCGGACGCAGCACCACGCGCCGTCCCTGCGCGATCTCGATCATGTCGAGAGACGCCAGGATCTTCAGCGCTTCCCGCGCCACCGCGCGCGAAACCCCGAACTCCTGAAGGATCTGCTGCTCCGACGGTCCTTGGCCGCCGGTGACACCGCTGCTGGCGATGCGACGTGCTAGCACGCCCGCCACTTGCCTGGGCAAAGTTTGAAGCTTGACCTCCATGGCATCCATCATTAACATCCACTTGTCCGATAAGCTTATAGGCTGATAGCTAGATATGCAGTCAACTTATCCCATAGTGCTCACTAGCCTATAACTCGGCCTGCGTGAAGGGAGGATCGAATGGCGGGGGTCCAACCGTCACATCCCCGGCTTCGGTCGTCCGAGATCGATATGCTTCGCAGACGCGCGAGGCGCGTTGGAACAAAGGTGCCTAATCGCCCGGCAGGCTCGCAAGGGTCGTTCGGGGAGTAATCCAGGCAGTCTCGCTGCGGGAGGAGCAAGCCGCCGCGGATTTGCCAGAAAGGTTGGAAGTCATCGGCCGGCCCTCGGAAGGGCTGACCAGTCGCAAACAAGGAGGAGATTGTGATGTCCGGAAACGTATCGAGGCGCAAGTTCCTGGCGGCCAGTGCCGCCGTGACGGCCGGCTCGCTCGCCGCGCCGTGGGTCGCCAGGGCGCAGGCGAACGAGATTACCGCGCTGCTGATCACCGGTGGCCCGCTTTACCCCAAATACTGGGAGAAGGTTGTCCAGGATTTCACGGCAAAGACCGGCATCAAGGTTCGCTATGACCTGCTGGAATTCACGCCGCTGACATCGAAAGTCGTCACGCTGAGCGCCGCGCGATCGAGCCAATACGACGTCTACAGCACCCACACGGCGCAGATAGATTCCTATTTCAACCATTTTGCGCCGCTGAACAGCTATTTCAGCGAGTCCGAATTGGCCGACTTTTATCCGGTTGCGGTCAAGTATCTGCGCGATCCCAAGACCGGCAATCTGGCGGCCATTCCGCGCAACATGGATGCGCGCGTTCAGTATTACCGCAGCGATATCTACCAGGAGAAAGGCCTGAAGCCGGCCGAGACCTGGGAAGAACTCGTCGATGTCGGCCTGAAACTCACCGGCAATGGCCACTATGGATTGGTGGTGCCGGGGCAGGGTGATCCGGCCCAGCGCACCTTCAGCGATCTCCTGTGGCAGGCTGGCGGGGATTGGGTCGATCAGGCCAACAAACCGGCTTTCAATTCCGAAGCCGGCATCAAGGCGCTCACATTCTACCGCGACCTCATCCAGAAGCACAAAATCGTGCCGCCGGACGCGGTCGGATATCAGTGGAACGAAAACTCGACCGAATTCTCGTCGGGCACGGTCTACGCCAATTTTGATTGGCCGGGCGCATTCGCGACCCTGTCCAATCCGGAGACCTCGCGCGTCGTCGGCAAGTGGTCGACCGCGCCCTACGTGCGGGACAAAGCGGCAATTTCCTGCGCTATCTCGCACGCTATGGCCCTCAACGGACAGTCTGGGCGCAAGGATCCCGCCGTCGAGTTCATCAGGTATACAGTCGGCCCTGAGGCGCAGCGCCTGCAGTTCGACCAGTTCACCAACTTCCCCAGCAGTCAGGCTATCGCCAAGGAGGTGATTGCGGCGGCCAAGGGGCCACAGGCCACATGGCTGCAGCAGCTCGAGACGACGATCGCGAACGGCAAGGAATGGCCCAAGCTGGCTGGCTTCTCAAAAGTCTGCACCCTGATGTTCTCGGCCATCGAACAGGCGCTCACGGACCAGCTTTCTCCAAGCGATTCGCTCAATCAGGCTGCCGCGGAAGCAGAGGACACCATGCGTCGGGCGGGAGCCTACGACTGAGGATGTCGTCTGTCGCACAAAACCGGGTGTCGGGGCGTCGGCGCCGTTCGCCGCTGCCCTACACCTGGCAGAGAGGGTACCTTCTTGCCGCCCCGGCGTTCATCGTCATGCTCGCCATCTTCGTCTATCCGTTGGGATACTCGTTTCTCATGAGTTTCTTCCGGTGGGATTTGAGCGGCTCCGCGCCGTTCATTGGGACAGGAAATTACACAGACGAACTGTCTGGCCGCCAGTTCAACCAAGCCCTCCGTAACCAGATCGTCTTCAGCGTCGTCTCCATCACGGTCGAGGTGGTCGCTGGAATGGCGATCGCTGTGCTGGTCAACGGAAAATTGCGAGGCATGCGGCTCGCTCGCACCTTGTTGCTGGTGCCACCGATGATCGCTCCCGCCGTCGTTGGCCTCAATTTTCGTTGGCTTTTCAACACGCAGTATGGCCTCGTGGACGCTTTGCTCCGCATGTTCAATCTACCCAATATCCCATGGCTCAACGATCCGACATGGGCTCTTGTCTCGGTCATTATCGCCGATGTCTGGCAGAACACTCCCCTGATGGTTCTGCTGTTCTTGGCTGGCCTGCAATCCTTGCCCCAAGAGCCGCTCGAAGCCGCCACGGTGGACGGCGCTGGGCCGTGGCAGCGCTTCTGGCACATTGTTCTGCCTTTGATGCGTCCGGTCATCATGATCGCGCTGATGTTGCGTATCATAGACACGTTCCGTACCTTCGACGTCGTCTGGCTGATGACGCAGGGCGGGCCGGGAGGCGCCACCAACCTGCTTACCGTCTATGCCTACCTGCTGGCATTCCAGGCGGTGGATTTCGGACACGCGGCGGCGGTTTCCTACATCGCGCTTGGGATGTCGCTGTTCGTGCTCGGCCTCCTGTACGGAGTGCCGTGGCTGCTTGCAAAACGGAGGGCGATATGACCGAAGCCGCGACCGTCAGCGCGCGTTCCAAGCCAAAGCGCCGCCGCCGCCGGCTCACCGCTGGCGTCACTGGTCAGTACCTGGCGCTGGCTCTGACCGTCGCTCTCACCGTCTTTCCGCTGGCATGGTTGTTCCTGACCTCGATCCGCAGTTCAGCCGACATCTTCTCCGTCCCGGTGCACATCATTCCTGTGACCGCGACCATGACGCAGTACGTCTCCGTTTTCACGGAGTACGACACGATGGGTTATGTCTGGAACACCGTGATCGTTTCTGTGGCGACGGTCATCCTCGTCCATCTGCTGGCCATACCCTGCGCCTACGCCCTGTCGCGCTTCAGGATGCCGGGCGTCATGCTCATCTTCGGCCTCCTCTTGATCATGCGCATGATCCCGGTCATCGCGCTCGCCATTCCGCTCTTCGCCGTGTTCGCGGCGATGGGAATGCTGGACACGATTTGGGCGCTGATCCTCGCCCATACAGCTGCCAAACTGCCTGTCGCCATCTGGCTTCTGCTGGGCTTCATCCATGATGTCCCCAAAGAGATCGAGGAAGCTGCCCAGTCGGATGGCGCCGGCACGATGCGCACGCTGGTCCAGATTGTCACGCCGCTGATCGCGCCTGGCATCGGGGCCAGTGCGGTGATCACCTTCCTTTTCACCTGGAACGATTTGCTGCTGGCACTGACCCTGACGTCGAGCAAGGCCGCGCAGACCCTGCCGGTCGGGCTCACCAACTTCGTTTCGCAGTTCGGCATCAACTGGGGAGCCATGTCGGCGGCCGGCGTCCTCATGGTTATTCCGACTTTGGTGTTTGTCTGGTTTGCCCAAGGCTTATTGGTCAAAGGCCTGACGACTGGTGCGGTCCGCGGCTGAGCGGCGCGCAGGGAGGACCATGAAAATTGCGGCGACCAGTTCCTGCGACCTCAGCAAGCTAACGGAGGATGACGAGTGGAAGCGGATCAAATACCAGCGATAAAGGACATTTCCCGGCCATCAAAGCAATTGGTCGACGCGCTTGCGGCGATCGGTTCGGCGACTCTGGCCAGCGAACTCTATCACAAGATGGGAATTCGTGATCCGCATATCCGGGGCCCGCGGCCGTTGAGGCACGGCCGCACGGCGGCAGGGCCCGCCCTCACGCTCCAGTGCATGCCGAAGCGCGAAGATCTCTATAACGAAACAGAGTATGAGGAGCCGGAGCGCCAGCTCCATCGCCACGTTCTCTATCCCACGCAGCCAGGCGACATGGTGGTGGTCGATGCGCGCGGCGATCTGGGCAGCGGCATCTTCGGCGAGATGATGCTCACCTATTTCGCCGGCCGCGGCGGAGCCGGGGTGGTCGTCGACGGCTGCATCCGCGATTCTGCACAGGCCGCGGCCTTGGACATCGGCATCTGGGTCAGGGAGGTGACGCCGAATTTCCACGCCCAGACCAACATTGTCCCCTTCGCCGTCAACGTCCCCATCGCGTGCTCGAACGTGCTCGTCATACCCGGCGACGTCATCGTGGCTGACGACGACGGCGTGGTCGTCGTGCCGATCGCCCTTGCGCCTAAGCTGGTCGCGCTCGCCGGCGAGCATATCGAGTGGGAAGAATTTTCCCGCAAGCGCTTGGCCGAAGGAGGGGATTTGCGGAAATACTACCCGTTGAGCCCGGAGGGCGAGGCCGAATACCGCGCATGGCGGCACGCTCAGCGCAAATGAGTAGGGCCGGCACGGGAGGAAAATAGGTGTCTGCAATTGAGATAGAGCAGCTCGGCAAGAGCTTCGGCGCCGTGGAAGTTCTGCGCGACGTGAACATTGAAATCGCCAGCGGCGAGTTTGTGGTCCTTGTCGGCCCCTCGGGCTGCGGCAAGTCGACTCTTCTGCGTATGATCGCCGGGCTGGAAGAACAGACGACGGGCGAGATCCGCATAGGCGGACGTGTCGTCGACGAGATGCCCGCAAAGTCGCGCGATATAGCGATGGTCTTCCAGAGCTACGCGCTCTATCCGCATATGACCGTGGCGGACAATATGAGCTTCGCACTTCGGTTGGCCAAGGTTCCCAGAGAAGAGATCGTCTCGAGGGTGAAGGCAGCGGCCGAAATCCTCGGCCTGCAGGATCTGCTGCGCCGCATGCCGCGCCAGTTGTCCGGAGGCCAGCGCCAGCGTGTCGCCATGGGCCGCGCGATCGTGCGCGACCCGGCTGCTTTCCTGTTCGACGAGCCGCTCAGCAATCTTGATGCAAAGTTGCGTGTCAAGATGCGTGCCGAGATCAAGAAACTGCACCAACGGCTCGGGCGCACCAGCATCTACGTCACGCACGACCAGACCGAGGCGATGACGCTTGCCGACCGCATAGTGGTGCTGAACCGAGGCCAGGTTGAGCAGATCGGTACCCCTTCCGAGCTCTACGAGAACCCTGCCAACCTTTTCGTTGCGAGCTTTATCGGCTCTCCGGAGATGAACCTGGTCAAGGGCCGAATTGACAATGGCGCCTTCGCCGCCGAGCAGGGCCTGCGCTTGCCCTTGTCCGAGGACGCTCGGATAAGTGACAGGGAAGGGGTAGTATACGGGATTCGCCCTCAGCACATTGCTGTCGGCGGGAACCACGCAAGCGCAAGGGTTCAGGTAGTAGAGCCGACCGGCGAGGCCCAGGAACTTACCTTAAGTGCGAATGGCGTCGATCTGATTGCCGAAATCCGGGACCAGCCACCCTTCAAACCTGATCAAGAGGTGACGTTGGAGATTATGATGCATAAGGTGCATCTCTTCGACGCCCAGACCGGCACCAGGATAAACTAGAGCGCTTGTCGTCTCGATACTGCCACCCTCGCCAAGGGCGTGCTCCTTCGTCCCGCGGAGCACCGCGCCAATTGCGGCGTATCTGTTCACTCAACATACCGCTTCACCATCATTGCTTCGGTCCGAAGCGTGTGTGCGCGCCTAACTTCGCCTAACCGTTCCATCTCGGCGGCTGCTTGTTCGCGCTTCTGGATTTCCATCAAAAGGAGATCGCGCACATGGTCGTCGTTCAGGACAAGCCTTTCGACCTCTGCCGATCCGCTGCGAAATTCATGGCGAACCAGAGATGTCAGTTCGGCAGAGCCGGGAACCGCTTCGGCACTGTCGAGCGCAGCGACAAGCTCTCGAATAAGCGCGGCTTCGCCTTTTCGCCTGGACTTCATCGCCGTTCGCAAGTCCGAACGGAGACGAGATTTCACGCGTGTTCCGCCATCTTCCAACATTTGCCCGTACCTCCTTTGCAAACCGAAATCATCGAGGGCGTAATATTCTCTATTGTTCCATATCACGCCTTGATGTAGCATGATTAGGGAATCAATGAGAGGATTTCTACGTTATGTCGAGCCCCCTTTTCACAGTGGAGCAGGTGGCGGAACAGCTGGTCCTGCACCCGAAGACCGTGCTCCGTTACATCCGCGACGGCCGATTGCAGGCCACGCGGATTGGGAAATCCTATCGCATAGCCCGGGCTGAACTTGACGCTTTTGCCGGTACCGAGAGCGGCCATTCCAGTGAGGTGAAGGATGTACGCACAACGTGCATCGTCGATATCCCCCACACGTCGCCGGAACGTGCGGAGCGGACGGCAGCGTTTCTCAATTCAGCTGCGATGGCCGGCGGCACGGCGCCGCTGCACATCAACACAGCGTTCGACCCACTCGCTAAGACTCTGAAGGTCGTTTTGATCGGTAGTCCGTCCGACACGGCCAAATTGCTGGAGATGCTGCAACTGCAATTGGGCGGCCGCTCATGAACGACGTCGTCTTTCGGAGTGACAAGGCGGCAATGACCGTCGAGCAGAAATATAGGGAAACTCTGAGGCAGTGGCCGGTCCCGAAAATCGAACTGCATTTGCCGACATGCGCTGGCTCAACATTTGTCCTGGTGAGCGGACCGGATGGTGCTCCTCCGGTTGTGCTACTTCATGGCTCTCAGGCTAATTCGGCATCCTGGATGCCTGATGTTGCGCTATGGTCTTCCGAGTTCCGGCTGTTTGCTGTCGATATGATCGGCGAAGCTGGCTTGAGCGCTCGGGTCAGGCCGAACCTCACCGGTGATACGCACGCCTTGTGGCTAGATGATGTATTCAATGGCCTGGGTCTAAAGCGTGCCGGCATCGTCGGCACTTCCCTGGGCGGTTGGCTTGCGCTCGACTATGCGAGCCGGAGACCCGGAGCTGTTCAGGCACTGGCGCTGATCAGCCCAGCTGGAATCGGTCGTCAGAAGAACTTCCTTTTGAAGGCGCTGCCGCTCCTGCTTCTCGGCTCGTGGGGAAAACGCAAGATGCGAGAGCAGGTGTTTGGCCCCGCGCCAAAGGAGCTTCCGGAGGTGATGCGACCGCTGGCGGAACTGATGGAAACCGTTGCTGGGGCGATCAGGCCGCGAGTGGTGAGTATTCCCCGGCTGACGGACGAGCAGCTCGGTCGGCTCAAGATACCGATACTTGCTGTCATTGGCGGGCGGGATGTCCTTCTTGATTCTGCGGAGACGCGGGCACGGCTGCAATGCGCAGCTCCCCATGCAGAGATCTGCCTTATCGAAGACGGCTATCATTTTCTGCCAGATCAGGCGCCGCGCGTCATGGATTTCCTGGAGAGGAGTGTTCATCGGGTTTGAGAATGATAGCCGCCAAACGGAGTTCTCGCCGATCCCTAGGATTCAGTTTGTCAGCCTATTCCTCGGAGATTGAGCGAAAGGTGTCCTTAGCCGAAACGGCTTTTCGCAGTCCGCGCGTTCCTGTGCGGGGTCATTGCCAGCCAGGAGGAGACCCATCGCGCTCGGCGTGCCTCAACAAGCGAAATGAGAGGATAGCATCATGATCGGGGAATGGCCGACTGGTCGAGCGTGACCCGCGCATCTGACCTTCGTCGACCGGCGCCGCCTCATTGCGTTTTGGCGTTCTTGTCGCTGTTCTGAGCTTTCCGCCTGCGGGTCGGACGCAGGTTATCGAATCCCATATAGTGGTCGGCGTCCGACGTGTTCCACCTGCCGGCTAGATAGATGATTGCAATGACCGCAGCGAAGAGCAGCAAGGTATAGATCGTATCCATACCGCCCTATATAGCGCGCAGGGATCAGTCAGCCACCATCTCGATATTTCAGACACAGTCCCGGCGGTGTCTGCACCGGCCCGGTCCCGTTCCACTTAATGAAGGCCGCATCCTTGCCTCGCCAATTTGGGAGCTATTGCAACATGAATGCGACATGGAGCCTCGTATGGGCGCCGAGACCGATCCAGTAAACAATTGATATCACAAGAGAAAGTGATGGCGCTCAGAGGCGGATTCTAACCACCGCAGTTCCTAGAATTTCATGCTGAGACTGCCCTTGATGACGCGGCCTTCGCCATAGATGCAGCCGGACCCGGGATAGCAGGTCGAATAATAGGTCTTGTCGAACAGGTTGGAGACATTGAGCGCGGCCTGCCAGCCGTTCTTCTTATAGCGCAGCGCGGCGTCGACCAGCGTATAGCTGGGCACGTTCACGGTGTTCGCGTTGTCGCCGAAGCTTGCGCCGATGTAGCGCACGCCGGCGCCGGCGCTTAGGCCTTCAAGCATGCCGTGGCCGACCTCGTAATTGGCCCACAGCGAGGCCTGATGCTCCGGCACAAGCGATGGGCGGTTGCCGATGACCAAGGGATCATCCCTAGTAATCTCAGCGTCGAGATAGGTATAGGCAGCGGTCATGCTCAGGCCGGACGCGAGATCGGCATTGGCCTCGATCTCGAGACCGCGATGGCGTACCTCACCTGTCTGTATCTGGAAGGGGCCGCCGGCATAGGTGACGATGTTGGTCTTGCGCAGGTCGAACAGCGAAGCGGTGATGAATCCGGGAAAAAAGGTCGGCTCGTACTTCACGCCAACCTCATATTGCTTTCCAGACGAAGGCTGGAACGCGGCTCCGGACTGCGTCTGGCCGATATTGGTGGTGAAGGATTCAGCATAGCTGACATAGGGCGTCAGGCCATTGTCGAAGAGATAGCCGATGCCGACATTGCCGGTGAAGGCATGGTCCTTCTGTCTATAGCTGCCCGCACTGTCGAGCCGGTCCGAATTGGTGTTGTCGATCCAGGACTGGCGGCCCCCGAGAGTCAGCAGCCAGTGATCGGCGATCTTGGATTGGTTCTGTGCATAGAGGCCGATCTGGCCGATCGTCTGGGTGCGATCGACCCAGATGTCGGGAATGGTGATCGGCTGGGAGTAGTCGGGGTTCAGTATGTCCAGATCCGGACCCGCCCCGTAATGGTTTTGCCCGTCGACCGAGAAGCGATTGTAGTCGAGACCGACGAGGAGCTTGTTCTGCACCGCGCCGAAAGTCCGGTCGTACTCGGCCTGGTTGTCGACACTGAAGATGGTCGCGGTCTCGTCCACGGTGAAGGCGGTGCGCGCCATCGTGCGATCGTCGATCATGCCGCTGTAGTATAGCTGCCGGTAGTCGGTATCCTGCCTGGAGTAGCGCAAATTCTGCCGCACCGTCCAATTGTCATCGAATTCATGGCTGAACTGATAGCCGATCGAGCCATGGTTGGCGTCGTAACGGTCGAAGCCGGGTGAGCCGGTGAAAAAATTCCGCGGCAGCTTGCCGTACTCCGCCGGATACTGTTCGCCGGCCACCGGAAGAAAGGCGTTCGGCGCCAGCCTGTCCCACTGGTAGTTGGCCAGGATGGTGAGCGAGGTCTGCGCGTCCGGCTGCCATTTGAGCGCCGGCGCGACGAAGATGCGGTCGTTGCGGGAATAGTCGGTTTCGATCTCGCCGTTGCGCACCAGCCCGGTCAGGCGATAGGTCCACACGCCGGCATCGTCGATCGGGCCGCCGATATCGAGCCCGGCCTCGACGGTGTTGAAGCTGCCGTAGCTGAGGTAGCCGTCATAGATCGGCGTCTCCGTCGGCCGCTTGCTGATGGCATTGATCATGCCGCCGGCCTCGTTCTCGCCATAGAGCACCGAGGACGGTCCCTTCAGCACTTCGACGCGCTCCAGCCCGTAGGGCTCGATCTTGAAACCCGAGAAGTCGATCGCCTTCTGCGGCAGCCCGTCACGGTAGATCACGTATGTGCAGAGGTCGAAGCCGCGGATTAGGCACTGGTCGAAGCGGTTGTCGACGCCCCAAGGGGAGGCGGTGACGCCGGCCAGATAGGACAGCGTATCCTCGAGTTGCGCCGGCTGGCGATCGTCGAGCTGCTTACGGGTCACCACCGACACCGACTGCGGAATTTCTTTCAGCGGCGTGTCGGTCTTCGAACCGGTGGTGGTGTTCTTGGCGATGTAGCCATCGTCCGGGCCGACCGGGCTGTCGGTCTGCCCTTCGACCACAATGGGGCTGAGCTCGGTCGCGGTTTCTTGCGCGAGGCCGTAACCGGGTGCGCAAAGCAAGGTCGAGAGGCACGTCGCTGCGGCCAGAAAACCTCGGCTTGGAACCCTATCGCGCCGATCTGCCGCACGAACTGCACTCAACCTCATCTCGATCATCCTCACTGCCTGCGAAGCGCGCGGCATCGTTCTCTGCCGGCGCGACGAATTGTTGACTTTTTTTGTCATCTTCAATGTTGACTAGTAAACTCATGTTTCATAGTCAACCGGGCATCGGCCGTCGTCTGCCAGTTTCTGGAACGCCCGACCGAAGTTGGAGAGAGGCCAAGGACCGTGCCCGAGAGCCATATCAAGACGGCCTTCCGCGCCCGCAGCCGAATGACCCGGCGCGGCGCGCTCGGGCTTTTCGTATTGCCCTTCACCGGCCTTGCGTGCTCGGCGCTCGAAGCGAAGCCGCTGCGCATCGTCTGCCTCGACGATGGACTGACCGAGACCTTGCTGATGCTCGGTGTCAGGCCGGTCGCGATCGCCGATCGCGAGGTCTGGGAAAAATGGGTGGTCGAGCCGCCGCTGCCGGCGGAGGTCGCCGATGTCGGCACGCTGCTCGAACCCAATCTCGAATTCCTGCAGCAGCTCAGACCCGACATCATCCTTGCCATTCCGTATCTCGACGGCATCAAGCCCCTGCTCGAGCGCGTCGCGCCGGTGACGACGATCGGCATCTACACCGAGGACGGGCAACCTTATCGACGCGCCATCGAGGCGACGCGCCAGCTCGCCCGGCTTGTCGGCAAGGAGGCGGAGGGCGAGGCGCTGATTGCAGCGACGGATGCGTCCCTTTTGGGAATTCGCCAGGAATTGGCGCCGCTTTCGGCGCGGCCCGTCTATGTCGTCAACTTCATGGATCCGCGCAATGTGCGCGTCTATGGCAAGAAGAGCCTGTTTCAGGACGTGTTCGATCGCATCGGGCTCAGCAACGCCTGGACGGGCGAGACCAATTATTGGGGTTTTTCGACGGTCGGCATCGACGGGCTGGCGACATCGAGCGATGCGCGCCTGGCCTATCTCGAACCCTTGCCCGAGGGCGCCGGTGGCACGCTGACCGAGAGCCCGGTCTGGAACGCCATGCCCTTCGTGCGCAACCGCTCGATCATGCGTCTTCCCGCCGTCCTGATGTTCGGCGCGCTTCCTTCAGCCAGCCGCTTCGCACGGGTCCTGGCCAAGGCGATGACCGGGGAGGCTGCCCGTGGCTGAGGACGCCGCGACCTTGGCGGAGCACGGCAAGCTGGCCGGCCGGACGTGGAAGCGCGGCATGTTCGCCAATCAGCCGGTGAGCGCGATCCTGCTCTGTATGGTGCTGTCGACGGCAGCGATGGCGGCAACTGTCTCCAATCTCACCGTACAGCTGCCGTCGGCACTTTGGCTGCGATCGCTCATCGCCCCCGACATCGACGATATGCGGCAGGTGCTCGTCCACTATGCCTTCTTGCCCAGGCTTGTCGTCAGCCTGTTGTGCGGCGCGGCCCTCGGGCTTGCCGGCACGGTTCTGCAGCAAGTCTTGCGCAACCCGCTCGCCTCGCCCGAAACGATCGGCGTTTCGGCCGGCGCCTATCTGGCGCTGGCGCTGGCCTCGCTTCTGGCGCCCTCGCTGCTCGCTTTCGGCCGCGAATGGGTGGCGCTGGCCGGCGCCTTCATCGCCCTTGCCGCTGTCTTCGCGCTTTCCTGGCACAAGGGCCTGTCGCCGCTTTCCGTGGTGCTGGCGGGGCTGGTTGTCAGCCTCTATGCCGGTGCGATCGGCGCGGCTCTTATCGTGCTGCGGCACGAATGGCTGGCCAGCCTGTTTATCTGGGGCGCCGGTTCGCTCGGCCAGCAGGATTGGAAAACCACGCTCTGGCTGTTGCCGCGCGCTGGCGCAGCGGCGCTGACGATCGGCCTGATGGTGCGACCGCTGACCTTGCTGGGCCTCGACGACGAAGGCGCGCGCAGCCTTGGCGTGCCGCTGGGTGTCTACCGCTTCGCCGGACTGGTTGCGGCCGTCGCGCTCACCGCCTTCGTCGTTGCCGCCGTCGGCGTGATCGGTTTCGTTGGCCTGGCCGCCGCCACTCTTGCCCGCATCGGCGGTGCGCGCCGGCTGAGCCAGAGGCTGATCATGGCCCCCCTGATCGGCGCGTCCCTGCTGTGGGCCGCCGACCAGGCGGTGCAAGTGGCGACCGGGCCGCAGGGCGATCTGCTGCCGACCGGCGCGATCACGGCCCTTCTCGGCGCCCCGCTGCTGCTCTGGCTGCTGCCGCGCCTTGCCTTGGGCTGGGAGGTCCCGGCGCTCACCGCCGAGCGCCTGCCCAGAACAGGCCAGCCCGGCCTCGTGCTGGCGGCAATCGGTGTCTCCCTGCTTCTGCTGCTCGGGCTTGCCTTGCTTTGCGGGCCGGGGCCGCATGGCTGGACGGTCGGCTTCGGCGACCAGCTGCAGCCCCTGCTGTCGTGGCGCTGGCCCCGTGTGTCGGCCGCGCTTGTCGCCGGCGCGATGCTGGCGCTTGCCGGGCTGATGATGCAGCGGCTGACCGGCAATCCGATGGCGAGCCCCGAGGTGATGGGCATCAGCGCCGGGGCGGCGCTCGGCATGATGGTGGCGCTGTTTTCCTTCTCCGACGCGGGGCGTCTGGTCCAGACCGCGGCGGCGACTGTCGGCGCCTTCGCTGCGCTGCTGGTGACGCTGGCAATCGGACGTCGCGCCGCCTATGCGCCGGAACGCCTGCTGCTGGCCGGCGTTGCGCTCACGGCGCTGTTCGACGCGCTGATCCTGGTGCTGACCGCCACTGGCGACCCGCGCGCCATGCTGCTGCTCAACTGGCTCACTGGCTCGACCTATGGCGTCGATGCGAATGCCGCCCTTCTGACTGGCGGCATCGCCATTGTCCTGTTGCTTCTCGCCCCGCTCTTCATGCGCTGGCTGGATGTGCTGCCGCTCGGCCCCTCCGCGGTTCAGGCGCTTGGCATCGATGTGCGCAAAACCCGGCTGCTTGTGCTGCTGATGGTGGCGGCGCTCACGGCCGCTTCGACTCTGATCGTCGGGCCGCTGACCTTCATTGGCCTGATGGCGCCGCATCTCGCCCGGCGCCTCGGGCTGGCCCGCGCGCTGCCGCAAGCCGCAGGCGCCGTGCTAGCCGGCGCGCTGATCATGGTCTGCGCCGACTGGATCGGCCGCACCGCCATCTTCCCGCGCCAGATCCCGGCCGGGCTCGTCGCCACACTGATCGGCGGTCCGGTGCTGATGTGGCTGCTGCGCCGCCGCTGACTCTGTCCCTGTGGAGATATCCATGTCCAAGTCGATGACGGCGCTGATCGCCGACACCACGATCCACGATTTTGCTTCCGCCGAAGGCGGCGAACCCTGGCGGGTCTTCCTGTATGTGCCGCCGGGGCCGGCACCCGAGGCCGGCTGGCCGGTGCTCTACATGACCGACGGCAATGCCGTGATCGGCACTGCGGTGGACGCCATGCGTGCGCAGGCCTTCTATCCCTCGGGCACAAATGTCGGCTGGGGCGTCATCGTCGCCATCGGCTATCCCGTCGCCGGCGCCTATGATCCGCTCAGGCGCTCCTGGGATCTCGGCCCGCCACCGGGCAAGACCTATCCGCCCTTCCATGACGGCGGCCCGGACGTCAGGACCGGCGGGGCGGAAAAATTCCTTGCCTTCATCGAGGACGAATTGAAGCCCTGGGTAGCGGGCCGCGCCAGGATCGACACCGGCCGGCAGGCGCTCTACGGCCATTCTTTCGGCGGTCTCTTCGCGCTCTACGCCCTGTTCACGCGCCCGCTCGCCTTCCGGACCTGGATTGCGGCCAGCCCCGCCATCTACTGGGAGGACCGCGCCATAGACCGCTTCCTGGAAGCGTTCGAGGTGCCGGATGGCTTGCGGGCCAACGTGATCCTGTCGGCCGGCGAATACGAGACCGAAAAGCTCGCGCCGTTTCAGGTTGGTGCCGAGGACGAGGCAAAACGCCTCGAGCAGAAGAAGGTGACACGCACCGACGAATTCGCGCAGCAGATGGCGGAGCGTCTCAACGCCATCCCCGGCCTGAGCGCCGGCTTCGAGCTGCATGCCGGCGAAAATCACATGTCGATCCTGCCGGTCACGGTCAACCGTGCTGTGCAGGCGGCATTTGCGGTGAGGAGAAAGGCGCCCGCCAGCGTTCCGGCCAAAGGCGTGTCGCGATGATTTGCTGAAGGCGCAGGGAAGGCTTGGAAAGTTTTGGAAAATGGTGCCCAGAGGCGGATTGCACTCGGGGGTAGCACGGCGTTCGACGCAGCCAGTCCGGCTATGCCCAACTACGTATCGAACCCGAGATTTGCCCGGTTGACCAAGCACCGTAGCAGGTCGCTACTTAGTGCATAGATCGACTGTTGCGGGTTGCGCTTCACCACTCCGAGAGCACGTAGCTCGTTGATATTTATCGGCGGATCGATATAGGCGACAAGCAAGTAATTGATCACCTTCACCGGGGCCTCCGGTGTTGCTTTCCATGCGGCCAGCTCTTCTTCGCTGTAGACAGAACGACCGCCCGTAAGCTGCATCAGGTCGCGGGTTGATCTGGCCTGCTCCACGCTTTCAAGAACCCCAATGGCTGTCATGGCTTGGGATGGCAATTCCTTCGAGGCCCCCTTGTAGAAGAACAGAATGGACCCAGCCTGGTCGGCATGCTTCGAGGGAGCAATGGGAATTGCTGCCCGCAAGATGAAGGTCGCTCTTCCTGCGGATCTGGCCATCGATGCCGAGGTGGATCTTTGCCTGGAGAATGGCTCCTATTCCCTTCAGGCTCGCCTCAATGTGAGCCTGCCAGGATTGGAGCGCGACGTTGCCCAAGCCCTGGCGGATGCGGCTCATCAGACGTGCCCGTACTCCAAGGCCACGCGAGGAAACATCGACGTCATCATCACCGTGGTTGAGGCCTGGCCTCACCAACAGTCTCGCAGCAACGCCGGCTTCGGTTGGCACGGCTGCGGCCGATCTCCGATCAATCTGAACAATTACCAGCAGCTATCGATGGGACAGCTGTGCAACCCAGGAGAAGGACTAAACCATGAATATCAAAGCGATCTGTCTCGGTGCCTTTGCCGTCTGCGCTCTCGGTAGAACGGCAGTTGCCGGCGCGCTCGATGTCGTAGACAACCTCGCACCATTTTACACCGATGCGTCGATGAAGACCCTGAAGCCCATGCCCGAGTTCAATGCGGCCTTCATGGCCAAGCCAAAGCCCATGCGCAACGACGCGGCGATGAGCAAACCCTACGCCGAGTTCTGCGCCGACGTGAATGCCCTTCGCGGAATGCAGTAAGTCGTTCACGGCGCCGCGTAGTTTGACGACGATGGTGGGCAAACGGTACCCATCAAGCTACTCGCAGCTCCCGCCGGCAACATAGTGCCGACGGTGACCGATGCCGGCCCAGAGACTCCCCGGGCCGCTCCTCCCCCAGCCTCCAGGCGAGCAGGCCGGCATCGGTCAGTCATGAATGTGCCCCGTAGGTGCTCGAAATCGTTGATGAGCCATGATGTTGCGAACGTTCGAAACCGGCCGAATGCAATGGTTGTTCAGCGCAAGGCCCGCGATTTGAATCTACTCAAAATTGGTCGAGCAGATCCTTGGGAGTTGGCACGCAATCGTGTCTATCCCCGCATAATGCGATAGACAGTTGCATCACCCTCCACACCTCGAAGAGGCGCGTCAAAAGCCTCGACGCGATGGCCGGCAAGCATGTCGCTGACCCCAGCAGCGGAATAGAGCGCTTCGGAAATGCAGATCTGTCCGGCTTTTGCCAGGGACTGCACGCGTGCGGCGACATTCACGGTCTGACCGAAATAGTCGAGGTTGTCGTTGAGCGTTACGGCGATCGATGGTCCACAATGGGCGCCGATCTTGAGAATGATCCCCGGCCCGTCATGGTCGCCGTTGAAGCGATCGATTTCTTCAAAGATGTGGAGTGCAGCCGAAATCGCATCTGACGGCTGCGAGAATACAGCCATCACCGCATCGCCAATCGTCTTGACCACCGCACCGCAATGTTGCTGAACCGCCGCGTTGACCAGAGCGAAATGCTCGCGGACCAAAGCATAGGCGTTGAGGTCACCAAGGCGCTCATACAGGGCGGTCGAACCCTTGAGGTCCGTAAACAGGAAGGTGATCTGCCGGATGCCGAGCCCCTCCTTCTCGTCGACGCGTTCGGACCGGAAGAGCTGGCGGAAGGTTTGCCGCGCAAGCAGCGCCCCACCGGAAACATAGGGGTCGAAATCGAGGGCAGGCTTGGTGGTCAACGCGACAAGCTCGGGCGGCCAGTTGATGGCAAGCAACGAACCTCGCACTGGCCCCCTATTCGCCACCTCTATGACGATCGGCCCGGGTGGAACGGCGGGTAATGCCGGCAGGAAGCGTTTGCCGTCATAGTCGATCTTCAGAACTGTCGGTGCCGACACCGGATCACCTGATATTGGCACGGCGAATGCAGCCTGCGTCTGCACGTTGACGCCCGAAAGGGCGCCCGGACCCAGGTCGGCCCGGAGCACTGTGGCGGTGCCGGGCGGCAGAAACGTCATGCCACGAACGAAGCCGCGCAGAATGTCAAGAAAGCGAACGTCTTGCCCCGGTAGCCGCCCGTCATGTCCGAAGTGGAGCTTCCAGTGAAAATCCTCGACAGGGAGCGACTCGGGATCGTGGTGCGGCAGGCGCCGTAATTTCGGCGATACCGAGAAGGTGACCTCGATGAAGTCGTCCAAGTCGGTGTCGCCCGATACATCGCACAAGCCACAGACATAGTGGGTCTTGAGCGTGCGCAGGGCGCCGAAACTATCGAGCACCATCCCGGACTGGGGACACAGCACATCCCAGCTCATGTCGAACAGGCCGCAGCGGGCGGCATGAAGGAAGAGGTCTATTGCTTCAGGCTCGGCGATTGCGCGTTCGCGAGCAAAGCTCAGCGGATTAACCCGATACAGTGCGTGGTCGTCGCCGCTTCTGATCAGCGTCTCGAATTTCGAGATGACGCGTGGGCTCCAGGCTCGAGCCTGCTCCACCTTGGTCATCCTGCTTTCGAGAAGACGATCGTCGACTACCGTCACGCCGGACCCTCAACCTTGCCGCGCGACAGCCTACTAAAAAACCAGCGCGATGCGAATGGATTGCCGTCGAAAGTGTCTGCCGGCACAGCAGAGATGCTTATGCTCCTGCTCGTCTAGCCGCCCATCCAAGGCATATCGATCGCCCCTAGCGATACAACGATCCCGAGGGCCACCAAAGCAACGCCCAAACTACCTTCGAAGCGGCGGCCACGGGGCAGCAGCTTCTCGACGAAGACGAGCAGCGTCAAAAGCAGCATCCAGGCGACGCTCATGACGCCGGTCGCGACCAGCACGGCAAACAGCGCCCAGCAGCAGCCAAAGCAATAGAGACCGTGGCGTAGCCCCATCTCGAGCGCGCCAACACGCCCGTCGCGCCAGTGCTGCACAACGAAAGCGAGCGGCGAACGGCAATGGCTGAGGCAAATGTGCTTGAGGGTCGTGAATTGGTAGAGCCCGGCGACGCCAAGCGTGGCGCCTAGTGCGAGCGGTGCCCATTTCGAACGCTGGGGTGGATCGAGGCTCGTTGCAACGTCGCTGCCGAGCTGGACCAAGACATATACGACAAGGCCCACCGCTGCCCAAACGAGCAGATAGCCCGCGACGAAGGTCCACGTCGGGATGGCCACATGCTGTTCGCGCCTAGCCTGCGCCGCCGCGAACATAAATATCATGGGCGCCGCAGCTGGGAGCATCATGGCCGCCATCATCACAGTCCACACAGCGAGAAAAGCGGCGGCGCCGGCAAATGACCAGTCGTCGGCGGCAATTCC
Organism: Mesorhizobium sp. YC-39; assembly: GCF_025753795.1. Lineage (GTDB taxonomy): Bacteria > Pseudomonadota > Alphaproteobacteria > Rhizobiales > Rhizobiaceae > Mesorhizobium. The sequence goes on from NZ_JAOWPS010000001.1 coordinate 1,240,810, forward strand.
GGCCATCGCCATGCCTGCCATGCCTTCCATACCCTCCATACCGCCGCGCACGGCAATGCCCATGGGCATATCCATGCTGAAGGTCTGGTAGAGGGTGAGCGTCCACGCCGCTGCGGTAAGCCCGACGAGCGATGCGAGTAGACCGAGCGGGATGCCGCGCAAATTCCGGGTGAACCGCCGCGATTTCCCGGGGAACGCCTCAGCCATCGTCACGCCCTAGTTCGGGCCGGTCCAGTCGAACGGAATGTGCTTGCTCGAGCGGGCCGTGCCAGTCCAGTCGAGCCCGAACCCTCTGGTGCTCACCTCGACAGAACGCCCCCAGGTGGCAACCTGGCCCGGGCCGACCTCCGAACCCGGCGGGTTGATCGTCTGCACCCGCTTGCCAGGTAGTGTGGTGGGACCGGAAAGTGCCTCGGCGCGCCCAACGACCAGGCCAGGAATTTCGACTCGCCAGGTGGCCAGGTCGCCCGCCACCTCGAAAGTGATTGGCACGAACTCAATGCCGCGCATCTCGCCGATATTAGCGGCAAAGCCCGCCGGCCAGCCGCCGGCGTGGCCGCCGAAGATCACCTGCAGGGCTTCGCGCTGCTGCTCATCCGCCTTCTCGTCGAGATACATGCCCATCACGGCCTTTGCCTCGCCAGCCCATAGATTGCCTTCGAACTCGCCGAGCGCCACCAGCGTCAGGTCGTCGAGCTTCACGCCGCCATACTGACCCTCACGCATATGCCAGGCGAGCACGCCCTGGCAATGATTGCCCGTTGGCCGCTGGGCGAACTCGCAAGGGCAAGGGATGTCGCAGCTGCAGATGTCGAACCAGTCGCCTGCGAGCCGCCATTGAGGCACTACATTCATGGCTCATCCTCCGGAGATTGGGTCTACTTATACGTCGAAGACTGGTCGCGCTCCAGCAGTTCGTGCGTCGCCCCGCTGACTTTGATGGACTGGCTCCCACACTGGTGCCCGAGCGGTGCACACCAAACCTGCAGCTGGGCCGCTTCAGGTCCGGATCTCGACGACGGACGTGCCGGAGACGGGATCAGTCATCCCGAGGTCGCCGCCGAGATGCTCCAGCATATCGCGCATCGTATCGAGAAGGCCGATCATCTGGGGCCGCGGCGAGACTGTCCATGTCCGACGACGCAGAAAGTTCGGTCGCCGGTCCTGACGAGCGAGGCTTTGCGGAAGCCCTTGACGTCGAGCGTCGCCTTCTTACGCGCGCCGATGAATGCCTGTTCCTTGCCGGGCTTGGTGCGAAACCGAACGACATTTAAGCGGTCATGCCTTCCTCCAATCCAAAGGGAAATTGATGATTGACCAGGCTACGGGCGAGCCTCCAGAACCATGTTGAACGGCGTCTCGGTGGCGCGGCGGAAGCGGCGGAAGCCGCCGCCGATAACCACCTTGCGCAGCCTGGTCTCGCCCGCCTGGGCGCCGAGCCCGAGGCCAACCTCCTGCGACAGCGAGGCAGGTGTGCAGATGAAGGTCGAGGCGGCGTAATAGATGCGGCCAACCGGATTGAGGTTCGCTGAAAGCTTGTCGTGAGCGAAGGGTTCGACGATCATCCAGGTGCCGTCCGGCTTCAGCGCCTTGTGCACATGCCTGGCAGCACCCTCCGGATCGCCCATGTCATGCAGGCAGTCGAAGAAGGCGACGAGATCGTAGGTGCCCGGAAAGTCCTTGGCCGCCGCCACTTCGAAGCGGGTGTTGCCGGCGACGCCGGCCTCTCTGGCTGCGGCGCGCGCCCGTTCGACTGATGGGGCATGATAGTCGAAGCCGGTGAAGCGCGAATTCGGAAATGCCTTGGCCATGAGCACGGTCGAGGCGCCGTGGCCGCAGCCGACGTCGGCGACGTCTATGCCCTGCTCGAGCTTCTCGGCCACGCCATCGAGCGCCGGCAGCCAGGAGCCGATCAGATTGGCGTTGTAGCCCGGGCGGAAGAACCGTTCCGTGCCGCGAAACAGGCAGGCGCTGTGATCGTGCCAGCCAAGCCCTTTGCCGGTGCGAAACGCCTGCCGCACCTTTTCTTCGTCAAGCCATAGCGTCGAGACGACCTCGAAGGCGCCGGCCATGAAGGCGGGGCTGTCCTCGTTGACGAAGACCTGTTCCTGCTCGGGGCTGAGGTAGAAGCTGTCGCTGGCCTCGTCGTATTCGACATAGCCGGCGGCCGCCTGCGCCGAAAGCCATTCGCGGACCAGCCGCTCCTGCGTGCCGGTGTTTGCGGCAAGCTGCCCGGCGGTCATCTTGCCGCCCTCGCTCATCGCCGAGAACAGCCCGAGCCTGTCTCCCAGCAGCACGGCCGCCCCCGTGGTGATGGCACCGAGATCGCCGACCATCTTTCCCAGCAGGGCCTCCAGCTTTTCCTGGTCGGGCTGCTTGTCCTTGTTGCGCTCCAGCATCGGCTTTTCCTCCGGCCCGATCCCAAATATCGGCCCAAGGCTGCACGCCTGATCCCGCCGCCGGGATGGGCTCGCCATGGACAGCGGAGAAAGTTTACCTAAGGATAGCACCTGCCGATAATGCCGAGTTCTGATTGCGGCGATGCAAGCCGGGCATCAGCGGGGATGTGTCATGGAAATGCACGAAATTCGTTATTTTCTGGCCGCCTGCCAGACGCTCAACTTTCGCCAGGCGGCGGACCTGGTGCATATCACTCAGCCTGCGCTCACCCGCGCCATACAGAAGCTGGAAGCGGAACTCGGCGGCCTGCTCTTCCATCGCGACAAGAGCCATGTCCAACTAAGCGATTTCGGCAGGCTGATGCGAAGCCACCTCGACGAGATCGCGCAGCGTTCGGAGCACGCCAAACGCACCGCCAGAAACTTCCTGTCGCTTGAGACAGCGCCGGTGACGCTGGGCGTGATGTGCACCATCGGCCCGCTGCGCTTTATCGGTTTCCTCAACGCGTTTCGCGAGCGCTTTCCGGGCATTGAGGTGACCGTGATTGAGGGCGCCGCCGACCACCTCACCGATCTTCTGCTGAAGGGCAAGCTGGACATTGCGCTGTTGGCACGGCCCGAGCCCTTCGACCACCGGTTGAAGGCGGAGCCGGTCTATGCGGAGCGCTTCGGGCTTGCCTTTTCAACAGGGCATCCATTCGAGACGCGCAACACGCTACAACTCGCGGACGTGCGCAGCGAGCCCTATCTCGAGCGCATCAACTGTGAATACGGCAACCATATAGACGAGCTCTGCCAAAACCTCGGCTTCGAGATCAAGAGCGCCTATCGCAGCGAGCGTGAGGACTGGATCCTGGCTATGGTAGCCGCGGGAATGGGCGTCTGCTTCATCGCGGAATTCTCCGCCAGCCAGCCGGGCGTCTGCCACAGGCTGGTCGTCGACCCAGAGATCGTGCGCGAGGTGTCACTGGTCTCCGTCGCGGATCGCCTGCCTTCGCCCGCCATCTCCGCATTTGCTAAGGCGGTGATGGAGTATGACTGGCACATACCGATGACAGCGGAATCGACTGGTCTTTAAGTCCACAGTCCCGCCTTCAGCGTCAGCAAACAGGCGCCATACGATCACATCTTCGTGTCGACGTAACTGACCCTAATTTCCAGCGAAGCCTCGAATGGGGCAACTGTGCCCCTCAAAAAATGGGAGTATTCCGAATGTATTCGTTCAAGATCTTTGTCGCCGTCAGCATTGCCACTCTTTGCGCCTCGCAGGCATTTGCCGAAGACACAATGGGCACGATGTCCATGATGAAGGGCGGGCAAGTGACAGCCGTCATGCCCGATGGGCATATGGGCACCATGATGCCGGACGCCAAGATGAGCGCCGAAATGATGAAAATGGCCAAGCCGATCAAGCATTGCATGATGATGATGACCGACGCCAAGGGCAAAACCTACATGGTCGATACATCGACCAAGAAGGCCCAGGCCGAGTGTGAAAAAATGGCGATGTGAGGAGTCATCGCGCCCAGTCAATGCTTCCATCCCGCCGGCCCGCGCGCCAGCTGGATGTCCCATCGATCCTGCGCTATCGAAATCATGTCACTACGCTGGTTGCTGATCCTCGCCAGCCCTAGCTACTGCTTAGCAAGGTTGATCGGCTTGGTGGGTGTGTTAGGCCGGGTCTATTACCAAGGGATCCAGCATGGCACGTAAATCGCGACGACATCCGATGCTGCGGCGCTCGCAGGCGATGTGGGTTTCGCGACGCGTGTGGCAGCCGCGTATTGTCTTTTGGGCAGGCGCCATTTCGATCGGACTGATCAGCGTGCTGTTCGCCGTGCTTGCCGACCAGGCTCAGGCGCTGTTCCATACCGTCATCGGCAGCGGTGGCGGCTGGCGCTTTTACCTGCCGCTGGTCATGACGCCGCTCGGCTTCGTTCTTTGCGCCTGGCTTGCGCATTCCTTCTTTCCACGCTCGCAGGGCAGCGGAATTCCGCAGGCTATCGCCGCGCGCCATCTGCGCGATGACGATGACCGCAGCCACATCCTGTCGTTGCGGCTGATGGTGGGCAAGATCGCGCTCACCGTCATCGGTCTCGGCTGCGGGGCCTCGATTGGCCGGGAGGGACCGACAGTGCAGGTCGGCGCCTCCTTGATGCTGCAGGTCGCGCGCTGGGGCGGCGTAGCGCAGGCGCGCGGGCTGATCCTGGCCGGGTCGGCGGCCGGCATAGCGGCGGCCTTCAACACACCGCTTGCCGGCATTGTCTTCGCTATCGAGGAGATGGGCCGCGCCTATGAATCCCGCACCAATGGGCTGGTGTTAATGGCCTCGCCGGACTCGCCTCGTTGGGCCTGGTCGGAAACTACACTTACTTCGGCGTAGCCAAAGAAACAGTGGCCTTTGCCAGCGACTGGCCGCTGGTGCTTGCCTGCGGCATCATCGGCGGCGGCGTGGGGGCGATGTTTTCGCTGCTGGCGCTGAAGGCGTTGCGCCGCATCCGGCGCTGGAACGCGTTGCAGCCGCTCTGGCGCACACTGGTTGTGGCAAGCATTTGCGGGCTGGCGGTGGCCGCCATCGGGATAGCCTCGAATGGCCTCACCTTCGGCACCGGCTATGCGCAGGCGCGCGGAGCCATCGAAGGCATGCCGCTGCCGGCATTCTTCTCAGCTGAGAAATTCGCGGCTGGCCTCCTTTCGATGGTTTCGGGCATTCCGGGCGGCATCTTCGCGCCATCGCTGGCCGTAGGAGCCGGCCTTGGCAGCACACTTGGCCTAATCCTCAGCGCCGCCACTGGCACCGCTGCGCTGCTTGGAATGGCCGGCTATTTTGCCGGCGTTGTCCAGGCTCCGATGACGGCCTTCGTCATCATCCTCGAAATGACCGGCAACCACGACAATGTCATTGCGCTGATGTGCGCGGCGATGCTGGGCTATGGCACGGCGCGACTGGTTTCGCGCGAGCCGCTTTACCATGCACTCTCGCGTGTGTTCATCGCCGAGGCGATCCGACGACGCAGAGCAGGCGTTGATGCCCTAGCGGGCTCGTAGCCGCTGCTGGGAAGGTCGGCCGCAGAAGCACGCGGCTTCTAACGTTCTGAACCGGCGCTCCCGCGGTCGAAGAGGCGTTCAGCCAGACGATCAAGCGAGAGGACGCCAGCCCCGCGCGTCAGCACAAGCAGCAACAGCGACGCCCACAGCAGGTGCTCTGCCCAGTTTTCCGGATAGACGAAGATCTGGATGACAGAGACGACGCCGAGCAACATGAGGGCCGCAAGGCGTGAGAACAGTCCAAGGAAGATTAGGACCGAGCCCGTAAGTTCGGCTGCCGTCGCCAAAGGCGCCGCGATCGATGGATCGATGAGCGGCAGATTGTATTCGTTGGCGAACAGCTGCAGCGTCACCGGCCAGGATGCCAGCTTCGACTGCGCTGATTGCCAGAAGACATGTGCGACCGCGACACGTGCGGCGGACTGGATCAGAGAAAACGGAATGTGTTCGGGTTGCCTGATAATACGCTTGTAGAGGCCGACAAAGGCGGCCGGGTTGGACAAGGATTGCTCCGATATTGCGGTCATGACTGTCTCCGTCAGTTTAAGGGGGAATTCGCGGCGACCCGCACGTTGGTGACGAGCCTGTCGCGGAACAGACGCACAAGGGCTGAAACTAGGTCGAAGGCCGGGTCGAGCGCCAAGGCCCGGCCAGTGGCATGCTCGAGGCCAAAACCGTGCTTCAGCGAATGCCAGAAGGCGAAGCTCGCGCGGTCGAGCAGAAAAAGCCGCACGTAGTTCCCCGATCGCCACAACGCCACGCGCTCGGGGCGTCTTGTCCAGGTGATGTTTTCGTCGACCACCGTCTCCTGTTGATGCGCCATCCATACCGACAGGATCGACCAGTGCGAGACGATCAGTCGCAGTGAGGGCTGGAGCAGGATATCCGGCGACAGCCCAAGGTCGGTGTTGTCGTATTCTGCGAGGCTGCGGGGCGGCAGCGAAGCTGTATCGAGCGCCTCCGCTATGGTCCATTCGAGCCGCGCCGTTTCGGCGACGATCGGCATGTCGGACAGCGTGTCGATCGTCTTCAGGTAGCGCGGGAAGCCGGCCCCATAGCGCGAAAGACGCGATTCAACCGGCGGATGGCTTCGAATGAACTCGCTCGCCACGTAACGGAAGAAGCGTTCGTCTATCAGCCGGACGGTGACGGGAAACACCGCCATCAGCGCCGCGGTGAGCGAACTGCGCGTGTTGTTTTGGTAGATGCGCAGGCGGGCCAGTGGATCGGCTTTGCCGGCGGTCAGCGTTTTCGCGGAGACCATTGGTTCCATGGCAAGCACCGAGCGCGCAATGGTGGTCTGCAGGTTTTCAAGCGGCAACATCGTATCCTCCTTCCATTGGCGTCAACGCTACCGGTATGGCTGCTCCGGCCTTGGCGGCAGCGAATGCTGCTAGCACTGGCATGCTGGTCCCCACGCTTTCGAAGGGGGTGAGGGACATCGGTCGGGGTTTGGCTGCCTCGGCTTGTCTCGCAGCCTGCTTGCGGTTGAATATGATCGAAGCGGTGAGCATGTCGGCCCACATGGCTTCGCCAAGGAGCACATCGAGAACCGGGACATCGGTGTCCCATTCGATCAGCGTGGGACGCGGTCCGAGCCGGCTTATGGCATGCTGATAGAGCGCCCAGACGACAGGCGGCACGCGCGAGCCATGATCGTCGATGAGCACAGTGTCGGCTCCGACCTGATTGGTTGCGTGACCGGCAAGATGGATCTCGCCGATTGCCGCGGCTGGCAGCGCATCGACGAAGGCTTTGGCGTCATATTGCAAATTGTGCGCCGAGACCTGGACGTTGTTGACGTCCAGCAGCAGACCGCAGCCGGTCCGTGCTACGAGCTCGGCCAGGAATTCGGCCTCGTTCATCGAGGAGTCCGCAAAGGCGACATAAGCAGACAGATTTTCGATCAGCACCTGCCGCTTCAGCGTGTCCTGGACCGCCGCGACATTGCGTGCCACGATCCCCAGCGCCTCTTCGTCATAGCGTAGCGGCAGCAGATCGTTCAGATAGGCACCGTCCGCGACACTCCAGGCGAGATGCTCGGAAACCAGATCGGGCTGGAAGCGCTCACAAACCCTGCGCAGTCGCTCCAGATGATCACGGTCAACTCCTCTAGCACTGCCCAACGACAAGCCAACGCCATGCACCGATAGCGGATAGATCTGGCGCAGCCGTTCCAGCGCCTCGGTGCTGGGGCCGTCCCCCATGTAGTTCTCGGCATGAACCTCGAGCCAGCCGGCGGAAGGTCTTCGCGTCAGCATTTCTCTGATGTGAGGCGAGCGAAGACCGATGCCCGCTGATGCGGGGATCGCGAGGGGCTGAAACGCACGGGACATCGGTCTGCTCCTTTCTAGAGGGTTGGCTCTAAGTCTGGATGGTTCAGGCTTTCGGCTTGTCGCTGCCGCCGGCAATCTTGGCGCAGCTGCCGGCGGGCACGTAGAGCCAGGAATCAGGCTGGTTGTCGGCTGTGGCCGTGCCGGCACAGGAATGCGTCGCGGTCTGACAGTCGTTCTGGCCGGCCTTGACCACGCCGTAGCATTTCTCGAACGAGAAACTGGGCTGGGCGGCGGGGCCACTATAGGCCGCTGTGGCGGCGAGCGAAGTGGCGGTGGCGAGGGCCGATCCGATGAGGGTCTTGGTGTTGATCACAGTCGTATCTCCTGGTTGCGTTTCAAGGGAAAGACTGGCCTTGCGACCTGTCTGCAAGCAGTGTCCCCGATCCGAATGCCGAGCTGAAATGCTGTCTCGGCATGGATTTGATACGCGGCCACTATGTTGAAGAGGCCGCACGCAAAAAGCCCTCCGGCGGGGGCACGGAGGGCTTGGCGCCTGCGTTCGGGAGTATGCGAAGCAGGCGCGGCTAGGCGGAGGGAGGCGCCTAGACGTATCGGTTTTCGCAGTTGATGGCCGGGAGTTCATCAGTGCGGAGAGGGTCGGCCGCAAGCCAGTCTGCTGCACGCTGCCGCCCTCTGTCGCGCATGTCGGTCAACTCACCCCAGTCGATCCAGGGCCTCATAAGCAGCGGAGCCCCGGCATGATGTCGACTGTCAAATATGGTGTGAACTGGCGCGCATTTGGTCGCGCAGTGGTTCGCTGCGAAGCTGCGATCCGGACATGGCGTCGCGAACACCGAAGGCCTGCCGGCGATGATCAGGCGATGGCGGGCTTCGGTTGATCGAACCGGCGGCGACTGCGAGAGCTCGCCATCACCCCAATAGGTATCGCCGTCGATTTCGATAGGCGAGGAGAGGAAGGGGACAGTGGCTGCCGCCACGATCGCGTTGATCGACAACTGTTCACCGGTGAAAATCTTCACGGCGTCGGTGCGGGCGCTAACGGCCAGGACGCCGAGTTTCACCGGGCAGCGTTCGTCGCGGATTTGCTCGATTTCGATTGACTGTTCCAGTATCGATCGAAGGAGGTTGGCTCTGTCGATGACGAAAATTGAGGCGTGGCTGACGCGCCGCCAGAAATTGGCGAGTGCAGTCCGCGCCCCGCGCCGGCCGCCGAGTCCCAGGCCATAGGCAAAGACCGCCGCTTCAACCGCTCCAAAGCCGGACGCGGTGACTGCGTTGAAGGTGCAGTTCGGCTCGTCCAGCAGCCGGTCGAGCACGCCCCAGACGAAAGCGCCATGTGCGTCGGTTGAAACGAGAATCTCGACGGACTGGCGGTCTTCCGGTCGGTAACTGGTCCCGGAAATGATGGCCTTGTCAGTATACGTCTCGAACTGGGCGTGCATCTCTTGATCTCCATCCCAAGTTCGCCGGCAGGGCGACTTGTGGAGAGACTGCCGCATCCTCTTCTTTGAACGAAATGCCAAGCTGGCATGAAGTCCATAGGCAGATTGCATTGGCTGACAGTATTCGCGCGCAGCATCCTTCGCCCGATTAGGCCAGGCGATGCGTGTCGCTTGCTTTCGCACCGTCGCCAGAACCGCGGCCTGGAACCAGGAGATATATGATGAACCACCTCCTGCACACGAGGCGTGCCGCGCGTTCTCAATACGCCATGACGGACCGCTATCGACTTCATAGCGGCAGTGCATTGGCGTCGAGACAAGCTTTGCGGCAGGCTCCGAAGCTACGAAAAGCCTCGTTTGCAATTCGGGACAAATCGGCATGGACATTCATCACATCCGCTACTTCCTAGCCGTGTGCGAGACGCGAAACTTCACGCGCGCCGGCGAAAGGTGCAATGTCACCCAGCCGGCGCTGTCGCGCGCGATCCAGCAGCTCGAGGACGAGGTCGGCGGCCTGCTGTTTCGCCGCGAGCGAAACCTGACTCACCTGACCGACCTAGGCGCGCTGCTGCGCCCTCGGTTTCAGCAGATTCTCGACGAATTGACCGGAGTGCGGCAGGAGGCCTCGAGATTCTTGTGCCTGGAAAATGCCAACCTCAAGGTTGGCGTCATGTGCACCATCGGACCGCGCCGCTTCACCGGCCTGCTGGCCGATTTCAACAGGCGCCAGCAAGGTATCCAATTGCAGCTTGTGGAAGGTGTGCCCGCCTCGCTTTCGCAACTGCTCGAATCCGGTGAAATCGACGTCGCCATCATGGCGTCCAGCAACAGTTTTCCGGAACGGTTCGATGTCACGCCGCTCTACCGCGAGCGCTTCGTCCTGGCGTTCCCGAATGGCCATCGGCTGGCCCGCAATGACAACGTGGCCATCTCCGAACTCGATGGTGAAAATTATCTCAGGCGGCTCAATTGCGAGTATCGCGATCACCTCGCGGGTCTGTGCACAGATCGAGGTGTGAAGCTCAGGATCTCCTACGCCAGCGAGCGCGAGGACTGGATCCAGAACATGGTTTCCGGGGGTCTAGGGATCTGCTTCATCCCGGAGTTCAGCGCGGTGATCCCGGGCTTGCAGGTCAGGCCGGTCATCGACCCAGAAGTCTGGCGGGAAGTCTCTCTAGTGGTCGTGGCCGGGCGCAGGTTCTCGCCGGCGACATCTGCCTTCGTCAACAGCGTCAAGGCGCATGGCTGGCCGGAGAGCGCCATCCCTCAGGCGCTCCGCAAGACGGCAGCCTGAAGAAAGACTGTAGAAATGGTGGCGGCGCGCTACAAGTCCTGTCGTGCGCCTTTTGGTGCACTCGCGACAGCCGATGATAATTTTCAGGTATCGATTTAAGAGCCAGTCAGCATTTCTCTTTCTTTTAGGCTGCCGTCACTCTCCACTCATGCCCCGCCTATGCGATTGGGCACTGACAAAGGAGAAATAACATGGCTTCCAAGACTTTTGCATTGCGGGCGCCGCTGAATCTGGCGCTGACACTCGGACTGCTTACCGCGACCGCTGCGTTTTCTGTGGCCCCGGTTTTCGCCGGCGACTGCCCTGCCGGCCAAGCCGCGACGACCGACATCCAGGAACATCCCAGCAAGCCGGTCGGCGTCGTCGACACGGTTCTCTCCGCGATCGACCTGAGCAGCAAGGGCGAGGCCTGGAAAGGCAACATGCTGCGCCTGCGCAAGCTCGTCGTTCAGCCCGGCGGCGTCGTGCCGTGGCATGAGCACAATGTCCGCCCGGCCAACATTCTGATCGTCGAAGGCTCAATCACCGAATATCGCAGCACCTGCAAGGTCGGCATCGAACATCCGGCCGGCGACGTAACAGCCGAATTTGGCCAGCTTGCCCATTGGTGGAAGAACAACGGCAAGGTTCCGGCTGTGCTGTATTCGGCCGACGTTCTGCCGCCTGCGATGCACGACGATCACATGATGTGATCCTCCACTCTACAGCGATCTTTTCATGACCGGCATCTGAAAGCACGTCCTCGGGTGATCGCCCGGGGACGTGCGCAACGGGAGCTCCCTGCCATGACGACAAGCGAACACACCGAACCGACGCGGCTTCGCATGGTTGCCGCGGACAGCTGGCGCTTCGGCCTGATAGCGCTGATCGCGTTTCTCACGCTTGTCGATCTGTTCGCCACCCAGGCCATCCTGCCTTCGCTGGTGACAAAATTCGGCGTCAGTCGAGCGACCATGGGTTTCGCGGTCAATGCCAGCACGTTCGGCATGGCGGCGGCTGGGATCGCGGTCGCTCTCTTCGGGCGCGGCATCGATCGGCGCAATGGCATCTGGATCAGCCTTGCGATGCTGGCGATACCGACGACGTTCTTGTCGCTCACCGACAGCATCGTGATCTTTGCCCTGCTGCGAGTCGCCCAAGGCCTGTGCATGTCGACTGCATTCACGCTGACAATGGCCTATCTGGCCGAACACTTTTCCGCGCGGCAGACGACCAGTGCACTTGCTGCCTATGTGACCGGCAATGTCGCCAGCAACTTCTTCGGACGGCTGATGTCGGCTGCCGTCGCCGACACGTTTGGCATCTCCACCAACTTCCTGACGTTCGCGGCCCTCAATCTGATTGGCGCGGCCCTCGTCTGGCTCACCTTGCAGAAGACCTCGGCAATGATGCGCGCTGACGCCAAGAGCGAGCCTGCCCGCGCCGCCTGGAAGGGCCTTGTGAAAAACGCCGAGCTGCGCGCCTGTTTCACCGTCGGCTTCCTGATCCTCTTCGTCTTCATCGGCACCTTCACCTATGTGAACTTTCAACTCGTCGCCGCGCCACTGTCGCTGTCGCCGATGGCGCTGGGACTGGTGTATTTCGTCTTTCTGCCATCCATGCTGACCACACCGCTCGCCGGGCGGGTTGCTACGGGGCTCGGACCAAGGATCGGGATCGGCTTAACGCTCGCACTGGCGATCCTGGGTTTGATTCTGCTTCTGGTGAGCAGCCTGCCGGTGGTGCTTACCGGGATGGCGCTGGTCGCCATCGGCACCTTCCTGGCGCAGGCAATCGCCACCGGCCATGTCAGCCGGACCGCGTCGCGCGACCGCGCCGCCGCCAGCGGCATCTACCTCGCCTCCTACTATGCGGGCGGGCTCGTCGGCAGCTTCGTCGTCGGACAGGTCCACGACCGGATCGGCTGGACCGCATGCGTGGCTGTGCTCGCCGCAGTCCTCGCTTGCGCCATCGCGGTGGCGCACGTGCTGCAAACCCCAAAGACCTGAGACTTTAAAGATCAAAACTAGGCAATCCAACAAAGGAGACTGACATGAACAGCTACGTGAAAACCATGATTGCCGGCGCCGCTATGCTGATGGCTGTCGTCGCCCCGGCGGCCGCTTCGGATGGTGTCGTCACCGTCAAGAGCGACTATTCCGTCGCGGAAACCGTCGCCCGCATCAAGAAGGACGTCCTCAAGAAGGGCATCAAGCTCTTCGGCGTCATCGACCAGGCAAAGCTTGGCAACAACGCGGGCAACGATGTCAGGCCGTCGCGACTGGTAATGTTCGGCAATCCCGCGCTTGGCACGACCTTCATCACGTCCAATCCCGAAGCCGGTCTCGACTGGCCGGTGCGCGTGCTGGTCTACCAGACCGCGGATGGCGCGGTTTATGCCGCTTACAGTGACTTCGACTGGATCGCCAAGCGCCATGGCATTGCCGACCGCGAGGCCCAGTTCAAAATGGCGACCGAAGTCATCCAGTCCGTGACCTCGACGATCAAGAAGAACTGAGTGCGGATATGGGCTGGAGTTCTGCCGCTCGGCATGCGGTGCGGGTTGTTTCGCGCAGCGATGCTACTCGGCGGCGGATAGTGCCTTTGCCCGCTCGCCGAACCACTTCTTCTGTGTGGCCTCGCGCACCAGCGCGCCAACTGCCGGCGAATGCCTGCGGCCGCGCACGGTGACGAGATTGACCTCGCGCCAGAATTCCGGCTCGGTGATCGGCAAGGGCACCACGCCCGGGTGCTTAGCGGTATGTTCGGGCATGAAACCGAAGCCAAGCCCGGCGGCGATCATCGCGAGTGTCCAATCGTCACGATCGCTCCAGTAGACAGGGCTGACGGTGACGCCCTGCTCGGCGAGAATGGCATCCGCGTAGCCGGCAAACTCACAATTGTTGCGGTGGATGTAGCTCTCATTGCTCATATCCTTCACCCGCACGCTGCGCTGGTTGGCGAGGCGATGGTTCAGATGGACAGCCATCACCATCTGCTCCTGAAAAAGTGGAAGTGAGTGCACTTCCTCATCGGGCACGTTCGACGGCAAGGCATAGATGGCGGCCTCGAGGTCGCCTTCGAGCAGTCGTCGCCGCAAGCTCTTGGCGTCTGAATCGCAAAGGTGAAGCTCCACGCCGGGGTGATGCCCACGGACGGCCGCTATCAGCTCTATGATCTCGTCCGGAGCGATTGTGCTCATGATACCGACCCTGAGCGGCGTCTTCTTCAGATGCACATACTGCTCGGCAATCTGCTTGGCCTGGCGGGAGTTCTCGAAGACGCCTTCGAGATAGGTCTCGACCATGCGTCCGAGCTCGGTGAGATGGGTGAAGCGGCGCTCGCGGTGGAAAAGCGCCCCGCCGAATTCGTCCTCGAGCAGTTTTATGGCGCGCGAGAGTGCCGGCTGGGTGACGTTGCACTGCTCGGCGGCCCTGGTGAAATTCAGCTCCTTGGCAACGGCCAAGAAATATCTGACCTGGCTGATCTCCACGGCAACTCCCCTCGGCGGGCGGGCATACGGCGCGACCCGTGTTGCGGTGCGATCTTACTAGCTGCCCCTACGTCAAACAACCCGGCCTGCTGAGCGACATCGTCGCCGCACCGGTCAGACCGTCGGCTATCGAATCCATGTCTCAACGGCATTTCCGCTGCATTGGGCGGCTCGCCATACTTGATCAGAATTTCAGACCTGGGCGCGCAAGCCCGTGCTCGCAGCCGTTTGCTGGTCAATTCGGTCACGGCCTCAACAGAAGGAAATGACGATGCTCAGAGGAAAGACGGCTCTGATAACAGGCTCGACTAGCGGCATCGGCCAAGGCATTGCCGAAGCCTTCGCGGCCAAGGGCTGCAACATCGTTCTCAATGGCTTCGGCGATGCCGATGAGATCGAACACCTGCGGGCGAAACTGGCCGCCGACCACGGAGTGACCATTCGTTACGACAATGCGGACATGAGCAAGGGCGGCGCGATCACCGCCATGATGGACAAGGCCATCGCCGAGTTCGGGGCTATCGACATCCTGGTCAACAATGCTGGCATCCAGCATGTGGCGCCGATCGACGACTTTCCGATCGAGAAATGGGAGGCCGTCGTGGCGATCGATCTGATGTCGTCTTTCTACACGATCCGGCGCGCCCTGCAGGCGATGAAAGAACGCAAATGGGGCCGCATCATCAATGTCGCCTCGGCCCACGCCCTCGTCGCTTCGCCATACAAATCCGCCTACGTCGCCGCCAAGCACGGCGTCGCAGGCCTTACCAAGACGGTCGCGCTCGAAGTCGCCGAACAAGGCATTACGGTCAATGCGGTTTGCCCCGGCTACGTGCTCACCCCGCTGGTCGAAAAGCAGATACCGGACACGGCCAAGGCGCGCGGGATCACCGAGCAGCAGGTGATCAAGGATGTGCTTTTGGCCGCACAGCCGACCAAGCAGTTCGTAACGGTCGAGCAGGTTGCGTCGCTCTGCGTGTTTTTGGCCTCGGACGATGCGGCCTCGATCACCGGCGCCATCATGCCGATCGAAGGCGGCTGGACCGCCCACTGAAACCGGCAGCGAGGAGCGCAAACGCCATGAACAAGATCACCCGAAATCCCTCGACGTCGGAACCCTTGCCGGAGGCCGGCCATATGGCCGACGGTTCGGTGAAGCGACAGACCGTGTTGGTGCTGCAGGGCGGTGGTGCTCTCGGAGCCTATCAGGCCGGCGTCTACCAGGCGCTCGTCGAGGGCGGGATCGAACCGGACTGGGTGATCGGCACCTCGATCGGCGCCATCAACGCGGCGCTGATCGCTGGAAACCAACCGCAGAACCGCCTGCCGAGGCTGCGCGAATTCTGGGACGGCGTCAGCCGCAGCAGCCCACTCGACGAGTTCTTCCGGATGACGGTTCCGAGCAACGTCTTTGCCAATATGGGCACGGTGATGCGCGGCATACCGGGTTTCTTCGAACCGAACCCAAGCGCCATGTTCGGGGTCAATCGCGAAGTCGGTGTGGAGAATGCCTCCTACTACACCACCGATCCCCTCAAGCGGACGCTGGACAACCTGATCGATTTCGATTGCCTCAACCGCCGCCATACGCGGCTGACGGTCGGCGCGGTCAACGTCAACACCAGCGAGCTCAAGTATTTCGATAGCAGTCTGATGCCGCTATCGGCGGCGCACATCATGGCGTCGGGCGCCTTGCCGCCGGCCTTCCCGGCGGTCTGCATCGACGGCGAGCCCTATTGGGATGGCGGCATCTATTCGAACACGCCCATCGAGGTCGTGCTGGACGAGCGTCCGCGGCGCGACGCGCTGATCTTTGCCGTAAACATGTGGCAGCCGCGCGCGACGGAGCCGAAATCGATCTGGCAGGTCATGGGACGACAGAAGGATCTCCAATACGCCAGCCGCGGCAGAAGCCACGTTGCCCGCCAGGAGCAACTGCATCGTCTGCGCCACGTCGTGCGCGAAATGGGCAAGTTGGTTCCCGAGGAACGGCGCGAGGATCCGATGTTCAAGGAACTCGCATCCTATGGCTGCCCCTCTGTCATGCATCTCGTTCGGCTGCTTTCGCCACGCCTGGACGGCGAGGACCACACCAAGGACATCGACTTCACCCGCGCCGGAATCCGAACGCGCTGGCAGGCGGGATACGAACATGGCCAGCGCGTTCTCTCGGAAAAGCCGTGGGAGTGCGAAGTCGACATGCTGCAGGGCATCGTTATCCACGAATCGCAAGAGTGACGGACCAGCGCCTCGAAAACGATGGAGAATACCGATGCAGATTATCACCCCCGGCATGCGGCTGATCCCTGAGGCGGTGCTTGCCAACAACGCCGCCCTGTTCCGCACGATTCCGGAGACGCCTTCCCATGCGGACACGTCGCTGCATCGCGTGGTCATCGTCGGCGGCGGCGCGGGTGGGCTGGAGCTGGCGACGCGTCTTGGCCGCAAGTTCGGCAAGCGACGGCTTTCCGTCACGCTCGTCGACCGCAACCGCACCCATATCTGGAAGCCGCTGCTGCATGAGGTGGCATCCGGCGCCTTGAACGCGTCGCATGACGCTGTCGAATACATCGCCCATGCCAGCAAGCACAACTACCGATACCGCATCGGCGAGGTCGTCGGCATCGACCGTGCCAAACGCCAGGTCTTTGTCGCGCCCAGCTTCGACGATGACGGTCGGCAGGTCATCCCACCGCGTGTGCTGGGCTACGACACTCTGGTCATGGCCGTCGGCAGCGTCAGCAACGATTTCGGCACGCCGGGCGCCGCGCGTCACGCCATTTCGCTGGATACTGCGGAGCAGGCAGCCCGGCTCAACAAGCGCATGTTAGACGCGTGTCTGCGCGCCAACGCGCAATACGAGCAGCTTTCGCCCGGTCAGCTCCATTGCGTCATCGTCGGCGCCGGGGCTACAGGCGTCGAGCTCGCCGCCGAACTGCACAAGTCGATGCGGGAGATTGCATCGCACAATCTTGACAACGTCGACTTCGAAAGATTGATCCGCATCACCATCGTCGAAGCTGGGCCACGGATCCTTCCGGCCCTGCCGGAGCACATAGCGCGTGCTTCGGCACGCCTGCTGGTCAAGCTCGGCGTCCAGATACGGTGCGGCATCAGGGTCAGCGAGGTGACGGAGGATGGCATCAGGCTCGGTGAAAAACTGTTCGTGCCTGCTGAGCTGGTGGTCTGGGCGGCCGGGATCAAGGCGCCGGATTTCCTGAAAGGGCTCGATGGCCTCGAGACCGATCGCATCAACCGCCTGATGGTGGACGAGACCTTGCGGGCTGTCGGAGACGACAATGTGTTTGCGATTGGAGACTGCGCGGGCTGCGTCCTGCCGGGTCATGACTTCGCCCTGCCGCCGCGGGCCCAGACAGCCCACCAGCAGGCTGATCATCTGGTGAGGGTGGTTGCCGCGCGTCTCACGGGACGGGCCGCGCCGGCATTCCGCTACCGCGACTACGGCTCCCTCATCTCGCTGGCCGACTACGGTGGGTTCGGCAGCCTGATCGGCGGGCTGAAGATCGAAGGCCTGCTTGCAAGGCTCGTCTATCGCTCGCTCCACAAAATGCATCTCAATGCGGTGCACGGTCCGGCCAAGACTGCGCTTGCATCGATCGGCGAGATGATAGCCAGGCGCGCCAGACCTCGGATCAAGCTTCACTAGCACGGCAGAGGCGGGGCGATGGAAAAGTATGATGTGGTGATCCTTGGCGGCGGCAATGCCGGAATGGGTGTCACGGTCGCGCCGCGCGCCGCAGGTCTTTCCGTCGCGATGATAGAAGCCCGCGACCTCGGCGGCACCTGTCCCAATCGCGGCTGCACGCCGAAGAAGGTGCTCGTCGCTGCGGCCCATGTGCTCGGTGAGATCGAACGGGCCGATCGGCACGCGATCACTGTCGATACGCCGAGGCTCGACTGGCGAGCCCTGATCGAACGGGAAAAGGACATAATCAAGGACATTCCATCTCGTCTGTTCGGATTGATGACCATGCGAGGCGTCGATGTCATCGACGGCGAGGCTGCATTCGTCGGCAGCAATGCCATCCGAGTCGATGGCCGCGAACTCGAGGCCAGGAACATTGTCATCGCCACCGGCTCGAAGCCGCGCTCGCTGCCAATTCCGGGCGCCGAGCATCTGACGATTTCAGACGATGTCTTGAACGACCCGGTGCTGCCCCGTGTGGTCGTCCTCATCGGCGGCGGCGTCATCGCTTTCGAACTGGGCCAAGTCTATGCGCGCGCCGGCGTCGATGTGGCCATCCTGGAGGCGCTGCCACATATCCTGGCGGCATTCGATGCCGATGCTGTCGCTCAGATCGTTGGCGAAAGCGAACGAAATAGGCATGCATGTCCGCACCCTGGCCTGGGTCAAGAAGATCGAGAAGGTCGACGGACGGTTGCGCGTCGCCTTGTCACCGATGGCGCGGAGTGCACCGTGGACGCGGACAGGGTTGTGAATTGTGCCGGACGCGTGGCCAATGTCGAGGGGCTCGACCTCGGGGCCGGCGTCATCGTGCATTGCGAAGGCCGCATCGAAATAGACGATCATCTGCGCTCGCGCTCGAATCCGGACGTCTATGTCTGCGGTGACGCGGTGTGGAATTCTCCCCAGCTTTCGCCGGTAGCGACCTATGAGGGCGGCATCGTTGGCCGCAACATCGTCGATGGGCCAACACACCGGCCGCAGTACAGCCAGATACCGGCATCTGTTTACACGGTGCCGGCCTTGGCCAGTGTCGGGCTCTCCGAGGCCAAGGCGAAAGAGCTAGGGCTTGGCGTGAAGGTCCATGTTAACAACATGCAAGGCTGGCTCTCCGCGAGGACTTATGCCGAGACCGTGGCGTGGTCGAAGATCATCGTCGAGGAATCCACGGACAAGATCGTTGGCGCCCATATTGTCGGCCATGCCGGCGAAGAGCTGATCCATCTTTTTGCGCTTGCCATGAAGCACGCCATCACGGCATCGCAGCTTGCCGACATGTTCTACGGTTTCCTGACCTTCTCTTTGGATATCAGGAACATGTTGTTACGAATTGAGGTCAGGCGGCGAACAGAATACGAACCTCGCCTGCCTTGATGCTCGCAAGGCATCAAAACCATGCAGGAAAAGCATGGCCGTGGCCGAGGGGCATCGATGATAGGCTGCGTCAGATCGATGAAAGTGCAGAAATGGCCACCGACGACCAGGCAATGACATTTGAACAGTCCATCCAGGCTGCCATTGAACTTGATGCTTCTCTGAACGAGCGGCTGGCGGTGATTGCCGCGGTGGTGCGGCGCCTGGACGCGAATTTCGCCGATGCGGTTGACCGCCTGGTGGCGCGCCTGGAGAAACAGGGGGCAGGCGCCATGGCGCCCGTGCCCGGTGATGTCATGCCAGCGTTTCTGCTGCCTGACGACGAGGGCAAACTGGTTAGTCTGGGCGACGTGCTGCTGCGAGGCCCCGCCGTGCTCACCTTTCAACGTGGGCATTGGTGCCCCTATTGCCGTCTGAACGCGATCGGCATTGTCGAAGCTCAGCAAGAGATTGCGGCCCTGGGCGGCCAGGTCGTGGTGATCATGCCCGAGCGGCGCAAATTCGCGAAGGCGATGAAGGCAGCGGTCGGGGCCACCTTTCCCTTCCTGACCGATATGGACAATGGCTACGCCCTGTCTCTCAATCTTGCGATCTGGGTCGGGGCGGAGATGGAGCGGCTGATGGGGCTAGGCCTCGATCTCCCCAACTACCAGGGCAATGCCAGCTGGTTCCTGCCGATCCCGGCAACCTTCATCGTTGGGACCGACGGGATCATCACTGATCGCTTCGTCGATCCCGACTACCGTCGGCGGATGGGCATCGAAGATCTGATCGCGGCGCTCAGGCGGGCTCGCTGACGCCAAAAGACGACCAGTCGGTCGACCGCAGCAGGTTGAGTAGCGTTGTGGCCACAGGGGAGCGATGTCGGCCGGCGACCGCGTAGACGGCTACGACTCGGGAGATATCGACATCTCGCAGTTTAAGTCTACGGATATTCGGCGACCGCGGTGCGGTTACTGAGACGAAGCCAACACCGGCGTTGGCCTCCAGCAGTGCCAGCAAATCGTGGTCAGTCTCGACTTCATGCGCGGTCCGCGGTGTCAGGCCTTTCTCTGAAAGGCAACGCGACAGCTCCTCGCTCGTTTCCCAGTCGATCCGGCTGAGCACGGGTTCCGCGGCTAACTGGCTTAATGCGACATCGGCCTCGTTGCGACGGGCAAGTGGGTGTTCGGAATTCACGACGAGCTCTATCCCTTCCTGGAAAAGCGGCCATGTGTCGAGCCGATCCCAAGCCTGTCCCAGCGGGCCGGCAACCGCCAGTTCGACCTCGCCGTTCTTGAGGGCTTCGATGACAGTGGTCGGCGAACCGCGACTGATCTTAAGATGCACGCCTGGGTAGGCTCGGAAAAGCTCTGTGAATGGCGAAACCAGCAGCGCTATGTTGACGCTGTTGGAAATGGTGACGTTGAGCGGAGCGACGTCACTGCTTTGCACAGCCTTGGCAAGAGATTTGGCCGAGGTGGCAGCATCGTAACATTGTTGCAGCAGGGGCAGCATACGCCGGCCAAGCTCGGTGAGATGGGAGTGCTGGCGCTCGCGCCGAAGCAACTCCCCGCCCAACTCGTCTTCGAGGGTCTTGATTGCGCGCGTCAGTGCCGGCTGCGTGACATTGCACTCTTCCGCTGCTCGGGTGAAATTAAGCGTGTTGGACAGGGCCAGAAAATAGCGGACCTGCTGCATCTCCATGAATTTTCGCCCCCTCAGCGAAATGATCTATCAGCGACTGCGCATGTTTGCAGGCTAGCGCATTGCACCCGTTTCGGCAAAGCGTGGCAACGTCAATGGGGGCCGAACGCTATGTTGCATGGCTAGTCAATGTCTGCTTTGGTCCAAATCAAGTCGATGATCGCGATGGGTTGAAGAAGCGCTCTCGGCCTGATGTCATGCGTCGGCGCACGAACGATTTCGTTTTCGACATCATGCGTCGTCAGCGTCTTCGTGAACTCCGCGAGCATCAGATACGCCTTTCAGCCTGCGGATTTCGGCCTGCTCGGGCAGGTCGACGGCGAGATGGTCCGCTACTATCGCCGGACGGGACAATTGCACACTCTGGATAGTGAGTTTTCGGTTGCAGACATGGCGGCCATGTCGCGCGTCGATATCGCCCATAGAGCGCCAGCGCCGTGCATGCGGTGATCGCCCGCAAGCCCTGCTGACGTTCGACGCGAGCTCGCTGCTCGGCCGGTTTGGCGCCGAAGCTTTTGTCTCTCCCATAAATAGCGGTAACGCCCGCCGACGACCGGCGCCTCGCGGACGTGGTACATTGATGCCGTACGGCACCTGGCTGGAGTGCGGATGGCCTGCCGGAACGCGCCGTCGTCCGCCGGTGGAGCTTCTTTTCCGAACCACGATTCCCGTCAAGACTCCTTACTTATTGGAGATGCGAGACGTCTAATCGATCCGTTGGGATTGGCATCGGCAAGCGACCGTCGCGAGCACGGCGTCACCTGAAGAACGAGCGCCGAAAAGCCGTTGCGCCGGCCGATGTCTCCGGGTGCCGCCAGGGAAGCCCTATTGAGCTACGCGCGCAATCTCCGGGTAGTATTGCGGGCTCTCGCGTCGATCGAACATACCGTAGTCGCGCACGATGCGCACGACGCGATGCCTGACCACACCAGCGCTCGCGGCAGGACTGACGTCGAACGCCTTCGCCGATCGGCGGTCGCGCCACGACGTAAGGAGCGCCAATTTCCCCTCGTTGTAGATGCTCGCGACGACGTCATGGTCCAGCAGGGCCGGGCGGTGTCGATCGAGCGCCAGTAGCTCTGCGAGGTTCTCGGGGACGGGGTGGCCGGCGGGAGAGATTTCAGTCAGCGCAGCAAATTTTGCGGCGCCGACCTCGGTCTCGTCCAGTCGCTGCTCGACGAGCTTTACCCCGTCCGGCGGCCTTGAATCGGACACGACCTCGCCGACACGCAGGTGGTAGTCCTGAAAAACCTCGTCGCGGCCGCGTTGTTGCGTCTCGTGGTGCTTGGCGATTGTGCGCCATCGAACGACGGACTTTTCGTCGCGCCAGGTCGAATGTGAGAGAATCCACCCTGGCCGGCGCTTGCTCTCAAACCGTTCGTTGTCAATGAAACCGTCGATCCCCTCAAGGATTGGCTTCAGGTCTTTGGCGAGAGCCAGGTAAAGCTCGAATTCACTGCGCTTTGGGTGGACCTCGAAAATAACAGAGAACATTCTGCTGAACCCGTTCGCTTGGAGTTTCAATCGGGGACAGACGCCGCCGTCCCGGCGGATCACGGTCCGCAACCCCTTGGCTAGGCAGAACCGTTCCTCATTCGAATGCTGACCGAATCGCCCCTAGCACAACGTCCTATCGATAGATAGATTAAAGTTGTTGTTTCTGGTTTCTCAAAGCCCTACCTATCGAGAGATAGCCATGGGAGTAGGCCTGATGAGTGATGTCGCTGCCGCCATCATGGACGCCGCCGAGCGGCGGATGCGGAGAGGCGGCTTCAACGGTTTCAGTTTTCGCGAGATCGCCGCGGATGTCGGCGTGAAAAGTTCGAGCGTGCATTACCACTTCCCGACCAAGGATGATCTCGCTGCAGCTGTCATCAAGCGCTACACCGCCGAGACAGCGGAACTGATCGAGCGCGAACTCGTCAAGGAGAGTAACCCGATCAAAGTCTGGGTGAAGGCGTTTCGCGGAACGCTTCACTCGCAGGATCGGATGTGCCCGTGCGCAGTGCTCGGAGCTTCATCGCAGGATCTGCCCCCGGAGGTGGCCGCCGAAGTCAAGCGCTTCTTCAAGATGTGCCACGACAAGCTTGTCGAGGAAGGCTTGCCGCCGGACGAGGCGTCTCAGTTGCTTTCCACAATCACCGGCGCCCTCGTGGTCGCCAACGCGGTGAACGATTTCAGTGTCTACGACAACGCCACAAGGGAATTCACCAGGAGCAGGAAGCCTGCCCCGGTGAAGGCGGCGGCGCGGCGTCTCAAGTAGCCGAATCGGCACCCGAAACAGGGGCGTTTCCCGAACCATGACGCGCGTTGTTCGCTTCCAATAGGGTCTCACGAGACAAATTTCTCTAGCCAATCGCGCCCAAGTGATCTATCTATCGATAGACAGGAGGGTTTCGTGAGCGGAACGGCCGAACGTTTGATGGATTTCGCCGAAGCCCACATTCGAGATCGCGGGTATGCCGGTTTTAGTTTCCGCGACCTGGCGGCTGAGGTCGGCATCAAGAGCGCGAGTGTCCATCACCACTTCCCGACCAAGGCGAAAATGGCGGCGGCCGTGGCCCGCCGCTACGCGAAGCGATTCCTCGCGTCTGTCGAGGCAAAACCCGATGAGAGCCCTGAAGATGCGATCAGCGCTTATCGTGCAGCGGTCAGAAAGACGATCGAGCACGACGGGCGCATGTGCCTCTGCGGCATTCTGGGCGCCGAGGCCGGCGCGCTGACACCGGAGGTGACGGCCGAGGTGCAGTCGTTCTTCCGCCGCTGCATCGAGGATCTCGCAGGCCGCGTTGGAGGTCCTGGCGCGACCGCGCGGGCTCACCACGTCATCGCCACACTGGAGGGCGGGTTGATTCTTGCTCGTGCCTATGGCGACATCGGCGCCTTCGATCAGGCGACATCCGCGCTGAGCTCTTCAACAATCGAATCGACATGCTAAATGCGCGACACAAACACCGCGCGGCTAATTCGCGGTGAAGCGCGTGAGTTCGGCCTCTTGCATGGCCATGTCGTTCCCGTGCCGACGCTCGACGGAAAGATGGCCGCCATCTCGTTTGGTGGGCAGGATCCGGAGTGCAGCAAATAGGCAAAGGATACTCTCACATTTGCGGCAGGCCACGCTGTCGGCCGGCTCCTGCATGTCCCCGCGCCACGCTTGACGGCGACGTCCATCTTACACCGCGTGAGGCGGATTGTCCGCTTTGGGCCGCGGAAGGAAAAGGGATCTCGACATCGCCGCGATATCGGGAATTACGCGCTCGAAAGTTCTGAAACATCTTCGACCGGCGCGAGACAAACTAGATGCCGCGAACCGCACCCGCACCGTTGTAAAAGCAATGCGGCGAAAAATGATTAGGTGAATACCTTGCGACGCGAGAAACCATTGGGGGCTGAAGGCAAGATGGTAAAGCCAGGAGGATCGAATAAATGAGTTATATTGTTGTGGCACGCTGGGTCGCAAGAAAAGAACATCAAAGCGAAATCGAGAACATCCTGCAGGAGCTCGTACCGCAGTGCCGTGCCGAGCCTGGCTGCCGAGGCTTCATTGCGCACCAGTCTGTCGAGCGGCCGGGCGAGTTTTTCTTGTACGAACACTATGGCGAGGAAAAGGACTTCGCCGATCACCAGGCGACACCGCATTTCAAAGAGCTGGTCCTCCAACGCGCGGTACCATTGCTCGAGAGCAGAGAACGTGTGCCGTACAGGATCTTGGTTTGATCGTGTTCGAGGATCGTGTCGGCGAGGCAGATTTTGACGTCCACGATTGCATCGAGGTCCGCGGCGACGCGAGCCCGTTGCTCGAGCTCCGCGTGGAGGCGTGGTCCTCGAGGGCGGCACCAGCGGTTTCGTGAAAGCTTCACCGCCGGTGCATAATCGATTGATCGTCTCATTCAAGGCCGGCGGATCTGAAAGGCCGGCCATGGACCTGCTCTACCAGTAGATAGAGATTGACAGTAAGGCCGCCCGTCCGTAAAGAATCTCAATTGGCAATCTATCGATAGATAGGGCGCAGCCGGCGGGGTTCGGCAAAACGAATTCGGTGTGCCACGGCGCATGGGGCGTGTCGCCCACGCGGGTTGGCGAGGTCTAGGATAGGAGAACCACAGTGAGCCAAGCCAAGAAAGCCAAGGAGTTTGCCACCCTTCACGTCAAAGGCAATCCGGTGATTCTGTACAATGCCTGGGATGCGGGGAGCGCCAAAGCGATCGTCGAAGCGGGAGCGAAGGCGATCGCGACGAGCAGCTGGTCTGTCGCGGCCGCGCAGGGATACGGTGATGGCGAAGATCTTCCGATCGCGATTGCCGAACAGGTCGCCGGCCAGATCGCTTCGAGCGTCAATGTGCCCGTCACCGTAGACTTCGAAGGCGGTTACAGCGACGACGATCAAAAGCTCGCATCCAATATCTCGAAGCTTCTCGATCTCGGGGTGATCGGCATCAACTTCGAGGACCGCGTTGTGAAAGGCAAAGGCCTTTACGACATCGACCGGCAGGCCAAGCGCATCGCCGCAATCCGTCGCGCGGCCGAGCACAAGGGCATCCCATTCTTCATCAACGCTCGCACCGACGTCTTTCTCGGGAACAGCGCCGATGTCGAAGATGCCCTGCAACGTGAAAAGGCCTATGCGACCGCCGGCGCGTCCGGCTTCTTCATTCCCGGCCTGACGGACGCCGATCAGATCAAGCGGATCGCGAGCGAAGCGACGCTGCCGGTCAATGTCATGGTGATGGAAGGCGTGCCGTCCAACGACAAGCTCGCGAAACTGGGCGTCGCTCGCGTGAGTTACGGACCGATCCCGTATATCGAGGCGATGGAAGCGCTCCAGAAGAAGGTGGCCAAAGTCTTTTCGTAGTTCATTGCGATGTCGAAAAACGTCTGGTCTTTGGCTAGCCGACCAGTGGTCGCCGGGATCGCATGATCTCGACAATCAAATTTGGCTTCGTCCGGTCCGCCGATCCTGCTCGAAAGGTCCCGAGCTTGCGCAGATGGGCTTTCGCGACGCCGGCGAGGACCGCGCAGAGACCGGCGACGCCGGCGATGTTCAAATCCGTTCGGCGTGTCGACGACGAAGCTCGTATCGTTCCAGTAAGCGGGATCGACCGAAGCGGTCACCGGCTGCGACCCCGTAATCGCGATGTGCTTGGTGCGACCGGCAGGCCAAAGTTGCTTGAAGAAATAGGCGCCCTTGGCGTGAACCGCATCGGTGATGCGCTTCCAACCCGCGATTTGCTCGTCCGTGTAGAGGCCGGGCGTGGTAACAGCCGCGCGCCGACGGTGCGATCGCGGTCGCCTCGGTGACGATCAAGCCGCCGTCTGATGCACGCTGCGTGTAATATTCAAGCTGCAGGTCGCTCGGTATGCCGGTTCCCGGCTGCGCGCGCAGCCGGCTCAGCGGCGGCATCACCACGCGATGCTTCAGCGTGAGCGGTCCGACCTGCACGGGCGTAAATAGTTTCTTTTCGGCGACCTTATCCATCGGAATTCTCCGTCGTATTGAGGCTGCGCTCCGTGGGCGCGAGTTGATGTGCTGCGTCCCGCGTTCACGCGCGGGACGCATTGGCTTTGGGCAGGTAGGGGGTGCGGGTCACTGCCGGCCAGCCATGATGCCGCCGTCGACCGGAAGGATGACGCCGGTGATGAAGCTCGCCTGGCCAGAAGCGAGGAAGAGGAGCGCTTCGGCTGCGTCAGCCGGCTGGCCGTTGCGTCCGAGCGGATGCAACGCATTGAAGGTCGGCAGGACGGCCTTGACCTGCTCCGGCGTCAGGAAGGTGTTGTAGACCGGGGTTTCGATCACCCCCGGCGCGATCGCGTTCACGCGGATCTTGTAAGGCGCCAGCTCGATCGCGAGGTTTTTGACGAGCGCATGGACGCCGCCGTTCGCGGCGGAATACGCTGATGACGGCGTGGCGCCGATCGCCTGGAGGGCCCACATCGAGCCCGTATGCACGATCGCGCCGCCATGGCCGGCGTCCTTCATCGCCTTCGCGGCGGCCTGCGCGGCGAAGAACTTGCCCTTCAGGATCGTGTCGATGAAGCGGTCGTATTCGACTTCGGTGAGTTCTAGGAACGGCTTGGGGCCGAAGATGCCGGCATTGTTGAACAGGACGTCGAGTCGCCCAAAGCGTTCGAGCGCGACCTTTACCATGGCTTCGCCGGTGCCGGGGAGCGCGATATCACCGACCTGGACGACGGCACGCTTGCCGCTCGGGTCGATTTCCTGAGCGGCGATTGCTGCCTTCCTGGCGTCTCGGCCGTTGACGACCACGGAGCCGCCCTCGGCGACGAACCGGGTCGCAACCTCCTTGCCGATGCCCGAGCTACCACCTGTGATGATCGCGACTTTATCCTGAAAGCGCATGAAAACTCTCCTGAATATCTACCTATCGATAGATCGATTGAACCACCAAGATTAATCGCTGGAAATATTCGTCGTCAAGCTCTATCTATCGATAGAGAGAATAGAAATATGTTGCCGGCGGGTAGCGCGCGGCGGTCTGGATCAAGCAGAGCGGTCGGTTGGTGCACCACAGCCGCCACTGTTACGCGCAGTTGCCTCGACCGGGCGAGAGGGAAGCCGAAATGACCAAGAATTCTGAGCTGTCCGCCGAGGCGGGGACCGAACTGCACAATCGGGTCGCTCGGCAGGTGGTCGCACAGATCATCAACGAGACCAAGGCGGCGGGCGGCTCCTATTCGGACCTTCTGGTCATCTGCGAAAGCGTTCTGGTCGGCGTCGTCGTCGAGTGCTTCAGGCTTGGCCACGACAGCAAGGTGATCGACCTCGTCTTCACCGCTGCCAAGGATCGCCTTGCGAGAGTGCGATTGGAAGATCTCGACGCCAAGGGTACAAGCTGAGAGCGTCTTGAGCGGACCGTTCCTTCGGCCTCGCCGACGGCAGTCAGCGTCGGCCCGGATAAACTCCAACCAGAGAGAAGATCGAGCTCCGGAGGGTCAATGAGCGGCAAGAACAAACAGGCAACCCCGGGGCTGCGCGGTGATCAGATTGAGGTGCGGGGCCGCTCGTCGCGCTCGAACGGGTCCGGCCGGTTCGAGCCGTATCAGCGCGAACGCGTCGATGACGGGTGGACATATGCCGACGAGGACGAGAACGAGCGTGTCGAGACGACGCTGACCGCCGAGAACGCCAAGACGATCCTGTCACGCAACGACAGTCCCGACATCGGCTTCGATCGCTCGGTCAATCCTTATCGTGGCTGCGAGCATGGCTGCATCTACTGCTTCGCTCGCCCGACGCACGCCTATCTCGGTTTGTCGCCCGGCCTGGATTTCGAGACCAAGCTGTTCTTCAAGCCTCAAGCCGCGACGCTTCTGCGGACCGAGCTCTCGAAGCCCGGCTACGTGCCGGATCGCGTCCAGCTCGGCGCGAACACCGACTGCTACCAGCCGATCGAGAAGCGCCTTCGGATCACACGCGGCGTCATCGAGGTGCTCGCCGAATTCCAGCATCCGCTCGGCATCACCACGAAAAACCATCTCGTCACCCGGGACATCGACTTGCTTGCTCCGATGGCCGAGAGGGGCTTGAGCGTCGTGGTGATCTCGATAACGACGCTCGATCGTCAGCTGGCGCGGGCCATGGAGCCGCGGGCGTCGACGCCGGGCCGGCGCCTCGATGCCATTCGCGCGCTCTCAAGCGCCGGCATTCCCGTTATCGTGAGCGTGGCGCCGATCATTCCCGGCCTCACCGATCACGAGATCGAGGGCATCCTAGAGGCCTCGGCCGACGCCGGCGCCCGATATGCGCATTATTCGATGCTGCGCCTGTCGCATGAGTTGAAGGATCTCTTCAAGCAGTGGCTCGCGGCCGAACGGCCCGATCGCGCCGAACGCGTCATGTCGCTTGTGCGCCAATCGAGAGGTGGGAAGGAAAACGACACCCGCTTCGGCCTGCGCATGGTCGGCGAGGGCCCGGTGGCCAACATGCTGGTCGATCGATTTCGACTGGCGCGCCGCAGGTTCGGACTCGATCGCAAGATTGGCCCGCTTCGCGTTGATCTCTTCAAGCCGCCGCCGAAAGCGGGAGACCAACTCGCTCTCTTCTGATCAAGGCTCGCAAGCAAGCCGCGTTGCGTCGACCGGTTTGGTTCGGCCTGCCGCAAGAGCGGGCGCCTGATCGCCCAACACTCATCACAGGAGAAGACATATGTCCGCAACGATCGTCCGCCCGTTCGAACAAGCCGATCATTCCGAATGGCGCCGGCCATGGACTGCATATCTGAACTTCTACAAGGCGACCGTGTCCGAAGAGGTCTATGAGACGACCTGGAGGCGGCTGTTCAGCGACGGCGAGTTCGAACCCAAGGGATTGCTCGCCATCATCGACGAAAAGCCGATCGGGCTCGTCCATTACCCTATCACCGCAGCTGCTGGTCGCTTGTGAACAATTGCTACCTTCAGGATCTGTTCGCCGACCCGGACGCGCGCGGCAAAGGGTAGGGACCGCGCTGATCAAGGCGGTGCAGGATGAAGCAGCGAAGATCGGCGTCACCAATGTCTATTGCATGACGCACGAAACGAACGCGACGGCACGGCGCCTCTATGATCGCGTCGCTCGGCTGACCGGATTCAGCGAATACGATCTTCAATGACCCAAGGCGAACACCTTCGGCGCAAGACTATCGCTTTTCAAAGCATCGTAACTGCAATTCGCGCTCAGCGCTGCGGCTGCGTCATCCACGCGAGCGCGGCCGCCGCAAAGCAAAGCGCCGCGCAGATCGCCGCGATCCATTGAAACGCGACCGTCGTAGCCGCAACGCGGGTGGCTTCCGCGAGCGGCTCAAGCGCCACGACCGGACGTACGCCAAAATCGCCAGGGACCCCAGCGCTGGCGGAAGAACGCATATAAGCGGCAGACGCCACAGCGCCGAGCGCGGCGACCGCAATGAGGCCGCCGGCTCGAGCCACCGCGTTGTTGATGCCCGAAGCCAATCCGGAATCGTCGTCCGGAGCGGCCGCCAATGCCGCCGTTGAGAGCGGCGAAACGAGCGCGGCCATGCCGAGCCCCATCACCGACAGCAGAGGCAGGGTCAGGATCCAGAACTCTCTGTAAGGCATGCTGATCGCAACCCCCACGAAGGCGACACCGACGATCGCCGCGCCGACGGTCATGGGCAGACGAGGCCCTATGCGATCCGCCAGCCGCCCGGCGGTTCCCGACAGGACCCCAATGGCGAGCGCAAGCGGGAGGAACAGCAGGCTCGCCTGCCACTCGGGCACGTTCCACGCGGAAATGACGGTCATCGGAAGGAAGAAGAGCAATGCATTGAGGGCGATGAAAACAGCCAGCGTGTAGAGGTTTGCTCCGGCGAACGCGCGCGAGGAAAAGAGCCCGATCTTCACGAGCGGCGCCTTCACCCGCCGCTCCCACCAGATGAAGATTGCAAAAATCAGCGCTCCGCCGCCGAGAGACAGCCAGGCAAGCAAGTCTGGGGCGCCGGCAGGCCCAGACGCCGTCAAGCCCCAGGCGAGCGCGCCGAGGGCGACGGTCACTAGGACGGTGCCCACCAGATCGAGTCGCTGGCGGTCGCGCCGGGCATCGCTGGGGACACGGCTGAGCAATATGACGAGCGCGAGCGCGCCGATCGGGATGTTCAACGCAAAAATCGATCGCCATGCCCAACTTGAGTCGAGCGAAAGAACCATGCCGCCGATCAGCGGTCCAACCGCCGTGGTCAGCGACGAGGCCGCCGCCCATATTCCGATCGCGGCGCCTCGCTCCTTGGGCGGGTAAGCCCTTGCGATGACCGCCAGGCTGCCGGGGACCATGAAGGCTGCACCAAAGCCTTGTGCTGCCCGCACCAGGATGAGCGACAATGCGTCCGGGGCTGCGGCGCAGGCAAGCGACGAAACGGCGAAAACGGCGATGCCGAAGGCGAATGTATTGCGCGCACCGAAGACGTCCCCGGCAGCACCGCCGAGCAGGACAAGAGCCGACAGAAACAACATGTAGCTGCTCGATATCCATTGCGCGTCGACGAGCGATGCGCCGAGGTCGACGCGGATCGCCGGCGTTGCGAGCGCCACAACGGTGGTGTCGATGAAGCCCATTGCCGACGCCAGGATTGCCGCTATGAGGACGAACTTTCTGCTCTCGGCCGGACAGAATTGTCGCTCAACGGGCGCTTGGGCACCTGCGGCGGGCATGTCCGGCGGGGCGGGCGCGCAGCTACTCAAGTCGCCACACGGAGCGCAGGCATGTCGGCGTCAGCCACCTGCAATTCGACATTGTCCGCACTGAAGGGCGCCATGGCGTCGAGGCGCTCGCCCCATCCTTCCCGGATGAACGACGCCGACCTCACGCGCGATCGAACCGATTTGGCGGCCTCCTCAACCCCAGACGGTCACGCAGCGTGGCGCCCGCATACTCCGACTGCGCCAGGCCGCGTCGCTGCAGCTCGGGAACAACCTGCGTGCAGAACTGCACGAGATCCTCCGGAAGCAAGGGAAACATCAGATTGAATCCGTCGCCGGCGCCTGCCGTGAACCATTCCTCGAGCTGGTCGGCGACGTCGGCTGGTGTGCCGGTAACCGATGGCACCGCGCCGGCATTGATGAGACGGTGGGCGACGTCTCGGATGCTCAGGCCTTGCGCGGCGAATGCCTTCATCCGTTCGAGATTGGAGCGTTGGCCATCATAGCTCTCGATATCGGGCAATGGGGGCAGGGGACCGTCGATCGGAAAACCCGACACGTCGATTCCACACCAGCTCGAAACGAGATCGACGCCGATCCGCTCGGGAACAAGGGTCTGGAGAAATTCCTCCTTTTCCCTCGCCTCGTCGCGCGATGAAGCGACGACGGGATGAATTCCCGGCAGGATCTTGAGATCCTCGGGCACACGGCCCGCACGTTCCAGCCGCGTGTCGAAATCAGCTCGATATTTCTGGCCTTCTTCGACCGACCGTATGACGGCAAAATGAACGTCGGCATGTCGTGCGGCGAGATTCTTGCCATCGTCCGACGAACCCGCCTGGACGATGACGGGATGGCCCTGCGGTGGGCGCGGCACATTCAAGGGGCCACGGACCTTGAGATATTTGGCTGCGTGGTTGATCCGGTGGATCCGGCGGGGATCGGCGAAAAGACCAGACTCACGATCGAGCAAAATAGCGTCGTCCTCGATGCTGTCCCAAAGGGCTTTGACGACGTCGACATACTCGCCCGCGCGCTCATAGCGATTGGCGTGGTCGATGTTGCCGTCATGGCCAAAATTCATCGCCTCTTCAGCCATCGACGAGGTCACGACATTCCAGCCGGCGCGACCATGACTGAGATGATCGAGCGAAGCGAACATGCGCGCCAGATTGTAGGGCTCGGTATAGGAAGCCGAGGCCGTCGCAAGGAGCCCGATATGCGATGTTACTGCTGAAAGCGCCGACAGCAGCGTGATCGGCTCAAGGCGCGGATTGGCGTAATGGGCGATGTTGCTTTCGTACGTGTCCCACATACCGACATGATCGGCGACGAAAATCGCGTCGAGCTTCGCCGCTTCGCTCACTGCAGCGAGGGACTGGAAATAGGGAAGGTCGTAGATCTCGCGTGACGGCGCATTGGGATGCCGCCAGGAAATTCGGTGATCGCCCTGAGGATTGAAAAAGAAGGCACTCAAGATCATTCGTTTCATGCAGCGACCAATCCTCCTCGCGGCCGGACGACCGCTCCCTCAACGCTCTTTGTCTACCTCTCGATAGATAGACCTGTGCATTTTGTTAAAGCGCGGCGCTATCGTCTGTCAATATCTATCGGAAGATAGGCGCGGGCGACGGGCCGCGCGAACAAGAGGGAGATGTATGCTGGTGATGAAACCTGGATGTGGGTGTTGCGATCGCGACCTCTCGCTCGACAATGGCGAGGCGTTGATTTGCTTATTCGCGTGCACCATGTCTCTGTCTTCGGTTATCGGTCGATCTCGGATGGAAAGGGGAGGGTGGTGAGTTTCGCATAGCGGCTGAGAAGCTGTTCCTGAAGCGCGGGATCATGGGTTTCCGAGTTCGGGCCCCGGCGCTCCATATGGTAGAAATACTCGCCCGAAATCCGCGCGGCGGCCTCGTCGGCGGCCAGCACCGTAACAGAGACCGGCAACGCGCCGATCTCCGTCCCGGTCGAGGTCAAGGGGAATGGGAAACCGAGGCTTCCTCCACCGCATCTGCATTGTTTGCCCGGAAACGTTGGATCATCACGTAGAAGGCCGGCGTGAAGAGGAGCCCGAAGATCGTCACGCCCAGCATACCGAAGAAGACGGCGGTCCCAAGCGATTGCCGCATCTCGGCTCCGGCGCCGGTCGCGGTCACAAGCGGCAACACACCCAGGATGAAGGCAAACGAGGTCATCAGGATCGGACGAAGTCGTGTCTTCGCCGCGCCGACCGCCGCCTGTTCTGGCGATTCGCCCCGCGCCTCTTCTTGCCGGGCAAATTCGACGATCAGGATTGCGTTCTTTGCGGCGAGGCCAACGAGCACGATGAAGCCGATCTGCGCGAGGATGTCGATCGGCATGCCGCGTAGCTGTAAGCCGGCGGTTGCAGTGAGAAGGCACATGGGCAGGATGAGCACGATCGACAGCGGTGTTTTCCAGCTTTCATACTGTGCGGCAAGCACGAGGAAGACGAACAACGCGGCGGCTGCGAAGACGAGGATCGTAGGCGTGCCCTGCTGTTTCTCCTGATACGACAGCTCGGTCCACTCGAACCCGACACCCGATGGAAGCACCTGCTTGGCGAGATCTTCCATTCGCGTCATCGCGGTGCCCGAGGAGATGCCCGCTCCAGCCGCGCCCATGATCTCGGCTGCTGGATAGAGGTTGTGGCGCGGCACGCGGTACGGCGCGGTCTCGCTGCGGAAGGTCGCGACCGAACCGATCGGGACCATTTCGCCGGCGGTGTTGCGCACTTTTAGATGGGCGACGTCGTCCGGCGTTCCGCGGAACTGTCCATCGGCCTGCGCGATGACCTGGAAGGTCCGGCCGAGGTAGTTGAAGTCGTTGACGTACTGCGAGCCGATATAGAGCTGCAGCGTCGAAAACACGTCGGCCGGCGTCAAACCGACTTTCTCTGCCTTTAACCGATCGATGTCGGCAAACAGCGACGGCGAGCCTGCATTGTAGAGGGTGAATACGCCCCCGAATGCCGGGTCCTTGTTGGCGGCCGCCACGAGATCGTTGGCGGCTTTGGCAAGCGCCTGTGGCCCAAGGCCGCCGCGATCTTCGAGCATCAGCTTGAAACCGCCGGCTGAGCCGAGACCCTGAACGGGCGGCGGCATGACCGTGATAACATAGGCGTCCTTCACGACGGCGACCTTTTCGCGAAGGATCTTGAGCATGGCCGCAGCGTTCACGCCCGGAATGTTCTTTCCATAGAGCGAAGGCAGCGCGACGAAGATCGTACCTGCGTTGGGCGCGACGGTGTTGGTCGTCACGTCGAAGCCGGTCACCGGCGAGGTATGCTCCATACCCTTGATGTTGAGAGCGATATCGTTCACCTGCCGGACAACTTCATCCGTGCGAGCAAGGCTTGAGCCAGGTGGAAGCTGAATGACTACGACTAGGTATCCAATGTCCTGCTCGGGGATGAAGCCCGTTGGCATCCGCGACATCTGGAAACCCGTAAGACCGATCATCGCGAGGTACACGAGGCCGATGATGGCGGTGACGCGGACGAAGCGCGCCGTCATCTTGCCGTAGGCGGACGAAAGCCAATCGAAGCCGTGGTTGAACCGCCCGAATATGGCGGGCATGATCCGGCGAAGACCACGCGGCTTGGCGTGCTCGCCGGTCGGATGCGGCTTCAGCAGGACGGCGCACAAAGCGGGGCTCAGCGTCAGAGACACGAAGCAGGAGATCACGGTCGAGGCCGAGATCGTGATTGCGAACTGCTTGAAGAACAGGCCGCCGATCCCGGAAATGAATGCAGCCGGAACGAAGACTGCGCAGAGTGTCAGTGCGATAGCGATCAGCGCCGTCGAAACGTCGGTCATGGTCTGGTGCGCGGCTTCGCGCGGCGACATACCCGCTTGCATGTTGCGTTCAACATTTTCGACCACGACGATTGCGTCGTCGACGACGATGCCGACCGCGAGAACCAGACCGAACAGCGACAAATTATTGATCGAGACCCCGAAGGCGGCGAGGATCGTGAACGTGCCGATCAGCGAAATCGGGATGGCCAACACCGGGATGATCGTCGCCCGCCAGTTTTGCAGGAATACGAACACCACGATCACGACGAGGACGATCGCTTCGAAGATCGTGTGCACGACTTCGTCGATTGACTGGCTGACGAAAGTCGTCGGGTCATAGATGTTAATGTAGTCAAGGCCGGGCGGGAAGCTCTTCTTCAGCTCCGCCATCTTGTCCCACACCGCTTTCTCGACCTGGACGACGTTTGCGCCGGGCTGAGCGATGACCCAGAACGGCGATGAGTCGAAACGGTCGGCATAGGCTTTCGAGCCGTAGTCGGCCGCGCCAAGCTCGACGCGGGCGATATCACGGATCCGCGTCACCCGGCCTTGCGTGTCCGACTTGACGATGACGTCGCCGAACTGTTCGGGCGTCGTCAGACGGCCGAGCGCCTCGACGCTGATCTCATAGGCCGCTGGATTCGCCACAGGCGGCTTGTTGAGGACGCCTGCCGAGACCTGGGCGTTCTGGGCGCGCAACGCGCTCAGGATTTCTTTTGCACTGATGTTGGAGGAGGCGGCCTTGTCGGGATCGACCCAGATCCGCATGGCATATTGCCGTTCGCCGAGATTCCACAGGTCTGCAACGCCCGGCAGTCGGGAAATCTCGTCTTTGACGTGGAGGATGAAGTAGTTCGAGATATATTCGGCGCTGCGAGAACCATCGGGCGAGTAAGGATGCACGCCGAGCAAGAGCGCTGGGATGGTTTTCTTGACCTGCACGCCCTGGAGCTGCACTTCCTGCGGCAGTCGTGAAAGCGTGTCCTGGACCCGGTTTCGAGTCAACATCAGCGCCGTGTTGGGATCGGTGCCGACCTTGAAGATGACCGTGATGGTCAAGAGGCCGTTCCCGGTCGACTGGCTGGTGATGTAATCCATGTTCTCGACGCCGTTCACCGCCTGCTCAAGCGGGGTGGCGACCGTGCGCGCCACGGTCTGGCCGGAAGCGCCAGGGTAGGCGGTCGTGATCTGCACTGTCGGCGGAACGATGTTGGGGTATTGCGCGACTGGCAGCGACGTCAGCATCGCCAGACCGATCAGCACGAAGAAGATATTGATCACCGTCGCGAAGCGTGGATGATCGATGAAGAAATGCGCGAGCTTCATGGTTTGACTCAGCCTGGATGTTGGATAGACGAGGCTTGAGCAAGTTCAACCACGGGCGACACCGCGTGAAGTCCAAACCGTAACTATCTATCGATAGATTGCCGGGACAATTAGAGGGGTCAGTGGAGGCGTGTCAATCCTCTATCTATCGATAGAGCTGTACGCCGGCGAGCTTTCCTCTGATTTGAAAATTGGAAGCGGAGGAGCGATCTACGTTCCTCCGTCTTGAAAGAGCTCGGAACGAGCCGAGACTGTCTTTCCCGGTGCAGCCTCCTGTCGGCTGCACAGCGGCCTCATTCGGTCGCGGTCTTGTTCCAGGCGACCTTGGACGACTCGACGCGCGGGTCGACAACCGAGCCCGGACGAGCCGTCGGGATACCGTCGACGATCACCCTATCAGTGGGAGCGAGGCCCGAGCGGACGACACGCAGGCCGCCGCGCAAGTCACCGAGCTCCACGGGCTTCGGCACAACCACGTTCTTGTCGCTGACGGTGAGGACGATATGCGACGACTGATCGGCAAGAACCGAGGCGTCGGGCACGAGGAGCGCGGGAGCCGGAGCGGTCAAGCCGATACGAACACGGGCAAACTGTCCCGGCGCCAGGAAGAGGTCTGGGTTCTTGAACGTCGCGCGGGCGTGGATCGTGCCGCTCGAGCGGTTGACCGTGTTGTCGAGGAAGTTGAGCGCGCCTTGAAGGCCATAGCTGGTTTCATCGCTCAGCGATGCCTCAACCTTGTTGTCGAGCGGGCCGGCCTGCTTCTGGCGCTGGCGCTGGAACGTCAGGTAGTCCTGCTCACTCATATCGAAGTCGAGATAGATCGGGTCGAGCGAGACGAGCGTCGCAAGCAGCGTCGTGGGGCTGGTGGCGGCGCGGCTGCCCGCAACCAGGCCGCCGATCGAGACTTGCCGCGCGCCGATGCGTCCGGTGAATGGTGCCGTTACCCTGGTGTATTCGAGGTCGAGCTGTGCGTCGCGGATGCGCGATTGAGCGTCGTCGATCGCGGCTTGTGCGGCCTGCTGCTCGGCAATGCGCTGGTCATAGATTTCCCGGGTCGAGTTGCCGGTCTTGAGGAGAGCTTGCACCCGCTCCAGCTGGTTGGTCGCGAGGCTGTACCGCGACTTGGCCGATTCGAGTGCGGCCTTCGCCTGGCCGAGCTTAATCTCATAGGGCCGAGGATCGACGACAAACAGCAGGTCGCCCTCACGCACGATCTGCCCGTCTTCAAAGTGGATCTCGGAGAGTGTGCCGCCGACCTGGGCGCGCAGCTCGACCCGATTGATGGCCGAGAACTGGCCGATCGCTCCGAGGCGGGTTTCGACGTCCCGCTGCAGGGGGTTGCTGACGGTCACCGCCGCGAGTGGAGCCGCGGGAGGGACCGAGGCCTGGGAGACGTCCTGGCTGAAATAGGCGAACCCGCCCACACCCCCGGCGACGAGTACGGTGAGAAGCGGGAGCTGCCAGCGCAAGCTCTTGCGGTGGCTGGATTTATTGGTCGCTGCGCTGTCGACCGGGGTTTTCAAAAGAATGTCGCTCATGGTGTGCCTGCCGTGTGGTTCGAGGAATTTCAACTGGGGTCTTTATTTTTGGAGTAACTGCTCCTATAATCACCAATATGGCGAGAGCCCAAACCAAGTCAAGCGAATTTTGGAGTGAAAGCACCAAAAATGTCAGAGACACAAAAACGCGGCCGCGGTCGGCCGTCCACATTCGACCGCCCTTCAGTGTTGCGCGAGGCGATGAAGCTGTTTTGGGACAATGGCTACGAGGGCACGACCTTCGAGGAGCTCATCTCCAAGATGAGCATCAGCCCGTCGACCTTTTATAACTCGTTCGGCAGCAAGGAGCGCCTCTACCGCGAGGCAACCGAGAACTTCATGGATTATGCGCAGACGTGGATCCAGAGCGCGCTGTCGGAAGACGGAGTGACGACGCGGCAAGCCTTTGCGCATCTCCTCGAGTCGGCCGCCGAACAGTTCACACGCGAGGACTTGCCACGCGGCTGCATGGTCTCCTTGTCGGGCACGCATCAGGCGCCCGACCTCATGCCGATCCGTGACATGATGGTCGAGTATCGCGCGGCATCCGAGATCTACCTCGCCGACCGCATCCGAAAGGGAATTAGGGAGGGTGACATGCCAAGCACGATCGACGTCGATGCGCTTGCGGCCTTCATCCACGCCATCGTTCGCGGAATGGCCGTTCAGGCCCGGGATGGAGCAAGCCGCGCAAAGCTTGAGAACATCGGCCGGGTTGCGATGGAAGCTTGGCCAGAAGCGAGAAGGGTGGCGGCCTGACACGATTTCGGAGCTGGTTTGCGCGCGACGGACGTCGCGTGGCGTGCTCCTTCAGGCCACGCACCAGGCGCGAAAGGCCCTTTCAAGATCGATGCTCCGAGAGGCAAAGAAGGGTGGTCGTGCGCGTAACGCGGGACGCAGCCAGGCATGCGCTGGCGACAACATCCACGCGCCCTGGTCCGAGATCGCGGCCAGCCGTCGCCGCTCCCCGTCTGATCCGCGCTGCTAGTCGATGGCGTCGTGCGGCGATGCGGCGCGCCCGGCGCCTAAGAGGTAGGCGGCAATCGCGGCGACCTGAATGGCGACCGACGCGACGAAAATGATCTGGTCGGACCAAAGCTCGCGGAAGAGACCGAACACGGCGGGAGCGATGGCATAAGCACCCTGCGAGATGGCGACGATCAGCGCCACCGCCCGCGCAGCGTCTTCCTTGGAAAATTCGAGATTGGCGATCACCGGCGGAACGGAGATGGCGTTACCGACGCCAAGGCCGAAGAGCACGACGCCGACCACGAGAAGCGCTGGGCTGTCAGCGAGAAGGAGAACGCCGCATCCCAGCGTTTGCGCAACAAGGCTGTACGACGCGATGGCGCGCCAGTTCGAGGTGCTCGATGCGCGCCAGCCGATGGCGACCCGGCCGATGACGGCAGCAACGCCAGAGGCGCCGGCGGCAAGACCAGCGCCCTGCCTTCCGAGCGTGGGTGCGAGCACCGAGACGAGGTGCGCAACGAGCCCGGTTTGTGCGAACAGGGCCAAGGTCATTCCGATGCACAGTGTAAGAAAGGCGCGATCGCGGAAAAGGTTGAATCGGGGGGCCGCCATGGAAGTCTCAACGGTCGCGCCGGAGCGCAGGGCCGAAGCGGTCGACGGGCTGCCATCGGGGACCTGGTTCAGGCTCTCGGGCGTCCGCGTCAGCACAAGACCTGCCAGCGCGCCGAGAGTGGCGAGCATCGCCGCGCTAACCACAAGTGCCGCGGCAGGGAAGCCAACCCTATCGATCAATGCGACCCAGAAGGGAGAGAAGATCACGCCTCCGACGCTGCCCCCGTTGAATGCGACACCGAGCGCCAAGGGGCGTTTGGCGGCGAACCACGGGGAGACGATAGCGTTGATAGCAACCGCGCCGAGGACGGACCATCCGATACCGGACAAGACCGCGGCCGCGTAGAGCTGCCACGGCGTGTTCGCAAGGGCCCAGCCCAGGACGCCGAGCGCCATGATGACACCGCCAGCGAAGGTGACGATCGGCAGTCCGAAGCGCCGATAGAGGCCGGGCAAGTTCGGGATGAGGGCGAGGCCGACCAGGAAATGCAGGGTCACGGCGCCTGAGATGAGCGCGATCGACCAGCCTCGCGTTTGGTGCACGACCTCGAGATAGACGGGTGGACCATAAAACCCGGTGCCCCAACCGAACACCGCGACGGTGAAAGCTGCGGCAACGACCCGCCAGCCGAAGAAGCCGGGCGCGGCGCTGATCGCGTCGACCACTGCATCCACCGGCGGGTTGGTCAAATTGGTGTTGCGATTGGCCACGCTGTTGTCTCCTACGCGTCTGCACGCCCGCGTCGCGGGCCGCCGAAGCGGCCCTCACCGGAGCGTCAGTAGACGGTGTTGCCGTTCTTGGACGTGGTGGGGACGGGGGCGAACACGTCCCAATGCTCGACGAGCTTGCCATTCTCGACGCGAAACATGTCGATGCCGACATCGCCGTTCTCGCTGACCAGGCCGGTCCAATGTGCGTGGACCGCGACGAGGTCGCCATCGGCGAGCACGCGGCGGATATCGCCCTTGGCGTTGGGGAAGGCGGTCAGGAAGCCGTTGATGAAGGCACGCAGCCCCTCGACGCCGTCTTCGGAGCCGGCAGTGTGCTGGGTGTAGGTGTCCCCGACATAGCGGGTAATAGCGCCGTCGACGTCACCGTCGAAGTGCGCTTCCTTGTAGAACGCCAGGACGGTCCTCTTGTTCCGTTCGGAAAGGCTCTCGGCGGTCATGATTTCATTCCAATCGTGTGTTGCCGTCGGCGTTGGCCGTTGCGGATGAAGGCTTATCGAATGCCGGCGAACGCAACGATCGATCACTCGCGCGATGGCCGGGTTGGTCGCTGACACGCCGGCATATTCGGCACACGGCGCAGTGCCATGGGGGGTTGCAACGCGCCGCGTGGAGCCCCCGGCCAAGCGGCGGGAGACGTTTGGCGGATTGCGCGTCCCTTATTCGGTCTGGGGCGGAATCTGCGCGTCGAACTTGTTCTGCTGGACGATGTAGATCTGGCACGGCTGCTTGGAGACGCACGCGGTCGTGTGAGCCTCTTTGCCGCGCTGATACCAGTACGAGCCGGGTCCAAGCTTCTCGTGCTTCTGTCCTGGCTGATAATTCTCCAGCTGCCCTTTGATGACGACCGCGTAGTAGTCGTAGGTGTGGGTGTGGAGCTTGCTCACGAACCCCGGATCGAACCGGAAGAAAGCACCGTGAGCGCCCTTGGTCACATCACCCCAGACGTTGGCGACCTGGATGCCCGCCTTGGGGTTCACGCCCCTCGCGCCGGTGTCGGTGAAGGAGTAGTGGCTGGCCGGGTTGGAGACCGACGTGCCCCCGTTGGCTGGCGGAAAGGAAGAGGTGTCCTGCGCCTGGGCGGCCGTCGTGAATGCGAGCGCCGCGAGGGTGGCGGCCACAAGTGACGTTTTCATAATATTTCTCCTGAGCATTGTTTGCTGCCGGCGATGTGGTGTCAGGCCGCCTTCTCGAGGGCCTCGATAAACTTCGCGGCGAGTTCGTGGTCCGACATCGGGTTCTGGGCGGTGATCAGCTCGCGGTCGACAACGACGAACGAGGTGAAGTTGTCGGCGTTCTCGACCTTAGCGCCGGCAGCTTCGAGCGCGTCGGGCATGTTGAAGATCAGCTTCTTGTGGAAGACGTTCTCTTCGGCATATTCCTCCTCGCTGCGCGAGAAGACGGTCATGCGATAACCGGCGTACTGCCAGTCCTTGCCCAGCTCGCGCGCCTTCAGCTCGTTGCCATCGATCAGGGCCGCGCGGAACTCGCGCGCCTTGTCGAGCGCAGCCAAGACGCTGATCGGGCCATGGCAGATCGCGGCGGTGGGCTTGTTGGCACCATGGAAGTAGCGCAGCACTTCGCCGGCGTCGGGGTCCTGCATCACATCCACGATAGGCGCGTGACCACCCGGGAAGAAGACGCCGGCGAATCGTTCAAGCCCGGCATCGATCACGGAGCGGATCGTGCGGACGTCGTTCATGGCAGGATCGTTGCTGAAGAAATCGCGAGCCTTCGTCCGGGCCGCGTTGTCCTGGGCAAAGTAGATCAGCGCATCGGAATCCTTGTCCATATGCGGCTTCTCTCCGGTCGGGGTGGCGAGGACGAAATCGTAGCCGGCGGCGACGAGAGTCATCAGCGGGACGGCGGTTTCGTTCAGGAACTGACCGATCGTGATCGTGCCGCCGCCCTTAGCTTCAAGTTCGGTCCCGTTCGAACCGATGACGAGGATAGTGCCTTTACCCATTTGAATCTCCTGTGGTCGAAAAGTTGACGGTGTCTGCTTGCGGGTAGTGCCGGGTGGACGCGCAACTCAAAGTCTCGACTGCGAGCCATGTTCGATGGTCGTTTCTTCGGTGTCGGCCTGCGCGAGCCGTATCAGTTCAGGCGGTCGCCTTGGTCGCCTCGGCCATCCGGCGCACGGCCTCTTCCGTGGTCCACACCGCGTTGGCCATGAAGCGCCAGTTGATCATGGCTGCGTCGAGGCCGGAGCCTTCTTCGTTCGCCGCTGCGGCGACTGCGTCACGGACCATCACGGTCTCGAAGCCGTCCCGAATGAGGTTGCGCATATGATCTTCGAGGCAGAGATTCGCTACGGGACCGGCCATGATAACCGTCTCGATCTTCCGTCGACGGAGCATATAGGCGAGGTCGCTCGTGGGCGCGTAGGTGACGTGGCGCGATACGACTGTCGTATTCTCGTCTTCCATGTATGGCTTGAATCGGTCAGGAATGTCCGCACCGCTACCCGGGAGGTCGTGCGTGTGAAGCGGGCTCTCGCGCGCTACGACGCCGCCGTGAAGAGCAAGGTCTTCCATGGGGCTCAGGCGGGTCTTGCCTTTGTGATCATGCGGAAAGAAGTAATGAGGCGACATGAACACCGGATAGCCGTGGTCCTTGGCAGCCCGAAGCAATGCCTCAAGGTTGGCATTCACGTTGTTCTTCTTCATCAGCTCCTCGATCATGACGAAATACTTGCCGCCGTCAGTGAGGAAGTCGTTCTGGATATCGACAAGCACGAGCGCGGTCCGATTGCTGCTGATCTCCATTTTGACCTTGTGTTCGAAGAACATTTGAAAGCTCCTTGCGATTTGGCGAGCGCTGGCTGCGCAGCGTATGGTCTGTAAAGATAGTCGGACGCTATCTACCGATAGATAGCTAACGGAGGCACATCGCCGAGTCAATATCTATCTATCGATAGACCGGCGACGCTTTGGATTGACCGAGAAGGTGGGTACCCCTGGTCGCGCCGCTCGCTTTGCGGCCATGGTCGCCTCACCCCTATCGGTAGATAGAACTTCCGGAGACCTGCGCCGGTCGGTACGCCGCCTTGCGTACCGACCTCCGCGCCGAGATCAAGCGGTTGCACCAGTCGATCCGCCGCACCATGGTCTATGTCACGCATGATCAGACCGAGGCGTTGACGCTGGCTGACAAGATCGTCGAGCTGAAGGCAGGCAAGATCGAGCAGACCGGCACGCCACTCTCACTCTACGACGATCCAGACAATGCCTTCGTCGCCGGCTTCATCGGCACGCCGCGCATGAATTTCCTCAAGGCGACTGTGGCGGATGACGGCAAGGCACTGCTCGCCGGCGAGGCGAGGGTGGACATAACGCATCTGGCAACGAAGTTGGAGAACGGCCGGGCCGTCACGCTTGGCATCAGGCCCGAGCATCTCGACGAGAAGGATGGCGTGACGCTCTCGCTTTCAGTCGACGTCACCTGCATCGGCGAAGTGCGTGGCCTTGGCGCCATGGTGGCGATCGAATTCGTGCGTGACCGCGAGACACGCCAGCCTTGGCCGGAACTGGTGAAAGCCATCACGCACACCGCTGCCGAAAAGGGCCTGCTGCTGCTCTCCTGCGGCGTGCATGGCAATGTCGTGCGTGTGCTGACGCCGCTGACCATCCCCTTCAACCATCTCGACGAAGGCATTGCCATCCTCAAGGACAGCCTACGGGCGGCACTGGAAAAGGTGGAGAGGGGACAATGACGCTCGCGCTGCTTCACGACCGGGCCTTCATCGATGGCGCCTGGGCCGGGGCGGATACGGGCGCGACCTTCGAGGTTCCCAATCCGGCGACGGGCGCGGTTCTCGCCCGCGTCGCCGATCTTGCCGCCGTCGATGTCGAGCGGGCGATCCTTGCGGCCGAGCGCGCGCTTGTGGACTGGCGCCAGCGCCCGGCCAAGGAACGGGCCAAGCTGCTGCGCGCATGGTTCGACCTGATCACCGCCCATACCGAGGACCTTGCCCGGCTGATCACGGCCGAGCAGGGCAAGCCGCTCTACGAGGCGCGCGGCGAGGTCGCCTTCGGCGCCTCCTTCGTCGACTGGTTCTCGGAAGAAGCCAAGCGGGTCTATGGCGACGTCATCCCGTCGGCCGGTCGCGACCGGCGTTTCATCGTGTTGAAACAGCCGATCGGCGTTTGCGCCGCCATCACGCCCTGGAACTTCCCGCTGGCGATGATTACCCGCAAGGCGGCGGCGGCACTCGCCGCCGGCTGCACCATGGTCGTCAAACCCTCCGAGGAAACGCCGCTGACGGCGCTCGCGATGGCCGAGCTTGCCCGGCAGGCCGGCATTCCGGCCGGCGTGCTCAACCTTGTGCCGTCGAAGGATGCCGCCGGCATCGGACGCCTGCTCTGCGAGCACCCGGTGATCCGAAAACTCTCCTTCACGGGCTCGACAGCCGTCGGCAAGCTGTTGATGCGGCAGTGCGCCGATACGCTCAAGAAACTGTCGCTGGAACTCGGCGGCAATGCGCCGTTCATCGTCTTCGACGACGCCGACCTCGATCTCGCCGTCGCCGGTGCCATCGCCTCGAAATTCCGCAATTCCGGCCAGACCTGCGTCTGCACCAACCGCATCTATGTGCAGGACGGCATCCACGCTGCCTTCGTGGCAAAGCTGACTGAGCAGGTTGCCAGCCTGAAAGTCGGCGACGGCGGCGCGCCGGAGGTCGTGCAGGGGCCGCTCATCAACGCGAAAGCCGTGGCGAAAGTGGCGGAGCTTGTCGGCGACGCCGTGGACCGCGGCGCGCGCATCGAGACTGGCGGCAAGCCGCATGCCCTCGGCGGCACCTGGTTCGAACCGACCGTGCTGAGCGGAATGCAGGCACCGATGCGGCTGGCACAGGAAGAAGCCTTCGGTCCGATCGCCCCGGTCTTTCGCTTCAAGGACGAAGCGGAAGTCATCCGCCTCGCCAACGACACGCGCTACGGCCTGATGGCCTATTTCTACGCCCGTGACGTCAACCG
Source organism: Mesorhizobium sp. YC-39 (assembly GCF_025753795.1). GTDB lineage: Bacteria > Pseudomonadota > Alphaproteobacteria > Rhizobiales > Rhizobiaceae > Mesorhizobium. The sequence continues at coordinate 1,285,654 of NZ_JAOWPS010000001.1, forward strand.
CATCTGGCACGTCCTCGAAGAGTTGCAATTCGGCATGGTGGGCATCAACGAAGGCCTGATCTCCACCGAGCTTGCTCCCTTTGGCGGCATCAAGGAAAGTGGTTTCGGCCGCGAAGGCTCCAAGTACGGCATCGAGGAATATGTGGAGCTGAAATATGCCTGCTTCGGCGGGCTGAAGGTGGGGTGAAGCTTGACGCGTATCATTCGCGAGACAGGAGCTGGCCCTGCTGTACGCAACCGAGCCAGCGCCCGATTCTTAGATACGCAACGGGTGAGGCCTGAACGGCCTGCGACATCATGAGTCAAGATGATCCGCTTGGCGTCACCGTGGAAAACACCGTCAACTGCGCGGCCATTTGAGATGCATTTTGGTGCCGCTCAATGCCAACAGACCTTTGCCTTTCTGCAGGTTGGAGCGCAGGTCGGCCTCCGCTTCATCACCGAAGGGCGCTTCTATCGCGGCGCAGGCGGTGCTACCGGCGAGATCGGCCGCATGCCGTTTCCGTGGTCGGGTAGCGAGTCAACCTCTCGTGAAGGGCTTGAATATAACTTCGGCTCGCGGGTGCTGATCGAGCGTTGCCGTGTCGATTGGCCAGTCGGGGAAGGCGCCCCTCAGACTCGGCCAAGGATCTGTTCGCGCATGCTTTGAAAGCTCACTGCCGGCGATGGCGGCGGTCGCACGCCATGCCGCCGATATTGGCAGGCTGGCGGCCGGCTGCATTGGCATGCTTGATCCTGATCTGATCGTATTTGGGGGGCGGCGTCGGAAAGAATCCGCTGATGAGCAAATCGTCGAGCGCGTAGCGGCAGAGCTTGCGTGGCTAACAAATCCCGCTTTAGTTCGCTGGGGATGACGGGACTGCCCTCGGTGCCATGAAGCTAGCGGCGGACTACAGTCTCGGGATTATGCTGCCCGAAGGTCGGCACCTGGCTGTGGTGTTGCCGCCATTGGGAACTAACCGTGTTAACTGGGCGAAACCCTCGATCCCGTGACGTCCAAGCCATTCATGCCAGTTGCCTGTGCCGCCTCGACGCCCAGCCTTCGCTTTGCCAGTCAGGCGATCGAATGCGCCCTCTGGTACGGGCGGACGTAGTCCTCCTCGGTCAGCCCGCTGTCCAGCCGCCGTCCACCATCAGGTTGATGCCGGTGACGTAGCTTGCCATGTCGCTGGCAAGGAACAGTGCGGCCCCTGCCACGTCATTCGGATGCCCGAGCCGTGGCCAAGGCGTGCGGCGGTGTGAATAGTCGAGCGCGCCAGGGTCGTTGGCAACGCCTGGTTTGCCGGTGATGATCTTGCCGGGTGCGATGGCGTTGCACACGATCAGGTCGTCGGCGTGGTCGACGGCGATCTGCCGTGTCATCTGCACGATGCCGCCCTTGCTCACCGAATAGGGGAAGTCGCCCGGGCAGGCCACCATGCCGTGCTGCGAGGAGATGTTGATGATGCGGCCGCGTACATCGTTGACAGGCGCTTGGGCGCGCATCTGCATCACCGCCCGTTTAGAGCAGTAGAAGAATCCGGTCAGGTTGACGCCGATGACGCGCTGCCATTGTTCCGGCGTGGTGTCGATCAGATTGGTGCTGGTGTAGATCGCGGCGTTGTTGACCATCACGTCGAGCCGTCCGAACTGCGTGACCGTCGCACCGACCAGCCCATCAACGGCGCTCCAGTCGGAGATGTCGGTCCGGATGTAAACGGCAGCTCCGCCGGCCGAGCGTATCAACTCCACGGTGCTCTCACCGCCCTCGATCGGCTGCTCGACCGTGTCGGCGATGACGACGCTCGCGCCCTCGGCCGCGAATTTCAGCGCGATTGCGCGGCCGATGCCGGAACTGCCTCCGGTAACGACGGCGGTCTTGTCTGTGAGCAGGGGCATGGTCCTCAGCTTTCCCGGGTGACGATGTGTCCGACTTTCGGGCCGATCAATTTTCCCTCGCGCACGATCTCGCGACCGCGCAGGAAGACGCTTGTCAGCCGCCATTCGACGGTCCAACCGTCGAACGGCGTGTAGCCCGCTCGCGACACCTGGTCGGCATTGGCGATCGTGCTGGACTGGCGCGGATCGAGGATGAGGATATCTGCGTCATGGCCGGTGGCGATCCTCCCCTTGCGCCGGCCGAGGCCAAAGCGCTCGGCCGGATTGCGGGCGCACAGGCGCACCAGCTCGGGCAATCTTATCAGACCGTCGTCAACCAGCTTCAACATCGCCTGCAGCAGCGTTTGCAACCCCGGCATGCCGCCCGGAATGTCGGCGAAAACCGCGTAGGGCGCCGCCTTTTCGGCCGGCGCGTGTGGGGCATGATCGGTGGCGACGATGTCGATCAGTCCCGCCCTCAGCGCGGCGCGCAGCGCATCCACATCATGCGGCGCGCGCAACGGCGGCGAAGCCTTTAGATTACCGCCTCGCGCCTCGTAATCCGCGGCGGTGAAGAACAGGTTCTGCGGCGTGGTTTCGACGCTGGCGTCGGCCATGCCGCGCAGCCGGCTCCACGTCTCGACGCCGAGTTCGGAATTGATCTGGCGGACATGAATTCTGGTCTCGGCCGAGGCGGCGGCGATTAGCGCCCGGGCGATGCCGTTGGCTTCGGCCAGCGGCGGCCGGCTGGCCTGAAAGGCGCCAATGGAGCCAGAGCCGTCACGCATTGTGCTGCCGGTCAGGATCGATTGATCGCCGGGCGAGATGCCGATCAAAGTTTCGGTGCCGGCGAAAGCCTTCAACGCTTCGGCCACGGCGTCTAGCGTCGCGAAGAGGAAGCCATCGGGCACATCGGCGGTGAAGAGTTCGAACGAGACCGGTGCGAGATCGAGCAGGGCAGGGATGTGCGACAGGTCGCGGCTGACGACGCTCTGCAGGCCCACATCGACATGGATGCGGTCTTCGGTCATCGCCATCTTGTCGATAAGCTGCTCAGCCGTGGCCGTCCAAGGCTCGTCGGTCGGCATGTCCAGCACCGTCGTCACACCGCCAAGGGCCGCGGCATGCGTGCCGGAGGAAAAGTCCTCCTTGTGCGTCAGTCCGGGCTCGCGCAGATGTGCGTGCGCGTCGACCAGGCCGGGCAGCAAATAGGCACCGGATGCATCGAAAACGGTTCTCGCCGAAGCCGTCTCGCCAGGCTGTACAAGCGCTGCGATACGGCCGTCGGTGATGCCGACATCGCGCCGCTCGAACCCTTCGGCGTTGACGATGGTGGCTCCCCGGATCAGCGTTTCGAACATGCCGCCTTGCTTCCGTCAGCTGCGCCGCTCGAAGCCGGCATGATTTTCCAGCCAGAACCGGGCAATGTCCTCGCGGCGCATAAAGGCAGCGGCTGGCTTTTTCTTCACATGCTCGATCACCTCGCGCAGCCCGGACGCCCGGTTGGGCTGGCCCATCCAGCGCGCATGGATGCCGATAGTCAGCATGCGGCCGCCGGTCTCTTCCGCTTCGTCGAGCATGTAGTCAATCGCTGAGCGGCAATCCTCGGCGAAGTCGCGCGGATTGCTGTAGCCCGGCGCCACCAGATAGCGACTGTCGTTGAGCGTCTTGGAATAGGGCACGACGAGGATTTCGGTACCCCTATGATTGAGGAAGTAGGGCAGGTCGTCGTTGCAGGGATCGGAGTGATAGAGGAAGCCGCCTTCCTCGACCAAAAGGTCGCGCGTGCTGACGCTGGGCAGCGAGCGGCAGTTCCAGCCGAGGGGCCGTCTTTCCAGCAGTTTCTCGTAAAGCGCGATCGCTTCATGCAGATGACGCTTTTCCTCGCCGCGCTCCATGGTTGTGTAGTCGACCCAGCGCAGGCCGTGGCCAAGCAGGTCATGCCGTCGTGCCTTCATCCATTCGACGAAGGGCGGGTTGCGCTCCAGCGCCACCGCGCAAGCGGAGATGGTGATCGGGATGTCGTAGCGATCGAAGAGCCGTGCCAGCCGCCAGACACCGGCGCGGCTGCCATATTCGAAATGCGTCTCGGTGCCGAGGTCGCGCACCGGCGGGCTGGAGGTGAGATTGTACTCGCCCCAATTGTCGTTGCGGCCGTCTTCGAGCCAGGAATATTCCGAACCTTCCTCGTAGTTGAGCACGAGGTTGATGGCGAGCTTGACGCCGTCGGGCCAGACGACGAAGGGCGGATGCGGACCATAGCCGACGAAGTCCCTCGACTGGGGCGGTTGCGAGGCAGCGCTCGGCGTCATGGCAAGTTCCTCTCAGCTCGTTTCGTTGGCTTCTATCCAGTCCATGTAAGCGTGGAAGGCTTCCTTGCCGGGGCGCGGCCGCCATGTGGTGTCGCGTAGGATGCGAGCGATGTCATACGCCCCCCACATGCCGCCTTTCAGTCTCACATCCTGGACGACATTGGCGTCTTCTCCTGATGTCACCTCGGCCGTCAGTCCGGGCACGCGTTCCCTTGCCCAGCCGATGATCTCGCCGATGGTCTGGCTGGATCCGGAGCCGATGTTGTAGTGGCGGTAATTGAGGCGCGGCGCATCGATCAGCGCAAGGATCGCGGCGGCAACGTCGGTCGAGGCGACATAGTCGCCGACGGGCTCCAGGCTGTTCGGCCTGATCGTCTCGCCGGCCAGAGCCATATGCGCGACGCGGTTGGGAACATGGCGAAAGTTGCGGCTCTCGGTCGCGCGGTCCATCGGGCCGTAGACCGAAGCAAGCCGCACCGAGACGGCCGACAGGCCGAACAGGTCGGCATAGCGGTTGGTCACCATCTCGGAGGCGAATTTCGAGATGCCGTAGAGCGTCAACGGCGCGACATAGCCGTCTTCCGGCAGCGGCTCGCCACCCCAGTCGGGCCCATTGTGACGGTAGACGGAGCCGGAACTGACATAGACGAAGCGCTTGAGACCTGGTCTCGCGCGCGCCCAGTCCAGCATCCGCACGGTGCCCATCAGATTGACATCGACGATGCGGGCAGGGTCTTCCGCCTCTGGCTGGCGTTTTGCCTCCGAGGCGCTGCCGCGCGAGATTGGCGTGATGGTCGCGCCATGCACGATTGCCGTGATGCCATGCTTGTCGAGTGTCGCGGACCAGGCCTTCGGGTCGAGGACATCGGCGGCGATCACTGTGAGCCGGTCTCGGACCCGGGCGAAATGCCTTTCGGCCGCCGCGTCGAGGCCGGACCGGTCGAGGATCACGGCCCGGGCTTGCGGGTCGCGGTCGAGCCACGCGCGCGCGACCACGCTCATGACAAAGCCGGTGCCTCCGGTGACGAGCAACGTCATGCGAACTCCTTTGATTTGGATGGAAGAGGGTCAGCGCGTCGCATAACCGCCGTCCACGAGCATGTCGGATCCGGTGACGAAGGACGCGTCCGATGACAAAAGGAAAGCCGCCGCCGCGGCGATCTCATCCGGCTCCGCGATGCGGCCGAGCAGATGGGCCGGTCCAAGACCTGCATTGGCCGCCTCGAAGTCCGGAAATCTGCGCAGCAGGCGCGTCGTCGCTACCGCGCCCGGCGACAGGCTGTTGACGCGCACCTCGTCCGGTGCATGGTCGACCGCCATGGCCTTGGCAAGATGGATCAGTCCCGCCTTGGCGGCGCAATAGGCGACGGCCCTGGTGGTCGCGACCCGCCCGAACTGCGAGCCGATGAACACCACCGAACCGCCGCCACCCGCGGCGATCAACGGCACCGCGTACTTGCTCATCAGGAACGCGCCGGTCAGGCTGACATCGAGCTCGCGGCGCCAGGACTGTTCGTCGAGATCGACGACGGTGGCGTTCGTCGATGGTGCGGCGGCGTTGTGCACCAACCCGTCGAGCCGGCCGAAGCGCTGCTTCGCCATGTCGACGGCATCCCTGGCCGACTCCGCATTGGTCACATCGCAGCGGCAGGCGGCCGCCCCGGCGCCAAGCCCATCGGCAAGTGCCTGCGCGGCCGCCGGATCATGGTCGGCACAGATCACGCTGGCGCCTTCCGCAACGCAGCGCCGGGCAATGGCGGCGCCAATGCCGCTTGCGGCACCCGCGATCAGGACAACGCTGCCTTTAAGCCGGTTCATCACGGCGACCTCAAACCCGTTCCTCGACACTTTGCATGACCGGCGCCGTGACCGGCCGGCGCAACAGATTGTAGCAGGCTGCGAGCGTGACCAAGGCAGCGCCGCCGCCGAGCAACAGGAACATGGCGGGAGGCCCAAGATGCGCCATCAACCCTGCTGCGACACCCGGCGTTGCCACATTGCCGATCGAGTAGAGCAGAAGCAGCGTCCCGGAGGCGGCGACCATGTGCCGGCTATGAAGCTGAGACGCGCCAAAGGCCATCGCCACCGGATAGATCGTCAGCGCCGTGGCACCATAGAGGAAGAACAGCACGAACAGCAGCGGCACCGAAAGGGTGCCGACCCATGCGATCGCGGCGCAGGTCGTCACCGAAACCAGCCCTTGCGCCAGCAGCATCAGGCGGCGGTCGAACCGGTCCGACAGCCAGCCGACCGGGGTCTGCGCGAGCATGCCGGCGATGCTTATCGTGGTCACCAGCCAGACCGTGGCCGCCGCCGATAGTCCGATCTGCGTGCCGTAGAGAGGCGTCAATACGAAGATGTTCATGTTGGTGATGCCGGCCTGGAAAATGGCGACGACCGTCACCGGCGCCAGCCTGAAAAGCGCCAGCGGTCCGAGTCGCCTGTCCGCCTTCGCTCCGGGCGCCGGCACCGGATCGGCCGGCACCGAAGGCAGCGTCGGCCAGCGCGACCCAGCGAACTTTGGCGCGAAGGCCAGAAGCACCGTCGCTGCCGCGACCAGAAACAGATGCGGAGATTGCGGGCCGACCAGCGCGACGAGGATCTGGCCGAGCAGCACGGCGATCGCCGTCGTCAGCATGTAGATCGAGAACAGCGCGCCGCGATTGTGCTGTTCGGCATAGAGATTGATCCAGCTCTCGCAGACGACGAACATAGAGGCCATCGACATGCCGCCGAGCAGCCGGAAGCAGAACCAGCCCGGCATGAAGTCGGTGAAGACGAAGCCCAGAGTCGACAGCAGCGCTGTTGTCAGGATCAGAAGGAAGGTCCGCTCATGCCCGTAGCGGGCGACCAATGGACGCGTCATCAGGCATCCGATCAGGAAGCCGACCGGATAGGCGGTCAGCACGATCTGCACGATGTCGGGGTCGACGCCGGGTTCGCCGAGGTGGAACGAGACGGCAGTCGTCAGCATGGCGCTGCCGATACAGGCGAGACAGACGCTTGCCATGATCGGCAGCGTGGCGCGGGAGCGCTCGGCGTTCCGCCACAGGCGCATCGCGGATTGAGCGATCGACCCCATGAATGCAGCCGTCGGCCGGCTAGGACGGGCGCCGGAGATCGCAAGCAGGATCACTGACCGACGCCGGATTTTTACGCATTGCGACGGCTCCCCTTGGCAGTCACGCTGGCCGGCGGCTGCTCTCCCTGATGGAAGCTACACCTCGCGATGCATGCCACAAGCGAAGATTGACACGGCTATGGCGTCATTTTTTTTGGCCATCCCAGTTGCGGAAAACAGCGTTGTGCCGTGCGACAGGCTTTACAGTCCTTTTGCACGCTCCCTACGATGGGTCGCCTGCCGAAGATCGAGAGGAGACCAGGAGATGACGATTGAACGCCTTGATAATGGCCAACGCTTCTGCCGGGTGCTGCGCTATAGCGGTACCGTCTATGTCTCCGGCCTGACGGCGGACGACCTTTCCGGCGACACCACCGCGCAGACCAGGCAGATCCTCGCCAAGATCGATACACTTCTGGCCAAGGCCGGCAGCGACAAGTCGAAACTTCTCAGCGCCCAGATCTGGCTGCGCGACATCGCCGACTTCGACATGATGAATACGGCTTGGGATGCCTGGATCGATCGCAGCGCCATGCCGGTGCGCGCGACGGTGGAGGCGCGACTTGCCGGCGACCAGTATCGCGTCGAGATCATGGTTACAGCGGCGGTCGGCTGACGCCGATTGGGGTGGGAAAACCAAATGCATGAGCTGGTGATCAAAGGCGGACGCGTTGCGCTCGACGACGGGTGGGCCGAATGCGAGATCGCCATCGACGACGGCCGCATCGCCGCCATTGGCACCAGCCTGGCCGGTAAATCCGTGATCGGCGCCGGCGGTCGTTGGGTCATGCCCGGCGGCATCGACGCCCATTGCCATCTCGACCAGCCGGTCTGGGGCGGGGCCGGCAATGCGGACGATTTCGAGTCCGGCACCATCTCGGCGGCCTTCGGGGGCACGACATGCATCGTCCCGTTCGGAATGCCGGGTCGGAAGATGAGCACTGTCGGCGCCATTGATCGAGCGCTCGATCGCGCCAAAGGCCGCGCGGTGATCGACTATGGGCTGCACGCCGTGGTGACCATGGGCACCGGCCCGGATGTAGAGCAACAGCTTTCGCAACTCGCCGGTCGCGGCATCGCCTCGGTCAAGCTGTTCATGACCTATCAGGGTTTTGCCGTCGACGACGATCTCTTCTTCAGGGTGCTCGATACTGCCCACAGGCTTGGCTGGATCGTCATGGTCCATGCCGAGAACGATGCTGCGATAAGGCGCACGCGCCAGCGGCTGATCGATCTCGGCCGCACCGATATCCGCTACCATGTCGTTGCCCACAGCGAGACGATGGAGCGCGAGGCAACGCATCGTGCGCTGGCCTTCGCCGAAATGACAGGCGCGCGTATGACCATCGTCCACGTCTCGTCCTGGCAGTCGGCCGAGGAGGTGGCGCGAGCGAGGACGCGCGGCGTCGACGCTATCGCCGAAACCTGCCCGCAATATCTGTTCATCGGCGCAGCCGACCTCGACCGCCCGGCCATCGATGCGGCGCGTTTTGTCTTTTCGCCGCCGCCGCGTTCGCCGCGCAGCCATCAGCATCTGTGGCAGGCGCTGATCGAAGGCGGCATCGATCTCTGGTCCTCCGACCATTCGCCCTATTTCTTCGCCGATAAGATCGCGAGATCGCGGACGCCCGGCTTCACCACCACGCTGAGCGGCATTCCTGGCATCGAGACTCGCCTGCCGTTGCTCTTCTCGGAAGGGCTGCTCACCGGCCGGCTGACGCTGGACCGATATCTCGATCTCACCTCTCGCAATGCCGCCGCGATCTATGGTCTGGCCCATGCCAAGGGGCGGATAGCGGTCGGCCTCGATGCCGATCTGGCGCTGTGGGATCCCATGGCGACCTGGACGCTCGGGCACCAGGTGCTGCATTCGCGCGTCGACTTCACGCCCTATGAGGGCAGGAGCGTGACCGGCAAGCCGACCACCGTGCTGGTGCGCGGCGTGCCGGTGGTCGTGGATGGCAAGCTGCAGGTGCGGCCGGGGTTCGGACAATTCGTAGCGTGCACCGCCGCCGATCCGACTCTTTCCGGAAAACCAATCGAGGAGACGACGCCATGGCTCGATGCCTGACTATTGCGGTTGCCCAGACCGGACCCATCCAGCGCAGCGTCTCGCGTGCCGAAACAGTCGATCGCCTCGTCCATCTGCTGGAACAGGCCACCGCCGCAGGTGCGGAGATTGCTGTATTTCCCGAGATGGCGCTGACCACTTTCTTTCCGCGCTGGCGCATTGACGATCAGGCGGAGATCGACGCCTTCTTCGAACAGTCGATGCCAGGCCCCGAAACGCAGCGCCTCTACGATGCCGCCGCGCGCCTCAAGGTCGGCCTCGCGCTCGGCTATTGCGAGATCGCCAGGGAAGACGGCCGGACGCGCCATTTCAACACCATGGACCTTGTCGGCCCGGACGGGCGCTTCATTGGCCGCTACCGCAAGATGCATGTGCCGGGGTCGAGTGAGCCGCAGGAGGGCATCACCACGCATCTCGAACGCCGCTATTTCGAACCCGGCAATCTCGGCTTTCCCGTCTTCGACTATCGCGGCGTCCGTGTCGGCATGGCGATCTGCAACGACCGACGCTGGCCGGAGACTTACCGCATGCTGTGCCTCAATGGCGCCGAGGTCGTGCTCATCGGCTACAACACGCCGCTGCTGCTCGACGAGGCGCCGGCGCTGGCGCATCTGCGCATGTTCCACAATCATCTTCCGATGCAGGCCGGGGCCTACCAGAACACGCTGTGGGTGGCGGCCGCCGCCAAGGCCGGGCTTGAAGACGGCCAGGCGCTGATAGGCGGATCCTGCATCATCGCGCCGACCGGTGAGATCGCCGCGCAAGCGATGTCGCTCGACGACGAGATCATCGTCCATCGCGCCGATCTCGATCTGATCGAGACCTGCCGGAAGGTGAATTTCAACTTCGCGCTCTATCGCCGCCCCGACCAGTACCGGCGCATTTCGGAACCGGTCTGAGATCGAGCGAGATGGGCCTCATCGAAGCCAGTCAGGACACGATGCCGCGCGCGGCCGATCCGCTGTCACTCGGCGAGATCGTCGAGAATGGGCTCTGCATCGGCTGTGGCCTCTGCCGTTCTATAGCCACGCCTAATGCCATCGAAATGGTGATGACGCCGGAGGGCCGCGAGCGGCCGGTGGCTAGGCAGGCGCTGGACAGGCCGACGCTGATGCGGATCAACGCCGTCTGTCCGGGAACGCGCATCGCAGGTCCGCCGCAAGCCCAATCAGGCGAAACCGCGTTAATGGACACGGTCTGGGGACCGGTCGAGAGGCTTGTGCTCGGCCGCGCCGGAGATCCGACCGTGCGGTTTATCGGTTCTGGAGGCGGGGTGCTGACAGCGCTCGGCCAGTTTCTGCTGAGCTCCGGGCGTGTCAAATTCGTGCTGCATGTCGCGGCATCGCGTTCCCAGCCGATGCGCAGCGAACGGCGGCTGAGCTTCGATGCTGCTTCGATGCTCGAGGGCGCGGGCTCGCGCTACGGCCCGGCCGCGACCTTGGCGGATTTCGGCGACATCCTCGATCGCGGCGAACCCTTCGCGCTGATTGCCAAGCCTTGCGACATCACCGCCGTTCGCAACCTGGCGCGGCTCGATCCGCGCGTCGACAAATACATGCGCTGTGCCTTGGCCTTCGTTTGCGGCGGCGCATCGGACCTGTCGAAATCGGAACAGGTGCTGCAGCGTTTTGGCCTCGCCGAGGACGAACTGGCGTTGTTCCGTTATCGCGGTTACGGCAATCCCGGCCTCAACCGGATCGAAACCAGAGACGGCCGCGCCTTCGAGCTTACCTATCGGCAGCTGTGGGAGGACGAGGACAAATGGATGATCCAGCCGCGCTGCAAGATCTGTCCCGACGCGATCGGCCAGGTGGCGGACATTGCCGTTTCGGATGCCTGGCTGAATGGTGGGCCGGCAGCCGAGGACGAGGCGCTCAACGGCATCATCGTGCGCACCAGGCGCGGCCTTGAACTGTTCGACGCGGCAGTCGAAACCGGCGCGCTGGAGATCAAGCGCGAGACCGGCATTGCCGAGATCAGCGAATTGCAGTCGCACCAGGTGCGCAAGCGGCGCGCTGTCTGGGCGCGGCTGAAAGGCATGGCGATCGCCGGCAAGCCGGTGCCGTTTGTCACCGACCTCGCACTTGAAGATTGCGCCCTGCAGAATTCGCTGGCGGAGAACCTGGCCGAGGGGCGCGGCGCTCGCGGCCGCGCTCACCGCGGTCGCCTGGGTGAGCCGCCTGCCGTGCCGCGCGAAAGCAAGGTTGGGCAGTCATGTTGAAGGATGGGCTGATATGAGTGCCGCCGAGCAGACCGAAATCATCATCATTGGCGGCGGCATTGCCGGCGCCGGCGCCGCCTTCGAGATGTCCCGCACTTCCAAGGTGGTCGTGCTCGAGCGGGAAAGCCATTGCGGCTACCACACCACCGGCCGCTCGGCAGCGAGCTTTACCGAGAACTACGGCAACGGCATCATCCGCCGCATCGTGCTGGCAAGCCGGGCTTTCCTGACCGAACCTCCAGCCGGCTTCTGCGATTACCCGCTGCTCAGCAAGCGCGGCATGATCACCGTGGCGCGCGCCGATCAGCTCGACCTCCTGCGCGAGGATCTCGAGGCCGCGCAGGCTTTGGTGCCCTCGATTGTCGCCATGACACAAGCCGAGGCGATTGCGCGCGTGCCGGTGCTGCGCGCGGATTACCTCGCCGGCGCCTATGTCGAACCGCATTCGATGGACATCGATGTGAACGGCCTGCATCAAGGCTATCTGCGCGGCGCCCGTGCGCGTGGCGTGCGCATCGTCACCAATGCCGGCGTCAAGGCGATCGACCGGCGAGGCGGCCAGTGGCGGGTCGAAACCCCGGCGGGAACATTCCTTGCGCCAACGCTCGTCAATGCCGCCGGTGCCTGGGGCGACGAGATCGCTTTGATGGCGGGCGTGCGCCCGCTCGGCCTGCAGCCTAAGCGCCGCACGGCCTTCAATATCCCGGCGCCCGCCGGTATCGACATATCAGAGTGGCCGCTGGTCAACGACGTCGGCGCCGAATTCTATTTCAAGCCCGATGCCGGACAGCTCTTCGTCTCGCCTGCCGATGCGACGCTTTCTCAGCCGATGGATGCCTATGCTGAAGATATCGACGTCGCGATCGGCGCCGAGCGTCTTGAAAGGGCGACCACGATCGATGTGCAGCGGGTGTCGCGCTCATGGGCGGGCTTGCGGACCTTCGTTGCCGACGGCTCGCCGGTCGTCGGACCGGATGACGAGGTGCCGGATTTCGTCTGGCTGGTCGGGCAGGGCGGCTACGGCATCAAGACTTCGCCGGCGCTGTCGCGCGTCTGCGCCAGCCTGATCGCGGGCAAGGGCTTTCCAGACGATGTCGCAAGGCAGGGTGTGTCGTTGGACGATCTCACGCCACATCGGCTGCGCGGCGACGAGTCTCAAACCAGGCAGGTTGCTTCATGAGCGATGGCACCCTCACAGCCGGCGGCACGTTGGCCGGGCATCTGCTGGAGAGGCTGGCGCAGGCCACCACTGACGCGCCAGGGATCACGCGCATCGCCTACGGAGCTGGCGAGCGTTTTGCGCATGATCTCGTGCGCGATGAAGCGGAAAAGCTCGGCGCCACGGCGCGTGTCGATGCGGCCGGCAATCTCTATTTGACGCTGAAGGGCCGCAATCCGGATTTGCCGGCGATCGTCATCGGCTCGCATCTCGACAGCGTGCCGCATGGCGGCAATTTCGATGGCGCCGCGGGTGTCGTGGCCGGGCTGGCGGTAATGGCCGAACTGCTCGGGCAAGGCATCCAATTGCCGCGCGACCTGATCGTGCTGGCGACGCGCGCCGAGGAAGCGGTGTGGTTTCCGCTGTCCTATCCCGGCAGCCAGGCCGCACTTGGCCTGCTGCAGCCGGCGGCGCTCGAAGTAAAGCGGTCGGACAGCGGACGCACGCTCGCCGACCACATGTTGGAAGAGGGTTTCGACCCCGATGCCGTGCGACGCGGCGTGCCGGGCATCGATGCCGGCCGGATCGCGGCTTTCATCGAAGTGCATATCGAGCAGGGACCGCGCCTTGTCGCATCCGGTGCGCCGGCCGGTATCGTCACCGGCATTGCCGGCGGCTTCCGCTATGTCGACGCGAAATGCTTGGGGACCTATGGCCATTCCGGCGCCGAGCCGCGCTTTGCCCGGCATGACAGTGTGCTTGGGTTTGCCGATCTGGTCGCCGGCCTTGAAGCGGAATGGGACGCGCTGGAGCGCGAAGGTCACGAAGCCACCATCACCTTCGGTCGGGTGGAATCCGATCCGAGCCAGCACGGCGGCAGCCGCGTCCTGGGCGAACTTCGCTTCACGCTCGATGTGCGCAGCGCCGAGGCCGCTGTCCTGGAACGGATCGAGGCGAGGCTGCACGCGCTCTTCGCCGAAGTCGGCGCGAAACGCGGCGTCAGCTTCGAGGCCGGACCACGCTTCACCTGGGAGCCGGCGACCATGTCGCGGGCGCTGATCGCGAGGCTGGACCGCGCTGCCACCGAACTTCAAATGCGGGCGCCACATGTGCCGAGCGGGGCGGGGCATGACGCGGCCACCTTTGCCGGCGCCGACATTGCGACCATCATGATCTTCGTGCGCAACGAGAACGGCAGCCACAACCCGCATGAAGCGATGGAGATCGCCGATCTCGATCAGGCGATCCGTCTCCTTCTTCGCTTCGTCACCGACTTCGACAATCCCCTGGGACAGCCATGAACCTTGCCGCGACCGCCTTGCTCGTCATCGACTTGCAGAACGAGTACCGCCCCGGTGCCGCCTGGCCGGTGATCGACTATGACGCGGTCCTCGCCAACACCGCCGCGCTGATCGAAGCCGCCCGCGCGGCGGGCGTGCCGGTCATCCATGCCCAGGCCTGGGTGACGCCGGAGGAACGCGACGGCTATGCTAGGCAGGAGGAAATCCTGACCGAGGAATTCCGCTCCGCCGTGGCCGGCAGCGATGGCGCCGCGATCTGCGCCGAGGTGGCGGCGCTGCCCGGCGACATCGTCATCCACAAGCACTGGCCGAGCGCCTTTCGCCGAACCGACCTTTCAAAACGGCTTGCCGATCTCAAGGTCGAGAACCTGATCGTGACCGGCGTGCTGACCGACAGCTGCGTGACCGAGAGCGTGTTCGACGCAGTCTATCAGGGGTTTCGCGTCTGGCTGGTCAAGGAGGCCTGCGGCAGCATGAGCGAGGCCATGCACCGCACCGGCATGCTCGACATGGCCAACCGGCTCTATGGCGGCGGCATCCTGCGCCTGCCCGAGGCGCTGAAGGCGCTCGCCGGCCAGCCTTTCGACGGCTGGCGCTGCACGCGGCCGGTGGAATTTGTCTACACGCTGGAAACCGTCGACCGGATTTACGAGGCTCTGTGATCGACGCCGCAGCCACATGCGCCTCTGACAACCTTTGAGGCCGAGGGCTTGAGAACCGCGCCCGGCAATGCTCCGGTCGCCCTGCCGCCCCGCCAGACGGATATGCCATTGACGAAGACATGCTCGATGCCGGTAGCGGGCCGGCGCGGCTCCTCGAAGGTGGCGGTGTCGATGATCGTCGCCGGATCGAAAATGACAAGGTCGGCGAAATTGCCTTCAGTCAGGAGCCCGCGCTGCTGGATGCCGAATTCCCTTGCGGGCAGACCGGTCATGCGGAACACAGCCTCCTCCAGGCTGAACAGCCCGACATCCCTGGCATAGTGACCGAGTACACGCGGAAACGTGCCCCATAGGCGCGGATGTGGATGGATGTCGTGCGGCAGGCCATCCGAGCCGATCATGGTGCGCGGATGCGCGATGATGGTGCGCACATCCGTCTCGTCGAGCTGGAAATAGACAGCACCAGCCGGCAGCAGGCGCTGGCCCGCCTCGCGCTCACTGCAGTTCCATTCGCGCGCGATGTCGGCGATCTCGCGCCTGGCCATCTCCGGATGCGGATCGGACCATGTGACGAGGATCTTCAGGCCCGTGTCGCAGCGCTCCAGGCGTAGCACGGTCGAGCTCGCGGCATAGGGATAGACATCCATGCCGATGTCCATCGTCTCGCGCGCCCGGTCGATCCTTTCCAGGGACGGACGGCTCTTGCCGAAATTGGCGCGGCCTGTGCACTGGTGGTGTGAGATGAACAGCTTGCCGCCGGCATGATCGGCAATGTCGATGGCTTCCTCGATCGCCTCGTCCATCGTCTCGAAATAATTGCGTGTGTGGGTGACATAAGGGCCGCCGAGGCTTGCCGCCGTGGCGGCGAGCGCCTTGACCTCTTCGGTCGAGGAGTTGACCGCCGGCGGATAGTCGAGCCCGGTGCTGAGCCCGAACGCGCCCTCGGCCATCGCCTGCTCCACGGCTTCCTGCATCGCCACCGTCTCCGCCTCGTTGGCCGGACGGTCGGTCACCGGCATGCAGCGCTGGCGCAAAGTGGTGTGGCCGACGAGCAGGGCCGCGTTCGTGGCGATGCCGCGCCGTTTGAGCTCGGCGACATAGTCGGCAAAACGATCGAAATGGAAATTCTCGCGGCCGCCGACCAGCGTGAAGGGCGGTGGCGGCGTCTTGTCGAGCAGCAGCGGCGCAAGGCTGACGCCGCAATTGCCGGCGATCGCCGTCGTCACACCCTGGCTGATCTTCGGGTCCATGCCGCGTGGCGCCAAAAGCGCGCCGTCGTCATGGGTGTGCACGTCGATGAAGCCGGGTGCCACCACCTTGCCCTTGGCGTCGATCTCCTCGCTGCCCTGCGCGTCGTCCAGCCGACCGATGGTGGCGATCCTGTCGCCGGTGACGGCGATGTCGGCCTCGAAAGGTTTCGAGCCGTCGCCGGCGATCAGCGTCGCGTGGCGGATGACGAGATCATAGGGCATCGGAGGTCCTAACCTTCCGGATTGGCGGCGATCTCCTCGCGGCGGCGCGCGACGTAGGCGTCGAGCTCCTCGCGGATCGCGGGGTCCATCACCGGTTCTTCGTAGTCGTGAAGGGCCTGCTGCCAGAGCTCCGTCGCCCGCTCCAGCGCATCCTTGCCGCCGGCTTCCTCCCAGGCGCCGTGGTTCTGCCAGTTGGAAAGCATGGGCTGGTAGAAGGCGGTGGTGTAGCGCGACATTGTGTGCTCGGCGCCGAAGAAATGGCCGCCGGCTGGCACCGATTTGATGGCCTCGAAACCGAGATCCTCCTCCTGGAACGGCAGCGGCCGCAGGAACTCCATCATGTTCTGCAGAATCTCGACATCGAGCACGAGCTTTTCATAGGACGCGGTGAGCCCGCCCTCGAGCCAGCCGGCCGCATGGTAGATCAGATTGGCGCCACCCAGCACCGCGCCCCACGTCGCCATTTCTGTCTCGTAGGCGGCCTGCAGGTCGACGACGTTGGAGGCATTCGCGTTGGAGGTACGGTAGGGCAGATTGTAGCGTCGCGCCAACTGGCCGGCGATGATGTTGGCCTTGGCATTTTCCGGTGTGCCGAAGGCCGGCGCTCCCGACTTCATGTCGACATTGGAGGTGAAGGCGCCGTACATCACCGGCGTGCCGGGATTGACGAGCTGGGTCAGCACCACACCGAACAACGCCTCGGCATTCTGCTGGCAAAGCGCTGCGGCAAGCGTCACCGGCGTCATCGCGCCCATCAGGGTGAAAGGCGTGACGGTCACCGGTTGGCCATGTTCGGCCATCGCGATCAGTCCCTCGGCCATGGCGTCGTCGAACAGGCGCGGTGAGTTGATCGAGATGATCGTGGTCACGCCGGGCGAGGCGCGCAACTCCTCGACGGAGATGCCGCGCGCGATCGCCATCATATTGATTCCGTCCATTGCCCTCGCGCGGCCGATCGCCGTGCAGTGGAAGGAGAGATCGCTCAGCGTCAGATTGGCATGGTAGGTGTCGAGATGGCGGGAATTGGCCGGCAGCTCCATCGGTGCCACCACCTGGTTGCCGATGATGTGGATGGCATTGAAGTGGTGCGCCAGCTTGATGAAGTTCTGGTAATCGTCAAGATTGCCCTGACGGCGGCCGTTGATGCGGTCGTGCACATTGGGCGGACCCGCCACTAGGCCGAAGACCAGCGAATTGCCGCCGAGGTGCACCTGCTTCTCAGGATTGCGGCTGGTCAGCGTGAAGGAGGACGGCACCGCACGCAGCGCCTCGTTCACCAGGCTCTCGTCGATACGGATAGTCTTTTCCTCGCGGTCGACGATGGCGCCGGCGGAAGCGAACAGATCCATCACGCGCTCGCTCATGACGCGGATGCCGAGTTCAGACAGGATACGCATCGAGGTGTCGTGCAGCCGCTCCATCCGCTCTTCGTCGAGCAACTGCATCGGCGGGTAGGGGTTCTCCACATGTTGCCAGGGCAGTTGCGCGATACCGCCGCCGCTGCGTCCCAGCTTCGATCTGCGGCCGCCGCCGCGCCTGTCCTGTGACATCGAATTTATTCCTTCCCGGCCTTCAATAGCCGCGCTCCGGACTGACCACATTCTCCAGCGGCTCGCCACGGCGATAACGCGCCAGATTGTCGGCGAACATGCGCACCGACTTGATGTCCCAGCCGTCATAGACCGCCGCGCAATGCGGCGTGATGGCGACGTTGTCGTAGCCCCAAAGCGGATGCTCTGTGGGCAGCGGCTCGGTCGCAAAGACATCGAGCGCCGCGCCCTTGATCCGTTTGACGTCGAGCGCGGCCAGAAGTGCTGCTTCCTCGACGACGCCGCCGCGCGAAATGTCGATGAGCACGGCGGACGGCTTCATCGCGGCGAAGGCCGCCTCACCGACCAGGCCGCGCGTGCTGGACAGCAACGGCACGCAGCAGACGATGAAATCGGCGCGGCCAATCAGCGGCAGAAGCGCGTCCGGACCATGCACCTCGTCGACGCAAGGCATCGGCTTGGGGCGTGCGCGAATGCCAAGTGTGTGCATGCCCATTGCCTGTGCTCGCTTGGCGATGGCCTCACCGGTCTTGCCGAGGCCAATGATGAGCACGGTCTTGCCCTCGATCGGCTCGACACGGCCGCCGCCCCACCGGCGAGCCTGCTGGCGGCGTTCGAAGCCGCGCAGGTCGAGCGAAAAGGAGAGCATGGCGCCGAACACATATTCCGCCAGCATGCCGGCGGCGACGCCTGCGGAATTGGTCACCGTAACGCGCGTCGGATCCCAGCGACCCAGATGATCCGTGCCGGAGCCGCCGATGGACACCCATTTTACGGTCGGGCTTTCGACGAGGGCCTGGCGTGGATAGCGCGGCGTACCATCGAAGCGGATGGAATAGACCACTTCCGCCGCCACGCGCTCGATCAACTCGGGAAGCGCCGCGTAGCTCTCGCAGGGATGGACCGGCAGGTCCGGGTGCGTCTCCACGAGCACGGCCAACGCGCCGGCCGGCTTGTCGGTGTGCAGGATGACGGTTGGGCGAGGGGACATGATGCCGGTCTCAGCTCCGGCCAATGTGATCGGCCGAAGGCCCGAGCGCTGCGAGCAGTTTCTCGCCGCTCTCGAGCGTCGCGTTCTCATGTGGAGCGCGCAGGTTCAGCCATCGCCTGTCGCCCGAGCGCACCGCCATGACGGCCTTCATCGCCGGGATCAGGCCGGCATCCTGGATGATCTTGCGGAACGCCTTGATCGCTGCATCCGCCTCGGCGACGTCCTCTCCTGCCAGCGTACGATCATAGAGGGAGCGGATGGCCGCGGCGTTGAGGTTGACGGTGGCCGAGATGCAGCCTGCCGCGCCATTGGCCAGGCCCTTGGTCAATTGCGCTTCAGAGCTGGGGAACACCGCAACCTTTGGCGCCGCTGCAATCACCGCCGCCGTGTTGTTCCAGTCGCCGGCGCTGTCCTTGTAGGCGACGACGGTGTCAGGAAAGGTTTCGCTCAAAAGCGCCGTCAAGCCCGGGCTCACCGCCACGCCGGAGTTCTGCGGGATATGGTAGAGGATCATCTTCATTGCCGGATTCGCAATCCGCTCGATCAGTTCGCTGTAGTAGCGTTTCTGGCCATCGTCGCCGACGGCGGTGTAAAAGAATGAAGGCAGCACCATCACGCCGGCGCAGCCGAGCCCTACCGCGTGCGCCGACAGTTCGACGGTTTCGGGCAGCGCGGTAACGCCGGTACCGGGCATCAGCCGGCTTGGCGAAATGCCGGCTTCGACCAGCCACTCCAGCGCCTGGGTGCGTTCATTGAGCGAGAGCGACAGCGCCTCACCGGTGGTGCCGAAGGGAGACAGGAAATGTGCCCCTTGGCCCAGCACCCATTTGGCGTGACCTATCCAGAGGTCACGCGCGATGCGGCCATCGCCCTCGAACGGCGTCAGGATCGGTGCGATGGTTCCTTGCGGGCGGATCATGGGCGTCCTTCCGTATCGATCAGCAAATCTGTGCAGTGTCTGGCCGCCGCGGCTGCCGTCCTGGCGAAGTAGGCCGATGCGGTGACGTCGAACAGTACATCGAAACCTGCTTGCGAGCGGAATGTGACGGCCTCGATGTGGCCGACGCGTGTTTGCGCAATGTCGTCGACACCGAATCTATCGGCTCTGAGATCAAACGCGCATAGCCGGCTCATCGCTTGCGGCGCGTGCGGGCCAGAGATGCGCAGCCATGCCCAGCCTTCCTCGCGCCATGATGAATAGCCTTTCGGCTCGTTCGCCCAGGCGGCTTTGAGTTCGGCAAGCGCTTCGCCGGCACCTTCGGCAAGCAGCAGGATGTCCTCGTTGCCGAGACGCAAGATCCGCATGCCGTGATACGCGCCGATGTGATTGACCGCAGGCAAGGAGATGCCGTGCGCCGTGAGCCAGGCAGCGCTGCCGCCGCCCTTCAAGCCAAAACGCGGACTGGCCGTCAGGTCGCTCAGCGCCAACGCACCAGCGGGCAGCTTCGTGCCGTCCGCCGCGCCGCCGGCCATGAAGGGAAACACCGCACTTGCCGCCATCTACATCTCCTGCCGTGCATTGGCGGGATCGAAGAAAGCGTGAGCAACCACCGGCCCATCGACCAGATTGCCGTTCCGGCACTTCACCATCACCAGGCTTCCTTCCGTGGAGTCGTCGACATGGACGTAGGCGAGCGCGATGGTACAGCCGAGCGTCGGCGAGAAGCCGATCGAGGTGATCTGTCCGACGGGAGCATTGCCGCGCAGTATGAGGCAGCTTTCGCCGGGTAGATCCATGGCATCGGCCGGAAATCGGAGGCCGACGAGCTTGCGCGACTGGCCCAGCCTTGCGCGCAACTCGATCGATCGTTTGCCGACGAAGAACGGCTTCTTCTTCGAGACCGCCCAGCCAAAGCCGAGCTCGTCCGGCGTGGTGATCGCATCGGTGTCCTGGCCGATCAGAATGTGCCCCTTCTCCAGGCGAAGGATGCGCGAGGCTTCGAGACCGTAAGGCTTCAAGCCGTACGGTTTGCCGGCAGTCATCACCGCGTCCCAGAGGGCGGGTGCGAGGCTGGATGGGCTATGCAGTTCGTAGCTCAGCTCGCCGGTGAAACCGATCCGCATGACGCGCACCGGCACGCCGGCGATGACGCCTTCGCGGCCGCTGAGATAGGGGAATGCCTCGCGCCCGAAATCGATGTCGCTCTCCAGCGCCTCAAGCACCGCCCGGGCTTTCGGCCCGGTGACATTCAGGCCGCAGAACGCGCCGGTGAGGTTGAGGACATCGACCCGCAAGCGCCATTGCGCGTTCCAGAACAGCATGTCGGCATAGACACGCGCCACCGCGCCCGTGGTGGCGGTCACATAGAACCGGTCGTCCGCCATGCGGTAGGCGACGCCGTCGTCGACCACCGAGCCCATCTCGTTGAGCATCAGGCAATAGCGCACACGCCCGACCGGCTGGTTGGCATGCGCCATGGTGTAAAGCCGGTCGAGGAATTCGCCGGCATCGGGCCCGCGCAGTTCCAGCTTGCCGAGCGTCGACACGTCGAGCAGGCCAACCCCTTGCCGCACCGCCGTGATCTCGTCGCGGATCATCTTTTCGGCCGCGCCGGCATCGCCATAGAAATACGGCCGCCACCACGCGCCTACCGGCTTCATCACGGCGTTCAGCGCCAAATGCCTGGCATGCAGTGCGGTGCGTCGCTCGAGCGGTTCATGGTGGCCGGCAAGCACGCCAAGCGTCTCCGGTCCGACCGGCGGGCGGGCAGTGGTGATGCCGACTTCGGCCACCGTGCGGTCGGTCGCCTCGGCAACGATCCTCGCTGTTGCCAGCGCGGAATGGCGCCCCTGACTCGGGCCCATGCCGACGGTGCTGAAGCGCTTGACCAGTTCGATCTCGCGATAACCCTCCTTGACCGCGTTCTGGAGATCCTTGACCTGCAGATCTTCGTCGAAATCGACGAAGTCGCGGCCCTTCGGATCGGCAACGATCGGCAGCACATGGACCGGGCTGGTAGCCATAGGCCTGGTGAATATTTTGTCCTCTACAACAGCATGGCCGAGCCCCAAAAGTGCGGCCACGGCCGCGCGGTGGCCGCCGGCAATCGCGCCCTGTAGATCGCTGTCTCCAGCGACAGAGCCGGCAAGGTGGACCGGCGTTTTCGGCAAGCTGAGCATCATCGATCCGCTAGCGGCGTCATAGCCGACTTTTGCTCCACTCTGACAAGGCAGCTGCCAGGCGGGCACCTGGCCAGCCGAGACAGCCAGCAGGTCGCACTCGATCCAGCGCCCGCCGACACGGACCCGCGCAAGGTGACGATTTCCCGCGGTCCCCTGGGCGGCTTCGATCGTCACGGCCTTCCGGATGGCCACGCCCTTGCCGTGCAACTCGGCTTCGAAGGTGCCTGTCTCGCCGCCGGATCTCGGATCGGCGACCAGTATGACCGAGACGCCGGCCTCAACCAGATCGAGCGCGACGCAATAGCCCTCATCGCCGGTGGCCAGCACCACGGCCTTTTGTCCCGGGCGCACGCCGTAATGGCGGATCAGCCGCTGCGCCGAGCCACCGAGCATGATCCCCGGCAGGTCGTTGTTGCGGAAGATGGCAGGCTGTTCGATCGAGCCGGTGGCCAGGATCACGGTGCGGGCGCGGGTGCGATAGAGCCGGTCCCCCTGGATCAGCGGCAGCCAGTTGTCCTCGTACCATCCGTTGCAGACAGTCCCGGTCAGCAGGTGCAGATTGGGCAATGCCCGCAGCCTGGAAGACAGGTCGGCAAGCATGGCCGGATCATGCCGGCCATAGGTCAGCGATCCGCCGATTTCCGGGTTCTCGTCGCAGAGCACGACATCCGCGCCCGCCTCGGCGGCAGCGATTGCCGCATTCAGCCCGGCCGGACCGGCGCCGACCACGAGCATGTCGCAATGCAGGTGCGATTTGTCGAAATGCCGGTGCGGGGCCGTGGTATCGACCACGCCCAGTCCGGCCTTGCGGCGGATCATCGGTTCCCAGAATTTCAGCCAGCTGTCGCGGCGCGGCCCCATGAAGGTGCGGTAGTAGAAGCCGACCGGTAGAAAGCGTCCCAGCCTGTCGATGATCGCGTCGCCGTCGCGTTCGAGCGTGCCGTTGACGTTCTGCGCGCTGACCCGCAACCCTTCGCTGATCGGCGTGCGATCTGCGGCGACGTTCGGCTCGAACGGCAATTGCACCAGCGTGTTGGCGTCGGCGCCGGTCATTGAGAGGATGCCGCGCGGTCGATGATACTTGAAGGAGCGCGACAGCACCCATTGTCCGGAGGCTGCGAGCGCGCTGGCGATGCTGTCGCCGGCATAACCCTCGAAGTCCTTGCCTTCGAAGCTGAAGCGTAGGGGACGGCTTCGATCGATCCGGCTTCCCCAGGGCGCAGGCAGCCGGTTCATGATTGGTCCCGGCGTTCGGACGGATCGAATGTCCGGATGACTTCATTGGTGACGAGATCGCGCTCGGCCAGAAAAAAGTAATTGCTTGGCACGTGGCGCCACCACTCGACCACGATGCCCCTGCGGTTCTCGGCGCGGAACAGATGCCGCGACCAGTCGGCATCGGCGGTTCGGTCCGGGTCCGGCTCGGCGCGGACGGGTCCGAACGACTGGAACTCGTCTATGTTGCGCGGGCCGTTCATCGGGCAAATCAGCAGTTTCATGGTCAGTGGCTCGCCGCCGTTGCGCCCATTTCGTTGAGCAGCTGGAAGGTTTCGAACCGCTCGAGCGCGAAGGGCTTCAAGATGTCGGGCATGCACCCCTTGGCGATCGTCTCCGCCATGCGTTTGCCGGCGACGGGCGTCGCCTTGAACCCCCATGTCCCCCATCCGCAATCGAGCCACAGATTGGCGAGTGGGCTGGCACCCATGATCGGGCTGTAGTCCGGCGTCATGTCGGTGATCCCGGCCCATTGCCTGAGCAGCCGCACGCCTTGCAGGAACGGGAAGAGGTGCACTGCGCCCCCGGCGAGGTGTTCCTTCATGTCCAGCGTCGAGCGCGTCGAGTAGAGCTGGTAGGGATCGGACCCGCCGCCGATGACGACCTCGCCGCGCGACGACTGCACCAGATAGGTGTGCAATGAGACGGAAGAGACCAGCGTGTGCAGCCACGGCTTGAGCGGCTGCGTCACCATGGCCTGCAGCGGATAGCAGCGGATGGGAAGCTCGACGCCGGCCATCAGCGCCACGTCGTAGTTCATCCCGCCGGTCGCAATCAGCACCTGACCGCAGGCGATACGGCCCCTGTTCGTCTTTACGGCCTGGACCCGGTCGCCGACGACCTCGAAGCCTTCCACTTCGGTCCGCTGGTGGATCTCGACGCCGCGACGCGACGCCTGCGCGGCATAGCCCCAGGCAACGGCATCATGCCTGGCGGTACCGCCGTCGGCATGCCAAAGCCCGCCGAGGATTTCGAGCGAACCGCCATAATCCATGTTCAGGGTTGGGACGAGTTCCTCGACCGCCTTCTGGTCGACAACTTCGGTGCGCGTACCCAGATGCTTGCCCATCTCGGCGCGCGCATGAAAGCTGCGCAAGGTCGCCTCCGTGTGTGCCAGCGTCAACTGGCCGCGTTGCGAGAACATGACGTTGAAGTCGAGTTCCTGCGACAGGGTCTCGAACAGCTCGACGCCTTCCTTGTAGAAGGCGATGCCTTCGGGGGTGATGTAGTTCGAGCGGATCGTCGTGGTGTTACGCGCGGTGTTACCGCCGGCAAGGTAACCCTTCTCGATCACCGCGACACTGCTTATGCCATGGTATTTCGCAAGGTGATGCGCGCATGACAGTCCGTGGCCGCCGCCACCGACGATGACCACATCGTAGGAGGGCTTGAGGTCCGGCGTTGCGGGAATGTCGCCGCTGACCGGATAGTCCCGGCTGAGGCCGTATTTCAGGAGCCTGAGCGGCATCTTGGGACTACCAGGCCGGCCGCTGGAGCATCTTGGTGATCACTGGAGGATCGTAGAGCAACGCCGAGAGATCGGAAAAGAGACTGTCGCGGTCGTTGAGCGAGAGCACTTTGTCGCGGATCGCCGCGGCGCGGCCCTGTCCAAGCACCGGCGTCGCGAATTCCATGTACTTGGCCTCGATTTCCAGATCCGTCAGCGGCGCCTCCGGTCCGCCGCGCGCGTGGACATCACCTGAAACGAGCAAACGGCCGTCGGTCGTCGAGATCACAACATCGGCCCAGCGGCCGGCCGGGAAGCGGGCGCTATGGCGTTCCGATTCCGAGACGGTGATGCGCTTCAGCATTTCGGCGACCGCACCGTCATCCAGTCCACTGCCGGAAATGTGCTCCAGCCCGATGCGGCCATGCATGATGAAGGTCGCGACGGCGAAGCGCAGGCTGTATTGGGCTTTCGATGTCGTGTCCGGCATGCCGTCGAACAGCGTGGCGGCGTAGTGAAAACTGTTGACCTGAACGTGCCTGATGTCGGCTGGCATCAGATGATGCGCCAGGCAGATCCCGCGCGTCGCGTCAATCGCTGCATGCGCCCAGCGGCAGATCGGGTACGGCTTCACATACTGGTGCAGTACCTGCCAGAAGGCGCCGAGATCCTGCCAATGCGGAGCGACTTGGGGCGCTTCGACGGTGATCGCCGGCGCGCCGGTGAAGCCGCGTTCTGCGAGCACTGCGGCCGACAGGCCCGTCAACGCACCGACGCCGGAGCCGTCATGCAGCATCGTTGGAGTGGCGATCTCGCGCATCATCTGGCTGCGCGGGCCATGATATTCGGCAATGCCGAGGGTCTCGCGCAATTGTCCGTCGTTGAACCGCCGCAGGCGCGCCGCCACCGCGGCCACGCCGAGCGCATTCCATGCACCAGACGTATGATAGTCCGAGACCGTCGCATGCAGCGCGATGCCGGCACGGCCGGCAATTTCGTAGCCGACCACCAGAGATGCCAGCGCCTCCGGCCCCTCGAGATCGGGGCGCGCTTCCGCAAGCGCCGCCAGCGCCGGTACGACAGCGACTCCGATATGGCCCTTGGTCGGACTGTATCCGTCGTGGCCGTCCAGATTGTCGATCTGCGTCGCGGCTGCATAAGCGGCCCCGGCGATGCTGGCGCGGCGACCGTCGAAAAGCATGCGTGCCGAATGCAGCGGGTCGGTCGAGCCGTAGAGAAGCGCGGCGGTGTCGCGGGCAATCCGGCCTGCTTCCATCGGACCGGCCGCAATGGCAATTCCGAGCGTATCAAGCAGGAGATAGCGTGCCTGTTCCAGGACAGGTGCGGGGAATACGGCCGGCGGGCGCCGCAACACGAAATCGGCCAGGCGAATGGCAACGCTGGTACTCGTGTCAGGCCCTTCACGCCGATGCGACGGCACAGCCACTTGCATTACTCCCCTCTGCAGTCACAACATCAATAAATTGGGTCCATCGAGCTTTCACGTGATTAGTTTGGCGGCTTTGGCCAAAAATATCTATGTCTTGACGCTTTCTCGCAATTGAACGGCTGCCTGCCCGTGCGATAGCGTGTCCCATGCGTGTTGCAGGAGTTTGCGATGAAGCCGCCGCCCCCTTTGAACTATATCAGGTCCTTTGAGAGTTCGGCCCGTCATCTCAGCTTCACCCTGGCTGCCAAGGAACTTGGCTATACGCAGGCTGCGGTCAGCACACATGTTCGCTCGCTCGAGCACTATATCGGCCGGCAGTTGTTCATCCGCTATCCGCGCAGCCTCAAGCTCACCGAAATGGGCGAGGCGTTCCTGCCGACGTTGCGTCAGGCACTCGACCAGATCGACCAGGCGACGGAGGCGATCGTGACCTCGTCGCGCAATCGCACGGTGGTCGTCTCCTGCCCGATGAGCCTGGCGGAAAACTGGCTGGCCGGTTGCATGGCGGTCTTTCGAAAGAAGCACCCCGAAATCGAGATCGTGCTCCATGGCACGATCTGGGAGGATCTCACCGAGCAGATCGCCGACATAACGATTTCCACACGGCGTTTCGACGACCGCCCGCCCGCCGGCGTCCCGCTCTGGAACGATGAACTGGTTTTGCTGTGCGCCCCAGCATTGCTGGATGGAGAGAATGCCTTGAAGGCACCTGAGGATATTCTCAAGGTGGACTGGATCTTCGTGCATGGCCGCCAGGAATACTGGCAGGTTGTCACCTCAGCGCTTGGCGTCGATATGACGGATTACGACAAGGGTCTGACAACCAACGCGTCCAACATCGCGCTCGAACTGGCCGCCATGGGGGCAGGGCTCGTCGCGACCCAGCGTTCGCTTGCCCATGCGTATCTGCGACGAGGGCTGCTCGTCGAACCCTTCGCGATCCGACCCGCGAGTCCCTGGAATTACTATCTTACCGAGAACCAGCTTTCGAAGGGAAACATCGCGCGCACGGTGCGGGAATGGATTCTTCTGCGGGCACAGGAAGACAGCGCCTAAAGCTGTTTCGCAGCTGGGGACTTTCCAAACTCAAAATTTGACAGGTCAATGGCATCGTTTTTTTAGGCCTCAGAAGCCGGGATTCCGCGGTTTGCCCGGGCTCAAGCCCTTCCGGGATTTTTGCATCGCCTCTAACATCTTCCACGCAAGGGGAATGTAACGGGCGGAAAGCCCAAACCGGAGAATCACAATGACGATTTTCAAGAGCAACGGTGACCGCGTCCCGGCCGTCATCGAAAGCTACGCAGACGAAGTCAGGAAGGGCGGCATGGATCGCCGCGAGTTTCTTGCCATGGCGAGCGCGATGGGCGCCTCCACGGCGTTCGCCTATTCAATGATCGGCTCGTCGCCGGCGCAGGCCGCCGCCCTGGAGCCGGGCAAGAAGGGCGGCATCCTGAAGATGCAGATGATCATCAAGGAAATGAAGGATCCGCGCTCCTGGGACTGGTCCGAGATCGCCAATGTCATGCGCCAGTGCAACGACTACATGATCCGCTATACCACCGACTTCACCTTCGAGGGCCATCTGGTCGAAAGCTGGGAGGTGAGCGACGACGCTATCGAATATACACTGCATCTGCGCAAGGGCGTGAAGTGGTCGAATGGCGACGACTTCAACGCCGACGACATCGTCCACAATATCGAGCGCTGGTGCGACAAGGCGGCCGAAGGCAATTCGATGGCCGGTCGCATGAACTCCCTCATCGATCCCGCCACCAAGAAGGCGGCGGCCGGTGCCATCACCAAGGTCGACGACCACACAGTGAAACTGAAATGCCAACAGTCCGACGTCACCATCATTCCAGGCTTTGCCGACTATCCGGCGATCATCGTCCATCGCGACTTCGACAAGAACGGCGCCGATATGCTCAAGACGCCCGGCACCGGTCCCTATGAGCTGATCTCGTACAAGGTCGGCGAGTCGGCCTCGGTGCGGCGGCGCAAGGACTTCACCTGGTTCGGCGGCGACCCCTATCTCGATGGCGTCGACTGGACCGACTACGGATCGGACGCGTCCAACCCCGCCATCGCCAGCGCCTTCGAGGCCGGTGAGATCGATTGCAACTACCAGACGGTCGGCGGCACGGTCGACCTCTATGACAGCATGGGACTGGTCAAGGAGCCGGTCGTCACGGCCGGAACCATCGTGCTGCGCACCAACGTGACCAACAAGCCGTATGACGACAAACGCGTGCGCAACGCCATGCAGCTCGCGGTCGACAATGAGACGGTGCTGAAGCTCGGCTACAGCGGCCTCGGACAGGTCGCGGAAAACCACCATGTCTGCCCGATCCATCCGGAATATTATGAGCTGCCGAAAGTGCCGCGCGACATTGCCAAGGCCAAGGCGCTGATGACCGAGGCCGGTCAGATGGATCACGAGTTCGAGCTGATCTCCTACGATGCGGACTATGTGAAGGACCCCGCCGACGTCGTTGCCGCGCAGATGCGCGAGGCTGGTGTCAAGGTCAAGCGGACCATCATTCCGGGCTCGTCGTTCTGGAACGACTGGACGAAATACCCGTGGTCGACCACCGATTGGGGCATGCGGCCGCTGGGCGTCCAGGTGCTGGCGATCGCCTATCGCAGCGGCGAGGCCTGGAACGAGTCGGGCTACGCCAACCCGGAATTCGACAAGAAGCTCAACGCGGCGCTGGCCATGCCGGATGTCGACAAGCGCAAGGAACTGATGAAGGACGTCGAGTTCATCCTACAGGACTCCGGCATCCTCATCCAGGCGTTCTGGCGTTCGCTCTACCGGCACCACGCCCCCTATGTGAAGAACCTCGGCATGCATCAGACATTCGAACTGCAGCTGGACAAGGTCTGGCTCGACAAGGCCTAGGCCGGGCCGGACACAGCAAATATCTCAGGGGCGCATGTTGCGCCCCTGAACTCGCCGGGCGACTGCGATTGACCCCGTCAGCTAAATCAAACGCCAAGATAAAAGTCGCCGAACAAGGGAAGAAACATGCGTACCCATGCACAAGCCGTCGTCATCGGCGGTGGTCTGATCGGCTGCTCGATCCTTTATCACCTTGCCAAGTTCGGCTGGACGGATGTCGTTCTCTTGGAGCGCAGCGAATTGACCTCCGGCTCCACCTGGCATGCGGCAGCCAACATCCACGGCCTGCATGATTCCACCAACATCAGCCGCCTGCAGCATTACACCATGGCGCTCTATAAGGAACTGGAAAGCGAGACCGGGCAGGGCTGCGGTATCTTCCAGCCCGGCTCCCTCTACCTCGCCCAAACCGAAGCGCGCGAGCATCAGCTGAGGCTCCAGGAAGCCAAGGCGCGGCGCTACAAGATGAATTTCTACGAAGTCGCGCGTGACGAGGCGGAGCGCCTGCACCCGCTGGTCGACTTCGACGGCATACGCTGCATCATGTACGAGCCGGAAGGCGGCAATGTCGATCCGTCCGGCGTCACCGCCGCCTACGCCGCCGGCGCGCGCCAGCGCGGCGCCGAGATCCATCGCTTCACGCCAGTCACCGCCACCGAAGCGCAACCCGACGGCAGCTGGATCGTACGCACGCCGAAGGGCGACATCCAAACGCAATGGGTGGTCAATGCCGCCGGCCTGTGGGGCAGGGAGGTCGCTGCGATGGCTGGCCTGCAACTGCCGCTGATCCCGACCGAGCACCAGTATTTCGTTACCGAGACCATCCCGGAAATCGCCGCCATGGGCCGCCGCTTGCCCTCGGTCGCCGATCGCGACGGCGAGTACTATCTGCGCCAGGAAGGGCTGGGGCTGCTCATCGGCGCCTACGAGCGCAAGATGAAGTTCTGGGCCGAGGACGGCACGCCGCTGGACTTCGGCCATGAACTGTTTCCTGACGATCTCGACCGTATCGAAGAGAACATGCTGCGCGCGATCGCGCGCGTCCCGGCGGTCGGCACTGCCGGCGTCAAAAAGGTGATCAACGGACCGATGATCTGGTCGCCGGACAGCGCGGTCCTGTTCGGGCCGGTGCCCGAACTCAGCAATTATTTCTGCTGCAACGGCATCATTCCCGGCTTCTCGCAGTCGGGCGGGATGGGCAAGCTGGCAGCCGAGTGGATGATCGAGGGCGAGCCTTCGCTCGACATGTTCGCTTGGGACATGGCGCGCTTCGGTCACTGGGCCGGGAAGGCCTTCACCAAGGCCCGCGTCGAGGATCAGTACAGCCATCGCTTCAAGATCCATTTCCCCAACGAGGAACGCACCGCTGGACGGCCCGTGCGGATCCGGCCTGCCTACGACAGACAAAAGGCGATGAACGCTGTTTTCGGCCTCAATTTCGGCTGGGAGCACCCGCTGTGGTTCGCCGCCGAGGGCGAGCCGCGCGAGGAGACGATCGGCTTCACCCGGCAGAACTGGTGGGGACCGGTGGGCCGCGAGGCGCGCATGCTGCGCGAACGCGCCGGCATCATCGACATCTCCAATTTCGCCAAATACGAGGTCAAGGGCACTGGTGCCGAGGCCTGGCTCAATGCGCTGTTCGCCAACCGCATGCCGACAAGGATCGGCCGCTCCTGCCTCACGCCGCTGATCGGCAAGCGCGGCGGCATTGCCGGCGACTTCACCGTGACCAGGCTCGCCGACGACGAATTCATGGTCATCGGCTCCGGCATGGCAGAACGCTTCCACCAAAGGTTCTTCAAGGCCGTCCCGTTGCCGGAGGGCACGACCTTCCGCTCGCGCACCGAGGACCTTTGCGGCTTCAACGTGGCGGGACCGAGTTCGCGCGACCTGCTGCTGCGCCTGACCAATGAGGATCTGTCAAACGAGGCATTCCCCTTCATGCGGTCGCGCCGGATCACCGTTGCCGGCATCGATGTGGTGGCGCTCAGGGTGTCCTTCACCGGCGACCTTGGCTGGGAACTGCATTGCAAGGCCGCCGACCAGGTCGAGCTTTACGACGCGCTGCTCAAGGCCGGCGACGAGGTCGGCGCCGGACCGGTTGGATCGCGCGCGCTGATGTCGCTTCGCGTCGAAAAAGGCTATGGCAGCTGGAGCCGCGAATACTCGCCCGAATATTGGCCGCAGGAGGTCAAATTCGATCGCCTTGTCAAAATGGACAAGGGCGCGTTCCTCAACCGCGATGCCTATGCCGCCATTGCCGAAAAGCCGGCACGCGACGAACTGATCATGCTGGCGATCGACGCCAGAGATGCCGACGCGACCGGCGGCGAACCGATTTTCCTCGCCGACGGCACGCCGATCGGCCAGGTGTCTTCGGGCGCCTACGGCTATTTCGTCGAGCAGTCCCTGGCGCTCGGCTATGTCAAGGCAGGCTCGGCCAGGGCCGGCGACAAGGTCTCGGTCGCCATACTGGGAAAGCCGCATGAGGCGATCCTCCTGCCGCATCCGCCATTCGATCCCGAAGGCAAGCGGCTGCGCTCGTAGAAGCTAGGCCATCCGTTCGCCCGGTGAATCAACTGACGAAAACCGTTAGCCGGCCGGAAACGCCGGCGAGGCTGGAGAAGGAAGATTTCGACCGCCTGCCAACAAAGGGGAATCGCATGATCAAACGGCATCTGCTGGGCACCATGTTTGCCCTGGCCCTCACATCCTCCGCGCATGCGGGAGACGTCAAGGTCATCAATGAAGACGCGTGGTTCGCCGAAGGTCCGATCTGGTATCAGGGCAAGCTCTTCTACGTCGAATATGGCCGCGGAACGGTGACCGTGTGGGACGGCAAGAAGAACGAAATCTTCTGGAAGATGGACGGTTGTGGCCCTTCAGCGGTGTTGCCGACGACCACTGGCGAGTTTCTTGTCACTTGCTACGACAGCAACTCGATCGGCCGCATCTCCGCCGACGGCAAGACGCTGCCAGCCTACGACAAGGACACGGACGGCAATCCGTTCAGCGGACCGAATGATTTTGCACCCGACAGGGATGGCGGCATTTATTTCACCGGGTCCGGCAAGGGCGGACCGCTAATCGATGCCTCGGCCTACTATATCGGCAAGGACGGCAGCGTGAGGAAGGTTGCCGGCGACCTGCACAATGCCAATGGTCTGGTCATGTCGAACGACGGGAAAGACCTGTACCTGGTCGAGACCGAGGATAACAGGATCATCGAGTTCGACGTCCAGTCCGACCACAGCCTGACCAACCGCCGTGTCTTCCTGCGCCTCGACGATCTGTTCCCGAACCAGCCGCATATCTGGCCTGACGGCATCAAGATGGACAAGGCCGGCGAGATGTATATCGGTCAGAGCCCGCGCTCGCTCGACGCGCCAGGCAAGATCATCGTCGTCGACAAGAACGCGAAGCTGCTTCGCACGCTTTCGGTGCCGTCACCATCCATGCCGAACTTCGCCTTTGGACCGGATGAGAAGGTGCTCTACGTGATGGCGCTCGACCAGATCGATGCAGCTCCGTGGCACGGCAAGGTTTACGAGGTTCCGAACAAGTAAGGTGTTGCCGGCGGCCAAAGCGGTTGCACATCGTCTCAGCCGCCGAACCGATCCAGCCAGTGTTGGGCAAGGTCGGAGCGGCGGCAGATCCAGATGTCGGGATTGGCCCTGATCTTGTCGAGGAAGCGGGCGAGCCCGATCATCCGGCCCGGCCGGGCCGCCAGCCTGCAGTGCAGCGAGACGGTCATCATGCGAGGCGTGCGCCCGCCTTCGGCCAGCAGCCAGTCCACCCCATCGCTGACATATTCGAAGAACTGGCTGCCTGTCTCCAGACCGGAGCCGCGCGAGAACCGGCTGTCATTGTTGTCGAAGCTGTGCGGCACGACCAGATGCCGCTTGGCATCGACGTCGACAAAATAGGGCAGGTCGTCATTGTAGTCGTCGCAGTCGAACAGGAAACCGCCGTGCTCCACCACCAGCCGCCGCGTGTTGAGACTGGGTCGGCCGGTGTACCAGCCGAGTGGACGGATGCCGGTGATCCGTTGCACGGTGTCGACGGTCATCGCGATATGCTTCCGCTCCTCGGCCTCGCTTAGCGGCGCATAATCGATCCACCGCCAGCCATGGCAGACGATATCGCTGCCAAGCGCCGCGATTGCCTTGCCAGCCGCTGGATTGAGTTCCAGCGCTCGCCCGACGACGTAGAAGGTCGGAATGATGTTCTTTTCCCGGAACAGCGAGGCCAGCCGCCAGACGCCGACGCGTGAGCCGTATTCGTAGAGCGATTCCATGTTGCGGTTGCGCAGGCCCGGTACCGCTGGGGACACGGCAAGGTCCGACAGGATCGCCTCGGAGACGCTGTCGCCCTCGCCGATGCTGTATTCGGCGCCTTCCTCATAGTTGACGACGATGTTGAGTGCCAGCTTGGCGCCGCCCGGCCACTCAGCGGCCGGAGGCTTGTCGCCATAGCCGATGAAATCACGGACGGGCAGGTACGGCATTCGCGAATCTCCTCAGGATGCAGTCGCAAAAAATGCGGTCGCCGGATCTATTCGCCGCGCATGTCGATCAGTATGCGCAGCGCCTTGTCCATCATCTCTTGGGGACCGACCGTCGCGCGTAAACAGTCCGAGAGGCCGTAACCGCCCAAGCTGCGGACGATGATACCGGCGCCGCGCAAGGTCCTCTCGGCTGCCTCCGCGGCGGCTGTGCTGGAGAAGCCAATCAGCACGAAATTCGTTCGGCTTTCGGGAACACGGTAGCCGGCAGACCGCAGATCATGCGCAAACCGATCGCGAATTCCGGCCGTCTGGGCCACGGTTTCGCGCATATAGGCCTGGTCCTGCATGGCCGCCACGGCCATTGCGAGGCTTGGCGTCGTGACCTGGTTCGAATTCTGCATTTTGCGCACCTCGGCCGCGACCGAAGGCGGAAACAATCCCCAGCCGACGCGAGCGCCAGCTAGGCCATAGGCCTTGGAAAGCGTGCGCAACACGACGGTATCGCCACGCGCGACAAGCGCAAAGACAGGTTGTGGATCCTGATCATCGAACTCGCCATATGCCTGGTCGATAACCAGCAGCACATCCCCCGGCAAGCCGGCGCGCAAGCGCTGCAGTTCAGCGTTCCGAATGACAGTGCCGGTCGGATTTCCGGGATTGCAGACGAAGACGATCCGCGTTGCCGGCGTGACGGTCGTCAGAATGTTGTCAACCGAAACGGCGAAATCCCGTTCAGGGGCCTTAACATAGAGCGCATCGACACGCGCAACGGCGGAGGCCACGAAGTTATAAGCGTAAGAGGTGCCTAGCACCTCGTTACCCGATCCCGATAAGGCCGCGATGGTACAGCTTATTAGATCCATCGAACCGGCACCGCACAAGGTCAAATTCGGCTCGACACCATAGGCTTGCGCAATCGCTTCGCGTAATTCCGTCCAATCCGGGTCAGGATAGAGATGGCTGCGAGCCATCGCGTCTCTGCCGGCAGCAATCGCTCTAGGGCTGGGCGGAAAAGCGCTCTCGTTCTGTGCAAGGGTGGTCCGATCGTAGCCGCCGAAATTTGCCAAGGCAAAAGCGGACATTGCCTTCACATGGGCCGCTGCCTTCAGAGTCATGATTAGTCCTTGGGAAACATGCTGGCGGTTACCTCGCGAGCTACCCCTGCTGAACGAGTCAAGAGCAAGCTACAATCCGCCAGCGCATGCACAAGCAAAAACTAACCGCGCAATGGCTCCGAAATTCTGGCCCTCGTGAAGGAATCGAACTGCCCTCCCGTCTAACTTGAAGACTTGAGGGAGGCTCATGACCCTATCTAGCCACTTGGAGTATTATCAATGCAACGGGTGCTCTGAACGGCGCCGCCATGTCGGCCAGCTGACGAAACGCTCTTAAGTCGCCCTAAAATTCAACTTCATAGCACCGAACGCAGGAAGTCGGCCGTCTCGGACTTTTTGCGGGCTGTCGAAAATCTGCTCAGGTGTACCTAGCTCATGGA
This sequence comes from Mesorhizobium sp. YC-39, assembly GCF_025753795.1. Classification (GTDB taxonomy): domain Bacteria; phylum Pseudomonadota; class Alphaproteobacteria; order Rhizobiales; family Rhizobiaceae; genus Mesorhizobium. The sequence goes on from NZ_JAOWPS010000001.1 coordinate 1,320,570, forward strand.
TTTGTCCCTGGTAGAAGAATCCAACGCGATCGAAAGCCGGCCGCCAACAAGCAGACGTCCAAAAAAAGTATCACGTTGAAACCGTTCATTCTGTTCCTTTTTGGACGGAACATATGAAAGCGAGGCCCTCGCCTGTCGGCTGAGGGCCGCCGTTTTGCAATGAATTCTACGCCGGAAGTTCCATTTTGGACCTGAATTTGTGCGCTCACGCTATCCTGGACATCGGACCTTAGCTTCTAGTATGACTTTTTTAAGTTTTTTGAAACGGTTCATTGACAGTCCACGATCATTCAATCAATGTCTGCCCCGAAGCTTCGAATGGCTGTCGCGCGGGGCGGGAGGCTCCCCCGGGCGGCGATCCCAGGCGTCTGGGACCTCGTGGTGCAGGCGTGCTTTGCCAGTGTCATTTTATGGAGGAGATAATGCGCAAATTTATTGTCACCGCTTTCAGCGCGCTGCTCGCTTTCAGCGCTTCAGCCATTGCTCAACCGAAGGAAGTCCTGCTCGGGGCGCTGTTGCCCTTGACGGGGCCGGCCGCGCCGATAGGCATTGAGGAACAGCAGGGCGTCCAGTTTGCGATCGACCAGATCAACGCCCGGGGCGGCATCAACGGGGTGCCGGTCAAGATTCTGTTCGACGACAGCCAGGGAAAGCCGGACCAGGCCGTGCTCGCCTTCAATCGCATGATCGATCTGAACGGCGTGCCGGCGCTTCTGACCGCATTTTCGTCGATTTCGCTGGCGATCGCGCCGCTGGCTACCCGGCGCGAGGTTCTCGTCGTCAACCCCGCCGCCCAGACCGACAAGCTGGAAAACGCGTCGCCATTCCTGGTCAACACCATTCCGCTGGTGCGGCAGGAGGCGAGCGTGTTGGCCAAATATGCGATCGAGCACGTCGGCAAGAAGGCAGCGATCATCTACGAGAATGCCGCGGCAGGCATCGATGGCAGCACGGACTTCCGCAAGTATTTCCAGGAAGCTGGCGGCGAGATCATCGCGGAGGAGCCTGTCGAGTTCGGGCAGACCAACTATCGCTCGACCTTGCTGAAGATCGCCGCCGCCAAGCCCGATTTCGTCTACATCGCCATTACGCAGAGCCATGAGGCCATGGCCGATCAGGTTGGCCAAATACCAGATTTCCCTACTGGGATCGGCAATACGTTCTCGCGTCCGTTTTTCGGCCATGCGTCGACTGAAGGTTGGTACCAGACGGCTATCCAGTCCGGCTATCCGGACGAAGCCACGGTGGCTGCCTTCAAGAAGCAGTTCAACGCCGAGGATATGGGTTTCTTTGCGCGTGAATATTTCAACTCGACCAACATCATCCTGAAGGCGGCCAAGAAGGTTATCGCCGACGGCGGGGACATAACGGGGCCGGCTCTGCGCGACGCCGTTCTGGCCATACGCACCTTCGAATCGCCCGTCGCCGACGTTACTTTCGAAAGCAACACGGCATCCAGGCCGGTCGAAATCCTTCAGTACAAGGGCAAGGAGCGCGTCATCGTTGAAACAGCCCGGTCTGCGGACTGAGTGTAGACGGAATCGCCGCCAATGCTTTATCTGCAGTTGTTCATCGATGGCGTGGTCAGCGGATGCGCCATCGGGCTTGTCTCCGTGAGCTTTTCCTATTTCTACGCCACGACAGGAACGTTTCACGTCGCCCATGCCGGGATCTATACGTTCAGCGCCTATTTCGCATGGTGGCTGGTCGGCGTCGGCGTGCCATTCTTCGGCGCGCTCGCGCTGGCGGTCGCCCTTGGGGGCGTTGCCGGATATCTCACGCAGCGGCTGCTCTATGAGCGACTTGCCCGAAACACGGCATCGCCCCTGGTGATGATGATCGCGTCGATCGGCCTGCTCACGGTGCTGCAGAACGTCGTGGCGATCCTGTTCACCCCGAACATCGTCCAGTTCGACCTGACATGGCGCCTGTCTCATCTCAGCCTCGGCGGCATCTCGCTGAGCTACCCGCAGGCGCTGATCCTGGTTTCAAGCCTTGTAATCGTCACCGCGCTTATCCTGTTCTCGCGCCACTCGGCGCTCGGCAAGCGCATTCGTGCGGTGACCTCAAATCCGGACCTCGCCGAGATCACGCGTCTGGCTCCGAAGCAGGTCTTTGCCATAGTGCTGGCGATAAGCTCGGCCATCGTCGCGGTACCGGGCGTGCTGATCGGCGTCGACCAGGCCCTGCAGCCCTATACCTCGCTGCTGGTGCTACTCACCGCGGTGATCGCGATGATCGCCGGCGGTATCGGCAGCCTGCGGGGCGCCTTCTGCATGTCGATCCTGCTCGCCGTCGTGCAGTCGATGTCGGTGGCCTTCATGCCGGGCCGCTGGAGCGTCGCCGCCGTCTTCGGCATTTTTATCGTGTTCATCCTGTTCAGGCCCGAAGGCCTGTTCCGCAGCCGTTTCAGCCGCGCGTTCTGAGGTCGAAACGATGAATTACTTTCTCAGCTTCCTCATCCTTGCCGAAATCTTCTCGATCGCGGCGCTTTCGACCAATCTGCTGATCGGCGTCATCGGCATCTTCTCGGTCGCGCAGGCCGCTATCATGGGGGTAGGTGCCTACACGGCTGCTCTCCTGATGATGGCGGGCGTACCGTTCCCCCTCGCTCTGCTGGCGGCGGTCCTGACATGCGCCGCCATCAACGTACTGTCCTCTCTCCCTTCGCTGCGGCTTGCAGGCGACTATTTCATCATCACCTCCTTCGGAACCCAGCTGGTCGCAACCGCGGTCTTCATCAACTGGCAGGATCTCACGGGCGGCGCTACGGGCCTCATGGGCATTCCGATCGCAGAGATAGCAGGCTACAGCTTCGCCTCGTCGCAGCAGTTCGCGCTTCTGGTCACGGTCATCCTGATCATCGTGGCGACCAGCTTCTGGCTTCTGATGCGCTCGCCCCATGGCAAGCTCCTGCATGCGATCCGCCTGAACGAGATCGCGGCGGTGGCTGCGGGCCGCAAGGTGCTGAGGGCCAAGGTCGGTGTCGCGGCTGTTTCCGGCGCCTATGCCGGTGTCGCCGGCGCGCTTTATGCGACCTACATCTCTTTCATCGACCCGGTGTCGTTCGACATTCACGTGTCGGTGCTGCTGGTCACGATGCTGGTCGTGGGCGGTGCACGGACGCTGGCGGGCTCGATCATCGGTCCGTTCCTGCTCCTCGCGATCCCGCAGCTTCTCGCCCTTGTCGACATCCCGTCGACCGTCGTCGGACCCGTGCGGCAGCTTTTCTACGGGGTGATCCTGATCGCCTTCATGCTGTGGCGGCCGCAAGGCATAGCGGGGAGGAAGCTCTGATGACCTATTTCAGCGTTTCCAATGTCACCAAGCGTTTCGGCGGCCTCGTGGCGCTCGACGATTGCAGCTTCGCCATCGAGCCGCTGCGGACAAGCTGCGTGGTTGGCCCCAACGGCGCCGGCAAGACCTCGATCTTCAACGTGATCACCGGCTTCATCAAACCGGATACCGGCTCCGTGGTCTTCAAGGGAGAGGACATCACCCTGGCGACCCGTCACGAGCGCGTCGGGCGGGGGATAGCCCGAACGTTCCAGAACCTGCAACTGTTCGAGGAACTGACTGCGCTGGAAAACGTGCTCGTCTGCCTCAAGGACGAAAGCGCCAACGATCCCCTGACCGCGATCTTCAGGCCGTTTCACACCAATGCCGTGCTGCGCCGCAAGACGGCTGAGGCGGCGGCGCTTCTGGAGCAGGTCGGCCTGGGGCACAAGCTGGATGCAGCCGCATCGAGCCTCAGCTACGGGCAGAAGAAGTTGCTCTGCATAGCGCGCGTGCTGGCCACCAACGCCGAGCTCGTGCTGCTCGACGAGCCGACTTCCGGTCTGGCGGCGGGAGCGCTCGATGCCATGGTCGAACTGATCCACAAGCTGAAGGAGCAGAAGAAGACCCTGCTCGTCGTCGAGCACAACACGCAGATTGTCCAGCGCATCGCCGACGAGGTGCTGTTCTTCCATCGTGGGCATTTGATGGCGCAGGGGACGCCGGCGGAAATCGTCGCGAATGAGGAACTCGGCCGAATCTATTTCGGGAAAGGAGCCGGCAAGTGACGCTCGAAGCGCGCAATCTCGTCGCCGGCTACGGCGACAAATCCATCCTGGACAAGGTATCTTTCACGCTCAATGACGGCGAGATCCTGGCCTTCTTCGGACATAACGGGGCGGGCAAGTCGACCACCCTGAAGGCCGTCATCGGGCTGATCCCCGTGCAGGAGGGCGAACTCCTGCTCGACGGCGAACGCATCGACAAACTTCCGATAGCGGCCCGGCTCGACCGCGGCATCAAGCTGCTTCCCGAGGGGCGCGGTATTTTCCCGGACCTCAGCGTCAAGGACAGCATCGACATCGTGGCGCAGCGCAACTGCACGCCTGGCGGCAGCAAGATCAAGAAGGACGACGTCTACGAATTGCTGCCGAACCTCGCCAGGCTCAGGAACTCGATCGCGGGCGAAATGAGCGGCGGACAGCAGCAGATCCTCGCCTTCGCGCTTGCCCTGCTCGGCTCGCCGCGCTGCATCCTGCTGGAAGAGCCGTCGGTAGGCTTGCAGCCCGACCTCGTGGAGGATCTGTTCGGCAAGATTCGCGAGATCTGCGCGAGGCTCGGTGTCTCGGCCATCCTGATCGAACACAAGATCGCCTCCGCCATGGCCATTGCCGATCATGTCATGATCATCAACAGCGGCCGGCTGGTCTTCAACGGCAGCAAGGCCGAGGCCGAGACGATCAATCTCTGGAGCTATTTCTGAACAGGGCGCGGGTGCGCCGGGGAGGTTGCTGTGAAATTCGATTTGCGGAACACACCAGGTATCGTCTTCGGCGTGGGCGAGATCGCCCGGCTTGGCGATCTGGTGCAGGGCTATTCGCGCATCCTGCTGATGTATGGCGGCGGCAGCATCAAGGCCAACGGGGTGCATGCGCAGGTGCTCGATGCGCTGTCGGGGCTTGAGGTTCACGAGTTCGGCGGGGTGGAGGCAAACCCCGAATACGAGACGGCAATGGCCGCTGTCCGTCTGGCCCGGGAAAAGAGCTGCGATTTTGTGCTGGGCGTGGGCGGCGGCTCGGTGATCGACGCCTCCAAGTTCGTGGCCGCGATCATTCCGATGAAGGACGCGGATCCCTGGGACCGCTTCATGGGCGGCGAGGAGCCCGTGCAAGTCGTGCCCAATGGTGCGGTGCTCACGCTCCCGGCGACGGGCTACGAGAGCAACCCGGTCTCCGTCATTTCGCGCAGGGAGCGTGCGCTCAAGGTGCCTTTTCCGGTGTTCGCGATCCTCGACCCGTCGACGATGAAAAGCCTTAACCGCCGGCAGCTGGAAAACGGGGTGGTCGATTCCGTCACGCATGTCCTCGAGCAGTACGTGACACGGCCCGGCAACGCCCCGATCCAGATCGGCTACAGCGAGGTGTTGTTGCAGGCTCTGTTCGAATGGGGCCCTCGGCTCATCGCGGAAGACAGCGACGAGACACGCGAGACTGTCATGTGGGCGGCTAACCAGGCGCTCAACGGGCTGATCGGAACTCGCCGCGCAATAGCCGGAAGCTCCGGCCCGTTCTATGCCACCGCGCTGTTGCGTGCGTCGAAAAGCCTTTCCGGCGTCGCCGAGCCTGACGAGCAACAGTGGCGCGCCACTTTCGAAGCGGGCGTTGCGGCTATCGGCGAACTTGGAGGTGCGAAAGCCGGTGATCGGACCATGCTCGATGCCTTGATCCCTGCCTGTCACGCGTGGCGGGACGGGACCTGGCGGGAGGCCGTTCAGGCCGCTGAAACCGGTGCGCAGCAGACCGCCGGGATGTATCCTCGGGTGGGCCGGGCGTCTTATCTGGGTGATCGCGCTACAGGCTCGCCGGATGCTGGCGCTGCAGCGGTCACGGTCTGGATGGGCGCGATCAGCGAGGCGCGGCTGACATGAAGCTGTTCTGGTCAACTCGCTCGCCCTTTGTCCGGAAGGTGATGATCGTTGCTCACGAGCTGGGGATCGCCGGCCGGATCGAGCGCGTACGGATGGTGGTGCACCCCGCGAAGCCGAATGCCGAGGTGATGAGGTTTCACCCGTTGAGCAAGATACCGGCGCTCATCCTCGATGATGGGCAGGTTATCTACGACTCCCGAGTGATCTGCGAATACCTCGACGCGGAATTCGGTGAAGGCGCGTTGGTGCCGGCGTCAGGCGCCACGCGCTGGCAGGTGCTGACCCGGCACTCGATGATCGACGCCTTGATCGAAACCTGCGTGATGTGGAACACCGAGCGCGGCAAGGCGGACGGGCGCAGGGATGAGGAAGTCATTCAGGCCAGCGCTCTGCGCGCAACATCGGGGCTGGACGCGCTGGAACGTAACACCGGCTTGCATGAAGGCGCACTGACGCTATCCCATGTCGCTGCCGCGAGTGCCCTGGCCTATCTGGATTTTCGCTTCGGTACGCTCGGCTGGCGCGAGGGTCGTCCCCGGCTGGCGGTCTGGTTCGAGGAATTTTCCAAGCGGCCTTCATTCATCGAGACGGCCTTCGCCGACATCTACTGAGCAGCGTGGCGCTTCATCGAAACATGGTTTGGGATTGTAGACCAATGCAAGTTTCCAAAATACAGATGAACCGGTTCAGGTAAATGCAAGGAATTGAAATGACTGGGAGTTGGTGCGAGGCGGCTGGTGTAGCTCTCCGCTACAGGTTTGACGGCGCGGGCGGCCCGCTGCTGATCCTCGTCCACGAGATGGGCGGAATGATCGAGTCGTGGGATCGCGTGGTTCCGTTGCTTCGGGAGCGCTTCCGGATCTTCCGTTTCGACATGCGTGGGGCGGGCATGTCAGAGAAGGTGAAGGAGGGCATTCGCGTCGACCAGCTTGCGGACGACCTGGCCGCCTTGCTCGATGCCGTTGGCATCGGGGAGAAGGCCCTCGTGGCCGGCTGCGCGGTCGGGGCGGCGGTGGCGCTAAGCTTCGCGACAAGGCACCCCGAGCGCTGCGCCGGCCTTGTCCTCATGAACCCTGCGCTCAACGTGACGCCCGAGAATCTGCCGGGATTGCAGGCTCGCGCGGAGCTGCTTCGACAGGCCGGAACCCACGGCATTGTCGAGGAATCCCTGGCGAGCGGCTATCCGGAATCGCTGCGCGCACAGGATCACGCACATTTCGATCTCTTCCGGGCTCGCTGGCTGGCGAACGATCCGGAAAGCCTTCGTGCGCATTTCCTGATGCTGGCCGAAATGGACCTGCGGGCGGACCTCGCGGAGGTCGGCTGTCCGGTTCTCGCCATCAGCGGCCGCTTGGATCCCTTGCGCACGACCAGTTATGTGCAGGAACTGCTCGACCCTGTTGTGGACGCGCGGCTCGTGGTGATCGACGCCGGGCATCACATGCCGGACCAGGCACCGGAAGCCGTAGCGCGGGAAATTGCATCTTTTGCACCGCGGCTGCCAGGATTGCAGGCGGGAGAAGCGGCATGATCGGACGCTGGCGCATCGGCGACATCGAGGTCGCCAACATCGTCGAATACTACGGACCGACGCATCAGCCGGAGATCGTGTTCCCGGAATTCGATCGCACCGTTTTCGCGCGTCGCGAGAATGAGCTGCCACCGCAGCATTGGTATCCCGACATGAACAGGCTGGTCATCGGCATCCAGCTCTGGGTGGTCTTCGCGCCCCCCAACATCATCGTGGTCGATACCGGGGTGGGTAACCACAAGCCCCGGTCGGCGGCGCGCATGAACCAGCTCAACACACTGGTTCCGCTCTGGCTCGAGGCCGCCGGCGTCAAGGCCGAGAAAGTCACCCATGTGGTGATGACGCATCTCCATGGAGACCATGTGGGCTGGAATACCTTTCTCCAGGATGGCCGCTGGGCTCCGACCTTCCCCAATGCGCGCTACGTGATGCCGAGGCGCGATTTCGATTATTTCAAGGATCTCAGCAAGAGTGGACGGGCCGGGGATTCGTCCTTTGCCGACAGCGTGCTTCCCATCGTGCAGGCCAGCCTTGCCGACTTCATCGACGGGCAGACCGAAGTGGCCGATTGCCTGAGGGTGACCGATGCGATCGGGCACACACCAGGTCAGTTGAATTACTGGCTGCGCTCGGGCGGGGAGGCCGGCGTGTTCTCCGCCGACATTTTCCATCACCCGGTGCAGATCCTCAATCCGGCATGGAACACAGCATTCTGCGTGCTCGCCGACGAGGCCAAGTCGACGCGCCTGCGATTCCTCGACGAAGCAAGCAAGGCCAGCGCGCTGGTCATGCCCTGCCATTTCCCCCCGCCGCATTGCGGTTTCATCCGACGTCAGGGCGATGGCTTCGCCTATGAGCCGGCCTCTTGAGCCAAGTATTTTCAGAAGAGAGAAGAAGTCCCATGGCAAACACCAAGACCATCGTTACCTGCGCAATAACCGGAGCGTCTCTGACACCTTCCATGTCGAAAGCGTTGCCGGTCACAGGCGAGGAAATGCGAACGCAATCCGTCGATGCGATAAAGGCAGGGGCGGCCATCGTTCACCTGCACGCCCGCGAACCGGATGGCAGACCGACCAACGCGATTTCGGCGTGGCGTGAGTTCGTGCCGCACATCCGCGAAAACACCGACGCCGTCATCAACATGTCCGCTTCACTCGGCACGACAGCGGAATCCCGCCTGGAGGCGGTGCTTGACCTTCGCCCGGACATTGCCACCGTCATCGTCGGCTCGATGAACTACGGCCTGTTCCGCAAGGCGGAGAACCAGGGCGTCTCCAAATTCGACACGGAGTGGGAACGCGACGCCTTCGGTCCGAAGAGCTACGAGATCATCACGTCCAACAGCTTCGCGAAGATCGCACGGATGATCGACATCCTGATCGATAACGATATTGCGATGGAGTTCGAGTGCTACGACGTCGGCCATCTCTACATCCTCGAACGCCACCTGAACACCAAGAACGTGAAGAAGCCGATCATCGTGCAGTTCCTGACGGGCATTCTGGGCGGCATCCCGTCGGACATCGATCACCTGCTGTATATGAAGCGTACGGCGGAGCGTCTGTTCGGCGATGATCTCATATTGTTTACGCATGGGACCGGCATCGGAAACATTCGCGCCGCAAGCTACGGGGCGCTGATGGGAACACACATCCGGGTGGGCCAGGAGGACAATCTGTTCGAGTTCCCAGGCGTGCCGTTTGCCTCGAACGCTGCGCAGATCAACAAGATGGGCCGGATTTTCAAGGAGTTCGGCATAGAGATGGCGACACCCGCCGAAGCCAAGCAGATCCTGCACCTGCAATAAAAAGCAAGGCGCCTTCGCCCGCGCAAGGCACTGTGCCTGCTTGCCCGTTGCCCTCGCCGCCGTCCCAGGCGCGCGGCGAGGTCCGGAATTACACGACGAACGGCTGTTCAGGGCTGAACGATCTTGAAACGGCTCAATAACTGTGACGCAAATTCTGAAGCCATTGAAAGCGGCAAGAAGCGGCTTCCCGAACAGTCGGATGGCCCTGCCGTGAGATCGCAGCTAGCGCGACTTCACGGAGCCGCGAAAATTGATGCGTGCATCGCATCGGATGGTGATTGGAGCTTCGCCTTCGCCACTCATGCGCCGCGCGAGAAGATCCCAGGCGATTTGCGCGAGGTCGCGCGTTGGCTGTTGCACGCAGGACAGCGTCGGCCAAAGCGCCTGCGCCCAATCCGGCTCTTCCGCGCACAAGAGCCCTACGTCGTCGGGGTAGCGCAGGCCAAGCGTGCGCATGGATTCGATCGCCCATGCCGCGAGCAGGCTGCCGCTGGCCACCAGAGCGCAGCGCGGGTCAGCCTTGGGCAATGCATCGGCCAGCAAATCCCGGAATTCTTCCGAGGTCTTTCCGCATTTCATGATCTCGAGCGCGACTGGACGTTTGCTTTCGGCAATGGCGTCCCGCATTCCCGCAATATTCTGCTGGACAACTGCAAAGTTCGGAAACTGCGTCGCCACGATGAGCCGCTCATAGCCCCATTCGATAAGGTTCAGGGCTGCCCGTCGGAACGCCGACCTGTGATCCACGAGCACCTGGTCGGCCCCCAGTTCACTTTCGACGAAACGGTTAATTATCACCGTGGGCATCGCAGAGGCGGCCAGTTTGGCGAGGGGAATGTCGCCACGTCGGGTCGGCAGGATCAGGACGCCGCTTGCCCGGGAGGCAATGAGGCGTTCGATGCGCGCCTCTTCGCGGGCCGGATCGTGCCGGGTGATGACATGGACAAGCTCAAACCCCGCGGCGGTGGCGTGGGCTTCCAGCGCGTCGGACATATGCACGAAATTCGATGACGTCATGTTGGGCACGCAGAGCCCGACGACCGGATAGCGTTGGCTGCGCATGCCCTTGGCAAGCAGGCTGCCGCTGAACGACAGCGTCTTGATGGCCTCCTCAACCTTCTCCTTGCGCTTCGCGCTGACCTTGGCGCGGCCGTTGATGACATTGGAAACGGTGCCCACCGAAACGCCGGCAAGGGCTGCGACATCGCCTATGGTGGCCTTGCGGTCTGCCTGAAGATTGGGCCGGAGCGTCCGTTCTCTGTTGCCGGTCAAGGGTATGTCGCCTCATTTCACACTATTGTTGTACGCAAACGCCAGCGGCAAGCAACAGCTATTTGAAAGGGTACAATTATTTTCACTCCTTGTGAGGCTTCGGCCTGCCGGCAAATGAAATTGCCGAACGGCGCTAACGCTACAAAGCGATCTGCCGTGCCATGGCAAGCCTATGAATCTGCTTTGGTTTGTCGTCTCGATATCGTCGCTTCAAATTATCGAAGGTATATTGTCGCTCCTGCATTGCCAAACCGATATCGCATTCATATAATGAACCGGTTCATTTGCGGAGGAGACGATAATGAACGCCGGCGGACTTCTTTTCGTCATGATGCGCCCGTCGGCGCCGCTCATCGAAGAATTCAACGAATGGTATGACACCGAACATCTGCAGGACCGCATGTCCGCGCCGGGGTTCCTTTCTGGCAACCGGTTCCAGTCGGTCAGCGGTGAGCAGCCGGGGTTCCTGACACTCTATGACCTGGCGTCGGTCGATGTTCTCGACACGCCGGAATATCACCGGCTTTCCCGGGAAAACTTCACGCCCTGGACGAGAAGGCTGATGCGCAGGATTCCGCGTGCGAGAATCCTTGCCGAGCAGATTCATCCGGTGGGCGCGCCGATCGAGCCGTCGCCGTTCCTGACCCTGCTGCGCTTTTTCGGCACGGGGGACATCCAGACCGACCTTGTCGCGGGGCTGGTGAAGGCCTTTGAAGGCCGTGATGGCGTCCTTCAGTTGCGGATCTTTGCCGAGAAGAAGGAAAACGGCGGCGTCGATCATCTCGCCCTGGTCGGGTCGAGCGTGCGCGTCGCGCATCTTGCCGTCGAAGATCCGATAGGAGCGCCTATCAGGCATTTGCGGCTCGTGGAGGAATTCGTCCCGCATCTGTTCGGGACGACATGGGAGCGCTGGATCTGACGCCCGATCCATGCGGCGGGAGGCGGCGCCGCGCGTCAAATAACGGGAATTTTGTGGAGGAGAAAACAATGAAGTTCATGCACAATCTCGTTGTCGTCGCAGGCCTGCTGGCCGCGACCATGACGGCCAAGGCCGAGGATCAGGCTCTGATCGACGCGGCCAAGGCGGAAGGTCAGGTCGTCTGGTACAGCGGGCTGATCGTTCGCCAGGTCGTGACGCCCATCAAGGAGGCGTTCGAAAAGAAGTACGGCATCACCGTCAATTCCGTGTCCATGGCCTCGCAGGAGGCGGCTCTGCGAATCCTGAACGAGGGCCGGGCAAACAATATCCAGGGCGACGTCTTCGACGGTACGGCGCCGCTTTCGGCAGCCATGGAGGCCGGCCTTGTCGGGCAATACGTGCCGCAGGAGGCGGCGGATTATCCGGCAGAGTTGAAGGACCCCAATGGTTACTGGACCGGTCAGATCGTTCAGGTGACCTCACCGGCCATCAACACCGGCCTGGTGAGCGCCGCCGATGCACCCAAGACCTTCGAGGATCTGCTCGATCCGAAGTGGAAGGGCAAGATGGCCTGGTCGAGCTCGGAAGAGATTGCCGGACCTCCCGGCTTCATCGGCAATGTGCTGAGCTATATGGGCGAAGAGAAGGGCATGGCCTATCTGGAGAAGCTGTCGCAGCAGCAGATCGCCAACGTGCCCAGCAATATGCGGGTGGTGCTCGATCAAGGCATTGCCGGGCAGTATCCGCTGGTGCTGTCGATCCTGAATTACCATGCCGCCATCAGTGCTGCGCAGGGTGCTCCGGTCGAATGGCTCAAGCTGGAATCCTCCGTCTTCACGTTCGGCACGGTGCAGATGCTGAAGAACGCGCCGCATCCCAACGCGGCCAAGCTGTTCCTTGAATTCCTGCTCTCCGACGAGGGTCAGCAGGTCATCGCGGATGCCGGCTATATCCCGGCAAGCCCGCGGGTAAAGGCCAAGGATCCGACGCTGAAGCCCGAGGAGGGCAAGTTCGCGGTGACCGTCATTTCGTCCGAGACGTTTGCGGAGAACAAGGACAAGTGGGTCGGCATCTATCGCAAGCTGTTCAAGTAAACGCGCCCCGCCGGGTTTCCCCGGCTGCGGAACCCGGCGCAACATCTCGAGACGAAGCAGGAAAATGACGAGTACATTGTCCACCACGGCAAGTGAACGGCCGCAGGGGCGTCGCCTTGAGGCGGGCCGCGTGCTTGTCTGGCTGTTCATCGGATTGATCGCGCTTCTGGTGCTTCCGCCGGTGTGGACGCTGCTGCGCTCCAGCTTTTCCGAACGCCTGCCGGACGGCACGGAGTTCTTCACCCTCAACAACTACGCCCTGTTGCTGAGCGAAGGGCGGTTCTTCACTTCCGCCTTCAACTCGATCGTCTTTTCACTGGCCTCGACCCTGGTTTCACTGTTTCTCGGGGGAGCGGTTGCCTGGTTGGTCGAGCGCACCGACGTGCCGTTCAAGCGGCTGGCCTGGTTCACCACCATCGTGTCGCTCGGCACGCCCTTCATTCTCTATGTCACGGCCTGGAGCTATATCCTCGGCCGCGCGGGGCCGCTCAACGACATCTACCGCTTCGTGACCGGCAGCAGCGAGACGCTCTTCGAGGTCAACACGCTTTCGGGCATGATTGTCATCGAGGGGTTCATCTGGGCGCCGCTCGCTTTCCTGCTGCTTTCGGCGACATTCCGCGCGGCCAATGCGGAGATGGAAGAGGCGGCGCGCATGTCGGGCGCCACGGTTATCCAGACGATCATGCGCATTTCGCTGAAGCTGGCCTTTCCAGCGATCCTGGCATTCTCGCTGTTCGCCTTTATCCTGAACCTCGAGGCGTTCGAGGTTCCGGCTCTCATTGGCATGCCGGGCAGGGTCAATGTCCTGACGACAGACGTCTACCAGGCGGTCAAGGAGATGCCGCCCCGCGTGGGCTTCGCAAGCGCGTTTTCGGTGGTGATGCTCTTCATCATTTCCGCGCTGCTCTACTTCTACGGCCGCATCTCACGCTATGCGGAGCGCTTCGCGACCATCACGGGCAAGGGTTATCGCCCGCGCCCCATAGCGCTCGGTCGCGCACGCTGGGCCTTTTCCGCGATCATTCTGCTCAACTTCGCGGTGACCCTGCTCCTGCCGCTGATTGCAATGATCTGGATGTCGGTCATGCCCTATGTCCAGCCCATGCGGCTGCATGCGCTGAGCTTTGCCACGCTGCAGAATTTCGGCACGGTGCTGACCTCGCGATACTATCTGTCGCTGGTCACCACGACGCTGATCGTTGCGGCGGTCAGCGCTACCGTCACGATGATCATCACGCTGCTGGCCGGCTGGCTGGCCGCTCGCCGTGCGCCGGGCGGACAGGCGATCGACCAGCTCGTGGTCATACCGTTGATCTTTCCCGGCGTGGTGCTGGGCGTTGCGTTGCTGGAAGTGGCGTTGCGGCTGCCGTTCCCCCTTTACGGCACCATGTGGCTGATCGTGCTCGCCTTCATCATCCACTACATGCCGTTCGGCATGCGCTACACCTATGCCGGCGTGCTGCAGATACATCCCGAGCTGGAGCAGGCGGCGCGCGTTTCCGGCGCGCGGGGGTGGTCCATCCTGTCGCGCATCCTTGTTCCGTTGCTGGCTCCCGCACTGGCGTCCGGCTGGCTGTTCATCTTCCTGCTGGCGTCGAAGGAAATGTCGTTGCCGCTGTTGCTGGCCGGCCCGTCCTCGCAGACGATCTCGGTGGCCATGTTTGATCTGTGGGGCAACGGGCAGATCGGCGAGGTCGCCGCGCTCGGGCTGCTCTGGGCTGTTTTGATGACATTGTTCGGCGTGGCTTTCTTCGTGATCAGCCGTCGCCAGACCTCGATGACGTTTGGAGTTTAGCGTGGCAGAACCCAGCAATTTCCTATCGGTGTCCGGCCTCGAGAAGGTCTACGGCGTCCTTGGTGCGAACAGGATCGGCTTGCAACCGACATCCTTCCAGCTGCCGAAATCCGCGTTCTTCACGCTGCTCGGCCCCAGCGGCTGCGGCAAGACGACCACGCTGCGTTGCATCGCCGGACTGGAGCGTCCGGACAAGGGCACGATCCGTGTCGGCGACAAGCTTGTCTTCGATTCAGACGCCGGCATCGACGTGTCGATGGACCGGCGCCAGTTCGGAATGGTGTTCCAGTCCTACGCCATCTGGCCGCACATGAATGTATTCGAGAACGTGGCTTTTCCGCTGCGCGTCTCGAAGGACCGCCGCTTCAGTGCGAACGAGATTAGGAAGGCAGTAGGGGAGGCGCTGGATACAGTAGGTCTCGGCGGCCTCGCCGAGCGTCATGCCACGCGGCTTTCCGGCGGCCAGCAGCAGCGGGTCGCGCTGGCGCGGGCAATCGTGCGCAGGCCAGATCTCCTGTTGCTAGACGAGCCGCTGTCAAACCTTGACGCGGCGCTGCGCGAGGAGATGCGCAACGAATTGCGCCGCCTGCAGCAGCAGATGGGGCTGACGACGGTCTATGTGACGCATGACCAGTCGGAAGCGCTCGAACTTTCCGACAGCATCGCGGTGATGAATGCGGGCCGCATCGTCCAGATCGATACGCCGCGCACTATCTACTTCAATCCCGTCGATGAGTTTGCTGCCGGTTTTGTCGGCACCACCAACTGGATCAGGGGCGAAGTCGAACGGGTGTCCGGCGACAGGATCGTGGTCAAGACCGATGCCGGATCGCGCGTGGAATGCGCAGCGACGGCCAGCTATTCGCCAGGCGACAAGGTCAGCCTGGCTGTCCGTCCCGAGGTGGTGGAAATCGCGCCGGAAAACGCAGCGCCGGCTCCCGGACTGAACGAGATCGCCGGACGGATCGTGTTCTGCGGCTTCAACGGCAGCCTGACCCGCTACCAGGTGCAGGCGAGCGACGCGACATTCCAGGTTTATGGCAGCCCCAAGGCCGGCTTCAAGCTCGGCGATGCGGTTGCGTTGCGCTTCGACCCGGCCTCGGTGGTGTTGTTCACGCGGCCAGCCGGATGATGATCACCGTCCTGCCGGACATTGCACTTGAATATGACGGAGAATCGAATGATCGGAGCCTGTTCTTTCCTGCGGAAGAAATCGCAACACAGCGATGCCGCCTTCTACAGCCACTGGCTGAATGTGCACGGCCCACTAGCCGCGCAACTCCACGGCGTGAATCGCTATCTGCAAAACCATTTCATCGTCGACTCGCCCCACACCAACGACCTGGCACGCAGCCTGAACTTGAACGGGCTTGCCGAGATGTGGTTCGAGAACGAGACGGACCGGCAGATCTGCTACGATTCCAAACAGGAAAAGGTCTGCGACGTGGACTCCCTGCTGTTTATCGGGGCCAGCGCCCGCGTCGTTACAGACGTGACGCCTGTCATCCGGCCGCGGGAGCCGGCCAGGGGCGAAAGGGTGTTTCTGTTCACCGGCGACGATCCGCGCGACCTCGGCGATATCTTCAAGGCGATTGCGGGCTTCCCGGGGGTTATCGGTGTCACCGATCATGTTGTGACCAAGCCCGGCGCCGAGCCGACGCAGGAGCGGGAAGCAGTGCAGATCAAGGTCTCGCGCATCGTCACCGTCACCGCCAACGATCCCGGGATACTCGATCGCGCCCATGACGTCGTGATCGCGGGTGGGGGCGATTCCATCGCGGTATTCGACAGCACGGAGCACTATCTCATTTGATCGGCCAATGAATGAACCGGTTCATTACGCGGAAAAATTCTACAGCGCAGGCAGGGGTCTGCCTCCGCACAGCAAGTGCAAACCAAGGGAGGAATGACATGAAGAAGATTGCTTTAGCGCTTGCCGCCACACTGCTGGTGGCCGGCGCCGCGACGAAATCCTATGCGGAGGACTTGCTGATCGGCACGCTCCTGCCGCTGACAGGACCGGGTTCGGCCACCGGAACCGAGCAGCAGAACGGCATCGATCTTGCCATCAAGCACATCAATGCCAAGGGTGGCATCAATGGCAGGATGCTGAAGGCGGTGGTGGAGGACAGCACAGGCCGTCCCGATCAGGCGGTGCTGGGCTTCAACCGCCTGACCGACCTCAACAACGTCCCCGTGGTCATGTCGGCATATTCATCGGTGACGCTTGCGGTCGACCCTCTGGCGGCCCGCAAGCAGGTGCTGCTGGTCAATGCGGGTGCGCAATCCGACCAACTGGCAACTGCCAGCCCGTATCTCATCAACACCATTCCGCAGATCCAGGGCGAGGCCGAGTTTCTGGCGCAGTTCGCGAAGCAGAAGCTGGGCACCAGCGCGGCGCTGCTCTATGAAAATGCGGCGGCGGGGCGCTCCGGCCGGGATGATTTCGCCAAGGCATTCGAGGCGCTGGGCGGCAAGATCGTTGCCGATGAACCAACCGAATTCGGCCAGACGAACTACCGGCCGCCACTGCTTGCCATAAAGGCTTCCGGGGCGCAGGTCCTCTACATCGCGGTGACACAGAACTTTGCGGCTATCGCGGAGCAGATAAGCCTGATTCCGGATTTTCCCGCCGTGGTCGGCAATACCTACTCGACGCCGTTCTTCGGCAAGCCAGGCGCGGAAGGCTGGTACAACACCACTGTCGTCTCGAAGACTCCGCTGGCATTGGCCGATGAGTTTAAGGCCGAATACAAGGTGGACTTTTTCGAGGTCCAGTCGCGGGAATACTACAATTCGGTCTTCATCATCGCTGATGCCATGAAGAAGGTCCTGGAAGAGGGCAAAGAGGTCAATGGCACGAACTTACGCGATGCGATCCTGGCCATCGGCACATTCAAGTCGGACATTGCCGATATCACCTTCGAGGGTAGTAACACCGCAAAGCGTCCCATCGCTATCGAGCAGAACGGCAAGGATGAAAGGATCGTGGTCGATTTCACCCCATAACAGCGAAAGAGGGATCTTGGTCAAACGGGATCTGGTGCTCGCCAACGATTCGAATTTGAGGAACGTGACGAAGTCCTTTTGCGTCAGGTTCAAGCGTAAGCCGGTCGTCCTCTTGTCGTCGGAAGTGCGGCTGAGCGTGCGGCTTGCATCCCGCGCGGCTTTCGCGGCCGCCCCAAGCCAGGCGGCGCATTTTTCGGCACCGGTAACCAAAGCGCGGTTTTCAAGCACGAGAGTCTCCTGCACGTTCACCTATGGGTCCGTCGTGCCAACGCCGAAACACCACGCTTGCATTGACGCCGCCAAAGCCGAATGCGTTGGAAATCGCATAGTCCATTTCCAGCGGACGAGCCTCCTTCGCCACGAAATCTATTCCGTCGCCAGCCGGGTCGGGGTCGTTCAGGTTCAAGGTCGGCGGCGCGACTTGATCTCTGAGCGCGAGGATCGTGAAGATCGCTTCAAGGCCGCCGGCCGCTCCAAGCAGATGGCCGGTCGCCGATTTCGTCGCACTGACCGCGATGCCACCGGTTGCGCCGAACACCCGTTTGATCGCTGCGAGCTCGGCCCGGTCTCCCACCTGCGTGGACGTGGCGTGGGCGTTGAGGTGGCGTATGTCGCTCGCGGTTACGCCGGCTTGTGCAATGGCAATTTCGATTGCCCGCCGCGCACCATCCCCATCATCTGGACCGGACGTGATGTGATGGGCGTCGGCCGTTGTGCCGTAGCCCACCAGTTCCGCGATCGGCTGAGCGCCACGTGCAAGCGCGTGGTCGAGAGCCTCGATCACCAGAACACCCGCACCTTCTCCCATAACGAAGCCATCGCGCTGCGTGTCGAACGGACGCGAAGCCTCGGTCGGCGTGTTGTTGAAGTTTGTCGAAAGCGAGCGCGCTGCGCTGAAGCCGCCGAGACTGACAGTATGGATGCAGGCTTCGGTTCCCCCGCAAACGGCAATATCGGCCTCGTCGTTGCGGATCAGACGGGCTGCATCGCCGATGGCCTGCACGCCCGCCGCGCAGGCCGTAACAGGTGCTCCCAGCGGCCCCTTGAAACCGTGGCGGATCGATATCTGTCCCGCCGCCAGGTTCACGAGAAACGATGGGACGGTGAAGGGTGAAAGGCGGCGAACACCGTGTTGGTCGACCATCCGTACCGCTTCGGTAATGGCGGGAAAGCCGCCGATACCGGAGGCGATGATCGCGGCGGTACGCAGACGTTCATCCTCCGAGAGCGGTTTCCATCCCGCCTGGGCCAGCGCTTCTTCCGCCGCGGCTAACCCGAACACGATGAAGCGGTCCACCTTTCGCTGGTCCTTGGGAGCGAGGATGGTGCCGGGGTCGAAGCCTTCTCGCGCAGACTCCTCCAGCGTGGGAACAACGCCCCCGACCTTCGCCGGCAGATCGGCGACCATCTCGACCGGAAGCCTTCTGAGGCCCGAATGGCCGGCGAGAAGCCGCGACCAGGACGTTTCCACATTGGCTGCAAGAGGGCTAACCGCTCCCATACCGGTGACAACTATGCGCCGCATCTTCACTCCAGCTTTTCCTTTTGCAGCGAATCGCAAGTCTATCGCGGACGCTCGATGGCAATTGCCGTCGCCTCTCCACCCCCGATGCATAGGGCAGCTATGCCGCGTGAAAGGTTGCGGCGCTGCAAGGCATGAAGCAGTGTGACGATGAGACGCGCGCCGGTCGCTCCAATCGGGTGCCCGAGCGCGCACGCGCCACCATTCACATTCAGTTTGTCCCAAGGTATTGAAAGGTCCTTCGCTGCGGCCATTGCGACTACCGCAAATGCTTCGTTGATCTCGAAGAGATCGACATTGCTGACATCCCAGCCGGTTTTCTGGAGGAGTTTCCGGATTGCCGGGATTGGGGCCGTGGTGTACCACGCCGGCTCTTGGCTGTGAGTTGCATGGCCCTTGATTTCAGCAAGGATGGGTAATCCCTCACTCACCGCAATGGAACCGCGTGTCAGGATAAGGGCGGCAGCGCCATCGGCATTTGCCGAGGCGCTTGCGGCGGTAATGGTGCCATTCTGACGAAACGCAGGCTTGAGTGACGGTATCTTCTCCGGCGAAACTTTGAGGGGATGCTCGTCGGTGTTGATAAACTTGCTGCCATCCTTGGCTGGCACCAAGACCGGAGCGATCTCGTCCTTGAAGGCACCGGTGTTGATTGCCGTTCGAGCGCGCGTCAGTGTCTCGATGGCGTAAGCGTCCTGATCCGCGCGTGAAAACTGGTATGCCTCGGCCGCGGCTTCGCCGAAATCGCCCATAGGACGGCCTTGCTCATAGGCATCTTCAAGCCCGTCGAGCATCATGTGGTCGAAAATCTGGTTGTGCCCGGCCCGATAACCGCCACGGGCCTTCGCGAGTAGGTATGGTGCGTTGGACATGGATTCCATGCCGCCAGCCACAACCATCTCGGCCGAGCCTGCCCTAATCAGGTCATGGGCTAACATGGTCGCCTTCATTCCCGATCCACAGACTTTGTTGATCGTAGTCGCTCCAACTGCGTCGGGCAGTGTTGCGCCCCGCGCAGCCTGCCGTGCCGGCGCCTGCCCTTGGCCAGCTGGGAGGACGCAACCCATAAACACTTCGTCAACTCGATCGATGGGAACGCCCGCTCTATCCAAGGCCGCCCTGATCACATGGGAGCCCAGTGCGTGAGCCACCAGAGGAGAAAGATCGCCGAGAAAGCGCCCCAGAGGAGAGCGCACCGCCGACACAATGACGACCGGATCGAGCGATGAGGACATAGATGAGGACATAAGGGTAGGCTTCCTATGGGTTCGGGTTTCGACGCCGCCAGCGGTGGCACCTGGGCCATGGGGGGCTGCCGTCGACCATGCCTTTCAGACATGAGCGTAGAGTTCGAGGCTACTTTGGTTGCCGCCACATGAGAGCAGCGCTCACAAGTGCATTCTGCATAAGTGCAATTACACATTTTGTCAAATGCCTTATCCCCGTCAGTGTCAGCCGTCTGGCGTAGCGCCTCCGCTTAGGCTCAACTTCTCGCTGACCACAATCTAAGCGACACTTCATTAGGGCGTTGTCGTCAACGACCGGCCAAGGCAAGCGCTGACATTCATGAGAGACATTTTGCCGAAGGCCATTGCAACGCCCGCGCTGTTTGTATATGTGTAATTGCACACTTTGACGTTAACTACCGAAGACAGGGTGATGGGAGGCCAGGCTGTTCAGCACGCTTCCGACCAACGGCGAAAAACCGGGAGCTGCCGCTGTTGCGGTCATAACAACCGCAAGGGCTCTCGCGAGCGAAGCCCCCTCGAATACATCGCGCGCGATCGCACGCGACAGGACCGACAGCCCGCAGGCGCCAAGCGCCTGGATAATCCGCCCCAAGATCAGATGGGACAAAGTGCTTGCGACACTGGATATAAGGCAGCCGGCGACGAACACCGTGAGGCTGCCGAGGACGAGCCGCTCACGACCGAAACGGTCGGCTAGCGGCCCCACGACAAGCTGGCCAAGCGCGAATGCGATGAAGAAGCCGCTAAGGGTCGGCCCCAATTCGGGCGTCGACACACCAAGCGTCTCTCCGATTGTTTGAAACGCGGGTGGGATGATGTTGGTCGACAAGGACCCGAGTGCCGCCAGGCCGGCCAGCAGGAACACAATGTCGCCCGATAAGGCGCGACTGGTCGCCTTCGGATGTGTGCCTTTCGACGCGATATCATCGCTCACGATCGCACCGCAATGCACGCTGCGATGAAGCCAATGCAGCGAAAATACTTGAGTTCTCGGAACACATACTAGGGTCTTTAATTGTGAGGTGAGGGTTGCAGATGGAGACCGGCGGAGAATGTGTGGCGGGCCGCTAGACCTCAGCCACGCATTCCTGCAAATGCAGCCCGCATTTCCCGGACCATCGCATCCGGAGCCTCAAGCGTGCCAAAGTGCGCGCCTTTCTCCAGCACGTTCCAATAGATCAAATTCGGATAGCGTTGTTCCGCCCATGAGCGGGGAGATTTGAAGATATCGTTTTTGAATACAGTGGCTGCCACCGGCAATTTGATGGGCGCACCACCAAAAGTTGAGTTCCGCGCTTCCCAAAATGCGCGAGCGGACAGGACGCCGCTTTGGGTGAACCAGGTGCAGCGAGATGTTATCCAGCATGTCGTCGATGCCGATTGCGTCTTCCGGATTCCCGGTATTGTCCGTCCAGCGGTGGAATTTTTCATAAATCCACATCGCTTGTCCGATAGGTGAGTCGGTCAGGCTATAACCGAGGGTTTGCGGCCGCGTTTTTTGGAAGCGCGAGAAGCCGCCTTCTTCGAGTTGTGTCCAGCGGAAAGCCTCGAACGCCTCCCGTTCCTCCTCCGTTGCATGTTCGCCAAGCTCACGCGGAATGGCAAACAGCAAATTCAGGTGGATCGCGGCCAGTCCTTCCGGCGGGTGCTCGGCGAGATCCGACAGAACGTGCGCGCCGTAGTCCCCGCCCTGCGCGACCCACTTGCCGTAGCCGAGGCGGACCATCAGGGCCGCGCACATCCGCGCGGTGCGCGCGTGTGTCCAGCCTTGCTCCCGCGGCGGCTCCGTGAAGCCCCATCCGGGCAGTGACGGCAGGACTACGTGGAATGCATCCTCCGCACGTCCACCGTAAGCCTCGGGATCGACCAGCGGCTCGATCAGCCGGATGAACTCCACGATCGAGCCTGGCCATCCATGCATGAGCAGGACCGGTATGGCGTCGGAATGCTTCGAAGGCACATGAAAGAAATGAACGTCGGGGTTGTCGATGCGAGTAATGTATTGGGGGTGGGAGTTGGCTCGCGCCTCGAAGCGCCGCCAATCGTAGTGATTGAGCCAATAGTCCGCGACCTCGCGGGCCTTGTGCAAGGGGACGCCTTGTACCCAACCATCCGCCGTTTCCTTGTGAGGCCAGCGGATATTCGCCAGACGACGTTTCAGGTCGCCGATCGCCTCGTCCGATATGCCGATGCGGAAAGGCCGCACACTTTCATCACTTTGTTCGGCACCGGATGCTTCGGCCATGGTTCTCGATCTCTCTTGGCAATATGTGTCTATGATAGACACATATTGCCATACTAAATGCAACCATGAAAATTGCATATTGCGCGAAAGGTAGTTTTCAGACTGAATGAGGCGATGATTGACGTTCGCTTTCCGACCGCGCTGCAGATGATGCTGAGCCTCGCCCTCGCGCAGGAGCGAGGAGAGGGGCTGCTGAGTTCCAGCCAGCTTGCGCGAAGCCTCGGCGCCAATCCGAGCTTCGTCCGGAAGATGCTAGTGCTGCTTAGCGATGCCGGTCTTGCTGAAGCCGCGCGCGGAAACACTGGAGGAGTGCGGCTGACGAGACCCGCGGCAGCAATCACGCTGCGGGACGTCTATCAAGCAGTGACAAAGGACAAGCCTCTCTGGGCTCCCAGAGAGGGTGTGCCTAGCGTATGCATGGTTAGCAGCAATGCTGGCGAGTACTTCTCGGCTATCTCTGCCTCGGCTCAGGAGGCTACAATGGCGAAGCTTGGCCAAAGCACGCTTGCTGATGGTCTTGCCCAACTTCGAGCGCTGGATGCCCGCCGACAGCAGGTAGCACGCCAGGCCAGTTGATCACGTGCGACCGGTGGTTTCCGAGTGTGCTCGGGCTTCGGGTAATTCGGGCCAACCTTCTGCCAGTGCCTTTCGATCCATGCCTCCAGATCCTGGACCAGCGTGTCTACCATCATCGCGCCGTCATCAGCCGTTGCTTCCGAAGGACGTCCAACGACGCCGTTTGGTGTGGTCGCTGGCATCGCGAGGAGAAAAGCCGGCCGGAGTAATGTCGCTGACGTCTTCGGTTTTTTCCGGGCGGACCATTTCCGGCCGCAGATGCATAAGAATCGAGGTTTCGCCGCGATTGGCATGGATGTCCTCACCATCACGCAGGTAAAGGTCGCGGGCTCGGCGGGATACCATAACCCCATCGTCGCATAGCGGCATTCGGGAAACTCGTATCGCAACTGTGGGATCGCGCTGCGGAGCGAGGGATCGTTGGTCGCATGACCGGAGAACATCAGCAGTTTTCGAATACCGTCGTTGCGCACCCACGCTAGAAAGCGCCTCCGCTCAGATCGATGTGTAGCCCGCGTCTGCCGAAACGATGCTGCCGGTCATCAGGCTCGATGCGTCGGACCCTAGGAAAAGGACAACGGAGGCGATCTCGTCCGGTCTGCCGAATCGTTTCATCGGGGTGAGGTCGATCCAGCGATCGACCGTGCCATCGCCCTGCTCCACGCCCGCGAGCAACGGCGTTTCGATATAGGTCGGCGCCACCGCGTTCACGCGCACGCCGCGCCGTGCCCATTCGACGGCCAGCGACCGAGTCAGGTGGTGCACGCCGGCCTTGGAGGCGTTGTAGTGGCATTGGGGCTGCGGGGTGTTGACGATGTCGGCCGACATCGAGCCGATGTTGACGATCGAACCGCGGCCGGCCTGGAGCATCTTGCGCCCGAAGGCGCGGCAGCACTTGAAGACGCCGGTCAGGTTGACGCCAATGACTCGGTCCCATTCCTCGTCGGTCAGATCCTCGGCTGGTATGTTGGAGACGACACCAGCATTGGAGACGAGCACGTCGAGGGGCGGCAGCAAGTCGGCGAGTGCGCGGAGGGCTTCACTCTTCGTGACGTCCAGTTCATGCGCCTCGGCCTTTAGGCCACGGACTACGAGCTTTTCCGCGACCGTCCTTGCGCGCGCGCCGTCGAGGTCGGTGACATGGACAATGGCCCCGGCTTCCGCCAGAGCCGTAGCGCAGGCCTCGCCGATCCCCTGGCCCGCTCCCGTTACCAGCGCGATTCGACCCGTCAGATCGAATTTGGATGTGTATGACAAGGGTTCCTCCATATTTCGTCGTTTGGTCCTGCTCATAGTAGTAGAACTACCATTTTCGCCAGCGTTGTTATGGCTTTGGCCCTCTGGCAAAGCGATCACAGAACCGAAAACACAGTGAAATCCTGGCCAATCGCTGGGAGCGTAATTGATTCACATATCAAAAGCAAAGGCTTAGGAGAAGAGAGACAACATCTGGTGATTGATCTCAGCTGTAGCCGGGAAGAAGGTTGCGCTAACTAGTAAATCTAGTTTATGAGGATCAGTGGATCAGACCCCGGAGGCGCGGGGCAGGTAGAGGAAGCCGTCCTTGATAACGGAACTTGCCGGGAAGCTTTTCATAGACGGTGCCTGGAAGGCGGGCGAAGGGGCTCGGATTCCGGTTGAGAATCCGGCGACGGGCGAGGTGCTCGCCCATATCGCCGCCGCGACGCCGGCTGAGGTCGACCTGGCTGTCGCGGCTGCCCGCAAGGCTTTCAGGAACTGGTCGCGCGTCGCTCCGGTCGAGCGCTCGAAGGCACTCCATAGCCTGGGCGACATCATCCTTGCCGAGGCGAACGTCATGGCCCGCATCATGACGCTCGAGCAGGGCAAGCCGCTCAACGAGGCCAGGGGTGAAATCGTCAAGCTTGCCGAAGCCTGTCATTTCTATGCGGAAGAAGCGGTGCGCATCCATGGCGAGATCGTCCCGAACAGCACGACAGACATCGACAGCCTCGTCGTGCGCGAGCCGATCGGCGTGGTCGGCGCCATCACGCCCTGGAACTACCCGGCGGAACTGGTCGGCTGGAAACTGTGCGGGGCGCTCGCCGCTGGCTGCACCATCGTCATCAAGCCGGCCGAACTGACGCCGTTTACAGCACTTGCCATCTCCAGCATGGTCGAGAAGGCCAGGATTCCGCCTGGCGTCGTCAACGTCGTCACTGGTCCTGGGTCCAAGGTCGGTCAGGCACTTGTGGAGCACCCCGGGGTGGACAAGATCGCGTTCACCGGCTCCAGTGCCGTGGGCCTTCACATCCAGCGGTCGTGCACCACCATTAAGCGGCTGTCGCTGGAACTCGGCGGAAACTGTCCCCTCATCGTGACGGCTTCGGCCGATCTCGATGCGGCGGTGAAGGGCGCGGTCCGCCGCTCGTTCCGCAACATGGGCCAGATCTGCATCGCCATCAATCGCATCTATGTCGCGCGGCCGATCGCGGACGCGTTCGTGGATCGCCTGGGAGAGGCGGCTGACAGGTTGGTCATCGGCAATGGCATTGAAAGGCCGGATGCCGATGTCGGTGCGATGGCTTCCGCCGAGCCGCTCAACAAGACGAAGGAACATCTGGCCGACGCGCTTGCCAAGGGCGCGAAGCTCATCGCCGGCGGCAGTGCGCCGGAGGGCGACGCCTTCGCCAGCGGCTATTTCTTCCGGCCGACCGTGGTTGCCGGATGCACCCACGGCATGAAGGTGATGACCGAGGAGACCTTCGGGCCGCTCGTCGGCGTGATGGCCTTCGATGGGCTTGACGAGGCGGTGGAACTCGCCAATGACACGCCCTTCGGCCTCGCCTCCTACGTCTATGCCAAGGACATGGACGAGATCCGCTATTTGTCGAGCCGGCTCGACTACGGCAACGTGGCCGTCAACAATGTCGACGCCGGCATCATGAACGCGCCCTATGGCGGGCGCAAGCAGAGCGGCGTCGGCTATGAGCACGGCCGCGAAGGCATGCTCGAATACCTCAACTTCAAGCACGTGCGTATCCGCTACGACGAGCCGAAGGGGAGGTGAGCGTGGTGACGCAGGCCCTCCTCGGCATCGACATCGGCACGTCAGGCTGCAAGGCGCTGCTCATCGACGCGGACGGCAAGGTGCTGGCGAGCTGCACCGAGACCTATGGGCTGTCGCAGCCGCATCCCGGCTGGACGGAGCAGGATCCGCAGCTGTGGGTCGAGGGCGCGCGGGCGGCCGTCGCCGGCATCCTCGCACGGCGGCCGGACGTCGGGATCACGGCCGTCGGTCTCTCCGGCCAGATGCACGGCCTGACCCCACTCGATGCGGCGCACAAGGTTCTGCGTCCGGCGATCCTGTGGAACGACCAGCGCAACGGGGCCGAGTGCGACGAGATCAACCAGCGGGCGGGCGGGCTCGAGGGATTGCTGGCGCGCACCAACAACCGCATGCTGGTCGGCTACACCGGCGGCAAGATCCTGTGGATGCGCAACCACGAGCCGGAACTGTTCGGCCGGCTGCGTCACGTCCTGAACCCCAAGGACTACCTCCGCCTGGTGCTTACGGGAGAACTCGCGACCGAGGTTTCGGATGCGTCGGGCACCGGCCTGTTCGACACCCGCAAGCGCGTCTGGGCAACCGGCCTGCTCGGTCTGCTCGACATCGACCCGTCGCTGCTGCCGCCGTGCCACGAGTCGCATGTCGTCAGCGGGCGTGTCAGCAAGTCCGGCGCGGCACTGTTCGGGCTCCCGGCCGGCACGCCGGTGGTTGGCGGTGGCGGGGACAGCGTCATCCAGACAATCGGTTCGGGGGTTATCGCGCCGGGTGAGTTGCAGACCACGATCGGCACGGCAGGCATCCTCGCGGCAGCGCTTGACGAGCCGGTGGCCAATCCGGACGGCCGGCTGCAGGTCTTCTGCAACGTGGCGCCGGACAAGTGGCACTGCATGGGCGTCTCGCTCAACGCCGGCGGCGCGATGGAGTGGCTGCGAATGTTGCTCGGCGGCTTCGCTGGCGGCGATACACCTTCCGCCGAGCGGATGGTAACGATTGCGGCCGGCGCGCCGGCCGGCGCGCGGGGGCTGCTTTTCCTGCCCTATCTCAACGGTGAGCGGTGTCCGCATCCAGACCCTTCCGCGCGTGGCAGTTTCGTCGGGCTGACCGCACGCCACGGCGCGGCGGACATGGCCCGCAGCGTCATGGAGGGCGTGACCCATTCGCTGTTCGACATCTACGCGCTGATGGAGAAGGTCGGCATCGGCCGGGCCGTGATCAAGGCCTCCGGCGGCGGCGCACGCTCGGCGTTGTGGCGACAGATGCAGGCGGATCTCTTCGGCTGCGATGTGGTGACGACGGAAGGGGCGGCGGAAGGCGGCGCCTTTGGAGCGGCGCTGATCGCGGGCGTCGGGGTGGGGGTCTGGCCGAGCGCAATCGAGGCGGCACGGGTGTGTCGTCCCGTCACCCGCGAGACAGCGGATGCGGCCGCGGGCGAATTGCTGCGCAAGGCCTTCAAGATTTATGGCGGCCTCTATGGCGCGCTGGCCCCAAGCTTTGCCGCGATCGGCAAGGCTGGACTCGACCGTTGATGGCAGAGGGAGGCGTCGCATGAGCCTACGCAAGGACAGTTACAAGGCGCTTGTCTTCGACCTTGACGGCACGCTTATCGACAGCGCGCCCGACATCGCCGCCGCCGTGAACAAGGTGCTGGAACGTCGCGCCTGGCCGACGCAGAGCGTCGCCTTCATCGAGACGTTCATCGGTTTTGGGCCGCGCAGATTGCTGCTCGACATGTTCGTGGCTCTCGGCCTGCCGAGCGACGATGCGACGGTGGACGAGGCGGTGAAGGAGTACCTCGACAATTACAACCGGGAGCCTGCCGAACGCACACTGTTCTATCCGCATGTCCGCGAGGACCTGGAGGCGCTCCACGGCGCTGGCGTGCGCCTCGGCATCTGCACCAACAAGCCGCAAGGGCTGTCGCTGAAGGTACTCGAAATCTTGGGCGTCGCGCCGCTGTTCGACGCGGTCGTGGGCGCGGATGCGGCGCCCGTTTGCAAACCGCACCCAAGCCATCTGCTCGCGGTCGCCGAGCGCATGGGCATCACTGGCGACGTCTGGGCCTATGTCGGCGACACCGCCGTCGATCAGGCGACCGCTACTGCGGCTCGCGTGCCGTTTTATGCGGTTTCCTGGGGATGCGGCGGAAAGGTGGCTGTGGAGTCCGAGTGGCGCCTTGACCGCCTGATCGATCTGGCAGCCAATTCCGGACTTGTTCAGGGCAGGTAGGGAGGCCGGTGGCGATGAGCCTGTTGCAACGCATCGTGCAGGAGAGTGGGGAGATGGGCTCGGCCGAGCGCAGGGTGGCCAACTTCGTCAGTGCCAATCCGGGCGACGTCATCCATATGAGCATGGCGCGCCTTTCGGAGCAGTGCGCGGTAAGCGATCCGACCATTATGCGCTTCTGCCGACGCTTCGGCTTCCAGGGTTACCAGGACTTCAAGCTCAACCTCGCCCAGAGCCTGGTGCCGTCCGCGCCCTTCGCCTACGAGCAGATTGTTCCAGGCGATTCGATCCAGAATGTCGTGCGAAAGACGGCGCGCAACTCGCTGAACGCCATTCAGCGGCTGCTGGAAGATCTCAATCCCGGCGAGGTCGAAGCCGGTGCGAGGCTGCTGTCCGCTGTGTCGTGGGTTGGCATCTATGCCAGCGGCATTTCCGAGATCACGGCGCTCGATGCCGAGCACAAGTTCCAGCGCCTCGGCATGCGTTGCGCGGCCCTCATCGGGCGCAAGAAGCAATGGCTGCATGCGGAGACCTCGCGGCCGGATGAGGTCGCGCTGATCTTTTCCCAGTCGGGGCATACCAAGCAGATGGTTGACGTTGCGACGGCATCGCGCGCCAGGGGCGCGCGCGTGCTGTCGGTCACCGCCGCGGGGAGCCCGCTCGCGCATGTATCGGACGTGCTGATTGCGGTGCTGCCCTACGACCGGACCGAGATCATGACGCCGCTTGCGTCGCGCCTCAACCACCACCTCGTCGTCAACATGCTGGTGACGGCGATCGCCATGACGAGCGGCAGCGAATTCCCTGACCAGCTGCCGGCTCTCGATTCCTGGCAGACAGACAAGATCTGAACACTGCCCGCATGCGAGCCGCCGAAAGGAAGACGACTATGAGCGCACAGGACGAAGCCAAGAAGGCGGCCGGACGCCGTGTGATCGAGGAATTCGTCAGGGATGGCATGAAGCTCGGCCTCGGCTCCGGTACGACCTCGCATTTCTTCGTTCGCGAGCTTGGCAAGCATGTCGCGAACGGCCTGAAACTCACCTGCACGACCACCTCGCGCTCTACCAATGACGTCGCCCGCCAGGTCGGTATCGCGCTTACCGACCCCAACGAGATCGGCGAGCTCGACCTCACGATCGACGGCCCCGACGAGATCGATCACGAATTCAACATGATCAAGGGCGGCGGGGCCTGCCTGCTGTGGGAGAAGATCATTGCCCATGCGTCCGTGCGCATGATCACCATCTGCGATGAAACCAAGATCGTGGAGCGGCTCGGCGGCTTCCCGTTGCCTGTGGAGGTGGTGCAGTTCGCCTGGAAGCAAACCGAACGCATGGTCGCCGAGGCGCTCACAGACCACCGCATCAAGAATGCGATCATCGAACGCCGCATGCGCGACGGGCAGCCGGTGGTGACCGACAGCGGCAACTTCATTCTTGATTGCCGCTGCGGTGTCATCCCGTCGCCGGCCAAACTGGAGACGGAATTGAACCGAATTCCCGGCGTGGTGGAGAACGGCCTGTTCACACGCGAGTCGCGAGGAATGGTGGTCGGCCGCCTCGACGGTACGACCTACGTATCTTTGCGTCACGCGTAGTGAAGTCTATATTTTGATCAATCCTTAGATCAATACCATCGACCGGCGCCGGATCAGGGTGTGATCAGCTAAGCAGGGGCCGGGTCGTTTTTGATTATGGCTTAATGCTATGAAAACAATGCAATTTTTATAGACCACCGGAACCATCGATGCCAAATTCATGTATCGAAGATCCCTGGAGATAGGGCTAGCTTGCCCTCTTGCCTTGGTTCCACAAAGCTAGTATTGCTAGCTAAATCACATCCTGGGAGGAAAACAGATGGATCGATTAAACGGACTGACGCGGCGCGGCTTGCTGAAGGCGGGCGGCGCACTGGGTGTGGCTATGGGTGCGAGCGCTCTCGTGGGCAAGCCTGCCTGGGCGCAGGAAACCGGCTTCATCCCGTTTAGCAACAAGAGCCTCGACTACTACTTCTTCGTCATCCAGGAAGAGGCTGTGAAACGCGCTGTCGGGGCGAACAAGATGAAGTTCCAGGCAACTAACGCCAGCTTCGACAATACGCGTCAGCTCGAGCAGTGGCAGAGCCTCATGCTGAAACAGCCTTCGGCGATCGTGTCGGATCCGATCGACAGCCAGGCGATCGTCTCGGCCATCCGCCGCTACAATCAGAAAAAGATACCCGTTGCGATCATCGACACCCCGTCCGATGGCGGCGACGTGGCGATCACAGTCAGCTTCGACAACAAGCTCGGCGGCGTCATGGCCGCACAGCAGATCATCAAGCGCTTGACCGAAAGGCATGGCAGCCCGAAGGGCACCGTGCTCAACTGCTTCGGCGCGCTCCAGAGCGTGGCCTGGCGTCTGCGCAAGGAAGGCATGGACGCGGAATTCGCGAAATACCCCGACATCAAGTATCTGGCGCGTCCGACCGAAGGACAGCTCGATCAGATGCTGGCCGTGACCCTTTCGACGCTCTCCGAATTTCCCGATCTCGATGCTGTCCATGCGCCGTCGGACTCGCCGTCGCGCGGCATCGTCACCGCGCTCCAGCAGAAAGGCCGCTGGAAGAAGGTCGGCGAAGACGGTCACGTCATCTTCGTCAACATCGATGGCGAACCGGTGGCGCTGAAGTGGATCCAGCAAGGCTTCATGGACGCCTGCGTCTCGCAGGACCCGATCGCCTACGGCGAAATCGCGGTCGAGATGCTCGTCAAGCACTCCCTGAAGGGCGAAGCCGTTCCGATCGGCACATACGAGAACAAGAAGTACTTTTGGGAGAAGGGCGAGATCGTCGCCGGCGCGACCGGTCCGACGCTCATCATCCCGCCCTTCGTCATCGACGGGTCCAATTCCGGTGACGCGCGTCACTGGGGTGCGATTTCCGAAAAGGAATGGGGCATTCCCTACACTTGATCATCCGCGCAAAGATGTCCTCCCGTGCCACGCCGGTCCCGCCGGCGTGGCACTTGTGGCGTGAGGGATCGCTCCGCATGATAGCAGCCCGACCGATCGGGAGTTCGTAATTGACAGCCGAATCCGCCAGACAGCCCAGCGAAGACCCGTTTATCTTCAGGGTCGAGAACCTCAGTAAGCGCTATGGTTCAACCCTGGCGTTGCGCGATGTGTCGCTCGGAATCCGGCGCGGCATGATCCACGGGCTTCTGGGTGAGAACGGTGCCGGCAAGTCCACCCTGGTCGGACTGATATCCGGTCAACGCGTCCCATCCAGCGGCACCATCTATCTCGACGGCCGGCCGATCGAGAATGTCGACGTGAAGGAGATGGAAAAGGCCGGCGTGTTCCTGGTTACCCAGGAGCCGATGATCATCGATCACGTCACGGCGGCGGAAAACCTTATGCTCGGCATCTGGCCGAGCAAAGGCGGTTTCGTGAACTGGCGCAAGCTCAGGGCCGATGCCTCACGCATGTTGGCGGGCACGGGCATCGACCCGCAGGCGATGGCTGGCGGTCTGGACGCGGTTGCCCGCCGCAAGCTCAACATCCTGCGCGCCATGTTCAGCGGCGGCAAGGTGATCATCCTCGACGAGCCGACCGCAGCACTTACCGTCGAGGACCGCGCCCAGCTCTTCACCTTCATGCGCGAACTGAAGGCGCAGGGCGTCACCTTCATCTTCATCTCGCACTACAATGACGAGATTCTCGAGATCTGCGACGCCTGCTCGGTGCTGCGCGACGGGGCGCTGGCCGGCGGCACGGAGGATGTCGGCAGCCTGACGTCCGAGCAGCTTTCGGAGCTGGTGCTTGGCCGGGGCCTCGTGCTGTTTCAGCGCGAACGCCACGCATTCGCGGCCGAGGAGCCGGCGGTGCGACTGCGCGACGTGGCCAGCGGCAAGATCGGCGTCAAGGCGTTCGACCTGCGTCCCGGCGAAATCGTCGGCTTCACCGGACTGCCGGGGGCAGGGGCCAAGGAACTGGCGCGCGCAATCTTCGGGCTCGCGCCCACCCAGTCCGGAACCATTGCGTTCGGAACGGAAACGCAGCGCCCGCTGCCCGCCACCCCGCGTGACGCCTTCGACATGGGCATCGCCTTTCTCTCCGACGACCGGCATCGCGACGGTCTCGTGGCGCAGATGACGATCGGGGAAAACATCTCGCTGTCGTCGCTTTCGGTCGTGGCGCGCGCCGGTTTTCTGCGGCCCGAGGCAGAGAAGCTGCTTTCGGACCGCTATTTCCGCGCCATGGGAATCAAGGCCGCTGGCCCCGCGGCGGTGGTCAACACGCTAAGCGGCGGCAACCAGCAGAAGGTCTGCCTTGGCCGAGTGCTGGCCACAAAGCCGCGCCTACTCATCCTCGACGAGCCGACGCGCGGCATCGACATAGGCGTCAAGCAGGATGTACTGCGCATCATTGACGAGCTTGCCCGCACCGGCGTGTCCGTCATTATCGTCTCGACCGACACCGACGAGATCGTGCGCGCCGTCGACCGAGTCTGCGTGTTCGAGGACGGCGCGATCCGCGAAGAATTTTCAGGCGAGGCGATCTCCAGCGAGCGCCTGCGCCAGGGAGCCAAAGAGCGGGCGGATGGATGACAGCCGCCGGACAAGGAAAGACACAATGAGCCAAACGACCACAGCCGTTGCAAAGCCGACCACGGCCGCCGCCCCGCGGCAAGGCGGGAAGTCGACGCTGGGCTGGGTGCTGCACAACGTCGTGTGGATCTGGCTGATCGCGCTGGTCGTCATCTTCGGTCTGTTCAACGAGTTCTTCTTCACCACCTTCAATCTGCAAAACATCATGGTGCAGGCCACCGTGCTCGGCATGATCGGGCTTGCGGTCGCGCTCCCGCTGCTGGTCGCCGAGATCGACCTTTCGCTTCCCGCGAACCTCGGCTTCTCCTCGGCGATCGGTGCCATGGCCTATTCCGATCTCGGCCTGCCGTGGCTGCTGGCGATGCTGGTGGGGATCGCGGTTGCCACGTTGATCGGCTTCTTCAACGGCCTCTGCATCACCAAGCTCAAGATGGTGTCGCTGATCCAGACCCTGTCGATGATGATCATCCTGCAGGGCGCTCTTCTGGCGCTGAC
The DNA here is from genome assembly GCF_025753795.1 of Mesorhizobium sp. YC-39. Taxonomy (GTDB): domain Bacteria; phylum Pseudomonadota; class Alphaproteobacteria; order Rhizobiales; family Rhizobiaceae; genus Mesorhizobium. The sequence goes on from NZ_JAOWPS010000001.1 coordinate 1,353,856, forward strand.
CCAGGGCCGCACCATCACCAACCTGCCGGACGCCTATGTGTGGATCGGCCAGGCCGCAATCGGCGGCGGCTGGCCCATCATGCCGGTCGTCTTCATCATCACGCTCGTCGCCATGGCCGTGCTGCTGCGCAACACCGTGCTCGGCCGCAGCATCTATGCGGTTGGCGGCAATCCCGTCGCTTCGAATTCGGCCGGCATCCGCGTCGACCGGATCAAGATCATCACCTTCACCATCGCCGGATTCCTCGCCGGGGTCGCGGGCTTCCTGCTCGCCTCATGGCAGATGGCCATCACCTCCAACCAAGGTTCCAGCTACCTGCTTTACGCCATCGCCGCGCCGATAATCGGCGGCGTGAGCGTGTTTGGCGGGCGCGGCAACATTATCGGCGTGCTGGGTGGCGTGCTGCTGCTCACCGTCATCCAGGTCGGCCTGGCCATCATCTCCGTGCCGTCCTTCTATGTCGGCATGATCGGGGGCTTCATGATCTTTATCGCCGTCGCCATCGACGCGATCCGCGTACGCTACTTCGGCTGATGCCGCCCGCCGCACCATCGGCCACCAGCTCCGTGCTCGAAGCCCTTCGCTCCGTTCTGGGTGCCGCAGGCTTCATCGACGGAACGGCGCCGGAAGCCGAGCGCTACCTGCGCGACTGGACGGACGACTATCAGGGCGCGGCCCTTGCCGTGCTGCGGCCGAGATCGGTCGAGGAGGTGCAAGCGCTGGTGCGCATCTGCGCCAAGCACCGCGTTCCGATCGTCCCACAAGGCGGCAATACGGGGCTTGTCGCCGGCGCCATCGTTGATGGCCCGCCAAGCGTCGTCGTGGTCTCGCTCGAGCGGCTCAACCGCATCCGCGGCATCGACGCCGTGAACTTCACGCTGCGGGTCGATGCCGGGGCAGTGCTGCAGGCGCTGAAGGATGCAGCCGAATCCGAGGACATGCTCTTTCCGCTGGCGCTGGGTGCGCAGGGTTCATGCCAGATCGGTGGCAATGTGGCCACGAACGCCGGCGGCATCAACGTGCTGCGCTACGGCATGACGCGCGATCTCGTGCTGGGGCTCGAAGCCGTCCTGCCCGACGGCAGCCTGTGGGAAGGCATGACCGGACTGCGCAAGGACAATCGCGGCTACGATCTGAAGCAACTTCTGATCGGGTCGGAAGGAACGCTGGGCATCGTAACGGGCGTCGAAGTGAAACTCTTCCCGCGGCCAGCCAATGTGGAGACGGCCTATCTCGGCGTCGGTTCCTTCGCCGACGCCATGGCGCTGTTCGGCATGGCGCGCCGCGTCTGCTCCGACCTTTTGACAGCTTTCGAGGTGATCGGCTCCGAATGCATCGCGCTCGCCACCTTGAGCAATCCCGAAACGCGGGTGCCGCTGGAAGGCGAGTGGCCGGTGCATGTCCTCATGGAGCTTGGCTGCAGTTCCGCCATCGACGGCCGGGCGCTGATCGAGGCGCTGCTTGGCGAGGCTTTCGAGGCCGGCCTGCTCGGCGACGGCACGATCGCGCAGAGCCGTGCCCATGCGCGCGCCTTCTGGGCGATCCGCGAAGACCTTGTGGAAGGGCAGGCAAAGCGCAGCCGGCACATCCGCACCGATCTGTCCGTGCGCCTGAGCGACGTGGCGCGGATGATCGAGAGCGCCCGCACTTACGTTCTGTCGAACTGGCCCGGCTGGGAGCCTGTCGCCTATGGCCATGCCGGCGACGGCAACATCCACTTCAACGTCATGCCGCCGACGGGCCTGTCGGCCGGGGAGGTGCGCGAACGGGGCACGGAGCTGCTGGACGGCCTCTACGGCCTCGTTCGCGGCTTCGGTGGCTCCTTCAGCGCCGAGCATGGTGTCGGCCGGAGCCGCCGTGCGGTCTACTGGGAGTGGCTGACGCCGGAGCAGCAGAAGACTGCTGCCGCGGTCAAGGCTGCCTTCGATCCGCTGGGAATCATGAATCCGGGATGTCTGGTGTCCGATTGATATTGCAGCTTAGCCCCCCGGAATGCACGCGCATACGTCGGTGGCCTGACCCAGGGAGCTTAGCGATGCGCGTCCACGTCCTTGCCTTGGCTGAGGGAGTGCTTGTATTTCGCCGTGAGGACCGCGAACACAACGCTAACCGACAATAGTTTGGAAAGGATTGGAACAATGGCCGATGTCCGCGCGCTCGTCCTTGAACGTCAGCACGAACTCACCATGCGCGACATTGATCTACCGCAGGACGTCGGACCTGGTGACGTCAAGATCAAGATTCACACCGTCGGGATATGCGGTTCGGACGTGCACTATTATACGCACGGCCGTATCGGTCCTTTTGTCGTCAACGCGCCCATGGTGCTTGGCCATGAAGCCGCAGGGACCGTCGTCGAGGTTGGCGAGGGTGTCGCGAACCTGAGGGTCGGCGACCGGGTGTGCATGGAGCCCGGCATTCCGGATCCGAATTCGCGCGCGAGCCGGCTCGGCCTCTACAATATCGATCCGGCGGTAACGTTTTGGGCGACGCCGCCGGTCCATGGCGTGCTGACGCCTTATGTCGTGCACCCGGCCAACTACACGTTCAAGTTGCCCGACAATGTCAGTTTTGCAGAAGGCGCGATGGTGGAACCTTTTGCCGTCGGCATGCAGGCGGCCGCCAAAGCGAAGATAGTGCCCGGCGACACTGCCGTCGTGCTGGGCGCCGGGCCGATTGGCACCATGGTCGCCATCGCCGCGCTTGCCGGCGGCTGTGCACGCGTCATTGTCGCCGACCTCGCACAGCCCAAGCTCGACATCGCCGCCGGCTATCAGGGTGTCATCCCCATTAACATTCGCGAGAAGAATCTTGCCGAAGAAGTCAAGCGCCTGACCGACGGATGGGGCGCCGACATCGTGTTCGAATGCTCCGGCTCGCCCAAGGCCTGGGAAAGCCTGCTCGAACTGCCGCGGCCGGGAGGTGTCGTGGTGGCGGTCGGCCTGCCGGTGGTGCCGATCCCGTTCGACGTCTCGACCGCTTCGACCAGGGAAATCCGCATCGAGACGGTGTTCCGCTATGCCCACCAATATGACCGCGCCATCGTGCTGATGGGATCGGGCCGTGTGGATCTGAAGCCGCTGATATCAGCCACCTTCCCGTTCGAGGAGACGATCGTGGCTTTCGACCGTGCGGTCGAAGCACGGCCGGTCGATGTGAAGCTGCAGATCAAGTTGCCGGAATAGTCTGTCCCGGCGGGGCGCGACGATCGCATTTGCCGGCTGTCACTCGTCCCGGGGCTTGTCCATGAACGAGCGGCAAAATTGGGTGCGATGCTCCGCCGCCAGCGGTTAGGCGGAGCTTGCCAGCTTCATGCCCTCATAGGTTGGCTTGCCGCCGGGACAGCGCCTGCCAGTCCATGCAGCCCGTCGTGTAAGAAGCGCAGCACGACCCCGCCAGCGCCGAGAGGCAACATTTTCGAATGCGCCGCCAGTCGCTCGAATGTCGAGCATCTTGTCTAACGCCGCTCAGAGTGCGCAGTTTGTATTGCAGATATATGCTCGTCGCCGCCTCCAGAACAACGGCTTCTGCAAAGGACTCTCCGAACGCCGACGCCGATTTTCTCCGCAAAAGCGTTCTTCCAGTCGGAGGCGGTCGATGGCCAAGCCTTCTGGGCAGCGAAGTCGAGAATCAGATTCGCGACTTCTCCAGCTGCATTCAAAATGCGACCAGTGACCGGCGCCAGCCACCGTCTCGACGATAGAGTTGTTGAATCGCGCGGCGACCGCCGCTGCTATTTCCGCCGTCACGAAGGGGTCCGCCTCACCCCTGACAACAACTACCGGTCCGCGGTAACGGCTTTCGCTGCCCGCGTCCGCGGTCCACCGTTCCATGCTTCTGCGAGCTGAGCGGTCGTTGACGCGGTAACGATCAAGCCGTCCCGCTTGGCTGTGCGTTAATTCTCTTCGCCCAGATCACCGTCCCGTTTGGTCGCCCATGTTAGCAGGGCGTCGAGCGCCGGACAGAGATGCTGCCCCCCACGCGGTCAGGCAGTACTCGACCTTTGGCGGAACTTGGTGATGAACGATACGGCGGACTACGCCATCTGCTTCCAGCTGCCGCAACTGCTGAATGAGCATTTCTGCGAAACGCCTGGTATCGCGCGCTCAAGATCGGAAAACCGCAAAATCTTGCCCCCAAAAAGATGGAAGAGAATAACCAGCTTCCAGCGCCCCTCAAGGATCTTGAGTGACTGCTCAACGCCCCTCGCAGCGGACGTCGGGGTGTGCTCTCCCTTACTTGAAGGTAAGTACCTTACTTTTTTGTATGTTCTTGTCATTCAGAGAGCATACAACTAATTCTATGGCTGACACAACAAAGCAGGAAGAGTCCACTGTTCGGATCGATAGAGAGGGCGTACCGAATGACAATAGAAATACCAAAGCAAATATCGGCGTACTACGAGGCGGACAAGAACGACAGGAGCAGGGTAGATGAGTGTTTTACCGACGATGCGGTCGTTGTTGATGAAGGGAATACTTACATCGGCCGAAAATCCACTCAACAATGGAAAGAAAATTCGACAAAAAAGTACACCTATACCGCAAACCCCTTCGCAATCGAGGAAGAAGGTGTGCGGACCATTGTAACCGCTCACCTGATTGGCGATTTTCCGGGAAATCCGTTGGACTTGAGATACGCCTTCACTCTCAGGGGCGACAAGATCGCATCGTTGGAGATCACGCTGTGAGCTTTGACCTTGCGCTTGCCGGATGTCGCGCGCTTGTGACAGGCGGCACCAAAGGGGTGGGGGCGGCGGTTGTCGAGGCGCTGCGCAATGCCGGGGCGAGGGTTGTTGCAACGGCGCGTTCCGTTGCCGACTCATCTCCCGACGGCGTCAGCTATGTCGCAGCGGACCTGACGACTGCTGAAGGCTGCCGGATCGCAGCGGACGCCGCTTTGGACCGTCTCGGAGGTATCGACATTGTCGTCAACGTTGTTGGCGGATCGGAAGCGCCTCCGGGTGGCCACGCGATGTTGAGCGACGAGTTGTGGGATGCTGCGATAAATCTGAATCTGATGACCGCCGTGCGGGTAGATCGTGCGCTGCTTCCCGCGATGCTGGCGCAGGGTTCGGGCGTCATTATCCATGTAACTTCCATTCAGCACCAGCTGCCGCTTCCGGAATCGACCACAGCTTACGCGGCCGCCAAGGCGGCACTTTCGACCTATAGCAAGAGCCTGTCGAAGGAAGTGACACCCAAAGGTGTGCGCGTCGTCAGGGTGTCGCCGGGATGGATCGAGACCGAGGCGGCCGTCCGTTTTGCCGAGAGGCTCGCCGAGCAGCAGAAGACGGACTACGAGGGCGTCAAGAAGATCATCATGGATTCGCTGGGCGGCGTGCCGCTTGGCCGTCCGTCCCGTCCTCAAGAAGTCGCGGACCTGATCACCTTCCTGGTGTCTCCCAGAGCCGGATCGATTACCGGGACCGAATATGTCATCGATGGGGGAACTGTACCAACTGCGTAGCGACACGGTCGCAAACCCATAGGACCATGACACGATAGTCATTTTCTGCGGGCTTAATCTCCCGGATTTTCAACGCAAATCTTCGAATAAGGTGGGAATGTATGTCCGAAGAGAGAAAGTACAAGAACTTTGAAGCACTGGATTCCTTCTTCGACTTGATGAGGAGCGCGCTTGCTCCCTTTGCCGAAGGGCAGCACTATCTGGACATGTTCGCGGAGGATGCCACGTTCGAGTATCCCTGCGCGTTCCCGATGGGTCCTCACAGGATAGATGGCCGTTCCGCCTTCATCTCTTACCTCTCCAACTACGGCGACAGGCTCTTTATCGATTCAATGAGTGGTTTGATTGTGCATCAGACCACGGAAGGTCTGGTCATCCTCGAATATGCATCGCATGGCAGGGGTGTGAAGACCGGGAAAGTATATGCCAATCGCTACATATCCGTTGTGACAGTAAGGGACCGGAAGATCGTCAATTGGCGCGACTACTGGAACCAGCTCGCTGTTATCGATGCGATAGGCAGCCTCGATCCCGTCCTGGAGCAACTGAAGGGTCCGAAGGTTCGCGCCTCTTAAGCGAGGCTTCCGCAGGCTCCGGCCGATGGAGGTTCCCGACAGGGTCGTGGCGTCAGGGCGCCCCGCTACCGCTTCATGCTCGGATCGTCTTATTTTCTCATCAACAATTGTCGAGGTCTCCAACAATGTGCCGACTTCCCATTTGGACAGCTATCCTCACCTTCTACTTCGCGGGGTCTGCGCCGGCAGAGACCTCCTCTGAGGGATCATCCTCCCTGTCGCTCGACCAGGCGCGTGCGATCGTCGCGCCGCTGTACGAGGCGCTGAACGAGCCGGCAAAGAAAGACGTCGAGAGTCTGCTCACGAAGACCACCAGCCCCGATTTCAGATCCTGCACGGGGGAAGACAACTGTGTGGATCGCGATACTGCCATTGCGGGGTTCAAGGCATTGGGTGAGATCGTGCCGGACCTGCAGTGGGCGGTTCGCGATATTCTGGTCGCTGGCGACCAAATCGTCGTGCGAGGGGAAGCCACCGGTACGCCGGCCAAGCCATTCGTTGGCGTCGATCCCTCAGGGAAGGCGTTCAAGGTGATGTCGATCGACATTCACAGCGTCGAGGATGGCCGGGTGGCACGGACCTTTCATCTGGAAGACTGGGCAACGGGTCTGCGCCAATTGACCGCGAACTAGCTCAAGGGCATTATTTCGGCGGCGGGTTATAAACAATCTCAAGGCTTTCGAGCGCCTCCTTGTGCGACAGGATCGCGCTGCCCGCGATTCTGTCGCGATGTGTGGCTAGCTGAAAAAAGAGAAGTCGCCCCCCAAGATCGACTTGACATGTGTGCAATTACACACATATGACAATGCACTTCTGGCAGGCTATTCGGCCAGTGCAGAACATTCATCATGGCGAAGGGAGCATTGCATGTCCGGCACCGACACCACGCGTCACCCGTTTCTGGACGACCTTACATCTGAGGCGGAGCTCACGGGCACGGTTCTGCGGAAGTCCGTTCGGGGTAGGGAAAACGTTCGCCGTGTCGTCGAGGCAGTGGGGAAGCTATACTCGTCGCAGACCGGGACATTTCTCGCTAGTGTCCAGGGTCGAACATTCGTCCAGTACGACGCTATGCTCCGCAACGGGCTGTCGCTTCAGGCTGTGGCCGTGATCGAGCGCAATGATGACGGCAGCGTTCCGCGCGTGAACGTCTCCATGAGTCCACTTGCTTCCGTTCTCTCCCTCTCGGCGCAGCTCGGGACTCAGATCGGACAGGATCTTGGCGGCGACCACTTCCTCTAAGGGATCAATTTTAAAGGTTCGCTCGCGCATTAATGTGTAATTACACGGATACATCGCTGTCTGACCGCAGGAATGAAGACCGTGCCATCCGTCGACCAGGGCGATAATGTCCAACGCTAAGATCTATCACCGTACGCGTCGACTTGTCGACGAATCGACCACGCCACTGCCGTTGCGTATGGCGTGGCCAAACATTGGCGGACGCTTTCACAGGACCGAGCCTGGCGCACGCTGTGCTGCAGGAGGCAATCCAGGGTGGCGAACCTCCCGAGGCACCGACGTTTCGCTTGTGGCGCCGTTGGTGGTCAATACCTGGGAGGTAGCCGTGCTGGGCATGAAGCACCGCAATCGCACGCAGTTTCGGAAGGCTGTCGCTCTCCGATTTGTGGAGATCGGGCTTGCCGCTACCGGTCGGCGGCAGGTCCAGATCATGCGCGATTCTCAATATGACCGGTCGACTTGTTTAAAACAGGGCCTTTGCATCAACGGCTGAAGGAGTTCTCGGCGGAGGAAACTGGAGGGCTGGAGTTTGCAGGCCTCGGCCCAAACGGAACCCCTGGCCTATGGATCGTCCAGGGTGTTCCCAATGAGCCGCGCCTGCATGTTGCATTTAGAGCCGAAAGTCGCCCCCAGGTAGATGCCTTCTATGAGGCCGCTATCAAGGCTGGCGGTAGAGATAATGGAAGGCCGGGGCTGCGGCCGCAATATCACCCCAACTATTACGGCGCATACGTGCTTGATCCTGACGGACACAACATCGAAGTCGTGTGCCACAACGCAACACCCGACTGATGGCAATGCAAGTCTCCCAGCGCTTGGCACGCCGCGACAACAAAAATATCTGTGCGAAGCTATTGAAACGACACTGTCGAATAGCTATTGTGTAATTGCACAATATGGAGGCAGGCGGGGCAGGCAATAATGCTCAAAGCGGATAATTGGCGAGTGCCCCGTATCGATCCGCTCGCGGGATCGGTCTCGCTGCTTAGGCTGGAGTCATCAAAACAGGACTTTGGGATATGGCGGCGCTGCAAGCTTGCGGTTTGTTCCTTGCCGGTTGGAGAGACGAATGACGGCCAAAATGACTGAATTGACCGGTCCAAATCAATGCTACTGTCTGGCGAGCCGTCGTAGTGCCCGGCATCTGACTCGTCTCTACGAGCGGCACCTTGCGCCGTCGGGCATGACGTCTTCTCAGTTTTCCATTCTCTCGTTCCTTTATCACAAACCGGAGATGACAGTGGCGGAACTGGCGAACGCGATGGAAATGGAGCGAACCACGCTGGTCCGTACCATTAAGCCTATGAAGGACGCGGGCTGGATCGAAGATGGATCTGAGAAGATCGGTCGGGCTGTCGTCCTCGGCATCTCGCGGCGCGGCCTCGAAAAACTCGATCAAGGTCGCCCCATGTGGATGGCGGCACAGGAAGCGTTCGAGCGGCAGGTCAGCAAAGAGGCCGCGGTTCAACTTAGAAGCTTGGCGGTAACGTCCTTCTCTCATACCGAGGACTGAACGGCACCCGTGATCGTAATAGTCGCGACCAAAAATGTGCAATTACACAATTGTGACTCTATGAGGATCTCTTGGGTCATTTGGAAGGAAGTTGCGTGGACCCTCCTATGCAAACATCTGAAACAACCTCCCGCTCGGCCTGGCTCGCCGTCGGCTCGGTCGCTGCGGGCACCTTCCTTCTCGTGACGACTGAATTTCTGCCGGTTGCATTGCTCACGGAAATCGCCTTGGCCATGGGTGTCTCGGAGGGGCAAGCGGGGCTCGCAGTGGCCGTGCCCGGTGCGGTGGCGGCGTGTTCTGCACCTTTGGTGCTGCTCGGCAGCCGACAACTCGATCGACGGTTGCTGCTTTGGGTTCTGACAGCTGCGATCGTTGTCTCGAACGTCATTGTCGCACTTTCCTCGAACTTCATCATATTCCTTGCCGCCCGTTTTCTTCTCGGCATCGCGGTCGGTGGTCTTTGGGCGATCGGTATCGCCGCCGGACGACGCCTCGTCGCACAAGTGCATGGCGGGAAGGCGACGGCCATCATATCGGCCGGCATCGGTGTCGGCACGGTGGTCGGTGTTCCGGTTGGCGCCTATCTGGGCGGCATCTTCGGATGGCGGCTGGCTTTCGCGGGCGCGGCCGTCTTCGGCATTCTGGTTCTGATCGCCCAAATGGCGTTGCTTCCCAAGCTCCCCACCGAGCGGCCAGCACCGCTCACGGAATTCATGGCGCTTTTGCGGGTGGCGCGGGCGCGCATCGGATTGGCAGGCATAACCATTCTCGCGGGCGGCCATTTCCTCGCCTACACGTTCCTCGAAATATTTCTTACGCAGGTCACGCGAACTGATAGCGGGCTGCTTTCCTCGGTCCTGATTGTCTACGCCGTCGGTGGTTTGGCAGGGGGCTTTATCGCAGAATGGACCGCTCGAACCGGCTATGTGCGTGCGATGCTGATCTTCTGCGTGATGCAGGCTCTGGTCATCGCGCTTCTGGCCATGACGGGCTCGGCGTTGTCCTTGGTCTTTCTCTGGGCGCTTCTCTGGGGCGTCGTTTTCGGCGGCGTTCCCGTCGTCAGCCAGATCTGGATGTATGAGGCCGCTCCCAATGGCTATGAGAGCGGCGCAGCCATGATGGTTGCCTTCCTCCAGGTTGGAATAGCGCTTGGTCCGCTCGCCGGCGGTGTGATCTTGGACACACAGGGCCTGACCACGACCTTCCTTGTTGCAGCTGCCGTAAGCGGGCTCGCCATTCCCGTATTCGGACTCGCTGGCCGCCCCATCCGAACTGCAACTCAATCAACATAACAGGAGTATCAAAATGAAGATTAAAGGTGCAACCGTATTCATTACCGGCGCCAATCGCGGTATAGGTCTTGCCCTCGCAAGAGAAGCGCTCGCGAGGGGCGCCGCCAAGGTCTATGCGGGGACGCGCAAGCTCGATGGGTTCTCGGAGCCGGGGGTAATCCCGGTCCAGATTGACGTCACGAATGCCGAGAGCATCCGCCGCGCTGCCGCCCAGTGTGCCGACGTGTCGATCCTCGTTAACAACGCTGGTATCGTGGAACTCGTATCCGACGCACTTGACGACCGTGTTGAGGCGGTGACCAGGACGATGTTGGAGGTCAACTTCTTCGGGATCGTCCGCGTCACGCAAGCGTTCGCGCCTGTCTTGGCAGAAAAGCCTCAGTCTGCGGTTCTCAATGTGCTATCGGATGTGTCGTGGAAGGCCACATCGATCTTGACGCCCTATTCGGCGTCCAAAGCGGCAGCCTGGAGCTACACAAATCATGCTCGCATTGCTCTGAAGGAGCAGAACACGGCGGTCGTTGGATTGCATGTCGGTTTTGTCGACACCGACCTGACCGCAGGCGTTGATGTTCCCAAGAGCAATCCACGCGATGTTGCTCGCAAGAGCTACGATGTGCTGGAGGCCGGCGGCGCCGAAGTGCTGGCAGACGAAGGGACCGTCAAACTCAAAGCTTCGCTCTCGGCCGCTCGGCCCGAGTACATCTATCCTGAGGGCTAATTTATCGGGAACCGGCGGTATCTGGGCCGTGATGAGGTATTCGGCCTGATCGGCAAAGTTCATGAAGCGCCGTCAAGGCACCTTCAAGTTCGACAGCACCAGCAACATCCTCGCCAATCATGACCATTGGCCGTGCCCTCCTTTTCTCTGGCACGGCCGATCGTCTTTCCATGTCAATGGCAGGGATCGATTTTCTTCGATTGAGAAAGGCAAGAGTCAGCAGGACCGCAAAGCATAGCGGCCCCGCACCACCGTCGGGAACGAGTGCATGCTTCTCAATGGGGTGAAAATCGTGAAATCCGACCACACATCCGAACCGTGGCTGGTGGGAGTCCTTTTCTCGCAGACGGGCTTCACATCCGTATCCGAACAGGCGCAATTGCGCGGCACGTTGATCGCCATCGAGGAGATCAACCAGAATGGCGGCGTGAACGGCCGTCCGATCCAGCCTGTCGTATACGATCCAGGCTCCGATGCGAAGGCGTATGGCCAGTACGCCAAGAAACTGATGGTCGAAGACGGCGCGACCACCATATTCGGCTGCTACACATCCGATTGCAGAAAAGCGGTCCTGCCGGTGGTCGAGCGGCTGAACGGCCTGCTGTGGTATCCGACGCCCTATGAGGGGATCGAGTTCTCGCCCAACGTCATCTGCACCGGACTGATGAGCGCCCCCTCAGGGCGATCGTCGGATCTGCCTCGGCGCGGGCGGTCGCTATAGCGTATCGAAACACGCTGCCGATGGTAGAGCGCAGTCGCCGAGCCGACTCATATCGACCGCGAACCTCTACGCGGCGTAGGGCGGTAAGGATGGTGGCCGTATCGATCTCCCGAATGCACTTGTCGCCGATGGCTGGATAGGCAAAGTCGAGCAGCCATTTGACCTTGGTAATCGTTCGGTCGGCACGCCCCTCCTTTTTCAGCTTGTCAACGTATTCATCAGCGGTTGCCCGAAAGGAGTCTTTTGCCGAACCGGCCTTGCGCAAACTGCGTTCCTGCCCAGGGTCGACGCCAGTCAGCAGGAGACGTTTAGCATCATCGCGCGCCTCGCGTGCCTCGGCTAAAGAGATAAGGGGATAGCTGCCCAACGCCAAAAGTTTCTGCTTGCCGTCAAAGCGGTAGGCGAGCCGCCAAAGGCGAGATCCTGTGGGCTGCACCCATAGCTGGAGACCGGCGCCGTCAGACAGTTTCACGAGTTTGGGACCCGGGCGAGCGTTTCGGCATTTCACGTCGGAAAGGGCCATTCGACACGTCTCCTTTGGCTGTTTCGATACCATCAAGATGCCGAATACCAACGAAAATACCATCCCCGCGCCCCGTTGGACCAAATACGCTGAAAACCGTCGAGACGCGTCCAAGTGCGCCATGCACTTCGAAAAAATAACGATTTCAATGGTTTGCATAGATGGAAGCGTAGAAGCTTTGGCAAAGGGGAGCATGGGGAGAGGAGGGGATGGTGCCCAGAGGCGGATTCGAACCACCGACACGCGGATTTTCAGTCCGCTGCTCTACCAACTGAGCTATCTGGGCCTGTTCCGGCTAACGAAGACTCGCACACCGGATTTCTTGAAAGCGCCATGGGCGCCCCTTGAAAGCGCGTGGGTTATAGCACGGGAATTCGGCCTGTCCAGCGCTTAGACGTTGATTTCAGGCGGGAAAGATCGGCGGCCCCATCAGACCATGATCCGGAAAAGTGGCATCCGGTTTTCGGACGGGATCGTGGTCGGACAGGAGCCCTGCAAGCCTGCCTAAACAGCCTCATTTCTCGCCGTCGGTGTCTTCCTCGTCGTCGCGGGCCGAAATGACATAGGCGCCCTTCAGCCAGCGGTTCAGGTCGATGTCCTTGCAGCGCGTCGAGCAGAATGGATAGGTTTCGCGCACCGACGCCTTGCCGCATTCGGGGCAGGGGCGCCTGGGGCGCAGTGGCGTCACCTTGTCGTCCGGGCTCATACTCGTACTCGCCTCGAATTCATGGCCGCCTCGAACTTGTTGCCGCCCCCAAACTCATTGCCACCTCCCAACTCATGGCCGGGCCGACATCCAGTTGGCGTGCACCTTGAACCCCTCGCCGCTGAGCAGCGCCACCGTCTCGTAGAGCGGCAGGCCGACGACATTGGTGTAGGAGCCGACGAGCTTGACGACGAAGGATCCGGCCAACCCCTGGACGGCATAGCCACCGGCCTTGCCGCGCCATTCGCCCGAGGCGACATAGGCGTTGATCTCGTCGCGCGGCAGCCGCTTGAAGCGCACCCTGGTCTCGACCAGCCGCTGGCGCACTTTGCCGCCCGGCGTGATCAGGCAGATGCCGGAATAGACCCGGTGCGAACGGCCGGACAACAGCCCGAGGCAGTTGGAGGCGTCGTCGAGCGTTTCAGCCTTGGGCAGGATACGCCGGCCGACGGCGACCACCGTGTCGGCGGCCAACACGAAACCGGGCGCATAGTCGTCTTCGGTGCTCAGCGAGGCCAGCGCCTTCTCGGCCTTTTCCTTCGACAGGCGCTTGGCCAGCGAACGCGGATGCTCGGCGCGCAACGGCGTCTCGTCGACATCGGCCGGCAGGACGCGGTCCGGCTCGATGCCGGCCTGCTGCAAGAGCTCGATCCGGCGCGGCGAACCCGAAGCAAGCACCAGCTTCTGCAAAATGCTCATCGTGATTTCGGCCGGGCTCTATCTCTTCGTTTGAGCATTGGACTTTTCCGAAAACCGCTGCGCACTTTTCGGTCCGATGCTCTGGCGCTCTTACTTGAAACGGTAGGTGATGCGGCCTTTGGTCAGGTCGTAGGGCGTCATCTCGACCAGGACCTTGTCGCCGGTCAGCACGCGGATGCGGTTCTTGCGCATGCGGCCGGCCGTGTGAGCGATGATTTCGTGTTCGTTTTCAAGCTTCACCCTGAACATCGCGTTGGGCAACAATTCCGTGACGATACCCGGAAACTCGAGGACTTCTTCCTTCGGCATTCGATACCTTTGCTTGGATGGCAGTTCCAGCGCCTAGAGCATGATGCCGAAAAGTGTGAATCGGTTTTCGGACGACATCATGCTCTACTTCTTTGATTTAGAGGCGGATTCAGATTTCAGGTCGAACAGACCTGAAATCATCCGACTCTAGCCGGAATTCGGGCGGAACCTATATGATAATCGCTCGCTTGTGAACATGCTTAATCCGTGGCGTTTTTGGCCTCGGGTTTCAGAAAACGGCCGGATATCCGTGCCCTCAGCCGCTCGCGCACGTCGCGATAGGCGGCCATGACCTGCTCGCGCGTGCCACTGGCATTTGTCGGGTCCGGCGTCGGCCAGTATTCGACGTCGACGGCGAGCGAGCGGGTGAGTTCGAGCGCGGCGTGATGCGCCTCCGGCGCCAGCGTGATGATCAGGTCGAAATAGTCGTCCTCGAGATCGTCCAGGGTTCTGGGGTGACGCTCGCCCAGCGACAGGCCGTCCTCGGCAAGCACGGCGTCGACGAACGGGTCGCGCTCACCGGCGCGCACCCCGGCCGAGGCGACGAAGATCGTGGCCGGAAGCGCCTGGCGCGCCAGCAACTCGGCCATTGGCGAGCGCACGGCATTCATGCCGCACACGAACAGGATCGAGCGGGGCGCGGGGCCGGCGGCCAGGGTCTAACCCCGCCAGTGCAGCACGCAGACCAGCGTGAACAGCCGGCGCGCCGTATCGAAGTCGATATCGATCTTGCCGGCAAGCCGGTCCATCAGCGTCTGCGAGCCTTCATTGTGCAGGCCGCGCCGGCCCATGTCGATCGCCTCGATATGGCTGGGCGTCGAGGAGCGGATGGCGTCATAATAGCTTTCGCAGATCAGGTAGTAGTCCTTGACGATGCGCCGGAGTGGCGTCAGCGACAGGATGTGGGTGACCACCTCGCCGCCGTCCTCGCGGCTCACCGCGAAGACCAGGCGGGACTCAGCCAGCGACAGCTTCAGCCGGTAGGGCCCGGCGCCGTCGTCATTGATCGGCCGGAAGCTGTTCTCCTCGATCAAGTCGAAGATCGCCACCGCCCGCTCATGCTCGACATCGGGCGTCGAGCGGCCGATCGATTCGTCGAGTTCGACATCGATCAGCCGGGCACTGGTTCGATCGTAGTCCGACATGTCAGCCTACATGTTCAACCGTATGGCGACGGAGCGGCCATGCGCGTCCAGGCCTTCCGCCCTGGCCAGCGTGATGGCGGCGGGCGCCAGCAGCCGCAACTGCTCCGGCCCGAGCTTCAGGATCGAGGTGCGCTTGACGAAATCGAGCACTGAAAGCCCCGACGAGAAACGCGCCGAGCGCGCCGTCGGCAGCACGTGGTTGGAGCCGCCGACATAATCGCCGATGGCTTCCGGCGTGTGGCGGCCGAGAAACACGGCGCCGGCGTTGCGCATGCGCGACAGGAAGCCCTCGGCATCGTCGATTGCCAACTCGACATGTTCGGCCGCGATGCGGTCGACCAGCGGCAGCGCCGCCTCGATCGAAGGCACCAGGATCACCGCGCCGAAGTCGCGCCAGCTCGCCGCCGCCGTCTCGCCGCGCGACAGGCTCTGCAACTGGCGCTCGACCGCTCGTTCGACCGCTATGCCAAAGTCGGGATCGTCGGTGATCAGGATCGACTGCGCCGACACGTCATGCTCGGCCTGGGCGAGCAGGTCGGCGGCGATCCAGTCCGGATCATTGCTGCCGTCGGCCACCACCAGCACTTCCGAAGGCCCAGCGATCATGTCGATACCGACGGTGCCGAACACCTGGCGCTTGGCCGCCGCGACATATGCATTGCCCGGTCCGACAATCTTGTGAACCGGCTTGATCGTTTCGGTTCCATAAGCCAGGGCTGCAATCGCCTGCGCGCCGCCGACACGGTAGATCTCCGAGACGCCTGCCAGATCGGCCGCGACCAGCACCAGCGGCGGAACAGTGCCGCCGGTGGCAGGCACGGCAATCGCGATGCGTTCGACACCGGCGACCTTGGCCGGAATCGCATTCATCAGCACCGAGCTTGGATAGCTCGCCGTGCCGCCCGGTACATAGAGCCCGACCGCCTCGATCGCCGTCCAGCGCGCGCCGAGCTCGACGCCGACGGCGTCCGTGTAGCGGTCGTCCTTGGGCCGCTGCCGCTCGTGGTGGGACCGGATGCGGTCGCGCGCGAAGCGGAGCGCCTCTACCGTCTGCGCGTCGGCCTCGGCATAGGCCTTGGCGATGTCATCCTTGGAGACGGCGATTCCGAGCTTGTTCAGGTCGCCGCCGCCGAATTTCTGGGTGTAGTCGATCAATGCCGCGTCGCCCTCGGTGCGCACGCGCGCGATGATCTCGCGCACCACGGCGTCGACATCCGCCGAGACCTCCCGCTTGGTCAGCAGGAAGGCGGCGAAACGCGGCTCGAAATCGGCGTCGGACTGGCGAAGCGTAATGGCCATCTCTAGCGCTCAGGCTCTGTGGAAGGGACGCGACGTCGCTTCCCAGGCGCCGCCAATGTCGGCGAGCCGTGCCTCGATGCACTCGACATCGAGCATGATCGCGCCGCCGCCCGAAAAGATCAGCTCGACAATGCCAGCAGGCTTGCTGATCTCAACGAAGCTGATCGCCAGCAGCGACAGCACCTCGCCCGGCTTGTCGCGGGCGATGCCGCTGGTCTTGGCGCCGAGCACCCGGTCGAAGTGCAGCACGGCCTGCCGCCGCTCATTGTGCTGGCGAAACAGGCCCGATTTCGCCTCCCAGACGAAGCGGTTCATGGTCAGCACGAAACGCTTGGCCGCCGGCAGGAATTCGAGGTCGCCAACTTTCAGCACGGCGTCCTGGACATGGGCCGAGACGATGCTCAGATCCTGATCGTCGAGCGCGACAAGCTTGAGAGCCATGCGGAATTTGTACCTAAGGTTGGTTTTCAGCCTTCTGTTAGGCGGTCTTTCTGGTCCGTGCAACCTCGACACGGATCCGGCCCAAGGCAATCGCCTAAGGTTGGCACGGAGTAGGCGCCGTCGGCGAAGCTGCCGATCTCCCCCGCAAGGGGGGAGATCGGATGCCGCTTCAGCTTTCGCCAACCACCAGCAGGGGCAAGGGCTGCGCCGACCGCAGCGACTGCCCGCGACTATCAGCCCGAAATCCGCTCGATCACCGCGCCGCAGCCGGAGAGCTTCTCTTCCAGCCGCTCGAAGCCGCGGTCGAGGTGGTAGACGCGGTTGACCGTGGTCTCGCCTTCGGCCGCCAGGCCGGCAATGACCAGCGAGACGGAGGCGCGAAGATCGGTCGCCATGACGGGCGCGCCCTTCAGCTTGGAAACGCCGTCGACGATTGCCGTCTGGCCGGACAGCGTGATGTGGGCGCCGAGCCGGGCGAGCTCCTGGACGTGCATGAAGCGATTTTCGAAGATCGTCTCGGTGATGCGCGACCTGCCCTTGGCCATGGTCATCAGGCCCATGAACTGCGCCTGCAGATCGGTCGGGAAAGCCGGGAAGGGCGCGGTCGTCACGTCGACGGGCGAAATGCCGGCGCCGTTGCGCCTCACACGGATGCCGGAATTGGTCTGCGTGATCTCGGCGCCGGTCTGCGAAATCACATCGAGCGCGGTCTGCAGCAGCTCGGGCCGCGCGCCTTCGAGTACGACGTCGCCGCCGGTCATCGCCACCGCCATCGCATAGGTGCCGGTCTCGATGCGGTCGGGAATGACGCGGACGCGGGCACCGGACAGCGCTTCGACGCCGTCGATGGTGATGGTTGGCGTGCCGGCGCCGGAAATCCTGGCGCCCATGGCGTTGAGGCATTCGCCGAGGTTGACGATCTCGGGCTCGCAAGCGGCGTTTTCCAGCACCGTCTCGCCCTTGGCCAGCGACGCCGCCATCATCAGCACATGGGTGGCGCCGACCGAGACTTTCGGGAACACGTAGCGGTTGCCGACGAGGCGGCCGTTCTTGGTCTTGGCGATGACATAGCCGGTGTCAACGTCGATATCGGCGCCCAGTACCTGCAGGCCTTCCAGGAACAGATCGACCGGACGCGTGCCGATGGCGCAGCCGCCGGGCAGCGACACCTTGGCCTCGCCCATGCGGGCAAGCAGCGGCCCGATCACCCAGAAGGAAGCGCGCATCTTCGACACCAGCTCGTAAGGGGCTGTCGTGTCGACGATGTTGCGGGCGGAGAAATTGATGGTGCGCGAATAGCCTTCCTGCTGCTTTTCGCGGCGGCCATTGACCGAATAGTCGACGCCATGGTTGCCGAGGATGCGGATCAACTGCTCGACATCGGCCAGGTGCGGCACGTTTTCCAGCGTCAGCGTGTCGTCGGTGAGCAGCGAGGCGATCATCAAGGGCAGGGCTGCGTTCTTCGCACCCGAGATCGGGATGCTTCCGGCAAGCTTGTTGCCGCCGACGATTCTGATGCGATCCATGGAAGAGATGTCCCCTCGGCCGAAGGCCGGTTTTCAATCGGTTAAGTCTGTCCTGTCTGGACCATTTGGCCGTCTAGACCCCTTGAGCCCGTCTAGACCATTGGCCGGCTTGGTTCAAGAAGTAGGATTTCCTGGCAACCGGGCCAAGTCTGTTGATATTAAGTCAATCCTTTTGCGTTTCCCTTAACGAGCCGAGCCCGTCCGGCCGCTGGTCAGCCCCGCCAGTGCGCCGTAAGCGCGACTGCGCCTTGCGCTTCTGCAGATTGGCGCGCAATTGCTCGGCCAGCCGGCTCTTGCGGTCCCTGCTGCCTTTTCCAGATGGGTCGTCTTTCGGCGAACCACCCTTGTCAGGTGGATTTGTCTTGTCGTTCATGTTTCCGTCCCAGCCAGCGATCGGCCAGCCCGAGTCAGGCATAGCCAACATTGTGGCGCCGCCATGTCCGGGAAAGCCGCCCGGAGCCGGCTTCCACACATCCTTGCGCTTGGCCTTGCGCTTGCCGGTTTGATATGGCAGAAGCCCCGCCATCGGCGGCTGCGGTAGCTCAGTGGTAGAGCACTCCCTTGGTAAGGGAGAGGTCGAGAGTTCAATCCTCTCTCGCAGCACCAGTCTATCCCATTGAAATTGCTGAAGTCATTGACACGCAACGGTTTCTGTCCATTCTGACGTTACAAATGCCGTAACAGATCGGATGGACTTATGACCGGCCGAGTTCGAAATCTCCTCAATCGAGACGGCCGCTATTTTGCGCGGCTTGTCGTTCCCAAAGAGCTACGGCTGTATGTCGGGAAAGCCGAATTGCGAAAAGCGCTCGGCCCTGACTACCGGACAGCCTTGAAGATGTTGCCGGGTGCTGTCGCCGTCCTACAGCACGAGATTGCGCTTGGCGAGCGCCGCGCCGTTGCCGCTGGCGAACAGTCGATCACAGTCGGCCGCTATCCACTTCTTCCACCGCAAATAGCCAGCCGAGACTATCAAATGCGGTTGGCCGACGATGCGTTGATCCGGTCACAACATTATCAGTATGCGGGCTTTGAGGTCGACTACGAGGGAGCTCGGCGCTTTCGCGATGGCTACTCGGGAAAACTATCCGATGATGAGCTTGAACGGCTCGTCGGCGAGCGCCTCGACGAGTTCAAGTCTCTCGGCAATCATGCAGCCACCAAAGGCAGTCGCGATTGGCGCCTAATCGCACAAGCTCTTTGCGTCTCCGCCTATGAGGCCATGTCCAGGCAACACGAACGAAACGACGGCGACTTCAAAGGCGAACCCTCGCACCCTTTGCTAACTGCCGCTGAGCCGGCCGAGGATGACCACCAGCCGGTTTCTCTCAAGGGATTGCTCACCGACTACCTTGATGAGCGTGCGGCCGACGGCAAAGGCAGGGAAGCTCGCAAACGGTGGACCCCAGTTTTCACTAACTTGTCCAAGTTCATCCGCCACGATGATGCCCGCAAGCTCACCAAGCAGAACCTACTCGATTGGAAAGATGCGAGCCTGAAAACGCTCGCAAGCAAGACCGTCTCTGATGTCTATTTGGCCTCGGTGCGGACGGTCTTGAAATGGGCGGTCAACAACGATCGGCTCGAAATCAATGTCGCGGAAAATGTTCGCATCAAAGTTTCAAAAAAGCAGCGTTCGCGCGAACAGGGGTTCACGCTTCACGAGGCAGTTGAGGTTTTGAAGGTCGCTCGCGATCATCAGCCGAAACATTCCGCCAATCCACAAACACGGGAAGCACCGCAGACGACCGCCGCGAAGCGATGGTCGCCTATCCTTTGCGCGCATACGGGCTCACGGATCACAGAGATCACTCAGCTTCGAAAACAGGACTTCCGCTATGAAAAAGGTGTGCCGGTGCTTCGGATTTCGCCTGACGCTGGTTCCGTGAAGGCGGGCAATTATCGCGATGTTCCCTTGCATCAGCAACTGGTCGATCTGGGCTTTGTAGAATTTGTGAACGCGGCTGCCGATGGACCGCTGTTCTACCCGCCCTCCAAGAAGAAGGAGGGGACGCTTCCCGCGCAAACCGTGGCCGGCCGAGTAAGTCAATGGTTGCAGTCAAAGAAGGTCATCCCTGAGGGCGTGAGTCCGAACCATGGTTGGCGTCATCGGTTCAAGACGGTCGGCCGGGAGATCGGGCTTGCTGATCGGACGCTTGACGCGATCCAGGGCCATGCGGGGCGAACCGCCGGCGACGACTATGGGGACGTGACAATTGCGGCAAAGGCGGCAGCGATTGCACGGCTGCCCCGGTATGAGTTTTGCACCTAGGGGGTTGTCGCCTTGGAAAGCTGCACCACCGAGCGCAACGACCGCGTAGACGATGATTGCTTCAGAGTAGAAAATGGTCACACGTGTGGATCGCCTTGAGCCGGACTGGAAATGGATTGATCGTGCTCAAAAAGCCGGCAAGACAGTAAAATCATTCTCGAAATGGGAAGTGAGAACCTGGGGACCGAGTCCCACGGGCAAATCGACGAAACACTACGTCTATGCAGTCCTTCTATACTACCCCGAGTTTCCGCATCATCCGGATCGCTTCGGAATTTATGTTGGCATGTCCCATCTCCGTCCGCCACAGCGATTAAGGAATCATCGCATCGGAAATCAGGCCAATGAGGATGTTCGTAGATATGGCGTCCGATTGTTGCAGCATGTGTATCAGCATCTGAATCCGATGCGGCTTCAGGAAGCCAAGCTCAAGGAGCGCGAACTTTACGACGTTCTAAAGGCCTCAGAGCTCGGTTGGGTTTCGATGGGTCATTTGCGTCCGCCGCCCGTTCCTGCGATCTAAATATGGCGCTTTGTCCACCCGGCCGCTACCATCAGTTCGACGCGTGTAAGACAGCGTCAAATACATGTAAGCCGGGCGAAAGCTGGCGCTGCTATTAGCAGTGAGTGATTGAATGATTTATCGTCAGCTTGCGGTATTTTCAGCTACTTAGTAGAAATTGCCGGGGGGGCCTCGATCCGACTTGGCAGTCTGGTTTTGAGCGAATTCAATTTGGGGGAATTTTTGGGTTCTTACTCGCAAGTTCAGGGCCACTATCACAGCCATCGGATAACTTTAGATGGCTTTGAGCAGGACGCATTCACACGGTCTCTGACCGCAGCGCGGGTCGAAATGAATCCGCACCAAGTCGAAGCCTCCTTGTTCGCCTTGAAGTCACCGCTCTCGAAAGGCGTGCTGCTTGCCGACGAGGTGGGTCTCGGCAAGACGATCGAAGCTGGGCTCGTTATGGGCCAGAAATGGGCCGAGCAGAAACGCCGCATTCTTCTGATTGTCCCAGCCTCGCTGCGCAAGCAGTGGGAGCAGGAACTGCGGGAGAAGTTTTCGCTGCCGGCAACGATTTTGGAGTCGGCTACCTACAAAATCTTGAAAAAAGAGGGGCGCGCCAAGCCGTTCCGTGATGCGCCTGGAATCATCATCTCAAGCTATGAGTTCGCGGCGCGATGTGCCGATGAACTCGCGTTGACCAAGTGGGACTTGGTGGTGTTCGACGAAGCGCACCGGTTGCGTAATGTCTACAAACCAGGTGCTCTCCGATCGAAGCTCTTGAAAGACGCCCTGAAGGATCCGTTCAAGGTGCTGCTAACGGCCACACCGCTGCAGAACTCCCTTATGGAGCTCTTTGGGATCGTGTCGATGATTGACGACAATCATTTTGGCGGCGAGGAAGCCTTCAAGACCCTTTACACCGGCGCTCGCGCCACGCCCGCCTCTCTCGAGGCCCTGCGCGAGCGCCTTATACCGGTTTGCTACCGCACGCTCCGCCGGCAAGTTCAAGAGGCCGGTCACATCAACTTCACCAAGCGCAACGCCGTCATTTTCGATTTCGAACCGCCAAGCCTGGAGGTGCAACTCTACGAGAAGGTGTCGACCTTCCTTCAGCGCAAGGACACCATCTCCTATGGCGACCGCGCCAATCAGCTCGTGGTGCTCCAGGTCCGAAAAATCCTCGGATCATCTACCTTTGCAGTCACTGGCTACCTCAGGGCGCTGATCGAACGTCTGGAGAAACGACAACGCGTCGACGAAACCGTTACTGACGACATCGAGTCGATCGCGGAGATCGCGGAGGAGCTCGAGGACGATGAGGATGGTGAACAGAAGGTCATTGACGCAGCTCTGTTGGCTGTTGAGTTGGACGAGCTGAAGTCGTTCCTGGTCCTAGCCGAGTCGATAGGCCAGAATGCGAAGGGCGAAAAGCTTCTCACACAGCTGCCTGGCATCCTCGATGCGATCTCAGGCAAGGGAGGCCAGCGCAAAGCCGTAGTCTTCACGGAGAGCGTTCGCACTCAGAAATACCTGAGCGAATTGCTGTCGGCCAACGGTTACGACGGCCAGATCGTTCTTCTCAACGGGTCGAATAACGACCCAGTCAGCAAATCTCTCTACCAGGCATGGCGCGACGAACATGCCGGCACGGACCGGGTTTCCGGATCTCGGACTGCGGACATGAAAGCCGCCATTGTCGATGCCTTCCGCGGGAAGGACAAGACGATCCTCATAGCGACTGAGAGCGGTGCCGAGGGCATCAACCTTCAATTCTGCTCGCTAGTGATCAATTTCGACCTCCCATGGAATCCTCAGCGCGTCGAGCAGCGCATTGGTCGCTGCCATCGCTACGGCCAGAAGATCGACGTCACTGTGGTCAACATGCTGAACCGCAAGAACCAGGCTGAGCAACGGATCTACGAACTGTTAGACCAAAAGTTCAAACTCTTCAGTGGCGTGTTCGGGTCAAGCGACGAAGTTCTAGGCACGATCGAGCGCGGCGTCGATTTCGAGCAGCGCGTCCTGGGAATTGTCCAGTCAAGCCGAACTGAGGCCGAGATTGTTCAGCAGTTCGATGCGCTCACCGCCACCCTTCAGGACCGTATTGATTCCGACATGCAATCGGCCCGAGCCAAGGTGCTGGAGCATCTAGACCAAGATGTCGTCGCTCGACTGAAGGGCCGTAAGGGCGAGCTGGACAACGCCGTAAACGATTTCACACGGCGCCTCATCATTGTGGCCCATGCCGAGTTGCCGGGTGCCAGGTTCCACCACGACGCGATCTTCAGGTTTGACTACGAAGGCAAAACTTGGACGACCAAATGGCCCGACGCCGATGACCATGACTGGCAGTTCTTTCGACTCTCGGACGGAAATCTCGCGACCGATATCGTCGAAAAGGCAAAGGCGCGAGCTGAGCCATCGAGACCCACATCAGTGCTGTTCAACCTGTCAGATTATGCGTTTCCCGGACAGCTCGCCGACGTCAGGAATTTGGTAGGAAAATCAGGTCTGCTGCGTGTCTCAAAGGCGCAAATTCAAACGCGCAACTCAGCACGGGAGGACCTCCTGCTTTCATGTGTGACGGATGACGGGGTTGCGATCCCGCCGGAAACAGCCGACCGCATGCTCATGGTCCCGTCAAGAGCTCAAGAACTGCAGGACCCCATTGATGCTTCGGGGCTTCAGCGCATCGAAGACGAACAGTTTTCGGCCTTCTCGGACCGGGTGAAGAAACAGAACTTCCGCTGGCTCGAGGAAGAGGAAACGCGCCTAGACAACTACGCCAAGGACATCGAAATCGAGCTGGATGCACAGATCGGCGTGCTCGACGCCGAGATCAAAGCGCTGCGCAAAGAGCGCAGGTCGCCTGACGCCTCAATGGAGCAGAAGCTCGATCTTGGACGCACCATAAAGAAGCTGGAGGGCCAGATGGACGATCTGAAGCTCTCCAAACACGAGCGGCGTCGCGAGGTGCGCAAGCAAGTGTCCGACATGCTCGACGACGTGGCGGAGAGTCTGAACCGACAGCCAAAGAAGAACCTGCTTTTCACTGTCCGCTGGACGGTCGAGTAGCTCACATGAGAAGGGCGTCGAGCTCGAGCTATGGTGAGTTCGCAAACCTGCCGATTGCTTGTGACTTGTATCTCGACACTTTTTCAGGTCCTGCCTGGGAGGTCCGGTCCCTTCGGTATCGTTCGGGCTGGCTGATGGTGTCGAGGGCTACGATGGAGACGTCCTTCAGCACCTGGAGTGCTCCTTTAGTCGCCTGTATCGACGACCATGGTGAACCAATCTCACCATGGCTGACCGCCAAATTCTTTGAATTGGGATGCTCACTTCCAAGTGATCCCGAAGACTTGCCTCCAGTTGAACTCGAATGGGTGTCTGAAGCGCTCTATTGGGATTTCTTAGGTGCATGCGATCTCGAGCATCTATCCATGCTTGAACAATGCGAAGTTGAAGTCGACCGCGCTGTTCGAAGGCTAGAAGACCGTGGTCGCGATAGCCTGAAGGAGGTTGATGATTACGTGGCAGACCTCCGGCGTTGGCTGCGGGTCGAGCGTCGTGATGGAGAGCAAAAGGCGCGAGTGAGCGCGCAAATCGACCTGCTAGAGCGAAAGCAGATGGATGCTCAGCAGTGGATGCAGACTAGGGTGATCAAACTCCGAGAGGCTCGGGACACCTTTGAAACAGAGGTTATGGAAGCTCTCTGTTGCCACGGAGAAATCGAGCATCTCTATACAATGCATTGGAACGTCCGGCACGGCCGGGATGCTCGTGAATCGGTGCCGCGGTCCATACCTTCTTTTCTTTTACCGACCGACCATCTTCGCCAAGCTCATGTTGATGGAGATGTTTCCGCCCATAGGCGGCTGCGTTGGCGATCACAGGATGCCAGTGACACGATTGGTAGCAAACAGGTGGATCGAATTCCGTATAAAGAACGACGGGACGAGAAATTGGCCGCGATCGTCAGGAGTGCCAAAGCCGTCCCGAAAGAATCTACACCGGGGCAGCGCGTCGACGATGTTGGCGCCAAACTAGCACGCGACGATGACGTTGCGGGTCATGCACTGTTCATCAGCACACATTTGGAAAACGGCAATTCGGAGGAATTCCTTGCAGAAATGGAACGGAAACGTGCAATAGCCTTGAGACATCGCGAGCGAAGCCGACGCCAAGCAGAGAAAAGAAGGGCTCGGCTTGCTGACGAACTGAAAACGGCAATGGACGTCAAGGTGGCTGCAGACCGATCAACTGTCCATGCCACATCAGACGGGCAAGTTAGATCGCAGCTGTCGGCAAGTCGCTTTTCCACGGACGAACGAGAGGAAGTGCTTGCGAGGTGGCGTGCGGAGGACGAGGAAGATCGACGCCTCCGCCATCGCGAATCTCAAGCCGACTGAGTCCAATGTCAAAGAAAACCAAACTTGAACTAACCTGGATCGGCAAGGACGAGCGACCGAAGCTCGAGCCGCGCATCCTGATCGAGGATCCGTCGCTATCGCATCACGCTTCCGCGCGTCACTCGGGGGCCGACATTTTCGACAACATGCTGATCCGCGGCGACAACCTGCTCGCTCTTAAGGCGCTCGAAGCGGATTTCGCTGGCAAGATCAAATGCGTTTTCATCGATCCGCCCTACAACACCGGCAGCGCCTTCACGCACTATGATGATGGACTCGAGCATTCGCTTTGGCTCAGTCTGATGCGCGATCGGCTGGAGATGATAAGGACTCTGCTGTCCGACGACGGATCATTGTGGATCACGATCGATGACAACGAAGCGCACTATCTCAAAGTGCTTTGTGACGAGGTTTTTGGACGCGCGAACTTTATCGCGAACGTCGTTTGGCAAAAGAGAATTGGTCCAGACTCCCGTGCAACGCTTGGATCAGCGCATGACCACGTCCTTGTTTACGCGAAAGATACGCGTTTCTTTACCACCAATCGTATCCCGCTAACTGGCGCACAGACTGCAGAGTTTGCCAACCCCGATAACGATCCTCGGGGGGCATGGACTTCATCGTCAAATTTCTCAGCTCAAGGTTTCCGCAAGAACCAGATGTATAAAATTGTGACTCCGGGGGGCGCTGAATATTTCCCGCCAGAAGGTCGGTGCTGGGTGACGGTTGAGACTGAATATTTCAGACTTCTGTCTGAAGGAAGGATGTGGTTTGGCAAAGACGGAAAGGGAATGCCTCGAAAGAAGACATACCTATTAGAGCAAGACGGTAGAAACACATGGACTTGGTGGCCGAACAGTGAAGTCGGCAATACCCAAGAATCGAAGAAAGAGAGCATCAGCCTTTTCGGTGCGGATAAGCCTTTCGATACACCTAAACCTGAGCGTCTTCTCAAGAGAATAATTGAGATTTCGACGAACGTCGGCGATCTCGTGCTGGATTCTTTCGCTGGCTCCGGAACGACCGGCGCAGTTGCTCATAAAATGGGGCGCCGTTGGATTATGGTCGAGCTTGGAGACCATGCCGAGACGCACGTTGTTCCTCGCCTGAAGAAGGTGATCGATGGCTCGGAACCTGGCGGTGTCACCAAAGCGCTCGATTGGAGAGGTGGCGGTGGATTCCGTTACTACCGCCTCGCCCCCTCGCTGCTCGTCCACGACAGATACGGGAACTGGGTCATTGCAAAGGACTACAACGCGGCGATGCTCGCCGAGGCGCTGTGCAGGCACATGAATTTCACCTACGCCCCTTCCCAGAGCCCTGACGAATATTGGAACCACGGCTTCTCGACAGAGACCGACTTTATCTACGTCACAACGCAGAACCTGACACACGACGCATGCCGGAAGATTTCGGAAGACGTCGGCCCGGACCGCTCGTTGCTAATCTGCTGCAAGGCTTTCAATGCGAACCCTGACTCCTTTGAAAATCTGACGCTGGTGAAGATCCCGACTGCGATCTTGTCGAGATGCGAATGGGGCCGCGACGACTATTCGCTGAACATCCGGAACCTGCCGCTTGCACTTGACGAGGGGGAGGAGCCGCAGACGATTGGCAGCCCGCGCAAGAAGGCGTCAGACCTGCCGCTTTTCCATTTCGGCGCCGACGAAGGCGAGGCCTGAGATGAGCGAGGATCGCATTCGCCGTCAAATCGCGCAGCGCCTGTCACTCCGCACACCGCAGGAGCAGTCGCTTAATATCTTGGCTGACATCGTCGGCCGCATTGGCTTGGCGCAGGGTGGAGACCCAGTCGCAGCGCTCGATGCAATCCAGGCCGCATATCCTTCGGTGCAGGATTTCGAGCGCGACTTTCCCTCGGTCTGCTTCGCCATCGCCACAGGCGTGGGCAAGACTCGCCTGATGGGTGCCTTTATTGCTTGGCTCTACCTCGCCGGCCGCTCCAAGAACTTTTTCGTGCTGGCTCCCAACACGACCATTTACGACAAGCTAGTCGCCGATTTCTCCAAGCAGACTTCGCCGAAATATGTTTTTCGCGGTATCGCTCAGTTCGCACAAACACCGCCTGTCATTGTCACCGGTGATACCTGGGAAGAGGGGCGGGGCGTGCGTGGCTCCGACCTCTTCGGCGGCGAAGCCATCGTCAACATCTTCAACGTCGACAAAATCAACAAGGACAAGGGGCGCATCCGCACAATGCGCGAGACCATCGGCGAATCCTATTTCGACTATCTTGCGGCCCTTCCCGATCTTGTGCTGCTGATGGACGAAGCCCACCGTTATCGCGCAAGCGCCGGCATGAGGGCTGTAAACGAGCTTAAGCCAGCGCTCGGTCTCGAACTGACGGCGACTCCGAAATCCATCGGGGCCAAGTCGACCGCGTTTCGCAATGTCGTTTTCGAATATGGGCTCGGCAATGCCATGGCCGACGGGATGGTGAAAGAACCTGCGGTAGCGACCCGGGCGGATTTCAACCGGGCTGATTTCGACGATCACCAGCTCGAGCTCATAATGCTCGAAGACGGCATTCATTATCATGAGCATGTGAAGGTTGAGCTCGACCTCTACGCCCGTCAATCAGGCCGCAACCGGGTGCATCCGTTCGTGCTGGTCGTCGCCCAGGACACGACCCACGCGAGCGCTTTGCGCGCCCGGATCGAAAGCGATGAGTTCTTCAAGGGCGCCTATAAGGGCCGTGTCGCAGAGGTTCATTCAAATCTGCGGGGCGACGAAAGCGACGAAGCAATCCAGCGGCTGGTTGGTCTAGAAACCGACAATCTCACCGAGATCGTCATCCACGTGAACAAGCTTAAGGAGGGATGGGATGTCAACAATCTCTACACGATCATCCCACTTCGCGCCTCAGCTTCCGACATACTCACCGAGCAGACCCTCGGCCGCGGACTCAGGCTACCCTATGGCGAACGCACCGGCATCGAGTCGGTCGACACGCTCACGGTAATTGCGCATGACCGTTTCGACGAGGTGATCAAGCGCGCAAGGGACGCTGACTCACTTGTCCAGATCAAGGCGCTGACGATCGGTAAGGGCGGGGACGTTCCGGCTGAGGCCGAACGAGTTATCGATATTCCAGTTTCGTTTGAGACTGCCTTGATCGGCAATGGTTCGTCCTTAGACGGGATGCACGAGGAGGCGGCTGTCTTCGGCCACGTCGACGACCGCAAGGTCGTTGAATCCGCGCTCGATTTCATCACCCGCAAGTATGAGCGCCAACTCAAGGGTGGTGTGCAGGACCTTTTGAAGTCGGAAGTCCGCAAAGAACTAGCTGCAGACGTTAGGCGCGCACTGCAGCCCGCCCAGGGCTCGCTGGAGGGGATAGTCGCCCAGCTAAGAGTCGAGGAGATCGTTGACATCGTCACCGCCAGTGTTGCGGAGAATACGATCGATATTCCTGAGATCGTCGTCATACCGAGCCGGGAGGTGAATTTCTGGTTCGACGCCTTCGATCTGACGGGCCTACAGACAATCCGATACCAGCCGCTATCGGATCGCATCCTGATCCGCAATCTCCGCGACCAAAACCAGCGCGAGCTGGCGCGCTCGATTGCCGGACCGAAAGAAGGTCTACTCGAAAACTATATCGTCAAGCACCTCATCGATTACGACCAGGTCGACTACGACTCTCAGTCCGACCTTCTTTACAAGCTCGCCGCTCAGGCCGTCTCGCATCTGCGGAGCTATCTGTTGACGGAGGATGATGTTGAGAACGTCGCGCTCGCTCATGGGAAGGCCATTGCAGAGTTCATCTTTGCGCAGATGAAAGGTCACTATCGCGAGACGCCGGCGGACTACCAGGCAAAGCTTGTTAGGTCGTTTCGGTCGCTGAAACCGCTGAGCATCAGCATAACCAGCATCGCGAAGATGCTCGACATAAACTCAGCCGCAAAGCCGCTGTCGAACACCAGAAGCTACGTGTTCAAGGGGACGCGCAAGAGCCCCTACAACTTTCACAAGTTCCAGTCTGATACCGAACGCCGTTTCGCTGCGCTGATCGACAACGAATTCGAGAAAGACGTGCTGCGCTGGGTAAAGCCAGGCCCTGGGCAATTCCAGATCGAATATCGATCAGGCAAGGCCTATGAGCCGGATTTCGTTGTTGAGCTTTCGGCGCAGAAATTGATCGTCGAGATCAAGGCCGACGGCGAGATGAGTGATCAGACAGTGCAGGAGAAATCTCGCGCGGCCTGTGAATGGGTCAAGCACGCCAATCAGATATCGACGGACACCGCGTCGAAGGCTTGGGGCTACGCGATCGTGCCGGAAAGTGCGGTCATCGAGAGTGCGACCTTGGCAGGCCTGATGGCAAAGCACAGGTTGGTCTGAAACCCACCCGAGCATCAAACGTCGTCGATTCCGATTTGGCAGGTTTTTCCCACCGGAAACTCTATCCATCGGCGGATCCGAATGTGAGCAGCTGCTTTCGGCGTAAGGGTTCGACCCAATCAGTGGTTCTGGCCACCTAATAACTTGATCACTAGTGAGTAGCGTGCCTCACCCTCATCCACCCTTCCTGTCCTTTAGGTCTTCCAGCGCCATCGCCACCCGGCCATTGAGAGCCTGATAAGCGAGGAAGCCACCTGAAGCCCCGGTGCCGAGCCTGGTCAAGGGTGGGATCTTCCTCCCCTTAGCCCGCAGGAAGCTCTTGAGCGCCGGCCTCGCGCCCTGTCTGAACGACTTCCTTGCCGTCTCCATCGCAATTACCCCGACGATGCCGGCGTTGATGAACCTTTTCCATCGATCGGCTTCTAGCGCCCGATGACCTGGGTGCTTGCCGAACCGGTTCTCGAACGTCGGAACCATGAACTGAAAGTATCGGCCCTGGAGCCTGGCGAAATTGAAGCGTCGCAGATCATCCAGGAAGTTGATTCCAAGGTCGATTAGCTCTTGCCGATCCAAGGTCACTTCGATCCTTGCTCGATGTTCGCTTACCGGTAGCTCATCCCAGGTTCCGGCTTCGATGTTCTGATTGTCGATTGTCTTTTCCATCACGCGCCAACTGACCGGTCCATCTTTTCTGCCAACCCAGAACGTCGCGTCGATGGGAGCAGGTCTGTCAGCATGGGACGAGAGCAGGTTGTTAGCTCCCATCAGGAAGGTTGGCTCTTTCCCTCGCCGCCAAAAGAACCGCGGTCTGTCGAGACCGACAGTCATGAAATCCCGGTCCGGAAATAGATGCCGGGACAGGACGCCGACCATCCTCCCAGTCTTGTCGGTCGAGGGCGTGAGGGGTTTGAAATCGACGCTGATTTCGACCGAACGGACTACTCCGTGCATCTCCAGTGTGAACTTCTTGTCCAGAGCTTCTTCACACTTCGCCAGCTTTTCCAGCTGCGGCTCTTGGAAACGTATCCGAAACTCGTTGCTGACTTTTCCAGGTCCCGGGTCAATCGGCTTCACGTAAGGTGTCCGACCTATGATGGGCTCGACAACCTCTTGCACGAATTGGAGCTGGGTCGAGCGTTCGAACCAGAAGAAGACATCGACCCAGTCGATGACCGCTCGGCACGTGTAGTCACCCAGATCGATCACCGGGTGAACAACTGTCTTACCGGCCAGCCGCCGCTGCTTCGCTGTCGTGGGAGCCGCGTTGTATTCCAGCACGACCTGGCGCATCGGGTCTTTGATGCCCCTAAGGACGACGTTGGTCGAGTAGTTCATCTGTGGCGGCCACCCATCGAGCGGCCGATTGACCACACCGGATGGCCATTATCCGAGTCGTAACGGCGACGCGACATCGCGCGCGAATTTGAGCGCTCCAGATCGGCGAACTTGGCAACCCTGCTCGGGTGTCAGTTGCTGATGGGAAATCAATTTCCCCTATCATTCATTGATATATTTAAAGCAATATCAATGAGTTATAGAAAGAGCAAACACGTGAAAAGCCATATCAGCGGCGCTGCCGATAAATCCGAGATCGCGAAATTCTTGGATAAGCGCATCTACGAATTGAGATCCAGGAAAAGCCAGAGGGAGATCGCCAAAGAGATTGGCTTTCCGAACGACAATTTCATCTCGATGCTCAAGAGCGGTAAAGCCAAGGTGCCGCTTGATCGCGTCGTCAGCATCGCGAAGGCGCTTGAAAGCGATCCTCGAGCTCTATTCCTCCTGGCGCTCCTGCAGGACGGGAATGAGAAGGACCGCGCAGCGTTTCAGGAAATAATGAGCGAGTTCTCAGAAAACGAGCGGGAGATCATTGGCGCGATCCGAAAGTTCTCAAACGGGGCAGATCCGAAGATGTCGGTGCTGTTTAGACGGATACTGCGTGCCCTCTTCGGTGGCGCGGGCGGCCAGAAGAGCGTGGAAGACGGCCCCACAGGCTAGCACCTGCCCTATGCTGATGAACTCCGGGGCGGGTGCAGTTGACCTCGAACCGTGGACTATCTTCATGGACGAAGTTGAGTGTAAGTTGTCGGGTCGCAACTTGATCGTGGATACGACCCATGTGGGTCCGGAGCGTCATTGTCTGGCTGCTTTTGCTGACTGCAGCCGACCTGTTGCAAGCAAATCTGTTCGCCGCTGACGGCAATCGGGTCGCCCTGGTCCTCGGCAACAGCAAATATGTCCATGCGCCCACGCTGGCCAACCCTGCCAGCGATGCGCGGCTGATGGCCGAAACACTGCGCAAGGCCGGGTTCAAGGTCATCGAAGGCATCGACCTCGACTATGCGGGAATGCATGACCGGTTGAACCGCTTTACCGAAGCCTCATACGATTCGGAATTGGCTGTCATCTACTACGCCGGCCACGGTATGCAGGTGACTGGCAAGAACTATCTGGTTCCGGTCGATGCCGAGTTGACGTCTCCGGCGCATCTCAGGACCCGCACCATTCAGATCGACGAACTGCTTGCCGCACTTCCGCCAGACCCTGGGGTTGGCGTCGTCATCCTGGACGCCTGCCGCGATAATCCTATGGCCAGGACGCTCGCGACTTCGCTCCCGAAGAGCCGCTCAACGGCTGGGTCAGGTCTGGCACCGATCGACGCCAGTGCAGCGGATATCGGCACCGGCGGCGTGTTGATCGCCTACGCGACCGACCCCGGCGCAGTCTCCTACGACGGCAGCGGCGCCAACAGTCCCTATACGACGTCTCTTGCCAAACACCTGGCCGAGCCCGGCGTCGATATCCAAAACGCGCTGACTCGTGTGCGGGGTGAGGTGACGGCGGAAACCAATGGGCGCCAGCGGCCTTGGTATAATGCCTCGCTCGGCCGAGAAGTGTTCATCGGGCCGGCAACGGCTCAACCGGCGGCTGCTCCTGCAGAAGCTCAGGATAGCAACTCTGCGAACCAGGCCACTGCGCGGAACTCGCGCGAATGGATCGAACAGCGTGTGTGGGACGAAGCCTCGAAGCGAAACACGGTCGCCCATTACGAGGCTTATCTAACGCAGTTTCCAAATGGCGCGTTCGCAGAGCTGGCGCGTCTCAACCTAGATCAACTTAAGAAAGCCCCCGTTGTCGCTGAGGCGAAAAACGATGCATCGAGTTCCGGCATCCCGACTGAACCGTCGACAGCTACTGCCGATCGCGAAAACGAAGCCGGCACGGAATTGACGGAAAGTGCCATTGGGCTCGATCGTCAGAAAAAGGTCGATCTGCAGGAGAGGCTGATGGCGATCGGTTATGACCTTGACGTTGCTGATGGCACTTTTGGCGCCTCGACGCGTCGGGCGATTGGCCTCTGGCAGAAGGAAAACGCTCTACCCCCAACCACCTTCCTTACCCGCAAGCAGTATGTTCGCCTGAAACTCGATTCCGACGACGCCGTGAAGAGCTATCGCGCCGAGCGAGCGTCGGAAGCGGAATTGAAAAAGCAGGAACGCGCTACTTCCCAAAAGCAACTCAAGTCTGCGCCGGTCATCCGCCCGGAGCCCCGGCGTAAACAACAAGCCCAGGCAGTGAAGCCGCAGCCGGCAGCAAAGTCAAAAGCAGCCTCTCAAGCCCCGCCGGCGCGTCAGTCCAAGTTCCGCACCTGCAGCAACTTTTTCGGCAGCTTCTCGGTTCCCGCATCGCAGAAGTGTCCGACTAGCGGGAACAACAGCGGGAACTGATGAGATTCTGCTCGTTAGCGAGAGAAAGGCGGGACGAGGACGATTCGAAGTCAGCCGCTGGCAGTTAATCTCGACCGATCTGTCGAGACCATTTACTTAAGGGATGTCTCGGTCGAGCACACAATTCTCCGATCTAGGTGATGTCACCTTTGGCGAGATCGATCGTCCACCTGCCACAGCTGAGACGAATAGCAACACTCCACATATCTGAGCCATTGGCGGTGATTCTCCCCTGTTGCCCTCAGCTCGAGAGCGGACCGCGCGCATGGAGCGCATGGTGGGTCAGTCCCGCTAATCCAAAGGCGACGAATGCAGGCGATCGAGTGAGTTCACCAATACGGTATTGGGTGCCGGTTGATGCCAGAGGAGCTAGCTGAGGACGCTCGCCTTGGTTCCTAGGAACCAATCGACTTCATTCGCTTGAGGGGATGCCCCAGAGAGCGAAGTCCTAGGTTTGCCGTGGACAGCGGTGGGGATGCCTCCTGTTGCGGCAGACAAAATTCCGACAATGCTCCACTTTCAGCGGGAGGGCTGTCCGGAGGGTCGGGCGCGAAAGCGATGACCGTTGAGATCCAGTTCCAATGTTGGAGATCGTTCGCAAGGAGCGGAAGGTTGACAAACGTCAACTTAGCCAACCGAAATCGACGTTTCGCGGGCCAGTTCTGTCAATCAAAATGTAATGCGTTCTCTTAAACCGTAAGAGCGCGCTTGACGCTAAGTTTACACTAAGTTGACAACCAGACCCCCAAAACCACTTTTTGCCGTTTACGTTGACAAACGCAACCTAAGACCCTGCCCAGCCTCGAACACCGAAACAGACAGCGAAGCTCAGCAGACACCGACAGCAGCGTCAGCACAGATTGAGCGAGAAACATCGCGGAAGCTATCTGGCGCTCGCCCCTGGTCGAACACGCATACATACGGCAACAGCTTGACCAGCATGAGACCGATACCGGCACCGTAGATAGCGAATTAGCTAAAGAGGTAGAGAGACACGCATGAGCCCTCGCAGCTGCAGGGACCTGGATCGTAGATCCGCTGAGTGCAGAGCTCTTGTATGACGGTTAATGTTGAGATTCTTGGCTTTCGCGTTCAATGATCGCATATTCGCGGCCGATCATCTCTGAGAGACCCCGGAGCGAAATCCAACTATCCGATGTCTTTGGAATTGGCGAATTTGGAAGAGGCATAATTTCTCGCCTGTGTCGTGCCAGACGTAGGCTTTAAGCGCACACGGGGGTGGCCTGTCTCTGACTGGCTCACATCCAATGTCTCAATCTTGCGGACAAGATCACTGAGCTTTTTGGAACCGTAGGTTCGTGGGTCAAAATCGGGTGCAAGATTGGCAAGGAGGTTTCCGAGCTGTCCGAGGGATATCCACCCGTCTTCTCCTTCATTCTCGGACATGATCCGCTTGAGGATGCGCGAAGCATGAGCCAGCGTCTCTAAAGGCTTCGTGGCCCCAGCCTTGGCGCCTGCAGTGGCCGTCTCAAGAAGGAGGTTCTCTGTATAGATGAACCGCCGGCAAGCCTGCCGGAAGCTCTCCGGCGTTTTCTGCTCACCGAATCCGAAGACATCCACGCCATGCTCGCGAATTCGTGCTGCGAGGCGCGTGAAGTCGCTGTCGGACGACACTAGGCAGAAGCCGTCAAAGCGACCGCTATGGAGCAAATCCATGGCGTCGATCACCAGCGTGATATCAGACGCATTCTTCCCGGTCGTGTATGCGAACTGCTGTTGAGGGATGATGGCATGCTTGGATAGTATGTCGGCCCACGCTTTGGAGCGCGGACTCGAGAAGTCGCCGTATATTCGTCGGACGCTCGCCTCGCCGATCTTGGCGATCTCCTCAAACAGGCCATCCGCGATTTTTGCCGAGGCATTGTCTGCATCGATCAGGACAGCCAAGCGAGCTGAGCGCTGTTCTGTGGGCATAGGGAGCTCCAATGCAATGTTGCCAATGCCAGCCCCGAGAACGGGGTTCGCGTCCACGATGATCGGAAAAAGGGCACGACTAGGCAACCTGCGGGACTCGAGTGCACTCGTCAAATGGCAAGGATCCAATAAGCTGGCCCAAGAGCCTGAACATGGCTAACGCCGAGTCGCTCACGTCTCCATTGGCGACGGAACCTACCGTCGGTCTTATGAGAACGGCCAACTTCCTTTAGGAGGTGTCAACGAAAGGTGCATGGCCAGTGGCCGAATACGCTGATGCCGTTCACGAATGAGCCGCGCCAGCACGTCCAACTCGGTAAGCACGCATGAGATTGAGGTGCGCAATTTGTGCTTCGGCGTCTTGTTGTCATCGTCCGATGGTATGCGGCTCGGCGTCATCTTTGCAATCCGACTCGCAATGTCCTTTCGGGCATAGGAGCACCCCTCCCATTTGTGGGCGAACTCGTTTCGGATTTTACGAAGATGCTCTAGGTCTGCGAACTGCTCCTTCGAAAGCAGGCCCAGCGCATAAGCGCCTTTGATTCGCGATGACAACGTGCCCAGAGGGGCGTTGAAGCCGTCCAGTAGCTCGCCAGAGGCCTTCACCTCGACCAAATAGCCGCGGATAAGGCGCCCGAGCAAATCTTCAGCAAACGCCGCCATTGTCAGGACAAGCCCACGCTCGTCTTCATCCCGCAGAAGCCTTGCAAGGCGGTTCAAGGCCGCATGAAAATCTTCCGATTCGGACATTGGAGGTTCCACGACGCGATTCTCCTACCAACTAAGCGTTGCAGTCTTCGTTCGCCCCTTCTTCCGGTCGCGCTGCCCTTGCCGCATTCGAACACTGATTGGGGGCATTCGACTCAAAGTTCCCGTGATTAAGTTCCAAAAATCTGGCGCAAATAACCCATAGGCTGCTGGCGGGGCAAGCGAGTGGTTGCAGGCGCAGAAGGTAATTCCAGAAGGAGTCAGCCTAGTAAGCTGTTCTGTCCCGGATCAGCGAATCTGCCTGCCGGTTGCTCGAGGCGCGGCCTCGAAGGCGCTCGCTCCCATCACAATCATTCGCGAGCAGCTATGCAGCGAAAGCTCTGTCCGGTTCGAAAACCGTAGGCGTCCAGCTTGCGGTCGTCATGTCGTCTGCGCTGCGGCCGAGTTCGACAGTAATGAGCCGATCGCCGTTGAATGTCGGGCTCAGCTCCAACGCTAGGTAGTCGAAGAGCTGGCGGTCGTGGACTGCTAGTATGATTTGCCGTCCTTCGCGCTTGAGCGTCCTCAAAAGCGCAGCGAACTGGGCGATGTGGACGTCGTCCATGCTTTGCACGGGATCATCGATGATAATCCAGGGTAAGAGTGGCTTAGCAGAGAGGTTGAGTGCCAGGAAAAGCGTTAACGCCGCAGTGTTCAGGTTACCCGCGCTGAGCATGGCACGCGGGTTCCCTCCCTTGCCGCCGGATCGATAGATGGTCTCGAGAACTGCCTCAACCGACCCACTGGAGGTCGTGGGCAGCGCGAACGCCGGCACGAAAGCCTCTTCTGGCGCAAGTCGGATGAATAGCTCTCGCCAGACGCTATTCAGCTCATCATTGAAAACCTGTTTGACCTTGGTCGTGCGGAGGGCTTGCGCCCGCGTCGCCAGCTCCTTGCCCCCGGCGATGCGACGTTCGGCCTCTTCACGGCGAATCCCATTCAACGTGAGTTCATCCGTCGCCGCCCTTAGCGCTGCGGTTGCATCGGTCTCCTTGCCGCGGGCAAGCGTTAGCTGGTCAAGAGTTGTTTCGATGTCGGCCAGACGCCTTTTGATTTGCTGAGCCGTGGCTTCTTCACTTTCTACAAAGGCGGTCAAATCGGCGAGAACAGCCTCGAGCGGGACATCTTCTAGAGCGGTGGGTCGGCCCAAGGCCTCGGCATGCTGCGAGAGCTCGGCTCTAAGCCCGCTCACGCCGGCTTGTCTCGTATTGATAATAGAGAGTTGGCGGGCCGCCGCCGACGATTGTCTCTGCAAGACGGCGCCCTGCACGGCCGCGTCGCGCTGAGCCGCAAGGCTATTCTTCCATTCGCTGAGCTGGGCAACATCAAGTTTATTGGTGTCACGCTGGTCAGCTGACAGAAGCTTCGCAGTCAACTCGCTCTCGCGGCGTTGAGCGTGGGTCACCGCCGCATTTGTTGCTGATCGATCTCTCACCAAGCTTTGAACTCGACCGGCGGCGAATATCAGTCGTTGCACCTCTTGGGACACATGGGCAGCCAACGGGGTGTCGGACACTTCACTAAAGTCCCGACCGCAGACCGGACAGGTTTCGTCCTCAATATGGGATGAGATGGCGGTAAGCGCCTGCGCAAGCTCCTGGTTTGCGCCTTTGTCGCGCTCTAGTTCCTCATCGATGTTTGCCAATCGCGCTCGTCCTTGCCGTAGTGACTCCTGCACATCGGCAAGCGCCGCCCCAGCGGCTTCGTCATCCTCCAACAGCTCTCTCAAGCGCTCCAACTCGGTCGTGACGAGGGTCGTGGCCAAGTCGCTCGTCGCCTCTGAGTCACCGGTGGACACTGGCAACTGAGCAAACCGCAGGCGTATCACATCGAACAGATCACGCAGTTGCTTCCCAGGTCCGCTGGTCCATGATTCCAACGCTTGGCGAGCATTCGACGCTGCTGCCTCGACAACCTGGCGTTGGTTTGTCTCGTCGCCGACAGCATCTGCCAACTGGCTCGCAGCGGCGTTCAAATCACGACGCCGACGCGCCAATTCAGTAAGCCGCTCCTCCACCTGTTCTTGCAATTTTTCAAGGTGAGGAGCCAAAGACGTCGCATCCAAAGGCGTCCCAGGTGGGGCAAGACCATCAAGCAGGGTTCTCAACTTCTGTTCGGCGGCTGCTAGCACCTCGGCGGCAGTCTTGCTGGCGCTTTCAGCGCTTGCTTTCCGCAAGGCGGGAGAGGTGCCCGACCGTGCCAACCAGTAGCGCGGCGCGGGTTCTCGAAATCTCCGCACATCGCCACTCGCATGAAGTCCGTCGATCAGCGCATCTAGCGCTTCAAGTCCGAGTAACTCCTTCACGAACCGGGTGAGGGGGGAGTCGGTTCGCCGGCTATCCTGATGCTCATAGATTTCGAGCAAACGTCCGAGCGCAGCTTGCGGAAGGTAGCAACGCTCAGTGAAAAACCGGCTCAGATCATCGTTTAGCAGCGCCTTGCCCCAAATGCGCGAACCATCGCCATGCACTTCAGCAGACGTTGTGACGAGGCCAGTCGCCTCTATCTGGACCAGGCATTTTCCTGTCGCACTTTTCTTGTGCGGCAGGTATTGAGTATAGTTTGGGTCGAACCGCCCCAGGGAGGCGACAGTGCCGGTTGCTGCGAACTCTATAGCCGATAGCAGGCTCGTTTTGCCAGTTCCGTTTGGCCCATGTATTAACACGGCCGGGGCATCCAATGAGATCCTTTGCAAACCACGGATGCTACGGAAATCTTCAACTACCAATGAGGTGAGTCGGGCATTCATCTTTCGCCCCCTTTAGCCGTCGGTTTTTCGTCGAACGGCTGCTCGACCATCCCAATAAATCGATCGGCGACTGCCTCCGCTCCGCTGGTGGCGAGGTTAATCAACTCTCGCTGCTCTGCGTTCGAAGAGGCGCGCAGTTCCTCGAGACAGTCCATGCCCCTTGCTTCAACAGGTTTGGGAAGCTTGAGTGGTAGGAGAACCGCGAGCCAATTTTTGAGGCTCGCGTCGTCCGCAGTCTCGCCAACGGGCAGGACCCGGGCATAGCGGGATAGCTGTGCTAGCGCGCCCGACTCCAGCCGGGGACCTACAAGCACTAGAGTCAGCGGTCTACGCGACCGGACGACGTCAAGCGCGCGGCCAACCCCTTCGACAATTCTCTGTAGGTCTCTCGCCGTCTGAGTGGCGGAATCTCCCACAACTACCAGGTCAGGGGATGGTGATTGGCCCACGAATGCGGCTGGAGCATCGAACTTCAAGCCACCGATCTGCAGTGGAGCGGGTATACGTTGAAAACTCGCGCTCTCTAACATGCGCGCTACGCGCTCGACGGGTGTGGTTTCGGTCATAGCGCTGCCTCTGCCTTAAACCGCTGCAGAAGAGTGTCGAGACTCACTGCGCCGTTCTTGATCGAGGATACACTCAATTCACGGAGTTGAACCTTACCCGTTCGCCCTGGCGCGCGCGTTGGATGTCGTGCAGCCCGCTCTGGCGGCCCGAAGCTGTGCACCACGACGGCGTCGTCGTCGTCGTTCAAGTGGCCGTTGGCGAACATCTGCGCCGCAGCATGAGCGCTGCTCGCAAAGAAAATTTGGGAGCTAGCGGCGACGCCATTTAGGATGATAGCGCCCGATTTAGTATCGGCTGGATTAGAGACCGCACAAGTCCAATGGCCTTGGCGTTCGCCGTGGCCGATGATCGCAAGCCCCAACGCGAGCTCAACCAGTCCCGACGAGTCGAGGTGCGGCATAGCGAGAGTCCGGGTTACGCCGACATCTGTCCATGGAACGTAGATCCCTTCATCTGCCGCTCGATCGCGACCGCGATTGAACAAGCGAATACCTCGGCCGAGCAGCGAGAGCGCAGCCTGCATAAACACCTCGTGATTGTCCACAGTCGCCGCGCCGCCAGCCAAGTCCCGCAACCGCTGCAGCCCTCTCCGCAAGTCGTCCCGGTCGCCTGCGGGCAGGTGAGCAGCCCCGACGTCAATCATTGCCAACAGTTTCGCACATATCACGTGCAGCCAAAGGGCTGGCAGTAGGGTGCTAGCGTAGGCCCTAACCAAGGACGCGATGTGGATCGCTGCCGACTGCGTCGGATAGTCGTCTCGGTAAAAGTTCTGCAGCAAAGTTCGCTGACGAACACCTATCTGATCTTCCGATACCATCACCGCGGGTGGGTGAGTTGGGAAGCTCGCAGGAAGCTGTGCCGCTGCGCGGACAAACACATCTTGGATGTTGGTGTCCTGCGCTGAAAGACCGAGCATCAGCGTGCCTTTCGATATAGCTAGGTCCAACAGTTTTGCAGCCATGACGAGATTTTCTGCCTTGGCAGCCCACCCGTCGATTTGAGACTGTCGACCAACAATCCGCGAGCGATAGACGAGCTCGTTTTGACCCGCTAGCGCGGCGCAGCCGTGGAATTTGTAGAGCCGCGCTCTCCGAAGATTTTGTTGGACGTCAGTTGGGACCACCCTGACCTGTAGCACTACTGAGTTCGGGCCATCGACGACGCGCATCGCCTTCTCGATCAGATCGTCCCAATTGGCACTTGCACAATCCGACGCCACGCCTTCCATGATCAAAGCCGCGAGTCCGAGATGTTCAGGGCCAGGCGTCGTCGCGGGGTCGGAATACCGCTCGACGACCTTCACTCCGTTCCATACCAGGTAATCAACTTTCTGTGTGGCCGGGAACTGATCCAGCATCACAGCATAACGATCGACGAGCTGCTGCTTTATTTGTTCAATAGGCCCCCAGGTCTCAACAGGGGTCGAAAAGTCGATCGCCGCTCGCTGCGCAGCGTCTAATGTCACCAGCGCGAGGATATCATTCAAACTGGCGCGGAAAGCGCAGACCGCGTTGCCCACTTCCACTTTAGAGCGGACATGCTCCAAGACGGCCTCCGCGATCCCTTTCAAGCCAGGCAATTTGCCGAGTGACACTCCAGCGCCGAGCCAGACAGCATAGCGATCGTCCGCGACGCCGTCCGAGAACTCGCGAAGGGGGCCGTCGAGCAATTGGATGGTTTCCGAGATTGAGATTTCCCAAGCCGTAGGCATGCAATTCCAGTTTTGCTAAGCCGTGCGGCACATTTGGGCATCGCAGACTTTACTTTAGGTGATAGAATTCAAGGAAAAGCACTTTGCGATACAAGGCCGTAATACTCAAGCTCCGTAATACTCAAGCTCAGAGTCGCCAATCGACT
This sequence comes from Mesorhizobium sp. YC-39, assembly GCF_025753795.1. GTDB lineage: Bacteria > Pseudomonadota > Alphaproteobacteria > Rhizobiales > Rhizobiaceae > Mesorhizobium. The sequence goes on from NZ_JAOWPS010000001.1 coordinate 1,395,172, forward strand.
TAGCGCCAGCCGCACCTACCAATTGGGCATCCGGTTGCCGTTCGCGTTCAGCAATCTTATGGGGTTTGACGCCGCGTAGGCCTTGTAGCCTTGGCGAGCGACTTGGCGGAAGTAGCGGCATCGTAGGAGCTCGCCCCCCAACTCCTCCTCAAGCGTCTTGATCGCTCGCGTAAGCGCAGGCTGAGTGACGTTGCACTCTCTTCGGCCACCCTGGTGGAGTTCAGCGTGCTGGACAGAGCCAGAAAATAGCGGAACGCTGCATTTCCATGAACTTTCGCCCCCCCTCTGCGAAATCCGATTCGTCAGGCATAGCTAATTTGCGGACGCTAACGCAAGCAGAGGCCGAGGAATAGGAGGGGCTTGCGCCGGCGAAACGGTGCAGTGCGTCCCACGCTGAAGCGGTCGCGCGATATGGAGATCGCGGCGCGCATAGCGACCAGGACGGAGGTCATTCGACGGGACGTCACAATGTTACAAAACTTATAGTAAGTTATTGATTTTATTGATATCTGTCAGAGTTCAATCCTCTCTCGCAGCACCAGCCTATCCCATTGAAATCGCTAAAGCCTTTTATTTGCAAGGCGTTGCGGTCATTATTCTCCTGCAAAAAAAGCCACTCCACCATTGCTCGTAGATGCCAAACCGGCTGCGCACGAGCAGCCTCCCGGTTCGCTGAAGGGCTGCCCACCGACTACATCGCTGCACCAAAACAGGTCGGAAAAGGGGCGCGGGCGAGTGTGCATCACACCTTTATGACAAGCGCTCCGGTTGTATTTCGCGTCTCCAGGTCGCGATGGGCATCGGCAGCTTGCGCGAGATTGTATTGCCTGGGAACTCCGATCCTGATTACGCCTTGGCGCAGAGCTGCAAAGAATCGGTTGATGTGCGGCCCAAGTTTCTCCGGGGTATCCGTATAGTGCGCGTAGTTCGGGCGGGAAATAGTAATGGACTTTGAAGAGAATTGCCCAATGTCCCAACTTCCTACTGGTCCGGAGGCCTGGCCGAAACTGATGAGATGGCCGCGCACTGCAAGAGCCGCCAGCGAACCGGCGAATGTATCATTACCGACCGCATCATAGGCGACATCGGCACCCGCGCCGTTTGTCAGCCGCATGACGGCCTCGGCGAAATTCTCGCGGGAGTAGACGATGACATGGTGCGCGCCCAGACGCTCGACGATCCGCGCCTTCTCATCGCTCGACACCGTTGCGATCACGGTCGCACCGAGATGGCGGGCCCATTGCACCAGCAACTGGCCGACGCCACCGGCAGCCGCATGGATGAGGACGATTTCGCCGGGTTTCACAGCATGAACGTCATGGAGCAGGAAACTGGCGCTAACGCCCTTGAGCAGGCCGGCGGCGGCTATCTCATCCGAAATATCGTCGGAGAGAGAAACCAACAGTTCGGGCGCCATGTTGCGACGCTCTGCATAGGCGCCAACCGGCGGACAGGCATAAGCGACACGATCGCCAATCGAAAAGCCCGACACCGCGGAGCCAACCGCCTCGATGACGCCGGCGGCCTCCATACCCGGCACGCCAGGCGGCTGCAGCAGGTCGAAATAGCCGGTGCGGCAATAGACATCGATGAAATTGACACCGACAAACGTATGGCGGATTTGCACTTCGTTCGGTGCCGGCGGCGGCAATCCGATGACCCTAAGCTGCAACTCCTCCGGTCCGCCATAGCGCTCGACAACGATCGCCCGCGTCGTTGCGGCTTGATCTGTTGTTGATGCAACGCGCGAGATGCTCGCGGATGGAACCGGGGCGACAGCCGCCCGGGGCGTTCTCTGCTCGACCAACGAGCCTGTGCTTCGGCGCCGCAGAAGATTGCGCACGGCTGCAAAGCCGGCCTGATAAATGCTTTCGGTGACCAGCTTGACCAGTTCGTCGCGGCGATGCGCCGGTGGGTGGAATTCGGATCGCCATTCCCAGAAGGTCGCGTTGCCGTCGGTCACCGGCTTCAGCCGCACCGAAGCAACATAGCCCATCAGCGGCAGCGGCGCTTCGAGCAGGCAGTAGCTCAGGCGACGGTCCTTGTCGGACAGCGCCAGCAATTGCTCACGCGACTCGCCACCATCCTTCAGTCTGAAATGGCGCACCGAGCCTACCGCGTCGACCGGCTCACCGCCCTCGATCTCACTGAAGGCGATTGCCGGGTGCCAGCGGTCGTGGCCGTTGAAATCGCGCAGGATTGCCCAGACCTCGTCGATCGGTGCATCGATGATCGTGCTCTGGCAAACCTTCACCATCGGGCGGCGTCAGCGCCCGAACCGATGTTTCAGCCCGGTCAAGGCAGTCTGGAAGACGCTGTCGCCTATCTGCTGCACCAGGGCGGCCTCACGATCCGGCTCGCAGTCGAACTCTGCTTGCCATTCAGCCAAGGTCACATTGCCGTCGGTGATTGGCGTCAGCGACAGGGTCGCGACGTAGTTCTCCACCGCCATCGGGCTTTCCAGGATCGCGTAGCTGCAGGACAGATCGTAGTCCGACAGCGCCAGCAGCCTCTCACGAATCCGTCCGCCATCCTTCAGCGTAAAATTTCTGATACAGCCGATCTGGTCGGCTTGCGCATTGTGCTCGATACGGCTTTCGGCAACGAATGGCGCCCAGCCGGGCAATCCATTGAAGTTGCGCACGAGCTTCCAGACTTCCGCAGCAGGTGCGGGGATGACAGAGGACACGTAAACCTTGGTCATTTCAGGCAGCGGGCGGCATCAGCGGGAAATTGCCAGGGGTTAGGAGTATCGGCGACCGCATGATCATTTCAATGATCGCGATCGTCATCGTCGTCCTCGGCGGTCTTGCCCTTGCCCTTCTTGTCGCGGGTCAAGCTCGATATGTCCTTGGCGTCGCGCAGCACGTCGGTCATGCGGCCAAGTGAGCCACCCTCGATACCGATCTCCTTCATCAGATTATCGATCATCGGCGCCTGCACCCGGTAGCGCAGCGCCGAGTCGATCACCTCATCGGTGACGTTGCGGTTGCCGCCCGTGCCACCGTTGATGCCATCGACATGAAGTATCTTGATGCCGTCGATCTTCTCCATCGGCTTAACGCTCTCGCGGATGATGCCCTCCATATGGTCGAGCAGCTTGCCGCGCAGGCGCCCGGCTCGCGCTTCACTGGAAAGCAGGTTCTCGGCTTCGTTGAGCTGGCGATGGCCAGCAGCATCGACCTCATAGCGCTGGGCTGCGGCAAGGGCGTGGATTTTCTCCGATTCCGCGGCCGCGACGGCGGCAATCTTCTGCGCTTCGGCAAGGCTCTTTGCCGCCTTCATCTCGGCATCGGCGGCAGCGGTTATGCGCAAGGCCTCGCGCTCGGCCTCGCGCTGCGCGCCGATCAGGTCGGTCAATTTGCGGCGCTCGGCGATCTCGCGTTCGCGAGCAGTGAAGGCCTGTTCTTCCGCCTGGACCGCCTTGGCGCGCACAGCTTCCGAAGCTGCGATCGCGGAAGAGCGCTCCTGCGTCTTCTTGGCGATGTCGATGGCCTTCTGGATTTCCGCGATCTCGATCTTCTGGTCGCGATCGACGCCAAGCTGGCGGATGTCGCGATCCTTGATCAAGCGGGCTTCCTCGATGCCGCGCTCGGTGGTGATGCGGGCACGCTCGACCTCCTCGCTGGCCGAAATCTCGGCCTCCTCGAAGGCCTGCCGCTTGGCAATCTGCAGCGCCTCGAGATGCCGCTCGCGTTCAATGCGAACCTCGTCGACGGCGCGATCCTGCGCAATGCGTGCCGTCTCGGTCGCCTGGTTCTCGATGATTTCGGCACGGCGCTTTTCCGCCTCGGCCCTGGTTACCTCCAGCGCCTTTTCGGCCAGTGTGATCTGGCGCTCAAGCTCGGCAATCTCGAGCACTTTCTTGCGTTCGATCTCGAGCTTGCTTTGCGCGCCTTCGCGCTCGATGCGGGCTTTCTCCAGCGACAATTCGAGTGCGATCTGCTCGCGCTCGGTCAGCTCGCGCATCTTCATCTCGGTCTCGTCGAGCGAACGGCGCCGCGCAATCTCGCGACGCTGCGTATCTTCCTCGCTCTTGATCCGCTCCTCAGTGATGTTGCGCTCCTGGTTGAGCCTCGATTTTTCAACGGCTTCGCGCGACGAAAGCTGCGCCTGCTCGGATTCCTGGTCGCGCAGCGCGCGATCGATGGCGAGTTCCGAACGTTGCGCAGCGCGGCGTATCTCGACTTCCCGCTCCTGTTCGAGGCGCGCATATTCGGCATCGCGATCGATTTCGAGCACCTTGCGTTGGGTGTCGAGATTCTGGTTGCGGATATCGACCAGCGTGCGCTGCTCGATCTCGTTGCGCATCCGGCGGCGGGTCTCGATCGATTCCGTCAGCTGCGTCAGGCCTTCGGCATCGAAGGCGTTGGACGGATCGAAATATTCGAGGCTGGTCTGGTCTAGATCGACGATGGCAACGCTTTCCAGGTCAAGCCCATTGGCGGCGAGCGATTCCGACGCGAGGCTGCGCACTTTGGCGGCATAGTCGCCACGCAGCTCATGCATCTCTTCCAGAGTCATCTGGGCGGCGACCGTGCGCAGGGCGCCGGCAAACTTGCCTTCCAGCAGTTCGCGTAGGCTTTCCGGCTGTAGCGTGCGACGGCCCAGCGTCTGCGCGGCGGCCGCCACCAGTTCGCGACTGGCTCCGACCCGCACGAAGAATTCGGCGATCAGGTCGACGCGCATGCGGTTCCGGGTGATCAGTGCCAGCGCATCCTCGCGGCGTACCTCGATACGCACGACATTCATGTTGACCGGGGTGATCTCGTGCAGCACCGGAATGACGAAGGCGCCGCCATTCACCACCACTTTTTCCCCCATGAAGCCGGTGCGCACGAACGCTGTTTCCTTGGTCGAACGGCGATAGAGCCAACGTAAGATGTAGACAGCGATCACCACGACGACCGCGGCAACGATCAGCCACAACAGGAAAGCGCCAAAGGTCTGCGTGTCCATGATCTATCCTCCCCAAGTCAATGCGGTCGGCGCGAGGCGACCGGTAGTATTTTCAATCATCCGCCCGTAGGGTGGCGAAGTCCAATTCTTCATGCCCGCCTCTGCAGCTTCGGCGTGATCGCGTGAAACGCGCTGATCACCGCGTCCACGAAAGGCGTTTCGTTGATATTCGCCCGCACCCGTTCGACATGGCGCAGCGGTGTTTGGCGCACCGTCTTCTCGATTGCCTCGAACAAGGCGTTGTCGGCATCGGGATCGTGAAAGGGTTGTCCCGGCGCATCAAGCATCGAGACGCCGCCTTCGGGTAACAGGAAACGCGCCGGGCCGTTCATGGCATTGAGCCGGGCGCCGATCCATTCGCCGAAGGCGCGGTTCTCGTCGCGTGTGGTGCGCATGAGCGTCACATTTGGATTGTGGATGACGAATTTGCGGCTGCGGAATTTCTCCGGCACGCTGTCGCGCGGACCGAAATTGACCATGTCGAGCGCGCCGGTCGAACCGACATAGGGCAGTCCGGTGCGGATCGCCGCGCCGAAACGATCCTCCGTCGCCGGGAACACGCCGCCGACAATCATGTCGGCCACCTCCGTGGTGGTCAGGTCGAGGAATGCCGACAGCAGTCGCGAGTCGCCAAGATTTTCCATGGCCCGCCCACCGATGCCGGTGGCGTGGAAGACGAGACAGTCATAGTCGGCTTCAAGCCGCCTGGTCACCGCCTGCACGGCGGGCGTCGTGACGCCGAACATGGTGATGCCGACGGCCGGCCTCGTCAGTTTGCGCTTTGCTTCCCACGTTTCGGCATTGGGCAGTTGCGCGACCATGCCGGCCATCGCATGGGCGGCATTGGACAGCACCTGTTCGGTGATCGAGTTTAGTCCCTGCACATCGGCGACCGAATGAAACATCATGATGTCGGCGCCGCCGACATATTTGGCGACGTCGCCGGCCGCCACCGTCGACACCATCAGCTTCGGAATGCCGACAGGCAGCACGCGCATGCCTGCTGTCGCCAGCGTCGTGCCGCCGGACCCGCCGGCCGAGACGACGCCGCCAATGCGCGGCTCGCGCTCGATCCAGCGCGCGAAGGCCTCCGCCATCGCGCTGACCGAGCCGCCGCGGTCATTGGTGAAGACCGCGGACGAGCCGCGCGCGTGCATGCCGGCCACCTGCATGGCGGGCACATCAGCACTTGTCGGTTTTCCCGATGTCGACAAGTCGACGGTGCGGACAGGCAGGCCCAGCGACTTCAGCCGGTCGGCGATGAAGCGCAGTTCCTTGCCCTTGGTGTCAAAGGTGCCAGCGACAAGCACGGTCCTGCCGATGCGCTCGGAAAAGGGTATGGCGAAGACCTTCTTCAGATCATCCTGCGGCGCGGTCTTGTCGACCGCCGCCTGTCGCAGTTCGGTGACCGGCACGTTCCAGCGGTTGGGCAATTCGGTAACCGGGCGATAGACCCCATTTTGTGGCATCGGCTCGGCCGAACTGCCTACCATGCGGTCGACGCGATAAACTTCCGCCAGTTGTTCCTTTGCCTGCGCCGCTTCAGCCGGCGTGACGGGCGCCTCCTCGGCATGGCGTCCGACGCCGAGAAGCTGCTGCTGCAATTCGCGGTCGGCGGCCAGTGCCCTTGCGTCCATCATCCGGTTGATGCGGCCGTTGACCATGATGGCGACCTGGTTCGACACTGCCGTCGCCACGCCAATATTCTGCTCGATGACCAGCACCGCCATCTCGCCTTCTGCGGCAAGGTCGACCAACATCCGCTCGACCTGATCGACGATGATCGGCGCCAGTCCTTCCGTTGGCTCGTCCATGATCAAAAGCTTCGGATCGCCGAGCAGCGCGCGTGAAATGGCGAGCATTTGCTGTTCACCGCCGGAGAGTTGTGAGCCGCCATTGGCGCGGCGCTCGGCCAGGCGCGGAAAGGTCTGGTAGACCCGCTCGACCGTCCAGCGCGCATCGCGCCGGTTGCCGGCCGCAAGCCGCAGATGCTCGTCCACGGTCAGGCTCGGCCAGACGCGGCGACCTTGTGGCACATAGCCGACACCGAGGCGATGGATCTCGTGCGGTTCGAGGGCTGAGATCTCGCGGCCATCGACGCGGATCGAACCGGAACGCGCCCGCTTCAGGCCGACGATGGTGTTGCAGAGCGTCGACTTGCCCATGCCATTGCGACCGACCACCGAAAGCACGCCGCTCTCCAGTGTCAGCGAGACGCCCTGCAGCGCATGGCTTTCGCCGTAGAAGACCTGCAAGTCCTCTATCCTCAGAATGGTCTTGGCCATTTTTCCGGCGAGGGCAGGGCGGTCAGCCATGCTTGCCTCCGAGATAGATCTCCTGGACTTCCGGATCGGCTTCGATCTCCTGCGGGGTGCCTTCCTTGAACAGGCGGCCATTGTGCATCATCGACACATATTCCGACACGCGCAGGGCAACATCCAGATCGTGTTCGATGATGATGTAGCCGATGTGCTTGGGCAACGCGTTGAGGATGGCGACCAGGTCACGCCGCTCGGTCGGCGACAGGCCTGCCGCCGGTTCATCGAACAGGATGAAGCGCGGTGCACCGGCGAGTGCCAGTGCGATCTCCAACTGCCGTTGCTGCCCGTGGCTCAGCGTCGCCACCAGCGTGTCGCGATGGGTTTCCAGGTGCACGGCGTTCAGGATCGACTCCGCCTGCGCCATGTTGACGTCGGCCGCTGCCGGGCGAAGCAGCGAAAACCGCCGGCGCGATACGCCGCGGCAGGCAAGGAAGATCGAGTCTCGGACGGACAGCCCCTTGAACAGTTGCGAGATCTGATACGTCCGCCGCAGGCCGCGCCGGATGCGCTCATGCGGTGGCAGGTCGGTGATATCCTCGCCGAAAAAGCGGATGCGCCCGGCGGTAGGCAGAAAGTCGCCGGTCACGGCGTTGAACAAGGTGGTCTTGCCGGCGCCGTTGGAGCCGAGGACCGCGCGCCGTTCGCCGGCCGCGATCCTCATATTGATGCCCGAGAGCGCCACCAGCGCCCCGAAATGCCGCGCCACGCCATCAAGCTCCAGCGCATAGGCGCCGGTGCTCTGGAGACGGTTTGCTGCGAAGCTTTCGGTCACTGGCGGCTACACTCGAAGTCCGATGTTACGGGCAGCTCGGATTGTCGCGGTTGACGGCGCCAAGCTTCATGAACTCGTCCTCCGGAATGCCAAGCGTTTGATTGACCTGCGGCACAACCTTGACCAACTTGTTCAAAAGCGTGCCGTCGGCCCCTTCGGTGACCTCGGTCAGGAAGATATCGGCGATGGCGTTGCGGTTCTTGTCGAGCGACACCTTGCCGGTGGGCGTATCGAAGGACAGTTTCGACAGCGCATCGCGCAGTTTCTTGCCACCGTCGGAGACATCGCCGCCGACCTGGTCAAGACCGAGCAGCGTCGCCTTCATGTCGACATAGTAGCCATGGGCGAAGAGCGAGGGCGAGGGAAACGCGCCCGGCTGTTTTTTGTATGCCTCGACAAAGGCCTTCCATGCCGGTGCGTCATTGGTGTCGGCCGTCGGCCCGGCCGACGGCGTGCCCTTCAGCACGTCGCGCAGCTTGCCTTTCGAGGTCAGCACAGTCTGGTCGACGGTGATCGAGCCGCCAATCAGGGGGGCAGAGCCGCCGCCCTGCTGATATTGGGTCAGGAAGTTGACGGCGTCGGCGCCGCCAAGCGCGACATAGATCGCATCGACGTCTTCGGGGATGGCGGCGATCACGGAGGAAAAATCCTTGTTCCCGATCGGCACCCAGGACTTCGAAGGCACATGACCGCCGGCCTTGCAGAACTCGGCCATGAAGCCGAAGACCTGCGTGTAGGGGAATGAATAATCCTCGGCGACGGTGGCGACCTTCTTGTAGCCCTTTTCAGTGAACGCATACGTGCCGAGCCCGGCCATCCACTGGGCGCCGTCGGTCGAGAAGCGGAAGAAGTTCTCCGCCGGATCGCGCAATGTCGTGTCCTGCGCGGCCGACGTTCCGTTGATGAAGGTCACATCAGGCTGCGTCTTGGCGTAGTCCTTGACGGCGATGCCTTCGTCGCCCGAAAGCGGACCGACCAGCACCTTGACGCCGTCCTGCTCGACCAGCTTGCGCGCTGCGCGCACCGCACTGTCGGGGGAGGCGTCGGACGAACCCTTGACGATCTCGATCTTCTTGCCGGCGACCATGCCGTTCATTTCCGCAACCGCTGTCATCGCGCCGCGCTCGCTATCCTCGCCGAGCACGGTGAACGGTCCCTCGAAGGTGGCGAGCAGGCCGATCTTGATGGTGTCGTCGGCGGCGAGCGCCATGGAAGGGGCGGTCAGCCCCGTGAACAGAGCCAGTGCCAGCAATGTCCGTCTTTGCATCGTCATGATTTTTCCTCCCGTTGATTGACGTTTTGCAATGGTTCATTCCGTCCCGGCCGCTATGGGCCGGAACGCAAGGACTCCTGAGTGAGATGCGGCTTGATCTTCTCCCACAATCCAAGAATTCCATCCGGTGAGACGAAGACGATCACCAGAAACACCAGCCCGATCAGCGTGTTGAAACGCTCGGCGCCGACGATGTCGATGGCGAAGGTCTGCATCAGGACAACGACGAGTGCGCCTAGAAATGGTCCGATCGGATGGCGCAGGCCGCCGATGACAGCGATAATCAAGACGTCGATCGCCGCATCGACGCCGATGGTGCCGGGCGAGACGCGGCCGTTGAACCAGACCAGCAGCACGCCTGCCAGCCCACCGACAAGGCCGGCCAGGAACCAGGCGAAGACCTTGTGCGCGGTCACATGATAACCGAGTGCACGCATCCGCCGCGGGTTGTCGCGGATTGCCTGCACGGTCATGCCGAAGGTCGAGCGGGCGCCGTAGAGTATGGCCGCATAGGAAAGCACGGCCGAGCCCAGGCATAGGTAGTAGAATGGCCTGGGATCGCGCCAGTTGACGCCCCAGAAGACCGGGGCGCGGATTCCTGTGTAGCCGGAATGGCCGTTGAAGATGGCGTAGTTCTGCTGAGCGAAATAGTAGGTGGCGGTGGCGATCGCCAGCGTGATCATGATGGTGTAGATGCCCTCGGTGCGCACCGAGATCCAGCCGATCAGCGCCGAGGCCAGTGCCGCCGCAAGAACGGCGAACGGCACGGCGAGCCACCACGGCCAGCCGAAGCCCAGGATATTCGAATTGTTGTTGCCGAGGATGGCGATGGCATAGGCGGCGATGCCGGCGACCGTGATCTGCGCCAGGCTGACCATGCCGCCATAGCCGGCGAGCATCATTAGCGACAGGCCGAGCATGCCGAAGATGAGGGAATAGCCGCCAATCTGCGTGAGGAAGAAATCCGAAGCCGCCAGCGGATAGAGGGCCAGCGCCACGGCGAGGATGATCTGCCCGGGGCCAAGCTTTTCCAGCCAATTCTGTTGCGACGTGGTGCTGTCGGCGGCGAGGGTCAGGCTCATCGCGCTTTCCCCATGATGCCTTGCGGCCTGAGGGCCAGTGTCACCACCATGATGACGAAGGTGAGCACGATGCCGTAGGTCGGGAAATAGACAAGGCCGATCTGCTCCGCGAGGCCGATCAGCAGCGCGCCGATGGCAGCACCCGTGATCGAGCCCATGCCGCCGACAATGACGACGACGAGCGAGGCCAGGAGGTAGCGGACGTCTTCGCCGGGAGCGACCGAGAGCGCTGAGCCGCCGACGACCCCGGCAAAGCCGGCAAGGCCGGCGCCGACCGCAAAAACGATGGCAAACACCGCATGCACATTGACGCCCGAAGCCTGCAGCATGGCACGGTCGTCGACGCCTGCCCGGATCATCATGCCGACACGCGTCCGATGCAGCATCAGCCAGAGGCCGACGCCGATGACGATAGCGGCCGCCAGAACGACAAGGCGGTAGAGCGGATAGGTAAGGAAGACCGAGGCACCGTTCGACCGCACCGCGGTGATGATCGGCAAGGTCAAGGCGCCATCGAGCCATTCCGGCGTCGCGATCTGATACGTGCCGCCGGCCCACACCGCCAGCATCAGGTCGGCGGCGACGATCGAGATGCCGATGCTGACAAGGGTCTGGCGAAGGTCATCGCCTTCCAGGCGACGGAAGACGAAGACCTGCATGGCGACGCCGACAATGGCGAGGGCGACAAACCCGGCGACGACGCCGAACAGCCAGTTGCCGGTCCGGTTGGTGACCTCGTAGCCGATATAGGCGCCGAGCAGATAGAGCGATCCATGCGCGAGATTGACGTTACGCATCAGGCCGAAAATCAGCGTGAAACCGCTGGCGACCAGGAAATACAGGCCGGCGAGAGTGATGCCGTTGAGAATGGCGCTGACGAATGCCTTTTTCGAGATCAGGATCGCGTTCAGCCAGTCCGGCCAGACGGCGAAGACCGGCCATGCCATGACGGCGGCGGCAAGCAGCCCGACGAGGCCCCATGCCTGCCCGCGTGTCATGCCGCCCGCCATCGATGACGAAGATAGCTGGGACGACGATGATGGTTGGTCAAGAATACTCATGCCGTGAGCCGCCGGCGCTGCTCGTTCATGCGCGGCGCCTTGTGGAACTTGCCGTCCTTCATGATAGCGAGGATGCGGTTCTTGTCCTGGAGGATGCGCACGTCGGAGATCGGATCGCCGTCGATCAGCAGCAGATCGGCGAGATAACCTTCCTTGATCATGCCAAGCTCGTCGCCCATGCCCATGATCTGGCCGCCCAACTTTGTTCCGGCCTGGATCGCTTCCATCGGCGAGTAACCGAGCATCTCGACGAATGTCTGGATGTCCTTGGCATTGGTGCCTTGCGGCGTCCAGGCAAAACCATAGTCGCCGCCGATGCAGACCCGGATGCCGCGCCTGTGCATCTTCTTCATCGTTTCGATGCACATTTCGAGCTCGCGCTCATACTCCAGCGACAGTGGCGATCCAGGCTTGATGCCCCATTGCTCGGCGTGGCGCGCGGTGTTGATCAGCCAGGCGATGCCGGGTGCGACGAAATGCTTGTCCTTGGCCGCCTCCAACATATCGAGCGCTTCCTCGTCGGCGAACGAGGCGTGGTAGATATTCTGGATGCCGTGGCGGATACACTGCTTGACCGAGCCGGACGAGCGCGCATGCGCCGACAGCACCTTGTTGCGGCAGCGTGCCTCCGAGGCTGCCATGGCGACCTCTTCTTCGGACATAGGTGTTTCCTCGGCACCCATTCCCGTAATGGATTCGCCCGAAAGATTGAGCTTGATCGAATCGACGCCGTATTTGATCAGTTGCCGCACTGTGCGCCGAATTTCTTCCGGACCCGAGACGACAATGCCGAGGTTCAGGCCCTCATGCGGAATGTGCGATGGCGATGAATCGCCCAGGCCGCCCACCGTGGTGATCTCGGGTCCTGCTGCGAGGTAGCGTGGCCCGGGAAACCGCCCCTGGTTTATGAACTTCTTGCAGACCACGTCGAGCCTCGGCTTGGCTGCCGCAGCGCCTCGCCCCGCCGTAAAGCCTGCATCCAACACCAGCTTGGCCATCTCCATGGTGACCAGCATGTGCTCTTCGATCTCCATCATCTGGATCGGATCGATGCCAGGTGCATTGTTCCAGGACAGGTGCAGATGTGCATCGATCATGCCGGGCATCAGCGTTGCGCCCATGCCGTCTATGATGGTGGTGCCCCCTGGTGCGCCGCCATAGGAAGACGAGGTCGACGACGAACTGAAGCGCGACGAACCCTTGGTGATCTGCTTGATGCGATTGCCCTGCACCAGCACCTCGCCGGTATAGGGATACTCGCCGGTGGCATCGAGAACACGCACATTGGTGAACAGCGTGCTGCCCGAACCGTTTCCGTTCCAGCCATCGTCTGCCATCAGAGACCTCCCAAACTGTCGGACGCGTTGTTTTTACGCCCGAATTCCGATCCTCACCTATCAACGCGTCTCAAAAAATCGGCGAGCTTCTGGCTGCTTTCGCGGGGACACTCCATCGTGGCCCAATGTCCGCACCGATCCAGTGACGAGAATATGGCTCCCTTGATAGCGTCGGCAAGCGCCTGTCCGACACTCATTGGATTGACAGTGTCTGCGTCGCCGGTAACCAACAGCGTCGGCGCCGAAATGCGCCGGGTATCAACTGCGGAAGCCTTGGCCAGGGCTTCGCAAGTGCGGGCGTAAGATTCCGGATCCTGCCTGGTGATCGATTCGCGCACGAAGGCGACAGCCGCAGGATGAGATTCCCTGGTGTGCGCCGACAACGCATTGGCAACGATCTGGTCGGCGATGTCGGCAATGCCGCCCGACCTCGCGAGCCGTGCCCGATTGGCAAGGCCTTGCCGCGTCGCTTCGGCAGGCTCGGCCAGCGCGCCGAACAGCGTCAGTGAAGCGACAAGCGAGGGCTGCGTTGCGGCAATCTGCTGGCAAACGATGGTGCCCATCGAATGGCCGACGAAATGCGCTCGGGTGACGCCCATCCCAACCATGGCGCGGATAACGGCCTCGCTCATGATTTCGATCGTCAAGGGCTCGATTGGCCGCGCCGAGCGGCCTGATCCGGGCAGGTCGAGTCTGATGACACGATAGGCTGACAGGGTAGCCATCTGTGGCTGGAACATGTTCGCTGTTCCACCGAGGCCATGAATCATAACGACTGGCATGCCCTCGCCAGCGACTTCCGCGACGACTTGGCCAACTGTGACTGTAGTCATTGGACACGCTCTGCGAAGCGGTTCTCGAGAGTGCCGATGCCGTCGATCTCGATGCGCACGACGTCACCTGCCTTCAGATATTTGGGCGGATCAAAGCCGATACCGACACCGACCGGCGTGCCAGTGGCGATAATGTCGCCGGGCTTAAGCGTGATGCCTTGCGACAGTGTCTCAATGATCGTCGGGATGTCGAAAATCAGCAGCGAGATTTTGGAATCCTGACGCAAATCCTCATTGACGAAACAGCGTATGCCCGCGTTATCCAGGTCAAACTCGTCTTTGGTAACAGCCCAAGGACCCATGGGGCAGAACGTGTCCTGCGACTTGCCGATCAGCCACTGGCTGTATTTTCCCTGGAGGTCGCGAGCAGTGACGTCGTTTACGATCGTATAGCCCCAGACGTGATCGAGCGCGTTTTCTTTCGAGATGCCGCGGCCGCCCTTGCCGATGATGACGGCCAGTTCAGCCTCGTAGTCGATCGCGGTCGAGACGGAGGAATCGATCAGCACGCTCGCATGATTGGCCACGACCGATTCTGGCACTTTCGAAAAGATGATCGGATGTTTGGGGATCGCTCCAGCTCCGGCGCTGGAATCGAAACCGCTGCGAGCAAACTCATGTGCATGTTCGTGATAATTTTTGCCGACGCAGAAGATGTTTCGGGCCGGCAGGGGGATTGGCGCTTCGATCTCGACCTGTGCCAGCGGAATGGCCGAAAGCGTGCGCGGCACCCCGGCTCCGTTTCGTCGGATCAAGGCAAGAAGGCCTGATTGTGCCTGTTCGACAGGCAGGTCAAAGGGCGCAACGGTCTGCCCATCGAAATCGACAATTCCGATGCGACGCTCTCCAGCGATCGCGAATGTCGCGATTTTCATGCGCCTTCTCCCTGAACCTTTTGTGAGCCAATATGCGCTCTTTTATTACACGGTAACGCCAATTGGTTTAGGCTGCAAGTGAGTGCGCGTGCGAATTTTAGAGATTTCGAAGGACATGAGCTTGTTCGCGCTAGACCGGCGGTGCTGCAATTGATATTATTGGCTCAAAATTGGATCAGATAAAGCGTCACAAATGCCAAAGCTCATTGCCAACGATATTGCCACAATGTTGAAGAAGCGGATCTCCTCGGGCGAATGGCTCGAGGACGGCCGCATGCCGCCCGAGCGCGATCTCGCGGTCGAGTTCGGTGTCGCCCGCAACACAGTGCGTCGTGCGGTAGGTTTCCTGGAGGATGACGGAACCGTCGTGCGGCATGTGGGGCGGGGCACTTTTTTGACCGCAACAAATCCCATGTCGATCGCATCCATGGTTAGCCGAATGGAAGGCACCAGCCCGGCCGACATGATGGAGATCCGCCAATTGCTGGAGCCCGCAGCAGCGGCCTTTGCCGCAACCAACGCAAGCGCTGCGGAACTGAATGCGGTGCGCGAAGCGCATCAGACCGCCTGCGAAGCGGATGATATGCCCACTTTCGAGCATTGGGACGCAGAATTCCATCACCGGGTGTTCGCATGCTGCCGCAATGACTTTTTGAAAGAGATTCACAACCTCATGCGGGCCATTCGCAACCAGTCGCCCTGGTTTGAAATGAAGAAGCGCTCATTCTCGGAAGAGCGGCGCCAGGTGTATTGCCAGGAACACCAGGCGATACTGGACGCACTCTTCCATCGCGATCCGGAAGGCGCGAAGACGGCGATGCTGGTCCATCTGAGAACCGTCGAAAGAAACCTCTTGGGTCGGTGACTATCAACCAGGGCATGTATGATTTTACAGTCGCCTGCCTGATGCGCTCACGCAACTTGGTGTCGGGCAGTGCACCGGAACCGGCCGCTTGCGCACGAGATCGCTGAGCTTCTGGCCAGTTAGCTTTAGCCGGCAAGTCTCGAAAGGCTACCCAGCAACATTGTTCTGTCCTTGCCGATCATTAGCACTCCGCTATCGGGGGCAAACAGTGCCGAAAACGGCAACATCGCCGCGCCGATCGGCGAGGCCTCGGGGCCGAATTGCCCCGATACGATTTCCGGTGCCACGATGCCGATAGCGCTGACCTGGTTGAACTGGGTCTGCACCTTTGCCAGCAGCTCGAGATGGATCGGCCGTGGCAGGATGCTGTCGAGCACGATCGCCTCGATGTCGATGACGGAGGTGATGGCGATGATCGCCTCGACCAGCGCATTCGCGCAATCGTCGATCCATTCGAACAGCGGCGCGCGCGCGCCCGGCGGCAAGGGGTCCAGTTCCCGCACCCGATTGATCTCGATGCCGCGCGACTTGAGATGATTGACCAGCACATAGATGGAAGCGCGATGCAGCAGGCTTTGGTAGCGCGCCGGCTTGGCCGCCACCGAGTCGAGGCTTGAAGGCGAGACCGGTAACGGGCCGAGAGCGGCGCTGTTGCCGTGCGGACCGGTATGCACCTTGCCTCCTTGCACCAGCCCGCCGCCGACGAAAGTGTCGATCGAGATGTGCATGAAGTCGCGGAACCGCGAGCCGGCCCCCTGGATGAGTTCGGCCAGCGCCGCCGCCGATGCGTCGTTTTCCACGAAAACCGGGATCTTCGGCCGGGTAGTGAAGAATGTCGTCAGGTCGATTGCTTCCCAGCGATTGCCAAGGTCGTCGGGAAAGCCGAGCTCCTCGCTCCAGCCGCCGAGGAAATAGGGCGAAGCGATGCCCACGCCGACCATGCTGGCATCGCCAAGCCCGTCGACCAACTTTTCGAAATTGGCGAGCGACATGTTGCCGGCCTTGAGCACCAGATCGGGATCCGGAAAGCGATACTCGTGCGATTCACGGGCTCTGACCTCGCCGGCGAAGTCGACGAGCACGGCTTCCAGCGCGCGCCGGCCGATCTTGATGCCGACGCTGTAGATCCGCTCCGGCGTAAGCCTGTAGAGAGTGGACGGCGATCCGCGCTGTCCGAATCTTTTTCCCACTTGCTTTACGAATCCAGACAACTCCAACCCGTCGACAATGGCGGCGACCGCGGCTGGTGTCAGATTTGCGGCGCGTGCCAGGTCGGACTTCGAGGCCTCCTTGAGGCGGCGGATGGCATCAAGCACGAAGCGCTCATTGTAATGCCGAACCTTGACGGAATTGCTGCCTTTTCCGGACAAAACCGGCGCCTCCCCATTTATTCTCGCGGAGCCCAACCTGACCGCCTGCAGCTTTGAAACTGCTGCGATCGAGACACTCCGGCCGCGCACCTATGCGCGACGCGACATTGCGCGGCGAGACCGTGGAAGTCAATTTTCCAGTTGCGGCTTTCGCCTATTTAATATAGCAAATTGAAAAAATAAGGGAGGAGACGTGCTGCAGTTGGGCGCATATGGCGAAGCCGATGCCGCGGGAGGCGTGGCTGTACCTGTTGCCCTAATTCGGGCGACGAAGGCCTTCGGCGGCACGATTGCCCTCAAGGATGCGTCCTTCGAATTGCGCACCGGTGAGGTGCTGGCGCTGCTTGGCGAAAACGGCGCCGGCAAGAGCACCTGCGTGAAGTTGCTGGCCGGCGTGCATTCCCCTACTGATGGTCATGTCGAGGTCGACGGCAAGCCTGTAGTCTTCCATTCGCCGCATGGCGCCCAGGCCGCCGGCATTGCGGTCATGCACCAGCATCCCGGCCTATTCCCGGATCTGTCGGTCGCGGAAAACATCTATCTCGGTCACATGCCGCGCGACCGCTTCGGCGGCATCGACAACGCCGCCATGCTTGCTGGCGCGCGCAAGGTGTTGGCGACGGTCGGCCTCGACGTGCCGGCAGCAACGCGGCTCGGAACGCTGCGCACCTCCGAGCAGCAACTCGTCGAGATCGCCCGCGCGCTCTCGCTCGACGCGCGTGTGCTGATCATGGACGAGCCTACGGCAGCCCTGTCGCAGCGCGAGGTCGAGCGGCTTTTCGCTGTCGTCGCCGATCTCAGGCTGCACGGCGTAGCGATGATGTTTGTCGGCCACCGCATGGACGAAATCTTTCGGATCGCCGACCGCATCGCGGTGCTGCGCGATGGTCGCCTCATCGGCGTCAAGCCGAAGGTAGAGCTTGGCCGCGCAGCCGCCATCAGCATGATGGTCGGCCGCGAGGTGACCGACCTCTATCCCGAACGTCACCACGCCATCAGCGCGCTGGTGCTGGAGGCGAGGGGGCTTTCGCGCGCCGGCGGCTTCTCCGACATCGACCTCAAGCTGCACGCCGGAGAGGTGCTTGGGCTTGGCGGCCTGGTCGGCAGCGGACGGACGGAGATCGCGCGCGTGCTGTTCGGCATCGACCAGCCGGATGCCGGCGAAATCCTGATTGATGGCAGGCCTGTTAGCTTCGCATCGGCGCGCGATGCCATGGATGCGCGCATCGCCTATGTCTCGGAAGACCGCATGGGCCAGAGCCTGGTGATGGATTTCTCCATCCTCGACAATGCCGTGCTGCCCATACTCGACAAGGCGGCGCCCTCCGGTCTCTACAGCACGGATCGCGCGATCGATCTGGTCTCGGGTTGGTTGAAGCGCATGAAGTTGCGCTTCTCCGGCTATGGACAGCCGGTCAAGGAATTGTCCGGCGGCAACCAGCAGAAGGTGGCTCTGGCCAAATGGCTGCGCACGGAGCCGCGCGTCCTCATCCTTGACGAGCCGACGCAGGGCATCGATGTCGGCACTAAGGCGGAAGTGCATGCGATGATCGCCGACCTTGCGGTGCAAGGCATGGCGATCATCCTGATCTCCTCCGAGATGCCCGAGCTCATCGGCATGTGCGATCGCATTGTCGTCCTGCGCGAAGGCCACCGGATGGCCGAATTCGCGCGTGGCGAAGCCACCCAGGAAAAGGTGCTCGAAGCGGCGACGAAGACCGGCGAACGCGTCGACCCGGCAGCACAGGCGCAACGCGCCGCCCGCGAGGAGAAGAGAAAAGGACCGCTCGATATTCTGAAGCGGCGGGAGTTCGGCCTGCTCGCCGCGATGCTGGCGGTCGCCATTCCGGTCACCATCATCAACCCGCGCATGGTGAGCGCGGCAAACCTCACCGCCGTGTCCATGGATGCTGCCTTGCTGGTCGTCGCGGCACTCGCCCAGATGCTGGTGCTGATCACCCGCAATATCGACCTTTCGATCGCCGCGGTGATCGGTCTTTCAGCCTACATGGCGGCCAGCATGGTTCAGGCCTATCCGGGACTCGACATCGGCGTCGGCCTGGCGACCGCATGCGCGGTCGGCGGTGCCGCTGGCCTGATCAACGGCCTGGTCGTTACCAGGGGAAGGATCCCGGCCATCGTCGTCACGCTGGCCTCGATGTCAATTTTTCGCGGCTTCAACTCGATCTGGGCCGCCGGCGACCAGATCAGCGCCGACGAAGTTACGCAAGCCTGGCTCGACATGACCGGCCTGAAGATCGCCGGCGTGCCGCTGATCGTCGTCATCGCCATCGTCATCCTGTGCTTGGGCTACGTGCTGCTCTATCGCACGGCCATCGGGCGCGAGCTGTTCGCCACCGGCTCCAATCCGGACGGCGCGCGCCTTATCGGCATTCCCGTCGACAGGCGCATCCTGCTCGCCTTTGGCATGGCCGGCCTGCTCGGCGGCCTATGCGGCGCGCTCTGGGCATCCCGCTACGCCACCATCGACGCCCGTGTCGCGCTCGGCTTCGAACTCACCGTAATCGCTTCGGCGGTGGTTGGCGGCGTCGCCATCCGCGGTGGTTCGGGCACGCTGCTCGGCATCATCCTTGGCGCGCTCACATTGCTGGTCATCAAGAACGGGCTGACGCTGGTGCGCGTCGACCCGCTGTGGCTGCAGGGCGTCTACGGCCTGGTGATCCTGGTCGCCATCGGCATCGACACCTTCATCGTGCGGCGCGCGGAGCAGGCAAGACAGGCGAGGGCGAGATGAGAAAGTTCCTCCGTTCGATCGACTTCTGGGATCTGCTGCTGGCGACCTCTTGCCTGGCCATATTCCTCTACGCGGCGATCTTCGTGCCGAATTTCGTCTCGGGGTTCAATCTTTCGCAATTGGCCGCGAGTGCCTCTGAAAAGGCGTTGCTGATCCTGCCCATGACACTGCTCATCATCACCCGCGAGATCGACCTGTCGATCGCCTCGGTGTTGGCACTGACGTCCGTCGTCTTTGGCCTGCTCGTCCAGGCCGGCGTGCCGACGCTGGCGGCAATCCCGCTGACTCTCGTCGCCGGCGGCCTGCTCGGCGCCTTCAACGGCTATCTGGTCTCGGGCCTGGGACTGCAGTCGCTGGTTGTGACGCTCGGCACCATGGCGCTCTATCGCGGTATTGGCTATATCCTGCTCGGCACCGGTTCGGTCAACATCCTGCCGACTGCGGTCGTCGATTTCGGCATCAACAACCTGCCGGGCACCCAGATACCGTGGACCATCGTGCCTTTCCTGGTGCTCGCGCCGGTGTTTGCGGTCGTGCTGCAGAAGACGCCGACCGGCAAGCGGATCTATGCGCTCGGCGGCAGCCCCGAAGTGGCGCGCTATTCCGGCATCGACACCCGCCGGATGGTCCTGAACCTGTTCATCGTCTCGGGCGTCGCCGCCGCCATCGCCGGCATTGTCTATACCGCCCGCCTCTCCAATGCCCGCGCCAACAATGCGCTCGGCATGGAACTCGACGTGATCACCATCGTCCTGCTCGGCGGCGTCAGCGTCTTTGGCGGTAAGGGCCGCCTGACCGGCGTCATGCTGGCGCTGGTCCTGATCGCCATCATCCGCAACGTCCTGGCGCTTAACCAGATCGGCGGCGACGCACAGGGCATGATCATCGGCCTGCTTCTGATCGGCTCGCTGCTGGTCGGCAATTACTGGCGCTCCACACAGGAGATGCTCAGCAGATCGCGCGCCTTGCGCGAGACCAAGGGGTGATCTCGGGCCCCTTCTTCAAGCCCGAATTTTTTGACGGAGGAGTCACAATGAAAGCGTTTAGATTAGCCCTGCTCGCATCCGCGGTTCTGCTCGCGCCAACTTCGCTGGCCCTAAGCCAGGAATGCGCCAAGGAACCGGTAACGGTCGGTTTCCTGCCCAAGCTCGACACCGACCCCTACTTCAAGGTGGCTTTTGGAGGCGCGGAAGAGGCAGCGAAGGAAATTGGCGGCACCGCCATCCAGGTCGCCCCATCGCAGGCGACGGCCGAGGCGCAGATCGAATTCATAAACAGCCTCGTGTCGCAGAAGGTCGGCGTCATAGCCATTGCCGGCAACGACGCCAATGCCGTTGCGCCTGCGCTGAAGCGCGCCGTTCAGCAGGGCGTCAGGGTGATTTCATATGACTCCGACGTGGCGGCCGATGCGCGCACTGTGTTCGTGAATCAGGTGAAGGGCGACAGTCTCGCCGAAATGATGCTGGAAAGCGCGTTCAACCTTACCGGCGGTGAAGGCGAATTCGCGATCCTGTCCTCAACTCCCACGGCGACCAACCAGAACGCCTGGATCGATTTCATGAAGGCGAAGATGGCGGCGGAGCCGAAGTTCGCCAAGATGAAGCTGGTGCAGGTCGCATACGGTGAGGAAAGCGAACAGATCAACCAGCAGCAGGCGCTGGCGCTGGTGCAGGCGTTTCCGGATCTCAAGGTAATCATCGTTCCGGCGGGCATCGGCCTCCCGGCGGCCGCCCGGGCACTCGAGGAGGCAGGCCTCATCGGCAAGGTCAAGCTCACCGGTCTCGCACCCGCCACTCTGATCGCCAAATACATCAAGGACGGCGCCGCGCAAGACATCTGGTGGAACGTCACCGATCTTGGCTATCTTGCCTATCAGACTGCCCAAGCCGTTGCGCAATGCAAGATCACCGGCAAGGAAGGTGAGAAGTTCTCGGCAGGCAGGCTTGGCGAGTACACGATCGGGGCCGGCGGCGAATTGATCCTTGGTCCGGCGAAGATCGTGACCCCCGAAAATCTGGCCGAGTTCAAGTTCTGATCCCGGCGACCTCCTACCCTTGAGGGGCGCCGGTTCATCTGGCGCTCTCTCTCAATCCCGATCGATCGAACAGTGAGGGCGACAATGAAACTGTTGCTTGCAGGCGAAACCTTCGCGGCAACGACCTCGGTCGCCGTCGGCGGCGATGTGCTGACCAGTGCTGCCTCGACCAATGGAGCGACGGCCTTCAATGCGGCGCTGGCCACTGAGGGCATCGCCGTCACGCAGATCGGTGGCGAGCGCTGCGCCGCGGAATTCCCCTATGACCTCGATGCGCTGGCCCAGTATCAGGCGGTGGTCATCTCCGATGTCGGCGCGCTGACATTGCTGGTCACGCCGGATGCCCGCGCCGGGCGTGTCGGCGTCAACCGCCTCGAGGTGCTCAAAGCCTATGTCGAAAGCGGCGGCGGGCTGATGCTGGCCGGGGGCTATATGGGCTTTCAGGGTATGTTCGGTACGGCCCGGTTCCACGACACCCCGGTCGAAGACGTCCTGCCGGTCCGCTGCCTGCCTTTTTGCGATGGCATGGAGGTGCCGCAAGGCCTGCAAGCTTCCATTCTGCAGCCGTCACATCCGATCTTTGCCGGCGTGGAGGGGCCCTTGCCGCCTATTCTTGGCATGAACAAGCTGGATTTCAGGCGCGATAGTTCGTCCCGGCTTCTGGCGACCTGTCACCACCGCAGCACGGACTGGCCGCTTCTTGCCGTCCGCACCCATGGCCGCGGCCGAACGATTGCCTGGGCGACCGATATCGGCCCGCATTGGCTGTCGCAGGATTTTCTCGGGTGGCCGCTTTACGGCAGGCTGATGGCGAACATGATCGGTTGGCTGGCCGGCAATGAATAAGAAAGCCGGATACGACCGGTGCGTTGCCTGGTGGACCATCCTAACCTTCGACGAAACGAGACCCCGTTTCGCATGATCTGGCGACGAGTGGGCCGGGGCATCGTGCTATTGGGGATTTAGTCTGGTCGGCAGCCGAAACTCACGCCCCACGAGCGAATTTCCCGGCTTTCTCTCAAAACGACATCGGCCCACCGAGGTGGACAAAAGCTTGGTCGATGAGATCAGCGACATGCGTCGCCAAACCCGCGATCTCGTCAAGGAAATCGCGCGAGCGAAGTGATCCGCGCCTTCAGAAGCAGGATCCGCTACAATACCGTATGGCCGTTCGGATAGGGGTTGTTTTGGCGCTTCTTTTCGCCTTCGCCTACGGTTTCGCAAAACTCGTGGAACACTATGGCGGCGCTGGCGATCAGCCCTCGTCGTGCGAAACATGGCTCCATCTGGATTGTCCAGACCCAAACGCGCCTGCTCAGGAAGAACCTAAACCTTGAGCGGGCGCGCGTTGTGTAAGCGGGTCCGCGCACTGCCAGTGGAACAAGAGCTGCTCCGCACCGTTCAAGCTATGCAACCCGTCGCGGCAGCAATGAAGCGTCGCAGCGGAGTTTGCTCGGAGGTAATATGAGAAAGCAACTTTCATCGGCCGCCGCAGGCATCCTTTTGCTAGTTGGTGTCAGCGCCGCAGCCGCTCAGGACGTCATCGTCATTCAACCGGAGCAGGACACAGTGATCCGGGAGTACGTGAAAAAGAAACCGATGGCGTCCTTCAGCCTTCCTGGCGTGGAACTCAACATCGGCACCGCTTTGCCCGATACAGTCGAGCTTTACGAGGTGCCGGACGTTCAGTACCGTTATGTGGTCGTCGATGGCCGAACCGTCCTGGTCGATCCATCCACCCGCAAGATTGTTAAGGTCTACGACTGACGCGAACTCTTCACGTTGAAGCCCGCCGCGCCGAAAGGTGCGGCGGGCTTTTTTGCGCTTCAGTCAGGTCTGTCGGCCAGCGGCGCGCTTGCGTGGCGACGCGATCGTCAAGAGTATCTCTCTCTGAGCTGGCTAGCCTTGGCGATCGAGAAGCGGCCCTCGGAAAACATCAGAGGATGCTAATTTTGTTGCGGATCGACTTCCTTCGCCACTTTCACCTCAACAGTCATTCCCAGAAAACTCGACGCGCTTCCAGAATAACTCCCGGAAAGAGGGATGGCTTGTCGTGGATGCCGAGCCACAGCCACCCTAATCAAATCCCGGTTGCCGACAATGCCATTGGTGGGATCGAACTCGACCCAACCGGCACCAGGCAGGTAGACCTGACACCAGGCATGCGTTGACCCGCCGCCAAGCACCGCTGCGCTGTCGCGGCTCGGCACATAGACATAACCGGTCACAAAACGGGCGGCAAAGCCGAGCGAACGAACCGCTTCCATCATGAACAGCGCAAAGTCCCGGCATGTGCCTCGGCGCAGGTGCAACGTCATGAGAGGCGGTTGCGTCCCGGATTCGATCCGACGTGAATACACAAAGCTCTCGTGAATGGCGTAGCAAAGTGTCATCAGCAATTTGCCGGTCTCGGTGTGTCCTGCGGCGCTCAGGAACTGTCGTGCCCACTTGCCGATCTCGTCGCCGCCATCCTGATGCTGACGTTCTATGGTTTGAGAAAGATCGGCGGCCTCGTCGGGATCATAGGAAAATGGATAGTGAAGCGCGGCCTCGTCGATACGGAAATCAGGCGCATGCTGCGGCGTGTGATCCAGCCGAATCTCTGTCGCGAAGCGCAGTTCCTTGGTTGGGCTGTTGAAATCGATCACCACAACGCAGTTTCCAAAAACGTCATGGATCCAGCGAACTTCTTTCGGCTCGGGATCCACAGACAGGGCGTGGTCCAGAAGTCTTTGATCGAAACTGTCGCGCGGCCTGAACATCAGCCGGTGCTCGCCAAGCCGCACCGGCCGGCTGTAGCGATAGACGGTCGTATGCTTAACTGAAAAAATCGGCATCAGCGTTCGTCAACACTTTCACCTGCAACCTGCGATGTTCGCGCAATCATATAATTTTTTTCGATGTGCGTCCGAAGGGCTTTCCGCGATATCGATCATCCGCAGGACGGGGTTGCCCCGATCATCGAGGCCAGCTTGTGGACTGGCCCATGCCACCCTCGCATCGAGACCCGCCCGGACGTTCAGCGACGACGTTGATAGGAGAGGTGGCTTAGAAACGCGGTGAGGAGACTGCTGAATATAATCCAGCCGACGACTTGGTTTTCAGACCTTTCACGCCTGGCCGCGGTCGCCAGCTTCTGTTCGCGATCACTTAGCTTAATGGTCGCTTTCAGATCGGACCGGCTGCCATGTCGAACCGAATAGGCTCGAGTGAATTCGGCGCCCAGCAAAAAGATTTCGGACGAATAAAAGACCCACAACAGCACGACGAGCAACGCACCGGCTGCGCCGTAGGACGACGCGATCGCGCTGGTTCCGATATACCAGCCGATCAGCGACTTGCCGATCGTGAAGAGAAACGCCGTTACCACGGCCCCGAGGCCGACATCGCGCCATTGCAGCGCGCGGTCTGGCAAGACCTTGTAGATTGCGGCAAACAAAAGCGCGATCAAGGCAAACGAGACAACCCCGTTGATTGTACTGAGAACAATGGTGCCAAAGGGCAGATATGCGTTGATGATTTCTCCAAGCGCCGAAATTGCAGCGCTGGCCACCAGGGAAACCAGGAGCAGGAAGCCAAGCGCTGCGACCAGACCGAGGCTGGCAGCACGTGCCCGCACCAGCCGTGAGATCGATGTCCCACTCGGTTTGACTTTCCAGATCTCGTTCAGCGCAAGTTGCATTTCGCCAAACACGCCGGATGCGGTGACGAACAGCGTGACGAGCCCCAAAATGCCGGCGAACGTCCCCGCTGTTCGACTTGACGCGTTTTCGACTGTCGCCTGCAAAAGCTCGGCACTCTGCGGACCCATCAGGCCCGCGAGCTGGGCCGAAAGGGCCAGTTGCGCGGCATCGTTTCCAAAGGCCATGCCTGCGATAGCGACAACAATGAGCAGGATCGGCGCAAGCGAGGTCGTGGCATAAAACGCCATAGCTGCCCCGCGGCTCAAGGCATTGTCATTGATGAAGCCGAAGATGCTCTCCGTAAGCAGTGCCCAGGCTTCTTGCACCAAGTTCCGCATGCCTTGCCTCCCGTGCTTCCCGACAAGCAACTAGAGGCAATATGGCAGCGGACCAGAGCGTCGAGTTTGAGAAGCGCTTTTCTCTCGACTAAGCCACCGACCACCCTCCATCGACCAATATATTCGCCCCGGTAATCATCGATGCCGCCGGTGAGGCCAGGAACACCACAGTCCCCGCGACATCGATCGGGTCGCCGATGCGGCCGAGCGGGATATGCCCCAGCACATGCGCGTGAAAGTCCGGCTCGGCGAGCGAGGGCCGCGTGCCGTCGGTCCAGATGAAGGTCGGCGCCACGCTGTTGACGGCGATCTTGTGCTGCGCCCATTCGGCGGCGAGGCAGCGGGTCAGGTGGTTTATCGCTGCCTTGGTCATACAATAGATCGCCTCGCCCTTCAGCGTCACCGTGCCGGCCTGCGAACTGATGTTGATGATGCGCCCGGATTTCTGCGCGATCATCGTTTTCGCGACTGCCTGCGTGGTGAAGAACGTGCCCTTGAGGTTGACGTTCACGGTGAGGTCGAAATCCTCTTCGGTCACATTCTCAGCCAGGTTTTCCGGCCCGAGCCCGACATTGTTGACCAGAACATCGATGCGGCCGAAGGCAGCGTGCGCCTCGGCGACAGCCTTACGCACCGTGGCGAGGTCAGTGAGATCCATCTGCACGGCCAGCGCCCGCCGGCCCATGCGCTCGATCTCGGCGGTCAGTTGCGCACCGTCGCCGGCACTGCGCACGCCGACGATCATATCGGCGCCGGAGCCGGCACAGGCGAGCGCTGAGGCGCGGCCGATGCCGCGCGAGGCTCCGGTCACTAGAACCACCTTGCCGGCCAGATCGAATTTCGGCGTGAACTCATTCGTCATCGCAACCTCCCTTTAAGCCTTGTCGGGTGCGAAACGCCGCGACAAGGATGGTCTCCTCTTCGCCAAACAGTATCCGGCTGAACTCTATCCGGTCACCGGGCGAAAGCCAGCCGGGCGCCGATCGCCAGCCCCGCAAAGGCGGCAGGCAACAACGTCAACGCCAAGGAGACGACGCAGAATCTCGACAACGTCCGCAAGGGCAGGAAAGCGTTGCGATGAGGTTCCCGAGCCGTCTCGATGGCTCAGTGTGCTTGTGTAGAACACTGAGTTCACACCATACAGCAAGCAAATGTCATCTGGTCGCCATGGCATCATCGAGACGCGATGTGCCAATATCGGCATTTGCCCTGCTTGCCCGCTCATGATCCAGGGTGGCGATTCCCTGGGGCAGTTGTCTTTCGCGTTGGAGCCCATCATGACCATACTCACACGCCGCAGACTTTTGAAAACTGCTGCGATTGCCGGAGCGAGTGGGGTCGGGCTCTCTGCCGCGGGCAGATTTGCCGGCTGGGCCGCAATCAAGCCTGAGCCGGTGACGCTGCAGACGGCCAGGATCCAGGCGAAGCTGGTGGATGTTGGGCAGACCAGAAATGTGCTGACTTATGGCGACCAGGGAATGCCGCCAGTGCTCAGGATGAAAAAAGGCGAGCCCTTCGCTGCCCGGCTTGTCAACGCTATCGACGATCCGACGACGATCCACTGGCACGGCATTCGCGTGCCAAACAAGATGGATGGCGTTCCATTTCTGGTTCAACCCTATGTCTATACCGGCGATCATTTCGATTATGCATTCACCCCGCCCGACGCCGGCACCTTCTGGTATCACCCGCATTGCAATACGCTGATCCAGATGGGCCATGGCCTGACGGGCGTGATCGTGGTGGAGAACCCGGGCGATCCGAAATTCGATGCCGAAATGGTCATCAATCTGCGCGACTGGCGGCTTGGCGACGACGGCCAGTTCATCGACCAGTTCCGGCCGCGCGATGCGGCAAAAACCGGCACCTATGGAACGGTACGCACCGCCAATTGGCAGGGTCAGCCACAATATGACGCGCCGGCCGGAGGGCTGGCGCGGCTGCGGATCGCCATCACCGATGTCACGCGGATCTATGCCTTTCGCGTCGAGGGCGCTGAGGCGGCTGTCATAGCGCTTGACGGCAATCCTGTGCCGCAGCGCTTTTCGCCCGATGCCTTGCTGCTTGGACCTGGCCAACGCATGGAGCTCGCCATACGCATGCCAGACGAGGAAGGGGCAGTCGTGAGCCTGAGAGACGTCAGGGGCACCAAGCCCAAAGTCCTGGCGACATTGCGCGCGACGGGAAGTTCTCTCAAGCGGAACCTCCACGACCTTGCACCCCTGGAGGTCAATCCGGTGCAGGAGGTGGATCTCACCACCGCCAAGCACATTTCATTGGCGCTCAGCGCCACGGCGGAGAACATCCCCAGCGATGGCATCTGTGGATCGCTTGGCTACAGTTTCTGGGCAATCAACAAGGTGCCATGGCCGGGCGATACGCCGGATCCAACCGCACCATTGGCCGAATTGAAACTTGGCAGAAGCTATGTCATCGACATGGAAAATCTGACGCCACAATCGCACCCGATGCATTTGCACGGCATGAGCTTCAAGGTGCTGTCGTCCTCGATGCGTAGGGTTGAGCCGGTGATCTCGGACACCTATCTCCTCCAGCCCAACGAGAAGGTTCAGCTCGGTTTCGTGGCGGACAATCCCGGCGACTGGTTGCTGCACTGCCACATCATCGAGCACCAGAAATCGGGAATGACGAGCTATATCAGAGTGGTTTGAAGCCTCGACCGGCCAGCAGCATTGGCTTCAGGGACTCGCGGGACGGATGATATGGGTTGTTTAGGCCTTGCATCGACGAGCGAGAAATTGCCGCCGCCAGCCGGTTTTGTTAGCAAACAGTGACCAATCCCTGCTATTGCCGCCTGCAAATCAAAAAGCATGGACGCCTGCGCATGACCAATGTCGCCCTGACCGGGCTTGCCCGTGATCTCGCCAAGCGCGCCAACGAAGGCCGCCCGGTGCGCATCGGCGTTATCGGCTCGGGCGAAATGGGCACCGATCTGGTGACGCAAGGCATGCTGATGCCCGGCATTGCGATCTCCGCCATCTCGACGCGGCGTCCGCACACCGCCCTCGAGGCGATACGCATTGCCTATGGCGACGAGGCGATGGCCGTCGAAGCGGGCACCGGTTCGAAAGTCACCGAGGCGATCGAGAGCGGCAAGATCGCCATCACCTCGAACGAGATGCTGGTCACCAATCCGCTGATCGACGTCGTCATCGACGCCACGGGAAAACCTGGCGTCGCCGCGGATTTCGACCTGAAGGCGATGGAACACGGCAAGCATCTGGTGATGATGAATGTCGAGGCCGACGTCACCATCGGCTGCTATTTGAAGCAGCAGGCCGACCGGCTCGGCGTCGTCTATTCGGTCGGCGCCGGTGACGAGCCGTCTAGCTGCATGGAGCTGATCGAGTTCGCCGCAGCACTCGGCTACACCATCGTCTCGGCCGGCAAGGGCAAGAACAATCCGCTCAACCACGACGCGGTTCCCGACGACTATCGCGAGGAGGCGCTGCGCCGCAACATGAACCCGCGCATGCTGGTCGAGTTCGTCGACGGCTCGAAAACCATGGTCGAGATGTGCGCCATCGCCAACGCCACCGGGCTGGTCCCTGACATTGCGGGGATGCATGGCCCCAGGGCCGACCGCGATGAACTGGCCAAGGTGCTCATTCCGCGCGCCGATGGCGGCATCCTGTCGAAGAAGGGCGTCGTCGACTACACGATCGGCAAGGGCGTGGCGCCCGGCGTCTTCGTCATCGTCGAGGCAACGCATCCACGCATCATCGAGCGCATGGACGATCTCCATATCGGTCACGGTCCCTATTACAGCTTCTTCCGGCCCTATCATTTGACCTCGCTGGAAGTGCCGCTGACCGCCGCGCGTATCGCGCTTTACGGCAAGGCGGACATGGTGCCGCTGCCGAAGCCGGTTGCAGAAGTCTGCGCAGTAGCCAAGCGCGACCTTGCCGTCGGAGAGACTTTCGACGCCATTGGCGAGACCTGCTATCGCTCCTGGACCATGACCGTCGAAGAAGCCCGCGCCAATCGCGCTGTGCCTGTTGGTCTGCTCGAAGGCGGCAAGGTGCTGAAGCCGGTCAGGAAAGGCGAATTGCTGACGGCGGACAATGCCGCGCCCGACCGGACCACTAGGCTGTTCGCCTTGCGTCGGCTGCAGGACGAGATGCTTTACGGCATGATCCCGAAAAAGTAGGGACCCCGCCCGCTTTGCCAATCCCCGCTCTATCGCTTCCTGGTCTGAACTCGGCGCGGCTATTGCTTCTGCTTCCTGCCGGAGCCTAAATGTCCTCAATCGTGGAGAGCATGATGTACAAGCATATTCTCATTCCGACGGACGGCTCAGAACTCGCTCAAAAGGGCGTCGAACAAGGTCTTGGTTTGGCGAAAGCCTTGGGCGTCAGGATTACCGTCGTCATCGCTACCGATGCCTACCCGCTGGCTGGGCTGACGATTGGCGCTGGCTGGGTACCTACAGTGGAGGAAATGCACAGTTTCGATGCTGCACAGAAGCAATTCGCGGATCAAATCTTCTCAAGGATAATAGAATCCGCCGCGGCCATAGGCGTCGCTGTCGAAACAATCCAAGTCCCGAACTCACGAGCCGCCAGTGCGATCCTGCAGGTCGCCACAGAGCGGGCCTGCGATCTCATCGTGATGGCGTCACATGGGCGTCGCGGCGTCGGGCGGCTTTTACTTGGTAGCCAAACAGCCGAGGTGTTGGCGCACTCGCCCGTCTCGGTGCTCGTCGTGAAATAGCAGAATCCGAGCGACTACTTTCCGAGTTCAATCGATCTCAGCCGTGCCGCTTCCACCGCTTCTGTCAGCAGATGCGTCAGCCGCTCCTCGCCCATCAGCACCGCAAGCGCGGCAGCCGTCGTACCGTTGGGACTGGTCACCTGCTGGCGCAGCACGCCTGGCTCCTCGCCGCTTTCTGCGGCCAGCGAGGCGGCGCCATAGACCGTCTGCATGGCGAGCAGCCTGGCGGTCTTGTTCGGCAGCCCGGCCTTCTCGGCAGCCACGGTCAGCGCTTCGATGAAATGGAAGACATAGGCCGGGCCGGACCCGGACACAGCCGTTACGGCATCCATCAGGCTCTCGTCGTCGATATCAGTCACTTGCCCGCTCGCCGAAAGCAGGTCGGCAACGAAAGGCTTGGTATCGTCGGAAACAAGCCTGTTGGAAAACACCACCATCATGCCCTTGCCGATCGCCGCTGGCGTGTTGGGCATGCAGCGGATGATCGGCGCACGGTCGCCCAGTATGTCCTCGAACGTGGCGACGGGGGTTCCGGCGGCGATGCTGACGAAAGTGGTGCGGCCGTCGCCAAAACGCTTGTAGGCAGCCGTCACGTCACGGATCACCTGCGGCTTGACTGCGATGACGACCAGGCTTGGCACCGCATCGGCCGGGATGTCGCCGGCATCCGCCGCGGAGCCGCAGCCCAGCGCTTCGGCGCGTTTGCGCAATTCGGCATTGGGTTCGACCACGAAGACCGCCGCTGGTGCGAGCTTGCCGGATTTCAGCCAGCCCGACAGCATGGCGTAGCCCATATTGCCGCAACCGGCCAGAACGAGCCTGATCGTCATGGAAACCCTCCGCTAGAGCACGACCCCGGGAACCGGAGCCGGTTCCTGAAAGGAGCGGCTCTCCATAGACGCTCGTGACGGTGCGGGAAAGCCCCTTGGGATGGGGCGCATCAGGACTGATGACGAACCGCGAGTGGCCGCAGCGATACCTGCCTGAGGCCAAGCACGCCAAAGACGAAAAACATCCAGACCGGATCGGCGCGGTGGAAGAAGAAGCTTTCGAGGAAGGCGTTCAACGCGGTGAACAGCACCACCATCATGAAGAAGTCGCCGAGATAGATGTTCTCCTTGCGCAAGGGGATGCGCATATAGTCGCGCAGTGGGGCGATGAGGAAAGTGTAGACCGCCACGCACAGCGCCGGAATGCCCATCAGCACGGCGATGTCGAGATAGCCGTTATGGCCGTGCACGATGGTTCTGATATCCCAGGGCCGGTCGAAAGGTTGATCCTGGTTCAAGAGCAGCGGCGTGCCCCAGAAGCTCTCATAGCCATAACCGGTCCATGGCCGCTTCGCCAGCATGTCGCCGGCGAACTCCCACAGCGTCGTGCGTCCGGTGAAGGTCATGTCCGGGAAATAGATCGACGCCAGATATTTTACCGGCGGCAGGAAGACGATGCCGAGCGTGCCCACCGCCATGGCGATAATTGCCAGACCAAACAGGATCGGTGTGCCGAGCCGCATGCCAATGAGGCTCGGCAACACGACGATCAGGATTGAGAACGGCACCAATCCGGCGGTCGTCTTGGATCCGGTGTGGAACATGAAGAACATGGCCGCGCAGAAGATTGCAGCACCCCATAGCCGCTGCCCGCGCCGATAGAGATAAAGGCCGGCGAAGCTGAAGCAGGCCATAACAGGCCCGGCGATATTCTTGTGGGTGAAGACGCCGCGCCACAGGCCGGCATGTTCGGGCTCCTGCGAATCGGCGGTGTGCAGGGCCTCGTGCGGAAAGACGATGAGCCCGACATAGGAGAGCCCCATGACGACGACGATGGTAAAGATGATGACTTTCGAAAAGGCTTCTGCGTCGCGCGGAAGCGCCAGGATCGTCGCCATCGTCATAATGCCGATCAACGTGAAGAAAGCAGCGCGCATCGCCGACGGCGGATCGGTCGCCATCACCACCGACAGCATGAAGAACCCCAGCATCAACAGCCAGGACGGGCTGAGCAGCGAACGCACCACGCGGGGGTCGGCGAACGCCATCAGCGAGAAGATCGAGATCGCGCCGAGCGAGCCGAACCCAAGCTGGTTGACGATATCGCCGCCATCGCCGGTCAATTCGGCGCCGGCTGGCTGGAAAGGGCGGAACGATACCAGGATGACGGTGAACAGCAGCGCGGCGATCGCGGTCGCGACGCCTTCGCGCGTGAACGCCGCGCTGAGCGGCGCGCGTTCAGTTTTTCTCAGGCTGGCGGTACTGCTCATTGGCATATCCGAATTCGGCAAGCACGCGGCCGAGGGCTACGTGGACGGGGTACAAGGCCGTCGCCAACGATCCCGTTCGCGCCAGCCTGACCGCGCCGCGAAACGGCGAGGCGGCAAGCAGCGCCAGGCTCTTCAGAAAGACCTTGGTGCCGGCGAATGGGGTGCCGGCCCGCTTCTTCTTCTCGACCAGTGTCGAGATGACGCCGTTGCGCAGGCTGCGGGCGCGGATCCAGTCGGCCTCGACGCGCCGGGCCGGAACGGTTTCATGCACTTGTCCCTCGGCGCACCAGCCGAGCACGAAGCCTCTTTGCGCCGACCGGCTCAGGAAATCGGAATCGCCGCCGCCCATGAAGTTGAATTTCAGGTCGAGGAAGGGCGGGCCCATGGCGGTGAGCACGTTGCGGCCCACCAGGAGATTGCCGGAGGAATAGAGCGCGGGCACGCGCCCGGTCTGCCGGTAGGGCGGCGCAAAGACCGGGTGCTCGGCCCATCTCGCATGCGCCGCGTCGGCAAACACTGGCATTTGCGGGCCGCCGACAATGTCGGCTCGAAGCGTCTCGGCCGCCTTGCACATGCGCTCCAGCCACTGCGGATCGGCGATCTCGTCGTCATCGATGACCAGCAGGTGTCTGAAGTCAGGGAAATGCAGGATCGCCGTCTGCCAGCCGGCATTGTAGGCGCTGCAATTGCCGCGCTCATGCGCGACGATCACCATGCCTGATATCTCGCCGCGCTCGAACAGCGGCAGCGCCGCCCTGGCGCCCTCGCGCGCTTCCGTTTCATTCTCCATGACGATCACGGCGAAGCGTCTGCCGGTTTCCTGGGCCTTGAGCGACGCCAGCGTCGCCAGCAGCTGTTGCGGCCGTTTGAAGGTCGGCAGCGTGACGACGGCCTCGATGGCCGCCGCGGCAAGTCCCGGAGACCGCCCCGCGATCGATACCGAACCGTCCGATGGCGAATGGATCATCCGTGTTCAGCCCAGAAGGTGAGTTTGGCTCTCGATAGCACCGCGATGATAACGTTTCGTTAATCACCTTTCGTGGACGGACAGGCAAAACTCGTGGCCTTCAACCCTCGATTGTTGCCGCTTAATCAACGCTTCACCCCGCTTTGCTAGCTGCATCGGACAGGATAGGTGAGATGCATCTGCTGTTCGCCACATCGATCGTGCCCGACGGTGCTCTTGCCTCGGGCTATGAGATTGCCAATGCCGCGATCATCGCTGCTTTGCGGCGCGCCGGCGCGCGCGTCACCGTGATCGGCTTCACCTGGCCGGGCAAGCCGGCGAGCGATCCGCAAAACACCATCGTGCTCGGCGCCGTCGATGTCCGCACCGAAAGTGCATCATCGCTGCAAAAGATCGCCTGGGTTGCAAGGGCGATGCTTTCCGGCCTCACTTTCGCGTCGGTCAAATTGCGCGTTGTTTCCGACAGCAAGGTTCGCGCCGCCATCGAGCGCGCCGGCCCCTTCGACGGATATATCCTGAATTCGGTGCAGTTCGCCGGCGCCTTCGAAGAACTCTTCGACGACCGGCCGTCGATCTTCGTCGCCCACAATGTCGAACATCGCTCGGCGCAGGAGAACGCCGCGGCCGCGGGCGGTCTTTTCCAGCGCCTGTTGTTTCGCCGCGAGGCGAAGCTGCTCGAGGCGGTGGAAGAGCGGCTCTGCCGCCGGGCGCGCTTCGTCTTCACCCTGGCCGAGGAGGATCGCGCGGCACTCGGCGTCGCGTCCGACGACCGCTCGGCGGTGCTGCCGCTGGTGACATGCAGTGAGGCGCCGAAGCAGAGGAACCAGCGCCGCATCGACTGCGACGCGGCGCTGATCGGCACCTGGACCTGGCAGCCGAACCGCATCGGCCTCGACTGGTTCCTGGAAAAGGTAGTGCCGCATCTAAAGGCTGATTTCCGGATCAGTATCGCCGGCAACATGCCGTCGGGCGTAACCTCGAAGCATCCGGGCGTCGAATTCGTCGGACGGGTGCCGGACGCGCGGGCTTTCGTGCGCAGCGCCGCCGTCATCCCGCTGATCAGCACGGCCGGCAGCGGCGTCCAGCTCAAGACCATCGAGACCTTCGAACTCGGCCTGCCATCCGTCGCCACCAGCCATTCGCTACGCGGCATCGACCATCGTCCGGACAACTGCGTCGTCACCGATGACCCGATTGCCTTTGCCGCCGCGCTCGAAGCCGCGGCCGCCGACGTCAAGGATGTCGATGGCAGCGCCTTCCATCACCGGCAGGTGAAAGCGCTCGATGCCGCGATCAGGCTTGGCCTGGAGAAGCTCAACCCCGTCAGGCAGGAGGCGTTTGCGTGAACATGCATGCCGCCCAGGCCGCCTTTGGGGTCGACAGTTTGAAGACGATCCTGGGCATACCGGTCCTCGCCATCCGTTGGGACGACGCGATCGCCCTGCTGACCCGGCTGATCGCGGAGCGGCGCTTCACCAAGATCAGCTTTCTCAATGCCCACAACGCCAACATCGCCAGTGTGGATCCGGTCTTCGCCGAAGCGCTCGACGATTTTTTGATCCTGCCCGATGGCGTCGGCGTCGACATGGCGGCGAAACTGCTCTACGGCGCGCCGTTTCCCGATAATCTCAACGGCACCGATTTCGTCCCGGCTTTCCTGCAGGCATCGACCAGGCCGCTCACCGTCGGGCTGCTCGGCGCAACGCGCGTCAACGCCGAGGCTGCATCGACCAGACTGGCCGCACTGGCGGTGCAGCACAGATTTGTCGTTATTCATGACGGCTATTTCCCGCCAGCCGAAGAGCCTGACATCATCGATCGGATCGCCCGATTGCGGCCGGACGTGCTGCTTGTCGCCATGGGCGTGCCGCGTCAGGAATTGTGGATCGCCCGCCATATCGATGCGCGTCACTGCACATTGCCGATCGCTGTCGGCGCACTGCTCGATTTTCTCAGCGGCACGGTGCCGCGGGCGCCGCTGTGGATGCGCCGGCTCAGGCTCGAATGGCTGTTTCGGCTGTGGATCGAACCGGGCCGTCTCTGGCGCCGCTACGTCGTCGGCAACCCTGTGTTCCTGTTGCGTGTCGTGCGTCAGAAACTGTTTGGCAAGCCCGACCCTGCCGGAGCAAGCCCCGGAGCAAGCCATTGAACAGCCGGTTCGTGCCCAGCGCCGACATCGAGCCTGACTTCCTTCGCCAGACGCCGGCGGCGGCGGTCGTGACGGCCAGCTACGCGCCGGACTTCGAACGTTGCCGCCTGTTGTGCGAAACCCTCGACCGCCACGTCTCCGGCGTGGCGCATCACTACATCCTCGTCGAGCATCGCGACGTGGCGCTGTTTCGGCAACTGGAGAACAGCCGTCGCACCATTGTCGACGAGCGGGATCTTCTGCCGCGCTGGCTGCGCGCGTTCGATGATCCACTCAGCCTGTTTCGTCGGCGCATCTGGCTCAGCCTGAAGACGATGCCGCTGCGAGGCTGGCATGTGCAGCAGCTTCGCCGTATCGCCATCGCCGCGCGGGCGCAGGAAGACGTGCTGATCTTCTGCGATTCCGACGTGGCCTTCCTCAAGCCTTTCGACACAAGCGCCTTCTGGCGCGATGACAAGGTGCGCCTGTTCCGCCGCGACGCGGTGCTTTCCAGCGAAGGTCATGAGGAGCACCGGATCTGGTCGCGCAATGCGGGTCTGGCGCTCGGCATCGCCGCATCTTCGACCCACGACTACATCTCGACGTTAATCGCGTGGCGCCGCGAAAGCGTGACAGCCATGTGCGCCCGGATCGAGACGGTCCACGCGCGCTGCTGGGTCGAGGTCATCGGCGCGGCGCGGCAGTTCTCCGAATGCATGATCTACGGCCGTTACGTCGACGACGTGCTGGACGGCGCCGGCCACTTCCACGGTTCGGAGGAATTCTGCCGCGTCCATTGGACCGGCGAAGCTCTGTCGGATGACGAATTCCGCCGCTTCGTCGCCACCATGGCGCCGGAACAGGTGGCCATCGGCATGCAGTCCTTCATCGGCACTGATGTCAGCCGCATCCGCCGGCTGATTGGGCTCGATTAGTCCCGGGGTCAATCGCTCTGAACGACCGAGTTTCCACCAGTTGCCTATGTTTCCTACCCACGTTCAAAGGTGACGAATTATGACAACTGCTTGGGAGGAGAAGTCCAAGGACAGTCTCTGGGCAGGGGCCGTCTCGGGAACAGTGGCCCTACTGTCGAGTGCATTCATCTACGCCTTTTTCTCCCAAGCGAATCCCGCGTTCGAAACGGCTTTTTCGAACGCTTTCTCGCTCACTGCCGATCTCGGAAAATGCTCTCCGTCTTTTTCCACGATGATCATGGCGCAGATGGTCTATTCCATCGTTATTACGCTGGTTCTTGTTTTTATCGGGGGACGCTGCGCATTCAAGGCGATCACGGATGCTGAAGGCCGAAAATCGTTCTGCATGATCGCCGGTGGAGCGTTAGCTGTCGGGGGGTTTCTCATTGGCCTGGCAATGACCGATCATGGATGGTGGCTTGGACGAATGAGCCGCAGATCATCCGGTGGCGGAATTCCTTTTCCGCAGGCATGCTTGAGTAGCCACGAAGTTTTGTATCCCCAGCTCTATGTCATCAGCATCTGGCTGGCCGGACTAACATGGATCGCCTTACTGACCGTGCTGGTGGCCATGAGAAGAACGGAACTTCGCCGAGAGGACCTACCTCGGGATCCAAAAATTCGGGCAGAGATCCTGGCGATTCGCGCAAAATATCAGTCGCAGACATCGTCAGGCGGAGCCAAAAGAGGCTCGTCGACTCTCGGACTAGGCTTAATCGCATTGGTCTGTTTCGTTGGCTTGGCGCACGGGCTTTTTAAAGCGGGCACGGCACTCGCCCAATTGGCGTTAGGGAGTTAGAGGAACTTTGTGGATGCCGGTCAGTCACTATCCTTCACGAAACTCTGGCGCCAAGCAGTCCACATGATGCCAGCGATATCAGACGCCCCGATCCTATCCCAAATAACGGCTTCCGGTATTGTTTTTATTGTTTTGTGCTCGTTTGCATTCTGCTGCGTTCGTGAACTCTTGTCCGCGTGGAGAACAGGCTCCATTCAGTCAAAAATTGGACTCGTTCACCGAAGTTCCAATGTTGTGACGTTTCGACGCCTGGTTGGAGCAGTCGCCTTCGGGTTTGCTTTAGCTTCGCTCTGCCTTTTTGCTGTCACCTTCGGACTTATGCAGGATGTATTCGGTATGAGCGATCTACGAACGGGAGCCGCGCTAACCGTCTTGCTGCTATTTTTTCTGGTGATCTGGCCGCCAGGTTTAGCCGATAGGAAGTGCCAGTTCGGCCTATCAGGCCTGACCCTAGATCGCCTTCGCCGGTCTGCGCATCGCCGAATAGGTCAGCAGCGCCGAGGCGATATAGAGCAGCAGGAAGACGATGTTGAGCGACAGCACCAGATTGGGCGTGTCGGCAATCGCGGTCAGCACATAGGTCAAAAGCACCGCCTTCAACCCTGCAAGCAGGCCGAGGTTGAGCGCCCTGACCGCCGTCTGGCCGCGCGCGAAC
Organism: Mesorhizobium sp. YC-39; assembly: GCF_025753795.1. Classification (GTDB taxonomy): domain Bacteria; phylum Pseudomonadota; class Alphaproteobacteria; order Rhizobiales; family Rhizobiaceae; genus Mesorhizobium. The sequence continues at coordinate 1,433,248 of NZ_JAOWPS010000001.1, forward strand.
AGAAGCTCGGCCTGGTATTCAACCAGGTTGCGCAATCCCGGCACGCCGATCGCCAGCGCCACCAGGGGGGCTGCCTCCGCGACATTCCTGCCCAGTGCGTTGGGGAAGAAATGCAGCACGATGCCGAGCGCCGCCAACGCCAGCGTCGAGACCAGGAAAACGCCGCCTTCAATGCCGCTCTTGACCGCGAGGCGCGACAAGAGTTCCGGCGCCCGCATCATGCGCTGCACCAGCATCATCGAGAAGGTGCGGATCGGGATCGCGGTCAGGTCGACCAGCCGCATGATGATGGCATAGATGCCGGCGAGATGCGGCCCGCCGATCGCCAGCACCAGCAGTTTGTCGAACTCCATCTGCAGGTAGAACAGCACCTCGGCGCCGGCCACATAGATGGAATCGGCGAGCCGCCGGAGATAGAGTTCCGTCCTTAGCCGCAGTCTCTGGCGCGGATAGAAGAATCCGAAAGCCAAAAACAGCGAGGCGGCATTGGCGCCGATATAATACCAGGACCAGACACCTATGGTTCGCTGCGCTGTGAGCATGAACAGCACGGCGCCGGCCGCTCGCAAGGCCGTCGCCAGGATCGTCAGCAAAGCGGCGCGGCCGAATTTGCCGAGGCCATTGTTGACGATCAGCGCCACTTCGACCGGCCGCCACAAAAGCGCCTCGGCAAACACGATCGCCGCAAAGACCGGCAGTGGCACGGTGTCGGCAAAGAAGATCAGGTAGACGCCGTAGGAGGCTGCAGCCAAGAGCGGCAGCGACATGACGCCGAGCAGCAGGAAGCCGGCGGTGAAGGTGCCGATCAGATTGGGGCGAATGGTGGCGGTGCGGTAGAGCGCCGAGATGAAACCGAAGGCCAGGATGCGCGACAGCATCACGCCGGCGGCCGATGCGGTGGCGAACATGCCGAACTCGGCGATGGACAGCGTGTTGGCCAGCGCGATGAAATAGGCGAGCGAAAACACCAGCCGCCCGCCTGCGCCGCTGATTGCCGAGAGATAGTCGCGAACCAGTCCCCGTCGCTCGGCCACGAAGGCGCCGATCCGGGCGAGGGGCCGCCTTTGGCGTATGTCACTGGTCTCGGTCATGCGTTGAAAAAGCATAGATCGGAAAGCTTAACGTGCCGTTCGGCAGCTTTCGAGTGTCTCAAGAAGATACACAACCAGTACGAGAAACTTCACCTTCTGCCCGCCAAAATTAACCTTTTGTTTCCTATGCCTGTTTAGCGTGGCTTAACGATTTGCAGCCGCTCCCAAGCCGCCAAGGGCAAAGCTCCAAGACAATGGTCGACAGGGAAAACCGTGAGGACTGGAGGCGCGAGCGCTCCCTGCTGGCGCTCGGCCGGGCCGTGCGCGGCGAGGACGACGCTTCGCTGGTTTCGATCGGCGATCGGGCAGACCAATCATGGCGCGAGGATGCCGCAACACGCCATCAGCTCGCCCGCTCGCGCCGCGAGGCGCGACTGAATCCTCTGCTGGCCGCCGATACGACACAATTCGAGGCCGATTCCGTTTTGGCCACCGAGACGCAGCGTGACGCCGACGAGGCTGCCGCAGGTGGCTACACGCAAGATCGGCGGCCCGAAGAGCCGGCCGCCACGGATGCTTTCGAGGTCCGCCGTCCCCCTGCCGCACCCGAGCCTCCATACATGGGTGAAGAGCAACGGCCTTCGCGGGACGAAGCCGTCAGAGGTGGCTATATGCAAGCCCGGCAGCCGGGAGGGTCGGCCACCACGGGTGTTTCCGAAGTCCGCCGTCCGCCTGCAGCATCCGAGCCTCGATACGCGGGTAAGCAGCAGCCCTCACGCGACGATGCCGACGCACAGGAATGGAGGCCACTGATCGATCCGATGCAGGTCGTCCGCGGCATTGCCAGATCGAAGACGCTGATCGTCGCCATGACGATATTGGGCACTGCGCTTGGCGTCGCCATCGCGCTCTCGACACCGAAGAAATACGAGGCCACCGCCGAACTGATCGTCGACCCTCGCGACCTGAAGCTCACCGACCGCGATCTCACCCAATCGGTGGTTGCGTCCGACGCGACGCTGGCCATCGTCGAAAACCAGGTGCGCGTGCTGACCTCCGGCACCGTTCTCAACAAGGTCGTTGACAAGCTCAATCTCGTCAACGATCCGGAGTTCAACGGGCAAGGGTCGGGTGGCCTCGGCGTCATGTCACTCATCCGGTCAATCCTGTCGCGCAGTGACGGGCCGGGCGCCGACGAAAGCCGCCGCCGGGCGCTGGCGGTTAACAATCTGGCCGAAAGCCTTTCAGTCGAGCGAGGCGGCAAGACCTTCGTCATCACCGTCAGCGCCACCACGCAAAATGGCGAGAAGTCGGCTCTCATCGCCAACACGATGACGGATGTCTTCCTGCAGACCTTCGGCCAGATCCAGTCCGACACCGCAGGCCGCGCGACCGACGAGCTGACGGCCAGGCTCGATGAGCTGCGCAGGGGCGTGGAAGCAGCCGAGCGCAAGGTCGAGGATTTCAGGGCGACGCACGATCTGGTCGACGCGCAGGGCCGCCTGATCAGCGACGACGAGATGCTCAAGCTCAACGAGCAGCTTTCCATCGCCCGCGCCCGCACGCTGGAACTCAATGCCCGTGCGGCGTCGGCGCGTTCGATCGACGTGAATTCGGTGCTGAGCGGCACTTTGCCCGAGGAGATCAACTCCAACACGATGAGCGAACTGCGCTCGCAATATGCGACGCTCAAGCAGGAGGCCGATCGCGCCGCGATCCGGCTTGGGCCGCGCCATCCCGAGCTCCAGGCGCTTAGTGCCCAGCTTGCGGGGGCGCGCGACCGCATCGCCGCGGAACTGCGCCGCATCGCCTCATCGCTGCAGGTCGACCTGAAACGCGCCGTGCAGCTCGAACAGGATCTCGCCTCCCGCCTGGCGCAACTGAAGGTCCGCAGCGGCGACGTCAACAGCGACCTGGTCACCTTGCGCGAACTCGAGCGCGAGGCCACCGCCAAGCGCTCCGTCTACGAACAATATCTTCTGCGCGCCAAGGAAACCGGCGAGCAGAAGGACATCAACACCGCCAACATCAACGTGATCTCCAAGGCCTTCGCCCCGCTCGAAGCGAACGGGCCCTCGCGCGCCGTGATGGTGCTGGCAGGCCTGCTGGGCGGGCTTGCCTCCGGCATCGGTCTCGGTGCCATGCGCGGCGCTTATGAGAGCCTGCGCGAAACCGCCAATTCACGTTCGCGCCGCAGGACCGATGAGCGCCCAACACCTCTCGAAGACAGGGCATATCAGGCGCCACCACCGTCCGTCTCGCCGGTCGAGGCCGCTGGCACGCAACGTTCGGGTCCGGTCGGCGCGCTGCTGTCGGTGGTGCGCAAGATTATGCCCGGCCAGGCGGCAAGTGAAAAATCGGCGCGTTCCAGTGATCCCATCCCACCCGCTATCGCCGAGAGCGAGAAGCCAATGGAGGAACATCCCGTCTATCCGTCTCCCTACTACCCGCCCCAGCAGACGGCGTCCCCGGATCACTCGCAGCCACAGTTCCAGCAAGGCGGCTATGCTCCGTATCCGCAACAGCCGCCCCTGCCTCATCAGATGATGCCTCGGCAGGCCGTCTATCCGGCCCCGCAGATGCAGCCATACCCCTATGCGCAACCGCCGATGGGCTATCCCTGGCAGGTGCAGCCGCCGCCGGCCGGCCATTATCCCTATCCGCCGCCCGCGATACCTTACGCGGGGCAGGCGCCTTACCCGCAGCAGCCCGCGCCGCCGACCTATCCTCAGGCCCCGCTGGATGAGGCCCATCACGCTTCGGATGCCGATGAACAGCAATCCTCGGTAGACGAAATCCGCGCCAGCCTGCGTGAGTTCCGCGAAGCGGTTCGCGAACTCACCGAGAGCCGTTCGCGCCGCCGTTATTTCTGAACCCCGAATAAACACCGCCGGTTTCGAGTTAACGGCATAAGACGGCGCATTGACGGGATTGCCCGCTCGATTTTTCGTGAAAATGCCGCGCTGCATGTTACCCAAAAACCTGCTCTCGCGATTCCGAGGGCAGGCAGTGGTTTGGGCAACGACTTGCATGGGACAAAGACCCGAAGCACGCCGCATGAATCCCTTCAGACGCGACGTGCTTTGGGCGGAACGGTGTTGAAGGTGGTTCATGGCAGAAGTGATTGACGGCAAAAGCGTTGCCGAGGATGTGGTGCGGCGGGTCAAGGACCTGGCCGCCGACCTGACGGCAAAGGGCGCGCGCAAGCCCGGTCTCGCCGTGGTCATCGTCGGCGAGGACCCGGCGAGCCAGGTCTACGTCGCCTCCAAATCCCGCACCGCCAAGGAATGCGGCTTTCATTCGCTCCAGCACACGCTGCCGGCCGAGACCTCCGAGCAGGAATTGCTTGATATCATCGGTGAGCTCAACGCCGATCCGGCCATCAACGGCATTCTGGTGCAACTGCCGCTTCCCGGCCATATCGATGCCGGCAAGATCATCCAGACCATCGCACCGGAAAAGGATGTCGACGGCTTCCACTTCATCAATGTCGGCAAGCTCGGCACCGGCGAACTCGAGACCGCCTTTGTTCCCTGCACGCCGGCTGGCTCGATGCTTTTGATCGAGCGCGTGCGCGGCAAGGATTTGTCCGGGCTCAACGCCGTCGTCGTCGGCCGCTCCAATATCGTTGGCAAGCCGATGGCCAACCTTCTGCTTGCCGCCAACTGCACCGTCACCATCGCGCACAGCCGTACCAAGGATCTGCCGGCGCTGGCCCGCACCGCCGATATTCTGGTGGCCGCTGTCGGGCGCCTGGAAATGGTCAAAGGTGACTGGGTCAAGCCGGGCGCCACCGTCATCGACGTCGGCATCAACCGCATCGCGGCGCCTGAAAGAGGTGAAGGCAAGACCCGTCTCGTCGGCGACGTTGCCTATGCCGAGGCGGCGAAGGTCGCCGGCGCCATCACGCCGGTGCCGGGCGGCGTCGGGCCGATGACCATTGCCATGCTGATGGCCAACACGCTAGCTTCCGCCTATCTCGCGGCCGGATTGAAACGGCCGTCCTTCTGAACATTGGGTTCGAACCCTGGAAAGTCGCAGCTTTGCCGAACCTTGTTGCTCCTGTTGAACGGCCGGTCACGAATGATCCCGTTCAAGGCGGCCGGCAATTCGCGTTCCTGCTGGTCGACAAGTTTTCCATGTTCTCGCTGGCTGCGGCGATCGATACGTTCCGCTCGGCCAATCGCCTGCTCGGCCGCGACTTCTACGGCTGGACGACGGTGTCGGCCGACGGCGACGCCGTCATGGCTTCCAATGGCCTGCCGCTCAAGATCGACTATGCCGTCGCCGATCTGCCGCCGGTCGATATCCTTTTTGTCTCGGTCGGACTGACGACGGAATTTCCGGGCAAGAGCAAGGTGCTGGCGGCGCTGCGCAGCTGGGGCCGGCGCGGCAATGCGCTCGGCGCACTGTCGGTCGGCTCTTATCTGCTTGCCGAGGCGGGCCAGCTCGATGGCTATCGCTGCACCATCCATTGGGAAAACCGCGCCGGTTTCGTCGAGCGCTTCCCCGACATCAACTGCACCGGCAATGTCTTCGAGATCGACCGCAAGCGCTACACCTGCGCCGGCGGCACCACCTCGATCGATCTGATGCTGGAGATCGTGCGCGGCGATTTCGGCTCCAACCTCGCCAATGGCGTCGCCAACCAGTTCCAGCACGAGCGCATCCGCTCCGCCGGCGACCGCCAGCGCGTCGGGCCGGAACGCGACCTGACCGGCAAGTCGGAGAAGCTGAGGCGCATTGTCGAATTGATGGCCGACCACCTCGACGAGCCGCTGTCGGCGGTGCAACTCGCCAAATCGGCGGGCCTGTCAGTGCGCCAGGTCGAGCGCCTGTTCCTGCGCCATCTCAGCGTGACGCCCGGCCGCTATTACATGCGCCTCAGGCTCGAGCGGGCCCGGGAATTGCTGCGCCAGACCAACATGCCGATACTCGACGTGGCGATCGCCACCGGCTTCACCTCGCACTCCTATTTCGCCCAGAGCTACCGGCTGCAGTTCGGCCGGCCGCCTTCCGAGGAGCGGCGCACGACATACTGACTGTTCAAGGCTGCGAGCCTCTCCAACGTATAGCGCTGCCGTCGCGCGAAATGGCGTTCAGTTGTGCTTAACGTCTGGCGCGGCTTGTGTCCTGCCGCCACGTCAAATAGCCTTCCCCTTTGGGGGCTTGCTCAGGAGATTTTCATGGTGGGACTTGCGCGGAGCGTCGCTGCGGCGGCCTTCCTGCTGTGGATGACGACGCTCGGCCATGCCGCCGATCGTGTCATCGTCATTCTCGATGCCTCCGGCTCCATGTGGGCGCAGATCGACGGCAAGCCCAAGCTCGAAATAGCCCGCGAGTCCCTCAGAGCCGCGCTGCAGTCGATCCCGACCGACAGGGAGATCGGCTTCATGGCCTATGGCCATCGCGAGAAGGCCAGTTGCGAGGACATCGAACTCATCGTGCCGCCACAGCCGGGTTCGGCCGGCGCCATTTCCACCGCCGCCGACAGCCTGAAATTTCTCGGCAAGACGCCGCTGAGCGCGGCCGTCAAGCAAGCGGCCGAAGCGTTGAAATACACCGAGGACAAGGCCACGGTCGTTCTCATCACCGACGGGCTCGAAACCTGCGGTGGCGATCCTTGCGCGCTTGGCAAGGAACTGAAGGCTGCCGGGGTTGATTTCACCGCTGACGTCGTCGGCTTCGGCCTGACCGCTGATGAGGGCAAGCAGGTCGCCTGCCTCGCCGAAAACACCGGCGGCAAATACATCCAGGCCTCGGACGAGAAGGCGCTGCAGGAAGCGCTCGCCGAAACGGTCGCTGCACCTGAACCTGCACCGGCACCTGCGCCCGAACCCGCGCCTGCACCGCAGCCGGCGCCCGAGCCGGCAAAGCCGGAATTCAATTTCACCCCGACCGTGGTCCTGGCCGAGGGCGGCGATCCTCTCACTGACGGCAATGCCTGGGAAATCTACAAGGCGATGGCCGACGGCACGCGCGGCGATTCCATCGCCACCGAATACGGGGCCTACAAGGGCAATCTCGAACCGGGCGACTACATCGTCGTCGCGCGCATCGGCGAGGCCAAGGCCGAACAGAAGATCAAGATCGAGGCGGGCCAGGTCTACAAGCCCCTCTTCACGCTGAATGCCGGCACGTTGATCATTCATCCGCGGCCAAGCGAGGGCGCCGACGTGGCCGATAGCGCGGCTGTCGTGATCGCCTATCCGGGCGCTGATATGCCCGCGACCTATTATGGCGACACGAAAGTCGTGCTGCCGGCCGGCGACGAGAAAGTGACCGTCACGATCGGGCAGGGCGTGGTGACCGAAACGATCCCGCTTACTGCCGGCAGGGTCATCGACAAGGACATCATCGTTGGCGTCGGGAATGTCGTTGCCAACGCCTATTACACAGCCGGTGGCGACAAGGCCGATGGGACCGGCGTCGGCTTCAAGGTGCTCAAGGCGAAAAAGAAGATCGACGGCACGCGCGAAGAGGTGACCTATGCCTATGGTCCCGACAGCAAGTTCGATCTGCCGCCGGACGACTATGTGATGGCTGCTACCGTCGACCTCGCCGTCGTCGAGCAGGCGTTCAGCGTCAAGGTCGGCGAGCATCAGGATCTGAAGATCGCGATGAATGCCGGCGTGCTGGCGATCACTGCACCCGGAACCTCGAAGGTCGAGATATTCGAGGCGAAGAAGGACATTAACGGCAATCGCAAATCGCTCGGCTATGCCTATGACCAGAAGTATCAGGCGGCCATATCGGCCGGCGACTACGTCGTCGTCTCGGAGAAGTCGGACAATAGCCGCAAGGAAGGCACCGTGACCGTGAAGGCCGGTGAACGAGCCGAGCTTACCGTGCAATAGAATTCGGATTGCAACAAACGGAGGGCGGCCACGAGCCGCCCTTTTTCATGACGGAAAAAAGCCGTCACGCCGTTCCGAATGCGCTGGCGCCATGGTCGGCGCGGCCCACCAATTGCCGGAACCCGGCGAAAAGCTCGCGGCCGAAGCCGAACTCATTGCCGATGAGGTCGGCATCCGCCGTCCGGCGCAGCGCGAAATCAGCCGCCGGCACCAGCACTTCCAGCGTTCCGGCCTCGGCGTCCAGCCTGATGATGTCGCCATCATGGATCCGGGCGATCGGTCCGTCCTCGACCGCTTCCGGCGTCACATGGATCGCCGCCGGCACCTTGCCGGATGCGCCCGACATGCGCCCGTCGGTCACCAGCGCCACATGCTGGCCGCGATCCTGCAGGATGCCCAGCACGGTGGTCAGCTTGTGCAGTTCCGGCATGCCGTTGGCTTTAGGCCCCTGGAAGCGGATGACGGCGATGAAGTCGCCGGTGAGCGTTCCGGCCTTGAATGCGTCGTTCAGCCCTTGCTGGCTGTCGAACACCTTGGCCGGCGCCTCGATGATGCGCCGCTCCGGCTTCACGGCGGAAGTCTTGATGACGGCGTGGCCGAGATTGCCGGAAAGCATTTTCAGCCCGCCTGTCGGCTGGAACGCCTTCTTGAACGGCGCCAGCACCTTCTCGTCGCCGCTTTCGCGGGGGGCGGCCTCGCGCACCACGCTGCCGTCGGCGCCGAGCTTGGCCTCGACCGCATAGGGCCTCAAGCCTTCGCCCCACACCGTCTGCACGTCCTCATGCAGGATGCCTTCGTCGAGCAGTTCGCGGATCAGGAAGCCGAGCCCTCCAGCCGCATGGAAATGGTTCACGTCGGCAAGCCCGTTCGGATAGACCCGGGCCAGCAGCGGCACGGCTTCCGACAGGTCCGAAATATCCTGCCAGTTAATGGCAATGCCCGCCGCCGCCGCCATGGCGACCAGATGGATGGTGTGATTGGTCGAGCCGCCGGTGGCATGCAGGCCGACGATGCCGTTGACGATCGAGCGCTCGTCGATCATGCGCCCTGCCGGCGTATAGGCATTGCCGAGCGCGGTGATCGCCAGTGCCCGCTTCGTCGCTTCCCTGGTCAGCGCATCGCGCAGCGGTGTGCCGGGATTGACGAAGGAGGCGCCAGGGGTGTGCAGGCCCATGATCTCCATCAGCATCTGGTTGGAGTTGGCCGTGCCGTAGAAGGTGCAGGTTCCCGGCCCGTGATAGGATTTGGACTCGGCCTCGAGCAGTTCGGCGCGACCCGCCTTGCCTTCGGCATAGAGTTGGCGGACCTTGGCCTTTTCGTCGTTGGGCAGGCCTGTCGTCATCGGCCCGGCCGGGATGAACACCGCCGGCAGGTGGCCGAACGTCAGAGCTGCGATCACCAGTCCCGGCACGATCTTGTCGCAGACGCCGAGATAGACGGCGGCATCGAACATATTGTGCGACAGGCCGATTGCCGCGGCCATGGCGATCACGTCGCGTGAGAACAGCGACAGCTCCATGCCGGGCTGGCCCTGCGTGACGCCATCGCACATCGCCGGCACGCCGCCGGCCACCTGGGCAATGCCGCCGGCCTCGCGCGCCGCATCCTTGATCAATGCCGGAAATGTCTCGAATGGCTGATGTGCCGACAGCATGTCATTGTAGGAGGTGATGATGCCGAGGTTCGGCACCCGGTCGCCGCCCAGCGCCACCTTTTCGGAAGGGCTGCAGACCGCAAAGCCATGCGCGAGGTTGCCGCAGGACAGCACGGCCCGGTTGGCGGTGCGGTTCGACGCCTCGGCAATGCGGCCGAGATAGGCCTCGCGGCCTGGTTTGGAGCGTTGGCGGATGCGCTCGGTGATGGCTTCGATGTCGCGTCTTGCGGCCATGGCGTCGGTCCTTTCGTGGCCCCGGAAAACATCCTCCCACCGTCTGCCGGGACCATTGGCGAGTTGAAAATCAGGGTGCCCAGAAAACCTCTACGGCCTTGGGCGCTGCGTCGATCACGGCGCGAATGGGCTTTCTCGCGCCCGGTCCCATGGCGCCGTCAAACGCGGTGCGCTTGTCATCGCCTTCGATATGCAGCGCGACGAAACCGGCATCGATGATCCGCGCCATCGACAGCGTGAGCCGAGGCTCACCGCCGCTCGGTGCGTGTACCGGCAGCACGATCCTTGGCGAGGACGGGTCGAGCAATGCCGGGAGATTGTCGGCATCGGGAAAGAACGAGGCCGTGTGTCCGTCGGCGCCCATGCCGAGTATCGCCACGTCGAGCGGCCAGGGCAGCGATTTCAGCGCTTCGCTGTCCGATGCCGCCGCATCCTCGATGCTTGCCGCCTCGTGGTAGAGCGGCACGAAGCGCGCCGCGGACGCAGCGTTCTGCAAGAGGTTGGCGGCCACCAGCGCAGCGTTGGAGCGCGGTGAGGAAGGAGGCACGAAACGCTCGTCGATCAGCGTCACCGTGACCTTGTCCCAGGCAATCGGGATTGCCGAGAGGGCGGCAAAGAATTTCGCCGGCGTCGTGCCGCCGGAGACGGCCAGCAGCGCGGTGCCGCGCTCTGCGATCGCCTTGGTGAGGCGGCCCGCAACATGATCGGCAAGTGCGGCCGCCAATTCGGGGCGGTCGGCGAAGCCGTTCCAGTTGTAGGCGGCGTTCAATTGCTCTCGTGCCATGTCCGCCCGTCGCGTTCGATCAGCGCAATCGAGGCCGAAGGTCCCCATGTGCCCGCCGTATAGCCTTGCGCGTCCTGCCTTGCGCTTTCCCAGGCGTTCTGGATCGGGTCGATCCATTGCCACGCCGCCTCGACCTCGTCGCGGCGCATGAACAGCGTCTGGTTGCCGCGGATGACATCCATGATCAGCCGCTCATAGGCATCGGGCGCGCGGCCGTCGAAGGATTGCGCGAAACTCATGTCGAGCGAAATCTGGCGCAGCCGCATGCCGCCCGGCCCCGGATCCTTGATCATGATGAACTGCCTGACGCCTTCGTCCGGCTGCAGCCTGATGACCAGTTGGTTGGCGAAGATCGGCCCGGCGCTGTCGTCGAAGATCGAATGTGGGATTGGCTTGAATTCGATGACGATTTCCGAAACGCGGGTCGCCAGCCGCTTGCCCGTCCTGAGGTAGAACGGCACGCCCGCCCAGCGCCAGTTGCCGATCTCGGCCTTGATGGCGACGAAGGTCTCGGTGTTGCTGTCCTTGCCGAGTTCCTCGACATAGCTCTTCACCGGCCCTCCGGCCGAGGCTCCGGCGCGGTACTGGCCGCGCACCGTATGCTTGGGCGCCTCGTTGCCATTGATGCGCTTCAGCGACCGCAGCACCTTCAGCTTTTCGTCGCGCACGGCGTCGGCGTCCATCGACGACGGCGCCTCCATGGCGACGAGGCAGAGCAGCTGCAGCATGTGGTTCTGCACCATGTCGCGCAGCGCGCCGGCCTTGTCGTAATAGGTGACGCGGTCTTCCAGGCCAACCGTCTCGGCCACGGTGATCTGCACATGGTCGACATTGGCGGAATTCCACAACGGCTCATAGAGCGCATTGGCAAAGCGCAGCGCCATTAGGTTCTGCACTGTCTCCTTGCCGAGATAGTGGTCGATGCGGAAGATCTGGCTTTCGTGGAAATCATCGCCGACCAGGTCGTTGAGCGTGCGCGCCGAGGCGAGATCACGCCCGATCGGCTTCTCCAGCACGATGCGCGAATTCGGCGTGATCAGATTGTGCTCTTTCAGCTTGTGCGAGATGTCGCCGAACAGCGCCGGCGCCACCGCCAAATAGAAGGCGCGGATGCGGTCGCTGTCGCCGATCGCCTTCTTCAGCTTGTCGAAACCGGCGCCGGTGGTGGCGTCGGCCGAGACATAGGAAAGGCGGGCAAGAAACGTCTTCAGCTCCTTGGCGTCGATGTCGGCCGGCTTCACATGGTCCGAAATCGCCTGCTTGGCGAAAGCCTGGAATTCCTCGTCGGTCATCTTCGAGCGCGAGGTGCCGATGATACGGGTCGGTTCGGAGAACTGATGGTCGCGCTGGCGATGGTAGAGCGACGGCAGGAGCTTGCGTTCCGACAGATCGCCGGTGCCGCCGAAAATGATGAAGTCGAAAGGGTCGACAGGGATGATCTGGCTGGTCATGGTCCGTCCGCTCTGACGCCGGTCACGAGTACGCGGCTGATATATTCTAATCGATTTAAATTTTCCAGTGCCATGGTGTCACATCCCAAGGCCAGTCGGTCGTCACCGATTGGTCCTAACATGTACCCTTGACACTGGCGCGACCCGGAGGCTTGTCGCTAGCGATGGCTCCGGGAGGCCTTCGCACATGCAGCATAGAGCGGTTCAATGAGTGAGAAAAGCATGCGCCTGGAAAACAAGGTCGCCATCATCACCGGCGCTGCGTCCGGTTTCGGCGAGGGCATGGCGCGGCGCTTTGCCGAGGAGGGCGCGAGCGTCGTCGTCGCCGATCTCAATGCCAAGGGCGCCGAACGCGTTGCCGGCGAGATCGGTCGGAAGGCGATCTGGACCCAGACGGACGTCTCGCTGCGTTCCGAATTCGACGAGATGGTCTATGCCGCAAAGAGCGCCTTTGGCCGCATCGACATCATGGTCAACAATGCCGGCTACACCCATCGCAACGGCGACATGCTCGATGTCGACGAGACGACCTTCGATCTGATCACGGCCGTCAACATGAAGGCGATCTATCATGCAGCACTTGCCGTGGTGCCGATCATGGACCGGCAAGGCGGCGGCGTCATCCTGACCACGGCTTCCACGGCCGGCATCAGGCCGCGGCCCGGCCTTACCTGGTACAACGCGTCGAAGGGCTGGGCGATCACCGCGACCAAGTCGATGGCGGTGGAACTCGCGCCGAAGAATATCCGCGTCAACTGCCTCTGTCCGGTTGCCGGCGAGACCGGCATGCTGGAAAAATTCATGGGCGCCGACACGCCGGAAATGCGTGAGAAATTCCGTGCATCGATCCCGCTTGGCCGGCTCTCGACGCCACTCGACATAGCCAACGCGGCACTGTGGCTGGCGTCCGATGAGGCGGCTTTCATCACCGGCGTGGCGCTCGAAGTCGATGGCGGACGCTGCATCTGATCCGTCCGGCTATCTCGGGCCGCAATTTGACTTGAGCGTCCGGCGAAAGGCATAAGACGCTGAGATGGAACGGGCCATGGTTCTCACCGCAACCGGTGCCTTGATACGGGTTTCAGGCCGGCGCGGCCATCAGGCGCCGGTCTTGATGTAACTCTTGTAGATCCAGCCGCGCTTGCCGTTGTAGACGATCTGGCACCATTGCTTGCAGCCCATCACCTGCACGGACGTCTTGGCGGGAACGGTGACCATGGCGGCTGCATTCTTCTTCGGACCGGTTCGCATGGTGACGGCCCTCAGGATGCGTCCGGTGGCGGCCGCCGCTGCTTTCCGGGACTTGGCTTTGGCTTGATCGCTGTCATCCTGCGCTTGTGGATTCACGGCTGGAATGGCAGCGGTTTGCGCGCCGTCCGTGGCCGTCTTGCCCGGGGCCGCGACTTTGGCAAGCATTGTTGCCGCATCGTTCTTTGCCGCCGGGTCGGCGAATGCCGCCGCAGCGGCCGGCTTTTCAGCCGCCTGCCCGCTCTGGCCTGCCACCTGGCCGGATGTGTCAGTGGCGGGAGCGGGTGCGGTCTTTGATCCTGTCCAGCGGGGGTCATTCGGCGCCAGCGCCTGTACCTCGGCCTCCGCCGCGACCACCACCGGCGAAACCGCGTCGCCCTTGGCGGCGGCCCGCGGCAGTGCAGCGGCCGTTGTGGCCGCCGGGATGATCTTGGTTGTCTTTACCGGAATGGTCGGGACGGTCTGCTCGGGGCTCGCGACGGCTTGTCTCTCGCTGGCCGGCAATGCCAGCCATAGCGCAACCGCGGCCACGCCAAGCAGCGCTGCGGTGCCAAGCGCGGCGATCACCAGATGCGAGTTCGAGCGGACTCCTTGCCAGAAGGTAGGCCGCATGTCGTAGCCGAACTGCATCGCAAAGCGCCGTCGTTCCGGCATGCCGAAACTGAAGGGCTCTCTCACTCTGCCACCTCCATTTGCGGGCCGATGTTCTTTCGATCTGTGCCGGAAAGCCGGCATTCGATCGGCATCGGTCCCCAAAAAACACGCGCGGGCAAGCCCGCAAAAGCCCCGCTTAACTGCCCACGGCCAGCATCTTTTAACCGCGATTGTGGCATCACTGCGCCTTTTGCCAACGATTCTGCACCCTTGGAAGGTGTTCTGCCAAGGGGTTTCTGCAATCTGTGGTTAAATCCTGTCCCTCAAGGCAAACCAGTTGAGCGCAAGGAAGAGCAAAGGCGTGCGCCAGCGCCGGCCACCGGGAAAGGGCGGAATTTTCAAATCCTCGATCAGTTTCAGCCGGTCCCGGTTGCCTGAAACGGTCTCTGCATAGAGCTTGCCGAAGAAGTTCGACAGCATGACGCCGTGGCCGGAATAGCCGCCGACCGAAATCACATTGGGCATCACTTCGCGCACGAAAGGCTTCCTCGGCACCGTGATGCCGACATAGCCGCCCCAGCCATGCGTGATCTCGACATCCCTGAGGTCGGGATAAAGCTCAGCTATCTGCCGGCGGATGTGGATATGGATGTCCCTTGGATCGTTGACCGCGTAGATCTCACGTCCGCCGAACAGCAGCCGACCATCCCTGGATTTGCGGAAATAGCGCACGACGAAGCGCGAATCGTCGACCGCCTCGCCGCCTGGCAGCACTTTTGTATCAGCTCCGAGCGGCACCGTCGCGCCGATGAAGGAGCCGATCGGCATGATGTGCGCCGCACTTACCGGCTCGAGCGCGCCGCCATAGGCATTGACGCCGACCAGGCATTTTTCGGCAGTGATCGTGCCGTTCGGGGTCGTGACCTTGACCTTGCCGCCAACGGAGGTGATACCGGTCGCCAGCGTCTGCTCGAATAGCTGCGCGCCGGCCTCAGCCGCTACCTTTGCCGTGCCGATCACCAGCTTCAGCGGATGGATGTGGCCGGTGCCGATATCGCGGGTGCCGCCGAAATAAGCGGTAGACCCCAGCCGCTCCGCCGTCTCCCTGGCATCCATGAAGGAGATATGCGGATAGCCGAAGCGGCTCGCCATGATCTCGGCATGCGCCTTGTAGTCGTCGACATAGCGCTTCTTGTGCGCCACCGACATCTGGCCCGGCATATAGTCGATCTCGATCCGGTTGACGGCGGCGAATTCCATGAGGTGCGCCTTGGCCTCCTCCGCCAGGTCGAACAGCGCCTTGGCGCGGGAAAGGCCGTATTCGGCCTCCAGTTCCTCGGCCCAGGCACGCTGGCCTGTCCCAAGCTGACCGCCATTGCGGCCGGATGCGCCATCGCCAAAACGATACGCTTCGATCAGCACGACATTGCTGCCGGCCTTGGCGAGATGGACCGCGGCCGACAGGCCGGTAAAGCCGCCGCCGATGATGACCACGTCGCAAGTCAGGTCGCCGTCAAGTCCGGAATATTCGGGCCGCGGTCCAACGGTATCTTCGTACCAGGATCGTCCCGGCGAAATCGGAGATTGATAACTCATGATCGGTCAGACGTTGAGCAGCAGATACTCCCGCTCCCACGGGCTGATCACTTCCATGAAGGTCTCGAATTCCGCCCGCTTGATCGCCGCGTAGGTCGCGGCGAAGGATTTGCCCAGCAGCGCGCAAAGTTCCTCGTCGGCCTCGAAAAGGTCGACGGCTTCGAGCAGGCCGCGTGGCAGGTCGATCTCGGCCTCGTTGGCGGTCGTCAGCACCGGCGGTTCGGCCTTGATCTTGTTGGTCATGCCGATCAGCCCGCAAGCCAGCGATGCGGCCAGCGCCAGATAGGGGTTGGCGTCGGAGGAAGGGATGCGGTTTTCGACGCGCCGCGCCGCCGGGTCGGAGCGCGGGACGCGGAAGGCGGTGGTGCGGTTGTCATAACCCCATTTGTTATTGACCGGCGCCGATGCCGCCTGCGTCAGCCGGCGGTAGGAATTGACATAGGGCGCAAACATCACCAGCGCGTTCGGCACATGTTGCTGCATGCCGCCGATGAAATGGAAGAAGTCGTCGGTTTCCGAGCCGTCCTCGGCCGAAAAAATGTTCTTGCCGGTCTTCTTGTCGATGATCGACTGGTGGATATGCATGGCCGAACCAGGCTGGCCCTGGATCGGTTTAGCCATGAAGGTGGCATAGATCTCGTGCTTCAGCGCCGCCTCGCGAATAGTGCGCTTGAACATGAATACCTGGTCGGCGAGCTCGATCGGATCGCCATGGCGCAGATTGATCTCGAGCTGGCCAGCACCCTCCTCATGGATCAACGTGTCGATCTCCAGGCCCTGGCTTTCGGAGAAATGGTAGATGTCGTCGATCAGTTCGTCGAATTCATTGACGCCGGCGATCGAATAGCCGGCGCCGCCGCCGATCGGCCGTCCGGAGCGCCCGACGGGCGGCGTCAGCGGGTAGTCCGGGTCGGGATTCTTGCGCACCAGGTAGAATTCGATTTCGGGCGCCACCACCGGCTTCAGCCCGCGCTTGTCGTAAGCCGCAAGCACACGCCGTAGCACGTTGCGCGGCGTGAATTCGACCGAGCGGCCGTCCTGGTGGACGAGGTCGCAAATGACCGCTGCCGTCGGATCCTCTTCCCATGGAACCACGGTCAAGGTCGAAAGATCCGGCATCAGCTTGAGGTCGCCGTCGTCTTCCGGATAGTGGAAGCCGTTGCCGTCCTCCGGATAGCCGCCGGAGATCGTTGTCATGAACACCGCCGAGGGCAGCGCCAACGAAGTGTTGGAAGTGAATTTCTTCGACGGCATCATCTTGCCGCGCGCAACACCGGCCTGGTCGGGCGTGATGCATTCGATGTCTTCGATGCCGCGCCATTCCAGCCAGGCGCTGACCTCCTTCCAGTTTTTCACGCCACGTTGATTTTTCACGAACGCAGGCGTGCGGGCACGTCCTCCGCGGCTCGACGGACGGACTTCCTTTTTTGCAGGCGGCATCATTCACCAGATTAGGTTTGCGGATTTTGGAGTATAGCCGGGGCCGGTGATGGAAGGGAAGGGGAGCTTGCCGGTATCGTCTGCGCAGTTGAAAATCGCTCCAGGCAGCTTAGGTTCGACCTCTCGCGAATTAATGTCCCAGTTTCAGTTTAACATCGAATGCAGAACAATCCCCAATTGACCACGATCGGCTTCGACGCCGACGACACGCTCTGGCAGAACGAGCAGTTCTTCCGCATGACCGAGAAGCGCTTTGCCGCTCTGCTCGCCGACCACGCCGAGGAGTGGCACATCTCGGCAAGGCTGCTGGAGGCGGAGAGGCGCAACCTCGCAATCTACGGCTTCGGCATCAAAGGATTTACCCTGTCGATGATCGAGACGGCGATCGAGATCACCGAAGGTCGCGCGCCGGCCTCGGTCATCGCCGAAATTCTTGCCGCTGGCCGCGACATGCTCAGCCATCCGATCGAGGCGTTGCCTCATGCGCGCGAAACCGTGGAAGAGCTGGCAGGTGCGTACCGCCTGGTGCTGATCACCAAGGGCGACCTCTTCGACCAGGAGCGGAAGCTGGCGCAATCAGGCTTGGGGGATCTGTTCGATGCGGTCGAGATCGTCAGCGACAAGAGCGCGGCCACCTATACCAGGATCTTTGCCCACCACGGCGATGGTCCGGAAAAAAGCATGATGGTTGGCAACTCGCTGAAGTCGGACGTGGTGCCGGCCATCGAGGCCGGCGGTTGGGGCATCCACGTGCCGCATGAACTGACTTGGGTGCTGGAGCATGTCGAGCCGCCGGTTGCAGCACCTCGCTTCCGCCAGATTGCCGATCTGTCGAAACTGCCCGGGCTGATCGAAAGCATCGGGAAGGCAGGTTGAAGGTAGCTAACTGCGTCCGAGTTCGATCAGGTGGTCGATCACCGGCTGCAGCCGTTCGGGTGTGATCGGCTTGACCACCACCGCGTCGATGACGCTGGACAGACCCAAGCTCTCGGGTGTGCCATTCTTGGTTGAAAGCAGGATTACCGAAGGGAGCGACTTGCCTGACGTCCGCCGCAGCGCGCCGATACCGGACAGCAGCGCGTCGCAGTCCTTGTTATCAGCTCCACCATCGAGAACGACAGTGCCGGGAATGGGCGATCGCAACGCCGTTGCGGCCGTTTCGGGCGATTCCGAGATCGGTTTCAGCCCGGACCGTTCAACGATCTTCGAAACCACCACCCGGTTGATCGGCGATTTTCCAACGACGAGCACGCGGGTAAAGTCCGTGAGCATCTGGGACTCCCCCTTCCGGCTCACCAAAGTCAGGTGGCTTGCAGTCTTGGTCTCGCGATTCATGGGGCGCATAGGCAGGACAGCACTCGTCTCTGTTTCAATGCAGAGTTGAAATCAGAGCGACAATTGGCGTGAGATCGCGTCCCATGTCAAGTTGAAACGGCAGGTTTCGAAGAGGCCGACACAGTCGATTAAATATAAGTTAAATCTTTACCTATGGGTCGGCGGTGAAGGATTGTACAAAACGAAAATCACCTGCGCGGAAAATCACGCAGGTGAAGTCGTTCCGACCGGATTTCGATCAGCCCTGGCTCCGCTGCGTGACGATCACCGGGATCAGCAGGTCGCCCCAATTGCCGTCGCCGCCATGGTGTCTTGCCGAGCGCACGAGCTCCACCGAGACACCGGCCTCGACAGCTTTCATGACGGATTGGTTGAGCCTATGCAGATCGTTCGCCAGCATGCGTATGGTCGCCTGCTGGTCGACACTCATGGTGGTGGCCTGCTCTTCGGCCCGTTCCTTGACGCGACTGATCGATGCCATTGGTCTTCTCCCTGAGTCCTTAGGGGCGTTTTCTCTGTTGTTGCGTTCCTGCTATTCCGCGGCCGGCTTAAACTGGGCGTGCTCGGTCGATTCATGCATGGCCGTGGTCGAGGACCGGCCGCCGGTGATCGCCATCGACACGGCGTCGAAGTAACCGGTGCCGACCTCGCGCTGATGCTTGGTCGCCGTGTAGCCATGGGCTTCGGCCGCGAACTCGGCTTCCTGCAACTCGGAATAGGCAGCCATCTGTCGTGCCTTGTAGCCGCGGGCGAGCTCGAACATGCCGAAATTGAGCTGGTGGAAACCGGCCAGCGTGATGAACTGGAATTTGTAACCCATGGCGCCGAGCTCCCTCTGGAACTTGGCGATCGTGGCGTCGTCGAGGTTCTTCTTCCAGTTGAACGACGGCGAGCAATTATAGGCGAGCAGCTTGCCCGGATGGTGCTTGCGAACGCCCTCGGCGAATTTTTTGGCCTGCGCCAGATCGGGCTTCGAGGTTTCGCACCAGATCAGGTCCGCATGAGGCGCGTAGGCGATCGCCCGCGCAATGCAGGGCTCGATGCCGTTCCTGACTTGATAAAAGCCCTCCACCGTGCGGCCGGCGTCATAGTCGACGAAGGGCTGGTCGCGCTCGTCGATGTCTGAGGTGAGCAGCTTTGCCGCTTCGGCGTCAGTGCGGGCGACAACCAGCGTCGGCGTGCCCATCACGTCGGCGGCAAGCCTCGCGGCGTTGAGGTTGCGGATATGCGCGGCGGTCGGGATCAGCACCTTGCCGCCGAGATGACCGCATTTCTTTTCCGATGCCAATTGGTCCTCATAATGGACACCGGCGGCACCCGCCTCGATGAAGGCCTTCATGATCTCGAAGGCATTGAGCGGGCCGCCGAAGCCGGCCTCCGCATCGGCAACGATCGGCGCGAACCAGGTGTCGACCGAAAGCCCCTTGCCTTCGGAGGTCTCGATCTGGTCGGCGCGCTGCAGCGTGCGGTTGATGCGCTTGACCAGTTCAGGCGCGGCATTGGCCGGATAGAGCGACTGATCCGGATACATGGCGGATGCGGTGTTGGCATCGGCTGCGACCTGCCACCCGGACAGATAGATTGCCTTCAGGCCGGCCCGCACCTGCTGCATTGCCTGGTTGCCCGACATGGCGCCGAGCGCGTTGACGAAATCCTCCTCGTGGATGAGCTTCCACAACCGGTTGGCGCCCATTTCGGCGAGGCTCTGCCGGATCTGGACGGAACCGCGCAACCGCTTCACATCCTGCGGCGAATAGGGCCGTTCGATACCGTCGAAGCGGCCTTCCGGCGCGGAGGGAACGAGGTTGTAAAAATCAGTCATTGATCACTCCGAATGGGTCTGTGTCGAGCTTTAAAGACGCCAAGTCATAGAAAACTTCGCGCCGCCGTATGTGACATCATTTACATTTCATCGCAAAATTGGCCAGAAGATCTAAGTGATAGGCCGAAAAATAAGGGAAAATCTGTATTGCGTTTGACAGCGTGCGGCTGTAAATTTGTAAATATTGTAAAAGCTCAGTTCGCAAATCGAAATGAACCCCTCGTTGTAAATTCGTGTAAAGAGAATATGGCCGAGCATAAGATATTCGCTGGACCGCGCATCCGCCGCATCCGCAATGCCAAGGGCCTGACGCAGACGGCGATGGCCGAAGGGCTCGGCATATCGCCGTCCTATCTCAACCTCATCGAGCGCAACCAGCGACCGCTAACGGTCCAGTTGATCCTGAAGCTGGCCACCGTCTACAAGGTGGATCCGCATGAATTGCAGGGCGAGGCGAAAGGGGCGGTCGCCGCCTTGCGGGAAGTCTTCTCGGATCCGTTGCTGGCTGGCGAATTGCCGGGCGACCAGGAGCTGATCGAGCTTGCCGAGGCGGCGCCCAATGCGTCCGCCGCGGTGGTGAAATTGTTCCGCGCCTATCGCGAGCAGGCAGAGCGGCTTTCCGATCTCAATGAGCTTCTCGCGCGGGAGGGCAGGGCCACCGCGCTTTCCGGCGCGCGGCTGCCGATCGACGAGGTGCACGAGATTTTCGAGCGCCGGCCGAACCATTTCGCCGCGCTCGAGGCGGAGGCCGAGGCGTTCACGTCGGTGCTCGATCCCGGCGACGATCTGTTCGGTGCGCTGAAGGCCTGGCTGAAGCGCGAATACGGCATCGCCGTCAAGGTGCTGCCGGTCGCCACCATGCCGAACTGGCGCCGCCGTTACGACCGCCATTCGCAGCGCCTGTTTCTGTCCGAGCGCCTGTCGCCGTTCGACCAGTTGCGCGAAGTGGCAATGGAGGCCTGTCTGATCCGCATGACGGTCGCGGTGGCGGGCGAGATCCAGGCGCTGAAGCTGACCACGGACGAGGCCCGCCGGCTGGCGCGCTTCGAACTTGGCCGCTACGCCGCCCACGCGCTGATGATGCCGTATCAGGCCTTTCAGGCGGCCGCCCACCGCGCGCGCTACGATATCGACGTGTTGCGCTCGCGCTTCGGTGTCTCCTTCGAGCAGGCGGCAAACCGCCTGACCACGCTGCAGCGGCCGGGCGCATCCGGCGTGCCGTTCTTCATGCTCGAGGTCGACAATGCCGGCAACCGCTTCCGCAAGGCGGGCAGCCAGGGTTTTCCGCAGAGCCGCTTCGGCGGCGGCTGTCCGAAGCTGCCTGTCCATGCCGCCTTTGCCCAGCCCGGCCAGATCTTCGTCGAGGCGGTGGAAATGCCCGATGGCGCCGAGTTCCTGTGCGTCGCCCGCACGCTCGAAGGGCCGCAGGGCGCATTTGCGGAACGCCCGCGCCGTACGGCACTTCTGCTGGGCTGCGACATCGGCTTTCGCGACGAGATCGTCTACGGCGCGGCACTGCCGGGCGCGATTGCCGCCGCTGTCGGAAAACCCGGACAGGGCACCAGTTCGGCCACACCGATTGGCCCCGCTTGCCGGCTCTGTGAACGCATCGGCTGCCTCGCGCGCGCCGAGCCGCCGGTCACGCGTCCGCTCGGCCTCGACGAGATGGTGACCGGACTGAGCGCCTTCGATTTTCAGTAGGATCGAGCGCGCGACCTGCTGTCTTGCCACAACCGTCGCTGTTTGGTGGATCACGCCCCAGCATTGCCTTTGCGCTACGCGAATGCGGCACGTTTTCGTCGCCCGTTGCGCATCATGCTGCCCTGAAATCGCCGACAGTCGCGCCCATGACCGATACCGCATCAGCACCGATGGCCGTTTCGCCTGTTGTCTCGCCGCACGGCGAGCGCATCGGCTTTCTCTTGGTGTTCCTGTCGGCGCTGATGTGGAGTTTCGGCGGCACCATCGCCCGCTTCATCGACGCCGGCGACAGTTGGACCGTGGTGTTCTGGCGCTCGGTCTGGGCCGCCGCCTTCCTGGTCTGCTTCATGATCTGGCGCGACGGCAGGCGCGGCACGCTGAAATTGTTTCGCGATATGGGTCTGCCTGGCCTTGCCGTGGCCTTTTGCTTCGCCACCGCATCGACCAGTTTCGTCGTGGCGCTTGCTTACACCACCGTCGCCAACATCCTCTTGATGCAAGCTGGCGTGCCGCTCCTGGCGGCGCTGTTTGCCTGGGCGCTGTTTCGCGAAAGAGTGGCCATAGCGACCTGGGTGGCGATTGGCGCCGTCATAACAGGCGTCGCCATCATGGTGTCGGAATCCCTCGATGGCGCTGTCTCGCCCATCGGCGACGGGCTGGCCCTGCTCATCGCCGTCATGTTTTCGATCGCCACCGTCATCACACGGCGCTTTGCGCATGTGCGCATGACGCCGGCGACCTGCCTCGGCACGATGCTTGCCGCCGCATTCGCTGCATCGCAGGCATCGGAATTCGCCGTTTCCAGCCGCGACATGGGCTTCCTCTTTGCCTTCGGCGTGGTCAATCTGGGCCTTGGCCTTGCCTTCTTTGCCACCGGCGCCCGGCTCGTTCCGGCAGCAATCGCTGCCCTGCTCGGCACATTCGAGCCGATCCTCGGCCCGATCTGGGTCTGGCTCATCCACTCCGAGGTGCCGTCGGCGCGCACCATTGTCGGCGGCGCGGTCGTGGTCACAGCGCTGCTCGTCCATATCGGGCACGAATTCAGGCGCCAGGCACGGCCCGTGCGGCCAGGTGTCACCGGCATGCCGTCGCCTAATTGAGGAGAGCGCACGCGCCAAAGCGAGATGAGCCCCAAATCGAGATGAGCCATTGACAACGCGGCAGCCGCGCGGGCAGGCTGCAAATACGGCAACAACAAGACAGGCGTATCTTGCCAAGTCTCTCCGCCGGCCTGATCCAGACCGGAGTGCATCGTTGTATTTCTACCCGCGCAGCGGCGAAAGCTTCTGACGGCGACGGAGCGCCTTCCCGACCACAAAGGAAACACCGGGCTCGGCCTGCATCACTCCGCCATGGTGCCGGCAATTCGCGCTTGTCGCTCCCTGGAAAGCTCAATAGTCTGAAACAAATGCCCGGCCGCGCGGACGCTGCGACGAGCCGGCGACGGAACACTCATCAAAGGAGAATAGCATGATCCGCAAAGCGCTCTGGCTTTCGGCGACCTCGGCATTTCTGGCGCTTTTCACCATCGGCGCTCATGCCGAGGACCGCGTCGTCAACGTCTTCAACTGGTCGGACTATATCGACAGCTCGATCATCGACGACTTCACCAAGGAAACGGGCATTAAGGTCGTCTATGACACCTTCGATTCCAACGAGATCCTGGAAACGAAACTGCTTGCCGGCGGCAGCGGCTACGACGTCGTCGTGCCCAGCGGCAATTTCCTCGCACGCCAGATCCAGGCGGGTGTGTTTCAGAAGCTCGACAAGTCGAAGCTGCCCAACATTTCCAACATGTGGGACACCGTTCTGGAACGGACCGCCAAATACGACCCCGGCAACGAATACTCGATCAACTATATGTGGGGCACGGTCGGTATTGGCTACAACATCAAAAAGGTGCAGGCAGCACTTGGCACCGACAAAATCGATAGCTGGGATGTCTTCTTCAATCCGGAAAGTCTGGCCAAGCTGAAAGACTGCGGTGTCTATGTGCTCGACTCGCCAGCCGACATCATACCGGCGGCGTTGAAATATCTCGGTCTCGACCCGAACAGCACATCTGCCGACGATATCGCCAAGGCCGAGGAAGTCCTGCTGAAGGTTCGGCCCTATATCAGAAAGTTCCACTCTTCCGAATACATCAATGCCTTGGCCAATGGCGATATTTGCCTGGCGGTCGGCTGGTCGGGTGACGTATTCCAGGCGCGCAACCGCGCGGATGAGGCCAAACAGGGCGTTGAAATCGGATATTCGGTGCCGAAGGAAGGGGCTCAAATGTGGTTCGACCAGATGGCGATACCGGCCGATGCCCCGCATGTCGCCGAAGCGCTCGAATTCCTCAACTACATGATGAAGCCCGAAGTGATCGCCAAATCGTCAAACTATGTACTGTATGCCAACGGCAACAAGGCGTCGCAGCAGTTCATCGACAAAGCGATCCTGGATGATCCGGCGATCTATCCGGACGCTGCGACCTTGGAAAAACTCTACACCGTCTCGCCTTACGATCCCAAGACCCAGCGCATCATTACGCGCACCTGGACCAAGATCGTCACCGGCCAATAAGCAATCTGACACGACCCCGGCAGCCGCTGCCGGGGTCGACTTCTTTTCGGGGCAAGCAGCAGACGGAGTGGGGACATGAAATCGCTTGGCAGCATCCGCAGGGATTTCGCGCCATGGAACGATCCGAACGCCAAGCCGTATATCCAGTTCGACAATGTCACCAAGAAGTTTGGTGACTTCACCGCGGTCAACAATTTGTCGCTGACCATCTTCGAGCGCGAATTCTTCGCCCTGCTAGGCGCCTCCGGCTGCGGAAAGTCGACGCTGCTTCGGATGCTTGCTGGCTTCGAGGAGCCGACCGCCGGTCGCATCCTGCTCGACGGCCAGGATTTGCGCGGCATTCCGCCCTATCGCCGGCCGGTCAACATGATGTTCCAGTCCTATGCGTTGTTTCCGCACATGACGGTCGAGAACAACATCGCTTTCGGCCTCAAGCAGGACGGCATGCCCAAGCCTGAGATCGCGGCGCGCGTTGCCGAGATGCTGAGGCTGGTCAAGCTCGAGCAGTTCGCCAAACGCAAGCCGCACCAGCTATCTGGTGGCCAGCGCCAACGCGTCGCGCTCGCGCGCTCGGTCGCCAAGCGGCCAAAGGTCTTGCTGCTCGACGAGCCGCTGGGCGCGCTGGACAAGAAGCTGCGCGAGGAAACGCAATTCGAACTGATGGACCTGCAGCAAAATCTCGGCCTCACCTTCGTCGTCGTTACCCACGACCAGGAGGAGGCGATGACCATGGCCGATCGCATCGCCATCATCGACAAGGGCGAGGTGATGCAGGTGGCGACGCCGGCGGAAGTCTACGAGGCGCCGGGCTCCCGTTTCGTCGCCGGTTTTGTCGGCAACGTCAACATGTTCGAAGGCAAGATCGCGCGTGGCGAGGCCGGGGTCGCCAGCATCGATGCCGGCAATGGCATCACCATCCGGACCGAAAATGCCGGCAACGCTGCCGCTGGTGCGGCCGTCACCTTCGCCATCAGGCCGGAAAAGATCAAAGTGTCGTCCACGAAACCTGCCGGTGCCGTCAACGCCATCGAGGGCGAGGTATACGACATCGCCTATCTCGGCGACATGACCGTCTATCATGTCAGGCTGGACGACGGCCAGGTGGTGCGGGCCAGCACCATGAACGCGGCACGCATAACCGAGGACCCGCTGAGCTGGAACGACCGTGCCTGGGTTTCTTTCCGGCCCGACGCCGGCGTTGTGCTGACGCGGTAGGGGGCGATCATGTCAAACGCCGCTGTCCCCGCCGCAACGACCTCTCCGGCCACGGATGCAAGCAAATCCACTCTGGTCAGGCTGGGCGCTGCCTTCATTGCCCGTCTTGTTATCATTGTCCCGTATCTCTGGCTGCTGTTCTTCTTCCTCATTCCGTTCATCATCGTCTTCAAGATTTCGCTGTCGCAGACAGCGATTGCCATGCCGCCCTACACGCCGGTACTCGACTTCAGAGACGGCATTTCCGGATTTCTCTCGGGATTTGGTGCGCTTAACTTCGACAACTACGCCTGGCTGACGCAGGACGCGCTTTACTTCAACGCCTATGTGACGAGTGTCGTCATCGCCGCAATCTCGACGGTCCTGACATTGCTCGTCGGCTATCCGATCGCCTACGGCATGGCCCGCGCCCCGGCGACGATCCGACCGACCCTGCTGATGCTGGTGATCCTGCCGTT
Source organism: Mesorhizobium sp. YC-39 (assembly GCF_025753795.1). Classification (GTDB taxonomy): domain Bacteria; phylum Pseudomonadota; class Alphaproteobacteria; order Rhizobiales; family Rhizobiaceae; genus Mesorhizobium. The sequence goes on from NZ_JAOWPS010000001.1 coordinate 1,459,236, forward strand.
CTGGACCTCGTTCCTGATCCGGGTCTACGCCTGGATCGGCATCCTCAAGCCCGAGGGCCTGCTTAATCAGCTGCTGCTCTCAACCGGTATCATCAGCCAGCCGCTGATCATCCTCAACACCTACACGGCGATCTTCATCGGCATCGTCTATTCCTACCTGCCATTCATGGTGCTGCCGCTCTATTCCTCCCTTGAGAAAATGGACTATTCGCTGATCGAGGCGGCCAAGGATCTCGGCTGCCCGCCAATCACTGCCTTCTGGAAGATCACTTTTCCGCTGTCGCTGCCTGGCGTCATCGCTGGCTGTCTTCTGGTGTTCATCCCCGCCGTCGGCGAGTTCGTCATTCCCGATCTGCTCGGCGGGTCGCAAACGCTCATGATCGGCAAGACGCTGTGGAACGAGTTCTTCGCCAATCGCGACTGGCCGGTGTCGTCGGCCGTCGCTGTTATCCTGCTGTTGCTGCTGATCGTGCCGATCATGTTCTTCCAGCGGGCCCAGGCGCACGCCCAAGAACAGGATCGGTGAAACCATGAACGTCACCTGGAGCCGCTTCAATATCACCTCGATCGTGCTGGGTTTTGCCTTTCTTTACCTGCCGATCGTCCTGCTCATCGTCTTCTCGTTCAACGAATCGAAGCTGGTCACCGTCTGGGGCGGCTTCTCGACCAAATGGTACGTCTCGCTGTTTCACAACCAGGGTCTGATGGACGCCACCTGGGTAACGGCGCGCGTCGGCGTCATTTCGGCCACCGTGGCGACCGTGCTCGGCACGCTGGCGGCTCTCACCTTGACGCGCTACACCCGCTTCAGGGGCCGGGTGCTGTTTTCCGGCATGGTCTTTGCACCGCTGGTCATGCCGGAAGTCATCACCGGCCTGTCGCTGCTGCTGCTCTTCGTCGCCGTCGGCCTTGACCGCGGCTTCCTAACCGTCACCCTTGCGCACATCACATTGACCATGTGCTTCGTCGCCGTCGTCGTGCAGTCGCGTCTGATCACCTTCGACCGCTCGCTGGAAGAGGCAGCCATGGATCTGGGCGCGCCGCCGGTGAAGACCTTCTTCCAGATCACGCTGCCCGTCATCATGCCGGCGATCGTGTCCGGCTGGATGCTGGCGTTCACTCTCTCGCTGGACGATCTGGTTATCGCCAGCTTCACCTCGGGGCCTGGCGCCACCACGCTGCCGATGAAGATCTACAGCCAGGTCCGCCTCGGCGTGACGCCGGAGATCAACGCCGCCTGCACCATCCTGATCGCGGTTGTGGCCATCGGTGTTATCATTGCTTCGCTCGCCAACAAGCGTCGCGAGGTCCAGCGCCAGCGCGACGAGCAGGCCGCGCAACGCGGGTGAGATGGGCCGCGATCTGGCTGCCTACTCCCCTGAAACGCCGCGGCTTATCGGCGAGATGAACGGCGTGCTCCAGGTGCCGCCGACGAAGAACGAAGACTGGCTGGGACCTTGGCCGTTTGTCGGTGTCGCCGCCTGGTCTGGCTGGATGATGCCGCCGGACAGGGCCAACCCGCGTCCGGCATAGGTTGCGATGCCGGAAAGCCAGAGCTTGTATTTCGCCGAATTGGCCTCGGCCTTGTCGATCTTCGCCACACCGTTCGAAATGCTCGCCTTGAGTTCGGCTCCATCGATCGGCAGCGTTCCGTCGGAGACATCGTCGAGTGCAAAGAACCCGCCTTGTTCGGTGTGTTTGAGAAATGCCGGCAGATTGAACTTGCTCAGCGCGCCCTGGCCGAATGTCGCCGAGACCGAGCCGTCGGCGTTTTCGAAGATGGAATCCCAGGTTCTGCCCGGTCCCTTGAGGATGACGGAGACGGTTCCCGTGCCGATCGGCACCAGCCGCGTCATTCCGGCCGCGGTGCCGAACGCGCCGCCGTCGATATCCGAGGCAAGCAGCCTGATCTCGACCTGCGTCCCCTCCGGCTTGCGATCGAAACGAAGACTGCTCTGGATGTTGCCGCCAAAGGCCGATGCATCGGAAATGTCGAAGACGGCAAGACCGTTCTTGACCTGCGCGGTGGCGGCGACATCGGCAAGCTGGATGGCGCCGGCGGTGGCGTGGGCCGCCGACAGCCTGAGATCGAGATTGATCCGGTCGGCGAAGCTCGTGTCGATCTCAGCGGGACCAGTTCCGCCAGTGGGCGCCAAGGGCGTGAAGGCGGAAAGAAACGACCACAAGTCGAGCGTGTCGAATGCGAGCGTCCCGGCGATCACCGGTCGCGCCTCGCCGAAGGAAAGATCCAGGGCGCCCATTCCCGGATTGTTGTCCAGGGCGAGCGCGGTGTTTTCCAGTTTGACGCGGCCGGCGGTCGCCGTCACCTTGCTCGAAACGGAGATCGAGCCGATTGCCGCACCCGGCGCGATGCCGGCCTGCGACCATTCGAGCACCCGCCTGAGCGAGGGTGCGGCAAATTTCGCCTGGCCGTCGAAATAGGCATTCTCGAACATGCTGGCCACGCCGTCGAAGGAAAAACTGGCAGGGGCCGCCTTGAACGAAAGCGTGATCGGCGCCGCGCCCCCCGCAAACAGCACCAGCGGGTTCGGCGATGCGGCATCCACGGCGACGCTCTCACCGCGCCAGATCCCGGTCGCCGACAGCGTCGCATTGCTGTTCATCGCGGCCCAGTTCGCCTGGCCACTCAGGCTGCTCAGGATCTCGGTGTCCTTGCCGCCAACCGAGTTCACCATACGGCCGTCTCTGAATTCCACCGTACCGAAAGGATCTGTCGGCAGCTTGCTCAGATCCGGCTTGGCGCGATCGGCGCTGACCACGGCGCGAGCGGTGTCGATGGAGCGCGTGATGCGCCCGCCCGAAGGTATGGCGGGCAGGAAAAGCCCATTTGCTGCGCGCTGAACCCGGATCGTCGGCCGCACCAGCCGCGCCGTCGAAAACACCACGTCGCCACGCAGCGCCGCCATGGCGGAGAGATCGACCTCGACCCGTTCGGCTTCGATCACCGGCGGCGCATCGGTCTCCGTCCACTGCGAAAGCGTCACATCGGTCAGGATGGCGCGGAAATTCGGCCAGACTTCGATCCGCGGTGCGCCGTCGATGGTGACCCTGAAACCGCTCCACGCACTCATTTCCCAAGCAATGCGGTCGCGCACGATGCGGGTCGAGGCAACGAGCGGCAGGGCTGCGACGACCAGCGCGATGACGAGGACGGCAACGCCGATCGCCCATATTCCGCGCCGGATCAAAGGTGATGCCATATCGCCCCGGTTGCTTCCATTCCGACAAAATCGCCCGATGGTGTAACCCTAATCGTCACTACGACTTAGGGCTGATGCATTTCAAGTCTTTATGGCCCAGCGATGGCATTTGCGCACATCCATCGCGGCCGGCTTAACAAAATCTTGCTCTGCTGCGCTGCGATATGCATAAGCGACGGTGACCGTGGAGGAACGATCATGGCTGCCGAAACACCACTGTGGACACCGACGCAGGACCAGGTCGACTCCGCCCCGATGACCGCCTTCATGAAGGCCGCCGAGGCGAAAACCGGCGCAACATTTGCTTCCTACGCTGATCTCCATCGCTGGTCGGTCGACGATCGCGCGGCGTTCTGGGACCTGGTCTGGGATTTTTGCGGGATCTTGGGCGACAAGGGCACCGGCGAGGGCGCCAGTGAACGCGTGCTTGTCGATGGCGAGAAGATGCCCGGCGCCGCCTTTTTTCCCGACGCGAAGCTGAACTTCGCCGAGAACCTCCTGAAGAAGACTGGCTCTGGCACGGCCATCGTCTTTCGTGGCGAGGACAAGGTCGAGCGCCGGTTGTCCTGGAATGAGCTTCACGCGCTGACCTCGCGCCTGCAGCAGCTTTTCCTGTCACTCAAGGTGAAGAAGGGCGACCGCATCGCTGCCATGATGCCCAACATGCCGGAAACCGTCGCCGCCATGCTGGCGACTGCCTCGATCGGCGCCGTCTGGTCGTCCTGCTCTCCCGATTTCGGCGAGCAGGGCGTGCTGGACCGGTTCGGCCAGATCGAGCCCGTCGTCTTCATCGCGCCGGACGGCTATTGGTACAATGGCAAGGCGATCGAGGTCGCCGACAAGGTCGCCGTCGTAGCGGCAAAGCTTCCCACCGTCCGCAAGATCCTCATCGTCGACTATCTCGGCACCTCGGCCGACGTGGCAGTGACCATCGACAAGGCAGCGGCACTCGAAGAGGCGCTTTCTCCCTTTGCCGCCAAGCCTGTCGCCTTCGAACGGCTGCCGTTCGCGCATCCGCTTTACATCCTGTTTTCCTCAGGCACGACCGGCATCCCCAAATGCATCGTCCATTCGGCTGGCGGAACGCTGATCCAGCACGTCAAGGAAGAACGCCTTCATGCCGGCCTGCTCGATGGGGATCGCTTCTTCTATTTCACCACTTGCGGCTGGATGATGTGGAACTGGCTCGTGTCGGGCCTCGCCTCGGGCGCGACCTTGCTGCTCTATGACGGCTCGCCCTTTTATCCCGACGGCAACGCATTGTTCGATTTCGCCGATGCCGAGAAGATGACCTATTTCGGCACCTCGGCCAAATTCATCGATTCCGTGCGTAAGGCCGGCCTCAAGCCGATCAAAACGCACGATCTTTCGACCGTGCGAACGATCTCCTCGACCGGCTCGCCGCTGTCGCCGGAGGATTTCCGCTTCGTCTATGACGGCATCAAGAAGGACGTGCATCTCGCCTCGATCTCGGGCGGCACCGATATCGTTTCCTGCTTCGTGCTCGGCGTGCCGACAGAGCCGGTATGGACCGGCGAGATCCAGGGACCCGGTCTCGGCCTTGCCGTCGACGTCTGGGACGATGATGGTCACCCGCTCCGGCAGGAGAAGGGTGAACTCGTCTGCACGAAGGCTTTTCCCGCAATGCCGATCGGTTTCTGGAATGATCCCGAGGGCAAGAAATACAGGGCTGCCTATTTCGAGCGCTTCGACAATGTCTGGTGCCATGGCGACTTCGCCGAATGGACCGCTCATGGCGGCCTGATCATCCATGGCCGCTCCGACGCGACGCTCAATCCGGGCGGTGTGAGGATCGGCACGGCGGAGATCTACAATCAGGTCGAGCAGATGCCGGAAATCCTGGAAGCGCTGTGCATCGGCCAGGATTTCGACAATGACGTGCGCGTCGTGCTGTTCGTACGGCTGGCTGCGGGCGTCGAACTCGACGCGGAGTTGGAAAAACGCATCCGCACGAAAATCCGCACAGGGGCCAGCCCCCGTCACGTGCCGGCCAGGATCGTCGCCATCGCCGACATCCCCCGCACCAAATCGGGCAAGATCACCGAACTCGCGGTGCGCGACATGGTGCATGGGCGCGCCATCAAGAACAAGGAGGCGCTGGCCAATCCCGAAGCGCTCGAATTATTCCGCAACCTGCCGGAGTTGGCCGACTGACCATGGTTAACGAGTTATCTCGCTCGAATTTACCTAGATTTCATGAGTGGTACACATTGGTAAATTTTCCAGCGCGCCGGTAAGGATTTGTTAAGGGCCGGCATCGATAGTCGTGCGTAACTTGAGGGAGAAATCCCGTTCCTCGAAATCCCCAGAGGATCTGAATTCGCTCAAGCCCCGTTGTGACAGCAATCCCATTATTCAAGGCGTCCCGTTGGACGCCTTTTCTTTTATTCGGCCAGCACTCGGGTCGAGGGGAAGGCAACTTCAACGAGCGTGCCTTCGCCGGGCGTCGAGTTGATGGTGAAGCGGGCGCGGTTCGCTTCAACCATGGCCTTGGTCAGCGGCAACCCGAGACCGGTGCCGTCGCCGCGCCCGCGTTTCAGTGCGTTGATCTGCTTGAACGGTTTCAGCGCCTGTTCGATCTCTGACTGGCTCATGCCGATGCCGGTGTCGCGCACGCGCATCACGACATCGCCGGAAGCTTCGTAGGCGGTCGAAACGATGACCTGGCCGCCGGCCTGCGTATAGCGGATGGCATTCGACAGGATGTTCAGCGCGATCTGGCGCACGCTGCGCAGATCGGCCACCACTTCCGGCAGCCGCGATGCGAAGCTGGAACGGATGATGACACGTTCGCGGTTGGCCTGCGGCTGCATCATCGCCACCGTTTCGGCGAGCGTATCGTTGAGCGACACCGCCTCGTAGGCCATCTCCTGCTGGCCGGCCTCGATCTTCGAAATGTCGAGCAGATCGTTGACCAGGTCGAGCACGTGGTTGCCCGACCGGTTGATATCGCGCAGATAGTCGCGGTAGCGGTCATTGGCGACCGGCCCGAATTTCTCATCCACCATCAGCTCGGAAAAGCCGATGATGGCGTTGAGCGGCGTGCGGATCTCGTGACTGATGCGGGCGAGGAAGTCGGTTTTCTGCGAGGAAGCACGTTCGGCCACGGCGCGCGCCTGGGTCAGGTCCTCTTCGGCCCGCTTCCACTGCGTGATGTCGCGCACCACCGCGCAGAAGCCGCTGTCGTTGGGCAGCCTGCCGATGGTCATGAACAGCGGGATGAAGCGCCCTTGCGCCTCGCGTCCGATCACCTCGCGGCCGTCGTTGAGCACGCTTGCCACGCCGGGTTCGGACAGTCCGTCGAGATAGTCGCGCGCCGCACGCTGGCTTTCGATCGCAAACAACGAGACGAAGGGCTTGCCGGTCACCTCATCGCTGTCGAAGCCGAACAGCGCTTCAGCCGGACGGCTGATCGAGCGGATCGTTCCGTCACGGCCGATCAGCACGACGCCGTCGGTCGCGGTGTCGATGATGGTGCGCATCTCGGCGATGCGTGCCTTGAGCTCGGGGATGTCCGGCTGCGTCTGCTCGTCGGCGCCACCGTGCAGGGCGGCGGGCGGTGCGTCGTCGTCGCCGGAACGGCGCACGACCAGCATCAGCGCCTTGCCGGTACGCCACGGAACCGCGCGCAAAATGGCCTCGATCGGAAACTCCTGGCCGTCGCGCGTCTTCAACCGCAGCGCGTGATCGGTGCCCTCGGAGGCGCTGTCGTCGTAAGGATCGGCAAACAACGCGCCAAGGCCGCCGGCGGCCTCCAGATCATCCAGCGCATCATAGCCGGTCAGGCCGAGGAATTCCTCATTCGCATAGTGAAGGTCGTCGCCGGAATGGATGAGCAGAGGCACCGGCAGCTTGCCAAGGATCGAAATATCCGGAGCCTTGTCGTCTCCGGGTGAGAAAGCCGAAGGCAGGAACCCTTCGAGCTTGAGCGGCGGCACCTGGAGACGCGGCCGCCCGATGGGCGCCGGCACCACGTTACCAGCATCGCCAATGTCATCGGCCGACGAACGGGTTTCGTCGCCATCGGGACGCGCCCAATCCTCGCTGTCTTCCGCATCGCGGAAATCGTCGGCGGTCATGCTGTCGTCGTCTTCGGTGGCTCCGGCACTCGGCGGCGCTTCGCTGGCCATCGATCGGCTGTCCGTGCCGGTTGGTTGGGCGATCTCCGGCACTTCCGCCTTGTCAGGATCGGAGACAGGTGCGTCGTCGCTGTTGTCGGCGACATGGTCCCGGTCGGCGTAATTTAGCAGCGAGCCCGTGATATTTGACACGGTTGATTGGCCGGCCGGCTGCTTCTGGACAGCCTCCGGCTGCTCCTGGACGGCTTCATCCGGCTGCTCGCCGTCGAGTCTGGCGACATCCTTCTCGTCTTCGCTATTGGTTTCGGCTGGTTCCGCCACCGGTTCTGCCGGCCTTTCGACATCGGCTCGCTCGACCGGGAGATTGTCCTTCCTGAGCCGCTCGCCTATCTCGCGGAATGCGCTGCGTTCAAGGGTCGATAGGCCCTTGTCGTTGGCGGGCTGCCTGTGCTCGGCCAGCCGGATCACCTTGTCGGCAAAGCGACGTTCCGGCTTTGGCACGATGGTCAGCGCCGGCACCTCGCCCTTGAACGGATCGGGTTCTTTCGGCGCTTCGGCCACAGTCTCCGTGGTCTCCGGCTCGACCGCCGCCGGCGCCTGGTCATTGGGGACAAGCGCCATCCCGATCGCTTCCGGATCGACCGCCGCATCACCGGTGCGGGCGACGCCGAAACCGCGGAAGCCTTCGAAGGCGCGGCTGCGGCCATAGACGGGCAGCGCCGCCAGATCGACGGGTATCTTGAGATCGGTGCCGGCCACCGGCCACAACACGGAACGGCCGGACCAGGTGTCGCGTCGCTCGAGCAGGCCAGCGATCTCATCGGATGCATCGAGGCCAAAGGCGGCCGCGACATCCCTGAAGCGCCTGCCGATCACATCGGCGGCGGGTTTGCCGACGATCTCGGCGAATTCCGGTGAAAGGGCACTGAACTTGCCATCGGCGTCGGTGCGCCAGACGAAGCGCAGCGGCGCCGCGGCGCGGTCGATGGTCCGCATGGGGCGCTCGGCCGGGGCGGCGGCTTCGGCAGTGTCGCGCGCGCCGCTTTGTGCTGGAACATCCGGCCCGGACGGTGCTTCGCCAGGCAAAGGAGCTTCCGGCCTTGCCGGTTCTCGCGTCTCATCCTCACTGGCGCTGAAGTACCAATGGTCATGCTGCGCCGGCGTTCCGCCGGCCGCCGGGCTGGCGCTATCGGCGGCTTGCGAGCTTTGTTCGGTCGTATCGGGAATGTCGTGCCCGGCCGATGCCGCTTCGACAATTGACGGCACGGCATCCGTCGCCTCCGTCTCCGCCATGCCTTCGTCGCCAAGAGCCTCGCTGTCGAGCTGGGCCTCGTCGATCACCACCAGCAAGTGCCGCTCGTCCGTCAGCCGGGCGAGGCCGGCCGGATAGGAGGTGGTGCGACCTGGAACGAGGCGCTTGACGATGCGCTCGCTCTCGTTCGTCACATCGGCCACAAGTGCTGCTAATGTTGCGGGCAGGATGCCAAGCGCCGAAAAACCGTCCGAAGCCGCCTCGATCCTGCCGTTGGCGTCGACAAAGGCGATGAAGTGACCGTCCTCTGTAAAGCCGCTGATCGCCCGATCGGCAATCTCGGCGGCGTTGCGCGAGCCGGCCTGCGCCGCCGGCACAGCCAGCATGATCGCATTCTCGCCATCCGGCATGGTCACGGCGCTGGCCAGGAAGCCAATCGCGCGGCTGGTCAGGCCCGTGGCCAGCCGGACCGTGATGGCGCGGTCGCGGCCGATCTCCGGAAAATTGCTTGTCGCCATGATCTGGCGCCTGGCGATCAGCGGCAGCCCTGCCGAGGCGCCGATGATGGCCTCGATGTCCGGGTAACCGAACACGGCCGCACCTGGTCCATTGGCCCAGATCACCTGTTCGAGGTCGGTCGACAGAATGGCGATCGCGTCGCCGGCAGCAAAGCGCTGCCGGACCGCGTCGAGCACGGCGACGTCGAGAAAGGAGTAGTTTTCGGACGGCATGCGGCTAGTGAACCCTCTGGGCGAACCCTCACGGACCGGGCAATTTTGAGTTAACGCTTTGTTAATAAAAGCCCACGTCGCGAAGGTCTACAAGCCATTGCGTGCAGCGGCCGGAATCTCTGGGCGCTTGGTTAACGCCCCTTAAGATTTTATGGTGCGCTGCAACAAAGATGTTGCAATGCACAAAATTTGCCTTTATATTGCCATCATACATGAACGAGACGGCTTTCCGTCAAAGCCGCTGCCACCACAAGGATGGAAAATGTCCAGGACCAAAACTGCCGAGACAATCGAAAACGTTGAATTCCCGAGCTTCGACGCTTCCAAGGCCACCGACCAGATCCGTGCTTTCGCCGAAAAGGGCGTTGAACAGTCGAAAGAGGCCTATGCCAAGCTGAAGACCGGCGCCGAGGAGACCCAGAAAGCTCTGGAGTCGACCTTCGAGACCGCCAAGACCGTTTCCAGCGACCTGTCGCTCAAGACCATCGCTGCTTTGCGTGCCAACACCGAAGCCGGCTTCTCGCATCTCGAAGCTCTGATCGGCGCGAAGTCGCTGTCGGAAGTCGTCGAGCTGCAGACCGCATTCCTGCGCAAGCATGTCGAAATGACCGTCGAGCAGGCCAAGGACTTCCAGACCGTCGCCTCCAAGGCGGCCGAGGACGTCTCCAAGCCGATCAAGACCGCCTTCGAGAAGGCCGTAAAGGACATCAAGGCCGCCTAATATTTACGCACAACTCGAAGATGCATCAAAACGTCGCATTTCGTCAGACAAATAGATGCGATAGTATTGATGAAAGTGAATACCCGGCGGGTGGAACCTCCTCCCTCTGCTCTCCGGGGTGACCAGCCAGCACCTCCTCCCGCTGGCTCGTAACAGGAAAAGGCCGGCACCTCCTCCCGCCGGCCTTTTTCTTTGCCCGGCGAAAGGTGATGCCGAAGCCGGAAGCAATCTTTTGCTGCGGCGCCGCGCGTCCTCTGGTTGCGCAAAAGCCGCTGCGGAACTTGGATTTGTGCATGATCCCCAGCGAAAATCGATTCTGCTTTTCGGGGTCATGCATTGCCAAAAGCCTTGAATTAAACTCCGATAGCCCGTATGGACGCATCGCCGAACGACAGAGTGGATCCTGGAGAATGAACCTCGATCCCGCTCAGGCAAATGTGCCGTTGTAGCTCAGCTGGTTAGAGCGCCGGATTGTGGATCCGGAGGTCGCTGGTTCGATCCCAGCCAACGGTACCATAAATTTCTCGGTAACTAATTGATTTTGCTGTATAATTTCAAGTTTCTGGCTATCAATCTCGGTTCATTCTACTCATTTGTGTTACCTATTGTGCTACTTTGCGGACAAATTTGGTGGTTCTAAACGAAACGGCTTTGGGCCTGTTCGTCAATTTTCTCCGTCTCGTTGATGACACTCGTCACACGTAGCTCAGCCCTGCCGGTTTCGAAAGACCTTGCAACGACGCGTGCGGTAATCGGCGGCAACGACGTGCAATTGGGCCGCTTCTAATTCGGCAGCAGGCTCAAAAATGCTCGAAGACGAGGTGCCGATCCAGCCGTCACATCTCGTCGACCCGAGGATGAACTGCGTTCAGTTTGCTGCCTAGGCATTTTGTAAATCGCATTTGCGCTGGGTCAAAACTCGCCTCATCCGCAGCGACTACAAGATGTTGCGAAGGCGCGGCGGCTGGCCGTTCCATAATGGAGGCTAATCTAATGAAAATGATAGCATCCCTCTCCTTGGCGACCTATCCAGACGCGAGCTCCTCGAAAATCGCGGCGAACTCGGTCGCCCTCGTCAAGCAGATCGACGCAGCGCTTCATGCTGTTGTCATCAATGTCGATTTTCCCGACGTTTCGAACGCACTCTCGACCTATTTGCTCGATCTTCCCAGTAAGATACGTGATGTCGAAGCAGCAAGTCGCAAGAGCGGGCGTGCTCTGCTCGAGGCAATTACGAAACAGGCGGCGCATGGCGGTGTGACCCTCACCACACAGGAACTGACCGCACCACCGGCCTTGATGGGCGAGGTTGCCGCAAAGCACTGCCGCTATTTCGATGTCTGTCTGGCCGGCTGGGCCCCGAACAACCAGACGGCGCGAATGATAACCGAGGCGGTATTGTTCGGTTCGGGTCGACCGACCCTGCTTCTTCCTGATTGCGCGGAAGTCGGTGTCCTAGACCATGTCATCATCGCCTGGGATGGCAGTCGGGTGGCGGCGCGGGCCGTTGCCGATGCACGGGTGTTTCTCGAACGTGCCTCGACGATTAGCGTTGTGACCGTGACCGATGAAAAGCCGCTTCCCGAACACGACATCGGCGAACGCTTTGCGCAGGGCCTGAGGACACGTGGTCTGGTGGCCGAAGCCGCCTCGATCCAGGCAGGGAACCGTTCGATCGGAACTGCTCTTCAGGAGCACGCTGTCAAGATCGGCGGCAACCTGCTTGTCATGGGCGGATATGGCCATTCCCGCGTCAGGGACTTCGTGCTCGGCGGTGCCACCGAAGGCATTCTCGCGGATCTGCGCCTGCCGGTCCTCATGTCGCATTAGTCGCCCCGGGATGAGAGGCGTCACCGATACTCGTCATACGGGAAGTGCAAGACAGCCCGCTGGGACTCGAAGAAAACCAAATGTCTCGATCCGCTTCATCCACCATTGCAATACCCGGCCTTAGCGAGGCCGAAGCGCAGGCTAGGCTTGTCGCCGAAGGGTTCAACGAGTTGCCCAGGTCCAGTCGCCGGACGCCGTTGCGGATTGCGATCGAGGTCATGGGCGAGCCGATGCTTGCCCTGCTATTGGGTGGGGGTGGCATTTATCTGCTTCTTGGCGATCTCCAGGAGGCGTTGATCTTGGTTGGATTTGCCACCTTGTCAGTGGGGATCACCATCATTCAGGAGGCGCGGACGGAGCGTGTTCTCGAGGCGTTGCGCGACCTGACAAGTCCGCGCGCTCTCGTAATACGCGATGGCGAACGCAAGCGGATTGCGGGTCGCGAGGTGGTGCGCGGCGATACCGTCGTGCTGGGCGAGGGGGATCGGGTTCCGGCCGATATTTTGCTCACCCAGAGCCAGGATATCCAGACCGATGAGTCCTTGCTGACAGGCGAGTCCGTTCCGGTGCGAAAGATTGCTGCCAGGGATGGCGATCTGTCAGACGAATGCCGGCCGGGGGGTGACGACCTGCCTTTCGCATTTTCCGGATCACTGGTCGTTCGCGGCTCAGGCATTGGCGAAGTTCTGGCAACCGGGCCGCTCAGCCAGATCGGTGCGATCGGGCAATCGCTGAGTACCATGGAGACCGAAGCGCCCCGCTTGCAGCGCCAAACAAAACGTCTTGTCGGCATCTTCGCACTGGTTGGCGGCGCTGTCAGTGTTCTCGCCGTCGTGCTCTATGGCGTTTTGCGCGGAGGATGGCTTGACGCGGTTCTAGCTGGCATCGCACTGGGCATGTCGATGCTGCCCGAAGAGTTCCCGATGGTGTTGACGATTTTTATGGCCATGGGGGCCTGGCGCATCTCGCAGGCGCGCGTGCTCACCCGTCGTGCGGTAGCGATCGAGACGCTTGGCTCCGCAACGGTCCTTTGCACCGACAAGACCGGAACGCTGACCGAAAACCGCATGACAATTGCAGAACTGAGAACGCCCGACGGCAAACTGCTTCGCCTGAACAACTCAAACAAAGAGATGCCAGCGGCATTTGGGGAGTTGGTCGAGATCGGCGTGCTTGCCAGTGCTGAGATTCCCTTTGATCCGATGGAAAGGGCATTTCACAAGCTTGCGCAGGAGCGATTGGCGAAGCGCGTTGAGGGTGCTGATTGGAAATTCATCCGCGCCTACGGGTTGCGTCCTGAACTGTTGGCAATGTCGAATGCCTGGCGGTTATCGGCTGAAGGCAGCGACTGCCTGATTGCCGCCAAGGGTTCGCCGGAGGCCATCGCGGCGCTCTGTCGTCTGCCTGCGGATCGTGCCGCTTCGGTCAAGGATGTTGTGGACGCCATGGCAACGGAAGGACTGCGCGTCTTGGGCGTGGCCCGTTCCAGCCATGCTGGCGATCAACTGCCGGACAAGCAGACTGGATTCGATTTCGAGTTCATGGGCCTTGTCGGGCTTGCCGATCCCCTGCGTTCCGGAGTTCGGGACGCGGTGAGCAATTGCCGCTCCGCCGGCATCAGAGTGATCATGATCACCGGGGACTATCCCGCGACCGCCAGAGCTATCGCCCGCGAGGCCGGGCTCGATTTCAACGATGTTGTCACCGGTGAAGAGCTCAGGACACTGGATGACGCAGCTCTGTCGGCGCGTGTGAAGACCGCAACGGTGTTTGCGCGCATTATGCCTGAGCAGAAACTGGCAATCGTCAGAGCGTTGAAGGCCAATGGCGAGATCGTTGCCATGACGGGAGACGGCGTCAACGATGCGCCTTCGCTGAAAGCAGCCAACATCGGCATTGCCATGGGAGGGCGCGGCACGGATGTCGCGCGGGAGGCATCTTCCATCGTGCTTCTCGATGATGACTTCGGGTCAATCGTCAAAGCGATCCAGCTGGGTCGCCGCATCTATGACAATTTGCGCAAGGCAATGGGCTTCATTCTTGCCGTGCACGTACCGATCGCCGGGCTGGCCCTCCTTCCCCTGCTGTTTGGGCTGCCCATCCTGTTCGGGCCGATTCACATTGCCTTTTTGGAGATGGTGATCGATCCGGTCTGCTCCCTGGTCTTTGAAGCGGAAACCGAGGAAGATGACATAATGAAACGCCCCCCACGGCATTCGGGAGCGGCACTGTTCTCGCGTCCGTTGATCTTGTGGAGTCTTGTTCAGGGCTTGCTGGCGTTCGCCCTCGTCGCGGCCATCTATCTCACAGCCTTGCATTGGGGAACGCCGGAAGATGAAATTCGCGCGCTGACATTCTTCTCGCTGGTGCTGGCAATCGTTGGGCTGATTTTCGTCAACCGTACGTTCAGCGTCTCACTATTGACTGCGTTAATCAGGCCAAACCGATCGCTTGCTTTCGTCGTCGTAGTGGTGGCTGCGGCGCTGGGCGGGACGCTTGTCTGGCCGCTCGCAAGCGGCCTCTTCCAGTTCGGACCGCTGCACTTGGACGACCTCGCAGTGACTTTTGCGGCCGGGTTGTCGGTGCTGGTCTGCCTTGAGGTTCTGAAACATCTCTGGCGGGAGGGGCTGAAAGCCTGATTGCTGATGGAAGTCTGCCTGCGGTTCCGACCGCGCGAACGCCCAGCTTGAACGATGCGCGGGCATGGGCGCCAATCGGATCCCACAAGGTGGTACGATCGGTTCGATGCGGCAGCGGACCGCCGGGTCGAGCAGGCGATGAACTGAAAGTCGCGCGACGCGTTGGTGCCCCATGGCTAAGGCGGAATCCGCGAGCTTTCGCAAAATGAGCAACGGAGCCAAATCAGATGACCGAACATTCGGCAACATCAGTCAACACCAACCGGCTGTCCGAACAGGAGCTGCGCGACATTGATGCCTATTGGCGCGCTGCCAACTATCTGACGATCGGCCAGATCTACCTGCTCGACAATCCGCTGCTGCGCGAATCGTTGCGGTTGGAGCACGTCAAGCCGCGTCTCCTCGGCCACTGGGGAACGTCGCCGGGATTGAGTTTCATCTACGCGCACCTCAATCGCGTCATCCGGCTCAGGGACGCGAATGTGATCTATGTCTGCGGTCCCGGTCATGGCGGCCCGGCAATGGTGGCGAATACCTATCTGGAAGGCACTTACAGCGAGCTCAATCCGGACATTGCCATGGACGAGCAGGGGATGCGCAAGCTGTTCCGGCAGTTCTCGTTTCCCGGCGGGATTCCAAGCCATGCCGCGCCCGATGTGCCCGGCTCGATCCACGAAGGCGGTGAATTGGGCTATGCGCTCTCCCATGCCTATGGCGCCGCCTTCGACAATCCGGACCTTGTCGTCGCCTGCGTCGTTGGCGACGGCGAGGCCGAAACCGGACCGCTGGCAGCCGCGTGGCATTCCAACAAATTCCTCAACCCGATGCGCGATGGGGCCGTGCTGCCGATCCTGCATCTCAACGGCTACAAGATCGCCAATCCAACCATTCTGGCCCGCATTCCCGAAGACGAATTGCGCGCGCTGTTTGCCGGCTATGGCTATGAACCACTGTTCGTGGAAGGCCATGAGCCGGCCCTTATGCATGAGCGGATGGCGAGCGTGCTCGGCGAGGCGTTTGACAGGATCCATTCTGTCCAGCATGCCGCACGCAACGGACCCGCCGCGACCGCGCCGCGACCCAAATGGCCAATGATCGTGCTGCGCAGCCCCAAGGGGTGGACGGGGCCGAAAGAGGTAGACGGTCTGAAGACCGAAGGCTTCTGGCGCTCGCACCAGGTACCGTTGTCAGGCCTTGCCGAAAATCCCGCGCATCTCAAGCTGCTTGAGGAGTGGTTGAGAAGCTACCGGCCGGAGGAACTGTTCGACGCCGCTGGCGCTCCTATTGCGTCGATCCGCGCCACGGCACCGCAGGCGACACGGCGGATGAGCGCCAACCGGCATGCTAATGGCGGCCTGCTACGCAAGTCTCTCGATCTGCCGGCCTTGCATGACCATGCCGTTTCAGTCGAGCGCCCCGGTGCGGTCAAGGCCGAGTCGACGCGGGTGATGGGCAGTTTCCTGCGTGACGTCATGCGGTTGAACGAGGCCGCGAAGAACTTCCGCGTCGTCGGCCCGGACGAGACTGCCTCAAACCGCCTTCAGGACGTTTTTGAAGTGACCGAGCGTGGCTGGATGGAAAAAATCCTGCCCGAAGACGTTCATCTCGGGCGCGATGGCCGGGTTCTCGAAATCCTCTCCGAGCACACCTGCCAGGGCTGGCTCGAAGGCTACCTGCTCACCGGGCGCCATGGCCTGTTCTCCTGCTATGAGGCGTTCATCCACATCGTCGATTCCATGTTCAACCAGCATGCGAAATGGCTGGATGCCTGCCGCGACATACCTTGGCGGCGGCCGATCGCATCGCTGAACTATCTGTTGTCGAGCCATGTCTGGCATCAGGAACACAACGGCTTCAGCCATCAAGACCCTGGTTTCATCGACGTCGCCCTCAACAAGAAGGCCGACATCGTTCGGGTCTATCTGCCACCGGACGCCAACACCTTACTCTGCGTGACCGACCATGTGCTGCAGACCTGGAACCGTATCAACGTCATCGTCGCAGGCAAGCCGCCATCATGGCAGTGGTTGTCGATGGACAAGGCAATCGTTCATTGCCGGGCAGGCATCGGTATCTGGGACTGGGCGTCAACGGACGATGGGGCTGAGCCCGACGTCGTGTTGGCTTGCGCTGGCGACGTCCCAACCCTCGAAACGCTGGCGGCCGTGCAGATCCTCAGGCAACAGGTTCCTGATCTCAGGATCAGGGTGGTCAATGTCGTCGACCTGATGACTCTCCAGCCAAAGGAATATCATCCGCACGGTCTGTCGGATCGCGAGTTCGATGCGCTGTTCACCGCCGACAAGCCCGTCATCTTCGCCTATCACGGCTATCCCTGGACCATCCATCGCCTGACCTATCGTCGCACCAACCACGACAACATCCATGTGCGCGGCTACAATGAGGAAGGCACGACCACGACCCCATTCGACATGACGGTCATGAACGGCCTCGACCGCTTTCATATCGTCCAAAGCGTCCTCGACTGGATTCCGCGGCTGAAGAGCACGCGGGTCGGCCTGAAGCAGGCGATGGACAGCAAGCTGCTTGAACATCGAGCCTATATTCGCGCCCATGGGCAGGATATGCCGGAGATACTCAACTGGAAGTGGGACCATGACCCCGAAGTGGCGCCCGCCAGTCCTCGGTGAGCCGGTTCCGTTCTTCCGGAAATGGTCGCGATAGCATATCGGACAGAGCCATGATCGACGCGATCCTCGTTCTGAATGGCGGCTCGTCGAGCCTGAAGTTCGCTGTCTTCGAGACACGCGACGGGCTCCCGCTGCTGCTGCACGGCAACGTCTCCTCGCTAGGGGAACATCCGCGGCTGCGCGTCGAGGCCATAGCCGGCAGGCCCGAGATTGACAGAAGTCTGGGCGACGCACCGATCGATATGGACAAGGCGTTCGCGGCGGTCGCCTCCGTGCTCGCCGACAGCGGTCTCCTGCGTCGCATCGGCAGGGTAGGGCACAGGATCGTTCACGGCGGGCGTGACTTCACCGAAGCGACGCTGCTCGACGAACGCACGCTCAAAGCACTGCGCTTGCTCGAGCCGATGGCGCCGATCCACCAACGGATCAATCTCGAGATCGTCGCGCTGGCCACTGAACTCTTGCCGCAGGCCCTCCAGATAGGGTGCTTCGACACGGCGTTTCATTCGACCCGGCCGGAGCTTGCCAAGATCTATGGGCTGCCGCGCGCGATGACCGAGGCGGGCATCGTCTCCTATGGCTTCCACGGGTTGTCATACAGCCATATCGCTTCGAGGCTGCGTGACCGCTACGGCGCTCGCGCCGGCGGCCGCACGATCGTCGCCCATCTCGGCAGCGGCGCCAGCCTGTGCGCCATGGACGCCGGACGAAGCATCGCCACGACGATGGGATTTTCGACACTGGACGGCCTGGTGATGAGCACGCGTTGCGGCGCGCTCGACCCTGGGGTCATCCTCCACTTGCTGCAGGAACGGCGGATGTCCGGGGACGAACTGGCCACGCTTCTCTATGAGCAATCCGGCCTGCTCGGTGTGTCTGGTATATCCGGTGATATGCGGACCCTGATCGACTCGGACGACCCTGCCGTCGCTCAGGCTGTCGATCTCTTCGTTTATCGCATCGGACGCGAGATAGGATCGCTGGCCGCTGCCATGGGAGGACTGGATACGCTGGTGTTCACTGCCGGCATTGGCGAAAACGCGCCCTTGGTCCGGGAAAGGATCAGCGCCGCCGCGGCCTGGCTTGGAGTCGGTCTCGACGACAAGCGAAACCGAAGAGGCGAGGAGGTGGTCAGCGCTGCGAATTCCCGCGTTGACGTCCTTGTCATTCCAGCGGATGAAGAAAGAGCTGTGGCCACGGAGATGCTCATTTTTCGCTCTGCCGCGCCCGCAACAGCCCGGGAGGGAGCGCGATAGCTACGCGGCTGATCGCGCCCCCAGCTCCCGCCGTACCAGGACAAGCGTCGCATCGTCGGGATCGGTGGTGACGGTGAAACCCATGTCGCGCTCGACCTCGATCGCAGCACGGTTTTCACGGCTCTCGATCGACTCGATCGCTTTGAGGCCGAGTTCCTCGGCATATTTCGCAATATAGGCGAGCAGCTCCCAGCCAACGCCCAGATGCTTGCGATCCTGGCGAATGCAGATCGCAACCTCGCCGTTTCGATCGGCTCGATCGCTTGCCAGCGTCGCAACCGCGATCAGCATCCCGTCGATCGCGAATGCCAGAAAATTATGGATACGGGCGTCGTCTGAACGCGTCATCGCCACCAGCCGCTCATGCGAAACCTCCTTCACCCCGCCGAGAAAGCGAAATCGCATGTCCTCCGGCGTCACATGAGTGAAGAATTCCGCCACCGTGGGCTCGTCTTCGCGACGCGCGGGGCGCACTTCGAAGCGGAATCCGGTGCGTGTGGTAAGAGTATCTTTGCTGTCCATAGCCATTTTCTTCCCGGTTTCGCTCGCAATGGTATTGGCGTGCTCGGCGGTTGCCGTCCGCTGCGGGTTAACCAATCAAGCTGCCTCACTCGCTCATATTCTGAAGCGCGTCATGCTTGACGATTTCGACGCAGCGCAGGTTGAGCAGGCGAATGACGCCTTTCTCCTTCAGCCTGGTGAAGACCCGCGAGACGGTCTCGATGGTGAGGCCGAGATAGTCACCGATGTCCGCGCGCGACATCGGCAGCTCGACCTGCCGCAATCCGCCCTGCCGCTCCACCATGTCGACCAGGAACGCGGCGACACGTTCGACGGCATTCTGGCGACCGAGGACCAGGAGGTGCTCCTGCGCCCTTGTCAGCCCCTTGAGCGCCAGGGGCAGCAACTGATGGGACATGTCGGCTCCGGCAATACGACGAAAGACGCGGACACCGGTGGAATTGATTGCTTCGGCGAAGAAATGATGCGTCGCGTCGGCTTCGAAGCCGAACGTCTCTCCAGCCAGATGGAAGGCGCTTATCTGCCGGCGGCCGTCGGCAAACAGGCGATAGACGCGCACGGCGCCGAACTCGACCTGGTAGAAAGCTCCGGCCTTCTCGCCCTGGGCATAGATCTCCGAGCCGGCGGAAAAGAAACTGACCGGCTGCAGCGGTCCGGAGTCGAATGCCGTCGGCAGGCTCGGCTGAGCAGGATGCGACGGCAGCGAGATTCTGGAGGCGGTGTAGGCGTGCATGGCTGTCTTCCCGGTTGATCCGTGACACAGCAATCGCGCAAATCCATGGATGGCGAAATTCGGTTATGTCCCTACGGGAAACTACCTAGAACTGGACATTGAACCCGGAGCCTTCGTCGGGTTGAACGCCTCGTCAAAGCCGACATGGTCGCGCCGGAAGCGGATGAGCAGCCTCTCGGAAGAGATGGTCAGTTCCTCCCCACGAAAGCGCACGGTACCGTAGTCACCCGGTCGAGCCCGCCCTGCCGGATCACCGACATGCGGAAGCTGCGGCTAGAGGAGGGAGAAGTTCGAGCCGAGAAAGACGAGAAACTGACCGGTGATGAGAGGAATTCTCAGTATAGGCCCGTCCTCGCCGCTGTCCTGAATTGGCGATCCCGCAACGTAGGGGTGCGCCTTCAGGATAGTTTTCCAGATCGTTGGAAAATCCGCTCCCTGGTTCTTTTCGGCATTGCACGCATCGAGAAGCCTAGCGACGATGTCCGTCATTGAACCCGCATTGATTAGATGCCTGATTCCAAATCATATGAATGAACACGGTGGGGAAGGTTTTGATTTCGATCAAAATGTCCGAGCACCTCACAACGGCACCCCAGACCTTAAGGCATTGCGATCCTTGACCCCGATCAACCGGCCGATCTCAAGGCATTCGCGACTCGAAATGGATGATCTCTCCGTCCACCACGAATGCTCCCTTTCCAATATGGTGGATGGTCTTCGGCTTTGGCTGGCCCCGGATCAACCCACGCCTTCACAACTTCCAGAACGAATAGATTGTATTTGTTGACCAGGCGGGTATCGACGACGCGGCATTCGAGATTGGCGAAGCATTCAGTGACCAAGGGCGCGGCGACATGCTCGGCGGGCAACGGCGTCAGCCAGATCGTCGCGAACTTATCCCTGTCGCGGCCTGAGCAGTTGCCTGCCTTCACGACTTTTTCCGCCAGCCCTACGGCCGGAATCGCGATCACACATTCCTTCGTGTCGCGCAGTGCGGCAAAAGAGAAGTCGCCACTCGATACGACACAGGCAATCGTCGGGGGTGTGAACTCAACCATGGTGTGCCACGACATGGTCATGACGTTGGCGCGGCCTCTGGCCCGGGTTGTCAGCAGAACGACGGGACCGGGCTCGATCAGTCGGTAGACCTCTGAAAGCGGCAGTTCCTTCATCTTCATACCTCCGTTGCGGGACGAAGCGATCGAGCTTGAACGAAAGCAGGACCTGGCCGCCGTGTCGCTTAGTCGCCAGCCTGATTTTCACCGAAAGCAGTCAGTTCGAGAACAATCGGTTGACTGAACCTTTCTGGAGCAGGGAGCGGGTCATGCCCCCAAAGGCCCATTCACGGAACCGGCTGTGACCGTAGCCGCCAGCGACCACAAGTTCAGCACCCATGCCGCGGGCGAGTTCGGTGACGGTTTTGCAAGTGTCCGCATGGCCGCCGCCTAAAACTTCCGATCGTGCCTTGACGCCATGCCTCATCAGGAACCGGACGACGTCGCCGACGCTTTCGCGCGCATCTCTCTGGTTCTGTTCTTCGATCGTTGCCACGAGCACTTCTTGTGCGCCGATTAGAAAAGGCAGTGCATCGGTGACTGCGCGCCGAGCCTCGCGGGTATCCTTCCACGCCACCACAACCTTTTTGCGGTCGAGCTGAGCAAGTTGGTCGGCTGCAAGCAGCACGGGTCGTCCGGCCGACAGCACCAACGTTCCGGCATCGATCACCCGGTCGTGATCTCTGGCAACTCCCTTGGCTGGAGCTCCGGTCACGATGAGGTCGGCGGCGCGGGCATGCACCGCGAGCAGACGTGTCGGATCGCCTATCTCCTCGCGCCAGGAGGCATCGTCTCCGGCGACGCTCAGGAATTCTTCCCGTAGGATCTTCAGGCGATCCTCGATCTCGATCCGGCGTTGACGCATGATTTCCGCCGCCGCCACGCCGCCATCGTCGCCAGGAACAAACACATACGCATCGGCTGCGGCAAAGCCGATCAGCGTGGCTTCGAAGCGTCGCGCCAACTCCAGCGCATAGGTCGTTCGCGGCGCTGCCGAAGAATCGACATCGAGTTGAACCATGATGGTGTTAAAGATCATTTTCGTGCCTCCGATGAGATCTATCGCAGGATTACCGGAGGTCCGATCCCGCGCCTTGATGCGCATCAAAGCATGCATGCCTTGCCAGTTCGTCAGGACGCGTCTTCATCGCCGGCCACGCCGCCTTCCGCCTCCAATCCGAATCGTCTGGAATCCGCATCGAAGCGAAGCCCGACGCCGGCACCGCCCATGGCGTCTTCGGGAGTGGATTGCGCCCAGTCCCTCCAAGGCTTGCGGCAGGCGAGCATCTCGGCATCAGGCAAATCGCGGCCGGTCCTCTCGTAGGTAAGGATGGCTGGCGAGACGCTGGACGCCGCAGCCAAGAGAGGACGGTCGACTTGGATAGGAATGCGCTCAGCGCGACACTTGTTGCGACGAAACCATCGTCGAGTTGCCTATCCACCACATCAAGGACGCCTCGCAAAGTCACCTACATCGTCATTCCCGGTTCGAGAGCGCGCTCTTTGGTCGGTTCCGGAATTTCGGTCATGGTCGCTTCGGTCAACAGCAACACGCTGGCCACCGAGACGGCGTTTTCAAGCGCGATGCGCACCACCTTGGTCGGGTCGATGATGCCTGCTTCGACCAGATCGACATATTCCTTCCTTCCCGCATCGAAGCCGAAATTGCCGGTGCCTTCGATCATCCTGGCAATGACAACGCCGCCGTCCACCGCTGAATTCTCAGCGATCTGCCGGACTGGTGCTTCGAGTGCGCGCTTGAGGATCTGCACGCCCGTCCGCTCGTCGCCTTCGCAATGCTGCTCCTCGTCTGCCACTGTCGCAATGCAGCGCAACAGGGCAAGGCCCCCACCAGGAACGATGCCTTCGGCGACCGCGGCCTTGGTGGCGCTGATGGCATCATCGAGCGCTTCCTTTTTCGATTTCATCTCGGCCTCGGTCGGCGCGCCAACCTTGATGACGGCGACGCCCCCCGCAAGCTTGGCCAGCCGCTCCTGCAGCTTTTCGCGGTCATAGTCGCTCGTCGTATTGTCGATCTCGCGCCGGATCTGTTCGACACGGCCCTTGATCGCCTTGGCGTCTCCGCCACCGCCGATGATTGTCGTGTTGTCCTTGTCGACGACTATCCGCTTCGCACGCCCCAACTGCTCCATCGTGACATTTTCCAGTTTGAGCCCGAGGTCCTCGGAGATGACCTGTCCGCCGGTCAGGATGGCGATGTCCTGCAGCATGGCTTTGCGGCGGTCGCCGAAGCCGGGTGCCTTGACGGCACAGTTCTTGAACGTGCCCCGGATCTGGTTGACGATAAGCGTCGCAAGCGCCTCGCCTTCGACTTCCTCGGCGACAACCAGCAAGGGCGAGCCCGACTTTGCCACCGCTTCCAGCAACTTGATGAGATCGTTCAGCGAAGCGATCTTCTTCTCCACGATCAGCACAAGCGCATCTTCCAGGACAGCTTCCATCTTCTCGGGGTCGGTCACGAAATACGGTGACAGGAATCCGCGATCGAACTGCATGCCTTCGACGACGTCCAGCACGGTCTCGGTGGTCTTCGACTCTTCGACCGTGATGACGCCTTCGCCGCCGACCTTCTCCATTGCCTCGCCGACCAACTGGCCGATGAGAGGATCGTTGTGCGCGGAGATCGTTGCCACCTGTTCTTTCTCGCGACGGGTCGAGACCGGCCGAGATATCTGCTTGAGTGTTTCGATCGCGCGTTTCGTTGCACGATCGAGACCCTTCTTGATGTCGATCGCGCTGGCGCCGGCGACGACGTTGCGTACCCCGTCGGCGAATATCGCGTGGGCCAGAATGGTTGACGTGCTGGTACCGTCACCGACCATGTCGCCGGTTTTTTCGGCCGCCTGCCTGAGCATCCGCGCGCCAAGATTCTCCTCGGGATCCTTCAGGTCGAATTCCTTGGCGATGGTCACACCGTCGTTGCAGACGACGGGAGCGCCCCATTTCTTTTCAATCAAAACCGATTTCGAGCGCGGCCCGAGCGTCACGCGCACGGCGTCGGCGAGCTGGGTTGCGCCACGAAGAACCTTTTCGCGCGCAGCGGAACGAAACAATACCTGTTTGTGAGCCATGACTGTCTCCAAGCTTCGTTGCGTATTTGCCTAACAGGCGTACGCTCAGCCCGCTTTGATACGCATCAATCCGTGCGCCCTGCGCCAGGTTGACCAGGGTCAATGTGGCTGGCCTCATTGCCTGTATGGTCATGGAGACGAAGGAAACGCCTCGATACGACGCCAGCGTCAATACGACCTGCCTGGCCCCGGGATGACGTTTGAATGCGCATTGCCATCCTGTCTGATATCCATGCCAATCGTGAGGCATTCGACGCGGTCCTAGAGGCTGTTCACGAACGCGGTCCAGACGAGTTGGTATTGCTCGGCGATCTGGTCGGCTATGGTCCTGATCCCATCTATGTGATCGAGAGAGCTGCCGATCTGACGGCGCACGGCGCGCTATGCATCCTGGGCAACCATGACGAAGCAATCGTGCGGAACCGGGGCGACATGACTGAGAATGCGCGGTTCGCCATCCAGTGGACCCGCGATCGGCTCACGCCGGCACATGTCGATTTCCTGGCGCGACTACCGTTTTCGCTACAGTCTGAAAACCGGTTCTATGTCCACGCCAGCGCGGAGCGACCGGGTAAATGGCCCTATATACGCGACGTGGACGCAGCTGAACGCTGCCTGTCGGCAAGTGACGTCCGCTCTGTTTTCTGCGGCCACACCCATATTCCCGCCATCTACTACGCGTTGCCCAACCGCAGACCGATGCATTTTCAGCCACTGGACAATGTGGCAGCGCCTTTGTCCGAGCTGCGGCGGCACGTGGTGATTGCGGGAGCGGTCGGCCAACCCCGCGATGGCAACCCGGCGGCGTGCTTTGTTCTTGTCGACACGGAGCGGCACGAGGTCACGATGGTTCGCGTTCCCTATAATCACGAAGAAACGGCCCGCAAGATCCAAGTTGCCGGTCTGCCTGGATGGCTTGGCATGCGTCTGAAGATCGGCCGCTAGGTTCCAAGGAGACGTATTCGATGCAACGGTTTGAGGCAGGGGCAGTCATCGATGGTTTCAAGCTGGTCGAAAAATTGCCTTCCGGCGGCATGGCCTCGCTCTGGCGGGCGACCAATCCGCGGTATGATTTCCCGCTTGTGCTGAAGATACCCTTTCTCGACCCGGGCGGGGATGTTTCCGTCATCCTCGGTTTCGAGGCGGAGGAGCTGATCCTGAAGCGCCTGTCGGGACCGCATGTGCCACGTTTTGCGGAATCCGGCAGCTTGGCGCAGGTTCCCTATATTGCCATGGAGTTCGTGACCGGCACTGGCCTGGCAGATCTCGTCGGCAATGCGCCGCTGCCTGTGGACGAGGTGGCAAGGATCG
Source organism: Mesorhizobium sp. YC-39 (assembly GCF_025753795.1). Lineage (GTDB taxonomy): Bacteria > Pseudomonadota > Alphaproteobacteria > Rhizobiales > Rhizobiaceae > Mesorhizobium. The sequence goes on from NZ_JAOWPS010000001.1 coordinate 1,484,350, forward strand.
GCACCGAGATCGCGACGGCACTCGCCTCCCTACACCGGCAGAAGGTCGTTCATCTCGATCTCAAGCCCGAGAATATCATTCTCGCTGAGCGCGGGGCAGTGCTCCTCGACTTCGGGCTCGCCCGGCATGCAGAGCTTCCCGATCTTCTCGGCGCGGAGAGCTCGATGCCGATGGGCACCGCCGTCTATATTTCGCCGGAACAGGTGCTCGGAGAGCGGTCGGATCCTGCGAGTGACGTGTTTGCACTGGGTTGCATCCTCTATCAGCTGGCTACGAGCGAGGAGCCGTTCGGCCGGCCGACGACTTTCGCGGGGATGAGGCGCAGGCTCTATCATGCGCCCAGGTCGCCGCGAGATATCGACCACGCCATTCCGCAGTGGCTGGAAGCCATCATCCTGAGATGCATGGAGGTAGACAGGTCTCAACGATATGTCGAAGCGGCACACGTTCTGTCCGACCTGAGGAACCCCGACCAGGTGGTGTTGGTCAGGCGCAAGCCCCAGGGCGAGGGGGTGTGGGCTGCTATCACTAAGCTGTTTTTCAAGACGGATGAACGATCGCTTGTCGGCAAGCCGACCTTGTCGAGGACACAGGCCGGACCGTCAATTGTTCTTGCCGCAGTCGATCTGGCCAAGGGCAGCGATGCGCTGGCAGGCGAAGTTCTCAACGAAACCGCCCGTGTGCTTGCCTCGCGCGAGGATTCCTGGCTGGCCTGCGTGACGGTCCTGAAGACCGAAATTATCGGCGAGACGCCGGCGGCCGACGAAACAGGGCGTTCGGAGTATTTGAACCGGCTCGTCGGGCTTAAGGATTGGGCCCGCCCGCTGTGCCTGCCGGAAGACCGCATCAGCTATCATGTGCTTGAAGCAGTCAGCCCTGGTGACGCGATCCTTAACTACGCCGAGCACAATGATGTCGGACACATCGTCGTTGGAGCCCGGGCGTCCTCGGCAATCCGCCGTCACCTCGGCAGCGTCTCGACCAAAGTCGTGGCACAGGCCCTTTGCTCGGTTTCAGTCGTCCGCCTGAAGGCGGTCGAAGAACAAAGGCGACGACCGCTTTGATGTGCATCGATCAGGTCCGGGAGGGTTGACGAGGATCAACAATGGCCGGGCTCATTGCCCGTAAATAGTTGTCAATTCAATCCCAGGGACAACGGCGATGCAAACGAATGAAACGCCTCGATACGACGCCAGCGTGAACTCCACTGGTTGCTGCCCCAGGTTCAATCCCGCGGGTTGGGAGGGCCAGGAACCGCACTTTGAAAACAAGCAGTTTGTTAAGGCCGCTACTCACAGTATCATGCACATCCCTATGAACATGGGCAGCGTTTTTGCGCGTGTTAACAGGCACATCGAAGATGCCGGGGCCTCTGACGCTGATCAATTCATCGTGTTCAGCAGGGACATCTCGCCCTGGAGCAGCGAGCATCTGTTCGCGGTTTCGAAAGCGACCCCCGGCGAGGAGATGACCACACTGAGTGGCGACTACGTGACGAAGGTGTTCGAGGGTCCGTACAGGCAGGCAAGGAGATGGGACGATGCGGCGGATCGCGCGTGATCGAAACGCGGAGCCGCGCGAGGTGTATTTCTTCTACACGACATGTCCCAAGTGCGCCAAGGCCTATGGCAAGAACTATGTCGTCGGCGTCGCTGCTGTAGACTAGGTCCGCAGTCCACCGCGTGTTGGCGTCAACTCAGGGGGATTGAGTTAAATCAACCTGCTTCCAGGCAAGACCGGTCAATATTCGCCGGTCGTTTTTGTGAGCTGTTGCAATGAGCCGAACTAAAGGCTTCCTGCTGGCCATGATCATCGCCATGGCGGCTGCCGCCGGCTTGGCGTTCTTGCTCTACAAGAACGAGCTTGGCCACAGGCGCGATGCAGCCAGCCGAGGCAGTCTGGTCGCCAACCTCGACATAGGCCCGGTCGAATACGCCGACAGCGGCGCGGGTATTCCGCTGCTGTCGATCCACGGCGCTGGCGGCGGCTTTGACCAAGGCCTTGCCAATGCCGACCTTGTGGGTGAGGGCTTTCGGATCATCGCGCCATCGCGCTTCGGCTATCTGCGCACGCCCGCTCCGCAGGACTGCTCTCCAGCCGCGCAGGCTGATGCGCACGCGGCGTTGCTTTCCACACTGAACGTTTCCAAAGCGGTGGTCGTAGGCATTTCGGCAGGCGCGCGTTCTGCGGTTGAGCTGACACTGCGGCACCCCGACAAGGTCTCCGCCCTCATTCTGATAGTCCCAGCCCTTTATTTGCCCACCAGTCCGGTCTCGATCGACGTGAGCCGCGGCAACAAGTTCGCCTTCTGGGCCGTCAATGCTGGCGGCGATTTCGCCTGGTGGGCCGCCGAGAAAATCGCGCCGTCAATGCTCATTCGCTTCCTCGGCGTTCGACCCGCGCTGGTAGAGGCTGCGCCTCGCGCCGAGCAAAACCGGGTCAGGAGCATCGTCGAGAGCGTTGAGCCGTTGTCGCTGCGCTTCCCCGGAATCAATATCGATAGCACCCCCGAGTTGCACAAGCCGCCGTTGGAAGAAATTACTGCGCCGACAATCATCATCTCCGCGCGCGACGATCTGTTTAACACGCTGCCGGCAGCTGAGTTCGCAGCGGGCAAGATCCCTGGTGCCAAGCTGGTCGTCTACGATACTGGCGGACATCTTTTGGTTGGACAGGTGAAGGAGGTTCGCAAAGCAGCCCGCACGTTCCTGGCCAGCGCGGGCCTGATCCCGTCATTCGATAGCCCGAGACAGTGACATCCGCCAGGGGAGTACCGCCCTGATCGCTTCTTTGCGGTCGCCCCATCGAAGGAACAGTCGCAAGGCGGAGGGCAGCGCATCATGCCGGCGCCCGAAGCGCGAAAGCCGCCCAGTCGCCCCCTTGTCGGAACTGGACTCCATGGTCTTCGGTTTCCAGATCGTGACATGCACGATGACCCGGCAGTCTTGTCCCCGCACCGGCCACTTCGCGGGAGGGTCAGTGAAATCGATGGTCGTGTGGACGCGTTGGACGCCGCGTTCAAAATCTGATCCTGACTTTCTCTACCGGTGCCCGGTGGCGACGACATTGTAGATCAAGGCATACACGACACCCGCGACGAGGCCGACGATGCCAAGGCCAACGACGCCGTAGAGAACGCGGCCAAGGCTCATTGGCGCCGTCGATCTGACCGCATTGAGGTCAAGTCCATGCGTGAAAGCGCCGAAGAAATCGAGCGTTGCGTTCGGCCAGATGGCGAAGGCCAGAGCACAGAGCATGCTCATCAGGCCTAGGGTCACGCCGAGCGCAATGCCGACGGACAGAGTGCTGAGTTTGTTCACGGCTTCCTCCTGTCATTTTACGTGCTGCCTGAGCCATTCCTGCATTGCTGCAATTTCGGCCTGTTGAGCCGTGATGATCTGATTGGCCCAGATCTTGACCTGATCATCCTTGCCGAATTGCAGGACCGCGCGGGCCATGTCGATCGCCCCCTGATGGTGCGGAATCATAGCCTGGACAAAAGCGACATCGGGATCGCCGGCCTGGATGCCCTGCATCATCGGTCCGTCCATTCGCTTCATGGCATCCATGTAATTCCTGGAGGCCTCGGGCATGTTAGCAGCGTCCATCGGTGTGCCGTTCATCATACCGCCCTTGCCGCCCTGCATCATGCCGCCTTGGTCGCCGTGCATTCCGCCGCCCTGCATCATCTGCCGCATCATCGGCATCATTTGCTGCATCATGGGCATCATCTTTTGCATGGTGGACATCATCGCCGTGCACTGTTCGGACGACCCGCCCGGCATTGCCTCCGAGGCCGGCGCCGTTGTCGTGGTTTGTGGTGCGTCGGCCGCCGGGTGGTGCGGATCTGTCTGAGCGAAAGCCGCGCCTGATAGGGTTACGCACGCGGCAAGCGTGATCAATCGAAGGTGGGTTTTCATGACTGTTTCCTCGTCGTTGGTGTGGACCGACAGGCGAACTCTGAAATGGGTGCGCAAGGCAGCCCAGATCGCCGCTGCAGGTTGTGTTTCGCGGATTGTTCTCGCGCTATGCGCCTTGATGGGCACCTGGATTCAACAGTCCCCGGAACAGCGATGGCGCGATATCAGGCGAAGGTCTGGGGAGGATGCAGGAGAGCCTCGGGGTCGATTCCGGTTGCCAGGAACGTCCTGCCTGCAATAAATCGGAGGGCATTCCGCGCATCATGAAGAATTCCGGATTCGCCGGCGGAAATGCTTGCAGCGCAACAGTTGGAGCCGGTCGAGTGCGCGCAGTCCGGACGGCAATCAGGTCCGCAATCGTCGTCGTGAAGGTTATCCCAGCCTGTCACCATGACATCGCCTTGCACTTGGCGAGGGCTGCTAACGGAGGGGATTACACCGTCGGTAGCAATGCTCATGTTGGCGCCCGTGCGCGGAGCCTGTCCGGCGAAGCCGGCCCCCGCAACGACGCTCGCCGCGATCAGGACGATCACGGAAAGCAAGGTGCGAAGTTGGGCCAGTTCCATTTCCATTTTTCTAGCATGGCATAGCTGCGTGTCGCCACTTTGACGCAGATCAATGCCGCGGCTCAGGAGAGAGCGCTTTGTTTTACCGGTTTTCATCCGATGCGGATCGGCCGTTTTCTGGAGGCCTTCCCCGAGACCTAAAATGAATCGGAGGTGAGATGATGCTGGCAATGCCGCGTTCCACCGAGACTGCCGTCAGAATAGAATCCGCGGTCGAGACCGTGTTCGCCTATCTCGACGACCACAGGCATCTGGGGGCTCACATGAGCGCCTCGTCATGGATGATGCTCGGCTCGAAAATGGATTACGAGTTCGATGCCGGACAAGCTCGTTTGGTCGGCTCCAAGTTCGGGTTCCATGGAAAAATATTAGGCATTGCGTTGTCTGCGGAACAGGTGGTTGCGATCCGGATGCCGCCCAGACTGAAGGTTTGGGAAACCATCGGGACCCCAAATCTATGGGTCATCGGCCCCTGTCGCATGGGCTTCGAGATCGTCCCTGAGGTGAGATCCTGCCGACTTCGGGTCTTTATTGACTACGACTTGCCGGAAACGGCGCCAGCCCGCTGGCTCGGTCTGATCTTTGCCGATGTCTACGCGCGTTGGTGTACTGGCCGGATGGCGAAGGACGCAGCCCGCTATTTCGAGAGGACCGGGGCGCAAGCAGTCCCGACGAAAGGCTGATCGTGGCAAGTCTCGGCTCCGAACCATGTGCCGCGCTCGCCCCTGACAATCTCGACGGCATCATCGAGCTTGCCGATTGCGGCACGCTTGCCCGTTGCTTCAGCGAACTCGATCGCGGCGCTCACCTTTGGTCCCATGGATCCGGCGGGAAAATTCCGCCCGGATATTTCCTTGGAGGTCACTCGCCGGAGCGCCCGAGCAGCTGATGTCCCGTAGTTGACATAGACGGCGTCGACGTCGGTCAGCATCAGCAGCATGTCGGCCTTCAACTGACGGGCAAGAAGCGAGCTCGCCAGATCCTTGTCGATAACGGCCTCCACGCCGCAAAGACTGCCGTCGTCCCGCGCTACCACCGGAACCCCGCCGCCGCCGGTGCAGATGACGATCACGCCGCGTTCGACCAGGAACGAGATCACAGAAGCTTCCAATATCTCTAGAGGTTTGGGCGAAGGCACGACGCGGCGCCATTTGTCGCCATCGGGCGCGATCTGCCAGCTGCGCTCGCCGGCAAGCCCACGTGCGGTTGCCTCATCGTAGACAGGTCCGATAGGTTTTGTCGGGTGAGCGAAAGCCGGATCGTGAGAATCTACCTTCACCTGTGTCAGCAGGGTCGCAAAAAGCCTCCCTTTGAGGAGGTTGCCGAGTTCCTGCTCGAGCACATAGCCGATCATGCCTGCGCTCTCGGCGCCGAGCACGTCGAGTGGAAAGGTCCCACCCTCCGAAGCGGCCGCTGCCTGCAGGGCCAGAAGTCCCACCTGCGGTCCGTTGCCGTGTGTGACTACGATCGAGTGTCCTTCGCCGACGAGTTTGGCAAGCACTGAGGCGGCGCGCACGATGTTGGCGCGCTGGTTCCCGGCCGTCATCGGTTCTCCACGACGCAGCAGTGCGTTTCCGCCGAGTGCAACGACGATAAGCATCTCAGTTGCCGATCGTGGCGACGAGCAGGGCCTTGATCGTATGCATGCGGTTTTCCGCCTGGTCGAAGACGATTGAGGCCGCCGACTCGAACACCTCGTCGGTGACCTCCATGCAGTCGATGCCGTATTCCTTCGCGATGTAGGCGCCGATCTCGGTATCGGTATCGTGGAATGCCGGCAGGCAATGCATGAACTTGACATGGGGGTTGCCGGCAGCAGCCATCACCTCGCTGGTGACGCGGTAGGGCGTCAAAAGGTGAATGCGCTCTGCCCAGCCCGATTTGTCCTCACCCATCGACATCCACACGTCGGTGTAGATGAAATCGGCGTCCTGGACACAGCCCGTCACGTCTTCGTCGAGCCGGAAACGGCCACCGCTGCGTTCCGCCAGGTCCCGGACATGGGCGCAGAATTCCTCATCCGGCCAGAGCTCCCTTGGCGAGGCGATACGCATGTCGATGCCGACCTTGGCTGCTCCAAGCGCCAGCGACAGCGCGACATTGTCCCGGCCCTCGCCGACGAAGGTGACGGTCATGTCCGAAAGATGCTTGTGCGTGAATTCACGCATGGTCATGAGGTCGGCGAGAATCTGTGTCGGATGCGCCTCGTCGGTAAGACCGTTGTAGACCGGCACGCCGGCATGCGCGGCAAGCAATTCGGCCTGGTGCTGGCCAAAGCCGCGATATTCGATCGCGTCATACATGCGGCCGAGCACGCGGGCAGTGTCCTTCATGGATTCCTTGTGGCCGATATGGCTGCCGCTGGGGCCGAAATAGGTGACGTGGGCGCCCTGGTCATAGGCTGCCACTTCGAACCCCGTCCGCGTGCGCGTCGAATCCTTCTCGAAGATCAGCGCGATGTTTTTCCTGACGAGACGCGGGATCTCGTGCCCGGCGAGCTTGGCTGCTTTGAGGTCAGCGGCCAGCTTGAGGAGAAAGCGGATTTCGTCTGCCGTGAGATCGTCCAGGGTCAGGACGGAGCGGCCATGAAGGTTGATCGACATGGGATTGTCCTTTCGGGTCAAATCGCGTCGCGGGCAATCGGACAGGTCATGCAGTGCCCGCCGCCGCGGCCGCGACTGAGTTCCGCGCCTTCGACGGTGATCACTTCGATGCCTGCACGGCGCAGGAGCGTGTTGGTGTAGACGTTGCGGTCGTAGCCGACGACCACGCCTGGCTCGACCGCAACGACATTGTTGCCGTCATCCCATTGCTCGCGCTCTGCCTCGTAACGGTCACCGCCGGTGGCGATAATCCGCAGCGATTTCAACCCGAGCGCTTCGGCTACCACCGCTGTAAACGGCTTTGTCTCGTCTGTGACTTCGACCGCCGCCTCGCCATCGCCCGGCCGCAGCGAAAAGGTACGCAACCGGTCGACCACCGGCGGATACATGGTGACCAGGTCGCGGTCGCAGAAAGTGAAAACGGTATCGAGATGCATGAAACTGCGGTCCCGCGGCATCAAGGCGGCAATCACACGCGTCGCCTCGCCGGCTGCGAACAGGCTGCGCGCAAGGTCACCCACGGCTTGCGGCGTGGTGCGCTCCCCCATGCCGACGAGCACTGTTCCGCCTCCGATCGGCATGACGTCGCCGCCTTCAAGGCTGGTGCCTGTTCCCACTTCCGACGACACGAAGGGAATACCACTATCACGAAAGCGGGGATGGAAGCGGTAGACGGCTTCGACATTGGCCGCTTCCGGGCGTCGCGCGGGCCAATACATGGCGTTGACCGAAACCAATCCGTAGATCCAGCAGGAGCTATCGCGGGTGAACAGCTGGTTCGGCAGCGGCGGCAGCACGAAATCCTGGGGAGCGAGCGTCCTTCCGGTCAGGCCTTTGGGCTCGAAAGGAAGCTCCGCACGGGCAATGCCGCCGACTAGGTAGGCTGCCAGTTGCTTCGAAGGCATTTCGCTAAGCCAACCGCGCATCTCGTCAACCATGTCGAGCCCGACGATGCCTGCGTGAATCCTGCGATCCAGAAGCCAGTCGCGCGCCTTGGTCAGGCTCATGGTATCGGCCAGGAGTTCTCCGAACGAATGGACCAGCACGCCGCGTTCGCGCAACGCGTCGACGAAGACGTCGTGCTCCTGTCGGGCCTTCTTGACCCAGAGGACATCGTCGAAGAGCAATGCCTTGCAATTGTCCGGCGTCAGCCTTTGCAGGCTCAGATCGGGGCGATGTACGAGCACCTCGCGGAGCCGGCCGACTTCGGAAAAGGCGCCAAGTCGGGTTGTGGTGACAGGAGCGTTCATAGCGGGCTGATGCTCCCGTTCCAGATGAGGTAGGCGGCAGCGATACCGGCAGCGACAAGCGCTGCTGCGAGCGCGGCTTCGACAGGATGGAACACGCGCTGGTTGGTTTCACGGCGAGCCCAGATGTAGAAGAGGATGCCAGGCGCATAGAGGATCGCGCACATGAAGAGATATGCCGGTCCTGCCGCATAGACGAGCCAGAGCCCGTAGATCGTCGCCAGCAGCCCGGCTGCCAGGGGACCAATGCGTTGCTCGCCGCTCTCATAACTCTCTCCAGTTACTGCAAGCTTGGCCGCGTAGGCTCCAGAGAAGATGTAAGGAACCAGGATCGTCGCCGAGGCGATGTAGAACAGCGCCTGATAGGTGCTCTGTGCGAAGAGCGTAATCACCAGGAAAGCCTGGACGAGCAGATTGGTGATCAAAAGCGAGGTCGACGGCACGCCACGCTCGCTCTCCTGGCCGAAGAATTTCGGCATCGTCCCGTCCTTGGCGGCAGCGTGCGGAATTTCGGCCGCAAGCAACGTCCAGCTCAGGAAGGCGCCGACCACGGACACGACGAGCGCGACGTTGATAAGGATGGCGCCCCAAGGTCCGACAACCGCCTCCAGCACGCCTGCCATGGACGGGTTCTTCAGCAGGGCGAGGTCAGGCTGGCTGAGGACGCCGAGCGACAACAGCGACACAAGGGCGTAGAGCGCGAGACAGGTGAAGAAGCCAAGTACGGTCGCCGTGGCGATGTCCTTGCGGCGCTCGGCCCGGCCGGAAAACACGCTGGCGCCTTCAATGCCGATGAACACCCACAGCGTCACCAGCATCGTGCTTTTCACTTGCGCGGTGATCGAGCCGAGACTGGCATTGCCCAGACCGGTGAAATCGAGGGACCAGACCTGGAGTTTGAAAGCCACGGCGGCAATTCCGACAAACAGGACGATCGGTGCGATCTTTGCCACCGTGACGACAAGGTTCACGACGGCAGCCTGCCGGATTCCGGCGAGAACCAGGACATGAATCAGCCACAGCAGGATCGATGCGCCGAGCACCGCCTGCCAGGTGTTTCCGTCGCCGAAGGCCGGAAAGAAATAGGACAGGGCGCTGAATACGACCACCGCGTAGGAAACGTTGCCGACCCAGGCGCTGATCCAGTAGCCCCAGGCGCTATTGAAGCCGATGAAAGGACCGAAGCCGGCCTTGGCATAGGCATAGGGACCGGCGTCGAGCTCGGCCTTGCGGGTTGCAAGCGACTGATAGACGAAGACCAGCGCCAGCATGCCGACAGCGGTGATCGCCCAACCAATCAGGATGGCTAGAGGACCAGCACCTGCCGCCATGTTCTGCGGCAGGCTGAACACGCCGGAGCCGACCATAGAACCGACAACCAATGCGGTCAGGGAACCCAGTCGAAGTTTCGTCGGGGCTGTGGTGGTGACTTTCGAAACGGGGATGTTGAAATCAGCCGTAGTCATGATGCACTCCCAAGATTTGAAAGCTCTGATGGGAGGCAATGAACAGGAAGACAGAGCTGCCAGCTTTGACGCTGGTCAAATCATGTTCCGAGTAACAACGCGGCACTGGGGTCGTCATTCATGTGACCTCAATCCAGCGGACGCTGCCATTGCCCGGGGCGACGACGGCCTACGCTGCGGCAAAGGCTGCCCTCTCAACCTACAGCAAGAGCCTGTCGAAAGAGGTTTCGCCGCAAGGGGTGCGCGTTGCTCGGGTTTCTCCCGGCTGGATCGAAACGGAGGCGGCTGTCCATTTGGCAGAGCGGCTGGGAGCGGAACAAGGTGGCGATGCGACAGTCGGCAAGCGAATGATCATGGAGTCGCTGGGCGGCATTCCGATCGGCCGGCCGTCGAAGCCGGAAGAAGTGGCAAGCCTGATCGCATTCCTCGCCTCCGACCGTGCGGGCAGCATTACCGGATCGGAGTTCGTAATCGACGGCGGCACCATCCCGACAGTCTAGGCCATCGTCTCAGCAAAATTCGGGGGCTCCTGACCCGCTAGAACGGAAGGCGTGCGTTCTCCTTGACTTCCTTCATAACGAAGAAGGTTCGAGTCTGTCGAACGCCCGGCAGGGCAATGAGTTTGTGCCCATGAAGCTTGTTGAAATCCGCCATGTCACGGACCCGTATCTTCAGAAGGTAGTCAAAGTCGCCGGCGACGAGGTTGCAGTCCAAGACCTCCTTGAGCTTGTGTACCGCCTCTTCGAATGCAGCGAAGCTTTCAGGCGTCGAACGATCGAGTACGACGCCCACCATGACCAGCGCGCCGAGTCCGACGGAAGTTGGTGCGATCTCAGCGCGCACTCCCACGATGTGCCCCTCGTCGAACAGGCGCTGCGTGCGGCGATGGCACGTTGCCGCGCTGACATTCACACGGATTGCCAGGTCCGCATTTGTGAGCCGCCCGTCGGTCTGAAGCGCACGAAGTATTTTGATGTCTGTGCGATCAAGTGCCGTTGCGGAAGATTCTTCCATATTTGCTCGCAGATTTGGCGGGTAATGATGCGGAATCTCACTTCTGCGTCATTTTTAGAAGATTCACCAGCAAAATTAGAGAGCACCTTTCCCGGTGTTTCGATTACCTTTTCCTTATCAAAAGCCGAAACGGAGACGAAAAGTGTCGCTTCTCGAAAAGTTTGAACGCTATCCGCTGACGTTCGGCACGACGCCGATCGAGCATCTACCTCGGCTCAGCGCAGCGCTAGGGAACAAGGTTCAGATCTATGCAAAACGCGACGACTGTAACTCCGGCCTTGCCTTGGGCGGAAACAAGCTGAGAAAGCTTGAATACATCATTCCGGACGCCATCGCCTCTGGCGCGGACACACTCGTGTCAATCGGCGGCGTACAGTCCAACCACGCGCGCATGGTCGCAGCTGCTGCCGCTATGCGCATCTGAGTGGTGCGCCTGCGATCAATGGCTACAGCTACTATTACAAGGACGATGGTGCCGACCGCGAGATTATGATGGCAACTGTCAAGTCGCCCTTGGCCAAGACCAATAGCGGCCCATACGCCGCCAACTATCCGCCCATGTTCCCATAGGTCTGCGGATACTCTTCGGCACAACCAGTTGCGCCCGGGACGCGGCGTGTGCCTTTGCGTGCGACGCGTCCCAAATCCGAAGACAGCGTGCGCAAACCCGTCAGAGGTGTCGTTCTTCTGACGAAGCCTAACGTAACCCTCACACCCCTAAACTCGAAAGGAGCTCTCCATGAACACCAAAACCAAAAGTCTTTTGGCCGCAACCGCTCTCGGCGCAGGCTTGGCGTCGCCAACACTCTCACATTCCGCCGACCGCATCCCCGACGCGCAAGCGGTTAAGAATGTCGTTCTCGTTCACGGGGCATTTGCCGACGGTTCCGGCTGGCGTGGAGTCTATAACGAGCTCACCCAACGCGGCTATCGCGTCACCATCGTCCAGAACCCATTGACGTCACTGGAGGATGATGTCGCTTCAACCAAGCGCGTTCTTGATCGACAGGATGGCCCGACCGTTCTCGTTGGGCACTCCTGGGGCGGCACCGTCATAACGGAAGCAGGGGTCAATCCCAAGGTCGCGGGGCTGGTCTACGTTTCTGCGCTTTCGCCAGATGCCGGGGAGACAACTGGTCAGCAGTACGAAGGTTTTGCACCAGCCACCGAGTTTGTTGTCGAAACTACCGACGATGGCTTCGGCTTCGTGAAACCGGAGAATTTCAAGTCCGGTTTCGCCCATGACGTTAGTGACCAAGACGTCGTCTTCATGCGGGACTCGCAGGTCCCGATAAACATGTCGGCCTTCGGCACGAAGCTCAACAACGCGGCTTGGCGGTCGAAGCCAAGCTGGGCTGTCATCGCCACAGAAGACAAAGCATTCGACCAGGCCATGCTGCTTCACATGGCGCATCGCATCGGCGCCAAGGTGACCACGGTGTCGGCCAGCCATGCGCTCTTCATGACTCAGCCTAAAGTGATTGCTGATACGATCGACCAAGCGGCGCAGACCGTCTCGAAATGAGCGGATTCGGCAGTTGATGCGGGTAGCATCGGGGCAGGCGACCCTTGTGTCGTCGCTGCCCCGATGAATGGCGCAATGGCCGCTCAGCGGTCGAAACTGAACGCGGAATACCGTGATTCACGGCCCTGCATTTTCACGTAGACCTGCTTTCCATGCACCGCAAACGGTTGGGGAACGTCGGCTTTGGTTGATTGCCTGCAACTTCGCGCGCCGGCTCAAGACCCTCAAGGGTCTCACACCCTACGAGTTCATCTGCAAGGCGTGGGCGTCACAACCGGAACGCTTCAAACTCAATCCGCTCCAGCAAATGCCGGGACTAAACAGCTAGGCTGGACCGATTGACGAAATGTGCGCGGCTAGTCGTTGCATCAGTCAGTCGGAGGCTGAGCCTATGCCTTGTCCGGAGAGAGTCGGCTTAGTGCTTCGCTATGACGATCCCCGGCTCGGCGGTAAATTGTACGTCGTTGGTCCGCATTTCAGAACGGATTTTTCTCGATGTCTTGCTGAATGCGGACGGGTCTCCTTCCGGCCAAAAGGCGACATCAGTGGTCGTCTGCTCTGGCGCAACGCGCTTATTCCGGTAGATCAGCCTGAGGGTAACCTCCCACCACCTCGGCCATTTGCGATAGGCCACCGATTGAGTTTGGACCCTACAGCGCTCGCTCGCCGAGATTGCGTATCTGGCTGATCCACTTCGCGCGGGTCGCATCGCTGGCGCCAGCGACCATGCCGAACCAGGTCTCGCGCACCGGACTGATGCCGACAAAATGCAGAATGCTTCGCTTCATGCCGGCGATGCCGTGTCCGAGAAACCATAGCCGGTAGACAACGGAAGGCATGCCCATCGTCACCACGACGCGCGCAGAGCGGCCGCGAAGCAGTGTCCTGGTGAAGCCGCCGCCCTTGTCCGGGTAGGCGAAGGCCGTCCCTGGCCGCATGACCTGTTCGAGAAATGCCTTGAGCATTGCCGGCATGGTCCCGAGCCACAGCGGAAAGACAAAGACGATGTGCTCAGCCCAGACGATCGCCTCGGCAACATCTTTTAGTTCGCCGGGAACGGCACCGTGTTCGAACTCTTGCATTGTCCGTAGCATCGGAAAATCAAGCGCTGCCAGATCGACCCGGCGGACGGCGTGCCCCGCCTTTTCCGCGCCTTCGCCATAGGCGTTGGCAAGACCGCGGCAGAGCCGGTCCGGGGACGGGTCGGGATGGCCGACCACAATGAGAATGCGTCGCGGCATGGTCTACTCCCAAGGGCTTGGGCCAGAGGCGTCAGGGTCGCTCGACCCGTGCCACCTGGTAGGTGTGCATGGCGCCATTGCGCTCGATCGACACATACTCACCGGTTACAAACCGTTCGTCGCCGAGATGAAAGCCGATTTCGTCATCGCGGTCGCCTTCGGCATAGTCGAAATACCACCGTCCGCCGGGCTTGCGCCGCAGCCGACCGATCAGATCCTCCTCACCGGTGCGAAAGCGGCGAACACGGCAGGAGGCCCTGTGCGATTTCCATTCCTCGGCATCGATTCGCCCTTCGCCGGTGAGCGGAGCCAGCATGTCATAGCCTTCTTCACGGTCGCCTTCCGGGCGGCCCTTTTCACGCGCGAGCAGTAGCCGGACATTGCGGAATTTCGGGCTGAGGTCCTTCAGATTGGTCATGGCGAACTCCTTTCACGGAGTCTCATAGAGCGGTGGCGATCCTCGGCCCTTGATCCGCATCAAAAGGGACCTCGTCGAATCGGCGCCGTCAGAGGGTCGGCAGCAGCATGGCGCAGTAGCCGGCGGCCGCTGCGATCAGGGTCGCTCCAACCAACGGCAGCCAGAACCTGACCGGCCCGGCAAATATTGCCAGAAAGAGGCGACCGATCGCGTTTGCCGCAAGCGCGGCGAGCACCGCCTGACCCACGGTCTCGACAGGGACCGAATGCTTTACCAGGCGCAACGCGCTGAGCACCGAGACATCGACATCGAACGTGCCGGCAAGCGCCGAGCTCGCCAGCAAGCCGCGTCCGCCGAATTGAGTAGCCAATGCGGCGCTCGCGGTGGCGACAACCGCAAAGAGCAAGGCGAAAAGCAGCAAAGGGCCCAGTTCGAATGGATTGCGTGCCAGTGCGCCGCTTTTGTGACCCCTGCCGGCGCGAGCCAACAGCAATGCGCCGCAGGCCGCGAAACCGAGCGCCGCGGCAATCGCGGGAATGCCGGCCGGGATGAATACGCTTGGCTCGATGATCAAAACCACGGCGCAGACGCGTAGCACCGAAACCATTGCAGCCAGCGAAGCCGCGCCTGCCAGCGGTAGCGGATTGCTTGCGGATGTGGCGTTGCGGGCAAGCGCCAAGGTCACGGCGGTAGAAGAGACGATGGCGCCGACGAGGGAGCTGACGAGCAGGCCACGCGTGGTTCCCAGGACGCGAACAGCGACATAGCCAGCGAACGATATCGATGCCATCAGCACCGTGAGGAACCAGACCTCCCATGGGTTGAAACCGCCCCACGGATCCAGCGTCCGGTTTGGCAACAGGGGCAGAACGATCGCGGTCATCACTGCCAGGATCAGCGCCGAGCGAAGCTCGATCCAGGTCAATCGCTTCAGCAGGCCGTGCAGGACCTCGCGGCTGGCCAGGATTGCGGCCAATGCCGCGCCACCGGCGGCAGCCGCTCGATAATCGCCGGCGACGGAAAGGGCGCCAAGCGCGAACACGCCCAAGCCAGTAATCACACTCGTAACGCTGAAATCCTCGTCATGGGCGGCCTCGCGCGCCTTGTACCAGGCGAAGATTGCGGCGAAGGCGATGAATCCGCCGACCAGCACGGAGACCGCGCCGAGCGCATCGGCCAGCGCTGCCAGAATGCCGCCGAGCAGGCCGGATATGCCGAAGGTGCGGATGCCGGCCGTGCGGCTGCGATCGGGCGCATCCCGTTCGCGCCAGCCACGCTCCAATCCGACAAGCAGGCCTATTGCGAGGGCAAGTCCGAGCCGGGCGATGAGCGAATCCATGTCTGGCGGCCTTCAGGCGGTGGCCATCGGCAGGTGGTCGCGAATCCACCTGACGATCTGCCCCGTTGTCATTGCGCCGGATGTGCGCGCGATTTCGCGCCCGCCATGAAAGAGGATCATGGTGGGAATGCCGCGAATGCCGAGTCTGGCCGAAAGGGCTTGTTCATTGTCGGAATTGAGTTTGATCAGGCGAACATACGGCTCCAGCTCATTTGCCGCTGCTTCATAGGCCGGAGCCATCATCTTGCAGGGGCCGCACCACGGTGCCCAAACGTCGACGACAACTGGGAGACTGCTGCGCGCGATCTGACAATCGAAAACCCGGGTGTCGACGTCTTCCGGGTGACACGAAAACAGCCTGTTCCCGCACTTTCCACATTTCGCGTCCATGGCATCGCGGGCCGGCGGCAGGCGGTTGACCCCACCGCATTTGCTGCAAACAACCAGATTCTGCTGTGCCATGGCTATTCACCGATTTTGCTCTCGACCACTATGCGCGCCACAGATGTCCATCGCCAAGGGTGCGCAACGCGTTCAGGATAACCGCCACGTCAATGCCTTCCTGAAGCAGCGCTCCGGCAACCGGGGTGATCTGCCCCATGGCCGCCGCAATCATTGCCAGCCCCGACAGCGCCAGCCCGGCAATGATGCTTTGCAAGGCGATCGCTCGCGTTCGCCGTGCAATCCGAACTGCATCGGCGATGGGCTGCAGCCTGTCGGTCAGCACGATGACGTCCGCTGCCTCGGAGGAGGCGGTGGCACCACGTGCGCCCATGGCGACACCGACCGTTGCGGCCGCCAGGGCAGGGGCATCGTTGATGCCGTCGCCGACCATCATCGTCGGCGCCGAGGCTTTCTCGGATTCGACCGTCGCGACTTTTTCGGCAGGGGTCGCATCGGCGACAATGGCGTCGAGGTCGAGCCGGGCGGAGATGCGCTTGGCCGCTACGCCGTCGTCGCCTGTGAGCATAATCATGCGCGCAATGCCGTCCGAGCGCAGCTTGCCGAGTGCATCATGCGCATCAACACGCAGGGCGTCGCCGAACGTGAAAACACCGGCAAGCCGTCCGCCGAGTGTTACAAAAACCCTGAGCACCGGCTCGTCCCGGTATTTTTCTTCGCCGCTTTTCGCCCAGCTGGGCAGCGGCTTGTTGGCGAGCACGAGAACCCGCGATCCCGCGGCGATTGACATGTTGTCGACCCGGCCCTTCAGGCCCGCACCGCGATGCTCGTGGACATCACGTGGATGCGAAAGCATCAGCTGTCTGCTGCGCGCCGCCCGGATGATCGAGTCGGCGAGCACATGGTGCGAGGCCTGTTCCAAGGATGCCAACAATTGCAGCAATTGGTTCGCTTCACGGCCGGGTGCGGCTTCGATTTCGATGAGCTCGGCGCCGCCGATGGTCAAGGTTCCCGTCTTGTCGAAGATCGCGGTTCGGACTTGCGCAAGGGCCTCCAGAGCCGCGCTGCCTTTCATCAAGATGCCTGCTCGCGCGGCGCGGGACACGCCGCCGATGAAGGCAACCGGTGCCGCAAGGATGAGCGGGCAAGGTGTCGCGACCACCAGCACGGCCAGCGCCCGGATTGGATCGCCGGAGATGTACCAGGCGGCACCGGAAACCAGCAAAGTGGCTGGCAGCAGGAACAGGGCGAAGCGGTCGGCCATGCGGATGAACGGGGATTTCACCGTCTGCGCTGCAGCCACCATGCGTACGATGGCGGCATAGGTGCTCTGCTCTGCCAAGGCAGAAGCCTGCATGCTGAAGGTCTCGCCCGCATTGATGGTGCCGCTGCGCAGCATATCGCCCGCTGTCCGCCGTTCCGGCAGCGGCTCTCCGGTCACAGCCGACTCGTCGAGCGAGGCCGAAGCATTGAGCAGGATGCCGTCGACGGGAAGCAGTTCGCCGGCCCGGACCAAAAGCTCGTCGCCAACAGCAACATCTTCCACGGAGATGGTCTCTGTCCCCAGCGCTGACATCCGGTGAGCGAAACGCGGTGAGCGGTCGGTCAATGCCTTGAGGTTGCGTTCCGCGCGGCCGCGGGCGAAATCCTCAAGCACCGTGCCGCCGGCGTACATGATCGCGACCACTATTGCCGCCAGGGGTTGAGCGAGCAGCAGCGCGGCGGACATCGACACCAAGGCAATCGCATCGACACCGAAGCGGCCTATCCAGAAATCACGCAGAATGGAGATGGCGAGAGCCGCCACCACGGGCAAGGTCGCCACCGCCCAGATCGTGTCGGCTTCAAGGGGGCCGAGCCCCGTTCGCCAGGCTCCGATTCCAACTGCGAGACCCAAGATGGCAATGACCAGCAATGCGCGCCGCAGAGCCGACTCGTTCATACAATGTCCCACAACCTTGAAGGCCCCGGCGCTAGAGTTCGCGGACCATGTCCTCGAGCAGGCGCCGCACATCCTTCGCGACCTGCGCAAGCTCGCGATTGCCGATAGCGCCCATTGAAGCGACCGGATCCACCGCTGCGACCTCTACCTTTCCTGGACCGACCTCCGTGACGATTACGTTGCAAGGCAGCATGGTTCCGATCTTGTCTTCGGCCTGAAGCGCGCGCCACGCGAAGTGCGGATTGCATGCGCCCAGGATAATATAGGGCCTGAAATCGGCGCCAAGCTTGGCCTTCATGGTCTGCTGGACATCGATCGAGGTCAGAACGCCAAACCCCTTGCTTGCGAGCTTGTCGGTCACGTGGTCGATTGCCGCGGGAAACGGCATGGCGATGGTCTTGCTGAAATAGTAGCTCATCCAACTCTCCAGTCATTGGTCGCAACAGCTCGTCACCACTTTGCGAGCGGCCGCCTCGAACCTTGCGCAACAGCTAATCGCGATGACCGGAGAACGCTTTGATCCAACGCAACGAACGGGCAAGATCGACGGGTGATTATCGCCATGAACAGGAGACCTAAGGGTGACGATCCGAAATCTCGACCATGCGTTCGCCCCGAAATCGGTTGCCATCTTCGGTGCATCAAGGCGTGAAGGCTCGGTCGGCCGCGTCGTGTTCGACAACATCGTCAGCGGCGGCTTCGCGGGCGAGATCTGGCCAGTCAACCCGAAATACTCCGAGGTCGCCGGTAGATGCTGCTACGCGAAGGCGGCCGACCTGCCGGATGTTCCAGATCTTGGTGTCATCGTCACGCCGCCGGACACGGTTCCGGGCATCGTGCGCGACCTCGCTGACAAGGGCACGCGGGCGGCGGTCGTCATCACAGCCGGGCTTACGCGCGAGAACGGATTGCGTCAGGCCACGCTCGACGCTGCCAAGCCCACTCTTTTCCGCATCATCGGGCCGAACACGGTCGGGCTGATGATCCCGCCATTACGGCTCAACGCCGGATTTGCGCACATGGCCGCCAAGCCTGGCAACATCGCGCTGCTGTCGCAATCCGGCGCCATTGCCACATCGCTGATCGACTGGGCCGCGGACAACAATGTCGGCTTCTCGCATATCGTCTCTCTCGGCGACATGGCGGATGTCGACGTTGGCGATTGTCTCGACATGCTGGCGGGAGATGCGCACACGCGCGCCATCGTGATGTATCTCGAAACAATTCCCAATCCGCGCAAGTTCATCTCGGCCGCCCGGGCGGCGGCACGGGTCAAGCCGGTGATTGCGATCAAGTCGGGTCGGCATGAGCAATCGGCCAAAGCGGCGGCGACCCACGCTGGCGCGCTATCGGGGGCAGATCGTGTCGTCGATGCGGCATTGTTGCGCGCAGGCATCCTGCGCGTCAAAGACCTGACCGAACTGTTTGATGCCGCTGAGACGACCGCCCGCTTCTCTCCACTCAAGCGGGCTCGCGTCGGCATCGTCACCAATGGCGGCGGGGCAGGGGTATTGGCCCTCGATCAACTCATCGACTGCAAAGGGGAATTAGCCGCGCTTTCACCCGCCACCATCGAACGCCTGAATGCCGTCTTGCCGCCGACATGGTCGCACGCCAATCCGGTCGACATCATTGGTGACGCCCCGCCAGAGCGCTACAAGGCCGCCGTCGAAGCGGTGGCGGTCGATCCCGGAACGGACGTCGTCCTGGTGATGAATTGCCCAACTGGGCTGGGTTCACCGATTGCCGCGGCAAGCGCGGTGACGGAACTCACAAGGGAAGGGATGATCGCCGGCAAACCAGTCCTGACCTGCTGGCTCGGGGAACACACGGCGCGCGCCGGCCGGAAAATTCTTCAGGATTCCGGCATTGCCAGTTTCGAAACGCCGGCTGACGCGGCAATGGCCGTCTTCTACCTTAACGAATGGTCGCGTGCCCAGCGGGCATTGATGCGCACGCCGTCGAGCCGCAGCGAGGATATCTCGAGCGACCGAGACGCCGTGCTTGCCATATTTAGGCAGGTCGCGAAGGAGGGGCGGCGAATGCTGACCGAACCCGAAGCCAAGGCGGCAATTTCCGCCTACGGCATCCCGGTACCCGAGACGATCGTCGCCAGATCTCCTGCCGAAGCGGAAGTGGCGGCAGGCAGCCTCCTCAAGATGTCTGAACAGGTCGTCGTCAAGCTGCTGTCCAAAGCGATCTCGCACAAGTCGGACATTGGCGGGGTGGTCCTCAGCATTGCCGATGCCGCTGCCGCCGGCGAGGCCGCGCGTTCAATCGAGGCGCGTGTGCGCAAGCACGCACCAAAAGCCGACGTTGAAGGCTACGCCGTTCAGCCGATGGTGGTGCGAAAACAGGCGCAGGAACTCATCCTCGGTATGAACCGGGATCCGATCTTCGGGCCGGCCATCCTGTTTGGCGCTGGCGGTGTTGCGGTCGAGGTGATGGACGATACGGCGACCGCGCTGCCGCCGCTCGACGACGTTCTTGCCGGTGACCTGATCGCGCAAACGCGGATCGGCCTCCTGCTTGCCGGGTTCCGCGATCGCAAACCGGCGCACCGACAGGCGATCATTGCGGCGCTCAACAGCCTCTCGCAGATGACCGTCGACTTTCCGTGCCTCGTTGCGATGGACATCAATCCACTGCTCGCCGACGCAGCCGGCGTGATTGCGCTTGACGCCCGCATCGAAATCGAGCCGGAACGCGTGGAAGAGGCGGCCCCCAACCCGGCGCTTGCGATCAGGCCTTATCCGTCCGGTTGGGAAAAGGAGTTTTCGGTGAGCGGCACGCACTATCACATCCGGCCGATCAAACCGGCCGATATCGCACTCTATCCCGAATTCCTTGCCCGGATTTCGCCTGACGATCTGCGGCTGCGTTTTCTGTCGCCGCGCAAAAGCTTCTCCGACCAGATGTTGAAGCGATTTACCCAGCTCGACTATGACCGTAACATGGCCTTCGTCGCTCTGGAGACAGGCACTGGCGCTTTGGCGGGCATCAGCCGGCTTTCCTGCGATCCAGACCATTCCGTTGCCGAATATGCCTTGCTGGTGCGCACCGACCTGCAGGGTCACGGCCTGGGCTGGGAATTGCTCAGGCAGATCGTCGACTATGCAAAGGCCGACGGGATCGGCCGGATCGAAGGCCTTGTGCTCAGCGAGAACACGAGGATGCTGGCCATGTGCCGCGAATTCGGCTTCTCGGTAGAGCATCATCCAAGCGAAGCCGGCCTTGTCGAGGCAAGGCTCGACCTCCGTTAAGGTCAATCACCCTGCCGCACAGTCAGGAGGCTGTGCGCAGGGTTTCGGAAGTGTCGCTTTCGGAGAAGCTTCTCAATTCCGCAACGATTTCGGTGAGCTTCCGACCGGCGTTGATCTTGAGCCAGCCGGACTGGGAGGTATTTCGCTGCAACTGCCGGGAGAGGATATCGATGGTGGCGTCGGAAGGGCCGCCCTTGCGCTCGCTGACCCGTTGCCAAAGAACAAGCGGATCCGCCTCCAGCCAGAATCCAGAGAATGAGACACCCCTGTCACTCGCCGCCTTCTCGATCCGGCTTCGATCATCTGGCCTGTCGAACACTGCATCGGCGACCACTGCCCCGCCCTCGGAGAGGATCAGACCGGCCTGCCACGCCATTTGACGATAAACACGTTCCGACACTTCCGGTCGATAGGCCTTGTCCGGCAGCCTCGTCTCGGCCGGCACCCCATGCATGGCTTTGCGGATGCGATCACTCTCGACAATGCGCGCGCCGGGCGGTGCGCCGACATAGGCGGCGAGTGCCTCGGCGACTGTCGTCTTGCCGGAACCGCTCAGGCCGCCGAAGGCAACGAGTCGCGGCGATGTTGCCTGGAGAAATGTTCGGGCAAGCTCGAAGTAGGATCTGGCCTCGGCAATCAATCTGGCGGAATCGGCACTGCCTTCCTCAACCTGCGTTGCGGTGACATGGGCGCGTACAGCAGCCCGCACCGCCATGAAAAAGGGCAGGAGGATGAACCCGTCTTCATCGTCGGCTTCGTCGAGATAGCGGTTCATCACGAGATTGGCGAGTTCCGGAAAACCGCGATGCCAGAGGTCCATCAACAGGAAGGCAAGGTCGTAAAGCACATCGACAGTCGCGATCTGGTCATTGAATTCGATGCAATCGAAGAGGCGAGGCTCGCCATCGAAGAGGCAGATGTTACGCAGATGCAGATCGCCGTGGCAGCGGCGGACCTTGCCTGCGGCCTCCCGCCGGTCAAGCAGGCCGGAGTGACGAGCGAGGGCAGTGCGGAAGACCTTGGCGAATGCCTCGATCTCGTCTTTTTTGAAAACATGGCTGGTGGCAAAGCCGGCTTGGTTGATATCGAGCACGCCCGCCAGGTTCGATGATCCGCTGCCGGTGTGGATCTCCGGCGCGCCGCGATGGTATCGCACGATCATGCGCGCGGCCGCTGTCATCAGCGTCGGCGTCAGTTCGCCGCGAACAGCCATTCGGTCGAGAAGCTTCGACTGATCGAATCGAACCATCTCGATCGCCGCATCGATCAGTTCGCCGGTTCCATCGAAGGCGAGCTTGCTATCGGCCTCTCGCGTGATCCGCCGCACACCCACATAAAGGCCGGGTGCGGTCTTCGAGTTGAGTTCCACCTCTTTCTCGCAAGCGGCCAGCCTCAATGCCGGCGTCGAGAAATCGACATAAGGCAGCTTGACCGCCCGCTTCATCTTCAGGACTCGTTGGCCAGCCAGAAAAATCCGCGAAATATGAGTCTCGATCGCCTCCACCTGTCCCGTCTCGCCGTATGTGGCGGGATCGAGCAGCATAGTGACCGCGGCTTCCTGGTTTTCAACGATCATGGCCTGCCTCCTTGAAGCTCCCACCGCAAAAGACCTTTCGTGACCTGAAGCCTACCGCTGCAGCGCTTGGACGTAACCAGCCAGGTTGTGGATACGTTCCCTGGTGACGATTTCTCCGGCGTTGGGGCCGTATTTCCTGGCGTCATCGGGCAGGAATTGGCGGCCCCAGACAGGCATATCGCGTTCGCCATGCTCAGGCACCATCGCGCGGCCGTCGATCACTGCAAAGACGCGCCAATACGGAAATTCGCCACCATTCTTTCTGGAGAGGCGCGTCAGGTCGGCCGGGCGCTTCACCAGTCCGTCGCCCAAGGGGCCGTCACCCTTGCCGTCGAGACCATGGCAGACCGCGCAGGAATTCAGGTACTCGGCCTGGCCATAGCTCATTTCCTGCGCCGTTGAGGTATTGAAAGCCAAGGCTGCGAAAACTGCGGTGATCATGAATCTCACTTGCGTCTCCACCGATTGATTGCCTGAAGCCTATTGCCCCCGCATCGCCAGCACCTTGATGCGTATCAATTGCCTCGGCAGCGACGCTGTTTGATTCAGCGCAATGAACGTGCCTGCTGCCCCCGCTAATGATTGAAGCCACGATGGAACCTTCACTCGAAATCAGGAGCTGCGGTCGTGACTTTCAGGACATTGCTTACGGTTACTGGTCCCAACCACGGTGAGGGCGATCTGAAGCTCGCCGCCTCGCTGTGCGAACAGATCGGCGCCCATCTCTCCGTGCTCGTTCTTGAGCTTGCCGCGCCACCCTCGGGCGGCGAATATGCTGCTGTCGTCTCACCGGCTTGGCTGGAGGAGCGTCAGGCCGAGCTGAAAAGGCTCAGGAAGCGCACTTCGGACGTCGCGGCCCTTCTTTCCCAAAGCGCCGTGTCGGCTGATTTGAGCGATGACTATCCCGATACGGCTTGGGCGGACGAGGTCATAGGAAGGCGCGCCCGCTACGCCGATCTGACCATTCTGGGACCAGACCTGCTCACAAGCCATAGGCTGAAGGATAAAGTCATCCAGGGCGCGCTGTTCTCATCGGGAAAGCCGGTGCTGCTCGTTCCCGACGGGGCACGGCCGACACTAAAGCCGAAGCGCGTCCTCGCCGCATGGGACGCCCGCCTTGAGTCATCGCGGGCCGTTCGCGAGTCGCTCGACTTGCTGAAAGGCGCCGAAGAGGTGCGCCTCGTCATCGTCGACCCGATCGAGGACGAATACCACCACGGGGCGGAACCTGGAGCAGACGCCGCGACTTATCTCGCCCGTCATGGCGTGAAGATTACGGTTGACCGACTGCCGAGCTCGAACCACTCAGTCGCCGGCGTGCTTCGCCAGCATGCTGTCGACGTCGCCGCCGATCTGCTGGTGATGGGCGCCTATGGTCATTCCCGGTTGCGCGAGCGCATCTTCGGTGGGGTCACCAGGTCGATGCTTGAGGAGCCATCGCTGCCCGTCCTGATGGCGCGATAGCAATTCTACGGCGGAAAGAGAACGGGCCAGCGCAATTTGCGCCGGGCCTTCCATTCCTTGCAAGAGTCAGTGGGACGACTCACTCGCTCGCTTCTCGTCCGGACACCTGCTCGATCAAGATCCGGAAGAAAACGTGCGGTGCACTGTCGGCTGTGGGAGGAACGACGGGCTTGAGTGCGCCAGGTTCCCACCAGTCGGTATGCTTGCTCAAGACCGACCAGGCATGATCCCGTTGCAGCTTGTGGCCGATCCGGTCAGGCAGCTCTTCGTATCGGCCATCGGCAACGACACTTCTCCATCCTCGCCCTTGGCCATGTTCGTCCACCTGGACGGACACCAGCGGATTAGCCCGCATCCATTCGATCTTCTTGCCTGGCATGGAAAACGCATAAAGACTGGCATCCGAATGGGCATAATAGAAGGGCACGACGTAGGGCTGCCCATCCTTCGCGCATGCCAGCCGGCCAACACGATTGGCCGTCAGCAATTTGGTGCACTCCAAGGTAGTAAGCGTGCGGATCTGCATCAAAGCGGTCTCCTGGTCTTCTCGGCTTTTGAGCTATGGCCGGCAACGTGCCGCTGGCCAGTCATGTAGCGCTGGGCAGTCTCGTCCATAGCGGCGAGAACGTCGCTGTCAGAGAGCTGCGGGAACCGTAGGTAGTGGTGTCCCAAGGCGCGGAACTGTCCTGGCTGACTCAGGCAGACCACATGGTCCGCATCCTGTTCCAGCTCGGCTACCGTCTCGCGGGGTGAAACAGGAATAGCCACGATGATTTCTCGCGGTGACCGACGCTTGAGGGCGCGGATCGCTATTTTCATGGTCGTGCCGGTTGCAGCCCCGTCATCGACGATGATCGCGGTCTTTCCGGTGATAGACAATGGTGGACGCTTGCCGCGATAGACCAGTCGCCGACGCTCCAATTCGGGACGCTCCGCAGCGATCAAGGCGCGAAGCTCGTCATCATCGAGCGAATAGGCTTCAACGATCTCACGGTTCAACACGACGTCCCCAGGCTCGCCGTCGACGATTGCGGCAACAGCCAGTTCGGAATTGCCTGGGGCACCTACCTTGCGGACGACAAGTATATCAAGAGGAGCGTTGAGGGCCTTGGCCACCTTGGCCGCGACAGGAACGCCTCCTCGCGGCAATGCCAGCACGACGGGCTGGTGCAGTTGAAGCCTGCTCAGCTCCATGCCGAGCTTCTCTCCAGCCTCTTCCCGGTCGCGGAACATCGGTCAATCCACTGGCCACAATTTTCGAAGCGACTTCTTCATCGAGTTTCTGACCTGCACAATTTCGCCATGCGAAATATGACGTTCGAGAAGCTTGAATACCGCGTTGATCGCAACATCGAAATCGACGTCGTCATCATAGCCGAACCTGGTTCTGACGCTGAGGACAAAATCACTTTTCTTGCGCTCGCGCGCAGGGGCAGCTGGATTCCAGCCTTCGAAGTAGATGCCACGAATTAAAACAGGCAGTTGCGCCGAAAGATCGGCCATCTCCTCTGGCGACAGCCAGTCTCGCACTGTGTTCAGGACAGACCTCAGAAGGCGAAAGGCGCTCGGTTCGCTCCAGCAAAGATCCCTGGCGAGTTCATTGACCCAATGCTGCGCCTGTTGGGCGGCGTGGCTGAAACTGGCGAAGGAGGTATGGGACATCTGGTTCATGACATGCTCCTTGAATATTGAACATCATCCTGGAGCGCCACGAGGGGCCGAGCATTGACCCGGATCAATCTGCGAGCTCAGCGCGCCGAACAGACGCGCTGAGGACAATTAGCGGCAGCAATCAGGCTGCCTTGACCGTGATCTTCTTCTCGGCCTTCTGGGCTTCGGTGGTCTTGGGCAACTTGACCGTCAGTACGCCCTTGGTGAAGCTTGCATCGATCTTGTCGGCGTCGATGCCCTCGGGCAGTTGGAACGAACGCTGGAAGGAGCCGTAGCGGCGCTCGGACAGGTAGTAGTCTTTTTCCTTCTCCTCTTTCTCTTCGGTCTTTTCGCCCTTGATCGTCAGCATATGGTTGGCGAGTTTGATCTCGACGTTCTTTTCGTCAATCCCGGGCAGTTCGGCCGTGATCTCGTACGCCTTGTCCTTCTCGACCAGATCCATGGCCGGTGCGACTGCCCAACCAGCATTGTGCAGGGACGGCAGTTCACGACCGAACAGGGAGCGGGTCGAGGACAGGCGAAAGTCGAACGGGTGGAAATCGTCGAACAGGCGGTCGATCTCGCGACGCAGGCTTTCGAACGGACCGGTCCAGTTGCCGACCGGCGCCGGCGCGTTGCTCTTCTCTGTCTTGACAGGCAGTTTGGTGGCAGCTTCAGCCATGGTTCTTCTCCTAGCAGTTGGTTAAATACGGAGCCCATCGTAGCCCCCTCTCACCTCGGGATTCCCCCAGAGGCGCCAAAGAGAAAGCCGGCGGGCCCACTTGCCAGGCGCAGTGGCCGAAGCGGCTTCTCGCCCAACGAATCCCCGTCATTACGGTTCATTACGGCCCGTTCGCCAAATCCGGCCTGGACCTGGTAAGCGCTATATTCAAGCGCTTGCTGGAGAGACAGACATTGATCCAAGTCAACGTGCCGTCACATCATGCGCTTGTTGATCCTGATCAAACGACCTGACGACGAATGGCGATAGCGTCGTCGACTAGCGGAGCCTTTGCGCCGCTTCATAACGGAGTAGCCAAGCATGCAGACCCATCCCGGACCGCCGCCATTCGGCATGCAACTTCTGCCGATGGGCGCAAATGCCCAGAAAGTCTTCCTCGCCGCCGCGTCTCTCCAGGCGCACGCTTTCAAGGCAGTAATGCGCTATCACATCGAAACGCTGGCGTTTCTGAAGCATCGTTACGAGCAGGATGCCAAGCTGGCCGATGACCTCATCGCCGGTTCGGAGTTCAACGACGCCTTCGACATCTTCTCCACCTTCCTGCAGAATGCGGCATCGGAATACGCCACCGAAGCCGGCAAGGTTGTGGCACTGACGTCCAGGCTCGCTTCGGAAACGGCCAGCCGCGTGCGCAAGAAAGCCAAAACCGCTGTCGAGGACGTTGTGGCGAAGACAGTCGCGTAGATCGGGAATGCGGAGGCCTGCAATCATCGACGCCAGTATGAGCAGCGGTAGTCACGGCTGCCTTCTACGGGTTTGCATGCTTGCAGCGGTATTGCTTGGTTCCGTGCTGCTGGCGCTCGCGGACAGCCTGACGGAACATGGCAAAGCCCTTGTGGAGTTCAATTGCGCCCGCTGCCACGCCATTGAAAAGACCGACAAGAGCAGCCACCCGGACGCTCCCGCCTTTCGCACCCTGTCAAAGTGCTATCCGATCTCGGATCTCGAGGAAGCGCTCGCCGAAGGCTTCGACCGGCCACCCGGACATGCCTGAATGGGTTGCGAGCCCCAATCGGATCGAGGCGATCGTCGCCTACATCAGCAGCTTGCAGCAACCGTGATCGAGGCCGCTGCGGTCGACGGAGCCTGACGGATTATCGCGGCGCCTGCAAAGCAGCCCGAACCGAGCTATCGCAACATCCGGTCAGCCGCACGGAAGAATGACCGTGCGTGCGCCACGATCTGGGCCTCCGTAGGATGATCCGCCGGTTCTACGCCGACAATGCGATCCTTCAAGTGGGGATGGTGGTCGCGTATATGCTTGGCCAGTTCGTCCTTTGCCGATCCTGGCCCCACGATCAGCCATTCCCTCGCAGGCTGTAGGGCGTTGACGACATCGTGATAGAAGGACTGGTTTTCGGGCGCGCGCTGGCCGTCGACAGTACCTGCCTTGTTGTGGGTCTGATGATGCGCAAGCATGGTGGCAAGCCTCAGGCTCTCAGCTGTTTCACGATTGAAGAAAAACACCTTGGCTTCGCGATGGTCCAGCCAGGCGACGGCGTGTTGGGTCTGCATATTGATACGTCCTTGAAGATATTGTTGAGGAATGAAGGAATGAGCGCAATCGATCCGGTGAGGCCTCGACTGCTTCACGCGGACTGGCATTCCAGCGTTGCCAGGATCGAGCCGGGTTCGATGATGGCATTTGCTGTGGCGACAATCGTCGCGCGGCCGTCTGCCGGCGCGACAATCTCGTGCAGCGCGTCTTCAACGCGAACCTCGGCTATCCGCTCACCGGCCTTGATTGTGTCACCGCTGGCGATGAACCATCGCTCCAGAATACCCTCGGGCAACATGCTGGAGGCCCACAGCGCCTCATCGACCTTGATATACTGCATCGCAACTCTCCTTATGCAGTTGGACGATAGTCCCCTCGCTACGATGGTCCTTGATCACGATCAATCGACTTGCCGACGCAAGTTGCTGCAAGCGTGCAGCGTTTGACGGCGATCAAGGTTTCATTCCGAAGCCGGCCTAGAATGGCAAGGAGTTGACGGAGCGAGATCAATGAAGAATTTCAAGGATAGGGTAGCGATCGTGACGGGTGCCGGGTCAGGTATCGGCGCTGCGATCGCAATCGAATTGGCGGCCCGAGGCGCGCATGTCGTCGCCGCCGACATCGACCTCGCGTCTGCCGTAGGAACTGTGACGAAGATCAGCGCCACGCTCGGCAATGCGCGTGCCTGTCAGGTCGATGTCGCCGATGCCCCCTCGGTCGAGCAGATGGTGGCGTTCGTGGTCGAGACTTTTGGCGGGCTACACCTCGCAGTCAACAATGCCGGCATCGGCGGGCCAAGCGAGACGACGGCCAACTATCCCCTCGATGACTGGCAGAAAATCATCGATGTCAACCTAAACGGCGTTTTCTACGGTCTGAAGTATGAAATCGCTGCCATGCAGGAATCGGGCGGAGGCGCGATTGTCAACATGTCGTCCATTCTGGGCACAGTTGGTTGGGAGAATGCCTGTGCCTACGTTTCGACCAAGCACGCGCTCGTCGGGCTGACGAGGACAGCCGCCATGGAATATGCCGGCCACAACATTCGCATCAACGCCGTTGGCCCCGCGTTCATCGATACACCATTGCTGACGAAGAACCTGGATACCGAAACGATCGAACAGTTGGCCGCCTTGCATCCAATTGGCCGCTTGGGAACCCCGGAGGAAGTTTCGGCGCTGACATGCTTCCTGCTGTCCGACAATGCCAGCTTCATCACCGGCAGCTACCACCTCGTGGACGGCGGATACACGACCAAATGACTACATCCTGCCTAACGTCCAGGCGGCGGCTTGCCGACGGCGATCCGGCGGTTCCAGAAGATGATGCAGATCAAAGCGCAACGCAGCGTTTGCAAAGATCATGATGCGATGTGGAAGCCAATCCAAAACGCTCCGTTTGGTCGCGATCTCGAACTCGCCGTCTTTGATGAGGACGGCGAGCACGCGCTTGTATTTCCCTGCCAACGGATGCGAGAGGGCTGGAAGAACATGATCACCGGCGCGAGGGTCGACATCCGCCCGACCCACTGGCGCCACTGGGCACCGGATAAAACACTCACGGAAGAAGGTGGAATTCAGTCCACGCCGAAAAGCCTCTAGGATCTGGACTCCACGATTAGAGCCATGCGAACGAGGTGTGACAGGCTGCTTGCTGCCATCTTGCTCATGACGTTCGCGCGATGGATCTCGACCGTGCGCGGGCTGATGCCCAGATCATAGGCGATCGTTTTGTTCGGCAGACCCGACACGAGCCCGTCCAGCACCTGCCGCTCGCGCTCTGACAAGGTCGACAGACGCCTGCGGATTTCCGCGGACTGCGGATGCGCTGCATTCGCATGGTTGCGGTTGGCCAGCGTCGAGCGGATCGCTTCGATTAGCATTTCGTCGTCGAACGGCTTTTCGATGAAGTCGGAAGCGCCTTCCTTCATTGCCTGAACGGCGAGCGCCACATCGGCATGGCCCGTCATCACAATAACCGGAATCGTATGTCCGCCTGCTCTGAGCTGGCGCAGGAACTCGATGCCGTCTATGCCCGGCATACGCACGTCGGTGACAATGCAGCCGTCGAGATTGCCTGTTGCCGTTGCTAGAAAGGCTGTGGCCGATTCGTGCAAGCGTACAGCGAAGTCCGCTGTCGCCAGAAGAAAACCCAGCGACTTGCGAACGTCCACGTCGTCGTCGACCACGTGCACCAGAGCACTATCGGCCATTAGAGACCTCTTCTTTCCCCACGACGCGCAAGGTGAACCGAAAGGCGGTCCCCCCAGTCGGCACTGCGTCGGCCCATATGTGGCCGCCGTGCGATTCAACGATGGTGCGGCAAATGGAAAGGCCTACACCCATACCCTGCTTTTTGGTGGTTACAAATGGCTGGAAAAGTTGTGCCGAGACCTCCGGTGCGAGGCCTGGGCCGGTATCGATCACGCTTACCTCGGCCATCCCATCGACCCGGCCAACGGTTGTGACTTTCAATTCGCGGCGTGGCGCGCCCTGCATGGCCTCCACCGCGTTGCGCATCAGGTTGAGCAGAACCTGCTGAATCTGTATGCGGTCGGTTAAGACGAGTTCAGCGGCGGGGTCAAGCTTGTAGCTGACGAGGAGATTCATCTCCCTTGCACCGACCAGGGCGAGCGACGAGGCTTCCTCGATCAGCGCGGGCAGTCGTTCGACCTGGCGCTCGCTTTCACCCCTTGCAACAAAATCCCTCAGATGACGAATGACGTCGCCTGCCCGCAGGGCCTGCTCGGCGGCCTTTTCCACGGCATCGCGCAGCATAGGTGCATTCTCCTCGTTGCTCTTCTCGAGAAGTCGGCGGCTGCCTTTCAAGTAGTTCGTAATGGCGGTCAATGGCTGGTTGATCTCATGTGCCAATGTCGATGCCATCTCGCCAAGTGCGGTGAACCGCGCCATGTGCAGGAGTTCCTGCTGCTGTTCTTGTATTCTCGCTTCCGCTCGGTGGCGCTCGGTCAGGTCGCGGCAAAAGCCGGTAAAGAAGCGGCCCGTTCCAGGATTCATTTCGCCTACGGAAAGCTCCATCGGAAAAGTGGAGCCATCCTTGCGCATGCCGGTCACCGTCCGGCCCAGTCCAATGATCCGCCGCTCTCCCGTCGTCAGATAGCGAAGCAGATAGGCATCATGCTCGCCACGATACGGTGCCGGCATCAGCATGTTGACATTGTGACCAATGACCTCGGCTGACTGATAGCCAAACAGGGTTTCGGCAGCGGTGCTGAAGGATTGGATCAGGCCCTGTTCGTCGATCACAACCATGGCGTCGGGCACTGTCGCCAGAATCGAACGCAAATGATCCTCACGCAACCGAAGCGCGGCATTCGCAAAGGAGAGCTCGCTGACATCCGTGCCTTCGACGAAGATGGCAGTAATCCGACCGTCCTCGGCCTTGATCGGCTGATAGACGAAATCCAGGATACGCTCTTCTGCCGGCTCGCCGTCCCTGTTACGAAGCGCTACCTTCACGCCTTGACCCCTGTATGGCTCACCGGTCCTGTACACACCGTCCAGCTGTTCGAAGAAGCCTTGACCTTCGAGCTCAGGAAGGGCCTCGCGCACCGACGTTCCAATCACCGTCCTGTGGCCGATCAGTCGTTGGTAGGCGGCATTTGTTAGTTCGAAGACATGATCCGGCTCACGCATGAGAGCCATGAAGCCAGGAGCCTGCTCGAACATTTGTGACAAGACTGACTTCAGCATCGTCCCGCCGGCCGACAAAATAGGCGCTTCGTTTTGGCTCACCTGAAGGTCCTTGGGTCCGGACGTCTGCAACAAAGGCTAATTATCACTCCTCGCGGCACAAGCAAAACAGATCGAGGTCAACGGTTTTCGGATGCAATTGGCGGGTTCTTTGACGCGCATCAAGGCGTTGGCCGTCGGTGAATGCAATTCATAGGGCATTCCGTCGCTTCAACCAAAGGCTGCGCAATGCCCTACAAGTCGATTATCGTGAACCTTGCCGTCGATGCGCCTCCCGCGCCCATCGTGAAGTTGGGCGTAGAATTGGCCGAGCGCTTCGGTGCCCACCTTTTCGGCCTGGCTGCAGCAGACGTTCCACCGCTGGTCGCCACCGGCAACGGCATGGTCTACGAAGGCGAGGTCATGCAGATCCAGCGAACTGAGGTCGAAAAGCGGCTTGCCGAGTTGCGGGCCGAATTCGAGCGACTAGTTCCGGCATCGGTGAGCAGCGAATGGGGGCAGGCGGTCAGCAGTCCCACCCGCTTCCTCAGCGTCTCCGCCCGAGCGGCTGACCTGATCGTTACTGGCGGTGAGGACGGAGAAAATGTCTACCGTGCCGTGGATGTCGGGAGCCTCGCGCTCGGTACAGGCCGACCAGTCCTCGTCGCTGCGAGCAATATCGAGCATGTCATGGCAAAGACCGTGCTGGTCGCCTGGAAGGACACAAGAGAGGCGCGAAGGGCAATAGCGGATGCATTGCCTTTTCTGGCTGGGGCCTACGAGGTCATCGTCGCCACCATCGATACCGACCGCAGCGAAAGCGCCCGATACAGTCTAGCCGATGTCGCAGCCTATCTCGAAAACCATGGCATCATGCCACAAACCGAACTGCTGACTGGCGAGGCGGATGGCGACCGACTGCTGGCGTTTGCGCGCTCGATCCGTGCGGACCTGATCGTCTCCGGTGCATACGGCCATAGCCGCCTGCGGGAATGGGCCTTCGGTGGCGTCACCCGCACGCTGATCGAAGACAATGGCATCAATCGCTTCATGTCGTATTGACCGCCGGTTGTACACGGAGCGTCAAGTTCCGCACTTGCGTTCACAAGCTGGGATAATCGCCCGCGAGGCACATGTTGACCGAGATCAATGCGGCGGTCGCCAGCATGACGATGATGGCTGAGAAGCAGGAGTGAATCACATGACGTTTCTCGACTACCTGATTTCGGTTGACGCCAGGACCGCCTTGATAGGTCGCATGATGCAGCGGCTCGGCGTCGACAGACAATTGAAGGTCGTGGCGGACCATGCGGCCGTCACCAATCGGGCGGTGGACCGCTGCCGCTCCTGCGGCCATCAGGACGAATGCTCGACCTGGCTTGACGAACATCAGCAAGCCGATGATCCGCCGGATTACTGCCGCAACCGAGACTTGATCGCACGGCTTCAGCATGCAGCCGGCCGACGGTAGTTCCATCGAGCAGCTCAGCCTTGACGATATCGTGGCCTGAGCAACACATTTGACGTCCGTGTTTCGATGAGAGTGAACGCGAACGGAGCGTTTGCAGTCGATGGGTTTACATCCACGGGACCAGACAGTTTGGACAATCTATTTTTTCTGAAAGCATTTCTGCTCTTTCTCGCGCCAGGGCCAACCAACGCCCTTTTGATGTCAGGGGCGGTCAAGCGAGAGAAGGCGGTCACGCTTTTGATCGCCCAGGCATGCGGATACGGGATCGCAGCCGCCTGGTGGCTTTCGCTGCGTCCCTGGCTGCCGGACGGGGCCGTCCAAGTACTCAAACTGGTCGCGGCTGTATGGCTCGTCATTCTTGGGCTGCGTCTGATAGTTAGCGACCGGATCGACGCAGCCGAAGGTGAGGATAGCCTTTCTGTTCTGGCAACCACTGCCCTCAATCCGAAAGCTTTTATCTATTGTCTGGCAATTGTGCCGAGTGACGCGAGGTCGTACGAACTGGGCTTCTTCTGGATCGTGCTTCTGGTGACCACAGCTGTCACCGGGTCTATGTGGTTTTTGCTCGGTGGGCGGCTAAGTGGAGGCAAAAGGATGGCAGATCGAGTCGCAGGCACGGCGCTTATCGCATTCGCCCTGTTGCTGCTTCGACCATTGATACCCCTGGTCGCGACCTGAGGATGGATGGTTGAAGCGCTCGGTAAGGCAACAACGTAACCTTGCCCGGGAAGCGGTAGCGTCGCGTACTGCCTCTGTCGCACCGATTAGGAGATGAGCAGTACCGACAATGGCCCCACACAGAAGAGGCTGTCCTTGACCGAATTGACGCCTGCAACGTTCTCCGCTGCAACCACGGCCGCCTTCCGCTGACGCTCGTCAAAGATTGCGCCACTCAGCTCGACAGTTCCCCGGTCAACACTTACCCCGATCAAGTCTCCGCCGCTCCAAGCTTGGCCTTGAAGCTCTGCCAGGACGCTCTTCCGAATAGACTCGTCATCAGCTGTCGTCGCGCCCGATTTCGGCAGGACGCGCAACAGCGCGCGCAGCAGATCCGTCCGCGTGACGATGCCGACGAGCTTTCCAGCCTGGATGATAGGCACATTCTTGATGTTGTTCTCGATCATCAACCCGACAATCTCAGCGAGCGAAGCGCTCGGAGCCGCCGAGAAGACGTCGGGGGTCATCACTTGATCGACCCGTCGCCCGTTCGCGCGAACATATTCGTCAGCGATGTTGCCGGGACCGACCAGGAACTCCAGCCAGCGCGCGCGAAGGCGCTGGGTGCCGAGCTCCACACGCCGCAGGAAGTCGCCCTCGCTGATGATGCCTGCCACAGTTCCATCATCGCGGACGACCGGCAGGCAGCCGATCTTTCTGGCGAGCATGAGTTCGGCCGCATCGGCGATCGAAGCGCCCGGGCGTACGGTGACGACCGGCGTACTCATTATGGCTTTGGCCTGCATTCCTGCCTCCTGATTTCCATCCAGCCCTTTGTTGAACGCCAGCTCTTTGTCGGATAATTGAGCGATCCGGCCATTGATCTGCGTCCTTTCCAAGGGCAGCGCAGTCACTTCGGCGGCTCATCCCGGTCGATGAGAATGCGCTCCGCTGCTCCATCAAGATCCTCATACTGGCCGCTTCTCAGGGCCCACAGGAAGCCGGTCAGTCCAAGCGCACCGAGGAACAGCGCTACCGGGATGAGGTAGACGAGCGTCGTCATGAGGGTTGAACCAGCATGCCGGAGCGTCCGCGCCGGTCGCGCGAAGCGTTTTCAGGCGATGGACCTTTCGCGAAACCTTGCAGCCGCATGGCGTTTCCGATCACGAGCAGCGACGAGGCGGACATCGCGATCGCCGCGATGAGTGGGGTCACATGCCCCGATATGGCGATCGGCACGGCAAACGCGTTGTAGACAATCGCAATGGCGATGTTCTGGCGGATCAGCCGGCCTGCCTTTCGTGAGATATCCAGCGCGAGAGGTACCGCCAGAAGGCTTTCGCGCAGGAAGACGAAATCGGCGGCATTGCGACCGACATCGGCCGCGGTGGCCGGGGCCATCGAGACATGTGCCGCGCCGAGCGCCGGCGTGTCGTTCAACCCATCGCCCACCATCAGGACCTTGTGGCCCTGCCTCGACAGCACCTCAATCCGCTCAACCTTGCCGGAGGGCAGCAGCGCAGGAACGAAATCGTCGATCTCCAAGGTTTTGGCGACTTCGCCGCAGGCCTTGGCGGTGTCGCCGGACAACATCTCGACGCCGATGCCGGCGTCCCGCAGTTGCCCGACTGCCAGCTTGGCATCGGCGCGCGCAGCGTCTTCGAAGGCAAAGGAGGCGACGATCATGCCGTCCTTCGAAAGCACCGTCCCGCCAAAGCCGCCATATTTGCCTTCGCCTCCGGTCCGCGCCTTCCATCCTGCCCATCCGCGCCGGCCGAGACGCCAGGTGTTGCCCTGAGTGGTGGCCTCAATGCCGAAGCCCGGGTGCTCACTGACCGACTCGAGCATGGCTTGGCTGGAAGAACTCGCGAAACCGGCTATGGCCTTCGAGAATGGATGGCGGGAATGCGCGGCCATGTCAGCCGCGATCGCCAGCATGGTCGGGTCGATGGACGGCCCATTGACCAGCCTTGGCTGTCCGAGCGTGAGCGTCCCGGTCTTGTCGAACAGCGCCGTATCGATCGCCGCGAGCCGTTCGATGGCCGAACCGTCCTTGACCATGACGCCGGCCTCGAACAGGCGCCGCGCCGCGACCACCTGCACGATCGGCACGGCGAGGCCGAGCGCGCATGGGCAGGTGATGATGAGAACGGCAATTGCGATCGTCATGGCCAGATGCCAGTCGCCCGACACGACCATCCAGCCCAGGAACGTCAACAGGGCCGTGAGATGGACTACAGGTGCGTAGAGCGCCGAGACCCGGTCGGCGATCCTGCGATACTGCGATCGGCCACCTTCGGCGGCCTCCATGAGCTGGATCATCTCCGCCAAGAAAGAATCCTTCGCCGCGGCGGTCGCCTGGATGGTCAGCGAACCGGTGAGATTGAGCGTGCCGGCCTGAACCTGCGCTCCCGAGCCCACGGTCCGGGGCGTGCTTTCCCCGGAGACCAGCGAGCAATCGAGATCCGAGGTTCCGCTGAGGATATTGCCGTCGACCGGAATCCGCTCGCCGGCTGCGATGAGCAGCTGCATGCCCGGTTCGATCTCGCCGACCGGCAGGTAGTCGCGAATGCCATCGCCACGCAGCACGACGGCGCCGCGCGCTGCCAGCCGCGAGAGGCCATTCACGGCGGTGCGCGCACGTTCGCGCATGACGTGGTCCAGCGTGCGGCCGATCAGAAGGAAGAACAGGAGCGACACGGACGCATCGAAATAGGCGTGGTCGCCGTGGTTTATGGTTTCGTAGAGGCTCATTGCGTAGGCGAGCGAGACACCAACCGCTATCGGCACGTCCATGTTCATTCGCCCGTGCCTCAGCGCATTCCAGGCGGAGCGGAAATAGATGCCGCCGGCGAAGGCCAGGGCCGGAATGGCAATCAGCGCCGAGACCCAGTGAAAGAGATCGCGGGTGGCGCCTTCGGCACCCGACCAGACCGAGACTGACAGCAGCATGATGTTGCCGGCCGCAAAACCGGCGACCGCGACGGCACGGATCAGTTCCGAAAGTGTCTTGTCCTTCTCGCCAATGTCGGGGTCGAACAGATGTGCCTGGTAGCCCAGCCGCCCGAGCGTTGCGAAAAATGGCGGAACCTGGTCGCCATGCCAGCGCACCGACACGCGTTTGGTAGACAGGTTGACGCGAGCGCCGTCGACACGCTCCAGTTTCGCAAGCGCTGCCTCGATTGTCTGGATGCAGGCCGCGCAGTGGACAGACGGGACCGACAGGTCGGTCTGGTGAAGGCCTCCCCCCAGCGAGCGGCTCGCCAGTTTGATCTCAGCGGCCGATGGCAGGACGGAAGCGGCGTTGGAAATATCCAGGGCCATTTCGGCGCCCGGCGCACAGCAGCTCATTGTAGTAGCCCCTTGGAGATCATGATCCGGCGAACGTCGCGATAGGGTTCGGCGAGGCCGGCATCGGCATCGATTTCAACGATCCAAACGCCGTCCTTGGGTGTATGCCGCGCGCTGAATTCCTGACCCGAGCCAGGGGCCAGAACGACAGCTTCGTCCTCGGCTTCATAGGCGGGATGACGGAACAGGGCCTTCACGCCATGCAGGGCAACAGGATCGCCGGCGGCGTCGGTCAAACTGTAGCGCACATTGCCTGATGCGATCGCCAGTTTGCCGGTCCAGCCGAGCGCCGCCTGCGCACGCCCTTCCTCCGCCTTTCGGTTGAACTGCTGGCTCGCCACATAGGTGTTTTCGACAACGAGGCCAGTCCAGCTCCTGCTGGCGAGGGTCGCCATGGTCATGTTGACGCCAATAACCACGCCGAAGAAGCCGAGAATGATGAACAGCATGTGCCTCCCGGTGAATTCGCGGGATTTCTGCGAAGGGGCGCTCATCTGGCGATCTCCGGGGCGTTGAAGGTGGCCGTGTATTCGTCCGTTTCGAAACTCGCCTTGTCCTCGACGCGGAATTTGAACGTTTGTGCAGCGCTTTCGACCTGATTTGCCGGCTGACGCACGAAAACCTTCAGCGTCTTCAGCCGATCGGGTTCGACCGGAACGGCGAAAGACCGGTCCGCCGGAAGGTCGATGCCAACGACGCTCATTTCGGCTCCATGCAGGCCTTGCATCGTGACGACGATCGTCCTTGGTTCGGGGATCATGTTGAGCAGCTTGACGGTGTAGCCGTTGCGGATCGAACCGTCGGACAGCGTTACGAATTGCGGGTTGCGGTCATGCAGAACGTTGACCTCGAGCCGGTCGCGCGTCAGCAGCGAATAGAGCAGCGCAAGGCCGACCGCCGACCATGCGCCCAGGTAGACGAAGGTGCGCAGCCGAAAGATCTTGCGAATATGGAAATGCGCCAACTTGTCGGAAAACTTGCCCTCGTCCGTCCTTACAAGGGAGGGGTTCACCGGGGAGGAACCGCCTGCGGTTGCCACCGCCATGTTGGCGTTGTAGTCCGACAATGTCGCATAGGAGATCAGCCCGCGTTCCCTGCCAAGCTTGTCCATGACGCCGTCGCAGGCATCGATGCACAGCGCGCAAGTGATGCACTCGAGCTGCTGGCCGTCGCGGATGTCGATTCCCATCGGACAGACCGCGACACAGGCATTGCAGTCGACGCAGTCGCCGACCGGCTGACCAGCCGCCTGGACTTTCTTGGCATGACGCGAACGAGGTTCGCCGCGCCAATCATTGTAGGTCACGGTGAGCGAATTCT
This sequence comes from Mesorhizobium sp. YC-39, assembly GCF_025753795.1. Classification (GTDB taxonomy): domain Bacteria; phylum Pseudomonadota; class Alphaproteobacteria; order Rhizobiales; family Rhizobiaceae; genus Mesorhizobium. Next base: position 1,522,717 of record NZ_JAOWPS010000001.1, read on the forward strand.
CGTCCAGCATGGCCGCCTGAATGCGCGGCCACGGGCACATATAGGTGCAGACCTGCTCGCGCATCAGCCCGCCGAACGTGTAGGTGGTCGCCGTCAGCACGGCGATGGTCGCAAAAGCGACCGGCGCGGCCGTGCCGCGGAAGACTTCGCCGATCAGCGTCGGCGCATCGGCGAAATAGAAGATCCAGGCGCCGCCGGTGGCTACCGCAATGACCAGCCATATGGCGTGTTTTGATACACGCAGCACCAGTTTGCGTGCCGTCCATGGGCCGGCGTCGAGCTTCATGCGGGCGTTGCGATCGCCTTCGATTGCCCGTTCGACGACGAGGAACAAATCGACCCAGACGGTCTGCGGGCAGGTATAGCCGCACCAGGCCCGGCCGACGGTGGATGTGACCAGGAAAAGGCCGATGCCGGCCATCATCAGAAGGCCGGCGACATAATAGAATTCCTGCGGCCAGACCTCGATGAAGAAGAAGTAGAAACGGCGGTTGGCGAGGTCAAGCAGTACAGCCTGGTCCGGGGCGAACGGCCCGCGATCCCAGCGCAACCAAGGCGTCAGGTAATAGATGCCCAAGGTGATCGCCATCACCAGCCATTTGAACTGGCGAAAGCGGCCGGAGGCCCGCTTCGGGAAGATCTTCCTGCGCGGGGCGTAAAGCGGCTGTCGGATCTTGGCGGAGTTGACCGCCTCCGCGTTCAGCCGCTCTACCTGCGTTTGATCCAGCACGGTTATCTCCACTCGCGCGTAGCCGACGATCTAGCCCGCTGCAGGAATTCTTGCCGCAGGACGGGCCATGCCGCGTTGATGCAGGTCAATCTTCGGGTGCCGGAGGAGGTCGAGGCCCGGCGTTGGCCGGGCCTCGTCGCTTGGGCGGCCGAGGGCCGAGAATAGGGCCCCGCTTCCTATTCTCCGCCGCCAAGCGAATGGACGTAAACCGCGAGCTCCTTGACCTTGGTCTCGCCCAGGCGCCCGATCCAGGCCGGCATGACGCCGTGCTTCGGCGCGCGGACCTGAGCGGCGATGGCAGTCTCGCCGGATCCGTAGAGCCAGATCGCATCGGTCAGGTCGGGCGCGCCGAACTCTCTGTTGCCTTTGGCCTTGTCGCCGTGACAGGCGACGCAGTTTTCCGCGAAGACCTTGGCGCCGGGCTCGATCAGGCTTGCGTCCTGGACTGGGCCGGAAAGGCTGGCGACATAGGCGCTAACCTGGTTGATCTGCTCGGCCGTGATGATGTCGCCAAAGGCGGGCATCTCAGACTGGCGCGTATCGGCATCCGAGGCAAAGCGAATGCCGTGCATGATCGTCTGCTGGATCTGGTCTGCGCTGCCACCCCACAGCCACCCGTCGTCATTAAGGTTGGGAAAGCCGGCCGAACCTTGGGCGCCCGAGCCGTGGCACTGCACGCAATTGACTTTGAACGCCGCGCCACCGGCCGCGACCGCGAATTCGCGCAGCGCATCGTCGGCAGCAATCTCGGAGACGGTCTTCGCCTGGATGGCCGCGACATATTTGCCTTTGGCCGCTTCTGCGGCGGCCAACTCGTTCTTGACATCGTTGCGGCTGGAATAACCGAGCACGCCCCTCGTCGCGGAGGTCAGTAACGGCCATGCCGGATAGGCGATGGTGTAGCCGATCGCCCAGGCGATGGTGATGTAGAAGGTTATCACCCACCAGCGGGGAAGGGGATTGTTGAGTTCCTTGATGCCATCCCACTCATGGCCGGTCGTCGAGATGCCCGACACGTCGTCGATATGCTCTGTGCTCATGTCAGTCGTCCTTGAGGGGAATGCGGGCGGCTTCATCAGCCTGGCTGCGACCGCCCGGTCGCAGTGCGAAGGCAACGCACCCAACAAAAAACAACGCCATGGCGAGCAGGCCCCAGCTATCGGCGAATTCCCGCATCAAATTGTAATCCATAGTTGCTCTCCTCAGCGGTAGCCGGCGGCTTCGTCATAGGTCTTGAAATCGACCAGCGTGCCGAGCATCTGGAGATAGGCGACGAGGGCATCCATCTCGGTGACTTGCTGCGGGTTGCCATCGAAGTCACCGATCTTGGCCTTCGGGTACCGGGCTTCCAGACCGGACGTGTCGGCGTTGGGATCCGCCTGCACCACCAGATCGGCGTTGGCGTTGGCGATCATGTCTTGGGAATAAGGGACACCAACGCGCGCGTTCGCGACCAGATGCGTCGAGAAGTCCTTCACCTCGATCGGCATGTCCTTCAGGAAGGCATAGCTCGGCATGATCGATTCCGGCACCACCGAGCGCGGGTCGGCAAGATGCTGGACGTGCCAATCGTTCGAGTAGCGGTCGCCGACCCGGGCAAGGTCAGGGCCGGTACGTTTCGACCCCCACTGGAACGGATGGTCATACATGGACTCGGCAGCCAGGCTGTAATGTCCGTAGCGCTCGACCTCGTCGCGGAACGGCCTGATCATCTGGCTGTGGCAGAGGTAGCAGCCCTCGCGCACATAGATGTTGCGCCCGGCGAGCTCCAGCGGCGAATAGGGCCGCATGCCTTCGACCTTCTCGATCGTGTTGTCGAGATAAAAGAGCGGCGCGATCTCGACGATGCCGCCGACCGTAACCACAAGAAGGGAGCCGACAAGAAGAAGTGTGGCGTTCTTCTCGATGATCGCGTGTCTGTCCATCAAGCCCATTGTCTGGCTCCTTATTCGGCAGGCTGGAGGGAGGGGACGGAGCCTGGCATCAGTTGCTCCTCACGCTGGTAGCCGAGGATGGTCATGGTGATGTTCCATGCCATGATCAGCGCGCCGGCGAGGTACATGGCGCCGCCGGCGGCGCGCATGACGTAGTAGGGATGCATGGCGGCAACGGTTTCGGCAAAGGAGTAGACCAGGAAACCCTGCTCGTCGTATTCGCGCCACATCAGGCCCTGCATGACGCCGGAAACCCACATGACGGCGGCGTAGACGACGATACCGAGCGTCGCCAGCCAGAAGTGCCAGGTGACGAGACGCAGCGAATAGAGGCGATCACGGTTCCAGAGCTTCGGCACCATGTAGTAGATCGCGCCGAACGAGATCATGCCCACCCAGCCGAGCGCACCGGAGTGCACGTGTCCGATGGTCCAGTCGGTATAGTGCGACAGCGAGTTGACCGCCTTGATCGACATCATCGGACCTTCGAAAGTCGACATGCCGTAGAAGGCGATGGCCATCACCATCATGCGGATGATCGGATCGGTGCGGATCTTGTCCCAGGCGCCGGACAGCGTCATCAGGCCGTTGATCATGCCGCCCCAGGAAGGCATCCACAGCATGATCGAAAACACCATGCCGAGCGTCTGCGCCCAGTCGGGCAGGGCGGTGTAGTGCAGGTGATGCGGCCCGGCCCAGATGTAGAGAAAGATAATCGCCCAGAAGTGGATAATCGACAGCCGGTAGGAATAGACCGGCCGGTTCGCCTGCTTGGGCACGAAATAATACATCATGCCGAGGAAGCCGGCGGTCAGGAAGAAGCCGACGGCGTTGTGGCCGTACCACCACTGCGTCAGCGCGTCCTGGACGCCAGAGAAGGCGGAGTAGCTCTTCGAGCCTACCAAGGAAACGGGCATCGACAGGTTGTTCACCACATGCAGCATCGCGATGGTCACGATGAAGGATAGATAGAACCAGTTGGCGACGTAGATATGCGGTTCCTTGCGCTTCAGGATGGTGCCGAGGAACAGGATGAGGTAAGCGACCCAGACGATGGTCAGCCAAAGGTCGACATACCATTCGGGCTCGGCATATTCGCGGCTCTCGGTGATGCCGAGCAGGTAGCCGGTCGCAGCCATGACGATGAAGAGCTGGTAGCCCCAGAACACGAACCAGGCGAGATCGCCGCCGAACAGCCGGGCGCGGCTGGTGCGCTGCACGACGTACATCGACGTGCAGATGAGCGCATTGCCGCCGAACGCAAAGACAACACCGGATGTGTGCAACGGCCGCAGGCGGCCGAAATTGAACCAGGGTTCGATATTGAGATCCGGGTAGGCAAGCTGCAGCGCGATGAGCACCCCGACAAGCATGCCGACCACGCCCCAGAACATGGTGGCGATGGCGCCGTAGCGGATCGGCCCGTCCATATAGGCCGAGGGATCTATCGGGGCTGATGCCGCAAAGCTGGTATTGCGCAGGAGGACAACGACAAAACCGAGCAGCACAAAGAACAGCACCCACATGTGCTGCCGAAACGGCTCGTCGACACCAAAGCCTGCCGCTACCAGCGCCAGGAAGGTGAAGAAGCCCATTAAGACGATTTCCGTGCCAAATCTCATGGCATGTCCCCGGCTTTGAATTCCGATCTGCGAATACCAATCCGCAGCGACACCAATTTCGCAGTTGCTTCGGTGTCGCCTTGATCCAGGTCAAAGCTCACTACTTTCGGATTGGGCAGCGTTGGTCTTGCAAACAGTCAGGAGGTTGCCTGTTGGTTGAACGGAGGGACCAGTTGAACGTAGAGAAAGGGCGGGGATCGTCGCGGTTCGAAACGCGCCGTGAGAATTCGGTACTGGCTGACCGATCCGCCAGAGAGGCAGTCCCGGCCGCTGTGATGAGGCGCGCGCATGACGAGAAACTGCGGCTTTGCGACGCCCTGGAGAGAATCGCCGACGCGTTGCCGGGCGTCGACCGTATGACGTGCCTCAGCACCGCGAACGCGATCGTGCCGCTTTTGCGCAGCATTCATCAGTATGAAGAGACGATCATTTTCCCTGCTTACGAGGAGGCCGTGGCCGGCAGCAACGCGAACCTCGCCTCAACCCGCCGATTGCGCGCCGAGCATGTGGAAGACGAATGCTTTGCCGGCGAGGTGACCGAAATTCTGCTGGCCATCGGTCATGGCAAGACTGTCGAGAATCCCGAAGCCATCGGTTTCATGCTGCGCGGCCTGTTCGAGAACTTGCGCCGGCACATCGCATTCGAACGCGAGCATGTCTTGCCGATGATCGGGATCGTTGACACAGCCTGAAGCGCGTCGCGTTTGAACGGATTCATGCGACGCGCTTTAAGTTCTTGTTTTCATGCATGTCGTTATCACAAAACCGCTGCGCACTTTTGTGCGACATGCATTAGGCGCCAGAGCGTTGCTCCAACCGAGCAAGGCTGTTCACCGTCACATGCCGGTTGTTCTCGATCCGGATCAGACCGTCGGTTCGCAATCTGGTCAACTGGCGGCTTACCGTCTCGATCGTCAGGCCGAGGAAATCCGCGATATCCGAGCGTGTCAGCGGCAGCTCGAAAGCCGCTGACTTGGCCGTCGGGTCGATCGTGGGGTCGATGTTCCTGGCAATCATCAGCAGGAAGCTCGCCATTTTCTCGGACGCCGTCTTGCGGCCCAGCGTCACCATCCAGTCGCGCGCCTCGTCGAGTTCGTTCAGCGTCTGCTTGAGCAGGCGATGCTCGAGCTCGGGCGATTCCTTTATCATCCGTTCGAGGGTCGCCTTTGGAAACGAACATAGGGAGACGGCTGTTGCCGCTTCCGCATTGATCGTGCTTTCCGCCCTGAACGGCCGCCCCAGAAAATCCGGCGCGAACTGCAAGCCGACGATCTGCTGGCGTCCGTCCGAAAGGCTCTTCGTCAGCTTCACCACACCGGAAAGCACGTTCGAATAGCTCTCGACGGTCTCGGCGTCGCCAATCAGCTCCATTCCCGGCTCAACCTTGTGCTTTGACGAGGTCTTGGCCAGCCCGACCAGCTGATCGGGATTGAGCGCACCGCATACGCCGCGATGTCGTGCCTCGCAGGATTGGCAGAGTACGGGAATGCCGGAACTGTGAATGTCCTGGCGCGCTGTCTTCATGATCGTCCAAGGGATCCCAAGTGCGGACAAGGTAGCATCGTCGGCAGAGAAATCCTTGCGGCAGTTTGTCCTTTGAGGGCTTTGACCGAAATCAAGGCATCGGCGCGCCGCTGCGGCCAGAATTCCGGTCTAGCGAAGACGATGGAAAGCGACATGCGACCAGAATTGGCTGCCAGGCTTGGCGAAAATGTACCTCGCTATACGAGCTACCCAACGGCGCCGCATTTCCACCCGGCGATCGATGCGGCAGTCTGTCGTGAGTGGCTGCAGGCACTTGAGGGCGGAGACGAGATCTCGCTCTATCTGCACATCCCCTACTGCGACAAGCTTTGCTGGTTCTGTGCATGCCATACCAAGCAGACACGACACTATGAACCGGTGACGACCTATCTCCGCTCACTGCATGCTGAGATCGCTACCGTCGCCAGTCTGGTCGGAGGCAAGGGCCGTGTGCGTGCCGTCCATTTCGGCGGTGGTTCGCCGACCATGCTGAGGCCGGAGGATATGGTGGCGCTGGGAACGGCGCTGCGGGACAGTTTCGATTTTTTGCCGGACGCGAAGATCAGCGTCGAAATCGAGCCCAATGACATGGACGAGGCGCGCCTCGACGCACTCGCCGAAATTGGCATGACCCGGGCGAGCCTCGGCGTGCAGGATTTCGATCCGAAAGTGCAGAAGGCGATCAACCGGGAGCAAAGCTTTTTGCAGACCAAGGCCGTTGTGGACGGTGTTCGTTCGCGCGGCGTAGAGTCCGTGAACCTTGACCTGCTTTACGGCCTACCGCATCAGACCCGGGAGAGCGTCTGTTCGACGGTGGCGCAGGCGCTGATCCTGGAGCCGGACAGGATGGCGCTTTTCGGCTACGCGCATGTGCCGTGGTTCAAGAAACATCAAACGATGATCGACGAAGCGTGGCTGCCGAATTCGGCCGAACGCTTTGCTCAATCGCAAATTGCCGCCGACCTTATGCTGAAGGCAGGGTATCAAGCCGTGGGCTTCGACCATTTCGCCAGACCCAGTGATGCGCTGGCGGTAGCAGCCCGTACAGGGACTTTGCATCGCAATTTCCAAGGCTACACGGAGGATCGCTGCCAGACGCTGATCGGTCTCGGCCCGTCGTCCATCAGCCAGTTCCGCCAGGGCTATGCGCAAAACATGCCGGCGACCGCCGAATACGGACGCATGGTCGAAGATGGAGGGCTGGCTGCCGTGCGCGGCATCGCGTTGTCTGATGATGACCGCGTGCGTGGCTGGATTATCGAGCGGGTTGATGTGCGATTTCGCCTTCTCGGCCGTCGATCTGGTCGAACGCTTCGGTGAAATCGGCCAGAAGCTTCTGCTCCAGGCGAGTTCCATCGCTCTGCGGGATCCTGCTCGATTGCTGGAGCTCAATGGCGACTGTTTCGTGGTGCCGGTGGAAAATCGGCCTTTTGTTCGCGGCATAGCGGCCAGGTTCGACAAATATTTCGAAACCGCCAAAGCCAAGCATTCGGTGGCTGTTTGAAGGCCTGGCCCGGTCAGAAATGCTCCCCGGCCTTGAACGGACCAATCCGCGTTCCGGCTGCGATCAGGTACGCGGTCGACCACCCGATCAGAAGAAACCCGTTCACGCCCTCGAGCGCCGCCAGGATGCGCCAGTCGTGGGCCGGGACGACGTCGCCGTAGCCAACCGTCGAGAAGGTGATGGTGGAAAAGTAGAGCGCAGTCTCGAAGTCGGCCAGGACTCCGAGCTGTCGATATACCCCCGCCCACAACCACACTTCCGCTGTCATAACGGCAAAAAGGCCCATCACCACGCTGATCATTGCGACAACCCGGCTTCGCCGGCCGTGCATGCGAAATCGCGCCACAAAATGTCCCATGGCGTGTGTGACCGCGATGAGACCAAAGGTGTGAATCAGGACCGTCAGGCTTATGACGATCGTACCGACGAAGAGGTTGAGAACCATGCTAGGAAACTAGGAAGCTGAAGAGGCGTTTTCCTTGCGCAAAATCAAACCTGGCGCTGGCCTTTCGAGTTTCGCCAGAGCCAGCCTATTCGCCGCCGACCGTATTGGCGGGAGCGAAGCGAAAGAACATCGCCAGGGGCTCGCAGTAGAGTGACCGTCGAACGCATTTCCTTAGCAAGGCTTCGCCCCGCTCGTGTTTTAACGGTCGAGACCCCAAATGTCCGGATTTCGCGCGAAGTACTCGATCAGCCGCTCGGTGAGGACCCGGACTTTCCGTGCTGGGTGCTGTCCCGGCGGTCGGACGACATACGCGCCTGCTGAAGGTGGGGGATAGCGTGTCATCACCGGAACGAGCGTGCCGGAGGCCACATATTCGTGTGTGATGCAATCGGGAAGCCAGGCGATACCGAGTCCTGCCGCCGCGGCGGCGGCGAGCGCGATGGCGTTGTCGGCCTTGAACCTGCCCTGCGGCTGAACCGTGACGATCTTGTCGCGATCCATGAACTGCCAGGCTTCCGTTCCTTGCATGAGGGCCTGGTGGTTGACGAGCTGCTCTACCGTCTCAGGTGAACCGTGCGCTTTGATGTAATCCGGGCTTGCGACCAGCTTCCCGTAGATCGGCCCGACACGTCTGGCGATCAGGTTGGAGTCCTGAAGGTAACCAACCCGGATCGCGCAATCGAAACCTTCGGCGATCAGATCAACGAAGCGATCGCTGTAGGAGGTATGGATGTGGAGCTGCGGGTGGTGTTGCGCCATTTCCGCAAGCACGGGGGCGAAGTGGGTCGGTCCAAAAGAAAGCGGCATGGCAACCCTCAGGCGGCCGCGCAGCTCACCGGTGGGGAGGATCGTTTCCCTGGCCGTATCGATCTCGGCGCTGGCTCGGGCCGCATGATCCCTGAACGTGATCCCCGCTTCCGTTAGCGCGGCGCCGCGGGTCGTTCGTGCAAGAAGCTGGACGCCAAGCTCCGCTTCAACCCGAAAGAGCCGCCGACTGACGATTGACTTGGAGACGCCGAGCCGGCGCGCGGCGGCCGATACGCCCCCTGCATCGGCCACTGCGACGAATGTCTGTAGATCTTCGATGTCCAATTCGGCGTTCCTCGTTTCGCGACACAGCTTGCCTGACTATGGCACTACCGCATCACCAAAAGGAACAGCAAATTGCGTTCAGGCAACGTCGCCCGCTGGCGCATGTCTCCCGTGAACCCATCGCCGTCCATAGCGGCAGAGAAAGGAAGTCTTGATGACCCCTCGTAACGGCCTCGATTCGCTTCTTCGTCCTGAAGACTCGGTCCTCGTTCTGATCGATCACCAACCTTATCAGCTCGCAAACCTGAACAGCCACGATCCGCACATGGTGGTCAACAACACGACCGCGCTGGCGAAGCTAGCAAAAGCCTTCAATGTTCCGACCATTCTCACCAGCGTGATCGCGGCGCGCGGTGGACTTCTCTTTAAGCAGATCACCGACGTATTCCCGGATCAGGAAGTCATCGATCGCACCTGGGTGAACACCTGGCAGGACGAGAATGTGGTGAACGTCGTCAAGGCGACCGGCCGCAAGCAGCTGATCATCGCCGGCCTGTGGACCGAGGTCTGCGTCGCAATGCCTGTGATCCAGGCCGCCGGCGAAGGCTGGGACGTGACCGTGATCACCGACGCGTCGGGCGGGATTTCGAAGGAGTCTCACGAAGTTGCCATCCAGCGAATGATCGCGGCCGGCGCGAACATGATGACCGTGATGGCGCTCGCTGGCGAATGGCAACGCGATTGGGCGCGCACCGAGCATGTCGAGGAGCTGACCGAGATTCTCATCCAGCACTTCGGCGGCAGCGGCATCGCGTATCTTTGGGAGCAGCAGCTTCTCAACACGCCAGTAGCTGGCTGATCTCGGCCGGCATGGCGGCATTTCGGTGAGGGTCGGAATCGATCTGTTTGCCGGCCCTCGCCGCCTCACCTCACAGCGAAGCCTTCTGCCGAAACAAACCCGCCGATGCGTGGCGATGGCGTGTGATCCCATCCGCCGCCCATTGGACAACGCGCGGAGACTCCTCGATGCCTCCCGCATTCACCCCTGGCCTGCCGCTCAGCCGACGCGACGCCCTGATCTCGGCCTCGGCGCTTGCTGCAAGCTTCGCCTTTCCGCTGGGCACCGCGCGTGCCCGGGGCTGCCACCCACTCCGGAAGGTGAACACACCATGGGCTTTGTCACGACCGACGACGACGTATAGATTTTCTATAAGGACTGGGTCCCAAGGACGCCCAGCCTATCGTTTTTCACCATGGCTGACATGTGAAGGTGCCGCAAGTCGGTCGCGTCACAATTGGAAATGACGTCGAGATCGGAGCCAACAGCACTATCGATCGCGGCAGCGGGGGCAACACCGTTATTGGAGACGGGACGAAGATCGATAACCTCGTTCAGATTGCGCACAATGTGCGGATTGGACGCCATTGCGTGATCACTGCCCAGGTCGGGATCGCGGGCTCGACCGTGCTGGAGGACTATGTTGCGGTGGGCGGCCATAGCGCCATTGCTGGCCATCTGCACATCGGCGGTGGCGCTCAACTTGCCGCAGCATCGCGGTTCATGAGAGACGTGCCGGCAGGCGAACGCTGGGGCGGAATGCCCGCCAGGCCTCTGCGAGAATGGTTTCGCGAACAGACAACCCTCAAGAAACTGGCGAAGCATCGCACTGGGGCCTGACTCTGTAGCCATCCCATTCTCGGCCTGACTGTCCCGGGCTGTGTGACCCAAAAATAATCGCGTGTTCCGGCGGCGCTGACCGTGCGCGGTTCGACGAACCACGTGATGCACAAAACTCCGCACCGCCAACTGGGTTTCGTGCCATTGCGCGTGCTTGGTCGCTTCAATTGAGTCCGCAACGTCAACATCAGCGGCGCCCGCCGAGAGATAGACGCAACACCTCCGGGTTCGCGGGGTCAAACGGTCGTACCGGCGCCGTTCGTGAAAACGCCTCTATAGACGACGGCATCATCCAGATGGATGTCAGGGAAGCGCTCCGCTGCGTGTATGATGAGCGCGGTATGGAGGGAAGTAAACGTGCCACGATCGGGCGCCTGTCCAATCTGCCGGACCAATGCCGGTCCGGTGGCGCTGCGCGAAGGGGAGTATAGCGGCCGGCAGTGCGCGTGCGGGGTCATTTATATCGATCCGCTTCCGGCTCATCCAGTGGATCCGGCGATCGATCATCACCACCGCGTCTATTACTCCGCACCGGCGCGCGCGCGGGTCGGTTGGGTGAAGGCATTTACGAAGCGTGGACGGCTGCTTGAGATCGGCTGCGGTGATGGCGAGTTCACCGCGGCGGCGATCCGGGCCGGATTCACGGTCGAGGCGGTCGAGCCGTCAGAAGAACGCGCCGCGCGCGTCGAACGCACGCTGGGCATCACGGTGGAGCGCGCGCTGATCGAGGACAGCCATCTGCCCGAGGGGCGCTACGACACCAGCTTCCATGTCGATCTGCTGAGCCACTTCCCCGATCCGGTGGCGGCGCTAAGGGCGATCGCGGCCAAGGTGGCGCCGGGCGGTACGGTCTGCTTCGAGGTCGGACTGTTTTCCAACCTGTCGCCTTTCTGGCAGCGGCTTGTCGGGCGGCCGAACATGCCGACGCATATGTGGTTCTTCGATGCGCCGGCGATCGAGCGGTTGCTGGACGCAGCCGGGCTCAAGATGATCGCGATGCGGCGCTATCAGGTCGGGCTGTCGACCGGGCTCAGTACGGTGCTGGGCAGCCGGCGCGTCGCAGCGGCACCCGACAGCCACGCCCCTCTCGCGCAGGGCTGGGCGGCCGCGCCATACTACCGACTGCACATGTTCCTGCGCTACGGGATAGGCCGGTGGCTCCCGATGGGCGGCCCGCAGACCGCGTTCGTCGCCGCACGGCACAAGACCGACAGCGCATGATGCGCAAGGGATGCCGCATCATCGTCGTCGTCACCGCGCTGCCGCGCTGGATTTCCGATTTCAACCATGTCAGTACCGCGTTGGCCGAAGCTGGCCACGCCGTGGAAGTGTGGTCGCCGGACGACAACGGGCTCGCCACCGCCGGCTGGGATTCCAGACCGGCGATCGATGCCGCACGCGATGCGCTGGCGCCAGGTATCGCGACGCGGACAATGCCGTTCTCGCGCAATCGCGGACGGCCGAGCCTCTTGCGGATGGCGCGCGCCAGCTTGATGGTGGCGCGCGCGGCGCTGTTCAGCCCGGGCAGTGTGTTCATCCTGTGGTCGGCGCTGTCGATCATGCTGGCCGGGCCGTGGGTCCGGCTCAGCAACCGGCATGCCATCTATCTGGTCACCGGACTGGGCGCGTGCTTCTCAGTCGCGCAGCGCGACAGCCTGACGACGCGGCTGATCTGTATTGTCTATCGCTTCGTCTTCGCCAGCCGGCGCGCGATCGTCATCGTCCACAATCACGAGGACAAGGCCGAACTGATCAGGCGCACCGGTGTCGCGGCGGACCGCGTGATCGTCACCGGCGGTTGCGGCGTCATGCCGGAGGACTTCCCCTACAAGGAAGTTCGCACGGTCGGCGCGCGGCCGACGATACTCGTTCCTGGGCGACTGTTGCGCGACAAGGGCGTGCTGGACGCAGCCGCCGCATCGGGCATCCTGTCCGAACGGGGCGTGGCGCATCGCATGGTGTTCACCTCGAACCCGATGAGCGGCCGCGCCGACGCGCTGACGGAAGCGGAACTGGCGCGGGCGCGCTCCTATCCCGATGTGGCGTTCATCGGGTACCAGCCGAGCATCACCGCGCTGTACGCCGGGGCGGACATCGCCTGCATCCCATCGTGGTATCGCGAGGGATTGCAGACCGCCTTGCTCGAATCCGCGTCCTCGGGGTGCCCGATCGTCGCGTGCGACAATGTCGGGGTGCGCGATTTCCTGCGACCCGAAATCGAAGGACTGGTCGTGCCGCCGCATGCGCCGGCACCGCTGGCCGACGCGCTGGAGCGGATGATCCGCGAACCCGGCCTCGCCGAGCGGCTGCGGACCGCTGCTCATGCCCGGTTCCTGTCCGGCTTCACGCGGCGGCACATGGTGGAGACGACGCTGGCAGCGATGCGCCGCACCGGCATCGAGACGCCGCTATGAGCGATGACGCATGGACCGGTCTGATCATGGCCGGCGGGCAGGGCGAGCGCATGGCGCGCTCCGGCGTAGTCGGGCGCAAGCCACTGGTCGAGGTCGGCGGGGTCAGCCTGCTCGAGCGCAACATCTGGATGATGGCGCGTGGCGGATGCCGGCGCATCTTTGTCGCGCTGACCCGTGCCGACGCAACGCGTGAGGCGGACAGATTTGCCGATTTCGCCGCACGCGCCGCCGGCATTGGCGTGGCGGTCGTGCCGTTGATCGAGGAGGTGCCGCTGGGCAATTTCGGCGCGGCGACGATGCTGTCGGGCGAGGCCGGCGACGTGCTGGTGGTGTATGCCGACAATCTCACCACGCTCGATCTGGCGGCGCTGGCCGCCGCGCACCGTGCGTCCGGCGCGGCGATGACGTTGGCGGCACATGACGAGCCGTTCCGCATACCCTATGGCGCGCTCGAGGTGAGCGCGCGCGATCCTGACCTGCTCACCGCCTATCGCGAGAAGCCAGTCTATCCGATCCTGGTCGGCAGCGGGCTTGCGGTAGTGACCGCTGCCGCGTTGAGCAGCCTGCCGCAGGGCACGCCGCTCGGCCTGGTCGATGCCGCCAACCGGTTGACGGCCGGTGGGGCGGCGGTGCGGCTATATCGCCACCAGGCTTCATGGGTCGACGTCAATGACGCCGCCAAGCTGGCCGCTGCAGAAGCCTTGCTCCTGAGCGATGCCGCCTTCGAAGCATGGTGGCCGGGAGAGGTCGCGCGCGAGATCCGGATCGCGGGCGGCAATGCAAGCTATGTTTGCGACGCGATGACGGAAGCCGGCGTGCTGCGCGTTCATGTCGGCGCGACGGGTGCGCTTAGTGGCGACGAGCTGCCGGAGCCGGTGCGCCGGCGCCTCGCAGCACGGGGGCAGGGGGAGTGATCGGCATCACCGGTGCGAACGGCTTTATCGGCCGGGCGGTGCTGCGCCGGATCGGCGAGGATGCGTGCGTGGCGCATGCCGGCCCGATCGACGGGGAAGCGGGGGCGATAGACATTTGTGATCAGCCGGCGCTGGAGGCGTTGTTCGCCGGGATCGACACCATCGTTCATCTTGCCGGGCCCAGTTCCGTCGCGGCCTCGTTCGACGCGCCGGCGGCATTCGCCCGCGCACATGTGTTGGGCACGGCGACATTGCTCGCCGCCGCCGAGCGGATCGGCGTTCAGCGCTTCGTCCATGTGTCGTCGGCCGAGGTTTATGGTCGCCCGGACACCGCGTGCGTATCGGAGAGCGCGCCACTTCTGCCACTCTCGCCTTATGGCGCGGCAAAGGCGGCGGCAGAGCAACTCGTCTCGGGTGCGGTACGGCGAGGGGCGCTGGAGTCGGCAATCATTGTGCGACCCTTCTCGGTCTACGGCCCGGGGATGCGCGCAAACGGGTTGGTCGGCCGGCTGGCAGCGCAGGCGCGCCTGCGACAGCCGATGCGCGTCTTCTCGGCCGATACGGTGCGCGATTACGTGCATGTCGACGACCTGGCGCGGGGATTGCTGATGGCCGCCGCGCGCGACGAACCGGGCCTGCTGACGCTCAACATGGCCTCCGGCACCGGGACCGACGTCGCCGCGCTCGCCGCCGCCTTCGCGAGGATCGGCGGCGGGCCGGACGCGCTGATCGTCGAGGAGCAAGGCGACCGATCGCGCGCGCTCGACATCGCGCATCTCGTCGCCGACGTGTCGCTGGCGCGCGAGACGCTTGGTTGGCGGGCGGAGGTCGCCCTGGTCGATGGCGTGCGCGAATGCCTGGGTGAGATGGTGTGACGCGGACGATCTTGGTCACCGGCGCGCAAGGGTTCATTGGCCGCTATCTGGTGCGCGCCTTGTGCAATCGCGGCGATTGCCGGGTGGTCGGCGTCGGGCGTTCGCCGGGCAATACGACACGCTTCACTCACACCATCCATCCCGGCGGTGTCGAGCGCGCCGCGCCGCTGCCAAATGCCCTGGTGCCCGACGCGCCGAATTATGCCTATGTCGCCACCGACCTGTCGGATGCGGCCGCAGCCACGCAGCTGATCGCGGAAACGGCGCCTGATATCGTCTTCCATCTTGCCGGATCGCTGCGCGACGAACCGTTCGATCGGCTGGTGACCAATAACATCGTCGCCACGCGCCATCTCTGCGAAGCGCTGGCGGCGCACGGCGCGGTGCTGGTGCTGGGATCCTCGGGCTCGATCTATGGCGAACTCGGCGGCGGGGGCCTGCCGCTGGTCGAAACTGGCGCGACCGAGCCTATCGACCTCTACGCCGCGACCAAGCGTGCCAGCGAGGACATCGTGCGAATCGCAACGCGCGCGGGAAGGATCGACGGCCGCGTGGCGCGCATCTTCAACGTCGTCGGTCCGGGCCAGGAGGAGCGCCATGTCGCCGGCCGCATCGCCAGCCAACTCACTGAGCTAAGGGTGGGGCGCCGCAATGGCATCGCCCTCGGTCCGCTGACCGCGTGGCGCGACTTCATCGACGTGCGCGACGTGGCCGATGCGCTGGTCGCGATCGGCTTCGCCGGGACCGGTGATATATTCTATAACGTCGCCTCGGGGCACGAGACGCAGATCGCCACCGTCTACGATCTGCTCGTCGCCGCGGCTGGGATTGCCGATCCCCCGCTGACACCACTCCCGGGACGGGGAGTGGATATGGCGCGGCAGGTGGTCGATGTCGGTCGGCTGCGCGCGCTCGGCTGGAAGCCCCGTGTCGATCTTCCGCAGAGTCTCGGCGACGTGATGCAGTATTATCTCGAACTGGAGACCAAAGCGTGACGGTGGACGCGGTTCTCGGATATGGGCTACTGCGAGCGCTGCGCCGTGTTGTGTGCCTTGAACGCCGCGCGAAGGCTTAGTGCCTCCGGGCTGGAACTGCCCAGCTTGGTGTCCCCGTTCTGCGATCCCCACGCGTAGGCAAAGTCAAATACTGGATTGGGAGAGTAGGTGGCCCAGCGCGCGAATATCTGGTTCGCCTGGTCCGGTGTCGGCAGTTTATAAACGTCTTTGACCCCGCCGGAATAGGTCGTCCAGCCGCCACCGCCAAAGGCTTGGAACACAGGCACGATCTTATTGAGCGGGATGCCGGCGGCAACGGCCGCCTCGACCGTCCTGTCGATGAAGTCCAGATCGAAAACCGTGCCGCGCACCGGATACGGATCGAGGCCGAAGAAATCGATCCCGGTGTTGGCGGGATTGAAGGTGTTCATGAAGGCGGGGGCTTCAAAGGATCCCATGTCCATCAGCGTTATGAACGTCACCGCCCCGGGCACATTGGCCCTGATCCAGTCGGCCTCTGCTTTGAGGTCTGCCGGTCTAACGGCCGGAGAGTGGTACTTGCCGGTGATGTCCGGCTCATCACAGAGGCGAAAGCCGAACAGCTTCGGGTTGCCGATGAACGGCTTGACCTTGGCGATGAAACGCGGCGTGACGCCGCCACTCTCATCAAGCCAGATCAGCCCCTTCATCCCGGGAGGGAGCGCATTGAGTTGCTCGACATATTGTACGTCAGCGAGGTTGAAGCCCGCGGCCGCGATTGCAGCAGCCGAACCGCCAGAGGTGTAATGCAGGGTTATGCCATTCTCCTCTGCCAACAATTTGGCTTGGCCATAAATCAATAGAATGAGCAGGGCTAAGACGCACAGGATGCTCATGCGAGCAATCATTGAGTCGCCGAAAGAAATCAAAGAATCGAGACGCTTAAGCTGTGGTCGTTGCCTTGTTGGAGCGGCGCCATGTCTCGACACGACGGTCTGCATCGCAACGGCAGGCTCGGCGACGATAAGTCGGCAGGCGTTCGCGATGGTAGATTTCATTATACAGCGGTCCATCTATCGTTTCTCCGAAACAGGGACCCTGCCTTCGATCCTGGGAACACCGCATCCACTTTCGCAGCCAACACCATCGGGGCCATCCAGGTGGCCCGACAACATCGACCTCCTGATAAACATCTTCAGTCGGGCGAGGTCCCGACGGATGCGAGGTCCAGCATCATCGCAATAGTCGCCCTCGAGCGTGAAGGATGTAGGCCTCGGCTGGCGCGCGAAGGCAGCAAACGTAAGCTCTAGCTCGGCAACACCGTCGCCCAGCGGCACATCCCCCTCGACCGACATTCCCAAGGCATCCTTGAGGTGGATGTCCGGCGATGCGATGTCAGCAAGTCGCGCCCAAATAGAGGCTGCGGCATGCCCGTAGATAGCGGGATTTCCCGTGTCAAACTGCATGCAGATGCCCGGCTGGCCAACTGCTTCAAGAATCTGGAGTGTTCCTTCCCAGTCAAGCCCGCTTTCGTATGCCAAAGTAATCCCTGCGGCTCGGGCGGGACCAAGTGCGAAACGCAGCACTTCGGCTGTTTTGGCCACGTCCTCGGGCGTCCGAACGAGGCTCTGGCGAAAGCCCGGAATGATGATCCTAGGCACCCGCAGACAGTCCGCCACTCCAATCGCTTGCAAAATACTTCGCCGGACTTGCAACGCTTCCTCGCTACCCTTCCGCGCAGTCAGTCCAAGATCGTTGAGTCGATTGACTGCAAGGGCGGTGATCGGAAGCGCGAAACGGCATGACGCTGTGTCGAAGTCCGCCAATACTCCGACGTTTGTGAGATCAGGCCCGCGATTCGGGCCGCCCAAGTCGACGTGAACGTGATCGAGACCCGCGGCGTAGGCGGTTTCAAATCCGGCCAGACCCCGATCGCCCACCTTCCACAGCGCGACCCCGATTTGTGGTCGATAGATACTCTGTGAGACAGTCAAATGCGCGTTACTCGTTAACGGGCGTCCCTTCAAGTTCGCCACCTCCGAAAGTCGATCCCAAGCTTGGTCCAAGATCTAACCGGCGGATGGCCGACAGCGTCGCGTAGGGTACGGACAGCTTCCTCCGGATCAGCCACGATCGTCAGAAGCGGCCGATAGCTATCGGGGCGGGCACAGAGGTCGAGCATTGCACGGGTCAGCATCGCGTTGGAAGAACCGCGGTGCCCCGTGATCGACACCCGCTTGTGGCCGATAGCTGTTTGGCATTGCTCGGCCAGCGGCCAACCGACACGTCCGCCGGTATTTCGCGCGCGGACTTCGCTGAGATCGACCCCGGGCAGACGCGGGTCCCGACCCTCGGATGGGAGACCTCCGAAGAGATGGAGGATGCCATCGTCGCACAAGGCGTCGAGCCCGATACTGAGGGCGGCGGCTACATCCTGGCGCGAGGAACATAGGATCACAGTGTCGAATGCTCCGGACTCAATACCCGCCGTCTCTTTCGTCCCTATGACTGTTACGTCCCGAACCGACGCGCAGGCAGTTTTGAGCGCAATACGAAGCAGTTGGCCGATCGTACCTCGTCCCACCACCAACACACGGATCGGTTCCGCAACCCGTTCGAGAATGCCTCCGCAAGTCAGGACGGATGCGAGCGGCTCAGCGAGAATAGCGAGATCGGCAGCCAGTTCCGCGGGCGACGGAACGACCAAGGACCGCAACCGGGCAGGCACGAGAAAGCGCTGCTGCATCATCCCGTCGAGAGTATGGCCGAGTTCTGCGGCGCCCCAGTCTGGCGTTGGATTTACAGCAATCGTCGCACCTAGCCAGCGCTCGTCCGCTTTCGCAGCCACTTCGTCGACAACCGCGAGGCCCTCATGGCCAAGGATCCGGGCTGGATCGTCACGCACGCCGCGCAGAATCTGGAGATCGGTCCCACAGACGCCGGCAATAAGGGTTCGGCACACAAAATCGCCCGGTAGCGCCACGGGTTTCCGGACCTGCTCCAGTCTTGGGGCGCCCATGCCCGGCGGCCGCACCAGAGCGAGGTGCGATTTCGTTCCGGCCGAGCTGATCCGATCACCGGAAAACATGGATGCTTCGCCCTTCATCCGCCATCTCGGCGAGATGGCCCGCACCGATCAGTCCAGACAGGTCCCCCGGCGAGACGATACGCAGCCGGCGGGCGAAATAGGACGAATCGCATTCAGTGATCTGGAACAATCCGTGGTCGCGGAATTGCCGATCAAGGCTAGCCGAATAGGCTGGTTCGAGTGCATCCACGACACCCCCGGCGAGAACAATTGAATCAAGTAGCGGATCATGTGTCAGGAGTGCGGAGAAAATAGTTGCCAGCGGTCGCGTGATCGTAGCGAGGACGTCTAAGGCGAGGGCATCAGCGGCCGCCACCCCACGCGAGAATGCCGCGAGCATGGTGTCATCATCCCCGTCGCGTGCGGCGGCCATCGTCGACCCTGCCAGCGCATCCGGGGAAAGAGCTGACAACTCGCGCAGTAGTTTCAACACGCCGCGCCCGGACGAATAGGCGTTCAGATGGTCGGCTCCACCGCAATCGCAGATAAACTTGAGACGTGTGCCGCGGAAGAAAGCTTCCACTTTGATATGGCCAATTTCGCCCTGTATGCCGTGTACGGGATCGACCGGCACGCCGCCTCGCGCGAAATCGTAGAGCCTCGCCCCGATTCCGGTGCTCACCGTGACGAACAGGATACGCGAATGGCTCCCCGGATCGCAGGTCTGTATGTAGGATGCCAGTCCAGCGGTCACGTCATTCGCGATCGTCCAGCGGGTGTCCAGCCGACGGCGTGTCAGCGCCGCCTGGAATTCGAAAGGTCCTGACCTCGGGCCCCAAAGTGGGCCAGATTGCAGCACACGACCGCTACGAGCATTCAAGGGTGCTCCAAGTGAGATACCGGCATGCTTGATCGCGGTTCCGCTCTGCAACTGCAGGCGGTTGGTCTCGGCCACCAGATAGTCGGCCAACGCTTCCTGGAGTTCGATGGGGCTGTGGTGAGCCGTGTTAAGGTAGTTGATCGCAGGTCGTCGCGTCACTGGACCCAGCCGTCCATTGGACCACAGCGCCGAACGAAAATGCGTGCCGCCGATATCAAAGACAGCAATTTCCTTATCGGTCATTGCTGGCCTCGCACGGTTGGCGGATTGCTGGCAGCATCGCGCCAGGTCCGGAAAATTCGTGCAGCCGCAGTTCGAATTTTGTCGGAAGGCGTGATTCGATCGGCTTCGAGCGCTGCACCGATCGTATACGGCGTTGGATCGGCGAGCGCTGCCAGGCACAATCGTTCGTGATGTTCGAACGCCGCGAGCCAGTCGCGGAATGCCCCGTTCGCTGGTGCGGATTCGATAATATCGATGCGATCACCAAGGACGTGGGCTCGCCGCTCCTGAACGAAAAGTCCATCCACCGCGACGTTTATGGTGGCATCGTAGCCCTGCGCTCCGACGCGAGCGGCGACGAGCGGTACGACAGCTTGCGCATACCAAGGCATATCACGCTTTGCTATTTGCGCCGGCCGTCCTTTAGGATCCGCGATAAGTTCCCTGGCAATCGCATCTCTAAGAGACATTAGTGCTGCCGCCCGACCCTTGTCGTGCACAGACCGGCCGTCGAAAAAAGCGAAGTATTTCGTTGAAATTGCGCCAAGGCGAAGAATATCGTCCCGGTACTTCTGCGTTGCGCTATCTGGGGCCAACCGGAGAACGCGCTGCAGGAGATCCTCTCCGTCACGGGTCCTGGCGATGGGGATAAAGCCTCTGTGATTGAGGCCCTCGTAACTCCAGTAAAGTTCGGTCGGATCGATGCGCAGCGCCTTCGCGAAAGCCTGAAGTGTGGCAAGGGGAAGTTCGCAGATGCCGACCGCAGCCACGCCGCGGCGGAGCATCATGGCCGTCGTCAGGCTCAGCGGGTTGATCATGTTCACGACGAAGGCACCGGGACAGATCGCCTTCATGCGGATCGCGAGATCGTCTACCGGCCGCATTTGACGGAAGGCAGAGAGCAGGCCGCAGGGTCCCAACGTTTCGTCGGCCAGGCATCCCAACTCGCATGCGAAGCGTTCGTCATCGGCCCTCGCCTCAAGCCCGCCGAAGCGCGTCTGGACAATCACGATCTCCGCGTCGGTCAGGGCCGCATCGAGACCCGTGGTGGATATGACCGAGGTTCTGAATGCTCCCAGCCGGTGCCGGGCATAATGTGCAACCGCATCGAGGTTTTGCACGTTGCGCCCTTGCAGGACCAACACCCACTCGCCCAGTCGTTGGCTTAACGGCTTGCTTGCCTCAATCGCATCGACGAGCGCCACCGTGAAGGGCGAACTTCCGCCGAGGACGCAGACCCGCGTCATCAGGATGTCCAGAACGAGCCGATGGTCGTAGTCACGTAAGCGATCTCTTCGACTGGCATGCGCGGCCGTATCGGCAGCGCCAGCGGTTCGCCGGCAAGAGCCTCGGTGACTGGGAACCGCCCCATGTGCCAGCCCCCGTATATGATCGCCTTCATTGCAGCCCTTTCGGGAAACGGGAAGAATTCACCCCTGGTGCGAGAGATCAGGACCAGGAAACATCGCCGTCGCCATGAACTGAAATCCGGTCCGGACTTGGCCTTGACAGGAAGGCCCTGCGCTCAATGCAGGCCAATCCTGGCCAGATTTCCCTCAGCAGAAAGCTCCACCCCATATTGAGTCGAACGGCTGTTAGAAATGCCTTCCTGCCAATTGCGAGCGCGCAAATATGTCAGAACCTCCGATATCAGTCCTGGCGGACACTGATCCTCTCGCTTGAGGAAGCGATACCGGCCAAGGTCGGTCGGCACCACCATATTGATATTTCCACCTCGATGCTTTGCAGCGGCCCGGAACGAGCTCGAGACCAAGTCCTCGTTCAGATGCTCGTGCCAGACCGGCAAACCAACTGCCACCAGCAGATCCACTATGCGCAGGGCCGTTTCCGCCCTGAGCCAACCGAGGTACCAACCGAGGACGCTGGAGAAAGCGAGGTCGATCGCGACGGCAAAGCCATGGTGGAGTTCGTAATGGGTTGAAGCTTCAAGCGGGTGGGCGATCGTGTGACCCAAATCCACTGCCCTCTCGTAGGATGTGACCTCGAAGGGATTCTTCGAAAGCTCTCCCAGCATGGCGGCGATGGCTCGCTGGATGGGCTCGTGAGCCAACGAGTCGCCGTTGAGGACCCAGGACTGCAGCCCACCTTCGCGAGCCTCTTCGATCATCCGGAAGAGATCTGTGTCGGAGGTACAGGCGACCTTGATCATCTCGGCCAGCCCCTGCCTGACCGTATCGACGCCCAGGGTCTTGAGCAATGACGGGATCACCGCGACGGCTTCTGGTGGGTGGAAACAACCCAGGTAGTTCTTGCCTTCTCCGAAGTTGACGCCACCCTTTAGTCCGATTCCGGCATCGACCTGCCCAATCAAGGTGGTGGGGATGCGAAGGTGAGACAAACTCCGGCGTAGCATCGAAGCGGCCAGGGTAACGATATCTGAGCAGACACCACCCCCGATTGCCACCAAAGTACCCCGGCGATCAATCCCGGCGTCGGAGGCTGCGCGACAAACGGTCAACACGGATTTCATGGTCTTGGTCCGCTCGGTGCAGTTCAACACCAGCCAGGACGGCTTCAAACCGACGCTTGCAAAGGCTGCACGGATCTCGTTGCCATAGAGCCTCTCGACAGTAGGGGTGGTGACCGCCAGCACAGTCCGATTGCGGGCATGGGCCTCGATCCACCCGCAGAAATCCGACGAGTGGAGACTCTCGAAAAGAGTGACATCGAAGGTGTGGTCACGGGAAGACCGGAGGGAGAGCTGCTCTTGGGTGGGTGTCCACATGGTTGAGCCCGATGTTCGGGCAGAACAACTCATCGGCATGCTTGAGAACATCTCAGCAAAAGTTGCTCCGCATTCTCTACCATCTACTGTGTATCGACTTGTTCGGCTTCATCTGTTCGACCGATGCGCCGTTCGTCGGAAGTGAAAATTCACGATTTGCAATCACGGCCGTAAGCCTGAGCTTTCGGATGAAAAACTGATCAGACCTTGTCGCACCTAGGATTCTGCGGTGTGGAGGGACAGCGTTGGTCCGGCGGCACCGATTTTCTGGTGCTGGCGCCAATCGTCTAGTTCCGCCGGATTGACCACCAGCAGTGGCGCGGGCCAAGGCGGAACTGGAGGGGAGGGCAAAGCTGGGGCTTCTGATACGTAAGCTGCCGGTCTGGCAACTGGATGCTAAGCTGGTCGCTGAGTTGAGCAGCGCCGCCAGAAATGAACTCGCTTTGCTGCGCAACTAAAACCATTCGGCGAAGGCAGTGCGTGCGGCCGTCGCCAGTGGTGCGATTTCCTCTTCGGGCACCGATGAATAGGGCCACAAAAGCCTGGGTCCAATCGAGCTCCAGCCGCCAGCCGCCGCCATCGCCTTGTCGAGGGCGGCGTCGCTGACGGCATAGCGCGCTCGAAATGGCAGGACGTGGTCGGCGAGAAAGGCCTGTATGCGTGCCTGCATCTCGACGGCTGCTTGTTCCCCCGCTCGTATCAGCGCCCACCACTCCAGTGCCCCTGTCGGGCTAAGGCAGGCGACGTTCGAATAGCTGCCATGCGCACCGTTCGCGTAACCAGTCGCCAGCGTGTGGCCTGGCACGAACACCGAAAAGCCTGGCAGTTCGCGCCGCATGTCGGCGTACCAGCTGGCGTCGCCGCCGGGTAGTTTGGCGCCGACAAGCGAGGGCACCGCGGTTCGCAGCGCGGCAATGGTTTCGAGGCTCAGCCGCCGCTTGGCGTGCGGCGGGTTGTAGAGCACTAGAGGAGTTCTCGGCGCCGCCTCGGCCAAGCCCGAAACGAAACACAGCACTTCCTCGTCGCTCGGCGGCCACCAGTCCGGCAAGGTGAATTGCACTGCCGAGGGTCTCAGTCCGGCAACGCGCTTCAGCCGTTCGCGTGCGACGCGCGGGTTGGATTGGCTGATGCCGATCTGGAAAAGGATTTTCGCAGCGCCGGCGACTTGCGCCACCATTTCGCTCAGCCGGTCGAATTCGGCTTCCGTCTGGCAATGGAACTCGCATGCCGTGCCGTTGGAGTAGACGCCGTGAACGCCCAATGCGCAGAGCCGCGCAACGGTGTCTTGCGTGGCGCTCCAGTCGATATTGCCATCCAGGCCCACCGCCAGCATCACGGCGCCCCAGATACCGCGCGGCGCATGTTCGGGGAGGGCGCAGAGATGATCGCTCATGGTCCGGCTAGCGCAGCGTCAAGGAAAGCGGCGCAAAGTCGCCAAGGTGGATCTCGATGCGACCCTTCCTTGGAACGATCAGCAGCGGCGACAGTGATCCGGTGGTAATCACCATGCCTTCTCTGAAACCGCCGAAATGATCGTCGGCCATCCCAGCGAAAGCGATGACGGGAGAGATGGCGTCGCCGAATGGGTACTTGGCGACCTCGCGCTGGACGATGGCCCCGTCGCTGGAAAGCGTGATCGCCAGACCATCGACATTTGGCTCGTGCGCCAGGATCTGCGTGCCGGTGACATAGCCGCCAGTGACCATATTGTCGGCCAGCGGACCGAAAGGGCCGGCCTTGGTCCGGTCGTCGATGCGGGAGCCGATGAGCTCGATACCGAGGACGAAATGTTCGACCGTCTGCAACACGGCATCGCGCCCGGCCTTGGCGATCTCGGGCGTCAGGTCGGCGTCAAGCCGGACAGCCACTTCGATCTCAAGCCCGGCGAGATCGCGTTCGCCAAGTTCGATGGTTCCGCCGTCGTCGATGACCAGACCGACGGGGATCGGCGCACCCGTCGCAATGCCATCGGGCGGCATCGCAACCTTGGCGACAGGCGCGCTTTCGCCAAGCAGCTTCATGACTTCACCTTGAATCGCCAGTGCTTCATTGCGCGTCAGGTCGATGAAACGCGATGCCGGTACGCGTTGGCGCGGATCCCTGTGAGCCTCGGCGATGGCCTCGGCAATTGCATTTGTATCAGCCGGCATCGGCGATCGTTTCCTCGCGGCGGGATTTATCCGAAGCAAAGGCTGCCTCGATGATGCCGATGAGCTTGCGCCCATAGGCGCCCGTCACCGGTACCGGTTCGTTCCGAACGATGGCGTCGCGCAACGCTGCCCATTCGCGTTTCACCGCATTGTGCATCCAGGCCGGCTCGAACGAATCCGGCAGGTCCGTCCACACCGTATCCCGACCAATCATCGTGCCGCGATCCATGTCGATGCGCAACGTGCCGCGCTCGCAGACCAGATCCATCGCAAAGCCGACCGCGCCATTGCGATAGCCGACGCTCTGCACCTGGCCCAGGCCGCCGCCTTTGAAACGCAGCGCCAGCATCGAGGTGTCGTCGGCCTCCTGTTCGTGGAACTTCGCGCCGAGCATGGCGCTCACCGAGGTGACGTCGTCATCCATCAGCCAGACAAGACGGTCGAGCGCGTGAATGCCGGCGGTCATCAGCATGCCGCCACCGGTGGCGTTGCGCAGGTGCCAGTCACGTCGGTTGTGCTCCATCCACAGCTTGATCATCCAGCTCGATCCGATCAGTGGCCGGCCGATCTCGCCTGCCTCAATGACCTTCTTCGCCGCCATGCAAGGTTTCGAGAAATGCAGGAGGTGGGCGACCATCAGCTTGACGCTGCTCTGCCTCACCGCCGCGTTGATCGCCTCGCATTCGGCCGCCGTTCGCGCCATCGGCTTTTCGAGCATAATGTGCTTGCCGGCTTTGGCCGCTCCTACAGCCATTTCGGCATGCAATGCGTGCGGGGCAGCGATGACGACGGCATCGACGTTGCTGTCTTCGAGAAGCCTGCGCCAGTCGGTGTAGCCCTTGCCGCCATGTTCGGCCGTGAAGGCGGCCAGCGCCGTCGCGTCTCCACGGCAGGCCGCGACGATGCGTATGCCATCGACCTCCCTGATCGCGCGCGCATGCGCCGCGCCGAAATCGCCTGCTCCGATAATGCCTATTCCAATCATCGTCCTGCCTTCTGGTACGCGGCGTCGATCAGCGACATCGCCGCAACATAGTCGCCTATGGAGATTGCCGGCGCCACCTTCTGCTGCAACCGTTCGAACGTGTCGCGCATGCAGAGCCGGTAGCGAGTAGCCGGCAGCTCGACCGGCAGATCGACAAGCGCGGCGTCGTCGAGCGTCGCGCAGGTCGCCTTGTCGCCGCGGTCGATCAGCGTGGCATTGGCGCTGACGATACGCCATTCGAAATCGCCGCCTGGCCGCATTGATGCGAAGGTGTAACCCGCCTCCACGGTGAACAGCGCGCCGGCCTCGTCCTCGAGCACCAGCAGCGCATAGTCCTCAATCGGAGACCGGTGGATGCGGTTGCCCACCGATACGGATTTGAGATGGAGGCTTCCACTGGCGAGGCTCAGCGCGGCATCCACACCGTGAATACCCAAATTGCGCAATGCGCCGCCACCGCCAATCGCGGGATCCACCACCCAGGCAACGCCGTCGGCGGCATAGCGCTCGGGCGGCCCGTTGACGACACGAAAGTGACCATGCGCAAGTTGGCCGGCGCGGCCTTCCCTACGCAGTCCTTCAAAGGCGATAACCGCCGGACCGAAGCGATTGGGCAAAGGCACGCTGACGAAGGCTTTTCGTCGATGCGCCAGGTCTCGCAGTTGGATCAGCGACGCCGTGTTGCTCGCTGCCGGCTTCTCGAGGATAAGCGGGATATCAGCCTCGATCACACTGCGCGCCCTGGCGGGCACGGTCGAAGGATGTCCCATCAGCAGGATCAGATCGGCAGGTGTCGTCAGAACGCCTTCGAATGCGGCAATCGCGTTCAGCGAATTGCGCGCCGCAAAACTCTTCGTTTGCGCCTCGTCCTCGTCCCACACGCCGATGATTTCAGCCCCGGCGGCACGCGCCGCATCGAGATGCATGTCGGCGTGCCAATGGCTCGTGCCGGCCAAAACGATCTTCATGTCCCTGATATTTCCTCCAACGACTTGCAGGATATCCTACAAGTCGCTATAGGACAAGTCGTCAACCTCCCGCGCGATGTGGTTATTCGGCGTCGGACAACAGTGGGAGCAGGGAGCAACATGCCGGTATTGAAGTCGATCGAACCGCTCAGCCGACCACCGCTTCTGCATGTGAGCGTGCAGGAGAGCCTGCGGAAATATATCGAGGCGAACAGGCTGAAGGCGGGCGATCCGTTGCCGCCCGAGACGTTCCTGGCGCAGCAGCTCGGTGTTGGCCGCAATTCGGTCCGCGAAGCGATCAAGGCGCTGGAATCGATCGGCATATTGGAGACGCGCCGCGGCATCGGCGTGTTCGTCAAGGAATTCTCATTCAAGCCGCTGCTCGACAATCTGGCTTACGGCCTGCAGGACTCGCTGCGCGATGTCGAGGAGCTGCGCGAGATCCGCCGTGTGCTCGAGACCGGACTGATCGCCAAAACCATCGAGATGATCAGCACTGAGGACATCGACGAGCTTCGCCGGCTGACTGAAAGCATGCGCCAGCGGGCCGAGCGCAGCGAGAGCTTTGCCGAAGAAGACCAGCAGTTTCACCAGATGCTGTTCCGCTGCCAGAACAACCACATGCTGAGCGCTCTCATCGACATCTTCTGGGTGGCATTCAACAAGGCCTCGGACTTCACCAATCTCGACAATCCGACGCCGCTCGCCACCTGGCGCGATCATCATGAAATCGTCGAGGCGGTCGCCGCCAAGGATGTTGACCGGGCACGCAGCCGGCTCGACGACCACTACCGAGGTATCCAGCAAGTCATCGCCAAAAACCGCACAATTTGAAAAAATGCCAAGGGAGGAAACCATGCGCATTAAGACGATAGCCATTGCCGCCGCGCTGCTGCTCGGCACCGGCCTGCCGACCATCGTGCAGGCACAAAATCCAAAGACCATCGCCGGCGGATTCGACGTCGGTCCCGGCGGCTTCCCCAAGAACTTCAATCCGCTGGTCGCGACTGGCGGCTTCACCTGGCTCAGCACCTATTTTGAACCGCTGGTCATCTGGAACGCCGGGCTGACCGAACTCGAAGGCGACCTGGCCAAGAACTACACGATGAGCAGCGACCAGCTGACCTATACGTTCAACCTGGTCAAGGAGAGCTGGCACGACGGCAAGCCGTTCACGTCGAAGGACGTGAAGTTCACCATCGAGCTCGCCAAGAACAAGGCTTCCGGCAGCCTGCTCGCGGCACGCCTCGGCGATGTCGCGTCGGTCGAGACGCCTGACGACAGCACCGTGATCGTCAAGCTGTCGAAGCCGAATGGCTCCTTCCTGTCCATTCTTTCGCAGGTGCTTATCCTGCCGGAGCATGCCCTTGCCGGGATGTCTCCGGAGTCGCTGGCGACCAGCACCTGGTGGTCGACCAGTCCGGTCGGCACCGGCCCTTTCAAGTTCAAGAAATACGTCACCGACCAATATGTCGAACTGGCCGCGGACGACGACTATCGTGGCGGCAAGCCGAAGGTCGACGTGCTGATCAACCGCTATTTCGAGAACCCGGCGGCAGCGGTCGCAGCGCTGCGGGCTGGCGAGATTCAGTTCACCTATGTCGAGCCCGACGATGCGGCATCGTTCAAGACCGACACCAGCTTCAAGGTGATCGAGGGCGGCTCCTACGTGGTCAACTATATCGGCCTCAATCAGAAGGTCGACCTGTTCAAGGACCTGAGGGTACGTCAGGCGATCATGTACGCAATCGACCGCAACGCCATCATCGAGAGCCTCTATGGCGGTGCAGCCAAACCAGCCAATTGCGGCTATGTCGCGCCGCAACTGGTCCCCGAAGGACTGGAAGCCTACGCCTACGATCCGGCCAAGGCCAAGGCACTGCTGACCGAGGCCGGCTGGGACAAGATCAACGGCGACAAGCCCATTACCCTGTTGACCTACTACGGCTCGCCGCAGGCCGCCAACGTCATGGCCGCCATCCAGTCCATGCTGGCCCAGGTCGGCATCAACGTCGTGCCGCGCGTTGTCGATACGCCGACCTACAACGGCACCGTCTACAAGGAAGGCACGCCGGACTGGAACGCATTCCCCATGGTCTATGCCGGTCTGCAGAACGGTCCGAACCCGGCCGGCATCAATCCGGGTCTGAACAAGTCGCAGTTGCCGCCCGCTGGGTTCAACACCATGCGCATCGAGTTCGACGATCTGAGCGCGGCTTTCGACAAGGCGCTCGGTGAAACCGATGCGTCGAAACTCGATGCCGCCTGGCAGGATGTTTGCAAGGTGATGAACAAGGATCTTCCCTGGGCAACGCTGTGGGTGGCCAATCGCTACGGCGTTGCCTCCAACA
The DNA here is from genome assembly GCF_025753795.1 of Mesorhizobium sp. YC-39. Classification (GTDB taxonomy): domain Bacteria; phylum Pseudomonadota; class Alphaproteobacteria; order Rhizobiales; family Rhizobiaceae; genus Mesorhizobium. The sequence continues at coordinate 1,551,693 of NZ_JAOWPS010000001.1, forward strand.
AGCTAAAGGACTTCGTCTGGACGCCCGCGCCTGGCGGCGGTCCCTATGCCGCTCATCCCGAGACCTGGGACATCCAGTAGGTAGGCGGGCCTCCCGCCTCGCCAATAGGGCCGGCTTCCTCCGCGATGCCGGCTCACGCCATCCACTTCCGGAAAGCCGATGCTGAGTTTCATCGCCCGCCGCTGCGCCACAGGACTGTTGATGCTGGTCGCCTTGAGCCTCCTCATCTTCGTTCTGCTGCGCCTGGCGCCGGGCGATCCGATCGATGCCTATATCAATCCTTCGGTGCCGATGTCGGCCTCCGATCTCGAAACGCTGCGCGACCGCCTCGGCCTCGATCAACCGCTGCCGCTTCAGTATTTCGGCTGGCTGCGCGCGGCGCTGTCTGGCGATTTCGGCTATTCGATCCAGCGCAGCGGCGTGCAGGTGCTGCCGCTGGTGATGGAGCGCATCGGACCCACGGCTCTGCTAATGGGCCTGGGTCTGGCGATCGCCATCGTCGTCGGCATCGCCGCCGGCATCTACAGCGCCGTGCGCCGCAACGCCTGGCCCGATATTGCGATGTCCGTGCTGTCCTTCATCGGCATATCGAGCCCGGCCTTCCTGACAGCGCTGCTCGGCCTCTATTTCTTCTCGGTGCTGCTGCGCTGGGCGCCCTCTGGCGGCATGCAGACCGCCGGCGCGCCATTCTCGATCTCTGACGTGCTTGCGCATCTAATCCTACCGGCGTGTCTGCTGTCGATCGGCCATGCGGCGCTGATCATGCGCTATATGCGTGCCTCGCTGCTCGAAGTGCTCAACCAGGATTATGTCCGCACCGCCCGTGCCAAGGGCGTGCGCGAGTTCTGGGTGATCATCAAACACGCCACCCGCAACGCGCTCTTGCCGGTCATCACGTTGATCGGCTCGACCGTGGGCATTGCCATCGGCGGCGCGATCTTCCTGGAGAGCGTCTTCAACTGGCCAGGCATGGGCCTGCTGCTGGTCAACGCCGTCGGCACGCGTGACTATCCCGTCATCATGGGCGCCACGCTAGTGATCGGTGTCTGCGTCATCCTGGTCAACATTCTCACCGACGTCGCCTACGCCTTCGTCGACCCACGCATCCAGGTGGCGTGATGACGGTCGCCGCGATCGAACCGCCAGCCATACAGCGCACCAAGGGTCCGCTGCGCCGTGCGCTCGACCGCTTCATCGAGAACCGCGCCGCACGGGCCGGCCTGTTTATCGTGATCCCCGTGCTGATGGCGGTCATGACCTATCACTGGTGGTGGCCATACGCGCCCAATGCGATCGACCTGAAGGCCATGAACAAGGGACCGTCCGCCAGCCATTGGCTCGGCAGCGACGGTGTCGGCCGCGACGTCTTCGCGCGGCTTCTGCAAGGCGGTCGCATTTCGTTGCTGGTTGCCGTCTGCTCGGTCGCGATCTCTATCGTCATTGGCTTTCTCGTCGGCGCCATCGCAAGCTTCGGCGGCCGCGTCGTCGATGCGACCGCGATGCGCTTCGTCGATCTCGCCATGACTTTGCCGCCGGTCATCTTCCTGCTGGTGCTTGCTTCGATCGCCGGCACCGGCATCGCACCGACAATCCTCGTCATCTCGCTGCTGTCATGGCCGGTTCTGTCGCGCATGGTCAGGGCGCGCCTGCTCGAACTGCGCGAGCGTGATTTCGTCGTTGCCGCGCGCGGCATGGGGGCGGGGCTGCCGCATCTCCTGTTTCGTCACGGCCTGCCCAATTGCATAGACATCCTCGTCGTCTACGCGACCTTGCAGATCGCCAACGCGATCCTGCTGGAAGCCGGCCTCTCCTTCCTCGGCCTTGGCATCGCGCCGCCCGAAGCGAGTTGGGGCAACATGCTCAATCTCGCCCGCTCCACCGTCGTCCTCGAACAATACCCCTGGCAGTGGATGTTCCCTGGTGCCGCTCTGGTGCTCACGGTGCTTGCCATCAATTTCATTGGCGACGGCCTGCGTGACGCTTTCGATCCCCGATCCGATCTCAACTGAAGGTTCTCAAAATGCCACTTTTTACCGGCGTCGTGCCGCCCGTCGTTACCCCCCTCAACGCCGATTACAGCATCGACTTTCCGTCCTTCACCCGAACGCTGGAGAACCTGCTCGATGGCGGCGTCCACGGGCTGTTCGTGCTTGGCTCGACCAGCGAGGTGGTCTTCCACGACGAAGCCGGGCGCAGGGCGATCATCGAGCACGCGGTGAAGGTCAACAACGGCCGCGTGCCGATTTTTGTCGGCGTCATCGACCCGACTACAGACCGCGTCATCAACCATTCGAAGATCGCCAGGTCGGCCGGCGCCGACGCCATCGTCGTCACCGCGCCCTTTTATGCACGCACGAGCCAGCCGGAGATCATCGACCATTTCCGCTACATCAAGGACGCAATCGACATTCCGATCATCGCCTATGACATCCCGGTTTGCGTCCATATCAAGCTCGATCGCAAGACGACCGTGACGCTTGCCAGGGAAGGCACCATCGCCGGCTTGAAGGATTCCAGCGGCGACGACGGCAATCTGCGTTACGTGCTTAAGGACATGGCCGGCGACGCCAACTTCTTCGGCATGACCGGCTCTGAGATCATGGTCGACACGGCCCTTGCCATGGGCGCGCATGGCGTGGTGCCGGGCATCGCCAATGTCGACCCGCATGGCTACGTCAAGATGTGGAACCTGATGCAGGCCGGCAAGCATGCCGAGGCCCGCGTTGAGCAGGAGCGGCTTATGAAGCTGTTCGAGATCGTCTGGATCGCGCTCGGCCGCACCAGCGCCGGTTCGGCCGGCGTCGGCTCCTTCAAGACGGCCATGCGCAGCCTCGGCATCATTGCCACCAACAGGATGGCCCGTCCGCAGCGCGACCTCAACGCTGAGGAAACCGCCAAGGTTGACGCGATCCTGCGCGATGTCGGCCTGCTCGGCTGACAATGGACGCGCCGATCCTCCAGATTGCCGGATTGCGTGCCGTATTCCGCATCGCGGGGCGCGACATCGCTGCCGTGCAAGATATCGATCTGGAGATCGGCTCCGGCGAGACCGTGGCGCTGGTCGGCGAGTCCGGTTCGGGCAAGTCGGTCACCAGCCTCTCCATCATCGGGCTGCTGGCGAAGAAGATCGGCCATATCGCCAACGGCCACATCTCGATTAGGCGGCGCGACGGGTCCGTCACCGAACTGACAGGCCTTGACGCGGAGCAATTGCGCCGCGTGCGCGGCAACGACATCGGCATGGTCTTTCAGGAGCCGATGACCAGCCTCAACCCGGTCTACACAATCGGCGAGCAGATCGCCGAGCCGATCCGCATTCACCTTGGCAAATCGCATCGCGAGGCGGCAGCCGAGGCGGTGCGCCTGCTGACGCAGGTCGGCATCCCGGACCCCGCGCGGCGCGCGAAACAATACCCGCACGAACTCTCGGGAGGCATGCGCCAGCGCGCCACCATTGCCATGGCGCTCGCATGCAACCCGACCTTGCTGATCGCCGACGAACCGACGACGGCGCTTGACGTGACGATCCAGGCGCAGATCCTCGATCTGCTTGCCGACCTTCAGGCCGAACGCGGCATGGGCATCCTCTTCGTCACCCACAATCTTGGCGTGGTTGCCGAAATCGCCGACCGCGTGGCCGTCATGTATGCCGGGCGCATCGTCGAGACCGGCCCGGTGAGCGAAGTTTTCGCCCATCCGCGCCATCCCTACACGATCGGCCTGATGCGCTCCGTGCCACGGCTTGGCCAGGCAACGGCGCTGAAGGCGGCCGGCACGCCGCTGCCGACGATCGCCGGCAACGTCCCCTCGCTGGCCATGCTGCCCAAGGGCTGTTCCTTTGCTCCGAGGTGCTCGATGGCGATGAACGCCTGCCGTGCCGCCGTGCCGCCGTTGTTCCAGATGTCGCCGACGCAGGCGAGCCGTTGCATTCGCTGGGAGGAGCTATGAGCGCGCCGGCCCCCTATCTCACTGTTCGCAATCTGACCAAGCATTTTGGCCCGACTGCGTTCTCGCGCGGGCCTGTGGTCAAGGCGTTGCAAGACATTTCCTTCGACATTCCCCGTGGCCAGGTGGTCGGGCTGGTCGGCGAATCCGGTTCCGGCAAGACGACCGTTGGCCGTTCAGTGCTGCGACTGATCGAACCGACGTCGGGCGAGATACGCTTCGACGGCAAGGACATCGTCAAGCTGGGGGCAGGGGATCTTCGCCGCCAGCGCCGCAGTATGCAGTATATTTTCCAGGATCCCTTCGCCAGCCTGTCGCCGCGCATGACCATCGGCCAGATCCTCACCGAAGGCCTGGATATCCAGAGGATCGGCAACCGCGCCGAGCGCCGCGCGCGCGCCGAAAAGGCGCTCGCCGCCGTCGAACTGCCAGTCGACACTTATGATCGCTACGCGCACGAATTTTCGGGCGGCCAGCGCCAGCGCATCGGCATCGCGCGCGCCCTCACGCTGGAACCTGAATTCATCGTCGCCGACGAGCCCGTATCCGCACTTGATGTTTCGATCCAGGCACAGGTGATCAACCTTCTGCGCGACCTGCAGCTGCGGTTCGGCCTGACGATGCTGTTCATCTCGCACGATCTGGCAGTGGTCGAATATATTTGCGACACCGTCATCGTGCTCTATCTCGGGCGCATCATGGAGATCGCACCGGCGGCGAGCCTCTACGCCCGCCCCCAACACCCCTATACGCAGGCGCTGCTGTCGGCCATTCCCTCGCCGGACCCGACGAAGCGCTCGAAGCGCCAGATACTCAAGGGCGATATTCCAAGCCCCGCCAACCCGCCGTCGGGTTGCGTGTTCCGTACCCGCTGCCCCTATGCGATCGAGGCCTGCGCCGGCGTGGTGCCCGAATTGCGCAAGACCGAGGCGGGACACCTCAAGGCTTGCATCCGCGACGACATCCCGGCATGAAGGTCTTCGTCTATGCCTATCTCGACGATCGGGACCGCCAAGCAGCACGTCGAACCAGAAGCGGGCGAAAGATTCTCGATCGCGGCAGCTTCCAGTCTGACAGGTAAAGCGCAAACTGTCTGGCGTCAGCGATTCCCGGTAAGTCCAAGACCGATCTTCATGGTTCTATTTCACGCCGATGCCGGCGGTCAGGCCACCATCTATCTTATAGTCGGCACCGGTGCAGAACCCGGCTTTCGCCGAGCACAGGAAGGCGATGAGCTCCGCCACTTCCTCCGGCTCGCCGATGCGCCCGATGGGGTGCGCTTCGCCGAAACGCTTGTAGGCGGCTTCGACATCGGCATCCGTGCCGTTCTCGCCGCGCGCTGCCTTTTCCAGGATCGGGGTGCGGATCGAGCCTGGGCTGACGGAATTGACGCGGATGCCGGAGCGCGCGTGGTCAAGCGCCAGAGCGCGCGTCAGCGTGTGGATGGCGCCCTTGGTGGTGGCATAGGCGGCAACGTTCTGCTGGCAGGCGAAGCCTTGCACCGAAGCCACGTTGACGATGGCGCCGCCGCCTCGGCGGATCATTTCCGGGATGCCGAAATGCGCCGTCAGGTAGATCGAACCGACATTGACCGTCATTGCCCGGTTCCAGGTGTCGAAATCGGTGCTAACAGCGGTTCCGTATGGATGGACCGCGGCCGAATTGACGATGATATCGAGCCCGCCGAACCGCTCGACACCGGCCGCGACCGCGTCGCGAACCTGGTCCGGCACGGAGACGTCGGCGTCTATGACCAGTGCTTCGGCTGCGGAACTTTCCAGTTCCGCTTTCATCGCTGCATTGGCCGCGCGGTCGATGCCGCAGGCGATGATCGCAGCACCCCCTGCCGCAAGGCGTCTGGTGGTTGCAAGGCCAATCCCGGTCGTCCCCGTCACCAATGCCACCTTGCCGTCGAAATCCTTCATTTTCGAAAACTCCTTCATTGGCTATCGACTCCCATCGCGGTCCAACAATAAGTTGCCAACCTCTCGCAAAAGGAAAGCCGTAAATGGAACAGTGCTGGCGCTGGTATGGACCGGACGATCCGGTGACACTCGATCATGTCAAGCAGGCAGGTGCGACAGGCGTGGTCTCGGCCCTGCACAATATCTATGACGGGCGCGCCTGGCCGATCGAGAGCATTCAGGAACGCAAGCGGATCATCGAGGCGGCTGGGCTGACCTGGTCGGTCGTCGAGAGCATCCCGGTCCATAACTCCTTCAAGATCGGTGCGCCGGAACGCGAGCGCTATGCCGGCTACTATCGCGACAGCATTCGCGCGCTTGCCAAGGCCGGCATCGCGACGATCTGCTACAATTTCATGCCCGTGGTCGACTGGACCCGCACCGATCTGGCCTACCGGCTGCCGACGACGGGTTATGCATTGCGTTTCGATGCGATCGATTTCGCGGCCTACGACCTGTTCGTGCTGAAGCGCAAGAATGCCGATGCCGACTACAGTGCCACCCGCGTAGCGGAGGCGGAATTGCGACTGAGGAAGCTGGGCAGCGGGAAGATCGACCAGATCGAGCGCAACCTCATCGCCGGCCTGCCGGCGACCGAGCGCAGCTATAACCGCGACAGCTTTCGCGAGGCGCTGGCGGAGTATGATGCGATCGGGGCGAAGGAATTGCGCGACAACCTTGCCTGGTTCCTGCGCGAGATCATTCCTGTGGCCGAAGAGGAAGGGGTGCGCATGTGCATCCATCCCGACGACCCGCCCTTCTCGCTCTACGGCCTGCCACGCATCGTTTCGACCGCCGAGGATGCGCGTTTCATTCTCAATGCGGTCGACAGTCCGGCCAACGGCCTGACATTCTGCACCGGCTCCTATGGCACCCGCGCCGACAATGACATTGTCGCCATGGTCAAGGAATTCGCAGACCGCATCCATTTCGTCCATCTGCGCAATGTTACCATCGAGGAAGACGGCTCGTTCTATGAAGCCGAGCATCTCGAGGGCGGCACCGACATGGCGCATGTCATCCTCGCCTTGATGCAGGAAGAGGCGCGCCGCCGTAGGGAAGGGCGCACCGACTGGCGAATTCCGATGCGGCCCGATCACGGCCATCTGCTCGCCGACGACATCGGCAAGAAGAAAATCAACCCCGGCTACTCGCTGATCGGCCGGCTGAAAGGCCTCGCCGAACTGCGCGGCATCATGCGCGCCGTGGAGCGGTTCGGGCTGGCTTGACGGTCTCGGCGGGCAGTGGGTCGCCACAACGCGCCGTCCATCAGCTATCGTCCGGCGCGGCGGAAGGAAGCAGGATGGCGAGCAGAGTCGACATTGCATGGGGATGTCACTATATAGCGGCGGCTTCGACGGCTCGTGTCCGTGGAGCCACCGTAAATGCGCTACATATTGTGACACCTTTTGTGATACATATCGGTCTTAAAAACCGGGAAAAAAGCGAATAGAAACAATAGCGCGGGATTCGCTATGGATCCCAGCCAACGGTACCAGTCTCCTCTAGAACAGAACGTGCTCCTTGAACCTGCGATTCCTTCGGCTCTGTGGAGCTTGGACAAGATCGGCTTGCCGGGTGACGACGACTCGGCTGGAATGGGACATGCATCCTTTTGCGGGATGGCGACGTTTATGATTACCAACCGGCATAGCCGCCAGGGAACAGCAGTATGAGTGAACACGCGATCGAGTTCTTGCGGGGGTGGATCGGTGAAAAGGTCCAATGCCAGCCCTCGCCCGAAAGGATCGAGAAGCAGGCCGAGACCCTCGCCAGGGAATGCGCGGCCAAGGCAGCGGAAGCCGGCATACCCCTGGAGGATATCCAGGAAGAGGTCGGCGACATCCAGGAGCTGATCGCGTCGAGGCTGGAAGAGGCCGCCGAGGCCGAAGAGGACGAAAAGAATTCGGCCAAGCCTGCCGAGTGATGTTGCCGAACCCGGCAAAAGGGGCCGGGAGAGCAACTTCCAGCCTGTCTGACGGCCCGCGCCGCGCTATTCCTTTGGGCCCGCGCCGAATCTCTCCTTGAGCCATGCCTTCGGCAGCGCTGGCACGAAATTGCCGTCGCGCCCGGTCATGTCGTCATTGGCGGTAAGCGAATTGAGGATCGCTTCCTCCGTACCCTGGATGACCGCGTCAAAGAACGGATCGATGTCGGTATCGGGGATGAAATCGGCATTGGCGATGCGCCCTGACCGCGCCAGCGCCGCCTGCGGGTTGGCCGTCGAAAAGCCCAGGAAAATATCGCCCGAACTATGATAGCCGAACCCGCCGGTCATGGCGACGCCGAGCGGCACCCGCCGCGCCAGTCGTTTCATCTGATGCGGCAGGAGTGGCGCATCCGTGGCGACGATGGCGATGATCGAGCCCTTTTCGGCCCGCGGCGTGCCTTCGCGGATCGCCGGCTGCTTGAGATCGGGCCCGGCGCGCACGCCGCGAACAGTCAAATTGTGCCGCGTGCCGAAATTCGCCTGAACGAACACGCCGACCGTGTAGCTTCTCTCCCCCCATTCGACGATGCGCGACGCACTGCCGGAGCCTGCCTTGAAGCCGAAGCTGATCATGCCGGTGCCACCACCGACACTACCTTCCTCGATCGGCGCGCTTGCGGCCACATCGAGAGCGGAAAAGACATGCTTGACCTCAAGATGGTGGCCATTGATGTCGTTGAGGAAGCCATCATAGGTTTCGCCCGCCACCGGTAGCGCCCAGGCGCTTTCGAGCGATTGCGGCAGCGTCTGCTGCATCCAGCGCAAGGTTGCGTCGCGGCTGACGCCGCAAGAATGCGTGTTGGTGATGGTGACCGGAAAGTTGAAGGCCCCGGTTTCCTCGATGATATGCGAGCCGGTCAATTCGCCATTGCCGTTCTGGCTGAACATGCCGGCGAAGACCGGTGTGGCGAGATCGGCGCGGGGTCTGGGCAGTATAGCGGTCACGCCGGTGCGCACCGGTCCCTTGCCGACCACCAGCGGCCCGTCGCCCACAATCAGCGTCGTGTAACCCACCGCGATGCCGGGCACGTCGGTGATGGCGTTGAACCGGCCGGGCGTGCCGTCAAAACCGATGCCGAAGGCTCTTGCACGCCATTTGCCGGAAGGCGTCTGTTGGTGCGGATTGCCGGTCATGGCTGTTCACAAGTCATGGGTGCTCGGAATTCACGGCCTCAGAACAGGGAACCCTGGTTGCCAGGCTCCCTGGATTTGGCGGCGGGTCTCGCAATTGCCTTGGGTCTTGCCGGTTGTGCCGTACCGCTGGTCGGTCTTGCCGTACCGCTGGTCGCGATGGCATCCGCGGCGCCGTCGGCGAACTCCAGCGAAAGCGCCATCCCCGGCGCCACCTCCGCCGCGTGCTTGACGACCGCGCCGTCGGCGTCCTTCACCAATGCGAAGCCCCGCGCCAGCACGGACTTGTGCGATAACGTCGCCAGCAGCCGATCGGCTTGGGTCAGTTTGCCGCGCAGGCGGTCCAGTCGCCGTGAAATCGCCTGGTCCTGTCGCCGTGTCAGCCTCGTCAGTGCATCCGCCTGCAGTTTTTGCCGCCTTGCGATCGGCGCGGGTGACAGCCGCGCCGCGTTGCGCGAAAACCGCGCTCGCCGTTCGCGTACGATGGCGAAGAACGCAGCCTGCGCGCGGGCGAGGTCGCGGCCGGTCAGGGTGCGGGCCTCGTTCATGCGTCGCGACAGGGTGGCCGGCGTCAAACGCTGGCTCTGAAGCCTGGCCCGCTTGCGCTCGATGCTGACCGACAGTGCCCGGCCGAGCCGGCTCGTCGCCTCATCGAAGCGGCGGCGCGGCAGCGCCAGCAACTGGTCGGGCGAGGGCAGCGCCCGGGCAGCCGCGCGCACGACCTGCCGTTTGCGTTCGAAATTGCGCGAGACGGCCGCCTTCAGCCGCGCGCCGAGCCCGGCAAGCGTCGCTTCGAGATCCGCTTTGACCGGCACGGCAATTTCGGCTGCACCCGTCGGCGTCGGCGCCCGCACATCCGCCACCAGGTCGATCAGCGTCCAGTCCGTCTCATGGCCGACGGCCGAAATCAGCGGAATGCGCGAGGCAGCGGCGGCACGGGCGAGCGCTTCGTCGTTGAAACCCCAGAGGTCCTCGAGGCTGCCGCCGCCGCGCGCCACGATCAACAGGTCGGGATGCGGGATGGCGCCATCCAATGCCAGCGCGTTGAAGCCGTTGACGGCGGCGGTCACTTCCGCGCCCGCCGTCTCGCCCTGCACCCTGACCGGCCAGACAAGCACATGCAGCGGAAACCGGTCCTTGATCCGGTGGATGATGTCACGGATGACCGAACCTGTCGGCGAGGTGATGACGCCGATGACGCGCGGCATGAAAGGCAGCCGCCGCTTGCGCCCGGCATCGAACAGGCCTTCGGCCTGCAGCCGGCGCTTGCGTTCCTCCAGCAGCGCCATCAGTGCGCCGGCGCCGGCGGGTTCGAGATTGTCGATGACGATCTGGTAGTTGGACTTTCCGGGATAGGTGGTGAGCCTGCCGGTGGCGATCACCTCCATGCCTTCCTCGGGACGGAATTTCAGCCGGCTCATCGTGGTCTTCCACACCACCGCGTCGAGCCGCGCGCGGTCGTCCTTCAGCGCGAAATAGGCATGGCCGGAAGAATGCGGCCCGCGATAGCCCGATATTTCGCCGCGCACCCGCACATGGCCGAAGACATCCTCGACCGTGCGTTTCAGCGCGCCGGAAATCTCGCTCACCGTGTATTCGGTGGCGTTGGTGCGTGATTCGGATGCGGCGTCGCTCATGGACAGATTGAGGGGCGGTTGTCCGCCCGCGTCAAGGCGGCTGGTCCCGACATCTGTCTCACCAGCCCGGCAGGATCTGGTTCGGCTTGGTCCGCTTCATCTTCGAAAAGGCGAGCGCGGCGAAATCGAAGGTTCCCGTCTCTTCGCTGAGCGGCACCGAAATATTGTCCAGGCTTTCCGAGATATGGCGGGCCAGCGCATCGACGATCTCCGGCCGCGATGTCTGGCCGCGCATAATGCCGATGCGGCAATCGGGCAGGGTGCCGAACCCGTCGGCATCGCCCAGCACCCGCATGCCCGGCCTGAGCGCGCATTCCGGCAGCACCGAGATCGCCAGGCCGGACAGCACCGCGGCGGTGATGACGGTTGCCGAGAAGCTGGTGAACAGGATGCGATAGTCGCGGTTCTGCCGATCGAGCACATCGACGGCGGCGCGTCGCCAGATGCAGTTCGGCCGACCGAAGGCCATCGGCAGCACGTCCTGCTCATGCGTCGCATGGTTGGCCGAGGTGACCCACAGCAACGGCTCGCGCCGCACCACTTCCGATTGGCCGTGCGCGTCACTGTGCGTCACCAGGGCCAGATCGAGATTGCCGCGTTTGATATGCTCGGCCAGCCCTGGCGTCGGCTCGCAGATCACGGTCAGCTCGACACGCGGATTGGAACGCGCGAACCGCGCCATGATCTCGGGTAGGAAGCGGTCGGCATAGTCGTCCGGCGTGCCGATGCGGATTGTGCCTTCGAGCCGTCGGTCGTCGAAGGCGGCCAGCGTTTCCCGGTTGAGGAAGAGCAACCGTCTTGCGTAGGAAAGCAGCCTGTCGCCTTCCTCGGTCAGCCTGTTGGTGCGCCCGTCCTTCTCGAACAGCGGCTTGCCGATCCGCTCCTCCAGCCGGCGCATCTGCATGGACACCGCCGACTGGGTGCGGTGCACTTCTTCGGCTGCGCGGGTAAAGCTGCCGGTGTCGGCAATCGAGATGAAGGTCTGCAACTGATCGAGATCGAGAGGCGCTTTCATCGGTCCAATCCATCACTAGTGTTGATGCTAAAGATTAGAAACATTCGTTGGATTAATCAATCAAGTGATGGCAAATTAGCAGCATCCACATGAAGGCATGTGAATCGAGACCGGAACGGCCGCTGTCGCCAGCGCCGATCGGCCGGCTTTGTCTGCTCGAATCTGAAGGAGATCGACATGACCACGTATGATTTCGCCACCGAGACTTCGCGCATCACCACGCGTCCGTCCGTTGCGACGCGCGTGGCCAATGCGGTCGCCAATGCCTACCGCGCCTGGAAAAATCGCCGCGCCTTTTATCGCCTTGGCGAGATGTCGGACGCCGAGCTCGCCGATATCGGCTTGACGCGCGCCGACCTGCACGTCGCCAATGTGCCGTTCGGCCGCGACCCGACGGTCAGGTTGCGTGCGATCGCCACCGACCGCGCGGACACGATCGAGGATCTGGCCCGCAAGGTGGCCTGATCGCGCCGGCTGGTTGCATGCCGTTTCGGTCGCCTTGAACCTTTTGAGGTTCGACGTCACCAAGGGTTATGCAGGCTCCCACTCCCTGCCGGATCCCCCCGGCCCGCCTGCATCCTGCCCGGTCCCGCGAGGACCGGGCATTTTCTTGGCTCAAAACTGGTCAATGAAATTAGCGAGCCAGTCGTGAGTAAAGATCAAAGTCCCGAAAGCCAAAAAGCACAGGACCCAAATTCCATATCCGGTGCGATTGGCTTCGTTGAATGGCTTCCACTGTGATGAAATCGGCTTGCCGTGCTTCAGGGCGTCTTGAATATCGCGGAAGCTAGGAGTCCTTCTTGGGTCTACAATATCGTATCGAAAAAAGACGTAGGCAACTCCGAGCATCGAAGCAATCATCAAGACGTTGGTAATAATCTGGCCTAAGCTCATTTTTTCAACACATTCAACCTACCGCCGACCCATTCCCTGTTTGAACTGGTCGAAGATCGACTCGACGCCCTTTTGGTAGTCGTCGCGCTGCTGCGCACCCGTCTCGAACATCTTGCCGAACAGATCGTCGAATGGATTCCTCGGTCGGCCGCTCGGATTGGGCGCAGGCTGCGGTGCCTGGCGCTGCTGCGGCGGCGGTTGGCTACTATCTAACCCGCCGCCTTGACCACCGCCGAACATGTCTTGCAGCACCTTGCCCAGCGGATTATCGCCATAGGGGCTCTGCGTCTGCTGGGTTTGCTGTGTCCGACCCTGCGGCGGCTGGGCGCCGCCGCCGAACATATCCTGCAGCACCTTGCCGAGCGGATTGTCGCCCATCGGGTTCTGCGTCTGCTGCGGCTGGCGCTGCGGCTGCTGCGCACCGCCGCCGAACATGTCCTGCAGCACCTTGCCGAGCGGATTGTCGCCCATCGGGTTCTGTGTCTGCTGTGGCTGGCCTTGCGGCTGCTGGCCACCGCCGCCGAAAATATCCTGCAGCACCTTGCCAAGCGGATTGTCGGCCGGGCTTGCATCCTGCGGCGCCTGGCGTTGCTGTGGCGACGGAACCTGGGCGCCACCGCCCGCCTGCCGCATCATCTGCTCGATGAGCTCGCCGAGTGGATTGCCGCCGCCGCCGAAGCCACCGGCCGCCTGCATCTGGTTGTTGGTCTGCTTGAACAGGCCGCCCATGACCATTGAGGCGACCGAGGGCAGCATCTGCTGCAAGACCTGCTGGCTGACGCCGCTCGCCTGCGCGGCCTGGCTGGCAACGGCGCGCGACAGATCCTTCGAGCCGAACAGATGCCCGAGAATGCCATTGCCTTCATCGACGCCGGGTTGCGAAAAGGCCGCTGCCGGGTTCTCGAAATATTTGGCGTGCTGACCGCTGGCCATCGCCGCCATGAAGGAGCCGAGCCCGTAAGGGTCGGACGTGTTGCGCTTCAGCCCTTGCGAGAAGGCCGGCAGCAGCGCCTCGACCGCCGACTGCGTCTGCTGCTGCGAAAGCCCGAATTGTTGGGCAAGCGCCTGCATGCCATTGCCGTTCTGGGCCTGCGCCAGAATGTCGAACAAGGAAGGCATTGATTTCTCCTCGGGAAAATCCTCGTTGGAGAAGTCTAGTTCGTTTCCATGACTGTTTGAAGCGACTTCTGCCGAGCAGTCACTCAAGCAGATAGCGAAACGTTAATACGCATATTCCATGAACACCGGCTCGATCGAGTCGCCCCAGCGCGTATGATAGGCGGAGAGCATCTCTTCGGCACTGGTCGTACCGCGCGCGACGACTTCGTCCAATGTGTTGAGGAACGAGGTTTCATCGTAGCCGTCGCGGTTTTTCTTGCCGCGGTTCTTCAGTCCCATGCGTGAAATGATAAGCACGTCGCGGGCGATGTCGCGCAAGGTCGTGTTGCGGAAGGGCGCCGAAATGCCTTGTTCCGGCACGGCGTTGCGCATCGCCAGCACCTCTTCATAGGCCCAATTCGAGGTCAGCGCTTCGGCTGCGTCGAGCGCTGCCTCGTCATAGAGCAGCCCGACCCAGAGAGCCGGCAGCGCGCAGATACGCCGCCACGGCCCGCCATCGGCTCCGCGCATTTCAAGGAACCGCTTCAGGCGTACGTCGGGGAACAGCGTCGACAGATGGTTCGCCCAGTCGCCCATCGTCGGCAGGCCGTCCGGTATCTCGTTGCGGGCCACCCCCGTCATGAATTGGCGGAAGGTGACGTGCGTCATGTCGTGATAATGACCGTCGCGGATGACGAAATACATCGGCACGTCGAGCGCCCATTCGACATAGTCGGCGAAGCCGAACTCGGGCGAGAAGCAGAATTCCAGCAGGCCCGAGCGCTGGTTGTCGGTTTCGCGCCAGATGTCGCCGCGCCAGCTCTGAAATCCGTTGGGCCGGCCTTCCGTGAAAGGCGAGTTGGCGAACAGCGCCGTCGACAGCGGCTGCAGCTTCAGCGACACCTGCATCTTGCGGCGCATATCCGCCTCGCTCTCGAAGTCGAGATTCACCTGGATGGTGCAGGTGCGGTACATCATGTCGAGGCCCTTGCTGCCGACCTTGGGCATGTAGCGCGTCATGATCTCGTAGCGCGACTTCGGCATTTTTGGTGTCTCGGCCAGCGACCATTTCGGGCTGCCGCCAAGGCCGAGAAAACGGATGCCCATCGGCTCGGCGATCTCGCGTACCTGGGCCAGATGCGCATTGCCCTCGCGGCAGGTCTGGTGGATCGTTTCCAGCGGCGCGCCGGACAGTTCGAACTGGCCGCCGGGTTCCAGCGAAATCGCTCCTTGGCCGGTCGGCTCGACCAGGCCGATGATGCGGCCGTCATCGATGATCGGATCCCAGCCGAGCTTTTCCTGCATGCCTTCGAGGATGGCGCGGATGCCGCGCTCGCCGCCATAGGGCACCGGCGCGTTGCCGTCGACATAGAACGGGAACTTCTCGTGCTCGGTACCGATGCGCCATTTGTCGCTCGGCTTGTTGCCTTCGGCCAGATACTCGACAAGCTCGTCGACGCCTTCAATGGGCCGGAAATCGGTTGTGTCGCGCGCCATGACAAGTCCTTTGGCACATCACCCCAAAAAATCGCCTTCGATTTTCGCCGGGGATCATGTGCCCAATCAAAGTGCTACAGCGTCCTTTGCGCGTCCGGAAGGACGCGCGGCACTGTAGGCGGCCGGACGACCGCCGGCGCTAGATGGACGAAATGTCAGTAGCCGATCAAGAGAAAAATCCTGAGCCACAGGTCAAGAGGAATTGATTCATGCCTGGTCTCACCAATCACCGATCGTCGCCTGTATCACCGCAAGTGCTGCCACCGCGGCCGTGTCGGCGCGCAGGATACGGGGTCCGAGTGGAATGGCGGTCACGAACGGCAGCGCCCTCAGCACCTTGCGCTCGTCGTCGGAAAAGCCGCCCTCCGGCCCGACCAGCAGCCCTAGCTTGCTTTCCCTCAACCCCTGCAGCGCGGGCAGGGGATTGTTGGTCGAGGCGTCCTCGTCGCAGAAGATCAGTCGCCGCTCTCTGTCCCAGTTGCTGAGCAGGCGTTCGAACTTTTCCGTTTCGCGCAACTCCGGCACCGCCAGTATGCCGCACTGTTCGGCAGCCTCAACGACATTGGCGCGCAGGCGTTCGATGCCGGGCTTTGCCACTTGCGTGTGCTGGGTGATGACCGGCTGCAGGATGCCGGCACCCATCTCGACCGCCTTCTGCACGAGATAGTCGAGCCGCCCCTGCTTCAGCGGCGCAAAGCAGTAGACGAGGTCGGGCAGCGGTGGTTGCGGCCGTTGCTGGACCGCCACCTTCAGGTGCACCGACTTTTTCGACTTGGCGGCGATTGCCGCCGACCACTCGCCGTCGCGGCCGTTGAACAACAGGATTTCGGCGCCTTCGCCAAGCCGCAGCACATGCATCAGATAGTGGCTTTGCTGCGGGCTCGCCTCGAACTCGATATCTCTTGCGAGATCGTTAGGCACGAACAGCCGCTGCATCTTGTAATTGGCGCGCATTGCCGAGGAATGGGCGAGCCGGCCGTTGCCGTCAAGCCTCAGCGGTGGCATGCCAGACCGGCTCGTAGCCTTGCCTTAGCACCAAAAGAGTGGTTGCCGGCGTAATCAGGCTGAGCGGACGGCCGGCAAGGCAATCGAGCCCTACCGGTTCGTCATAGCCGGCAAACGACCAGCGCAATGCCTTGCCGCCGCGCACCGCGTAGACTTTGGCGTCATCCGCGACCATGGCGCCGTCCGGCAGCTCGGTAAGCTTATCCACCGCCACGATCGGCGGTCGCCCACCCGATGCCAACCGCTGCTTGTGCAAGCGCTTGTCGACCATCGGTGCGCGCGGCTGGGCGATGCCGAAGGCCTCGCCAAAGCGCCGGACGAAGTCGCTTGCCTGCTCGCGCCGGCAGAAGAAGCAGGGCCGATGCCCGGCAGCGAGCGCCGTCACCTCGTCGAGGAAGAACAGCTCGGTCCAGCCTGCCTTGCCGCCCGGCCGGTTGCGCCCCATCGGCTCGCGCCGCACGTCACGGAACTTGCACACACAGATAATCCAGGCCTGAAGCGCCCAGCGCTTCTTCAGAAGCGTCTTGGTCTCAGGGGCGTGGATGATGCCGCGATTGCCGGTAAACAGGCCGCGCTCGGGTACGGCATGGATGGCGCCGAACGGATCGACGCGGTTCTGCAGTGGCATAGCTTTCTCCCCGAATACGCATCTTGGCTGAAACGCCGACACCATGATATCGCTCGTGACATCATTTTCGTGTCAGCAGGTTTCTCCATGCGGGTGCTGGTGGTCCAGAACTACGACAACACCGGCCTTGGCCAGGTCGGCGCCGCCCTTGCGGAGGCGGGCGCCGACCTCGATCTGCGCCGCCCCTATCAAGGCGAAACCCTGCCGGAGGATGCCGCCCAGCATGACGCCATGGTGGTGCTTGGCGGCGGCCAGAATGCGTTGGCCGACGACGACTATCCCTATTTTCCCGCGCTGCTCGAACTGACCCGCGATTTCGCCGACAAGGACCGCGCCGTGCTCGGCATCTGCCTTGGCAGCCAATTGGTCGCCCGCGCCTTCGGCGGCGAGAACCGGATCGGCGCGGCCAATGAATTCGGCTGGTGTGGCGTCTCGCTGACGCCAGATGCCAAGGCCGATCCGGTGCTCGGCGCGCTGCCTGAAAATTTTCCTATTTTCCAGTGGCATGACGACACGTTTGCGTTGCCTGAAAATGCCGTGCGGCTGGCCGGCAATGACGTCGCCGAAAACCAGGCGTTCCGCATCGGCCGCGCGGTCTACGGCTTCCAGTTCCATTTCGAGGCCGACCGGCCGATGGTCCGTGACTGGAGCGCGTCCTTCGCCCCGCTCATCGCCGCCCGGCATCCGGACTGGGCCGGCAAGCTCGATGGCGAAATGGCCAGCAACGGACCTCAGGCCGACGCCGCTGGCCTGGCCATCGCCCGCGCCTGGGTGGCGACGATCTGACTAGAAGATATTTGCGCCTGCAAGGCGCGGCGCTCCGATTGCCGTACCGGACGTTGCATATTTAGCACGCGAGCGAAAAACCGCTGTGGACAGCTTGTTTCATCCTTGGCTTGTGTCCGCCCGGCGTCCTAGAAGGCGCGCGCTCTGCATCTTCTGTGCAACGCGATGAACCTTTTTTCGTCGCTAAGCGACACACGGCCGATACAGGAAACGCCTAGAAGCGCGAAATCTTGAAAGATCTTGGTAACTCGCTTCTTCAACAGATTCGTAACAGTCTTCATGCACAGATGCAGAAAGCTCAACAAGAGATGACGTCCGTGAAAGCAGCGCTTCTGTCCTTTGCCATGCTGTCCGCCATTGTGCTTTTCGGCCTTGGCACCTACGCCGGCGACGTGGCCAACAACCACAACGCCGTCGACGGTTACGGCGTTACCGCCGCGCTTCGCTGATACGATTGCCCAAAAGCCCGCCCTTGGGCTTGAACCGAGGATACGCCGTGGCTTTGGGACGGCGACATCCCATGGGCAGCAACTTGAGCGTGTTCCCCCGCTTTAGCCCTTTTCGCCCGATATCGCCAGAATGCGCTTGTCCGCGCCGTCCACGACGAGTGCGGTAAGGTTCCCCGACTGCCAGGCGAGCGTGTCGACATTGACGCGGTTGGCCATCACCTCAGCCTCCGGCACTGGCGTGTGGCCATGCACCACGATCTTCGGATAGAGGCCGGGATGGTTGTGGAAGACATCGCGGATCCAGATCAGGTCCTGCGTGTCCTGCTTCTCCAGCGCAATGCCAGGCCGGATGCCGGCATGGCAGAAGAAGAAGTCGCCGAACGTCAGTGAAAACGGCAGCGACCGCAGGAAGTCGACATGGCCTTTCGGCACGGCCTCGACAAGTGCGGTGTGCCCCAGCCGCAGTGCCGCGTCGCTTCTGCCAAACCATGCGTTGCCTTCGGGCAGCGCCACGCCATAGGATTGCGCTGTCTGGATGCCGCCATAGCGTATGAACAGCCCGTTCGGATCGGGGGCGTCGAGAAAGTCGAGGAAGCCGATGTCGTGGTTGCCAGCGAGCGTCAGGTAACGCGGGTCGCGTTTCTGCACCTCGATCAGGAAGTCGATGACCCCTTTGGAGTCCGGCCCGCGATCGACATAGTCGCCAAGATGGATGACGCGCCAGTCGGCCGGCCGCTCCTTGCTGATCTCCGCCGCGATCCCTCGGAGCATGGCGGCCAGCAGATCGAGCCGGCCATGCACGTCGCCGATCGCGTAGAGCCGCACGCCATCAGGTCCGCGCGCGTCTAGAAAGTGGATGCCGGGGCCTGTCAAAGTTTGCATCGTCTCCGTGATCATACTGTCACAAGACTCTTAGTGCGGTTCCGGTTCTCTTGGAACCGGCAACTCGCTAACTATTTGTTTTGCTGCATCTATGCGGACGCCAAATGATTCCATTTGGCCGCAAAAAGGCTTTACCGCCGAAGCTGGTCCTTGCCCATATCCGTCACCAGGCGCTTTCCGCATAGCGCCAGTGTGATGTCCATCTCCTTGCGGATGATCTCGAGCGCCTTGGTAACACCTTCCTTACCGAGCGCGCCCAGGCCGTAAAGGAAAGGCCGGCCGATATAGGTGCCCTTGGCGCCGAGGCACAAAGCCTTCAGCACGTCCTGGCCCGAGCGGATGCCGCCGTCCATATGCACTTCGATGGTGTCGCCGATCGCGTCGGCGATCTCTTCCAGCACCATGATCGACGACGACGCACCGTCGAGCTGGCGTCCGCCATGGTTGGAAACGATTATCGCGTCGGCGCCGGTCTTGGCCGCCATCAGCGCGTCCTCCTTGTCGAGGATGCCTTTCAGGATCAGCTTGCCGCCCCAGCGCTCCTTGATCCAGGCGACGTCCTTCCACGACAGGTGCGGGTCGAACTGCTCCGTCGTCCATGACGACAGCGAGGCGACATCGCCGACACCCCTGGCGTGGCCGACGATGTTGCGGAAGGTGCGGCGTGGCGTACCGGCCATGCCCAGGCACCAGCGCGGGCGGATGGCCATATCGACAATGTTCGCAAGCGTCATCTTGGGCGGTGCCGAAAGTCCGTTGCGGACATCCTTGTGGCGCTGGCCGAGGATCTGCAGGTCGAGCGTCAGCACCAGCGCCGAGCATTTCGCTGCCTTGGCGCGGTCGATCAGGTTGAGCACGAAATCCTTGTCGCGCAGCACATAGAGCTGGAACCAGAATGGCTTCTTCGTCACCGAGGCGACATCCTCGATCGAACAGATACTCATCGTCGAGAGCGTGAACGGCACGCCGAATTCCTCCGCCGCCTGCGCTGCCAGCATCTCGCCATCGGCGTGCTGCATGCCGGTCAGGCCGGTTGGCGCCAGCGCCACCGGCATTGCCACCTTTTCGCCGATCATGGTCGATTCCAGCGAGCGGTTGCTCATGTCGACCAGTACGCGCTGGCGAAACTTGATTTTCTGGAAATCCTCCTCGTTGGCGCGATAGGTGCTTTCGGTCCACGCGCCCGAATCGGCATAGTCGAAGAACATCTTCGGCACCCGGCGGCGCGCGAGGTCCTTGAGATCGGCAATGGTGAGTATGGTGCTCATGATGGTCCCGACTTGTCCTTAGGAGTGTTTACGTGCCGGTTCGTTGTCGCCGGACTCGGAGCGTTGCTTGAGCCTCAGCCGCGACACGCGCTGCCAGTCGCCGCTGCGCTCGGCTTCGGCCATTGATCGTTCGACATAGGTGATGTGGTCCATCGCCGCCTGCCTGGCCGCGGCCGGGTCGCCGGCCTTCACCGCGGCATGGATCGCGCGGTGCTGTGCCAGCAGCGCCTCGCGCGCGCCCGGCACGCTGAACACCAAAAGCCGGTTCTGGAACACGCCTTCGGATAGCAGCCGGTAGCATGCGCGCAGAGTGTGCAAAAGGATGATGTTGTGCGCGCATTCGCAGACCGCGTGATGGAACTCGACATCGATTTCCGCCTCGTCGTCGAAGTCGCCGGTCCGGTGCGCCTCGTCCATGCGCGCCATGATGCGGTCGAGCAGCGCCAGATCGTCCTTGGTGGCGCGCCGCGCCGCGTATTCGGCCGCAACCGCCTCGATCTCGCGGCGGTATTCCAGATAATCGGTCACCGCCTTGCGGTGCATGGAGATCAGGTCCGTCACTGGCTTGGTGAACAACTGGCCAATGACGTCGGCGACATGGGTGCCGCCGCCCGGCCGTGTCGTCAAAAGCCCGCGGCCCTCGAGCATTTTGAGCGCGTCGCGCAGGATCGGTCGCGACACTTCTAACTGGCGCGCCAGCTCGCGCTCGCCGGGCAGCCGGTCGCCGGTGCGCAGCACGCCTTCGAGGATCAGGTTTTCGATCTGCTGCACCACCTCGTCGGCGGTGCGCGAATGCTCGATCCTGGAGAAAATGTCGCTCAAAGGGGCGCCTGGGAATTGAACCGGTGTCGCGCAGGATAAAGCCAGTGTCGCCAACTGGTCAAATTATTTATCCAATTCGCCCGATCGGGTCGTTTCGACGCCATGCCGCAATATCGCCTTCGGCTAAACTTTGTTGTTTGCGTCTCCGGGCGATTGTCTCTAGAGGACGCCATTGCACGAAGGGTCAAAAAGAGGGGGCCAGCCGTGTCGGACGATCGGTCCAATCTCGAATTCCAGCCGCGCGCCAAGGGCAGCGTCATGGGCTTCCCGGCGCATGAGGGAAGGCCCGGCGCGCTTGGCGAGGTTCACGCCCGGCCGCATCCGCTGGTCGAGAAGCCGCGCGTTCTGATCCAGCTTTCCTTCATGACCGAGGGCGGTTCCGGCGTCGACATGGCCGTGCTGTCCGAACTGTCGCGCCGCCTCGGAATCGCCGCGCCCGACCGTCATGCCCGCCACCATGCCATGAAATGGGGTCAGGGCTCGCTGCGCTGGGAACGGCACACGGAATTCTCGACCTATCTGTGGGAAGGGCCGCTTGCCGAAAGCGGCAAGGCCCAGGAGGACTCTCCCTTCGGCAATGGATTTTCGCCGCCGGGAACCGTCATTTCGGGCATCAGGCTCGAAATACGCAAATGGACGCAAACCAGCGAGAGGCTGATCGCCGGCTTCGATCCGACCAGCCTGTGTTACTCGCTGGTCGAGCGCGGCAATGCCGCCATCGTCACCGACTTCCGCCAGGATGGCGACGGCCTGACCCGCATACTGGTGCTCGATCGCGGCCTGACGCCGGCGCGAACCGGCGCTCTGTCGCAGCGGCTGATCGACATCGAGACCTACCGGACGCTCGCCATGCTCGGACTGCCTTTGGCGCTGACGCTGTCCGGCCGCGCCCGCCGTATCGAAGACAGGCTGGCGCAGACGACACTTGAAATGAAGGTGGCCGAGACCCGTGATAGCCAGACGCTGCTTGCCGATCTGACCGAGCTTGCCGCGGAACTCGAGGCCGATGCCGCCTCTAGCCTCTACCGCTTTGGCGCCAGCCGCGCCTATGACGGCATCGTCGTTGAGCGGCTGGAAGCGCTGGAGGAAGAAGCGGTGCCCGGTTACGACACCTGGGGCGGCTTCCTGCAACGGCGCGTCGCGCCCGCCATGCGCACCTGCCGTTCGGTCGAGGAGCGCCAGGCCAATCTGTCGCGCAAGCTCACCCGCGCCACCACGCTGCTGCGCACCTGGGTCGATGTCGAGGTCGAGAAGCAGAACCGCGATCTGCTGGCGTCGATGAACAACCGCGCCCGCCTGCAGCTTCGTTTGCAGCAGACGGTGGAAGGCCTGTCCGTCGCCGCTGTCTCCTACTATGTCGTCGGCCTCGTCAGCTATGTCGCCAAGGGCGCCTCGATCTTCGACCACGCCTTCGCGCCGGAAATCGTTACCGCTGCCTCGGTGCCATTGGCCATCCTGCTCGTCTGGTGGGGCGTGCGCCGCGTGCGCCGGATGCACTCCGAGCCGGCCAAGCAGCCGGGCGAGTGAGTCTCCCCCCTTGAGGGGGAGATGTCGCCGAAGGCGACAGAGGGGGTCGCCTCGCGTGGGGCACCAACCTCGTTCACGACAGAAGATGGCCCCGGCGATCTACGTGAGACGACCCCCTCTGGCCGCTTCGCGGCCATCTCCCCCTCAAGGGGGGAGAAACTGCGGCAGCGGCAGATTGCCGCTGCGGAAGCCTGTCCCGGCATTGGTTCCCGATTTCGTCCAAAGCAGGATTTGCAACAGACGCTCGTCGTTGGTAAAACATTTTTACCAGTCGAGCGAAGGAGGCTGCTGATGTCCGGCCTTGCCATGCCGAAGCCAGACGATGCCACGATGCGCCGGCGCGACGAGATCGTCGCCGACATGCGCATGATCGTGCCGGGCGAGGGCGTCGTCGACGCCGTCAATTCAATGCGTGCCTTCGAGAGCGACGGGCTCACCGCCTACCGGCAATTGCCGCTCGTCGTGGTGCTGCCGGAAACAGTGGCGCAGGTCTCGCGCGTGCTGAAATATTGCAACGACCGCAGCATCCGTGTCGTGCCGCGCGGCTCCGGCACGTCCTTGTCTGGCGGCGCGCTGCCGCTGGAAGACGCCGTGCTCCTGGTCATGAGCCGCTTCAATCGCATCCTCGAGATCGACTTTCCCAACCGCATTGTCGTCGCCCAGCCGGGCGTCACCAATCTCGGCATCACCACCGCCGTCGAGCAGGAGGGCTTCTACTACGCCCCCGATCCATCCTCCCAGATCGCCTGCTCGATCGGCGGCAATGTCGCGGAAAATTCCGGCGGCGTGCACTGCCTGAAATACGGCCTCACCGCCAACAACGTTCTCGGCATCGAGATGGTGTTGATGAATGGCGAAGTGGTGCGCCTCGGCGGCAGCCATCTCGACTCCGAGGGCTACGACCTGCTCGGCGTGATGACCGGTTCCGAGGGGTTGCTCGGCGTCGTTACCGAGGTCACCGTGCGCATCCTGAAGAAACCGGAGACGGCACGCGCGCTGCTGATCGGCTTTCCGACCAGCGAACAGGGCGGCCAATGCGTCGCCGACATCATCGGCGCCGGAATCATTCCCGGCGGAATGGAGATGATGGACCGCCCGGCGATCCACGCGGCGGAGGATTTCGTCCATGCCGGCTATCCCCTGGATGTCGAGGCGCTGCTGATCGTCGAGCTCGACGGGCCGGGGGTCGAGGTCGATCACCTGATCGGCCTTGTCGAAGCGATTGCCTACCGGAACGGCTCGACCACCTGCCGCATCTCGCAGTCGGAGCAGGAGCGGCTGAGCTTCTGGGCCGGACGCAAGGCGGCCTTCCCGGCGGTCGGTCGCATCTCGCCCGACTATTACTGCATGGACGGCACCATCCCGCGCAAGGAACTGCCGCGCGTGCTGGCCGGTATGCGCGAGCTGTCGGAAAAATACGGGCTCGGCGTCGCCAATGTCTTCCATGCCGGCGACGGCAATCTGCATCCGCTGATCCTCTACGATGCCAACGTGCCTGGCGAACTCGACAAGGCCGAAAGCTTCGGTACCGACATATTGCGGCTCTGCGTCAAGGTCGGCGGCGTCTTGACCGGCGAGCACGGCGTCGGTGTCGAAAAGCGCGACCTGATGCCGGAAATGTTCAACCAGATCGACCTCGACCAGCAGATGCGGGTCAAATGCGCCTTCGACCCCAACCATCTTTTGAATCCCGGCAAGGTCTTCCCGCAACTGCGCCGCTGCGCCGAACTCGGCCGCATGCATGTGCATCGCGGGCAGGTGGCGTTTCCGGATATTCCGAGGTTTTGAGATGATGGCGTCTCATCCTTCTGCGGCCGCGTTCCTTCGCGCCCCCCTCTGTCCTGCCGGACATCTCCCCCACAAGGGGGGAGATCGGATGTCGCGCCTGCTTTCGCCAATCGCCCGCGTTGCAGGAAGAGGGCCATCGACGAAACTGCCAATCTCCCCACTTGTGGGGGAGATGTCCGGCAGGACAGAGAGGGGCGCGAAGGAATGCGGCGTCTCCGCGTTTGCTATTGGCGCGTCCGCCCGATGACCACCTTCACCCCCGCCACATCCTCCGAAGTCCTCTCCACCGTCCAGTGGGCGGCGTCGGAGGAATCTCCGCTCGAAATCCTCGGCCACGGCTCCAAGCGCGGCATCGGCCGTCCACAGCAGAGCGAACATTCACTCGACGTTTCCAAACTCACCGGCGTCACCCTCTACGAACCGGCCGAGCTGGTGCTGTCGGCCAAGGCCGGCACGCCGCTCGCCGAGATCGAAGCACTGCTCGCCGAAAACGCCCAGCAGCTTGCCTTCGAGCCGATGGATTACGGCCCGCTGCTTGGCGGCAAACCGGGGAAAGGCACCATCGGCGGCGCACTTGCCGCCAACCTTTCTGGTCCGCGCCGGCTGAAGGCGGGTGCTGCGCGCGACCATATACTCGGCATCAATGCGGTTGCCGGCCGTGGCGAGGCCTTCAAGTCCGGCGGCCGGGTCGTCAAGAACGTCACCGGCTACGATTTGTCCAAGCTCATGGCCAACAGCTGGGGCACGCTCGCTGTATTCACGGATGTCACCTTCAAGGTGCTGCCATCAGCCGAAACCGAAGTCACGCTCGCCATCCGCGGCCTGCTCGATGATGCGGCCGCCGCCGCCATGGCGCTGGCACTCGGCTCCAGCGCCGAAGTGTCGAGCGCTGCCCATCTTCCCGAACGCGTCGCCGGGCGGGTCGCCGGCGGTAGTTTCGGCAGCGAGGCGGCGACGCTGCTGCGCGTCGAAGGCTTTGGTCCGTCGGTCGCCTACCGCATCGCCGCGCTGAAAGATCTGCTCAGGAATGCCGGCCCGCTGGAAGAGATTTCAGGCGAAGCCACGCATTCGCTCTGGCGCGATGTCAGGGATTGCGCCCCATTCGCCGATGGCTCGGAAAAACCGGTGTGGCGCGTCTCGATGGCGCCGGCGCAGGCGCACCAGATGGTGCTGGCGCTGCGCATGCAGGCGGCGGTCGACGCCTTCTACGATTGGCAGGGCGGGCTGATCTGGTTGCGCATGGAACATGGCGACCCCGAGGCCGATCTGCTGCGCGGGCTGATCAGGAAACATGGCGGCGGCCACGCGACGCTGGTGCGCGCCGCTCCGTCGCATCGCGCCGCCGTGCCGGTGTTCGAACCGCAGGCGCCGCAGCTGGCAGCGTTGTCGGCGCGGCTCAAGGCCGAATTCGATCCCAAGGCCATCCTCAATCCCGGCCGTATGGCGCCGGGTGCCGGCTCTGCTAATCTTGGCCCGGTAACCGAGGGAGGATCATCATAATGAGCGATATCAATTCCGGTCAAAGCGACAAGCCCACGCCACGCCAGACCGACCGCTGGCTGGAGCCCGGTCCGACCAACGCGCTGGTCATCTACATCCTCTACCTCGCCAGCCTGGTCATCGGCATCACCGGCATTGTCGGCATCGTGCTGGCCTATATCAACCGCGGCAAATCAGGCGGCTTTGTCGAGAGCCACTACACCTTTCTGATCCGCACCTTCTGGATCGGCCTGCTCTATGCGCTGATCTCGGTGGTGCTGATGCTGGCGGTGGTCGGCATCGTGCTGATGTTCGTCGTCGCGGTCTGGTTCATCGCTCGCTGCATTCTCGGTATCCAGGCGCTGCAGCGCGGCGAACCGGTCAAGAACCCGGAAAGCTGGTTCCTGGGATTATAGGATTTTTCTAGTGCAGACCAATTTTTCGCTTGCCCAGCTTGCCGATCCGCATGTCGCGGAATCGGAAACGATCCTGCGCAAATGCGTGCATTGCGGCTTCTGCACCGCCACCTGTCCGACCTATGTGACGCTCGGCAACGAGCTGGATTCGCCGCGCGGCCGCATTTATCTCATCAAGGACATGCTGGAGAACGGCCGTGCGGCCGACAAGGAGATCGTCACCCATATTGACCGCTGCCTGTCCTGCCTCGCCTGCATGACCACTTGTCCGTCGGGCGTCAACTACATGCATCTGGTCGACCACGCCCGCGCTCATATCGAGGAGACTTACAAGCGCCCGCTGCTTGACCGCCTGACGCGCGCCATGCTGGCCTTCGTGCTGCCCTATCCCTCGCGCTTCCGCGCCGCGCTGAAACTGGCGAAACTCGGCAGGCCGTTTACCGGCCTGTTCGACAAGATCCCGGCACTGAAGCCGCTGGGCGCGATGCTCAAGCTCGCGCCGGCGTCGATTCCCGCAGCGTCGCCGATGGCTTCCCCTGGCACCCATGCCGGGCAGGGGGGGAGAAAAAATGGCCGCGTCGCCATCCTCACCGGCTGCGCGCAATCCGTGCTCGATCCGGCCATCAACGACACGACGATCTCGCTGCTGACGCGGCTCGGCATTGAGGTGGTCGTGCCCCAAGGCGAGGCCTGTTGCGGTGCGCTGGTCCATCATATGGGGCGGGAGGAGGCTGCCCTTGCCTCGGCCAGGCGCAATGTCGATGCCTGGACGCGCTCCATCGAGCAGGGCGGGCTGGACGCCATTGTCATCACCGCGTCGGGCTGCGGCACCACCATCAAGGATTACGGCTTCATGCTGCGCCTCGACCCGGCCTATTCGCAAAAGGCGGCGCGCGTCTCGGCGCTGGCCAAGGACATAACCGAATATCTGGCCTGCCTCGACCTGCCCGAGCCGGTGCGCAAGCCGGGTACCGTCGTTGCCTATCACTCGGCCTGCTCGATGCAGCACGGCCAGAAGATCACCCGCCAGCCGAAAGAGCTGCTGGCCAAGGCCGGCTTCGTCGTGCGCGAGCCGCGCGAAGGGCATCTGTGCTGTGGCTCGGCCGGCACCTACAACATCCTGCAATCCGAGATTTCGGCAAAGCTGCGCGACCGCAAGGTGAAAAACATCGAGGCGACCGGCGCCGAAATCGTCGCCACCGGCAATATCGGCTGCATCACGCAGATCGCTTCCGCCGCGAAGCTGCCGGTGGTGCATACGATAAAACTGCTCGACTGGGCCTATGGCGGCGAACCACCAAGAATGAGTTGATTGCTTTGCATTCGCTCATGAGAATAGGCCGATGTCCGATTTGGAATCACTAGAGATCGAAACCATCGTTCGGCTGTTATCGAAGACGCCGCGCGCGACCATCCAGGCGCGCTATGAAGACTGCACGGCAATTGCGGCTCGACATCTCAAGGACGGGTCCGAATTCCTGTTTGCGCTGATAAAGGCGGCCGTCGAAGCCGACGTTCACCAGACCAATCTGATTGACGACGTGATTTCGTTTCTCGACGACACGCATTTGGTCCGTCTGGCATTTTTCCTGCAAGGAGAAGTGAAACGCGGAATAGATGTCGAGGGTCTGCTTGCTCACGTCGCCTTACAGGCACCGGAATTGTTTCCAGACAGCACCTTGGGCGACATTCCCGATTTCGCAGACTGGCTGACGCATGATGATCCCCGTTCGCCGCCCGCATGCCATCACTTCATCTTTGAGGAGGGCGCTCCGAGCGACATGTCTTTTCCGACGCATCGCAACCATCCCACCTGGCACCTTCCGAGGGTCGGACCGTCATTTGCGGTTGGTGGCGAAGGGACGGCCACCTGTCCGGCTTGCGGCAAGAGGTTGGTGCATCTCGTCACCTTGGACGATCTTGGAGGGCAAAGAGGCACATTGCCTCGGCTCCGCCTTGAGACTTGTGAGGGGTCTCTCGAGCCGACCTACTATTCCCATGACGCCGCTGGAGTGCCGACACCCATCGCGCCGTTGCATTCCCCCGATGACTTCACATCCGAACCAGCGACCAAGGTGAGCACCGCCCATCTGGCGTCGACGCCACAGCGATGGCTCAGGCAGTCGTACGGTATAAGCAATTCAAGGCAAAACCTGTTTCGGCTTGGCGGGCTGCCCTCATGGATTCAGGGGCCCCAGTTTCCAGTCGTTCCCGGAACGGATCGGCAAATGAAATTTCTTCTTCAGTTCGATTCACTAGCCGGCTTCTTCTGGGGCAGCGGCGGCATGCTTTATGTTTTCTGGGACGAAGAGTCCCGAATCACCTGCCACGTCCCCCAATACACGTAGAGAACACCGCTACTCCGCCGCGAGCTTGTCCACCACGCCGTAGGTCGCCTGGTAGCGCGCCCGCTGACGGCTGAGCGCCACCATCGTATTGCGCAGCAGGATCGCCACGGTGATCGGGCCGACGCCGCCCGGCACCGGCGTGATCCAGGAGGCGACTTCCTTGACGCTGTCCGTATCGACGTCGCCGACGATGCGGCTTTCGCCATCCGGCCCGATCTCCGAATTGATGCCGATATCGATCACCGCGGCGCCCGGCTTGACCATGTCGGCCTTGATCAATCGCGGCCTGCCGACAGCGACGAACAGCGCATCGGCGCGCCGCGCATGCGCTGCCACCGAACGCGTCATGTGGTGGCAGACCGTCACCGTCGCGCCCTCGCTCATCAAGAGGAAGGCGATCGGCTTGCCGACGATCTCCGAATGGCCGACGATGACGACCTCGAGCCCCTTGAGATCGAGGCCGGTCTCCTTCAGCAGTTCCACCGAAGCGGCCGCCGTGCAGGGTGCAAGATCGAGCTGGTTGTAGACGATATTGCCAATCGAGGCCGGATGCATGCCCTCGACGTCCTTCAGCGGATGCACCGCCGCCTGCAGCGTCCTGATCGGGATATGCGCCGGCACCGGCCGCTGGATGATGATGCCGGTGATGCGCGGATCGGCATTGAGGCCATGGATCGCCGCTTCCAGTTCGCCGGCACTGATGTCGGCGGGAAAGCGCCGCTCCTCGAAGCCGATGCCGGCCAATGCCGCCTTGGCGCGCTGGTTGCGCACATAGACATCGACCGCCGCGATGTCGCCGACGGTGATCGACACCAGTTTCGGTGGAAAACCTTCGGCGGTCGCGATCGCCGCGTCCTCGCGCACGGCGGCGATGATGCGTTGGGCGACCGGGCCGCCCCTGAGATAGCGGCTGTCGTCGGACAGGGACATGGAATGGGCCTTTTGCCTGAAACTCTCCCGCCGACATAGCAAAGCAACAGGCAAAAGGCAGCCCGAAAAGCGAACCGCTTCGACTCGCGCGACCTTGCGACGCGGCCTTGCCGGCCTATTGGATGGAAACAAAAAGGGCAGCGCGGTTTCCCGTGCTGCCCTTCCGTGACTGACCGTATCCCCACACGGCCCGTCCCCCGTTATCCCTATTCCAGAATCTTTCTGGACAGAATCACCAGTAAAATCAACTGGAGATTACATCACCACAACCGTCGTGCCAACATTGACCCGCTCATAGAGGTCGACGACGTCCTCATTGCGCATGCGGATGCAGCCCGACGACACCGCGCCGCCGATCGTCCAGGGCTGGTTGGTGCCGTGGATGCGGTATTCCGTCGAGCCGAGATAGAGCGCGCGCGCGCCGAGCGGATTTTCCATGCCGCCGGCGAGATAGGTCGGCAAATAGCGGCCCTTCGCGGCCTCGCGCTTGATCATCACCGCCGGCGGGCGCCAGTCCGGCCACACCCGCTTGTTGGTGATCTTGTGCGTGCCCGACCATTCGAAGCCCGGCTTGCCGGTGCCGACGCCGTAGCGCCGCGCCTTGCCGTTCTTCTCGACCAGATAGAGGAAATTCTGCGTCGTATCGATGACGATCGTGCCCGGCTTCTGCCCGCCGTCATAGGCGACTTCCTGCGGCAGGTAGACCGGGTTGATCTGCGGGCGCGCGACCATGCGCTTGGCGGGCGGCTGAACGGCCGCCGTGCGCTGCTGGTCGGGCTGTGCTTGCCACTGATAGCGCCGCAGCGGTTGTTGCACCTGTTGCCGGCTCTGCCGCACGATGCCCGGGGCTTGGCCGAGCTGCAGGACCCAGGGCGCCGAAAGGTCGGGGCTCACCATCACCGGTGGCCTGTCGGCATAGCGGTCATTGGCGCTGGAGGCGGTGACGCCGGCGGCAAGCATGGCCGCGGCGCCAAACAGGGAGAAGAACACTGACTTCATCGGAACGCACCTTGATCGTCGAACATGCGGGGAAGGCCCCCGATTGCGCGAACATTGGCGCGAAGCCGCAACCGAAACATGAATCGGAATGCGTAAAATGCCGAAGTGTCAGTAAACCTTTTGGTGTGGTTACCGGCCGGTTCAGGAATCTGGTAAAGCCGGGGTAAAAGCAGCGCAAAAGCCTATTAACGAATGGATTTCATGCAATGGACAATGAAAATACAGGCCTGCTCGCCGGTCCCGATGGGGTGAAGCGCTGCTTCTGGCACGGCAATCTGCCGGACTATCTGCACTACCACGACCATGAATGGGGCCGGCCGGTCGCCGATGACCACCGGCTGTTCGAGAAGATCTGCCTCGAGGGTTTTCAGTCGGGCCTGTCGTGGCTGACTATACTGCGCAAGCGCGAGAATTTCCGCGCCGGCTTCGCCGGGTTTGATTTCGACAAGATCGCCGCCTTCACCGACAAGGACGTCGAGCGCCTGCTTGGCGATGCCGGCATCATCCGCCACCGCGGCAAGATCGTCTCGACCATCAACAACGCCAGGCGCGCGCGCGAAATGGTCGACGAGTTCGGCTCGCTGGCCGCCTGGTTCTGGAAGTTCGAACCAGGTCGCGATGAGCGACCGGAAATCGTCGACCTCGCCCATCTGCGCGCCAACCCGACCACAGCGGTTTCGGTAAGGATTTCGAAGGAGCTGAAAAAGCGTGGCTGGAGCTTTGTCGGCCCGACCACCGTCTACGCCTTCATGCAGGCGATGGGGCTGGTCAATGACCATCTCGAGGGCTGCGTCTGCCGGGCGCAGGTGGAAAAGGAGCGCAGGGCGTTCAAGCGGCCGAAGTGAATTTCCTTTCCCTTCTCCCACAACAACAACGGGAGAAGGTCAGGTCGCGCAGTCAAGTGCCGCTGGCACCCGCGAGAAAGAGCCCGGCGACGATGGCTGCCACGGTGGCCAGGGCGGGGTAGATCACCAGCAGGCCGGTCATCAGCGCATCGCGCACCGTCGAACCCTTGCGTTCTTCAGCGGCAGCCTCGAAAGGACCCGCGGGCAGCGCGCGGGCTGAACTGTCGATGTTTGTTCCTTGTGTCGTGGTCATTGCCCCGAACCCTTTGTTTCGGCACGCTTATCGACCCCGATTGTGTCGGCACGATGCCGCGTTGATGGCCGAATTGTTTCATTTTCGGCGTGGTTTGTTTCGGAATGCCATAAGCGTTTCGAAATTACTAACCATAGCAATTGGCGTGTGAGGGGAGGCGCCGCGTTTGCTGTTGGCACTATTCCCGTCTGCCAGAAGAGTTGCCAACCCTTGCCGCACCAAGCCGCATCGGTTAGGAAACGCGCGCTCGCAACAAGTGAGCGATTACCTAGCAAAAAGACCATCCCATGGCCGACAAATCGGAAAAGACGAAAGCGCGGCTGCCGCGCGGCTTTGCCGACCGCAGCGCCGACGACATCCGTGCCGTCGAGAAGATGATGGCGACCATCCGTGGCGTCTACGAGCTCTACGGCTTCGAGCCGGTCGAGCAGCCGCTGATCGAATACACCGATGCGCTGGGCAAGTTCCTGCCCGACCAGGATCGGCCGAACGAAGGCGTGTTCTCCTTCCAGGACGATGACGACCAGTGGCTCTCGCTGCGCTATGATCTGACGGCGCCGACGGCGCGTTTCGTCGCCGAGAATTTCGAACGCCTGCCGAAGCCTTACCGTAGCTATCGCTCCGGCTGGGTGTTCCGCAACGAGAAGCCCGGTCCCGGCCGCTTCCGCCAGTTCATGCAGTTCGACGCCGACACCGTGGGTGCACCGAGCGTGGCCGCAGACGCCGAGATGGCGATGATGATGGCCGACGTCATGGAAGCGCTCGGCATCAAGCGTGGCGACTACGTCATCCGGGTCAACAACCGCAAGGTGCTCGATGGCGTGCTGGAGGCGATCGGCCTTGGCGGCGATCAGAATGCCGGGCGCCGGCTGACCGTGCTTCGCGCCATCGACAAGCTGGACAAGATCGGCCCCGAAGGCATTGGGCAGTTGCTTGGCACCGGGCGCAAGGATGAAAGCGGCGACTTCACCAAGGGTGCCGGTCTTGAGCGCAAGGCCATCGAGACGGTACTCTATTTCATGAATTACGAGCCGGGGCCGGAAGCCGGTTCTTGGCTGAAGCTGGAGACCGCCACCGACATTTCGCCCAACGCCGCCCAAATCCGCTGGCTGAAAACGCTCGACTACTTCGCCGAGACCGGCCGCGAAGGCGTGGAGGAACTCGCCGCCATCGGCTCGATTGTCGATAGCGCCGGTTATCACGATGGCCGGGTCGTCATCGATACCTCGGTCGTGCGCGGCCTGGAATATTACACCGGTCCGGTCTTCGAGGCCGAGCTTTTGGCCGAGATCCCCAATGAGGATGGCCAGATCGTGCGCTTTGGCTCGGTCGGCGGCGGTGGCCGCTATGACGGGCTCGTCTCGCGC
Organism: Mesorhizobium sp. YC-39; assembly: GCF_025753795.1. GTDB lineage: Bacteria > Pseudomonadota > Alphaproteobacteria > Rhizobiales > Rhizobiaceae > Mesorhizobium. The sequence continues at coordinate 1,584,656 of NZ_JAOWPS010000001.1, forward strand.
TTTCGTGGCGAGCCGGTGCCGGCGACCGGCTTTTCCATCGGCGTCTCCCGCCTGATGACGGCGCTGAAGAACCTCGGCAAACTCGACACCTCGGATGTCATCGCGCCGGTCGTCGTCCTGGTGATGGACAAGGATACGGAAAGCCTCGGCCGCTACCAGAAGATGGTCAGCGAACTGCGTGCCGCCGGCATCCGCTCCGAAATGTATCTCGGCGGTGCCGGCATGAAGGCGCAGCTCAAATATGCCGACCGCCGCGGCAGCCCGGCCGCCATCATCCAGGGCGGCGACGAGCGCGCCAAAGGCGAGGTGCAGATCAAGGACCTGATCGAGGGCGCGCGCATGTCGGCCGAGATATCGGACAACGCCGAATGGCGCGCCGCGCGGCCGGCGCAGGTGACGGTGGCGGAGAGCGAGCTGGTCGGTGAAGTGAAGAAGATATTGGCTGCGCAGGCCGAGGAGAGGGCACGTGGCAAATAGAGGCCGCGTTCTTTCGCGCCCCCCTCTGTCCTGCCGGACATCTCCCCCACGAGGGGGGAGATTGGCCGTCATCGCCGCTTTCGCCTATCGCCGACGTTGGAAGGCTGGAGCCGCCAGCGAAGCTGCCAATCTCCCCCCTCGTGGGGGAGATGTCCGGCAGGACAGAGGGGGGCGCCGTAGAGCGCCTACGTTCATCCGTCTTGGCGCTTCGCGCCAATCCACCTTCTCCCACAAGGGGAGAAGGGAAGGTGGCGCCTTGTGACCTCCCGTTATCCTGCCATCGCCGCCGACATCACCAACCTCTTTGCCGCGCGCAACACCCACGCGGTGGAAGTCGCGGTGCTGCAGCCGGCCGATCCGTTCCTCGACATGGCCGGCGAGGATCTGCGCCGCCGCATCTTCCTCACCGAAAGCGAGACGGGGAAGACACTGTGCCTGCGGCCGGAATTCACTATTCCCGTCTGCCTCGACCACATCAGCTCGCAGGCCGGTACGCCACGCCGTTATTCCTATCTCGGCGAGGTCTTCCGCCAGCGCCGCGAGGGCGGCAATGAGTTCTTCCAGGCCGGCATCGAGGATCTCGGCGATCGCGACACGGCCGCCGCCGACGCCCGTTCGCTGGCCGACGCGCATGCCTTGCTGTCGCTGGTGCTGCCGGGCCAGGCCTTGTCTGTCACGCTCGGCGACCAGACCATATTCGAGGCGGTGCTGGCGGCACTCGGCCTGCCGCGCGGCTGGCGCATGCGTCTTGCCCGTGCCTTCGGCTCGGCGGCGATGCTGGAGGCGGCATTGGCCGACCTCGCCAATCCGCCGCGCAATGGCCAGCTCTCCGGCCCGGTCGCGTCCCTTGTACTGGACGGTGATCTGGAAGGCCTGTCGACACATATCGCCGGCGGCATGGAAGAGGCCGGGCTGTCGGCATCGGCCGGGCGTTCGCCCACCGACATCGCCCGGCGCCTGATCGAGAAGGCCGAACTCCGCAGCGTGCGGCTGTCCAACGAGGCGTTTTCGGCGCTGAAGACATTTCTGGCGATCGACGTGCCGCTCGCTGGCGCGGCCCGGGCGCTCGAAGCCTTTGCATCGGGTGCCGGCCTTTCGCTGGGTGCGGCACTGGAGAATTTCGCCGCCCGCGCCAAAGCGATCGAGGCGCACGGCCTGCCGGCTGAAAAAATCCGCTACGACGCCGCCTTCGGCCGCCCGCTCGATTACTACACCGGCCTCGTCTTCGAGATTGCTGCGGAAAATGGCGAGCGGCCACTGGCCGGCGGCGGCCGCTACGACCGTCTGCTGACGCTGCTCGGCGCGAAAACGCCGATCCCCGGCGTCGGCTTTTCCGTCTGGCTCGACCGCATCGAGACACTGCGGGAGAAGGCGTCATGATCACGCTGGCGATCCCGTCGAAAGGCCGGCTCAAGGAGCAGGCGCTGGAGGTGCTGGCCAAGGCCGGGCTTGCCGTCAACCTGCCCGGCGACGAGCGCAAATACCGCGCCCGCATCGAAGGCGCCGAGAGCATCGAGGTCGCGTTCCTGTCGGCCTCCGAAATCGCTGGCGAGATTGGCCAGGGCGCCATCGATCTCGGCATCACCGGCGAGGATCTGCTGCGCGAGAGCCTTGCCGACTGGGAGACGCGTGCCGAGATCGTCGCCCACCTTGGTTTCGGCAACGCCGACGTGGTGGTGGCGGTGCCCAACATCTGGCTCGATGTCGATAACATGGCCGATCTCGACGACGTCGCCGCCGATTTCCGCCAGCGCCACGGAAGGCGGCTCAGGATCGCCACCAAATACTGGCGGCTGACCCAGCAGTTCTTTTCGCAGAAGCATGGCATCCAGGTCTACCGCATCGTCGAGAGCCTCGGCGCCACCGAGGGCGCGCCGGCCGCGGGCCTGGCCGATATCATCGTCGACATCACCACGACCGGCTCGACGCTGCGCGCCAATCACCTGAAGGTGCTGGGCGACGGCGTTGTCCTGCGCTCACAAGCCTGTCTCGTCGCATCGAGGAAAGATCGGACGGCGGCTGATGAAGCTGTGCTGCGCGATATTGCGGCGAAGATGAGCGCTCTCCCTCCCCCTTGAGGGGAGGGTGGACAGCCGCCGAAGGCGGATGGATGGGAGGGGTCGTTGCGGCAGTGCTCTACGTGAGACGACCCCACCTGTCTCGACCGTGGCCAAAAGAGTCGAGCGCTTCGCCGAGGACCCCTCCCGGCCCTACGGGCCACCCTCCCCTCAAGGGGGAGGGGATCCCCAGTACCATCGACGGGATTTCCACCACCCCGGCGGGCTGATAGGCTCGGCCGTCTGCGGAGGAGACGGCGATGGCGATCAAACTTGACGAGCTCATGAACGCCACCAACCTGCGCAAAACGCGCAACAGCTTGATCGCGCCGGTCGATGGCCGGGCGCATGTCTCGGGCGACCGCACGGTGCCATTGCTCAACCAGACGATCCCGGCGCTGTTTTCCGACACTGTCAGCAAATACGGCACGCTCGATGCCGCAGTCTTTGTCGCTCAGGACAAGCGCTTCACCTGGAGCGAACTGTCGGACACGGTGGACGCGCTGGCCGCCGGTTTCCTGGCGCTCGGCCTGGAGAAAGGCGACCGCGTCGGCATCTGGTCGCCCAACCGCTGGGAATGGCTGGTGACGCAGTTCGCCACCGCGCGCATCGGCCTGATCCTGGTCAACATCAACCCGGCCTACCGGCTGACCGAACTGGAATACGCGCTGAACAAGGTCGCTTGCCGGGCGCTCGTCACATCAGCCAGATTCAAGACCTCCGACTATCTCGGCATGATCGAGACGCTGGCGCCGGAGATCGCCAAGGCGACACCCGGCAAGCTCAAGGCGGAAAGATTGCCGGCGCTGCAGATCGTCATTCGCATGGGCGAGGAGCATTCCCCCGGTATGTTCAATTTCGCCGACGTGCTGGCGATGGCCGGGCGCGACGAGCATGACAGCCTCGACCGCATCTCGGAGGGGCTGAAGCCCGGCGAGGCCATCAACATCCAGTTCACATCGGGCACGACAGGCGCGCCCAAGGGCGCGACGTTGACCCATACCAACATCGTCAACAATGGCAATTTCGTCACCTCGGCGATCAGGCTCACTGTCGACGACCGGTTGTGTATTCCGGTGCCGCTCTATCACTGCTTCGGCATGTCGATGGGCACGATGGGCTGCGTCACCAAGGGCGCCACCATGGTTTTCCCGGGCGAGGGGTTCGATGCCGGCGCCACACTGAAGGCGGTGGCGCAGGAGCGCTGCACCGGCCTCTACGGCGTGCCGACCATGTTCGTCGGCATGCTCGACCATCCGGATTTTGCATCGTTCGATCTCACCAGCCTCAGAACCGGCATCATGGCGGGCTCGCCCTGTCCGATCGAGGTGATGAAGAAGGTGGTGTCGTTGATGCATATGTCTGAGGTGACCATCGCCTATGGCATGACCGAAACCAGCCCAGTCTCCTTCCAGAGCGGCATCGACGACCCGCTGGAAAAGCGCGTCTCGACGGTCGGCCGCATCCATCCGCATGTCGAGGTCAAGGCCATCGACGCCGAGGGCGCAACCGTTGCGGTCGATGCGCCGGGCGAGCTTTGCACGCGCGGCTATTCTGTCATGAAGGGCTATTGGGACGATGCCGAAAAAACCCATGAGGCGATCGACAGCGATGGCTGGATGCACACCGGCGACCTCGCCACCATCGACGCCGAGGGCTATTGCAACATCGTCGGCCGGGTCAAGGACATGGTCATCCGCGGTGGCGAGAATGTCTATCCGCGCGAGGTCGAGGAGTTTCTCTATCGCCATCCCAAGGTGAAGGAGGTGCAGGTGTTCGGCATTCCCGATCCCAAATATGGCGAGGAGCTTTGCGCCTGGATCGTGCTCAAGCCCGGCCAGATCGCCACCGAGCAGGAGATCAAGGCCTTCTGCACCGGCCAGATCGCCCACTACAAGATCCCGCGCTACATCCGCTTCCGCACCGAGCTGCCGATGACGGTGACCGGCAAGCCGCAGAAATTCCTGATGCGCGAGGCGATGGTCGAGGAACTGGGGCTGGTGACGCAGAAGACGGCTTGAGGAACACCGAACAGTTCACCGCTCCGGGGGGAAGGGTGAACTGTTCTGTCTCTTCGTTTTGACGCAATTCCCTAGGGAAAGCGCTACGCGCTTTTCCGGGAAAACCGTTTCACAGTTTTCCCCGAATTGCCTCAGGCCGCTGTGGGATAGTCCGTGTAGCCCCTGGCATCGCCACCATAAAACGTCGCCTTGTCCGGGTCGTTCAGTTCGGCATTCCGCTTCAGGCGGCTGACGAGGTCGGGGTTGGCGATGAACAGCTTGCCGAACGCGACGAGGTCGGCATAGCCGTCCGCGACGGCCTTCTCGGCCAGTTCCTTGTCGTAGCCATTGTTGACCAGCCACGCGCCCTTTCCGCCGGCGTTGCGATAGGCGGCTTTGAGCTCCGCATAGTCGAACGGCTTGTCGCCCTGGCTGAAGTCGCGCGCGCCGCCGGTTGCTCCTTCTACGATATGGATATAGGCGAGGTCGCGATTGCCCAGGCCAGCCACCACATGGTTGAACAGCGGCTGCGGATCGGTATCCGAAGCGTCGTTGGCGGGTGTCACCGGTGACAGCCGGATCCCGGTCTTGGCCGCCCCGACAGCGCCCGTCACCGCGTCGACCACCTCAAACAGGAGGCGCGCCCGGTTTTCGATGGAACCGCCATAGTTGTCGTTGCGATGGTTGGTGCCCGAGCGCAGGAACTGGTCGATGAGATAGCCATTGGCGCCATGGATCTCGACGCCGTCGAAACCCGCTTCTTCGATCGCCGCCTTGGCCGCACGGCGAAAACCGTCGACAATCCCAGGAAGTTCGGCTGCATCGAGCGCGCGGGGCTCGGAGGTCTCGACGAACTCGCCATTGCCATCCGGCTTGACCAGATAGGTCTTGGATTTTGCCCTGATCGCGGACGGTGCCACCGGCTTGCCGCCACCGGGCTGCAACGTATGGTGCGAGATGCGTCCGACGTGCCAAAGCTGGACCACGATCTTGCCGCCGGCGGCATGAACGGCGTCCGTGACACGCTTCCAGCCGGCTAGCTGGTCGGCGCCATAAAGGCCGGGCACGTCGGCATAGCCCTGGCCCTGATGGCTGATGGCGGTGGCTTCCGTTACGATCAGCCCGGCCGTGGCGCGCTGGCTGTAATAGGTGACGGCGAGGTCGCCGGGCACCGCATTCGGAGAACGATTGCGCGTCAGCGGCGCCATGACGATGCGGTTTGCAAGCGCCAGGTCGCCAAGCCGCAGGGGGTCAAAGAGGGTAGTCATGAGAAATGCCTTTCATGCATTCGTGGGGGGCAGTGAGGAGGATGGTCAGAGATCGGACAAGGCGGCCTGAAAGGCGGCGATGGTTTCTTCGTTGCGCTTGTAGAAGACCCATTGGCCGACCCTTCGTGTGGTAACGAGGTCGGCCGACGCCAGCGTCGCCAGATGCGCCGAAACACTGGACTGCGCGAGGCCGCGACCTTCGAACTGGCTGGCGCAGACGCCCATTTCAAGTGGATGCACCTGTTCGGCGAAGTGCTGTTCAGGCTCCTTCAGCCACACCAGAACATCCCTTCGAAACGGATGCGCCAGCGCCTTCAATATGATGTCGTGGTCCATCTTCACCTCGCATCGATCTCACCCGATATATAGATCGGGTAGAGACGATATGGCAGGAAATCCATACCATTCTCGATGGCGATCGGAGAAAGTCGCCGCCTCGCCTGGCAACGAAGCCGGAATGAATATCCCGGGCGCGCACGAATTCGGCCCAAATCCCAGGGCCTACGAGGCAATTGTCGGGAACCGCATCGGTCGTTCGTCCTTTGAATGCAAGGCGTGACAACCCGATAGGGAGCCTCCCATGAAACCCACCATCACCGCCTTCGAAAGATCGCCCGACCGCGGCAGGGGACAGGCGCGTGACATGCGTGTTCGTTGGGCGCTTGAAGAAGTGGGTCAGCCCTACGACGTTCGACTTGTCTCGTTCGCAGCGATGAAGGAACCGCCGCATCGTGCGCTGCAGCCTTTCGGCCAGATTCCGACCTATGAAGACGGCAATCTCGCTTTGTTCGACTCAAGCGCCATCGTGCTCCATATCGCGGAGCGCCATGCTGGCCTGCTGCCGGACGAGGCGAATGCCCGGGCGCACGCGGTCATGTGGATGTTTGCCGCGGTTACCACGATGGAGTGGACGATCGTCGAGCGAGAGACCGCCATGCTGCTGGAAGGCGACGAGCCCTGGCACAAGCAGCGCCTGGCCGTTGTCGAGGATCGCATCCGTGGCAGGCTCGGCGAACTCTCCGATCGCCTGGGCGATTCTGACTGGCTCGATGGCGCGTTCAGCGCCGGCGACCTGCTGATGGTCATGGTGCTACGCCGGCTGAACCGATCGGCGTTGCTGGACGAATATCCGAACCTCTCGGCCTATGTCGCCCGCGGCGAGGCTCGGCCTGCCTTCAAGCGCGCTTTCGATGGCCAACTGGCAGTTTTCACTGCGGCATCGAACGGCGGATGAAGGCCGCCTTGGGTCACTTGACTCCCATCAGCCGGCGAACCCGCCTTCATCGAGAAAGCGCTGTTCGTCCGCCCGCATGGCGCGGCCGAGGATCGGATTGCGGTGCGGGAAGCGTCCGAATCGCCGCACGACGTCGCGATGGTGCTCAGCGCGCTTCAGGTCGCGCCCGCCGCTCTCGGCTGCCAGTGCCACCGAGCGGTCCTGGTCGGCTAGCCTTTCGGAATGCGCGAAGGGCAGTGTGAAGAACAATCGCCAAGATGGGTGAACATGCTGCTGGAACCCGGCCTCGACGGCGGCAGCCGTGATGTGGCGGGCTTTTTCATCGGTCGCATACATGCGCGGTGTGCCACGAAAGGCATTGCGCGGAAACTGGTCGAGCAGCACCAGCAGCGCCAGGGCGCCATAGGGCGTCGCCGCCCAGTCGTCGCAGTCGCCGCGCGCCGCCGCCTCATGCAGCGCCAGGAAGCGGTCGCGAAAGACGCGGTCGAACTCCGCGTCCTTGGCGAACCATGCGGTGGGACCCGCCAGCCACCAGAAGTCGATGACGTCCGCGGCGGCGTCCGGCACATTTGCCCATCCGGACCAGCCGTTCGGGTCCAGCGTCGCGATCGCTTCCATAGTCATGCCGCCCTCTCGGTGCCGGCCAGTGCCGGCCAGTCCTGAGCCTTGGCCCAGTCGATGAACGAGGTCGGCTTGATCGCCAGCATGCTAAGCGTCTCGCTGGTGTCGACGGCGAGCAGTGTCGAGTGCTGCCGGTGCACCCAGGCATAGTTGGCGACGACCTGATCGGCCGCATCCTTGCCGAGCATTGCGCTCAGGCCGGCGGCGAAGTCCGCCAGCGGCACCGGATAGTAGCCGACCTCGCGGCCGACGATATCAGACAGGATATTGGCCATCTGCGGTCCGGTCAGCGCTTCGGGTCCGCCAATGTCGAAACTGGCGCCGGCAAGCTCGGGCCGCCGCATCGCCGCGACCACATAGGCCGCCATGTCCTCCCATGAGATCCAGGAGGTCTGGAAATCGGCCGGCAGCGGATAGGCGAACACGCCCTGATGCATGATCGCAGGCGCGCTCCAGGGTGCGGCGACATTGCTCATATAGAGCGTTGGCTTGAGGACGATCGATGGCAGGCCGGAGGCCTTCATATAGTCGATGAGTTCGACCTTGGCTGCCATCAATCCGGTGCCGGAATGTCTGGAGACATGGCCGCTGGTGTTGAACACCAGGAGCTTGACCTCCGCCTCAAGCGCCGCGTCGACCATGTTGCGGCCATAACGCAGGATTTGCTCTGGGCCGGCGTTAAGCGGCAGCGTCAGCGCCACTGCATCGACGGCGAGACAGGCGAGGCGGACGCGTTCGGCATCGGCGAGATCGCCGCGCACGATGTTGACGCCGTCGCCGAACGGGTCGCGTGAGCCCTTGCGCAAAAGCGCGCGCACAGTGGCGCCTGCCGCACGGCAGGCTTGCACGATGGCTGATCCCTGCGCGCCGCCGGCGCAGGTGACCAGAATTGAACGGGGAAAGTCAGACATCGGTTTGCTCCTCGGTGTGGTGTCTTCGCGGAGCCGGTAGGACCGCCTCCGCTGAGGCCAGCCAATTCGCAACTTTACTCTGCTGAATCTAGTGATATGATTTCAGAAATATGCTGAACCAAATTGACCTTTCCCGCGCCGACCTCAATTTGCTGATCCTGTTCGAGACCGTCATCGAGGAGCGCCATGTCGGTCGCTCGGCGGAGCGGCTGAACCTGTCGCCCTCGGCCGTCAGTCATGGCCTCGGCCGATTGCGCAGCCTGCTGGGCGATCCGCTGTTCCTGAAAACACCGCGCGGCGTCGTGCCCACCAACCGGGCAACGGAGCTGGCGGCACCAGTGGCTGAGATCCTGGCCCGGGTGCGCTCGGTAATATCGAGCGCCGAGCCGTTCGATCCGGCCCGCTCGACGCGCCGCTTCGTCATCGGCGCGCCGGATGCAGCCTCATCCGTGTTCCTGCCGCCGTTGCTCGACAGGGTGCGCCATGAAGCGCCCGGCATCGACATCAGCATCCGGCAATTGCTGCCCAGGTACGGCGAACCGTCACCGGCCCTGGCCTGGCTTGACGCCATCGCCGAACTCGAAGCCCGAGCCATGGATATCGCCGTCATTCCGTTCGACCACTTCCCAGTGCGGTTCGTGGTGGACACCATCTACGAGGAGGATTTCATCTTCGCCATGCGTGCCGGCCATCCCTTCGCCAGAAACCCGACCCTTGAGAATTACTGCGCCATGCAGCATCTCGTCGTGTCGAACGCCGGCGATTCAAAGGGTTTTGTCGACAGGGTGCTGGCTGAGCACGGCCTGTCGCGCCGGGTGATGCTGACCGTTCCAAACTTCATGTTCGGACTGGCGGTGCTCGCCGATACCGATCTGATCTCAGCCTATCCGCGCCGCTTCGTCGCCATGCATGCCAGCCGTTTCGGTGTAGTGGGCATCGATCCGCCCGTCCCGCTCGGTCACTTCAACATCAACAGCATCGTGCCAAAGGTGGCCATGATGGATGCCGGCCTGGCCTGGCTTGTTGGGCTGCTCAAACAGACCGGACAAACCGCTCTACGAGGTCGAGATCCATAGTACGGATGGCAGTCCGATTTGCCGTGCTGTACAACTTGTCGATCGCGTCGTTACGGGGGACCTACCGTCATGCTCCGCCTGGCTATACTTGCCGTGTTGGCAATAGGCTTCGCCACGACAGGCTCCGCGCAGTCGCTGAAGGAGGGCGAAGTCCTCAGTTCGTTGAGCGTCATGCCGATCAGCGAGCCAAACCCGGTGCTCGGTGCCGATGGAAACGTACATCTCGCCTATGAGCTCCTGGTGGTGAACACCAGCCGGCTGTTCATGACGATCGACAAGGTTGAAGTGCTTGACCCGGCCGCGAATGTCCTGTGGTCGGCTGATAAGGACAAGCTTGCAGGCATGACGTCCATGTTCAGCGGTGCCAGCGAGAAGCTGTCGCCGGGCGGATCGGCCGCGATCCTCGTCGATGCGATCGTCGCAAAGGAAAATGCGCCTCCTGATCAAGTCGTGGCAAGGCTGACGGTGAGCAGGGAAATTTCCGGGCCGGATGGAAAACCAGCACCCTTCCCATCCACAGAGCCACTGCCGGCGACGGTCACTTTCACGGGCGCGTCGACACCGGTTGGAAAGCCGGCACGCATTGTACAGCCGCCACTGCGTGGCACGGGATGGCTCGCCGTCAATGGCTGCTGCGACGAGCTCACATCGCATCGCGGAGCGATCATGGCGGTGAATGGACTGCTTCGCGTTCCCGAACGTTTTGCGATCGACTGGGTAAAGCTCGACGCAACCGACCACGTCTTTACCGGCGACCCGTCCAAACTGACAAGCTACGCCTACTACGGCGCCGAGATCCATGCCGTGGCGGATGGCGTCGTCGTCAACCTCTATGACGGAGCCGAGGAGCAGATTCCAGGCAAGATCGAAGGCATCACCACCGAGAACATCGGCGGCAATATGATGGTCGTGGACATCGGCGACGGCGTGTTTTCATTCTATGCCCACATGCAGCGCGGCAGCCTACGCTTCAAGCTCGGCGACCGCGTGAAGGTCGGTGATGTCGTTGGCCTGCTCGGCAATACCGGCAATACGACCGCTCCCCACCTTCATTTCCATCTGATGGACGGTCCTTCACCGCTCGACGCCAATGGGCTGCCGTTCGTGTTCACGCGGTTCCAGAGCCGAGGCGTCGTCGTGATGTCTGGCGACAATGACCCGCTCGAGCGCGGCGCGCCCGCCGTGATCAGTGACGACGGGCACCGTGGCCAGCACGAGAACGAGTTGCCCCTGAACAATCAGGTCATCGATTTCGAGTAATATCGCACGAATAGTCTAGTTTGCCGCGGTGAGTTCAACCTGCTCGACCCCCGCCGCGATGTTGATGCCGGTTTCGCCCTCGACTGCGAGCGGCTGAAGTGCAAAGGCTTTCTCGGTTCCGCCGAGCAGGGCATCAGCGCCAACTCCAAGACCTACGGCCGCCTCCGCGTCGACGCCATCATATTTGCCGGTCAGCAGGCCATTGTCCTTTGCGGTCGAACCGCTGACGACGGCCCAAATGAGATGGCCTTCTTTCACCTCGCCAAGTTCAATACCGAATTCGTGGATCGAGCCGGTGTAGTTTTCCTTCGTGCCGTCATTCCTGGTGAATACGCAGGTCATGGTCTGTTTGCGCTCAATAATCTCGCCGATGCCGGTCGAGGTGTCGCATTTCAGGATACCGACTTGGGCGTTCACCGCCCAGGCAGGTGCTGCCGCGAAAAGCAGAAATGAAGCGCTCGCAAGAGCGAAGAGGCGGATGACGGAGTGGAAAAGCATGTCGGATTTCCCTGGTTGAAGTTGCGAAGCTGATGCGTCCGGTAAGAGGCAAATCTCCTCGTTAATCATTTGATCCTTTGCCTTGCCTAGCCGGGAAGCGTGGACGTAACCTCCCGTTTCGTCTTGCGCGCGGCGCGCCATTCCTCGAACCGTTGCAGGATGACGAAGAACGACGGCACGAACAGAACGGCGAGGCAGGTCGAGGCGATCATGCCGGAAAAAACCGTGATGCCGATCGACTTGCGCGCGCTGGCCCCGGCGCCGGTCGCCACCACCAGAGGCGCGACACCCAGGATAAACGCGAATGATGTCATCAGGATCGGGCGGAAACGAGCTCGCGCCGCCTCGATCGCCGCGTCGACGATCGGTCTGCCGGCTGCGCGTAATTCGCGCGCGACCTCGACGATCAGGATGGCGTTCTTGGCCGACAGCGCGATCAGCAGGATCAGGCCGATCTGGACATAGAGATTGTTGTCGATGCCGAGGCCGTTGAGGACCAGGACCGGACCCACCAGCGATAGCGGCGCGGCGAGCAAGATCGAGATCGGGGCCAGCCAGCTCTCATATTGGCCTGCCAGCACCAGATAGACCAGCAGCAGCGCCAGGCCGAACACCAGATAGATCTGGCTGCCGACGAGCTTTTCCTGGAAGGAGAGCGCCGTCCAGTCGAAGCCGGTGCCGGGCGGCAATGTTTCGGCCGCGACTCCTTCCATCAGCTTGATCGCGTCGCCGGATGAGAAGCCTTGTGCCTGCACGCCGATGATCGATGCCGAGGGATAGAGGTTATAGAGACTGATCAGCGAGGGGCCGACGCTTGGTGTGATGCTCAACAACGTGCCGAGCGGGATCATGTCGCCGTTCTGGTTGCGCACGGTCAGGCGGGCGATATTCTCGGGCGTCAGGCGGAATTGCGCGTCGCCCTGCACATAGATCTGGAACACCCGTCCGAACTTGTTGAACTGACTGACATAAGTCGAGCCGAGATAGCCGGCGAGCGTCTGGAAGACCTGGTCCGTGGTCAGTCCCAGGGTCTGCACCTTCTCGCGGTCGATCTCGACCGTGTATTGCGGGACGTTGGCGCGGAACGGCGCCGATACGCGCTGGATGCCCGACTGCGTCTCAGCAGCCCTGGTCACCGCCGTGACCGCGCCCTGCAGCTTGGCGAGGTCGAAACTGCCGTCACGCAACTCGACCTGCATGGTGAAGCCGGCGGCGTTGCCTATGCCCTGGATCGGTGGTGGCGGCAGCACCAGCACAGTTCCGTCACCCATGTCGGACATATTTTTGTTGAGCGTTGCGTAGAGTGAGGCAAGATCCTCGCCCTTGCCGCGCAGGCTCCAGTCCTTGAGGATGATGTAGGCAACGCCGGCGTTCGCGAGCGTCGAATTGTTGTCGAGTGCCGAGATGCCGGCGATCGTCACGACCTGATCGACGCCCGGGGTGGCCTTGGCGATCTTCGAAACCTGTTGCAGCGTCTCCTGCGTACGGCCAAGTGCGGCGCCGTCGGGCAGTTGAACCGCGGCGAGCATGTAGCCCTGATCCTCGATCGGAATGAAGCCGGTGGCCACGCGCGATATGCCATAGCCGGCCGCGCCGATGATCAGCAGCGCAATGATACCCATCACCGTGCTGTGACGCACCATGGAGCCGATCAAGCCGGCATAACGGTTCTCCATACGCTGGTAGACCGAGTTGAAGCCGCGAAAGAAGAAATTGCGCTGGTCCGGCGGCACCGGCCGCCTTAGCCAGGTTGCGCACTGTGTCGGCTTGAGCGTTGCCGCGTTGATGGCGCTGATTATGGCAGTTGCCGCAATCACCAGTGCGAATTGCGCATACATTTGCCCCGTGAGGCCGGGCAGGAACGCAGCCGGCAGAAACACCGCCATCAGCACCAGCGTGATGCCGATGATTGGCCCGAACAGCGCGTTCATGGCGGCAATCGCCGCGTCGTGGCCCGACATGCCGCGCTCCATATTGTGAGCGGCTCCCTCGACCACGACGATGGCGTCGTCGACGACGATGCCGATGGCAAGCACGATGGCGAACAGGGTCGACAGATTGACCGAGAAGCCGAGCGCGGCCATCGCCGCGAACGCCCCGATGATCGTGACCGGAACGGTCGTTGCCGGCACCAGCATCGCCCGCCAATCCTGCAGGAAAAGCAGGATGACGATGAGCACCAGCACGGCGGCTTCGATCAGCGTCTTGTAGACCTCGTGGATCGCCTGGCTGACGAAGATCGTGGTGTTGAAGGGGATCGAGTACGCCAGCCCTTTCGGAAACTCGCGAGACAGTTCCTTCATCCTGGCCTCGACCTTGCCGGCCACATCGAGCGCGTTGGCGCCCGGTGACAGGAAAACGGCCATACCGGCTGCCGGCTGGCCGTCGAGATTGAAGAACTGGCCATAGGTCTGGGCGCCAAGCTCGACCCGGCCTACGTCACGCACACGCGTCATGTCGCCATTGGCGCCGGTCTTGACGATCACGGCGCCGAACTGATCGGGGTCGTCGAGGCGGCTGGACACCTCGACCGTGTATTGGAAGGACTGCCCGTCGGGCGCCGGCGGCGCGCCGACCTGGCCTGCGGTGACCTGCTCGCTCTGCTGCCCCAGCGCCTGGACGACGTCCTGCGTGGTAAGGCCGCGCGCCTGCATCTTCTCCGGATCGAGCCAGACGCGCATGGAATACTGGCCTGCGCCGAACACATTGACATTGCCGACCCCCGGTATCCGGGAGAGCTCATCCTTCAGCCGGATGGTCGCGTAATTGGCGAGATAAAGGCTGTCATATTGGCCGTCCGGCGAGGTCAGCGTGACGATTTCGAGGATCGAGGTCGACTTCTTCTGAACGGTGACACCCTGCACCTGCACCGCCTGCGGCAACCCCGCGAGCGCCGAGGACACCCGGTTCTGCACAAGCACTTGCGCCTGGTCGAGATCGGTGCCGATCGCGAAGGTGACGGTGAGATTATAGGTGCCGTCCGATGCAGCATAGGACTGCATGTAGATCATGCCCTCGACACCGTTGACCTGCTGCTCGATCGGCAGCGCCACCGTGTCGATCACCGCGCGCGCACTCGCACCCGGATAGCGCGTCGTTACCGAAACGGTGGGCGGCACCACGTCGGGATACTGCGCCACCGGCAGGGCAAAGAGCGAGATGATGCCGATGACGACCATGAGGATGGCGATTGCGTTGGCCAGGACCGGCCGCTCGATGAAGAATTTGGAGATCATTTTGCCGCGCCGTCCGTGGCGGCCGCTTCCAGTTTCTTCTCCTGCGGTTCGATCTTCTGGCCAGGCACGGCCGTCAGCAGGCCGGAGACAAGGACGCGGTCATCCGCCGTGATACCCTTGGTGATGACGCGCAACGCTCCGACCAGTTGGCCGATCTCGACCGGCCGCTGCTCGACGACGTCATCCTTTCCCGCGACGAGCACGTAGCGCCCCTTCTGGTCGCTGCCGATCGCCCGGTCGGGAACGAGCAGCATGTCCGGCTCTTCGCTCAGCGGCACGCGTACGCGCACGAAATAGCCCGGCAGCAGCGCCCGGTCTTCATTGGGCAGCACGGCGCGGACCGCCAGGGTGCCGGTGGCGGCCGTAACCTCTGGCGCGGCGTAATCCAGCATTCCCTGGTGGGGATAACCCGTCTCGTTCTGCAGGCCGACCTCGACCGGTATTTTCTTGAGGTCCTGCGCGGTCATTCCACGCTTCGCCATGGCGGCGCGAATGCGCAGTACATCCTGCTCCGAGATATTGAAATTGACGTAGATGGGAGCGAGTTGAACGATGGTCGCCAGCGTGGTGGCGCTGCCGGCACCGACAAGCTGCCCGATCGAAACCTCGCGGGACGTGACGGTGCCCGCGAACGGCGCCTTGACCTCGGTGTAGCTCAGATTGAGTTGAGCCTGCTTGACGTCGACCGCGCTCTGCTTCTGCTTGGCAATGTCGACGTCTGCCGCGGCGGCGGACTGGTCGAGGGTCGATTGCGAGATGATCTTCTGGGACAGCAGCTCCTGCTGCCGTTTCAGGTCGGCGCCGGACTGCTTGGCGGCGGCATCCGCTGAACCTTGCCCGGCCTGGGCCTGTTCGAGCGCCAGCTGGTAGGAATCCTGTTCGATCAGGAACAGCCTTGTGCCGGCCTTGACCTCGTCGCCATCCTTGTAGTCGATTTCCTGAAGGAAGCCCGAGACGCGCGCGACCAGCGGTGTGGTGTTTATCGCCGCGGCGCTGCCGGTGGCCTCGAGATAAGGGGTCACGCTCTGCTTGACTGGAAGCGCCACGTCGACCTTCGGCGGAGGTGGCGGTACGTATGCGTTTTGCTCGCTGCATGCGCACAACAGTAGTGTAACGGCGAATAGGCCTGCCGCCGGCGCTCTTTTCCCCGCCACGAAAAGCATGTCTCCCCTCTATATACTTCCCTGTGTTTATCGCATTATATGAAAGTGAGCTAATTTACATATTTGAGGGAGGTTTGTCATGCGGATTGCGTTAAGCGTGCTTTTCCTGACCACCCAGATGGCCACCAACGTGGCTATGGCTCAGACGGCGGCCGAGCGTGAGGCCTGCGAGTCAGATTACAAGAAGTTCTGCAGCGGCGTGGAGCAGGGCGGCGGCCGCATCATCAAATGCCTGTCCGACCATATGAGTGAATTGACGCCGGAATGCCAAAAGGTCGTCAAGGCAAACACGCCTGGATAGGGCCGCCGCGTCGCGATCTTTCCGGGTCGCGGGTGACATCATGTTTCGAGACTATCGGAAGCCGGCGGGCGAGGTCCGCGGGTGCAGCATAAGGAGTGGCCGCAGCGCGCCAGATGTGCTCCAAATAGGCTTTCCGCAAGGCTGATGCATGTCGCCCAAAAGTGTGCAGCGGTTTTGGGACAACGACATGCATAAAACGAAGAACTAAAGCGTAAAAGGCTGCAATGAGTGGTTTCGCAAGATCGGCGGTCTCATATGCGATGCCGTTAGCCGCTCTCGCTGTGGCCATCGCGGTCAGGGCCAGCGGGCTCTCGGTAGACCAGGGTTCCATCAACATGAGGATCCTGGTCGGAGCGATTTCGAGCGCGATCATGTTCATCACCATCTTTGTGGTGCTCGACCACGCCGAGTCGGTGGCTCGGCGCGTAGGGGAACCGTACGGCACTTTGGTGCTGACCATTGCCGTGACGGCCATCGAAGTGTCGATCATCGTTTCCATGATGTTGCATGGCGAGAACAACCCGACACTTGCACGCGAATCCGTCTTCTCGACGGTGATGATCACATCCACGGGCGTTGTCGGTGTCTGTCTGACGTTTGGCGGCTGGCGGCATCGCACGCAGGCAATCGTGCGACAAGGAACCAGCGCCTATCTGGCGGTTCTGATCGCGCTAACTGTCATGACGCTTGTTCTGCCGACATATACGCAAGCTACGGGGCCCGGCACATTTTCGGCGGCTCAACTTGGTTTTGTGAGCGTGCTTTCCGTGCTGCTTTATGCAGGTTTCCTGTTCGCGCAGACTGTCCGTCACCGGGACGATTTCATCGAAGGACAGGCACACGGCGTTTCGACGCGAGCCGCCCCTCACGAGAGCATCCTCGCGGGCGTTCTACTGCTGGTGGTCGGCCTGATTGGTATTGTCATGCTCGCCGAGCAAGTCGCCGCAAGCATCGAGGATGCGCTTGTTGCCTACCAGGTGACCCAGTCCGATGCCATTGTGGGGGCATTGATCGCGGGCCTGGTCTTGATGCCGGAGTCCGTTTCGGCGGTTCGTGCCGCCCTCAACAACGAGCTGCAGCGCGGTTTGAATGTCGCGATGGGTTCAGCTTGCGCCACGATTGGTTTGACCATCCCGGTAGTCGCAGCCGCCAGCCTGCTGACGGGAAGGGGCCTGACCCTGGGCATCCCCGCGACTGACACAGTGCTCTTGGTCCTGGCGCTTTTCATAAGCAGTGTCAGCTTTAGCAACGAACGGACGACGTTCCTGACCGGCATGGTCCACCTTGTGGTGTTTTTTACCTACGTCTTTTTGATCTTTGTTCCATGAAGGGTTTGGTGCGAGCTGGCATTCAGATGCAGGGATGAGACGGCTTTTAGGCACCGATCCTGGCCAACACCGCTCGGCGACGCGGGACGCATGAGTGACCTGCAATACCGCGACATACGATCAAGGACGGGCAGCACCCAGCGCCTCAGCCTGCGGCCGCCTTCCCCTCACACCCCCAGCACCGCCGCGTCCAGCCCGCGAATAATCTTTGCCAGTTCCACGCACTCGTCGTGCCGCACCTTGTTGCGTCGCCATGCCAGGCAGATCGTGCGTTGCGGCATCGGCTCCTGGAACGGCACGATCTTGAGATTGGGCAGAGCGCTGGCCGGTCCTGCCGCCATTTCCGGGATCAGCGTGACGCCGAGCCCGTGCGCCACCATCTGCAAGAGCGTCGTGAGGCTGGTGGCGCCGTAGCTTGCCATCGCCACCGGGCGCACGCTGCCGCAGACGGCGAGTGCCTGTTCGCGCAGGCAGTGGCCTTCCTCCAAGAGCATCAGCCTTTCCAGCGCCGGGCTTTCCGGCGGCACCGGCGGCGAGGCGAAGGCGGGATCGCCGGCAGGCACGGCGAGGAAAAACCGGTCGCAGAACAGTTCTTCGCTGACCAGCCCGGGTTGATTGAGGGGCAGGGCGGCGATGAAGGCGTCGAGCCTGCCTGACGCACTATCCTCAATCAGCGAGGCGGTCACCGCTTCGCGCAGTTCGAGTTGCAAGGCGGGGAAATGCCGTTTCAGTTCCGGCAGCGCATGCGGCAACAAATAGGGCGCGACCGTCGGGATGATGCCCAGCCGGAAGCGCCCTTCCATGGCCGGGCGGCCGCGCCGGGCCGTCGTCTCGACGTCACGGATATCGGCGAGAATGCGCTCGATGCGGGGCTGCAAGGCCAGCGCTTCGTCGGTCATCCGCACCACCTTGCCGCCGCGCTCGAACAGCCGGCAGTTGAGCCTCAGCTCCATCTCGGCGATTTGCGAGGATAGCGCCGGCTGGCTCACACCGGCGAGTTTTGCGGCGCGGCCGAAATGCAGCGTCTGCGCCAGCGCCTCGAAATACTGCATCTGCCGGACGGTGAGACCTATCATAAGGAAAACCTATCGGAATAAACAGGAAAGGCAATTTGTTTTTATCGGCAATGCGGCCTAGTCTGGAATCATTCCAGAATGGTGCGGCCACTGGGCTTGCCCGGAAAACTCAGCAAATCGGAGACGAAAATGGACGCTCAGACTGACGATCCCAGCACGGGCAAATGCCCGGTCGTGCACACCACCATTGCCAGGGCCAACCGCGACTGGTGGCCGAACCAGCTGAACGTCCAGGTTCTCCACCAGCAGTCCTCGCTGTCCGACCCGATGGGCGAGGCGTTCGACTACGCCGAGGAGTTCAAAAGCCTCGACCTGAACGCCGTGATCAAGGACCTGCATGCGCTGATGACGGACTCGCAGGACTGGTGGCCGGCCGACTTCGGTCATTACGGGCCGCTGTTCATCCGCATGGCGTGGCACAGCGCCGGCACCTATCGCATCGGCGACGGCCGTGGCGGCGCCGGAGCCGGCCAGCAGCGTTTCGCGCCGCTGAACAGCTGGCCGGACAATGTCAACCTCGACAAGGCCCGCCGGCTCCTGTGGCCGATCAAGCAGAAATACGGCCGCAAGATCTCCTGGGCCGATCTGATGATCCTCACCGGCAACGTCGCGCTCGAATCGATGGGCTTCAAGACCTTCGGTTTCGCCGGCGGCCGCGCCGATGTGTGGGAGCCCGAACAGGACATCTACTGGGGTCCCGAAGGCAAGTGGCTGGCCGATGAGCGCTACAGCGGCGACCGCGATCTGCAGAACCCGCTCGCCGCCGTGCAGATGGGCCTGATCTACGTCAATCCGGAAGGCCCGAACGGCAATCCGGATCCGCTGGCCGCGGCGCGCGATATCAGGGACACCTTCGCGCGCATGGCCATGAACGATGAGGAGACCGTCGCACTCATCGCCGGCGGACACACTTTCGGCAAGACCCATGGCGCCGGCGATGCGTCGCTGGTGGGCGTCGAGCCGGAAGGCGCCGACATCGAGCAGCAGGGCCTCGGCTGGGCGAGCAAGTTCGGCACCGGCAAGGGCGGCGACGCGATCGGAAGCGGCCTGGAAGTGACCTGGACCACGACGCCGACAAAATGGAGCAACAACTTCTTCGACAATCTGTTCGGCTTCGAGTGGGAACTGACCAAGAGCCCGGCCGGCGCCCATCAGTGGACGCCGAAGGGTGGCGCCGGCGCCGGCACCGTGCCGGACGCGCACAACGCCGGAAAGCGTCACGCACCCTCCATGCTGACCACCGACCTCGCTCTGCGGTTCGACCCTTCCTACGAGACGATATCGCGGCGCTTCCACGAGAACCCGGATCAGTTCGCCGACGCGTTCGCCCGCGCCTGGTACAAGCTGACCCACCGCGACATGGGCCCGCGCGTGCGCTATCTCGGCCCGCTCGTTCCCGCGGAAGAACTGCCCTGGCAGGACGTCGTTCCGGCGGTCGATCATGTCCTGATCGACGAGCAGGACGCAGCAGTGCTCAAGGCCAAGATCCTGGCGTCCGGCCTTTCGGTGCCGCAACTGGTCGCTGCGGCCTGGGCTTCGGCCTCGACGTTCCGCGGCTCCGACAAGCGCGGTGGCGCCAACGGCGCGCGCGTCCGTCTCGCGCCGCAAAAGGACTGGGCCGTCAACCAGCCGGCCGAGCTGGCCAAGGTGCTCGACAAGCTCGAAGCGATCGGCAAGGAATTCAATGCGTCGCAGTCTGGCGACAAGAAGGTTTCGCTTGCCGACCTGATTGTTCTCGGCGGCGGTGCTGCCATCGAGAAGGCCGCGAAGGATGCCGGAAACGACGTGAAGGTTCCCTTCACGCCGGGGCGCATGGACGCCTCGCAGGAGCAGACGGACATCCACTCCTTTGCGCCGCTGGAGCCGACCGTTGACGGCTTCCGCAACTATGTCAGCGGCAAGCAGCGGCTGACCGTGGAGGAGGCGCTGGTTGACCGGGCACAATTGCTGACGCTGACGGCGCCCGAGATGACGGTTCTGGTCGGCGGCCTGCGCGTACTCGGCGCCAATGCCGGGCAGTCCAAGCACGGCGTCTTCACCAGGCAGCCGGAAACGCTGAGCAACGACTTCTTCGTCAACCTGCTCGACATGGGCACGGAGTGGAAAGCGACGTCGGACGCCAAGGACGTGTTCGAGGGCCGCGACCGCAAGACCGGCGAAGTCAAATGGACCGGCACCCGCGCCGATCTCATCTTCGGTTCGCACTCGCAGTTGCGCGCGCTTGCCGAAGTCTATGCGACGGCGGACGCGAAGGAGAAGTTCGCCAGGGATTTCGTAGCGGCGTGGACCAAGGTGATGAACGCTGACCGTTTCGACCTCGCGGCCTGATCCAGGCACAAGATTTCTCGACACAACAAAAAGGCGCGGGCCGTGGCCCGCGCCTTTTTGTATTCAAGCTTCGAAAATCAGTCCTTCTCGAAAATGCCGGCCTTGGCGACGACGCCGGCAATGGCGCCGCCGATCAGCGGTGCGACGATGAAAAGCCAGAGCTGGCTGATCGCGGCACTTCCCGAAAACAGCGCCGGGCCGATCGAACGGGCCGGGTTGAGCGAGGTGCCGGTGACCGGGATGATGGCAAAATGCAGCCCGGCAAGCGTCAGGCCGATGACGAGGCCGGCGAAAGCGGTCGTATGCTTGGCATTGGTAACGCCGAGGATCACCGTCACGAAGGTGAAGGTCCCGATCAGCTCCCACAGGAACGCCGAGCTGACGCCCCATTTCGTCGTATCCCAGCCATTGGCGCCGAAGCCACCGGTGTGTCCGCCGACCTGGCCTGAGACGATGATCCACAGCGCCAGCGACGCGATGATGGCGCCGATGACTTGCGCGATCCAGTAGGGGATGACGTCCTTGGCCGGCATCCGGCCGGCAAGGAACACGCCGAGCGTCACCGCCGGATTGAGATGCGCACCCGAGATCGGGCCGATCGCATAGGCCGCCGCAATAAGGCCGATGCCGAACGCCAGACCGATGCCTTCCTGGCCAAGCGGCAGCGCGCCGCCGAAACCGCCCGTCACCACCGAAGCGGTGCCGATGAACACCAGTAGAAATGTACCCAGAACTTCCGCCAGATAAGTCTTCATTGCCCTCTCCTCGTAATTTCCCGTCGATCCGCTTGCTGTTCTTGGCGAATCACGCAGCGGAAGAGTATCGCAACCTGAAAAGTTTGAAAGCACGAGCATTGCGCCAGCCGGCGCGCTTGTGCGCTCCACTTGCGCCATTTAGGACGCTCCGGCGCTTTGAATCCTCGTATCGTGCTTTTCCGAAAATAGATTCCGATTTCCGGACCGATGCGATAGAGCAGGGCCGAACGCAATTTGCCGACAAGGCCAAACAACGGAACAAGAAAATGCGATTGGGAGGACGGCTGGCGGCGGCCATCGAAGTGCTGGAGGACATTAGCCGGCGCCACCGTCCGGTGGCCGACGCGCTGAAGGACTGGGGCCTGTCGCACCGCTTCGCCGGCGGCGGCGACCGCGCGGCGATCGGCAACATCGTCTATGACGCGCTGCGCCGCAAGCGCTCCGCCGGCTGGCTGCTCGGCGAGGACACGCCGCGCGCTACTGGCTTCGGCGCGCTGCTGCTCGAATGGGACCAGACGGCGCAGTCGCTGAACGGGGCGCTCGACGGCGACAAGTTCGCGCCGCCTTTGCTGAGCGGCGACGAATTGAAAACAGTCGCCGATCGCCGGCTGGCCGATGCGCCGGCCGCGGTGCGGGCCGATATCCCCGATTGGTGCGAACCGCTTTTCGAGCGGGCCTTCGACGGAAGCTGGGTCGGTGAGGGCGCGGCACTCGCCACCCGTCCGCCACTGGACATCAGGGTCAACACGCTGCAGGCCGATCGCGCCAAGGTGCTGGCGGAACTGACGCAGACCGGCGCGAAAGCCGCCGACATCGCGCCGCATGGCATCCGTATCCCGCCCATCGACGGCGACGGCCGGCATCCGAACGTGCAGGCCGAGCCGGCCTTCCAGAAGGGCTGGTTCGAGGTCCAGGACGAGGGCTCGCAGATCGTGGCGGCACTTGCCGGCGCCGAGCCTGGCATGCAGGTTCTCGATTTTTGCGCCGGCGCCGGCGGCAAGACGCTGGCTCTGTCGGCGGCGATGGGTAATACAGGCCAGGTCTTTGCGTATGATGCCGAAAAGGCACGGCTGGCGCCGATCTTCGACCGAATTCGCCGTTCGGAAAACCGCAATGTGCAGATCGTCAGCAAGCCGGCGGAACTCGCCCCCCTTGAGAACCACATGGACATCGTTCTGGTCGATGCACCTTGCACCGGCAGTGGCACCTGGCGGCGCCGGCCCGATGCCAAATGGCGGCTGACGCAAAGACAGCTCGATGCCCGCAAAGCCGAGCAATCGGCGATCCTCGACGATGCCAGGGCCTTCGTCAGACCCGGCGGCCTGCTGGTCTACATCACTTGCTCGGTCTTCGACGAAGAGAATGGCGACCAGGTCGCGGCCTTCCGGGAGCGCCATGGCGACTTTGTTCCGGTCGACCACCGGGAGCTTTGGGACAAGCGGTTTCCCGGCCACGCGGCCGCCGCACGCATTGGCGCCGCGGGCGGCATCTCGCTGTCGCCGCTGCTCAGCGGCACTGACGGGTTTTATGCCTGCGCGCTGCACAAGGCCGGCTGAGCCTTGCCGGCAAACGAAACCGGGCGCGCTGGGATGGGATTGCTGCAGTGCAGCAAAAGCGATTGCCTGTCGCCCACACCTCTGCAATAAGCTTTTTCTGCAGATGCAAAGGCGAGGCCATGGCAGCAAAGATCGTACCCGCCCCCGACTATGAGGACCGCGTCAGGACGTCCTTCGCGCGCCAGAAGGCCATGACGACCATCGGCGCCGAACTGACGCTGGTGACGCCTGGCATCATCGAAATCGAGATGCCCTACTCGGCGGCGCTGACCCAGCAGCATGGCTTCCTCCATGCCGGCGTCATTTCGACGGCGCTGGATTCGGCCTGCGGCTACGCGGCGTTCTCGCTGATGCCGGAGAATTCCGGCGTGCTAACCATCGAGTTCAAGGTCAATCTCCTGGCGCCAGGCCGAGGCGAACGCTTCCTGTTCCGCGGTTCGGTGACCAAGCCCGGTCGCACCATCATCGTCGCCGACGGCCAGGCCTATGCCTTTGCCGCAGACGGCGAGGCCAAGCTGATCGCCACCATGACCGGAACGATGATGACCGTGGTTGGACGCGATGGCATTGAAGGATGAGGAGTGATCCGCGTAGCGCTCGAAAAGCCCCCAAATGGGCTTTTCGAGCGACGAACGCCCGGAGCCATGGCGAAGGGTCGGGGGCCGGTGAGGGCACGTCGCCTTCTAGCCTTCCGGCTCAGGTAGAGAGGAACAGATCATCGTGACCGCCAAAATGTCTCGCCTGTCGGGCAGGGATGTCCTCTTTGTCATGGCCGCCGAAGCCGAATACGGCCCGCATCTCAAGCGGCTGTTCACGCCATTGATGACGGGCGTCGGGCCGGTCGAGGCGGCTGTCAGGCTCAGCGCCGAACTGTCCTGGCTGAAGTCCGAAAAGGCGCTGCCGGACCTCGTCGTATCGCTCGGTTCGGCGGGTAGCCGCACGCTTGAACAGACGGAAATCTACCAAGCCGTTTCGGTCGCCTACCGGGACATCGACGCCTCGCCTTTGGGCTTCGAGAAGGGCGCGACGCCGTTTCTCGACCTGCCGGTGACGGTGCCGCTGCCGTTCAGGATTCCCGGCATCAGGGAGGCGACGCTGTCGACCGGCGGTGCGATCATTTCCGGTGGTGCTTATGATGCGATCGCCGCGGACATGGTCGACATGGAGACCTTTGCCTGCCTGCGCGCCTGTCAGTTGTTCGGCGTGCCGCTTGTTGGGCTGCGCGGCATTTCCGATGGCGCTGCCGACCTGAGGCATGTCGGTGACTGGAAGGAATATCTCCACGTCATCGACGAGAAGCTGGCCGACGCCGTCATGCGGCTCGACCAGGCGATCGCCTCCGGAGCCCTGCGATTTGATTCATCGCGTGAAGATGCGGAATCGGATTGAGAGAGACGCCTCGCAACCCATTGCGCCGACTCATTTCTTTCTCTAAACGCTCGCCATGAAAACAGCCAATCATCCCGACACCGTCCTGATTGTCGATTTCGGCAGCCAGTTTACGCAGCTCATCGCCCGCCGCATCCGCGAAGCCGGCGTCTTTTCCGAGATCGTGCCCTTCCAGTCGGCCGAAGCGGCCTTCAAGCGCATTAATCCAAAGGCGGTGATCCTGTCCGGCGGCCCGGCCTCGACGTCAGACATAGGCAGCCCGCGCGCGCCGCAGATCGTCTTCGACGCTGGCGTGCCGGTGCTCGGCATCTGCTACGGCCAGATGGCCATGTGCGTGCAGATGGGCGGTGTTGCCGAAAGCTCCGACCATCGCGAATTCGGCCGCGCCTTCGTCGAGATCGAGAAGGACAGCCCACTGTTCGAGGGCCTGTGGGCGCCCGGCCAGCGGCATCAGGTGTGGATGAGCCATGGCGACCGCGTCATCTCCTTGCCCAGGGGGTTCGAGGTGCTCGGCAAATCGGAGGGCTCGCCCTTCGCCATCTTCGGCAATGTCGAGCGCAAAATGTACGGCATCATGTTCCACCCCGAGGTAGTGCACACGCCTGACGGCGCCCGGCTGCTCCGGAACTTCGTCCACAACATCGCCGGCATCGAAGGCGACTGGACGATGCGCGCCTACCGCGAGCACGCCGTCGAGACGATCCGCAAGCAGGTCGGCAAGGGCAAGGTGATCTGCGCGCTGTCGGGCGGCGTCGATTCCTCGGTCGCGGCACTGCTGATCCACGAGGCGGTCGGCGACCAGCTCACCTGCATCCTCGTCGACCATGGCCTGATGCGCAAGGACGAGGCGGCGGGCGTGGTGGCAATGTTCCGCCAGCACTACAATCTGCCGCTGATCCTGGTCGATGCCTCCGATCGCTTCATCTCGGCGCTGGAGGGCGAGGCCGACCCCGAGAAGAAACGCAAGACCATCGGCCGGCTGTTCATCGAGGTGTTCGAGGAAGAGGCGAAAAAACTCGGCGGCGCCGATTTCCTGGCGCAGGGCACGCTCTATCCCGACGTCATCGAAAGCGTCTCCTTCACCGGCGGCCCATCGGTGACCATCAAGTCGCACCACAATGTCGGCGGCCTGCCCGAGCGCATGAACATGCAACTGGTCGAGCCGCTGCGCGAACTGTTCAAGGACGAGGTCAGGGCGCTCGGCAAGGAACTCGGCCTGCCCGACAGTTTCATCGGCAGGCACCCGTTCCCGGGTCCAGGTCTCGCCATCCGCTGCCCCGGCGGCATCACGCGCGAAAAGCTGGAGATCCTGCGCGAGGCCGACGCCATCTATCTCGACGAGATCCGCAAGGCCGGCCTCTACGACGCCATCTGGCAGGCCTTCGCCGTGCTGCTGCCAGTGCAGACGGTCGGCGTGATGGGCGACGGCCGCACCTATGAATTCGTCTGTGCGTTACGCGCGGTGACCTCGGTCGACGGCATGACGGCGGATTTTTATCACTACGACATGGCGTTCCTGGGTGCTGCCGCCACGCGCATCATCAACGAGGTGCGCGGCATCAACCGCGTCGTCTACGACGTGACGAGCAAGCCGCCCGGCACCATCGAGTGGGAATGATTCAGACCTACCCAATTGCCGCCGAAACTGGGTCGATGCTCGCCGTAGCCATTTGAAAACAAAATAAATCATTCCAAGGACAGTCAGCAACTATCGGTGGGCAGAGATTGGCGGTGACGGACCGATTGACGGGCCTCGGCATATTGCCCGTTCCGAATTTTCAAAGTACCGTCACGAACAACGAAGCTCATGACGGTACTTTGCCTTAAAGCATTGAAAATATAAGAGATTTCCTGTCGAGGAACCTCAAAATTGTACTGACGGGACTTTTCAGGAGGTAGTAGGCGTGTTGACGGATGCCGCCATTAAGGCACTGAAACCAAAAGAGAAAATTGTGTTTGTGTGTTCGACCTGTCTCTAGTGAGCGCGCGACGCCGGCTCGTTGACCTCAAAGCGCGAGACGCAGCTTCCTGGCTTCAGCGTATGGACCCTCTTGGGTAGTACAGATTGAAAATTGCGCCCTCATGTTTCAAAACAGGTCGGTAGACCCGCGAGGATGGTTTCGCCCACGGTCCTCAAGGCGAGAATTCTAAAAGACGTTCAACAATGACCCAGCACGTACAAAACGCTCGAATTCTCATGTACAGCCACGACACGTTCGGGCTCGGCCACTTGCAGCGCTGCCGGACGATCGCGCATTCGCTGGTCGAGGATTTCCGCGGACTTCAGGTGCTTATCATTTCGGGTGCGACTATCGCTGGCGCCTTCGACTACCGCGCCCGTGTCGACTTCGTGAAGATCCCCAGCGTCATCAAGTTGCGCAACGGCGAATACACCTCGCTGGAAAAGGATATCGATCTGCATGAGACGCTAAGGATGCGCCAGTCGATCATCCGCCACACAGCCGAGACCTTCCGGCCGGATATCTTCATCGTCGACAAGGAACCGCTCGGCCTGCGCGGTGAGATCGAGGACACGCTGTCCTACCTCAAGACGCGGGGCACCACGCTTGTGCTTGGCCTGCGCGAGGTGATGGACGCGCCGCATCTGCTCGATGCAGAGTGGGCACGCAAGGATGTGATGCGCAAGATAGGCCTGTTCTACGACAAGGTCTGGGCCTATGGTCCGCCGGATTTCTACGATCCGTTGACCGGCTTGGATGTGCCGCCGGCTGTCAGGGCAAAGATGAAGTTCGTCGGTTTCCTGCAACGGAGCCTGCAGAAGAACGAGTTGCCCGGCCACCGGCCCGAGGGCGATTATATCCTCATTACCACCGGTGGCGGCGGTGACGGCGCCGACTTGATCCACGACGTCATCGATGCCTATCAGCAGGATCCGCAATTGCAGCATAGGGCGCTGATCGTGCTTGGGCCTTACATGCCGGCGCGCCAGCGCAACAAGCTGCTCAAGAAGGGATCCAGGATCCCCTATATCAAGATCATCGAGTTCGACAACCGCATGGAAGATCTGATTGCCGGCGCCAAGGCGGTAGTGGCGATGGGCGGTTACAACACCTATTGCGAGATATTGTCTTTCGACAAGCCGGCGCTGATCGTGCCGCGCATCATGCCCCGCGAGGAACAACTGATCCGCGCACGGCGTGCAGCCGAACTCGGTCTCATCGAGATGCTTTTGCCGGAGGAAGCCAAGGATTCCCAGCGGTTTGCCGATGCACTGAAGGTGCTGCCGGACCGGCCCCGCCCATCGCAGAGCAACCCGCATCTGACGCTGGAAGGGCTGCCTCATATTTCCGAAATCGTCGCGGAACTGCTCGACCGGCGGGCCGGCCATCACCTTTCGGTCATTGAAGGCATGAACTGAGTTGCAACATCGCAAGATCGTCGTGGTTCTGAAGGGCTATCCGCGGCTGTCGGAAACCTTCATCGCGCAGGAACTGCTCGGTCTGGAGCGTGCAGGGTTCGACCTGATACTCGTCGCGCTCAGGCGGCCGACCGACGCAAAACGCCACCCCGTGCATGACGAGATCAAAGCGCCCGTCCATTATCTGCCGGAATATCTGCATGAAGAGCCGCTGCGCGTGGTTCGCTCGCTGTTTGCTTATCTGCTGCGGCCGGGCTTCTGGCGCGCTCTCGGATCGCTGGCGGCCGATATCCCCCGCGACTTTACGCGCAATCGCGCGCGCCGCTTCGGGCAAGCGCTCGTGCTGGCGGCCGAATGGCCGGAAGACGCGGGCTGGCTGCATGCACATTTCGCGCACACGCCGGCGTCGGTGACGCGCTATGCCAGCCAGCTTCGTGGCCTGCCCTGGAGCTGCTCGGCCCATGCCAAGGACATCTGGACTTCGGCGGACTGGGATCTGGCTGGCAAGCTTGCCTCGGCGCGCTGGACGGTCACTTGCACGCAAACCGGTTTCGACCGTCTGAAAAAACTCGCTAACGGCAACTCGTCTGTGCATCTGAGCTATCATGGGCTCGACCTTGATCGCTTCGGCAGTTTCGGCGAGGCGCGAAAACAGCATGACGGCTCGGCGCCGGACGAACCGGTTATCGTTCTGAGTGTCGGGCGCGCCGTTGAAAAGAAAGGTTACGATACCTTGCTGGAGGCCCTTGCCCTCTTGCCCGGTGATTTGGCGTGGCGTTTCGAGCATATCGGCGGCGGCGAGGAACTGGAACGGCTCAAGGCGCTGGCGCAAAAGCTCGGACTGGATGGTCGCGTCTCTTGGAAAGGCGCGCTTGCCCAGGAGGAGGTGCTTGAGCACTACCGCTGCGCCGACATCTTCGCCCTGGCTTGCAGGATCACCGCAAATGGCGACCGGGACGGTCTGCCGAATGTTTTGGTGGAGGCGGCTAGCCAGCGGCTTGCCTGCGTGTCGACCGATATTTCCGGCGTGCCGGAGCTTTTATCGCCGGATGAAACCGGGCTCCTGGTTCCGACGGAAAACCCAATTGCCCTGGCACAGGCGCTGGAGCGCCTGATCCGTGATCCTGTGCTGCGTGCCCGCCTCGGCGACGCCGCAGAGCGGCGCGTGCGCGGCAATTTCGATCATATGGCAAGCATTGGACAGCTCAAGGAACTGTTCGAGCGGGAGTGGCGGGCCGCCGAATGAAGCGGCTGCGCGCTTTCTTCTATGTTCAGCACCTGCTCGGTATCGGCCATCTCGCGCGCGCCAGCCGCGTTGCGGCGGCTCTGGTCGATGACGGGTTTGACGTAACCGTCGTGACCGGCGGAGCGCCGATCGCGGGGTTTCCGGGACTGGGTGTAAAATCTGTAACCCTGCCACCTGTCACCTCCGGTGATGAAGGATTTTCCGGACTTGTCGACTTGCAGGGCAAACCCATCGACGATGATTTCAAGAAATGGCGTTCAGAGATGCTGCTGCAGGCATTCCGGGATTGCAGGCCTGATATCGTCATTGTCGAGGCGTTTCCATTTGGACGCCGGCAGATGCGTTTCGAACTCTTGCCGCTGATCGAGGCCATCGACGCGACGTCGCCCAGACCGCTGCTGGCGACGTCGGTCCGTGATATCCTTCAGGAGCGAGTCAAGCCGGGCCGAAACAAGGAAACGGTCGATCTCATCAACAGGTATTTCGACCTTGTTATGGTCCACGGCGATCCGGCTTTCGCAACCATCGACAAGACATTTCCACTGGCTGGGGCGATCAGGGCCGAGGTCACCTACACAGGGCTCGTTGCCGCGCCCCCATCGCCCGCGGCCTCCGAGCGCTTCGACGTTCTGGTGTCGGTTGGCGGCGGGGCTGCCGGAAAGAGCCTTGTCAGCTCCACCATCGCAGCGGTGCGGAATGCCAACAATGGTTGGAAATGGTGCTTGATCACCGGCCCAAACCTGCCGAAAGACGAGTTTGACGCGATCGCACGCGATGCCACGCCGGGCCTGTCCATCTTCCGGTTCCGCGAGGATTTCGCCAGCCTGCTGACCGGCGCCCGCCTGTCAGTCTCGCAGGCGGGTTACAACACGGTCTGCGATGTCCTGCGCGCGGGTTGTCGCTCCCTGCTCGTTCCATTTGCAGCCGGCGGGGAAACCGAACAGACGGTTCGCGCCCTGATGCTCGAAGAACTCGGTCTTGCAACGGTGCTGATGGAAAAGGACCTAACGCCTGAAGGTTTGGCGCAAGCGATCGAACAGGCGCTTGTGGGACCGACGCCATCCGCGCATCGCCTCGATCTGGAAGGCGCGCGTCGCTCCGCGCAAATCCTGCGCGAGCGGTATCGAACATGGTCCCTAAAAGTGAGGCCCGGTTTCGGAAAGTTTCATGATCAAATAGACGATAGATCCTGACGCGCGTCGCGTCTGGCGAGATTTGTGCGACGCGCATCAAGTCTTTGTTTTTGTGCATGTCGTTGTCCCAAACCGCTACGCACTTTTGGGCGAAATGCGTTAAACAGTTCCAATCAGCATGAAGCGCGTATAATTTTTTGTCGGCAGTTCGCCGGAGAACCGCACCTCCCGTAGCGCCGCCATTGCTTCGAAGGCTGCAAGTGAAGCCACGCAGTTGATGTGCGTCGGCTCGCTGAAATAATCGTTCGATTGCAGCAGTACATTCGTGCCACGCGGAAGCAGAGCAAGCCAGGCGCGCAGATCGGCTATGTGTTCGCAGCTCGTATTGACCATCAGGTCGGGCCGCCCGGCCGCATAGTCGAGTGCGTACATATCTGCCGTCAGCGCCCGGAACCGGTCGCCCGCTTCCCGGTTGAGGGTCCGGGCGACCGGCGCGACTTCGGGATCGATGTCGATGCTATCGATCGCCGCGATGTCGAAGCGGGCGTCGTTGAAAAGCATTGCCGGCAATACGCCGTACCATCCACCCAAAACCCATATGCGACGGAACCGGCCACCGCAGCTTTCGAACAGCCTGTCGAGCGCCCACATCTTGCAGGCGACCTGCTTGTGGTTGAAGGCGTTGGCGATATCGGCCTTCGGATGCTTGGTGACGACGCGCGCCAGCCCTGCCACGAGAGGGCAGTTGACATAGGCAGCAATCCCCCGCGTGAGGTCCAAGGCTTGCTCATGCCAGTCCATGCCGGCATTGCGTGGTCGCGTGACATCCATCATATTCGTCTTGTATGTTGGGATTTCGGGCGACACAACGCAATCTTGCCTCCTGCAAGGCTGTTTGATTCGCGGACGTGATTATGCTGCAAGCCGCTTCGCCATTGGCCGGTGCCGGAGAGAGCCTGTTGCATCTGTCCGGACCATCGGCGTCCATCCGACAGCACCAGCCTCGCAGCTGCGGCCTCGTGCTGCTCGGCTATTCGCCAAAATCCTATGGAAGCCGCGAACCGTTTGGCCAGCCGCTTTCTTCGCTGACCAACAATGCCCATGTCGTTGTCATCGACCATGCGCCGGAACTGGATCGCGCCGCCTCGCAGGTTCCTTCCATCGTTGAGCGCAGG
Source organism: Mesorhizobium sp. YC-39 (assembly GCF_025753795.1). Lineage (GTDB taxonomy): Bacteria > Pseudomonadota > Alphaproteobacteria > Rhizobiales > Rhizobiaceae > Mesorhizobium. Next base: position 1,616,123 of record NZ_JAOWPS010000001.1, read on the forward strand.
ACAATTTCAGTGCACTGCGGCTTCGAGCTTGTCGTTGGCGACGAAGAAATTGCCGATACGCCATTCGCCAGCAGGTGCGTCTACATCCTGCATCCTTTCAACTGAAGGGTCCGCAGTCGCATATGGAACCCAGCCTAGCCCGCTATATCTGGACGCACACCAAGAAGCAGCAGCTCTGGATATTGATGATCGTCGTGCTTTCGATGGTCCCGTATTTCATGTCCTTCGACCTGCCGAAGCTGATCGTCAACGGCCCGATCCAGGGTGGCGGCTTCGAGCAACCGGGCGCGACCCAGCCATTCATGAGGCTACACTATAACCTGCCGTTCATCGGAGAGGTTCAGTTCTTCTCCGGTTTTCAGCTCGACCGCAACGCGACGCTGTTTGCCCTGAGCCTTGTGTTCCTCTTGCTAGTCATCATCAACGGGCTGTTCAAACTCTACATCAACACCTACAAGGGCCGCCTCGGCGAGCGCATGCTGCGGCGTATCCGTTTCGATCTGGTCGACCGTGTGCTGCGTTTTCCGCCGGTTTACTTCAAGCGGGTGAAATCCGCCGAAGTGGCGACCATGGTAAAGGACGAGGTGGAGCCGCTGGGCGGCTTCATCGGCGATGCCTTCGTCCAGCCGGTACTACTCGGCGGCCAGGCGCTGACGGCCATGCTGTTCATCATGGTCCAGAATGTCTGGCTCGGAATGATCGCGGCCGTGATCGTGGGGATCCAGATCGTGCTCATCCCGCGAATGCGGCGGCGGCTGATCGTGCTCGGGCGCGAGCGGCAGTTGACGGCGCGCGCTCTTTCGGGCCGGGTTGGCGAAATCGTCGATGGCATCGGCGCGGTTCACGTCCACGATACATCAAACTACGAGCGCGCCGACATAGCTGCCCGGCTCGGGCTTATCTTTAAAATCCGCTTCGATCTTTACCAATGGAAATTCATGGTGAAGTTCCTCAACAATTTTCTCGCGCAGCTCACGCCCTTTCTGTTCTACATGATCGGCGGGTATCTGGTCATCCAGGGGCGGCTGGACGTCGGCCAGCTCGTGGCAGTGATCGGCGCTTACAAGGACCTGCCCGGACCGATGAAGGAACTGATCGATTGGGATCAGGCGCGGCAGGATGTCCAGGTCAAATATCAGCAGGTCGTTGAACAGTTTACCGTTGAGGATCTCATTGCGCCGAGAATCGGGGCATTGACGATCGACGATCCCGCTCCGATGACCAACCCCCTGTCGGCCGTCAGTCTGTCCATGGTAGACGATGGCGGTGCAATGCTCCTCAACCGTATCTCCCTCCAGATCAAGCCGGGTGAGACGGTGGCGCTGGTCAGCACCACAACAGGTGGAGCGGAGGCGCTTGCAGAAGCCTTCGCGCGGCTGAACTGGCCGGACAGCGGAAGGGTCGCTTCGGGTGCCGATGACCTGCTTGAACTCCCCGAAGCAGTGACCGGCCGGCGCATGTCCTATGCCTCGTCGGATGTTTTCCTGTTCCAGGCAAGCCTCCGCGATAACCTGCTCTACGGGTTGAAGCATGCGCCGCTGACATCGGTGCCTTATGACGGTGCTGCGGCAGACCAGCGCCGCTGGAACATCCAGGAGGCGCGCCGGTCGGGCAATCCGGAGCTTGATATCCACAGCGACTGGATCAACTATGCTTCCGCCGGCGCTACCGGCCCGCACGACCTCTTTGAAGCCGTGCGCCGGGTGCTCGACGCGGTTGTTCTGTCGCGCGACATTCTGGATCTTGGCTTGCGCTCTTCGGCCGACCTCACGCGTCACACGGAGCTTGCCAGGCGGATCGTCGAACTGCGTGCGGCACTGCGAACCCGGCTGGAACACGAAGGGCTGAGCGGACTGGTGGCTCCTTTCGAACCGGGCGCTTACAACAAGGAAGCAACGATCGGCCAAAACCTGCTCTTCGGCGCTGCCGCCGGCCCCGAACTGGCCGACAGGGCTCTGGCGGCCAATCCCTATTTTGCTTCTGTGCTGAAGCAAGCCGGCCTCGATCGCACGTTCTACGAAATGGGCATGGAGATCGCCGAACAGGCGATCGAGCTGTTTGCCGACCTGCCGCCCGATCACCAGTTCTTCCAGCAGCTCGCCTTCATGAGCGCCGAGGAGATACCCGCCTACGAAAGCCTGCTGCAACGGCTCAAGAACCGTCCCTACGAGGCGGTTTCGGAGAGCGACCGCGCCATGATCGTCACCTTGAGCTTTGCCTATATCGAGCCCCGGCACCGCTTCGGCCTGCTGAGCGACGAGCTCATGAGCAAGATCGTCGCTGCACGCAACCGGTTCTATGAAAACCTGCCGCCCGAGCTGCAAAATGCGGTCGAACGGTATGATCCTGCCAAATACATTGCCGCGGCCACCGTCATGGATAATGTCCTGTTCGGGCGTGTGGGCAACAACCATCCCGACGCGCCGGACCGCATACGCTCCATCGTCTATGACATTCTTGACGAACTGGGGCTTTATGCCGAACTTCTGGATGTCGGCCTGGACTTCAACGTTGGCTCAGGCGGCAGGCGGCTGACCGGCGGACAGCGACAGAAGCTCGATGTTGCCCGGGCCCTGCTCAAGCGTCCCGATTTTCTCATTCTCAACCGGCCGCTGTCGGCACTCGACCAGCGCATGCAGGATAAGGTGCTGCGAAACGTGCTCGAGGAAGCCAGACGCGACGGCCATTCACCAGCAATTGTGTGGGTCGTGACGAATCCGGCAATGGCGATGATGTTCGATCGCGTTATCGTCTTCGACTCGGGTCAATTGGTGGAAGACGGAACACACGAGACACTTTTGGCAGGAAGCGGTATCTTTAAGGAACTGCTATCATAGAGCATTGGACATTCAGATGGGATCATCCTGCCGGTGGGAACTTGTTGCAAGGTCAAGGGATTGAGGTTTCCGGCTGATCGGGCTCGCCACCTTTCGCGTGGTTCGTCTCGCCATCCGGAAACAGAATTGATTCCATCGGGGTGTCGGTTGTTCTAGTCTCGCAGACGTGAAATTTTGGGAAGGTTTGCGACAATGCTGCTCAAGGATGAGGTTGGAATGCTGCAACGCGTTCCCTTGTTCTCTGGCATAGAGCCGACAAAGCTCAAGCTGCTTGCGTTCACATCCGATCGCGTGAGCTACGGCGCCGGCCAGATCCTTTTCCGGCAGGGCGACGAGGGAGACGCCGCCTACGTCATCCTTTCAGGCAGGGCGGATATTCTGGTCGATTCCGACAGCGGACCGATAAAAGTTGCCGAACTGATGCCAAATTCGATTGTTGGCGAGATCGCCATATTGTGCAACAGCTCCCGCACGGCCACCGTCAGAGCCGCATCTCCGCTGGAAGCCTTGAGAATCCGCAAGGATCATTTCCTGAGGCTTATGAAGGAGTTCCCTGAAATGACCATCGAGATATTGCGGGTTCTTGCCGATCGCCTAAACCATACGACCGCGGATCTGATCGACGCACGAAGCGCCAAATAACGAATGACTTTCGCTCGATCCTCGCCGTCGTGATGGCACTGGCCTCTTACTGACAAGATCACCTGGAGAAAAACCTGTCTCGCCTAGCAGCGGTTGTTTGGCTACGATGGGCGACAGGGACTGCGAAGGGGTAGCATGGACGACGACGTTTTCCTGGTCAGGTTTTGGGGCGTGCGCGGCAGCATTCCGGTATCGGGGCCAGAATTCTCTCGCTATGGCGGCAACACAATCTGCGTTGAGATGCGATGCGGCAAGCATACGCTTCTGTTCGACGCGGGCTCTGGCCTACGGTCCGCCGGCCGGGCGTTTCGGGCGTCGGGCGTGACCGATTTCGACCTGCTTTTCACCCATTGCCATTACGATCACATCATCGGGCTGCCGTTTTTTGTGCCGATCTATGACCGGAGCGTCAAGGTTACGCTTTGGTCCGGGCATCTTGCAGGACGCATGACGACCCGGCAGATGGTCGACGAGTTCATGCGGCCGCCGTGGTTTCCGGTGAAACTGGATATCTGCAAGGCAAGCCTCGACTGCCGCGATTTCGTATCCGGAGACGTGCTTCGGCCGCGCGAAGGGGTGGTGGTCCGAACCGGCAGTCTTGTCCATCCGGGCGGCTGCATAGGCTACCGGGTGGAATGGGGCGGCCGTGTCGTGGCAATGATCACAGACACTGAGCACGAGTCGGACAAACTCGATCAGGCGGTGCTCGGCCTGATCGAAGATGCCGACCTCGTCATTTACGACTGCGCCTACACCGAGGAGGAAATGGAACGCCACCGCGGTGACGGGCACTCGACATGGCAACAGGGCGTCAAGCTCTGTGAGGCGGCCGGTGCGCGGGGGCTTGCGGTGTTTCATCACACTCCGACACGCACCGACGAGGAACTGGACGAGATCGAGAAACTGGCCAAGGACAGGTTTGCCGGCGCATTTGTCGCGAGGGATGGCCAGACGCTTAAATTTCCAGTCTCATTGCACAAAGAGCACTGAGCTATTTTCCCCTACCGGCGTAGCGCCCGATCAATGTCCTGATCGGAAGCCATGCGCAGGCTTTGGTCTGTGCGGTGACTGTGAACAGCCGTTCGAGGAAAAGCCAGGCCGATTCATCATGTACGAGATGGTGGGTGAGCAGGCCGACCGGTTCGCCGCTGTCGACTGAATGCTGCAATTGCGCGATGATGGCCTGAACCAACAGGCCATGATCGCGGCAGCCGCGCGTGCCATGCCAATCCATGATGTCGACATTGCTGTTGATGACCGCCAGTGAAGCCGGCTTCAGCGGCCCAAAGACCGACAATGCCGCAAATCCTATCGATCCAAGGTCGGATACCAAGCCGGCGTCGATCCTGTTCCAGGGTGGCACCAGCATCGGAACGGTACGTGCGCCGTGCAGGCCGGTTACGTGCGACAGTCCGCGAGCCAGATCATCGAGCACCGCCTCGCGTGGCCGATGCGCGCCGAGCTCCTGCTTTTTCTGGTCCTCGGGCGCATGATTTCGGTGCGCCCAGCCATGGATGGCGACCGTGGCATGCGGCGCCTCGTCAAGCCGGACGACAAGCTTCTCATCAGTCAGGGCCGGAATGACGGCCAGAGTGACCGGAACCGCGAACTCACCGGTGAGGTCGAGCAGCCGATCAAGCGCAGGCGTTGGATCCACGGCGTCATCGTCGCGCAGCCAGAACTCTGCCTTACGGTCCGCCCGTTGCCGGCACGCCAGTTCTTCCACCAAGGGCTGCCATATCTGATCGGATGTCATGAAACCGCGATCTTCGCAAAAAGTTCGGTCAGACGCGCCGCTGCACCACCGAGGGAACGTTCTTCGAGGATGAAACGTCTGGCTTCTGCGGCCATGATGGTTCTTTCGTCGTTACGGGCCAGAAGCCTTTCAATGGCAGAAGCGAGCGCCGCCACATCGCCCGGCGGGGTGAGAAACCCGGTCTGGCCATCCCGCACGACCTCCGGCACGCCGGCGATGTCCTGAGCCACCACCGGAAGGCCGGCGGCCTGTGCTTCAAGATAGGCAACGCCATAGGCCTCGCCGTAACCCGGCCAGACGTAAATTCCCCCACTGTAGAGGACATCCGGCACGGCGGCCGGCTCAATCGCGCCAAGCCATTCGATACGGTCGGCGGGCAAGTCGGCGAATTGCGCTTTGACCTCGTCACGGGCAGGCCCGTCCCCGACGACCGACATGGTCCAGGGCAGGTGGTCGATCGAGCCGAGCGCTTGCGCCAGCATGCGATAGCTTTCGACTTTGTCGCCCGGGCGCATCATGGCGACTGTAACGAGGCGCGTCGGACAACCCCGTGCCGGTGTTTCCCAGAATACCGATGTGTCGATGAAGGGCAAAAGCATAGCGAGAGCGGCGTCGGGAATCGCGTCTGTCAGTCCCTGACGATCCCTTTGCGTGAAGCAGATGTTCAGCGCTGCCTGTTCGATGGCTCGCGCCACCAACGCTTGCGTATCGGCCCACAAGCCGGCGTTGCGCCGCCTCGAATAGGAGGCTTCCGCTGTCACATAGGGGACAGCAAAGGCCGACGCTAACTCGGGTCCGATCAGGTCTGGCGCCTTGTAATAGGGATGATAGGAGAACCAAAGATCGGGCTTGCCGTCGCGATCCCAAAGCTTTTTCAGCCGCGCGGCTTCCTCTCGGGCCTCGATCTTGAGCGTATCGAAACTTTTCAACTCCGGTTGGCGTAGATAGAAGCGCAATTCGGATGCTAGTTCGATGCTATGCCCTCCATGCTCCAGCGCCTTGACCAGCATCCGTGCCATCTGACGGTCGCCGGAGACAACGGGATGATTGGGCGACTTCAGCGGCGCGTAGAAGGCAATTCGCATCGCCGAACCCTATCATCGGAAAGCTTGCGCAAGTCAATTTCGAAGCATGATCGACTTCACCTTCAAGCAGTGGAATGTGCTATCTGATGCTCATGGAAACAGCTGCCGCGTCCGACCCGTTTGTCGCTTCCTTGCCGGTCTTCGCAAAGTTCGAAAGCGTTGCCGATATCGATAACTATCGGCCTCTCCCCGATGGCTGGGCGCTGGCCACCGCCGACATCGTCGGCTCGACCAAGGCGGTCGAGGCTGGGCGCTACAAAACCGTCAATATGGCCGGCGCCAGCGTCATTTCGGCGCTGCTCAATGCGCTGGGTCGGCAAGATCTTCCCTTTGTCTTCGGCGGCGACGGCGCGCTCGTGGCGTTTCCCGGCTCGGCGCTGGAGATCACCCGCAGCGCGCTGGCGGCTGTCCAGAGATGGGTGGCGGACGAACTGGACCTGACCTTGCGTGCCGCAATCGTGCCGATAAAGGATATAAGAGCGCAAGGCCTCGACGTTCGCGTGGCGAGGTTCCAGGCCTCCGAAGCGGTCTTCTATGCCATGTTCGCCGGCGGTGGCGGCAGTTGGGCGGAAGCCGAGATGAAAGCGGGGCGCTACCGCATCGATCCTGCGCCGGCCGGCACGCGGCCGGATCTGACCGGCCTCTCCTGCCGCTGGAACCCGATCGAAGCCCGGCATGGCGAAATCGTCTCGATCATAGCCATACCGGGGGCGTCACGCGACTTGCGCGGTTTTCAGTTTCTGGCTTCCGACATCATCGCCCTTGCCGGCAGGCATGAACGCGATGGCCACCCGGTGCCGGTGAACGGGCCGGGCTACAGTTTTCTGCCCGCCGGCCTCGATATCGAGGCGCGGGCCATGGCACCGGCAGGATGGCGATGGCTGTCGAAGCTGTGGATAGTGTTCCTGATGACGCTTACGGCTGTTACCGATAGATATGGCTGGACGATCGGCCGTTTCGATCCGAAGATCTACAAACGCGACGTGGCCAGCAATTCGGATTTCCGGAAGTTCGACGACGGCTTGAAGATGACCATCGACGTTGACACGGATGTGTTGCAACGGATCGAGAACCGGCTGAAACAGGCGGAAGAGGCGGGCATCTGCAACTATGGCCTGCACCGCCAGAAATCGGCCTTGATGACATGCCTCGTCGCCTCGCCGCTGCAGCGCGATCACGTTCATTTCATCGATGGCGCCGCCGGCGGCTATGCGATGGCTGCCGCAAGACTGAAGGCGAAGACCCCGGTCTGAGGACGGCTTGCGGAAATCCATCTTCCGCAATATGCCTCGGCCATGGTTCTTGGGACCAGGTGAGCCTCGCCATGGAAGCGAACAGCCTGTCCGAATTGACGGGAAAGCAGATTTTTTGGACGCCTCACGATCGACATATGACCGTCTTCTGAACCGAATTTCGACGCGTGTCGCACAAGTCGGCGTGATCGGACTGGGCTATGTCGGGTTGCCGCTGGCAGTTGCGATCGCTCGCGCCGGCTTCCCGGTTTTCGGCTTCGACATCGAAGCCCAGAAGGTCGAGAGCCTGAACAACGGCCAATCCTACATCGAGGCGGTGACGTCGACAGCCCTTGCCGGCCAGGTGGCGAGCGGACGGTTCCGCGCCACTGCGGATTTTGCCGAACTGGCCGTCTGCGATGTCATCATCATCTGCGTTCCGACACCGCTGACGAAACACCGTGAGCCGGACCTCTCCTTTGTCAGGAGCACGGCAGGCACGATCGCGAAGCATCTGCGTCTCGGCCATCTGATCGTGCTGGAATCGACCACCTATCCTGGCACCACCGACGACGTGATCAAGCCCATACTGGAAGAAACCGGCTTGCAGTCGAAGATAGACTTCTTCCTCGGCTTCTCGCCCGAACGTGAGGATCCCGGCAACCGCAACTTTGAAGTCGCGACGATCCCCAAGGTCGTGGCAGGCGACGGCGCTGAAGCGGCGACGCTCGTGCAGGCTTTCTACCAGGGCGTGGTCAAGACCGTCGTTCCGGTTTCCAGCACGGCGACCGCCGAGGCGGTCAAGCTGACGGAAAACATCTTCCGCTCGGTCAACATAGCCCTCGTCAACGAGTTGAAGGTCGTGCTCGGTGCGATGGGCATCGACATCTGGGAGGTGATCGAGGCGGCAAAGAGCAAGCCCTTCGGCTACATGCCTTTCTATCCTGGCCCCGGACTTGGCGGGCATTGCGTTCCGATCGATCCCTTCTACCTGACGTGGAAGGCGCGCGAATACGAACTTCCGACCCGCTTTATCGAGCTGGCAGCAGAGATCAACACGGCCATGCCGCGTCATGTGGTCGATGAACTGGCGAAGGCGCTGGACCGGCGCTGCGGCAAGGCGCTCAGCCGCTCGCGCATTCTCATCATCGGGCTCGCCTATAAAAAGAATGTGCCCGACATCCGCGAAAGCCCCTCATTGCGGCTCATTGAACTCATTGAGGAATGGGGCGGCAAGGCGGAATTCCACGATCCGCATGTTTCCGAGATCCCCACCACACGGGAGCATATGGCGATCAAGGGGCGCCGCTCGGTCGAATTGACCGAGGCGGCCTTGAAGGATTTCGATGCTGTCGTCGTTGCAACCGACCACGACGCGATCGACTATCAGGCGATCGCTGATCACGCTCTTCTAATCGTCGACACACGCAATGTTTTTGGCCGCCTCGGGCTAGCCCGAGAGACGGTGGTGAAGGCCTGACGGTGTCTGAGCCGGCGATTTTTTTTGCCCGATGTCAGGATGGTGATTGCACTCTGCCGGCTGTCTCGCCACATAACGCCCCAAGAGATCGATGCAGTTACACCTATTCCTCGCTGCAAGGACAGGCATTCGGGAAAGTCTTCGTCGCTTTTTGCCGCCGAAGCCGGCCTCGTTGACTTCGGGGCGCTTATCTTTGGGTCGTTGGTGGGCTGTGTTATGGCAGATCAAAGGATAATGGCTCCGTCTTCGACGGGTTTCGAGATAGCATGAGCACAGCACAAGCAGAAATTTCCACCATTCTCATGGATAAGGTTGCCGATTGGCTGAACCAATCGGCGCTGGCGGGCAACGACCTGGAAACATTGGTAAAAGGCTTTTGTGAACGGCTGGCTGCCGCCGGCCTGCCGCTGAAGCGGGTGCATTTGAGCTTTTCGATGCTTCATCCGCTCTATGACGCGCTTGGCTTCACCTGGATTCGCGGCCAGGGCATAGAAGTGGAAGGCTTCCGCAAAAAGGACGGCGTGCATTCTGACAGATTCCTGACCAGCCCATACTACCATCTGCTCAGCAACAAGCTCGACCATCTGCGGCGCCGGTTCGACTCGTCGGTGCCGTCGGAATTTCCTATTTTCGATGAACTCAGGCTTATGGGCGTCACCGATTACATGGCTTTCGTCCATCCCTTCAGCGGCAACACCAGTCAGGGCATGATAGGGTCCTGGTCCACCGACAGTGCTTCAGGCTTCAGCGACAGCATGATTTCGGGGCTGCTGCGCATCCAGAACCATCTCGCTATCGCAACCAAGATGGCGGTGCTTACCAAGCTCGCCGACAACATGATGACCACCTATCTCGGCGGCGACGCCGGCAGGCGCGTGCTGGACGGCCAGATCAAGCGCGGCGAGGGCGACACAATCCGGGCCGCACTGGTCATGGGCGATATGCGCGGGTCGACGAGGCTGGCCGAAACCTCCGGCCGCGAAATCTATATCGATACGCTGAACCAGTTTTTCGATGCCATTGCTGCACCTTTCAATCGCGGAGGCGGGCAGATCATGAGTTTCCTGGGGGATGGCTTCATTGCCGTCTACCCCTGCGAAAGGCACCGCGCGCAGTCCGAGATCGCCTGCCAGACTGCTCTTGCGGCAGCGCACAAGGCCAGCGCTCGCATGATGGAGCTCAATCTGCGCAGAAAGGAGCAGGGGTTGAGCGACATAAAATTCGGTATCGGCCTGCATGTCGGCAATGTGATGTTCGGCAATGTCGGGCTTACCGACCGGCTCACATTCTCTGTCTTCGGCTCGGCTGTAAACGAGGTCCAGCGCCTCCAGACCCTGACCAAGAAATATCCGCACAGCGTTCTCGCCAGCAAAGACTTCGCCGGCTATTGCGGCGCCAACAGCTGGCAGACGCTGGGCAATGAGGAACTGGCGGGCATCAAGCAGAAGCTGACGGTGCTTTCGCCCGATCTGTCGGGTGCTCTCGCACTCGATGACGACGGTGCGCTGGAGCCGATTCACGACCGAAGATCGGACGCCGAGCAGGTCATTCTGCTTCATCGCGATGCCGCGCGGGTGTCGGCGGGCGACCCGAGGAAGCTCCAGTAACCGCCGGGATCTGACCCGAACGCCTTTGGTAGGCAGTCCAGTCGCCGGTTCCGCCACTGGCGACCGTTTCGAATCCAAGTTGCTCTAAACTGGCAATGCGCTAGTCTCGTCTTCTGGACCTGCCAGAGTGGGGCTGGTATGAGAATGAATTCGGGTGTTGATCTGCTGCGGATCGAAGATGTTGGCATCTCTTTTGCCATTATTGGGGGACCATTGCATGCCGTCAGGCGCGCAAATCTTCGCGTCCTGCCCGGCAAGGTTACCGCGCTTGTGGGCGAGTCAGGTTCCGGAAAATCGGTTCTCAGCCAGGCAGTGATGGGCATTTTGCCGAACACAGCCCATGCTCGCGGCCGCATCCTGTTTTCCGACCCTGAAAAGCCCGGCACGACGCAGGATATCCTGCAGATGCCGCGTGACGGACCCGAGATCCGGGCGTTGAGAGGCAGCCGTATCGGCAAGATCTTTCAGGAGCCGATGACATCGCTGTCGCCGCTGCACACGATCGGCAACCAGGTCAGCGAATCCCTGCAGATTCATACGCCCATGGCTCGGGCGGAGCGCAAGGCGCGGACCGAGGAAATGCTCAGCCTTGTCGGCTTTCCCAATCCCAAGCGCGCCTATGACATGTATCCCTTTGAACTTTCGGGAGGATTGCGTCAACGCGCCATGATCGCCATGGCGCTTATCTGCCGGCCCGCTTTGTTGATCGCCGATGAGCCGACGACGGCGTTGGACGTCACCATCCAGGCGCAAATCCTGCAATTGCTGCGCGAGCTTCAGACCAAGCTGAACATGGCGATGCTGCTGATCACGCACGACCTCGGCGTGGTCGCCAATGTCGCCGACGAGGTGGTGGTCATGTACCATGGCGAGATCATGGAAGCGGGACCTGTGGAGGCGATATTCCGCCGGCCAGGCCACCCTTACCTGAAGGGCCTGATGGCAGCAGTTCCGCATTTCGACCTGAAGCCTGGCGAAAGGCTAAAGGCGCTCCGCGAGGTGCCGGTGAATGTCGGGAACCTGCTCGGCAAGCAGACGGCGCCGGCATCGAAGGGGCCGGACGACATCCTGCTGTCGGTCAGGGATCTGACAAAGACCTTCACCATCCGCAAGTCCGGATGGTTCGGCGGAGATCATCAAACCTCTGTTCGCGCCGTGGACGGCGTGAGCTTCGATATCAGGCGGGGTGAGTGCCTGGGTCTTGTCGGCGAAAGCGGCTCCGGCAAGACCACCGTCAGCAAGATCCTCATGCGGGCTGTCACCCCTAGCGGCGGCTCTGTGATCTTCAACGGCCGCGATAGACCGATCGACGTCTTGGAGGCCGAGGGAGACGCCCTGCGCATGCTGCGCGCGAAAATCCAGATGGTCTTCCAGGATCCGGTTTCGTCGCTTTCACCTCGCATGACGGTGGAGAACATCTTGAGCGAACCGCTGGAAATCCATCAACGTGGCAATACCGCGTCCCGACTCGCCACGGTCAAGAGCCTGATGCAGGCAATCGGGCTCGATCCGCGCTTCATCAAGCGTTATCCGCACAGTTTCTCCGGCGGGCAGCGTCAGCGTATCGGCATCGCGCGCGCGTTGGCGCTGGGGCCTGAACTCCTGATCTGCGACGAGCCGGTTTCGGCGCTCGATGTCTCTGTTCAGGCGCAGATCCTGAACCTTCTGAAGGACCTGCAGAAGGAACTGGGCCTGACCTACCTGTTCATATCCCACAACCTGGCGGTGGTGGACTATATGGCAGACCGCATCGCTGTGATGTGCGGCGGGCGTATCGTCGAGCTTGCGCCGCGCGAAATTCTGCTGAGGAAACCGGTCCACCCCTACACACGCTCATTGGTCGCCGCAGTACCTTTCCCCGATCTCGACAGGCCGATGGATTTCAAAACGCTGAAGCTCAGCGGCGCTTCCGATACCAGCGCATGGGGACCGCAATTCCGTGACGAGGGCGAAGAGGATATGCTGTCGCCGCTCGATCTTGGCGGTGGCCACCTCGTGCTGGCCCGACGTTCGGCCGATGTCAGCGAGCTACGCCATTGATCAGCCGGCGCACCATCCTTGGGCTCATGGCTTCGGCATTTCTGCCGAGCACGTTGCGCGCCGGCGATCTGGAGCCGGAATTTCTTCAGCCTCAGCTGAAGGCCAGGGCGCTGCCGGCACTCGCCGAACGCCTGCCCAAGAGCCCGCGCGCGTTGAACCTCGCTGCGATGGGCCGGCAGCCCGGCCAATATGGCGGCACGCTGCGCACGATCATCGGCAGCCAGAAAGATATCCGGATGATGACGATCTACGGGTATGCTCGCCTGGTCGGCTATGATGAAAAGCTCAAATTGCAACCCGACATTCTCGAAAGTTTCGACGTAGCGGATGATCGCGTCTTCACTTTCAAGCTACGGGAAGGACATAAATGGTCTGACGGTAGCCCGCTGACGCCGGAGGATTTTCGCTATTGCTGGGAAGATGTCTGGCTGAACGATGAGCTTTCGCAAGGCGGGCTCGCCCCGGCCCTGCTGGCGGACGGCAAGCCGCCACGCTTCGAGATCGTCGATCCGTTGACGGTGCGCTACAGTTGGGATGCGCCCAATCCCGACTTCCTGCCCAAGCTCGCTGCCGCTGCGCCGTTATCGCTTGTTCTGCCGGCCGCCTATCTCAAGCAGTTCCACAAGAAATACCAGGACCCATTCCGGCTCGCCGGCCTGATGAAGGAGAACCGGGCCAAGAAATGGACGCTCCTGCATATCCGCATGTCGCGGCAGTATCGCCCGGAGAACCCGGATCTGCCGACGCTCGATCCCTGGCAGAACCGGACCAAGCCGCCGGCCGAGCAGTTCATCTTCGAACGCAACCCGTTCTTTCATCGAACAGACGAGAATGGCCGGCAACTGCCCTATGTTGACCAGTTTGTCCTGAATGTCAGCTCGTCGGCGATCATTTCCGCCAAGACCGGTGCGGGCGAGAGCGACCTGCAAGGCATGGGAATTGATTTCAGCGACTACGCCTTCCTGAAAGACGCGGAGAAGCGCTACCCGGTGAAGATGCATCTGTGGAAACGCACACAGGGTTCGCGGCTGGCGCTGCTGCCCAATCTGAATTGTGCCGACCAGGTGTGGCGTGGCCTTCTTCGTGACGTGCGCGTGCGCCGCGCACTTTCGCTCGCTGTGGACAGGCGCGAGATCAATATGGCCGTGTTCTACGGATTGGCGCAGGAAAGTGCCGATACGGTCCTGCCGGAGAGCCCGCTCTACCGGCCCGAATTCGCGAAAGCCTGGGTCGCCCATGATCCCAACCAGGCCAATGCCTTGCTCGATGAGGTCGGGCTTCAGACGCGTGACGATGACGGCCTGCGGATACTTCCCGATGGACGCCCGGCACAGATCATAGTGGAAACGGCCGGCGAAAGCACGCTGGAAACCGACGCGCTCGAACTCATCACCGATCACTGGCGCAAGATCGGCATCGCCCTGTTCATCCGGACGTCGCAGCGCGACATCTTCCGCAGCCGCGCGCTTGGCGGCCAGATCATGATGTCGATGTGGTCGGGCATCGACAATGGCGTGCCGACCGCCGACATGAACCCGTACCAGCTGGCCCCCACCATCGACGACCAGCTGCAATGGCCGCTCTGGGGTGCTTACTACTTGTCTCATGGCAAGATGGGTGAGGCGCCCGATCTTCCTGAAGTGGTCGAGTTGATGGCTTTACTCAAGCGCTGGAACGCATCGACCGAAACCACGGAACGCGCCGAAATCTGGACCTCAATGCTGTCGATCTACACCGATCAGGTGTTCTCGATCGGCACCGTGAACGGAACGCATCAGCCGATTCTGACGTCCTCGCGGCTGCGCAATCTGCCTGACAAGGCCCTCTACGGCTACGACCCGACCGCTTATTTCGGCGTCTACATGCCGGATACATTCTGGCTTGGAGACACCTGAGCGTGCTTCGATATATTGTCTGGCGCATCGCCGTGATGGTTCCGACGCTGCTGATCATATCGGCGCTGGTGTTCACGATCATCGAACTTCCCCCAGGCGACTATTTCGACAGCTATGTTGCCGAGCTTCGAGCCCAGGGCGAAGCGGTGGATTCCGATCGCATCGAGATGATGCGCAAGGAGTATGGTTTCGACAAGCCGCCGGTCATTCGCTACTTCTATTGGGTCGGCGGGATGCTGCACGGCGATTTCGGCTATTCCTTCGAATATGAGCTGCCGGTTCGCGACGTCGTCGGGGAGCGAATGTGGCTAACCGTGCTGGTTTCCTTCGTCACGATCATCTTCACCTGGCTCATCGCCTTTCCGATCGGGATGTACTCCGCCACGCATCAATACAGCTGGGGCGACTACGGCCTGACTTTCTTAGGCCTTCTCGGCCTTGCCATTCCGAATTTCATGCTGGCGCTGATCCTGATGTATTTCGCCAACATCTGGTTCGGCACGTCCATAGGCCATCTCATGGACCAGCAATATCTCGGCGAGCCGATGAGCTGGGCCAAGGCGAAGTCGATCCTCGCCCATCTCTGGATCCCGGTCTTGATTATCGGCACCGGGGGCACGGCAAGCATGATCCGGCGGCTGCGCGCCAATCTGCTCGATGAGCTCCACAAGCAATATGTCGTGACCGCGCGCGCCAAAGGCCTTCATCCCTTCAAGGCGCTGGTCAAATATCCGCTGCGCATGGCGCTCAATTTCTTCATTTCGGACATCGGCTCTATCCTGCCGGCCATCATCTCCGGCGCCGAAATCACAGCGATCGTGCTGTCTTTGGAAACGACCGGGCCGATGCTGATCAAGGCGTTGCAAAGCCAGGACATGTATCTGGCAGGATCGTTCCTGATGTTCCTCGCCTTCCTGACGGTCATTGGCGTCCTGATTTCCGACCTGGCGCTGGCGCTGCTTGATCCACGAATTCGTTTGCAGGGCGGCAGCACCAAATGAACACGCAATCGCCGCTGCCGGCTCCCGGCGCTCCACTGCAACACTATGTTTCCATCGCGCCCTTTGACCTGCAGTCGGTCGAAGCGATGACGCCCGAGCAGTCGAAGGTCTTTCAGGCGTCGCAGTTGCGGCTGATGTGGTGGAAATTCCGGAAGCACCGGCTTGCCCTTGTATCCGGCATATTCCTGGCGGTGCTTTATTTCGGAATACTGATCTGCGAGTTCCTGGCGCCCTACAATCTGCACACGCGCAACATGGACTACATTTATTCGCCGCCGCAGCGGGTGCGCTTGTTCCACGACGGCCAGTTCGTCGGGCCGTTCGTCTATGGCCGCCAGATGACGCTGGATATGGACACGCTCGAGCGGAAGTACATCGACAAACAGGATGATGTTCAGCGGATCCGTTTCTTCTGCAGGGGCGACAGCTACCAGTTCTGGGGCCTGATCGAAGGTGACAGGCATTTTGTCTGCCCTGCCGAAAACGGCCAGCTCTTTCTGGCCGGCACTGACAGGCTGGGGCGCGATGTGCTCTCGCGCATCATCTATGGCGCACGCATTTCACTGACAATCGGTCTCGTCGGCATCGCTTTCAGCTTCCTGCTCGGCATCGTCATCGGCGGACTGGCCGGCTATCATGGCGGTATCTTCGACCTGATCGTTCAACGGATAATCGAAGTTCTGCAATCGATCCCCAGCATCCCGCTATGGCTGGCTCTGGCGGCGATCATGCCGATAACCTGGAGTCCGATCCTGATCTATTTCGGCATCACCGTCATCCTCGGGCTGCTCGACTGGACCGGACTGGCGCGGGCGGTGCGTTCAAAGCTTCTGGCCTTGCGCGAGGAGGACTACGTTCTGGCCGCGCAATTGATGGGCGCCAACAGCAGTCGCATCATCCGGCGGCACCTCATTCCTGGCTTCATGTCGCATCTGATCGCGACGGCGACGCTCTCCATACCCGGCATGATCCTGGGCGAGACGGCGCTGAGCTTCCTCGGGCTCGGCCTGAGGGCGCCGATAACCAGCTGGGGCATCCTGCTCACCGAGGCGCGCAGCGTCAGCGTGATCGCGTTCTATCCATGGCTGCTTTTGCCGATGCTCCCCGTCATTCTCGTCATCATGGCGTTCAACTTCCTCGGCGACGGCTTGCGGGACGCCGCAGACCCCTACAAGTGAGATTGCTATTCCGCCGCGCGCCGGGCCGCCGACGCCCCACGGTATGATCCTTGTTGGCAGCCTGTTCGGTAATTGCAGTGTTCATCGTTCGCCTCTATATGCGGCATCGGTCGGGGTTTAACACGCCGCCCCGGGTTTCAGCCGCGAAACGCTCTGGTCGGGGGCATCGCCGAGTGTCGTGGACTGGTTCAGGACATACAATCGCATATGAGTCGCCTCGACAGTTTCATCCGCAGAATGACCGCGCAGCGCGACATTCTCGATCTTGTCTGCGCGGAGGTGGCCAAGATTGAGGGTCCCGTGCTTGAGCTCGGCCTCGGCAATGGCCGGACGTTCCACCATCTGCGCGAGCGCCTGCCCGGACGCCGGATCGTGGCATTCGACCGCGCACTTGCCGCACACGCCAGTTCAATTCCCGAAGCTGAAAACCTCGTGCTCGGCGAAATACGCGAGACGGCGACCAGGTTCATTGGCATCGACGCCGCTCTTGTTCATGCCGATATCGGCACCGGTTATGAAGATCGCGATGCAGTGACCTCTACCTGGCTTCCCGATCTGATTGCGCGCCTGCTTCGCGTCGGCGGCATCGCGGTCAGCGGCACGCCGCTCGATCACCCGCTGCTGCAACGCCTCCCGCCACCGCCTTCGGTGCCCGCCGATCGTTATTTCATCTGTAGGCGCGTGTGAGGGGCCGAGACGACCCAAATCTTCAGGGGCCAAGTCTTCAGGGGATCGTATAGACTGCTATCTCCCGCTCAATGCCGCGCAGCGAGACCTCGTGAGGCACGGGCGTCAGCGCGTTCCTGTGCAACAGATCGGCGGTGAGATTGTCTTCGACCACCGCACGAGTGGCGAAGATCGCCTGTGCGTTGGCAAGGTTCTGGACTCGCGAAGCAATGTTGACCGTCTGGCCGAAATAGTCCTGTCGCTCGTTCATAGACACGGCGATGCAGGGGCCGGCATGGACTCCGATCTTGAGCAGCAGATCCTCACGCCCGCTCTTGTCGTTGAGCTCACGCATGGCATCGCGCATCCTGAGGGCCGCAGCGATCGCACGATCAGGCGTCGCGAAGGTCGCCATCACCGCATCACCGATCGTCTTCACCACCGCGCCTGCCTCCGCCGCGACGATCTCGTGCAGAACCTGGAAATGGGCGCGCACGAGATCGAAGGCCGAAAGGTCGCCCACCCGCTCGTAAAGCGCGGTCGATCCACGCAGGTCGGTGAACAGGAAGGTCAGGCTGGTGATCTTCAGGCGCTGGTTGATGTCGAGCGTATCCGTGCGATAGAGATCACGGAACGTCTGGTTGGTGAGCAGGCGATTGGCGGTGAGGAAGGGCCGGCGTTTGCTCAGGAAATCATGCAATGCCTGGCCGGCGATGACGACCGTCGGCAGCACGCGGGTGTCGGTCCTGTTTTCCAGCGAAATGCGCAAGGGGCCGGGTTGCATCTCCAGTGTCTGGTTCTGGACATGGTCGCGATCGAAGACCAAAGAGAGGCTTCTGCGCTCCTTTGTTGGTTCGCCCTTCCCGTCGATGAACTGCGCTGAATGGGTGACCGGCTCGAAGACGATGATGAATTCGGATGGGAGCTGTATGGGCAGAACCGCCTTTTCACCGGGCGCAAGCTCGATATCCTCCAGCGAGAACGCTTCCATCTTTCTCGCGAAATCCTCATCCGGCAGATCGACGCCGGACGCCCAGTAGATCTGGCGGAAATATTCCAACAACGGCAGTTCGTGTGGATTGTGGGCGGCAATCCTGCGCATGCGGGGACTGACGGTGAATGTCACCTCGACCATCTCGTCGAGGGTCGGCGAATAGCCCTCGGCGCACAGCGCGCAGGTGTATTCGTCTTTCTGCAGGGTTTTCAGCGTGGCGTTGGTGTCGAGCACGCCGCCACAGCCGGGGCACAGGACATTCCAGGAAATGTCGAAGATGCCGACCCGCGCCGCATGGAGAAAGGCACTTATGGTGCGCTCCTCGTCGAGGCCATGCTTGCTGGCGAAGGCTAGCGCATTGATGCGGCAAAGTTCGCGGTCCTTGCCCTCCGCGATGGTTCGCTTGATCGCGTCGATTGCCAGTGGATCGACATCGGTCGATTGCCGCAGAAGCGAGAACAGATCCTGAGCTTCGTTCATCGTGCAGGCTCCGGAAAATGCGCCCCGAGGCGTGTTGACCGGACCGCTCTCTGGTCCGACTGCTCTATTTTACTTCGAAACGGACCGTACGGCCATTCGAATAGATAAGCCTGGTGACAGTTCAATTTCCATTCGGCCGATTTTCACCGGCCGTTAGCGGCACTATGATGGTCCATGGGGTATTCATCTTTGGGACTCTCTCCCATGCCGACATCCGACAACCTGCCATTTCCCGCGGCCCTGCGCCTTTTCTCTGTGGTGGTCATCATCGTCCTGATCGTAGGCGCCGGCCTGTTTTTCGCGCCTGCGCTGGTCAAACCGCGCTGGCCTTGGGCCGTCACGCCGTTCAATGCCCGCTTCCTCGGCGGCTTCTACACCGCCGAAATGGTCGTGATGGCGGCGCTGCTGTTCTGGAACCGCTGGTCGCCCGGCAGGCTCGTGCTCGTCATGGCCTTCATCTTCACCGTCATCGTGTCGGTGGCTTCGTTCATCAATCTCGGCTATTTCAACTTTGAACGCAAAGCGCCCTGGCTCTGGTTTTTGGTCTATCTTGCCTCGGTCGCGGTATCCGGGCTGTTCCTGTGGCGCGCCAGGGCCCGTCCTTCTGCAAAAGGCGTGACCTTAAACCCCGCATGGCGCGGCTACATGCCGGTGGAATGGGCGATCCTTGGGCTCTATGGCGTCGGCCTGTTGCTGTTTCCCCTGACATTCAGCAGCATCTGGCCATGGCCGGTTGATGCCTTCCACGCTCAGGTCTACAGCGCCATCTTCCTCGCCGGTGCGGGCGGCGTATATCTCGTTTGGAGAAGCGCGCCGCGCGAGGAACTGCTGGTGCTCGGCTTGGCGCAGTTTCTGGTTGGCCTGCTTGCCATCCTTGGCCTCGTCATCACCGATGCTGCGGTGCGCCGGATCGACTGGACGGCGACCGGGACATTGTGCTGGCTCGCCCTTTTCGGCTGGATCGGCATCAGCGGCGTCTTCAAACTCTACGCCGCCTCCCGGTATTTTAGCTCGCAATCGGCATCATAGGTTGCAGAGACGGCTGGATTTTCAGGTGAGGTCCGGTGCATCGTACCGGGCCGATTGCCTTCGCCGGGAACGCCATGACCAGCACGACCTCGCCATCCTCCGAGAAAATCCAGCCGCGGCTCCGATCCGTCCGGCCAAGCGATGCGGAGGCGCTTTGCGCTATCTTCAACATGCCGGGCTTCCGCTGGGGCACGTTGAGGATGCCCTTCGAGATGGTGGAGCAGGTGGAGCGGCGCATCGCCAAGTCCGGCCAGGAGACCACCTGGATCGTTGCGGAGTTGGACGGCAAGGTCGTCGGCCATGGCAGCCTGGTCGTGCAGGGTTCGCCGCGCCGTTCGCATATCGGCGAGATCAATATCGGCCTTGACGATGCCTTTGTTGGCAAGGGCATCGGCTCTGCCATACTTGGCGCGCTGCTTGACGTGGCCGACAACTGGCGGGCCCTGAAGCGGGTCGAATTGACCGTCTATGCCGACAACGAACCGGCCATCCGTCTCTACACAAGCCACGGCTTCGAGGTCGAAGGCCGGCATGTGAAGGCCGGTTTTACCGACGGGCAGTACCACGACCTCCTGAGCATGGCCCGGCTGCGGTTCTAAGATCCGCTGTTTCTTTAGAGCAGTTTAGCGTTTGATCGATTTGACGATCTGGGCCGGCCGCACCCAGCAAGTCTGGTCTCCCTTGGCGTTTTCGCCACAAGCGGCTAGACGGGACCAATGACCGCCGTCTTTGACCCAACCCCTACGCCTCCGGTGGAAATTCTGGCTGTGCTGTCGCTGCTCTGCCCGGAAGTCGTGCGTGATATCGAGCAGAACTGGAATGCATCGGTTTCCGATTACGCCCGCCATCTGTGGCGGCCGGTGGCAAGGCCTGCATCAGGCCCGTCGATCGCTGCCCGCTCGATTCTGCGCGAAGTCCTGCAGCAGCGCCTCGGTGTGATCATGCAGCCTGAGGAGATCGGCAAGGCCCTCGAAGAGTTCGAGCACAGACCGGTGATTCAGTCCGGCCTGCACTGCCTGCTTCTGATGGACCGGATCACCTTCGATGCCCTCCTGCTTGCCTGGCTCGGCGCGGTCGAAAACGGGCTGTCGGCCTTCTTCAGCTTCATGGGAACGACGATGACCATGGAAACAATTGGCCGGGAGGGGCCGGGATGGCTCGATGTCGGTGACGACAAGGTCAACCTGTTTGGCATGGGGCGCCACAAACTGTGCCGCAAAAGCGCCTGCGTGGCCGGTCCCGTCTCCCTCAACAAGCGCGCGCTCGAAGCGGTGGGCGATGAAACGGATGCCAGCCGCTGGCTGGACACACTGCTTGCCAGTCAGGACAAGGTGTTTGGTACCGCCGCCGATGCGCTGACAGCCCTCAACGAGGATCTGGTCGCCAATTGGGATCGTTCCGGCATGGCCCTGCCGGTTTTCATCGATGATCGGCTCGCCGCGGCTGCCACGGCGCGGCATCTAGAATATGACGACAGCCTTCTTTCCAGGCTGCTCTTCGAGCCCACAAGACGCCAGCGTCTCGAACAAGCCTTGCAAGAGGCAGCATCGAGCCCATTTGGCAGATTCCTGCCCAATGCCACGGACTATTTCTGGGGCATCCGCGAGGAGCGCGTGCGCAAGCTCGTCCTCGAGAACGGGCACCTGATCGAGCCTGACAGGCCGCATGGTCTTTCCATCCCGTTCGAGCGGCAGCATCTCAGGCAGGCGCTGCTCGACGGCCTGCTGCTGCCGAACTTGTTCCTGATGTTCCTCGTCCTTGCCATATTGCCGCGCGTGCGGGTTGTGGGCGGCCTGAGACAGATTGGCTATGTAGCGCTTTTCCACTCGGTCCTGCTGGCAGTGCTGGACGAAAACGCGCCGGAAGAGCGCGATCTGGCTGCGGAGCTGCAGGTTCGGGAAAATGCCTGGGGCATGCGGGTCATTGATGAAAAGATCTCGGTCCGCGAGCAGCTTGCCGGCCTGCCGGAAGGGGCGCTCTTCCCGGACCTGCTCCGACAATACCGTTTGCGGACACTTGCCGAGACGACCGACGACCTGAAACTGGTTCGCGAAAACGCCCGATGGCGCAAGATCGGCCAGGCGGAGATCAAGGCGACCTGAGCTTTACCTCAGGTTGATTTTCTGGTGCGCAACCGCAGGCGATCTATCGGTGAGCCTCTGCGTCTGATCCGGCCGCTTCCTTGCCCATTTGCGCTGCCGCTTGCCGGTTGACGGCTATCGGTTCATCCTTGTGCATGTCCTGGCCGTGACGAGCGTGGCGAGATCACGCCGTCACTGGCTCCAAGAGAGGTATCTATGGACTGCTCGGGCTGCGGTTTCGAGATTGAGGGCGGTTACGCCTTCTGTCCGAAGTGTGGCCGGCGCCAGCCCGTGTCATGTGTCAGTTGCGGCTATCCCTGCGCACCTGATTTCGAGTTCTGTCCGAAATGTGGGGCAAGCGTCGGTGCGTCCGCAAAAGCCGCCGAACGGCCTGCTCCGACACCGAGCCGGACCATTGTGCCGCCTTCTCGAACTCCGTCGCTGGTTCAGAACATCGAAAGCGAAGATGGGCGGCATCCCGTCTCAGACGCCGATCGCCGGACGGTAACGGTCCTGTTCGCCGACCTTTGCGGCTTCACGACACTCAGCGAGCAGCTCGACCCCGAGGTCATGCAAGCGCTGCAGAACGAACTGTTTAAGGAATTGACGGCGGCCGTGCGGAACTTTGGTGGTTTCGTCGACAAATTCATCGGCGATGCACTACTCGCTTTGTTCGGTGCGCCGGTCGCGCATGAGGACGATCCGGAACGTGCGCTTCGCGCCGCCCTCGACATGATCGCCCGGACTGCGCGGCTCGGCGAAAGCGCCCCCCACTCCGGCTCGCCTCTGCTGCTCCACATCGGCATAAACACTGGTCCGGTCGTCACTGGCGGATTGGGCATCGGCACCGCCAAATCCTATTCGGTGACCGGCGACACAGTGAATACGGCGCAACGCCTGCAATCGCTGGCCGCACCGGGTGAGGTGCTGGTCGGCGAGCTCACTCACAGGCTGACCCGGCATGCCTTCTCTTACGAGTCGCTGGGTGATGTCGTGCTTCGCGGCAAGGCTGGCAGTGTGCTCGTCCATCGACTGGATGCACCGCTTGCGATGCCACGTGCAGCGCGTGGGCTCGAAGCGCTTGGCCTCAGTGCGCCGATGGTAGGTCGTGGTGCGGAGCTCAATAGAATGCTGGCGAGCCTTGACCTGGCGTGCGGCGGCTCGGCCCAACTTGTCCGCCTCGTCGGAGAAGCCGGTATCGGGAAATCGCGGCTGGTGAAGGAGTTCGTCGCCCGTGTCGGCGACGAGGATCGTTTTCGCAACGTCGCCGTACGACAAGCCACGTGCTCACCGCTGGGCGAACAATCATTTGGCGCCTTGGGCGCAGTCGTGCGCAGCGCTGCCGGGATGATGCAAAACGACAATGGGGACGAAATGCGGGGGAAGCTCGCAGGCTTGCTTACGGATCTCGGCCTGCTGGGCGAGGAGGCGAAGCGGCTGATGCCTTTGCTCTACCATGTGCTTGGCCTTGGCGACCCCGATGCCACCTTGCAGCATGTCGAGCCCGAGCAACTGCGGCGGCAAATTTTCTACGCAGTCCGCACAATCATCGAACGGCGGCTTGCGTTGTCGCCGCTGTTGATTGTCGTCGAAGACCTGCACTGGGCCGACGCCGTGTCGCTCGAGGCACTACGTTTCGTGATGGACAGGTTGGAGCGCACGCGGTTGATGTTGCTGGTCACGCATCGTCCGGCGCCGGACAACGACCAGCTCGACTCAAGTCGGGTCAGTCACACAGCGCTCAGGCTTTCGCCGCTCAACAGTGACGACGGATGCAGCCTGCTGGCGGCGCTTTTCGGCGAGAGCTGGGTAAACTCCGCAGGAAGGCTTCTCGACCAGATCCTCGAGCGCGCGGGCGGCAACCCCCTTTTTGTAGAGGAGATCGTTCGCGGCCTTATCGATCGCGGTGTACTGGTGCGCGAGGGCCAGCGATGGCGGACTGTGGCAGGCGAAGTCGCAACCGGCATTCCCGCCACTATCCAGGCAATGTTGCTTGCTCGCGTCGACCGGCTGCCCCAAGAGGTGCGCCGGTTGGCCCAGGAAGCCGCGGTAATCGGTCCGCGCTTCGATGCCACACTTTTGAAAGCCGTGACAGCCGACCCCGGCCGGCTAGAAGCCGGCTGCGAACTGCTTTGCGATGCGGAAATCGTCGAGGAAGTTGCCGGATCAGGCTCGGTCTCGTCGCAAAGCTACCGCTTTACGCAAACATTGCTGCAGGACGTGATCTACCAGAATCTGCTCCTGCAACGCCGGACCGACATCCACGGGCGGGTCGGTGCTGCCTTGGAGCAACTGTGCGGCGACAAGCCGGAACGGCTCGAGGATTTGACCGTGCTCGGTCATCATTTCGCACAGAGCGCCGAGCGGGAGAGGGGCGCGCATTACCTGCAGGCGGCGGGCGATCGCGCTCGCATGATATACGCCAACGACGACGCCCTACGTTTCTACGAGCGAGCACTGACTGCGTTGGACGCGATCGGGCAAACACCGCTCAAACTGGCAATTGCAGAACGCATTGCCGATTTGAGCGGGCCGGTAGGCCGCCGCGAGATCGCGCATCACCACTACGAGACGGTGTTGCAGGCATACCGCGAGTCAGCCGATCGTGTCGCTTCGGCGCGAGTTCTGCGTAAGATCGGTCGGCTGCTCTGGGACGTCGGCAAGCGGGACAACGCAGAATCCCGCTATGCTGAAGCGGCAGCGCTCCTCGATGGAGCGGATGCCCCGATCGAGCAGGCGCATCTGTGGCAAGAACGTGGCCGACAGGCGTTCCGTAGCGGAGATCACGCTCTCGCGGCAAAATGGGCAGACGCGGCGCTCGATTGCGTACGCACTCTGACAACGGAGCATGCCTCCGAGGAAGGGTGTGATGCCACTCTTGTGACCGCCGAGGCACTTAATACCAAGGCTGTTGCGCTGGCTCGCCTTGGGCGAAACCATGAAGCCGTGCGTCAGGTTGAGCGTAGTATTGAATTGGCCGAAGCCGCCGGTCTACTGGGCGCGGCCTGTCGCGGCTACACCAATCTCGGCGTGCTTTACACGACCATCGATCCGGCAAAGGCGATGGAGGTCTGTCGGCGCGGTCTTGAAGTGGCGCGCCATATTGGCGATTTGGGTTTCCAGGCGCGCCTCCTCGCCAATCTGGCGGTCGCTTGCTGTACTTTCACGGATCGCTGTCCAACGGAGGGCGTGCCTGCTGCCGAGAAGGCCATCGAGATCGACCGGGCGCTCGACCAGCGCGAGCACCTGCCGGTGCCGTTGATCGTGCTTGGGCAGATCCACCAGTGCAACGGCCGTCCGGAATTGGCGGTTGGCTTGTTCCACGAAGCACTGGACGTAGCCCGCGAAACGGGCGAACCCCAACTGCTGTTTCCGTGCTATGATGGTCTCGCAACGCTTAATCTCGACCTCGACAATCTGGCCGAGGCCGAACGCTACTTTTCCCTGGCGCAGGGTATATGCGCCCGGCACGGGCTCGACCCGGAAGCGCTTGTGGTGCTGCCTTTTCTCGACTAGCCGGGTTGGAGGTTGGAAATGTCCGCGCGTAGTGACTTGGTACCGCTTCAACCGGGCGACCGTGCGCCAAACCTGGTACTCGACGCCATTACCCAGGAAGGCAAGATCGCACTTGATGACTTTCGCGGACAAAAACCGGTGCTTGTCGGCCTGTTTCGAGGTCTGCATTGTGCGTTTTGCCGGCGTCATATCGCCGCCCAGGCGCGGCTTGATCCGGAGCTGCGCGAAAAGGGCGTGGAGAGCTTGACGGTAGTCAACACGCCGATCGAACGGGCGCGTCTCTATTTCCGCTACCACCCAATGCCGAATCTGCTTGCGGCCTCCGACCCTGAACGCGCTTCACATCGTGCTTTTGGACTGCCCAATCTCGAATTCACCGAAAACGAGACGAACTGGCCGTACAAGGTCTCGATGGCAGTGGTAAAGGATATGCGGGTCGACATACCAGGCGAGTTGCCCGGTCCTATGGATCCTCTTGCGGCGGGCGAAATCCTCGACAAGAGGGACCATTACGAACTGACCGAAGCCGACGAGCAGATGATGGCAACGGGACACGGACAACTGGTCGGTCAGTTCCTACTGGACCGGCAGGGGATCGTCCGCTGGAGCTTCACGGAGGTTCCAGAGGGTGGGCGATACATGTTTGGGGCGCCAAGCCCGCAGGAGCTGATGTCAGCCGTGTCCCAAGTCGCCCAATAGACTTGCGAACGAGGTAAACATGACACTGAACAAAAAGCGGCAATACTTTCTGTCGCCTTTGGACTAGCGATGTCCTCTGTGGATGGCTCTTGTATCGTGGGGTCGCTGCGACATCACCCCTTGCGGCCCTGCCGTTGCCGACGAAATTACTGTGGAAGGGGCGTACAAGCACATCGCCCCGCCAGTTTGGCCAAGTTTACCGTTCATTCGAGCACGGCCTCGACGATGGCAACAAAGTCATCGAGCGAGCGATCCCCGCGAATCTCGATGCGCGGAAGGTCGATGGGATCGCAATCGAGGTTCGCCGGCCCGTGTCTGCCGCCGAAGCCGATGCGATAGCCGCATTCCTTGGCCAGCCGGCCAAGCCGTCGGTCGGTGACAGAAAAGGGTGCCGCGAACGCCGTGGTTGGCCGACCGGTCCACCGTTCGATGAACATACGAGAGCGCAGGAGCTCGGCGGCCAACTCAGAGCTCGACAGACCATCGATCGCGCGATGCGTCGCCATATGGCTTCCGAAGAACGCACCTTCACCGGCGAGGCGTCGCACCGTCCCGGCGTCCATAAGCTGCGTCGGCGGACCGCTGTCGGCGTCCCACTGTGCACTTTTACCCACCAGGTCCGTCACCAGGAACACTTCCGCGGTCAGGTCGTTCGCGCGCAAGGTCGGCCAGGCATGGTCGGCAAAGTTCTGGAAGCCGTCATCGAAGGTGATGAGCACTGGGCGGCCAACGAAGGGCTGACGGTTGGCGATGAACCCTTCCAGCTGATCGGACCTAATCGCGTGAAAGCCATTGGCGCGCAGCCATGCCATCTGGCTGGCGAATGCGGCGGGCGTGAGCCGAAAACGGGCGAGCGCGGCCGGACCATCATCGGCGACGCTGTGATACATGAGGACAGGGATACGCTGCCGCCGCTCGTTACGTGCGACGTCGCGGCGCAAGGCCCGCGCCCCGCCCCAGACGATATTTCGCGCGACCCCGATTTCGATAGGCGCACGGATTGGCACATGATCGATCACCGGTTCCGTCGCCACATCGTCCGGCGACAGGCGGCGGAAGCGGTCTATGCGGTAGAGCTCGGTCTGGATCGATTGCTCAAGCACGAGGCCTTCGGTTGCTGCCAGCGTCTCCGAGATCGCTTGTGCACCGAATGTGTTCCAGTCGAAGCCCGTTCTTTCGACATTGTCACGCAGCACAAATGCGTGTGCGCTGATGAAACTGCCGCCAGGCGCCAACGCCTCAGCGAATTTTTTGGCGATGCGCCGCAACTCGGCGAGATCATCCAGATAATAGAGCACTTCCGAACAGAAGATCAGATCCATCTCACCCGGCAGCGTGTCCGCAGCGAAATCCAGTACGCCGAACTCAACGTTCGGCCGATCGCTGCATCGCGCGCCTGCTCGCTCGATGGCTATGGCGGAGATGTCAGTTGCGGTCAAATGGCCCACACGCGGCGCCAGCTGCCGCGTGAAGTGGCCCTCCGCGCAGGCCAGCTCAAGCGCCCGTCCGATGGGACCGGCAGGCAGGATTTCGAGCTGCCGCTCATATTTTTCCTGCTCATAGCGCGAACCGTAGTTCCAGGGATCCTCGGTCGCGAAATAGCTATTCCAGAACGCCGTGCGATCATTCCTATCCGCGGTCCGTGCTCGGCGCGGCGCTGCAGGAGGCTGTGCAGGTTCGGCGCTCGACCGAACCAGCTCCAGCGCTTCCGCGGCCAATTGGGCGAGTTTGCCGAAGTGGCTGTCGCGATCAGACCGGAGTCCCGCCATGGTCAATGCCTCGGCCGCAACCATGTTTGACGTGTCGGCACCGGCGCCCTTTTGCTGTGCATGTACAGGCGATCGCCCCACGTGCTCATAGGGGGAGAGGCTGTCTGAAAGCCGCTCAGGGGCCACGACATCCAGGATCAATTGAACCCAATGATCCCTTGTCACTGTCCCGAGTACGCCCAACTGCACGCGCGCCTCGATCTGGCCGTCCATCATCAGATAGGCGTAGATTTGATCGATTCCTTCCGGAAGTTCGATCGAGGCCGGATTTTGAGCGTCGACGCGAATTCCGAGTGTCCGCGCCAGCCTGCGCGGCGCGGCAAGGTCGTCGACGTCGAGAAGCATTTGCTCAAGGTAATACTGGACGCGGCGGCCCGCGACCGGATTGTCCCACACCTTGCCGAGTTCGATGATCAACTCGGTGAGGGAGCCGCCGAACCTGTCCCACCTCGCAGCCAATTGCGCTGGCACCGATAGGCTTCCTGCCATAAGGCCATCGATGGCCACCTTGGCGATCTCACCCGCCCACTTACGTCCTGTCGGGAGCGCGCGCAGGGACTGCGGGTTGATCGAGCGCAAGCCGCGGCCACAATCCGTCGCGGCGTTCCACAACGCGAACCACGCGAGTGCTTCGGAAGCAGTGCCGCCGTTCGCCTCGATCGCTCCATTGGCGTGAGCCGATGCTGGGTGTTTGACCCTGGGATCAGAAGAAAAGCCGCGGGCGATCACGATTTCCGCATCTACCAGCATCTGCGTCGAATTGCGGGAGAGTGAGTTGGGGCTGATCCGATAGAAAGCGAGCGGCTCGTCGACCATCGCCCAATTTTTGCCTAGACGTGCGAGGCGCTGCCACAGATCCCAGTCCTCGCAGGTGCGCAGCGACACATCGAAACCGCCCAACTCGACAATTGTCTCCCGGTCGACCAGCAGCGCGTGAGTGCGAATGGCACACTGGCGGGCGAATGTTTCGAAGGGCTGGATCGCAACCTGCGTTGAAATGCTCGACGGGGTGAGTTCGCCATCGCGCATCACGCGCCGAGAACCGCAATAGGCGGCCACTGCATCGGGAGCGGTTTTCAGTGCGGCCAGCATTTTCGCAAGGAAGCTGGCATCCACCCAACCGTCCGCATCCAGAAACATGAGCCAGTGGCCGCGCGCTGTCGAAATCCCGCTATTGCGCGCGCCGGCGGCGCTATACGCGCAAGAGCTCAACGTTCGAAATCGGGCATCTTGCTCCACATAACCGGCGATGATCGCGGGGGTGCGATCCGTGGAGGCGTCGTCGACGATGATCGCCTCCCAATCCACTATTTCCTGATCGAGAAGGCAATCGAGTGCGCGCGCCAGCGTTACCTCCGCGTTGTGCGCAGGAACCACGATTGAAACCAAGGGATTATGCGCCACGCCGCCTTACCCGCGCCTGGTTCGAAGGTGGAACAAGAGTCCCGAAACATAGCCGGGCCGCCGCGACGCCGCCATTTTGCTGCCGTAGAAGTCGGATGCGTTGATCTTTCTTGGCGTAGGCCGTCACAATCGACTCCGATCCGTCCGTCGACCCGTCGTCCACCACGACTGTATCCAGTAGCTGGTAGA
This sequence comes from Mesorhizobium sp. YC-39, assembly GCF_025753795.1. GTDB lineage: Bacteria > Pseudomonadota > Alphaproteobacteria > Rhizobiales > Rhizobiaceae > Mesorhizobium. The sequence goes on from NZ_JAOWPS010000001.1 coordinate 1,645,703, forward strand.
TCTGCCGGTGAATACTGGCAAGCGTTGTGCCGATGGCTTGCTCGGCATTGAACATCGGTACCACACAGCCTGCGGTAGCATTGTCCTTGATCATCTAGCCTTCGTTTTCTTCGGCAAGAGTTTGCGAATGTCAAAAACAGATGACGGCATCGGATGGCAGCACTGCTCTGTCAAGATCGGGGCGAGTTAGAGGCAGGCAAAAAGACTTGAAGACAGGCTGAATGGCAAGCGCTCATGCCCGACGGCTTAGAGCTGAGGTCGATGCGCAGGGGCATTTCCGCTCGCGCATTCCTTCACTGCTCGGGTGAGGATCATCTGGTCCCCGCCATTCCGCTTTACAAACAAGCCTGACCTGGCTTGCAGAAGGGTTGTACTGAGGCGGGCGTTGACGGTGACGCCGCATGACCGCCGCGCTCGACAAGATCGCGAAAGCTTTCCAACCAGATCAGAGGGATCATGACTGGTGCGATAGTCATGACTTCATGCCCAACTGTAAGCCGATCGGATATAGCTGCGGACATGACCTGCCATGGAGCGTCTGCCGCGTTCATAGATCGGGCGGATGACGTCTCTGATTTCGTCGGGTTCGATGTCGCGGGCAGGGCGGTTGCGCCCGAGAATATCGGCGATTGTGTTTAGCCCTTTTTCGATCTCCTTCCAGGATGGCCTTCCGTCCGCTTTGAGCAACGTGACATAGGCTTCGAACAAGTCGGCGACGGTTCCCGGACGTGTGTTTCCTGCGATCTTGATGCTCCGACCCCTCTGGATCATATTTGCGTAGTCGCGCTGGAATAGGTCACGCGCCTGGCTGATGCTCATCGAAGGATATGAGCCGAGCTTCTTCTTGAGGCGCTTCTTGTCTCGTCACTGCTGGGCCATCCAATCCGCAGTGACGCGAGTTGGCATCGGCTTCATCACAAGAACGAGGCGACCCGTTCCGTGACCCTCGCCGTCGACAAGGCTTAGCTGCCTTCGGGTCTCATCAACCTGTCTCAGAGTGCAGCGTATTTCTCCATCGGTAAGGCTCGGCACTAGCGTCTTTCATGTTTTGACGGAAGCGTATCCGGCGTTGCGAGCGGCCACTACCGAGCCGGCTTCCAGAGCAGCTTTGGCGCATCCGTCTCGTAGGCTTTGCCGTCGGGATAGCTGATCAGCTCCATCTGCAACCCCCACGGTGCCTCGAAATAAACCCAGGATTCGCCGGCTCCCGGTCCTTGCTTTTCGAGTTCGGGCCGGTCGAAGACCCTGACGCCTTTGCCTATCAGATAGTCGGCGGCGGCCTCGATATTCTCGACATAGAAGCAAAGGTGGTAGCCGCCGATGTCGCTGTTCCTCGGATAGACCCGCTTCTGGTCGGGCGCCTCGAAGTCGAACAGTTCGATGTTGCTGCCGTTGCCGCAACGCATGAAGACGACTTCCTTCATGTTGGCACGCGGATGGATGTTCATCTTGTCCTGCATGAAGGTGCCATTGTCGTCCTTCATCGAGCCGCCGGAATAGATGAAGTCGCAGCCGATGACATCTCCGAAGAAGGCGATCGCCTCGTTCATGTCAGGCACCACAAGGCCGATATGGTCCATGGCGGCCAAGCCCGGCATTCCTTTTCTGTCGCTCATTTATGCCTCCTGTATGATGGTCGCGGTTCAATGCGCGTTGCGGCGGCGACGGATGAAGTCGGCGACACGTTCGCCGACCATGATCGATGGCGCGTTGGTATTGCCTGAAGGCACACTCGGCATGACCGAGGCGTCCGCGACGCGCAGGCCATCGATGCCGTGCAGTCGCAACTCGCTGTCGACCACCGCCATACGATCCCTGCCGATCCGGCAGGTGCCGGTCGGATGCAGCGCGCCCTGCGCCATCTCCTTGACGTAATCGCGATAGTCATCCTTGGAGCGCATCAATCGTCCAGGGTACTGCTCGCGCTTGATGATCGGCTTCAGCGCCGGCTGTCCCATGATCTCCTGGCCGAGCCGCACCCCCTCGGCCATCGTGTCGAGATCGTACGGGTCAGACAGGTAGTTCGGCACGATTCGCGGGAGTGCGAACGGATCGGGCGAACGCAACTCGACGAAGCCCCGCGACCGCGGCCGTGTCTGGCACACATTGAGCGTGCAGCCATGGCCGCTTTCGACCTTTGCCACGCCTTCCTCTACGCCCGAACCAGCAAGGAAGGCATATTGCAGGTCGGGGTGGGGATCGTCCGTATTGCCCCACCAGAAGGCGCCGCCCTCGATGATGTTGGAGCAGACGGGTCCCTGCCGAAACAGCGCGTATTGCAGACCAGCCCACGCCTTCCAACGCAGCTTCTTGTATTTGTCGTAGCCGTGCGGACCGTTCAGCTCATAGATCAGGTAGCAGTCCACATGGTCCTGAAGACCGCGTCCGACCCCAGGAAGATCATGCACGACGAGGACGCCGATCGTCTTCAGATGCTCGGCCGGGCCGATGCCGGAAAGCAGCAGCAGGCGGGGCGAGTTGATCGCGCCTGCAGACAATATCACTTCACGCTCGGCACGTGCGACGAGCGTGCGCCCGCCCTGGACGTACTCAACCCCGACGGCACGATTGTTCTCGACAAGGATGCGCGTAGCCCGGGCGCCAGTCTGCACCTTGAGGTTCGGCCGATCGCGCGCCGGCTGCAGATAGCAGACTGCGGCGCTGGCGCGGCGGCCGTGGCGCGCCGTGATTTGGTACAGACCCGAACCGGCCTGCTCGCCGCCATTGAAGTCCGCCACATAGGGGATGCCTGCCTGCTGGCAGGCCTTGAGCCAGGTCCTCGTCAGCGGGCTGACATATTGCGGATTGGAAACCTTCAGCGGCCCGTCCGATGCATGCGTTTCGCCCGCCAGCGTGTCGTTGTCCTCGGCGCGCAGGAAAAAGGGCAGCACATCCTTGTAGGACCAGCCCTCGGCGCCCTGTTCGGCCCAGCCATCATAGTCCGACGGAATGCCGCGGATATAGAGCATGGCATTGACGGAACTGCCGCCGCCCAGCACGCGCGCCTGCACCATGGTCGGCGGCGTGGCCTTTGGGTTCTCGGCGGTCGGCTCCTGTTCAAACCGCTGCAACAGGTTGCCGGTCGCGGTCTTGTAAACCATCACCGGCAGATGGATTTCGATGGCCCTATCTTCAGGCCCTTCCTCCAGCAGGAGCACTGAACTGCCAGCGTCCTCCGACAGCCGCGAAGCGGCGACGCAACCGGCGGAGCCGCCGCCAATGACGATGTAGTCTGGCATAAGTGCTGCCTCAGTTGCACAAGTCGTACGGCAGGGCGGCAGCCGTATGTGCACGGCTGCCGCCTCGCGGAGAAGCGCTGGGAGGATGCGCCTCGGTCTGGTGTCGGAGAGGGTCAGCCCGCCTTGAATTCGTTCCAGGCGGCGACCCAGTCGGCGTATGTCGCATACTGGTCCGACTTGAGCGGTGGAATGCCGAGAAGCGGCGCGGCCTTGAAGATGCCTTCGACGTCGGAATAGTCGAACAGCGCCTTGGTCTCGGGCGGCAGCAGGGCAACCGCCTTCGACGAGACGACACCGGCAGCATTGCGGGTGACGACCTTGGCCTGCACCTCCGGCGAGATCGCCTGGTTGAAGAACTCGTAGGCGGCTTCCTCATTGTCGGCGCCGGGCGGCATGAACCAGGCGTCGCACCAGGTCGCCGCACCTTCCTTGGGGATGGTGTAGATCGTCTCGACATTCTGCTTGGCGGTCTCGGTCGGGATGCCAGTCCAGCCGGCGAAGCAGGCAGCGACCTCGCCCGAAACCATCAGCGAAACCACATCGCCGTAGGTCAGGCTGATGGTACGGGCCTGATCGCGATAGAGCTTCAGATGCTCGAAGGTCTTGGCCATCTCGTCCTTGGTGAGGTTCGGAAAGGTGGTAAAGCCCGCCAACGTCGCCGCGACCGGCCAGGTGACCAGCGTGTCGTCGACCAGCACGATCTTGCCTTTCAGCTCCGGCTTCAGGAGATCGGTGTAGGAGGTCGGCTTTTCCATCATCTTGGGATTGTAGACGATGGTGTTGAGGCCCCATGCATAGGGCACGCCATGCAGCTCGCCGTTCCGGAACCAGGTCGGCTTGTCGTAGAAGACGTCGAAAAGGTTGTCGGCGCTGTAGTTCGGCAGCCTGGACTTGTCGAGCGGCTTGGTGATCTTCAGCACGTCGAGATAAAGGTCGGCATAGCCCTGGTTGTATTCGGCAGCGTCGAAAGGCGGCGGGTTCGGCACGCTGAACTTCGTGGTGACATCGTCCTGGTTGCCCATGGCCGAGACCTCGACGTTGAGGCCGTTCTTGGAAATCCAGTCGGCAAGCTCGTCAGTCAGCTCCCAGCCTTCCCAGGCCATGATCTGGAGATCGCCTGAGGCGGCATGCGCCAGATTGGGAATGAAGGGCGCGAGCATCGCGCCGCCGGCAAGCGCCGTTGCGCCGCCAAGGAATGACCGGCGGCTCGTTGCGAATTGCATGACTTCGTCGGTGGACCAGATTTGTCTCATTGTCGAATTCCCCTTTTGAGATCCGTTAAGAGCTTGATTGTGTTGGCTGGGTCAGCGAGAAACAATTTCGCATGGTGCCGAATGCCGGCGCTTCATGGCGCGTTGTGTGCGTCAGTGTGCGAATGCCCCTCGTCGGAGATGCACAAGTTTTGGCGCCGCATCAGCTATGCGGGAGCATGACGACGTTGGCCGAGTCCCAGTAGACGCGGGTGCGGTCGCCAATCGACGGCAGGGCCAGCCGACCATTGCGCTGCACCTGGATGCGGACCGGAGACTGGTCGTCGAGACGCACGGTGTAGAACGAGCGGCTGCCGATGAAGACGACATCCTCGACGGTGCCTTCGGCCGACTGCGTCGCCGCCTCGCCGTCCTGGAAACTCAAGGATTCCGGGCGGATGGAGACTGTTATGCGTTCCGACGGCTGGCGATCGGCCGTCTCGGCGCCGATGAAGCGGATGCCCGCCGGCGTGACCGCGGTGGTGCCAATGCCGTTGACGGCGCTGACCGTCGCATCGAACAGGTTGGTCTCACCGAGGAATTTCGCGGCAAACAGCGATTTCGGCCTGGCATACATGTCTTCGGGCCGGTCGATCTGCACGATGCGGCCCTTTTCCATCAGTACGACGCGATCCGACAGGATCATCGCCTCGTCCTGGTCATGGGTGACATAGACGAAGGTGGCTCCTGTCTCGGTATGGATGCGCTTCATCTCGGCCAGCATGTGCTGGCGGATCTTAAGGTCGAGCGCGGCCAGTGGTTCGTCCAACAGGAGCACCTTGGGGCCGTTGACCAGGGCGCGCGCCAGCGCCACGCGCTGGCTCTGGCCGCCGCTGATCTCATCGATGTAGCGGTTGGCGAAATTGTCCAGTTGCACGATCTGCAGCATGCGGCTCACCCGCTCCTTGACCTCGGCCTTGGGCATGCCCTTGACCTTCAGGCCGAAGGCGACGTTTTCGAAGACGTCGAGATGCGGAAAGAGCGCATAGCGCTGGAAAACCATGTTCACGGGGCGACGCTCCGGCGGCGTACCGGCGCAGTCGCTTCCGTCGATGCTGATGGCGCCCGAGGTCAGCGTCTCGAAGCCGGCGATCAAGCGCATCAGCGTGGTCTTGCCGCAGCCGGAAGGTCCGAGCAGCGTCAGGATCTCGCCCTGGCGGATCGAGAGATTGATGTCGGTCAACGCAGTAAAACTGCCGAAGACTTTCTTGCCATCGCGGATTTCGATGATCGTCCTGGGATTGGTCATGGCAAGGGTTCCAACTGTTCGAGGCGGCCGGCAATCGCAGAGCGCCGACGGGCCTGACCGATCAGCCAGGACGCAACCAGGATTGCGATCGAGAAGAAGAGGGCGAGCGTCGAGATTGCGTTGACGAGCGGGGTCACGGTGCGGCGCATCATCGACCAGATGTACATGGGCAGGGTCGTTTCCGTGCCGGCGACGAAGGAGGTGACCACGAACTCATCGAAAGACACGGCAAAAGCCAGGATCGCGGATGCGATCAGGGTCGGCGCGATCAGCGGCAGGGTGACGCGGGCAAAGGTCTGCATCTGAGAGGCGCCGAGGTCACGCGCGGCCTCCTCCAGCGAGGGGTCGAACAGCGCCAGCCGCGCCTTCATCGCCACGATCAGGATCGGGATCGCGATGACGACATGGGCGATTACGATCGTGGCAGTCGAGAGCTGGGTGCCCGACTGCGCGAAGAGGACGAGCAGTGAGACGCCGACGAACAGGCCCGGCAGCGCGATCGGCGTCACGGTCAGCGCCTCGATCATGCCGCGGCCGGCGCGGCCGAAGCGCAGCCAGGCCAGCGACGCCGTGGCGCCAAGCAGCAGCGTCACCAGCGCTGTGAGCAGAGCGATCGTCAGGCTCTTGATGACCGCAGAGGCCAGTTGCGCATTGCCAAACAGCTCCTCGTACCAGCGCAGCGAAAATCCCGCGAAGGGGAAGGACAGGGCAGGCGAGGCGTGGAACGAGAACAATATGATGATCAGGAGGGGGACGAGCAGGAAGGCCAGGATGGCCCAGACGATGATCCGCAACAGCACAGTCAGATCTCCCGCTCGGTTTTCGCCCGCCGCTTGACGATCAGGCCGGTGGCGCGGCCAAGCGCCGTGATGACGACGTAGAGGATGATCGAGACCCCGAACATTAGGAAAGCCTGCGCCGCGCCGAGCGGCCAGTTGCCGGTCTTGCGGAATTGATCAGCGATCAGGAGGCCGGTGGTTTGTCCCGACGAGCCGCCCAGCATCTGCGGCGTCACGTAGTCGCCCGCAACAAGGATGAAGGTCAGCATGAAGGCGCCGACCAGGCCATTGGCCGCGTTGGGCGCTATGACCTTGAAGAAAGCTCCGATCGACGACGTACCCAGGTCACGCGCCGCATCGACCAGGTCGCGCTTGATCTCGCTCAGCGAGGACACGACCAGCAGGATGCAGAACGGCAGGTAGATATGGACCAGCGTGATCGTCACCGCGAAGGGGCTGAACAGGAAAGCCGAGACCGGGTGATCGATGACGCCGAGTTGCAGGAGCAAAGTATTGAGCACGCCATTGGTACCGAGCAGCGTGCGCCAGGCGTAGATGCGCACCAGATAGCTCGAGAACCAGGTGATGAGGATGAGATAGAGCATGGTCTGCGAACGGCTGACATAAACCAGATAGTAGCCGACCGGGATCGACAGGATCAGCGTCATCGCGGCGGTGAAGAGGCCGATGCGGATAGCGTTGAAGGTGACCTTCCAGAAGACCGGCGAGGCCAGCGAGCCGAGATAGTTCTCGAACTGGAAGTCCGGCACGATCCGATAGGACGCAGACGACCAGAAACTATAGGCGAACAGGATCAGGCTTGGCACGACGAAGAAGACAAGCATGTAGAGTATCGTCGGCGTGGCCAGCAATGCTCCCGTCCTCGTGCGTGAAAGGCTCATTCGCAGCACTCCCAAAGCTTCGCCATCGCCCGCCCATTCGAGCCGGCTCCGTCCGACACTGTCCGCGCCGATCAATAGCGCCTTCATGGTTCCCGTCGGCAGGTCGTCGGATCGATCGATCCGTCGCCCGCTCTTGCCTGCTGATAGTCCGCAGTTTCGCGCCGGTTAACAATTTCGCACGACAGGGTTTCATGACGCGATGTTGCGCACGATGCGCGAAGTATCGCTTCCAAATCGAGGCATCAGCGCTGGGACAGAGAAGCCATCAGGCGTGCACGCCGGCCACATCGAAAACGGCAGCGATCGAGGTCGAGGATTTCGCCGCGACCTCTTCGGTCGACATGGCCGCCAGCACCGGGGAAAAAACCTCCGGCCCGACTTGGTTCAGGCCGCCGCGCTGGGCCAGGATGCGGATGATCTCCACGTTGGGAAAGTCGCCGTCCCCGGGAAAGAGCCTGTTGTAGCAGTCGTCCTTGATCGAAACGCCGGCCGGGAGGTCGAGCGGGCCGTCATTCAACTGCAGGCAGTGGATCATGTGGCCGGGAAGCTGGCGAAGCGTGTCGAGCCTCGAGCGACTCCGGACGAAATGCCAGACATCGAAAACCAGACCGGAATTCGGCTGGTCCGCGGCGCTGACGATTTGCCAGGCCATGTCCAGCGTCGGCACGCCCCACAGCGGGATGAATTCGAGGTCGCAGGTGACACCGTGCGCCGCGGCGCGACGGCAGATGGCGGCGTAGTGCTGGGTGATCTCGTCGATCGACATGGCATTCAACGGGAAAGTGGCATTCAGGCTCATATGCGTGCAACCCAGCCCATCGGTCAGCCGAAAGAAGGCGTCCGGCGTCGTGTCGACGGTGCGGATATAGGCCTCGTCCATATTGTCGGGACGCCAGATGCGCGGCCAAGTGTTGAGCGGATCGAGCCGGGTGATCGAGACGCCGTGGTCAGCCGCGCGGGACTTCATCTCGGCAAAACTCATGCCGCTTTCCAGCAGGCGCTCGACCTGCAGGGGCATCAGCGACAGTTCGCCGAATCCGGCCAACCGCGTCGCGCGCAGCTTTTCCTCGAAGGGCAGGTGCGCCACGTTGGAAAACGGCATCATGGTCGAATTGACGGTGGCCACCAAAATCGCGCTCCTTCTGACCGGGCGTTCGGCGCTCTGCCGGACCGCGCCAATTGACACGGCTGCGCACGCTCCCGCAATTTCGTGGCGAAGACATTGGCGAGCGTGTTTGACGCTTTGGCCGCGTCGGATTGCGTCAGCCGAGTTGGATCATTTCGGAGCCGTCGCCGAGGAATTGCAAGGCCTCGCGCGGGATTGAGGGGTCGCCGCGGTCGAGCACGGTCAGTGCGTCGAGGTGCTCGCGCTTGAGCAATCCGGGTCCCCGGTAGTGCAGCGCCACCTTGGTCGAATAAGGCTGGCGGAACATGGTGGCCGCGATGCCTGTGGCGATGCCGAACATGAATTTCGATGAGCTGCGCTTGACTGGCGCATAGACGCCGAAGGTCAGCTCATTGCGCTGAATGCCTTCGAAATCGGCGGTGAAAAGTCGGCCGGCGACCGGAAAGACGAAGCCGTAATATTTGAAAACATATTCCGTCTTCGTCGGATCGTCGTAGCTCGGAAACCGTTCGATGTAATAGTGCTGCAGGAACTGGTTGTTCTTGTAGATGCAGAACGCCGAGCGCAGGACGAAGCCCTTGTAGATCGACGAGTATTGGTAGCGGTCCCAGACGCCAAGCACCTCTTTCTGGTCGCCGCTCGATTCGACGATCATCGCTTCGACGAACTTGTTGAGCTCGGGTGAACGGCGCACATTTTCCATCGCATGGAAAAAATTTCCCTCGACGAGGGTGCGGAACTCGTCCGGCTGCGAAAACAGGATCGGCACGCTCAAGCCGAAGTAATTGGCGATCAGCCGCAGGTTCTGCGGCGAGGGCATGTGCAGCCCGGAAAGATATTTGTTGAATTGCTGACGATTCAGATTGATCTTCCGGCAGACGGCGGAGATCGAGCCGTGACGCTCGCAGAGCAGGCGCAGGTTGGCCGAGAAGTGGGCCACCTGGTTTTCGTCGTGTTCCATCGACCTCGCCCACTTTAAGTTACATGTCGCATATGTTGCGTCATGTCGCGTCAATATTCAAGTGTCTGCGAAATTGTGCGTCAATGACTATTTCCTGAAACTCTGCCTCGATCCTGCTGCCGGCGCCGAGCCTTCGACCCGCCGGCAACGCGAAAAACGAGGTGGAACCGATGAATTTGACGGGCGGACAAATCGTAGCACGAGCGCTGAAGGAGTACGGCGTCGAATATGTCGCCGGCGTTCCCGGCCACGGCATCTGGTCGTTGTTCGACGCATTTCTCGAGTCCGGCTCGCAGATCCCGTTCATCCAGGTCATGCACGAGCAGAGCGCCGTGCATATGGCCGACGGCTATTTCCGCGCTTCGGGCAAGCCGATGGCGTGCTCGACCTCGATCGGCCCGGGCGCGACCAACACCATCATCGGCCTGGCGACCTGCTACACCGACTCCATTCCGGCCTTCTACGTTTCCGGCGGTCCGGCGACGCACATGAAGGGCCATGGCGTCATGCAGGAGTTGGAGCGCCAGCAGGAGAATGCGTTCCCGCGCATCACCGAGCAGGTGACAAAGCGCGTGTACAAGGCGGGCCGTGTGGATGAACTGCCCTTCATCATGCACCGCGCCTTCAACACGATGCTGTCGGGCCGCCCCGGGCCGGTGCATGTGGAAGTGCCGATGGACCTTCAGACCGAAGCGGCCGACGTCACCATCCATCCGCTCGCTTCGCGCATGGCGATCGGCGTCACCTATCCCGATCCCGTTGCGGTCGAGAAGGCGGCGGCGTTGCTGCTGTCGGCCGAACGGCCGGTCATTATCGCGGGCGGTGGCGCAATCAGCGCCAATGCCTCGGAGGCGCTGCTTGCGCTGGCCGAGAAGGTCGGGGCGGCCGTTTCTTCGACCTGGAATGGCAAGGGCGCCTTCCCCGAGGATCATCCGCTGTCGATCGGCGCCGTCGGTCAGACCGGCACAGCCTGCGGCAATCAGATCACTGCCAGCGCCGATGTCGTCATGTCGGTCGGCTGCCGCTTCACCGACTGGTCGGCGTCGAGCTATCGCAAGGGTGCGTCCTTCTCCATCCCGCCCGGCAAGCTCATCCATGTCGATCTCGATCATCATGAGATCGGCAAGAATTATCCGACCGAAGTCGGCATCGTCGCCGATGCTCGCGCCACGCTCGAGGCGATGCTGGCGCTGATCTCGGACCAGCAGTCGAGCCGCGCGCTCGGCCGGCGTGACCGCTTCCACGCCGATATCCGTAAGGCCAAGGCCGAATGGGAAGAGATGTTGGCGCCGCGCCGCGACTCGAGTGAAAGCCCGTTCACGTCGCAGCGGCCGCTCGGCGCGCTGCGCAAGGTGATGGACCGCTCGGGCATCATCCTGGCCGGGTCGGGTAACACCCAGGGCGCGGTCAAGCAGACGTTCCCGGTCTATGAACCGCGAACGCATCTCACTTCGGGTTCATTCTCGCCGATGGGATGGGCGGTGCCGGCGGCACTCGGCGCAAAGCTCGCGCAGCCTGACCGCCAGGTGGTTGCAGTGGTCGGGGACGGCGATTTCATGATGTCTCTGCCGGAGATGGGCACAGCCGTCATGAACAACATCCCGGCCGTGTTCCTGGTCCAGAACAACCGTGGCTACATGTCGATCCGTGGCGGCCAGCGCAAGTTCATGGGGCGCCATGTCGGCAGCGAGTTCAACCACCACAAGGGCAATGGCGAACCCTACACCGCCAACATTGCCGAAGTGGCCAAAAACTTTGGCATGGAGGCCTGGAAGGTCGAGGACTCGGCCGATCTGGAAAAGACGCTGAAGGCGGCGCTCGATTGCGGCACACCCGCACTGGTCGAGGTGACCACCTCACGCGATGCGGCCGGGCCGTTCGTCACCGGCTGGTGGGATTTCCCGTCGCCTGCCTATTACGAGAAGGAGCAGGCCGAATACGCCGCCGGCCGCGAACTCGAACAGCATATGTGAGTTCGAAGAGCGGCTGCCTTCCCAAAAGGCGCCGCTCCGGCTTCGCCCTTGAATGAAGGGGCAACGAAACGCCTCGGCAAAAGGTCCAGACATGATCAGACGACTGAAATCGTCGAAGGCTGCCACCGGATTTGCGCAGGACGCCCCGTTGACGGCGACTGTGGAAGCGCTGCTGGCCGATGTCGCAGCGCGCGGCGACGCGGCGGTACGCGAACTGTCGACCAAGTTCGACGGGCTTGACCGGTCGTCCTACAGGCTGACCGACGCCGAAATCCAGGCCTGCGTCGACAGCCTTACGGTTCAGGAGCGCGACGACATCGGCTTTGCCCAGGACCAGGTGCGAAACTTTGCACAGGCGCAGCGCGATTCCTTGCTCGACATCGAAGTCGAGACGCTGCCCGGCGTGATCCTTGGCCATCGGCACATCCCGGTCGAGAATGTCGGCTGCTACGTGCCTGGTGGACAGTATCCGCTGCTGGCCTCCGCGCACATGTCGGTTCTAACGGCGAAAGTCGCCGGCTGCGACCGCGTCATCACCTGTGCGCCGCCGTTCAAGGGCCGCCCGGCACCGCTGATCGTTGCCGCGCAGCATCTTGCCGGCGCCGACGAGATCTATTGCATGGGTGGTGTCCAGGCGATCGGCGCAATGGCCTACGGCACCCAGACCATCAGGCCGGTCGACATGCTGGCCGGACCGGGCAACGCCTATGTCGCGGAGGCCAAGCGCCTCCTGTTCGGTCAGGTGGGCATCGACCTTTTCGCCGGGCCGACTGAAACACTGGTCATCGCCGACGATACGGCCGACGGTGAACTGTGCGCCACAGATTTGCTCGGCCAGGCCGAGCATGGCGTGAATTCGCCGGCGGTGCTCTTGACCAATTCCGAAAAGCTCGCCCGTGACACGATGCGCGAGATCGAGCGGCTGCTGAAGATCCTGCCGACCGCGGCCATTGCCGGCAAGGCCTGGGAAGACTGCGGCGAGGTGATCGTCTGCGACACGCTGGAAGAGATGGTGCAAGAGGCCGACCGCATGGCTTCCGAGCATGTCCAGGTGATGACGGCCGATCCTGACTACTTCCTCGCCAACATGACCAATTACGGCGCGTTGTTCCTCGGTCATCGCACGACCGTGGCTTATGGCGACAAGGTGATTGGCACCAATCACACGCTGCCGACCAAGACTGCGGCGCGCTACACGGGCGGCCTCTGGGTCGGCAAGTTCCTGAAGACCTGCACCTACCAGAGAATCATGACCGACGAGGCTTCGGCGATGATTGGCGAGCGCTGCTCGCGGCTTTGCATCATGGAAGGCTTCGCCGGCCATGCCGAGCAGGCGAATGTCCGGGTACGCCGCTTCGCGCGCAAGAATGTCGGCTACGGGCAGGCGGTCGAGGCGGCGTGACCAGCATGCGGCGAGCACCCACGAGGCATACGCAGTGACGGAACTTTCCGCCGACATCGTCATCATCGGATCGGGCATCGGCGGCGCGACGGCTGCTTCCGTGCTTGCCGACACGGGGGCGCGAATCCTTATCCTTGAACGCGGCGAGCGGCTTAAGGATACGCCCGAGACGCGCGACGAGCGCGCAATCTTCCAGCGGCAGCATTTCCGCACCAAGGAATCCTGGCTCGACGGCACGCGGACGCCGTTCAGCCCCGGCAATTTCTACAATGTCGGCGGCAATTCAAAATTCTATGGCGCGATCATGTACCGCAACCGCGCGCAGGATTTCGCCCCGCAGCAGCATATGGAGGGCTCGACGCCGGGCTGGCCGTTTTCCTATGAAGAGATCGAGCCGTGGTATGGTCAGGCCGAGCGGTTGTTTTGCGTCCGCGGCGAACTGGGCGACGATCCGACGGAACCGCCGCATTCGACCCGCTACGATTTTCCGGCCGTTCCGGACGAGCCCTCGATCGGCAAGGCCCGCCAGCGGCTGAAGAAGATCGGCATCCATACGAGTTCGCTACCGATCGCGATCGATCATGTCGCATGGCTGAAGCGCGCACAGACACCATGGGATGCCTTTCCCGACACCTTTACCGGGAAGATTGACGCGGAGACCGGTCCGCTCGCAGCAGCACTCGCGCACGACAATGTCGAGCTCCTGACCGGCGCGGACGTGCTGCACCTCGACACCGACGCTTCGGGCAAGACGATCAAGCAAGCAATGATCCGCCACCAGGGGCAGGAGGTGACGGTGCGCGCCAATCGCTTCATCCTGGCGGCAGGTGCGGTCAATTCCGCGGCACTCCTGCTGCGCTCGGCGAACGGGCAGCATCCGAACGGTCTCGCCAACGGCTCCGACCAGGTCGGTCGCAACTTCATGAACCACAATTGCTCGGCGATGATCACGCTCGATCCACGCTTGCGCAACACCGCGGTCCATTCCAAGACCTTCGGCTTCAACGACTTCTATCTGCACGATTCCAAGACGGGTTTTCCACTCGGCAACGTGCAACTGCTCGGCAAGATATCGGGACCGATTTTCAAGGCCAACATGCCCAGCGTGCCGGAGTTCGTTACGGGGCTGATCGCCCGCTATTCCTTCGACTGGTACGTCATGAGCGAGGATCTGCCCAATCCGGAAAGCCGGGTCATGGTTGACGGGTCGGCGATCGTGCTCGACTGGCAGCGCTCCAACATGCTCGGTCACAGGACGCTGGTCGAGCGGGTGCGTGGCGTGTTCAAGGCGGCCGGCTTTCCGATCGTGCTGTCGCGCGCTTTCGATCGTCGCACGCCATCACATCAGTGCGGCACAGCCAAGATGGGCACTGATGGCGCGACCTCGGTCGTCGATACGCATTGCCGATCGCATGACGTCGAGAACCTTTACATCATGGACGCAAGCGTGCTGCCGACCTCGGCCGCGGTGAATCCGGCGCTGACTATCGTCGCCGTGACACTGCGCGCTGCGTCAAAGCTGCGCGCCGAGCTGGTCCGGTAATTCGAGTGGACAGGAGAGGACCAATGAGCAGATCCGTGAAAGTGGCCATTCTGGGCGCCTGCGGCTGGATGGGCAAGGTCCACACAATGTCCTACCAGAACATCCCGTTCATCTTTGGCTCGGACAAAGGCACGGCCGAAATTGCCTGGCTGGTCGACGGAAGCGGGCAGGCACTGGAGAAGGCCGGCAAGCTGGTCCCGAATGCGAAACTGTCGACCGACTGGCGCGCAGCGGTGGCCGATCCGTCAGTGGAGCTGGTCGATATCTGCCTTCCTGACAGTCTGCATCACGAGGTCGCCAAGGCGGCGCTTCTCCAGGGAAAGCATGTCTATTGCGAGAAGCCGCTTGCCAACACGGCGACCGAGGCGCGCGAGCTCGCCGACATCGCGGCCGAGAAGGGCGTCATCACACGCGTCGGCCACGCGTTCCCGCGCAATCCGATCCACGACGTTGCCAAGGACATCATCGATTCCGGCGAGATCGGTGACGTCAAGCTGTTCAGGGCGTGCCAGCATGTCGATGTGCTGGGCGATCCGAACGCACCCTTCATGTGGCGCGCGGACGGCAAGCTCGCGCCGACGGGCATCGTCGGCGATACCGGGAGCCACGTCTTTTCCTTCATGGAGCGGCTGGTCGGGCGGGTGTCCGAACTGATCGCCGATTGCGCGATCGTCACACACAAGCGCCCCATCGTCGCCGGGTTCAACTATGGCAGCGGCGCCGCGCTTACCGGCAAAGAGGACATGGCCGAAGTGACCAACACCGACGCCACGAACCTGCTCTGCCGTTTTAAGAACGGCGCAATGGGCATCGTCGATTTCAGCCGCGTCGCGACCGGCCGCAAGTTCAAGCAGACTTATGAGATCTACGGCACGAGGGGCAGCATCGCCTATGACTATGACGAGGTGAACCGCCTGCGCTTCTACACCAACGACGACCGCGTCGGCCGACGGGGTTTTCGCGAGATCGACGTCGGGCCGGAGAACGCTACCTATGCCGCGTTCCTGCCGATCGCGAACTTCGCGCTCGGCTACAATGAATCCAAGCAGATCGAGATCGCCGAGGTGGTGCGCTCCATCATCACCGGCGAGCAAATGTGGCCGACCTTCGAGAGCGGCCACCACATCACCCAGATCGTCGACGCCTGTCTCGATTCCTCGCGGCTTCGCCAATGGGTCTCGATCCCCTGACTGGAAGTGTTTCGATGGCCCTGCGCAGAGCGAAGAACTCCATCCATGCCGGTTTGGCCCCGGCCATGCCGCGCGCCCCGACGATCGCCATCGAGGCCCTCGATGGGTTCGGCTGGGGTCTCATCGGCGCCAGCACCATCGCGCGCGAATACATGGTCGACGCGATCCGCCGCAGCGGCGGCCGGCCGCTTAGCGTGATGAGCCATGACGGCGCGCACGCCGCCGGCTTCGCGCGCGACCTCGACATTCCCGACTCCTGCTCCGATCTCGACGTGCTGCTCGCCGACCGGCGGATCGGCGCGGTCTACATCAGCTCAACCAACACGCAGCACCGGCATCAGGTGCTGGCCGCGGCGGCGGCCGGCAAACATGTGCTGTGCGACAAACCGCTGGCCACACGCTCTGCAGATGCGCTGAAGATGGTGCGTGCCTGCGAGAAGGCCGGCGTGGTGCTTGCCGTCAACCACCATCTGCGATCGTCACCGGTGCACCAGACGATGCAGCGGATGATCGCGGCCGGCGAGATAGGTGCCGTCCGTTCGCTGATGATCGTCCATGCCGGCTATCTCAGGCCCGTTCTGCAATCGTGGCGGATCAAGGACGCGGCCGAGGGCGGCATCTACCTTGATCTTAGTGTCCACGACATTGACCTGGCTTCGTTCCTGCTGGAGCAGACGCCGGTGACAGCGGTCGCGTTGGGTGCAGGCGTGGCGCTCGGTTCCAAAGCCGTCCACGATCATGCGATGTACGTCCTGAAGATGAGCGGTGGCACCTTCGTTCAGGTGCATGAGAGCTTCGTCACGCCCGACGTGGAAAGCCAGGTCGTGGCGCTCGGCTCGGATGGGGCGCTGATCGCGGCCGGCACACTGGCGCAGCGTTCCACGGGAACGCTGACGCGGCGGGTGAATGGGCGCAACGAATCGATCCCGCTGCGGGCCAACGATCTCTACGCGGATACGATCGAGCAATTCCTGAATGCCATCGCCGGGACTGGCAGCCCTCGTGCCACCGGACGCGACGGGCTGGCGGCGCTCGCCGGCGCTGAAGCCGTGGGAAAGGCTGCCGCGAACGGCAGGGCGGCTGCCGTCAAACGTCACGAGTAGGCTTCGATCCCGGCGAGGATCGATGCCCATCGCAGGTGCATCTGTCGACCGGCCAGCCTCTCATCCGCAGACCATGCCGCCAACAACCGGCCGGCCCGCCGGCAAGCAGGATTCAAAATGATTGCCGCCGAGAAAAAGCCGTCACGCCTGGCCTCCTTCATGGTTTTTCTTGCGGGCGGCATTGGTATCGGCGCATGGGCCGCCAGCCTGCCGTCCATCAGTGCGGGACTGCAGATCGACAAGGGCACGCTGGGCTTCGTGCTGCTCTGCTTCGCAGCCGGCGCCATCCTGACCATGACCAATGTCGGCCGGCTGGTGCCGCGGTTCGGCACGCGCATCCTATGCCTTATCGCCTGTACCGGCTTCGGGTTGGCGTTGATCGTTGCACCGCATGCGCCAAGCGTGACGTCGTTGGGGCTCGTCGTCGCCTTCGCGGGTGCTGCGTTCGGAGCGCTCGACGTGTTGATGAATACGGACGCGGCCTTCCTGGAGCGACGTGTCGGCCGCCATATCATGTCGTCCTTCCACGCATTGTTCAGCGTCGGCAATCTGGGTGGCGCGGGCGTCTGTGGGTTGATTCTATCTGCTGGCGGCAATGTGCAGGCGTGCCTCGGCGTCACTGGGATGGGAGTGATCCTGTTCGGCGCGGCCGGTTGTTGGCTGAGCGAACCGCACATATCAGTCCGCAAGAGTTCGAACCAAGGCTTGGCGCCGCTTGACCCCGTCCAGCGGCGACGGCTGTTGCTCGTCGGTGTGATTGCGTTCCTGGCACTGTTTTCGGAAGGGGCGCTGATGGACTGGACGGCCGTCTATCTGGTCGGCAATGCCGGTGCGTTGGAGAGCACGGGCGCCTTCGGCTTTGCGGTTTTTGCCGGCATGATGGCGGTCGGTCGCCTGGTCGGCGACGCGATGGCCAATGCGTTCGGGCCGGTACGGCTGTTGCGGCTCGGCGCCGCCGCAAGCGCTCTTGCGCTGACGATGATCCTTGGCATCTCGACGGTGCCGGTCATCTTCCTGGCGCTCATCCTGTGCGGCTTCGGCATCGCCAATGTGGTGCCGTTATTGTTTGCCGCAGCCGGCCGGATCGGCGGCCACGCGGCGGGCTCTGCGATGTCGCTGGTCGCCACGCTCGGCTATGCCGGCCTGCTCGTCGGCCCGGCCTTCATCGGTATGCTGGCCCAGGCCACCTCGCTGCGCGCCAGTCTGTGGGTGGTGGTCGTTGCCCTTGTCGTCATCACACTGGGTGCCGGCGCGACCCGTCCACATAGGTGGACTTGACGCAAACTGGCGCATAATTTGCTTACTGATGCGTCAGTAATACGCTCTCCGCGAAATTGAACGGTGATCTGGAGCGTGGTTCCATCCGCCAGAGTTGGACGAATGGAATTAGGACACCGATGGCCCATCAAGAAAACGCGCGTCGCAATCTGGCTTTTGCCGACGATTTCATCTCGGCGGCATTGGTCGACAATGTGCGCGACTTCGCCGTCGAGGACGGTGTCGTCGTCAACCTTTCGCCAAAGCCGATGGTGACGTCGGGATCGGCCGTCCCCGGCATAGTGCCAGCCTGGAAGTCGACCGCGCTGAAGGGGGCGAAGATCGTCAGCGCAGAGCGTGCGGCAGTGCTGAAGATGAACAAGACCACCAACCTCGGCGGCGTCGCCCTGCGCGGCTGGGACTGGCTCGGCAACCGGATCAAGAGCTTTCCGCGCGACACGCCCCTCTACATCTCGGCGCAGGACACGATCGGCACCGTGACAACCAATCCTCTCGCCTTCACCAACGAGAACCCGGCCGTCGCGGCAAATCAGGAGTTCGAGTTGAAGCTGAACCTGTGGTGGTCGCCGGGAGAGACCGACTGCTTCATCCACAATGAGCACCCGTTCCTCGAAGTGCATACCCAGATCCATGGCCTCGGCCGCATGCAGAAATTCCATGAGCGGGAGCAGTCCGCGCTCTATGAGGATATTATGATGCCGGTTGGCTACACGCATGACCCATTCTGCCGCGTCGCCGGCAAGAACCGGTGGGAGTATCCGTGGCATCGCTATTATGCGGACACGGACTCGATCTGGTTGGCTATCGAGTTGCACCCGATTTCCTAAGTGGCTGTCCCGGCGCCGGTAAGGGCCGTGTTCTGCCAATTGCATGGAAAGCCAATGTTGAATCGAACCCGAAAAAGGCCCTCAATTCCAATCACAGCTCTGGCGGGCCTGATATTATTGTCGTTGATGGGGTCATATTTTTTCGGGGGAAACATCGTGGCTTTCATAAACCGCACAAATCAGGAGAACGTCGAGTTATCCAGGATCAAGTGCGTGGCGTATTCCGAAGTATCCCATGCGTATAGCGAGCAACTTTGCCAAGCGCCCGTCGACGCGGAGTAAGCGCGAGAAGCGGCTGCCGCAGAACATCAGAAGATCGTGATCCAAGCTCCAGGCCGAAGCACTTTCCTCCGCATCGGCCGTGGTCTTGTTTGAACACATCGCAAAGGACAAGACCGTGGACAGCATCGAACGCAACGCGCGCGCGGTCCTCCTTCCGGCTATCGACGGTCTGGAATTGACCGATGATCTGAAACGCTACTTCGACGAAGGTGGACGATGCCTGCTGCTCGGCGAGACACGGGCCGAATATGTTTCGCGTCGAATGAGCGATGCCAGACGCGCCTCTGAAAGAGCGCAGGATTTCCGCCGTCTGGCTGACGAAGTCGCCAGCCGCGCCGACAGGGTAATGATCGCGCTCGACCAGGAACCAACCGGAATCGAGCGTCTACATGGACTCGTGCCAAGCTTTGGCGATCGGGCGGAACTGCTCTCGATGCAGGATGAGGCCATTCGCCAACGGGCGCACGACATCGGCCGGAAGGCCAAGGAACTAGGGGTCGGAATGTTCCTCGGTCCCGTGGTCGATGTCCTCACCGGTCGCAATTCCTGGCTGCAGGGACGAACCCTTGACACGGATGCGCGTCAAGTCGCTCGCATCGCGAAGGCGTTCATCGGCGGCGTCCAGAGTGCCGGCATTGTGGCGACGGCCAAACACTTTCCCGGCCATCATGACATCACGGGTGACCCGGCAGTCGAACTCGCGGATGTTCGAGGGACAGCAGAAGATCTTCTCCCCGGATTTGGCGTGTTCCGCTCGGCGATCGAGGCCGGCATACGCGCGATCATGACAGGCCCGGCGCTGGTGCCCGCCGTCGATCCACAATACCCGTCCTCACGCTCGGAGAAGACCATAAACATGTTACGTCACGATTTTGGCTTTGCTGGCATCATCGTCAGTGACGACATCGATGCCGTTGCGACGCTGCGTGGCCTCTCCGACGGTGAAACCGCGGTCGCCGCTGTCAAAGCGGGTGCCGATCTCATCCTTCTTCCGGCAGGCAGGGCAGACGAGGTTGCCATGCACATCGTTACGGCGGTCCGATCGGGAGATTTGCCTGAACACCGGCTGGCCGACGCGGTACGAAATGTGGAAACCAACAGTGATGCCCTCCAATAAACCGTGCTCGATCGTCGTGACGATCGGGCGCGACAGGTCAGATGTGGTCAAAATGTCCCGGTCCGGATCGTCGGCGTGGTTGGCAATCGCATGAGTGCGAAGGTTGCGCATGCGGCACTTTGGACCGCCGACCTGGAAACATCCGCCGCTTTCTGGTCACGCTATTTCGATGCCACGATCGGCGAGCGCTATGAAAGTCGGCGGCGCCAAGGCTTCGCATCTCGCTTCGTGGAATTGGACGGTGGACCATCCATCGAATTGATGACCGGCCCGTGGGTTGCCGATGGCATGGCGCGCGCCAGGGCGGAAGTCCCAGGCTGGGCGCATATCGCCGTCTCCGTCGGTTCAAATGAAGCCGTAGATGCCCTCGCCAGTCGACTTGATGAAGACGGCCTGCTGGTCTCGCAGCCGCGCATGACCGGAGATGGCTTCTATGAAGCGGTCGCGCGAACACCGGACGGCTCACTGGTGGAGATCACGCCCTGACCGCTGTAATGCGGTGCAGATTTGGCTCTGACGCAATCTGGACGGAGGCTCGCGATGATGCGAGCAGTCAGGTGCATCGGGTAGATGCGCCTGTCGGCTCCACTTCGAATTGCCAGTGTTTCTTGCAGGAAACGATGAAGCGATTGTCGAGACCGCCTTGGCGCTGGTCTCCAAAGCCGGGTGGGAGTAAGGGGCAAACTGCGGCAATGGCGTATGTCCGGAGGCAATTTTCGCCATGCCGCAATTGTCGTTCTAGTTCGCATCTCACTCGCGCTTAGCTGGCGTTCTCTATCTCTGCGTTGCAAGCCGATCTGCGCCCACTTTCAGGACGACGTAAAGTCGGTTCCGAAGGCGTAGTGCTCCAGCGTAGAATAGCGCGCAAAAAGGTGGGTCGAGTCGGACGCGCACAACGAGACCACCTCCGTTGGTCGTGTTGCCAATGAGGTTGATCATAGTCTCGTAGGTCCGCAGAGGGCGAACGGGCGAACGAGCGACACGCGGAAACACCGACACCGAAGGAATGACCAGCGCCATCGTCGCTGCCATCGAGAAGGAAGCCGAAAATGTCCTCGCATAGGATCGCTGTCATCGGCGGTGACGGTATTGGCCCGGAGGTCGTCGATGCCGGCGTGAAAGTGCTGGAAGCCTTGGCTGCCGTCGAGCCGGGTCTTGCCTTCGAGTTCAAGCGCTTCGACTGGGGCTCCGACTATTATCGCCGCAACGGCCGCATGATGCCGCAGGATGGCCTGGCGCAGATCGAGGGTTTCGATGCCATCTATTTCGGCTCGGTCGGCGACCCGAACCTTCCCGACGATATCACGTTGTGGGGTCTGCGCCTGGCCATCTGCCAGGGGTTTGACCAGTACGCCAATGTGCGGCCGACGCGCCTCCTGCCTGGACTGACCGGCCCGCTGCGGCCCGAGCTCGGCAAGCAGATAGACTGGGTGATTGTGCGCGAAAACAGCGAAGGCGAATATGCCGGCGTCGGCGGGCGCGCTCATCGCGGCCTGCCGATCGAGGTCGGCATGGATGTCGCCGTCTTTACCCGCGCTGGCATTGAACGGATCGCCCGTTTTGCCAGCGATCTTGCCCTGTCGCGTCCCCGCAAGTTGTTGACGGTCGTTACGAAGTCGAACGCACAGCGCCACGGCATGGTGCTCTGGGACGAAGTCGTGCGCGAAGTGGTTCATGACTACCCGGATCTAACCGTCGACTGGATGCTGGTCGACGCCATGACTCAGCGCATGGTCAACAAGCCAGGCAGCATCGACACGGTTTTGGCGACCAACCTCCATGCCGACATCCTGTCCGATCTGGCCGCCGCGCTTGGCGGTTCGCTCGGCATCGGCTCGACAGCGAACATCGATCCATCGCGCAGCCGTCCATCCATGTTCGAACCCATCCACGGCTCGGCCTTCGACATCACCGGCAAAGGCGTGGCCAATCCACTAGGCGCGTTCTGGACGGCAAGCCTGATGCTTGATCATCTGGGCGAGCCGGCTGCGTCGCGACGTCTCATCGTTGCAATTGAAACCGTTACCGATCGAGGAGAATATCTCAGTCCGGACCTGGGTGGAGCGGCGAGCACTGCCGAAGTGACCGCTGCGGTCATCGCTGCGCTTTCTGGTGCAAACAGCATCAGGTCCTCCGGACTGCCCGGATAGAAGCCGCATGTCGAGAGAAGTTCGCATTCAAGCCTGCTTCGGCCTGTCGCGGCGTTCGACGATGTAGATATGGTCGGCCGCCAGGACGACATTGCCATGCTGGTTGATCACCTCGCAGCGCTCGATCACCCGTCCTGAACCTGGCCGCTTGGGATCGTCTTCCTTGGCGGCAATGGTGGTGCGCGTGCGGATCGTGTCGCCGATGAACACCGGCTTGATGAAACGCAGTCGGTCGTAGCCATAGGAAAAGGCGACCGGGTTGACGACGCTTGCCGTCAGCCCGACGCCGACCGAGAACACCAGCGTACCATGAGCGATGCGCTGGCCGAATGGCGTCGTCTTCATGAACTCGGCGTCCATGTGGTGCGGGAAGAAATCACCGGTGTGGCCGGCATGGACGACGAAGTCCGTCTCGGTGATGGTACGGCCGCTGGTCAGGCGCGACGAACCGATCTCATAGTCTTCGAAATACTGGATCTGTTCCATCAGGGTCTTTCCGCGATCGGCGTCGCCGGCGCCGCGCTCGACTGATAGGCAGCCTCGACCAGCGCCATTGTGCTCCAGGCATCCTCGACCGGGCTGATCAGCGTCGCGTCCTCGCCGGCCGCAAACCGCTGGACATTGGCCATGCGGCCGACGAAGGCATCGGGAAACCACTCGCCGGCCAATGGCACGGCGACCCAGTCCGTCCCGCCTTTCGGATAGATCTCCAGCACATCCGGCTCGCCGCGCGGATAGTCGAGATTGAGGCCGAGCTTGAGATAGGCAGCACCCTCGGTGCCGCAGATGCGGAACTCGCAGGCCTGGTGCCGGCGGCCGAACTTGTGGTCGTGATTGATCGAGAGCGCGCAACGCACGCTGTCGCCATAGTCGAGAATGGCGCTGGTGCGCGTCTGCGCCACCGCATGGTTGGGATGGCCAAGCGTCTTGGCGTGGACGCCTCTGGGGTCGCCGAGCAATTGCCGGATCAGGTCGAGATAGTGGATCGAATGCATGGCGATCTCGACACGCGGCGCCTTGAGCAGGAACTCCCAGAGCTCCCACGGCGTCGCCAGCGCCAGCCAGGCGTCGAAGTCGACGATCTCGCCGAGCCAACCTTTGGCGATCGCGTCCTTCAGTGCCAGCATCATCGGCGCGAAGCGGAGCTGGAAGTTCACGGCTGCGCGGAGCTTTTTGGCGTGGCAGATCTCGAGGATCGCAGTCGCTTCGGCGAGATTGCTGCCCATCGGCTTCTGGATCAACACCACGGCGCCATCAGGTAATGCCTTCAGCACACCGGCATGGCGGGATGGCGGCGTGGCGAGATCGAAGATCGCGCCGTCGACAGCGGCGGCTTCGTCCAACGAGCGAAAGGCTGTCACGCCCCATTGCTCCGCCAGCCGCGTCGCCCTGGCATGATCAGGATCGTAGAGTCCGGCGACCGGAAAGCCGGCCTTCCGGTAGGCCGGGAAATGCGCGTCGCCGACGATCGACCCGGCGCCGAAGGTGACGATCGGACGGGGCACTGAGGGTCTGGGCCAGGCCTGGACGAGTGAGGCAGGGTCGAAACCGCCGTCAATCATGATGGAAGACCTCGTCCATGTCAGCCCACCATTCGCCTTCCTTGCGCGTCGCCAAGGGCTCCTGGCAAGGCATGCAGACGGCCCACCATTCCTGGGTTTTCGGGTCGGCCGCCATTTTGGCCATGTCGGCCGCATAGTCGGTGCCATGGTATTCGAAATAGGAAAACAGCAGGTTCTCCGGCCGCTTCAGGTAGATCGAGTAGTTCTTGATGTTGCAGGCCGAAATCATGGTCAGCACATCCGGCCAGACGGCGGCGTGAAGGCGGACATACTCCTCGACCTTTTCCGGCTTCAGCCCCAGCACCATCCCCATCCGCTGCATGCCCCGTCTCCCTATCTGGTAATCGCCGTGGTGAATTCGGCGACGCTCATGGCCTTCACCGCGTCCCAGTCCCAGTCGATGCCGATGCCTGGCTCGTCGGGCGCCAGCGCCTGGCCATCCTCGATGCGCATATGCTTTCCGGTCAACTGGTCGAGTTGCGGAATGTACTCGACATATCTGCCGTTCTGAACAGCGCAGGTCAGGCTGACATGCAGTTCCATCAGAAAATGCGGGCAGATCGGGATGTCGAAGGCCTCCGCCGCATGGGCGATCTTGAGCCACGGCGTGATGCCACCGATGCGACCGACATCGACCTGCACGATCGAGCAGGCGCCTTTCTGCATATATTCGCGGAAATGACGGATGGAGTAGAGCGACTCACCGATGGCAATCGGCGTCGGCGTCGAGTTCGACAACCGCACATGCCCGTCAATGTCGTCGGCCGGCAGCGGCTCCTCGATCCAGGCGAGGTCGAGTTCGCGCAGCCTGGCCGCGCGCCGGATCGCCTCGTCGACCGAAAAGCCTTGATTGGCGTCGGTCATGATCTCGTAGCCGTCGCCAACCGCCTTGCGCACGGCCGACAGCCGCGCCAGATCCTCGGCGCCATGCGGCTTGCCGATCTTGACCTTCGAGCCACGAAACCCCTTGGCCTTGGCTGCCAGCGCATCGTCGACCAGCGCTTGCGTCTCGATGTGCAGCCAGCCGCCTTCGGTGGTGTAGAGCGGGCAGCGATCCTTGGCGCCGCCGGCCAGTTTCCACAGCGGCAGGCCCTGTTTCTTCGCCCGCAGATCCCAAAGTGCGGTATCGATTGCCGCGATCGCTATGGCCGTGATTGCACCGATCGTGGTGGCATGCGTGGCAAATTCGAGATCGTGCCAGATCGCCTCGATCATGTCGGCATCGCGGTCGATCAGGCGCGGCACCAGATGGTCCGAGAGCAGCCGCATCACCGAGGAGCCGCCGGTGCCGATCGTGTAGCTGTAGCCGGTGCCGACCGCGCCATCGCTATCGGTGATTGTCACGATTGGCGTTTCCTGGCTGACGAAACTCTGGATCGCGTCGGTGCGCTTGACCTTGGGCACAAGGTCCACCATCCGCAGTTCGACTTTCTCGATCCTGGCCATGCCTTCAGCTCCGCAACGTCTTTCCAGTGTCGGCGGCAAACAGATGCGCCTGCGACATGTCGAGACTCATGGCGACCCGCTCGCCCGACCTCAGCGGTCTGGGGTTCAGCATGCGCGAAACCCAGTCTGTGCCGTTGAATTCGACGAACACCAGTGTCTCGTTGCCGAGCGGTTCGGTGACCGTGATCGGCAGTTCGATCTGGTGGACGTCCGCCGCACCGCCGGAACTGATGCCATGCCCGGTCGGATAGATGTCGTCCGGCCGCAGCCCGAACACAACCTTGTCGCCGGTAGCGACATTGGCCTTGAACTGGCCGGGCAGCGGCAGTTTTTCGCCGGTGGCAAAAACCATCTTGCCATCATCTATGGTGGCCTCGTGCAGGTTCATCGGCGGTGAGCCGATGAAGCCGGCGACGAAGCGCGTCGCCGGCCGCCGGAACACCTCGTCGGGCGTGCCGACCTGCTCGATATAGCCGTCGCGCATGATGACGATGCGGTCGGCCAGCGTCATTGCCTCGACCTGGTCATGGGTGACGTAGATCACCGTCGACTGCACCTTGGCATGCAGTTTCTTGATCTCGGTGCGCATCTGCGTGCGCAGCTTGGCGTCAAGATTGGAAAGCGGCTCGTCGAACAGGAACACATCTGGATCGCGCACGATGGCGCGGCCCATGGCGACGCGTTGGCGCTGGCCGCCGGACAATTGCGAGGGCCGGCGCTCCAGCAGCGTGTCGAGACCGAGGATGGCCGAGGCCTCGGCGACGCGGCGATCCATGTCTTCCCTGGCGGCGCCGGCGATTTTCAGGGAGAAGCCGAGATTCTCGCGCACCGTCATATGCGGATAGAGCGCATAGGACTGGAACACCATCGAGATGTTGCGCGAGCGCGGCGGCAGGTCGTTGACGATGCGTCCGCCGATCTCGATCGAGCCATAGCTGATCTCCTCGAGCCCGGCGATCATGCGCAGCGTCGTCGACTTGCCGCAGCCGGAGGGACCGACCAGCGCGATGAATTCGCGATCAGTGATATCGAGATCGATGCCATGCACGATCTCGATATTGCCGTAGCGCTTGGTCAGCTTGGTGAGGGAAACGGTTGCCATTGGATCAGCCTTTCACCGCGCCGGAGGTCAGGCCGCCGACAAGGTGCTTCTGGACGATATAGGTGAGGGTCAGCGCCGGGATGATCATCACCACGGCGAGCGCGCACATGCCGCGCCAGTCGATGGTGAATTCGGCGGTGTAGTCGAGAAGGCCGACCGGCAGCGTCTTGGCGCTGACGGAGCGGGTCAGTTGCGAGGCAAGCGCGAACTCGTTCCAGCAGGTCAGGAAGGCGAAGATCGCCGCCGAAGCGATGCCCGGCCCCGCAAGCGGAAACTCGACCTGCCAGAAGGCCTGCCAGCGCGTGCAGCCGTCGATCTGCGCGGCCTCCGCGAGATCTTTTGGCACCTGACGGAAGAAGCCGTCGATCAGCCAGATCGTGAACGGCACATTGAGCGCGACATAGGCAAGGATCAGCCCGAAATGCGTGTCGATGATGCCAAGCCGCACATAGAGGAAGAACAGCGGCAGCGACAATGCGATGCCAGGCACCGTGCGCGTTAGCATCAGGCCCAGGAAGACGCTCGATTTGCCGCGGAAGCGGTAGCGCGCGAAGGCGTAGCCGCCAGCCATGCCGATGGCCACCGCAATGACGGTCGAGGTTACCGAGATGATCAGCGAGTTGCGGAAATACTCGATCACCGGGATGCCGCCCTTGCCGATGCCGCTGAACATGGCGACATAGGCGTCGAACGAAATCTCCTGCGGAATCCACACCGGCGGCTTGGCCATGATCTCGACGGTTGGCCGCAAGGACGAGATGACGATCCACAGACCAGGCAGGCAGATCGTCAGCATCGCCAGGAACAGGCCGATGCGATAGACGATCCCAAGCAGCCGGCGCTTCAGGCGGGCGGAAGAATTCTCGTCCATTCTCACCACCCAGGCCTCACCACTCAGCACCGATCTGCGTGCGCGCCGCGGCGAGCTTGTTGAAGAAATAGACGGTGAAGGCGATCGACAGCAGGATCGAGAAATAGGCCATGGCGTTGGCCATTCCCATGCGCCCGTCGCTATAGGCGGTGCGCGCCACCAGCGTCCACAGGAGCTCGGTGCGGCCCGCAGGTCCGCCATCGGTCATGATCTTCACGATGTCATAGGCGCGCGCGACGTCGAGCGAGCGGATGGTCATGGCGATGTAGGCGAAAGGCATCACGAACGGCCACGTCACATAGCGGAATGTCTGCCACGGCGTGCAGCCGTCGACCCGCGCCGCCTCGATCGGTTCCTTGGGCATGGCCAGCAGACCGGCGAGGATCAGGATCGCGAAGATCGCTGTCGACGACCAGATCTCGGCAATCGAAATGGCGATGAAGGCGAGATGGCCTTCGATCAGCCAAGGTATGGCGTCCTGGGTGATGCCGAGCGACTGCAAGGCATTGTTCACCAGGCCGATATTGTCGTTGAACATGAATTTGAACTGGAAGCCGACGAGGATCGGCGAGAACATCATCGGAAACATCATAAGCGTGCGCAGGATGCGCTGGCCGCGCGTCGCCTTCTCGACTAGCATCGCCAGGCCAAGGCCAAGCAGCATCTCGAGATTGAGCGCGATGGTCAGCAAGAGAACGGTGCGGCCGAAGGCCCACCAGAAATCGGCGTTGGACAGGATCGAGAGATAGTTCCGAAAGCCGACAAAGACGAAGAAGGTCTCAGGCCGCGTCAGGCGGAACGGGGTGAAGCTGGAATAGAGCGACAAAAGCAATGGCACCACGACCACCGCCGCCAGCACGATCATGGCTGGAAGCAGCAGCAGGAACGGTGCAGATGGCTTGAAGCCCTTCATCAGGATCCCTGGGGTTTTGTATTCAACTATGGGCGCGCCGCTGATCGCCCAGCGCCGACCAGGCGCGATCGCCTCCCCCAATTGTCGTGGGGGGAGGCGGCCTTGGTAGCAGTTTCTAGAGCTTGCCGGCGTCTTCGAGGATCTGCGTCGCCTTGGCGGCGGCTTCATCCAGTGCCTGCTTGGACGTCTTGTCGCCGAGGATCGCCGCCTGCAGCTCGGGATAGACGGCATTCGAGATCTCGATCCACTCGGGCGTCTGCGGCACGGCAAAGGCGTGCTTGGCTTCTTCCTGGAAGGCGGCAAGGACTTCCTTCTTGTAGGGATCGTTCTCGGCCTGCTTCAGGTCCCAGTCCCAGACCGCGGTGCGGGTCGGCAACGGGCCTGCGGCGGCTTCGAGCTTCTGGCTGTCCTCGTTGGTCAGCCACCACACCAGAGAGGCCGCGGCCTCCTTGTTCGGGCAATTCTCGGTCACCGAGAAACCGTGGAAACCGGACCAGCCGGTGCGCTTGCCCGAGGATCCCTTCGGCGCAACCTTGACGCCGACATTGCCGGCGACCTTCGACGACTTCGGATCGTTGAAGAAGCCTGCCCAGCCCGGCCAGTCGAGATTGATGGCGACTGTGCCGGAGGCAAAGCCCTGGCCGAGATCGTCCCACAGATAGTTGGTGGTTCCCGCCGGCACGGCCTTTGCCTTGTAAAGATTGACGAACCAGTCGAGCGCTCGGATGCCGGCTTCGGAGTTGAAGACGGGCTTGCCGTCCTTGTCGAGATACTCGCCGCCTTCGGCGACGACCATCTCGTAGAAGCGGCCGTTGATGGCCTCTTCCTTGCCGGCGAACTGCGTGCCGTAGAAATTAGGCGGGTTGGCGAAGAACTCGGCCTGGTCGGTGACTTCCTTCCAGGTGTCTGGCGGCACCAGGTCATAACCGTATTTCGCCTTGAACTTGGTCTTGTTGTCGGCGTTCTCGTACAGGCTCTTCTGGTAGTACAGCGCCGAAACGTCGAACTGCGCGCGCGGCAGCATCATCAGCTTGCCGTCGATGGTTGCCGCCTGGATCGTCGAAGGCACGAAGGCGTCGATTTCTTCCTTGGGCAGCAGTTTGCCGAGGTCGGTGTAGAGGCTCGTATACTGCGGCGCGAACGACGAATGGTTCCAGCCGACGCACCAGTTGGTGCTGCCCGAGGCGATGTCGGACTTGAGCTCCTTGTCGATGTCGAAGCCGTTCTTCTTGGTCAGGATGTTGACCTTGGCGCCGGTGGCCTTCTCCCATTCGGGTATCCGCTCGTAGAGCTTTTCATATTGCTGGCCGCCGATCAGCTTCACGTCGACGGTCACGCCTTCGAATTTGCCGGGCAGGTCGCCGGCAATGGCAGTGCCTGCGCCGAATGCAAGCACCAATGCGCCGGCGGAAACGCCGGAAAGCAGTCTGTTCATTGGTTTCCTCCCTGGGTGCGCCTCAGTGGCGACCGCAACTTGTCCGCGTGACAAGAAGTGCTACATTCATATACAAACAAAACATTCATACATACGTCAAGGCGAAATTTGTTTCCGATGTCCGCGTTCCTGCGTATATGAAGAATCAAATTCACTGGAGGGATGGGCTATGGATGACAGCGAAGACGAGCGCTATCGCGCCCCGGCACTCGACAAGGGGCTCGACATCCTGGAGCTGCTGGCCGGGGTGGACGGTGGTCTCACCCAGGCCGAAATCGCCAAGAAGCTCGATCGCAGCCCCAACGAATTCTACCGCATGCTCGACCGGCTGGTGCGCCGCGGCTACGTCACCAGGCTGGACGGAGACCGTTATTCGCTGACGCTGAAGCTGTTCGGCCTGGCGCAATTGCACGCCCCGGTGCGGCGGCTGGTTTCCTACGCGACGCCGGTGATGCGCGAACTTGCCGAAACCTCGCAGCAGGCCAACCAACTTGTTGTTTTTGATCGCGGTTCCGCCGTCGTCATCGCCCAGCAGGAGGCTCCGAACTATTGGGGCATCTCGATCCGGGTCGGCTCCCACATCAGCCTGTTCGACACGGGTTCGGGACATGTTCTGCTGGCCTTCCGTTCACAGGAAGAACGGCAGATGATGATCTCCGAGCACGTCCGCAGCACCGACAAGGCGGCGCAGCCGGCCGAGTTCTTCGCCAGGCTCGACCAGATCCGCGACCGTGGTTACGAGATGATGGCTTCAATGCAGACTGCGGGCGTCTATAATCTGTCGGCCCCGGTGCTGGGACCGGATGGCCGCGCCATCGCGGCGCTCACCATTCCCTATATCACCCTCGTCAATGCGGCGGCCGCGCCTGACATCACACTGACGATCCAGTTGCTGCAGGGTGCGGCGACCCGGCTGTCGCGATTGGCCGGCTCCGACGTGCCACAATCGTCGTAATTTCTTATTTGAATAATGAATTTTTCAGCGAGATAGTGTGCGAGCATAGAGGATACGCCACCATGATCGTCGATACCCATCTGCATCTCATAGACCGTTCGGTGCTGCGCTATCCCTGGCTGGCCGGTGTGCCGGCCCTCAACCGCGACTTTTCCTACGAGGAATACGCCTTGGAGGCTCACCGTGTCGGCGTCGATCGCGTGCTGCATATGGAAGTGGATGTCGATCCGGCCGACATCGAGGCCGAGACCGGTCGTGTCGAAGGGCTTTCGCGACAGCCCGGCAGCCTGCTGGTCGGGGCGATCGCCTCCTGCCGGCCTGAGGAGGCGGATTTTCCGGCCTATCTCGAACGCCAGCGTGCAAATCCTTTCGTCAAAGGGTTCCGACGTGTCCTCCATGTCGTGCCCGACGACCTATCGGAAGGCAAGTTGTTTCGTGACAACATCAAGCGGCTCCACGGCACCGGCCTGACCTTCGATCTTGTCGTGCTGCCGCATCAGATTCCGCAAGCGATCGCCCTTGCCGACATGGCGCCCGATGTGCAATTCGTCCTCGACCACTGCGGCGTCCCCGACATCAAGGGCAACGCCGAGCATCCATGGCGCAAACACATGAGCGACATCGCGCGACGCCCGAATGTCATGGCCAAGATTTCCGGCGTCGTTGCCTATGCCGATCCCGGCAGCTGGACGGTCGAGACATTGCGGCCTTTTGTCGAACACACGATCGGTGAATTCGGCTGGGACCGTGTCGTCTGGGGCAGCGATTGGCCCGTCTGCACGCTTGGTGGCGGCTTATCGACCTGGGTGGCGTCGACCCACGCGCTGCTTTCGGGCTGCAGCGTTGCGGAGCGCGACAGGCTGCTGTCCGTGAATGCCCGCAAGCTCTGGCGGCTGGCATAGGCGTCCTGTCCGGCGTCACCTCAGATCGTTGCCGATACGTGCCGTTCGCGGCCGTAGAGTGAGACCAGCAGCACGATGATGAGGCCAAGCGCGGCCTGAACCGCCGAGGGCTGGAAGCCGAGGCCGATCAGCAGCGTGTTGATCTCGGTCAGTACCAGAACACCGGCGATCGTGCCGAGATAGCTGCCTCGGCCACCAACCAGCGCCGCGCCACCGACGACGACGGCCGCAATGGTCTGGAACAGATAGGGCTGGCCGACATCGCCATAGGCCGAACCCGTGAAGCCGAGCAGCAGCACCCCCGCCGCGGCGGCGAAGAAGGCGCTTGCCGCATAGGTGACGACCCACATGCGAACCGGGTCGATCAGCGCCAGCGGTGCCGCACCCGGATTGCTGCCCAGCGCATAGAGCCGGCGTCCGTAGGGTGTTCGCTCCAGCACCAGAACGACGCAAGCCGTCAGCACGACGAGGCTGGGCACCAGCCACGGCACCGGCAACGGCCCAACCGAGCCGCCGATCGACACGAAACTGGAAACGGCTTGAGGCGCGGAGCCTGACGGGAAGCCGGCTGTCCACAAAAGCACCAGCCCTTGTACGACCATGCCAATGCCGAGCGTGACGATGAGCGGTTGGATGTCGAGGCTGCGCGAGATCAGCCCGTTCAGTCCGCCTATGATAAGAGCGAGCACGCCGACGAGGCCACAGACCAGGACAAAATTCCAGCCATCGCCATAGAGCTGCGCCGCCACGACATTGGCGAAGCCGATGACGAAGGGAATGGACAGGTCGATGCCACCCATGATCACGACCAGTGTCTGCCCGATCGAGGCGACGGCAAGCAGCGAGGCGAGCACCAACATGGCGCGCACGGCAAACGGCGTCGAGTAGCCCGGAATGAGGGCGGTGCCGACTGCGTGCAGAAGGGCAGCGACGCAGAAAGCACCGACGACGCGGGCGTTGGTCGTCGCAAACAGGTTTCGGCCGAAGCTCATGTCAGCCTCCTCATGGCTAGACGTTCCTGCAGCGCGGTCAGCATCACGGCCAGCACCAGTATCGCGCCATAGGCTATCTGTAGGACGAAGGTCGAGACATTGAATGTCGTCAGCACGCTTTGTAGGAGGAAGATGTCGATGGCGCCGATCGCCGCGCCCGCCACACCACCGCGGCCGCCGGCCAGGCTGACGCCGCCGAGAGCGACGGCGGCGATCGCGATCAGCGTGTAGGTCGGGCCGATATTGGGATCGGCGGAACCGATCAGCGCGGTCAGCATCAGCCCGGCGCATCCGCTGAGAAGACCAGTCATGACATAGGCGATGAAGCGCACGCGCGTGACATCGACACCGGCGGTGTAAGCGGCGCGATCGTCGCTGCCGACCGCCATCAACTGGTCGTAGTAAGGGGTGCGCCGCACCAGCCACCAGGCAATGAACATCACCGCCAGCGGCAGCATGGACAACGAGCCGGATAAGGCCTTGAGCCAGGCTGGTGCGGGGCCGATCGGCGCCGGCAGGATCGTCAGCGTGACGCCGGTGAGGATCAGATAGGTGCCGAGCGTGGCAACGATCGGCTGGATGCGCACGATCGTCGCCAGAAAGCCGTTCGCCGCGCCGACCAGCGCGCCTACGAGCAGCGCGGCAGGTACGAGGATCAGCGGTGAAGAGATGCCGGCTTCAAGGAAAAGCACCTGGATCACCATGGCGTTGACGAAACCCATCAACGGTCCGACCGAGATGTCGATGCCGCCACGGCCGGCGAGGATCACGGGCGTTGAGGCGATGGCCGCGCCGATCAAGGGCGCGGCCAGTCCGACCAATGCGCCCCAGGACCCTGGCTGGAACCGCGCCGGACTGAGGGTGAGATTGACCGCAAGCAGGACGACCAGCAGCACCGCCGCGAAGCCGACACTTCGCCAGAGAGCCGGGAAGCGTTTGGTCAGGCTCATGCCGCACGTCCGAACATGGCTGATATCACGGTGTCGGTGGTTAGCGCCTGGCCTGCGATCTCAGCCGCAACCTCGTTTTCCCTGAACACCAGCACACGATGGCACAAGAGCAGGATCTCCTCGATCTCGCTGGAGAGGATGACAAGTCCCATGCCGTCGGACGCCAGGCCGCGAAAGACGTCGTAGAGCACATGCCGTGTTGCGACATCGACGCCACGCGTCGGGTCATTGAGCAGCAGGATCGCGGGTTCCAGGGCCAGCGCTCGTGCCAGCAGCACCTTCTGCTGGTTGCCACCCGACAGGGTGGTGATCGGCGCATCGGGCCGGGGCGCGACGATCGACAGTTTTTCGCGATAGATATCGTAGCGCGCCTTGCGCGTCGCCGGACTGATCAGGCCGAAGCGCGTATCGCGCGAGAGCGTCGAGACGGCGAAATTGTCGAGCACCGACTGGGTCGGGAAAATGCCGTTCGCACGCCTGTCGCGCGGCAGATAGGCGATGCCGCTGGCGACCGCCTTGCGGAACCCTGTGATATTGCCGCCTCCGCTAGGCAGGTCGAGCACGATCGAGCCGCCAAGCGGTGGCGCAAGGCCAGCGAGCATCTTGAGGAACAGCTCCTGACCATGTCCGTCGAGGCCGGCAAGGCCGACGATCTCGCCGGGAGCAATCGCCTGTGTGATCGGGCTGGCGCCAGGCGCGATGACGAGGTCGCGAATGGCGAGACCACGAAAATCGGGGCCGCGAAAGTCAGGGCCACGAAAGTCGGGGACAGCGCGATCAGCCATGCGCCAGCTCTGCCGCGGTGCGTGGCGCCATTGCCTTGAGAAGTTCAGCCGGTGTCGAGGCACCACGCTCTTCGGTGCGCACCACGCTACCGCCACGCAGGATCGAAATACGATCCGACAGCGACATCACCTCATCCATGCGATGCGTGATGAACAGGATGAGGCAACCTTCCCCGGCAAGGGCGCGCATCAGTGAAAAAACTGACTCGCGGTCGGCGAAGTCGAGCGCGGCGGTGACCTCATCGAGAATAAGGATCCTGGGGTTGCGCACGATCGCACGAGCGAGAACGACCAATTGCTGCGCGGCAAGCGGCAACAGGCCAGCGGGTACGTCAAGGGGAACGTCGGTGACCGCGAAGCGCTTCAGCGCCAGCGCGGCCCTGTCGCGGCGCTGGTTGCGGGGAACGGTGCGCCGGACCAGCCCGTCGAGGCCAAGCAGGATGTTGTCCGTCACGCTGCGATCCGGTGCGACCAGCACCTCCTGGAAGACCGTCGCGAAACCTTGCGCCTGGAACGCCGAGGGGCTGGCGCCGGAGAACGGCTTGCCTTGCAGCAGGATCGCGCCACTGTCCGGCTGGACGATGCCGGACAGGAGCTTGACCATCGTGCTCTTGCCCGAACCGTTCTCACCCAGAATGGTGTGGATGGTCCCCGCCCTGAACATGATCGAGGCGGCGGCAAGAGCGACCGTCTCGCCATAGCGTTTGGATATGTTCTGGATTTCAAGCATGTCTTGTTTCGATGCTGGCTGGCCGGCTCCCGGAAGGAACCGACCAGCCGAGACCTTATTTGGCGCCGGCGTCATTTGCGCAGGCGCCATTTGCACAGGCGTCACTTTGCGCAGGCATCCGGCACCTTCGAATAATCCCAGCCCTTGGTCGGCGCCGGGTTCGAGAAATAGGCGTCGAGCCACTCTTCCGGCATCGGGTCCGTTGGCGGCACCGGGAAGATCGACACCGCATCCGTCGTCATGCAGTCCTTGTACCATGCGCCGAGATCGGCGCTGTGAACCGGCGGGATCGGGATGAGCAGCGTGTTCAGCTTCGGCTTCTGGCCGTCGAGCATGCGTTCGCCGACGCGGAACAGCGTCTCGGCGGTCCAGTGCGGCAGCACGGCATGGCCCTCGAAGCGGTACTTGTCGGGGTTGGCCTTCCAGTAGCCCAGCGCATCGCCGGTGATCGAGCCGGTGATCAGCGGCGCCGACCGTCCGGCCTCGGCGAAGGCCTCGGCAACGACGCGGCTTTCGCTGCCTGTCGTCCACACAGCATCGATCGGGGCCGGATTGGTGGCGATCGCCTGCAACACCACGGTCTTGGTGACGTTGGCCGTCCAGTTGCCATTGACGTTGCGCGCGATCTTCAGCTTCGGATTTTCGGCCAGCGCCTTGTTCGCGCCCTGGCGCTCCTGCACCACGATCGGGTGGCCGGCAATGCCTTCGACCAGAAGGATGCTGGCGCCGTCCGGCTGCGCCTTGCCGATCGCCGTCATCATGTCATAGCCCCAGCGCGCATAGTTGGAATCGACATTGATCGCGTTCGAGCTGGTCACCGAACCGGCCGCCGTGACGAACGGGATGCCGGCCTTGGCGGCCGCGTCGATGGCATCGTCGAGCGCCGTCGCCGAACCCGGGATCGACGTGATGATCGAGCACTTCTTGTCGATGAAGGCGCGGATCTGATTGATCTGTTGGCTGGCATCATTATTGGAATCGGAAACTTCGAAGCTGGAGACGGTGCCGTCGGCAATCAGCCCGTCGACCAGACGCTTCAACTCCTTGGTCACCGTGACGCGCCATGGGTTGCCCTGATAGGACTCCGAGTGGCACCACTTCCAGGGCTTCGGCGGCGGTGTGAAATTATCCCAGGCCGAGGGCAGCACCTTCTGCGGCGCGCCGTCGTATTGCGCCTTGAGTTCGGTCGGCAGCCCGCCGATGACGCCTTGCACGTCCTGTGCCAGGGCAGTGGTTGCAATCGAGGCAAGGGCGGTTGCGGCCAGCAGGCCGCGGATCATTCCTGTCATCTTGTTCTCCTCCATTCGGTTTCGCTCAGGCTCCTCCACCGGCAGCGCCGGACACCTGCGCCGGGACACTGTCCCGAAACAGGCGATTGAGATCGGCAACGACCCGGGCGGCTTGGCGCCCGGAGGTCATGCCGGAAATGATGCAGTCGGATGCCGCCTGCTGGAACGCCATGTAGCCGTCATGGCGCGGCCGCACCCATGCGCCTTCCAGCGTCGCGCGCGTATCGCTGTAGAAATTGCCGGTCGCGGCATTGACGGTCTGGTCCTCCCACGCTGCCGCATGGCCCGGCTGGCCGCCAGAGGCGGCGTAGGTGCCGCGCTGGACTTCGCCGCTGGCGACCCAATAGGCGAAATCGATCGCGGCATCTTTCGCCCTGGAGAAGGCAGAGACCGCTATGCCCGTGCCGCCAAGCGCCGAACCGATCGGGCCGCCGGAGCCGATCAGCGGAATGTCGGCAAAGGCCAACCGGTTCGCGCGAAAACCAGTCATCGCATAGGAGACATAGCCATAAATCAGCGGCGCGCAGACGATCCTGGAATCGGCCTCCGCCATGCGTTCCGAAACGGCGATCGGATCCATCTCGATGCAGGCCGGGTCGACCAGCGCCGCGATCTCGCGCATCGTCTCGAAGACGTTACCGCCGGCCCCGCTATCGATGAGATCAACTGATGGATCGGTCGCGCAGGGATGACCGAGATTGCCGGCAAGCGTGAAGAACGCCATCAGGCAATGGGGCGGGCGCAGCGGCAGCAGCACGCGGCCTTGCCGGGCGAGATCGAGCACCTCGCTCCAGCGCGCAGGCGGGCGATCAAGCGCGTCCGGCCGCCAGGCCTGGACCTGGCTCGCCGCATCGATCGGAAAGGCCCATTGCCGCCCCTGCCAGTTATAGCTCGGATAGGATTGGCCGACGCTGCCCGAGGCCAGGGCCGCAAGCTCCGCCTCGCGGCCCGCGACATCCAGCGCCTCGAGGCAGCGCTCCGCCGTGATCTGGCCGACATGCGGGTGGTCGATGACGATCAAATCATAGGCCCGCGCCAGTTCCTCGACCGGGAAGGATTCGAAATCCTGCAGCGAGCGCTTGTCCCATGCGATGGCAACACCGGTTTTCTGCTCCCAAAGGGAAGAGCAGGCGACCATGGGATCGAATCCGCGCGGATGGCTCCAGGTCATGCCTTTGAGCGTGTGCGTATTCACAGGCCGAATTCCTCGCGGATTCTGGTGCTGTGCTCGCCGATGCGGGGTGCTGCCCGATCGACCTTGGCTCTGATGCCATCGACCCTGAGCGGCGAACTGGTGGTGAGGATCGAGACGTCGTCCTCGCGCGTCACGGTCTGCAGCATGCCGAGCGACTGGAACCCCTCGCTTGCCAGCATCTCCGGCCAGGTCAGCACCTTGGCGCACCAGATGTCGGCCGGTTCCAGAATGGCCAGCCATTCGTCGATCGTCCCGGTGGCGATCCTCTGCGCAATGATCGCCTTGATGTCGTCGCGCGCGGTGAACCACGATGCCGGTCTGTCGCGATAGGGTGCCAGTTCGCCAAGCGACAGAAGATCGGCCAACTTGGGGATCGGCGTCATGGCGACAGCGAGGTAGCCGTCCTTGGCGGGGTACACGCCATAAGGCGCCGACAGATAGGCATGCGCGCTGCGGAAACTGGAGCGCCTGGGCAGGCGGCGGCCGTCATTGAGATGCGTGGTCAGCACCTCGAACTGGAAGTCGATCAGTGCTTCCAGCAGGCTGGTTTCGATATGGCTTCCCTGGCCGGTGATGCCACGCCGCACCAGTGCTGCCAGGATGCCTTGCGCGCAGGCCGCGCCCGCCAGCATGTCGCCGATGGCGAGGCCGAACGGCACCGGTCCCTGGTCTTCGTCGCCGTTCAGCCACATCACACCGGAGCGCGCTTGCGCCAGCAGATCCTGGCCGGGTCGCTTGACCCATGGGCCATCCTCGCCATAGCCGCTGATCGAGGCATAGACCAGGCGCGGGTTGATCTCGCGGACGGACTCGTAGTCCAAGCCGAGCCGCTCGATGACGCCCGGCCGGAAATTCTGGATCAGCACATCGGCCTTGGCCAGAAGCCCGCGCAGCGCCTTGAGATCGGCCTCGTTCTTGAGGTCGATGGCGAGGCTTTCCTTGGCTCGGTTGATGGCATGGAAGATCGTGGAATCGCCACCGATCTCGGTGTCGCTGAGGTAGAGCCGGCGCGACAGGTCGCCGCCATCCGGACGTTCGATCTTGATGACGCGGGCGCCAAGGTCGAGCAGCCGGAGCGAACAATAGGGTCCGGACAGGAACTGGCTCATATCGACGACGACGAGACCGGCAAGCGGCAATTCGGCTGCTGCCGGCATCGTTATTTCTCCGTCTTGCCGACGAAATCGGCAGGGTTGCGGTACTTCACCGTCTGCAGGTGCTCGCAATAGAGAACCAGCTCGCCTTCGCCCTTGAACACTTCATAGCTGGCGCGGATCAGCCCCATCTCCTTGTAGCGAGGCTTCTTGTCGAGGTTGGAGCGGATCGAATAGATCGTATCACCAATGAAGACAGGCTTTATGAAACGCAGTCTGTCGTAGCCATAGGAAAAGGCATTGATGCAATTGGTGGCGACCAGCCCCAGCCCCGCCGAGAAGACAAAGGCGCCGGCGATCAGCCGCTTGCCGAAAATGCCTTCGCTCTCGGCAAACATCTGGTCCTGCACATAAGGGTGGATATCGAGCACCAGCGTATTGAAAAGGTGGCTGTCGCCCTCCGCCATCGTGCGGCGCAAAGACCGGATTTTCTGGCCGACCGGCCAATCTTCATAGAACCAGTTTTCCGCGTTCCACACCGGCAGCGCGGCGTGCTCCTCAGGCATATTGGCAGGATGCGTCGAGGCGACGCCGACAGTTGGTGCAAAGTCGTTCATGTCCGGCTCCGCCAGCCCAGGGCGCGGAACCGCACGACCGCTTGAACATGCAGCAAAGCGTCGAAAAGCACGGCGTCTCCTCCCGTCAATCTTCTTTTGTAAATAGTATTTTCACATATGGGGTTGCGTTGCAAGCGTGAACAGGCGAAATTTTGGCTGTTCCCGCGCGCCGAAGCGCTGGCGGGCAGGGGAGGAAATCATGCGGAATACCTGTCTGGTCTTCATCGGCAGCCTGAACCGCGAGGCGCCGTATTTTCAGGGCGCGCGCGGTGTCGGCCTCAGCGTCTACGGC
Source organism: Mesorhizobium sp. YC-39 (assembly GCF_025753795.1). GTDB lineage: Bacteria > Pseudomonadota > Alphaproteobacteria > Rhizobiales > Rhizobiaceae > Mesorhizobium. The sequence continues at coordinate 1,685,204 of NZ_JAOWPS010000001.1, forward strand.
TTCGACGAAGAGACGCTGGAAACGCGAAAACTGGCCGAGACCAATGACATCGACAATCCGACATTCCTGTCGGTGACCCCGGACGGCGCGCGTATCTACGCCAACTCGGAAGTCTTCGCCTGGCGGGAAGGAACTGTCTCCGCCTACAGCTTCGATCGCGCGACGGCTACGCTAAGCTATCTGAACAAGCAGCCTTCGCTGGGCAGTATCACCGCGCACAACACCATCACCCGCGACGGAACGAAGCTTTTGGTGGCGAATTACGGCATGGGCGAGGGTGGACCGGACCGGGCAGTGGCTGTCTATGGTTTCGAGGAGAACGGCGCACTGTCGGCGCCGCTGGCCAGCGTATCGCATAAAGGCACCGGCCCGAACGCGGTACGGCAGGAGCGCTCTCACGCCCACAGCGTGACGGAAACCGTTGGCGGTGGAACAGCTGTTGTCGCGGACCTCGGCATCGACCGGCTGGTCTCCTATCGGATCGAGCCGGATGGGAGCCTGAAAAAGCTCGCCGAATCCGCTCTTCCGCCAGGTGCCGGCCCACGTCATCTTGCCTTGCACCCCAACGGACGCTTTGTCTTCGTCATGAACGAACTGGACTCGACCATCGTTTCGATGGCGCTGGACGAAGCCAGCGGCAAGCTCTCGGTCATCGACGCCAGGCCGGCGGTGCCGGCCGAGGCGCGCGACAGCAACCATTGCGCCGATATCCAGATCTCGCCGGACGGCCGTTTTGTCTATGGCTCCAACCGTGGTCACGACAGCATCGTCGTCATGGCCGTCGACCAGCAGACCGGGGCATTGAGCCTGGTCGATTACGTCCCTTGTGGGGGTTCGACGCCGCGCAATCTCGCGCTGACCCCGTCCGGCGGTCATCTCTTCTCAGCCAATCAAAATGCCGACCGCATTTCGATCTTTGCCCGCGACGCCGACAGCGGCACGCTGACCGACACCGGAGGGGCCATCGAGATCGGCACGCCGATGTGCGTCAAGATCGTAAGCTGAATCGTTTCTTGCGGGTCTGGTAGTACGACCTGGATCGGTGTTGGTTACCCCAGCAAACCGACCAGCACGTCGAAGGCCGCATCGATGTCGGCGCGGACCGCGGCCCGAACCGCTTCCGCATCCCGGTCGCGCAGCGCCGCAAACATCGCCTGATGGTGCTCGTTGGCGGTCGAATAGTTCCCGGAATCGTGCAGCATGTTGAAATACGGGCTGATCTGCAGCCACAGGTTTTCGATGATGTTGAGCATGTTCTCGGAGCCGGCCGCCCGATAGATCGAGAAATGAAAGGCGTAGTTGGCCCTGAGATAGGATTTGACGTCGCCGGCGGCGTTGGCCTGTTCGAGCGCATCGAGATGTTGGCGCAGCAGCGCCACGCCCTGGTCGTCCATGCGCTCCGCGGCCCATGCGGCGGCGATCGCTTCGATCTCGTACCGGACATTCCTGAGATCGATGAGGCGGGCGCGGCTGAGCGCCGGAATGCCGATCGATCGGCCCGAAACCACCATGAGCGCATTGGCGGCGGTCAGGCGCCGTAGCGCCTCCCTGACCGGCATCGGGCTGACGCCGAAAGCATCGGCAAGGCTCTGAACCGTAACCATCTCGCCCGGCACGATGCTGCCGTCGAGGATCAATTCGGTGACATGGCGATAAACCCTGTCCTGCAGGGTTTCCCTGGACAGGGGTGTGATCTCGACTCCCGGCTTCCTGAACGCCGATCCAGCCATCTCCCATCAACCTTCCCGCCCGAGGGCGACGCTACCGCTGTGTCCGGAATGCAAGGTTCGGATTGCTGCGTCAAGCGGCCTCGACCAGCGTTTTGATATCAAGAGATTTCATCATTGATCTTTGATCAAATCATGATACGGTCGATGGCATCGAATGACAAGGGTTACGTTTCGTGCCTTTGGGAGGCATTCGGTCGTTCGGATTGGGAGGAATTCATGGGTATCGGATTGAAAGTCCGGCGGCTCACGCTGCTGGCCGGCATGGCTGCATGCGCTTTTGGCCTGTCCGCCGCGCAGGCGGCTGAAAAGCACAAGATATTTCTCAGCATGAGCTATATCGGCAACGATTGGCAGGCGGAGGCGGCCAACATGGTCAAGGCCATGGCCGCTCACAAGAGCTTGGCCGACAAGGTCGACCTGCAGGTCCAGGTAGCCGGACCGAACGCGCAACGCCAGATCCAGCAGATCAACGCAATGGTGCAAAGCGGCGCCGAGGCGATCGTCGTCTACCCGATCTCGCCGACCGCGCTCAATCAGGTCGTGAAGAATGCCTGCGACAAAGGTGTGAAGGTCTTTGCCTACGACGCCGAGATCACCGAGCCCTGTGCCTACAACGTCCATATCGATCAGTTGGAAGCGGGCAGGGTGACCGCCGAATGGCTTGCAAAGAAGCTCAATGGCAAGGGTAACATCATCGCCATCACCGGTGTTCCCGGCACATCCGTCGACGATCAACGGACAAAGGCAGCCAAGGAAGTCTTCGCCAAATATCCTGACATCAAGATCGTTGGCGAGGCTGTCGGCATGTGGAGCCAGGCGGTTGCCCGCACCGAGCTTTCTAAGATCCTGGCCACCCGCAACTGGGACGACATCAACGGTCTGTGGATGCAGGTCGGCTGCTTCACCGCCAACTCGATGCAGCTTGAGGCCGGCAAGAAGACCAGCGAACTCCTGCCATGCGCCGGCGAAGGCTCCAATGGCGGCCGCATCCAGATGCTGCCGGAAGGGACCGAGGTCGAAGGTGCGGCGTCTCCCTATGCACCGCTTGGCGCGCAACGCATTTCCTACGCCTCGCCGCCTTATTCCGGGGCACTCGCCTTGAAGCTGGCCGTCGAAGCGATTGAAGGCAAGGATGTGCCGAAAACCACGATCCTGCCGCTGCCGGTTGTCACCAGTGAGACGATCAAGCTGTGCGACGAAGGCACCTGGGCGGAAATGAAGGCCGGCTGCAACGCCTTCAAGCCGTCGCTCGTCTCCAATCCCGGCTGGTTCGCCTCGATCTTCTCGGATCAGACGCCCGAGATCGGCCTCGCGGCTGCCCTCGTCGGCCAGCCGGAAGAATAGCCTCCCAAGGCGATCGTGACGATGCACGGACATTGCTTCCGTGCATCGTCGATCTGGGCAAAGGCTAGCGATCGAGGACAATGACAGAACACCCCGAGCTTCCCGCCGTCGAGATCGACGGCATCAGCAAGGCCTTCGGCCCGACCGTCGCGCTCGACCGCGTGTCGTTTCGGATCGCGCCCGGCAGCGTCCATGCGCTGCTGGGGGAAAATGGAGCCGGCAAGTCGACGCTGGTGAAACTCCTGTCGGGGCTAGTGCGGCCGAGCGAAGGCCATGTCCGTGTCTTCGGCAAGGAGATCGGCTACGGCGCGCCGCGCGCCGCGCACGCGCTGGGTGTGCAGACCGCGTTCCAGGAGATGACCCTGGTGCGCGATCTCACCGTCCTCGACAACATGCTGCTGCCCTATGCCCCGGTCGGCGTCTCCGGTCTGATCCGCCGCGCTGCCGCACGCAAGGTGGTCCACCGCCACATCGACGATCTCGGTTTTTCCGTCGATCTCGATGCCGAGGTGGGCGAGCTCGAGCTATCGGTGCGCCAGAAGATCGAGATCGCGCGCGCCGTCTATCGCAAGCCACGCATCCTGCTGCTCGACGAGCCGACCTCGACGCTTGCCGGCCGCGATGTCGACTGGCTGGGCGAGATCATCGCCAGGTTGAAAGCGGAAGGCACGACCATCGTCTTCATCACCCATCGCATGCGCGAGGTCCGTGCCTTCTGCGAGAAGCTGACAATTCTCAGAAACGGCCGCCATATCGTCACCGCCCCGGTCGCCGATGTTTCGGACGCCGACGTGATCGAAAAGATCATCGGCCGCAGCATCGAGCAGACCTTTCCGCCCAAGCCCGACGGCGCCCAGGCTTTCGGGCCGCCGGTTCTGGGCGTTCGCGACCTGAAGGTCGGGCGCAAGCTCGACGGCGTCGGCTTCGACCTGCGCAAGGGCGAGATCCTCGGCGTCGCAGGGCTGCAGGGCATGGGCCAGCAGGACCTGTTTCTGGCCTGCTTCGGCATGGCCGAAATCACCCGGGGTGACATCCTGGTCGACGGCCGTAAGGTATGGCTTGGTTCGCCTGCGGATGCGCTGCGGCCCAACATGGCGATCGGCCTGGTGCCTGAGGACCGCAAGTCCGAAGGTCTGTTCCTGAAATTGTCGGGCAGTGAGAACGCCACGCTGCCAGTGGTGTCGCGCTTCACACGTCTCGGCCTCGTCGACGCCCAAGCCGAGACGCGCGCCGTCGAGGAGGCGTTCGCCACTGTCGAAGTCGACCGCCGCGCGCTGTGGACGCGGGCGGGCGCGTTTTCCGGCGGCAATCAGCAAAAGATCGCCATTGCCAAATGGCTGGTGGCGCAGAGCCGCGTCCTGCTTCTGTTCGATCCCACCCGCGGCATCGATGTCGGTACCAAGCACGAACTCTATGTGATGATGCGAAACTACGTGGCCGCCGGCGGCTCGATCCTGCTGCACTCGACCGAGATTCCCGAACTGGTCCACCAATGCGACCGGGTCCTGGTTCTCTATGACGGGCGCATCGCGGCCGAACTCGAAGGCGACGCCATTACCGAACCGGCCATCATGCGCCCGGCGCTCGGGCATGCCGGGGAAATCGCCGCATGAGCAGCGCAACCCTTTCATCCCCCGTTTCCGGAGGCGTGGGGCTGCGCCGCGCGCTGGTGCGAAATCGTGGCGCGTTGATCGCCGCGATCGTCCTTGCGATCCTGCTTTTCATCGTCGACTGGGTCAGTGCTGGGCCGCTCACCTATTTCGACGTGTCGTTCCTGTCGAGCGGCGGAGCGACCTCGGCGCTGGCGGCAATCGGCCAGACCATCGTGATCCTGTCGGGCGGCTTCGACCTCTCAGCCGGTGCGGTGATATCACTGGTCAATGTCGTGCTGGCATCGAGCATGGACCCGATGGCGCCTGGCGCCAGCATCATGCTGTGGACGGCGGTCGGCATCGGCGTCGGCATGGCGGTGGGCGCCTTCAATGGCTTCTTCATCGCGGTGCTGCGCATGCAGCCCATCGTGGTGACGCTGTCCACCATGTTCATCCTGCAAGGCGTCACGCTGCTGGTGATGGACAAGCCTGGCGGCTTCGTGTCGCCCGATCTCGGCACCTTCTATCTCGGCGACGCGATCACCGGCTGGCTGCCGATGCCGCTGGTGGTGATAGGTATGGTCCTTCTCGCCTGGTTCTGGCTGAAGGGAACTCGCTTCGGCACGGCGCTTTATGCCGTCGGCAGCGACGCGGATTCAGCCGCGGCGGTCGGCATCAACGTCGTGCTCGTGCGCTTTGCTGTCTATGTGATCGCCGGCGGCTGCTACGGCCTTGCCGGCGTGTTCATCAGCGCCCAGACCGGCAGCGGCGATCCGCTGGTCGGCAATCCGCTGCTGCTGTCGATGTTCGCCGCGGTCGTCGTCGGCGGCACGCGTCTCGGCGGCGGGCAGGGCGGCCCGGTGGGCACCGTCTTCGGCGCCTATATCCTGATGATCGTGGTGAACATCCTGCTGGTGCTCAACGTATCGGCCTACTATTCCACGATCGCCGAAGGCACCATACTCGTGCTGGCTGCTCTTGCCGGCTCGATCTCCCACGCTTCGGTGCTTGCGGTGCAACTGCGTGCTGCGCGAGCCAGGCTTGCCGCCTGGCGCGCCGGCATATTGCCCTCGCAGCTCGAGCGCGTGGACCGGCGTCTCAAGATCGCCCGGCCACTGCAAGACCAACGTAGCCAGGCATCGCCGCGCCCCGCCTTCCATTTGCGCAACGCCGAGACGCTGCGCTATGCGCTGCCCGCCTATGTCTGCCTCATCATCATCGTGGTGGTCACGCAGATATGGCTTGGCCGCACCATCCTCAATCCGGGTTACTGGAACTCGCTGCTCGTGCTGTCGACCTTCCTTGCCGTCCTGGCGCTCGGGCAGGGAACCGTCATCCTGACTGGAGGCCTCGACCTCTCCGTGCCGTGGACGATCGGCATTTCCGGCATCGTCCTGGCCGGCATGGTCAACGGCTCCGATGTGGCGCTCGTCTATGCCCTGCCGACTGTGCTCCTGATCGCTTGCGCCATCGGCTTCGCCAATGGTTTCGGTATCGTCTATCTCGGCATTTCACCGATCGTCATGACGCTCGCCACCAACGGCATTCTGCAAGGCTGCGCGCTGCTCTATTCGCAGGGAACGCCGGCCGGGTTTTCCTCGCCGATGCTGCGTTGGTTCATGACGGCCAGGCTCGGTCTGGTGACGCCGGTCGTTCTGTTGATGGTCGTCTTCGTTGTGGCGGCGGTGCTGTTGCTTGGGCGCACGCCGTTCGGACGCCGGGTCTACGGCATCGGCAACGGCCTGCGCGCGGCGCGATTGTCAGGGATCGGCGTCGAGCGCACGCTGATCCTGGTCTACATGCTTTCAGCCGTCTGTGCCGCTCTCGTCGGCATCATGCTGACCGGCTTTTCAGGCCAGGCGAGCCTCGGCATGGGCGACGACTATCTCTTGCCGTCGATCGCCGTGGTGGTGGTCGGTGGTGCGCTGATCACTGGCGGGCGCGGCCACTATCTCGGCATGCTCGGCGGTGTGCTGTTGCTGACGGCATTGCAGATGCTGCTGGCCGGCACCACGCTTCCCTACGCCACAAGGGCAATTCTTTACGGGTTGGTCGTTCTGGGCGCCGTCATGGCGTTGCGCGAACGTCGACTGCAATGAGAAGGACAGGACGATGAGTGCAAAGGCGCCTGAAACGGCGGACGAATTTCTGGGCGGGCTGAAGGGACAGCGTGTGCTGGTGACGGCGGGCGCCGGCGGCATCGGCCTGGCCATCGCCGACACGCTGTCGCGGCTCGGCGCCCGCATCGTTGTCTGCGACGTTTCCGAGGAGGCGCTGGCCGCCGCACCCGGCAAGATCACGCTCGTCGATGCGGTCAAGGCTGACGTCTCGCGTGAGGCCGATGTCGACCGGCTGTTCGAGGCGGTCGAGAAAAAGCTCGGCGGGCTCGACGCGCTGATCAACAATGCCGGCATCGCCGGGCCGACCGGCGGTGTCGACGAGATCGATCCGGCGGATTGGCGGCGCTGCATCGACATCTGCCTTACCGGTCAGTTCCTCTGCGCCAGGCGTGCCGTGCCGCTGATCAAGGCGGCGGGCGGCGGTTCGATCGTCTCGATGTCGTCGGCGGCGGGCCGCCATGGCTACGCGTTCCGCACGCCCTATTCGGCGGCCAAGTTCGGCGTCATCGGCTTCACGCAGAGCCTCGCCAAGGAACTCGGGCCGCACGGCATCAGGGTCAACGCCATCCTGCCCGGCATCATCGAGGGCCCGCGCATCGAAAGCGTCATTGCGGCGCGCGCCAGGCAGGTCGGCATCAGCCATGAGGAGATGACGGGGCGCTATCTCCAGAGCATCTCGCTGCGCCGCATGACCAGCCCCTACGACGTCGCCGCAATGGTCGCCTTCCTGCTCTCCGACGCCGGCGTCAACATTTCCGGCCAGTCGCTCGGCGTCGACGGCAATGTCGAAACACTGTGAGGAACCGATCGATGGCAAAGGTAGCGATTGTCGGCAGTGGCTTCATCGGGCGGGCCTGGGCGATCAGCTTCGCGCGCGCCGGCCATGATGTGCGCATGTGGGATCAGTCGCCGGCCGCGACAGGCGGCGCCCGCGACTATATCAGCGGTGTGCTGGGCGACCTCGCATCGAACGACCTGCTGCGCGGGCAGCCGGTCGATGCCGTGCTTGATCGCATCGCCGTCGCCGCCGAGCTCGAGGAGGCGCTGGCCGAGGCCGTTCATATCCAGGAGAACACGCCGGAAAACCTCGACGTCAAGCGTGAGGTGTTTTCCCTGCTCGACGCGCTTGCCGGTCCGCAAGCGGTGATCGCCAGTTCCACCTCGGCGCTGCTGCCGTCGAAATTCACCGACCATCTCAAAGGACGGCACCGCTGCCTTGTCGTGCATCCGATCAATCCGCCCTATCTCATTCCGGCGGCGGAAGTCGTGCCGGCGCCATGGACTTCCGCTGAGACGATCGAAAGGACGAGTGCCTTCCTCGTCGACGCCGGCCATGCGCCGCTTGTGATGAAGCGCGAACTCGATGGCTTCATCATGAACCGTTTGCAGGGCGCGCTGCTGGAGGAGGCGTTCCGGCTCGTCGCCGACGGCTATGCCAGCGTCGAGGACGTCGACATCGGCATCCGCGACGGGCTGGCGTTGCGCTGGTCGTTCATGGGGCCGTTCGAGACGATCGACCTCAATGCGCCCGGCGGCGTGCGCGACTATGTCGAACGCTACCAGACGATCTATTCGAACATCTTCCCGCAGATGCTGCGGCGCGTCGACTGGGCGGGCGAGGTGATGACGACGGTCGAGGCCGGCCGCCGCAAGCGCCTGCCACAGGAGAGCCTCGGCGAGCGGCAGGTGTGGCGCGACCGCCGGCTGATGGCACTGGCGGCGCACAAGAAAAAATCGGATCGGGAGTTTGGAAAATGACGCAGACAAGCCGCAAGCCCGGCGCCTCGCAGACCAGCGGCAAGGTCATCATCACCTGCGCGGTGACGGGGGCGATCCATACGCCGACCATGTCGCCCTATCTGCCGATCACGCCGGATCAGATCGCCTCCGAAGCGATCGCCGCGGCCGAAGCCGGCGCCGCGATCCTGCACCTGCATGCCCGCGACCCGGAGACCGGCAAGCCCGACCAGACGCCCGAGGCCTTTGGCCGTTTCCTGCCGCGCATCAAGCAAGACACCAACGCCGCCATCAACATCACCACCGGCGGCAGCCCTTACATGAAGGTCGAGGAGCGCGTGCGGCCTGCCGCACAGTTCAAACCTGAGGTCGCCTCGCTCAACATGGGTTCGATCAATTTCGGGCTCTATCATCTCGCCGACAAATACGAGACCTTCAAGTTCGACTGGGAGAAGCCGCATCTGGAAGCGACGCGCGACCTCGTCTTCCGCAACTCCTTCAGGGATATCGAGTATATCCTGGCGACCTGCTACGACAACGGCACGCGCTTCGAGTTCGAGTGCTATGACATCGCCCATCTCTATAACCTCGCGCATTTCGCCGACCGCGGGCTGGTGAGGCCGCCGTTCTTCGTGCAGTCGGTGTTCGGGCTGCTCGGCGGCATCGGCACGCATCCCGAAGATGTCGCCCATATGAAGCGCACCGCCGACCGGCTGTTCGGCGACCAGTTCCGCTGGTCGGTGCTGGGCGCCGGTGCCAGCCAGCTTCGCATAGCCGCCCAGTCGGCTGCCCTTGGCGGCAACATCCGCGTCGGGCTGGAGGACAGTCTCTGGGCCGGCAAGGGCAAACTGGCGAAGTCGAATGCCGAGCAGGTGCTGCTTGCCCGCAAGATCATCGAGGGGCTCGGCATGGAGGTGGCGACGCCCGATGAGGCGCGCGAGATATTGTCACTGAAGGGCGGCGACAAGGTCGCTTTCTAGCCACTCGCTGCGCGGGCCTAACAAAGGAGGAAGGCATGAAGATCGAAGTCGTGGTGGACGTGAAGACCACGCTGGGCGAGGGACCCTTATGGGACGTCGAGCAGGAGCGTCTCTACTGGATCGACAGTTTCGACGGGCGCGTGTTTCGCGCCACCGCTGACGGACGCGAGATCCGGTCATGGGACGTGCCGATGAAGATCGGCTCGATGGCCCTGCGCAAGGACGGCAGCGGCGCGGTGGTATCGTTGCAGCGTGGTTTCCATCTGCTCGATTTCGCCACCGGCGATGTGACTTTGATCCACGATCCGGAGCCGGACAGGCCGATGAACCGTCTCAACGACGGCAAGGTCGACCGGCGCGGCCGCTTCTTCGCCGGCTCCATGGACACGATGGAAGAAGGGCCGTCCGGCGGTCTCTACAGGCTCGATCCGGATTTTTCTGTCACCAGGATCGATTCCGGCATCATCTGCTCGAACGGCCCGTGCTGGAGCCCCGACGACCGCACCTTCTATTTCGCCGACACCTGGACCGGCGAGATCTGGGCCTATGACTACGACATCGCCACGGGTGCCGCGACGAACCGGCGCACCTTCACTCGTGTCGATACCAGCCGCGGCGGGGCAGCCGATGGGTCGACGGTCGACGCTGAAGGCTTCCTTTGGAATGCGCTGGTCTATGACGGTCGGCTGGTGCGCTATGCGCCCGACGGCGGCATCGATCGCATCATCGACATGCCGGTGAAAAAGATCACCAGCGTCATGTTCGGCGGGCCGAAGCTGGACATCCTCTACGTCACCTCAATGGCCAAGCCGCCGCTGCCGCGCTTTCCCGGCGACAGCGTCCTGCGCGGCAGCCTTTTCGCGATCACCGGCCTTGGCGTGATCGGAACACCAGAACCGAGATTTGGCGGTTGATCTTTTGCTCGCCTCAGCGTTCCGCACAGCAAGCGCTAGCGACTGTTCGGGATATAGAAGGTCTGTCGAAAATAGGATCGAAACGCCTCCATGGCGGAGGTGAACTGGGCGTTGCGGCGCCAGGCCAGACCGACATCCATCGCCGGGATAGGGTCGCTGGGCACCAGCGTCTCGATGCGCTTGCCTTCCAGTGACCACGGCCGCAGGACCATGTCCGAAAGAATTGCCACACCTTGCCCGTTGGCAACCATCGAGCGCACTGCCTCGACGGACGATGTGCGCAGCGTCACGGACGGCTGATAGGGCGTCTTGCTCCAGTACTTCAGTGAGGTGTGCGCCGCCTCGTCGACGGTCAGCATGATGTAAGGCTCCTGCGAAATTTCCTTCAGGCCGACGGATTCCCGCTGCAGCAAATGGTGCTTGGATGCGACCCAGAGCCGGCGCCGGGAGCCCAACAGCGTTTCGGTTGTCAGGTCCGGATTGAGCACGTTGGAGGTAAGCAGGACGGCAATGTCGTAGCGGTTGGACAGAAGGCCCTCTTCGATCGCCTCGCGGTTGAGTTCGAAGAGCTGGATGTCGAGCTTCGGGAAATTGCGCTTCAGCTTTTCCAGATGGTTGGGCAGGAAATAGCCGATCACCGTATAGGTGGCCGCCACCGTGAGGCTGCCTTCGAGATTATTGGCCGGTACGTTCAGGCTGGTCGCTTCCTGCACCTTGTTGAGGATGTCGTAGGCGTGGAACAGGAATTGGCGCCCGGCCGCGGTAAGCTCCATGCCCTGGGGGGAGCGGACGAACAGATCGGCGCCGATCACGCGTTCCAGTTCCTTGATCGCGGTGGTGATCGCCGACTGCGAAATTGCGAGGTCGACCGCCGCCTGCGAGATCTGGCCCTGCTCGGCGGTCGAGACAAAATAGCGGATTTGACGCAGGCTGATTGGCAAGGAAGTAGCTTTCCGTTTATCTGATACTGGAGGCTAATATTCTCTGAAAATACGATACACGCAATTTCTTTGAGCACCGACGGCCTTTTTGCGTCGCAACAAACAGGCGTGTTTCTGCCGGTATCTGGTGCTTTTCTTTCCGGATGCGCCCAAAATAGGTATCTGAAAATCAGAATGTCAAATTCTGAGAATAGAATTTTTCAATGCCGTGCTTCCGCGCTAACGTTCGAAAAAAAGAAGACGGGAACCGCGCTGTCAATCAGCGCCTGAATTGCAAAGGGAGCAACGTGCCGGTCACGATTGTCGACATCAATTGCGATATGGGTGAGGCGTTTGGCCAATGGCGGCTGAGCGACACCGACGATGCCAGGCTGATGGAGCTGATCAGCTCCGCCAACATTGCCGCCGGTTTCCATGCCGGCGATCCCAATCTGATGGACACCACCGTGCGGCTTGCGACCCAGCATGGCGTCGGCATCGGCGTGCATCCCGGCTACCGGGACCTGCAAGGCTTCGGCCGCCGCAAGATCAACGGCAATGACGACGAGATCATCAACGATATCGTCTACCAGATCGGTGCGCTGCGCGAGTTTGCCCGTCGTCACGGCGCCGTTCTGCAGCACGTCAAGCCGCACGGCGCGCTCTACATGGAACTTGCCGCCAACGAGGCGCTATCGCGATCCTTCATCAAGCTGATGCGCACCGTAGCGCCTAACGCCTTCGTCTTTTGCATGGGGATGTCGCAGACCTATCGCACCGCCATCGAAGCCGGTCAGCCGGTTATAAGGGAATTCTACGCCGACAGGGACTACGACCGCTCTGGCTCGATCGTCTTCACGCGCCACGTCGGCAAACTCGATCCGGCCGCAATCGCCGACAAGGTCGTGCGCGCCTGTCTCGAAGGCAAGGTCCGCACCGTCGACGGCGCCGATATCGACATCGATTTCGAATCGATCTGCTTTCATTCCGACACGCCAGGTTGCCTGGAGATCGCCGGCAACATGCGTTCGGCGCTGGTCGCGAACGGGATCCGGATCGCGCCGGTGTCTGAAGTGTCCGCCCAACAGGCCTATGCCATCAGGGGATCAAAATGAGCAAAGCCGAAATCAAATCGCCGCTGCCCGGCATGTTCTACCGCAGGCCGTCGCCCGACAGCGCGCCCTTCAAGAACGATGGCGATAGCGTTTCCGCAGCCGATGTGATCGGCGTCGTCGAGGTGATGAAGTCATTTCATGAAGTGACCGCCGGCATCGACGGCAAGGCGATCCGCTTCCTGGTCGACGACGCCGACGCGGTGATGGCTGGCCAGGCTCTTGCCGAGGTCGAGGCATGACCATCCATTCCGTCCTGATAGCCAATCGGGGCGAGATCGCGGTGCGGATCATCCGCGCGGCGAAAGCCCTGGGTTTGAGGACAGTGCAGGTGCACAGCCAGGCCGATGCCGGTTCGCTGGCGGTGCAACTGGCCGACGAGGCGATCGACATCGGGCCGCCGGCAGCGAAGAAATCCTATCTCAATGTCGAGGCAGTGATCGCCGCGGCCAAGGCAGCCAAGGTCGACGCCGTCCATCCCGGCTACGGCTTCCTGTCGGAGAATGCCGATTTTGCCCAGGCGGTGGTTGCGGCGGGAATGAAGTTCGTCGGGCCGGACGCGGCGGCGATCCGGCTGCTTGGCGACAAGGTCGCGGCGCGCCAGGTGGCGGCCAAGGCCGGCGTGCCGACGGTGCCGGGCAGCGACGGACGGGTGTCCGATATCGCCGAGGCGGCGGCGATCGTCTCGCGCATCGGCTTGCCTGTGATGATCAAGGCGGCGGCCGGCGGCGGCGGCAGGGGCATCCGCATCGCTCATACGCTCGAGGAATTCGAGCGTCATTTCCCGCAGGCCTCGGCGGAAGCCGCAGCCGCTTTTGGCGATGGCGGTCTCTACATCGAGAAGGTGATTGAGAAGGCGCGCCATATCGAGGTGCAGATCCTCGGTGACGGCAAAAACTTCGTTCATTGCTTCGAGCGCGAGTGCTCGCTGCAACGCCGCCGGCAAAAGGTCTGGGAAGAAGCGCCGGCCGTCGGCCTGCCGGCCGAGGTGCGCAAAAGCCTGTGCGACAGTGCCGTCGCCCTGGCTCGCTCGGTCGGCTATAGCGGTGCGGGAACGGTCGAATATCTCTACGACGACGTCAGCCGCGATTTCTACTTCATCGAAGTCAACACTCGCATCCAGGTCGAGCACCCGGTGACCGAGATGATCAGCGGGCTCGACCTCGTCCAGGAGATGCTGCGCATCGCCGGCGGCCAGCCGCTGTCGGTCAGGCAGGAAGACATTTCCATTACCGGCCACGCGATCGAGTGCCGGATCAATGCCGAGGACCCGTACAAGGGTTTCATGCCCGGTCCGGGCACCGTCGAAGCACTTAGCGTCCCCGAGGGCGAGGGTATCCGTTTCGACACCATGCTCTTTGCCGGCTACGCAGTGCCGCCTTTCTACGATTCGCTTTTAGGAAAGCTGATCGTGCACGGCGCCGATCGCGTCGCCTGCCTGGCCAAACTGCGCACCGCTCTTGCCGGTCTCAAGATCACTGGCATTCCGACGACCGTGCCGCTGCACGAGGCGCTCGCCGCCGATGCCGACGTGGCGGCCGGGCGCTTCCATACGCGTTTTCTCGAGGATTGGCTGGAAACGAAATTCGCCGCTTCGCCGAGCGGCGCGAGGGAGGTGGCCTGATGAAGAACCGCTATTCATTCGGTGGCGATGAGCATCTCTTTGTCGAATGCGACGAGAGCATGTCGCTGGAGGCCTTTTTCAAGAGCCTCTCGATGACCAACGCCGTGCGCGACAGCCAGATCAAGGGCGTGACCGAGATCTGCCCGGCAAATGCCTCGTTCCAGATCAAGTTCAATCCCGACATGATCCGGCCCGACGACATGCTGCGCGAAGTGCAGGCCATTGAAAGTGCCGCCAGCAAAACCGATCCGGTGATCGCCACCAGGATCATCGAGATTCCGGTATTCTACCAGGATCCCTGGACGCACGAGACGCTGATGCGTTTCCGCGAGCGGCACCAGGATCCCAAGGCCACCGATCTCGAATACGCCGCCCGCATCAACAACTACGCGACGGTCGACGACTTCATCGCTGCCCATGCCGGGTCGCCATGGTTCGTGTCGATGGTCGGCTTCGTCGCCGGACTGCCGTTCATGTATCAGATGGTCGACCGGCCGCGGCAGATCCAGGTGCCGAAATACCTCAGGCCGCGCACCGACACGCCCAAGCTCACCATCGGCTATGGCGGCTGCTTTTCCTGCATCTATTCGGTCCGCGGCGCTGGCGGCTACCAGATGTTCGGCATCACGCCGATGCCGATCTTCGATCCGGAGCAGAAGACCAGCTATCTCCGCGACTTCATGGTGTTCTTCCGTCCCGGCGACATCGTCAAGTTCAAGCCGATCGGCCGCGAAGAATACGACCACACCGTAGAGCAAGTCGCCGCTGGCCGGTTCACCCCCGCAATCAGCGACGTCACTTTCGACCTGCGCGAATTCCAGAAGGACATTGACGGCTACAACGCCAGGCTGGAGGGCATGATCAATGGTCGTTAGAGTACTCAATCCGGGGCTTTCGACCACGGTTCAGGATCTCGGCCGTCCCGGCTACTTTCACCTTGGCATCCCGATCGGCGGCGCCATGGACAGGCTGGCGCTGCGCGCCGCCAATCTGATCGTCGGCAATGACGAGGGCGCTGCCGGCCTCGAGGCGGTGTTCGTCGGACCGCAGCTCGAATTCACCCGCGACGCACTGATCGCGGTGACCGGCGCCGACATGCCGATCAAGCTCGATGGCGAGGAGAAGCCGTCCTGGACCGCGCTGAAGGTCAGGGCAGGCCAGGTGCTGAGCTTCGGCTTCCTGCAGACCGGCGCACGCATCTACATCGCAATTGCCGGCGGTATCGACGTGCCGCTCGCGCTCGGCAGCCGCTCGACCTACCCGATCGGCGCGCTGGGCGGCTTCAAGGGCCGTGCCATCGCCAAGGATGACGAGTTGCCCGTCGGCAATGCCGCTGGCGGCAGGGAAGGGCGCAGCATTCCGGAAGCCCTGCGCCGGCGACCTGGAATGCCGGCCGAACTGCGGGTTCTGCCCGGCCTCTATTGGCACCGTGTCACCGAGGAAACGCACCGGAATTTCTTCGACGACCAGTGGAAGGTGGCGCCCGAGGCCGATCGCATGGGCTATCGCTTCCGCGGTGGCCGTCCCTTGCAATTCGTCGAGCGCGACCAGCCGTTTGGCGCGGGATCGGACCCATCGAATATCGTCGACAGCTGCTACCCCTACGGCTCCATCCAGGTGCCGGGCGGCACCGAGCCGATCATCCTGCATCGCGACGCTGTCTCGGGCGGCGGCTACTTCATGGTCGGCACGGTTGTTTCGGCGGACATGGATCTGATCGGCCAGTTGCAGCCGAACACGCCCACCAGATTCGTCAAGGTCGATATGGACGGCGCGCTGAAAGCCCGCGCCGACCGGGCAGCATTGCTCGACAGGATCAGGAGCGTTTTCGCCTGAGAGAAGGCAACTGACATTTGGGAAGTGCGGCCGAACCGCCCGGAAGGCGGCGGCCGATAACAAGAAAGGGGAATGACATGAGAAATCTCGGGAAAATGATGCTGGTGACGACGGCGGTCTTGATCGCCGGAGGCACCGCTTATGCCGCCGACTGGTCGCCCTATGACGCCGAGAAGATCGAACCGCCCTTCGCCGCCGACGGCAAGCCGATGGACGTCTCCTACGTGGCGCTGGACAAGGCTTCGCAACCCTGGAAGATCTGCGTTTCGTTCCCGCACATGAAAGACGCCTACTGGCTTGGCGTCGACTATGGCGTTGCCGAGGAAGCCAAGCGTCTCGGCGTGAAGATGAATC
Organism: Mesorhizobium sp. YC-39; assembly: GCF_025753795.1. Classification (GTDB taxonomy): domain Bacteria; phylum Pseudomonadota; class Alphaproteobacteria; order Rhizobiales; family Rhizobiaceae; genus Mesorhizobium. The sequence goes on from NZ_JAOWPS010000001.1 coordinate 1,701,467, forward strand.
TGGTCGAAGCCGGCGGTTACACCGAGCTCAACAAACAGATCTCGCAGATCGAGGACTGCGTGGCGAGCGGCGCGCAGGCCGTCGTCATCGGCGCGATCTCCTTCGACGGCCTCAACAATCTCGTCTCCGAGATCCACAAGAAGGGCATCCCGGTCATCGACGTCATCAACGGCATCTCATCGCCGGATGTGTCGGCGAAGTCGCTGGTCTCGTTCTACACGATGGGATCGTCGGCCGGCGAGTATCTGGCCAAGAAACATCCGGCCGGCGGCGAGGAGGTAGAGGTCGGCTGGTTCCCAGGACCGGCGGGAGCGGGTTGGGTCGAAGCCGCCAACAAGGGTTTCCTCGATGCGGTGAAGGGTTCGGCGGTGAAGGTCCTTGAGCCGAAGTTCGGCGACACCGGCAAGGAAGTGCAGCTCAAGCTCGTCGAGGACGAGCTGCAAGCCAATCCGAAGATCCGCTACATCGCTGGAACCGCGGTCACCGCCGAAGCCGCGCAAGGCATCATCCGTGAGCAAGGGCTGCAAGGTAAGGTGGATCTTTTGGCCTTCTACATGACGCCGGGCGTCTATGAAGGCATCAAGCGCGGCCTCATCCTGGCGGCGCCTGCCGACTCGATGGTGATCCAGGGCCGTATCGCGATCGACCAGGCCGTCCGCATCCTGGAGAAGAAGGAATACATCAAGCATGTCGGCCCCAAGATCTTCGTGGTCGACTCCGCCAACGTCAACGATGTTCCGCAGACCAACATCCTGCCGCCGGAAGGTTACAAACCGATCTTCAACGTGGAATGATCCGAAACCGGCCCGGCCCCGCCTGCGGGGCCGGTCTTCCGGTGGAAACCGATGGATGCGCTGATGCCGCCCCCAATGCCGCCTCTTGTCGAGATGACCGGAATTACCAAGACGTTCCTGAGCGTCAAGGCGCTCAGCAACGTCGACTTCCGGCTTCTGCCTGGAGAAGTGCATGTGCTGTTCGGCGAGAACGGCGCCGGCAAGTCGACGCTGATCTCGATACTGTCCGGGGTCTACAAGCAGACATCGGGCTCGCTCAGGATCGACGGCCAGGAGGTCGAACTGCAATCGGTCCATGATGCCGCGAAATTCGGCATCGGCACAGTGTTCCAGGAATTCTCGCTGGTGCCGACACTGCGGGTCTATGAGAATGTCTATCTCGGGCGTGAGCCCAGGCGCGGCCTGTTCCTCGACCGTCGCGCCATGATCGCGGGCGCGCAAAATCTCTTCAACGAACTGGACTTCGAGATCGACGTCCGACGTCCCGTCTCTGCTCTCTCGCGGGCCGAGCAGCAGATGGTCGAGATCGCCAAGGCTTTCCTGGCCAAGGCGCGTGTTCTAATCCTCGATGAACCGACCGCGTCGCTGACCGAAAAGGAGACGCGCAAACTGTTCGGCTTCATCGCCAGGGCAAGGGCCGAGGGCGTCGGCATCATCTATATTTCCCACCGCATCCAGGAATTCGCCGAGATCGCCGACCAGATCAGCGTGCTGCGTGACGGCAGGATGATCGGCACGGTCTCCGCCAAGGAGACTTCCGAACACGCGCTGGTCGAACTGATGACCGGTCGCGCGATCGACCAGATCTATCCCGAGATCGCGCGCAGCCCTGACGGGGAAACCGTGCTGTCCCTGACCAATATCGTCAGCGCCGGCGTGCATGGCGTTTCCGTCGACGTGCGTGCCGGCGAGGTCCTCGGCGTCGCCGGCCTCGTTGGCAGCGGCAAGTCGCGGCTCTGGCGTAGCGTGCTTGGCCTCCAGCCGATCAGAGCAGGCCGCGTCATGCTGAAGGGCAGGGACGTGACCGGCAAGGTGACGCGCGAGCTGCTGCGCGGCGGCGTGTTCTACCTGCCGCCCGACCGCAAGACCGAAGGCCTGCAGCTGGCCGCGACGGCGCGCGACAACATCGCGCTTTCGCTGCTCGGCCGCGACGATGTCTCGAACCGGATCGGCTTCATTTCGCCGCGCCGCAGCCGCGAACTTGCCGACGGCATCGCCGCGCGCGTCGATATTTCACCATCTTATCTGAACCGCTCCGTATCCAAGCTGTCCGGCGGCAACCAGCAGAAGGTGCTTTTCGGCAAGGGCTTCGCCAAGGAGCACGACATCTATATTTTCGACGAGCCGACCGTGGGCGTCGACATGGGCACCAGGTCGGCGCTCTACCGGCTCATCAAGGAAATCGCGGAGGCCGGCAAGGCCGTCGTCGTCGTCTCGTCCGACCTGACGGAAGTCATGCATCTGGCCCATCGCCTGGTCGTCTTCTCCAAGGGTCGGGTCGCCGCCGAACTGGCCGGCGCCGCCATCTCGGAAGAGAATGTCCTCAAACACTTCTTCGCTGACACGAGGGTTCCGGCATGACCGTCTCCCAAGGCTCACCGGTCCTGACGGAAACCGAGGCGCCGAAACGAAATCTTGTGCTCGCGGCCATCCGCGGCCTGTTCCTGAGGATCGGCGTGCTGCCGTTCTTTCTTGCCGCCACGCTGGTCGTGTTCGCTCTGGTCTCGGCGCAGTTCCTGTCGATCCAGAACCTGACCAATGTCGCGCGCCAGTCGGTCTACCTCGTCCTGGTTTCGCTCGGGCAGATGCTGGTGCTGATCACCGGCGGCTTCGATCTCTCGGTCGGCACGGCGATCGCGCTGACATCGGTCGTGTCGGCGCTCACCATGGTCGCGCTTGTCGCCGCAATGCCCGACCTCGTCTGGGTGGCGATCCTTCTTGGCGCGTTCGCCGGCTTCGGCGCCGCATTGCTTGTCGGCTGCCTCAACGGGCTTGGCATCGCCCAGTTCGGCGTGTCGCCCTTCATCATGACGCTCGGGTTGCAATCGATCGGCGCGGGCATTGCCCTGTTCCTGACGGGCGGCGTGCCGGTATCGGGATTGCCGTTTGATTTCGGCAATTTCTTCGGCTTCGGCCGGGTTCTCGGCGTGCCGGTCCCGGTGCTGTTCGCCATCGTCGCCATCATCGTCATGTGGCTGATCATGAACCGCACAATCTTTGGCGCCCATGTCTATGCGGTAGGCGGCAACGTCAAGGCGGCCAATCTGTCGGGCGTCAACACCAGGAAGGTACTGTTCTTCTCCTACGCCCTTTGTGCGCTGCTTGCCTCTCTTGCCGGCGTGCTGATGACGGCGCGGGTCGAATCCGGCGAGACCAATCTCGGCGGCACCATTGCGCTTGAATCCATCGCCGCCTGCGTCATTGCCGGCGTGTCGCTGCGCGGCGGCATCGGCCGTGTCGAGAATGTGGTGCTCGGCGCGTTCTTCATCGTGCTTCTCCAGAATGGCATGAACATCGCGCAGATCGGCTCCTACCTGCAGATGGTGCTGCTGGGGTCGCTGCTCGTGCTCGCCGTCATCCTCGATCAGGTCCGCTATCGCATGCTGGTCGGCAGCCGCTGACGGCAATCCGCCCAATACCAGAAAGGAACGAGACATGTCTTCCACGACGCTTTACCCCACACTGGCCGACAGGACTTTCTCTGGGTCCAACACCGCATTGCGCAATGCGGCGCTGGTCGTCGGCGGATCGCTGGCGCTGTGGCTGTCGGCCAAGCTGCAGGTTCCGTTCTATCCGGTGCCGATGACTATGCAGACTTTCGTCGTCCTCGTTATCGGAACGGCCTTCGGATGGCGCCTCGGCGCCGCGACGGTGGCCCTTTACCTCGCTGAAGGCGCGCTCGGACTTCCGGTTTTCGCCGGAACGCCGGAAAAGGGCATCGGCCTTGCCTATATGGTCGGCCCGACCGGCGGCTACCTGCTCGGCTATCTGCCCGCCGCGGCCCTTTGCGGCTTCCTCGCCAGCCGCGGCTGGGACCGCAGGATCGCGACAATGGCGCTTTCCATGCTTTTAGGGACTGTCGTGATCTACGCCTTCGGTCTGTCCTGGCTCGGTACCATCGTCGGATGGGACAAGCCGGTTCTTGCCTGGGGGCTGTATCCGTTCGTCCTCGGCGATCTGCTCAAGCTCGCGCTTGCCGCGGCCGTGCTGCCGATGACGTGGCGGCTTTCCGGCGGTCAGCCCGGCGGCAGCCTCTGATCGATATCGCGGGCTCATCGCCGACCCCTGGGCCGGCGGTCTCCGCAGATGCCGCAGGAAGGACTTCGCCGCATGCCAGCCAGCACAGGGGAGCGCCTCTACGTCGCAACGTCGCTCGCCGACGCCGTCGCGGCGTTGGCCGATCGCGGGCCGGCCGGCGCACCGCTTGCCGGCGCCACATGGATCATGCGGGCGCCGATCCGGCGTGAAGAGCTGCGCTCGTCCTATGTCGGCATCGGCGGGATCGCTGAGTTGCGTTCAGTCGAAATGACGGACGACGAAATCCATATTGGCGCCTGCGTCACCCATGCCGACCTGATCGCGGCACTGGCCGGTGTCGAGGGATGCGACGGGCTGGTGGCTGCCGCCGGCGGAGCCGCGAACCCGGCCGTGCGGCAGATGGCGACCGTGGGCGGCAATCTCTGCACGTCGGACTTCCCAGCTTCCGATCTCTCGCCTGCTCTGCTGTGCCTCGACGCATCGGTGGAGCTTCGCACGCCAAGCGGCCAGGAGCGCGTGCCGCTCGGCCGCCTGCTGGATATCCGCCGCACGCTCGAACCGGGAACACTGGTGACCGGCGTGGTGATCGCGCGCAAGCCCGTGCAGACCGGCCATTCCCGGCTGCCACTGCGCAAGGCCGGCGACTACCCCGTGGCGATCGTCAGCATGGCTGTAGCACTTGGGTCGGACGGTCTGATCGAAGACATCAAAGTAGCGGTGGGTTCCGTCGAAGCTTCGGCGCGACGCTGGCCGCAATTGGAGGCGCAGCTTTTGGGGCACCCACTGGACCCGGCCAAGGCGTATGAGCTGGCCAAGGCCGGCGTGGGCGTCTTCGCCGGGCGTGAGAGCGTCGAAGCGCCGGGATGGTATCGGGTGCAGGTCCTGCCGACCCTCGTGCGGCGGGCGGCGCAAGCCGCTCTTGCCGCGCGGCAACAGAGATGAATTTGAAAGCGAACAGCCATGCCGACAAACCTGGTGATCAACGGCGAAGACCGGATCTCGACCCGCGGTTCGATGACGCCGCTCATCGATGTGCTGCGCGATGAATTCTTTCTTACCGGCGCCAAGGTGGCGTGCCGGGAAGGGATCTGTGGCGCTTGCACCGTGCATCTCGATGGACGGCCAGTCGTATCCTGCCTGGTGCCGCTCGCTACAGTCGAGGGACGGGACGTGCGCACGGTCGAGTCCCTTGCGGCGGCCGGCGAGCCGTCGCCTCTGCAGCAGATCATGGAAGAGCACGACGTTGTCCAATGTGGCATGTGCTTTCCCGGCATCCTGATGGTGCTCACGAGTTTCTTCCAAGAGCGCCCGCACGCCGAAAGAGACGATATCAAGGCGGCGCTCGTCGGCAATATCTGCCGGTGTACAGGCTATGAGCGTCTGGTCGACGCGGCCGCTGCATTGGCTAGGCGGAGTTGAAAAGATGGCCACCGCTGACCCATCAAGCGTCGTGATGAACCTGCCGCGCCGGGACGCGCGCGACAAGTTGCTCGGCCGCACGCGCTATACTGTCGACCGTATGTCTCCACGGATGCTCCACGCGGCGGTGCTTCGCTCGGAGGTCGCGTCGGCGCGTATCATAAGGATCGACACCACACGCGCCAGGCGGATGCCGGGCGTGCGCGCCATAGCCCTTGCCGAAGACGCTCCTGGAATGCACGGTATCGGCATCGCCGACCATCCGCTCTTCGCCTCGGGCGTCATCCGTTTCCATGGCGAGCAGATCGCCGCGGTCGCCGCCGACACCTATGAGCAGGCTCAAGCGGCAGCGCGCGCGATCGAGGTCGAGCTTGAACCTCTCCCTCCCGTGCTCACCATGGCCGATGCGCTGGCGCCTGGCGCGCCCTTGGTTCATCCGGATTGGAAGAGCTACGAAGTTCTGTTCGAAGGCGCTGCGCGCGGCGGCAATGTCGCCTGGGAGGCGACGGTGATCCGGGGAGACACGGACGTGGCATTCGCGCGAGACGACGTCGTCATTGTCGAGAGCTGCTTTCGGGTCGGCCGGCAGAACCATGTTTCGCTCGAAGCCCGGGCCGTCGTCGCCACCTATGAGGACGGGCGCTACCACATCGAGACGTCGACACAAGTGCCGTGGACAGTGCGCAACATGACCGCGAAGCTCCTCGGCGTTCCAGCCTCCCAGGTGCATGTCACGGTGCCGCCGGTGGGCGGTGCCTTCGGCCAGAAATTCGACTGCACGCTCGAACCTTACGCCGCAATCCTGGCGCGCAAGTCCGGGCAGCCGGTGCGCCTCGTCTATTCCAGGCAGGAGGAGATGCTGACCTGCCTCTGCCGCGAGAATGCCGACATCAAAATTCGTTCGGCGGTCACCAAGGAAGGCGAGATCGTCGGTCGTGAAGCTGTTGTGCTGATGGATTGCGGCGCCTATGGCGGCGAGCAGATATTCCTGACCACGATGACGGCGCACACGCTCGGCGGCAACTACAAGCTCGGGTCGATCAAGCTGGCGACACGCGCCATCTATACCAACACCGCGCCCAATGGCGCCTTTCGCGCCTGCAATGGCGTCTACAACACCTTTGCATTGGAGTGCCATACCGACGAAATCTGCGACGCCATCGGCATGGACCCGCTCGAATTCAAGCGACGGAACGTGTTGGGCGACGGCGACCTCGGCGCGACAGGTCAGGTCTTCGAGGGCGACGTGCTCGGACCGATGCTCGACCGAATGGAACGTCTGCGTGAAACGTCGCCCTCGAAGAAACATCTGGCGGGCGATCGCCTGTACGGCCGCGCCACCGTGGTGGGGACCTGGTTCGTCTTTGTCGGTCCCTCGACGGCGACCATCAACCTCAATGCCGACGGCAGCGCGACGCTCATCACTGCCGGCGTCGAGTTGGGCCAGGGCACGATGGTGCAGGCATTGCCGCAGATCGTCGCCCACGAACTCGGCATCCACCCGGATGATGTCATCGTCCGCAACGCCGACACGGATGCGGCCGGCTTCGATCTCGGCGTTGGCGGAGGACGGACAACCGTCTCGGTCGGTGCGGCGAGCGTCGCCGCTGCAGCGGACGTGCGCAACAGGATCCTGACTACGGCAAGCGAATTGCTTCAGACCCGGCCGGACCGGCTGGTATTGCGCAACGGGCGGGTCGAGATTGCCGGGATCGAGGGGTCGGGAACGACCATCGCCAAGGTCGTCCAGCGCGCGCATCAGGTTACAGGCCCTGTGGTCGGCAGTGGCTCGTTCACCAATCCCGGCGTGCCGGCGATGCCCGGCTGCGCCGCAGGCCATTTCATCGACGCCATCGATATTCCCGTCTTCAACGTCCACGACTGCGAGGTCGCCGTGGACGCCGAGACCGGTCATGTCGAGGTCCTGAGCTACAAGGTGGTGCAGGATGTCGGCCGGGCGCTCAACCCACGCGCCATCCACGGACAGATCCAGGGCGGGGTCACGCAAGGGTTGGGCTACGCACTGCATGAGGAACATACGATCGGCGAGGATGGTTGTATCAGGCAAGACAGCCTTGAGACATATCGTGTACCGCTGGCGCTCGACACCGTGCCTGTCGAGATCGATCTTTATGAAGGCGCACCATCCATTGGGCCGTTGGGCGCGAAAGGCGCCGGCGAAGTACCGATCATGAATCCCCCTGCCGCGGTCGCCTGTGCCGTCGCGCGCGCGACGGGGTGCCGGGTGCAGCAAACGCCGCTCACGCCACCACGCGTGCTGGCGCTTTTGCTGGGCCGGGAGCCTGCGGTCGAATTGCCTCACATCGTCGACAATTGGTGGGACAATGTGCTGATCAAGCCCAAGGCCCAGTGATTGGCGACGTCAATGTAGCCGAGCACGAACCAAGTGCCATCGCGTAGCCTGCCGAACCCGACGAGGCGGCCCCGCATCGCTGGTGGCTCCCATGGCGAAGACCCGCGCCACCTTCCCGCTTGACGAATACATATCTCCGTGGTTATACATCAATCAATAGCCATTTGGTTATATATCGATGAAGTGACGCGGCGCACCCCGCGAACGTGACAAACGGAGACAGTGCAAAATGAAGCTCAAATTGACCAGCGTGTATGTGGACAACCAGGAAAGAGCCCTGCGCGTCTACACCGAGGTGCTCGGCCTTGCCAAGAAGACCGATTTCAGCAACGGGCCGTATCGCTGGCTGACCGTGACCTCGCCCGACGAGCCGGATGGAACCGAGCTGCAACTCGCGCTCAACGATAACCCGGCGGCCAAGGCCTACCAGCAAGCCATATTCCAGCAGGGCCAGCCCGCGGTCATGTTCTTCACCGACGACGTCAAAGGCGACTATGAGCGCATCAAGGCGCGCGGCGCCGAGTTCACCATGCCGCCGACCGAGGTGACCGGCTCGACCATCGCCCAGCTGAACGACACTTGCGGCAACCTTGTTCAAATCACCCAGCTGGTGCGCTGGTAAGACGAGGACTATCGATCCACATGGCGAACGCTCACGATGTGCTCTTCAGGACGCTCGCCGATCCGACGCGGCGCGCTATCTTCGAACGGCTGTGTCGCGAAGGAGAGCAGACCGTGGGCGCCCTGACTGCTCAGGCCGGGATCTCGCAGCCGGCCGTCTCGAAGCATCTCGGCCTTCTGAGGCAGGCCGGGCTCGTGCGCGACCGTCATGAAGGACGACAGACCCATTACAGCGCACAGCCCGGCGCGCTTGCCCCCTTGATGGACTGGACAAGCGAGATGGCCGGGTTTTGGGAAGCCCGGTTCGACCACCTCGAAGACTTGCTGAAAAGGATGGACCAATGAATGAAACAACGGCCGAAACGCGTTCCGTCGTTGTCGAGCGTGAAATTCCTTATCCGCCGGAAAAGATCTGGCGCGCGCTCACGCAATCACACCTGATTGAGGAGTGGCTGATGATGAAGAACGATTTCAAGCCGGACGAGGGCCACCGTTTCAATGTTAGCGCAGACTGGGGCGCCGTAGACTGTCAGGTCCAGGCGGTCGAGCCGGCCAAAACGCTGTCTTATACATGGGACACCAAGGATCTCAGGAGTGTCGTCACCTGGACGCTCACTCCGACGAGCACGGGGACCCATCTGCGCATGGAACAGTCGGGCTTCCGGTCGGACCAGCGACCCTATTACAAGGGCGCAACGGTTGGGTGGCGGAAATTCTTCGCGAACCTGGAACAGGTCTTGGCGCGGTTGGATTGAAGTCTGCCAGGTTACGAAGAAGGTCGCCGTAAGGCGGGTCACTTCGGTTTGTCTTTCAGAGGAGGTGTGAATTGAATTGGAACAATTGGGTCAGGCAGATCCACCGCTGGCTGTCGATTGCCTTTACGGTGACCGTCATCGCCAATTTCGTCGCCATGGCACGGGGAGAACCTCCTCTCTGGGTGGTTTACTCGCCGCTGCTGCCGCTCGCCTTGCTGCTGTTTACCGGCCTGTACATGTTCGTGCTGCCCTATGCCACCAAATGGCGCAGCGGGCGAGGCGCCAGCGTAGTGGAGTGAACACGTGCTGGAGTGAACAATGGCCAAGACATCCAAGAAGCCGGCTAAGATCGCCAAGGTGACCGCTGCTCAGCAGGCCGCTGCGAAGCCGGCCCTCCTCTCGGGCGGCAACCCCCAGATCGCGAAGGCCTATGGAGATGCCCCCGTGCAGGCCTACATCGCGGCCATGCCGGGCTGGAAAAGCGACCTCGGGCGCCGCCTCGACGCGCTCATCGCGCGTGCTGTTCCAAATGTATACAAGGCGGTCAAATGGAACTCGCCCCTCTATGGCATCGAGGGGGAGGGCTGGTTCCTCGGCATCCATTGCTTCACGAGATACGTCAAGGTGGCATTCTTCCGCGGCACGTCGTTGCAGCCTGTTCCTCCCGGCCAGTCCAAGCAAAAGGAAGTGCGCTATCTCGACATCCATGAGCATGACCAGCTCGACGAAGCCCAGTTCGCCGCCTGGGTGAAGCAAGCCAGCCAATTGCCCGGCGAGCGGATGTGAGCGGAGGAAGAGCGACAGCAACCATGAAACAGCGAGAACAGCCATGAAGAAGAGCGGGTCGGATGAAGGAGAAGGAGCAGCCTCTCCCTCCCAGTTGATAGATGCGAGAATCACGGAGCTGGGTGATTGGCGGGGCGAGACGCTCGCCCGGGTTCGGCTTCTCATCAAGCAGGCCGATCCCGAAGCGATCGAGGAGTGGAAGTGGAGAGGGGTTCCGGTGTGGTCGCATGCCGGAATCATCTGCACCGGCGAAACCTACAAGAATGTCGTGAAGATGACCTTTGCCAAGGGCGCCTCGCTGGAGGATCCTTCAGGTCTCTTCAACTCCAGCCTTGAAGGCAACACCAGGCGCGCCATCGATTTCCATGAAGGCGATACGATCGATGAAGAGGCGTTGAAGGCGCTCGTTCGCGCCGCCGTGGCACTGAACATGTCGGCGCGAGCCCGCCCCTCCGGCTCTCGGAAGACACCAAGGAGCGCTTGAGGAGCGTCTCCGGTTCTTGAAGCGGCTCCTTCGCCTGCTGATCGGCGGCATGCTCGGCGTCTGCGGTCGCGCACAGCGAGCGCGTGTCGGGAAGGAAATTTGTTGCATCTTGCAATCAAATTTCTTTCCACATGTCAAATTTCTTTCCATATGGTTTATACTTGCGTCCTGACGGGCACCGGGCCTGGAATTCTGCAACCAACGGAGCACCTTTGTGACCAAGAGAACTACCTCAAATCCACTGGGTGTTCATGCTCTGGTGTGGGTTGGCGACACGTCGCGTCAGTCGATCGAACGCGCCGTTGCCCGCACCTCGGAGTCGGGTTTCGACCTTCTCGAACTGTCGCTACACGATCTTGATCGGCTGGACGTCGCTCATGCCAAAACCTTGCTGCACAATGCCGGGCTCCAAGTCGCCTGCTCGCGCGGGCTCGCCTTTGATGCGGACGTGTCCAACGAGAACACCGCGGTGGTGGAACGCGGCGCGCAATTGCTCAAGGCATCGCTCGATGCGACGGCGGGTCTCGGTGGCCGCGTGCTCACCGGCGCGCTCTACAGCGCCCTCGGCAAATACGGCTATCCGGTAAGCGCCCGCGGTCGCGCCAATGCTGTATCCGTCCTCCGCGACCTTGCCAGGGCTGCCTCGGCAGTCGACGTCGTGCTTGGCCTGGAGGTCTGCAATCGCTACGAGACAAACGTTGTCAATACGGCAAGACAGGCCCTCGAACCGACGACATCGGCGCCGACAACATCATGATCCACCTCGACACCTATCACATGAACATCGAGGAGGACGACTTGGTGCGCCCGTTGCATTTGGTTGGCGACCGGCTCGGCTATGTTCATATCGGCGAGAACCATCGCGGTCTGCTCGGCTCCGGCCATATCGACTTCACCGGCTTCTTCCATGCGCTCGACGACATTCGCTACCACGGGCCGATAACGTTCGAATCCTTCTCATCGGCGGTGGTGGCGCCTGGGCTGTCGCACGATTTGGCGATCTGGCGGGATCTGTGGACCGACGGCGGCGCGATCGCCTTGCATGCCCGCCAATTCGCCGCATCACAGATCGAAGCGGCGAAGGCCAGGCCAAGTTCCGGCGAACGCCATTAGCAAGGCCGCCTTGCGCAGCGCTTCTCCATGTTGACCGTCGGATCGAGGGAGAGGGGGGACACTGATCCCGCCTTGCGGCCCTGGCAGCCGCCACTGGCGGCTGGCAACGGGGGTGGACATCCTGAACGGCACGGCGCCATCGTGAATCTTGTCACTGGTCGCCCGACCACGCAGTCTATACGCTGCGAACAGGGAGACCAATCGATGACCAAGGCCATGCCCATCGACCACGAACATCACCTGCGCCAGGCCTTCAAGGTCGCAATCCGAGCTCAGGAAACCGGCAATCATCCCTTCGGCGCGATCCTGGTCGGGCCGGACGGTGCCGTGCTGATGGAACAGGAGAACGCCTTCAATCCGACCCGCGACATGACCGGTCATGCCGAGCGCGTGCTGATGACCCGGGCTTCGCAAGGCTACGAGCCTGCTTTCCTGCGCCAATGCACCATGTACACGTCAGCCGAACCTTGTGCGATGTGCGCGGGCGCTGCCTATTGGGCAGGCATTGGCCGGGTCGTCTATGGACTCGGCGAAAGTGAGCTGAAGGCGATCACCGGCAATCATCCGGAAAACCCGACCCTCGACCTGCCCTGCCGCGTGGTCTTCGAAGCCGGTCAGCGCACCGTCGAGGTCATCGGGCCGATGCTGGTCGAGGAGGCCGCGAAATTGCACGAGGGCGTCTGGTAGAGCACGGCCAGCTGAGCCTGAAACTGGCGGGATATTCCTCGACGCCGGTACCAGCGTCCGAGTGCGGCTGGCGGCCAGTGATATGCATGATGCGATCGCCAGTCCGATCACCCAGGTGAAATGACGTTGTTGCACTCAAGGCTTAGTGCTGTACCTTCAAAGGTTGTGGAGGTGTGAGCTCTTATGCTGCTTGAGCGAGAGGGGCCGCTTGGAATATTGTTGGCCCGGGCCGAGAGAGCCGCGGCCGGACACGGCGGAACCGTGCTGGTGGACGGCGAAGCGGGCGTCGGCAAGACGTCCCTCCTGCGCGAATTCGCGGAGGAGACCGATGGGAATTGCCGGGTGCTGTGGGGCTGGTGCGAGGCGCTCTTCACGCCACGCCCGCTCGGTCCTCTTCAGGACATGGCGCATCTGCTGGACCCTCGTGTGGCGGCGCTGCTCGAGGAGACAGCGGCGCCGGAGCGGCTTTTCCCGGCGCTGTTGAATGCGCTTCAGCACACCAAGGGCACGACGGTGCTTATCTTCGAGGATATGCATTGGGCTGATAATGCGACACTTGACCTGGTAAGATACCTCGGTCGCCGCGTCTCCCTGCTTCGCACGATGCTGGTGCTCAGCATGCGCAGAGACGAGATAAGTGCCGATCATCCTCTGACCCACGTGCTCGGCGACCTTCCGTCCGCCTCGGTGCGCCGCCTGACGCTGGAACCGCTGTCTTCCCAGGCAGTGACTGTGCTGGCCGAGCAGGCCGGCCGCTCCGCCGACCAGCTTTATCGCATTACCGAGGGTAATCCCTTTTTCGTCACCGAGCTTCTGTCCAGCAGTGAGGCCGACCTGGGGCGCGTGCCCGATTCCATACGCGACGCGGTCTGGTCGCGCCTGTCACGCCTGACCCCTGGAGAGCGCGAGGTGCTGGAGGTCATGAGCATCATGCCGGGCAGCGTTGAACCTTGGCTGATCCGGTCGCTTCTCGGGGACGAGACCGAAGCTCTCGTGGACCGGTGCGTGGGGCGTGGATTGCTGCGGCGGGACGGTCAGGGTGCGCTGACGTTTCGCCATGAGCTTGCCAGGGAAGCCACGCTCGACCGCCTCGCTCCGTCTCTCCAACGGTCGCTTCATGCGAAAGTCGAAGCAGCACTCTCCGAGCTTCCGGCTGCGCAGGCAAGCGCCCTGCTTTCGCGACGGGTGCACCATGCCGGGGGCGCCGACAATGGCGAACGCGTACTGGAGCTTGCGCCGCAGGCCGCCCGGCAGGCCGCGCGTCTGGGCGCGCATCGCGAGGCGGCTTCACATCTGGCGACCGCGCTCAGATACGTTTCAGAGGCGCCATCGGCGCAGGCAGCCCAGCTTTATGAAGACTGGGCCTACGAGGCGGGCCTGTCACAGTTCGTCTATGACGAAATCATCGAAGCGCGGCATCGCGCCATTGCGATCTGGCGGCAGCTTGGACGCATCGACAAGGTCGGTGCCAATCTGCGCTGGTTGTCGCGCCTCCACTGGCGCCGTGGAGAGGGTCAGGAGGCTGAAGACCACGCCGACCAGGCGGTCCGCGAAGTGGAGACTCTGCCGCCTGGACCGGAACTGGCGATGGCCTACAGCACGCGCTCGCAGCTTCACATGCTGCATTATCGCTTTGATGAGGCAATCGATTGGGGCTCGCGCGCGATCGCGCTGGCCGATCAATTTGGCGAAGTCGAAACACGCGTCCACGCTTTGAACAATGTCGGCACCTCTCTCCTGTTCGCTGATCGCCCAGGCGGTCGCGAACGGCTGGAGGAGAGCCTCGCGCTGGCACTCGAACATGGGTTTCACGACCATGCGTCGCGAGCCTATACGAACTTCGCCGAAGGCGCGGTGGTGTCCAAGGATTTCGTCCTGGCCGAACGGCTGCTCGCGGAAGGGATTGCGTATTGCGCCAGGCACGACCTCGATTCGGCGGCGCAATACCTGCTCGGCCGGCAAGCACAGCTTCGGACTGAGCAGGGTCGCTTTCGCGAGGCCGAGACGATTGCCCAGGGCGTCATGAATCTCGAGCGCCTGCCGATGGTGATGCACCTGCCGGCTCTTACGGAACTCGGCAGGGCGCGGATCCGGCTGGGTGAGGCCGGTGGCGCGGCCCTGCTGGAGCAGGCACTCCAGGAGGGTCTGTCGACCGGCGAGGCTCAACGCGTCATACCGGTTCGCTTGGCGCTGGCCGAGGCCGCTTGGCTTGCCGAGGAGCCCGGCGCCGGCCGCAAGCAGCTGACGGCCCTCGCCGAAATGGACCTAGACAATTTCCGCCCCTGGGATGTCGGCGAACTGGCAGTCTGGTGGCAGCGCTGCGGAATGGCGGGATTGCTGCCGGTGCCGGTCGCCGGCATTCCCTTGCCGCGAGCATTGGAACTTCGCGGCGATCCGATGGCGGCCTCGGCCGAATGGTCCCGTCTGGGTCTTCCCTATGAGTCGGCGCTCGCTCTCATGCAGGTCCGCGGAAGCGATGCCGGCGAGGCACTGGGTCGCGCCGTGACGACATTGGAGGGCCTCGAAGCGCGCCCCGCCGCAGTGCTGGCGCGAAAGCTGGCGCAACGCATCGGAGCCGCCGGTCAACTCCCGAAGCAGCGCCGGGGGCCGTACACCGTGGCCAGGCAGCATCCGCTAGGTCTGACGAGGCAAGAACAACAGGTGCTCACGATGATTGCTCAAGGTTTAGGCAACAAGGAGGCGGCACGACGCCTGTCGCGCTCACCGCGGACAATCGAGCACCAGGTTTCCGCCGTGCTCGGCAAATTCAGCGCAACAAACCGGATGGAAATTCTACTGCGCCTTCGCGGCGAGCCCTGGCTTTTGCCGCCGGCAGACGCATTGCAAGCCCGCGAAAGCTAGAGCATGACCCCGAACCGAAGGTCGGCGAAGCAAAAAGTTGCAGACTTTTCGGACAAGATCAGGCGAAAAAACAAGGATCTAGAGCAATTCCAGGAAAAGTGTGAAACGGTTTTCTGTCCGGAATTGCGTCAAAACAAAGAGTTAGAGCTCGCGAAAACTGGGGAACCGGCCGCCCAAAAATGGGTGATGGCACCGATTTGCGGGCCTACCGGCACGCATAGAATTGGTTTCGCAGCGTGGAAGATCCCCCAAGATCCATCCACGCCTTCCTGATCCGAAGGAACAGGGGCACTGGGGTGAGGCACAGGAAGCCGCCGACGGCGTCCGAATAGCACGCCGTCGGCAGGTGTGCGCAGACCGTGTAAAAACCTGATCAGGAGATGGCGTCGCCGCGGCCGCTGTCTGGTAAGCCGACCTTCTGAAATTCGCTTGGCGGTGGGAAGGGGACGTCGAAGCCCCCGCCGCTTCCGGACCTCGGATTATGACTTAGCCCGCGTTGACTCTCATGGACGGGCCCGAGCAAGCAGCACCTCTGACAGTGGACAGTAAATCCGTTACTGCTCCTTCTTGAACAAATCCTGGAAGATGAGCTGGCCCCAAGTGTGGCCGCGTGCGTGCACCAGCGCGCCACCCTCGTTGAGCTTTCCCAGCTTGATGGGTGCGAACCCGAGTTGTTTGGCCAAAGCCGCTACGGGAGCGGTCGCGTCCTCGTCGTCGCTCGACAGAAAGACGACCCGGTGGCCGCCCTTGACGACCGGATCGGCAGCCAGGGTGGCCGCAATCAGGTGATTGAAACCTTTTACGAATTTGGCGCCGGTGAACGACGTCGCGACGAAGGCGGAGGAGGGGAGGCCGTCCAGCTCCTCAGGGACAGGAAACGCGTTCATCGCATCGATGACCGTCTTGCCTTTCCAACTCGGCAGGGCTTTCGCAACCTCGCGATGCTCGCCGAAAGGGACCGCCAAGATGATTGTGTCGGCCTCGAGTGCTTCCCGCAGCGACTTGGCGACGACCGTGGGTCCAATCGCCCGAGCCTGCGGCGCCAACGCCTCGGGCGGCCGGCGGCTCGCGACGGTCACGTCGATGTTTTTACGGGCGAAGGCGTGGGCGAGGGCCTGGCCTATCTTACCGAATCCTACAATCGCATAGCTCATAATACTTCTCCAATCCGTGTAGATATTGATTCCCGGCCCTCAACGGCGCGGGGTTATCCGTTTCGCTGCGTGGCGACCTTCGCGAGATCCTCGGACCGCCACCCCAAGCGATGCGCGTCATCGGTTCGAATTCCTGAATTGACGCGTAGACGTCCTGCCGTGAACGACTTCCTCGCGGCCGGACGGTCAGCCACCTCCGGCGATCCGGCGCGATTTCAGATGGCCGAGAAGCCGCCGTCGACAGACAACTCCACCCCATTCACGAAGCTCGAATCGTCTGAAGCAAGAAACAGCGCGGCCGCCGCAACTTCATCAGGACGCCCCATCTTTCCCCGCGGGATCAGGGATTCGAACATCTGCTTCGCCTCCTCGGTGAGAACTTGGTCCTGCATCGGTGTGGCGATCGGCCCCGGGTGCAACACGTTCACCCGGATATTCCTGCCCTTGAGTTCGTTGAGCCACCCGCGTGCGAATGCGTGCAGCGCCGCCTTGCTCGCCGCATACACGCTGTAACCAGGAAAACCTTTGATCGAAGCAACTGACCCGGTCATGAAGATCGATCCGCCATCGTTGAACAGCGGCAACGCCTTCTGAACCGTAAACAGCGTGCCACGCGTATTCAGGCCGAAGGTCGCATCGAAATGCTGCTCGGTAATCTCGCCCAGCGGGACGGCTTCGCCCGTGCCGGCGCTCGCGTACAGGACGTCGATCTTGCCCTTTTCCCGCTTGACTGTATCGAACAGGCGGTCGAGGTCGTCGAGATTGGACGCGTCGCCGCGCACGCCGGTCACGTTCCGGCCGATCAGCTTGACGGCCCCGTCCAGCGCCTCTTGCCTCCGGCCCGTGATGAAAACATAGGCGCCTTCTTCAACGAACCGCTTGGCGCTCGCCAGCGCCATGCCGCTCGATCCACCCGTGATAACTGCAACCTTACCGTCAAGCTTTCCCATGACTTCTCCTTTTCGTGGTGTCGAGACAGCATCTGCCTCCGAGAACCTCGAAATGGGTCCGCCGGCGTCAGTTGTTGAGTGCGGAAGCGCGCACATCGGTGGTGCAAAATCGATCCGG
This sequence comes from Mesorhizobium sp. YC-39, assembly GCF_025753795.1. Taxonomy (GTDB): domain Bacteria; phylum Pseudomonadota; class Alphaproteobacteria; order Rhizobiales; family Rhizobiaceae; genus Mesorhizobium. The sequence goes on from NZ_JAOWPS010000001.1 coordinate 1,718,842, forward strand.
TTGGACGACTGACGCCAGCCGCGACGATCGGTATCCGCCGTTCGGAACTGGGCCGCGCTCGTTGACGCAGGCTATAATGACCGGCCGTACTGCTATACGATGCGTTAGATACGGGCTTTGCAGGCGCACCGCTCGGTGCCGGATTGCACCATGATTGACTGGGATGACGTTCGCTACTTTCTTGCCGTCGCGCGCGGAGGCTCACTGCGAGCTGGCGCCGAGCGCCTTGGGGTGAATCACTCGACCGCGCTGCGACGCATCGCTCAGCTCGAGGAACGCCTCGGGGCGCAGATGTTCGAAAAGCTGCCTTCGGGCTACCGCCTGACGGCTGCGGGCGAGGAGGTCCTCGAGCTCGCGAACCAGATGGAAGCGTTGTCGCACCAGTTGGAGACGCGCGTCTTCGGGCGCGACCAGAGCGTGCGCGGGCTTCTGCGGGTGACGTTGACACCGATCCTCGCGACACACCTGCTCATCCCGGACTTCGCCGATTTCGCGCGTCTGCATCCGGACATCGAGATGGAAATCCTGTCGTCCGGCGAGCTGGCAAATCTGACCAAGCGCGAGGCCGACGTCGCGATCCGCGTCGTCTACGACCGCAAAACCCTGCCGCTCAATCTTCACGGCCTGAAGGGACCGGAGCTGTTCGGCGGCGTCTACATATCCCGCGATCGACTAGCCGCATGGCGTGCGGGCGCGCCTGATCCCATCCGGTGGATCGTCATAGGCATGCATGGCATTCCAGAGTGGGCCAGCGAGGGTGAGGTTCGCACCACGGGGGTTCCGTTCAGGACCACGGACGCCGCAGCGGAGATCGTTGCTGTACGGCAAGGGCTCGGGATCACGACGCTGCCGTGCTTCGTCGGAGATGCCGACCCCCTGCTGGTGAGGGTGCCGGGCACCGACCTGCACATGTACGGAACGGTCTGGCTTCTCACACAGGGCGAGACACGCAAGACGAAGCGCGTGCGGCTCTTCACGGAGTTCGTATCCCGCAGGCTCGCCGCGTACGCTCCGCTTCTCGCGGGGCTGTCTGTATCGCGCGACTGATGCGCAACAGGTCGCCGGCGACGCTTTCAGTGGACGGGCGGTGGAAGAGAGCTTAGGGCGGTGAAAGCCGAAGCGGCACTCTCAATCCTCGCCTTCAACATACTCCATGCCGTGAACGCCTTCAGCATTGCGGCGATCAGGCCGAGCTGAGCCTCAGCCCCGCTTCGCGGCGACCGTGTTCGGCTGCTGCGAGCCGAGTTCTTGCACAGCCTGCCGCACACCGCCCTTCAGTCGCGCCGTTTAGCGATCCACGTAATGATCAGGAGGTGCCGTGTCGCTTCGGCTTAATCCCGCAGCAGGTCGAACATCAGTTTGAAGAAACGGCCCGCATCGACCTCATGCGCGATACGGGCATTGTCCTTCTGGCCGCGCTCGCCCCAGAAATCGGCGACCGTCGCGCCGAATGCGTAGCTGCCGGACAGGTCGACGCCGATATGGGCGGGACGTGTGCGCACCAGCGTCGGATCGATCGCCAGCGCCAGCACCAGCGGATCGTGCATCGCCCCGCCGACGCCCATCGAGTTGCGATGCAGCTTCTCGTAGAACAGCAGCCAATCGTTGACGAGCCGGCCAAGCGGCGTGTCGATGGTCGCGAGTTCGGCATATTGCGGCGCCTCGATCAGCACCTGCATGGTGACATCGAGGCCGACCATCAGCAGCGGCACGCCGCTGTCCAGCACGATCTTCAGCGCCTCCGGATCGCAGAAGGCATTGAACTCGGTCGGCGTGATGATCTCGCTCTTGCGGTAGAACACGCCGCCCATCCAGATCAGTTCCTTGATCTTGGGCAGCACGTCGCGATGCTTGAGGATCAAAAGGCCGATATTGCTCAGCGGTCCGGTGGCGACCACCAGGATCGGCTCGGGCGAAGCGCGCAGCGCATCGGCGAGGAAATCGACCGCATGTTGCTTGACCGGCTTGATGGTGGCCTGCGGCAGATAGGGCGAGCCTTCGAGCCCGCTCGGTCCGTCGGCGGTGCCGAGCACCAGCGGCCTGGCCAACGGACGATGACAGCCCTGCGCCACCGGCACGTCGCCGGCGCCGATGAATTCGAGGATGCGCAGCGTATTGGCCGTCGTCTTCTCGACCTCGGCGTTGCCGCAGGTGGTGGTGACGCCGAGCAGTTTGATGGCCGGCGAGCGGTGCGCCATGACCAGCGCAATGGCATCGTCATGGCCGGGGTCGCAATCGAACAGGATGGGAGTTGCAATGGTCATGGTACCGTCCTTCACGCTGCTCGCTCGTACCGCGCGACAGTCTGCTTGAACATGTTGAGGAAGCGCCGGCCGTCGAGATCGGTGCAGATGCGCGTGGTCGTCGGCCCGCCACCGGGCAGCAATTGCCGGCCGCGATGGGCAACGGTCTGCCCGCGCGCGATACGCCCGTCCAGCACGACATCGACGAACAGAGGCTCGGTCATGGTGGCAAGGCCGGGATCGAAGGCCAGCGCCACCGTGATCACGTCGTCCATCGGGAAGCCGACCAGGTCGAAGAACTCGCGCCAGATGTCGATGTAGATCGGGAAGCTGTCTGCGATCATGTTGAAAACGGGATTGTCCCTGGCAAGCGCCTGCATGTCGGCGATGTCGTCGCGCGTCAGCATGGAGGCGGCGACGCGGTTGTCCTCGCAGATGTCGAGCGGGACAAGGATCTTGTCGACGTCGGCGTTCAGCACGATGCGCGAGGCCTCGGGGTCGGCCCAGATGTTGTACTCGGACAGTGGTGTCATGTTGCCGGGCGTCTGGAAATTGCCGCCGAGCACCAGCAGGCGCTTGAGCGCGCCCGTAAGCCGGGGCTCCTGCAGCAGCGCCATCGCCGCATTGGTCAGCGGGCCTGTCGTCACCAGCGTGATCTCGCCGGGATTGGCCATCACCGTGTCGATGATGAAGTCTACGGCATGCCCCGTCGTTGCCTGACGGGACGGGGCTGGCGCCGGCGGATTGAACTTCTTCAGCCGGTCGCCGAAACGGGCGATGAGGCGTTTTTCGAAATGGACCGGCGCCTCCATGTCGGCCTTGGCGTTGCCGACGATCGGCCGCCACGCGCCGGCGTGAACCGGGATGTCATCACGCCCTGCAAGCGTCAGCGTGTTGAGGACGACATTGGTGACCTGCTCGATCGGGCCGGCGGCGCCGGTCACGGTGGTCACGCCCTCTAGCCGCAGGTTTGGATTCGCCGCGGCAAACAGCACGGCGAGAATGTCGTCGCCGGCAGAATCCACGTCGAGGATTATGCGTTCCATGGAGAGTTCCTTCATGAGGGATGTTTGCCGCCTGGCTCGATATTCTTGTCGGTCGACAGCAATCTCTGCATCGAAGCCAGCGTCTCGGTGATGATTTTTGGTCGCGCGCGGTAGGACAGCGCGAACAGCGCCGTGAGCGCCACGACATAGGGCACGGTGAGAACCAGATAGGACGGATAGCCGAATGTCTGCAGGCGCAGCGAAAAGGCATCGGCGAAGCCGAACAGCAGGCAACCCCACAGCACCTTCAGCGGATCGCCATTGGAGAAGATCAGGATGGCGACCGCCATGAAACCGCGGCCCGAAGACATATTTTCGGTGAACATGGTGATATAGCCAAGCGACAGATGCGCGCCGGCAAGGCCCGCCAGCAATCCGCACAGCAGCGAGGCGGTATAACGGACACGCGTGATCGAGATGCCGAGCGCCTCGGCGGCTTCGGGTTTTTCGCCGACGACGCGGATATAGAGCCCGAGACGGGTGCGGTTGTAGAACAGCACCAGCAGCGGCACCGCGATGAAGGCGACATAGACGATCGGCGTGAAGCCGGAGATCAGTGGCGCCCATGAGCCGAGAACGGCGCGGGCGCCGGGCAGCTGGACTTTCGGCAGGCCGACGATACCGTGGCCGACGATTGAGCCGCGCGTGCCGAAGATCGCCTTCATCAGCGAGATCGTCATGCCGCCGGCAAGGATGTTGAGCGCCAGCCCGACCACCACTTCATTGGCCCGGAAACTCACCACCAGGACGGCGAAGACCAGGGCGAAGGCGAGCGCGGCCGCGACGCCGCAGGCCACGCCGGCGAATGCCGAACCCGTCCAGATCGAGCCGATGACGGCGAAGAAGGCGCCGGCAAGCATCTGGCCTTCGAGCCCGATGTTGAAGATGCCTGCCTTGGTGGTGAACGAGCCGCCGAGCGCGACCAGAAGAATGGGCGCGGTGGTCCGCAGCGTCGCCGCGATCAGCGCGACATTGACGAGCTTGTCTAGAATTTCCATCGCCGCTCCCCGGCCTGGCTGTCGCCGCGGCGCTTGACCAGAACCTGCGCCGACACGCTGAGGATGATCAGCGCCTGGATCACGGTGATGATCTCGCGCGACGCGCTGGTATCGACCTCGAGCAACAGCGATCCGCTGCGTAGCGCGCCGAAGAACAGCGCGGTGAAGATGGTGGCGACCGGCGAGCCGTTGGCGAGCAGCGCGGCGATCAATCCATCGAAACCGAAACCGGGAGCGAAGCCCTCCATGAACCGGTGATGGACGCCGAGCGTTTCGATGCCGCCGGCCAGGCCGCCAACGGCGCCCGAAAGGAGCAGGACGACAAAACCCTGTCGTTTCACGTTGACGCCGCCATATTCGGCGAATTTCGGCGCCGAGCCGACCATCGTCACGCCGTAGCCCCAACTGGTGTAGCGGAAGATCAGGGCCGCGCCGAGCGCCAGCACCAGACCGATGACCAGCCCCCAGTTCAGCCGCGAAAAGCTGAAGAGTTCCGGCAGATAGGCGGTCGCCAGGATCGGCGGCGTCTCCGACCAGCCACCTGGCCGCTTGAATAGGAAGATGGTGAAATAGGAGGTGAGCAGCACCGCGACGTAGTTCGACAGGATCGTCGAGACGACCTCATTGGTGTTGTAGCGGGCGCGGAAATAGGCGGGGATCGCGACCCAGGCAGCACCCGCCACGACCGCAAGCGCCAAAGCCGCCAGCATGTGAATGCCGGGAGGCAGGGCAAACGCGAAGCCAACCCAGGCGGCAGCGAAGCCGCCGAGGAAAAGCTGGCCCTCGATGCCGACATTGAACATGCCGCCGCGCAGGCCGATGCAGGCCGCCACGCCGCAGATCAGGATCGGCGTCGTCTGCAGCAAGGTGCCGGCGATCTTCTCCTGGTCGCCGAAGGCGCCGCGCAGCAGCGTCATCAAGACACGCACCGGGCTTTCGCCGACGAGAAGAATGATGATCGCACCCAGGATCAGCGCCACGGCGATGGCGATGATCTGGCCGGAAACCTCACGCAAGCGATCCCTGATCATGCCGGCTCCGCAGCGCGTTCGGGCGCGGCCACGCCTGCCATCATCATGCCGATGCGATCCTCGTCGGCGCCATCGCCGGCGACCTCGCCCATGATCCGCCCGTTGAACATCACCAGGATGCGGTCGGCAAGGGCGGCAAGTTCGTCGAGCTGCACCGATATCAAAAGGATGGCGCGGCCGGCGGCACGCTGGCGCATGATCTCGTCATGGATGGCCTCCTGTGCGCCGATGTCGACGCCGCGCGTCGGCTGATCGATCAGCAGGAAATCGGCGCCGTTGGTGAATTCGCGTGCCAGCACGACCTTCTGGATGTTGCCGCCTGAAAGCCGCTTCACGGCATCGCCCGGTCCCTGCGCGCGAATATCGAAATCCTTGATCAGCCTGGAGGCATTCTCGCTGATGGCGGTCCAGTTGAGCACGCCGCTGCTGCTCCATGGTGCACGGTGCTGCCGGCCCATCAGCATGTTTGCCGCAATCGATGCGTTGCGGTCGACACCGCGCACCATCCGGTCGCCTGGAACATGGGCAAGACCGGCTTCGCGGATTTCCCTGGGCGAAAGCGCGGCAAGGTTCTGGCCCTTCAGCCGGGCCGCGCCATGGCTTGCCGGCCTGAGTCCCGAAAGCACCTCCGCCAGTTCCGTCTGGCCATTGCCGGCCACGCCGGCGATCCCCACGACCTCGCCGGAGCGGACCGTGAAGCTGACATTGCGCAGCGCCGGCAGCCGCCGGTCATCGCGCGCCCACAAGTCCTCGACTTGGAGCACCACGTCGCCTCGCGACGGCGCACGCGGCCGGCGGTCGAAGCTGACCTCGCGGCCGACCATCATGCGCACCAACTCGTCCTTGCTGAGCTCGGCCGTCGGGCGCGTCGCCACCTTCTTGCCATTGCGCAGCACCGTCACGGTATCAGAGACCTCCATCACCTCTTCCAGATGGTGCGAAATGAAGATCACCGTCATGCCTTCCGCCACGAAGCTGCGCAGCGTCTGGAACAGTTCGCGGCTCTCTTGTGGCGTCAGCACCGCGGTCGGCTCGTCGAGAATGATGGTGCGCGCGCCGCGCACCAGCACCTTCAGGATTTCGATGCGCTGCTCGATGCCGACCGAGAGCAGTCCGACGCGCTCGGTCGGATCGACCTGCAGCCCGAACCGCTTGGACAGTTCGCGCGTGCGCGCGATCTGCGCGGCGTGGTCGATCAGCCCATGGCGGCGGATCTCCATGCCGAGAAAGACGTTGTCGGCGACCGAGAGCGAGGGAACCAGCTTGAAATGCTGATGCACCATGCCAAGGCCGGCCTTGATGGCGACGGCTGGATCTGTGACCACCGTCTCCTCGCCATTCAGTCGGATTGAGCCTTCATCGGGTTGCAGCAGGCCGAACAGGATGTTCATCAGCGTCGTCTTGCCGGCGCCGTTCTCGCCGATGATGGCGTGGATCTCGCCCCGGCGCACGGCAAGGTCGATGGCGTTATTGGCAACAAACGCGCCGAAACGCTTGGTGATGCCCGTCAGCGCGACGGCCATCTCGGCTTTCATGTGAAGGGTCGGCGACCCCAGCGCGTTCGACACCATGGCTCTCGCAGATTGAAGGCTGATCCACCGCAAGTCGCAGCAGACCAGCCTGGCGCTTTCTTGGGAGGATGCGCTGTTGTCGTCTTACTTCGCCTTGGCGATCTCGATCTTGCCGTCGAGGATGCCCTTCTTGATCTCGTCCAGCTTGGTCGTCACGTCGGCCGGGATCGTCGGAGCGATGTCATCGCAGACCTTGACCTCGACGCCGCCCGAAGCGAGGTCGAAGGTGCGGGTGCCGGCGGTGACCTTACGGCCCTCGACCTCGTCCTTGATCAGCGTGTAGACGGCGATATCGCCGCGCTTCAGCATGCTTGCGAGCACGTTCCCGGGAGCCGAGCCGCACATGTCGATGTCGACGCCGATCGAATATTTGTCGGCCGCCGCGCTCGCCTGCATGACACCTTCGCCCGTCGGGCCGGCGACGTTGTAGACGATGTCGGCGCCCTGGCCGTAAAGCGCCTGGGCAAGCTCGCTGCCCTTGGCCGGATCGTCGAAGGTGCCGGCGAAGACCGAATTCACCTTCACATCGGGCGCGGCATATTTGGCGCCTTGCTCGTAGCCGCCGAGGAAGTTGCGGATCACGGGAATGTCGCGGCCGCCGACGAAGCCGATCGCCTTGCCGTCACCGATCTTGGGAAACTCGCTGCCCTTGGCCTCGATCATGCTGGCCAGCGCGCCGGCGACGAAGGATCCCTGTTCTTCCGCGAAATTGGCATAGATCATGCTGGGATTGTCGAGCACGCCGTCGATGAACACGAAGCGCTGGTCGGGATATTCCTTGGCGACCTTCTGCAGCGAATCCACCAGTTCCCAGCCCATCACGAAAATGAGGTCGTACTGCTTGGCCTTGGCGAGGTTCTCGAATTGCTCTTCGTAGTCGAGTGCGCGGTTGCCGGTGTCGACCAGTTTGAGGTCGATGCCGAAATCGGTCTTGGCCTTGTTGAGACCGTTGACGATGGAAACACCAAAGCCCTGTGCGAAATATCCCGAGATCGCGGCGATGGACACCTTGTCCTGTGCCGCGGCGGATCCGAACGAGATGGCAAGCATCGTGCCGGCCATGAATAAACTCTTGAGCGCCCTTTTCATGTCATTCCCCTTCAGCTTTTTTCAGCTTTTGAAGCCACGCCTTGACCATCCGCGCATAGTGCCGAGACAGCGGCTATTTTCGTTGATGGTCATATGAGTTTATGAGCGGCCCGGCAGGCTGTCAATCGCCCTATGAGGCAGTTTCGTTGTGCCTTTTTTCGCTTGCCTGATGTCGAAGCTTGACAAATGGCGGCCGGGGATAATTGTTGATACTCTAACGAGTTAGCAAATGACGGGAAGAGAGAGCGAACATGCCGGCTGTGGTCGTCAGGAAATTTCTGGTTCAGGTCGAGGAGATATTTCATGAGGGCGGCCCGGTTGCTGTGCGGCCACTCAAACGCGGCGCGGTCGTCGCCGTCATCGCCAACCCCTTTGCCGGGCGCTATGTCGAAGAGATCACCGGCTTCATGGACGATCTGAAGCCGCTCGGTCTCGATATGGCTCGACGCCTGATCGACGCCATCGGCGACGGCGCCTCGGCTATCGAAGGCTATGGCAAGGGCGCCATTGTCGGTGCTGCCGGCGAACTCGAACACGGCGCGCTCTGGCACAATCCGGGCGGCTACGCGATGCGCGAGCTGCTCGGAAACGCCAGGGCGATCGTGCCCTCGACCAAGAAGGTCGGCGGCCCCGGCACCCGGATCGACATCCCGATCACGCACATCAATGCCTCTTATGTGCGCAGCCATTTCGATGCGATCGAGGTCGGCATCACCGACGCGCCGCGCGCGGACGAAATGGCGGTCATCCTGGCGATGACGACCGGTGCACGCGTTCACGCGCGGGTGGGTGGCCTCGCCGCCGCCGACATCAAGGGCGAGGACGGATTGCGATGAGCGCAGAAATCCGCCGGATCATCACCATCGTCGAGGAAACCCTGAGCGAAGGCGGCCGTCCCGTCGATCCGCCGACCCGCCGTGCGGCGGCTATTGCGGTGATCCGCAACCCCTATGTGGGCAACTACGTCGAAGACTTATCCGCGTTGAGCGACATCGGCGAAGAACTGGGCGAGATTTTGCCGAAGCGCGCGGTCGCGGCCCTCGGCATTCCCGGCGATCGGGTCGAAAGCTTCGGCAAGGCAGCCGCGGTCGGCGCCGACGGTGAGCTGGAACATGCCGCCGCCATCCTTCATCCCAAGCTCGGCGCTCCGTTCCGCGACGTGCTCGGCAAGGGCGCGGCGCTCATTCCCTCGTCGAAGAAGCGGGGCGGCCTCGGCGTGCCGCTCGACATCCCGCTCGGCCACAAGGATGCGGCGCGCGTGCGCAGCCATTTCGACGGCATGGAGGTTCGCGTGCCCGACGCGCCGCGTGCCGACGAGATCGTCGTCGCCATCGCCGTGACCGATTCCGGCCGGCCGCATCCGCGCGTCGGCGGACTGACCAAGGACAAGATCGTCGGCAAGGACGGCATCAGCTAATGCATGTCGCGCAAAAGCATGCCCTCGGGCTTGACCCGAGGGTGTGCAGCGGTTTTGCGATAACGATATGCGTAAGACAACGACCTGAAGCGCGTCGCATGAGGCCGGTCAAACGCGACGCGCTTTACGGCGCCAAAGCAGATATCCCACGGTGACTAGAAACTTGCACTGAACCACTCGGCGAGGACTTGCAGGTCACCAGCTGGGATCTCGGCCTTCGAGATCATCGTCCGGGACGACCTGCGGCTGGCCACGGAGACTGGTGCAGGGGGCCAGATAGGCCATTTTGAATGCGTCGCCCATCACACCGCATATGGCGTTGAGTGTTGGGCCGATTGCAAGCCTCGGAAAGCTTAGCCGCGGCAGGTTAAGGCGTCGGATCGGGGTGGTGGTGGAGACGTCAGCCATCGTGTCCTCCTGTGACGGTCAGAATGACACCGCTTCCCACTCAGGTCCTTGGCTCGGACCTGAAGAGTCCTGAACGACCCTGAAGTTCGCCTTCAGGACCGTCTTGGATTATCTTGCCCGCGAGGGATGGGTTCTTGGGCCAATGGACTTGGAGTTTGGGAACTATCGTCTGAAACGAGCCGAGCGGCTGCTGCTGGGGCCGAAAGGGCCGGTGGAGCTTTCGGCTCGTTCCTTCGACATCCTTGCAATGTTGCTCGATAGGCCAGATGAGGTGATTGGCAAGACCGAACTTTTCGATGCGGTCTGGCCCGGCGTGGTGGTGGAGGAGAACACGCTGCAGGTCCACATTTCGGCGCTCCGAAAGCTGCTGTCCGCCGAGATGATCGCAACCGTGCATGGTCGCGGCTATAAATATGCTGGTCCCAGGCCCTTTGTGGCTATGGCAGAGGCTACAGCACCGTCCAGAGCGTCCATCGCCGTTCTTCCCTTCGACAACATGAGCGGCGACCAGGAACAGGACTATTTCAGCGACGGGATAACCGAAGACATCATCACCCAGCTTGGCAAGTTCCGGGAGTTTCTGGTCATTGCGCGGAACTCTTCTTTCCAGTTCCGTGGCAAGGCGAATGACGTGGCCGAGGTGGCGAAAAAACTTGGCGTCCAGTACGTCGTCGAAGGCAGCGTGCGGAAGATCGGCAACCGGGTGCGGGTCACCGTGCAGCTGATCGACGCATCTTCAACAGCTCACATCTGGGGCGAGCACTACGACCGTGAACTCGATGACATTTTCGCGATCCAGGACGAAATCACCCAGATGATTGCAGCCCGCCTGGCCCGGCAGGCCAGAACCGCGATTGCATCGCGCGCCAGGGACCGGCCGACGGACAACATGTCGGCCTATGAATTCTACTTGCGAGCCCTGCAACTGGCGGCCGTCTATGACGCGGCGCACGAAGCGGAACCGTTTCTGCGCCAGGCGGTAAAGCTCGATCCGCGGTTTGCTGCTGCCCACGCCATGCTCGGCGTTGTCGAGACCCTCAAGTTCTTCTGGGTCTACTACAATCCAGATTATCTGCATCCCGCACTGGAGATGGCAAAAACCGCGTTGCAGCTCGACCCCGACGAGGCGTACGGCCATCTCGCGACCGGCTTTGCTCTCTTGTACTTGCGCCAATTCAGGCAGGCTGAAATCAGTCTTGACCGTGCGGTTGCCCTCAATCCGAATGATCCGTTCATTCTTAGTATCCGTGCGCTTTTCCTCAATTACACGGACAGGCCGGATGAGGCGCTTGTTGAAATAACCGAAGCCCAGCGCCGCGACCCATACGCTGTGGGATGGTATGACGACTTTCGCGGCATCATACTGACCACGGCTGGACGATATCGCGAGGCAATTGCCTGCTACGCGAAAATGGCTGCTGTACCGCGGTGGTCGCTCGTTCGTCTTATCGTCTGCCATTCCGAACTCGGCGAAATCAAGCAAGCGCAAGACACCCTGGCAAAAGTCAAGGCACATTATCCCGGACTACGCCTTGACGAGATCGTTGATGCGGAAGTGGACTACTATGAGGATCCCGCAGTGTGCAGCCGTTATCGCGCGATCCTGCAGCGTGTTGACAGGCAAGAATAAGCTTCACCACGACAGAATTTCGTCACCCCGGGATGAACCTCCGGTCACCCAGGGATGACCTCCGGTCACCCAGGGATGACTTCCGTCACCCAGGGATGACTTCGGGCACGCGCATTGCCGGTGGGGTGTTGCGACTCCGGCCGGTTCGCGCCACGCCGTCGATGACGACCATTCCAATGCCCGGAAGGTTGCCCTGCGCCACGCTGTCGAGCAGTCCGTCGCCGGCGCCGCCGATCGCCTGATCCATGAAGACCAGGTCGGCGGCGCGGCCGACCTCGATCATGCCGCGATCATGCAGTCCGCGCACGCGCGCCGTGTTGCCGCTGGCAAAGCAGAATGCCACTTCCGGCGCGACGCCGCCCAGCGACGCCAGCATGGTCAGGGTCCGCAATATGCCGAGCGGCTGCACGCCGGATCCGGCCGGGCTGTCGGTACCAAGCACGATGCGCGAAAGTTCGCCGCGCTCTTTGGCAAGGTCCAGCACGAACAGGCCGGTGCGCAGATTGCCGTTGTGGACGATTTCCAGCGCCCGCGAGCCCTTCTCGCAGATCTGTCGGATTTCCGCTTCGGGCAGGGCCGTTGGTCCGCCGTTGACGTGGGCGACAATGTCGGCATCGACCTCAAGCACGGTATCGGCGCCGATGCGGCCGGAGCCGGGCAGCGACGGCCCGCCGGTATGGGTCATCGAGGTCATGCCGTATTTGCGTGCCCAGGCGATCATCTGTCGGCCGGTCGGCCCGTCCTTGACGCCACCAAGACCAACCTCGCCGATAAGTGCCACCCCGGCCTCGGCAAGGTAGCGAAAATCCTCTTCTGTCAGGCCGGGTTCCAGGATTGGCGCACCGGCCAGGATCTTCATGCCGTTCGGACGAAAGTTCGAGAAGGTTCGCTGCGCCGCAATGGCCAGCGCCTTCAACCCGACCAGGTCGCGCGGCCGGCCAGGCGTATGAACCTCGCCCGCCGAGATCATGGTGGTGACACCGCCATGCACGGTCGAATCCATCCAGCCGATCTGGTTCTGCCGCGGCGTCCAGTCGCCCGCCACCGGATGGACGTGATTGTCTATCAGTCCGGGGACGACCGCCGAGCCGCCGGCATCGATGACGGTGTCGGCCGCGCCGATGTCAAGCGCGTCGGCTTTGCCGAGGGCGGTGATCTTGCCATCGACGGCGACGATCGTGTCGGCGTCAAGGATCGGCCGGCCGAGATCGCCGGAAAGCATAAGGCCGATATTGCGCACGACAAGCGTGTTGGGTTTCGGGTCGGGCGACATCGGCACCTCGTCTGTTATTCCTGGAAGTCGTTGGGACGCGAATTATTTCCCGCCGTCGCCATTCGACGGATCGTCGTCATTGATGCGGTTGAGCAGGCGAAGCAGCGTCGCCTGTTCGGCCGGCGAAAGCGGCGACAGAAACCGCCGTCCGACCTCGACGCTGCGTTCGAGCCGGTCGAGCGTGTATTTGGTTCCCAACTCGGTCAGCGCGATCATCGACAGGCGCTGGTCGGTGTCGGAAGCGCTGCGGGTGATCAGCCCATGCTTGAGAAGCTTGCGCACAACGATGCTGATGGTCGACGGGTCCATCGCGGTCAGCCGTCCCAAATGGTTCTGCGAGACCTCGCCCTGCTTGAGGATCGTGGCGAGTGCCGCGAATTGCGTTGGCGAAAGGTCTTCGCCGGCCATCACCTGCTGGAAGCGCAGCGTCGCGCGCTGATGCGCCCGACGGATCACGTGCGCCGGATGACGATCCAGTTCGTAGCCGGTCTTGGCGTATCGCTGCAGCACCTGCTCGCGGCTCAGCGGCTTGGCGTCGTCGCCCGATCCCTTGGGCGCCGCTGCTCCGCTTTCGGGTTGCGATTCGATTTCAGTCTTCACGCCGCACTCCTGTCGCCGCTGTCTCGGATGCCGCAGGCTCGAAAGACGTTCAAGCCGCGACTTCAGTCGGTTGAAGCGACGCCCCGTCGCGAAGGGCCGCGACGACGCTTGCCGAATCGCTGACCACGCCGAAATGCGTTGCTATGTCGTAAAGCGAACTCTCCTGCTCGCGCGGTCCCGTCGCCGCACAGCAATCGCTGGGCACCACCACTTCATAGCCCTGGAAAAAGGCGTCATGGACGGTCGAGCGCACGCAGATATTGGTGACCACGCCGAAGATGACCAGTTGATTGACCTGCATGTCTTTGAGCGTCAGGTCAAGGTCGGTCTGGAAAAACGCCGAGTAGCGTCGCTTGATCAAGTGGATTTCATCGTCGCGGGCGCCGAGATCCTCGATGATTTCAGGGCCCCAAGTGCCCTCGAGGCAATGTGGCGTGCGCTTCACCCATTCGCGTTCGCGGCGCATGCCGGCCCGGTGGGTATCGTGCACCCAGATCACCGGCACGCCGCCGGCGCGCGCGGCCTCGATGATCGCCAGTTGCGGCGCGACCAGCACCTCATATCCCGGCAACACCATCGCGCCGCCGGGCTTGCAGAATTCATTGACCATGTCGATGACGATAATCGCTGCGCGTTGCGGATCAAGGCGCATCGCGTCATCGTGCCGATGCGAGGAAAAGACGTCCACGGGCATGGCGAGCTCCTTTGGTCGATCGTTGATACTCATACAAAAAACCGTTGCGGATGCCAAGTCAATCCCGTTCAAAGCAAAGCCGGTTGCCGAATCTGCGCAAGCCGTGCCGACAAGGGCTTACGCCGATTTCCGCCGCGAAAATGGCGTTGACAAGGGGATGCGATCATGTGTTCGATTTGTATGACCATCAATGATATTCAAATTCGCCGGACTTGCCGGGCCGAGGGCTGAGACATGAGGACAATCGTTACCGGATCGAGCGGCCTGCTTGGCCGTCATGTCGCGGCGGTGCTTGTCGCAGCTGGTCGTGATGTGACGGGCATCGATGCCGTTGCACCTGATAAAGTGGCATGGCGGCATGTAACCGCGGACTTGACCGATCTTGGCTCAACGCTGCAATTGGTGCGCGATTGCGACGCGGTGATCCATGTCGCGGCCATCCCGCGCCCGACCGGGCGGGCCGGCGGCGAGGTGTTCAAGACCAATATCGCGACCGCCTACAATGTCGTCGAGGCGGCTGCCATGGCCGGTGCCAGGCGCTTCGTCTACGCATCTTCCTTCAGCGTTTTCGGCTATCCTTTCTTCGAGAAGACCGTGCGTCCACCCTATCTGCCGGTCGACATGAACCATCCCGTCGGCGCGCAGGATCCTTACGCCCTGTCGAAATGGCTCGGCGAGGAGATTGTCGACGCCGCCGTGCGCCGCGGCGCTTTTTCAGCCATCAGCATCCGCATGCCCTGGATTCAGACGCCGGAAACCTTCTTTGCCGGCGTCGGCCCACGCCGTGCCACCGCCGACAGTGCCCGAGACCTGTGGGCCTATCTCGATGCGCGCGACGCGGGGCAGGGCTTCCTGCAGGCGTTGGAATGGAAAGGCGAGGGCCATCTCCGCGTCCTGCTCAGCGCCGCCGACACTTTCATGGAAGAGGAAACCGGGCCGCTGCTGCGCCGGGTCTACCCGGACGTCCCGCTATCGCGGCCGATCGCCGACCATGGCGCCGTGCTCGATATAGTCCATGCGCGCGAAACGATCGGTTTCGAGGCAAGCCATTCGTGGCGCTCCTATCCCCAGCCGGAGTCTGGAAAATGAAGCGATTCGACGAAAAATGCGTGCTCGTCACCGGCGGCGCAGGGGCGATCGGCAGTGCGGCGGTAGGGCGTTTCCTCGACGAAGGCGCACGGGTCGCCATTGTCGACCGCAACGGGGCGGCGGCGCAGAGGCTGGCCGAGTCTCTCGGTCAGCACGCAATCGCCATCGAAGCCGATGTGACCGATGAGGCAGACGTGCGGCGCGCCGTCGAAACGACCGTCGAGGTCTTCGGCGGGCTTGATGCCGTGTTCAACAATGCCGGCATTTCCGGAGTCGTCGCTCCTGTTCACGAACTGCCTGTCGAGGACTGGGACACCATCATCCGCATCAATCTGCGTGGCATGTTCCTCGTCCTGCAGGCATCGCTTCGGGCAATGATCGAGGCCGGCAATGGCGGCTCGATCGTCAACATGGGTTCGTCCATGGCCGGCTGGGACGTGCTTGCGGGCGGCGCCGGCTATGTCGCCTCCAAGCATGGCGTGGTCGGGCTGACGCGGGTCGCCGCGCTCGATGCCGCGCCCTACGGCATACGGGTGAACGCCATCTGTCCGGGCGTGATCG
Organism: Mesorhizobium sp. YC-39; assembly: GCF_025753795.1. Taxonomy (GTDB): domain Bacteria; phylum Pseudomonadota; class Alphaproteobacteria; order Rhizobiales; family Rhizobiaceae; genus Mesorhizobium. The sequence goes on from NZ_JAOWPS010000001.1 coordinate 1,734,492, forward strand.
AGACGACGCTAGGCGTGCCCGCAAGTGGCGATGGCGATTTCAAGAGCAGCGTTCAGCATTTCGCCGACCGCATCCCGCTGCGCCGCATCGGCCAACCCGACGATGTCGCCGCGGCCGTGGCCTTCCTCGCCTCCGACGAGGCCTGGCATGTCACCGGCGTGGATTGGCTGATCGACGGCGGCCAGACCTTGCAGAGCTGGGCCAACGCGCCGGCTGGCGGCGCGTTTCCGAAATTTCGCTAAAGCAATTCCAGGAAAAGTGCGTAGCGGTTTTCCGTCCGGAATTGCTTAAAAACAAACACTTAGAGCCTCTTCGGCGGCATTGCCTGGATGATCTGGACGGCAAGGTCTAGATCGGCGAGACCGCCCGAAAGCGGCGTTCGCAGTTTTGCGCCGGTCCGGATGCAGTCGGCGAAATGCAGCCATTCGCGCCGGAACGCAGTGTCGGGAATGCCCGGCAGCACGCGTTCGGATGCCGTCTCGCCGGCCGCTTCGCGCACCCGCACGATGGCCGAGGCGTTGCGGAAATAGGGGTTCTGGAAATCGATCCGCACCTCCTCGCGCTCACCATGGACATGGATCCATTCGTCCCACCATTCATATTGGGCGAGCGCCATGTCGAAGAGGCAGGGAATGCCGTCATAGTCGAGCACGGCGAGCAACTGGTTCGGGCCGGTCTGCTGTGCGTGCACGACGCGGCTCGGCGTGCCGAAGGCACCACGCATGACGGCGAGATCGTGGCTGCTGAGGCCGAGCAGCAGCAGATAGAGGTCGCGGTAGCCGGCATGGTCCGGCCCCAGCGCCGCCTCGACACGCCGTGCGACGGCATCTCGCCCCGCTGCGAGCAGATCGGCCGGCACGTCGGCGATGCGGGTCTGCGTGTAGAGCTTGCCGTAGCGGTCGAAGCGGCCGGCGAAATCATGGACATGGATCGACTTCGGCCTGCCGATGGCGGCGATGCGCTCGAGGCCGACCTCATAGCCGGGATCGTAAAATTTCATATAGCCGACAAGAGCGACGAGGCCGCTGCGTTCGGCCTGTTCGACCAGCGGGCGTGCCTCTTCGGGTGTGAAGGCTAGCGGCTTTTCGACAATCAGATGCTTGCCGGCGCGGATGGCGTCGGCAACCATCTCGCCATGGTCGTAGGTGCAGATCACCACGGCATCGACATTCGGGTCAGCAAGCAGCGCGCGATGGTCGGTGTAACGAGCCGCGACACCATAATGCTCGCCGACCTTGTCGACCGTGCCGGGCGAGATGTCGCACAGCGCGGCGATGCGAAACGCCGGCAATTCCTGGAGATAAGGCAAGTGCATCAACTGGGCGATCTCGCCGCAACCGATAACGCCGACGCCAATAACGCGATCCTGCATGTCAACCCTTAACCGCGCCGGCCGTCAGGCCGGCGATGAACTGCCGTTGCATGGCGATGAAGACGACGATCACCGGCAGTGTCGTGATCGTCAACGCTGCGAAATAGAGCGTCCAGAGCGAGTCATATTGCTGGAAGAAGCTGACGAGCCCGAGCGGAATAGTCTGCACGGACGGGTCGCGCAGCAAGAGGAAGGCGAGGAAGAAATCGTTCCAGATCTCGATGAAGCCGAAGATCAGGATCAGCGCCACGCCCGGCCGGATCAGCGGCAGCATGATATGGATCAGGATCGCCAACCGGCTGGCGCCATCCACGCGCGCGGCGTCTTCGAGGTCGGCCGGAAGCGTTATGAAGAAGCTGCGCAGGATGAAGACCGACAGCGGCAATGACGTCGCGGCGTAGACGAAGGCAATGCCGAGCCGGTTGTTGATCAGGCCGAGATCGCGCGCCACCATGAACAACGGAATGGCCATGACTTGCGGCGGCACCAGCATGGCCGCCACGGCCACTGCCAGCACAAGGCCGCGTCCGGGAAAACGAAGGCGCGCCAGCGCATAGGCGCAGGGTGTCGCCACGGCCACCAGGATGATCAATGCCGAACCGGTGACGAAAACACTGCTGACGATGCGCGATCCCATGCCGGCGATGCGCCAGGCATCGACATAGTTCTGAAACACCAGGCTCGATGGCGGTCCCCAGATGTTGCTCAGCATTTCCTGCTTGGTCTTGAGCGAGCCGAACAACACCCAAAGCAGCGGGTAGATCGTCTCCAAGAGCACAAGCACGAGCGCGGCATAGATGCCCACAAGTTCGAGAATGCCGCGCGCGCCGAGGCGGCGACGATGGCTGGCCATGCCACTGCCGAGGGAAAGAGAAGGGTTGGCCGCGCCGCTCATCAGACGTCAAGCCTTTGCCGCCGCATCAAGGCGAGCAGTCCGACGCTGGCCAGTCCGACGATCAGGAAGAGCACATAGCCGATCGCCGCGGCATAACTCATGGCGCCGTCCTGGAAGGCCTTGCTCATCATATAGGTGAGCACGACCTCGGTGGCGTGGTTTGGGCCGCCTTTGGTCAGGACATAGACGATGTCGAAGTTGCGCACAAAGGCGCCCGAAAGACCGAGAATGGTGTTGATGAAGACGATCGGCATCATCATCGGCAAAGTGACATGCCAGAAGCGCTGGACCGGTCCCGCGCCGTCCATCTTCGCGGATTCGTAGAGTTCCGACGGAATCGTCTGCAGGCCCGCGAGATAGATCACGGCGTGGAAGCCGAGCCATTTCCAGACGTCGACGACGATGATTGAGTAGAGCGCGATATTGGCGTCGCCGAGCCATGATTGCTTCAGCCCGCCGAGACCGAACAGATCGAGCGCCCCGTTGAGCAGCCCGAAGACCGGATTGTAGATCCAGGACCAGAGCAGTCCGACAGCGACGAAGGACATCGTCACCGGGATGAAGGCGGCGGCGCGAAAGAAGGTGCGGCCGACGAGCGCCCGGTTGAGAAGCAGCGCCAGTCCGAGGCCCAGCACGTTTTTGAGCACGACAACGGCGACGACGAAAATCAGATTGTTGCGCAGCGCGCCGAGGAAGATGCGGTCATACGCGAGGCGCTGATAGTTCGAGAAGCCTGCCCAGGTCGGGTCGGAAAACCCGTCCCAATTGTGCAGGCTGAGCCAGAAACCGTTGACGAAGGGCCAGAGGTAGAACAGACAAAAGAGGATCGCGGCAGGCAGGATCATGACGAAGGCGACCGCGCCATCGCCTGCAAGGAAGCGCCCGAAACGGCTCGCGGAAGGAGCCGCCTCTTGCGGTCGCGTGCTCATGCGGCGGATTTCTTCGCGGTCTTCGGCGTCAGCACAAGCCCGAGCGTGTTGCTGATATAGGCGATGCTTTCCAGCGTGCTCTGCTCGGCCGTCTTCTTCGAAGCATCCAGTTCGATGATGGCCAGCCCATCATAGTTCGCGTCGAGCAGCACATCGACGATGCCGGCAAGGTCGACGACACCTGCACCGAGCTCGCAAAAGGCGCCGTAGCGGTCATAGCCTTTCAGCGCCGGATCGACCTTGGTGTCCTTGAAATGCATGTAGCGCACGGCCGAGATGTAGGTCCTGACCGCATCGACCGGATCGGAATTGGTATGAGCAAGATGCGCCGGATCGATGCAGAGGCCGGCAAGGTCAGTATCCAGTTCATCCATCATCCGGTCGAGCTGGTCGCGGCGTTCGATGAAGGTATCGAGATGGGGATGATAGACCGTTTCGATGCCGAGGTCCTTGGTCCGTCTGCCGATATCCTCGAGCGCGCGGCAAAAGGCGCGGTAGTCGTCGGCCGTGTGAGGCCCGGCAATGGCTTCCGATGGACCGCCGCCCAGAACCAGCACCGGTGAGCCGAAGCCCTTCAGCATCCTGGTCAGTGCGACAAGCACATCGCGCTCATAGGGCCAGGCGACAGGGTTGGTGAAGATCGCGTTGACATAGAAGGAGGAGAGCTTGATGCCGTACTCGCTCTGGCCTTCCGAAAGCAGCGCGTAGCGCCGCAATATGTCGGTATCGGTGGTGACCCCCATCGGTGCCTGGTTGCCGAGCTGCATGTATTTGCGGGCGTATTGGTCCGAGAGGCTGGTGAAGGCGAGGATCTCGAACCAGCCGAAACCCTGATCGGCCAGGAACTTGATGGCCGGCCTGAGCGGAAGGCCGGTCAGGTCCCAGCTGTTGAGGTGATAGCCGATCGAGAAGCGCTGCCGCTCAGCGCGATTTTTCGTCATGTCCCTGTCTCCGGTAAGGGAGGCAGCCCGAGACGGGGCAACCTCTGTTTCTCATACCTGGCGCATCAGCTCGGGCGGATGCGCGCACTCGCCTGCAGGCGAGCTCACTTGGGTGGCCAGTTGCCCTGAGCCTTGAGGTCGTCGAAGGTGGTCTGGATCGAGGCCGCGGCATCCTCTGGCGTCGTCGTGCCGCCGACGATGCCGGCGATTGCCGAGGCGGTGGCTGTCGCGACTTCCGATGGCCAGATCCAGTCGAGGAACTTGATCGTGCTCGGGAAGGCTTCCTTGCGCAGCTCGACGGCATAGGCATCTTCGACCTGCGGCACGCCCTTGATCGAGGCCGCGATCGGCTGCTCCGGCGCAAGATAGAGCGTCGCAACCTCGGGCCGGGTCAGATAGTCGATGAATTTGATGGCCGCATCGAGTTTCTCGGGCGGGATCGACGAGGCCACGCAGATACCGTTGTCGGCGCCGCCGCCATGGCCTGGCGCGCCCGGCGTTCCCTCCATTTTCGGAAAGGCGAAGACGCCCCATTTGAAGTCCTTGACGCTCGTCTGGAGCGACGGAATTTCCCAGGTGCCGCCATAATACATGGCGCTCTTGCCGGCGGCGAAGGCCGCGCGCATGCCGTCCTGGTCGACGGATAGCGAATCCTTGGAGAGGATGCCGTCATCGACCCATTGCTTGATCAGCTTGAATCCTTCGACATCAGGCGCATCGGTGAATTTCGCCGTGCCTTCCAGGTTCTTCTGGGTCTTGCCGATCGGATCGCCCGAGGCCTGCGAAAAGGTCTCGAAATACCACATCGGCCACATCACGGTGTTCGAGCCCTGATGCAGCAGCGGGATCACGCCCGCGTCCTTGAACTTCGGCACCGCCGCCTTCAGGTCCGCATAGGTCGGTGGCACCTCGATGCCAAGCTTCTGAAAGAGGTCGACATTGTAGAAGATCGTCGATGTCGACAGGGTGGAGATGGGAACGCCGTAGACCTGGCCATTGATCGTGAAGGCGCCAAGTGCTGCGGCATCGATCCTGTCCTGGAACGGCTTGATCTTGTCGGTGATCGGCATCACCAGCTTGCGCCTGGCATAGGCGCCATTGGTGTAGAAAGCCGGGCAGGCGATCAGGTCCATTTCCTGGTTGGCAAGCTTGGCGGTCATCAGCCGCTGGATGGAATCGGTCTGCGGCCCCTGCGCGTCCCACTCCACCGCCGCGACATCGGGATTGGCTTTGAGGAAACCGTCAATGACCTCTTGCTGGATCTTCTTCTGCTCGTCCGGCGGTTGCCGCGGAGCGAGCTGGTCGAGGGCCGAACCGCCGAAAACCTTGAGGATGATCCCGTCGGCATGGGCGATGCCGGGTAGCGTGATCAGGCTCAGGCTGAGCAGCGCGGTAGCAAGGACGGCGGGGCTTTGTTTTGAACGATGGGTCACTCTCTGCTGAACGGGCATCTGGCTCTCCTTTACGCCAATGCCGAGGGGCAACCTCGGGACCAAGATCGTTGATGGTCATATGATCTTGGTCGCCTGTTTAGAATTTTGTCAATCGGGTAGATGTGCCTGTTGTTTGATCAATTCTCGGAGCAGGAGTCGGTAAATACGCGCGCAGATTGCCGCGCCGGACGGTCGCCTCGTCCGGTTGTCCAATCTCGCCTCCTTCCGGCGATCACCCGGCCGGCCGAAAACGCTGTTGGATGGATGTTGACAAAAAACCAGTGCGCCATTAATCCGTATATTGGATGCAATTTGAAAACCCTTGCATGGCGAAACGTCGGCACGATGTGATGGCGGCGGGCTCGCTGGCAAAGAACTTGCTCGGGTCATGACCACCGACATCCGCGTCGTAAATCTGAGGATGCCCGCCGATGAACCTGGATCGCGTCATTACCGTCGTCGGAGCCCATGCCGAGGGCGAGGTGGGCCGGGTGATAACCGGCGGTGTCCTGCCGCCACGTGGGGCGACGATGTTCGAGCGCATGGAGAATCTGGAACGCGACAGCGCATGGCTGCGCAACATGCTGCTGTTCGATCCGCGCGGCAGCGTCAACGCGGCCGTCAACCTGATTACGCCGCCCATACGCGCCGATGCCGATATCGGCATGATCGTCATGGAGTCGGACTACTTCGTGCCGATGTCGGGTTCGAACCTGATCTGCACGGTCACGGTCGCCCTCGAGGCAGGCATGATCCCGATGCGTGGCGCCAAGACCATCGTCAGGGTGGACACGCCGGCCGGCCTGGTCGAGGTCGAGGCGGATTGCAGCGGCGGCAAGTGCCGCCGCATCACATTCCGCAACATCCCGTCCTTCGTCATGCATCGCGACCGGATGGTCGAGGTGCCCGGGATCGGGTCATTGCGGGTCGGTGTCGCCTATGGCGGCATGATCTACTGCATTGTCGATGCCGAGGATGTCGGCGTGACGCTGGCCCGCGACGAGGCGCGCGACCTGATCGAACTGGGCGAGCGCATCAAGGCCGCCGCTGCCGAACAGCTTCCCTCGATCCATCCGGAAAACCCGTCGATCAACACCATCAACCAGACGGAATTCGCCGGCCCGTTGCGGATCATCGATGGTGTGAAGACCTCGAAGAACGCCGTGGTCGTTTCTCCCGGCCGGCTCGACCGCTGCCCCTGCGGCACGGGAACCTCCGCGCGGATGGCCTTGCTGCATGCGCGCGGCGATCTCGCTGTGGGCGAGAAGTTCCGGCACACCTCGATACTCGACACCGTCTTCGATTGCTGCATCGTCGAGACGGCCGTGGCCGGCAATGTGCCCGCGGTGGTTACCGAGGTTTCCGGGCGCGCCTGGCTGACCGGAGTGAGCCACTACGGGGTGGATCCGGAGGATCCCTTCCCCGAGGGCTACCGCCTGTCGGACACCTGGTTCAGGTAGCCGCAGATGTAGGCAACCGCCGACGCATTTAGTCGGCTAATCAGACCGCGCAAGACCGATCACGCAACACGAACCGGACAGGCAAGCAAGCCGATGACGACAGCACCGAATACCGATCTGACCTGGCTCAACCCGCCGCCGCACCACGCGTTCTCCGACAGCACGCTGTATGTGCGCACCGGCAGGGAGACCGATTTCTGGCGCGAGACATTCTACGATTTCTGGCGCGACAACGGCCACTTCCTCTATCGCCCGGTCGAGGGCGACTTCAGCGCCGAGGTCACGGTCAAGGGCGACTACAAGGTGCTCTACGACCAGGCCGGATTGATGATCCGGCTGAGCGAGACGCACTGGGTCAAGGCCGGCATCGAATACACCGACGGGCTGATGTATTTCTCCGTCGTCGTCACCAACGACGCGTCCGACTGGTCGCTGGTCAGCATTCCGGCCAGTCCGGACGGCATCAGGATCCGCTTGACCCGCCACGCCGAAGCGATCCGCGTCCAGTATCTGGACGTCTCCGACGGCCACTGGAAGCCGGTGCGGCTTGCCTATTTCCCGCCCTCGAAAACGGTCGATGTCGGCATGATGTGCTGCTCGCCGCAACGCGAGGGCTTCGAGGTCACGTTCAGCGATTTTTCGGTCGGCCCGGCGATTTCGAGGGAACTCCATGACTGAGGCGCCCCAAGCGATGCCGGCCGCGGGCCGCGCGCGTCGAGATGCGGGCAAGGTCCGCTGGGCAATCGTGGGAGCAAGCCAGATCGCGCGCTCTTGGGTCGCCAAGGCGATCCAGTCCGTGCCGGATGCGGAACTGGTGGCGATCGTCAGCCGGAGTGCTGCTCGTGGCCGTGCATTCGCCGACGGTCTCGGGATACCAGTATCCGCGACCAGCCTCAAATCGCTTCTCGCCGAAACCGCGATCGATGCAGTCTACGTCTCGACCAACAATGACAGGCATTGCGACGACACGCTCGAGGCTGCGGCGGCGGGCCTGCATGTGCTTTGCGAAAAGCCGCTCGGGTTGACGCTAGCCGACGCCGTCAAGATGGCCAGGGCCTGCGACCGCGCCGGCGTCGTCCTGGCAACGAACCATCATATGCGTGGCGCGGCGACGCACAGGGCGATCCGCGACCTGGTGCTGACAGGTCGGATCGGCCGGCCGCTCGCCGCGCGCGCGATGTATTGCGAGTACTTGCCCAAGGAACTGCAGACCTGGCGTACGAAGGATAAGGAACAGGGCGGCGTCATCTATGACCTGACAGTGCACAATGTCGATGTCCTGCGCTTCATCCTTGCGGACGAACCGGTCGAGGTCATGTCGATGAAGGCGAGCAGCCTGATCGGCGAGAATGGCGTTGAGGACCAGGTGCAGTCCATCGTCCGTTTTGCGTCCGGGCTGATCGCCTACATGCATGAGGGCCAGGTCTTTGCCCATCACGAAACGGCGCTCGAGGTCCATGGCACCGAAGGGTCGATCTATGGCCGGGGCATTCTGGATGAGGCGCCGGTTGGTCGTGTCTATCTTCGCCGCGGCATGGAGATGACGGAAATCCCGGTCGAACCTGCCAACCTCTACGCCGCAACGATCGCCCGATTCAACGCGGCAGTGCTTCATGGCGAACAACCGGCGGCGACGGGTTGGGACGGGGTTGCCTCGCTGGCAACGGCACTGGCGGTGAGACGCTCGGCGCAAGAGGGACTGCGCGTGCCGGTGCCATTTTTCCAGGGAAGTCCGGTCATTCCCGCATGACCTCGCTGCATTTGTGGTGTCGGGGGCAAGGCGGATTTCACGATGGACTTTTGGATAGAATATTGTAGATTGGATACATTATTGCGAAAGCCAGTCCAAGGAGAGACCAGACGATGACGCATTGGCAGGGGGTATTCCCGGCGGTTACGACCAAACTCGACCAGGACGGTTCGATCAATCTCGAAGCGACACAGGCAAGCATCAACCGACTGATCGACAACGGCGTTTCGGGCATCATCGTCCTGCCGATGCTGGGCGAGAATGCCTCGTTGCTGCCGTGGGAGAAGGAAGCCGTCATCCGCGCCGCCAGGGAAGCCGTCGCCGGGCGCGTGCCGCTTCTCTCCGGCCTTGCCGAGATATCGACCGCAGGTGCGGTTGCCGGCGCGCGCGCCTTCCAGGATCACGGTGCCGAAGGCCTGATGGTATTCCCGAGCCTCGGCTACAAGACCGACCCGCGCGAGACGGCCGAATGGTACAAGGCGATCGCCGGCGCCAGCGACCTGCCGATCATGATCTACAACAACCCGATCGCCTATGGCGTCGACGTCACGCCCGCCATCCTCAAGATGCTGGCCGATTGCCCGACCATCGTGGCGGTCAAGGAAGAGACCGGTGACGTGCGCCGCGTCACCGACATGTTCATCGCACTGGGCAATCGCTTCGATATCTTCTGCGGCGTCGACGACCAGATCGTCGAAAGCATGTCGCTCGGCGCTACCGGCTGGGTTTCGGGCATGACCAATGCCTGGCCGAAGGAATGCGTTCAGCTCTTCAACCTGTGCGCGGCCGGCAACTTCGCCAAGGCGCGCGACCTCTACCGCATCCTGACGCCGTCCTTCCACCTCGATACGCATGTGAAGCTGGTGCAGTACATCAAGATGGCCGAGCACCTTGTCTACGGCGCGCCTGAATGGACCCGGGCGCCGCGATTGCCGCTGGCTGGTGAGGAACGCGAGCGCGTCATCGCCACCATCAAGGCGACGATCGCAGAGCTCAAGCAGACGCAATCGCGCCGGGCTGCCTGATCCGAGGGATGCTCAGGTTACCACCGGAAAATCCGCATCGCCGGTTGCGCTTTCGAGAGGTCGCCGCCGGCGGATGCGCCAGAGCATGATCCCGAAAAGTGGAATCCGGTTTTCGGAAAAGATCATGCTCAAACAAGGGATAGAGCCCCGATTCAATCGGGATGGAACAGGCTCTAGGGACGGATTGCATGCATAGAATTCCCACATTCGGCGCGTCCGACCTGAAGCAGGTCCGCGAGACGGCGCGGCGGCTGGATTCGGCCTGGATCGGCGGCGGCTTTTCCCGCGACAGCGGCTCCGACGTAAGAGACATCATGTCTCCCTTCGACGGCGAGACGATCAGCGAAGTCGCCTTTGCCAGCGAAAGGCAAGTGGATCTTGCCGTGCAGGCCGCCCGCGCGGCGCTGAAGGCGGATTGGGGCACGATGGGGCACGAAGGACGCGCGGCGTTGATCCGTGCGCTGGCGGACGCCGTCGAAAAGAATCGGCTCGAACTGGCGCTTCTCGAAAGCCTCGATGTCGGCAAGCCGATCCTGCATTCCTATAATGACGATGTGCCGACGACGGTCGGCGTGCTGCGCTGGTATGCCAGCCTGACGGAGACCGCCTATGATCTCAGCCCTGCACGCCGCAAGGGCGTGCTCAGCCAGATCGTGCGCGAGCCGCAAGGCGTGGTCGGCATCGTCCTGCCTTGGAACTACCCGCTGACCACGCTGGCGCTGAAGATCGGTCCGGCGCTGGCCGCCGGCAACACCGTCGTCTGCAAGCCGGCCGACGATACACCGCTGACTACGCTGCGGCTGGCCGAGCTCGCGATCGAAGCGGGGTTCCCGGCCGGCGTCATCAACGTCATACCGGGCACCGGCGCGGTTGCCGGAAAGGCGCTGGGTCTGCATGATCATGTTTCGGCGATCAACTTTACCGGCTCGACCGCCACCGGACGGCGCTTCCTGCACTATTCCGCCGATTCGAACCTGAAGGAAATTTCGCTGGAATGCGGCGGCAAGAATCCCGCCATCATCCTGCCCGACGTCAAGTCGCTCGACCGTTTCGCCGATGACATCTCGACCGGTTTCCTGATGAATTCCGGCCAGCTCTGTTCATCCATATCGAGGGTGCTCGCGCCGCGCGCGCTGGAAGGCGGTCTTCGCGACATGCTCGCCGCCAAGATGAAGCAATGGCCGATCGGCGATCCGTTCGATCCGGCCACGCGCATCGGGCCGCTGGTCAGCGACGCCCACGCGGCCAAGGTCAATCGCGCCATCGACACCGAGAAGCATCGCAACAATGATTTCAGCGCCTCGGCAGCCGAAACGACGGGCGCATCGCCACGCCTGGTCGAGCCGGTCGTGTTCTTCAACGTCGCCGAAAGCGCCGATGCCTGGACAGAGGAAGTTTTCGGCCCGGTACTCTCGGTCAGGTTCTACGACGATCTAAGCAGTGCCATCCGCAGCGCCAACGACACGCAATACGGCCTCAGCGCCTATATCTTCGGCGGGGATCCGGATGCCATTCGCGAGGCATCCACTGCGCTCGATGCGGGTTTCGTAGCGATCAACGCTTTCTGCGAAGGCGATTTCAGCACACCGTTCGGCGGCTTCAAGACCTCCGGCTTTGGCGGCAAGGACAAGGGCATTCATTCACTCGACCAATATTCCCGGACCAAAAGCATCTGGTGGGCGACATAAAAGCTGCCTGGACGTATTCGGCCGGGCACAAGTGAAGGTAAGTTTCGATATGGCATCCAAGGCGTATGACTACATCGTCGTCGGAGCGGGCGCCGCCGGTTCGATCGTCGCCGCCAGGCTTGGCGAGGACAAGAGCGTTCGCATTCTCGTCCTGGAAGCCGGCCCGAGCGACAATTCCATCTATGTGCGCATGCCGGCCGCCATGTCCTACCCGCTGACCGACCAGCGCCGGACATGGAGCTTCGAGACGGGACCTGAAGAAGCGCTCGGTGGGCGCATGATCACGCATGTCAGGGGCAAGATGCTGGGCGGCTCCGGCTCGCTCAACGGCATGGTCTATGTGCGCGGCAATCCGCGCGACTTCGATGCGTGGGCCAAGGACGGCTTGCCTGGCTGGTCGTTCGCCCATTGCCTGCCCTACTTCAAGCGGCTGGAAACCTACGACAAGGGCGCCAACACCTATCGCGGCGGTGATGGGCCGATTGCGATCACGACGCTGAAAGGCGATCTGCCGGTCTTTGAGGCGTTTCTCGAGGCTGGCCAACAGGCGGGTCATCCGCTCAATCCTGACTACAATGCCTACCGTCAGGAAGGCGTCCATATCTACCAGGCGAATATCGACAGGGGCGTGCGGGCAAGCGGCGGCAGGGCCTATCTCAGGCCCGCGCTGCGCAAGGGCAATGTCGACCTCAAGCTGAACGCGCTGGTGCACCGCATCGACTTTGACGGCAAGCGCGCGGTCGGCGTGATCTATGAGGTTGACGGCGCGATCCACACCGTCGAGGCCGGACGCGAAGTGGTGCTGTGCGGCGGCGCCTTCAACTCGCCGCAGCTCCTGCTTTTGTCGGGCGTCGGTCCCTCCGAAGAGCTGCGCGCACTTGGCGTCAAATCGGTTGCGGATGTACCGGGCGTGGGCAAGGGCCTCGTCGACCACGTCGCCGTTTCAGTGCGCTACCGAGCGTCGCGCCCGGGCGTTTCCCCCGCCATGGACCTGAACATGTTCAAGATGGGCCTGATCGGGGCGAAATGGCTGTTCCTGCGCTCCGGCCTCGGCGTGACCAACCTTTGGGAAGTCGGCACGTTCTTCAAAAGCAGCGCGACCGCCGACTATGTCAACATCCAGCACGAGTTTCTGCCGATGCTGGGCGAATTGATGCATGGCAAGGTCAACATCGAGGAGGGATTCCAGTACCAGACCTGCCTGATGCGGCCGAAGAGCCGGGGCGCTGTTACGTTGAAATCGGCCGATCCGCGCTCCCATCCCTCCATCGTTTCCAACTATCTCGCCCATCCGCAGGACCGGCGGGATCTGATCGACGGCGTACGCCACACCGACGAGATCATCCAGCAGCGCGCCTGGGACGGCATGCGCGGCGAAGCCTTGACGCCGGGGCTGAGAACAATGCCCGACGCCGAAGTGCTTGCCTGGCTGAAGGAGAATCTCGGTACGCAATACCACCCTTGCTCGACGTGCCGGATGGGCGTCGATGACATGTCGGTCGTCGACGCCGACGGCAAGGTGCACGATACCGAGGGGCTGCGTGTCATCGATGCGTCGGTCATGCCGCGCATCACCAGCGGCAATTTGCACTGCCCGACGATGATGATTGCGGAAAAGCTTGTCGACCGCGTGCGCGGGCGCGCGCCGCTGCCGCCACAGATTGTCGATTACGCGGATCGGGGCTGACGCATGTCGCCCAAAAGCATGCGCTCGGGCTTGAACCGAGGGTGTGCATCGGTTTTGGGATCACGACATGCATGACAAAGGCTGACCGCAAATCGGAAGGCTGGATTGGATCGGAATGAAATATTGGATACGATCGCCAGATAAATAAAGCGATTCTGGAAATGCCTGCCATGTCGACTTCGCCCAAGCCTCTGTTGCAGCGCCAGACCGTCACCGCGATGGTCGCGGAATATATCGCCGCCAAGATCATCGGCGGCGATTATCCGGGCGGCCATCAGATCCGCCAGGAGGCGATAGCGGCCGAGCTGGGTGTCAGCCGGATCCCAGTGCGCGAGGCGCTTCTGCAATTGGAAGCGGAAGGTCTTGTCGTCATCAGGACGCATCGCGGCGCGGTCGTTTCCGATCTGTCGGCGGACGATGCGATAGACCTTTTCGACGCACGGCTCCTGCTGGAGCCCTTCCTCGTCAAGAAGGCCATCGCGCGCATGTCCAACCAGGACATTGCCAATGCCGAGCGCGCGCTTCAGGATTATGAGGCTGCTATCGCCAGGGGCGACCCGAAGGAGCTCAGCCGTCTCAACTGGGCCTTCCACACGGCGCTGCTCGAGCCGTCCATGCGGCCGCGTTCGATGGCGGTGCTGCAAACGCTCTACAGTTCGGCGGACCGCTATCTGCGCCTGCAGATCGAGCCGCTGAAGGCCCAGACTAAGGCGCTGCAGGAGCATCGCGACATCTTCGAGGCCTATCGCCTGCGCGACGCGGTCGAAACCTCGCGGCTGCTCAAGAAGCATGTCGCCGACGCGGCCGAAGAGATCGTCAGCCAGCTAAAGCGCGGCGAGGCAGCCGTCTGATCCTGTCCCGGATTTTCTGTTCCGGCCCGTTCACAGTTCTCTTATTCACCCTGCAGGGTACTGCCGCTCTGGCGGTCGAAGACATAGATGTCCTGCGGGTCGACAAAGAGGGGAAGTTCGCTTCCCCGTCGCGGGGAACCGTCGGGCGGCACGCGCGCCACGGCCTTCGTGCCAGCGATGGTGAAGTGAACGAGCGTGTCCATTCCAAGCGGTTCGACGAGCTCCGCGGTGGCGCTGATCCTGTTTCCAGATCGGCCATCTTTTGGGCCGGGCGACAGATGTTCGGGCCGGATGCCGAGGTCAACAACCTGTCCCGCCACATCGGCGAACCTGGAGGTGTCGCTCGGCAGTTCGAGGCGTGTGCCATCGGATAGGACGCCGCTGAATTGATCGTCAGTTCGTACGAGCGTTGCGGCGATGAAATTCATGCCCGGCGATCCGATGAACCCAGCCACGAACTTGGTTGCGGGCCTCAGATATAGTTCCTGAGGCGGCGCGATCTGCTCGATCTTGCCGGCATTCATCACGACAACCCTGTCGGCAAGCGTCATCGCCTCGATCTGATCATGCGTGACATAGACGGTCGTGGTCGGCACCGTTTCGTGGATCTGTTTGATCTCTGCGCGCATCTGGACGCGGAGTTTGGCGTCGAGGTTTGAGAGCGGCTCGTCGAAAAGAAAGACCGCCGGATTCCTGATCATGGCGCGCCCCATGGCAACGCGTTGGCGCTGTCCGCCAGAGAGTTGCCTTGGTTTGCGCTTGAGCAAATGTTCGATGTCCAGGATCCGCGCCGTCTCGGCCAGTCTCTTCTGGATCTCGCCGCGCGGCGTCTTCTTCAGACGCAACCCGAACGTAATATTGTCCTCGACCGACAGATGCGGGTAGAGCGCGTAATTCTGGAAAACCATGGCGATGTCGCGTTCTCCCGGCAAGAGGTCGTTGACCCGCCGTTCCCCGATCTTGATCTCGCCGTCCGTTATCGTCTCCAGCCCCGCGATCATGCGCAGCGTGGTGGACTTTCCACAACCGGAGGGACCGACAAGGACCACGAACTCGTGGTCCTTGATCGAGAGATCGATCCCGTGGACGGTTTGAACGTCTCCATAGGCCTTCACGACTTTGTTCAGCTCGATGGCGGCCATCGGACCCTCCGGTGCTGGAACTCGGCGACTATCTATCGCGGACGAGGACGCTGTCGCTCTCGAGCCAGAATGGTGCGAAATAGAGCGGTGTCGAGGAAAGCGGCAGGATGTCCGGCCGCAGCTCAACGCCAAGCTTGTCTTTCATGAAGTCGCGGCGTGCCGCCATGCGCTTGAAGACCGCCGGATGCTTGCTCTCCAGCTCGGCCCGCAGAGCCTCATCGGCAAAGACGACCGCGTCCTCGCAGTTTAGCGCCCAGCCATCGGCGATCGGCGTCGGGATGATATCGACCTGGAAATGCATGCCTGAGCGGATGCGATCCGTGGATCCTGGCCGGACCGGGCTGTGTGTCCATTCCTCGTAGCCGCCGAGATGCCCCGGGTTGAGCGCCGGCCTCAGCTTCGATTTCGCCAGCGTCGAAACCACGGTCTCATGGAGAGTGCCGCCCTCGACACCGATCGCGGCCGTCTCGTACCAGGAGATCAGGCCCTGGAAGTAGCCCTTGGCGATAGCGAGAAATTCGTCGTTGGCAACATCGAGAAGACCGGCTCGGGAGGAAAGACCGCCCCAATGTCCGACCGCGGTCGTCACGCCGTCGCCACGCCTGAGCTTGCGGCCTGTTGCGCTTCGCAGGCCAATCACCGGCTCGCCCTTGCTGGCGGACGCGAGCATGGTGTGGACGTTCAGTGGGTCTCCGGCATAGCCCATGCGCGAAACGGCATCGAACTCGCTGTCGCCCTCGCGCACTCCCGAAACAATCCTCCACATGGCCAGCGAGCTGCGTGTCGCGGCCCATTCGAACGCGGCGATCTGATCGGCATCGATGGTGACGGCGAGGCCGTTCTCGGGATGCATTAGGACATGGGTCACGTCCCGCAATCCGCCGGAAGCGCCGACTGCTCGCTGGAACGCCTGCACGTGGACCGCGGGAACGAAAAAGGCGGTTTCGGGAGCTTCGTCCTCGAATGGTTCGAGATATTTCCAGCCCACCAGCCCGACAGTGTCACCCGTTTTTATTCCAGCGTCGCCGAGACGATCTGAAAAGCGAGGGAAACGGGAGCGGTCCTGCGCCATGAGGCTCAAAGTCTGGGCCAGAAGCACGCTCATCCCGGGCAGGCGCGCGAGCGGAGCGTAGCTCTCGCACTCGTTGCCCGTCATAAGCACGCGCTTGTCGTTTGGCCCAAGCAGCAGGAAGGCTTCTTCGAAGCGCGGCTCGAAACCGCTCAGGAAAGCGATGTTGCCGAAATGCTCCCGGTCGGCATAGACGGCCAGCCAGTCGCATCCCGCCCTGTCGTAGGCGGCGCGGGCGCGGGCATCGTAAATCTCAACGGGAATGTCCGGTTTTTCGCCGAGGGAACCGAAGTCCGGCAATCGAACGGAGGTGAGGGAAATGGTCATTTGACGTCCTTTTGTTCGTGTCGGTGAAAGAGCAGCGAAAATCGACTGCGAGGCAGATCAATCGCCGTAGATCCGGGCCTGCGCGTCCCAGGCAAAATCCTTGTCGAGAGGGTAGGTTGGGCGCGGCAAGAGGTTCCATTGCAGCCGCGTCATGTCCAATTGCGAAGTGCCGTCGCTGAGCAAAAGGATATGCCGGGCCGAGATGTCCTCGAGTTGCGGGTGGAGATAGCCGAGCTTGACGACATACGCCTTGTGCCTGGTCGGCTCGATGTTCATTGCCAGGAAATGGTGCGGCGTGGTTATGCCGATGGCATTGGCGTGGAATGTTGCAATGACATTGCCGCTGCGAACCTTGGCCCAGGCGCCTTCCCTGGACCGGTATGGCTGGAACCCCGGCAGCAGCAATTCTTCTCCGCATGCCTCAACGAGCACCTTCACGCGATACGCCGTCTTCGGCCGGGAACGGTGCTCGCCTCCCAACTCGATCTCGACCGTCGAACCGACCCCGGCCTGGACAAGCCTGCGAACGGTTTCGGGAGCCGTGATGCCCGCCACAACGATATCGCGGACCTGCTCGTCTTCAAGCGCGGCCTGCAATACAAGGGTCAGGTCTCCGGCCGCTCCCGCCGTCGTGTTGTCTCCGGAGTCGGATACGAAAACGGGACGCTCCGGGCATTCGACTGCGAGCCGCAGCCCTTGGCGAACCTCCGCGGTTTCCATCTTGAGATTGAAGTCGGCGCGTCTCGCCCATATCGCCTGCGCCAACCGTTTCGCCTGCGCACGCGCGACCTCGGCATCGCCGTCGCTTACCGCAATCGCCGACACGGCGGTCCAAGGCCTGTCGTTCCACGCGAACCCGACAAGGATGTTTGCCTCCATCATGCCCGGCACATTGTCATATTCCGGCAGTGCGCCGTAGAGGCTTCTGGCGGGCTCCAGTGCCGTGACCGCAGTCTCGCCTGGGACAAGGATTGGCAGGCTGACGACAGATTTCTTGGGCGTTATCCCGGTTCGAATGACCCGGATAAGCTGGTCTGCCGTCCGGTATCCCGTCTGTCTGTCGTCTCGATGCGGCGCGGTGCGCAAGACGCTGATGACCGTTGCTGCGTCGAGAAGGTCCGGAGTCATATCGCCATGGAGATCCAGCGACAGTCCGATCGGAACATCCGGCCCAAGCGCATTCCTGATGGCACGGATGAAATCGGTGTCCGCGTCGACGTCCAGCCCCTGGACTTCCAACGCGCCATGATTGGCGATCAGCATCCCATCGAACGGACCGTGTTCGCCGATGAGCGCGAGCGTCTTGTCCTTGACCTCTCGATATGCCGACAATTCGAGCGGGCCGCCGGGCAGTGCAGTGGCCCAGTACAACGGGACCGCCTCGATGTCGTCCTCCTCCGCCATGCGCGCCAGCATGCCTCGGACCATCCAGACATCGCCTTCGGACATGTCCTTGCCGGTGTAGTGTTGTATTGCGTCCCATGTGGTCGGGACCGGCGAGGCGAGCATGATCTCGATGGAGAGGCCGACAATAGCGATGCGCATTCTCTGACTTTCGAACTGATCTGAGCTGAATTCACGGAAGAACGTGGGGAGAATCGAGACCGGTGACGCCGTCGAGCGCCAGCGCAACCCCGCCGAGAAACGGGCTGACGGTCGACAATTGCGAGAAAATGACCTTGGTCTGAACCGACATCGAAGGATGCGCCAGTCGTTGCATGGCACGTTCGACCGCCGGCCGCAGGTAAGGCTCGGCGCTCGCCATATCGCCGCCGAGACAAACCAGCGGCGGATTGAAGATATTCACGAGGCTGGAAATCGCCGAGCCGAGGACGGCGCCGGCATTGTCGAGCACGCCGACAACCACTTCATCATTGGCGCCGGCGCGCTCCATTATGTCCTTGAATGAGGACGGCCGATTGCCGGTCAGCCTGCCGATCTCCTCTGCCAGCCCAGGCTCGGAAAGGTAAGGCGAAAGGCAGCCCGAGCCGCCGCACGAACAATAGCGGCCCTGCGGGACAACCTTGATGTGTCCGAGTTCTCCTGCCAGTCCGCTGGCGCCGCGGTAAATGTCGCCGTCCAGGAACAAGGCGCCGCCGACACCCGAGCCGGAAAACAGGTAGATGAAATCCTTGATGTCGATGCATTCACCGAACATGTATTCCGCCATCGCGGCGGCCTTGCCGTCATTGCCCGCGAAAACGGGCGCATCGAGCGCGGCGGAGAACATGTCCACCACCGGGACCCCGCGCCATCCAAGGACAGGTGCGTGAAGCAGCACGCCCTCATCGGTGAGCAGGCCCGGAAGCGAAATGCCGACACCGAGCGTGTCGCCGGTGCGGCCGCATTCACTGACGATGTCCTTGACTCCCCGGGCGACGAGATCGGCGACCCCGTCGAGCTTCCCGTCGAAGGCCTGGGCCCTGGAGCACAGGGGGATTCCGTCGAGCGCGGCAGCGACATAGCCGATTGTGTCCGCCTCGATCTGGACGCCGACGATCAGGCCGCTTTCAGGAGAGATGGTAAGACCTTCCATGGGGCGGCCGGGTTTGTTGCTGGTCGCCACAGGGTTGCGTTCGACCAGGCCCAACTCACTGAATTGATTGATGATTGAGGAAACGACCGACTTGTCTATGCCCGTCCTTGCGACGATGTCGCGCTGTGAAACATTGGGCTCGATGCGTATCCTGTGAAAGATCGCATTGGCATTGAAATGCCTGATGTACGACTTGCTCAAGCCTCGCTCCGATATTTTTCTTGTTATGAGAATAATTGATACGAGGAGATCAGTAGCATTGTCAATCGGTGGATGGGTGTCGAATTCGCCGTTTTCTAAAAAAATGATAAAAAACAATTTGTTATGCGAAATCATCGGTCGATCGCATTCACCGAGGCGGATATTTTGCGCGCAATCTGTTGACGCCTGTGGTTTTTTGGAGGTAGGTTTTTCTTGTTTACAGAATATATGCCGAGGACACCAACGCTCGGCTCAACAGAGGGTAGAACAATGCGTAACTTGAAGTGGATCGGCGTGGCGCTTGGCGTGCTCGCGAGCGCATCAGCGGCCAGGGCCGACGGTCCGAAGGAGCTTTGGCACTACTACGCGGCCGGGTCGGAAAAGGCTGGTATCGAAGCCCTGATCGCTTTCGCCAACAAACAGAATCCCGACAACCAGATCGTCGGCAAGGTAATCCCGGGCAACGCGGTTGAAATGCGTCGCCAATTGCAGACCGCGTTCATGGGAAACACGCCACCAGCCGCATATCAGAGCTCGATGGCCTTCGAGCTCAAGACCTTCGTCGACAGCGGCAAGCTGCATGATCTCTCGGAGACCTGGGCGAAAATCAAGGGCGACGAGATTTTCCCGGAGGGCGTGCAGCGCGTCGTCAAGGTCGGCGGCAAGCCCTATGGCATTCCCTATGATTTGTCGCTGATCAACAACATCTTCTACAGCAAGGCGATCTTCGAAAAGGCCGGACTTCAGCCTCCCAAGGACTACGAAGGCCTGGTGGCCGTTTGCGACAAGCTGCGCGCTGCCGGTGTCGAACCTCTGGGCAATGCCGGAGGGCCATTCTGGAGCCTGTATAATTTCTATGCGCCGCTCGTCTCCACCGTGGGGACCGAGGGCTACTACAAGATCGCGAGCGGCGAGCTCGGCTTCGACACCCCGGAATTTCGCAAGGCCCTCGAGCTCTACCGCGATACGATGGTCAAGTGCTACGCCAAGAACTGGAGCGGCAAGACTTGGACCCAGACGGCCGACGATGTGGTCAACGGCAATACCGGGATGTTCATGATGGGCGCCTGGGCGGCGGCCTATTTCAAACAGGCGGGTTTCGCACCCGTCGAGAAGTTCGACGTGTTTCCAGCGCCCGGCACGGAGGGCAAGGCCATTTTCCAGATGGATGCCTTTGCCGTTCCGGAAGGTCCGGCCGACACGCTCGAAACCGCCGAGAAATTTGTCATCTCCGCGGCATCTGCCGAAGGCCAGTCGACCTTTGCCGTTCCAAAAGGCTCGCTTGCGCCGAACGTGACCGTCGATCCGTCGATCTATGATGCCGTCGGTGCCAAATTCGCCAAGCAGCTGGCGGATGCGTCGAAGGCCAACGCTGTGCTGCCGAACCTGTTCTTCCTGCTGCCGACGAAGGTCGGCACCGAGCTTGGCGTCCAGCTCGAGAAATTCGCGATCGACCCTTCCGATACAAACGAGAGCGAGTTGATCTCGACGCTTGAGAGCCTCCGGCAAGAAGCCCAGGCAGAGGGCGCTTATTTGAAGTGGTGATCCCGTGTTCGGGCCGGCGCATGTTGGCCCGAACCCCTGGAAATCCGATGCTCGAATAAAAGCTGGAGTGGCGGTACATTCGACTTGAAAAGTCCGCCGCTCCAGGCCTTTGACCGCGCGGTTGCAGGCATCGGCTCACAAGAGAACAATTCGACATGCCCAGCTTCCAATTCATGCGCCGGAAGTTTCAGACCGCGGGGATGACGCACGCAATCTTCCTGTCGCTCCCCGTCACCCTCTTTGCGGTTTTTTATGTCTATCCCATCATCTCCACATTCAATTTGTCGCTGCACAGTTGGGATGGTTTCTCGCCCACGCCGAAATATGTCGGGCTGCAGAACTACATCGTGCTGGCTCACCAGTCGCGCTTCTACCACGCCGTCCTGAACAACATTTCCTGGCTCGTCTTCCTGCTGCTTGGACCGACAAGCCTCGGCCTGCTCCTGGCGGCCTTGCTTGACAGGGGGATGAAAGGCCAGTCGGTTTTCCGGGTCGTCTTCTTCCTGCCCTTCACCATCCCGGCCGTTGCCGTGGCCGCGATCTGGCGCTGGATGTATGAGCCGACCAGCGGTCTGCTGACGACGATCCTCCAGTCGATTGGGCTGGGCAGCCTGGCCCAGAACTGGCTGGGCGACCCATCGATCGTCAATTTCGCGCTCATGGGCTCGATGTTGTGGTGGACGACCGGTTTTGCCTTCCTGGTATTCTTCGCCGGCCTTCGCAATATCCCGGTGGAATACATAGAGGCCGCGAGGATCGAGGGGGCGACGCCCTGGCAGGTGTTCTGGAAGGTCAGCTTCCCGCTTCTGTGGCCCTCGACAATCGTCGTCCTCGGCATGGCGGCGGTCGATGCGATGCGCCTGTTCGACATCGTCTGGGCGATGACCAATGGCGGCCCCGCATACGCATCCGAGGTGCTCGCCACACAGATGTACGATACTGCCTTCGGCAGGTTCGAAATGGGCCGCGCCAGTGCGATCTCGGTCTACCTCCTCGTCATCGCCGGCCTCATCATCATGCCCTACATCCACCAACTGGCAAAACGCGTCCAGGAAGCCGAGGCGGAATAGGATGAACACAGCGGCTGCCAGGCGCACGGCGCTACCCTTTTCGATCCTGGTGGTGGCAGCGGTGATCTTCGCCGCGCCCTTGGTCGTCGCGTTGCTGACGTCGCTCAAATCGCCATCCGAAATAACGCGGGTTATCGCGTTACCGAATGAACTCTACTTCCAGAACTACGCCATCGCTTACGATCGGATGGGGCGAAGCTTCCTGAACTCGATTGCGATTACGGTGCCGTCGGTGATCCTGTCGCTGCTGGTCGGCGCGATCTCAGGCTATCCGCTTGCCTATATGCGCGGGGCCGGCGGCCGGGCGGTCTATTTCTTCCTGCTGACGGGCATGATCGTGCCGTTCCAGATCGTCCAGATTCCCTTGTTCTTTCTGATCAGGTCGATCGGTCTTTACGATAGTATTCCCGGCATGTGGCTGGTGCACACCGCCTACAGCGTTCCCTTCTGCACCTTCTTCATGCGCAATTTCTTCGCCTCGGTGCCGAGGTCCATGTACGAGGCGGCGCTGATCGATGGTTGCACTCCGGCAGGTTATTTCTGGCGGCTTCTGCTTCCGGCATCGGGATCAGGTCTCGCCGCGCTTGCGATCATCCAGAGCCGCGCCATCTGGAACGACCTGCTTTTCGCCATCACCCTGACGACGAGTGACAAGGCGACGCCGGTCACGGCGACGATAGCCGGCTTCGCCAGCAGTCTGCAGGTCGAGTACGGTCCGCTGATGGCGGCCACGCTGATCTCGCTTCTTCCGGTGATGGTCACCTATCTGCTCTTCCAAAAGGCATTTGTGCGCGGCCTGCTTGGCGGAGCCGGGAAATAATCCAGCTCCATCCGGAGCCGAAGCCAGCCGGCGGCTAAAGCAGCCGATATCCCGATCCGCAGCGAAATCCTCAAAAGGAAATCCAGAGCCGTGCCCAATCGGCAGGACGATTTCGTTTGACTCCGATGGTTATTGTATCCAATATCCTGTAAAGCAAGGTTGCCGAAGGTCACCATCAAAAAGGGGAACTCACCATGACGCGCAAAGCAGGAGACGAAGCCAACTCAAGCTTGTTCACATCGGCCATCAGCAGGAGAGCCGCTCTCTCCGGAATGGCCGGCCTGGGAGCCGGGGCGTTCCTGTTGAGGCTGTCCTCGCTGCCGGCGCAGGCGGCGGCTGGCGGCGAACTCCAGGTCATGGCCTGGGAAGGCTACGACCTGACCAGCGAGCTTGCCGACTGGCGCAAGACAAACGGCGTGACGGTGGAGACCACGTCGATCGCCAATCAGGATGATGTGCAGGCAAAGTTCGTCGC
Source organism: Mesorhizobium sp. YC-39 (assembly GCF_025753795.1). Taxonomy (GTDB): domain Bacteria; phylum Pseudomonadota; class Alphaproteobacteria; order Rhizobiales; family Rhizobiaceae; genus Mesorhizobium. Next base: position 1,757,708 of record NZ_JAOWPS010000001.1, read on the forward strand.
CGGCAACCCGCCGCCGATCGATCTGGCCGAATACAACCAAGCCTATGCGGATCTCTACATCAGGGAAATGAAGATCGTAAGCCCGATCGATGTCTCGAAAGTGCCGAACTACAACGCCGACAATCTCTTCAGCCAGTTCTACGACCAGCCGACCTGGTTCGCCGACGGGCAGCATTGGGGGTCGCCCTATATCTGGGGCTTCAACACCATCCTGTTCAATGCCGACAAGCTGGCCAAGCCGGCATCCTATGCCGACCTGCTCGATCCCTCGCTGAAGGGCAAGATCGCCATCATGGACGACACGGTGAGCTCATGGCCCGTCGCGGCGCGCGTGGCCGGCCTTGGCGAGAAATATCCGCTGCTGACCAAGGACGAGCTTGGCAAGGCGTTCGCGGAATTCTCCAAATATCGCGATCAGGCCCGGGTCATCGCCCTCAACCAGGGCGAGCTTGTCAATCTCATGGTTTCCGGCGAGGTCGTTGCAGCACTTTGCGCCGACCCCTCGATCATCACGCAGACGGACCAGCAGAACATGAAGATCGAGATGGCCATGCCGAAGGAAGGCCCGGTCCTGTGGGTGGATGCCTGGTTCATTCCGATTTCGGCGGACAATATCGAGGCCGCTCACGCCTTCATCAACCAGTCGCTCGATCCTGCCGTACAGGCCAAGGTCGCCATGGCCGTGGTTCAGGCGCCGGTTTCCAAAAAGGCGGTCGCGCTGCTCGATGAGAAGTCGCGCAGCCGCATCGACTACAATGCCATCGACAGCATCTTCGCCGCCGGCCTGCCCGGCATCCCGCCGCGGGCGTCCGACACCCATGCGACTTATGACGACTGGATCGCCGCATGGCAGGAATTCAAGGCAGGGATGTAGACTTCCCCGGTGTCAACAGGCTGAAATGAGACACGGCTATCGGCGTGATCGCCGATAGCGGGTCTTTGCGTGGGATAGGTCGTTCATGAAGGCACCAAACATCAGGATGGGCGGCCTGTTGGCCGCGCCGGCCGTTCTGTACATGGTCATGTTTTTCGTCGTGCCGAGCCTGATCCTGTTCGTCTATAGTTTCTGGACGGCGGCCTCGTACAGGATCATGCCGGACTTCGTGTTTTCGAACTATCTGAATTCGCTGATGTCGCCATTGTTCTGGACGGTGACGATCAACGCCATCCTGATCGGGCTGGTCACAGCGTCGATCACGCTGGTGCTGGCGATCCCGGTCGGTTACTACCTCGTCTATGTCAGCCGCTCGCAGGTCATCCTCTATCTTATCCTGATCACCTGGTTCTCCAGTTATCTGGTCCGCATCTATGCCTGGCGCACTTTGCTTGGCACCAGCGGCGTCCTCAACACCATTCTGATCCAGGCCGGCATCGTCGACACGCCGGTCGGGGTGTTCCTGTTCAGCCGCTTTGCGGTCGCCATCACGCTGATCCACATCTACCTGCCGTTCTGCATCCTTTTGGTGGTGTCCTCGCTCAGCGAGATCAAGAAGGATCTTGTCGACGCCGCGCGCGACCTTGGCGCCTCTCCGCTCGGCGCCTTCTTCCGCGTCATCGCGCCCAACGCCGCCAACGGCCTGGTCGGCGCTTTCATGCTGACCTTCGTCATGGTTGCGGGCGACTATGTCACGCCGCAGATGCTGGGCGGCTCCTCGGGCCAGACGACGGGACTGCTGATCGCCGACCAGTTCCGGAAGACCGGCAACTGGCCGCTGGGTGCTGCCCAGGCCTTCCTGATGTTCCTGGTGTCGATCGTCATCTACCTCTCGGTGATCGGGCTTGGGCGCGCAACGGGCCTGATCGTCAAGCGCCGGCCGTCAAAGAGAGCAGGGGTCTGACGCCGTGGTCCTCAAAATAGTGGTCTGGTCGATCCTGGCGTTTTTGCTTATGCCGCTGGTGATCATCGTTCTCTTTTCTTTCCATGCGAGCCCCTCGCTGTCGTTTCCCTTTGCCGGCTTCAGCCTGCGCTGGTACGCCGAAGTGCTCGGCAATGCGCAGCTCGGCTCGGCCCTGGTCAAGAGCCTCACCGTCGCCGGCTTCACCGCACTGATCACGCTGATCCTTGGGGCGGCCGCCTCGCTTGCCTGGCTTCGCCTGGGGCCTCGGGGTCGCGCCGTGCTGGAGGTGCTGTGCCTGACGCCGATCGCACTTCCCGGCCTCTTCGTCGGCGTCTCGCTTCTGGTGCTGTTCGCCCAGACCCGAATCCAGCTCTCGACCGTCACCATCGTCATCTCGCACGTGGTGCTGGCTCTGCCCATCCTGATCGTCGCCATGCGCGCCAGGCTTGCTCTGTTCGATCCATCGCTGGAGGAAGCATCGCGCGACCTTGGAGCCAGTCAGATGCAGACCTTCGGCAAGGTGACGCTGCCACTGATCGCGCCGACATTGATCGCCTCGGCGATATTGGCCTTTGCGGTGTCTTTCGACGAGTTCGTCGTGACCTCCTTCGTCGCCGGCACCGAGACGACGTTGCCCATGTATATCTGGTCGATGATGCGCCGCACCGTCACGCCGCTCATCAATGCCATCTCCACCCTCGCTCTGGTGTTCTCGATCGCCATCCTCTTCATCGCCTGGCTCATCGGCCATCTGCGCAGAAGATCGGCGGTCGCCGGCCGCACCGTGTCATAAGGATCGACAGGCATGACAATTCGCCCGCCCGTGATCGAGATCACCGCGGCCCAGAAAATGTTCGGCTCCTTCCAGGCGCTGAGCGACATCAACCTGTCCATCGAACAGGGCGAGATCGTAACCTTGCTCGGTCCCAGCGGTTGCGGCAAGACAACCCTGATGCGGCTCTTGGCCGGCTTCGAAACGGTGACCGCCGGCACCATCAGGATCGACGGCAGGGACTGCGCCGGCCAGCCGCCCGAGCGGCGGCCGGTGAACATGGTCTTCCAGCGCTATGCGCTTTTTCCGCATCTCGATGTGTTCGAGAACGTCGCCTTCGGCCTCAAGGTCAAGGGCACGCCCAAGACGGAAATCCGCGAGCGGGTCCAGCGCATGCTGCACATCGTCCAACTCGACAGCTTCGCCAACCGCTACATCAACGAATTGAGCGGCGGCCAGAGCCAGCGCGTGGCGCTCGCCCGGGCGCTGGTCAATGGTCCGAAAGTCCTGCTGCTCGACGAGCCGCTCGCCGCGCTCGATCTGAAGATCCGCCAGCACATGCTGGTCGAGATGAAGCGCATTCATGCCGAGACCGGCGCCACCTTCGTCTACGTCACGCATGATCAGGACGAAGCGATGATCCTTTCGGACCGTGTCGTCCTCATGGAGAAGGGCCGCATCGTGCAGGTCGACCGGCCCGAAACCATGTACGCGGTGCCCAAATCGCTGTTTGCCGCCAAATTCCTCGGCGAGACCAATTTGTTCGAGGCGGCAATGGCAAGCGATGATGCCTCCGGCATGACAGCCGTCACCGGATCGGGGTTGCGCCTTCGTAGCTCTATCGTTCCAGCCGGCGAATTGCGCGGCAAGGTGATCGTCTCGATTCGACCGGAATCCTTCCGTTTCAACCGGGACAATGACACCACGCAATCGGCAACCGGAAAGGTCGAGGATGTCATCTTCATAGGCAGCAGGTCATTCTACACCATCTGTCTCGCTGACGGCGTCCGCGTTCGTGTCCAGGTCCAGCGCGGCACGCGCACAAGCCTGCCGAAACCGGGTGAAAGGACGGAAATTTTCTGGGACTCCGACAACGTCGTCATCCTTCCGCAATCCTGAACGCCTCCAGGCAGATGGCGACGCCAAGCCCGCCGCCGATGCAGAGCGAAGCGAGGCCGCGCTTTGAGCCGCGCTTGTGCATCTCGTGCAACAGCGTCACGACGATGCGGCAGCCGGAGCCGGCCAGCGGGTGGCCGAGCGCGATCGCGCCGCCATTGACATTGATCAGGCTGCTATCCCAGCCCATCTCGCGATTGACCGCAATCGCCTGCGCGGCAAAGGCCTCGTTGATTTCAAGCAGGTCGAGGTCCGATGCCGTCCAGCCGGCTTTGTCCAGCGCCTTGCGCGATGCCGCCACCGGCCCCAGCCCCATCTCCATCGGTTCGACGCCGGCCGAGGCGTAGGCGGCAATGCGCGCCAGCGGCGTCAGGCCGAGCTCCAACATGCGCTTTTCCGAGACCACCATCACCGCCGCGGCGCCGTCGTTGAGGCCTGACGAATTGCCTGCTGTGACGGTGCCGTCCGCGTCGAAGACCGGCCGCAAATGGGACAGGGTTTCCAGCGTCGAGGCCGGATTGGGATGCTCGTCGGTTGCGATGGTGCGTTGCTCGCGCTTCGCCGTGACAGTGACGGGCACGATCTCGCCAGCGAAGCGCTCGGCGGCGATCGCAGTGGCGGCTTTTTCCTGTGAGGCCAGCGCGAAGCGGTCCTGCTCGTCACGTGTGACCTGATAGCGCCGCGCCAGGCCTTCCGCGGTCACCCCCATATGCACCTGGTTGGGCGCGTCCCACAGGCCGTCGACGATCATCGAATCCTTGATTTCATGGTCGCCCATCCTGATGCCGCGGCGCGCGCCGTAGATCAGATGCGGGGCCTCCGTCATCGAGTCCTGGCCGCCGGCAATGACGATATCGGCATCGCCGCAGCGTATCGCCTGGGCGGCGAGATGGATCGACTTCTGGCCGGCGCCGCAGACCTTGTTGACGGTCATCGCCGGCACCCCGACCGGAATGCCGGCCTTCAGCGCCGCCTGCCGGGCAGGGTTCTGGCCGGCGCCGCCGGTCAGCACCTGACCCATGATGACTTCGCAGATCGCATCGCCTTCGATGCCGGTCTCTTCGAGCAGCGAGCCGATCACCGCTGCGCCGAGGTCAGCGGCGGCAATGCCGGCGAAGGCGCCGTTGAGCTTGCCGATCGGCGTGCGCCTGGCGGCGACGATGAACACGTCCTGCATATGCTCCGGCTCCTTGCCAAGACGAAGAGCGCCCCGTCTCGGGCTTCTTGACATTCTGGTTATAACCAATATTCTAGCTGGTGTAAGGCGTGTCGCCAAGGGCGAAAACGCCAAGCGAATTTCCGGGAGGATCTGATGACATCCAGCGTGCTTTGGACGCCGGCGGCAGCCGCGTTCAAGAACTGTGGCCTTGCGCGTTTCGCCGCTGAAAACGGCTTCGACCCGCATGACTACGAAACGCTGCATCGCTGGTCGATTGGCGAAAAGGGCGCCTTCTGGCGCGCCGTCTGGGACTTTGCCGGCATCGTCGGCGAGCCGGGCACGAGTGCGTTCCGCGCCGATCCGGCGGCGCCGATGACCGGCAGCGCCTTCTTTCCCGAAGCCAGCCTCAGCCTTGCCGAGAATCTGTTGCGCGGCGACGACGACGCACTTGCCGTCGTCGAGGCCGACGAGACCAGGCATTTCCGCAACTACAGCCGCGGCGAATTGCGGACCATGGTCGCGCGCACCGCGCATGGCCTGAAGGCGGCAGGCGTCGGGCGCGGCGACCGGGTCGGTGGCATCTTGCCGAACCGCATCGAGGCGCTGTCGGCGCTGCTCGCCACGCTGTCCATCGGCGCGGTATGGTCGTCCTGCTCGCCGGATTTCGGTGCCTCGGCCATTCTCGACCGGCTCGGCCAGATCGCCCCGAAGGTGCTGTTCGCCACGCCGCGCTACCGCTATGGCGGCAAGGATCACGATATTGCCGGCCGGCTTGGCGAGATCGCCGCCGGCATGCCCGGCCTGACGACGCTGGTGATCTGCGGCGATCAAGCCACGGTGCAGGCCCCGGCCCGCGTTTCCTGCATCGGCTTCGAGTCCTTCGGCAGGGAAGGGGACCTCGCCTCCGAACGCGTGCCGTTCTCGCACCCGGCCTACATCCTCTACACCTCGGGCACGACGGGCGCTCCCAAGGCCATCGTGCATTCCACCGGCGGCGTCCTGCTCCAGCACGTCAAGGAACATCTGCTGCATGGCGACGTCAGGCCGGGCGATGTCATGAGCTGGTACACCAACACCGCCTGGATGATGTATCACTGGCTGATCTCCGGCCTAGCCTGCAATGCCACGGTCGTGCTCTATGACGGCGCGCCGATCTTGAAATCGCCAGGCGGTCTCGACCCGAGCCCGCTCTGGCGCGTCGCCGAAAGCGCCGGCGTCACCCATTTCGGCATCAGCCCGAAATATCTGGCGACGCTCGCCGACGAGAATTACGCGCCGGGCACGAAACACGATTTGTCGGCGCTGCGCTCGCTGCTGTCGGCCGGCGCGCCGGTATCATCAGGCCAGTTCGACTGGGTCTATGAGAACGTCAAATCGGACATGATCTTCGCTTCGATCTCGGGCGGCACCGAGATCATCGGCTGCTTCCTGCTGGGTTCGCCGCTGCATCCGGTGCGCCGAGGTCATCTGACCGTCAAGGGCCTCGGACTGGCGGTCGCGGTGATGGACGAGCGCAACGCGCCGGTCATCGCGACCCAAGGTGACCTCGTCTGCACCGAGCCGTTCCCATCGATGCCGCTGACCTTCTGGGGCGAAGCTGGCGACGAGCGCTATCACGCCACCTATTTTGCCGCGCGCCGCGAAATCTGGACGCATGGCGACATCGCCGAGATGACGGTGCATGGCTCGGCCATCGTCCACGGCCGCTCCGACACCACACTCAAACCGGGTGGCGTCAGGATCGGTACCGCCGAAATCTACGCGGCCTGCGAGACATTCCCGGAGATCGAGGACTGCCTGGTCTTCGGCGCGCCGATCACCGGCGACGAGGAAATCCTGCTCTGCTTGAAGCTGAAGGAGGGCAGCGCGCTGACGGCGGAACTCGCTCGGCGTATCCGCAAGCACATTCGCGAGCAGGCTTCGCCGCGTCACGTTCCGCATCGCATCCATGCCGTCTCGGCCATTCCCTACACGCTGAACGGCAAGCGGGTGGAGGGCGCCGCCCGCACGGTGATCGAGGGCAAGGTGGTGAAGAATCTGGGGTCGCTGGCCAACCCGGAGTCGCTTGACGAATACCGGCGCCTCGACCGGAGCCAGGCGGCATGAGCGCGGCCAGGTCACGCGGCGCCATTGCCGGCATTGGCGAGCTGAAGCCGGTGCGCCGCACCGAGGGGCGCACGACGCTGGAGATGATCGCGGAAGTCTCCAGGCTCGCCGTCCTCGATGCCGGGCTCGAACCTGGCCATATCGACGGGCTGCTGGTCGGACCGCAGGTCGGCGAGACGCCGCAGCATGTGCCGGCGACGGTCGCCGAATATCTCGGCCTCAAGCCTGACATGGCCAATGTCGTCGATCTCGGCGGCGCCTCCGGCGCCGGCATGGTCTGGCGGGCGGCGGCGGCGATCGAGGCCGGCATGTGCGAGGCGGTGCTGTGTGTGCTGGCCAACACCCGCGAGGAGGTGCCGGCGCGCTCGCCCAACCGCAACCCGATCCGCGAATTCGACGTGCCGTTCGGCGCGTCGGGCGCCAATATTTCCTATGCCCTGCTGATGCAGGCGCATATGGCGGAACACGGTTCGAAGCCAGAGGACTTCGCCGCGGTCGCCGCGTGGGCGCGTGCCAACGCGCAACTCAATCCTGATGCGATCTTCTTCGGCAAGCCAGCCGGCGTCGACGACGTGCTGGCTTCGCCGATGGTCGCCTCGCCACTGCATCTGCTTGAGATCGTCATGCCGGTTGCCGGCGGCGAGGCAGTGGTCGTCGTCTCGGCCAAGCGCGCACGTCAACTGGCAAAGCCCGCCGTTCATCTTTTGGGCGCCGGCGAGAAGGTGACGCACCGCGCCGTCTCGCAGGCGCCGAGCCTGACCTCCGGCCCGCTCAAGCCGGCAATAGTGCGCGCCTTCGTCCAGTCCGGCACCAGTGCCGACCAGATGAGCCTTTTGTCACTTTACGATTGCTACACGATCATGGTGGCGGCGACGATCGAGGATGCCGGCCTCTGCGCTCCAGGGCAGTTCGGCCGCTGGGTCCGCGACCATGATCTCGGTCACGCCGGCGATGCGCCGCTGAATCCGCATGGCGGCCAGCTCGGCTTCGGCCAGCCCGACCTTGCCGGCGGCATGACTCATGTCGTGGAAGCCGTGCGGCAACTGCGTGGTGATGCGACAGGACGGCAGATCGCCAACGCAAAACTGGCGCTCGTCACTGGCAATGGTGCGACGATGAGCGAAGCGACCGCGCTTGTGCTGGGAGCCGACCAATGAGCGCCGATCTCGATCTCCTGAAGACGCCGGGACCGACGATCACCGCGCTGACCGCGCCGTTCTGGCAGGCGGCGGCCGAAGGACGGCTGCTCATCCAGTCCTGCGAGGCCTGCGGCAAGGCGGTTTTCTATCCCCGGCCGATCTGCCCGCATTGCTGGAGCGATCACCTTGCCTGGTGCGAGGCGTCGGGCCGCGGCCGGCTCAAATCCTTCTCGGTTGTGCACAAGCCCGGCCATCCCGGCTGGCTGCCGGCGGCACCTTACGTCGTTGGCCTGGTCGAGCTCGACGAAGGCCCGACCATGCTGAGCTTCATCGTCGCTGACGAGGCCGCCTGCGCCGTCGGCCAGCCGCTTGTGCTTGCGCCGACGCGGATCGGCGGGCGCGTGCTGCCTGCTTTCAAACCGCTGGCCGCGGCCGGTTCAATCACACCACTCAACCACACAGGGAACACGCCCATGAGCACAGAGACCAAGGACGGCTGGATCGGTGTCATCAAAGGCCGGCCCCAAGTCGGTGCCTTCGCCGAGCGTTCGCGGCGCACCCGCCTGGAGGACATCGAGGCCTTCACCGAAATGACCGGCGACCGCAATCCGCTGCATTACGACAAGGCGTTGGCCGAAGCGTCCGTCTTCGGCAAGCTCATCGTCCAGGGCGGCGTCACCTCAGGCATCCTCAATGCGCTGGTGGCCGAGGATCTTCCCGGTCCGGGCACGGTGTTCCTCGAAGTCGGCTGGAAATTCGTCAAGGCGGTCGGCGTCGACGAGATGATCACCGGCCGCGTCGAGATCAAGGAGGTGCGACAGGACAAACCGATCTGCAAGATCGAGACCTCGGTGCGCAACGAAGCCGGCGACATCTGCCTGACCGGCACCGCGACGGTGTTCACCGTTCCGCTGGCCAAGGCCTGAGTGGCCGGAATGGCGCTCTGGCGAGAGACTCCCGGCGCGGCGCAAGACGTCGTAGCCGACGATGCGCACCGCTGGAGCGTACTTGCCCTACTATGTCTTGCCGTGGTGCTGTCGCTGACAACCTGGTTCTCGGCCACCGCGATCACGCCCGAGCTGAAAGCCGCGTGGCACCTCTCCGGCGCCATCGAGGCCTGGCTGATCAATGGCGTGCAGATCGGCTTCGTCGCCGGCGCGCTGGCGTCGAGCCTGGTCAATCTGCCCGATATCGTCAGGCTGAACCGGCTGATGGCGCTCTCGGCTCTGCTGGCCGCTGTCGCCAACGCCTGCCTGCTGCTGCAGCCGGGGCCGGTCGGCCTGGTCTGCGCACGCATCTTCACAGGGGTCGCGCTGGCCGGCGTCTATCCGCCGGCCCTGAAGCTTGTCTCGACATGGTTCGTGCGGGGCAGGGGGCTGGCGCTCGGCGCCGTCATCGGCGCACTGACGCTGGGCTCGTCGCTGCCGCATCTGTTCCGGGCGCTGAGCGGCGCGCTCGACTGGCAATTGGTGGTCGTCGCCGCGACCATGGCGACTATCGTCGGCGCTGCGATATTCTGGTTCTTCGCCGGCGAGGGGCCGTATCCCTTCGGCAAGGCGGTCTTCGATCCGCGCCAGATCGGCGCGGTCTTCCGCGACAGGCCGCTGGTCCTCGTCAATATCGGTTATCTCGGCCATATGTGGGAGCTCTACGCCATGTGGGCCTGGCTGCTCGCCTACGCCCGCGCCGCGCTTGCGGCGCAGCAGCTTGCCTCGCCGGCCCTGGCGTCACTGCTGACGTTCTCCGCAATCGCCGCCGGTGTCGGCGGCTGCCTGCTCGGCGGCGTGCTTTCCGACCGCCTGGGCCGCAGCTTGACGACCGCCGGGCTGATGATCGTCTCCGGCCTTTGCGCGCTGCTGATCGGTTTTGTCTTCGATGGGCCGCTTTGGCTGTTCATCCTGGTCGCGCTTGTCTGGGGCATTTCGATCATCGGTGATTCGGCGCAGTTTTCGGCGGCGGTGACCGAGCTCGGCGACCGGCGCTTTGTCGGCACGGCGCTGTCCGTCCAGCTCGGGCTCGGCTTCGCGCTGACCGTGCTGGTGATCTGGCTTGTTCCACAGGTCGCTTCGCTGCTCGGCGGCTGGCGCTGGGCCTTCCTGCTGCTGGTGCCGGGACCATTCATCGGTGCGGCGGCCATGCTTGCCCTGCGGCGTCTGCCGGCGGCCGCGAAGATGGCCGGCGGCAAGCGCTAGGTTCGGTCCGCCTTGCAGGCTCACAGGGACGGTTCACGGCCGGGCTTGATTTCTCGCGCAAAGATTGAGTGTATCAGGCACGACGATGATGCCGGTGCCCGGTTTACCGACCGAGACCGAGAGTTCAAGGTGGGTGGATGCTGAAGACCCGGGGAAGACCGCGCTACGACCAGGAAGACGCGGAGGCTGCGGAAGCCTTCCGCGATATCGGCGCGAAGATCCAGCTGAACCGCGACAACGCCGCGCCGCTCTGGGTGCAACTGCGCAACCAGATCGAGGAAGCGATCAACACCGGCGTGCTGGCCGCCAATTCGCGCATTCCGTCCGAACAGGCGCTGTGTGATTTCTTCGGCGTGTCGCGCCCCGTGGTGCGGGCCGCCATCGGTTCGCTGTCCAATGGCGGCCGCGTCATCAAGATGCCACGCAAGGGCATGTTCGTGGCGGCGCCGCGCGAGCATGTCGACTTCATGACCTCGAACCTCAGCGTCTTCGGGGATTTGACGGCCAAGGGCCATGTCGTCTCGACCCGCACTTTCGAATTCTACCGCTGCCCGCCCAGCGAAAAGGAAAGCAGCGTCTTCGGCATACCCGAGACCGGCAGCGTCGTGCGCATCGGCCGCGTCTACATGACCGACGGCGCGCCGATCACGCTCACCCATATCAGCCTGCCCGGCCACAAGGTCCCGGGGCTGGAGACCGTCGACATCGAGAACCAGTCGGTCTTCCAGACGATCAGGGAGCGCTATGGCCTGACCGTGCTGCGCGCCGAGCGCTGGTTCACGGCCGCAATGCCGACGCTGGAGGAGGCGGAGCGGATGGGCGTGGCGCCGACCACGCCGCTGATCTCGATCGAATCGATCGCCTACGATGCCGATGGCGCCGCGCTCGAATACTATCAGGCGCTCTACAACTCGTCGGTGGCGCGCATCCACATGTCCATCGAGCAGAGCAGCGCGACCAACGCATAGGGATTGCCAGGCAACACATTGCCGATTTGCCCGGCTTGCAGAAATATTATTTCTGGTAATAACCAGATTGACATGAGCGTGGAACGACCTTACGGTCTGCTCATGCCGCCATGCCTGGGGTGACGAAATTCGTCATCCCAGGAGGGCGGAGACCGTCACCCGAGGGGTGTCGGGAGGAGTTTTCGGAAGATCGGGTCTGAGGCGTCGCCGCGAGGGCTGGCGACCGACGCAAAGCTGTTGCCTTGCGCTAGGCGGAGCCATGTTCCGAGGTGGAGGACGTGCATGGATTACAGGCGTCAACTGGATCTCGATGGCGAGGTTGCCGTGGTCACCGGCGGCGCACGCGGCATCGGCTTCGAGGCGGCCAAGGCGCTTGGCTCCTGCGGTGCGCATGTCGTGCTGATCGATCTCGATCAGGGCGTGCTGGACGCAGCGGTTGCAGCGCTTTCCGATGTTGGCGTCACCAGCGTTTCGACGAGGCCGCTCGACGTGACCGACCCGGATGCGTTGGAGGCCGCCGCCACCGATCTCGTGGCCGAATTCGGCGGCATCGACATTCTCGTCAACAGCGCCGGCATTGCCCGCCTCAATTCGGCGCTCGACACGCCCGACGAGGAATGGCGGCTGGTCATGGACATCAACGTCAACGGCGTCTACTGGGCCTCGCGCGCCTTCGGCCGCCATATGGTGGCGAAGGGCAAGGGCAGCATCGTCAATCTCGGCTCGATGTCGGGCCTGATCGTCAACCGTCCGCAAAGTGCTGCGTCCTACATGGTCAGCAAGGGCGCGGTACATATGCTGACCAAGGCGCTCGCCGTCGAATGGGCGCCGATGGGCGTGCGCGTCAACGCGCTCGCCCCTGGCTATGTCGCCACCGACATGACGCTGAAAATGCGCGACCGCCCCGAACTCTTCAATGTGTGGATGGACATGACGCCGATGGCGCGTTGCGGCGAGCCACAGGAGATCGCCTCGGCGATCCTGTTCCTGGCGTCGCCAGCCTCGAGCTACGTCACCGGCGCGATCCTGTCGATCGACGGCGGTTATACGGCCTGGTGACGGGTCGGCAAGCAATGGGAAACTACATGTCGGCCTCAGATACGCAAATACGCCAGTCGATCATCGATGCCTGCATCGAGATGAACAGGGTTGGCATCAACCAGGGCACTTCAGGCAACATCAGCGTGCGCCATGGCGAAGGCATGCTGATCACGCCGACCAGCACGCCTTACGCGACGCTGAAGCCGCAGGATATCGTGTTCATGAACTGGGCCGGCGACGTCGAAGGCAGGCTCGACGCTTCAAGTGAATGGCGCTTCCACCTCGACATCCTCAAGGCGCGGCCGGAGGTCAATGCGATCGTCCACGCCCACCCCAATTATTGCACGACGATCGCGATCATGGGCCGGAAGATCCCGGCGATCCACTACATGATCGCCATTGCCGGCGGCAGCGACATACGCTGCGCCCCTTACGCGACTTTCGGCACGGCCGAGCTTTCGGTCAACGCGGTCACGGCACTCGAGGGCCGCAAGGCCTGTCTTCTGGAGCATCACGGCATGATTGCCGTCGGCACATCCCTCGACAACGCCATGTGGCTGGCGGTCGAGGTCGAGACGCTGGCGCGGCAATATCATGGCTGTCTGCAGATCGGCGAGCCGCCTGTGCTCTCGGACGAGGAGATCGAGAACGTGATCGGCAGGATGGCCAGCTACGGCCATCGCGATGCCGATGCCGCATGAGTGTTTCGAACGAATTGCCGGATCGAACCGGTGAGGTCCTTCAGAGCGGGTTCTGAGGGTTATTGAAGGCAAAGTGGAGGAAACCAATGTCCAACAAACAAAGCAGGTCACACGGCATTCTCAAGACGGCGGCCATCGCGCTGGCGGCTGCGTGCAGTCTCCAGTTCGTCCTGTCCGCCGCGCAGGCGCAAGAGCTTTCCCTCAAGGGCAAGCGCATCGGCGTTTCCATCGTCGGCACCGACCATTATTGGGATCTGATGGCGTTCCGCGGCATCCAGGACGAGATCAAGGCGCTTGGCGGCGAGGCGATCGCGCTCGACGCCGGCCGCAAGGACCAACAGCAGATCGCACAGTTGCAGACGTTGATTGCCCAGAAACCCGACGCCATCGTCGAGGTGCTCGGCAATCTCGAAGTGCTGAACCCGTGGCTGGCCAAGATCCGCGAGGCCGACATTCCGCTGTTCACCGTCGATACGGCGACGCCCCACGCGATCAACAACACGACCTCGAACAACTATAATATCGGCGCCGAGATCGCGCTGCAGATGGTCGCCGACATGGGCGGCAAGGGCAACGTCCTGGTCTTCAACGGCTTCTACAGCGTGCCGGTCTGCAAGATCCGCTACGACCAGATGAAATACGTGCTGGGCTCGTTCCCGGACGTCAAGATCGTCGAGCCCGAACTGCGCGACGTCATCCCCAACACGGTCCAGGCCGCCTATTCCAACATCACCGACATGCTGACCAAGTCGCCGGAAAAAGGCTCGCTTAACGCGGTCTGGGCGTGCTGGGACGTGCCGCAGATCGGCGCCACCCAGGCCGCCGAAGCCGCCGGTAGGCAGGAACTGAAGACCTATGGCATCGACGGCAGCCCGGAAGTCATCAAGATGGTGATGGACGCGAAATCGCCGGCCGCAGCGGTTGCCGCCCAGCAACCTTACGAGATCGGCAAGACCTCCGTGCAGAACGTGGCCAAGTACCTGGCCGGCCAGAAGGTACCGCCGTTCACCTTCGTGCCTGCCGTGCTGATCAACAAGGAGAACGCCGCCGTCACCGGCAAGCCGTTCCTCGAGGCAGCAGAAAAGGCCGGCGTGAAGTAAGGCCTCCCAAGCCTCGTACCGCTCGGGCCGCGCCGCTTCGGCGGCGCGGCCTCCTGAGGGCGCCACGTGTCGGATTCGACGTGCACAATGCGCTCCCGTATTTTCAAACCGGCGCATGCAACCGATCCTGGTTTCAGGCGTCATGCGCAAGAGTACCGCGCAAGGAGCAGGGCATGACCATGCAGCCGTCCGCAGCTCAAATCGCCGTCTCGATGACCGGCATCTCCAAGCGTTTTGGTCCGGTCCAGGCCCTCCACGATGCCGATCTGCAGGTGGCACGCGGCACCATCCATGGCCTCGTCGGTCAGAATGGCGCCGGCAAGTCGACGATCATCAAGGTGCTGGCCGGCATATTGAAGCCCGACAGCGGCACGATATCGGTCAATGGCGATACCGTCGGCAACCTGACCCCGTCGTCGGTGGAACGGCTCGGCGTTCATTTCATTCATCAGGACCGCCTGCTAGTGCCGACCGCCACGGTCGGCGAGGCGGTCTTCCTGCGTCATGAACTCGGCTTCGGCCCCTTCGTCAGCCGTCGTTCGATGAGCCGGCGCGCAGCCGAACTCCTGAAGCGCTATTTCGATCTCGAATTGCCGGCCGGCATCCTGGTGCAGGACCTGACGACGGCGCAGCAGAAGATCGTCCAGATCACCCGCGCGCTGGCACAGAAAGCCTCGGTACTGGTGCTCGACGAACCGACGGCCGCACTTGTCAAGCGCGAGGTCGACAGCCTGTTTGCCGTGCTGCGCCGGCTGCGCAACGACGGCATCGCCGTGATCTTTATCTCGCACTACATGCAGGAGATCGAGCAGCTCTGCGACCGCGTCACCGTGATGCGCAACGGCACCGATGTCGGCACCGTCGATCCGGCCCAGACGCCGATCGACGAGATCATCGCCATGATGATCGCGCGCGATGTCGGCGAGATGTTTCCCAAGCGCTCGGTCGAAATTGGCGCGCCGGTGCTCGAAGTCTCGCATCTCGGCATGGCCGGCAGTTTCGAGGACATCTCATTCTCGGTACGCCGCGGCGAGATCGTCGGGCTGACTGGCCTGCTGGGTTCCGGCGCCAAGGAGATCGTGCAGTGCCTGTTCGGGCTGGATCGCGCCGAACGCGGCTCGGTCAAGGTCGAAGGCAAGAGACTGTCGCTGTCCACGCCCGTGCACGCCGTACAGGGCGGCATCGCCATGCTGCCGGAGGACCGCCGCGCCCATGGCGTGGCGATCGACCTGTCGGTGCGCGAGAATATCAGCCTCGCCAGCCTCGGCCGCTACAGCGGCAGCGGCTTCGTCAAGCGGCGGCAGGAGAACCAGGCGATCGACGGGCTGATCCGCGAACTGTCGATCAAGACGCCCGGTCGCGACACGCTGGTGCGCCAGCTCTCCGGCGGCAACCAGCAGAAAGTGGCGATCGCCAAATGGCTGAGCTGCCAGTCGCGCGTCTACATTCTCGACGAGCCGACGGTCGCCGTCGATGTCGGCGCCAAGGTAGAGATCTACAACCTGCTGAACCGGTTGGCCGGCGAGGGCGCAGCCATCTTGCTCTTGTCCTCCGACCTGCTCGAACTGGTCGGTGTCTGTGACCGCGTGCTTGTCGTCTATCGCGGCCGGCTGGCGGGCGAGTTCTCCGGCGCCGAGCTCGATGGCGACAGGCTGCTTGCCGCCTCGTCGGGCGCTCGCGTCGCCAAAGCGGAGGTCTCGTCATGACCGCAACAACAATGAGAGCCGCCGGCACCGCCGCGCAAGGCGAGAAGCAGCCGCGCGTGCAAAACACCGGCAAGCGTCTCGGCGCGGTCGCCGTACGGCTCGGCGCCATCGCCACCTTCGCGCTCATCCTGATCTATTTCGCGCTGTTTGCGCCGGGCTTCCTGTCCTCTTTCAACCTGATCAATGTCGTCGAACAGTCAGCGATCCTCGGCGTGCTCGCCTTCGGCATGGCGGTGGTCATCATCGGCGGCGGTTCGAACGTCACCGAAGGCGGCATCGACCTGTCGATAGCGGCCAATATGGGCCTGTGCGCCGCGGTGTTCGCCACCGTGCTGCAGGCCGGCTATCCAGATGCGGTGGCGCTGCTTGCGGCCATCGCCTGTGGCGTTGCGGTCGGCGCGCTGAATGCCATCGCCGTCGTCGGCCTCGGTATACTGCCGCTGCTGGCGTCGCTGGCGGTGATGAACATCGCCGCCGGCGCCGAGCTGACCCTGACGCAGAACACCGTGGTCGGCGCCGCCTCGCCGCTGCTCGCCTTCCTTGTATCGGGCAGCTTCCTCGGCATTTCGGCGCTTGCCTGGTGCCTGATCCTGTTTTCCGCCATCATGCTCGTCTTCATCCACAAGACGACCTTTGGCCTCCGGCTCTACGCCGTCGGCGGCCATCCGGAAGCGGCGCGCGCCGCCGGCATCAACGTGCCGCTGCATGTCGGCTTCACCTATCTGTTCTCAGGCTTTTGCGCCGCCATCGCCAGCGTGCTGGCTGTCTCCCGGCTCAGCGCTAGCACGCCCGGCTCCGGCGAGATGCTTTTGTCGGTGCTGGCCGCCGCCCTTCTCGGCACCGTCTTTTCCCGACGCCTGGTGCCGACCATCGGCGGCACGCTGCTCAGCGTGTTGTTCATCGGCTTCCTCGCCAATGGCTTTCAGCTGCTCAACGTGTCGAGCTACTGGGTCAATGGCGTGCAGGGCGCGCTGATCCTGCTGGTCGTCGCCGTCACCTCATTCGCCCGCGGACCGGAGGCATCACGATGAGCGTTTCGCAAGAGACGAGCGCCAGCGGCGCGCAAAGGCTCGGCGGCTTCATCGCCAGCTACAGCGTGGTCATCACCTTCCTGGCGATCTGCCTGTTCTTCGCTGTTGCCAGCCCCACCTTCCTGACCGGCGCCAACCTTTACAACGTGCTGGTCAACAATGTGGTGATGCTGGCCATCGTCGCGCTCGGGCTCACCATCGTCATCTCGTCTGGTGGTATCGACCTGTCGGTCGGTGTCTCCGTCGACATGGCCTCGATGGTGTTCGTCATGCTGCTCGCGGCCGGCTATGGCGGTGTCTTCGGCGTCACCGTCGGGCTGCTGGCGGCCGTCGCCGTCGGCGTGCTCAACGCCATCCTGATCACCAGGCTGAAGATCAGCCCGTTTCTCGCCACGCTTGGCGTGTTGTTCATCGGCCAGAGCACGCAGCAACTGGCAACCAGCGGCGGCCAGCCGATCTACCTGATCACAGGCTATGCCGGCGACCAGTTCAACGCCATAGCCAGAACCTCGCTGTTCGGCGTCCCGACGCCGGTGCTGGTGCTGATCGCCTGCATCGTCGTCGTCTATCTCCTGCTGCACCGCTCGGTCTTCGGCCGCGCCGTGCAGGCCATGGGCGCGCAACCGGGCGTCGCCTGGTATTCGGGCCTCGCCGTGCCGCGCCAGCAATCGCTGGTCTATATCGGCTGCGCGCTTTTGTGCGGCATCACCGGCATCCTGTTGTCGGCGACGGTGAAATCCTACGTGCCGCTGTCGGGGAACGCCTTCCTGCTCGACGCCATCGGCGCCACGTTCATCGGCACCACGCTCAGCGCCGAACGCCGGCCGACGGTCATCGGCACGCTGCTCGGCGTGCTGCTGCTCGCAGTGGTCAAGAACGGGCTGCTGCTCATCGGCTGGAATTTCTACTGGCAGCAAGTCGGCATCGGTGTGCTCGTCTTCCTGGTCCTCGCCGTGAGCTTCGGCCTGCGCCGCGCGCGCCAGTAATTTTTCCGCCTCTTCGTCAAAGGATTTTTCCACCATGCCCAGCTTCGATGTCAGTTCGGTCGGCTTCTACGTGCTCGACATTCTCGGCCGCCCGGTCTCGCGCATCCCCGAAGGCGGCAGGGCCGATTATATCGAGGAGATCCGCATGACCGTCGCCGGCACTGCTGGCGCGACGGGAATGGACTGCGCCATCCTCGGCCTGAAGACACAGGCCGTGACCACGCTCGGCACCGACGACATGGGCGACTGGTTCGTCGCCAAATTGCAGAAATACGGTCTCGACTGCGGCCTGGTCCGCCGCGATGGCAGCGTGCAGACCTCGTCCACCATCCTGCCGGTTCGCCCCAATGGCGAAAGGCCGGCCCTGCATGTGCCGGGCACGGCAACGGTGTTCCGCGTCGCCGACGAGGATCTCGACGCCGCGCTCGACGCGACCGTCGTCCATGTCGGCGGCACTGGCCTGCTCAAGAGTTTCGACGGCGAGCCGACCGTGCGCCTGCTCAGGCGCGCCAAGGAACTCGGCCGCACCACCACCTTCGATCTCATCCAGGCAACGCCGGAAACGATCGCCTTCGTCGAACCGTGCCTGCCTTATATCGATTATTTCGTGCCGAGCATCGATGAAGCCAGCGAAATGGCGCATGAGCGCGATCCGGCCAAGGTTGCCGCCTACTTCAAGTCGAAGGGCGTCAGGAACTGCCTGCTCACGCTTGGCGGCGAAGGCGTCTATGTCGCGCCGGAAAACGGCAAGCCGTTCCATCTGCCGGCCTTCGACATCGAGGTTGTCGACACCACCGGCTGCGGCGACAGTTTCACCGCAGGCATCATCGTCGGCATCGCTAGGGGTTGGGACCTCGAACGCTCGGCGCGTTTTGCCTCGGCGGTCGCCGCCAAGGTGGCGATGGGCCTCGGCTCGGACGGCAAGCTCGTCTCCTTCGACGACACCATCGCGGCGATGAATTCCCTTCCGGTCAAGGCGCCGGCGCGCAGCTCCGCCCACGCCTGACAGCAGCATTTCGAAAGGACGATTTCCATGAGCAATTCAAAAGTCGGCACGGTCGCGCTGGTCACCGGCGCCAGCCGCGGCATCGGCCGGGCGCTTGCCGTCGGCCTGGCGAAGTTCGGCTACGATGTCGCGATCACCGACCTGCCGGGGCAGGCGAAGGAGCTCGACGTCACACGCACCGAGATCGAAGCCGCCGGCCGCAAGGCCTATGTCTACACGATGGACGTCAGCAGCAAGAAAGAGGTCGAGGCGACCACCGCGGCGCTGCTCAGGGATGCCGGCCGCATCGACGTGCTGGTCAACAACGCCGGCATCTTGAAGCCCAGCCTGTTGCAGGATCTGGACGAGGCCTCGTGGGATGCGCATTTCGAC
The DNA here is from genome assembly GCF_025753795.1 of Mesorhizobium sp. YC-39. GTDB lineage: Bacteria > Pseudomonadota > Alphaproteobacteria > Rhizobiales > Rhizobiaceae > Mesorhizobium. Next base: position 1,776,941 of record NZ_JAOWPS010000001.1, read on the forward strand.
GTCAACGCCAAGGGCGTGCTGTTGATGTGCCAGGCGGTGCTGCCGCACATGCGGTCGCGCAAATCCGGCCGCGTCGTCAACATCGCTTCCATCGCCGGGCGCCAGGGCGTGCCGACGCAGGGCCATTACGCCGCGACCAAGGCGACCGTCATCACACTGACCCGCGTGCTGGCACAGGAAGTCGGCATGGACGGCGTCACCGTCAACGCCATCTGCCCCGGCATCATCCTGACCGAGATGGGCAAGAACAATCTCGGCAGCGACGAGGCCATCCGGCATTGGGAAGAGGTCGCGGCACTCAAGCGCCTCGGCTATCCCGACGACATTGTCGGGCCGGTGTGCTTCTTCGCTTCTGAGCAATCGGCCTTCGTCACCGGGCAGGCGCTGAACGTCTGCGGCGGCATCTATTTCCACTAGGACACGCGTCGAATGTCCAAGGCGAAAAAACGAAAAAACATCGAGCGGCTGCGCGATCGGCAGTGAGAGCTCATCCGCCGCGGCTGGCTGTCGGTCAGCCAGTCAGCGCGCGTCTTGGCGCAGCATGAATTTCTGGATCTTGCCGGTTGCCGTCTTCGGCAATTCGCGGAAGAGAAAGCGTTTCGGGATTTTGTAGCCGGCCAATCTGGCGCGGCAGAATGCGACCAGCTCCTGCGTCCCGACCTCTTTGCCCGCCTTGGTCTCGATGAAGGCGCATGGCACCTCGCCCCATTTCTCGTCCGGCATGGCAACGACCGCTGCCAGCAGGATGGCGGGATGCTGGTGGAGCACATTCTCGATCTCGAGGCTGGACACGTTCTCGCCGCCCGAAATGATGATGTCCTTCAACCGGTCCTTGATCTCGATGGCGTCGTCCGGGTGGACGATGGCGAGGTCGCCCGTGTGGAACCAGCCCCCGGAGAATGCGCTCTCGCTCGCCGCCGCGTCGCGATAGTAGCCGGCCATAAGCGTGTTGCCTGCAAGCTGGATCTCGCCCATGGTTTTGCCATCGGCCGCCACAGGCGATCCCTGCTCGTCGGCAACCCGGATCTGGCTCGCCGTGATGTGACGCACGCCCTGGCGTGCCAGGAACGCGGCCTTTTCTCCAGCGCTCACCGTCGCCAGGCGGCCGGGCAGTTCGCACAGCGTTGCTGGGCCGTAGGATTCGGTAAGGCCGTAGAGATGGACGAGGTCGACGCCCAGTGCATCGAGCTGTTCGATCAAGGTGCTGGTTGGCGATGCGCCGCCGGTCGCGACCGTGACGCGCTTTTCCAGCGCGCCGGCGGGGCGCCCGGGATGATTGAGCAGCATATAGAGAACCACCGGCGCGCAGGCAAAATGCGTCACCGCATGCTGCTTCAGCGCACCGAACACCAGATCCGGATCGATCCGGTCGAGGCAGACATGCAGGCCGCCCGCCGCCGTCACCGCCCAGGTGTGGCACCAGCCATTGCAATGGAACATCGGCAAGGTCCAGAGATAGACCGTGTCGCGGTCGAAGCCGAGCGCCATGACATTGCCCAGTGCGTTGAGATAGGCGCCCCGGTGGTGGTAGACGACGCCCTTGGGCCGTCCGGTCGTGCCAGACGTGTAATTGAGGCAGATCGGCTGCCACTCGTCGGCAACCCCTGAGATTTCGAAGCGGTCCTCGCCCGGGTCTCCGGACAAAAGATCGAGCCTGTCCTCGCCGGCGTCCTCGCTCTCCGCCAGCAGCACGACGCGGACGCCGGCGATGCGCCCGGCTTGCCGTGCTACGCCGATGCTTCCAGGGTCCGCCACCACGATGCGGCTGCCGGAATGGTCGAGTATGTAGGCGACGGTATCGGCATCGAGGCGGGTGTTGATGCTGTTGAGCACCGCGCCGACGGCGGGCACCGCATAATGGGCGGCCAGCATCTCGGGCCGGTTGGAGCACATGAAGCTGACCACGTCGCCAGCCCCGATCTCTTGCCTTCCAAGCCAGGCGGCAAGGCGCGCCGCGGTACCGCCGAATTGCCGGTAGCTCCAGCGCCGCGCGTTCCAGGCGATTGCCGGGCGGTCCGGATGGACTGCGACGGCACGCGCCAGGAAATCCGCCGGCGTGAGCGGATGGAAATTCGCCGGCCGGCGCGAAAGATGCGGCTCTACCTGCATGTCCTGATCATCTCTAAGAGACTGTTTCGAAAGTCGCTCCGGCGAGTCATATGGTGGTGGTTTCGAGAACCGGAGCGCAGCGGACGTTTGGGTCCGTGAGCACCGGAAGCGCAGAAAACGCCATCAGATGGCCGCCGGAGTAGAGTTTCCAAACAGTCTACGGCTTCAGCGTCTCGACGAACCAGTCACGGGCCATGGCTGCCGCCACCTTGACCTTAGACTGGTCCGAATAAAGCGTCATATGCGAAGTGTGCGGCAGCACTTCCAGCTTCTTCTTCGTCGATGGAATCTGGTTGAAGGCGCCGATTTCGAGATCCCACAATGTCAGATCGTCGCCCTCGGCCACGATCATCAGCGTCGGCGTGTTGTAGATGCGCTTCACGAATGGTCCGACATCGTAATTCATCAGGAGATCGACCGATTCCACCGTGCTGCGGTTTTCGTAAAGCGGTGCCTCCGAGGCCTTGATAGCCATGAAGGTGCGCACGGTTTCCGGGAACGGCCAGGCCGAGACCTCCGCGGCCGAATTTTCGGTCGCATGCGGCAGGTAGAGCTGTTCGCCGGGCTTCTCATAGCGAAGCTTGCGATCCCTGAGCACGAGATCCCAGAGCGCCCGGTACTCCATCGTTCCGTGGGCGCGCCGCATGTTCTCGTAGCCGTCGATCACCGGGATCTGGCTGACGATGGTTTTTACGCGCGGGTCGATGGCGGCGAGGATAAGAGCATGGCCACCCGAGTAGGAAATGCCCCAGACGCCGATGCGGTCGGGATCGACATTATCATGACGTTCGAGGAAGCTGATGGCGTTCTGATAGTCGCGGATCTGCTGCCAGGGATCCAGATGCTGGCGGTTGTCGCCATCGCTGACGCCCAGATTGCGATAGTCGAAGATCAGCGCATTGATGCCCGCGTCGGCGAATGCCTGGGCATAGGTCGGCATGACGATCTCGCGCACATAGCACCAGCCGCCGGCCAGCACCACGGTCGGCGCGCGCTTCGATGTGTTGGCCAGATACAGCCAGCCGCGCACGGTCGTGCCCTCGGACTTGAATTCGACGTCCACTCGTTTGGTCATGAGATTTCCTCTGCTAGTCAATCGATTGCATTTGGGGTTGAAATTTAGCGCGAGGCATATTCCGTCAGCTCCGATAGCAGACGGTACGTGCCGCTTCGGCGATCCGTGCCGCGTTGGGGATGAGTTCGCGTTCCAGTGCGGAATTGTAGGGCATCGGGACATCGGCCATGCCGACGCGTACCACCGGCGCGTCGAGCCAGTCGAAGGCGTTCTCCATGATCAGCGCCGAGATTTCGGCGCCGAACCCGTATGTGGTCCAGCCTTCATGAGCGACGACGCAACGGTTGGTCTTGCGCACCGAGGCAAGGATGGTCTCGCTGTCCAGCGGCCGCAGGCTGCGCGGGTCGATCACTTCGGCCTCGATGCCGTCGCGCGCCAGATCGCGCGCCGCCGAAAGCGCGACGTCGACCATCGCCATCGTCGCGACGATGGTGACGTCCTTGCCCGGTCGGCGGATGGCCGCCTTGCCGATCGGCAAGGCATAGGGCGCCTCCGGCACCGGGCCACGGCTTTGCTGATAGAGCAGCTTGTGCTCGATGAAGACGACCGGATTGTCATCGCGGATCGCCGCCGTCAGCAAGCCCTTGGCATCGTAGGGATTGGAGGGCGCCAGCACCACGAGCCCGGGAATATGCGCGAACCAGGTCTCCAGCGATTGCGAATGCTGGGCGCCGAGGCGGATGCCGCCGCCCTGCGGCCCACGGATCACCAGCGGGATGCGCGCCTCGCCACCCAGCATGAAGCGCAGCTTCGCCGCCTGGTTGACGATCGCATCCATCATGTGGGTGATGAAGTCGAAGAACTGCACTTCCACGATCGGCCGCAAGCCGGTCAGCGCCGCGCCGACCGCGGCATTGGCGATCACGTTCTCCGAAATCGGCGTGTCCCTGACGCGGCCGGCCCCGAACGCCTGCTGCAAGCCTGCCGTGCACTGGAACAGGCCGCCGATGCGGCCGACATCCTCGCCGAGCACGATGACGTTTTCGTCGCGCGCCATTTCCTGGTGTATGGCCTCGCGCACCGCCTCGACATAGCCGAGTTGGCGTGACCCGGCTTCCGGCTCGGGGGAGGCGGCCAATGACGGCGCCATGACCGCCGGAAAGAGGATGTCCATCGCCGGCTCCGGCGCCTGCCCGGCAGCCGCGATCGCCTGTTCAATCTCGGCGTCGGCCTTGGCGGCGATGGCATCGATACGCTTCTGGTCCACTTGCCGCTGCCTGAGCAGCACCGTCATCTTCAGGATCGGGTCGCGCCGGCGCCACGCTTCTTCCTCGGCCTCGGGACGATAGCGCGGCAGATTGGTGCGCATTGAATGGTCGCCGGAACGATAGGTCATCGCTTCGATCAGGCTCGGACCTTCGCCGGCGCGTGCCCGTTGCACGGCGATGCCGACGGCATCCCGCACGACGACGGCGTCGTTGCCGTCGATGGTTTCGCCCGGCATGCCGTAGGCGGCCGCGCGGGTGGAAATCCGTGGCACGGCGGATGCCTGTTCGACCCCCAGCGACAGCCCGTAGCCATTGTTCTCGCAGATGAAGATCACCGGCAGCTTCCAAAGTGCTGCGAGATTGAGGGATTCGTGGAAAATCCCTTCATTGGCGGCACCGTCGCCGAAGAAGGCGACGCACACCTGTCTGGTGCCGCGGATGGTCGCCGAGAGTGCCGCGCCCGTGCCGATGCCGAGCCCTGCGCCGACGATGCCGTTGGCGCCGAGAATGCCGCGGTCCAGTGCTGCGATATGCATGGAGCCGCCGAGCCCATGGCCGTAACCGGTGACGCGGCCGAACAGCTCGGCCATCATCTTGCCGGTGTCGGCGCCCTTGGCGATGCAATGGCCATGGCCACGATGGTGCGAGACGATGTAGTCGTCATCGCCGAGCACCGCGCAGGCGCCGACCGCGATCGCTTCCTGACCGACGCAGGAATGCGCCGTACCCTTGATGGCGCCCGATTTGAACAGCTCCGCCGCCCGCTCCTCGAAGCGGCGGATGCGCCACATGTCGAGAAAATAGGTTTCAAGCTCGGTGGTCTCCAGCATGGGAGACACCGCAGAAACCACACTTTCCCGACGCGCCATGCTCATGAAAAGAGGCTCATGTGAACAGGCAGCCGCCATTGACGTCGATGGTGGCGCCGGTCAGGTACGAGCCGTCCGGTCCGGCCAAGAAACTGATCGCCGAGGCGATCTCCGACGGATAGGCGGCGCGACCAAGCGGGATCTTGTCCCACTCCGTCTTCTTCATCTCCTCGAAGGTCACGCTGCGCTTCTCTGCCTCCTCGCGCAGGGCGTCGAGATGCATCGAGGTCGCGACATTGCCGGGCGCCACGGAATTGACCCTTATGTTGTCGGCCGCCAGCTCGGCCGCCGCCGTGTGGGTCAGCGAGATGACCCCGGCCTTCGATGCGCAATAGGCGCCGAAAAAGCCGTGGCCGCTTTTGCCGTACCAGCTCGAAACCGTGACGATCGAGGCGCCCTTTGCCGCGCGCAACGCGGGAATGAAATGCTTCATCAGGAATACGTTGGCGCGCAGGTTGACGTTGAAGACGCGGTCCCATTCGGCAATGTCGAGCGTCTCGATCGAGCCGACCTGCTGCAGCACGCCGGCAACCAGGCCGAGGAACTTCAGCGGCGCCCCGATCGAGGCGATCGCGGCATCGATCGCGCCATACTGGTCGGGGTTGGTGATGTCGGCGACGACGCCGATCACCTTCTGCCCGTCCTTGGCCTTTATCCCCTTGGCGACGTCAGCCACATTGTCGAACTGGTCGACGAGCACCAGCGACCATCCGTCAGCGGCAAGCCGTTCGGCCGTCGCTCGTCCGATGCCACCGGCAGCGCCGGTCAAAACTCCCGTTTTCGCGCTCATTGCAGGATCATCCCGCCGTCGATCAGCAGCACCTGGCCGGTCATGTAGTCGGATTGCGGCGACCACAGGAAACGCACCGTGCCGACGACATCGGATGGCTTGGCGACCCGGCCGAGCAGGATCTGGCTGGCCAGCGAATTCATTGCTTCGCCAGGCGCCTTGCTGGCGCCCATTGCCAGGAGGTCGGCATCGAGCTTCTCCCAGAGCGGCGTATCAACGACGCCTGGACCGAACGCATTGACCGTGATGCCCTTGCCGGCGAGCGCCCGTGCGCCGGCCTGCGTCAGGCTGATGACGACGGCCTTGCTGGCGGAGTAGGGGGCAAAGTCGGCAAAGCCGGTGCGCCCGGCAATGGAAGCGGTGTTGATGATCTTGCCTTTGATCCCGCGCTCGATCATCGCCTTGGCGGCTTCCTGGATGCCGATCAGTACGCCAAGCGCGTTGACGTCCATGATCGCATGCCAGGTCTTTTCGCTTGCCTCAAGGAAAGGCTCCGGCTTGTTGAAGCCGGCATTGTTGATCATGACGTTGATGCCGCCGAATTCCTTGCAGCAGGCGGCGACCGCCGCCTTGACCTCGTCGCGCTTGGTGACGTCGACCTTGCTGAAGACGACGCGCCCGGCATGGTCCTTCGACAGTTCCTTGACGGTCTGTTCGCCGACGGCCGGATCGATATCGGCGATGACCACCCCGTAGCCATCCCTAAGCAACGCTGTCGCGATTTCCCTGCCGATGCCTCGCGCGGCACCCGTGACGACGGCGCCGCCCTTGTTGTTTTCACTCATCCCGAAATCTCCTCTTCTTGAAATCTTGCGGCACGGGCTCAGGCCCGAGCCGGTTGCAGTTTTCGCTCGCGCCGGCGCAGCCAGTAATCGAGCAGCAGCATGGCGAGCAGGATGCCGCCAATGACGATGCTTTCGAACGAACCCGGTATGCCGCCGAGCGACACGGCCGACGAAATCAGGCGGATGATCAGCGCGCCAAGCAGCACGTTGAGGATGGTACCGCGTCCACCCTCTAGCGGCACGCCGCCGACGACGGCAACGGTGATCCCCGAAAGCAGGAAACTGTCGAAGCCGATGCCGGAAGCCGAGCCCGAGCGCAGGGCCGCGAGGATGCCGGCGCTGGCGCCGAGCATGGCAGACCCCGCGAACGCAGTCATATAGACCGGCAAGGTGGCAACGCCGGAGCCGCGCGCACGCTCGAGGTTGCCGCCGACCGCGTACATGGAAAGGCCGAGCCTGGTGTAGCGCATCAGCAGGCCGACAATGATGACGACGACAAAGCCGATCACGCCAAGCAGCGTCACCGGGCCAAACTGGGCGACCAGCGCATCCGAGGCCCAGAACAGGTCCGCGGGCAGGATGGCCGGGCGCTGCGGCGCCATGACCAGGGCCAGGCCACGCAGCGCGATCAGCATGCAGACCGTCAGCACCAGCGAATTCACGCCGGTCTTTTCGATGACATAGCCGATGACCGCGCCGTAGAGGCCGGCGGTGATCAGCGCTGCCGCTATGCCGAGCGCCAGCGACGTCTCGGCCAGCGACAGCGCCATGATCGCTGCGACGGCGGCGACCGAAGCGACGGCAAGGTCGAGCTCGCCGACCACCATCGTCAGCATGATGCCGGTGCCGACCAAGGCGATCAGGCCCATATTCTCGGTAATGGAGGCGGCATTCGCGATGGAGGCGAAGCCCGGCATGGTCAACGAGAAGGCGACCAGCAGCACCACGCAGATGGCGAGCCGCACCTGGAAACCGGTATCGAGCTTGAGTGCGTTCCTCATGAGCCGCGCGCCTTCAGCAGTCGCATCGACAAAAGCACGCCGGCCGCGAGCAATCCCTTCAGCAAGTCGCGCACGCCGGCATCGATGCCGAGCAGCAGCATGATGTTGCCAAGCATGGTCAGCACGATCGCGCCGAAGCCGGCGCGCCAGAGCTGGCCTTCGCCGCCCTGGATGGCGATGCCGCCGACCAGGATGGCGGCGACGACATCGATGGTCAGGCCACGGAACATGTCGCTCTTGGCCTGCGACACCTGGCCGACCACGAGGATGCCGACCAGGGCCGCCGTCAGAGCTGCGGCGACGAAGGCGATCATGACGATGCGGCGGGTCGGCACGCCGATGAGATCAGCCGCCTTCGGATTGGCCCCGGTCAGCACCATCTGGCGGCCGAGCTTCGTCCGCGACAGGAACAGCGAGCCGAGCACCAGGAGCACGACGAAGATGATCGCCTGGTTGGGAATGCCGAACGTCGTGCCGCCGCCCAGCCATGCGATCGGATTGGGGCTGAGCGTGATCGTTCTGTTGTCGGCGAGCATGACGACGCTGCCGAACAGGGCCGAGCCGAAGGCCAGCGTGGTGACGATCGGGTTCAGCCCGCGCGACACCAGATAGCCCTGGACCAGCCCAAGGATGATGGCCACGGCGAAGGCCAGCACGAGAGCCAGGAGAACGGGCTGGCCCGCCGACACCGTTGCCGCGAAGACATAGGCCGCGGTCACCGCCTGCTGCTCGATGGCAAGGCTGACGAACTTGCCCGAGATGGTGATGGCGGCGGTACCGATCGCCGCAATGCCGGTGATGGCCGAGGCCTGGACGACGGCGATCAGATTGGGCGTGGTGCCGAAGCCGTCGACCGTGAGCGCCGCGATTGCAGCCAGCGCCGCGATCGGCAGGAAAGGCCCAAGCCGTCTCAGCCAGACGCGGCGCGGGCTGTGCTCGGCCGTCGCGTCCCGCTGCTTTGCGGCCATGTCACTCACGGTCGATACTGCCATGTGTAATCCATGTCGCCAGTTGGTCCCGGGTCAGTTGCGCCGACGGCGCCTGGTGCACCAGCCTGTTGTCGTGGAAGACCAGCACGCGTTCGCCAAAGCCCAGCACCTCGTCAAGGTCAGTGCTGGCAAACAGGATCGCCAGCCCATCATCGGCCAGTGCGCGCAGCAAGCGGTAGATTTCCGCGCGGGCGCCGACATCGACGCCGCGCGTCGGTTCCTCGAGCAACAGGATCCGCGGCTTGCTCGACAGCCATTTGCCGATCGAAACCTTCTGCGCATTGCCGCCCGAAAGCGCGTGCACCGGACGCTGGCGATAGGCCGGCAGGATGGTCATGCGATCGGCGTTGGCATCGACGGATTGCCGAAGCCGCGAGGGCCGCACCAGGCCCCACAGGCCGGACTGCGCGAGACCCGGCGCGCTCATGCTCTCCCACACCGGCAGGTCGCGAAAGAAGCCGTCCAACTGGCGGTCGTCCGAGCAATAGGCGACAGCTTCCGCCTTGGCGTTGGCAGCCGTGGCGCCCTGGAATTCGATTGCTCCGCCCGACAGCGGGCTGACGCCGGCGATGGCCCGGAGCGGCTCGACGAAACCGCTGCCGAGCTGGCCACAGGCGGCGACGATTTCTCCCGGGCGCAGATCGAGGCCGACCGGGCTCGCAAGGCCGCTGGTAAGGACATCCTTCAGCCGCACCACCGGCGCCGGGAGAGCCGCACCCGCACGCGCCGGCGCGTTCGGATAAAGCTCGTCGAGCTCGCGTCCGATCATCGCATGCACGATGCGGGTCATGCTGGCATCCTTCGTCTCGAACTGGTCGGCGAGCCGCCCGTTGCGGAGGATGACCGCCGCATCGCAAATCTCGTCGAGTTCGTTGAGCCGGTGGGTGATGTAGAGAACGACATTGCCCTCGCTTGCCAGGCGAAGCACGGCCTTGTGTACGAGCTCGATGTCGCTGTCGGCGAGCGCCGCGGTAGGCTCATCGAGGACCAGCACGCGGGCATCCTGGGAGAGCATGCGGGCGATCTCGACCAATTGCCGCTCGCCGATCGTCAACTCGCCGACGGCGGTACCCGGATCGACGTGCCCGAGCCCCAGCCGGTTGAGGTATGGCGCGCAAAGGGCAGGGGCCGATCCCCGTCGCAGCCAGCGGGAGGGCTGCGTCAGCATGAAATTTTCCGCCACGCTGAGATTGGGCAGCACGCTGATCTCCTGCTGCACCACGGCGACGCCCGAGCGGCTGGCGCGCTCGGGACTGGAAAGATCGACCGGCGCGCCGTTGACCCGGATGGCGCCGGCCGTCGGCGTGACCAGGCCGGAGAGGATCTTGACCAGCGTCGACTTGCCGGCGCCGTTCTCGCCGAGCAGCGCCGTCACCTTGCCGGGCTCGACGCTGAACGTCACATCGCTCAGCGCGTGCACCGGTCCATAGGATTTGGACAGACCACTGATTTCAAGCATTTCGCAACACCGGCCGCGGCTGGCGACAGTCAGGAGTCGCCAGCACCCTGGTTTGTCTGGCAGGCTGCCGCGCCTGCCTCCTTCAGATCAATACACGCAATGGTCCGAGAAGGTCTCGCCCCAGAGCTTGAACTTCGACAGGACCTCTCCGGCCTTGGCCTTGTCGGTGCCGACCACGACCTGCGGGTTCGGAATGATGTTGATCTTGCTCGGCGCGAAATTGAACTCGGGCCGGGCATCCGCGGTGTCGGGAGCGATGTATTGGCCGTCCTTCACCTGTTTGCCATATTCGAAGTAGCGCGCCACGACGTTGAGCGAGAACCAGCCTTCGAGGCCGGCCGCCTGCACGCCGGTGGCGAATTCCTTCGCCGACTGGATCGCCGAGATGTCGGCGATGCAGGTGGCGCTGATCAGATAGACGTCCTTGCCGGGCACGAGGCCGACTTCCTCAAGCGCCTGCACGGCGCCGGTCACCGGTCCGTCCGAGGCGCCGTAGACGAAGTTGATACCTTTGCCGCGGATGCTCGGAATGAGCTGGCTCATCGCCTTGTAGCCGCTGGCATTGTCGAAGCCGGCATATTCCGACGCGATCACGTTGAACGGCTTGTCCTTCGTTGCGTCCGCGAAGCCGGCCTCGCGATCGTCGCCCGCCGAATATCCCGGAATGAACTTCAGGATCACCAGGTTGCCGCCGTCGCTGGCCAGCTTGTTGCCGGCCGCGACATAGGCGTCACGCGCCGCGATGGCGTTCTTGCCGGCAACCTGGCCGTTGAAGAAATCGTCGACGCCGGCATAGGCGACGACGAGGTCCTTGGCTTCCGGCCGCAGCGCCTGGTTGACCTGGAAGACCGGCACGCCGGTGCGGCTGAGGCGGCGCAGCGTCGCCAGACCCGCCTGGTTGTCGGCCGGCCACCAGACATAGGCCGCCGGCTGGTTCGGCGAGCCGATGCGTTGCTGGGCCTGCGCGTCCTGCTCGGTCTGGTCGAAATTGTTTTCGATAATGGTGATCTTGTAGTTGGCCTCGGCCGCGCTCTTCTCGGCGCCGCGGATCCACTGCGCCAGATAGGCGTTGCTGCGGCTGGGCATCAGGACGACGATCTCCTTGCCCTCGCCGTCGAGCTTGCCGTCGGCCTCCTGCGCCATGACAGGCGTCCATGCCAGCGCCACGGCAAACAACGCCGCAAAGGCGGCAGCAATCTTCGTTCTCATGACTTCCTCCCGGTTTGTCGCCAAATGAGTAAGCGCCTGAAAACCTCTTGTCAATCGATTGCAAAAAGTGTTGTCATGTGACCAACGGTCGCTGGGAATCGACGGCCGAGCACAGGGGGCGAGCGATCGTGGAGAGACGAAGAATCTTCCATTTGGCCATTCCGATAGTCACCATGGGAAGGCCGGGGGCGAACCATCGCTTGCCAAATATCGGCCGGCCTGCCAGCAAGATCAGGGGATTGGCCGGCACAACGAGGATGCGGGCGAGGCCATGGCGCGCTTGAACATGCGAGAGCTCGCGCTCAAACTTGGCGTCGATCGCGCCACTGTCTCGCGCGCGCTCAGCAACGACAAGGCGCATCTTGTCGCGCCGGCGACGCGGGAACGCATTCGCCAGGCGGCTGGTGCCGCCGGCTACCGGCCGGATCTCACCGCCGCCACGCTGCGCCGCGGCCGCTCGCACACGGTCGGGATACTGGTATCCGATCTCGGCAACGAGACCTTCATCGATGTCATTCGCACCATTTTTCGTCATCTCGACGCGCGTTCGGATGCGCCCTCGATCACGCCGCTCATCGCCGAGACGCTGGACCAGCCCGACGCCACCCGCCGTCTGATCCATACATTCCTGTCGCGGCGCGTCGACGCGATCATTTCGCTCGCTTCGACAGAAGCCGACACCGCAATCCTGCAGGATGCCGCCCGCGAAGTCCCTGTGGTGCTGGCAATCCGCGCCATTGCGGGCGCCGTCTTCCCGTCCGCTTTGTGCGACGACAGGGCGGGAGGGGCGATGGTGGCGACGCATTTTGCCGAGCGGGGGCACAAGATCGTCTGTCAGGTCCAGGGGCCGCCACTGTCGGCGACGTTCAAGAACCGGGCGCTTGGATTCTCGGAGGTCTGCGCCTCACGATCCATCGTTGAAATGCCGCAGCGCATCTTTGCCGAGACCGCGACTTCGGGAGCCGGCAAAAGGGCGCTTGACGCCCTGCTGGCGGTCAGCCCGCGGCCGACGGCGATCTTCGCCCACAATGATGCGCTGGCGCTTGGCGTCATCGAGGCCATGCGCCATCGCGGGCTTCGCTGTCCCGAAGATCTCGCGATCGTCGGCTTCAACAACACGCAGCTTTCGCGGATACTGGCCGTGCCGCTTTCGACTGTGGACTATCCGGTCGAGGAGGTCAGCCGCCACGCCGGTGAACTCGTGCGCAACCTGATCGCCGATCCGTCATACCGCTTCGAAAGCCGGCTGTTTACGCCTTCCCTGATCGTTCGCGCCTCTTCCTGAAGGCGCCCAGATGTCGTGTGGCGAACAGAGCTTGAGGATACCGATCTCATGGCAATTTTCTGCAATCGATTGACAAGGGCCGGCATAGCGGTTCATAAAAATGCTATGGACATCACATCAGGCACTCTGCGCCGGGATCGGGCAGGGCGTCGGCTGAAGTCTCAAAATGATAAATTTTGCGGTTTGATCCGAGGCTCGGAACTGCAAACTGTCATGTGGGCGCCGGGGAGGGCGTCTCAGGTCAATCAACGAACCAGGCAATAAGCGTGCCCGGCCCGTTTTGGGGGGGCGGATCGATGACATGCAGACGGCGCAGCATCGTTCGCACATGCTGGCTGTCGATGGAAAGGGGTGAGGGAAATGCGGCGCAAAGGGGAAACGCATCGCAAAAAAGCAATCGATTGTAGAAACGTCGAGAAATAACCAAAGGGAGTGAAGCATGTCTCGTGAAGAAGATATTGTCAGGACGGTCTCGCAAATTCAGGATCCGATGTCGCGCCGCGTGTTCATGCAGCTCGCCACCGCCGCCGGCATCAGCCTGCCGTTGGGCACGGCGCTGAGCCTGCGGGCAAACCAGACCTTCGCCGCAACCCCAGGCAAGGCGGCGACCTGCGTGGCGACGCTCGCCAACGACTATTGGGCAGCCTTCATCAAGGGCTTCAAGGCGACGTCCTCGGCGCTCAAGATCGACCAGGTCGAGCTCTATCACGACAATGACGCGGCCCGAGAAATCAGCCAGGTTCGCGGCCTGCCCACCCAGGGCGTCAACATGCTGATCAACACGGTTGTCGCTGCCGGCGAGGTGCCGATGATCGCCAAGCTCTGCCAGGAAAACAGCGTCTACTACTCGGCTATCTGGGAAATCCCCGCCTGGTTCACCCCGTCCGATGTCGGCGACTACTTCATCTCCTACATGACCGCCAACTCCGTCGAGGCCGGCTATCAGGTCGGCAAGGAACTGTTCACCTCAATTGGCGGCGAGGGCGAGGTGGTCCATATCAAGGGCCTGGCGACGCCGACCGACGACGCCCGCACCGCCGGCATGATGAAGGCCGCGGCCGAATTCCCCGGCATCAAGGTCGTCGGCGGTCTGCGCGGCGACTGGGTCCGCGAAAAAGCGCGCACGGTCATGCTCAGCATGGTCACCGCCTATCCGAACATGAAGGCGGTCTTTGCACAAAACGATTCCATGGCGCTGGGCGCGCTCTCGGTGCTCAAGGAGCGCAACCTGACCAACGTCAAGATCGCCGGTATCGACGGTCTTTCGGAAGGCCTGCAGGAGGTCGCCAAGGGCGAGCAGTTCGTTGCCACCAACACCTCGCTCGCGCCCTACCAGGCCGGCTTTGCCGCGGTCATGCTGTTCGATGCATTGAACGGCTGGAAGCCGACGCTTGCCGAGCGGCTGCTCTACACCGGCTCGCTTACCGCGACCGCCAAAACTGCCGCCTCGATTGACGAGAAGGTTTACAAGGGCGCCGAGCTGCCGTTCGATTTCGCCAAGATGAGCCGCACCCTCAATCCCGACAATTGGGATCCGCAAAACAACATCTACCCGATCGATCCCGCCACCCAGTGGGCAGGTCAGGAGGGTCAGGACAAGCTCAACGCCGCCTATGGCGATGCGGCGAAATGGAAGGCCGAGTTCGACGCGGTCACCAAGCTCTACGCCGACCATTACAAGAGCGGCCCGTTCAAGTGACCTCCCTGACCGTGGTCGGTCGTCCGGATCTTCCGGGCGGCCGGCCGGCCGCAGCACCCGCGCTCGAGCTTCGCGATATCTCCAAGACTTACCCCGGCACCAACGCGCTGACGGGGGTAAGCTTCGTCCTGCGTCGCCACCAGATGCTCGGTCTGGTCGGTGAGAACGGCGCCGGCAAATCGACATTGCTGTCGATCATCAACGGTACCGTCCGCCCGGACACCGGCACCATAGCGATCAATGGCGATCCGGTGCGCTTCGGCCATCCGACGGAGGCCGCGCGCCACGGCGTCGCCACCGTCTTCCAGGAGCAAGGACTGATCCCGACCATCCCCGTCTTCGAGAACATCTTTCTCGGACGCGAGACCAAATTCACCGTGGCCGGCGGTCTCAGGCGCAAGGCAATGATCGCCGAGGCGCGCGCGGTGCTCGAAGAGCTCGAAGTCGATGTCAGCCCGACGGCGCTCACCGGCGCACTCTCCTTCGGCCAGCGCCAGCTTGTCGAGATCGCCAAGGCTTTCGCGCTCAGCCGCGTCTATCCGGTCGAGCCGATCATCCTTCTCGACGAACCGACCAGCGCGCTTTCGGACCACGAAACCGCCAAGCTTTTCGACGGCATCAACCGCTGGCGCTCGCGCGCCTCCTTCGTGCTCGTGTCGCATCGCCTGTCCGACGTCTTCGCCATATGCGACGAGGTCGTCGCCTTGAAGGACGGCCATGTCGTCGATCAGCGACCGATCAAGAGCATCGACGAGGTGGCGCTGCACGAACTGATCGTCGGCCGCCAGCGCAATGCCGAATACTATCGCGAGGCGGTCCAGCGCGAGCCGTCCGCCACCGTCGCGTTGCGCGCCACCGGCATCAGCAAACCAGGCCATCTGCGCGGCGTCTCGCTTGATCTGCGCGAAGGCGAAATCCTCGGCATCGCCGGGGTCCTGGGGTCCGGCAAGTCGACGCTTGCCAGGATCATCGCCGGCGCCGAAGCGCAGGGCGAGGGCGACGTCGTCGTCGAGGGCGCCACGCTGCGCCGTGGCTCGCGCCGCGACGCCATACGCCATGGCATTGGCTTCGTGCCCGCCGAGCGCAGCGTCGCCGGCATCATCGGCACCGATACCGTCGACTGGAACCTGACGCTGCCGAACCTGAAGCAGATTGCCCTCGGCTTCCTCGGCCTGATCTCGCCCCGGCGCAGCCGGGCGCTCACCGTCGAATGGATGCAGCGGCTCAAGGTGCGCGCACCCGGGCCGGCGGCAGCCTGCCGCACGCTGTCGGGCGGGAACCAGCAGAAGATCGTCTTCGCCAAATGGCTGGCGCGCGGCGTTCGCATCCTGGTCCTGGACGATCCGGGCCGCGGCCTCGATGTCGGCGCCAAGGAGGACATCTATTCGCTGATGCGCGAGATCGCCGACAAGGGCGCGGCCGTGCTTCTGGTCTCGGACAATCTGCCCGAGCTGATCGGGCTCTCCAATCGGATAATGGTGCTTCGCGATGGCGTGGTTTCCGCCATCGTCGAGACGCCGAAGGACGCCAAGCCACGCGAAGTCGACGTGGTTTCGGCAATGCTATAGGGGTTGAAATGGCAGAAGTTGCGGCCACCGTGGCCAAGAAGCAGGGCGACTTCAATCTTCGCACGATCGTTTTGCCAATCATCGCGATCGTTGTGCTCGTCGCCTATTTCTCCTACGTCAATCCGCTGTTCTTCTCGGCCTCCAATGCGCTCAACATCGGCCGGCAGTCGTCGGTGCTTTTGATGGTCGCGCTCGCCGGAACCGTGGTCATCCTGATCGGCTCGATCGACCTTTCGGTCGGCGCGCTGGTGACGCTGACCGGCATTCTTGCCGCGCTCACCGTCGACCAGTTCGGCCTCGCCGGCGCGACGCTGGTCGGAATCGGCGTCGGCGCCCTTGTCGGCCTGGTCAATGGCAGTCTCGTCACCATGCTCAAAGTGCCGTCCTTCCTGGTCACGCTCGGCATGCTGTCGATCCTCTCCGGTGTCGCCAACCAGATCTCGCAGGGCCAGTCGATCCTGTTCGCCGACAGCCTGCTGCCGGATCTGGTCAACGGCTCCTTCGTGCTCGGCGTCCCCAACGTCATCTGGTTCGCGCTGATCGCCACCGCCGTGCTCACCGTCGTCGCCTTCCGCACCAAGCTTGGCCGCTATCTTTACGCGCTCGGCGGCGGCGAGATCGTCGCCTCGCATGCGGGCGTCCCGGTCACCTTCTATAAGATACTCGCCTTCGTGCTGGCCGGCGGCATTTGCGGCCTCGCCGGCGTCATGCTGACCGGCCAGGTCGGCGCCGGCACGCCCACAGCTGGAAGCAGCCTGCTGCTCAATTCGATCGCCGCCGTCGTCATGGGCGGCACGGCCCTTTCCGGCGGCATTGGCGGCCCACACCGGACGTTCCTCGGCGTGCTCGTCATTGCTATCCTGACCAACGGCATGGATGTCACGGAGGTCAACAGCTTCACCCAGGACATCGTCAAGGGCTTCGTCATCATCCTGGCGGTCTCGCTCACCATCGACCGCTCGAAATATCTTTTCATCAAGTGACAGAAGGGGTCTGTTCATGAACGCGTCGGACAAGAAGAAATTCGGCCGCACCGGCCTCGAAGTCACCACGATGGGTTTCGGCACGGCGCCGCTCGGTAACCAGTTCCGCGCCGTCCCGGAAGCGGACGTTCGCGACGTCATCAAAGGCGCGTGGGATGCTGGGCTCCGCTATTTCGATACGGCGCCGATGTATGGCCATGGCCTGTCCGAGCGCCGGCTGGGCGAGGGGCTACGCGCCTTCCCGCGCGACGAATATGTTCTGTCGACCAAGGTCGGACGGTTGCTCGCTCCGGTGCCGAAGGGCGAGATGAAATCCTTCTTCTGGGTCGACATGCCACCCTTCGAGGTCGTCCACGACTACAGCTATGACGGCTGCATGCGCTCCTTCGAGGACAGTCTGCAGCGGCTCGGCGTGTCGCGCATCGACATCCTCTTCATCCATGACATCGATGTCTTCTCGCACGGACCCGATCTTCAGAAGCAGCATTTCCGCACCGCCATGGACAGCGGCTACAAAGCGCTGGAGAAGCTGCGCTCCGAGAAGGTGGTTTCGGCCATCGGTGTCGGCTGCAATGAATGGCAGGTTTGCGAGGCGGCACTGCGTGAGCGCGATTTCGACTGTTTCCTGCTAGCCGGCCGCTACACGCTGCTCGAACAGGACGCGCTCGACACGTTCCTGCCGCTCTGCGAGGAGCGCGACGTCGCCATCGTGCTTGGTGGCGGCTTCAACAGCGGCATCCTCGCCACCGGCGCGGTGAAGGGCGCGCATTACAATTACAGGGAAGCCGAGGAGCCGATCCTCCAGCAGGTCAGCAAGATCGAGGCGGTGTGCCGCGAGTTCAATGTGCCGCTCGCGGCCGCCGCACTACAGTTCGTGCTGGCTCATCCGTCGATCCCGACGAACATACCGGGCACCCGCACCAGGAAGCATCTTGACCAGAACGTCGCCCTCATCAGCCATCCCATTCCGGTCGAATTCTGGGCGGCGCTGAAGAAGCAAGGTCTGATCCGCGAGAACGCCCCGACGCCGGCCTGACGGCTGGTCATGGTTCAAGACCTCCCCGTCATGTTTCAGGACCTCAAGGGCAAATCCGCGCTGGTCACCGGCGCCTCAGGCGGGCTCGGGCTCTATTTTGCCGAGCTTCTGGCCCGGCGTGGTGTCTCGGTCACGCTGGCCGCGCGCCGAAAGCAGGCGCTCGGCGAAGCCGCGGAAAAAATACGTGTGGCCGGCGGCAGCGCCGCCGCTGTCGAGATGGACGTCGCCGACAGCGCTTCGGTGGCGGCGGCACTCGCGCAAGCGGGCACGCCTTTCGATATCCTGGTCAACAATGCCGGCGTCAGCGGAACCGCGCCAGCGCTCGATCTCGACGAGGCCGGCTGGGACAGTGTGATCGACACCAACCTCAAGGGCAGCTTCGTCGTCGCCCAGGCGGTGGCGCGCGGCATGCGGGCCTCGGGCAGCAGCGGCGCCATCGTCAACATCGCCTCGATCCTCGGCTATCGTGTCGCCGGCAATGTCAGTGCCTATTCCACTTCAAAGGCGGGCGTGATCCAGTTGACCAAGGCACTGGCGCTGGAATGGGCGCGTTATGGAATTCGTGTCAACGCACTTTGCCCCGGCTATATCGAAACGGACATCAATCGCGATTTCTTTACCTCGGAAACCGGCCTTCAGCTCATCAAGCGCATTCCGCAGCGCCGGCTGGGCCGGCCGGATGAACTTGCGGGCGCGCTGCTGTTGCTCGCATCCGATGCCGGCAGCTACATTACCGGCTCGACCATCGAGGTCGATGGCGGCCATCTCGTTTCATCCTTGTGAGTGCTCATGAATTTCGACATTCCCGCCCGCACCGAAGCTTTCCGCGCTGAGATCGCCGACTTCGTCGCGCGCGAGATCCTGCCGCTGGAGGCTGAGAGAACGTCCTACGACGCCTATGGCAACATCGCGCTGCCGCTGCTGGAGACGCTGCGGGCCAAGGCGCGCGCGGCCGGCCTTTGGTGTTTGCAGCTGAAGCCCGAGACCGGCGGGGCGGGCCTTTCCAAGGTGGAGATGGCCGTCTGCTATGAGGAGATGAACCGCTCGATCTTCGGTCCGGTCGTGTTCAATTCCGCGGCGCCCGATGACGGCAACATGATGGTGCTGGAAGCGCTGGGGACGCAGGAGCAGAAACAGAAATGGCTGCAGCCGATCGTCGAGGGCAAGGTCCGTTCGGCCTTCGCGATGACCGAGCCGCATCCGGGTGGCGGTTCCGACCCGTCGATGATCATGACCAAGGCCGAGCGGCGCGGCGACAAATATGTGGTCAGCGGCCGCAAATGGTTCATCACCGGCGCGGGCGAAGCCAGCCATTTCATTGTCGTCGCGCGCACCTCGGACGATCCGCGCCGCGGGCTTTCGGCCCTGCTGTTCCACAAGGACCAGCCCGGTTGGCGGATCCTGCGGCGCATCGAGATCATGGGTCCGGAAGAGCATGGCGGCCATTGCGAACTGGAATTCGACGGGCTGGAAGTGCCGGTCGAGGACGTACTCGCCGGCGAAGGCAGCGGGCTGAAGGTCACCCAGGTCCGGCTCGGTCCGGCGCGGCTCACCCACTGCATGCGTTGGCTGGGACTGTCCAAGCGCTGCATCGAGATCGCTCGCGCCTATGCCGCCGAACGCCATGGCTTTGGCAAGCTTCTGGCCGACCGGGAGAGCATCCAGCTCATGCTCGGCGATCTTGCCATGCGCATCGAGATCGGCCGGCTGCTGGTGATGAAGGCGGCCTGGGAGCTCGATCGCGGCGGCTTCGCCCGCAAGGAGGTCTCCATGGCCAAGGTCCAGGTCGCCAATGTCTTGCATGACGCCGCCGACGTGGCGATCCAGATCAACGGCGCGCGCGGCTATTCGAAGGACACGGTGCTCGAATGGATCTACCGCTATGCCCGCCAGGCCCGGCTGGTCGATGGCGCCGACGAGGTCCACAAGATGGTGCTCAACCGGTTCCTCAACGAGGAAGGCACAGGCTTCTGGCGCTGGAATGTCGAAGCGGGCGAAACGAGCCATGCCGGAAGACGCTGAACGCGTGACGCGGCCGGATTTCGACCCATCGCGGCTGGAGGATTTTCTCAAAAGCCAGTTCGGCGCTGGCCTTCTGTCGCTGCAGCGGATCGGCGGCGGCCAGTCGAACCCGACCTATTTCGTCGACTACGGCGGACATCGCATGGTACTGCGCAAGAAGCCCAACGGGCCGATCCTGCGCGGCGCCCACGCCATCGATCGCGAATACCGGGTGATCGAGGCACTCGCTCCAACCAATGTGCCGGTGCCGCGGCCAGTGCTTTATCACACCGGCGACGAATTGCTCGGCACACCCTTCTATCTGATGGAACGCCTCGACGGCCGCGTGTTCCATGATTGCGCATTGCCGGGATTGTCGGGCGACGAGCGGCGCGGCATCTATCTCGGCATGGCCGAAGCCATGGCCAAACTGCACGCCATCCAGCCGGAAGAGGTCGGGCTCGGCGACTACGGCCGGCCGGGAAACTATTTTGAGCGGCAGATCGCGCGCTGGACGAAGCAGTTGCAGGAATCGCCGAGCGACCGCATCGCGGCGCTCGAAGCCGTGGCCGAATGGTTGCCTCGAAATCTTCCGCCGGACGATGGCCGCATCGCCATCGCGCATGGCGACTTCCGCCTCGGCAATCTCCTCTTTCATCCCGAGCGGCCTGAGGTGATCGGCATCCTCGACTGGGAATTGTCGACGCTCGGCCACCCGCTTGCCGATCTCGGCTTCTGCTTGATGCCCTGGCATTCTTCACCGAATGAGTATGGCGGCATCCTCGGCCTCGATCATGCCGCACTCGGCATTCCGAGCCAGCGCGAGTTCCTCGATCACTATTTCGCCCGTGCCGTGCCCACTGGGCCGCTGCTGCCGTTCCATCTGGTTTTCTCCCTGTTTCGCTTCGCGGTGATCTTCGTCGGTATTGCCGACCGCGCACAGGTCGGCAGCGCGGCCGCGGCCAATGCGGCCGAAATTGCGCCGCTGGCCGGCCGCTTCGCCGCCCGCGCCGTGGAAGTCATCGACGGCGCCCGGCCATGGTGATGCTCGCAGGCTGCGCTGGTGCCAAGGATTTGCAGGAATACTTTTTCTTGCCTGTCAGGCATCCAGGAGCGACCTTGCCTTGGCCACCATCCAAAAATGGAGAAGCTCCATGACATCCGACGTTGCAGTTATCGCGGGCGCAGGACCGGGATTGAGCGGTTCGCTCGCTCGCCTTCTCGCTAAGGAGGGCTTTCGGGTGGTCCTGGCTGCCCGCAATGTCGGCAAGCTTGCCGCGCTGGTCGAGGAGACCGGCGCGGTGGCGGTCGAAACGGACGTGGCCGATGCCGCTTCGGTCGCAAATCTGTTCGACGTGGCCGACAAGGCCGGTGCACTGTCGCTTGCGGTGTTCAACGCCAGCGGCCGCACTCGCGGGTCGATCGCCGACCTCGACCCCGAAGCAGTCAGGCAGGCATTGCTGGTCGGCGCTTATGGCGGGTTCCTGATCGGCCAGCAGGCGGCCCGCCGGTTGCTTGCCCGCGGCTCGGGCTCGATCCTGTTCACCGGCGCCACCGCGAGCGTCAAGGGGTTTTCGGGTTCGGCCGGCTTTGCCATGCCAAAGTTCGGCCTGCGCGGGCTGGCGCAATCCATGGCCCGCGAACTGGCGCCGAAAAACATCCATGTCGCGCATTTCATCATCGACGGTGCGATTGCGCCGTCGGGGCAGGCTGATGAATCCGACCGCCGGCTGTCTCCAGACGCGATCGCGCAAACCTATCTTGCCATCCATCGACAGCATCGCAGCGCGTGGAGCTCAGAGCTCGAAATCAGGCCATGGGTTGAGACTTTCTGACCTTCGGCCGCGGCGGTTCGCGCGTAGGTCGTGAACATTCGCTCGGACATTATTTGCCTGCTCATCGCCAAACACAGCGCTGACTTTCTTCCATTCGCGTCGAGATTGGATCGGGCGTTGCTTTGATCGCGGCGTCCTGCATGCCACCGTAAGGGTATGATCCAAGCGGAAGGAGCCTGACCATGGCCAGGATTGTACCTGTGCTCGATCTCAGCCGTCTCGAACAGGGCGCATCGGAGGAGCGGACCTTTCTGTTCGACCTGCGTATGGCCGCCCGCGATGTCGGTTTCTTCTATCTCAGCGGCCATGGCATATCGGCTGCGGAGATCGAGGACGTGCTCAATGCCTCGCGCCGGTTCTTTGCCTTGGCCGAAGCCGACAAGCTGGCGATCGAAATGGTCAAGTCCTCGCAATTCCGGGGCTATACACGCGCCGGCGGTGAGTTGACCAAGGGCAAGGCCGACTGGCGCGAACAGCTCGATATCGGCGTTGAGCGCCCGCCCATACCGCAAGGACCGGGCGTTCCCGCCTGGACGCGGCTGCAGGGGCCGAACCAATGGCCTCAATCATTGCCGGAACTGAAGCCGGCTCTGCTGGCATGGCAGACCAAGGCGACGGCGGTGGCGATCCGCCTGCTGAAGGCCTTCGCGCTGTCGCTCGACCAGAGCGAGGACGCGTTCGATCCGATCTACCGCGGTGAGCCCAACCACCGCATGAAGATCGTGCGCTATCCTGGCCGGCATTCGACCGGCGACGACCAGGGCGTCGGCGCGCACAAGGATGGTGGCTTTCTGACGCTCCTGCTCCAGGACGAGAACAAGGGGCTGCAGGTCGACTATGATGGCAGCTGGGTGAATGTGGATCCGATCCCCGGAACGCTGGTGGTCAATATCGGCGAGCTCCTCGAACTGGCGTCGAATGGCTATCTCAGGGCGACGATCCATCGTGTCGTGACGCCGCCGGCCGGCGCCGAGCGGATTTCCGTCCCCTTCTTCTTCAGCGCCCGCCTCGATGCGACGATCCCGCTGCTTGCCTTGCCCGAGGAACTGGCGGCCGAGACACGCGGGCCGGCGAGCGACCCGGACAATCCGCTGTTTCGCGATGTCGGGACCAATGTGCTGAAAAGCCGCCTGCGCTCCCATCCCGACGTGGCCCGCCAGCACTATTCGGACTTGCTTGCAACCGGTGCGGCACCGGTTTGAATCGGGGAGAGTGGGACGGGAATTTCATCTTTGCTTAAGGTTTTGGAATTTTTTCCGTCGCCAATGCGCCCAAATCAGTTCAAACAGGTAGAATCGTTCGGCGGTTTCCTCCCATTCCGCTGAACGGTGTTCCCCTCTGAAGGTTGTAAACCTTCTTTCTTGGCCGGGCCGCATTCGAGCCCGGCCATTTTTCCGCGCTTCTTGCAAATCGCCTTCGATCAAGGCAGGAGTCTTCCTCGATTCCTGGCTGCGACAACGGCTCGATCTTGCCGGGAAAGCCTTGTATTCGCCGAAACGCCTCATGCGCGTCGCGAACAGGTAACGACCGACCAGCAGCGTCAATCCAGAAGACTGAGGATATTCATGCAGCTTTCGATGTGGACCTATCCCTGGGATGTTCAGGATCTGGGCCTGGAGACGGTCGAACGCGATCTTGTCGAACGCGCCGGGCTCAACATGATCAGCCTCGCCACCTCCTATCATGCCGGCCGCTTCCTGCAGCCGCGCAGCCCGCGCCGGAAGGCCTACTTTCCGGAAGACGGCACCATCTATTTCAAGCCAACCGCTGCACGCTGGGCCAGTCTCGCCATCCAACCCAAGGTCGCGGACGTGATCACCGAGGGTGGCGACGTGCTTGGCGAACTTGTCCGCAGGCGCGACGCGGGCGGGCTCGGGGTTTCCTGCTGGACGGTCTGCCTGCACAACACCCGCCTCGGCATGCTGCATCCGCAGGCCGTCACCCGCAATGCCTTCGGCGATGCCAACTACTACAATCTCTGTCCGTCGCATCCGGATGCGCGCGCCTATCTCCGCGCGCTGGTCGCCGACGTCACGCACAGCTATAGGCCGGACAGGATCGAGCTTGAAAGCCCGTCCTTCATGGGCTTTGCCCATGAGTACCACCACGAGAAGGATGGCGTCGGACTGACGCCGGAAGACGACTTTCTGCTGTCGCTGTGTTTTTGCCCGTCCTGCCTCGCCCGTGCGGCCCATGCCGGCGTCGATGGCGAGGCGGCGCGCAGGCTCGTCAGCCAATGGATCGTCGAGACCTGCGAGCACGCGGTGCCCGAACGGCGCTTCCCCGACTTTCCCGCCAGCGGCCTCGACGCATTTCTGCCCTGGCCGGAACTCCATGCCTATCTCATCTGGCGCTTCGAGCCGGTGACCAGCCTGGTCGCCGAGCTGCGCGAGGTGGCGCATCCCACGACGAAGGTCGTCGTCATCGACCTGAAAGACGGCTGGCTCGGCGGCTGCGATCTGGCAGCGCTCGGCAAGGTCTGCGACGGGGCGATCCTGTGTGCCTACGACATGCAGGCCAGCAATGTCGCAAGCCTGATGGCGGCCGGCCGCGCCGTGCTCGGAGCGGAAAAATTCCTCGGCGCCGGCTACCGGCTGTTCTATCCGGAAATGACAGGTCCCGACATGCTTGCCTCCAAAGTCAAACCGGCGCTGGCGCCCGACGTCGACGGCATCAATTTCTACAATTACGGCCTTGTCCCCGCCGCGCGTCTGGACTGGATAGGCGCCGCGCAAGCCGTCTGAGAAAACCGGTCCGCGTCCGGCTGAATTCCGAAGCCGTGACCTGAAAACCGCACTGCCGGCTTTGTCGCGTAAGTGATCCATATGTGACTGCCTTCCACACTGCACGTGCGGGAGGCAGCAGATGCGCAACATTGCACGCTCGAAAAAGCCGGGTGACGTCGCATGACAGCCGACGCCCTGTTGTCGCCGGCGATGGTCTCCGGCTTCGTGTTCGGCCTCGGGCTGATCTTTTCCCTCGGGCCTCAGAACCTCATGCTTATCCAGGCCGGATTGACGCGCAGCCATCCTTTCGCGGTCGCTTCCACCGGCTACGTCTCGGAGATCGCCCTCGTGAGCATGGGAATTGGCGGGTTTGGAACGTTGCTGACGCACAATCCCGCAATCTCAGGCATGCTGCAGGCGGCATGCGCCGGATTTCTCGCCTGGTGGGGCGCGCGCACCTTGCGCGCGGTCAACCGGACATCCGGCATGGAGATTGCCGCAGCAGGCCGCAAGTCGCGATACCAAGCGATCGGCTCGATGCTTGCCGCCACCTGGCTCAATCCGCTGGTCTGGCTCGAGGCGATGTTTCTCGTCGGCGTGCTTTCGTTCAGCTACGGCAGTGGGGAACAGGCGGGTTTCGCCGGCGGATTCCTCGCCGCTTCCGCAATCAAGTTCTATGGCTGGAGCCTGGCCGGGTTGAGCCTGTCCCGCCGCTTCGACCGCCCGATCCATCGCAAGCGGATGGACATCGTCGCGGGCCTTGTTCTGATCCTCGCTGCGCTTGTCTTGGCTGCAAACATTCTGAAAGGCGTTTGAGTGATCGCCGGGCTCACGAGGACCCGGAGTTTCGCGCGACCGCGCTGGGAATTTTCGTCAGCGCGTCTGCCGCGCGAGATGCGGATCGACCAGAGCGCGTATTTCGGCCGCGGGCCCGCCTTCGCCAGCGGCACGCAATGCCCGCTCGTAGCGTGCATAGTCGTCGACCGCGCCTTCGAAATCACGGCGCGACAGCCGCTCCTTGATCAGCGCCTTGAAGAGCGGACCGGCATCCGGATAAAAATCCAATGCTCTGAGATAGACGGAACGCGCTTGATCGGCGTTGCCGGCCGCCTCCAGCCGCTGGCCGATCCGCAAGCCGAGATCGATCAGGTCGCGACGCACTTTTTCGGAAGCGGCGAGCGACCAGGAATTGGCTCGCTCGTGCAGAAACAATGCGCCGGGGAATGCGAGGAAGAGTGCCTCCGCGTCGGGGCGCAGTCCGACTGTCCCGCCATTGGCCGTCGCCACTGCTTTGAGCCGTGCATCCCACGCGGCGAGGTCGACCCAGACCTTGTCCGATGCGAGGCGAAGCCTGCCTTCGCGCTGGGCGATGAGGTCGGTGCGCCCCAGCAGCTTGCGCAGCCGGTGCAGCGCTTGCTCGCACGCCGCCCGCGCCTGATCGCCGTCAAGATCCGGCCACAACCAGTCCTGCAGGGTTTCCAGCGAACAGGTGTTGTCTTTCGCGATCGCCAGCACCCGCAATATGTCGAGCGCCTTGGTCGGTGGCTTGGCGCCGAGAGGCAGAGGTTCGCCGTCGAGTTCGAGCCGGAAGCCGCCGAGACCATGGACCTTGAGCGGCCAGGGCCAGGCTGCGGGCCGCCGCTGCGGCACGTTCAGCCGGCGTTCGCGGATCAGCGATCGGCAGAGCTCCGGTTCGATGCCGCGCTCGAGCGCATCGCCAAGCAATTCGCCGAGCAGCTCCGGAACGTTGAGCAGCACCATCGGCCAGGAGATTTCGCGCAGCGCCTCCAGGAAGGCCTTCAGCCGGTCGCCATAATGTGGATCGTCGCCCCACAAACTTTCCAGCGCCTCGGCCGCCAGGATGCATATCTCGCTCCGCTTGTGGGCGCCGCCGTCCAGCTTGGGCAACAGCTCGCCGAGAAGCGTGGCGGCTTCGCGCGGCTTCCTGTCGGCGAGCAGCACCTGGAACTTCGTGATGTAATGCGGCCAGCGCTCGACCATGGGCTCGTTGGCGGCCTCGATCGCCGCCATGAAGCGCTCGCAATCCTGATAGGCGGCTGTGAAATCGCCTTGCCTTGCATGCAGCGCGGCGTGGCAATCGGCGACGACGGCCACCTGCGTGGTGAAGCGGCTGTCGCCGATCTCGGCCAATCGTGCGACCACCTGGTGGAACTCGGCAAAATCGTTGCGGACCTTCATCTGCATCTGGAGATGGTAGAGCCCACCGAACTCCACGCTCCTGAGCGACTCACGCTCGCCAATGGCGATCGCCGCCCGCAACGCCGCTTCGGACGACGGATAGGGAAAATTCCTTCTTTTGTAGGGGAAGTAACGGCCACTCTCCGCGCCAAAGGCGACCAGCCACATGCCGAGAATCCAGGGCAGCGCGTCCTTGTTGCTCAAATCGTCGATGACGCTGTCGACGGCCTTGGCGAACAGATCGGCGCGCATGGTCGACGCCGAAAGATCGATCAGCGTTTCGCTCGCCAGCAACCGCAATCCGCTCGGATCCTGCCTGGCATTCCTGGTCAACCGTTCAAGCAGTTCGGTTTCCAGCTTTTGTCCGGCCGGGCTGCTGCGATAGTAATCCTCGGCGAAGTTCAGCGCACGCATCATGCCGATGCGTACCAGCATCGCTTCCTCGGCAGGCAGTTCCGGCAGGCCGCGTTGGATCAGCTCGAATGCCCGGCGGGTCCATACGGAAAGGCCTTCGTAGGTGCGCCAGCTGGCCGTCTTGACCAGGACGGCGCGCGACACTGTAAGACACAGGCCGCGCGGATCGTCGGCCTCGCCAAAGGCCTGCCATGCCTTCGCCAGCCAGCGCTCCGCCGCGACGTCGTCCGGCACATGGGCCACGCCCAGCCAATAGAAATGCCAGCCGTTCATCAGCGCTTCCGGCAATCGGCCGCACCAGTCGATGAAAGTCGCCCGGCCGCCTTGCGCCAGCACAGCCTCCGCGCGGCTCAATATGAGTTTGCCGGCAAGCCCCCAGTCCTCGGCCTGCAAGGCAAGCGGTATGGCTTCATCCAGACGGCCTGCCTGGATGAGGATCGTCGCCGCCTTTCGTTTCAGCAACCTCTGCTCTTCCCATGGCACGCGCTCAGCGAAACACCGGTCGAGGAAATCCCGCAACAGGTCGTGCAGGTAGAAGACGTCACGGCTGCTTTCCGTGCGCGTGACGAGCAACTGACGCCTGTAGAGTCGCTCAAGCAACTTTCCCGCCTCGCCCGATCCGATCATCTCGTCGGCCAGCCCGGCGCTGATTTCGGGCAGCAGGTTGAGCTTCAGGAGCATGTCCTGGTCGGCGGCGGGGAGGGAAAGGAAGAAGTGGCGGCCAAGAACATCCAACAGTGCGTTCTGCGCGCCTGGGACGTTCGCGTCATCAGGTCCGACCGTCGAGCCGTGATCGGCGAGCAGGACCAGTCCGATTGCCCAGCCGCGCGCGGCTTCGACATCGACCGAGACGTTCTTTGAACGCAGTTGGACGAGATCGCGCGCTTCCGCGGTCGAGAATTCAAGCGCCGACCTGTCGACGACGGCCATCTGGCCTCTGAGGACGAGGTCGCCCAGTTCCTCCCGTGGCAGCGTTCGCGAGGCGCAGATGCACCGAACCGTGTCCGGAAGCTCCCGGAACATCACCGAAAGCACCCCACGAAACTCCGGCGTATCGGCATCGTGCAGATCGTCGAGGACCAGAACGGTGCCGGGTTTCAGCCGCGCGAAATAGGCCCTGAAGAAGCGCCTGGCGAACTCCTTTGGCTGCTCGGCATATTCGACGCCGAACACCGGCATGTCTGTGGCCGAGTTGAGGGATTGAGCCAGATACTGAAAGAAGCGCGCAATGTCCTGGTCGCCCTCGTCGACACGGAACCACACATGCGGCGCCTCGACGCTTTCGAGATAGTCGATGACCGCGGTCGTCTTGCCGTAGCCCGCTGGCGCCGCTATCCAGCACACGCTCGATCGCGACCTCCGGTCGATCGCTTCGAGAACACGGTTGCGTCTCAGTATCCTGGCGCTGCGCGGCGCTGCCAGTTTGGCGATCCGGCCCGTGGCCGGGAGCAGGCGCCTCGCATCGGCTTCGATGGCGTCTAGGGGGGTCATCGGGGCTCCCGTTCGACCAATCCTCGGACGCCGGTCGTGCCGCCAGGACCGTTCCGCCGCCCACATCTTTCCCCAGCGTAACGCAATCATGCGACAATTCTAGTGGCTTTGCAGGGTGAAGCGGCATGGCCGATCCGACGCACGGACCTCAATGTCCACGCAGCCGCGAATCAGGATGCGGATGGCGCCGGGTTGCGTGAGGCGGCGGGCGACCGGTGGATCCCGCATTCCAGCTTCGGCAATCCGCTCCAGCGGCCCACGCGCGGGTTGTCCGCGCTGCCGCCCGCGACCGTGCAGGGCGCGCAACCGATCGAGAAGTAGCCTTTTTCGAGCAGCGAATGCCGGGGCAGGCGATGGTGATCGAAATAGGCCTCGATCTCAGGGCGCGTGAAGCGGGCGAGCGGGTCGATCTTCAAGCGCCCGTCATCTTCCTCAAGCGTCGACACATCCGTGCGCAGCCCGCCATGATATCGCTTGCGGCCGGAAATCCAGGCCTTGAACCCGGCCAGGGCTCCTTCGAGCGGCAGAACCTTGCGGATGTGGCAGCACCGGTCCGGATTGCGGGAGTGCAGCGATCCCGCAGCGTCCAACGCCCGCAAGGCATCCGCGTTGGGCGTCACCACGCGCACATCGGTCAGGCCGAGCAGCGTTATCAGTTGCGCGCGATAGGCGATCGTCTCGGCAAACAGCTTTCCCGTGTCGAGCGTGATGACGGGAAGCGAACGATCGATCGAAGCGGCCATATGCAGCAGCACCGCCGATTCCGCGCCGAACGAGGAGACGAGCGCGATATTTCCGCAAAACAGCCCGGTGACTAGTGGCGCCAGCAGGTCAGCCCCGTCGAGATCATCCAGCTCTGCGATGACGGCCTCATACATGGCGGTTCGGCCGATCAGCAACAGCGGGAGGCAGCCGATTCATAGCTTTGCCACGAAATCGAGGATCGCCTGCCGGTCGGCGTCGCCAAGGTCGAAGAAGCGGTCGCGCACGATCCGCGCAGTCCCGCCATGGGCGAGAACCGCGTCACGCAGCGTGGTGGCGCGGCCGTCATGCAGATAGCGTTCGCGAAGGTGTATGCCGACGAGTGGTGCGGTTCGCCATTCGGCGCCGATGGCGTCGCCCTGGACGATCTTGTCGTCGAGCGCCGGCCCCATGTCGTGCAGCAGCAGGTCCGAGTAGAGCCGGACCTCGCCCTTGACGCCCTCCAGCGCCGGCACATGGCATTTGGCGCAACCGGTCGAGGCGAAGAGCCTTCCGCCCTGGCTGCCAAGCATCGCGCCTTCGCTCGACGAAGGCGCTGCGGCCTGGAAGGCCGCCGAGAAGGGCATCAGCGCACCATAGGCCAGCGCTGCCGACAGAACCACCCCGACAAAACCGACACCAATCAGACGCCAGGCGCCGCCGGCCTCCCCGAGCCGCCCGATGCGTGTGGTGATCCCAAGCGCGACCATCACCATCAGGAACAGGAACTGGTCGACGTCGAGGATCGCGCGGCGCAGTTGCGGATCGAGGGTGATCGCGGAATTGATGAGCACGACGCCAACGAACGCGGCGATGAACCACGGGAACGGGATTGGCGCCGCCTCCTGTCCCTTGTTTCGGCCGCGAAGGACCAGGCCGGCGGCGAGCAGCAGCGGGATGAGCATCAGCACCTTGCTGAGCTTGACCAGCGTGGCGGTGTTCAGCGCCCCGTCCGAGATGGCGAAGGAGGCGCCGTAGACCTGCGCCAGCTCGAAGATGCTCGCTCCGACGAACACGCCATAGAGGCGGTCGTCGAGATGCGGCAGCCAACCACCCAGGAATAGGACGGGATAGACGAGCAATGCCACCGTGCCGCTCAGCGTGATCAAGGCGATGGCGATGCCGGCGCTCTGGTCGCGCGCGCGCACCAGCGCGGCCATGGAAAGGATCGCCGCGGCGCCGCAGACGGCGCTGCCGGTAGCGACAAGCAGCGCGACCTCGGCGTCGAGCCTGAACAGCTTGCGCGCGACGGCGTAGAGCAGGCTCAGGACCAGGACCAGCTCGATGGCTGCCACCGCGAGCGGCATGAACCCGAGATCCAGGAACAGCCGCGTGGTGATGCGGAAGCCGACCAGCACCACGGCGAACCGCAACAGATAGCGCTTGGTGAAGTCGAGCCCCGGGCGCAAGGCGTCCGGACAGGCGAAACTGTTGCCGATCAGGAGGCCGAAGAGCATGGCGACGAGCACCGGATTGCGCGACAGTGGCTCGCCAAGTCCACCGGCGATCCAGCCGGCCGCAAGGGCGAGCGCGGCGGCAATGATGATGCCCGGCAAGACCGGGCGCGCTTTTCCCGGCGCATCCGAGAGCGTCAGGGCGAAGCTCATGGCTTGGCCTCCCCGGGCAGGCCGAGCATTCGCAGATAGGAAGCCACCGCGTCGATCTGCGCGGCATCCTGCTCGACCGGCTGCGCCTGCGCCCCGAGGCCGGTGGCGATCGCGCTGGTGACGCCGAGTTCCCTGGCGAAAGCATCCGCCACCATCTCTTCGAGGTTGGCGATATCAGCCTTCCAGCCGTAGCGGCCGACCCGCGATGCCCCGTTGGCGTCGACGACATGATGCGCACGGCCCTTGATGCCATCGCCCTTGCTCACCGCCTGTGCCTCGATGACGCTGTCGGGGATCTCGTCGATCCTGGCGATACCGTAGAGAGCGGGCGGCATGCGCAGCGAGATCACATTGGCCTGGCGCGGCATCGCCGCCGGCACGGCCGAGTTGCCGTCGACCAGCGCATAGCGCCTGGCGACCGGGCTGTTGGGATGATCGATCGCAGCCGTGCGCCCGGACCCCGGATCCATATGGGCTATCCGGCGCGCAAAATGGCTTTCATCGATGCTCGCGCCGCCAGGCCCGGGATGGCAGGCCAGGCAGGACGTTGCGTTGAACCACGGACCGAGACCCGTCTGCGGGGTGAAATCGGTCTGGAACAGCTGTTTGCCGCGCGCCGCGAGATCGGCGTCGGCTGTTGCGCTTTGCGTCTGTTGCGTCGTCACCGATGCGCCGTGCTCGTCGAAGGTGGGGATCTCGATGAGCGCGCCGTCGCGACCCGGAAATCCGGGAAGCTTGCCGCCTATTGTTATCCAGATCCGCTGTGCGTCCGCCGAGGTCGCGATCGCGCGGAGGCGATCGGGTCCCAGAGGCCCGAGGCCGGGAATCTCGATCGTCGCCCGGGCGAGAAGCCGGCCGTCCTGGCTGAGCCGCAGCAGCGAGCCGTCGCCGCGATTGGCGACGAAGAGATCGGAGCCGCCGGCGAGCGTCGTGTGGCTCGAGAATTGCGGATTGGCGATTTCGGGAATGGCCGGGGCGATGTCGACCGGACGGTCGAATTGCGGCAGCGCGATCGTACGGGTCCGGGCGACCGTGAAATGCCGCCGGTCGTCATCGAGGTCGAGCAGCACCAGCCGGTCGCGCCCGGGGTCGGCGACATAGAGGACCCGGTCCGGATTCCACTTGAAGGCGACGCCGATGACGCCGGGATCGTCGCCGATGCCCCGGCCGGTGCTTACCGTGCCGGGGCCGGCCAGGCCGTCGACGCCGTCCTGGACATGGATCTGGACCACGCCGCCATCAGCCGTGACGGCGGCGAACACGGCAAAGCCGCTGCCGTCCGGTGACGGACCGAGAAACGCGGTTCCGAGCGCGCCGGTCTGCAATCCGCCTGATGTCAGCTGGCCACTCGTCCGGTAGTTCATGAGCTTGGCGAGCCAGCCGCTGGGTTGTGCTTTCGGCGTGCGCTCACGATCGGTAAGCCGGCCAAAGAACACGCCGCCGGCCTCGCGGCTCGGCGCGTTGGCAAGCGGGGCTCCGTCTGGATCGACAACGCTGACGCTGCCTTCGCCATCCATCCCGTTCGGCGCGTTCGCGATCCAGGGCCTGCCGAAGGCATTGTTGATGGAAATGTATCGCGGCCCGGATGCAGCTGCGAAAAGGGCTGTTCGGGCGCCGCTATTGTAATGCCTGTTGAGAAATGGTTCGCTCTGCGCGGTATAGAGCTGGACCCGGCTGTCCCGGTTGCCGGTGAGGTCTTCCGGAACGACGATGGTGCTGTCCGGTACGGCCCCCCGCGGATCGATGGACAGGATCGCGCCGACCTCAAGTGCTGGATCGCCTGGCGGTGCGCCGAAATTGCTGCCCACGGCCACCAGAACCCTGAGCGGATCGAGCTCCCGCCCTTCGCGCGTCGCCATAAGGAATTCTGGATTTCCCGGTATAGGTCCGCCGACATGAAAGCGCCCCACCTCGCGCACGCCGGCCACATCCGGCAGCCCGACAGCGACGATGCGGGCGCTCAGGCGCCAACCGGGGGTCCGCTCTCCAGCGAGCCCCGGGGTCGGCAGCAGGCTGAGAAATATCGCCGTTGCCCTCAGCATGTTCCAGCGAGCAGAAAAACCCGACAGCACGGACCATCGCCGGGGCTGATGAGTTCCGACGAAATCAGTTCGGGCCACTGCACGGTCTTTTCGCATGGCGACGCCTCCGGCGGTCCTGCGCGCATGGTGACGCTCGCCGCCCACGGCGCAACCATCGAACACGGGCGCTTACGGATCGCTTACGGCTGCCGGCCAATACTGCCCAATCCGTCGGCGATGCGATGATTTTCGCGTCATCCGTGCGACTGCTTGAAGCCGCACAGGTCCACAAATGCCGGCCTTTTGGTGCAATTCGGCTTTGGCATGCTCCTTGCTTCGTTGACGGTGTGCAGAGCGTCTAGGGTTCCGGCCGCGACAGAGCGGTGCTGGTCCAAGAGATGCGACCGCCAGGGGTGCACTGAGGCATCCGGCGGAACACGGCGGGCCAAAATCCCGGGAGAACCCTGCACGGGTTTGCTGGCGCGAACCTCTCCCGGATGCGCGCTCGTGAACCCCAACAAAAGTCCGGACGCATCCGGATCGCGAACAGGGGTACGCAAATGCTTCGTAAGCTGGCCGCAATCATCCTAGCCGCATCACTCAGCCTTCCCACGATTTCCGCCGCCGACGCGGCGCCCAAGAAAGACTTCAAGATATGCTGGTCGATCTATGTCGGCTGGATGCCGTGGGGCTATCTTTCCGACAGCGGCATCATGAAGAAATGGGCCGAAAAATACGGCATCAATGTCGAGATCACCCGCATCAACGACTATGTCGAAAGCATCAACCAGTACACCGCCGGCGGCTTTGACGGCTGCTCGATGACCAACATGGATGCGCTGTCGATCCCCGCTGGCGGCGGCGTCGATACCACCGCCGTGATCATCGGCGACTTCTCCAACGGCAACGATGCCGTGATCCTCAAGGACAAGGCCGCACTGGCCGACATTGCCGGCCAGAAGGTCAATCTCGTCGAGCTCTCCGTCTCGCACTACCTGCTGGCGCGGGCGCTGGACACGGTCAAGCTCGCCGAGAAGGACATCACCGTCGTCAACACGTCCGACGCCGACATGGTCGCCGCCTATGGCACCAGCGACGTCACCTCCGTCGTCACCTGGAATCCGCTGGTTTCCGAGATCGTCGCCATGCCGGGTGCGCACAAGGTTTTCGATTCCTCGCAGATTCCCGGCGAGATCATCGACATGATGGTCGTCAACACCGAGACGCTGAAGGACAATCCTGCGCTGGGCAAGGCGCTTGTCGGCGCGTGGTACGAAGCGATGGACCTGATGACCTCGGACACGCCGGAAGGCAAGGCAGCCAAGGAAGAGATGGCCAAGGCGTCCGGCACGGACCTCGCCGGCTTCGACGCGCAGCTCGCCTCGACAGCGATGTTCTTCGATCCCGCCAAGGCGGTCGAGTTCACCATCGGCACAGAATTGCCGAAGACGATGGATCTTGTCCGCAACTTCCTGTTCAGCCACGGCATCCTCGGCACCAATGCGGTGAGTGTCGACGTGGTCGGCATGAGCTTTCCCGACGGTTCCACGCTGGGCGACGCCAAGAACGTCAAGCTGCGTTTCGATCCAGCCTTCATGGCCGAGGCTGCAACCGCAACGCCCTGACGCAGGCGCGATATGCTGGTCGAGGGAATGAGCGCCATGAATGCAGTCTCCGAGGCGGACGGGGAGGGCACGCGCCCTTCCCCGCCAAGGCCGAAGGTGCGCCTTCGCCTGATCAATGCGAAGGTCTCGCGCGGCGGCGCCTTGTTCCTCGGCGGCCTGCCGTTCCTGTTCGTGGCGATCGCCTATCTGATCGCTTCGGCGCAAAGATTGGCGGTCAATCCCAGCGACAAACTGCTGCCTTCGCCGGCACAGATGTGGTCGGCCTTCCTTGACCTGGCGACGGTGCCGGATAAGCGTTCCGGCGACCTCATCCTGTGGG
This sequence comes from Mesorhizobium sp. YC-39, assembly GCF_025753795.1. Lineage (GTDB taxonomy): Bacteria > Pseudomonadota > Alphaproteobacteria > Rhizobiales > Rhizobiaceae > Mesorhizobium. The sequence goes on from NZ_JAOWPS010000001.1 coordinate 1,811,985, forward strand.
TCGATACCTATGCCAGTCTTGTCAGGCTGTTCGCGGGCGTGGGCGTGGCTACGTTCGTCGCGCTTTCGCTTGGCATCGCCATCGGCTTCATCCCACGGGTGCGGGCCTTCCTGCTGCCTTTCGTCACCGTCGTCTGCGTCATCCCACCACTGGCGCTGCTGCCGATCCTGTTCATCGCGCTTGGCCTTGGCGAAACAGCCAAGATCACGCTGATCGCCATCGGCGTCGCGCCGGTGATGGTGCGCGACATCGCCAACCGGGTGATGGAGTTGCCGACCGAACTGGTGGCCAAGGCGCAAACGCTTGGCGGCAACAGCTGGACCATGGTTTTGCGGCTGGTGCTGCCGCAGGTCATGCCGCGCCTCATCACCTGCGTGCGGCTGGCGCTCGGACCGGCCTGGTTGTTCCTGATCGCCGCCGAAGCCATCGCCTCGACCGAAGGACTGGGCTACCGCATCTTCCTCGTCCGCCGCTATTTGTCGATGGACGTCATCCTGCCCTACGTCGCCTGGATCACACTGCTTGCCGTCATCACCGACTGGCTGCTGGTGCGGCTTTCCCAGGCGGTTTCGCCTTGGGCGCATCCGGTGGAGGCCAAATGAGCCGCATCGTCGTTCACGGGTTGGAAAAAAGCTACGGCGATGCCCGTGTGCTCGAGCGGGTCAACGTCACCGCCGAGGCCGGCGAATTCCTGTCGCTGGTCGGCGCCAGCGGCTGCGGAAAATCGACGTTCCTGCGCATCCTGCTCGGCCAGGAGCAGCAGAGCGGCGGTGTGGTTGTCATCGGCGACGGCCCGATCGTGCCCGAGCCGACGCCGCAGCGCGGCATCGTCTTTCAGCGCTATTCGGTGTTTCCGCATCTGACCGCCATCCAGAACCTGCTGCTGGTCGAGGACTTTCGCTCGGGCGGGCCGTTTGGCCGCGTCTTCGGCGCCAGGCGCAGAAACGCCAGGCAAGAGGCCGAAGTCATGCTGGAGAGGGTTGGCCTTGCCCATGCGCGCGACCTCTATCCCGCCTCGCTCTCGGGCGGCATGCAGCAGCGGCTGGCGATTGCGCAGACCTTGCTCGGCCGGCCGCAGATACTGCTTCTCGACGAGCCGTTCGGTGCGCTCGATCCCGGCATTCGCGTCGAGATGCACGAACTGCTGACCGAGCTCTGGACCGAGCACGGCATGACGGTGGTGATGGTCACCCACGACATCGGCGAGGCCTTCAAGCTCGGCACCCGCGTGCTGGTCTTCGACAAGGTGCGCCACGACCCGCAGTTCCCGTCCGCCTATGGCGCGACGATTACCTACGATCTGAAGCTCGACCGCAAGAACCGGGCTTCTTCCCAGGAAGTGGCCAAGGTGGCCGCGATGGTCGGGACGGCCCGGCCGGATAGCGCGATCGCGACGACGGCGTCGCAACGGAGAGTTTGAATGTCCAGAAATATCCCCGAACGCAGCCACCGCCGGGCAGGGCTCGTCGCCCGGGAGGCCAGGGAACGCTTCCACCACCCGGATTTCGACGCCCGCGGCACGCAGGGCTGGAAGTCGATCGAGGCCGAAGGAAAGCTGCCGGAAAGCGGCTGGCGCAAGGAGCAGCAATGGGCGCTCGACATGGGCCTGCCGGGATCGGAGTCGATCGTCGACAAGTCGATCCCGACATTCGCACGCGGGGAGTTGCCGCATTTCGCCGGCATCAACACCTTTCTCAAGGCGCCCTATGTCGAGAACGTCCGCGATGTCGGCAAATATGATGCCGCCGTCATGGGCATCCCTTTCGACAGCGGCACTACCTACCGGCCGGGAACCCGCTTCGGGCCGCAAGGCATTCGCCGCATCTCGGCGCTCTACACGCCGTACAACTACGAGCTCGGCGTCGACCTGCGCGAGCAGATGACGCTGTGCGACGCCGGCGACGTCTTCACCATTCCCGCCAACCTCGAAAAGAGCTTCGACCAGATCACCAAGGGCGTCAGCCATGTCGCCTCGTCGGGCGCGCTGCCGATCATGCTGGGCGGCGACCATTCGATAGGCTTTCCTTGCGTGCGCGGCATCGCCGAGGTGACCTCCAAGCGCATCGGCATCATCCATTTCGACCGCCATATAGATATCCAGGAAAAGGATCTCGACGAGCGCATGCACACCACGCCCTGGTATTGGGCGACCAACCTGCCGAATGTCTCGGCGACCAATCTCGTGCAGCTCGGCATCGGCGGCTGGCAGGTTCCCCGCTACGGCGTCGCCGAGGCGAGGAAGCGCGGCACCAACGTGCTGACCATTGCCGACATCGAGCAGATGGGTCTCGAGAAGGCGGCGGAAATCGCGCTCGAACTCGCATGGAAAGACACCGACGCCGTCTATATCTCCTTCGACGTCGACAGCCTCGATTGCGGTTTCGTGCCCGGCACGGGCTGGCCGGAGCCGGGCGGGTTCCTGCCGCGCGAGGCGCTCAAGCTGCTTGGACTGGTGACGGCACCCGGCATTTGCGGACTGGAGGTGGTCGAGGTTTCGCCGCCCTACGACACGTCGGACATCACGGCGCTGTTCGGCGTGCGGGTCGTCGTCGAGGCGCTCGGCTCGATGGTCGCCCACGGCAATCTCGGCAAGCACAAATCCATCATCGACAAGCCGGTGAGTTTTTGACCATGCACGACGATCATCATCACCACAGTCATGACCATGGCTACCATCATCATGGGCCGGATGGCCATCACGACCATCATCCTCTCGGCCACAACGGACCTGCGGGCAAGCCGCTGCAGTGGCAGACGCCGCATCTGCCGCCCGACCAGGCGCACGAGCCGCCGGTTGATCCAGCGACGGTCGACCTCGATCTTGTCGAAACCGCCTTCCTCGAAGGCTTTGCGCGGGCGCCGGACCCGTCCAGCTTCCTGCGACTGGCCGGCATACCGTTTGTCGGCGAGATGGCGGACGGCGTGCGGCTTCATCTGCTTCGCGTCGAGACCGAGGATCTGGTCGACGTCGGCGCGGTCATGCCGCTCGTCGGCGGTACCGGCGTTGCCTATCACCCGTTGCCGGCGCGCCTGACGTCGCACCGCCGCCGCCTCGCCTTCATCTATCACGATGGCACCGAGCAAAAGCCACTCGGCTTCGCCGCGGCGCGCGCCCTTGCGGACCGTTCCGCCGCTTCGCAATTCGCCGTCCCCGAGGGCTGAAACCAGAAGCCGAACCAGTCATTCTCATCGAACAGGTACAATCATGAAAACATTTGCAAGACTTGGCACCCTTTCAACTCTCGCCGCCCTTACGCCGTCGCTGGCGTCTGCCCATAGCGGCGGCCCACACGTTCACGGCTTTTTCGCTGGTCTCGAACATCCGCTCTTCGGCATGGACCATCTGCTCGCCATGGTCGCGGTCGGCATGATTGGGGCTCGCACCGGCGGGCGCAGCGTTGTCCGTGTGCCGCTGTTTTTTGTCTCGGCCATGGTCGCCGGCGCCTTGCTCGGCATGACCGGCCTCGGCCTGCCTTCCCTTGAAACCGGCATCGCGCTGTCGCTGGTGGTCTTCGGCGCCATGGTCGGCCTTGCCAGGCCTCTGCCGCTTGCCGCCGCCGCGACGCTGGCGGCCCTGTTCGGCCTCTTCCATGGCAACGCCCATGGCCTCGAGATGCCCTGGAGCGCCAGCGGCGTTGCTTACGCCGCGGGTTTCATGCTCGGCACCTCGATGCTGCACGCGATCGGCGTGGTGTCCGTCCTCAAGCTGGCTCGTTGGCCGCTGCCGGTCCGCACCGCAGGCATCGCCACCTCGCTGGTTGGAATGGCCATGGCGGCACAAACTTTCTGAGCAGGGCGATCAACGCAGGTAGGCGGCAAACAGGACTGGAAAGCAGATGAGCCGGAAATGGTTGATGAGGCTGTGGCGCGTTCGCGACATGCTGTACCAGATCCTGAAAATCCGGGCAGAGCGGCTTTGACAGGGCAGTCTCCACGCCCCGCCGGTCGGCAGGCGCTCAGAACTCGAGGGCCTGCCTGAGTGCCGGGCCACTCCTGACGCGGAGATCGAGGTCAGCCTCGATATGATCGATGTGATGCAGCATCAGGGCGCTGGCCCGTTCGGAGTTGCCGTTTTCAAGCGCTTCCAGAATTTTCATATGCTCGCTATGGCCGCAACTGGAGACGCCGGAGCGGCCATAAAGCGCGATCACCAGCGACGAACGCGCCACCAGTTCCTCCATGAAGCGCTGGAGGATCACGTTTCCCGCCACCGACGCCAGAAGCAGGTGAAAATCACCTGAGGCCTTGATCTCCGATCGTCTCGCGCTCGGTCCGCGTTCGGCAATGAAGCGGCCCTCTTCCTCGAGCTGGGTCTTGAATGCAACGACATGCGCCAATGTCATGCGCCCAGCGGCAGCGATGGCGATGCCGGGTTCGATGAGCCGGCGTGAGGCGAAGACTTGGCGCGCCTCCTCCGGCGACGGATTGGCGACGAAGGCGCCGCGATTGCGCTCTGTTCGCACCAATCCTTCGAAGGACAGCATCTGCAACGCCGCGCGCGCCACGGTGCGGCTGACATCGAACAGGGTGCCGACCTCGCCTTCGGACAGCTTGGTTCCTGGCGCCAACCGACGGTCGACGATCGCGTCGCGCAACTGGTCGCGGATCGCTTGGGCGCGATCCTCATTGGCGCTGTCGACAGCAGGGAAAGTCTGGTCGGCTATGTTCATCACGGCGGATCCTTACGCCTTTCTATCCTGAATCGGATCGTTTGGACGAGAGCTAAAGTGGATACGAGGTGAGAAAATATTGCATACGATTTTTGCGAGGATAGAAAACAATCGCCCATAATTTGTGCATTGCACAAACATGCCGTTTCGCCAGGCATCCGACTGCGAGGATGATTTTCTCAAGGATTCAATCGCTTGGGGCGACGCCACGCGACTGGCACGTATGATGCTTTAGTTATCTCGACCAAAGGGGAAGCCTGATGTCCAAAGCCGCCGAAATCGACATCGTGTCCGTTTCGAAAATCTATGGCGCAACGACTGCCGTCGAAGACATCAGCCTGAAAATCCCCGCGGGAACCTATTGCTGCCTGCTCGGCCCGTCCGGCTGCGGCAAGACCTCGACACTGCGCATGATCGCCGGGCACGAGAGCATATCCAGCGGCGATGTGCGGCTGGGCAACATTGTGGTCACCGATCTGCCGCCGGCCAAGCGCGGTACCGCCATGATGTTCCAGTCCTACGCGCTGTTTCCGCATCTCGACCTGATCGACAATGTTGCGTTCAGTCTCAAGATGAAGGGTGTCGGCAAGGAGGAGCGCCGCGCCAAGGCGCTCGACATGCTGAAGCTGATGCAGATGGAAGCCTATGCCAGCCGCCGCCCGGCGCAGCTTTCGGGCGGACAGCAGCAGCGCGTCGCGCTCGCCCGCGCGCTTATCACCGACCCCGAGGCGCTGCTGCTCGACGAACCGCTGTCGGCACTCGATCCGTTCCTGAAGATCCGCATGCGGGCCGAGTTGAAGAAGCTGCAGACGTCGCTCGGTATCACCTTCGTCCATGTCACCCACAGCCAGGAGGAGGCCATGGCGCTCGCCGACCTGATCGTGGTGATGAATGACGGCCGCATCGAGCAGGCGGCGCATCCGCGCATTGTCTTCGAGCGGCCGGCCACCGCATTCGTCGCCCGCTTCATGGGCGACCACAACGTCGTCTCCGGCCGCGTCACCGGCAGCCGCGACGGCATGGTTGTTTTCGACGTTCCAGGCGGCGTCTCGCTTGCGGCCAGCGGGCAGGGCAGGGCGATCGGCGAGCCGATCGATATCGCCATCCGTACCGACCATGTGCGCATCGGCGAGGCGCCGGCCGTGGGCCTGGGCTTCACCGGCATCGTTTCCAACATCGAGTACCGCGGCTCGACCGTGAAGCTCTCGGTCAATGGCGCCGGCATCGAGGATTTCACGGTGATCGTCGACGACACCAGCTTCTTCGCCAAGCCAGTTGCCGTCGGCGACGCGGTGCCGATCGCCTGGGATGCCGAGGACGCGATCGTCCTCGGCCGCCTCGATTCCTGAACCAAGACAACCAAACCAGAACAGGGGAACTGACCATGACCAACACCACCGACAAGAAGCCGGGAATTTCCCGCCGCTCGCTGCTCAAGACAGGTGCTGCCGCCGTCGGTTTTGCCGCCGGCTCGGGCGCCATATCAGGCTTTCCGACCATCTGGGCGCAGTCCAACATCACATTGCGCCAGTTCGGCACCGGCGTGTCCAACCTCAACGCCATCGCCGACAAGTGCAAGGCCGATCTCGGCATCACGCTGGAGATGACGGCGACCGATTCCGACGCCGCCGCCCAGCGCGCGGTGACGCAGCCCGACAGCTACGACATCGCCGACATCGAATACTGGATCGCCAAGAAGGTGTATCCGTCCGGCGTGATGCAGCCGATGGATGTCAAGAAGCTGAAATATTACGACAAGATCGTACCGCTTTTCATCACCGGCAAGCTGACGCCCGACAGCGTGATCGCCCAAGGCACCGCGCCGCACACTGTCGGCTTCGTCGAGGCGCAGAACTCCAAAACCTTCGCCAAGGAACCGACCCAGTGGATGACGATGGTTCCGACCATCTACAATGCCGACACGCTCGGCATCCGCCCCGACCTCGTCGGCCGCGACATCACCACCTGGGCCGACATCATGGATCCGGCCTTCAAGGGCAAGGCCGCCATCCTCAACATCCCGTCGATCGGCATCATGGATGCGGCGATGATCATGGAAGCCATGGGCAACATCAAATATGCCGACAAGGGCAACATGACCAAGGAGGAGATCGACAAGACGATCGACTTCCTGATCAAGGCCAAGCAGGACGGCCAGTTCCGCGCGTTCTGGAAATCGTTCGACGAAAGCGTCAACCTGATGGCGTCAGGCGAAGTGGTCATTCAATCGATGTGGTCTCCGGCGGTCGCGGCGGTGCGCTCCAAGGGCATCGCCTGCAAATACCAGCCGCTCAAGGAAGGCTATCGCTCGTGGGGTGGCGGTCTTGGCCTGGCAGCGCATCTCGAGGGCGCCCAGCTCGACGCCGCTTATGAATATATCGACTGGTACCTGTCCGGCTGGGTCGGCGCCTACCTCAACCGCCAAGGCTACTACTCGGCCGCCATGGATACGGCCAAGCAGTTCATGTCCGAGGACGAATGGGGCTATTGGGTCGACGGCAAGCCGGCAAAGGGCGACATACTGGCGCCGGACGGCAAGGTCATGGAGAAGGCGGGCGCCGTGCGTGACGGCGGCTCCTTCGTCGAGCGCATGGGCAAGGTCGCCTGCTGGAACTCGGTCATGGACGAGGACCGCTACATGGTGAAGCGCTGGAACGAATTCATCGCGGCGTGATGCAAAGCAGGCGATAGCTAAGATGTTGCATTCCTTCGCGCCCCCCTCTGTCCTGCCGGACATCTCCCCCTCAAGGGGGGAGATTGCGCTGTCATCTCTGCTTTCGCCAATTGCCAACGCTGTTATGGGAGACCCATCGGCGGAGCTGCCAATCTCCCCCCTTGAGGGGGAGATGTCCGGCAGGACAGAGGGGGGCGCGAAGGATCACAACTTGCCAGATTGTCGGCCCTCCGCGACACGCCAGGGCTGTTCCAGATGACCGTGGCTCTCAACCAGCCTGCAACCGTCACTGCTGCAAAACCCGCCAGACGCCGCCGTCTCTCTCTCGGCGCCATCGCGCCCTATCTGCAGGCGACGCCACTGGCGCTGATCCTTGGCGCCTTCCTTTTGCTGCCGATCCTGATGATCGCCGTGGTCAGCTTCTGGGACTACGATTTCGCGGCGATGTACCCGGATTTCCTGACCACCAATTATTCCGACGTGCTGGGTTCCTGGGTGACCTGGAAGACCTATCTGAACACGCTGAAATACGCGGCGATCGTCTGGGCGCTGACGCTATTCATTGGCTTCTGGGTCGCCTATTTCCTTGCATTCCATATCAGGACCACGGCCATGCAGATGGTGCTGTTTCTTGTCTGCACGGTGCCGTTCCTGACCTCCAACATCATCCGCATGATCTCGTGGATTCCGGTGCTTGGCCGCAACGGCCTGGTCAACTCGACATTGGTTCAGCTCGGACTGATCCCGAAACCGATCGAATGGCTGCTCTATTCGGAGTTCGCCGTGGTGCTCGCCATGGTGCATCTCTACACGCTGTTCATGGTGACGCCGATCTTCAACACGCTGATGCGCATCGACAGGTCGCTGATCGAGGCGGCTCGCGACGCCGGCGCTTCCGGTTGGCAGGTCCTGTGGAACGTCATCATCCCGCTCGCCAAGCCCGGCATGGCGATCGGCACCATCTTCGTCGTCACGCTGGTGATGGCCGACTTCTCGACGGTGCAGGTGATGTCGGGCGGGCAGAGTGCCTCGGTCGCATTGATGATGAAGAACCAGATGTCGCTGCTGCAATATCCGGCGGCGGCCGCCAACGCGGTCGTGCTCCTGGCACTGGTGCTGTTGATGGTCGCCGGCATCCTGCGCATCGTCGACATCCGCAAGGAGCTGTGACGTGAGCCACGAAAAGCGCACACTCGAATTCTACGTGCTGGCGGTCTTCTTCGCCCTTTTCGTGCTGTTTCTCTACGGCCCGCTTTCGGCGATCCTGATCCTCTCCTTCCAAGGTGAGAACGGCGGGCTGACCTTTCCGCTGAACGGCGTCTCGCTGCACTGGTTCGCCAATCTGTTCGAGCGCCAGGCGGTCGGCGATTTCGGCGGCAGTTTCAAACGCTCCTTTTTGCTCGGCCTGATGGTGATGGTCGTCACAGTCGCAGTGTCGCTGCTCGCCGGTCTGGCCTTCCGCCAAAAATTTCGCGGCGCAACGGCACTGTTCTATCTCGCCGTCGCCAGCCTCGTCGTGCCGTCGATCATCATCAGTCTCGGCATCGGCGTCGTCTTCCAGCAGATCGGCTTCCGCCCCGCCTGGTACACGTCCGCCTTCGGCGCGCATCTGACCTGGACCTTGCCCTTCGGCGTGCTGATCATGTTTGCCGTCTTCAACCGATTCTCGCCGGCCTATGAGGAAGCGGCGCGGGATCTCGGAGCGTCATCCTGGCAGACCTTCGCCCATGTCGTCCTGCCAATGATCGCGCCCAGCCTGATCGGCGTCGGTCTGTTCGGCTTCACCCTGTCCTATGACGAGTTCGCCCGCACACTGATGACATCGGGCACCTTCAACACGCTGCCGCTGGAAATCTACGGCATGACGACGAATGTGACGACGCCGGTGCTCTATGCGCTGGGCACCGTGACGACCGTGTTTTCCTTTCTGGTGATACTGCTGACGCTCGGCGCCATCGTCTATGTCGGCCGCCGCCGGGCGCGTGCGTGAGCGGAGCCATCGTGCAGATCCTCGTTGTCAATCCGAACACCACGGCCAGCATGACCGAAACCATCGACGCCGCTGCGCGCTCGGTCGCCGGGGCCTGGACGGAGATCGTCGCCGTCACCTCGTCGATGGGGCCGGTTTCGATCGAAGGCTATTATGACGAGGCGCTTGCCGTGCCAGGCCTGCTGGTCGAGATCGCCGCCGGCGAGCGCGCAGGCGTGCAGGCCGCGATCATCGCCTGTTTCGACGACACCGGCCTCGATGCCGCGCGTGCCATGGCCAACATCCCGGTTATCGGCATTTGCGAGGCTGCGCTCAGCATGGCTTCGTTTATTGCCCAGCGTCTCACTGTCGTCACCACGACCGAACGCTCGCGCGTGCCGGTCGAAGGGCTTGTGCAACGCTATGGCATGGCGGGGCGGGCACGCGTGCGCGCCGCCGACATTCCGGTTCTTGCTCTCGAAGACCCGGCATCGGATGCGCTTCTGAAGCTGCGGGGCGAGATCGCGCGCGCCATCGAGGAGGATCGCGCCGAAGCCATCGTGCTCGGCTGCGCCGGCATGGCCGATCTTGCGGCCGAGCTGCAGCGGGAGTTCGGCGTTCCGGTCATCGACGGCGTCGGCGCCGCGGTCAAGCAGGCCGAGGCGCTGATCGCGCTTGGCCTGTCGACATCCAAGCGTGGCGCCTATGCAAACCCAATCGCAAAGCCCTATCGTGGCGCATTGAAATCCTTCGCCCCCGGTACTCTCGCCGCCGAGTGAATCCTAATGCCCCGAACGATCCGAACGCTCGCGCTTGATGAAGTGGAAACCCTTGTCGACTGGGCGGCAGCCGAAGGCTGGAACCCCGGTCTCGGCGATGCCAGAATTTTCCAGGCGGCGGATCCCGAAGGTTTCATCGGCGCCTTCGTCGATGGCGAGATGGTGGCCGGCATTTCCGCGGTCGCCTATGGCGACGATTTCGGCTTCATCGGCCTCTATATCTGTCGCCCTGACAGGCGTGGCGAGGGCCATGGCAAGGCGGTCTGGGACGCCGGCATGGCGCGGCTTGGCAACCGCACGATCGGTCTGGACGGCGTTGTCGAACAGCAAGCCAACTACCGCAGCATGGGTTTTGCGCCGCTCTACCGGACGATACGGTTCAACGGGCCGCTCGATGGCATGGCGGATACCGGCAGTGGCATTCGCGCCATAGGGCCGGAGCCGGATATAGTGGCCTATGACCGCCGGTTCTTTCCCGGACCGAGACGGTCGTTCCTGGAGCACTGGCTGCGCCCGCCGCACATGGCGCTTGCGATCGTTAGCGACGGCGCGATCGAAGGATATGGCGTCGCGCGCCGGTGCCGGGACGGCTGCAAGATCGGCCCGCTCTATGCCGATCGGCTGGATGCGGCAACTCATCTCTTTTCAGCACTTGCCAGTCTCTGCGGCCCCGAAAATATCCATCTCGACGTTCCCGAAACCAGCGGGGATTTTGCAGCGTGGCTGTCGTCGGTGGGCCTGCAGCCGGGTTTCGAAACGGCTCGAATGTACCGGGGAAAAGCGCCGCAGCTCGTGCAGTCAGGGGTCTTTGCGATAACCACCCTGGAGCTTGGTTGAGACGGTGGCAGCCGACGAAGCGCCGACTAACCTGCCGCATCCAGTCGGTCGCGCAGCATGCTTAGGGGGAGCAGCATGTTTGGCGCATGCCGCATCAGGCCGTGGAACGGGATCGGCGACGGCGGCCCAAAAGGCAGCGGCAAATCCCGGGGCTTCGCTCCACCAGCCCAATCCGCGAGCACCTTGCCCATGGCCGTGGTCATGGCGATGCCGCGCCCGTTGCAAGCAAAGCCGGCGATTAGGCCAGGCCCGAGATCGACGAGGCGCGGCAGGAAATCGGGCTCGACGGCAGCCATTCCCGACCAGCTAAATTCAAGCGGCGGGATTTGCGGGAGATCGAGATGTTTTGCCAGTCGTCGCCAGATCGCCCGCGGCACGCGTGTGTCGGCGCCGGGGTCAACAATATGCATGCCACCGGTGATCAACCTGTTTTCGGCATCGAAGCGGAAGGTGAAAAGATTGCGCCTGGTGTCGCCGACACCTTGCCCGCCGGGAAGCAGGCGGGTGCGTATTTCGCGCGGCAGCGGCGCCGTCGCGATCTGGAAGATCTTCAGCGGGAAGTAGGTTCGCTGCAGCGTCTGAAACAGCGGTCCGCCATAGGCGTTGGTGGCAATAAGGACCTTTTCAGCACGCACCGAACCCGATGCCGTCCTCAAGACCCAGCCATCCCCAATGCGATCGATCGATGTGACGCGCGTCTGCTCGAAAATGCGCGCGCCGGCCTTTTCCGCTGCATCGGCGAGCCCGCGCGCATATTCCACCGGATTGAGGACGCCGCCCGACCGGTCCACCCAGCCGCCGGGATAGCCGCGCACGCCGGTCAGCTCCTCGATCGCCTGCCTGTCCAGTGCAACAGTCGGTTTTCCGCGCTTTGCCCATTGTTCGGCGCGCGACCTGGTCTTCTCCAATGCGGCCTGCGAATGGGCTGGTTGTATCCATCCATTCTGGACTGCATCGCATTCGATGCCATGCCGCTTGATCAGGCCGAAGACGAGATCGGCACTGCCGGTCGCGAAATCGACCAGGCGTTCGCCGCGTTCCGGCCCGAGCTGGGCAAGGATGTCGTCTGGGTCCCTTTTTGCGAAATTCGGCACCACGAAGCCGGCATTCCTGCCGGTTGCGCCCCAGGCGATGATTTCCGCTTCGAGAACGGCGACCGAGCGGCCTTTTTCGGCGGTGTGTAGCGCGGTTGAAAGGCCCGAAAATCCGCCGCCGATAATGGCGAGATCGACATCGAGTGCCCCCTCGAGGGCGGGCCGGTCGCGGCGATTGCGGCCGACCGCGTGCCAGAGGGATTCCTGCCGGCTCCCTTTGTTCATGACCCTGTTCCACTCTCGTCCGGAACCACTTTCGCCCCCTTGCCGAACCTTGCACGCCGCGGCCTGTCGCCGAAGAGGCCGTTCGGCCTGACCAGGAGGATGATGCAGAGCATCACGCCGATGGCGACGATCTGCAGGGCGGCGGCGCGCGCCTGCTGTTCGGGCGGGAACAGGACGCTGGTCAAGGTCCCCGATCCGGCCCATATCGCCCAGACCAGCACACTGCCGACGACCGCGCCGATGTTGCTGCCCGAACCACCGACGATCAGCATCACCCAGACCTGGAAGGTCAGGATCGGCAGATAATTGTCCGGGGCGATGAAGCCGGTGAAATGCGCCTGCAGCGCGCCGGCCAGCGCCATGATGGCGCCGCCGACGGCAAAGGCCTGGACGCGATAGAAACGCGCGCTCTTGCCTAGGGATATCGCGGCTCGCTCATCCTCGCGAAGCGCCTTCAGCACGCGCCCCCACGGGCTGCGCGACAGATGCTCCAGCGCGAGATAGGCGATCAGCGTCACCACTGAGACGACGGCAAGGTTCGACAGGTTGAACAGCAATGGCGTTTCGGCAAGGCCGCCGAAGGGACGCGGAATGAAGCCGATGCCGAACGGGCCGCCGGTCAGCTTCTGGGCGTTGAGCGCCACCAGTTGTACCACGACGGCGACGCCGAAGGTGGTGATCGCCAGATAATCCGATCTCAGGCGCAGCGTGGCGATGCCGGTGATGGCGGCGGCGATACCGCCCACCAGCATGGCACCGAGCCAGCCGACAAGGATTGGCAGACCGAAGCCGCCGAGGCGCGCGGCATCGTCGGGCGTGGTCAGCAGCGCCGAGGTGTAGGCGCCGATGGCGACGAAGCCGGCGAGCCCGACATTGAAGAGCCCGGTCAGCCCCCATTGGAGATTGAGCCCGAGCGTGACGAGCGAAAAGATCAGCGCGGTGGTCAGAAAGAAAGCGCCATAGCCGAGCAGATCCATCAGCGTTCCCTCACTCCGAAAAGGCCGATAGGCCGCACGAACAGCACCGCCATCAGGATGATGAAGGAGACGGCGGCGCGCCATTCGGCGCCGATCAGCTGCACCGCGCCGGCTTCGGCGAGACCAATGATCAAGCCGCCGAGAACGGCGCCAGGCACGCTGCCGATGCCGCCGAGGATGGCGGCCGCGAACATCGGCAGCAGCATGTCGAACCCCATGAACGGGCGGATCTGGATGAGAATGCCGATCATGACGCCGGCGACGCAGGCCAGCGCCCCGCCGATGATCCAGGTGACGCGCACCACCTTGGCGACGTCGATGCCGACAATGCGGGCCAGTGCCGCGTTCTGGCTCAATGCCTGCATGGAGCGGCCGGTCTGGGTGCGTGTCATCAAAAAATGCACGCCGAGCACGAGAACGGCGGTCAGCAGCAGCAAGGCGATCTGGTCGGGAGTGACGCGAATGCCGAAGCCGACCGGCATGGCGATCTGGATCGCCCGGCTGAAATAGGTCGGGCGCGAGGTGAAGACGAATTCGAGCAGGCTCCTCAGCGCCATCGAGGCGCCGAAGCTCGCCATCACCACGATGATCGCCTGACCCTTGGCCCGCAGCCGCGCGAACAGCACCAGGTCGAGCAGCAGCGCCAGCAGGCCGGTGATCGCCATGCCGATGATGAGCGCGGCGATCAGCGGCCAGCCGAAGGAGAGCGGAGCGATCGGCGCGATCTTGCCGAACATCGCGCCGATGGCGCCGACGACGGCGAGCGTCGCATAGGCGCCCCAGGCCATGAAGTCGCCATGGGCGAAGTTCGAGAAGCGCAGGATCGAATAGGTGAGTGTCACGCCGATGGCGCCGAGGCCGATCATCGAACCCGCCAGCAGTCCGTCGATGACAAATTGCAGGTTCATGCCGCGCTTCCTTTGCTTTCAGAATCGAGGCGGCGCTGGCCAAGATAGAGTTCGGCGACGACCGGATCGTTCCAGAGCTCGGAGGCGACGCCCTCATGCCGGTCCTTGCCCTCGACAAGCACATAGGCGCGATCGCCGATGGCAAGCGCGGCCCTGGCGTTCTGTTCGACCAGCAGGATGGTGACGCCGGATTTGCGGATGCCGGCCAGCATCTCGAACACCGTCGACACGAATTTCGGCGACAGGCCGGCCGAGGGTTCGTCAAGCACCAGCACCTTGGGATGGACGATCAAGGCCCGGGCCACCGCCAGCATCTGCCGCTGGCCGCCCGACAAATTTCCGGCAACGGTCTTGCGCTGGCGAGCGAGATCGGGGAAGGCCGCATACATTTCCTCGATGCGGGCAGGGGTCTCGCGCGGTTTCAGGATGCCGCAGGCAACCCTGAGATTGTCCTCGACCGACATCAGCGGGAAGATGTTTTCTGTCTGCGGCACGAAGGCAAGGCCGAGCCGGACCATGGTGTGGGCGGGTGCGGCGGTGATGTCCTTGCCGTCCAGCAGCACCGTACCGCGGGTGATCGGCACCAGCCCGGCGATGGCCTTGATCAGGCTCGACTTGCCGGCCCCATTAGGGCCGAGCACGACAACGATCTCGCCCTTGTTGACGATGATCGAGGCGCCGCGCACGATCGGCACGCCGGGCTCATAGCCGGCTTCGAGGTCGCGGACATCGAGAACGGCCTGGCTCATGCCGCGCCTCCGAGATAGGCCTCGATGACGCGCGGATCGCGCGCCACCTGGTCGGCGGTGCCTTCGCACAAGAGCTGTCCGCTCGCCATGACCAGCACGCGGTGGCAGAGCCGCGTCACCATGTCGATATTGTGCTCGATCAGCAGGAAGGTGATGCCGCGCGCGTTGATGTCGCGGATGCGGTCGATGATGACTTCGAGCAGCGTCGCGTTGACGCCGGCCGCCGGCTCATCGAGCAGGATGATCGCCGGATCGGCCATCATGACCCGGGCGAGTTCGAGCAGCTTGCGCTGGCCGCCGGAAAGCACGCGCGCCGGTTCATGCGCAAGGTGGGCAAGCGCGACCAGCTCGAGCAATTCGATGGCTCTCGTCTGGGCAGCTCGCTCCTCGGCGGCGACTCGCCAGGGCGTCAGAAAATTGGCGAGCAGTCTTTCTCCGGCCTGCCCCTGCGCGGCCAGCATGACGTTCTCGATCAGGGTCAGATTGGGCAGCGGACGTGGAATCTGGAAGGTGCGGCCGAGGCCGCGGCCGATGCGGCGGTGCGCGGCTTCGCCCGAGACCAAGGTGCCGTTGAGAAAGATCTCGCCGCTGGAAGGCAGGATGCTGCCGGCCAGCAGATCGAACATCGTCGTCTTGCCGGCGCCGTTCGGGCCGATGAGGCCGAGGATCTCTCCTGGCCGGACGTCGAACGAGACATTGTTGACCGCGACGAGGCCGCCGAAGCGTATGACGACATTCCTGGCCGTCAGAACCGGCGCGCCGATCTCCCCTTGCCGTTCGGTCGTGTCGCTCATCAATCCCTCTGGCCGAAAGCGATCGTCGCCGCTTTCTGATTTTTGATTTGTGATCACACTTGCTTTGATCACGCTATTCGGCTTTAATTTCTTCCGCAAGCCGAAAACAGGCCAAACGGCGACGACCGGGAATGTCATGCAGAAGGCTGCTATCGAAAAGAACAATGAGGTGATTGCAGCCCAGCTTACGCCGGTCGGCCGCGAGACCGTGCAGGATCGCGTCTATTCGGAGCTGCGCCGGGCGTTGATCGGCGGCCTTTTCGAGCCGAGCCAGGTTCTGACCATCCGTGGCCTCGCCGATGCGCTGGTCACCAGCACCATGCCGGTGCGTGAGGCACTCGGACGGCTGATTACCGAAAAGGCGCTGGAGGCGCTTCCCAACCGCTCCGTGCGCGTGCCGCCGATCACGCTGGAGCGTATCGATGATCTCCTGCGCGCCCGCTCCCTCATCGAGGGCGAAGCGATCGCGCTTGCCGCCACGCGCATGAACCCGCGCCAGATCGCTTCGGTCGAAGCCATGCTTGCCGAATGGGACGAGATGCGGGCGCTGAAGCACAAGAAGGACATCGACCGCGAGGCGACGCTCAACCAGAGCTTCCATTTCGAGATCTACCGCTGCTGCGGATCCGCCGTGCTGATCCCGATGATCGAGAGCCTCTGGCTGCAATCCGGACCCTGCATCCGTGTCGCCATCTACGCGTTTTCCGATGCCGGCGAGGTCGATACCGCCCACTACCACCGCAGCATCGTTGCAGCGTTGGCCAAGCAGGATGCCCAAGCCGCGCGTGAGGCGCTGGTGGCCGACATCAGCCGGCCCTTCGCCTTCCTGCGCGACAAGCTCCAATCGGCGAAAGACCCGATATGACCAAGCCTGCCATAGGGATCACCGAGCCGCGCTCGAACCTGTCCGTGACGGCGCTGCTGTTGCCGGAAAAAGCGCCCGACAACGCTGCATTCCTGCTGGCCTATCTCGATCAGCCGCGCGTCGTTGCCGGCATCCATGCGATGTGGACCGGGCCTGAGATTTCCTGCCCGGTTCCATCAGCACATCTGGATGGCCAGGCCTATGCCAAACCACTGCCGGCGGAGAACGCCACGCTGACGCCGCAGCCGGGCGATATCGTCCTGTCCTATGTGCCGCCGCGCATGTGGGGCGGCAATCCCAATGCGATCTTCGACATCGGCCTCTACTACGGGCCTGGCGCGCGCCTGCTGTTCCCGATCGGCTGGCTCGCCGGCAGCGTGGTCGCTCAGGTGGTGCCTGAGGAGCGCGACCGGTTCGCCGCAGCCTGTGGCGTGATCCGCCGCAACGGCGCCTGCGAAATCACCTTCACCCGGGTGGAGATCTGAATGGCTGAGAGCGACGACAGTTTCGAACTCTTCGACCTTCGTGTCGAGGCGGTCATCCCCGAGGGCAAGCCGATCTATTGTGGCGCCAAGGCGGGTGACTATTTCGAGCTCAAGGGCGAGATGCTGTCGATGCCAGCGGGGCAAGGTTTTTCGATCTACTCGATTGCGGCGGTGTTGCCGCTGCTGGCGGCCAAGCAGCGCCCGACACACAGGAACGACTGGATGACATCGGACGCCGAGATCGCCTGTCCCGATCCCAATTGCGCCAGTCGCCTGCGGATCGTCAGGACCGGCAAGCGGCGGTTCAGCCATGCCGAGACCACGGCGGTGCCGCTGCCGAAGGAGCAGAACGAGACATGACCGCCAAGACTTTCGAACTCAGCCCCGGCTATACGATCTCGCGCGTCATTCGCGGCGGCTGGCAGCTGGCCGGCGGACATGGCGCCATCGACCGCGAACAGGCGGTGACCGACCTGATCGCCACCTTCGACGCCGGCATCAGGACCTATGATTGCGCCGATATCTATACCGGCGTCGAGGAACTGATCGGTGCGGCGCGGCTGCGGCTGGCCAACGAGCGCGGTCTCGACGCCGCCGCCAGGATGAAGGTGCATACCAAGCTGGTGCCCGACCTCGAACGGCTTTCCAACATCAGCCGCGACTATGTCAGAGGCATCGTCGACCAGTCGCTGCGGCGGCTGAAGACCGAGCGGCTCGATCTCGTGCAGTTCCACTGGTGGGATTATGCGCTGCCCCGCTATGTCGATGCGATGGGCTGGCTCAACGAGCTTCGCCTGGAAGGCAAGGTGCGCAATGTCGGCACCACCAATTTCGACACACAGCATTTGGCCGAGATTCTGGCGGCCGGCGTGCCGCTGGTCAGCCAGCAGCTGCAATATTCCGTGCTCGACCAGCGGCCGGCGAACAGCCTTGCAGCGCTGGCCGAACAGAACGGCATCAGCTTCCTCTGCTATGGTTCGGTGGCAGGCGGCTTCCTCAGCAACAAATGGCTTGATGTCGCAGAGCCGCGGACGCCGCTCGAAAACCGGTCGCTGGTCAAATACAAGCTGATCATCGACGATTTCGGCGGCTGGGAGCTTTTCCAGGAGTTGCTCAGAGCGCTGAAGGCGGTCGGCGACCGCCACGGCGTCGACATCGCCACCATCGCCAGTGCCTGGGTGCTGGAGCAGCCGCAAGTGGCGGCCGTCATCGTCGGCGCCCGCAACCAGGCGCACGCCCTTGCCAATGCCAGGATCATGGACGTCGCGCTCGATGCCGAGGACCGCGCGCGGATCGCCGCCGTCATCGCGCAAAGCCGCGGCCCCCTTGGCGATGTCTACACGCTGGAGCGTGACCGTCACGGCCGCCATGGTTCGATCATGCACTACAATCTGAACGCGGGCCGGATATGAGCGCAAAGCCCTCCCTGTTTTCGCGTGCGAGCGCCGAGGTCGTCGATCTCCACCGCTTCTTCGTCGACTGGTTCGTCGAGGCGCGCGCGAACAGAGTGGATTTCGGCCGCTTCGAGCGTGTGATGGGCGAAGGTTTCAGCATGATCGCACCGAGCGGCCAGGTCCTCGATCGTGACGCAGTCGTGGGTCATGTCCGGGAAAGCCGCGCCACCTGTGACGACGGCTTTGCCATCTCGATCGAGGATATCCGGCCAGGCTGGCAGACCGGCGACACGATCGTCGTCAGCTACATCGAAGCACAGCAACGCGCCGGCAAGCACAGTCGCCGTCGCTCGAGTGCCGTTTTCACCACCAGTTCATTGGCGCCCAACGGCGTTGAATGGCGACATCTGCATGAAACCTGGCTGCAGGTGCCGGAAGGCTGAACAGGCTCAAGACGTGAATGAGAGTCGTTTAACGAAAGGGGAACAACAATGACAAAGACGATACTTCAAATCACCACCGCGCTGGCTCTGCTGACGGCAGCCGGTGCTGCGCAAGCCGCCGATTGCAAGATCACTGTCGGCCTCGTCATGGAACTGACCGGTCCGGCCGGCGAATACGGCCAGGCCGGCGCCAAGTCAGTCGAAATGGCCTTCCGCGACATCAATGCAGCCGGCGGCGTGCGCGGCTGCGATCTCGCCACCGACACGCGTGACAGCCAGAGCCAGGGCAACATTGCGGTCGACGCCGCGACCCAACTGGTGCAGGTCAAGAAGGTGCCGGTGATCATCGGCGGCATCATCTCCTCGGTATCGATCCCGATCCTGACCTCTGTCACAGCGCCGGCCAAGATCGTCCAGGTATCGCCGGCTTCCTCGTCGCCGACGCTGACGGCGCTCGGCCGTGACGGCAAGACCAACGGCATCTTCTTCCGCACCATCACCTCGGATGCGCTGCAGGGCGTCGCCGCCGCCAAATATGCCATCGACAAGGGTTTCAAGAAGCTCTCGGTCATCCATGTCAACAACGACTTTGGCGTCAACATGGTGGCGGAATTCTCGCGCGCCTATAAGGCGCTCGGCGGCACCATCGTCTCCGACACGCCCTACAATGAAAAGCAGTCGAGCTATGCGTCGGAAGTGACCGCGGCCATGGCCGGCGAGCCGGACGGGCTTTATCTCGTCAGCACGCCTGTCGATGGCGCCACCATCGCCCGCGCCTGGATTTCGCAGGGCGGCGTGCAGAAATTCCTGCTCAATGACGGCATGAACAGCCCGGACTTCATCGAATCCGTCGGCGCCGACTATCTGAAGGATGCCTATGGCACCTCTTCTGGCACCAGCCCGACCGCATCGACCGAGTATTTCACCAAGAACTACAAGGAATTTTCCGGCATCGAGCCGACCAACCCGGCGGCCGATCGCTCCTATGATGCCGGCGCCATCGTCGGGCTGGCCATCGCCATCGCTGGCTCCGAGGATCCGGCCAAGATCAAGGACGCGATGTACAAGGCCGTCGACCCGGCCGGCACGCCGATCTTTGCCGGCAAGGACGAGTTCGCCAAGGCGCTCGGCCTGATCAAGGATGGCAAGCCGATCCGCTACGAAGGCGTCATCGGTCCGGTCGCCTTCGACAAATATGGTGACATCACGGGCCCGTTCCGGCTGTGGAAGATCGTCGACGGCAAGGTGACGACCGACGGCGAAATGACCACGGATGATGTCAACGCGCTCCAGGCGAAGCTTCAGTAAGCGCCCTGTTGTATCCGGCATCGATCCCAGTTCATCGGGGGTTGATGCCGGACAGTTACCGGCCTCGATCCCTGAATGTCGATTGGCCCTTAATACAACGGCTTGGCCATGTGCCGGGGTGTCGGCCATTCCGTCGTGATCCCGGGCTGCACCGGCCGCTCGAGATAGGTTGACAGCACCACATAGCTTCGCGTCGAGGTGACGCCGGGCGTTTCGTAGAGACGCGACAGCAGGCCTTCGAGTGCCCTTGTGTCCTCTGTGCGGACCTTGATCAGCATGCAGGTGTCGCCGGCCACCGAATGGATCTCCTCGACTTCCGGGTGTTCGGAAATTGCCATCAGTTCCGGCGTCTTTCCCCAGCCCTTGGTGTCGATGTGCACGAAGGCAAGCAGCGGCTTCTTCACCGCCTTGGGATCGATGATCGCGGCGGTGTTGCGGATGGCGCCGCTGCGCCGCAGCCGCTTCACCCGTTCATGCGCTGCTGGCGGCGACAGGCCGACGCGATCGCCGAGATCGGCATAGCTGATCGTGGCGTCGTCGACGAGGACGCCTAATATCCTTCGGTCGGTCGCGTCGAGGTCGCGGGTGGCTAGCCTGTTCTGCGGAATGCCATCTGTTTCTTCATCCATATTGAAATTCCTTATTGATACGGAATTTGATACGGCCATTATTGTCGTATGTCGAACAGTGATCAAGTCGTAACATTGGCAGCAAGGCCGTCCATTCCGACGCTCGCCTACCTCCTGACCGGCTGCATCGCCGTGATCGGCTCGAACTCGCTGGTCCTCGGCCCGATTGCGCCGGCGGTAGCGACGTCGTTCGGAGCAAGCGTCCCGGCTGTCATGGCGGCGTCCGCGGCCTTCGGCCTCGGCACCTCGGCAAGCGCCCTGTTCCTCGCCCGCTATATCGACCGGGTCGGAGCGCGGCGCATGCTCCAGGGCGCGTTGCTGCTGCTGGCGATAGCGCTGGTCGCCAGCGCGCTGGCGCCGACGGTGATCATGCTTGTCGCCGCCCAGTCCGTCGCCGGCATCGCTGCCGGCGTCGCCATGCCTGCCATATACGCCAGCTCGGCGGCGATCGCGCCGCCTGGCCGCGAGAGCGGCACCATCGGCGTCGTGCTGACCGGCTGGACGCTCTCCATGGTGGCCGGCGTCTCGCTGTCGGCCGTGCTTGCCGATCTGGTGCATTGGCGCGCCGTTTTCGCCGCTGTCGCGCTGCTCGCTGCCCTTGCCGTGGCCGGCCTGTCACTGAGCTCGCTGAGCGATGCCAGGAAGAACGGCCCGGCGCCGACGCCACTCGGCGCCCTGGCCGTTCTCGGCATCGTGCCGCTCCTCATCGCCTGCGCTGCCTTCATGACCGCGTTTTATGGCGTCTATGGCTATCTCGGCGATCACCTCCATAGCGGCCTGGGCGAGCCCGTCAGTGCCAATGGGTGGGCAGCACTTGCCTATGGCGCAGGCTTCGGCGCGGCGGCACTTCTTGATGGCGTCATCGATCGCCTGGGCGCGCGGCGCGTCATGCCCTTCGCCTATCTTCTGGTGGCGCTCGTCTACGTGGCGATGGCCCTCGCAAGCACCAGTTTCGGCCTGACCCTGGCGATGGTGGCCATCTGGGGCCTCGCCAACCATTTCGGGCTGAACGTGCTGGTGATGCGCCTTACCGCGCTCGATCCGTCGCGTCGCGGTACCATCATGGGCCTGAACAGTTCGGTGACCTATCTTGCGGTCTTTGTCGGCACGACCGGCTTCGGACCGCTTTACACCGGCTTTGGTTTTGCCGCCTGCGCGATAGCAGCGGCCTTGCTGATGCTGGTCTCGGCCTCGGCGGCGGCATGGCGTTCGCCACCACCCGTGCTGCCGTAAAGCTTGCGTCCTCATCCCGTCCATGGATAAGGCTTGGCCGACAACCGAGCCGAGGTGCGATGAAGACGACGCTTGAGACCACCGCAGATCCCCTGCCGGAAGAGCTCGCCTTTCTGGCCGAGCGCCTTTCATCCTTCAACGACAGCGATGTCGGCGCATCGGGCAGGAAGGCACTCGCCGTCTTCGTGCGCGACGAGAAGGGCAAGGTCGTCGCCGGCATTTCGGGCTATACCGCCTGGGGCTGGCTCTATGTGCAATGGCTCTGGGTCGACGAAAGGCTGCGCGGCCAGCATATGGCAGGCCAGATGCTGGACGCGGCCGAGCAGGAGGCGATCGCTCGCGGCTGCCATGGTGCCTGGATCGACACGTTCAATCCCAAGGCGGCCAAAGCCTATGAGCGCCAGGGCTATCGGCCCTTCGGCATTCTTCCCGACTTCCCCGTCGGCCGCGGCCGCCTCTTCCTGCAGAAGAAGCTGCTGTCTTGATCAACCGGCGAGCCGGCCGCCGCGCATTGGCTGTGGCACGCCGGTGGTGCTGGGGAAGCTGATCGGCAGGCCGCGCAGCACACGCACCGCCAGGAAAGCAAAACACTCCGCCTCGACCGCGTCGCCTTTCCAGCCAAGCGTCTCGGCCGGCACGGCTTCCACGCCGGCGCGGCTCGCGAGCATCGCCATCATCGTCGGATTATGCCGGCCGCCACCGCTGACCACCAATCTCCGGGGCCGATGCGGCAGAAGATCGAGCGCCTTGCCGACAGCGGCGGCGGTGAAGGCCGTCAGCGTTGCCGCACCATCTTCTGCATTCAGGCCGTCGGCCATCGCCGCGCCAAAGTCGAAGCGGTCGAGCGATTTCGGATAAGGCTTGGTCAGGTAAGGATGTTGCAGCAGCTTGGCCAGCCGGGCCTCATCCACCGTGCCGGCGCTTGCCAGCTCGCCGTTGTGATCCATGTCGCCAAGCCCTTTCGACTTGATGAAATCGTTGAGCGGCGCATTGGCCGGCCCGGTGTCGAAGGCGATCACATTATCCTTGCCATCCCACCAGGTGATGTTGGCGACGCCGCCGAGATTGAGCACCGCCATGTCGCCGCTGGCGTCCGCCGCACGCAAGAGCGCGGTGTGATAGGCGGCCGCCAGTGGCGCACCTTGGCCGCCGGCGCGCATGTCGGCCGAGCGGAAGTCGTAGGCGACCTTGGTGCCGAGGATGGCGTGCATCAACTCGCCGTCGCCGAGCTGGCGGGTCTCACCAAGCCGGCCGGCCTGCGGCGCGCGATGCAGCACGGTCTGGCCATGGAAGCCGACGACACCGATGTGGGCCATGGTCAGCCCGTAGCTCTCGACGAGGTCCTTGACCGCCGCGGACTGCGCGCGCGTGAGCGCGTCCTCGGCCTCGTGGAAGATCGCCGGCTCCGGTCCGGTGAAATTCCAGACCCTTGCTTGGCGCAGCGTCTCCTCCAGCAAGGTGCGGATCGATTGCGGGTAGGGCGCCAGCGTATAGGTGCCGAAATCCGCGATGCGCTCGCCATCGGTCTTGATCAGCGCGACGTCGATATTGCCGTCCAGCACGGTGCCGGTCATCAGGCCGACGGCCCAGATTGGTTGCATCATCTAGCTCCTAAGCTCCATTGACGAGATCGCCGACCGCCTGGCGAAGCGTAGCGATCCCGCTGTTGAAATGACGTGTCGGGTGGATCCGGTTGGTGAGTAAGGTCCATGCCTTGCCCTTGTCGAAATCGATCCATAGCCCGGTGCCGGTAAAGCCGGTATGGCCGATCGTGGCGGGGCTGCACAGCCTGCCGCCGGACCAGTTTTCGTAAGGGCGCTCCCAGCCATGGGTGCGGGTGGCCGACAGCGGCGTACGCATCAGCGCGATCGAGGCCGGCGAGGCGCCGGTTCCGTCCAGCAGCCCTTGCGCGAAATCGAGGATAGAGGCTGCGGTGCCGAATAGGCCGGCGTGGCCGGCGCCCTGCAGAGCCGAGCAATTGTCGTCATGCACTTCGCCTGAGAGCACGCGGTGGCGCCAGGTGCAGTCCTCCGTTGCCGCCGCCTGATCCGGCTCGGCGGAGAAGGCAAAGCCCGGGCCGGGGTCAATGTCGCGAAGGGTCTTTCCCGACAGGCGCTCCAGCGCGAAGCCGAGCAGGATGAAGTTGATGTCGGAATAGACCGGCTCACCGCGCTGCCATTCGCGCTGCAGGATAAAGGCGCGCAGCAGATCCGCGTCTCGCCCGTAAGTGTAGATCGGTGCGACGGCGGGGAAGGGCGTCTGGTGGCCGAGGCACTGGCGAAACGTCACCTTCCGCTCCCAGGCCTTTTCGTCATACTGGCGAAGATCCGGCAGCACCGAGATCAGCGGCGCATCGAGGTCGATGACGCCCTCTTCCGCCAATGCCAGGATGCGCGGCGTGGTGAAGATGACTTTGGTTAGCGACGCCAGGTCGAACCAGGTATCTTCATGCATCGGCCTGGCATTGGGCACGATTTGGGCAGAGCCGATTGCCCGGACGATGCAGGCACCGCCGCGCTCGACCATGCCTAGCACGCCGCCGGGAATGCGGCCTTCGTTCACCGCCGCTTCGAGAGGGGCGAAGGCGCGGCCGAAGAGTTGGGTGAGGGCAGTCAATTCCAACTCCCCGTGTCATCAATCTGAAAAGCTGGCGATCCTTCCCACCCCCCTCTGTCCTGCCGGACATCTCCCCCGCAAGGGGGGAGATCGGCTGTCGCGACCGCTTTCGCTAATCGCCCACGTTGCAGGAGGAGCGCCATCGGCAAAGCTGCCAATCTCCCCCCTTGCGGGGGAGATGTCCGGCAGGACAGAGGGGGGTGCTGTCCCGCCGAGTTTGGAGACGTTTGGGCGGCATTACGCATCACGCCTCCACCCTCACTCTGTGATCCGCCCCGAACTGCTCCCACCGTGCCGGACCCGGCTCGAATCCCAGCGGCCGCACCAGCGAAGGCACCTGCCGGGTATCCACCTCGAAATGCTCGCGCCTCCGATCGATGGTCGGCACAGCCGCGATAAGCTTCTTCGTGTAGGCATGCTTCGGCGCCGACAGCACGGATTTCGCATCGCCGATCTCGACGATCTGGCCGGCATAGATGACAGCGATCCGGTGCGCGATGCGCTCCACGACCGCCATGTCGTGCGAGATGAACAGATAAGCCAACCCGAACTCGCGCTGCAGGTCGACCAGCAGCTCCAGCACCCGGGCCTGGACCGAAACGTCGAGCGCCGAAACCGCTTCGTCCAGCACGACGACGGAAGGGTTGAGCATCAGCGCGCGCGCGATGCACAGCCTTTGCCGCTGACCCCCCGAGAATTGATGCGGATAGCGCTCGAGGCTGTTTTCCGGCAGGCCGACGCGCTTCAGCAGCGTCGCCATCTTCGCCCGCGTCGCCGCATCGACGCGGCCGCCGGTGGCGATCACCGGCTCGGCGAGAATGCTCTCGATGGTGAGCCTGGGATTGAGCGAGGCATAGGGGTTCTGGAACACCATCTGGATCGGCAGTGCGCTCTGTCCGGCGGCCGCCTTGCGCACACTGGCCGAGAAGCTGCCACGCGTCGAGCGCACCAGCCCAAGCACCGCGCGCGCCGTGGTCGATTTTCCCGAACCGCTCTCGCCGACAATGGCCAGCGTCTCGCCTTGCATCAGGTCGAAATCCACGCCATCGACGGCGTGCACGGCGCCCGTAGCGCGGCCGAAAAAACCGGACTTGACGGGAAACCGCACCACGAGGTCGTTCACTTTCAGCGCCGGCTCGGTGTCAGTCGCCTTGTCGCGCCGTCCGTCCGAACGCGTGGCGCGGCCGCTGGCGAAATGCGGCACGTCCTGCAGCAAATGCTGGGTGTAAGGGTGCTGCGGCTGGTCGAGGATCTGGTTCAGCTCGCCTTGCTCGACGCCCTCGCCGTTCTGCATCACCATGATCTTGTCGGCGATCCCGGCGACGAGGCCGATATCGTGGGTGATGAAGATCATCGACATGCCGGTTTCACGCTTCAGCTCGGCGAGCAGCGCCATGATCTGCGCCTGCACCGTGACATCGAGTGCGGTCGTCGGCTCGTCGGCGATCAGCAGGCGCGGATTGCAGGCGAGCGCCGTGGCGATCATCACCCGCTGCAGCATGCCGCCGGAGAGCTGGTTCGGCGTGTATTTCAGGCGTCGCGCCGCATCGGGAATGCGGACGCGGTCGAGCGCGTCCTTCGCCGCCGCGGTCGCCTGCCGGCCGGTCAGGCCGCGATGCAGCCGAAACGATTCCTCGATCTGCGTGCCGATGGTCAGCACTGGATTGAGCGAGGTCATCGGCTCCTGGAAGATCATGCCGATCTCGGCGCCGCGGATCCTTGTCAGCTGCGGCTCGGACGCCGCCGTCAGGTCGAGGACGCCGCCGTCGGCGCGCTTGAGTTTGATCGCGCCGCCGGTGATGCGGCCACCGCCAAAATCAACGAGGCGGTTGATCGACAGCGCGGTGACCGACTTGCCCGAACCGCTTTCGCCGACGATGGCCAGCGTCTCGCCGTCGGCAAGCTCGAAGCTGACGCCGCGCACCACTTCGTTGGCTTGCGGCGTGCGGCCGAAACCGACGCTGAGATCGGATACGGAAAGCAGCGGGATCACGCGATCGCCCTCCGCATTCTGGGGTCGAATATGTCGCGCAAGGCATCGCCAAGCAGGTTGAAGCCGAGGATGCTGATCATGATCGCCACGCCGGGGAAGATCATCAGCCAGGGCGCCGTTTCCATCAGGTTGCGGCTGTCGCTCAGCATCAGTCCGAGCGACGCCGCGGGCGGCTGCGTCCCGAGCCCGAGAAAGCTCAAGCCGGCTTCGGTCAGCAGCGCCCAGGCCAGCGCCAGCGTAATTTGGACGGTCAAGGGCGCAACCAGATTGAGCAGCAGATGCCTGGTCAGGATATAGCTCGAACTGCTGCCGAAAGTGCGCGCGGCGTCGACGAATTCACGTGCTTTGAGCGACAGAGCAGGGCCGCGCACCACGCGCGTGAATATCGGCGTGTAGACGATGGCGATGGCGACAATGCTCGTCCGGGTTCCCGGCCCGGCGACGGCGACGATCAGCAGCGCCAGAAGGATCGCCGGGAACGCGAGCAGCACATCCATGAGGCGCATCAGGACGCCATCCCAGCGGCGTCCGAACCAGGCCGCGGCGAGGCCCAAAACAGTCCCGGCGAGCGCGGCAAAGGCGACCGAGAAGAAAGCCACGGTGAAGGACTGGCCAATGCCCATCATTAGCCGGCTCGCCACATCGCGGCCAAACAGGTCGGTGCCCATCCAGTAGGTGCTGTCAGGCGCATGCAGCCGGTCGATGCGGTACTGCATCAGCGGGTTGTGCGGCGTCAGCCCGAGCAGGCCAAGCACGGCAAGCAGCAGATAGAGCGCGACGATGACGCCGCCGATGCGGCCGCTGGGATGCGCGAAGACGGCCCGCAGCATGCGCATCACTGTTCCCCCAGCCGGATGCGCGGGTCGAGCGCGACGTAGGTGAGATCGACCAGGAGATTGACGATCATGAAGTTGAAGGCAATGAACAGCACGCATCCCTGCACCAGCGCATAGTCACGCTGCAGGATCGCGTCCAGCACCAGCCGTCCGAGGCCCGGCAGCGCATAGATCTGCTCGACGATGACGGCGCCGCCCAGGAGATAGCCGAACTCGATGCCGCTCAGCGTGACGACGGGGATCAGCGCATTGGGCAAGGCGTGGCGCCAGATCACGCCGCGTGCCGAGACCCCCTTGCTGCGGGCGGTGCGGACATAGTCGTCGCTCAACACATCGAGCATGGCCGAACGCGATACGCGGGTGACCGAGGCGGCGAAGGCAAAGCCGAGCGTGATGGCCGGCAGGATCAATTGGCCGAGATTGCGCAGGGGATCCTGCCATAGCGGCGAAAATTCCCCCATTGCCGGCAGCACGCCAAAGCCTGCCGACAGCGTGTAGATGATCAATAACGCCAGCACGAAGTTCGGCGTCGACTGGCCGATCATGGCGGCAACGCGCACGCCGAGATCGGAGAATTTCTCATTGTGCGTGGCGGCAAAGACGCCCGCCGGCACGCCGACGACAAGCGCGATGATCATCGACAGCAACGCCAGCTCGAGCGTCAGCGGGAAGCGTTCAAGGATGACGTCGAGCACCGGCTTGCCATAGGTGGAGGAGATGCCGAGATTGCCGTGCAGCAGGCCGGCGAGCCAGCGCCCGTACTGGACGAACCAGGGCTGGTCGATGCCGAAATAGGCGGCGAGCGCCTCACGCTGCGCCGGCGTCAGCAGGCCGGCCTCGGTCCCCAGCATCGCCGTGATCGCATCGCCCGGAACCATCCGGATCGCCACGAACACGACGATGGAGACGCCGATCAGAACGAGAGGAAACACCGCCAGGCGTCGCAGCAGATAGGTCACGCGAAGAACACCTCCCGTCTGGCGGCAGAAACGGCTACTGGATCGTCACCTTGCTCAGGCTGAACAGCGTGCCGGTCGGCGTCGGCACGAATCCGCTGACGTTCTTCTGCTGCGCCGTATAGCTGTAGGAGGTGTAGAGCCAGATCCACGGTGAAACCTCGGCGAGATGCTTTTCGAAATCGGCGAAGATCGCCTTGCGCTTGGCCGGGTCGGTTTCGGCGCGGCCCTGCTGCATCTGGCTGTCCAGCGTGTCGTCGATATAGTTCGCCACCTTCTGCAGATTGCCCGCTTTGGTCCAGTAACGATTGTACATTGTGTAGGGGTCGGCCCTGCCGCCATTCAAGGCGATGGCCATGTCGAAATCGCCCTTCAGCCAGGCGTCGACATAGACGTTGAGCTCCATCATTTTGATGTCGAGCTTGACGCCGATTTCGGCGAGCTGCGACTGGATCACCTGGGCTTCCGCCGCCGCCGTCGGCGGCTCGCCGGTGGCACCGATCACCGTCGCCGAAAAACCGTCGGCATACCCGGCTTCAGACATCAATTGCTTGGCCTTCTCGACATCGCGCTTGTAGCAGAACAATTGGCTGGGATCGGTGGCGAGCGATGGGATGGTCAGCGGCCCCGTCACCTTGCCTTCGCCGAGCGAGGCGGTGTCCAGCACTTCCTGCCGGTCGATGGCACAGGAGATCGCCTGCCGCACCTTGAGTTCGGTCATCGGCTTGCGCGACGGATTGAGCTGCAGAACGTGGTAGGCAAGCACCGGCACGCGGTTGAGCTGCAGGCTGGCCTCCTTCGGCACCAGCGTGGCGACCAGCGGGTCGTTGAGCAGCGCGAAATCGATCTGCTTGGTGCGCATCGCCGCCAGGATCGCCGTTTCATCCGGTAGCACCGAGATTTCGATACCGTCGACACCGGTCGCGCCGCCGGCCCAGTCCTTGTTGGCGCTGAGCACCTCCTTGGCGTTCGGATCCCATTTGTCGAGCTTGAACGGGCCTGAGCCGATCGCCTTGGTGCCGACCGAGCCGGCGGCGATTTCGCTGGCCGGAACAATGGCCGCGTTGACGTCGCTCATTGCCGTCAGGATCGGCACGTCCGGCTGCGACAAATGAAAGACGACGGTGGCCGGATCGGGCGTGTCGATGCTGGCGATCGACAGGAAATTGGCGCGGGCGGCCGCACCTGTCTTTTCATCGAGGATGCGTTCGAAGGAGGCCTTGACGTCAGCCGAGGTGACGGTGGCGCCATTCTGGAATTTGGCTTTCGGATCGAGCTTGAAGGTCAATTCCTTGCCGTCCGGAGAGAACTGCCAGGACGTGGCGATGGCCGGCACGATCTGCAGGCTGGCATCGACCCTGACCAGCGGTTCGTAGATGAGCTCCAGCAGCCTGAGCGACGAAAAGGCCGTCTGCTTGTGCGGATCAAGCCCGGTGGCGTCCTGCGACCAGGCCATGTGCAGCGTCGCGGCACTTGCCTGGACCGGAACGGCGGCGATGCCGAGCATGGCCGCCAGGGCGATGCCAGGCAACGCCATGCCGGAAAGCAGTTTCCTCGTGAGATGCTGTACCATTGTCGTCTCCCATTCTTGTCGAACTTGATTTGCAGTTCCCCGGACCGCTTCACAGGGACACGGCACCCCGGAATGTCGGCCCAGAATTTCCGCGCGGCTTCACACCGTCTTTTCGCCGATTGCCTTGCGCAGGAACCCTCCAGCCTTGCCGAGTGCCTCGCGCGCTTCCTCAACCTCCATGCCAGTGATGAGCACCAGGATCGCCAGCTTCACATCCTTGCCGGTCACTTCCAGTGCATGGCGGGCCTGTTGCGCCGTGCAGCCGCTCGTCTGCATGACGATCCGGACCGCCCTGGCGACCAGCTTCTTGTTGGAAGGGTTCAGGTCCACCATCAGGTTCTCAAAGCTCTTGCCGATGCGGATCATGCTGGCGGTCGTCAGCATGTTGAGCACCAGCTTCTGCGCTGTGCCCGACTTCAGCCGGGTCGAGCCAGTGAGGACTTCGGGGCCGACGACCGGCGAGATGGCGATGTCGGCAATGCCGGCGATGGTCGAGCGCGGATTGCAGGACAGCGCCACGGTCGTCGCACCGACTTCTCTGGCATAATTCAGGCCGCCGATAACATAGGGCGTGCGGCCGCTGACGGCGATGCCGACCACGACGTCGTCGGCGGTCAGCCTGATGTCTTGCAGGTCACGGACTCCTTGTTTCGGATCGTCCTCCGCGCCTTCCGCGGCCCGCATCAGCGCTTCGGAGCCGCCGGCGATCAGCCCCACCACCATGGTCTCGGGCACACCGAAGGTGGGCGGACATTCCGAAGCGTCGAGAACGCCAAGCCGGCCGCTGGTGCCTGCGCCCAGATAGATCAGCCGCGCGCCTTTCTGGAACGCGAGCACGATCCGGTCCACCGCTGCCGATATCTCCGGGATGACCTTCTCGACGGCGGCTGCAACGCCTTTGTCTTCGTCATTGATCCTGCGCAGCACGTCGATGGTCGGCAGCAGGTCGATATCCATCGTCCTTGGGTTCCGGTCTTCGGAAACCAGCCGCTCCAGCTCCGACATCAACGCTTGTTCGCTCATCCACTTGCTTTCAAACTTCATGCCGTCAGCAGGAATGTGACGCAAAGCGCGACCTTGACCAGTACCGGCGAGACATTGGCTTCTCGTGCCGGCGGTTTGGTTTCCGTCTCGTTAACTTTCTAGAATTGGATATTCATGGTGTCAACGAGATACTGGAATAAAATATTCCTATTGCTGATGGGCGCTAAGTAGCATCAAGCGACTTCTTGGCCAGGATGATCGCGCCGGAAACGGCATCGCCGTCGGCGGGCTTCAGCCGGCGGCGCACGTCGGGCGCAAGCCATGGTTCGAGCGGGCTGGAAAGGCCGCCGAGCAGCGTCACCCGTGGCGCGCCTTTCTCGAACAACAGCCGTACGAATGTGTCGACGTGTTCGGCGGCGCTCTGCACGATGCGCCGCCCGACCGCATCGCCCTGGTCGGCATGGCGGATCACCATCGGGGCGAGGGCGGCGTAGTCGGTGGCGGTGGCGCGGTCCATCCAGGCGACGGCTTCCATCGGATCGTCCTTGAAACGCTGCATGACTTCGCTCAGCAACGCTGTCCGCTCATGCCTTCCGTCATGGGCGCGCAAAGCGAGTTGCACCGCCCTCAGGCCGAGATCGGCACCACTGCCCTCGTCGGAGATTGGAAAGCCGTAGCCGCCGACACGCAAATCGCGCCCGTCGGCGAAGCCGAGGCCGATCGAGCCGGTGCCGGCAATGACGATGGCGCCGTCGCGACCAGAATGCGCGCCAAGGCAGGCGCCGACGCCGTCGCTGACAAAGGCGATGCTGGCGAAGGGATGCGCGATCGCCTTGAACGCCTCCAGCGCGCCTTTGCGGCCGATACCGGCAAGACCGACGCCCGCGTGGATCCGGGCGATCTCTCGCTTGCCGAAACCTGCCTCCTCGATTGCCGCGCCGAAAGCTCTCGCAACCGACGCCCAGGCCGCGTCGATGCCGAGCCGTGTCGTTGCCGGGCCTGACAGGCCTTGCCCAAGCACGGTGCCCGCCTCGTCCTCGATGCGGGCGCGACAGCCGGTGCCGCCGCCATCGACGCCGAGAAAATAGGGCGCGGATGCCGCGTCGCTCATGCGCTGATCCGCTCGATCTCGGCGCCACAGAGGCGCAGCTTGCGGTCGAGCTGCTCATAGCCGCGGTCGAGATGATAGACCCGGTTGATCGTCGTTTCGCCTTCGCAAACCAGTGCCGCCAGCACCAGCGAGACCGAGGCGCGCAGATCGGTCGCCATCACTTGTGCGCCCTTCAGCCTCTCGCCGCCGCGCACCAGCGCCGTGGTGCCCTGCAGCTTGATGTTGGCGCCGAGCCGCATCAGTTCCGGCACATGCATGAAGCGGTTTTCGAAGATCGTCTCGCGCAGCAGCGAAGCGCCCTCGGCGCAGCACATCAAGGCCATGAACTGGGCCTGGAGATCGGTCGGAAAACCAGGATAGGGTTCCGTCGTCAGGTCGGCCGCCTTGAGCGGCCCATCCCTCGACACGATCAGGCCGCGATCACTCGGCCAGATCTTCACGCCGGTCGCCTCGAGAAGCTGCACCACCGATGCCATGTGTTCGAGCCGCGCATGGGTCAGTTCGAGTTGGCCGCCGGTGATGGCAGCCGCGACAGCGTAGGTGCCGGCCTCGATGCGGTCTGGAATGATGTGGTGCGTAGCGGCGCGCCAGCTCGAGCCACCCTCGATCAGGATGCGGTGCGTGCCGGCGCCTTCGATCCGCGCCCCCATGGCGTTGAGGCAAGCGGCAAGGTCGGCTACCTCCGGCTCGCGCGCCGCGTTGAGGATCTCCGTCTCGCCTTTTGCCGTCGTCGCCGCCATCATCGCGGTCTCGGTCGCCCCGACTGATGGCGAGCTCAGCACGATGCGCGCGCCTCGCAATCCGCCGGGAGCAGAAGCGACGATCAATCCGTTTTCAATAGCGATGTCGGCGCCGAGCGCGGCGAGCGCCGCGACATGCATGTCGACCGGCCGCGCACCAATCGCGCAGCCGCCGGGCAGCGAGACCCTGGCATGGCCGAAGCGGGCAAGCAGCGGCCCGAGCACCAGCACCGTCGCACGCATTTTTCTGACGGTGTCGTAAGTTGTCTCCTTGGAAACGGCCGTACTGGTGTCAATCGTCGCGGCATGGGTCGACCGGGTGACCACGGCGCCGTGAAGACCGATCACGCCAAGCATGTTTGCGACATCCGTCACGTCAGGCAGGTTGGTCAGTTCCAGCGGAAGGGGGCTGAGCAGGGCGGCCGCGATCTGCGGCAACGCCGCATTCTTGGCGCCGGAGATCGTAACCGCGCCCTCAAGCCGTCGTCCGCCGACAATCCGCAATTTGTCCATGGCTCTGAACCTGATCCGACGTGCTCAATCCAAGCGCAGTTTCGATGTCGATTCCTGACCGAACCTGCACGCGCTTGACAGTCGATCGATCATTCTTGGCTGTCAATTGGATTTGGAATAATTTATTCCTTAAAATCGCATCGCCGATCGCCGGCCATTAGCCGGCATCGTCAACGCCGCAGGGGAATGCATGTCCGTCCTGAAGAAGATCGAGGCCAAGCTCGAGACGATGGCGCCCGGCGATCGCGAGATCGGCCAATACATCGTCGGCAATCCCGACCAAATGCTGCGCCTGTCGACGGCCGCACTCGCCGCCGAGATCGGCCGCAGCCAGTCGAGCGTCGTCAAATTCAGCCAGAAGCTCGGCTATGCCAGCTACCAGGAACTCAAGCTCGCGGTCAGTGAGGCCAAGGCGCAGGAATGGCAGGTGCCGGTCGGCGTGATCCACGGCTCGATCGAGGTCGGCGACGGCTATCAGGTCATTCTGAAGAAACTGATCGGCAGCAAGCTTCTATCGATGCAGCAGACCGTCGCCGCCAACAGCGAACGGATCATCTCAAGGGCGCTGGAAATGCTGGATGGCGCGCGCCGCATCCATCTGGTCGGCGTCGGCGCGTCCTCGCTGGTGGCGCGCGACTTCTCCTACAAGCTGATGAAGCTCGGCCGCAACGTGCTGCACGACAGCGACAGCCATGTGCAGATGGCCAATGTCTCGACGCTCGGACCCGGCGACGTGCTGTTCGCGCTCTCCTATTCCGGCGCCAGCATCGAAACCCTGCGCATTGCCGAGCTTGCGCGCAAGCGCGGCACGACGGTGATCGCCGTCACCGGCCTGCACGACAATCCGCTGAGCCGCGTCGCCGACATCCGCCTCTACACCATCGCCGACGAAGAGCGCGCGCGCTCCTCATCGATCACCGCGCGCGATGCGCAGCTGACGCTGACCGACCTGCTGTTCATCCTGCTGGTGCAAAAGCAACCCGACGCCAATGACTATGTCCACAACAGCGAAATGGCCGTGTCGGTGCTGAAGGCGGACCGAACCTCGTAGCGTCGCATCGCCAGGCTCGAGGCAATCGGTGCGCAACGGCGCAAATGTTCAGGCGGTCATCCGCCCCTGCTGAAACACTTCCACCCCCTGGCGCAACCCCGTCGCGACGACCGAGACCCTGAACTTTCCTGCCAGCGCCTTATCGAAAATGGCGCCGACGATGATATCGGCGTCGGTGTCGACTTCCTCGCGTATACGGGTAGCCGCTTCATCGACCTCGAACAGCGTCATGTCGGTGCCCCCCGATATCGAGACAAGCACACCCTTGGCCCCAGCCATGGAGGCCTCGTCGAGAAGCGGGTTGGCGATTGCCGCTTCGGCCGCTTTTTTGGCACGGTCTTCGCCCGTGGCTTCGCCTGTGCCCATCATCGCGCGGCCCATGTCCCGCATCACGGATTTCACGTCGGCGAAGTCGAGATTGATCAGCCCTTCCTTGACGATAAGGTCGGTGATGCAGCCGACACCGGCATAGAGGACGCGGTCCGCCATGATGAACGCGTCCGCGAACGTCGTCTTGGCATCGGCGACCCTGAACAGATTCTGGTTCGGGATGACGATCACCGTATCGGCGCTCTCGCGCAGCCGTTCGATGCCTTCGTCGGCCGATTGCATCCGGCGTTTCCCTTCGAAGGTAAAGGGCTTGGTGACAACCGCCACCGTCAGAATTCCTGCTGCCCGTGCAGCGTGCGCGATAACAGGTGCGGCGCCGGTACCGGTTCCGCCGCCCATGCCGGCCGTCACGAAACACATATGCGTTCCGGCAAGGTGATCCATGATCTCGTCGATCGTTTCTTCGGCTGCCGCACGGCCGACCTCGGGCAGGGATCCGGCACCCAAGCCCTCCGTCACATGGGCTCCCAGCTGGATCAGCCGGGATGACTTGGACATGGTAAGCGCCTGGGCATCGGTGTTGGCGACGATGAACTCCGCGCCCTGCAGGCCTTCGGCGATCATGTTGTTGACGGCGTTGCCGCCGCCGCCGCCGACGCCGATAACCGTTATCTTCGGTCTCATCTCGGAGATTTCCGGCCTCTTCTTGACGTTCACTGCCGTCTCTCCATTGAAAATATCGGGTGCTGCGAGCAATCAGATGCTTTCCAAAACCGTACGGGATCCGATGCGGCTAGCGCGCGAATCAGGCCATGCTCCCCACCACCAAGGAATCAGAGGGCGAACGCGCCCGCAAGTGCCGCTGTGAGTTTTGCCCTGCTCAACGCCGCTGGCGCCGCTGCGCGTTTCCGTCAGAAGCGGTGGATGCGCAGCCCCAGTACCTTCTCCGACACGATCACCACCACCAGCGTCAGCACAATCGACACGGTCGAGACGGCTGCGGCTTCGGGCGTGAAATTGGTGCGCAGGTAGTCGAAGAGCTGGATCGGCAGCGTCGACGTGCCGATCCCCTTCAGCATGAACGAGATGGTGAAGGTGTCGAAGGAGATGATGAAGGCAAACAGCGCGCCGCCGATGACGCCGGGCTTGATCAGCGGCAGCATGATGCGGCGGAAGCGGGTCAGGCGGTCGGCGCCCAGCGAGCGCGCCGCCATGTCCCAGGACGGATCGAAGCTTTCCAGCGAGGCCGAGACGTTGATGAAGACGAAGGGCAAAGTGATCAGCACATGGCCGGCGATCATGCCGATCATGGTCGTGGTGCCGATGCCGATCGCATAGACGAAGAACAGCAGCGCGATCGCCGTCAGCACTTCCGGCAGCAGCAGCGGCGCCAGCATGGCGATGCGCACCGCCTCCTTCCAGCGGCCGGCGTGCTGGACGTAATAGAGCGCTGCCATGGTGCCGATGGTTCCGGAAATGACGGTTGCCACAGCCGCCACCCACAGCGAGGTGCGGATCGCGCGCATGAACACGTCATTGTGGAAGAAGGTCACATACCAGCGCGGCGACAGGCCCTGTGGCGGGAATGTCAGGAAATTGCCGGCATTGAAGGAGGCGCCGACGACCACCAGGATGGGCGCCAGCAGAAACGCGTAGACCAGCAGGCAGTAGAGCGTGAACACCGGCCGCTTCATGGTCGCGCCACCTTCCATTTCATGCGCGTCAGCCGTGCGAAGATGACGACGCAGAGCGCCCCGGTGACGGACAGCATCAGCGCCAGCGCCGAGCCCCACGGCCACTGGAACGTGTCGATCAGCGCGTCGACGACGGTGACGGCCATGGTCTTGACCCTGAGACCACCGATCAGCGACGGCGTCACATAGGCGCTGAGCGACAAGACGAAGACGAGGATGCAGCCGGCCTGGATGCCTGGTGTGCACAGCGGCAGCACGATGCGGCGGAATGCGGTGAAACGCGATGCGCCGAGCGAGCGCGCCGCCGATTCCAGCGCCGGGTCGACGCCCTGGATCGCCGCCATGATCGGCAGGATCATGAAGGGCAAAAAGACATGCACCAGCGCGATGACGATGCCGAGCGCATTGTACATCAGCGGCAGCGGGCGATCGATCAGGCCCATGCCGGTCAGCGTGCGGTTGATGAGGCCGGCATTGCCCAGGAGAATCGTCCAGCCATAGGAGCGGATGACGATGCCGACCAGCAGCGGCGACAGCACCAGCCCATAGGCCAGGGCGCGAAAGCGCATGGCGCCACGGGCCAGTTGCCAGGCGACGGGGAAACCGACGACGAGGCAGATGGCCGTGGTGATGAGGCCGATCCACAGCGTGTTGGCGACCTGCAGCAGGTAGAAACTGTCGGCGAAGAACTTTGTGTAGTTGCCTGTGGTGAAGCCCGGACCGTAAGGCGTGCCTTGCCCCGGCGTGCGAAAGCTCATCACCACGATGTTGAGATAGGGCAGAACGAGGAATACGCCGAGCAGCACGGCCGCCGGCGCGATCAGGACAAGCGGCCCAAGGCCCTTGCGGCGCGCCGCCGTCATTTTGCCGCCCCGAGCAGCCAGAATCCGTCGGCTGGCGCATGCACACTGACACGGTCGCCCTCGGCAATCCTGATGTTGGGAAAGGTCTGGACGTGCAGCGTCTCGCCCGAATCCAGCGCGATGCGATAGTCGATGATGCTGCCGGAATAGTAGCGCGCCGTGACCTTGCCCTGCGCTCCGCCTTGGCCCGCTGCTTTGAGCTCGATCGCCTCCGGGCGCAGCGACAGCGTGACAGTGGCGCCCGGCGCGTGGTCCGTGCGGCTGTCGACGGCGACTTCACCAAAGACGGATGCGACGCGGCTCTTGCCGGCTCCGGCCGCCGCAGTGATCGTGCCCTTGACCAGGTTCACCTGGCCGACGAATTGCGCCACCTCAAGGTTCTCGGGACGCTCATAGATGTCGGACGGCGCGCCGATCTGGGCGATGCGGCCGCCGAACATGACCACGACCCGGTCGGACATGGTCATCGCCTCGGCCTGATCATGCGTGACATAGACGGTGGTGATGCCGACACGCCGCTGCAGGTCGCGGATGAAGACGCGCATTTCCTCGCGCAGCTTGGCGTCGAGATTGGCGAGTGGCTCGTCGAGCAGCAGGATCTTCGGTTCGATGACCAGCGCGCGGGCAAGCGCCACACGCTGCTGCTGGCCGCCGGAAAGCTGGTTCGGATAGCGGTCGGAATAGCCGCCGAGCTGCACCATGTCGAGCACCTTGGCGATGCGCTCACGCATCTCGGGCTTGGCGATCTTGCGCATCTCCAGCCCGAAGGCGAGGTTCTGGTCCACCGTCATATGCGGAAAAAGCGCGTAATTCTGGAACACCATGCCGATGTCGCGCTTTTCGGCCGGCACGTTGACGACATCCTTGCCGTCGAAGCGGATCGCACCTTCGCTCGCCTCCTCGAAGCCGGCGATCATCTTCAGCGTCGTCGTCTTGCCGCAGCCCGACGGACCGAGCAGCGAAATGAATTCGCCATCGGCGATGCGGATCGAGATGCAGTCGACCGCGCGCGCGCTGCCGAAGGTCTTGGTCAGCCGCTCGATGCTAACCTCGGTCATGAATGCTCCACTTCACGGGCGATCGACCGCCACCGCAGTTGCGGCGCGGCGGGCGGAGGCGCGCCTGAAAAGCGAGACGCGCCATCCCGGTTCAATATCAGCCTTAGAGGATCGTCTTGGCCCAGCGCTCGGCCAGCTCGCCCTGCTTCTCGTTGACGAAATCCCAATCCCAGGTGAGGATCTTGGTCATTGCCTCGCCCGACACCGGCACGTCGGCCTTGAGGTCGTCGGGAATGATCACCTTCGAGTTCGTCGGCGACACGAAGAATTCCTTCGCCATCAGCATCTGGGTTTCCGGCGACAGCAGAAAGTCAGCATATTGATAGGCCAGCTCCTTTTCCGGGCCATTGGCCAGGATCGAGACTGTCTGGTCGAACATGAACATGCCTTCCTCGGGAACGACGCAATCGACCGGCAGGCCCTGCTTGCGCAGCCGTGCGATCTCGCCGAAATCAAACGGCGCGACGACGATCTCGCCCGAGGACAGGGCCGTGGACAGGTTGAAGTCGACCTGGATCACTTGGCCCAGCTTGGCGAGGGCGTCAAAGCCGGCGTCGACATCGTACTGGTCCTTGCCGAAGATCTTCGAGGCCAGCAGCAGCTCCATCTTGCCGGCGCTGTTGGCGAAATTGTAGAGGCCGATCTTGCCCTTGAATTCCTCGTTGTTCCAAAGGTCCTTCCAGGCCTTGGGCGGCGTCTTCACCAGATCGGTGCGGTAGCCAATGCCGATCGGTGAGATGGCGCCGGTGGCGCCGAAACCATCGGCGATCTTGGCCAGCGGATAGAGGTCGTTGTAGTTCGGCAGCTTCGCCAGGTCGAGCTTTTCGAAAAAGCCCTCCTTGCGCAGGCCGGAGGCGAAGACCTCATTGGTCATGATGATCGAATAGGGCGGCTTGTCGACGCCGGCGGCGCGCAGATTGGCGCCGAAGACGCGGCCATTGCCGACGTCGAGCGTCACCTTGGCGCCGGAGGCCTTCTCGAAGGCTGGCGCGATGGTCGAGCGCCAGAACTGCTCCCAGACCCCGCCGAGCGTCGGCACGATCAGCGTCTTTTCCTGGGCGATAGCAGGCATTCCGATGAGCCCGGCGGCACCGAGCGCGCCCATTCCGGCAAGCGTCTGTCGTCTGGTCAGTTTCGTCATCACAATTCCCCTTGTTGATTTCTTTCAATCAATTCGTTCTTTGGGACGGCCGAAGCCCTCCATCTGAATTTGGCGAGGGCAAATCTGCGCCCGCGCCGGTTTCGGTCAGCGGCCGAAAGCCTGTCGGGTCTTCAGCTCGATATAGTCTCCATAGGTGATCGGCTCGTATTTGGCCTGCTTGCCATCCGCGCAGAACGGCTCCAGGCAGGAGATCAGCGTCTCCTTGCTGGGGTTGACGAAGAACGGGATCGACTGGCGGCGCGAGCTGCCTTTCTTGTTGCGGGGCGGGTTGGCGACGCGGTGCGGCGTCGACACCCATTCGTCGTTGCTCCAGCGCATGAAGGCGTCGGCGATGTTGACGACGTAGGCGCCGTCGATCGACGGCGCATCGAGCCAGCGGCCGTCGCGGGTCTGCACCTGCAGGCCACCGGACGAGGCCTCCGACCGCAGGATGGTCATGAAACCATAGTCGGTGTGAACGCCGGCGCGAAGCTGGCCGGGCAGGGGATCCACATCTTGCTCGGGATAATTGATGACCCGCAGTGCCGACAGATGGTTCTCGAAGGCCGGCTCGAAATAGTCGGGTTCGAGGCCGATCGCCTGGCAGAAGATGCGGCGCAAATGTTTCGCCAGCGTCTCCATCTCGGAGAAATAGTCGCGAAAGGTGCTCTCGATGCCTTCGGGCTGGTTCGGCCATGCGTCGCCCTTGAGGCGCAGGCCGAAATTCAGGCTTTCCTTGTAGTCGCCGGGCGTCTTGATGCCCTTGGTGGCGGCCAGCGCCTCGTCGGCGATCGGCGAAAAGGCCATCCCGCCGGCCAAGGCGGTTCCGCGACCATGGCTACGCTTGTAATCCTCGGGCAGATCGAAGAAGGTGCGCGCCAGATTGTAGAGCCGCATCGTCCTTTCCGGCGACACGCCATGGCCGGTGACCAGGAAGAAACCGGTATCCCGGCAGGCGGTCTCGATAGCCCTGACGACAGCGTCGGCGCCGGCCTCGCCGCGAATGAAGGGCCCGACATCGATGACGGGAATTCCCTGATCTGTTGCTTCGACTTGAGGCGCGGGCTGCATGATCGCGATCACCTTCCTGTTGGAACTGTCATACGCAGAAGGCGAAAACCAGGCATGGCCGCTTCAGAGTATTGAAGCAGTGAAAGCGGGCAGGGCGGATGACCTCGCATGCGCATCGCTATGCCTTCCCTTGTGCCTTGTCCGGCCTCGAAAGAGGCGGGGGAAACGCCGGTTGAACGAAACGTTATCGTTACAAACGAATGTTGACAAGATCATCTGTTGTTGTCCATATCGAAAATATTCAGCCACGAATTTGCACGGGCCGGGTGGGACGATGGACGACCTTGGAGCACAGGAACAGGCGGTTCTGGATCTCATCGCCGCGAACCCGTTCGCCGGCCAGCAGGACATAGCAACCGCGCTCGGCATCGCCCGCTCGACCGTCGCCGCCCACATCGTGCAACTTGTCAACAAGGGCTACATTCTCGGCCGCGGCTACGTGTTGCCGGCCTCCAAGCGCATGATCTGCATCGGCGGCGCGGTCCTGGACCGCAAATACCACGCCAAGAAGGATCTGATCTTCGAGACGTCGAACCCGGTCGACGGCTATCGCAGCTTCGGCGGCGTCGCCCGCAACGTCGCCGAGAACCTTGTCCGCCTCGGCGTCGACGTCAGCTTCGTCTCGATTGTCGGCGATGACGAAACCGGCCGCTCGCTGGTGCGGCATCTGCGCGACCTCGGCGCCGATGTCAGCCAGGTCATCACCACCACGGAGCGGCCGACGGCCGAATATGCGGCCATCCTCGATCTCAACAACGATCTCGTGCTCGGCATTGCCGACATGGAGATCTTCGATCTGTTCTCGCCGTCCTATCTCGACCGCTTCTGGCCGCATCTGGCATCGGCGACCTGGGTGTTCATCGACTGCAACCTGCCGGCAGCCACCATCGAAGCGCTGATGTCACGCAAGCAGGGCGCGCGCTTCAAGCTCGCCGTCGACACCGTATCGTCACCGAAATCGGCGCGCTTGCCGAAGGACCTGACCGGCATCGACCTGTTGTTCACCAATCACGACGAGGCCAATTCGATGCTCGGCATCACCGATGCCGACAAGCGGCTGAAGCCGAAGGAGGCGGCAGCGGCGCTGCGCGCGGCAGGTGCTGCTGAAGTGATCGTGACCATGGGCGCGCACGGATTTGCGGTGGCGACCGAGAGCGGCGTGGCGACGATGCGCTCCGTTCCGGCCAGGGCTGTCGACATCACTGGCGCCGGTGATGCGATGATTGCCGGCACTATGTACAAGGTGCTTTCGGGAGATCCCGTGCCGCATGCCGCGCGCACCGGCGCGCTGCTCGCCACGCTGACCACCGAGAGCGAATCCAGTGTTCATCCCGATCTGTCGCCGCGCTTCCTCACCGCCGGCATGTACCGCATCCCCGCCTGAAAGCGGGACGACCCTGAAAGCGAGACCATGAAACCTTCTTCCCTTGTTTACCTGAATGATGAGGTTGCGGCAGCCCTTCGCGAGGGCCGTGCGGTGGTGGCGCTGGAATCGACGATCATCACCCACGGCATGCCTTATCCCGCAAATCTGGAGACCGCGCGAGGCGTCGAAGCCGTGGTGCGCGAGAACGGCGCGGTGCCAGCGACGATCGCCGTGGTCGCGGGCAAGATCAAGGCAGGGCTCGACGACACCGAGCTGGAAAAGCTGGCGGCGGCAAAGGACGTGGTCAAGGCATCCGGGCGTGACCTCGCCGCCATCATGGTGCGCGGCGGCTCGGCCGGAACCACGGTCTCGGCAACGATGCGGATTGCCGCCCTTGCCGGCATCGGCATTTTCGCCACCGGCGGCGTCGGCGGCGTGCATCGCGGCGCCGAAGCCACTTTCGACATCTCGGCCGACCTGACCGAACTCGGCCAGACCGGCACCACCGTCGTCTGCGCCGGCGTGAAATCGATCCTCGATATGGCCAAGACGCTGGAATATCTGGAGACCCAGCGCGTGCCGGTGATTGCTTACCAGAGCGACGATTTTCCGGCCTTCTATACCCGATCCAGCGGGCTCAAGGCCGATCATCGCCTCGATACGCCGGAAGAGATTGCGCAGGCCATGCTGCTGCACGAGCAGATGGGCTCGGGCACCGGCATCCTCGTCGCCAATCCCATTCCGGAGGCTGACGCGCTCGACCCGGCCTTCATCGACGGCACGATCGCGGCTGCGGTGGCGGAAGCCGAGCAACGCGGCATCGGGCGCAAGGAATTGACGCCGTTCCTGCTCGCCCGCATCAACGAGCTCTCGCAAGGCCGCAGCCTGAAGGCCAACATCGCGCTGGTCCGCAACAACGCCGCGCTCGCCGCCAGGATCGCCGTGGCGCATGCGGAATCGAAGCGCGAGGCAGCGTAGAGGTCCACTTCCTCTGATTTTCGAAGTTCCCAGGAGAACCGCATGAGCGCACAGGCCAGCTACGAGACGATCCTTTACGAGAAGGATGCAACCGACAAGTTCGCGACGATCACCATCAATCGTCCCGACAAGCTCAATGCGATGAACAAGACGGTGATCCGCGAGATCGACAAGGCGCTCGCTGCCTCCGTCGCCGATCCGGATGTCAACGCGCTGGTGATCACCGGCGCTGGCCGCGCCTTCTCCTCCGGCTACGACCTGCAGGGCGGCGACTTCGATGTCGACATCGATTTCTGGCGCGCGGACATGGGCGAGAACGCCGAGGCGCTGCTCAACATCTGGCGCGCGCCGATCCCGGTCATCGCGTCGGTCAACGGCTATGCGCTGGCCGGCGCGCTGGAATTGATGATGTGCTGCGACCTGGCGATCGCCGCCGACAATGCAAAATTCGGCGAACCCGAGGTGCGCCACAATTCCGGCCCGCCGGCGCTGATGATGCCCTGGCTGCTCGCCACCCGCGACGTGCGCTGGCTGATGTATACAGGCGACCTGGTCGACGCCGAGGAGGCGCTGCGCATGCATCTGATCAACAGGATCGTGCCGGCCGATCAGTTGAAGAAAAAGACCGAAAACCTCGCCCGCAAGCTGGCGCGCATGCCGGTGCCGGCGTTGAAATTCACCAAGGCGTCGATCAACAACCAGCAGATGGTGGCCGGGCTGCTGCCGTCCTTCCAGTACAATATCGAGGCGATCGCGGCACTGCACGTCACCAGGCAAGGCCGCGAATGGATGGCCAATCTCGCCAAGATGAGCCTCAAGGAATATCTCGCTTTCCGCGACGATCCTTTCAAGGGCCTCGACTGAGCCGTGACCGGCTCTGCCGCTTCGCACGAGGCGATGCGGGCGCTGATGGCGCCGCGCTCGGTCGCCGTCATCGGCGCGACCGAACGCGCCGATGCGTCGTCGAGCTACGTCATGCGTAATCTGTTGGCGTTCGGATTTTCCGGCGCCATCGTCCCGGTACATCCGAAGGCCGAAACGGTGTTCGGTATTCCCGCCATTCCCTCGCTCGACCGGCTCGATGCGCCGGCGGACGTTGCGGTGATCGGCATCGGCGCGGCGCACGTTCTGACCGCGCTCGAAGATGCCGGCAAGGCCGGCGTCAAGGCGGCTGTCGTGCTGGCCAGCGGCTTTGCCGAGACCGACGGGGAGGGCAAGGCGCGCCAGCAGGCGCTGGTCGCGATCGCGCGAAAATACGGCATGGCG
Organism: Mesorhizobium sp. YC-39; assembly: GCF_025753795.1. Lineage (GTDB taxonomy): Bacteria > Pseudomonadota > Alphaproteobacteria > Rhizobiales > Rhizobiaceae > Mesorhizobium. The sequence goes on from NZ_JAOWPS010000001.1 coordinate 1,856,158, forward strand.
ATCTGCGGGCCAAACTGCCTCGGCCTGTTCAATCTGCAAAGCGGCGCAGCGCTTTATTCCTCGACGCTGTCGCCCAACCTGAAGAGGGGCGCGCTCGCCATTCTGTCGCATTCGGGCGCCAGCGCCATTGCACTCGCCAATAGCGGGCGCTTCGGCTTGAGCCACATCGTCTCCTGCGGCAACAGCGCGGCGACCGATCTTCCCGACTATCTCTCCTATCTCGCCGGTGACGAGGCGACACGTGTCATTGGACTTGTCGTGGAAGCCATCCGTGATCCCGCCGCCTTCACCTCCGCGATGCAGGCGGGGCATGTCGCGGGCAAGCAGGTGATTGCCTTGCGCGCCGGCAAGTCGAGCAAGGGCGCGGAAGCCGCCGCGGCGCATACCGGTTCGCTCGCTGCCGCGAACGAGGCCTATGAAGCCTTCTTTCGGCGGACTGGAATCATTGAGGTCGCCGACATGGACGAGTTCGTCGAAACCGCGACGCTCTGCCTGTCGCTGAAGGCGAGGCCGGCGCGCAAGGGTGTCGCTGTTGTCGGCGTCAGCGGTGGCGGTGTTGCCCATGTCTCCGACATCGCCGAGCAGGTCGGCATCGAGCTGCCGGAATTTTCACAAGATACCATCGCGCGACTGAAGGCCCTGCTGCCGCCTTTCGCGACGCCGCAGAATCCGGTCGACACCACGGGCGTGGTTTTCGCCGATAGCGGGGTCTATCGCAGCGTGCTCGCCATCCTAGCGCAGGATGCCTCGGTCGGCCTGATCGTCGCCGCGCAGGACGCGCCTGTCGGCCTCGATGCTGATGGCGCTGCTGAATATGTCGGCATTGCCGATGCTGTCGCCTCCTACGCGAAGCACGCGACCGTTCCGGTTGCCTTCATCAGCAACCTGTCCTCCGGGCATCATCCCGCGGTCCGTGAACGCCTTGCCGGCGTCCCGGTGCTCAACGGCACGCGCGCTTCGCTCAATGCCGTGCGAGGGGCGCTGGACGCCACCGGCGCCACGATACCGAACGCCCCGGCGATCGAACCAGCCGACGAAAACGATCCCTGGTCAAAGCGCCTCGCCACCGGTGGGAACTTGACCGAACGGGAGGCCAAGCAATGGCTGGCTGACAACGGTCTGAGAGTGACCCGCGAGCGGCTGGCCGTCACCGCGCAAGAGGCAGTCGAGGCGGCCGAGGCGATCGGTTTTCCGGTCGTGCTCAAGATCGAATCGCCCGATATTCCCCACAAGACCGAAGCCGGCGGCGTGCGGCTCGGCATAGCCAATGCCGCAGAAGCGGCTGAAGCCTTCACGGCGATCATGCAAAGTGCTCGCGCTCACGCCCCGGATGCCGAATTGCGCGGCGTCGTGGTGCAGGAAATGGCTGGGCGCGGCGTCGAAGCGCTGGTCGGCCTGGTCCGGCACGAGCCGTTCGGCCTGGGGATCGTCGTCGGCGTCGGCGGCGTTCTGGTCGAGCTGGTCAAGGACGCCGCTTTCGATCTGCTGCCGGTCGACCGCGACGCTGCCGATGCGCTAATCGACCGGACGCGATTGGCCGCTCTGCTTGGGGGTTATCGCGGCGCGCCGCCAGCCGACCGGGAAGCGCTTGTCGAGACGATTATGGCGCTGTCGAATTTCGCCAGCCGCTACGGCCATCTGATCGAGGCCGTCGACCTCAATCCGGTCGTCGTGTTCGAGAACGGCGCCTGCGTTCTCGATGCATTGGTGATCCCGGCCAACAATACTCGATAGGATGCCCAAAGGGCACGGCTGCGCCTTGAATCTGCTTCTGAAGTGGAAACGCTAAGCCGCTGTTTCCAGACGGCTTTCCTTGCCCAGCCTTTCCAGAAGCGCCGCCTTCTTCTTCTCGAAGCGTTCGACCGCCGCCACCTTGACGTGGCCGAAGCCGCGCACCTCTTCCGGCAATCGGGCAAGCTCGGTCGCCACGGCATGATTGCCCTGCGTCAGCCGCGCCGAAAGATCCGATATCAGGTTTTCATAATCAGCGATCATCCGCCGTTCCATCCGCCGCTCTTCGGTGCGCCCGAATGGATCGAAACGTGTTCCGCGCAGGCCCTTCAATCGCGCCAGCATCGCGAAGACGGGATTGATCCAGGCGCCGAAGGCGATCTTGCCGGGATGGCCGGTGCGCGGGTCGATGCGTGAAATCATCGGCGGCGCAAGATGATGCTTGATCTTGAAATCGCCCTCGAACTGTTCGGCCAGCTTTTTCCCAAATGATTGGTCGCGATGCAGCCGCGCCACCTCATATTCGTCCTTGTAGGCCATCAGCTTGAACGCCCCCATTGCCACGGCTTTGGCGAAGTCCTCGGAGCCGGCCGAGACCCTGGCTTCGGCCGCGCGGGCTGTGTCGACCAGCTTGCGGTAGCGGTTCGCATACGCGGCGTCCTGGTAGCCGGTCAGGAATGCCATCCGGCGCGCGATCATGGCATCGAGCGTCTCCGGTTTCGGCGCTTCTACGCTGCCTGTTTGCGCAGCGTCCAGCACCGCCGCAAGGTCGATCGCGGCGCGGCGGCCCCAGCCGAAGGCGGCGCGGTTCATGGCTACGCCGGCGCCGTTCATCTCGATCGCCCTGTCGATCGATGCGAGGCTGATCGGCACCAGGCCGCGCTGCCAGGCATTGCCGAGCAGGAACATGTTGGCGGCAATCGCATCGCCCAACAGCGCGAGGCCGAGCCGCGTCGCCGGGATCAGCGTGATCGCCTCCTCGCCGGCCGCCCGCCGCAATTGCTTCAGCGTCGCCTCCTGGCCGAAGTCGATCGCGGTGTTCTGCACGAAGGACGCGGTCGGCGCGAAATGATCGTCGAGCACGGCTCTTGTGCGGCCTTGCGCGAAGGTCGCAAGCGAAGCTGCGGCCGCCGACACGACGATGTCGAAGCCAAGCACAAGATCGGCCTCGCCGGGGCCGATCCTGACTGTGTTGAGCAACTCGGGATCGCGCGCCAGCCGGATATGCGAGACCACCGCGCCGTTCTTCTGCGCCAGCCCGGTCTGGTCGAGGGTTAGCAGGCCGAGCCCGTCGAGATGCGCTGCCTGGGACAGGATGGCGCTGACCGTGATGACGCCGGTGCCGCCAATGCCGGCCAGCAGCATGTTGTAGGGGCGATCGAGCGCCGGCAGTGCCGGCATCGGCAGGTCGTCGGAGCCAGCCGCTACCGCACGCACCTTCGGCTTGCGGATCGTGCCGCCTTCCACCGTCACGAAGCTCGGGCAAAAGCCCTTGATGCAGGACAGGTCGGTGTTACAGCTCGACTGGTTGATCCTGCGCTTGCGGCCGAACTCGGTTTCCACAGGCTCGATCGAAATGCAGTTGGAGACGGCCGAGCAATCGCCGCAGCCTTCGCAGACCAGCTCGTTAATGAAGGCGCGTTTTGGTGAGACCGGATAGGCGCCGCGCTTGCGGCGGCGGCGTTTTTCGGCGGCGCAGACCTGGTCGAAAACCAGCACCGTCACGCCCGCGATCTCCCTGAGCTCGCGCTGCACGGCGTCGAGCTCGTCGCGGTGGTGGATGGTCACGGATCGCGGCAAGAGCCCCGCCCAGGCCTCGGGCTTTTCGGAAACGACGACGACGCGTTTCGCGCCCTCCGCCAGCGTCTGCTCGACGATGGAGGGAACCGAAACCTCGCCGTCATGCCGCTGGCCGCCGGTCATGGCGACGGCGTCATTGTAGAGGATCTTGTAGGTGGCGCTGACCTTGGCGGCGATGGCGGCGCGGATGGCGAGCAGTCCGGAATGGAAATAGGTGCCGTCGCCCATATTGACGAAAATGTGCTTCTCGTCGGTGAAAGGCGACAGGCCGATCCACGAGCCGCCTTCGCCGCCCATCTGGGTGAAGGTGGAGGTCTCGCGCTCCATGCCGATGACCATCATGTGGCAGCCGATGCCGGTCGAGGCGCGACTGCCGTCTGGCACCACGGTGGAGACCGAGTGCGGGCAGCCGGAGCAGAAATAAGGCTCGCGCTTCAGTGCGATCACCTCGCCGGGTGCCGACGCCGCGACGGTCTCGATCGTCTTGATGCGCCGGCCAAGCTCTGCGTCCGGCTCACCGAGCCGCGAGACGATGGCGCGGGCGACCGAAACAACGCTGATCTCGCCGATGGAAGGCAGCAGCGGTGCGCCGCGCTCGTCCGTCTTGCCGAAGACGCGCGGGCGACCCGGCGCGTTGAACAGCAGCGCCTTGATCTGGTCCTCGAGCACCGGCCGCTTCTCCTCGACGACGAGGATTTCTTCCAGTCCCTCGCTGAAAGCCCTGAGCCCTCGCGGCTCGAGCGGCCAGACCATGCCGACCTTGTAAAGCCGGATGCCGAGTTCGGCCGCGCGCTTCTCGTCGATGCCCAGCGCCGCCAACGCGCCAAACAGGTCGAGCCATGACTTGCCGGTCGAGACGATGCCGAGCCGCGCCTTACCGCCGCCATGCAGGATGCGGTCGATGCCATTGGCGTGGGCAAAGGCATGCACCGCCGCCATCTTGTGTTCGATGCGGCGCTCCATCGCATGCGGACCGTCCGGCCAGCGCAGGGACAGACCGTCGGCGGGCAGCGCCAGCTCCGGCATGACGATGCCGAGCAGCATTGGGTCGACATCGACGGTGGCCGTGCATTCGACGATCTCGGTCTGGCACTTGAAGCCGATCCAGGCGCCGGAATAACGGCTCATCGCCCAGCCGAGCAGGCCATAGTCGATATATTCGCCGACGCCGCCCGGCGACAGCAGCGGCACCATGGCCGAGATCAGATTGTGCTCGCTCTGGTGCGGCAGCGTCGAGGAGACGGCGCCGTGGTCGTCGCCGACCAAAAGCAGCACGCCGCCATGGCGATTGGTGCCGACGGCATTGGCGTGGCGGATGACGTCCATGGTGCGGTCGACGCCCGGACCCTTGCCGTACCACATGGAAAACACGCCATCATAACGCGAGCCGGGAAACATGCCGGTCTGCTGCGTGCCCCAGACCGCGGTTGCGGCCATGTCCTCGTTGAGGCCGGGATGGAAGACGACATGGTTGGCTCTCAGATATTTGCCGGCGCGCTGCATCTCGCGGTCGAAGCCGGCCAGCGGCGAGCCGCGATAGCCCGAGACATAGCCTGCGGTATTGAGGCCTGCGGCAAGGTCGCGCTGGCGCTGGACCAGCGGCAGCCGCACCAGCGCCTGCGTGCCTGAGACCAGGATGCGGCCGCGTTCCAGAACATAGCGGTCGTCAAGGCTGGCCGGAACCGCATTCGCTCGTCCGCTTTTCGGGAGAGCGGCAGCCGTCATTGGGACACTCCTTCACGCGCAACATCCACCGGGGCGAGGTCGAAGACGCGACCGGCATTGAGGATATTGTTCGGGTCGAAGGCTGCTTTCAAGCGCCGCATGGCGGTGATCTCGGCATCGCTGCGCGCCAGGCGCAGCCACTGCTTCTTGTCGAGGCCTATGCCATGTTCGGCCGAGACGCCGCCGCCGGCGGCAGCGACGCCTCGATAGACGATAGCGTGCGCTGCCGCCGGATCTACGGTGCGGACCTGATAGTGCAGATTGCCGTCGCCGAGATGGCCGAAGACATAGATGTCGGCGTTGCGGTCGATGGCCTGGATCGCGGCTTCCGCTTCGCGAAGGAAAGTCCCCATCCGCGCCAGCGGGATGCTGATATCAACGCCGATCAGGCCTTTAATCGAAAACAGGAAACGATTGGCGTCTTCTCGCACCGCCCACAGCGCGCGGAATTCGCGCGGCGACTGCGAGACGACCACGTCGTCGATCACACCGTCCTCGACCGCCTGCATCAGCACAGCGCCAAAACGCTCGCCGTCGCGGTCGGGCTCGCTGCCCTGTATCTCGGCGAGCACATAGACGGGCGAGCCGACCGGCAGCGGCGCCGGCGCGTCCATACCGGCGACCATGGCGCCGTAGAGCGGCGCGAAATTCACTTCATAGGCCGACAGCAACGGCCCGAGCTTCTGCCTGAGCAGCGCAAGCAGCGCGATGGCCGCATCGAGCGAGGCAAGCGCGCAGAAGGCGTTGACCTCGGTGGCCGGTTTCGGATGCAGCCGCAGGCAGGCGCGCGTGACGACGCCGAGCGTGCCTTCGCTGCCGATGAAGAGCTGGTTGAGGTCATAACCGGAATTGTCTTTCGGCAAGCCCTTGAGCGACGTGAGGATACTGCCGTCGACAAGTACGGCTTCCAGCCCGAGCACCTGCGCGCGGTACATGCCGTAGCGCAGCACGCGGATGCCGCCGGCATTGGTGGCGATATTGCCGCCGACGGTGGATGTGCCGCGCGCGCCGATGTCGACGCCGAACAGCAAGCCGGCAGCGTCCGCCGCCTCCTGCACCAGCTGCAGCGGCGCGCCGGCCTCGGCAATGATCGTTGCCGCCTCACGGTCGGGCGCCGCGACCGCCGTCATGCGCTCCAGCGACAGCACCGCTTCGCCGGGCTGGATGCGCGCCGCACCGGCAAGCCCGGTCCGGCCGCCCTGGACGACAAGCCGCTGCCCGGCCTCGTTGCACAGACGCAAAATATCCGACACCTCGCCGGTCGTGCGCGGACGCAGGACGAACTCCGGCCGTGCGCCGGCCTTGCCGTCGGGGTCCTCCTGATAGCGTGGCCCGGCCTCGTCGGCCGAGACGACAGCGGACCTGTCCAGCCGCTTTTCCAGCCGCGACAGAAGCTCGGCAATTCTCTGGGACATGCGGCTCAAGGACACGAATAGCCCGGGCACGCGGCCGGGAGAGGGAAGGGCTGCGAAAGCGGTCGCGGCTGATTTCTACCGTCCGGCAAATGTGGGGAAAACCCGCCAAGAATACAGCCGGTTGTCTTCGCCATGCGTCGCTCCTGTAACGGATCGACCATAGGCGCGGCCTGCTATTTGTCAAACGTTTGAGAACCCGATCGCCATTGCGCGGTCAGGACGATCGCATACGGTGCGACGAACTGTATCGCTCACTCGAATTCGGCGCGGCTGGTTTCCTCGCGGATGGATTTGAGCACCCTTGCCTGCAGCTCCAGCACGCCGCGGTCATGCTGTATTCCGGTCTGTCTCGGCCTGGCGAAAGGCACGGCAATACATTCCTTGATGCGTCCGGGATTGAGGCCCATGACAAAGACCCGGTCGGACAGATAGACGGCTTCTTCCACGTCGTGGGTGACGAAGATCACCGTCAGCCGGTGCTCCTGCCAGATCTGCATGAGCAGTTCCTGCATCTGACCGCGCGTCAGCGCATCGAGCGCCCCGAAAGGCTCGTCCATCAACAGTATCTTCGGGCGGTATGACAGAGCGCGCGCAATCGCCACGCGCTGTTTCATGCCGCCGGAAAGCTGGCTCGGAAAGCTGTTGGCGAAGCGCGAGAGTTTCACCAGGTCGAGGTGCCGGCGGGCGACGTCGGTGATTTCCTTCGGATCGTGCCCGGTCTCGCGCAGCGCGAACTCGACATTCTGCAGCGCCGTCAGCCAGGGCAGCAAAGTATAGGTCTGGAAGACGACGCCGCGGTCTCGGCCGGGTCCGGTGATCGACGCGCCATCGACCAGCACCTCGCCCTCCTCGAAATCCTGAAGCCCGGCGATGATCGACAACAGCGTGCTCTTGCCACAACCGGATGCGCCGACCAGCGAAACGAACTCATTGTCGCCGACCTCGATATTGATGTCGTCGAGCACCTTGATCGTCGAACGTCCATTCGAAAATGATTTGTGCAGGTTCGAGATCTTGAGCTTGGGCTGCGTCTGCATCTCAGGATTTTCTCTCGTATTTGAAGAACTGCCGGCCGAGGAAACGCATGATCTGGTCGGTCGTCAGGCCCAATATGCCAAGCACCAGTATGTAGCCGATGGCCATGTCGGTCTGCAGGTAGCGCTGGGCGACGGTGATCCGGTAGCCAAGCCCCGAATTGGCCGCCACCAGTTCGGCCAGCGTCACCCAGGTCCAGGCCCAGCCAAGCGAGATGCGCAGCGTGTCCCAGATCTGCGGCATCGCCGACGGCACGACGATGCGCATCAGCACGCGAAAGTCGCTCATCCCCAATGTCCTACCGAAGCCGACGAAATCGGCGGGCACGCGCTTGATGTTGTCCTTGAACATCAGCGCCTGCTGGAAATAGGTGCCGATCCAGATGATGAGGAATTTCTGCACGTCGCCGGTACCGCTCCACAGGATCGTCAACGGGACGAAAGCCACGACCGGCATGTAACGGACGAAATCGAGGAACGGCTCGATCGCCGCTTCCCAGAAGCGGTAGGCGCCGATCAGGATTGCCGTCGCCAGCGCCATCACCGAAGCGATCAGGAAGCCGACCATGATGCGGTAGACGCTGTTGCCGATATCGCTGGCCAGCGTCCCATCCGCCGCCAGTTTCATAAGGCGGGCGACGACGGCAAAAGGCGAGGGCAGGAAGATGGGTTTGGCCAGGCCAAGGCCTGTCGCCAGAAACCAGGCCGCGAGGAAGAGCAGGAACGCGCATACGGCGATCAACAGATAGGTCGGCCCGGACAGCTCCGCGGCCATGCTGAGAACCGATCCTCGGCTGCTCCTGCGCTGTTGCGCCTGTTTCGGGACTGCCGTTTGAGTGGTCATGGTCATCTCGCTCACGGGCTGGTGGGGCTGTTCGACAGGATACGCTCCCGCATCTCCGATACCGAATTTGCGTGCGCCACAAACCCTTCATAGCGGGCGAAGGCGTGAGCGGCGGGCGCCAGTCGTTCATAGGCCGCGCGCGAAAGATAGGCTATCGACGAACGTTTCATGAAGTCGAAGACCGAAAGCGGCGATGCGGTGGTGGCGCGACCGCCGGTCGGCAGGACGTGGCTCGGCCCCAGCACGAAGTTGGCGATCGGAATGGCCGAATGCGGACCGAGCAGGATCTCGCCGGCGTTGCGGATCCTCGGCAGCAATTCGAAAGCCGATGTCGACAGCACCGCCAGATGTTCGGCGGCATAGTCGTTGATGAAGTCGAAGGCCGCCTTGACCGAGGGAGCAAGCACGATGCCGCCTTTCTGACCGGTCAGGACGGCGCGCGAAAATCCCGCGCGGTAGTCTCCCAGTGTCGACCACATGTCGGGCACGGCGGCAGCAATGGCATTTGCCAGCGCGCGGTCGGCCGTCACGACGAAGGCCGACGAGTCGGCGCCATGTTCCGATTCGACCACCAGTTCGAGTGCGGCAAGTTCGGCGGGAACCGAGCCGTCGGCATAGACCAGCAATTCGCTCGGTCCCGCCGGGCTTCCCGGATCGATCCGGTTGGACAGAAGCTGGCGCGCCGCACTCACCCATGGGCTGCCCGGGCCGACGATCTTCACGCATTTCGGCACGGTCTCGGTGCCGTAGGCGACAGCCGCCACCGCTTGCGCGCCGCCGCACAGATAGATCTCGTCTATGCCGATCAGCGAAGCGATGAACCGGGTTGCGGTGTCGGCGGTGCCGTCGGTCCCGGGCGGCGTCACGATGATCGTGCGCGCCACGCCGGCGACCTTGGCCGGCACCGCGGTCATGATCGCGCTTGACGGGAAAAACCCCTTGCCGCGCGGCACGTAGCAGGCGACGGAATCGATGGATGTCCAGCGGTCGCCGATCAGCGCCCCTTGCGTCTCTTCGCTGAGCCAGAGCTGGTCGGGCATCTGCGCCTGGTGAAAGCGCGTCACCTGCGCCACCGAAAGCCGTATGGCTTCGACGATCTCGGCATCGAGTTCCTGCTCGGCATTGGCAATCTGGCTTGCGGGCACCTTCAAGGCGGTCAGGGTCACGCCGTCAAATCGCGCCGCAAAGTCGATCAGGGCGCTGTCGCCTTGCTCCCGCACGGCAGCGATGATGGGTTCGACCTTTTCCTTGAAGCCTGTCAGATCCGTCTCCGTCCGCTCGAGCAATTGCGCTCGTGCGTCTGCCGACATGCTGGCGAGTTCGTGGATCGTGACAGGTGGCATTTTGTATCCTTCGTCTTCTAGTCGATCGCCTTCACGGCGAAACGCGTGCGGCAAGCCAGCCGCCGTCGATGTTGAGGATGTGGCCGGTGATGAACCGGGCGTCGTCGCTGCACAGGAACAGGATGCCGCCGGCGACGTCCTCGGCCGTGCCGACGCGTCGGATCGGCGTGGTTTCGATCATGGCGCGCCGGTACCAGGCATCCGCGGCGATCCGTTCGGCGACGATCGGCGTGTTGATGACGCCGGGCGCCACGCCATTGACCCGAATACCGTCGGCCGACAGGTCGGCGGCCAGTTGCCGTGTGAGCTGCGAGAGCGCCCCCTTGGACGCCGCATAGGCGGCCGTGTTGGGAAAGCCGACTTCGCCGAACACCGAACAGACATTCACGATCGAGCCGTCGGGTCGCGAGATATGTGGGAGCATGTCCCGGGTCAGGCGCATGACAGCGCGGATGTTGATGCCCAGGACATGATCGATCAAATCGTCATCGCTGTCGGCGAGCGCCTTCGGGCCGGCGACGCCGGCATTGTTCACCAATATGTCGACTGTGCCGAAATGCGCTGTGGCGGCCGCGGCAACCCTGGCCGGCGCATCGTCGGCGGCGAGATCGATCGTCAATTTCGGCGCCGCGATATCAGCCAGGTAATCCGCGTTCCAGTCGACGAAAAGCACCTCGGCGCCCTCCGCCTGCAAGCGTGTGGCGGTGGCTAGGCCGATGCCGTTGCCCGCGCCCGTCACGACCGCGGTCTTTCCCTGAAATCGCCGTTCCATCGCTAACCTCCCTGGCGGGGCCTATATCGTCTGCCCGCCATCGATCGTGAATTCCGATCCGGTGATGTATTCGCTGCCGGGGGACGCCAGAAACATCACCAGCCGCGCGATCTCTTCCGGTCTGGCGAGCCGGTTCAGCGGCACAGCGGCCGCCATCTCCGCCAGGTTTTCCGCGGTGTTTTCGCCAAGCATCGGCGTGTCGACCAGCCCGGGATGGACGGCGTTGACCCGGATTTTGCGGCCGGCAAGTTCGCGCGCCGCGACCTTGGTCATGCCGCGAATGGCCCATTTCGACGTCGAATAGGCGAAGGCACCGCTGAAGCCGCGCAACCCGCCGGTCGAGCAGACATTGACGATGGCGCCGCCATTGGCCGGCATCAGCGGAACGGCGGCGCGCATGCCGAGAAAAGTGCCGAGCTGGTTGACCTCGGTGACAGCCTGGAAGCCGGCAACGCTCTCGTCCAGAAACGGCACCGGATTGAAAATCGCGGCATTGTTCACGAGCGCGTCGATGTGGCCGAATCTCTCGGAAACCATGCGGGAGATCCTGTCCCAATCCCCCTCGTTGGAGACATCGAAGGATGCCGACAGGATATGGCCGGCTTCACTGGCCTGTTCGCTCATGCCGGTGAACGACCGGTCGAGAGCGACCACAGTGGCCCCGGTCGATGCAAACTGCGTGGCAATGGCCGCGCCGATCCCGCCGGCGGCACCGGTGACGATTGCTGTCTTCATTTGGCTTGCAACCTGTTGAGGCCTGCATCCGCCGGCAGCGACGGCGAGCGTCCCTTGCGCCATTGCCGCACATAGTCGCGGCAAGTCGTGAAACCGGCGCGCTCATGCGACGCGACATGGCCGATGAAGTCTTCCAGCATCAGCAGCCGGTGACCGCGCCCGATGATCTGTGGATGCATCGTCACCACCATGACGCCGCTGCCGATCCGCTGGTAGAGGAAGTCGAATTCCGCCTTCCAGATTTCGAGCGCCGTCGATGGTGCGCGGCCGCCGGGCAGATAGCCCTTGTCCGTTGCCAGAAACTCGAATTGGGGAAAGTCGTCGAGGTGCCAGGCAACCGGCAGTTCGACCAGATCGACAGGGATGCCGAAGCGGAATTCCTCCGTGGTCGACCATTCATCGCCGACCCGGCACCAATAGGGTTCGTGATCGTTGCCCATCATCGAGCTTTCATATTCGAAGCCGAGTTCGAGCAGGAGTTCGACGGTGGACGGGCTGTTGTCCCAGGCCGGCGAACGGTATCCGCACGGCCGTATGCCGGCGACCTTGTCCAGCGCCTCAAGGCCCCTCAGCAGCACCGTGCGCTCCTCTTCGCGCGATAAAAGCACTGGGTTTTCGTGAACCCAGCCGTGATGGCCAATCTCGTGGCCGCCATCGTGAAAGGCGCGCACGACGGGCGGGAAGGCGAGAGCGGAGTGGCCGGGCACAAAGAAGGTTGCCGCGATCCCGGTCTGATCCAAAAGCTTGAGGATGCGTCGGGCGCCGATCGGGTCGAATTCGCCGCGCGAAAGCATGCTCGGCGACGTCGCCCGATGGCTGCCGATCCATGTCGAATAAGCGTCGAAATCGAAGGTCAACGCCACGTGAACTTCGGTGCCGGACATGTCCCGAATCCTTGCTGTTGCTGTTAAAAAGGCGGGCTGCCTCGTTTCTCCGAGGAGGCCCGCCTCGTATCGAGCAACCGCTACTTCGCCACGCTCGCGTCGATGGCGGCTTCGTAGGGTATGTCCTTTTCGATCAGCTTGGCCGCCAGCGCTGCCTTGACGATGCCGGGATAGGTGTCCGACTTGAACACGCCGTTCAGCGCCGCCTGGCTCTCGGCGACCGAATAATACGACACGCCGTCGAAGGCAGTCGCGAGATCCGCCGGTTCGGCGCCGACGCCCTTGGCGATGATAGCGCGGCCTTCCTCGGTGTGGGCTCGGTAATATTCGAGAGCCTGGTCCCAGCTTTTCAGCATGGCCTGCACCTGGCCGGGCTTGGTCTTGAGCGTTTCGTCGGGGATGGAGAGCACGTCGCTGATCAGGCCCGGCGCTTCGCCGGCTTCGGCCAGCACCTTGATGGTCTTGTCGGCCGCGACGGCTGCGGAAATGTACGGCTCATAGGTTACGGCCGCCGGCACGGTGCCGGAAATGATGGCCGTTCCAGCACTTGCGGCCGGCATCGGCAGCACATTCACGTCATCGATGGTCATGCCGTTTTTCTGCAAGATGTAGTTCAACAAAAGATCGCTGGTTGAGCCCCGTTCGAAGGCAACCTGCTTGCCCTTCAGGTCGGCCACCGTCTTGATCTCGCTGTTGACCAGTATGGCATCGGCCTTGGTGCTGGCATCGAGCAGCAGCACGCCCTTGACCGGAAGGCCGGCCTGCACCTTGGCGAGCAGTTGCTGGATCGATTCATTGCCGCCATTGACCTGTCCGGCGGCAATCGCCGCGCCCATGTCCTTGTCTTCGACGAAGTTGGTCAGTTCGACGCCTTCCAGGCCGTTGGCTTTGAAGAAGCCCTTTTCCTGCGCGACGTACCACATGCCGTAGCCAAGCCAAGGCGAGATTGCGAGCTTGAACACGCCGGGCTCGACCGGCAGGTCCTGCGCCATGGCGGGCTGCGCCGCGGTTGCAATGGCCAACAGCGCTGCGGCGCCGACGAAACTGTTTCTGATGATTCCCATGATACTGATCCTTGTTCCCATAGTGCGTTGCTGAACTGTAATTACGCCGTCGAACCCGGTGTAGCCGCGGGGTGGCTCCCGTCTTGTTGTTGTTGCCCAGCCGGGTTCGGCTGGCTCTTTGCCGCCGCCAGATGCGTCAGCAAATTCAACGTGATCCTTCCGACGTCGTTCATGGCGCCGCCGCTTGGCAGCGCGCCGCACCAGGCGACCGAACTCGCTGAAAAGATCAGCCCTCCAGAGGGCAGGTAGCGCAATGTCATCTCCGCGCAACGACGCCCCTCACGCTCGGCCACTCCGCCCTCATACCAGCGCGTCGCGTCGTGGACGAAGCTGTCGGGAAAGCCCGTGGCGCGCGCGATGATGATCGTATCCGGGGATGTGCCCAGATGCGGGTCGGTGGCATCCACCTCATAGCCCGCGGCGCCTCCCAGAACGATGCCTTCGGTGCCGAAGGTTTCGTTGGTGACGCCGTCGAACAACCATGCCGCTGATGGTTCAAAACTCTGCGGCGTGCGCGTGAAGGGGCGCGCGCCGTCGAAGCCCATCAGCGAGATGGCCACGCCGGTCAGCGAGAATTCGCCGAGCCCGCTGGCACGAAGATGGCCGCCCGGCTCGTTGGTGATCGACAGCGACTGTTCGGCGATGCGCCCGTCCCAGGTGCGGCCCGCTTCGAGCGGCGAGCGCCGCAGTTCCATCAGATCGTCCTGGAACGCAACCTTGCCGGCAAAACCATTGCCGCCGAGATAGGCGATGCCGCCGCCCTGCGCTGCGAACTGGCGCAGCGCATGCTCCATCTCGGCTGACATGTATTCCGGATGACTGCCGGTGACGACGGCAGCATACCCCTCAAGGCCGGCGAGGCCGCGTTCGTGCAGATCGTGATCGGTGACGAGGTCGAAGGCGATACCGTTATTGTGGCAGAAGCGGAGGAGATGCAGGTCGACCGGCAGATTGTGCGGGCAGCCGCAGAGCGGATAATTGTAGTCGTCTCGCAGTGTCGCCTTCGGCTTCTTGTAGGAAGCAATCGATACGCCGCTCACATCGCTATGATAGTCGTAGAGCGACTTCAGATTGTTGTCGATCACGAAGCGGTGACCGCGATCCTCGCACATCCATTCATAGAGATGCGCCGGCAGGAACTCGTCGGCATAGGCGAGATAGGTGGCGGTCGGCACCAGGAACAGCAGCGGCGAGCACTGCTTGGAGGAAGCGACGAAAAAGACGATCCGCTCCGCTCCGCCCTCGTACTCGACCTCGAACGCATAGACGCCGGCTTCCGTCTCCGGGGGTATCTGCACGCTATAGGAGGCGGGCCATTGCAGCGGTCCCATGTCGTCGTCATGGCAATGGACGGCATCGTAATGCGACGGCACCAACCTGGGATCGAAACTTGATCCATCCCAGCGGCGTGAAGTCATGCAGAAAGCAGGCTGATTGACCGCTTCCATGAGCAGGTCCGCGTCCGAGGAAGCGAGCGCACCTGACGGCAGGCGCGTGGGAAACGTCCAGGCAACCCGCCCGTTTCCAGTCTGTAGGGCGATAGACGAGAACTTGGCGTTCAAGGCCCTGATATCGTTCGACGCGCTCATTCCGAAGAGCACGTCGCCCGTCAGATGTTCCCAGGGCAGATCGAATTGACGATCCATGCGCAAGGGCGCGAGTAGATCATCCGCCTCGATGCGAAGAATGGTCCCGTCGCCATTCGAAAGGATCTCAATTTGCAACCAGATGTTTGCCGGCAAAGTCTCGGCGATCGGAATCTGTTGCCCGCCGTGCTCGAAGGTCAGGCTGCCGTCCCGCAGGCCAAGCCGGAAGGCGCTGGTTTCCACGAGCACCCTGAAGCCGTCGTTGCGTGTCAGGCAGACTTCGAAGGCGATGCCCTTGACCGGGGCGGCCTTGGCAAGCTCCGAAGCCGCGATCCTGAGGAACGATCCCTGCTCGAAATCACGCGGACAGGGCGCTTCCGCGGTCGCTTCCAGGCGCCAGTCCAGGAATTGGGGCGCCGGCGTATCCAGCCGAACCATACGCACGTTGCGTACAAGTGCCGCCGACGAAAGATGAAGGCTGACCGGCATTCCCGCAGGCGCGCTCCAGGGCACCGTATATCCCACGACGGTCATCGCGGCATGGTCGACCGGACGCCTCATCCTTGCGGGTTTCTCCGCATTGATGCCGGTCGGCACAACCTTCTTCGTGGCAAGTTCGACAAATTGATCATACCCCTGTTCTTTTTGATTTACTCTACTGGTATCGTTTCTCGGGGGTATATACCCCCATTGGGGTATGATTGGTGACAAATACCGTTCTCGGAAGCCTGGCGCATGTGATCGGCACGATCGGCAAGCGTGATTTCTATCCCGCCGTCACCGAGTACCTCCACCGTTGCCTCAACTACGACAATGTGATCGTGATCGTCTTCTCAGGCGCCGCCGTGCCGGCCGTGCTGTACAAGAAGATCTACGGGCCGGACGTGTTTCGTTACCTCGCCGAGCAATATTTGCCGGCAGCCTATCTGCTTGACCCGATCTACCATTTTCATCTGAGGCGCGGAGAGCCCGGGCTCTATCGCCTGCTTGATGTCGCGCCCGATCAGTTCCGCCGCAGCCGATACTTCAAATGGTATTACGGACGGATCGGCATAACCGATGAGATTTCCGTGGTTCTGCCGATCGGCGAGAGCGCCACGATCACGATCTCGATGGGTAAGGACGGCTCTTCCGGCCAGGTCTTTTCCCAGAAGGTCGAGGAATGTCTGCGATCGCATGAACCAGTGATCATGTCGCTGCTGAGAGCCCATTGGGTCGCTTCCGAGGCCCCGCCTGCGATCGAGGCGCGCTCCATGTCGATCACCGACGGTCTCATCGCCGCGATGCGCCGGCACCACGGCGTGTTGCTGAGCAAACGCCAGGCGGAAGTCGCACTGCTCATTCTCCAGGGGCACTCCTCGCCGTCGATCGGTCTGCATCTCGGTGTGAGCCCGCAGACGGTGAAGGTCTTCCGCAAGCAGCTCTACAACAAGTGCAGCCTGTCCTCGCAGGCGGAGCTCTTTGCGCTGATGATGCCGATCCTCGAGCGGGCAACCAGCTAGGCTTCCCTGCGGCAAGGAAGGCCGCCAGGCTGACGTCGTTCGGGTGGCTTGGCAAATTCAACCCGACGTATGCGAAGGGAACCAGCCGCTTGCCACACACACGGCGCTTGACTTCAGCGAAACCTTATGAAAAATTTTGCATTAACTGATAAAAATATCATAGGGCGGAAATGGTTGGTTTTGGCAACGGTCTCCTGCGCGACGATGAAACCAGCATGGCGACACGGGCCGCCTGGCTTCATTACGCCGGCGGGCTGACCCAGTCGGAGGTCGCCAAGCGGCTCGGTCTGACCAGCCTCAAGGCGCATCGCCTCATCACCAAGGCCAATCAGGAAGGCCTGGTCAAAGTCTATATCGACGGCGAAGTGTCGGAATGCGTCGCGCTCGAAGACGAATTGTCCGGACGATACGGCCTCGACTATTGCGAAGTCGTCCCGGATTTCGATGCGGAAGAATTGCCGCTCAAGGCGCTCGGCATCGCCGGCGCGCAGTTTCTCAAGCGTGAGATCGAGCGCGGCGGGAACACGTTGATCGGCGTCGGCCATGGCCGCACGCTGGCCGCCTGCGTGGAATATCTGCCGCGCATAGCGGCCGACGGGATCCGCTTCGTTTCGCTGCTCGGCGGCTTGACGCGCAAGTTCTCGGCCAACCCTCACGACGTCATTCATCGTTTGGCCGAACGCACCGGCGCGGAAGCCTATGTCATGCCGGTGCCGATGTTCGCCAACACGGTCGAGGATCGCGCCGTGCTGCTCGGGCAGAAGGGCATCAGCGAGGTCTTCGATCTCGCCAGATCGGCTGACCTGCTCATTGCCGGCATCGGCACCGCCGAGCGCGAGGCCTCGCTGGTCGCCACCGGCATGATCGAGAAGGGCGAGATGGAAGAGACCCGTCGCAACGGAGCCGTCGGCGAACTGCTCGGTCATTTCTTCGACGAGGGCGGCAGGCCGGTGGCAACGACGGTTTCCAGCCGGGCGCTGGCGCTGGCGCGCGAAGATATCAGCAATCGCAGGATTGTCGCCGTTGCCGGCGGCAAGGTGAAGGTTCGTGCCATCAAATCGGTGTTGGAGGGCCGCTATCTCAAGGGCCTGGTCACCGATGAGCGGACGGCGCGAGCGCTCGTGGGAGAAACGCCGGTCGGGTAGCCGGCAACATCCAAGTTGAAACTACCCTGTGGAGGAGAAGAAAAATGCATGAGAAAGAAAAAGACCTGATCGACGCGTTCCTGCGCGGACAAGTCGATCGTCGTGGGCTGATCAAGGGCCTTGGCGCAATGGGCCTTGCCGCCGGCACGGCCGGCACGCTGCTCAATCTGGGGCAGACCCGCGCGCTTGCCGCGGATTTCGACTGGCAGGCGCACAAGGGCAAGACCATCAAGCTCTTGCTCAACAAGCATCCTTATGCGGATGCGATGATCGCCAACCTCGAAAACTTCAAGAAGTTGACCGGTATGGAAGTCGTCTATGACGTGTTTCCGGAGGACGTCTACTTCGACAAGGTCACCGCCGCGCTATCGGCCAGTTCGCCCGAATATGATGCGTTCATGACCGGCGCCTACATGACCTGGACATACGGCCCGGCCGGGTGGATCACCGACCTCAACGAGTGGATCAAGGACCCGGCCAAGACCAACCCGAACTATGCCTGGGACGACTTCCTGCCCGGCGTCAGGAAGTCCTGCGCCTGGAACGGCCAGCCTGGCGGCGCGCTCGGTTCCGAGGACGCCAAGCAGTGGTGCATTCCGTGGGGCTTCGAACAGAACAACATCACCTACAACAAGGGCATGTTCGACAAGGCCGGCGTCGCCGTTCCCGGCAATATGGACGAGATGGTCGCCGCGGCGGCCAAGCTCACCAAGGACGTCGGTGGCGGTGTCTACGGCATCGGCGTGCGCGGCTCGCGCTCCTGGGCGACGATCCACCCGGGCTTCCTGTCGGCCTACGCCAATTTCGACCAGAAGGATTTGAACCTGTCGGCCGACGGCAAATTGTCGGCTGCCATGAACACCACCGAATCCAAGGCCTTCCACAAGCAATGGGTGCAGATGATCCAGGAAAGCGGCCCGAAGGACTGGTCGACCTACACCTGGTATCAGGTCGGCACCGATCTCGGCGCCGGCGCCTCGGCGATGATCTTCGACGCCGACATCCTCGGCTACTTCATGAATGGCGGCGACAACAAGATGGCCGGCAAGCTGGCCTTCGCCGCCTTCAAGGCCAATCCCGCGGCCAAGGCGCCGACGCCCAACATCTGGATCTGGTCGCTGTCGATGTCCAACTTCTCCAAGGACAAGGACGCTACCTGGTACTTCATGCAATGGGCATCCGGACCAGAGCATGCCTTGTTCGGCGCCACCAAGATGGATTTCGTCAATCCGGTCCGTCAGTCGGTCTGGAAGGACGAGGTGTTCCGCGAGAAGCTGAACAAGAGCTACCCGGGCTATGTCGAGATGTTCGACGTCTCGGCGCCCGGCGCCAGCATCAAGTTCACGCCGCAGCCGCTGTTCTTCGACCTCACCACCGAATGGGCGGCGACGTTGCAGAAAATGGTGGCCAAGGAAGTGCCGGTCGACGAAGGCCTGGACAAGCTGGCCGAGAGCATCAACGGCCAGCTCAAGGAAGCCGGCCTCGGCTAATGCATGTCGCGCAAAAGTGCGCAGCGCTTTTGCGACAACGACATGCATTAACAACAAGCCACTGCGAGGCTGGCCTGCCTGCTGGCCAGCCTCACGATGTTGAATGGTTGCGACGCGGTGCCGAGCGGCGCCGCCATTCGCCCGACCGGCCGCCTTGCTCCCTTGGGCGGCCGGCAGGGCGAAGCACAGGGATGACGGGTGAGCCACGATGACTGCGGCGACAATGCAAAGAAACAGACCGTCCGGCTTCAGGATCAGCAAGCGGGTGCTGCCCTATGTGCTCAGCCTGCCGGCCTTGCTCGTCTGCATCGGCATCCTGATCCCGTTCTTCACCTCGGTGGTCTATTCGTTCCAGCGCTACCGGCTGAGCCAGCCCTGGGCGCGGCAGTTCAACTGGGGCGACAACTACATCTCCTTCTTCACCGATCCGAAGTTCTGGAACACGCTCCAGGTCTCGCTGCTCTATGCGGGCATCACCGTCCTGCTCGAACTGCTGCTCGGCCTTGCCATCGCCATGCTGCTGCAGAAGCGCTCGACGCTGAACAACTTCATCTCGATCATGCTGTTGATGCCATTGATGACGGCGCCCGCACTTGCCGCCCTGATGTGGAAGCTGATGACCAATCCCGGCTTCGGCGTGCTGAGCTATCTGGCCAGCCTCATCGGCCTGCAGGATTTCCGCTGGGCCTCGTCGCCGTCGACCGCACTTTTCACCGTCGTGCTGGTCGATATCTGGGTCTACACGCCGTTCATCATGATCCTGCTGCTTGCCGGGTTGCGCAGCCTGCCGACGCAGCCCTTCGAGGCGGCGGCACTTGATGGCGTGCCCAGGAGCTTCGTGTTCTTTCGCATCACTCTGCCGATGCTGACGCCCTATATCCTGACGGCGACGCTGTTTCGTCTGCTCGATTCCATCCAGCAGTTCGACATCATCTACGCCATGACTCAAGGCGGGCCTGGCGACACGCTGACCGTCTTCCAAGTCGAGGCCTATCTCAACTTCTTCCAGTCGACCAATGTCGGCCGCTCGGCGGCGCTGATGATCATCCTGTGGGCGATCACCTATTTCCTGTCCAACATCTTCATCAAGAACTGGCTGCGCCTGCGCGAGCGCGCCCGTGGCCTGGCATAGGAGGCCGGGATGCAACACACCTCGCTTCTCGAACGCATCTTGCGCGGCATAGCACTCACGCTGGTCGTCATTTTCTTCATGTTCCCGATCGTCTGGATCTTCATGATGTCGTTCCAGACCAACGAGACCATACTGCGCATTCCGCCGCAGCTTGTCTTCGAACCGACGCTCGCCAACTACACGGCATTGATCACCGGCAAGCTGACGACGGCGGCCGGCACGCTCGACATCGCCTTCATGCGCAACCTGTGGAATTCTGTGTTCCTGTCGGTCACCTCGGTCGCCGTCGCCCTGCTGCTGGGCGTTCCGGCGGCCTATGCCTTTGCGCGGCACAAATTCCGCGGCTCGGAGGACATCGCTTTCACGCTGTTGTCATTCCGCTTCGCGCCGGCGCTCTTGGTGCTGTTGCCGCTAACCCTCTACTTCCAGAAGCTCGGGCTGGCCAACACCTATATCGGGCTGATCTGGGTCTACCAGCTGATCTGCCTGCCGCTGATCCTGTGGATCGTGCGTGGTTATTTCGAAGACATTCCGGCCGACATCGAATACGCCTATCGCATCGCCGGCCATTCCTGGTTCGCCACCTTCCGCAAGATCGCTTTGCCGCTCGCTGGCCCCGGTATCGCCGCTGCCGGCCTGCTCGCCTTCATCTTCGCCTGGAACAATTTCGTCTTTGCGCTGGTGCTCGCCTCCGCCGACAAGCAGCCGGTGACGGTCGGCGCGCTCGCCTTCATCACCTCTTCAGGCATCCAGTACGGACAGATCTCGGCTGCGATCGTGCTGTCGATCACGCCGACGCTGGCGCTCGCGCTTTACGCGCAGCGCTATCTCGTCGAAGGCCTGTCGCTCGGCGCGGTGAAAGGATAGTCCGATGGCAAGCCTTGAACTGAAAAACATCGTCAAGCGCTACAAGAGCCAGACCGTCCTCGACAATCTGTCGCTGACCGTCGCCGATGGCGAGACACTGGTCCTGTTCGGCCCCTCGGGAGCCGGCAAGACCGTGCTGCTGCGACTGGTGGCCGGCGTCATCGACCCCGACGAAGGCAAGATCCTGATCGGCGGCGAGGACATGACCGACGTCGACGCCGAGTTCCGCGGCGTCGGCATGGCCTTCCAGAACTTCGCGCTGTTCCCTCATATGACCGCCTTCGACAACATTGCGACGCCTCTGCAGGCCAGACACTCGTCGCAAGGCACGATCAAGGCGGGCGTCGAGAGCGTCGCCAAGCTGCTCAAGATCGGCCATGTGCTCAGCCACAAGCCGCGCGCGCTGTCCAACGGCCAGAAGCAGCGCACCGCGCTCGCCCGCGCCCTGGTCGGCGCGCCGCCGCTCCTGTTGCTCGACGATCCCTTGCGCAACGTCGATGCCAAACTGCGCTTCGAGATGCGGCTCGAACTGCCAAGGCTTCTGGCCGACCGTGGCGCCACGGTCGTCTACGTCACCCAGGACTACAAGGAGGCGATGGCCCTCGGCGACCGCATCGCGGTGATGTCGCAAGGCGTCGTCAAGCAGCTCGGCACGCCCGAGCAGATCTATCGCGAGCCGGCTAACATAGAGATAGCGCGGCTGTTCGGCGACCCGACCATCAACCTGCTCGACGTCAAGCCCGCGCGTGATGCCAGGGGAATCTATGTCGGCCTATCGAATGTACAGGTCCATTTGGCAGGAGCCCCTGAGACCGCGATCGGCCGTGACTGCATTATCGGGCTCAGGCCGGAGGCATTGCATTTCGTGGGCGAAAATGAACCCGGCGCCATTCCCGTGACGGTCGAGGCCGAGACGCCGCTCAACGAAAAGATCGTCACGCTGGTGCGCACCGTGCGCGGGCGCGAGATCCTGGTGTCGCGTCCGGCCGGAACGCCGGGCGAGACCGAGGGCAAGGCCCATATCGCCGTCGACAGCAAAAGCGCGCTTTTGTTTGATCATGCAAGCGGCGAGCGGATAGGTTCGAAGAACGTCGTCAGTCTGCGCAATGGAGAAGCGGCATGAGCGCCAGCGCACTCATCATTTCCGGCGTCGACAAATTCTATGGCCCGATCGACAGGGGCGTGCACGCCGTCCAGAACCTGACGATGGAAATCGGCAAGGGCGAGATCGTCGCACTGCTTGGCTCGTCGGGCTGCGGCAAGACCTCGACATTGCGCATGATTGCCGGCTTCGAGGAGGTTTCGCGCGGCAGCATCTCGGTTGCCGGCAGACAGGTGCACAAGCTGCCGCCGGTCAAGCGCAATGTGGCGATGGCCTTCGAGGGCTATTCGCTTTATCCGCCGCTGACGGTGCGCGAGAACATGGCCTTCGCGCTGAAGGCGGCCAGGCTGCCGAAAAGCGAGGTCGACGCCAAGGTTGCCAGCATCGCCAAACTGCTCGAGATCGAGGACATCCTTGAGCGTTATCCAAGCTCTATCTCGGGCGGCCAGCAACAGCGCGCCAGCCTTGGCCGGGCGCTGATCCGCGAGGCCGATCTGCATCTGCTCGACGAGCCGATGGGCCAGCTCGAGCCGCAGCTTCGCGCGGTGCTGCGCGGCCGCATCAAGCACTTCATCAAGGAACGCGGGCTGACCGCGATCCTGGTCACCCACGACCAGACCGAGGCCAATGCGCTGGCCGACCGCATCGCGGTGATGGAAGGCGGCGTGCTGCAGCAGTTCGATACGCCTGACAGGATCAAGCAGCGGCCGGCGAACCTGTTCACCGGCACTTTTGTCGGCGAGCCGCCGATGAATGTCTTCGAAGCCTATGTCGGCACCACTGCCGGCAAGATCAATCTGCGGCTCCCCGACGGGCTCTCGCTCGACTATGACAAGGAGGCTTTCAGCGCCCCTGTGCGTGATGAGCTGCTCAACCGCGAACGAGTGGTGATCGGTGTCAGGCCCTATGCGGTGCGCCGCTCGAAAGACGGTGTGCCGGCCACGGTTTCGGCCAACCAGTGGCTCGGCGATCAGACACATATCGCCGCCGATTTCGCCGGCGGATCGCTGGTGCTGGTCGAACATGACCGAACCCGCCTGGAGCTTGGCGCGCCGATCAAGGTCAGCATCGATCCGAAGAACCTGCACGTCTTCGACCAGGCCAGCGGCAACGCCATTTCGCATGGCATGGAGCTGGCCTGATGCGGGATGTGCTGATCGGCATCGACGCCGGCACGTCTGTCATCAAGTCCGTCGCTTTCGACACGGCGGGCCGGCAGATCGCGGCCGCCGCGCTGCCGAACAAATATGAGACGTTGCCGGGCGGCGGCGCCGAGCAGGATCTGGCGCGCACCTGGCTCGATACCGCTGCTACCTTGCACCAGCTCGCCGACAAGGTGCCCAACCTCGCCAGCCGGACCATTGCGATCGCCGTAACCGGGCAGGGCGATGGCACCTGGCTGATCGACAGGGAGGGCGAGCCGGTCGCCAAGGGCTGGCTGTGGCTCGACGCGCGCGCCGCAAGGGTCGTCGAGGAAATCCGCGCCCGGCCTGAGGATCGATTGCGCTTCGAAAAGACCGGCAGCGGTCTCGCTGCTTGCCAGCAGGGATCGCAGTTCGCCTTCATGAAGCGCAACATGCCAGAAATCCTTGCCAAGGCGGCGACGGCGTTTCACTGCAAGGACTGGCTCTATTTCAGGCTGACCGGCGAGCGCGCCACCGACCCGTCAGAAGGGACCTTTACCTTCGGCGACTTCCGCACGCGCGGTTACAGCGACGAGGTGCTCGACGTGCTCGGCGTCACCGATCTCCGGCATCTGCTACCGCCGATCGTCGATGGCACCAGGCATAGTGCCGGCCTGTCGCAAGCGACGGCCGATGCCACCGGGCTCATCACCGGCACGCCTGTCGTGCTCGCCTATGTCGACGTGGTCTGCACGGCGCTCGGTGCCGGCCTGTTCGATCGAAAGCACAAGCCCGGCTGTTCCATTATCGGCTCTACCGGTATGCACATGCGGCTGGCCGAGACGCCGGACGAAGTGCTGCTGAACGAGGCGGCGACGGGTTACACCATGACCATGCCGGCGCCGGGCGTCTTTGCGCAGATGCAGTCGAACATGGCGGCGACGCTCAACATCGACTGGGTGCTTGGCATTGCCTCCGGCATTCTCGCCTCACAAGGCATCACGCGCAGCAATGGCGAGATGATCGCGCTGGTCGACGAATGGATATCTGTATCCGAGCCGGCCTCGCTGCTCTATCAGCCCTATGTATCGGAAGCCGGCGAGCGCGGGCCGTTCGTCGATGCCAATGCCCGGGCCGGCTTCGTCGGCATTTCGTCCCGGCATGGTTATGCCGACCTGGTCCGCGCCGTTTTCGAGGGGCTGGCCTTCGCGGCCCGCGATTGCTACGCCGCCATGGGTCCGCTGCCCAAGGAGATCCGCTTGACCGGCGGCGCGGCCAGAAGCCCGGCGCTGCGCAAGATCCTGGGCGCCGCGGTCGGCGCCGACATCCGCACCAGCGAGCGCGAGGAGGCGGGCGCGGCGGGCGCCGCGATGATCGCGGCGGTGTGCGTTGGCCAATACGCATCGATGGATGAATGCGTCGGCGAGTGGGTCACGCCGCTGCTTGGCGCGGCCGAGCCGAGCGACCAAAAACTTGCCGCCATCTACGAGCGGCTTGTTCCATCCTACACATTGGCGCATGAGGCGCTGCGGCCGGTCTGGCGTTCGATGGCCGCGCCCAGAACAAAAACCGACGTGACCAAAACCGACCTGACGAACTGAGAAGTCGAGTATGCGTAAGATAGCGATCATTGGCGACCGTTTCATGCTTCCCGAAGTGTTCCGCGCAAAAATCGAGGAAGCCTGCGGCGACAATCTCGACATCCGCACCCATGAGACCGCCTGGCCTGACGAGCCTATGCAGTTCGGCAACGCCGCCCTCGGCCTCGACAAGGTCAAGGAGTACTTTGGCGACCCGAACGAGGTGGTGGATTTCATCGGCGACGCCGAAATCTTCGTCACTCAGCTATCGCCGCTCTCCGAAACCATGATGCGGCGCTTGCCGGCCCTCAAGCTGGTTGCAGTGTCGCGCGGCGGCCCGATCAACATCGACATGGGCGCGGCCAAAACGCACGGCATCACCGTGGTCAACGTGCCGGGCCGCAATGCGAGTGCGGTGGCCGAGTTCACCATCGGGGCCATCCTTGCCGAGACCAGGCTGATCCGTGTCGGGCACGAAGCCTTGCGCAAGGGCGAATGGCGCGGCGATCTCTACCGCGCCGACCGCACCGGCCGCGAGCTCAGCGAAATGACCGTCGGCGTCATCGGTTACGGCAATATCGGCACCAAGGTCGTCCGCCTGTTGCGCGCCTTCGGTTGCCGCGTTCTGGTTACTGACCCTTACGTGCAATTGAGCGCCGATGACCACAACTCCGGTGTCGAGCTCGTCGCGCTCGACGACCTCTTGTCGCGCGCCGACGTGGTTACGCTCCACCCGCGAGTGACCGAAGAAACCCGTGGCCTGATCAACAGGGACACCATCGCCAGGATGAAGCCCGGAGTGATCTTCATCAACACCGCGCGCGGGCCGCTGGTCGACTATGACGCGCTGTACGAGGCATTGGTGTCCGGTCAGATCGCCAGCGCCATGCTGGAGACCTTCGCGGTCGAGCCGGTGCCGGCTGACTGGCCGCTGCTGCAATTGCCGAACGTGACCCTGACGCCGCACATCGCCGGTGCCTCGGTGCGTACCGTCACCTATGCCGCCGAACAGGCCGCCGAGGAGGTGCGCCGCTACATCGCCGGTCTGCCACCGGTCAATCCGTGCTGAAAGCCGCAGGAGTCATGAAGTATTTGCTACGCATCGAGGGCCTAGTGAGATGAGCGGCGATACCGAAATCGTCGACCTCTTCGTCATCGGCGGCGGCGTCAACGGTGCCGGCATCGCGCGCGACGCCGCCGGCCGCGGCCTTTCCGTCATCCTGTGCGAAAAGGACGATCTTGCCGAAGGCACCAGTTCGCGGTCGGGCAAGCTCGTCCATGGCGGCCTGCGCTATCTCGAATATTACGAGTTCCGCCTGGTGCGCGAGGCGCTGATCGAGCGCGAAGTTCTGCTGGAATCGGCGCCGCACATCATCTGGCCGATGCGCTTCGTGCTGCCGCACAGTCCTGATGACCGGCCGGCCTGGCTGGTTCGGCTCGGCCTGTTTCTCTACGACCATCTCGGCGGCCGCAAGCGGCTGCCGGCCACGCGCACGCTGAACTTGCACACCGCGCCCGAAGGTGCGCCGATCAAGGATGCGTTCAAACGCGGCTTCGAATATTCGGATTGCTGGGTCGACGACGCCCGCCTCGTCCTCCTCAATGCGCTCGACGCCGCGGAACGAGGTGCGAGGGTCCTGACTCGAACCGCCTGCACCGCCGCCCGCCGTGAAAACGGCCTGTGGTCGGTGGAAATGCGCGACGGCAGGACCGGTGTCAAAACCACAGTGCGAGCGCGAGGGCTGATCAATGCTGCCGGGCCCTGGGTCAACGATATCATCAACCGCGTGGCCGGCCAGAATTCCAGGCGCAACGTCCGCCTGGTCAAGGGCAGCCACATCGTCGTGCCGAAATTCTGGGAAGGACGGCAGGCCTATCTCATCCAGAACAGCGACAAGCGGGTGATCTTCATCAATCCCTACCAGAACGACCTGGCCCTGATCGGTACCACCGACATTCCCTATGACGGGCGACCGGAAGACGTTAAGGCTGACGCCAGCGAGATCGATTACCTGATCAAGGTCGTCAATCGCTACTTCAAGCGCGGGCTTGCCCGCGAGGATGTCGTCTACTCGTTTTCCGGGGTCAGGCCACTCTATGACGACAACGCCGACAATCCGAGCGCGGTGACCCGCGACTACATTTTCGAGCTCGACGCATCGGCGGGGCAGGCGCCGCTGCTCTCCGTCTTCGGCGGCAAGATCACCACCTTCCGCAAGCTGGCCGAACACGCGCTGGACCGGATCGCTCCGTTCTTTCCGAAGATGGGCAAGCCCTGGACATCGAAAGGCCATCTGCCTGGCGGCGACATCGCCAATGCCGACTTCGAGCAATTCCTCGGCGACCTCGGTCGCGACTATCCCTGGATGCCGGCATCCCTGGTCAAGCACTATGGCCGGCTCTATGGCACGAGGACGCGTATTCTGGTCGGCTCGGCGCGTTCACTTGCCGATCTCGGACGGCGCTTCGGCAAGGATTTCTTCGAGCGCGAAGCCAATTACCTGTTCGAACACGAATGGGCGCTGACATCAGCCGATATCCTGGAACGGCGCACCAAGCATGGCCTGCATCTGTCGGCCGCGGAAAGAACCGCCTTCGAGGACTGGTGCGTCGGCCGGCTGGCAAAGGCAGGTTGATGAGCTTCACGCTGTCCCTCAACACCAATCCGCTGGTCAACCGCTTTGCCGATCCGGACGATCTGATCGACACGATCGCCTACGACATCGGCATCAGGGACGTGCAGCTGACGCATGAATTCGTCAATCCCGGCTGGCCGGCGGCGACGATCGCGAAATTCATCCGGCTGTTCCGCAGTGCGCTCAACCGCACCGGCGTCCGGGTGACTTCGGGCATGACCGGCCCCTATGGCCGGCTCAATCATTTCGGCCATCCCGACGCCGATGTGCGCCGCTACTACATCGATTGGTTCAAGACCTTCGCCGACATTTCGGCGGAACTCGGCGCTGGCGGCATGGGCACGCAATTCGCGATCTTCACCCACCGGGACTATGACGATGCCGAGCGCCGCGCCCGGCTTCTCGACATCGCCATGGAATGCTGGCGCGGGGTCGCTGAGCACGCCAAAGCCGCCGGACTGACCTATCTGTTCTGGGAGCCGATGTCGGTCGGCCGCGAATTCGGCCACACGATCGAGAGCTGCCGGGCATTGCACAAGGAGATCGAGGCGGCCGGCATGGCCATTCCGCTGAAGATGATGGTCGACATCGATCATGGCGACGTGACCTCGAGCAACCCCGCCGACATCGATCCTTACGCCTGGGCCGGGGCCTTCCCACGGGAGTCGCCGATCATCCACATCAAGCAGTCGTCGATGAACAAGGGCGGCCATTGGCCATTCATCGCCGCCTACAATAGGGATGGGCGCATCACGCCGGAAAAATTCCTGGAGACGGTCCGGCGCGGCGGCGGCACCGACAATGAGATCTGCCTGGAATTGTCGTTTCGCGAGCGCGAGCCGGTCGATCACCAAGTCGTCGCCATGATCCGCGAGTCGGTCGACTACTGGGCGCCGTTCATCGACGCGGGCAGGGCCGCAATTCTGCCGCGAGCAGGATAATCGGGCGGGAGCCGAAACAGCTCCTGCCCGAG
The DNA here is from genome assembly GCF_025753795.1 of Mesorhizobium sp. YC-39. GTDB lineage: Bacteria > Pseudomonadota > Alphaproteobacteria > Rhizobiales > Rhizobiaceae > Mesorhizobium. The sequence goes on from NZ_JAOWPS010000001.1 coordinate 1,884,642, forward strand.
AAAGCTCTCAGCCGAATTTCGGATCGAGGCTGCCAGACTTGTAGCGCTTGGCCATTTCCGAAACCGGCAGCGGCTTGATCTTCGGCGCGTTGCCGGCGGTGCCGAACTGCTCGAAGCGCTCCTTGCAGAGCTTGCGCATCGCCGCCATCGCCGGCGTCAGATATTTGCGTGGATCGAACTCGCTCGGGTTCTCGGTCAGCACCTTGCGGATGGCGCCGGTCAGCGCCATGCGGTTGTCGGTATCGATGTTGATCTTGCGCACGCCGTGCTTGATGCCGCGCTGGATTTCCTCGACCGGCACGCCCCAGGTCGGCTTCATCTGGCCGCCATATTTGTTGATGATCTCCTGCAGCTCTTCCGGCACCGAGGACGAGCCGTGCATGACCAGGTGCATGTTCGGCAGGCGGCGGTGGATCTCCTCGATCACGTTCATCGCCAGCACCGCGCCGTCCGGCTTGCGTGAGAATTTGTAGGCGCCATGGCTGGTGCCCATGGCAACCGCCAGCGCATCGACATGCGTGTCCCTGACGAACTCCACCGCTTGTTCCGGATCGGTCAAAAGCTGGTCATGGCTGACGGCGCCTTCGACGCCATGGCCGTCTTCCTGCTCACCGCCGCCCATCTCCAGCGAACCGAGCACGCCAATCTCGCCTTCGACGGACACGCCGCCCCAATGCGCCATGTCGACAACGCGCCGCGTGATGCCGGAATTATAGGCGTAGTCGGCCGGCGTCTTGCCGTCTTCCTTCAGCGACCCGTCCATCATCACCGAGGTGAAGCCGTACTGGATGGCGGTGACGCAGGTGGCTTCGTTGTTGCCATGGTCGAGATGCATGCAGACCGGGATGTCGGGGTGGATTTCGACGAGCGCATCGATCAGCTTGGCCAGCACGACGTCATTGGCATAGGCCCGCGCCCCGCGGCTCGCCTGCAGGATGACCGGTGACTTGGTCTCCTCGGCGGCCTCCATAATGGCGAGGCCCTGTTCCATGTTGTTCATGTTGAAGGCGGGCACGCCATAGCCGTGTTCAGCGGCATGGTCGAGCAATTGTCTCAATGTGATGCGAGCCACCCAATAGTCTCCCGTGTCTGGTTTCAGGCCTGTGGTTGCGAGCCGCCCGGTCGTCGTTCGGCCCGCCGATGCTTCTGGCCGGATTTCCGCCGGACCGCAACCTTTGGACACCCCGGCCGGAGCAATTCTTGTTACAGGAAAGCGATCTGGAGAACGATAATATCTCATATAAATATAACATTATCACAAAGACTTTGATGTGATTGCGATTTTCTGTGTTATAATCCCTGTGAGGAATTCGAGGCGCACAGGGTCGCCCGGAGAAAGCTGCGCATGAAGAGCGACGGCCGGCGGCAAGGCATCATGGACTTTCTGATGGACGCGGGAACGGCGAGTGTCGACGACCTTGCCTCGCGTTTCGGCGTGTCGAAGATGACCGTTCATCGCGACCTCGACGAGCTCGAGGAAAGCGGCTTCCTGCGCAAGGTGCGTGGTGGGGCTTCGATCCAGCCGAGCGGCCTGTTCGAGAGCGATTTTCGCTACCGCCAGAAACAGGCAGGCGAAGAGAAGAGACGCCTGGCCGTAGCGGCGGTGATGATGATCGAGCCGGGCCAGACGGTGATCATCGATGACGGTTCGACGGCGGGCGGCATTGCTGGATATTTGGCCGATCTGCGCCCGCTGACGGTGATTTCCAACAATCTGGCCGTCATCCAGGAGCTGGCCGGCGTCGGCGGCATCACGCTGATCGCGCTCGGCGGCCAGTACAGCAAGAAGTTCCACGGCTTTTTCGGCCTGCTTGCCGAGGACACGTTGAAGTCGCTGCGCGCCGATGTGGCCTTCCTGTCGTCATCGGCCATCCACGGCGCCTCCGCCTTCCATCAGGACCAGGAAGTGGTCCAGACCAAGCGTCTGATGATGGCCGCCGCGGCGCGCAAATATCTGCTGGTCGATCACGGCAAGTTCGGTCGCACGGCGCTGCATTTCCTGACCGATCTCAAGGCGTTTGACACCGTCTTTACCGGTCGCCAACTGGAGCCGCCCATGCGCGAGGCGCTGGATGCCGCCGGCGTTTCGCTAACGATTGTCGACAACAAGGACTAGGATCAGGGAGTGAGAGACGCGTGGTTTACTGGGTCGGTACAAGCTGGAAGATGAACAAGACGCTCGCTGAAGCGCTGGCCTTCGCTGAAGCACTGGCCGGCTTCGTGCCGGGCTTCGACGATCGTATCCAGCCGTTCGTCATTCCGCCGTTCACGGCGGTCCGCGAGGTCAAGCGGGCGCTCTCGCCGACGCGGATCAAGGTCGGCGCCCAGAACATGCACTGGGCAGACGCCGGCGCCTGGACCGGCGAGATATCGCCGGTGATGCTGACCGATTGCGGGCTCGACCTCGTCGAACTTGGCCACAGCGAACGGCGCGAGCATTTCGGCGAGACCGACCATGCCGTCGGCCTGAAAACCGCGGCGGCGGTAAAGCATGGTTTGATACCGTTGATCTGCGTCGGCGAGACGCTGGCCGAACGCGAGAGCGGCAAGGCTGAAGCCGTGCTGATCGCGCAGGTGCAAGGCGCGCTGCAATTCCTCGAAGGCGTGGCAAAGGGAGAAAAAATCCTGTTCGCCTATGAGCCGGTCTGGGCGATCGGCGACAAGGGCATTCCGGCCAGTTCCGACTATGCCGACAGGCAGCAGGCGCTGATCAAGCAGGTCGCCGCTGATCTGCTCCCCGCCACACCGCCGGTGCTCTATGGCGGCAGCGTCAATCCAGGCAATGCCGCCGAACTGATCGGCCAGCCGCATGTCGACGGCCTGTTCATCGGCCGCTCCGCCTGGCAGGCGGAAGGTTACATCGACATCCTCCAACGCGCCTCGGCGGCGATCTGAATCAATCGAAATCTCATTCAAGGAAGGACACGACCATGAAAATAGCCATTGGAGCCGACAGCGCCGGCAAGCCGCTGCTCGACATCATCGCCGCCCATCTCGCCACCAAGCCCGGCCTCACCGTCAGCGATCTCAGCCAGGCCGGCTACTATGCCGACCTGTCGCAGAAGCTCGCCCAGACGATCGTCGATGGCGAGAACGATCGCGGCATCCTGTTTTGCGGCACCGGCATCGGTGTCTCGATTTCGGCCAACAAGGTGCCGGGCATCCGCGCAGCACTCACCCACGACACCTATTCGGCCGAACGCGCGGCGAAATCCAACAATGCGCAGATCATCACCATGGGCGCCCGCGTCATCGGTCCGGAACTGGCCAAGGCGATCGTCGACACCTGGCTGGCCTCGGAGTTCGACGAAAAGGGGCCTTCGGCCGGCAACGTCCAGGCAATCAATAAGCTTGATGCGGCGAAAGCAGGCTAGAGCATCGGACCCAAAGCCGGGTAATGATTTTGGGAAATTCTGACTTTCAAACAATAAGTTAGAGCGGCAGGCTGATTCTTCGCTCTAACCAAGGCTGTTCCGCATCGCACCGATGACGGTGACGGCCGACGCCGCGCCTGGATCCATATGCCCAAGCGACCGCTCGCCGAGCCGCGACGAGCGCCCCTTCGAAGCGATCATGTTCTTGGTCGCCTCGGCGCCGCGCTCAGCCGCTTCGAGTGCCGCACTAAAGCTCTCGGCTAGCGTCTTGCCGGCGGTATGCGCGGCGGCCGCCGCTTCGGCCGCTGGCTGCCAGGCGTCGACCATCGTCTTTTCGCCGATCTCAGCCTTGCCGCGATCCCTGATGCCTTGCGCCATCGCCTGGACCATGGCGACCACATCAGCGTCCGTCAGCACCGCCTTGCCCTTGACGGCGGCAGCGCCGCGCATGAACGCTGTCGCGTAGAGCGGGCCTGACGAGGCACCGACGGCATTGAGGAACGATTTCGCCGCCGTGTTGAGCAATGCCGTCGGTTCGATCGCCGAAAGGTCGAGTGCGGCCAGCGCATCACGCACAGCACCGAAGCCGAGCGCCATGGCGATGCCGTGGTCGGCGTCGCCGATGACGCCGTCGAGCTGACAAAGCCGGTCCTTGTCGGCCTCGATCGCCACCGCGATTTCATCGAACATTGTTTTCAGGCGAGCCGTGTCTATCACAGTCATGGAACTGCTCTCAGCCGGCGCGGAACATGGCGCAGTCGCAAGGGTGGTCGAGCATGGTCTGCAATTCGCCGTCGAGATGCATCAGCGTCACCGAAGCGCCGGCCATCTCCAGCGAAGTGCAGTAGTTGCCGACCCAGGTCGCATGGATGGAAACGCCGATGTCGTCGAGCCTCTGCTTGACGCGCCGGTTCACGATGTAGAGCTCCATCAGCGGTGTCGAACCGAGCGAGTTGACGAGCACCGCGACCTTGTCGCCGCGTGCCGGCGCCATCTCGTCGAGGATGTTGTCCAGCATCTCGTCGGTGATCTCGTCGGCGGTCTTGAGCTTGCCGCGCGCGATGCCGGGTTCGCCATGGATGCCCATGCCGATCTCCATTTCGTCTTCGCCGATCTCGAAATTCGGTCGGCGGGTCTGCGGCAGCGAGCAGGGCGACAGCGCCACGCCCATGGTGAAAGTGTGGTCGTTGGCTTTTTTGGCGATGCGCTCGCATTCGTCGAAGGACAGCATCCGGTCGCAGGCTGCACCGGCCGCCTTGAAGATGAAGAAATTGCCGGCGACGCCACGCCGCTTCTGCCGCTGGTCGCGCGGTGCCGAGGCGACATCGTCGGTGCTCAGCACCGTGCGCACCTCGATGTCGTCCATTGCTGCCATCTCGGCCGCCATGTCGAAATTCATAACGTCGCCGGCATAGTTGCCATACATGAACAGCACGCCAGCACCGGCGCTCACCGCCTTGGCGCATTCGAGGATCGGGTCCGGCGGCGGCGAGGCAAAGACGTTGCCTATTGCCGCCGCGTCCGCCAGTCCCTTGCCGACAAAGCCGAGAAAGGTCGGTTCGTGACCCGAACCACCGCCGATGACGAGGCCGACCTTGCCGGGGCGCCGGCCGTCGCGGGCGATGATAGAGCGCGGGCTGCCGTCCACGCTCTTGAGGTGGCGGGGATGCGCGGCGAGAATCCCTTCCAACATCTCGTCGACGGAACGGTTGCCGTCGTTGATGATCTTCTTGGTCTGCACCGGCATCCTCCCGAACTCGGCATTTTCGCAAATACTACCGTGTGTTATCGCGATTGCCACCCGGCTGGGGACATTTCACGCCGCAAGTTTTTCACGCGCGGCCAGGATCTGCACGCAGGCATTGGCTGCTTCCTTTCCCTTCACCGTGAAGTGCTCGAAGAAGAAGCGATGGTGCTCGGCGCTGTCATGATAATTGTGCGGTGTCAGCACCGCCGAAAGCACCGGCACGCCGGTCGACAGCTGCACATTCATCATGCCGTCGATGACGGCGCTCGCCACGAATTCGTGCCGATAGATGCCGCCATTAACGACGAAGGCCGTGCCGAGGATCGCGGCATAGCGCCCGGTTCCGGCCAGCGTCTTGGCATGCAGCGGGATTTCGTAGGCGCCCGGCACGTCGAAGACGTCGACGGCAAAGCGGTTCTCCCCGAGCACGGCAAGCTCCGCCTCGAAGGCTTGCACGCACTGGTCGACGATGTCGGCATGCCAGCGCGCGCGAACAACGGCGACGCGGAGAGTTTCATAGTTTTTGTGGGAATGCTGATTCATGGGTCCATCCTTCCGTTTCGAACCAGAATCAGGACGCACGATACGGAATCCGGCCCGTCGAGACGGTCCGTCTTTCGCTCGTTCTCTTCCATCCGGACTTTAACCGTCGGCTCCGGAATCACACCGGATCTGCTGACCTTCTCACTAGAGCGCCACGCGTCCTTTTGGACGCGTAAAGGACGCTCTAGCACTTAAGAATCCACGCATTGATGCGTGGACTGAGAAGCGCTCGCGGGCTTGGATCGAGACCCTTACCGCCGGTGGGGACTTTCACCCCGCCCTGAGAACATTAACGGCGTTGTATGGAAGGGCAGGGCGCTGCTGTCAACCGCCGAGGCCGTCGCGGATGGCCGAGAAATAGCGGTCGGTTCCGACCTGCCCGCCCTTCAGCGCGACCTCCAGCCCGTCGATCGCCTTGATGCGAGAATACGCGACGCACAGCGGCGAGCCCGGCGATGCCGGCAGCGGCATCCTGACCGTCAGCGCATCGACGCCCAGCTGGCCGAGCGCGTGGCTCGACGTATCGCCGCCGGCGATGACCACGCGCTTCAAGCTCTGTTCGATCGTCAGTTCGCGCAGCAGCGCGCCGAGGCCGCGGCCAAGCTTGTGGCGCGCGCCTTCCTGCTGGTCGATCTCGCCGCCTCGGTCGGCGGTCGGGCCAAGCGCCGTATAGAGGACGACGCTGCGCCCGGCCTGCAGGCTGGCGCGGCCGCTTGCTGCCGCGAGCGCGATCGCCTGTTCGGAAGTCTCGGAGACCAGTTCGACCGGATCGACCTCGATGCCGTCGAAACCATCGGTCAGGGCATGGCGGATCTGTCTTTCGGTGGTCGGCGAACAACTGCCCGACACCACCGCGATGCGATCGGCGGCGCCCGGTGGTGAGAATCCTGATCCGGTGCTCACGGTCTCATTCGACGCCCATTCGGCGAGCAATGCATACTCGATCCCGGACGATCCGACGACGAAGGAGCCGCCAGCCCTGCGGGCGCGCCAGATCTCCTTGCCGGCCAGTGCCTGGGTCTCCCGGCTGTCGACGTCGACAAGCACGATGGCCGCGCCATTCTCGACCAGGCGATCAAACGCCTGCGATCGCGAGGCGGACTGCAGCGTCGCCAGATCAAGCAATCCCGAGGCGAGCCCGGTCTGCCGCGACAGATGCACCAAAAGGTCGGATTCATCCATCGGCGTCGTCGGGTGGCGGCTCATCACCGGATGGCGGTCGATGCGGAAATATTGGTCGCGATAGGCGGCGAAGAGATGGCCGAAGGCGGTGTAGCGCTTGAGCTGTGGTGCGCCGACCAGCAGCGGCACGCTGTCCTGCCTGAAGACCTCGCGGCCGATCTCGATCGCCCGTCCGATGCTGCCGATCGTCGGGCTGGAATCGAAGGTCGAGCAGACCTTGTAGTGGCAGATTTCGGCGTTGAGCGTCTTCAGCCAGCCGAAGGCATGCTTGAGATGCGTGTCCATCCATTGCGGCGTCTCGCTGCGGCTGGTGCCGGCCAGACCCACGGCGCGGCAATGCGCGAACCGCGCAAGCTGCGCCTCGTCCGGCTGACGCATGAACAGCACGGTCGGCACACCGCCGAGCTCCAGCGCCTCCATCACATCGGTCGAGCCGGTGAGGTCGTCGCCATAATAGCTGAGCAGCAGGTTTTGCATGGTGTCAGGCCGCCTTGCTGTCGCCGAACTTCTCGATCGAGCGTGCCAGCTCGACATGGCTCTTGGAGAAATCCTCGAGCGGGATGTCCTCGACCGCCGCCTGCCAGGCCTGCTGCACGGCGCGCACACCGGCACCCGGCCCGTCCGGATGGCTGACGATGCCGCCGCCGCAGAGATAGAGCAGATCGACCGTCCGACCGGTTCTCTGATAGGTTTCCGGCGCCTGTCCGCCCCACTGGCCCGACCCCGCCACTGGCAGGGCGCAATCTGTCGGCGAGAACAGCGGCGTCGTCACCGCCTCGAAGGAGCGGACGAAGGAGTCGTCCGGCTCCCAGTATTTCGAGGCGATGCCGTTGATCTGGAACTGGTCGACGCCGAGCAGCCGCCAGAATTGCTGCCAGACCTTGAAATCCATGCCGAGGCCGGGGTGGCGGGTCAGGATATCCCAGCCGTTGCGATGGGCGTGCAGCACCAGGCTGGAGCGCTTCCTCAGGAACGCCATGCCGCCGAACCCGATCGAATTGATGTTGACCACAGCGCAATTGCCGCCGGCCTTTGCCACCAGATCATGGTTGCGCATCATCTCGTCCGGATCGGCATGCGAGATGCCGAAGGCATACATCACCTTCTTGCCGGTCTTCTGCTCGTGGTTGAGGATCAGCGGCATGATCGCCTTCACCCGCTCCCCCAGTGGCGAATAGGCCGGGCTCATTAGCTTCTCGTCGTCCTTGATGAAATCGACGCCGGCGGCGATCAGCTCGCCCACCATCTCGGCCGTCTCATGCGGCCTCAGACCCAGCGCCGGCTTGACGATGGTGCCGATGATCGGACGGCCCGCGACACCGGTCAGCCTGCGGCTGCCGGCAACGCCGAACTGCGGGCCGGGATGCGCGCCGCGATATTCGTCAGGCAGCTTCATGTCGACGATGCGGATGCCGGACAGGCCCCTGATCGAATAGGTGCCGCCGATGGCAATCGTCATCAGCGCCGAAAGGTCGGTGCCGATGGCATCGAAGGGAAAGGCGATGTCGACATCGGCGCGCTTGAACGGGCCGGGGCCGGCCTCGGGAATGGATGGCTGCTCGGCCTCGGGCAGGTGCCGGATCGCCAGCACGCGCGCCGCCACGCGTGCCTTGAGTTCCTCGGTCTCGCCCGGCAGCGCGACGAAGGTGCCGGTCGACTGGTCACTGGCGATCTTGGCCGCTAGCGCCTCGATGCTGCCTGAGGTCTCGATGCGATAGGTGAGGGTGATCATGATCCGTCGTCTCAGGTCGTGAGGAGTTCGAAAAAGGTTCCCTGATCTTCGAAATCTGGTATAATGAGTACATAAGTATTGCAAGCGATATCCTGCCCGGCGGGCATTCCGGGAACCATGGCGGCAATGCTAAATAGACACCGGTCAAAGGAGTGATTCGCGACGATGAACCGTTCGGAGCCGATCGTCCGGCGCAAGCTTTCCGACGAAGTCTTTGTCAGGCTGAAGCGCCTGATCACCAGTGGCGAATTGCAGCCGGGCGACGACATGCCGTCGGAGCGCGAGCTGATGGAGCGTTTCGAGGTAGGTCGGCCGGCAATCCGCGAGGCGATGCAGGCGCTGAGCAATATGGGGCTGGTGGCGATCTCGCACGGCGAGCGCGCCAAGGTGCTGCAATTGACTGCCAAGTCGATCATCAAGCAGGTCGACGGCGCGGCCAAGATCATCCTGTCGTCGTCGAAGGACACGCTGGAGCACCTCAAAAGCGCGCGCATCTTCTTCGAGCGCGGCATGGTCAAGGAGGCCGCCGAAAAGGCCACGGCAGAGGATGTGCAGCGGCTCAAGTTCACGGTCGCAGAACAGCACAGCGCGCGGGGGGATTCCGAGGCCTTCATCTCCGCCGACATGAAATTCCACACCCAGATCGCTGCCATTTCAGGCAACCCGATCTATGTCGCCGTCAGCGAGGCGATGCTGGGCTGGCTGAAGGAATATCACACCGAAATGCTGATCTGGACCGGCAAGGAAAAGTTTACGCTGACCGAGCACGAAGAGATCATCGACCGCATCGAGAAGAGGGATGCGGACGGTGCCGAGAAGGCGATGATCAAGCACCTCGAACGCTCCCGCGCGCTCTATGTCATGAATGCCGACAAGTGACGGTTCAACCGATCCGGGCGATCGCGTAAGGCGCCATCACAAGCTGGTCCTGGCCAAGCACGGAAACATCGACCCGCACCTCGTCCGCTGTCAGGTTCGCCAGCCACGCGATGGTCTCGCCTGAAGCAGAGCGCCCGGCCAGCGCCAGCACCTTGGTCTCATCGCTCGTGCTTGTCGCCACATGCGCAAGGCCGGCCAGGTCGCATAGCCCCTTGATAGCCCCGAAGATCGGCCGGGGTTGGCCTTCCGCGACCGGTTCGCCCGACGCTGCCAGCACGCCGAACGGCCCAGTGAAGGCGGACAGCGTGAGCTGTTCCAGTCCGGCCGGCGCCACGCGCGCGGCGTAGCCGATCGTCCATGCCGCCGCGAATTGGCCGGCATGGCGCGGATCGCGATCAGCCATGGCTATGCGCTGTCCTCCGGGATTATCCTTGGTCGCGCCGCCATAGGGGTTCTGCCGCATGGCAATCGTCGACGGGCCAATGCGGTAGGGTTTCGTCCCGAAGATCGCCCGCGCCGATTGGGTGATGAATGGCAGCGCCTCCAGCGACTGCATGACGCTGAGATCGTCGGCGGCGTGCACGATCGGGCAGGTACAGTGGGTGATGAAGTCGAGCTGGCCAGCCGGGACGCGCTTGCGGTTCAGCTCGGTGAAATAGCTGAACATGCCGCCGCCGAGACGGATATCGGGGAAGGCGCGCCGCGCCGCGGCATAGACGTCTTCGAGTGGCGGACACTCGGGCCAGGCGCTGCCCGGTGGCGTCGACTGCCGGTCGACCGAAGGCGAGACAGCGATGGCCGAAAGCCTCAGTTCGGCCTGGCGCGCCATGCCGGCGACATCGGAGAGTTCCGCATCGAGATCGCCAGTGCAGGCAACGACGCATTCGAGCGTTGTCCCGGCCGGGTGGGCGGCGGCAAGCCGCGCAAAGGATTGCAAGGCGGCGAGCCCGTGGCCGCGTGTCGGGTCGTAGTGGAAGATCAGCTGCTGCGGGCCGAGTTCGGACAGCGTTGGCAGGTTGGCAAGCGCTGTCTCGACCTCATCGGGATAGATGATCACGCCGATATCCGGCAGCCTCACGCCGGTCTCGCCAAGAGTGACGCGGACCGGCGCGGCGGCCGCCGAGGCGGGCGGGGCGCTATCGCCACCGGTGATGCGCAGGCTGACCGTCTGCTTGTTGGCTTGTCCGGCAGGCAGCACATAAGGCCATGGCAGCGCCAGCGGCCGGACATAGGTCTTGTAGGACGCGTCCGACCAGTTGCGCTGGTCCTCCATCTCGAAAGTGTCGCCCTCCATCCGGCATTCGGCGGCCACACCTGGCCGGACTTCATGGGTGATGGCGCGCAAATCCTTGAAAGGCTGCCAGGGGTCGATCAGCTCGGGAAGTTTGGTCGCCACCGCGCTGCCGTCGGTATGCTCGACCGTGACCGCGCTGCCGGCAAGGCCGGCGATCGGATGCAGGATGCAGAAGCCGCAACGGTTGGTCTCGAAATCGCTTTCGGGCAATGCGCTGACGTCGAACACCAGCGTGCCGTCGGCGGAGCCTTTGATGGCGGCTTGAAAGTCGAGCCTGCTCCCCCCAGGCTCCATACAGCTCGCAGAGTAGCTGACGGAGAAGGCATCGGTGCCCTGGTCGATGACAAGGTCGGTCAGCTCTGGCTCGTAGGTGCCCCAGTCGCGATCGCGCACGATATAGGCGATGGCGCGCAGCACCTCGGTGCCGCCATGGCGGATGGTGCGCAGATTGCCGTTGACGAAGTCGGCGCTGAGCGCACCGGCCTTCAGCCTGACCGGCTCGGCTTCGACGGCGCGCGTGCCATAGAGGAGAAAGGCATCGGCCGTCATCTGAGCAAGCTCTCGAGTTGCACCGGTTCGCGGCTCCCGGCACCGGCATAAGCGGCCTCGACCAGCGCGAATGTCCTGAGATTGTCGGCGCCCGAGGTCGCCGGCTCGATCCCCGTCGCCAGGCAGTCGACCCAATGCTGTTGAATGGCGACGACGCTTTCCTGGATGTTGTGCCAGGGACGCGAAGCCCAGGGCAGCAATGGCGGCGAGACGTCGCGGACCACTGTGCCGCTCTTGCCGGTGACGGTGAGCCGGTAGTCCTGCGCCAGCCGGATCGTGCCCTCGCTGCCATCGATTTCGATCAGTGTCTCCGGGAACGGCTCGCTGGCGAGCCTGGTCGCATAGCTGCAGTCGACCACCGAGGTGGCACCGCTGACATGGTCCATCAGCATGGTCGCGACATCCTCTCCGGCGATAGCGGGATTGATGCGCGCTGTCCGCGTGGTGATGGTTGAGACGTCGCCGAGCAGAAAACGGGCGATGTCGAGGATGTGGATGCCGAGATCCTCGATGATGAAGCGCTTGCCCGTCGCCAGATAGGGCTGGCCGGAGAACACATCATAAGCCGAGCGGAAGGAGATGCGGCCGAAGAACGGCGTGCCGACCTCGCCGCTGTCGAGTACGGCGCGCACCGCCTGGATCGGTGATTGCCAGCGAAAATTCTCGTGCACCATCAGTGGCACGCCGGCGTCAGCGCAGGCTTTCACCATGGCCTTGGCATCGGCGAGCGTCGGCGCGAACGGTTTCTGGCAAATTGCCGGTACGCGATGCCGAGCCGCCATCTCGACCAGCGGCCGATGGCTCGGCGCGGTGGTGGCGATGTCGACGAAATCGAGCGTCTCGCCAGCGAACATTTCCGTCGCGTCGGCGTAGCGCTTCGCAATGCCGAACTGGTCCCCAACGATCTTCAGCCGCTCCGGGTCGCGGTCACAGATGGCGACGATCGAGGCACCAGTGATGTCGCGCCAGCCATGCATCTGGTTGACGGCGAAGAAACCGCAACCGATCAGCGCTCCCCGCAGCTCCGCCATGCTCAGCCTGCCTTTGCCATCTGCATCAATGTTACACGGCTTTGCAGCCGGCGCTGCGCCTGGTCGACGACGACGGCGACGATAATCACGAGCCCCTTGATCACCATCTGCCAGAACGAGCTCACCCCCATCATCACCAGCCCGTCGGAAAGGATGCCGATGACGAAGGCGCCGACAATGGTGCCGCCGATCGTGCCGCGCCCGCCCGACATCGAAGTGCCGCCGAGCACCGCCGCGGCGATGGCGTTGAGCTCGAAACTTTCGCCGGTTGCCGGATGCGAGGCCATCAGTTCGGACGAGATGATCAGGCCGACGATGGCCGCGCAGAAACCGGAGAACATGTAGACGAACATCTTCACCATGTTGACCCTGACGCCCGAAATCCGCGCCGCCCGTTCGTTGCCGCCGACGGCAAAGATGTGGCGTCCGAGCGGCGTGTATTTGGCGAGATAGGCCGCCCCAAGCGCCACGACGAGCAGGATCCACAGCGCGACCGGCAGGCCGAGCAGCCGGCCGGCGCCTAGGAAGCCGAAGCCGGTGGTGCCGAGTTCGGCCTTGCCGACGAGGTTGGGGAATGTGCGGCCATCCGACGACAGCAGCGCCAGGCCGCGCGCGACATAGAGCACACCGAGCGTGGCGATGAATGGCGCCACATTCAGCCTGGTGATCAGCAATCCATTGACGGCGCCGATCAATATGCCGACCGCCAGCGTGATCAATGCGATCTCGAAGACGTTGAAATAGATCGTATAGCCGAATTGCAGGTCGATGCCGTTGAGCACGAGGTAGCCGGCCACCATGCCGCACAGTCCAACGATCGAGCCGACCGAAAGATCGATGCCGCCGGTGACGATGACGAAGGTCATGCCCATCGCCAGGAAGGCGTTCAGCGCCACGTGCTTCGACATCAGGATCAGGTTTGCGGTCGACAGGAAATTGGGCGCCGCGATCGAGAAGAACACCAGCACGGCAATCAGCGCAATGAAGGTCCTTGCCTTCATCAGCGTCAGCAGCACCGAGCCGCTGGAAGCGGAGGAGACAGCCGCCTTGGCCGGGATGTCAGTCATGGGCCTTGTTCTCCGTATGCGCGACCGGTCCGTGGCCGAGCGCCGAGGCGGCGACGATCGCCGCTTCCGTCGCTTCGGCGCGATCGAACATGCCGGTCAGTTTTCCATTGCTCATCACGGCGATCCGGTCGGACAGCGCCATCACCTCGTCGAGATCGGAGGTGGCGAAAAGGATGCCAAGCCCGTCTCGCGAAAGCTTGCGCATGGTGCGGAAGACGTCGGCCTTGGCGCCGACATCGATGCCGCGGCTGGGCTCGTCCATCAAAAGCACCTTCGGTCCGGTGAGCAACGCCTTGCCGATCACCACCTTCTGCTGGTTGCCGCCGGACAGCGATGACACCTCCTGCATCGGGTCGGCGACCTTGATTGCCAACTCCCGCACCATCTGCACCACCGCCTGCCTTTCTGCCGCTCCGCGAATGTGGAACAGCCGGACAAAGCGCGACAGGCTGGCCAGCGTCAGATTGCTGGCGACGGACAGGATCGACACCAGCCCTTCGCGCTGGCGGTCTTCTGGGATCAGCGCCAGCCCGCGCCGGATGCGCCGCGTCGTGTCGCGCTCGCGCACGTGTCTGCCGGCGATGAAGATCTCGCCGGTCGCCTGGCCGTGGCGCCCCATGATACAGTCGAACAGCTCGCTGCGCCCTGCGCCCATCAGCCCGTATATGCCGAGGATCTCACCGGCGCGCAGCGACAGCGAGACATGGTCGACGGCAAGCCCGCCGGTCGCGCGCGGCAGGCAGATCGCCTCGGCGCGGAAGATCTCTTCGCCCGGAACATGGCCGTCGGCCTTGGCGAAGTCCTTGGCGTCCGAGCCAATCATCTGTCGCACGATCCATTGCGTGTCGACGTTTTTCATCTCCTCCTGGCCGGTGATGCGGCCGTCGCGCAGCACGGTGATGTAATCGCCGATGCGGATCAGCTCTTCCAGCCGGTGCGAGATGTAGACGATCGCGACACCGCGCGCCTTGAGGTCGGCGATCACCTTGAACAGGATCTCGACTTCGGCCGCGCTCAGCGCCGAGGTCGGCTCATCCATGATCAGGATGCGCGCATCGAGCGAAACCGCCTTGGCGATCTCGACCAGCTGCTGCTGGCCGATGCGCAGATCCTCGACCAGCATGTCCGGACGTATGCCGGCTTGCAGCCGCTCCAGGAATTCCGCCGCGCGGCGCTCCTGCGCCTTGCGGTCGATCTTGCGGAAGCGGTTGGTGATCTCGCGAGTGGCGAAGATGTTCTCGGCGACGCTCATATTGCCGAACAGGTTCAGCTCCTGGAACACCATGCCGATGCCGCGGTTCACCGCGTCTCCGGACGATGCGAACGAAACCTCTTCGCCCTCGAGCAGGATGCGTCCGGCCGTCGGCTGCTCGACGCCGGCGATGATCTTCATCAGCGTCGACTTGCCGGCGCCATTCTCGCCGACCAGCACGTTGACCGCGCCCTTGCGCACCTCGAAATTGGCGCGCTTGACCGCGACGGTGCCCGAATAGACCTTCGAAACGTCTTCCAGCTTCAGGATGACGTCATGACCGGTCGCCCCCATCTCTCGCTCAGAAGTCATGGCTTCGGCCCGATCTCTGCCTCCGCCGGGGTCACCAGCGGCAGGTCCTGGCCGCTGCCCGGCGTGTAGGCGCCGAGCACTTTGGCGGTCCGTCCTTCCAACGTCTCGCGCGGCAACTTGGACAGCACGGTCTTGTCGACATAGATGTTGAACGACTTGCCGAACTGGGCGAAGTCGATCTGGTTGGTGAAGTCGTTGAACTGGATGAAGTCGAGGCTGTCGCGCAGTGCGGTGCCGCGCACCGCCGGTCCGATCTGCACCCGCGCATCCGCCTTGCCGTCACCATCGGCATCGATGTCGATGGTCGCGGCGCGTGACTGGGTGTTGGCGGCGACGATCTTGCCCTCCAGGCGAACCGCGAAGGTCCACGGCGAATTCGCCTGTTTCTTCGGATTGCCATATTTGGCGCCGGCGGCGGCCGGATCGGTTTTCGCCAGGGCGTGGACCTCGGCAAACGGCCCGGCCTTCTGCTGCAAATAGGGGATGACCTTCGCCGCCCAGATCTCCTCGACCATCTTGTCGGGGTTGAAGGCCGGTGCATTGCCACCGTTTTCCGCTGACGGTGTCGGCAGAATCTTGCAGGCGGTCAGGCTGAGGCCGACACTCATGGCAAGGATCGGCACGGCAAGGATCGGCCAAGTCAACTTGTTCAACATGTCGGCTTGTTCATCATGGCGGTCAGCAGTACCCAAAGAAAATGAAGGCAAGGGACGAGCCTGAGGGCCCGTCCCTTGCTATTGATGCCAGCCGGCTCAGTTGGTGAGCGCGAAAGTCTCCAGCTTGGCGGCATTGTCGCCATTGACCAGGACGCAGTCCATCAACTGCTTTTCCTCGGCGGGAGACTTCTTGTTCTTGATGAAGTCGTTGGCCTGTTCGACCGCCATCTGCGCCTGCGCATAGGCCGGCTGCAGGACGGTCGCCTTGATGCCGCCGGAGGTGATGGAATCGCGCACGTCATTCGATCCGTCGAAGCCGACGACGATGACGTCCTTGCGGTTCGCCGCCGCCAATGCCGCATAGGCGCCCATCGCCATCGTGTCGTTGCCGGAGATGACGCCCTTGATGTCGGGATTGGCCTGGAGGATCGATTCCATCTTGGAATAGGCTTCGGTCTGGCTCCAGTTGGCCGATTGCTGCGCCACCATTTTCAGGTCCGGATAATCGTCGATCACGTCGTGATAGCCCTTCGAGCGGATGCCGGCATTGGTGTCGGATTCCTTGCCGACCAATTCGACATAATTGCCCTTCTCGCCCATCAGCTTGACGAATTCCTGCGCGCCGAGCTGGGCGCCCTGGTAGTTGTTGGAGACGATCTGCGCGATGGCGACGCCGGTGGCGTTGATCTCGCGGTCGATCAGGAAGGAAGGAACGCCGGCGTCCTTGGCCTTCTGCACCGCGGCAACGGTGGCGTCGGCGCCGGCATTGTCGAGAATGATGGCCTTGGCACCGCGGCCGATCGCCGTGTCGATCAGTTCGGACTGCTTGTTGGCGTCGTCATCATGGACGAGCACCAGCGCCTCGTAGCCGAGTTCCTTGGCCTTGGCTTCGGCGCCGACGGCTTCCGCCTTGAAGAACGGATTGTCGTGCGAAGGCGTGATGATGGCGATGAGATCCGCCGCATAGGCGGGTGCGGCTGTGCCAAGCGCCAGCATGCCGGCAAAAGCCGCAAGTGTCATTCTGCGAGTGAGTTTCATGAAGTCCTCCCGTTTGAAAAACTGTCCCTTGATCAACCCAAGGCTGCTGTCTGCATTCAATTTCGTCAGAAGGCACGGCACGGATGGCCAAAGTTCGGAAGCCATTTGCCGGCTTCATCTCAACGGAACGTCGCTCCCCAGCCGTCCTCCACCCTTCAGGCCTGAATTTGTTGCGAAGCCGGACTGGTCCGAGCCACCAAATAGCTAAGCCAACTGGTATGATGAGTCAATGACAATTTCAGATGACATGTACCTGATAAGCCGTTCTACGTCGGAATTGGCAGCCTCAGGTGATGCGCTGAATGCTCGCCGCGATCTCTTCCGGCTCGAACACCCGCTTCCAGTCGTCGCGCATCAGCACCGGCTTGCCGAACTCGATGGCTTTGTTGCAGGCGTCGGAAAACACGCCCTTGGTCTCGCCGAAGATGACGGCGCCGAGCACGTTCATATGGCCGAGCAGGAAGTCGAGCGCGGCTTGCTTCTCGACGCCGCGCGCCACGACCTCGTCGACGGCTTCCTTCATGACGACGAGCAGCGAGGCGCAAACGGTTTCCGAAAGGCCCGGCTCCAGCAACGCCATCTGTTCGACCGTCACACGATGCGACCGCATGACCGGGGCCCAGATGATCTTGGCGATCGCTTCGCCCTTGGCGTAGTCTTCTTCCGGCCCCTGCATCAGCGCACTGACCATGTGCTGCTTGGCCTTGACGCCGCCGAAATAGTCCTTCTTGGCCGCCATGTCGGTTTCATCGTTGAAGATCGGCGGATGACAGGGATGGGTGACGAAATAGGTCAGGTCCGGCCGCTTCGGCAAATGGCCGGCGAAAGGGGCGGCGGCATCGAGCACCACCACCATTGTTCCCGGCGCAAGCTTGCTCTCGATGCTGGTTGCTACCTTGCCGATATGCGTGTCGGGAACGGCCAGGATCACCACATCGGCGCCCTTGAGCGCTTCGTCGGCACTGACCGTGTCGAAACCCAGTCCGCTCTTCAGCCGCTCTCGGCCGGCGTCGCTGACCTCGACATGGCGTACTGTGTAGGGTGAGCCGCGAAAATTGGTCGACAGGCGGTAACCCATTTTGCCGCCGGCACCAAACAGCGCAATCGTTGTCATCTAACCGTTACTCCTGATCTCGAACGATGGCTTTCGCCAATCGTCATCTTGTTAACTGGTATAATCAGATTACCAAGATTTGGCAATTGCGTAGTAGGGACGTTGACTCAGTCCGTGGGCGAGCGACTTAACTACACGGCAGAAACCCTGCTGATGGCGTTGCTTAGGTCATTGGAGGGTGACGGCACCGAATGCCTGGCGCGCCCAACTGCAATCTCGGTCTGGGCGCCTACAGGCCGAAGGTCTTCGAGGGCCAGGGAAGGGCTTGACGGCGTTCTATCAGCCGCGTTCGGGAAACATCGCCTTCAGGCCTTCGCGCGATGCCTTGGCGACACCGCGTTCGGTGATCAGGCCGGTCACCAGCCGCGCCGGGGTCACGTCGAAGGCCGGGTTAGCCGCCGGCGTCGCCTCGGGCGACACCCGGACCTGGGCGATCTCGCCGGAAGCGGTCTTGCCCCAGACCAGCGAAACCTCGTCGGGCGAGCGCTGCTCGATCGGGATTTCGGCAAGCCCGTCGCCCACCGTCCAGTCGATGGTCGGCGAGGGCAGCGCGACATAGAACGGCACGTCATTGTCGGCGGCGGCGAGCGCCTTGAGATAGGTGCCGATCTTGTTGCAGACATCGCCGTCGGCTGTGGTGCGGTCGGTGCCGACAATGACCATGTCGATCTCGCCGCGCTGCATCAGATGGCCGCCGGCATTGTCGACGATCAGCGTGTGCGGCACGCCGTGCCCGGCCATTTCCCACGCGGTCAACTGGGCGCCCTGGTTGCGCGGGCGCGTCTCGTCGACATAGACGTGGACCGGAATGCCGGCTTCGGTTGCGAGATAGATCGGCGCCGTGGCGGTGCCATAGTCGACGGTGGCCAGCCAGCCGGCATTGCAATGGGTCAGGATATTGACCGGCTCGCCCTTCTGCTTGCGCGCCGCGATCGCCTTGATGATTTCAAGCCCGTTGGCGCCGATGGCGCGGTTGAGGCCGACATCCTCGTCGGCGATTTCGCCGGCACGCCGGTAGGCGGCTTCGGCGCGCTGTTCGGGCGGCAGCGGCTTGAGAAAGCGCCGCATTTCATCCAGCGCCCAGCGCAGATTGATCGCGGTCGGCCGGGTTTCGTGCAAGGTCTCCCAGACCGCGTCGAGCGCCACGTCCGAGGGGTCGTCGGTCATCTGCATGGCGACGCCGTAAGCCGCGGTGACGCCGATCAGCGGCGCGCCGCGCACCCACATGTCGCGGATCGCCGTGGCGATGCCGGCAACGGTGCCGATCTTTTCGATGCGGAAATCATGCGGCAGCCAGCGCTGGTCGATGATCTCGACCGAGCGCTTGTCGTCACTCAGCCAGATGGTGCGATAGTGGCGATCGCCGACGTTCAAATCCTGCTCTCCTGTTCGATCAGCGCGGCCAGATTGTTGACCTCGTCGATGCTATGGATCTGGCGCCGGTTGACGGCGATGTGGCGGCCGAATTTCAGCGCCTTGGCCTCGCATGTGGCGCGCAAATCCTCGTCGGCAATGGTCTCGAAATCGGCGTTGTGCGCGAGACCCAGGATGCGCCGGTGGATCTCGATACCGGCGAAGCCCAGCAGATCGTCCCAGATCTGATGCAACACATGGTCGAGCGCCTGCTCGGCGCCGAGCCTGTCGCCCTGATCCTCGAACAGGCTCTTCTGGTAGAGCATGCCGGTGCGCTCTGTTCGCCACAGCTGCGAGAACTCGTTGCGGAACACCGACCATGTCTCGTTCGTGACTTGCAGCAGATAGGCGCGCATGGCGTCGCGCTTTTCCTTTTGTTCGTGGCCGCGCTGCGAGAAGAAGGACATCCAGAAATTGGCGAGCAGCATGCCGACGTCGAAAGCCATCGGTCCGTAAAAGGCGAATTCCGGATCGATCATCCTGGTTTCGGTGTCGGTGACCATGATCGAGCCGGAATGCAAATCGCCGTGCAGCAGCGTCTCGGCATTGGCGGCAAACAGATGCTTCAGCCGCTGCGCCTCGACCTTGAGGTCGCGGTCGGCGCGCAGTTCGGCGACCAGGCCGTCAAGCTGCGGCGATGTATGCCGGTTCAACTTGGCGTCGAAATAGGGGTCGGAAAACACCAGGTCCTCAGTGATGCCGCAGAGCTCGACATTGTCGGCGAACAGCGCCAGATCGGCCTTGCGGTCCTTGGTCAGCATCGAGAGATCCGAACCGCGGAACAGCGTGCGGGCCATGAACAGGCCGATGTCCCTGGCGATGTTCGGCAACTGCCGGCCCTCGATCAGCGCGCGCCGCAGGATGATGTGCGGCGGTGCCAGATACTCCATGATGATTAGCGCCTGGCTTTCGTCGAAGTGATAGATGGCTGGCACCGAACCGGGCGCGCGGGCCTCTTGCCGTGTCAGCGCATGATATTCGAAGAAGGAGCGCTTCAAAGGCAGCGGCCAGCTGTCGCCGACCAAGCGGACATAGGGCAGGGCCTGCTTGACGACGGCGGCACCCGTCGCGCCCTCGACGATAAACACCAGGTTCAGATTGCCGTCGCCGACTTCGCGCACCTTCCAGCTTCTGGTGTCCTTGCCGATCCGCGCGCGCAGCGCATCGTTTGTGCCAAGGCGCGTTGAAAGCGTCTCGACCGATAGTGCTTCGAACGGCAATTTCCCAGTCATCGTGATCCTCCCACATATGCGCTTCGAACATAACGGAGGCATGGCGGTTGGGCCAAGCTAGGTAGCACTCTGGCAATTGTCAATCGTGTTGACAATTGCCGGTAGAGCCCATAGCGTCACGGTCAGGGAGGAACGAATGGGCAATGATGCCGTGTTCCGCGTGGACGGCCTGAGGAAATCCTTCGGCCATATCGAGGTGCTTGGCGGCGTCTCGCTCGAATTGCATGCCGGCGAAGTGACGGTGTTGATGGGCGCCAATGGTGCCGGCAAATCCACCCTCGTCAAGATCATCAGCGGCGTCTACGACCATGCCGGCGGCACGATGAATCTCGCCGGTCACGACTTTGCGCCAAGCACGCCGGCGGAGGCGATCCGCGCTGGCGTCGTCACCGTTCACCAGAACATCAATGACGGTGTCGTCGCCGATCTCGACGTTGCCACCAATTTGACGCTGGACCGGCTGAGCGGCAGCAGTGCGCCGTTCCTGTTCAATCCGGGCCGGGTGCGCCGTGAGGCCAAGGCCGTTGCCGACCGCATGGGGCTGGTCATCGACCTCAAGGCCCGCATCAGCGATCTTTCACTGGCCGACCGTCAGATGGTGGCAATTGCGCGTGCCATGGCGCACCAGCCGAAAGTGTTGATCCTCGACGAGCCGACCTCTTCTCTGTCCAGCGCCGAGGCCGACCGGCTGTTCGCGCTGCTCGACCGGCTGCGCGAGCATCAGGTGGCGATCCTCTATATCTCGCACCGCATGTCCGACATCAGGCGGCTTGCCGACCGTATCGTCTCGATGCGCGACGGTGTCATCTCGGGCGCCTTCGACAAGAAGCCACTCGACTATGAAGGCGCGATCAACGCCATGCTCGGCCGCAAGATCCATCTCGACCGTATCGTCGCGAGGAACTCGGCCAAGGCCATCCTGAAGGTCGATGGATTGCGCATTGCGGAAGGCGCCAGGCCATTCTCGCTGACGCTCGGCGACGGCGAGGTCGTTGCCGTTACCGGTCTCGTCGGCGTCGGCAAGACCGCGCTCGCAGAGACGCTGTTTGGCGTGCGCAAGCCGCTCGCCGGCACCATGATGCTGAACGGCAAGCCGTACACACCAGGATCCACGGGCGAGGCGATCGCCGCCGGCGTGTTCCTCGTCGCCAAGGATCGCGGGGAAAATGGCATCGTCGGCGGCTTCAACATCCAGGAAAACATCAGCCTGCCGTTCCACAGGCGGATGTCGCATTTCGGTGTTCTCAAGCGTCGCCTCGAACGCGCCACCGCACGCCGGCAGATCGAGGAGCTGGGCATCGTCTGCCGCTCGGAGAAGGACGAAATGCCCACGCTTTCGGGTGGCAACCAGCAGAAGGTGATGGTCGCCCGCTGGATGGCTCAAGATGCAAAACTGTTCATCCTCGACGAGCCGTTTCAGGGCGTCGACATCTCCGCCAGGCGAGACATCGCAGCCAAGCTCAGGGCAAGCGCCAACGGTCGGGCAACGCTGCTGTTCGTCACCGAACTCGACGAGGCGCTGGAGACGGCCGACCGCATCCTGGTCATGTCGGAGCAGACGATCGTTGGCGAACACCGCAATGCCGACATCGATATGGACCGCCTGCTCGCGGAAGTGGCGGGCGGGCCGCTGCACAGCGCAGCATGAGATCACAAGCCGAGATGTGGAACGGAGACCGCATGAGTTCAGTTTGGGTAGAAATGGCATCAGCGCGCGGGAGCGCTGAATGACGCTGCGCGACCATGCCATTCGCTACGGCTTCATCGTTCTGCTGTTCGGGCTGATCGCCTATTTCGCCATCGCCGCCGATGGTTTTGTCTCGCCGCAGAGCGCCGTCTTCATCTTCCAGTCGGTTGCCATCACCGGCGTGCTGGCGCTTGGCGTCACCGCCACCCTGGTTGTTGGCGGCTTCGACCTGTCGATCGGCTCCGTCGCCACCAGCGCCATGATGGCGGCCGCCTATGTGATGGTGGTGCTGGAGCAGAATGCCGTCGTCGCTGTTGTCGCCTGTCTTTTTATCGGCGCCGCCGTCGGTCTCATCAATGGCTGGCTGATCGTCTATATGCGCGTGCCCGACCTGCTGGCCACCCTTGGCATGATGTTCCTGCTGGTCGGCTTGCAGCGCATCCCGACCGAGGGCCGCTCGATCGCCACCGGTATGACGATGCCCGATGGCTCGGTCGCCAACGGCAAATTCTCTGACGCCTTCCTGGCGCTCGGCCGCCACCGCTTCGATTTCTTCATCCCGAACCTCATTCCGGTATCGGTCGTCGTGCTGCTCGTGCTGGCGGCGCTGATCTGGTTCTTTCTCGAATACACCCGTTTCGGACGCATGATGTATGCGGTCGGCAGCAATGAACGGGCTGCCGAACTCGCCGGCGCGCCTGTCAAGGCATACAAAATCTGGGCCTACATTATTTCAGGAGTTTTTGCCTCGATCGGCGGCATTTTGCTCGCCGCCCGGCTTGGACGCGGCGACATCGCCTCGGGTAATAATCTCTTGCTCGACGCTGTCGCTGCGGCGCTGATCGGCTACGCGGTGCTTGGCGCCGCCAAGCCGAACGCCTTCGGCACAGCCGTCGGCGCGCTGTTCGTCGGCATCTTGCTGCAAGGCCTGACCATGATGAACGCGCCTTACTACACGCAGGATTTCGTCAAGGGCGTGGTGCTCGTGGTCGCTCTTGTCTTCACCTTCGCCCTTTCCGGCAGGGGCAGGAGATAGCTTTCGGCCGGATCCGATTTTGAGTTCAACAGATGGAGGAAACAGCGTGAAGATCACAAGAAGACTTTTGGGCAAGGCGGCACTCGGGCTGGCCGGCGCAACTATGCTGATGCAGTTCCCGGCTCTTGCCGCGGACAAGCCGGCGCCCTTCGACAAGCCGGGCGTCAAGATTGCGCTGGTCCGCTACCTCTCGACCGGCGACTTCTTTCAGGCCTATCTCTCCGGCGTCGAAGCGCAGTCGAAGGCGCTCGGCGTCGATTTGCGCGTGCTCGACAGCCGCCAGGACGCGGCGCTCCAGGCTGACATGGTCGACCAGGCGATCGCGCTCGGCGTTCAGGGCATCATCATCCAGCATGGGCTGACGGAATCGATGAAGGAAGCCGCCCAGCGCGCCGTCGATGCCGGCATCAAGGTCGTCGCCTTCGACGTCAATGTCGAAAACCCGAAGATCCCGCAGATCGAGCAGTCCGATCGCGACCTTGCGCGCCTCGCACTTGAACAGGCGGTCAAGGACAATGGCGAGAGCTGGAAGGCCGGCTATGTCTATGTCGCCGGCATCGCGCCGCTCGACCGCCGCAACGAGACCTGGGTCGACGTCAAGAAGAAGTATGCCGGCATCAACGAAGTCGCCATGTTCGGAACGCTCGACAATCCGATTGCCAATTCGGTTGCCAACCAGGCCCGCTCGGTGCTGTCGGCCCATCCCGACATCAAGGTGATGTTCGCCCCCTATGACGAATTCGCCAAGGGCGTGAAGATCGCCGTCGACGAGGCCGGGCTGAGCAAGGACATCAAGATCTATTCGGCTGACATCTCGACGTCCGACATATCAGCGATGCGCGAGCCCGACAGCGCCTGGGCAGCGACCGCCGCCACCAACCCGGCCGTCGTCGGCCAGGTTTCCGTGCGCGCTCTGGCGCAGTTGCTCGCCGGCGAAGACCCCGGCCGCAGCGTCATCGTGCCGCCGACGCTGATCACCCAGAAGGACCTGGTCGACAAGGACATCAAGAACATGGAAGACCTGTCGGCCAAGCTGCCGCAATTCGCCCATGCCGATGTCGCGATGCCGGCCTGGATGCCGAACCCGAACGCTAAGTAGCTTTCGATCTCAGGCAGATGAAAAGAGCGGCTCTCGGGCCGCTCTTTTCAGGTTGGATGTGCATCCGTTATCGCATCGCCGCCGCTATGTTGCCACCGTCCACCGTCGTCACATCGGCGGTGGTCCGCTCAGCCAGCGCATGATGCAGGAAGGCCTGGGCCACGTCTTCCGCCGTCACTTCCTGGCCGAGCAGATTGCCGGACATGTATTCCTTTTCCGACACGCCGCGCGCACCCGAACGGCTGGCGATCATGGCGTCGGTCAACAGCCCGGAGCGGATGCGGTCGGCGTTGACGGCGTTGGAACGGATGCCATGCGCGCCGTAGTCGAGCGCATACTGCCGGGACAAAAACAGCGTCGCCGCCTTCGGTATGCCATAGGCGCCGAACTTCGGGCCTGGATTGACGGCCTGCTTGGAGGTGTTGAACAGGAGCACGCCGCCCGTGCCCTGTTCGAGCATGATGCGCACCGCGTTCTGCGCCGCTGACTGGTGGGCAAAGAAATTGAGCTCGAAGCTCTTGCGCAAAGTGGCGTCGTCGAGCTCGCCGATCCGGCCCTCCCATGCCGCACCGGCATTGGAAACCAGGATGTCGACGCCGCCGAAGACGGCGACGGCCTTGTCGAAGGCAGCGCGCATCTGGGCTGGATCGGTGATGTCGGTGCCGATGCCGATCGAATTGTTGCCGGCCTTCTTTGCCGCTTCGGCAGCCTTCGTCGCGTCGAGATCGACAATGACGGCGTGCGCCCCATTGTCGGCGAACAGCTTTGCGGTGGCGGCGCCGATCGCGCCGGCGCCGCCGGTGACCAGCACCACCTGGCCGGTCAGCGGCTTCGGCTTGTTGGAGGCCAGCTTGGCCTGTTCCAGCGACCAATATTCGAGCGGGAACAGGTCGGCTTTCGACAGCGGTCGGAAGTCGCCGACCGCTTCGGCGCCGCGCACCGCCTCGATCCACATCTCGCCGACATCGGATGCGATCTTGGCATCCTTCAGCGTGCGGCCATGGCCGAACATGCCGAGGCCCGGCACCAGCGTCAGGCGCGGCATCGGGTCGAGCATCGTGCGCTTTACATCGTCGAGCCCGTCGTTGCTTTCGAAGTACGCGCGATAATCCTTGGCGAATGTCTCGACATGGCTGCGGATGACGGATTTGTAGTCGCCGATTTTCGCCGCATCGGGCGCCGGCAGCGCCATCGGCCCAGTCTTGATGCGGATTGACAGGTCGGGCGTCGACACGCCGCGTCCGGCGTAGTCGGCAATTTTTGCCGAATTGATGAAATCGACAATCGCGTCCGAGGTGCGGAAATCGCTGATCATGCGGTCGAAGCGGCCGTCGCCGCGCGCCACCGCCACGGCGCCGCGCAGCATCGGCGCGATATCCGCGGCCGTCGCCAGTCTCGCTGGCAAGGTGACTTTTTCGGTGCGCGGCTTGCCATGCCTGGCGATGAAATTCTCGGCGAGGTTCACATAATGGATCATCCGGTCATAGGCCTGTTTGGCATCGTCGCCGAAGGTGAAGATGCCATGCTTGTCGAGGATCAGGCCTTCAACGGTCGGGTCAGCCTCGAAGACATCGGCCGCCGCCTTCGCCAGGTCGAAGCCCGGCATGATGTAGGGAACGTAGCCCATCTTGCTGCCGAAAACCTTCTCGCTCAGCGCCTCGCTGTCGTCCTGGTCGACGATGGCCAGAATGGCGGTCGAATGCGTGTGATCGACGAATTTGTGCGGCAGGAAGGCATGCAGCAGCGTCTCGACCGAAGGATTCGGCGAGGATGGGTCGATGAGGTTAGCCCGTTGCAGGGCAACCATGTCCTCGTCGGAGAGTTTTTTCAGCGACCGCGCCTTCAGCAGCGCACCGAGCTTGACCGCCGGCAGGCCTTGCGGCTCGATGACACCCATGTCCCAGCCGCTGCCTTTGACGCAAAGCACGTCCCATTCGTCGCCGACGAGGTCGGTCGCCTTCGTCTTGCAGGAGGTGTTGCCTCCGCCATGCAGGACCAGCCGCGGCTCACCGCCCAGAAGCCGTGTCGTATAGACGCGCAGCGCCAGATCCCGGCTGACACCCTTCTTCGCATAGTCAGCAACCAGCTTTTCCGCGTCGCCGTCATTCCATAGGTTCTTCATCTTTGCTTGGTCCGATTGTTGTCTTTTGTCGTTGTGAACAGGAATGCCGCGACGCTTTGATGACAATGCGTGTGCGGCAAGAGATGTGTTTGCTATGAGGCCTTTTCCACCGAAGGCGCGGCATGGTCCAGCAGCCGTCGCGCCATGTCGGCGCCGACGACCAGATGCGTGCAAAGCCCGCCCGCAAGCGCCGCGATCAGCGGTTCGAACTTGCTGGCCTCCTGCACGACCATGAGGCGCCTGGCGATGGCGCGCAGCGAGGAAAGATCGGCTGAAATGACCCGGCGGTTGTAGCTGCAGTCGAGCGCCTTGCCTTCTGCGTCGATGATCTGCCCGGCGATGACGCCGGCCGCCCCCGCTTTTCGCAATGCCGCCATCTCCTCGGCCGTCAGGGCGCCGCATTTGACGACATGGCTGTCGGCATCCACGGTGCCGACCGAATAGAGCGCCAGGTCGCAGTCGCCAATGCCGGACAGTTGCTCGCGGATCACCGGCTCGGCACGCAGGCCGCGCGCCAGCTCTTCCGTCGTCAGCACCAGCGGCGCATAGAAATTGAGCCCCTTGGCGTTGAGCCGGCGCGCGATCTCCATGGTGCATTGGTCGGGCCGGTACGAATAGGGGGCTCCCAGATTGCCGCAGAGCTGCACCACCGTGACATCCTGCAGATCGGCATAGGACATGATGTCGGCGATCATATAGACGGTGCGTCCCCAGGCGACGCCGATGCGGTCGCCCTTCTTGACCAGTTCGAGAAAGACGCTTGCCGCCAGCACCGCGATATCGGTCGACGGATCGGCGACATGGCCGTTCTCCGGCGCGATCCAGACCGCATCGAGTTTCAGCGCGTCTTCCAGCTTGCGCGCCAGCACGTCGTCGGTGAAAAGTTGTGTCGAGGTCGAGATGTTGACGATGCCGGTCTCGCGCGCCTTGCGCAGATACATGGCGACCGATGCCCGGGAAATCTTGAGCTGGCTGGCCACCTGGTCCTGGCGCAGGCCATGGGCATAGTAGAGCCAGGCGGCCTTGTGGATAAGCTGTTCTGCCGGTCGGATCGCCATACCGTCTCCCTCTCTGACATTATTCACGGCTCTCGACAAAAGTCAAATTGAGCGGAGATATGCGTTTCCCTTTCGCCTACTGAATCTAGATCACCATTGTTCGAAATGCCCCCTGTCGTAACATCGTTGGTGGTGACGAGACGCGGAGCCTGTGATTAGAAGTCGATAATAAACATTGGGGAGGACGGGATGGGCAATCCCTATGAACAGGATCTCGACAGGAACGCGGCCAATCACCAGCCGCTGACGCCGCTGACCTATCTGGAGCGGGCGGCAAGGACCTTTCCCGATCATGTCGCCATCATTCATGGCCGCCAGCAAATCACCTATCGCGATTTCTGGCGGCGCTCCCTCAGGCTCGCCTCGGCGCTCTCAAAACGCGGCATCAGCAAGGGCGACACCGTCACCGTCATGCTTTCCAACACGCCGCCGATGCTCGAAGCACATTTTGGCGTGCCGATGACGAAGGCGGTGCTGCACTCGCTCAACACCCGCCTCGATGCCGCGGTCATCGCCTTCCAGTTCGACCACGCCGAGACGAAAGTGCTGATCGTCGACCGCGAATTCGCCGGAGTCGTCAGGCAGGCGCTGGCCATGGCCAAGGTCAAGCCGCTGGTCATCGACTATGACGACCCCGAATACGCGGCAGACGCGCCCTATCCCAAGGGAGAGCGCATCGGCACGCTCGACTACGAGGAGTTTGTCGCCGGCGGCGATGAGGATTTCGCCTGGTCGATGCCCGACGACGAATGGGACGCGATATCGCTCAACTACACCTCCGGCACCACAGGCAATCCCAAGGGTGTCGTCTACCACCATCGCGGCGCGGCGCTGATGGCCTACACCAACACCATCCATGCCGGCATGGCCAAGCACACAGTCTATCTCTGGACACTGCCGATGTTCCATTGCAACGGCTGGTGCTTTCCCTGGACGCTGGCCATCCAAGCCGGCATCCATGTCTGCTTGCGCTGGGTGCGGCCAAAGCCGATCTACGATGCGATTGCCGACCACCGCGTCACCCATCTTTGCGGCGCGCCAATCGTCATGTCGGTGTTGATCAACGCCAGGGACGAGGACAAGCGGGAATTCCCGCAAACCGTCACCTTCAACACGGCCGCGGCACCTCCGCCGGAAGCCGTGCTGTCGGGTATGGCCGATGCGGGCTTTGTCGTCACCCATCTCTACGGCCTGACCGAGACTTATGGTCCGGCGGTCGTCAATGAATGGCATGGCGAGTGGGACGGGCTGGATAAGGGTCCGAGGGCGGCAAAGAAGGCCAGGCAAGGCGTGCGCTATGCCGCGCTCGAAGGCCTGACCGTGATGGATCCCGCGACGATGGAAAACACCCCGGCCGATGGCGAGACGATCGGCGAGGTCATGTTCCGCGGCAACATCGTCATGAAGGGCTATCTGAAGAACCGCAAAGCCAGCGACGAAGCCTTCGCCGGCGGCTGGTTCCATTCCGGCGACCTCGGCGTCATGCATCCCGATGGCTATATCCAGCTCAAGGACCGCTCCAAGGACATCATCATTTCCGGCGGCGAGAACATCTCCTCGATCGAGGTCGAGGAGGCGCTCTACAAGCATCCAGCCGTCGCCTCATGCGGCGTGGTCGCCAAAGCCGACGACAAATGGGGCGAGGTGCCGGTCGCCTATGTCGAGCTGAAGCCAGGCAGGACGGCGACCGAGGCCGAGATCATCGAGCACTGCCGCTCACTTCTTGCCCGCTTCAAGGTGCCGAAAGCGGTGATCTTCGCCGAAATCCCCAAGACCTCGACGGGGAAGATCCAGAAGTTCCGGCTAAGAGAGATGGCCAAAGGTACCTAACTTCGTCATCCTAGGGTGGAGCAGTCGCGAAGCGACGTCGCGGAAACCCTAGGATCCATGCCGTGACCTAGCGGTCGTGCTCCGGCGGTCGAGAATGGCTTGCCACTGACTGTGTAAGTTCTTGATCCGTCACATTCTTTGGCCGGCTTCACGGCATGGATCCTAGGGGTCTGCGCTGCGTCGCTACGCTCCTTGCTTCGCCCTAGGATGACGAAGCACGTGGCGGCTAACCATCCTGCCATTTGTCACCATATGTCACCATTCGTACACGTACGTCGAATCTGCGTTGACATCCTGCCGCTTTCGATTTACGAATGATGAAAGTTGAAATTCGTCACTCATAAATTGACAGAGAGCCATGTCTGAAGCCGCCCACATCGTGGCCGACCCCGCCCGCCAGGAGAATGTGACGCGCATTCTCGATTGCGCCGAACGCCTGTTCCGTCACTACGGTTATGGCAAGACCAACGTTGCCGACATCGCCCGCGAACTCGGCATGTCGCCGGCCAACATCTATCGTTTCTTTGCCTCCAAGGTCGAAATCCACCAGGCCGTGTGTGGCCGGATGCTCGGCGCAAGCTACAAAATGGCCTACGAGATCTCCCGCCTGCCGATCAGCGCCGAGGAGCGGCTGCGGCGCTACGTGCACGCGCAGTACAAGATGACGATGGAGGTCATGCTCGACGACCAGAAGGTCCATGAGATGGTCATCGTCGCCCTCGAGCGTGACTGGGGCGTCATCGACAAGCATGTCGACAGCATCCACGATCTGTTCGCGGAGGTGATCCGCGAGGGCATCGAAGCGGGCGAGTTTGCCGACCAGGATCCAGTGATCGCGTCGCGCTGCTTCGGCGCCGCCACCGTCATTTTGTGCCACCCGCAGATGGTCGCCCAGTGTCTTGCCAAGACCAACCGGGCAATGCCCGACGACCTCATCGACTATGCGATCAAAGCCCTGAAGAAATAGCCGCCGCCCGCCGGGCGTCGGTGTCGACAATTCATCTCCAACAGGAGTGCGAAAGTGTCTTTGTCCAGTTCCATCATCCGCAGGCTGCCAATCGCTGGCCTTGTTTTCGCCACGCTCGGGCTCGCCGGCTGCTCGCAGGAGAAAGCTGAGGTCAAGGAGATCATTCGACCAGTCAAGGTTGTCGAGATCGCCAAGGCGAACGACACCCGCGAGCTCTCCTACTCCGGCTCGGTGCATGCCCGCACCGAGATGAATCTTGGCTTCCGTATCAACGGCAAGATCACCGAGCGCCTGGTCGATATCGGCGACAGGGTGAAGCCCGGCGATGTCCTTGCCCGCATCGATCCCGCCGACTACGCGCTTTCAGTCAGCAGCGCCAAGGCGGCACTCGATGCCGCCGAAAGGGCAGTCGAGAACGCCGGCCTTACCCGCCGTCGTGCCGAACAGCTGTTCGCCAGGAACGTCTCGTCGAAATCGCAGCTTGAGCAGGCAACCCTTAGCTATGATCAGGCGGTCGCCACCCGGGATTCCGCTCGGTCATCGCTGGATCAGGCGAAAAACCAGGTTCTCTACACCGACCTCAAGGCGGACAGGAACGGCATCGTCACATCGGTTGCCGCCGATGTCGGCCAGGTGGTTGGCTCCGGCAGTCCGGTTGTGACCGTTGCGATCGATGGCGAAAAGGAAGTGCTGATCGCCGTGCCGGAAATGGATATCGCCCAGTTCAAGCCGGGCAAGGATGTCAAGGCAGGCTTCTGGTCCGACGATGCGCTGACGCTCGACGGCAAAGTTCGTGAGGTCGCCGGCAGCGCCGATCAGCAGTCGCGTACCTTTGCCGTTCGTGTCAGCCTGCCGAACGATCCGCGCGTGCTTCTCGGCATGACCGCGACCATCGAAGCCTCGGTGTCCAACAGCCAGCAAAGTGTTGCGATTCCGTTGAGCGCGCTGGCGCAAAAGGATGGCCAAAAGATCGTCTGGACCGTGGACCGCAACGGCGACACCGTCCATGCACGGCCGGTCAAGGTCGCCGAATTCGCTCCCGACGGCGTGCGTGTTGCCGAAGGGCTGAAGCCCGGCGATGTCGTCGTCGCCGCCGGGACGCAGTTCATGACCGAGAATCTGAAAGTAAAGCTTTCCGGCGATGCAGCGCAGCAGTCCGCATCGGCCGAGAATGACGACGATACCACCAGCAGCCTGCGCTGAAGCGCAGGCCAAATAAAGGCCCACTTGTAATCATCCGGGCGCAAGCCACGGGTTGAGTGGGTCATGGTTTCCGGGCGGTGAGCGCCCGATTGTCGAGACGCGAGGTCGATGTACCCCCCACATCGATCCTCGTGCCCCACCACGACGAGTGTCTCTCCGCTCGGAAAGCCTCGCCGCCCGGAAGCCAGATCGAAAATTCATGAGCAGCAAGCGCATGCGCTGCCGATCAATTGGACAGGACTGGCGTCATGACCACCGAGAGCACCGAAAAGCGGCCCTTCAATCTTTCGCGCTGGGCAATCGGCCACCCGAGCATTGCGCGGTTTCTGTTCGGGCTGATCATCATTGCCGGCGCGCTCGGCCTGATGCGCATGGGCCAGAAGGAGGATCCGGATTTCACCTTCCGCGTCATGGTCGTGCAGGCCGTCTGGCCGGGCTCCTCGATCAAGGAGATGGAAGACCAGGTCGTCAACAAGATCGAGCGCAAGCTGCAGGAAACGCCGCATCTCGATTTCGTCCGCTCCTACACGCGCGCCGGCAGCGCCATCATCACCGTTCAGATCAAGGGTGACACCAATCCGGCGCAGGTGGCGGACGCCTTCTACCAGGTGCGCAAGAAGGTCGGCGACATATCAGGCGATTTGCCGCAAGGTCTGCTCGGCCCGTATTTCAACGACGAGTTCGGCGACACATTCATCACGCTGCATTCAATCAGCGGCGAAGGCTACAGCTATCCCGAGCTGAAGAAATTCGCCATCCAGGCGCGCGACATGCTGTTGACGACGCCCGGTGTCGAAAAGGCCGTCATCATCGGCGACCAGCCCGAGAAGCTCTACATCGATGTTTCATCGAAGACGCTTGCCGAACGCGGCCTGACGCTCACCGATCTGCAGAATGCGATCAGGGGGCAGAACAATGTCGATCCAGCGGGCTCGGTCGATACCGGCACGAACTCGGTGCGCATCTCGGTCGAGGGCGACGTAACCAAGGCTGCCGACATCCGCGAACTTCGCCTGCGTGCCGGCAACCAGGTGACGCGACTGGGCGACATTGCGACCGTGACCTCCGGCCTCGAAGACCCTTATCAGCGCAAGTATCGCTACAACGGCCACGACAGCGTTCAGCTCGGCGTCGTCATGGCCAAGGGCTTCAACGTCAGAGACGTCGGCAAGGATGTCGAGGCTACCTATCAGCGCTTCGAGGAAGGGCTGCCCTATGGTGTTGCGGTCGACCAGATTTCCGACCAGCCTGAGGTCGTCAAGGACGCCGTCAACGAATTCATGGAGGCGCTTGGCGAGGCGCTGCTGATCGTGCTTGTCGTCTCGTTCCTGACGATCGGCTGGCGTTCGGGCCTGGTGATCGCGATCACCATTCCGCTCGTTCTGGCCGCCACCTTCGCCATCATGTACGAACTCGGCATCGATCTGCAGCGCATCTCGCTCGGCGCGCTGATCATTGCGCTCGGCCTCCTGGTCGACGACGCCATGATCGTCGTCGAGATGATGGAACGAAAGCTCGAGGAAGGATTGGTCAAGATCGAGGCGGCGAGCTTTGCCTACACCTCGACAGCCTTCCCGATGCTGACCGGCACGCTGATCACCACCGCCGGCTTCATCCCGGTCGGCTTCGCCGCCTCGACCGCCGGCGAATATGTGCGTACCCTGTTCTACGTCGTCGGCATCGCGCTGGTCGTGTCCTGGTTCGTGGCGGTCTATTTCACGCCATGGCTCGGCCACATGATCCTCAAGCAGCGCAAGCATGCCGGCAGCCATCACGATGCCTTCGACACAAGCTTCTACCGCCGGCTTCGTGCCACCGTTGGCTGGGCCGTGCGCCACCGCATCATCGTGCTGGCCATGACGCTGATGACTTTCGCCACCAGTCTCTGGGCATTCCAGTTCATCCCGCAGAACTTCTTCCCGCAGTCGTCGCGCCCGGAAATCCTTGTCGACCTGTGGCTGCCGGAAGGCACCAGCATCAAGGAAGTCGAGACGCAGGCCAAGGCGCTCGAATCACGGATGATGGACGACCCGGACAAGCGCTTCATCGCCACCTATATCGGCGAAGGTGCACCGCGCTTCTTCCTGCCGCTCGACCAGCAGCTCCGCAATCCGAACTTTGCCCAGCTCCTGGTGATGGCCAAGGACGAGCCGGCCCGCGAACGGCTGATCATCAAGATGCGCACCATCCTGGCGCAGGACTTCCCGTCGATCCGCGCCAAGGTCGACCGCTTGTTCCTCGGCCCGCCGACCGGCTGGCCGGTGCAGATGCGCGTCATGGGCCCGGACCGCCAGGAGGTGCGCCGAATCGCCGACGAGGTGAAGGCGAAGTTCCAGGCAAATCCGCTCCTCGGCGCCGTCCACGACGACTGGCTGGAGCCGGTGCCGGCGATGAAGCTGGTCATCGACCAGGATCGCGCCCGTGCGCTCGGTGTCACCTCGCAGCGTATCCGCCAGATGCTGCAGGCGACCATGTCTGGCGCGCCGCTCGACGATTTCCGCGACGGCGAGGAGACGGTCTCCATCGTCGCCCGCGAGCCGGAGGCGAGCCGCAAGCTGCTGTCGTCGGTCGATTCGGTCTACATCCCGACCGATTTCGGCGCCTTCGTACCGCTGTCGCAGGTGGCCAAGGTCGTACCGGTGCTGGAGCAGGGCGTCGAATGGCGGCGCGACCGCCTGCCGACCATCAGCGTGCGCGCCACGCTGCCGGACGGCGTGCAGTCGAACGATGTTGTCACCAAGATGTACAATGATATCAAGGGCTTGCGTGACGGCCTGGCGCCCGGCTACAATATCGAGATCCAGGGCGGTGCCGAGGATTCGGCCGAAAGCCAGGCTTCGATCGCCGCCAAGGCGCCGATCATGCTGGCCGTCATCGTCGTGCTGTTGATGATCCAGCTGCAGCATTTCGGCAAGGCGATGCTGGTACTGGCGACCGGCCCGCTCGGCAT
Organism: Mesorhizobium sp. YC-39; assembly: GCF_025753795.1. Lineage (GTDB taxonomy): Bacteria > Pseudomonadota > Alphaproteobacteria > Rhizobiales > Rhizobiaceae > Mesorhizobium. The sequence continues at coordinate 1,919,009 of NZ_JAOWPS010000001.1, forward strand.
CATTGGTGCCGCCGCCGCACTGCTGATCAGTGGCGCGCCGTTCGGCTTCGTCGCCATCCTTGGCGTGATTGCGCTGCTCGGCATCATCATGCGCAACTCGATCATCCTGGTCGATCAGATCGATCAGGATATCGCGAGAGGCATGGAGCGCTCTGAGGCCATCATCGGCTCGGCCGTCCGCCGTTTCCGGCCGATCGTGCTGACAGCGATGACGGCGGTGCTGGCGCTGATCCCGATCTCGCGCGCCGTCTTCTGGGGTCCGCTCGCCTATGCGATGATGGGCGGTATCCTGGTTGCCACCGTGCTCACTATTCTCGTCCTTCCGGCAGGCTATGCCCTGTTCTTCGGCAGGGAGCCCAAGAAGGCCGGGGAGGCGGAGCAGGTAGCCGAGCCGGAGCTGGCAGATAACGACGACAGACCGCGACTTCCTCTGGCCGCCGAATAGAGCTGTTGGCAGATGTGACATCCAGGGGTTAAATCCGCCCACCGGCAAAGGCGCTGGAGGAGGACGGTCATGACCATAGCTCAGACGCCGGCCGCGCTGCGGCAACCGATCGACGGACGCCATCGCCAGATGTTCATCGATGGCGCGTGGGTCGAAGCCCGCTCGGGCCGGACCATGGAGACCCGCAATCCGGCGACCGGCGCCATCATCGCCACGGTGCCGTGCGGCGACCGCCAGGACATCGACCTTGCTGTTACCGCGGCGCGCAAGGCCTTCGACGGGCCATGGAGCCGGTTCAAGCCCTATGAGCGGCAGGTGCTGCTCCTCAGGATCGCCGACCTTTTCGAAAAGCACTGGGAAGAGATCAGCCGGTCGGACACGACCGACATGGGCATGCCAATCGTGCGCACCCGCGCCAACCGCAACCGCGTCATCGGTATGCTGCGCTATTATGCCGGCATGGCGACGGCGCTGCATGGCGAGACCATCGACAACTCGCTGCCGGGCGAAATCGTGTCCTTCACCCGCAAGGAACCGGCTGGCGTCGTCGGCGCTATCATTCCGTGGAATGCGCCGACCGCCGCCTCGGTCTGGAAGATCGGACCGGCGCTGGCGACAGGCTGCACCATCGTTCTGAAACCGTCTGAAGAAGCCCCGCTGACGCCACTCTTGATCGCCGACATCATGAACGAGGCCGGCGTGCCAGCGGGTGTTGTCAACATCGTCACTGGCATCGGCGCCGAGGCAGGCGCCGCGCTGGCCGAGCATATGGGCGTCGACAAGATCGTCTTTACCGGTTCGACGGCGACCGGACAGTCGATCGTCCGCGCCTCGGCCGGCAATCTCAAGCGCGTTTCGCTGGAGCTCGGCGGCAAGTCGCCGGTCATCGTCTGCGCCGATGCCGATCTCGACAGAGCGGTGCCGGTGGCGGCGATGTCGGTGTTCGCCAATTCCGGCCAGATCTGCATCGCCGGCTCGCGCCTGTTCGTCGAGCGCTCCATTCATGATGAGTTCGTCGAGCGGCTGGCCGGCTATGCCAAGGGTCTCAGGATCGGCGACGGCATCGACCCGGCAACCGAGATCGGTCCGCTCGTCTCCGAGAAGCAGCTGCAACGGGTCGCCTCATATCTCGATGCCGGTACGGCGGAGGGGGCGACCCTCGTCACTGGCGGCACACGGCTGACGGAAGGTGCGCTCGCCGCCGGCAATTTCGTTGCGCCGACCGTCTTTGCCGGCGTTTCGGACGATATGAGGATCGCGCGCGAGGAAATCTTCGGGCCAGTCATTTCAGCGCTACCCTTCGATACGCTGGACGAGGCAGTCGAGCGGGCCAACAATACGCCCTACGGCCTTGCTGCTGGCGTTTTCACCCGGAATGTCGCTACGGCCCATCAACTTTCCCGGAAGATCCGCGCCGGGTCGGTCTGGGTAAACACCTACCACGCCATCGACCCGGCCGTGCCCTTCGGCGGCTACAAGATGAGCGGCTACGGCCGCGAGGGTGGCGCCGAGCACCTGGACGAATATCTCAACATCAAGGGCGTGTTCATCAAAATAGATTGAACGGCCACCCATACGAAAATGCTCCGCAGCGCCGGTTTTGCAAAACAGAATTCCTTCCCATGGCCGCAAAGCCGTCCGATCCTGCGCTGAAACCGGAGCGGCAACGCTCGTCACTGTTTGGTGTGTCTTCCCATGGCAGATATCAGGCAATTGCGGCTCGGCGCCTTCATGCGGCCCGTCAGCCTTCATACGGGCGCCTGGCGCTACCCCGGCGCCTATCCCGACGCCAATTTCAATTTCGCGCATCTCAAACGTTTTGCGCAGACATTGGAGGCGGCGAAGTTCGACGCCTTCTTCATGGCCGACCATTTGGCCGTGCTCAACATGCCCATCGAAGCGCTGCGGCGCAGTCACACGGTCACGTCCTTCGAGCCGTTCACGCTGCTGTCGGCGCTTGCCGCCGTCACCGATCACATCGGGCTGGTGGCCACCGCATCGACGACCTTCGACGCGCCCTACCACATTGCCCGCCGCTTCGCCTCGCTGGACCATATCAGCGGTGGCCGCGCCGGCTGGAACATCGTGACGACGTCCAATCCCGATGCGGCGCTGAATTTCGGTCTCGACGAGCATGTCGAGCACGACGAGCGCTACCGGCGCGCACGCGAATTCTACGATGTCGTCACCGGCCTGTGGGACAGCTTTGCCGACGATGCCTTCATCCGCGACGCCGAAAGCGGGCTGTATTTCGATCCGGCCAGGCTGCATGTGCTGGCTCACAAGGGTGAGCATCTGTCGGTCAAGGGGCCACTCAACATCGCGCGGCCGGTGCAGGGCTGGCCGGTCATCGTGCAGGCCGGAGCCTCGGAGGCGGGACGGCAACTCGCAGCCGAAACGGCGGAGGTCATCTTCGCCGCCCATGCCGATCTCGCCGCCGGGCAGCGTTTCTTCGCCGATGTGAAAGGCCGTGCGCAAAGGCTCGGCCGCTCGCGCGACGACATCAAGATCCTGCCCGGCGCCTTCGTTATTGTCGGCGACAGCGTCGAGGAAGCACAGGCCAAGCGGGCCAGGCTCGACAGTCTCGTCTATTACGAAAGCGGCGTCGCCTCGCTGTCGATCGCGCTCGGCCATGACGCATCTCGCTTTGACCCGGACGCGGCCTTGCCCGACATTCCCGAAACCAACGCCAGCAAGAGCGGCCGCGAACGCGTCATCGAACTGGCGCGCCAGGAAAATCTGACCGTCAGGCAGCTTGCGCAGCGGCTGGGCGGCTATTCCGGCCTTGCCTTCGTCGGCACGCCAAAGACAATCGCCGACGGGATGGAGGAATGGCTCGCCACGGAAGGCTCCGACGGCTTCAACGTCATGTTTCCCTTTCTTCCCGCCGGCCTCGACGACTTTGCCGAGAAAGTGGTGCCTGAATTGCAGCGTCGTGGCATTTTCAGGCGGCAGTATGAGGGATCGACGCTGCGCGAGAATCTCGGCCTCAAGCGGCCACCGAACCGCTTCTTCGAGGGCGGGGAGGGCGCGATCCGCAAGGCGGGATGAGACCGGAGGAAATGCTCTGCTCGAACACCCCGGATGGCGTCGACTGCATGGAGATACCGGTCACTCCTGCGCAAGCAGGCGGCGGCTCTCTTTTTTCGACGCCGCCGCAAACAGAAAAATTATCCACGATTTTCCATCGTGGCGAGCATCCATTCCTTTCACTCAATCGCAATGTCTATAAAAATTATGGACATTGCAGTCGGGCTGGCAGCCCAAAATCATTGTGAGGCTTTTGCGCCATGACCAATCCGGCCGTCGTCGGTTTCTCCGGTAATTTCACGCGGCCGTCCAAGACCCGTGGCTTCGTCGATCACATCGTGACGGAGATAGCGGGCAGATATGGGCTGGCGGCCAGCACCCACGACGTCGTCGACCTTGGTCCCAGCCTCGGCAATGCGAAATGGGCGCGCGACCTCGACGCGCAGGCTAGCTTGATCCTCAAACGCATTGTCGCGGCGGACGTGCTCGTCGTCGGCTCGCCCACCTACAAGGGCAGCTATACCGGCCTGTTCAAGCACTTCTTCGATCTCGTCGATCCCGCGGCCCTCAAGGGCAAGCCGGTGGTGCTGGCGGCAACCGGCGGCGGCGAGCGGCATGCGCTGATCGTCGAGCATCAGCTGCGGCCGCTATTCGGCTTCTTCGAGGCCTTTGCGCTGCCGACCGCCGTCTACGCCTCGGACAAGGATTTCGTCGACGGCATTCTGGTCTCCGAGGCCATCAAGGTGCGGGTCGGGTTGGCTGTGGATGATGTCGGGACAGCGCTTGGCGGCCGCACGCGTGCAAGGGTTGCCGCCGAATAGGCGGGGCCGATGTCTCCGCCCAAGCTTTGTAAGGTAGGGTCGTGTCCCATTCTCAGTCGTCCCTTGCTGTTCCCGGAACATCCCTTGATGTTCCCGGTCGTCTGGTCGATGTCGACTGGTTGAAAAACCATCTTCATGCGCGCGATCTCGTGGTGCTCGACGCCACCGTGCCTTACGGCCCCGCTGGCGCCGATGGGGCCCTGGGCCGCGCCCGCTGGCGGGACGCGCATATCCCGGCCTCCCGCTACGCGGATCTGCAGGGCTCGCTTTCGGATGCCGACGCGCCTTTCTCCTTCGCCTTTCCGGCAGCCGAAAAACTTGTGCCTGCCTTGCAGGCCCTCGGCGTCCACGACGGCGCGGCCGTCGTCATCTACGACGATTTCCTGAACATGTGGGCGACGCGCCTGTGGTGGATGCTGCGCGCCATCGGCTTCACCAATGCCGCGGTGCTCGATGGTGGCTGGAAAGCCTGGGTTGCGGCGGGTGAACCGGCCGAGGCCGGGGAGGGGACGCCGGCGCCCACGCGCCAGCCCTTGTCGGTGCATCCGGTTCCGTCTTTTGTCGATATCGAAGCTGTGCAGGCGCATGTCGCAGGACAGCGTCAGGACGAGGCATTGGTCTGCGCGCTGCCGGAAAGCTATTTCACCGGTCAGGACAAGGTCGGCGGCCGCGGCGGGCATATCCCCGGCAGCATCAACATTCCGGCCGCCTCGCTGCTGGACGCCGAAGGCAGGTTCCTGGCGGCGGATGCGTTGCGCGCCCACCTTGCGCGCCTCGACGGCGCATCCTCGACCACGCTCTATTGCGGCGGCGGCATTTCCGCCACGGTCGTCGCCTTCGCGCTCGGCCTGATCGACCGCGAGGATGTGAACGTCTATGACGGTTCGCTCGAGGAGTGGAACGCCAACCCGTCCCGACCGCTCGCGGTCGCGGGCTGACAGCCATGCAAAAGCTGATCCGCCTGAACGGCTTCAAACAGTCGACCGTGAGCCATGCGGCCGTCGGCGCCTGGCGGCATCCCGAAAACCAGTCGCACCGCTACCGCGAGCTCGACTACTGGACCGAGACGGCGCGAACGCTGGAGGAGGGGCTGTTCGACGGTCTGTTCATCGCCGACGTGCTCGGCGTTCTGGACACCCATGGCGGCAGCATCGCCGGCACGCTGAAACAGGGCGTGCAGACGCCATCCACCGATCCGCTGCTGGTCGTGTCTGCCATGGCGGCGGTGACGAAGCATCTCGGCTTCGCCGTCACCGTCTCGACCACCTACGAGCAGCCCTATGCCTTCGCCCGCAAGATGACGACGCTCGACCATCTCACCGGCGGCCGTATCGGCTGGAACATCGTCACCTCGGCGCTGGAAAGCGCTGCCCGCAATCTCGGCCACGACACGCAGATCCCGCATGACGAACGCTATGCGATCGCCGAGGAATTCCTCGAAGTCGTCTACAAGCTCTGGGAAGGCAGCTGGCAGGACGACGCCGTCATCATGGACCGCGCGGCCGGCGTCTTCGCCGATCCGACCAAGGTCCATGCGTTCGGCCATAAGGGGCGCTATTTTAGCGTGCCCGACGCCTTTTTGGCCGAGCCGTCGCCGCAGCGCACGCCCGTGCTCTTCCAGGCCGGCATCTCGGAAGCGGGACGCGAGTTTGCCGCCCACCATGCCGAGGGCGTGTTCCTGGCGGTGCACCGGCCCGATCTCGCCCGCAAGATCGTCGACGACATTCGCGCTCGTGCCGCGCGGTGTGGACGTGATCCGCAAAGCCTGAAGTTCTTCGCCATGGCAACGGTGGTGACCGGCGCCGACGACGCCGAGGCGCAGGCGACATTCGATGCCTACCGCGGCGTCATCAGCACCGAAGGACATCTGGCGCGGCTGAGTGCAATCCTGCAGATCGACTTGTCGCGGCTCGATCCCGATAAGCCGCTCGAGCATGTCGAGACGGAGGGCATCCGCAGCGTGCTGGAGATCTACACCAGGCTTGATCCGACCCGCCGCTGGACGCCGCGCGCCATCGGCGAGTTCCTGGGGTTCTCGGGCGGCGGCGCGGAGATTGTCGGTGGCCCGGTGCGGGCAGCCGACCAGCTCGAAAGCTGGTTCGACGAGGCTGGCATCGACGGCTTCAACATCACCGATCCGATGCCGCTCAAGACCTACCCTGATTTCAATCGCCATGTTCTGCCCGAGCTGCACCGGCGCGGCCGCGTGCGCGAGCGCTATGAAGGCGCAACCTATCGCGAGAGCTTCTACGGCGCCGGACAGCAACGGGCGCCGGACGACCATCCCGCCAGCGCCTACCGGAATCTTGTCGATCCGTCCTCCAATGACGTCAGGAAAACGGCATGAACGACATCGTCCAAGCCGATCGCCTGTCTGGCGCCACCATATTCAAAGGTGACCTCGGCGCGCATTTCTCGCTGGTTCCCGCGTCCGACCGCTTTGTCCCGATCATATTGGACGCCGGACTGGACGAAATCGAGGGATTGAAGGTCTCCACCGACATCATATCGAGCCATCTCGCCGGCCGGGCCGAAATTGTGTTCGGCGCGCTGACGACGACCTTCGTGCGCGCGGCCGCAAGCGGCGCGCATATCGTCCAGACCGTGCTTACTTCGCGCGGCTGCCCAGGCTCGGAAGGAACGTTCGTACCGATTTCCAGCCATGAGGCGGGTGCCGACCCGGTACCTGCGGCCGTGGCCCGGTTCGGAAACCCAGCCGCATCGGGGATACAGGTTGCCGCGCAGTTTGCACTCCTGCCTCTCGCCGCATCGGACTACATCGAGACGATTGCCAAGACGCTGGTCTTTCTCCAGGCCGTCGGCCTGCGCACCACCTCCAAGGATTTCGGCACCCGCATCGACGGCGATGCCGCGCATGTGCTGGCAGCCTTTTCGACCATACTGACGCATTTTGGCCACCCGGCCGGGCACGTTGTGCTGCAGGCAACACTGGTCGCCAACAGCCCCTCCAAGGACGCCTTCAAGTGACTACGGCAGAGCTGGCGCGACGATCCAACGAAGCATATGAACTCCCGGTAGAGCGATCGGCCGGGGGGCATGATGCAAGTGAGATCGTCATGCTTGTCGACTATTCGCCTGTTTCGAGGATCGTGGGGCGGCTGACCGGCCCTGGAAAGCGCCTTGGCGTCGCTATCGGCGCGGCATGGCCAGCGACGGTTCTCGTTGTAGCGATAATCCTCGTCTGGGAGTTCTATACGCGGCATTCCGGTATCAAACCGACCACGCTGCCGGCGCCGTCGCGCGTCCTTCAGCAGATTATCGAGAACCGTCAGGCGCTGATCGACAATGCGCTTCCCACGATCGCCGCGACGTTGAGCGGCTTTGCGCTTTCGGTGGCGTCCGCCTTCATCTCCTCGATTCTAGTCGATTTCGTGCGGCCGCTGCGCCGCGCGCTGTTCCCGGTGTTCATCATCAGCCAGACGCTGCCGCTGGTGGCGATCGCGCCGCTCGTGGTTCTCTGGTTCGGCTTCGGCCTGCTGCCCAAGATATTGCTGGTCGCGCTGGTCACCTTCTTTCCCATGATGGTGGCGCTGGTCCAGGGCTATGATTCGACCGACAAGGACATGGAGTGGCTGCTGCGCTCCATGGGCGCAACGCGCGCGCAAGTGTTCCTCAAGGCGCGGCTGCCATCGGCCATCCCCTTCTTCTTCACCGGACTGCGCATTTCGATCACATATGCGGTGGTGGGCGCGATCTTTGCCGAATATTCGGGCGCGGCGAAGGGGCTCGGCATCTACATGCTCAGCGCCAAGAACAACTTTCGCCCCGACCTGGTGCTGGCGGCGGTGTTCTGCAGCGCGCTCATCACGCTTGTCCTTTTCGGCTGCACGGTGCTGATCGAGCGCCTCTCCATGCCCTGGGAACAAGTGCGCAAGGACGACCGCAAATGAGCGCCTCCAGGCTTTCTTTGCGTCATGTCGCCAAACGCTTCGGCGCGCTCGACGTGCTGGGCGGCATCAACCTCGATGTCGCGCCCGGCGAGTTCGTCTCCATTCTCGGCCCGTCGGGATCCGGCAAGTCGACCCTGTTCCAGATCCTGACCGGCGCCACCACGCCCGGCGCGGGAACCATCGCCTTCGACGGGGCGGAGCTGACCGACCCTGCCGGCAAATTCGCCTTCATGCCGCAACGCGACGCGCTGATGCCGTGGCGGCGCGTCATCGACAATGCCGTGCTCGGCCTTGAAGTGCAGGGCGTGCCGCGCCGCGAAGCACACCGGCGTGTCGCCCCGCTGCTGGAGCAGTTCGGGCTCGCGGGCTTCGAGCAGCACTATCCCAGCCAATTGTCGGGCGGCATGCGCCAGCGCGTCGCGCTGTTGCGGACCGTCGTCCAGGACCGGCAGATGCTGCTGCTCGACGAGCCGTTCGGCGCGCTCGACGCGCTGACGCGCACATCCATGCAGCAATGGCTCGAACGGATGTGGGAGCGTCATCGCTGGACCGCGTTGCTCATCACCCATGATGTGCGGGAGGCCGTCTTTCTGTCCGACCGGATCTATGTGCTCTCGGCGCGCCCGGCCCGGGTGATCCGCGAGATCGCCGTGCCGCTCGGCCGTCCGCGCACGGTACGCGACCTTTCCGCTCCAGAAGCGACGCGGATCGAAGCCGAACTTCTCGACGCGCTGCTTGGCAGCGCTTCGCCCGAACTTGCCTGAATTCAAACAAAGGAGACTGAATTGATCGATCGCCGCAACGCAATCAAACTTGTCGCCACCGCATTGGCCGGGGCGATGGTCCTGACAGCCCCCGCCTATGCGCAGGAGGCGAAGAAGGTCACTGTCGCCCTCGACTGGACGCCGAACACCAACCATATCGGTCTCTACGTCGCGCGCGAGAAAGGCTTCTACAAAGAGGCGGGCCTCGATGTGGAAATCCTGCCCTATTCCGACACCGCCGCCGGCACGCTGGTCAGCAATCACCTTGCCGACTTCGGCGTCGCCGGCGTCGGCTTCTATACCCAGCACGCGGCTGGCGCCGACCTCAAGGCGGTCTACGCGGTCGTCCAGCACGAGACCGGGCGTGTCGTCTTCAATGCCGATCGCGCCGACATCAAATCGCCGAGGGATCTCGACGGCAAGACCTATGGCGGGTTCGGCAGCGCCTGGGAGACCGCGCTGATCGGCAGCATCATCAGGCACGATGGTGGCAAAGGCGACATCAAGACCGTCACGCTGGGCACCTCCGCCTATGAGGCGCTGGCCAACGGCTCGGTGGACTTCACGCTCGAGGTCGTGACATGGGAAGGCGTCAAGGCTCAGCTGATCGGCGAGAAGCAGAAGGCGTTCAAATACGCCGACTACGGCGTGCCCGACCAGCACACGACGCTTCTGGTTTCCAGCGACGCCTATCTCAAGCAATCGCCTGATGCCGCCAGGGCGTTCCTCGCCGCGACGCAAAAAGGCTATGCCTATGCCGTAGACCATGCCGACGAGGCCGCCGATCTTCTGATTGCCGCCAACCCGGACGCGCTAACCGACAAGGATCTTGTCCATGCCTCACTGAAGGCACTTGTCGACGGACACTATCTTCGTGGGGAGGATGGCGCGATCGGCACGATCGATCCCGCCAAGAACGCCAGCATCGGCGAATACCTTTTCGCCAACGGTATTCTCAAGGACGGCAACGGTGCTGCGCTGACCGCCAAGCCGGATTTTGCGAGCTACATCTCCAACGACTATCTGCCGCAGGACTGACGCTTCGTGGTGGCAAGGCAGCGCTTTGACGGCAGGACGTGGACAGGTTCACGGCAATCGATTAGCTGAGGTCCATGACGGAAGCAGAACCAGCAACTGCCAAACGCAAGCGCGGCGGCGCGAAGAAATCGCCACCGCGCTTCAGCCGCGAGCAGCCGGATGTGCGCCGCGCCATGCTGATCGAGGCGGCGACAAGATGCCTGTCGGTCGGTGGCATCGGCGCCTTCACCGTCGACCGCATCTGCAAGGAGGCGGGCGTCTCGCGCGGCCTGATCAACCACCATTTCGAAGGCCGCGACGGACTTCTGGTCGAGGTCTACAAATCCTCGCTCTACGCCAGCGTCAACAACCAGATCGCCGAGGCAAAACGGCGTCGCGCCGAGAAATCCGACTGGCCACCCGAGGCGTCGCTCGCCGCTTTGGTGCAGTCCAATTTCTCGCCCGACTATTTCAGCCGCGACAATCTGCTGATCTGGCTGTCTCTATGGGGTGAGATCGCCGTCAATCCGCGGCTCAAGGCGGCGCATCGCGAACTCTACGACGCCTATCGCGCCGAACTCGCCGAGGACATCGCGGCGGTCGCCGTGCCACGCGGCAGGGATGTCGACGCGCCTGCGCTGGCCCGCAATTTCATCGCTCTGGTAGACGGGCTCTGGCTGGAATGGTGCCTCGACGAAAGCGTAGTGACGCCGCAAGCTGCCGAAGCCGCCGGCTTCGAGATGCTCGAAGCGCAGGTCGGCCCGCTGCGCGGCATCTGAGGTTCAATTCAGCGGCGAACCGCCCTCGCGCTTGCGGCGCTCCATATAGTCGCGCAGCGCCTCGTCGATGCCGGGATCGATCGGCGGCTGCTCGTATTCGGCGACCATGCGTTTCCAGACGACGTTGGCCCGCTCGCGCGCCGTCACCTGGCCACGCTCCATCCAGGTGTCGTAATTGTCCCAGTTCGACACCAGCGGCGAATAGAACGCCCGCTCATAGCGCTGCATCGTGTGCGCGGCGCCGAAGAAATGCCCGGCAGGGCCGACCTCGCGCACCGCTTCCAGCGCCAGCGTGTCGATATCGACCACCGGCGGGTCGAAATAGGCGCACATCATCTGCAGCATCTCGGCGTCGATCACCAGTTTCTCGAACGATGCCGTCAAGCCGCCGCCGAGCCAGCCGGCCGCATGCAGCACCAGATTGGCGCCGCCCATCAGGCAGCCCCATAGCGACATCGCGCTCTCATAGGCGGCTTGCGCGTCGACCGAGTTGGCGGCGGTGACGTTGCTTGAGCGGAACGGCACGCCGATCAGCCGGCAGAGCTGGCCGGTGATCTGTGCGGCCTGCGTGTATTCGGGCGTACCGAAGGCCGGCGCGCCGGTCTTCATGTCGACATTGGAGGTGAAGCCGCCATACATCACCGGCACGCCGGGGCGCACGATCTGGGTCAGCACGATGCCGGCCAGCGCTTCGGCATGCTGCTGCGACAGCGCGCCTGCCAGCGTCACCGGGCTCATCGCGCCGGCCAGCGTGAACGGCGTGATGACATTGACCTGGCCATGCTCGGCCAGCGCGATCAGCCCTTCGGCCATCGGCTCGTCGAGCTGCAACGGCGAGTTGGTGTTGATGATGCCGGTGAAGACAGGCATCTCTTGGGCAAGATTTTCGCGCGTCGTGCCGAGCGATATCGCCACCATCTCCAGCGCATCGATAGCCCGTCCGCGGCCGAGCGCCTGCGGCTGCCAGTTCTTGTCGAGCAGCGTGATCTCGGCATAGTAAAGATCGAGGTGGCGCGTATTCTGGTGCAGGTCGAGCGGCTCGAACGGCCCGCCGCCTTCCTGGTGCAGCACGTTGAACGACTGGATCAGCTTCAGGTAGTCGCACATCTCGGCATAGGTGCCGGGACGGCGGCCGCGATCATTGTCCATGACATAGGCCGGTCCGCCGACCGACGACAGGATGCAGTGCCGTCCGCCCACCTTGACGTTCTTCGCCGGATTGCGGGCGCGCAATTCGAAGGATGACGGCACCATGGCAATGCGCTCCATGACCATGGCGCGGTCGAAGCGCACCCGCATCTCGCCTTCGTCGACATCGCAGCCGGCCGAGCGATAGAGTTGGCGCGCCTGCGGCTGCAGCACTCGCATGCCGATTTCCTCTAGGATGGTGAGACCCATCTCGTGGATCGTCTGCACCTGGTCGGCTGACAGGATCTCGATCGGTGCGTAGGGCCGCGTCAGTTGCTTCCACGGCCGCTGTGCGATGCCGCCGACTTCGCGTTGCGGGCGGCCGGGTCTGCGACGTGCCGTGATGCGTTCCATGGCGTCCTAGAACTCCTTGTTTGACGCAATTCCCTAGGGAAAGCGCAACGCGCTTTTCCTGAAATTGCTCTATTCGGCTGCCGTTCGCATGTCGAAATCCGCCACCGCATCGACGATGGGCGTGTCGCGGCGGTAGGGCTGCCAGCGGACGTTAGCGCCGATCTCGCGAGCGAGCTTGTGACCGCTGTGGACTGCATGGACGATGGCGCCCGGGGCCAGTGCGTCGCCGATGCGATCGACGCTGCGGATGCCGGCGGCCACAAGCGCGCCCGCGCGTTCCGTCAGCGTCTCGAAGAGTTCGCCGCGCGGCAATCTCAGCCCGACGATCACCACCGAGCGGCAGGCCACGCTTGTCTCCTCGGCGGTGAACAGATGCGCCAGCGTCGCTGTCTCGCCATCGAAGGACTTCAGCAGATGCAGTGTGGTCACCGCCACCTTGCGTCGCGCCAGCGCCCGATGCACCAGGGGCAATTCGTTGGTCATGATCGTCCATGCCGAGGCCTGGCCTGCCGGCGTCACGTAGCTGACCGGTATGCCCTGTGCGGCCAGATGCTCGGTGAGAACGCCGCCCATGTAATAATTATCGAAATCGAAGACGAGGGTTGGCCCCTTTGGAAGCCGGCCGCTGGCGATGTCGTCCGGGGTGAAAACATCGGGATGGTCGAGCCGGCCGACCGGAATCTCCAGCGAGGAATAGAGCATGTCAGTCCAGCGCGCGCCGGTGGCCAGCACCACCCGATCCGGGGCCAGGTCGACAATCTCGTCCGCGCCGAGAACACTCTCGGCATAGAGCGATACATTGCTCATCTCGTTGAGACGCCCCAGCCGGTAGTCGACCACGCGGTTCCAGGCCGAGAGGCCGGGCAGCGTCTTCTCGAAGGTCAGACGCCCACCGAAAGTCCGGCTGCTGTCGGCGAGCGTGACCTCATGGCCGCGACGGCCGAGCGTCAGCGCGCATTCGAGCCCGGCCGGACCGCCGCCGACAATGAGAATGCGTTCAGGCCTGTCAGCGCGATCGGCGCGTTCGGGGTGCCAGCCGCGCCGCCACTCTTCGCCCGCGGTCGGGTTCTGGGTGCAGCGTACCGGCACGCCGTCGTGCCAGCTCGAAATACAGATGTTGCAGCCGATGCACTCGCGGATCTCGGCCTCGCGGCCCTCGCGGATCTTGTTGGGCAGGAAGGGGTCGGCGATCGATGGCCGCGCGCCGCCGATGAAGTCCAAAACGCCACGCCTGATCTGCGAGACCATGGTGTCGGGCGAGGTGAAGCGCCCGACTCCGACCACCGGCTTCCTGGTCAGCGATTTGACGAAATCGATCACCGGCTCGTGGCTGCCTTCGCCGGTGAAGCGCGACGCCGAGCAGTCCGTCGGACTGGAATCCATCTTGACGTCGAACAGGTCCGGCACATCCGCCAGCAGTTCGACCAGTTCGTGCGCCTCGGAGGGCTGGTTGCGGCCGGGCCTGCCGCGCAATTCCTCAAGACTTACCCGCAAGGCGACGCCGCAGTCCTTGCCGACGGCATCCTTTGTGACTTCGATCATCTCGCGCACGAAGCGCACCCGGTTCTCGATAGAGCCGCCATAACAGTCGGAGCGATGATTGTATTCCGGCAGCAGGAACTCGTAGCCGAGATAGCCCATGCCGGCATAGACATAGACGATGTCAAAGCCGGCCGTGCGCGCCTTGCGCGCCGCTTCCGCCTGGCATCTCAGCACCTCGCGTATATCGGCCTTGTCCATCGTCTTCGGCCTGAGATTGCCCATGAAGCCGACATGCGTGGCCATCCATGGAATTCCGGACGGTGACAGCGGCGGCAGGCGGCTTGTCTTGTTCATCACCGATGCGCCGCCATGCCATAGCTCCACGCCGGCAAGCGCGCCGTGGCGGTGCGCCGCCTCCGTCATCAGCGCATGCGCGCGGATATCGTTGCCGTCCCACAGGGTCGCGAAAGGCAGCGGTGCATCGTCGGAGCTGGGGTCGATCGAACAGGCGCCGGTGCAGATCACGCCCCATCCACCCTCGGCCTTGGCCTCACGAAAGGCCGCGCGAACCCGCGGCAGCGCATTGGTCATGCCGCTGGCGTGCGGCACCTGGTAGAAGCGGTTCGGCGCCGTGACAGGCCCGATGCGCACCGGTTCGAACAGGATCTCGTAGCGGGGATTGCACTGCATCTGGGCTTCGAGAATATGGTTGTTGAACGATCGTACAACAAGCATATTCTCGCGCGTGGAATAACGCAATGGCCTAGCGGCGCCGGCTCGCAATCTTGGAAGATTGAGCTTTTTCGACTTGTTTGATCAGCCGCCGAACCACATCCGCCGCAGCAGGCGATCGCGGCGAACGAACTGGTGGTAGAGAGCCGCTCCGGCATGAAACACCAGCAGCGCGACAAGCAAGAATCCACCCAGGCCATGAGGTGCGCGCGGCGCATAATCAGTGAAGTTCGGCAATCTGGCGTCAGGCAGGCCGAAGATTGCGGAGGCCGCGCCACTCAGGATCACCATCCCGGCACCGCTGGCGATCATGCCGAAAATGACGACATAGAAGGCCACATGGACGCTGCGTGCGATCCGTTCCTGCCAGGCGGGCAGTCCCGCCACGGGGCGCGGCCTCAGATCGAAGCGCCACCACCAGACAATGCGGAATGCCGTAAGAAACAGAATCATGATCGCGATTGGAATGTGGAAACGCAGGACACCAGCTTTGGTGGCCGCATCCATGGCGTTGGCGGCGCGGAAGCCAGAGCCGAGCAGGGCCAGGATCAGGATGGCGCTCAGCCAGTGAATGGAGACCGCTACGGTGCCGTAGCGGTCAGGCCTGCTCATCTGCATCCACGTCTCTCTCAAGTTTCCGGCGCAGCGTCATCATGACCCTGTGCATCGTGTTGATGTCCCTGACCGAGAGCCCGTCCGCGAGGTTGTTGATCCAGGGCGCCTGCAAGCGCATCGCGGCGTCGAAGGCCTGTCTTCCCTTGCCGGTCAGAACAACCAGTTGCGCTCGCTGGTGATGCGGATTGGCCTCGAATGCGACGAGCCCTTCTCTATGCAGGTCGTTGACGATCCGCTGCACGTTCTGGCGGTTGGCGCCAAGATCACGTGCCAGCCAGGCGACCGGCTGCGGCCGTTCGGCGATGACGATGGCGCCGAGAACCTGCCAACGGGCGCTCGTCAGGCCAAGGCCGGCGACCAGCCTGTCTCCTGCGGTTTGCATCCGGCTGTTGAGTCTGAATAGGTCGAGAATGAGGTCGTTCAAGGCATTGGCGGCCGGGGTTCGATCGGTATCGTTCATTTGTCATCCTATATCGATATTGACATCGTGATGTCAAGTTGGTATGTATGCATCATAACAGAGTGACATCATAACACCAATTAGATGGAGCCTTATCATGACGCAGATGCGCCCAATGGACCCTGCCTTTCCCATTGACCGTCAGGTCGCGATCGATGCAACCGCCGTCGTGCTGGTCAACCTTTTCACGCTCGATGAGGCAGACGAGCAGACCTTCCTCCGGGTGTGGCAGGACGATGCTGCATTCATGAAGCAGCAGCCGGGCTTCATCTCGACCCAGCTTCACCGAGCGATCGGCGAAAGCCCCACTTACCTGAATTCTGCCGTGTGGGAATCGACTGCCGCCTTCCGGGCCGCGTTCACGCATCCGGAATTCAGGGCCAAAATCTCCGCCTATCCGTCCTCGGCAGTCGCTTCCCCGCATTTGTTCCAGAAGGTCGCGGTGCCGGGCATCTGTGTCGCATAGCCTGAGCTGACCGTCGGTGCGGAAAAGCGCATCGTCGAACAAAGAGGCAGAGCCTGAACCATCCGGGATGGTTCAGGCTCTGTCGGGATGGTTCGGAAGCGAGAGGATCGAGCGCGTCGCTATGCGCCCGATCCATTCAGCCTGCCGTCAGATGACGAAAAACCAGTTGGCCAGCAGCATCACCACCACGCCGGCAACCAGCGTCAGATAGGGCAGGATGCCCGCCTTCTTGACCCTGAGGTCCGACGACTTCATGCCAAGGTCGGCCAGCATATGGTCAGGGAATTTACCCTTGTCCTGGACGTAGTGCCGGAAGCAGAACACCGGGATGATCAGGGCGGCGGTGATCAGACCGGCCCACAGCGCCATCGGGTTCCAGACCTTGGCGCCGGCGCCCATGAAGATCGCATTGACATAGGCGAAGATCGCACCGACGCCGAGCAGCCAACTCGGCGCGCGCCATGGCCGCTCGATATGACCATTGTCGATGCGGTGGATCCAGCCGGCATTGAGGTTGAGGAAGTTGAAGATGATGTAGCCGCAATTCGACACGGCGAGGATAAAGAAGAAGCTGGTCGCGTCGGCGGAGGCGATGGCCAGCACGATCAGGTTGAAGATCAGGTCGGTCCACATCGCCCGCGTCGGCGCGCCATGCTCGTTGACATGGCTGAGGTAGCGCGGCAGCCAGCCATCGACCGAGCCCTGGTAGAGCGTGCGCGAGGAGCCGGCCATCGCCGTCATGATGCACAGCACCAGCGCCAGGATCATCAGCATCACCAGCAGGCTGTGGATCAGATTTCCGCCACCCACCATGCCGGCCAAGGCATCGGCAACGCCCGAGCCGTCGACGATCGGCGTCGCCAGCATGCCGTTGAGGCCGAGCACGCCCTGGAAGGTGAACGGCACCAGGATGAACAGCAGCATGCAGAGCAGGCCGGAGTAGAAGATGGCCTTGAACGTGTCGGTGCCGGGGTTCTTGAACTCGGACGTGTAGCAGACGGCGGTCTCGAAACCGTAGGTCGACCACGCCGCGATGAACATGCCGCCAAGCACGAGTGTCCAGCCGGCGATGTTCCACGCGCCGGGCTCTGGCGCGTAGGCCGCCGCCAGCGGCACCAGTGGCGAGAAATTCGCCCAATTGATCTGGCCGGTGAAGATCGGCACCAGGCCGACGATCAGCATCGGGATGATAACCAGCAGGCCGATATATTTCTGCACATTGGCCGTGCCCAGGATGCCGCGATGCTGGATGGAGAAGATGATCAGCATCAGCAGCGCGCCGATGAAGAAGGTGGCGTTGAAGGTGAAGGAGACCGGCCCTAGCGTGTGACCGTAGAGTGTCCAGCTGCGGATCGCCGGCGTGGCGGCGGCGGTCACCGCCGCAATCGCGTCGGCAGCGCTCGTTCCGGCATGCGCCGCGATATAGGCCACCACTTCCGGCGAGGTGTCGGTGAAGATTGGCAGCGGCGCCAGCGCGTTGAGGATATAGGCGGCGGCGATCGAACAGCCGAGCGACAGCACCGGCGACCAGGCGAACCAGTTGCACCACACCGAAAGCGGCGCGATGAACTTGGAATAGCGCAGCCAGGCGGTGGCGCCGTAGATCGAGGCGCCGCCGGACTTGTTCGGAAACAGCCCGGCGATCTCCGCATAGGTGAAGGACTGCAGGAAGCCCATGATCATGGACACGGTCCAGATCAGGAAGGCCAGCGTGCCGGTGGTGCCGGCAATGCCGCCGATCGAAAACAGGACAAGGGCGGGAACGCCGCTTGCCACCCAGAAGGCGCCACGCCAGTCAATGTGCCTGAGCAGCTTGCCTTCGACAGGCTGCTCCAGGGCAGTCGTTATCGTGCTCATGTGTTTGGCTTCCCCATTGGTTATTCCCGTGGCGACGGCCCCGGCTGCACGGAGCTCAATCGTCATTTCAACGACCGCGTGTGTTTCCGCTCAGTCGTATTTTTTTCTTAACAGTAAAGATTGATCCGCCGCGCTTTCACGTCAAGCGTTTTGTGAGCTTGTACACATCACGCTTGCGAACCGGCCAGCGGGCACCGCCGACAAGCCAATTGCACGCTTGGGGTGCTGCCGTCAGGAGCGTGGCCTGGTCTTCTGCGGATCGTAATGCGCAAAGGCCACGACTCGCGCCGGCAGCCGCTTGGCATGCCCGTCGAGTTTGCCGATCTCGACTTGCGTGCCGATGGCCGCATGGGTCACGTCGAGCCTTGCCAGCGCGATGTTCTTGTTCAGCACCGGCGAGCGCATGCCCGAGGTGACGACGCCGATCTGGGCGCGGCCGACATGCACGCAATCGCCATGGCCGACGGCCGCATTGGCATCGATATCGAGGCCCACCAGCTTTGTCTGGGGGTGCTCCTTGCGCCTTATCAGCGCCTCGCGGCCGATGAAATCGTCGGTCTTGGTCTTCAGCGGCACGGTGAAGCCGATGCCGGCCTCGAACGGGTCGGTCTGGTCGGAGAATTCGTATCCGGCGAAGATCAGCCCGGCCTCGATACGCACCATGTCGAGCGCCTGCAGCCCCATCGGCTTCAACCCATGCGGCTGGCCGGCCTCCCAGATGGCGTCGAACACTTTTTCGGCGTCGCGCGGATGGCACCAGATCTCGTAGCCGAGCTCACCGGTATAGCCGGTGCGCGAGACGACGACCGGAATGCCGTTGCCGCCGCCGATGCGGGCAACCGCGAAGCGGAACCATTCGAGCTCGTCGATCGAGGGCTGCAGTGGCGAGGTCCAGATAACGTCCCTCAATATGTCGCGGCTCTTCGGCCCTTGCACGGCGACATTGTGCATCTGGTCGGTCGATGAACGCACCAGCACGTTGAGGCCAAGTTTTGTCGCTGTCTCGCGCAGCCATTCGCCGGACAGATCGTCGCCGCCGACCCAGCGGAAATTGTCCTTGCCGAGTCTGAGCAGCGTGCCGTCGTCGATCATGCCGCCATGCTCGTAGCACATGGCCGAATAGACGACCTGGCCGACGCCGAGCTTCTTGACATCACGGGTCAACGTGTATTGCAGCAATGCTTCCGAATCCGGCCCGGTGACCTCGAATTTGCGCAGCGGCGACAGGTCCATGATCACGGCATCCTGCCGGCAGGCCCAGTATTCGTCGATGGGACCTTGCTTGGCGAAGGAGTTGGCCAGCCAGTAGCCCCTGTACTCGACGAAATTGCGGGTGTGCTTGGCAAAGCTCGAATGAAAGGCGGTCTCGCGGGTCATTTTCGGTTCCGAATCGGGCGTCATGCGTCTGGCGATCGCTCGCGAGAATTTGTGCTGGCCGGAATAGGTGCGCACATGGATGTCGGTCAGGTTCCAGCCATTGGCCGGCGTCGTGTCGTCGGGGCAGGCGGAGGAAACGCAGACGATGTCGGTGAGCGCGCGCAGCAGCACATAGTCGCCCGGCCGCGACCACGGCTCATCGGACACCATCACGCCATGCGCGTCGATTGCCGTGTTGAAGAAGAAGTTGATCGCCATCCAGCCGGCGCGGGGCGTGACGCCCTTGTCGGCCAGCGCGCGGTTGAAATTCTCCGAGCAGTTGGTGTGTCCGGGATAGCCGATGTCGTCGTAGTACTTGGCGGCGCAGGCGAGCGCGAAGGCATCGTGCCGGCCGCACGTGTCCTGCACCACCTCGACCAGCGGTTCCATGTCCTGGTCATAGTATTTCGAATGCAGCCCGGGCATCGGATAGCTCGCGCCCATCAGCGTGCGGGTCGTTGTCACATCGAGCGGATGGTCGCGGCCCTTGTCCAGCTTGCGCGCCGAAAAGCACTGGAAGTCGGTGCACTGGCGCCCGTCGACATCGATGATCTGCAAATAGTCGCCCGCCTTGACGAAATAGGATTCCGCCGTCGCTGAATGGACGCGAAGGTCGAGCACCGGATCGGCGAGTGGGTCGCCAAGCTGCGACTTCGTCGCCGGGCGGATAACAGCGCGCCGCACGATGACGCTGAGCGGTGTCGCCGTGTCGTGGCCGTCGACCAGCATCGGACCGCCCGGGGCAGCAATGATCAGCGACCCATCTCGCGCGACGGTAAAACCCTGTTCGGTTCCGGCCGGCGTCGTGCCGCCGAACACGCGCACCGCCTTGGCCTGATCGAGCTGCACGTGCCGCCGATCGAGCCCGCGGCGCAGGGAAGCGAGACTGTCGTCGCCCTCCGCCAGCAGCGCCTTGATGCCGGCGGCATTGCTGTTCGATTTTTCACCGAAGATGCCGGGATCGGTCACGCCGGTCTTGTCCCAGGCCAACAGCTCGCAGGCCTGCCCGCCCTCGACATTGCGCACCGTGACCGTGTCGCCGGCCTCGACCTCGATGAGCACCGCGCCATTGCCCTGGATCGTGTAGCGCTCCATGCCGGGCGGCAATGCGATCTGGCCGGGCCGCAGGATGATGCTTGGCCGGGGTGGTCCGGCTGCAACAGCGGGGTAGGGCGACTGGCTCATTGCGACCCTATGTTTCGAGAAACAAGTTTGCCTGTGTGTAAAATTATTTTAGCAGCAAGAATAGCAGCGAGGTTGGATTTGGCAAGGTGGAGCAACTGTCTTCGCGCAAGCACTTGGGTTTGAATTCGCCGCTCGGTCTTGTCTTCCGACGTCGGCGCTGCCCCTCATCTGGCTGCCGCCATCTTCGCCCCGTAAACGGGGCGAAGGACGCTCCCATCGCCGCTTTCGCCAATCATCAGCGCTGCGGAGATGGCGCGGCGTAACGGCCAGCTTCTTTCTCCCCGTTTACGGGAGAAATGCCCGGCAGGGCAATGAGGGGCGGCGCCAAGATCGACAACTGGCGAGCTAAAATTCCTCCGAATGGCTGATAGCAACGCCATATTCAGCGGCCGAGTCCAGCATCGTATGCCAGAGGCTCTCGGCGAAAGTCGCGAACACCAGAACGTTGAACACAGCCTGTCCGTTCAGGCCGTCATCACCACGCCAGAGCGTGACGCTGGTATGGTCCATCGAGGTTGCGGCGGCGGCGCCAACCGGGAACGCATCAGGGTGAAGATCGATCGACGACAACTTGGCGAGCACCGCGCGCGCCTTGGCACCGGAAATGCTGATCAGCGCCCGCGCGTGCGACTGGTCGGACAGTGAGGCGGAAGATGCAAAGGCTTGGCTGAGCTGGTTGATCGCATGCTTGCCGCCTTTCGACAGCACGAGGAACTGGTCCGGTCCGGACCAGATCAACGCGGCATCGGAAGTCTGCACCGCCTTTGGCGTTTCCGGAGCCGCGACACCAAGGCGTGCCTTCGCTGCCGTGGCCACCTCGGTCGCCTTGCCGCGCCGTGCCATCACTTGGATGAGGTCGAAATTGCGGATCTCTGTCAGCGACACGCCGGCTTCACCAGACGCGCCATAAGGCCCGGCGACAAGAGCGTGCTCCAGCGGACTGCGGACAACCCAGGAAAACTCAACCACGCTGGCGCCCTCCTTCCGGATCGTAGAAGACGGGATTGCAGAGCTCGACATCGTAGCCTTCGCCGCGCAGCGGATCATGAGCATGGACGATCTCGCCGATGCGTTCGCGGCCGCGTTCGACCAGGCCGAGCCCGATCCACTGATCGAGCGTCGGCGAGAAACAGACCGAGGTGACGTAACCCTGGTCGTTGCCCGGGCCAGGGATCTCGCCCTTCGGAATGATATGCGCGCCCGAACGCAGGCGGCTTGCCTTGTCCGTCGGCTTGATGCCGACGACGACCTGCCGGTTCGGCGCGACGAGGGCTTCGCGCCCAGCCATGATGCGGCCGACGAAATCCTTCTTGGTCGACATCATCTTGCCCAAGCCCAGATCGGCGGCGGTCGTCGTGCCGCTCAGTTCCGGCCCGGCGACATGGCCCTTTTCGATGCGCATGACGCCAAGCGCTTCGGTGCCGTAAGGCGTCACCCCGAATGGCGCGCCGGCCTGCATCAGATTGCGCACCAGCGCGTCGCCATAGCGCGCCGGCACGGAAATCTCGAACGCCATCTCGCCGGAAAACGAGATGCGGAACAGCCGCGCCTTGATGCCGCCGCGTAGCGCCACTTCGCGCGCGCCCATGAAGGGAAAGCCTTCGTTCGACAGATCCTCGCCCGGATCGACGATCTCTCGGAGCAGGTCGCGCGTCTTGGGTCCGGCGATCGAGAACTGCGCCCATTGGTCGGAGACCGATGTCAACTGCACGTCGAACTCGGGAAAGAGCACCTGCCGGCAGAATTCGAGATGCTGCATCACCGGCCCGGCCTTGGCGGTGGTGGTGGTCAGGAAATAATGGTCCTCGGCCAGCCGCGATGTGGTGCCGTCGTCATAGACCATGCCGTCCTCGCGCAGCATCAGCCCGTAGCGCGCCTTGCCGACGGCAAGATTTGAGAACGTGTTGATGTAGACGCGGTCGAGGAAGGCGCCGGCATCGGGGCCATGCACATCGATCTTGCCGAGCGTCGAGACATCGCAGAAGCCGACGCCGCCACGCACCGCCTTGACTTCGCGGGTGACGGAGTCCAGCCAGTCCTTCTCGCCGGCGCGCGGATACCATTGCGCGCGCTTCCACAGGCCCGTATCGACAAAGATCGCACCCTGTTCAGCCGCCCAGTGGTGCGACGGCGTCAGCCGGGTCGCATGGAAATTTTCGTCGCGATGATGGCCGGCGAAGGCGCCGATGGCGACCGGCACGTAAGGAGGCCGATAGATCGTCGTGCCGGTCTCGGGAATGGACTTGCCTGACACGGCAGCCATGATGGCGAGGCCGGCGACATTCGAGGTCTTGCCCTGGTCGGTGGCCATGCCGAGCGTCGTGTAGCGCTTCAGATGCTCGACCGATTCAAAGCCCTCGCGCTGCGCCAGCTCGATGTCTGAAGCAGTGACGTCGTGCTGTTGGTCGACAAAGGCCTTGCCCTTGCCGGCGACGTGCCAGAGCGGGTTCAGCGAGAACGCCTCATCCTCGGCGACCGGTGTCAGACCAGCCTTGCCGCTGCGCCCGGCATCCCGTGCGGCTTGCGCGCCTGCCGCAAAGCCCTGGCTCAGGCAGGCGCCGAGACCGAAAACGCCGTTGGCAGCACCCACTGCCACCATGCCCGGCGGAGCGCCATCCGGCACGAAGGCTGCGATATCGTCCTGCCATTTCGGCCGGCCGCGATGGTAGGAGGTCAGAGCGACCGCCGGGTTCCAGCCGCCGGAGACGGCGAGCCCGTCGGCCTCAACTTCGGCGCGGGCGCCGCCCGTCAACGACACCGAGATCTTCCTGACACCGTCCCTGCCGCCATCGACTGCGGCGACCGAACCGTTCAGCACCGGAAAGCCGCCTTTCGAGGCAAGCGAGCGATGAGCAGCCGATACATCAGGCCGTGCGTCGACGACTGCCGCGATCTGCAATCCCGCGCCGAGCGCGGTCTCGACCGTGCGCCAGCCATCCTCATTGTTGGTGAACAGCGCGACGCGTTTTGCCGGTGTCGCCGCATAGCGCGCGACATAGGTCCGCATTGCCGACGCCATCATCACGCCGGGCGTATCGTTGCCGGCAAAGACGATCGGCCGTTCGATGGCGCCGGCCGCGACCACGCAGCGCTTGGCCACGATCCGCCACAGCCGCTGCCGCACCTGGTGCTCGGGCGGCGAGGGCAGATGGTCGTTGACCCGTTCGATCGCGCCATAGGTGCCGCCATCATAGACACCGAACAGCGTCGTGCGGGTCATGATGCGGACATCGGGGAGTGCCGCGAGTTCCGCCAGCGCGCGCGAAAGCCATTCGGCCGCCGGCATGCTGTCGATGGTGCCGCCATCCGACAGCAGCCGTCCGCCAAGCGCAAAATCCTCCTCGCACAGGATGACGCGTGCGCCGCTTCGGCCGGCTGCGAGCGCCGCCGCCAGTCCTGCCGGGCCGGAGCCGGCGATGAGCACGTCGCAATGTGCCCAGGCCTTGTCGTAGTGATCGGGGTCAGGAATGCCGGCGGCGCGACCGAGGCCGGCGGCGCGGCGGATCGTCGGCTCATAGATCGCTTCCCAGAATTTCGCCGGCCACATGAAGGTCTTGTAGTAGAAGCCGGCGACGAAGATCGGCGCGAACAGCTGGTTCACCGCCATCAGATCGTGGCGCAGCGACGGCCAGCGGTTCTGGCTGGCGGCTTCGAGCCCCTCATAGAGCTCCGCCGTGGTCGCCTTGGTGTTCGGTTCGCGCCGCGCGCCGCTGCGCAATTCGACCAGCGCGTTGGGCTCTTCCGAACCTGCGCTGAGGATACCGCGCGGCCGATGGTATTTGAACGAGCGGCCGACCAGCTTGACGCCATTGGCGATCAGCGCCGAGGCGAGCGTGTCACCCTGGAAGCCGGCAAAGCTTTTGCCGTCGAAACGGAAATTCAGCGGATCCGAGCGGTCGATGAGACCGCCATTGGCCAGCCGGTTTGCCTGCACGCCGGCCATCACGCGCCCACCTTCGCGGCACCGGCGCCCGCCGCCGGCTCTACCGCCGAAATCTCATGTGTCAGCGTGTTGCGGGTGATCTTCAGCCAGCTTCGGCAGCCGCCGCCATGATACCAGTGCTCGCTCATCACCCCGGCGATGTTGTCGCGCAGATAGACATAATCATAGACGGCGTCTTCGCCGGCATCCGCCGCCGGTCGTTGCGGCTTGGCATCGCCGAGATAGGTGAACTCGCCGAGTTCGCGTTCGCCGCAGAAAGGACAGACAATACGCATGATTTCCTGGCCCGTCCTCAGTGCAGGTTCGGTTGGGCGCCGACGCCCTTTTCATCGATCATCGCGCCGCGCCGGAACCTGTCGAGGCGGAACCTTGCCGCTTCCTCGTGCGATTCATCGCGCGCCAGAAGATGGGCAAAGACAAAGCCTGATCCTGGGGTTGCCTTGAAGCCGCCATAGCACCAGCCGGCGTTGAGATAGAGCCCGTCGACAGGCGTCTTGTCGATGATCGGCGTGCCGTCCATCGACATGTCCATGATACCGCCCCATTGGCGCAGCAGCCGAACGCGGCCGATCATCGGGATCAGCGCCATGCCGCCCTCGCAGACATCTTCCATCACAGGCATGTTGCCGCGCTGGGCATAGGAATTGTAGCCATCTATGTCGCCGCCGAAGACCAGCCCGCCCTTGTCGGACTGGCTGACATAGAAATGGCCCGCGCCGAAGGTCATCACATTGGGCAGTAGCGGCTTGATCGCCTCGGAGACGAAGGCCTGCAGCACATGGCTTTCGATCGGCAGGCGCAGCCCCGCCATCGAGGCGACGCGCGAGGAACTGCCGGCGACCGCCATGCCGACCTTGCCGGCGCCGATCCTGCCGCGCGAGGTCTCGACACCGGTCACCTTGCCGTTGGCATCTCTGACAAAACCGGTGACCTCGCAGTTTTGGATGATGTCGACGCCGAGTGCGCTCGCCGCATGGGCATAGCCCCAGACGACGGCATCATGTCGCGCCGTGCCACCGCGCCGCTGTAAGAGCCCGCCTTGCACCGGAAAACGCGCATTGTCGAAATTCAGGAACGGCATCATCTTCTTGACCGCGGCAAGATCGAGCAGTTCGGCGTCGATGCCGTTGATGCGCATGGTGTTGCCGCGCCGCGCATAGGCATCGCGCTGCGCGTCGGAATGATAAAGGTTGATGACGCCGCGCTGGCTGACCATCGTGTTGTAGTTGAGGTCCTGCTCCATCCGCTCCCACAGCTTCATCGACAGCTCATAGAATCCGGTGTTGCCGGGCAGCCCGTAATTGGAGCGGATGATGGTGGTGTTGCGGCCGGCATTGCCGGAGCCGATCCAGCCTTTTTCCAGCACGGCGACATTCCTGATGCCGTATTCGCTGGCGAGGAACCATGCGGTCGCCAGCCCGTGGCCGCCGCCGCCGATGACCACCACGTCGTAGCGGTCCTTCGGCGTGGCGTCGCGCCAGGTGCGTTGCCAATTCTTGTGGCCGGAAAGGGCGGCGCGGGCGAGCGAGAAGATCGAGTATTTCATTGCGTCATTCCAAGGCCGCTCGCCCCACTCCGGACATCAGATATCCAGCGTGTGGTCGCGCTCCCACTGCGTGAAGTGCGAAGCATAGGAATTCCATTCCTGGTGCTTCAGCTTTAGATAAGCCGACGAGAATTCCTCACCCAGCGCCGTCTTGAGCGATTTGTCCTTGTCGAACTCGCGCAGCGCATCGAGCAGGTTGAGCGGCAGTTTGGGCGCGCCCTTCACCGTATGGCCGAACTGGTACATGTCGATATCGTAGCGCTTGCCGGGGTCTGCCTTGGAGCGGATGCCGTCCAGCCCGGCGGCGATGATGACGGCCTGCAAGAGGTAAGGGTTGGCCGCGCCGTCGGGCAGCCTGAGTTCGAAGCGGCCGGGGCCGGGCACGCGCACCATATGGGTGCGGTTGTTGCCGGTCCAGGTCACGGTGTTCGGCGCCCAGGTCGCGCCCGAAATCGTGCGCGGCGCATTGATGCGCTTGTAGGAATTGACCGTCGGATTGGTGATTGCAGCCAGCGCCGAGGCATGCTTCATGATGCCGCCCAGGAAGTTCCTGCCTTTTGCCGACAGGCCAAGCTCCATTGCATTGTCGGCAAAGACATTGGTCTTGCCTGCCTTGTCCCACACCGAGATATGGGCATGGCAGCCATTACCGGTCAGGCCCTGGAAGGGTTTGGGCATGAAAGTTGCGCGCAGGCCATGCTTCTCGGCGATCGACTTGACCATGAACTTGAAGAAGGAGTGCTTGTCGGCGGTGGCCAGCGCGTCGTCGAAGGCCCAGTTCATCTCGAACTGGCCGTTGGCGTCCTCATGGTCGTTCTGGTAGGCGCCCCAGCCGAGCGCCAGCATATGGTCGCAGATCTCGGCGATCACGTCATAGCGGCGCATCACCGCCTGCTGGTCGTAGCAAGGTTTTGACGCCGTATCATATTCGTCGGAGATTGCCTTGCCGTCTGGTGAGATCAGGAAGAACTCCGCCTCGACGCCAGTCTTGATATGCATGCCGTCGGTCGCGGCTTCGGCGATCAGCCGCCTCAGCGTGTTGCGTGGCGTCTGGTCGACCTCCTTGTCGTCCATGATGCAGTTGGCGGCGACCCAGGCGACCTCAGGCTTCCACGGCAATTGGATGACCGAATCCGGATCCGGCACCGCCAGCATGTCCGGGTGCGCCGGTGTCAGATCCAGCCAGGTGGCAAAGCCGGCAAAGCCGGCGCCATCCTGCTGCATGTCGGCGATCGCTTGCGCCGGCACCAGCTTGGCGCGTTGCCCACCGAACAGGTCGGTGTAGGAAATCATGAAATATTTGACGCCGTTCTTCTTGGCGAAAGCGGCGAGATCGTTCCCCATTATAGTTCCTCGCTTATGTGGTATTGGCAGTCTCTGTCAGAAGCCGTTCTTCCCCGGTATCCAGTTGGTGCCGGCCAGCGGCACGCCGGCCATGGCGGCGGCTTCGATGGTGAGCGCGACGAGATCCTCGGGCTCGAGATTGTGCAGGCTGTTCTTGCCGCAGGCGCGTGCGATGGTCTGCGCTTCCAGCGTCATTACCTTCAAATAGTTTGCCAGTCGCCGTCCGGCGGCGATCGGGTCGACCCGCTTCATCAATTCGGGATCCTGCGTGGTGATGCCCGCCGGGTCGCGGCCCTCATGCCAATCGTCATAGGCGCCAGCGGTGGTGCCGAGCTCGTTATACTCCGCCTCCCAGCGCGGATCGTTGTCGCCAAGCGCGACGAGCGCCGCAGTGCCGATCGACACGGCGTCGACGCCGAGCGCCAGCGCCTTGGCGACATCGGCGCCGTTGCGGATGCCGCCGGAGACGATCAGCTGCACCTTGCGGTGCATGCCGAGATCCTGCAGCGCTTGCACCGCCGGCCTGATACAGGCAAGCGTCGGCTGGCCGACATTCTCGATGAACACTTCCTGCGTCGCGGCGGTGCCGCCTTGCATGCCGTCGACGACGACGACGTCAGCGCCCGATTTCACCGCAAGAGCAGTGTCGTAATAGGGTCGCGCGCCGCCGACCTTGACGTAGATCGGCTTTTCCCAGTCGGTGATCTCGCGCAGTTCCAGGATCTTGATCTCGAGATCGTCGGGGCCGGTCCAGTCGGGATGGCGCGAGGCCGAGCGCTGGTCGATGCCTTTCGGCAGCGTCCGCATCTCGGCGACGCGGTCTGAGATCTTCTGGCCCAGCAGCATGCCGCCTCCGCCGGGCTTGGCGCCCTGGCCGACCACCACTTCGATCGCATCGGCCCGGCGCAAATCGCGCGGGTTCATGCCGTAGCGCGATGGTAGATATTGATAGACCAGCGTCTTGGAATGGCCGCGCTCTTCCTCGGTCATGCCGCCGTCGCCGGTGGTTGTCGAGGTGCCGGAAAGCGTCGCACCCCGGCCCAACGCTTCCTTGGCCGGCCCGGACAGCGAGCCAAAACTCATGCCGGCGATGGTGATCGGAATCTTCAGCTCGATCGGCTTCTTGGCATGGCGAGAACCCAGCACGACACTGGTGTCGCAGCGCTCGCGATAGCCCTCGAGCGGATAGCGCGAGATCGAAGCGCCAAGAACCAGAAGGTCGTCGAAATGCGGCAGCTTGCGCTTGGCGCCGGCGCCGCGGATGTCATAGATGCCGGTCGCCGCGGCGCGGCGGATCTCGGAAAGCGTGTAGTCGTCGAAGGTCGCGGATTTGCGCGGGGTCGTCGGCGGGTTGCGATAAGTCATTTTGCCTCAATATGCGTCGGCATTGTCGATATTGAAATTGTAGAGCGTGCGCGCCGAGCCGTAGCGCTTGAACTCAGCCGGCTTGACGCCTGTCACCCCGGCGCGGTCGAGCAAGCCCTGCAGCAGTTCCAGATGTTCTGTCCGCATCTCCTTGGCGATGCAGTCGGCGCCAAGGCTGTTGACCTTGCCGCGCACGAACAGCCGCGCCTCATAGATGGAATCGCCCAATGCATCGCCTGCATCGCCCAGCACGACCAGATTGCCGGACTGCGCCATGAAGGCCGACATATGGCCGATATTGCCGTGCACGACGATGTCGATGCCTTTCATCGAAATGCCGCAGCGCGACGAGGCATTGCCCTCGATGACCAGCAACCCGCCACGGCCGGTGGCGCCCGCATATTGGCTGGCGTCGCCTTTGATGGTGATGGAGCCCGACATCATGTTCTCGCCGACACCTGGTCCGGCCGAGCCGTGGACGGTGATCGCGGCGCCATCGTTCATGCCGCCGCAATAATAGCCGACGCTGCCGCGCACATCGATGCTGACCGGCTGGTCGACGCCGACGGCGACCGAGTGGCTGCCTTTTGGGTTCAGCACCTCCCAGGCCGTTTCGTTCGAACCGGGGGTCAGCCTGTGAAGCGCCTGGTTGAGCTCGCGCAGCGACATCGCGTCGAGGTCGAAGACCCTGGATGCATGATCGTGCGCTGCCGTCTTTGAAAGCCTGGTTGCCGGCATCAGCTCAATGCTCCCAGAAATAGACGGTGGCGGGCTCGGGTTCCCAGACCCTCGCATTGTCTATGCCGGGCAGTTTGGTGAGCGCACGATATTCCGAGCCGAAGGCGACATACTGGTCGGTCTCGGCCATCACGGCGGGCTTGCAGGCGATCGGATCGCGCACCACGCCGAAGCCGTTCTTGGTGCCGACGACGAAGGTGAAGAAACCGTCGAGGTCGGAAAGCGTGCCTTCCAGCGCTTCGCCGAGATTCTTGCCATGCGCCATCTGCGAGGAGAGATAGGCGGCCGCCACCTCGGTGTCGTTCTCGGTCTCGAATGTCATGCCTTCGCGGACCAACTCGCGCCGGACATTATTGTGATTGGAGAGCGAGCCGTTGTGCACCAGGCACTGATCGGCGCCGGTCGAGAACGGATGCGCGCCCATCGTTGTGACAGCCGATTCCGTCGCCATGCGGGTATGGCCAATGCCATGCGTGCCGGTCATCTTGCGGACGTCGAAACGCTCGACAACCGCCTCCGGCAGACCGACTTCCTTGTAGATTTCCACCACGTCGCCGGCGCCCATGATGCGGATGTCGGGCCTGAGCGCCCGGATGGTTTCTCGCGCCTCGTCGATCTTGTCGGGCTTGGTCCTGACGACCGCGTGGGTTGACTTTACCGCCACGCTCACCGGCACGCCGATAGCCTTGGCAAGCTCGGCATCGAGACCGCGGAAATCGCGTTCCGGCTTCGCCGACTGGATGGTGATCTTGGCCTCGTTGCCGGTCGGCGCGCCGTAGATGGCGATGCCGGCGCTGTCGGGACCGCGGTCGCTGAGTGAGATCAGCATTTCCGAAAGCATGGCGCCCAACTTGGGCTCTAGCGCCTTGTCCTTCAAGAAAAGTCCGACGATTCCACACATGTCAGCCTCCGATGGTGAGTGTGATTTCGGTGCTACCAGCTTCACGAGACTTATTCAACTCACATGAAAGTTTTTTTCATGAGAAACAAATCGCCTGGCGCGACTGGACGCCAGGCGACCGGGCACAGCCCTAATAGCGGTCGATCGCCTCTCTTGTCTCGTCCCCGCTACGGTCCGCAGTCATATCGGCCTCGATTTCAGCGGTCTCGTTGCGCGTCTGGATGACGTGCCAGCCGATCCAGAAAACGAGGCCGACGATTACCATCAGGACTTCGGAACCCTGAAACGGGTAGATTGCGCCGACGTCCTTGAGATCGACGGCCCAGCTTTCCATACCATTGGTAGACATTGCGAGTTCTCCTGTCGCTTGGCTATTTGATCATGGCCTTTTCGGCGGTTCCCACTTCGCGGACTGACGCCTCGAACGCATGGTTGAGGGCAAAATCGACCCCTTCGAGTTCGACCTTCGCCGGTACACGCAGCAGGTTCATGCTGTTGAGGATCTTGCAGACGACAAAGGTGGGGGCGAAGCCGAGCACGAACATCAACACCGCGCCTGCGAAATTACCGAGCGGGTTGATATGTGCGAAGCCCTCATAGGGCGAGGACGGCTGTCCCCACAGCATGAAGCCCGCCACGACGACGCCGAGGAACCCGCCATAGCCGTGCACGGCAACGGCGCCCACCGCATCGTCGATCTTGAAGCGGCGCTCGACGAAATAGTGCAGCTTGTAGCAGATGCTAGGCACGATCGCGCCGATCAGCAGCGCCTGGATCGGATGATAGAGGTCGTTGCCGGCCGAGGCCGAAATAACGCCGCAAAGTCCCATCGAGAACGTCCAGAAGGGATCGCCTTTCGAAACGATGTAGCCGGCCATCATGCCGCCTGACAGCGACATCAGGAAGTTGAAGGTGATCGCCGAGAGCGTGGTCGGCCCGAGATAGATATTGGTCGCCGTCCAGGTCTCGCCGGTGATCTGGCCGGCGATCGTGGCCGGGCTTATCAGCGGAATGTTGCATGCGGCATAGAAGCCCCAGAAACCGGTATAGATCAGGAACAGCCCAATCGTGACCAGCCAGACATTGTGGGGCGGGATATCTCGGGCCGTGCCGTCGGGCCTGAACTTGCCGATGCGCGGTCCGAGCACGATGAGGAAGGCGAGCGCCGCACCGCCGGCGATCGCATGCACGACTCCCGATGCATAGGCGTCGTGATAGCCCCAGAGCTTCACCATCCATCCTTGCGGATGCCAGCCCCAGGACGCGTCGAGAATCCACAGCACCGAACCGACCAGCACCGCGACGATCCAGAACGCACCTGAGCGCGCGCGCTCTATGATAGCACCGGAGACGATCGACGCCGTGGTGATGGAGAACAGCAGGAAGGCGCCCCAGAACACGCCGTTGAGGCGGTGCCACAGCGCGGCGTCGGTAGGCGTGACCCCCGTCTCTCCCGGATTGACGCCGGAAAGATGAGTGCCCATCAGCGGGTTCCACGGCTCGGCGAAAGGTGCCGTGACAAGTCCGCCTGCGATGCCCGGCCCGTTGGGGAATCCGAAATAGATCCACCAGCCGAAAAAATAGAACGTGACCGTGACGAGCGGGATCGCCATCGCGTTCTTCATGAGCGTTTTCAGGTGATTGCGCCGACGTGACACCCCCACCTCGTACGTGCAGAACCCGACATGGATGAGGAACATCATGACGATGGTCACCCAATAATAGAATTCCGTGAAAATGGTCGTTAGAGCGTTGAGATTCCCTTCCATTTCATGTCCCCTCCGTTCAGTTGCACTCCTTGCCTCTCAGTAAAACTTTTTGCATCTTAGTATTGCGCGCTTTTAGAGTTTTGAGTCAATATGGCGCCGTCCGTCGCGTGGCCTCCAGTGCCCTGAAACGGCGAAACGTCGGCAATTGTGTTGAGGAGAAACAAGCCCATGACGGCATCCTGGAGATTTTCGACCCTGGCGGACCGCCACCGCGCGCTCGGCTCGAAGCTCGAAGACTGGAGCGGGATGGGAACCGCCTGGACCTACGACAAGGATGCCGACGAGGAGTACATCGCCATCCGCACCAAGGCCGGACTGATGGACGTCTCCGGCCTGAAGAAGGTCCACATCACCGGGCCGCACGCCTCGCACCTGATCGACTTGGCGACAACGCGCGACGTGGAAAAAATCTATCCCGGCAAGTCGGCCTATGCCTGCATGCTGAACGAGGCCGGCAAATTCACCGACGACTGCATCATCTACCGCATCAGTCCCAACAGCTGGATGGTTGTGCACGGCTCCGGCACCGGCCATGAGGAGCTGCAGCGCGCTTCCGTCGGGCGCGACGTCTCGCTGCGCTTCGACGACAATCTGCACGATCTGTCGCTGCAGGGACCGACCGCTGTCGACTATCTGGCCAAGCATGTGCCCGGAATTCGCGACCTCAACTATTTCCACCACATGCAGACGCAACTCTTCGGTCTTCCGGTGATGATCTCGCGCACCGGCTATACCGGCGAGCGCGGCTACGAGATCTTCTGCCGCGGCCAGGACGCCGGCATGATCTGGGACAGGATTCTCGATGAGGGCAAGGGCGCCGGCATCATCCCTTGCCGCTTCACCACGCTCGATATGCTGCGCGTCGAAAGCTACCTGCTGTTTTATCCCTACGACAATTCCCAAAAGTATCCGTTCGACAATGAAGGCCCCGGCGACACGCTGTGGGAGCTCGGCCTCGACTTCACCGTCAGCCCCGGCAAGACCGGCTTTCGCGGCGCCGAGGAGCATTACCGCCTCAAGGGCAAGGAGCGCTTCAAGATCTTCGGCGTGCT
Source organism: Mesorhizobium sp. YC-39 (assembly GCF_025753795.1). Classification (GTDB taxonomy): domain Bacteria; phylum Pseudomonadota; class Alphaproteobacteria; order Rhizobiales; family Rhizobiaceae; genus Mesorhizobium. The sequence goes on from NZ_JAOWPS010000001.1 coordinate 1,952,189, forward strand.
GCTCGACGGCAAGGAGCCGGCCGACGAAGGCGCGCCGGTCTATCGCGGCGACAAAAAGGTCGGCGTGGTGACTTGCGCCATGTATTCGCCGCTGGTCAAGAAATCGATGGGCATCGCCCGGCTCGACGTCGACTGCGCCGTCCAGGGCACCAAGCTCGAGATCCGCAACGAGAGCGGGGCGATCAAGGCGACGGCGCAGCCATTGCCGTTCGATGACCCCAAGAAGACCAAGCGCACCGCGAAAGGTTGAGGCATAGCCAACGGCGAGGGGTTCGAGGCATAAAGAGAGAATGGCAGCGAAAAGCATCATCAGCCGGCCGGTTTACGGGACCTTGTCTCCGCAGCCCGGCAAGCATCATCTTTTCATCGCGGATACCGAGGGGGCGCTTGCGATCACCGATATGGCTAGGACGGCCCCGGCCAGTTTCTTCGACGGAGCCGAGATCGTCTTCATTCCTGGCCCCGGCCGCAAACATGTCGCTGCCCTTGAAGCACTAAGGCCCGCCCAGTTCCACGAGGCACCGTCCTTCGCCAGCCTGCTGCCGCGATTGAGGCAGACGCTGGCCAACGCGCATATGGGCTTGCGCCTCTATCTCGCCGGCACCGAAGGGTTGATCGGCCAGGCCATGCAAGTCGCGCTCGAAGCCGGCATCGACCATACTTCGATCCAGACCGAACATCGCGGCTCGCTGGCGCGGCGCATGCAGTGTGTCCATTGCAAGGGCATCACCGAAAACGTGACGACCCAGCCAGCGATCTGTTCGCATTGTGGCCTGCTTCTTCTGGTACGCGATCATTACTCGCGGCGTCTTGCGGCCTTCCAGGGGGTCTGCATCAATGCCGAGGATCGCAGCGAAATCCCTCCCATGGAGGAGATCTTTCGATGAGCACCGGCACCACCAAGCTTGACGTCGTGGTCAGCGACGTCGTCCCGGTCAACGATCTGGTGACGCGCTTCCATTTTCGCCGGCGTGACGGTGAGCTCTTGCCGACATTTTCCGGTGGCGCCCATGTCGTGGTCGAGATGCGCGATGGCGAACGCACCAGGCTCAATCCCTACTCGCTGATGGGCTCGCCGCTCAATACCAGCGAATACACGATCTCGGTGCGGCGCGACGATGTCGGCCGCGGCGGCTCGCTGTTCATGCACCGGAGCGTCAAGCCGGGCCTGGAGATGGTGATCAGCTATCCGGTCAACCTGTTCTCGCTCGACCTCAGGGCAAAAAAGCATCTCATGCTGGCCGGCGGCATCGGCATCACCCCGTTCATGGCGCAGACCGCGCAGCTGGCGGCGGAAGGCGGTAACTTTGAGCTGCACTACACTTGCCGCACCGCCTCGCTCGGCACCTATGCCGACGTGCTGAGAGAGCGTTACGACCGCCGGGTCAGGCTCTATCACGACGACCGCGACGAGCGCATCGAACTCGACCGGCTGTTGTCCTCGCAGCCGCTCGGCACGCATCTCTATGTCTGCGGTCCGTCCGGCATGATCGGCTGGGTGCGCGACCGCGCAGCCAGCCTCGGCTGGCCGGCGGAGACCGTGCATTTCGAGCATTTCGCGGCACCGCAGCCCGGCGCGCCGTTCGACGTGGAGCTTGCCGTCAGTGGCAAGACGATCCGCGTCGACGAGCAGCAGAGTCTGCTCGAAGCGATCGAAGCGGCGGGCGTCGATCCGCCCTATCTCTGTCGCGGCGGTGTCTGCGGCCAGTGCGAAACCAACGTCATCTCGCATGACGGCAAATTCATCCACAACGATCACTGGCTGAGCGAGGAAGAGCACCGATCCTGCAACAAGATCATGCCTTGCGTATCGCGCTTCGAGGGCAGGTCGCTGGTGTTGGAAAGATAGGAGGCGAGCTTGGGCATCACCTTTCGCAAGGAAACGTTCCGCGACGACTTCACCTTCAGGAACAGTCCGGAGCACATCAGGCGGTTTCCGTTCCCGTTCCACGAAGACAGCTACATGTATGCGGTCAACATCGAGCCGCATGTCGTCGGGCCGAAGGGCAGCGTGCTGGAGAACCTGATCGACGTCGACGAACACTATGTCGCCGAGATGCAGGACCGTGCGCTGGTGCTGGCCGAGGATCCGCTGCGCTGCCAGTCGCTGCCGCACATGACGCTGGCCGGCTGGGACCTGCTCGAACTCCTGATGGAACAGCAGGCGCTGGGCTATCCCGAGCATTTCACGCTGACGCGTGATGGCGACAAATGGCGCTGGATCAACCGGCCGCTCGGCATCGACGACAGCTTCACCTTTGGCGATACTTCGACACTGCCCTATGGCCCGATGGAATACATCACGCGTCAGAGCCAGGGCGATTTCTGCATCCTCGACCAGCGCGACGGCAATCTGTGGATGGATGCCGGCATGGTCACCACCCAGGCCGACTGGTCGCTCGATTTCGACATCGGCATGAACTTTTTCGAATGGCACGCGCCGGTGCCGCTAGCGCATGAGAAGGGGATTTTCATCCGGGCGCTGAAATTCCTCACCAACATCCAGCAGGGCAAGCCGGCGCGCCGCCTGAACTGGACCATGACCATCAATCCGCGGCTCGACACCAGCCCGGAAAATTATCACAAATGGGGACCGGACCGGACGACGGTGACGCCGGAGAATGTCGGCGACAAGGTGCATCTGCGCGTCGAGCTGCAAAGCTTCTGGCGCTTGCCCCGCTCGAACGGCATCGTCTTCCCGATCCGCTGCTACCTGATCAAGATGGACGAACTGGTGACGCAGCCGAAATGGGCGCGCCGCCTGCACCGCGTGATCCGCGACCTGCCCGAGGAACTCGCCACCTACAAGGGCCTGACGCGCTATCGCCCGACACTGGTCGAATGGCTGTCGAAGCTGGATGACGGCAGCCCGACATCTGCAGGCTTCGGGCCGGATTAAGGTGTGCTGACATTCAGGTCAGGCCGAGCCGAAAATGGTGGCTTCCGAGAACCGGAGCGGAGGGTACTTTTCGTACGTGAGCACCGGAAGCGTAGGAAGCCGCCATTTGCAGGCCGGCCTCACCTGAATGTCAGTACACCTTAGCCCGCGCTGTTTTGCGGATAGCAGATGATCGAGAGGTAGCGCATCGGCAGAACCGTCAGCACTTCGGGCCCATGCGGGGCGTCGGCGTCGAAGAACAGGCTGTCGCCGGGCTTCATTGGATAGAGATTGCTGCCATGCCGGTAAGTAACCTCGCCTTCGAGCATATAGAGGAACTCCATGCCCTCATGCTGGAAGGTCGGGAACACATCGGAATCCTCGGTCAGCGTGATCAGATAAGGTTCGACGACCACGCCGCTGGTGTTGGAGCCGATATGGCCAAGCAGATTGTACTGATGGCCGGCACGCGTGCCGCGGCGCTCGACGTCGAGGCCTTCGCCGGCCTTGACGAAGACAGCACTTCGCTCCTCCTCGAAGCGCCGGAAGAAGGCGGTGACGGGAACGCCGAGCGCTCGCGACAGCGCCTGCAAAGTGGTCAGTGATGGCGAGGTGATGCCGTTCTCGATCTTCGATAGCATGCCCAGCGAAATGTCGGTGGCGACCGCGAGGTCGGCGACGGTGATGCCAAGCTTCTTGCGGAACGCCCGCACCTCGCGGCCGATCGCGACTTCTAGCACTTTTTCACGGGTGTCGCGAATGGCGTGCGGGTTTTGGGTCAGCGGCGTGCGGATGGTTCGCCCGTCGGCGGCCTTCGGCAATGGCTTGGCCTTGGCCGCGGTGATGCCAGGCTTGGAATCTGAAGACTTTTTCGCCATGTCGCCGCCCCCGAACCCTGTGGATTTATTTCACTCAAGGTGAACATATTCGTTGCCGATACATGAGCGCAACCGCCGCAACAAGCCCTGCGTGGCGGATTGCCCGGTTTTCCCGATGTTTGGTCCGCGACCGCTTTTCCCCGAAAGTTGCAATCGCGCAACGCTGTTTCGACGCAAGACCTGTTGACAGCACGGGAGCGCCAATTACTGTCCCTGTCAGTGAAATTTGTTTCGTAAGAGCAATTCCAGGAAAAGTGTGAAACGGTTTTCCCGGGAAAAGCTCGTAGGCGCTTTCCCTTGGGAATTGCGTCAAGACAAAAGTCGAAATCAGAACGGGAGGTCCGCAATGAAAAGTCGTGTTGCCGTCATTGGTGCCGGACCGTCTGGTATGGCCCAACTCAGGGCCTTCAAGTCAGCGGCCGACAAGGGCGCCGATATTCCCGAAATCGTCTGCTTCGAAAAGCAGTCCGACTGGGGCGGCCTGTGGAACTACACGTGGCGCACCGGTCTCGACGAGCATGGTGATCCGGTCCACGGCTCGATGTACCGCTACCTCTGGTCGAATGGGCCGAAGGAATGCCTCGAATTCGCCGATTACACGTTCGAGGAGCATTTCGGCCGGCCGATCGGCTCTTACCCGCCGCGTGCCGTGCTGTGGGACTATATCAAGGGTCGTGTCGAGAAATCCGGCGTGCGTAAATGGGTGCGCTTCAACAGCCCGGTGCGCATGGTCACTTTCTCGGACCAGACCAAGAAATTCACCGTCACCGCGCATGATCGCGCCAACGACGTCACTTACTCCGAGGAATTCGACAATGTCGTCGTCGCCTCCGGACATTTCTCCGTACCCAACGTGCCTTATTTCGAGGGCTTCTCGACCTTCAACGGCCGTATCCTGCACAGCCATGATTTTCGCGACGCCATGGAATTCAAGGGCAAGGACATACTGATCATCGGCCGTTCCTATTCGGCCGAGGACATCGGTTCGCAATGCTACAAATACGGCGCCAAATCCATCACCTCCAGCTATCGCTCCAAGCCGATGGGCTTCAAATGGCCGGAGAACTGGAAGGAAGTGCCACTGCTGCAGAAGGTCGTCGGCAAGACCGCCCATTTCAAAGATGGCACCACCAGGGATGTCGACGCCATCATCCTGTGCACGGGTTATCTCCACTCCTTCCCCTTCCTCACCGACGATCTGAAGCTCAAGACCGCCAACCGCATGTGGCCGGACGGTATCTACGAAGGCGTCGTCTGGGAGAAGAATCCGCAGCTGTCCTATATCGGCATGCAGGACCAGTTCTACACCTTCAACATGTTCGACGCGCAGGCCTGGTTCGCCCGCGACGTCATCATGGGTCGCATCAAGCTGCCGTCGGCCGAGGCGATGGTGGCGCATGGCGCGAAGTGGCGCGCTCGCGAGGAAACGCTCGAAGATGCCGAGCAGATGATCTGGTTCCAGGGCGACTACACCAAGGAATTGATGGACCAGACCGATTATCCCGGCTTCGACGTCGAGGCTGTCAATCAGACCTTCATGGAGTGGGAGCACCACAAGATGGAGAACATCATGACATTCCGCGACAATGCCTATCGCTCGCTGATGACCGGCACGATGGCGCCGCTGCACCATACGCCCTGGCTGCAGGCGATGGACGATTCGATGGAGAGCTATCTGGAGGTCAAAGGAGTCGCGGCGGAGTAGCGGCTTCCTCGCCGCACCCAAGGGTTCCGATCAAACCGACGCCACGACCCACTCATGGCGGCTCTTGCCATAGACGGACTTTGTTGGCGCGGGGAATGACGGATCGGCGAAACAGCCGACGGCCACTGCGACCGCCTCCGGTTTTCGTGACGGATACCAGAACACGTTTGAGCCGCACATTCCGCAGAAATGAAAGGTGATAGGGAAGCCGCTGTCGGAATCGCGCTGGAAAGTCTTGGACGAGCCGCTGATCTCGGTTGCGGCGGCGTCGAAGAAGGCCGCGATCCCGAATGGGCTGCCGGTCCGACGCTGACAGTCCAGGCAATGGCAAAGCGAGACCATGGCGGGCTCTTGCGGGCAACTTATCTGCAATTGGCCGCAGGTGCATCTGGCCATTCTGCTGGTCATTCTCCTTCTCCTTTCGGTGGTATCGGCGGTTGAGTTTACCCCAGCCTTGCCCGTGCCTTGGCCGTCCAGGCGTTGAACAGCCGGTCGGCGACGATGCCGATGAAGGCGATGGCGAGGCCGGCGACGATGCCGCGGCCGGAATCGGCCTTGGACAATGCGATGAACACCTCCTGGCCGAGATCGCGCGTGCCGACCATGGCGCAGATGATGATCATCGCCAGCGCCATCAGGATCGTCTGGTTGACGCCAAGCATGATCTCCGGCAGCGCCAGCGGCAATTGCACGCGAAAGAAGGTCTGACGCTTGGTGCAGCCCGACACCTTCGCCGCCTCGATCAGCGCCGGCGGCACCTGTCGGATGCCGAGATTGGTGTAGCGGATGGCCGGCACCACGGCGAAGGCGACGGTGGCGATCATCGCGGTGACGTCGCCGACGCGGAACAGCATCACCACCGGGATGATGAAGCAGAAGGACGGCAGCACCTGCAGCGTGTCGATGATGGGCGTCACGATCTTCTCGAAACGGTCGCTGCGTGACGCCATCAGCCCGACTGGAATACCGATCAGGCAAGCGATAAACGCCGAGATGCCGCATAGATAGACCGTCGCCATGGTCTTTTCCCAGAGGCCGGTGACGGCGCAGAAGGCAGTCAGTGCGGCGACGAGAGCAGCAAGGCGCAAGCCGGAGAGCTGGTAGCCGGCAAGGCCGAGCAGGAACACCGTACCCAGCCACGGAAAACCTTCGCAGAAGGCGCGCACCGGGTTCAGCACATTGAGGATGAGTGCCACGCGGAAGGCTTCGATCATGTCGAAGAAATTGAGCGTGATCCAGTTCACCGCGGCCTTCCACAGCGGCGCAGTGGTGAGGGTCATCGCCTTCGGCAGCGCCGCGAAGGCTGGCACGAACAGGCTGAGCAACGTGGTGATGGCGAGGATGGCGATTGCCAACGTCAGATTGGGATAGCGCCGCCAGAAGCTTCGTCTGGCCTCCTGATGGGCGCTGCCCTTTGCCTGCTTGTGGGCGATGGCCTGGCTCAGCCGGTCGAGCGCGATGGCTAGCGCCACGATGGCGAGGCCGGCTTCCATCGCCTCGCCGACCTTCAGCGCCCTGAGCGCCAGGAGCACATCGTAGCCGAGGCCGCCGGCGCCGATCATCGAGGCGATGATCACCATGTTCAGCGCCAGCATGATGACCTGGTTGACGCCGACCATCAGCGTCGGTCGCGCCGAGGGCAACAGCACCTTCCACAGTTTCTGCCGCGCCGTGCAGCCGGCCATCTCGCTGAAATCGTCGATTTCGGACGGCACCCTGGACAGGCCGAGCATCGTCGCCCGCACCATCGGCGGCGTCGCGAAAATCGCTGTCGCGATCATCGCCGAAACCGGGCTGTTGCCGAACAACAGCAGCATCGGGATCAGATAGGCGAAGGTCGGGATCGTCTGCATCAGATCGAGGGCAGGGGAGACGATGAGCCTTTCGGCCCACGGCTTGCGCCATGCCCAGATGCCAACGAACAGGCCGGTGACGATACAGAACGGCACGGCGATCGAGATCAGGGCCAGCGTCAGCATGGCGCTGGTCCATTGGCCGAACAGCGCGATGTAGAGGAAGCAGCCGCCGACCAGCGCGCCGAGCTTCCAGCCGCCGGCGGCGCGTCCGGCGAGGTATGCCGCGGCGCAGACGCCGACCCAGGACAGGCGCGGCAGCACGAACATGTCGGCGCCATGGCCGATCTTGAAATTCTTGGCCAGAAGATTGAGTGCGAAATCCAGCGGCACACCGAGCACGGCGGTGATCGAACGGGTCAGCCAGGAGAAGTTCGACTTTATCCAGCGCATCAGTGCGCTGACCCAGTCGGCAACCGGAATCACCGCCTCGGTCGGATAGTTGACGGCCCACGACATGCTATCCCGCAACAGGAACACGACCAGCACAGCCGCAAGCGCCAAGGCCCAGATCGCCAGCCAGCGTTGAACTGGGGGCCTGGATTCGCTGGCGCTTGCCGTCACCGTCATGCGCCGGGTCTCGGGTGCTCTATGCCGGCCAGAAGATCGATAACCGCTTGCGGCGTCACCTCGCCGATCGGCTCGCCGGAGCCGTTGACCACGGCGAACGGTTTGCCGGCGGCAACGATATCTGCCGAGAAGCTCGATATTCTGGCATCCGGCGCCACCGTGCCGCCATGCTCGCTGCCGTCGCAGGCGCGCATCAGGCTGCGCGCCGAGATCACCTTGGCGCGGTGGACGTCGCGGGTGAATTCGGCGACATAGTCGGTCGCCGGATTGACCACCAGCTCTTCCGGCGTGCCGATCTGGATGACCTCGCCGTCCTTCATGATGGCGATGCGGTCGGCCAGCCGGATGGCTTCGTCGAAATCATGGGTGATGAAGACGATGGTTTTGTGCAGCATGGTCTGCAGCCGCATTAATTCGTCCTGCATCTCGCGGCGGATCAGCGGATCGAGCGCCGAGAACGGTTCGTCGAGGAACCAGACTTCCGGCTTGGTGGCGAGGCTGCGGGCGATGCCGACACGCTGCTGCTGGCCACCGGACAATTCGCGCGGATAGAAATGCTCGCGTCCGCGTAAGCCCACAAGTTCGATGACCTCGCGGGCGCGCGCCTCACGCGTCGCCCGATCCTGTCCCTGGATGCCGAGGGGAAAGGCGATGTTCTCCAGCACGTTGAGGTGCGGCAAAAGCGCAAAATTCTGGAACACCATGCCCATGCGATGACGTCTGAGTTCGATCAGCGCGGCATCGGATATCTTGAGCAGATCCTTACCCTCGAACTCGACCTTGCCATGCGTCGGCTCGACCAGCCGCGACATGCAGCGCACCAGCGTCGACTTGCCCGACCCCGAAAGCCCCATGATGATGAAGATCTCGCCCTGGCGGATTTCGAGGTCGACGGCGCGCACTGCGCCCACCAGCCCGGCCGCAGCGACTTCCGCCATGCTGGCCTTGCCGTCGCGCTGGCGGATGAAATGCGCCGCGTTCGCCCCGAACAGTTTCCAGACATTGCGGCAGGCAAGTTTTATCGGGCGGGCATCCTTGCCTGCTGTCGTCAAAGTCTGTTCAGTCGCTTCCGTCATTCGGTCGTCCTTCTGGAGTATCAAAGAATGAGGCCCGGCTGATCAACAGCCGGGTCTCACTTTTCCAGTCGGAACGATCACTGCGCCCAGGCTTTCCAGTCGGCTTCGTGGGCCGCGATCCAGGCGGCGGCGACGTCTTCCGGCGTCTTGCCGCCGAGATCGATCTCGCCGCTCATCTTGTTGAGCTCGTCGGTGTCGACCGTATAGGCTTTCGCCACCTTGTAGGCGATCGGCCATTTGTCCTTCATGCCGGCCCAGGAATATTTCCAGATCTCGCCATGCGGCTTGCCGCAGTCATATTTGGCGTCGGGATTCGTGCCCCATTTCGGGTCACCGTAACACTCCGGCGTATATTCGGGGAATTCGACCCATTCGCCCTTGTATTTGGCCGGCGCCCAATGCGGCGAATAGACCCAAAGCATGATCGGCGCCTTGCGCTGATAGGCTGAATCGAGCTCGGCGAACATCGCCGCGTCGGTGCCGGCATGGATGACGGTGAAGGGCAGCTTCAGCGCCTCGACGCGTTCGTCGTCAAAGCCTTCCCAGGTCACCGGGCCGCCGAGATAACGACCCTTCGGGGCCGTCTCGGCCGTCGAAAACGCTTCGGCGCATTTGGGGTCCTTCAGCGCTTCCCAGTTGGGCAGGCCGGGGCATTTCTCCTTCATGTATTCGGGAAACCACCACTCTTCCTTGGCCTTCGGCCCGAGCTTGCCGAGCCGTTCGGTCTGCCCGGTCGCGTCGGAAGCCTTCATGGCTTCGCCGGCCGTCGTGTCCCAGAATTCCATGCCGACATCGAGGTCGCCATTGGTGAGACCGGTGGTCAGGCTGGAGAGATAATCGGCGGTCGGATACTCCACCGTGTAGCCGAGCTTTTCAAGGATGCCGCCGAGGATCTTGGCGTTCAGGTTGACGCTGGTCCAGTCGAACAGCGCGATCTTGATCGGGTCGTTGGATTCAGGTGCGGCCGCTTGCGCCACCGGCGCCAGTGTGTTTGCGGCGGCAAGTATTAAGGCTCCCATTGATACCTTGGAAATCATGCTCCGAAGTGACATGCTTGTTCTCCTGTCAAGCTCTGGTGAAGATTCGTTCCCGTCTCGCGTCTTTTTCTGATTGTGTTGGAAAAGCTGGTCGCAGCGCAAGGCCTTGGCGCCACAATGCTATCGCCGCCGATGCCGGCGCGGAAGGGTGGGTGCCAAATCTGATGAAGATGTCGTGCGGGGACGGGCTGCGTCATGGCATCAGGTGGAACGCTGCGCAAGCAGCCATCCGCGGATCGATCGCCGGTCTTGCAGTGCCGTGAAACCTGCGAGCCATCAAGGTCCCATGATCCCTGGCCGGCGAACCTTATGGCCCGCCAAGGCCGTTTCATGGGATGAAATTATATATACCAAGGTTCATATTGCGCAAACGCATAATGCGACCAGAGCATCGGACCGAAAAGTGTGAGGCGGTTTTCGGATATTTCCGATGCTCGAGCAACGAACATCGCGCAATTGGGTGTTCTCACGACATGATCAGGCCGCCATCGACATTGATGGTCTGGCCGGTGATGTAGGCGGCGTCGTCGCTGGCCAGAAAGCTGACCAGGCCGGAAACGTCCTCGCCGCTGCCGGCGCGGCCCATCGGGATGTTCCTAACCCATTCGGCCATCAGCTCGCCGGGCTTGTAATCGCCCATCAGTCTGCCCCATGCCGCGTCATTGTAGGCCCACATATCGGTGTCGATGATGCCGGGGCAGATCGCATTGACGGTGATCTTCTCCTTCGCCACCTCCTTGGCCAGGCTCTGGGTGATGCCGACGACGCCGAACTTCGACGCTGCATAATGCGGCGTGTAGATAAAACCCTGGCGCGCCTGGCCGGAGGCGGTGTTGATCAGCCGTCCGCCGTCGCCATGCTTGCGCATGCGCGCAATCGCCTCCTGGCAGCACAGGAACACGCCTTTGGTGTTCACCGCCATCACCTTGTCCCACTCTGCCTCGGTCATCGCCTCGATCCTGGCAATGGTGATGACGCCGGCATTCTGCACCGAAATGTCGACGCGGCCGAATTCTTGTTCGGCCAGATCATAGAGCGCTGCGACCTCGTCCTTCTTGGTCACGTCCATCCGCATTGACGCGACCTTGGCGCCTTCCGCCTTCAGGCTGGCGGCGACTTCGTCGACGCGCGGGTCGATGGCGCTGACGACGACTGCAGCACCCTCAGCCGCGAAGCGCCGTGCCATGGCCGCGCCGATGCCGCCGCTGGCGCCCGTGACGACCGCAGTTTTTCCCTGGAAACGCTTCTGCACTTTTCTTCTCTCCTACCAGCAGACGAAGCCGCCATCGACGATCAGGTCGATGCCGGTGACGAAACTCGAAGCGCGGCTGGCCAGGAACACGGTCGGGCCGACCATTTCCTCCGGCGTCGCCATGCGCCCCATCGGCGTGTCGCGCTCGAATATCTTGACCTGGTCCGCGACCTCCGGCCGCCTGTTCATCGGCGTCAGCGTGTAGCCGGGGCTGACCACGTTGACGCGCAGGCCGCGATCGGCCCATTCCATGGCGAGGCTCTTCGACATGTGGATGACGGCCGCCTTCGACGAATTGTAATGCGCCTGGGTCAGCCCGCGGTTGACGATCGAGCCCGACATCGAGGCGATGTTGATGATCGAGCCCTTGCGTCGTTTGAGCATGGTGCGCGCCTCCGCCTGGCAGGACAGGAACACGCCGCTGACGTTGACGTCGTAGAGCTTCTGCCACTTCCCCAGTGGCAGCGTCTCGGCCGGCTCAGCCCCGGCAATCCCGGCATTGTTGACGGCGATGCTCAGCGCGCCGAGTTCTTTTTCCGTGCGCTCGACCGCCGCCGCCAGGTCGCTTTCGGAGGTCACCGTCCCGGTCAGCACCAGTGCCTGGCGGCCGAGCGCCGTGATCTGGTGCGCCGTCTCTTCCAGCCCGCCCTTCGAGGCGTGGCCGAAACAGGCGATGTCGGCGCCGGCCTCGGCGAGCCCGATGGCTATCGCTTGCCCGATGCCGCTGCCGGCGCCGGTCACCAGCGCTACCTCTCCATGAAGATCGAATAGTGTCATCGTCGGTCCCTCTGCTCCAACCGCCGTATCTCCCTGAAATGAAGGGGCGCCAGTCCTGCTGGCGCCCCGCGCGGTCCGGTGCCTGGGAGGATATCACCTGCTGCGCTTTGTTCCGATTCTTTGCTTCCCTAGCTTGTCGCGAGTTCCATCACCGCGACATTGCTGGCCTCGCTGCGGTCGAGAATGCCGCGCTGGCGCCCGCGGCTCAGCACCAGCACGCGATGCGACAGGCCAAGCACCTCCTCGAGGTCGGAGCTCACCACGACCACCGCCATGCCGGAACGGGCGAGGTCGGCAATCACATCGTAGATCGCCGCGCGCGCGCCGACATCGATGCCGCGCGTCGGCTCGTCGAGGATGAACACCTTGGGCGGACGCGACACCCATTTGGCGATGATCACCTTCTGCTGGTTGCCGCCGGAAAGCTTGCTGACCGCCTGGTTTGGCTTGCCCTTGACGCCGAGCCTGGAGATGCCGGCCTCGGCGAATTTCTGCACCGCCTTGGGAAACACCCAGCCCTTCGGCGCGACATGGTCGAAATTGCCGAAAGCCAGATTCTCGCCAATGGTCTGGTCGAGCACCACGCCTTGCGCCTTGCGGTCCTCCGGCACCAGCACGACGCCGGCCTTGATCGCCGCCGCCGGGCCATTGAGATGCACCGGCTTGCCCGCGACGCGCACCGAGCCCGACGAGATCGGATCGGCGCCGGCGATCGCCCGCACCAGTTCCGTGCGTCCGGCGCCGATCAGCCCGGCTATGCCGAGGATTTCGCCGGCCCTGACCGAGAAGCTGACATTGTTGAAGCTCTTCTCCGGCGAGGACAGATTCTCGACCGCAAGCAGCGTCTGGTCGCCCGGCGGCGACAGTTGCGGGAACATCCGCTCAACGCTGCGGCCGACCATCTGCTCGACCACGGTGCGCACCGGGATGTCGGCGCGTTCGTGGCGGGCGACGATGCGGCCGTCGCGCATCACCACCACGCGGTCGGCGATCTCGGCGATCTCGTCCAGCCGGTGGCTGATATAGATGAAGGACATGCCTTCGGCTTTGAGTTTGCGGATCTGTTTGAACAGCAGTTCCGTTTCCTCGCCGCCAAGAGCGGCCGTCGGTTCGTCGAAGATCAGAAGCTCGGCATTGAGCGTCAGCGCCTTGGCGATCTCGACCTGCTGCTGGGCGGCGATGCGCAGCGTGCGAACCTTGCGCTCAGGCGAGACGTCGAGGCCGAGGCGCTTCAGTTGCGCCGATGCCTGCGCATTCATCGCCGCGCGGTCGATGCGGCCGCCGCGCATCGGCAGGCGCCCGACATAGACATTCTCCGCCACCGATAGGTCCGGCAGCAGCTTCAGTTCCTGATGGATCATGCCGACGCCGGCATCGATGGCCGCGGCGGGGGAGGCGGGGGAGTAGGACTTCCCCCGCCAGGTGATGGTGCCGGCATCGGGCTTGGTCGAGCCGGCGATGATGTTTGAGACGGTCGACTTGCCGGCGCCGTTCTCGCCGAGCAGCGCCACGACCTCGCCCGGCCGCACCTCGAAGCTCGCATCGGCCAGGACCTGGACCGGTCCATAGCTCTTGCAGAGGCCGCTGACAAAGAGCCCATTGTGCGGGCTCTCGCCATAGTGAGGATCAGGAGGCATCGTTGCGCTCGTCAACTCTCAGACATACCAGGTCTCAAGGGTGCTTGGCGATAAACTGCTCGACATTGTCCTTGGTGGTCAGCGTCGCGTCCTGAAGCTGTTCGGCGGGAATGCTCTCGCCTGCCACCAGCTTGATCGCCGCATCGACCGCAAGCCGGCCCATGCCTTGCGTCTGCTGCGTCGCGGTGACGTCGAAGACGCCGTCCTTGAGTGCCTTGAGCGCCGCCACGTCGCCGTCGAAGCCGGCCACCCAGACCTTGTGGCCGGGATTGGCGACCTTGACCGCCTGCGCGGCGCCCAGCGCCAGCGCGTCGGCCTGGCCGAAGACGATCGACACGTCGGGATGCGATTGCAGCAGATCCTGCGTCAGCTTGAAGCCTTCATCTTGATGCCAGCCTTCGCTCCATAACTCGCCGACCACCTTGACGTCGGGATAGGCGGCCAGTGCCTCGCCGCAGCCCTTCGAACGGTCGACCTCCGGCGTCGTGCCCTTCTGGCCATGGATGATGATCATTTCGCCCTTGCCGCCGGCCTGCTTGGCGATGTAGTCGCACACCGCCTTGGCCGAGGCGACGCTATTGGTGGCGATGAAGGTGTCGCCCGGCGCGCCGTCGGCATTGCGGTCGACATTGACGACCGGAATGCCGGCAGCCTTGGCGGTCTTGGTTGGCACGGTGGCGGCAGTGGCGCCGGCCGGGATGTAGATCAGCGCGTCGATGTTCTGCGTGATCAGGTCCTGCACCTGGCTGACCTGCGTCGCCGAATCGCCCTTGGCGTCGACGGTGACGACTTCGATGCCCTTTTCCTTGGCGTAGGCTTCGACGGACTGCTTGATCTGGTTGAAGAAGTCGGCCTGCAGATTGGCGACGGCGAGGCCGAGCTTCTTGGCCTCCTTGGCCGAAGCCATGTCGGTGAGTCCGAGCAGCGGAATGACGGCCGCGGCGGCAAGCACGAGTGAACGTTTGGTCAGCATGTTTTCCTCCGTTGATATTCAAACTGTCCCGCCCGCGCACCACGGCGCTCCTTGGCCGAACATTCCCAGTTTCGGATCGACCGATCCGTTTCCGCCCGGATATCCCAGGCGAATCTCATTGCGATCTGCGCCGCCAGGTGTCGGTGGCGACCGCCAGTGCGATCACCACGCCGATCACCACCTGCTGGATGAAGGGCGAGACGCCGAGCAGGTTCAGCCCGTTGCGCAGCACGCCGATGATGAGCACGCCGACGGCGGTGCCGCCGATCGAGCCGACGCCTCCCGAGAGACTGGCGCCGCCGATCACCACCGCCGCGATCGTGTCGAGTTCATAGCCGAGGCCAGAGCTCGGCTGCACGGAATCAAGCCGCGCCGCGAGCACGATGCCGGCGAGACCGGCGAGCACACCGCAGATCGCGTAGACCCAGTTGGTCAGCGACTTCACCGGTATGCCGGAGAGCCGTGCGACCTCGGCGCTGCCGCCGATCGCATAGAGGCTGCGGCCGGTGGCGCGATAGTTGAGGAAGATGGCGAAGATGATCGCCAGCACGATCATCAGTCCGACGGTGACCGACAGGAAACCGAAATGACGGGTGATCGACAGGCTGGTGAACCAGTCGGGAAAGCCGACGATCTGCGAGCCGTCGGTGATCATATTGCCGAGGCCGCGCGCCACCGACATCATGGCCAGTGTGGCGATGAAGGGCGGCAGTTTCGTCACCGTCACCAGCAAGCCTGACACCAGTCCGCAAAGACCGGCGACGACAAGTGCTGCGACGATGCCGGCGGGCATGCCGAGATTGAGATAGTCCGGATGGGCAACAAAACCCATTACCATGGCGGCGAGCGCCAGCACGGAACCGACGGAGAGGTCGATGCCGCCGATCAGGATGACCAGCGTCATGCCGATCGCCATGATGCCGAGCACGGTGATCTGGTCGAGCACGTTGAGGATGTTGCGCACCGTCAGGAACGTGTCGGTGGTCAGCGTCAGCGCCAGGCACAGCAGCACCAGCCCGATCAGCGGTCCCATGGTTCCGGCGAACAGCGCCGAGAGCCTTGCGGCGGTCGCGGCTTGTGCGCCGGCTTTCAACTCGCCGCCTTTCAAATCGCTTGTGTCGTTGCTCACAGCCACTTCGTCTCCTCCGTCAGCGAAGCGGCTATGGCCTGCCGTTCGCTTTTGTTCACCAGGCACCTCCCTGTGAACAATTTATCTTTGATATGCAATTTTGTTCAGCTAAACTGTTCATTAGAAAATTGTCAAGGGCCGTTGCGCCATTCGGCGGCGGTTTGCGCCACGAGGTGGTTTGCCCTCCGGGGAAGTCAAAGGCATGATGCCTTGCCGGAATCGGGTTCCCCGGTTCGCACGTGTCCTGGTCCCGGGGGAGACGGCGGCCAGGATAAGGCAAGACGGCTGTAGGCAGCCGTGGGAGGCACGAGGATGGCGGTGATCGAGAACGAAAAAGCCTCGCGCTTTCCGGATGCCGAGCTCAAGGCCCGCGCCGCCTGGCACTATTATGTCGAGGGCCTGACGCAGGAGAGGATTTCCGAGATCCTCGGCGTCGGCCGCATCAAGGTGCATCGCATCCTCTCCGCCGCCCGCGAGGAGGGCATCGTCCAGTTCCGCATCCGCGACAGCGTCGTCGAATGCGTGCAGCTCGAGGAGAGCCTGAAGCAACGGTTCGGCCTCAGCCAGGCGGTCGTGGTGCCGTCGGCCGCCGACCGGAGCAACGCACCGCTGATGATCGGCCACGCCGCCGCAACCTATCTGGCCGACAACGTCAATCCCGGCGATGTCATCGCGCTGGGCTGGGGCCGCACGCTGAAATTCGCCATCAACGAATTGCCGCGGCGGCCGATCGCCAGAACCACGGTGGTCTCCATGCTGGGCGGCCTCACCCACGCGCAGCCGCTCAACCCGACCGAGAGCGCCTGGGAATTCGCCGAGAAGATCGGCGCCGAATGTTTCCTGCTGCCGGTGCCGGTCTATGCCGACAGGCCGGAGCAGCGCGACGCCTTCATGAGCCAGCGCAGCGTCCAGGATGTCGTTTTCCGTGCACGGCGGGCCAACATCGCCGTGCTCAGCGTCGGCTCGTTCTCCAACGACAGTCCGATCGCCAATTACGGCTTCATCAAGCCCAGCGAACTCGAGGAACTTCAGGCGGCCGGGGCGGTCGGCGACATATTGTGCCATTTCATCGACGCCGAAGGCCGCCCGGTCGACCATGAGGTCAATCGCCGGGTCTGCGCCTATCCGCTGGAGGACCTCTCGGACATTCCCAACATCATCCTGGTCTCGGGCGGACAGGAAAAGGTGGCCGTCATGCGCGCCGCGTTGGCCAACACCAAGGTCTCCGTGCTGATCACCGACGAGGATGCGGCCAAAGGCCTGCTCAACCGCTGAGCGCCGTCGCGTGCGGCGCGACACCTCTCAGAATTCGCACGGCTTGGGGCGGGTCTCGTACGACCAGTCCGCGAGAGCGATAGGCGTGAATTTGCCCTCGACCGGCTTGCTGTCGTCCAGATCCTGCGAGGCGACGCCCTTGCCGGTGAGGAAGTTGATGTCGCAACTGCCGAGCGTCGTCTCGACGGTGCCGTCAGACTTCTGGACATTCCAGTCCCAGTTGCGGCTATAGCCGCCGACCAGGAACTCGCCGTGACGACGCACGATCGTAAGCGTCTCTTCCCATGATTTGTTCGCCCCGCAGCCGAAGCAGGAGGTGATGGCCAGCGACCCCATGCCTGTGCTTTCGAGGTCGAGGATACGATTGTCGGTGAGCGCCTTCCTGACGAAGCTAGGCTGGCGCGAGGGATCGATCTTGCCGTCGCCCGCTGCCAGATAAATGGCGAGATCCGCCTGTCCGTTGTCGCGGTCCTCAATTATCAAGGCTCGGTCCATCCGGCCGTCATTGTCCATGTCGAGCGTGACCTCGAAAGAGGGCACGGCCGTGTTGCCGGCGAGCGCGGGCATTGCCGCGAAGGCGACAATCCAGACCGCATGAAGGAACGCTGTTTTCACGGGCAATCGTCCAAGGCTGGGAAAATCTAGCATTGGACGGCCGGCACGCAAAACGTCGATCTCACTCCGTGAGGCCGCTGAGTCGTTCGTGGATGTCGCGCGTGGCGTGATAGAGGTCGCGGTAGATCGCTTTGCGCGTGCGGTAGAAGGACATCAGGCCGCCGACCGGGTCGACATGCCTGGTCGGCGCTGCCGTCATCGCTTCCGCCGCTGCCTCGGGCGAGGCAAACCATCCGATCGCCGAGGCCGCCAGCATGGCGGCACCCAGTGCCGCTGCTTCGTTGACTGGCGAGACGGAGAGCGGTCGTTCCAACACGCTCGCCATGATCCGCATCAACAGCGCCGAATTGGTGCCGCCACCGGCGGCGATCATCGCCGCCGGCTTGCCTCCGGCCTGCGCTTCCATCGCTTCGCTGGCAATGGCCTGCTCCAGGGCGATGCCTTCCAATACGGCGCGAAAGAGATGCTTCGGCTCATGGTCGAGCGACAGGCCGACAATGGCGCCGCGCGCCGCACCGTCCCAATAGGGGCTCATCACGCCGGCCCAATAGGGCATGACAAGCAGGCCGCCGCTGCCGGCGGCGACATCGGCCGCCGCCTTCTCCAGCGTCGCTGCGGAGGCCGAGCCGGTCGTGCGCACGATCCAGTCGACCAACTGCATGCCCGAACGCAGCACGGTCTCCAGCATGAATCCCGAACCGGTCGGCGAAACCAGGGTTCGGAAGGCGTCCGATGTCGTGACGGTGCCGGAATAGCAGCCGCTGACGACGCCGGAGCCGAGCGAGAGGTAGCTCTTGCCCGCACCGTGGACGCCCATGCCGAGGCCCATCGCCTGGCCATCGCCGGCGCCGGCGACGACAGGCGTTCCGGCCCTGAGGCCGGTCAGCCGCGCAACGCTTTCTGTCAGGCCGCCGCAGATTTCGCCCGGCCCGACAAGCTCCGGCAATTGCTCTGGCCGCAGCCCGGCGGCCTCGACAAGGCCTGGATGCCAGGTGCCTTCCGCGATGTCGATCAGTCCGAGCGGGTCGGCACTGGCAGTGCTGGTGGCCAGTCGCCCGGTCAGCCGGTGGACGAAGAAGCCGTGCACATCGACCAGCGCGGCCGCCTCTGCAAGTACCCGCAGCTGGTGTTCGGCCAGCCAGGCGATGGCGTAGAGCGCCGGCGTCGGATCCGGCGGCTTGCCGCTCCAGTCGCGGATCGCCTCGCGCCCGAGTTCGGCCGAAAGCCTGGCGACCTGCGGACGGGCGCGCTCGTCGAGCCACAAGATGGCGGGAATGAGTGGCTTGCCGGTGCTGTCGATCAGCGTGAAGGTCTCGCGCTGATGGGCGATGGATATAGCCGCCACGCGCTCGGCGCCGACCGCATCGGTGACCTGCTTCAGCGCGCCGAGCAGGGCGGTCCACCAATGCTCGGCATCCTGCTCGAAATGGCCTGGCCTGGGATTGGAAAGCGGATAGGTTTCGCGTGCTTGGAACAATTCCTTGCCATCGCGCGTGAAGGCGATCGCCTTCACGGCCGTCGTCGAGGCGTCGATCCCGATTACGACATCGTCCATCAGGCGGAGATCCGGCGGAGTTCAGGCAGCGTTGGTTACGAACCGTCCGTCCGACTGGTCGAGACGACGGCGGATCTGGGTTATCACCATCGAATCGTCGGGTACACAATTTTCATAGGTGAGGAAATCGCCGGTCTTGACCGACTTGACCACCTTGGCGCGTTCGGCGAGGCCGAGCGGCAGGGCGCCGCGAGCGCGCGCATCCTCCCAGGTCATGGCGAAGCCGCGATAGTCGTTCTCGCCGATCATGCCGAGCGACTGGCCAAGCCCAAGGTCGCTCTTGGCCACCGCCACCGCCTCGGCGACCGGATGGTCGAGCGGCTCCATGTCGGCGCGCTTGTAGACGACCGCGCGCGCCGCCGACAGCGGCACTTCCAGGCTGGTCAGGTGGTAGGGCCGGAAGATCGTGAAATAGGGGCCTTTGCCGACCTTGAGGTCGACCATGCGTTCCAGCACGCGCGGATGCCTCGTCTCGATGATGCAGAACACGCCGGGCGCCACACCCTTTCCGATCGAATAGTCGACCACGCCCTTGCGGTGCAGCACGCCGCCATCCTCGCGTGGGCAGAGCACGCTGGCCAGTTCCTCCAGCGTCGCCGTTGGCCCGTGCATGCCGGGCACGTCGGGCACCAGGCCGGTGGCGTTGGCGATCGCCACCATCTCGATCGCCGTCTTGGAGCCGTCGACGAACTCGACCAGCATGCGAGCATTCATGTTGCGCTCGTTGGCCTCCTTCTCGTAGTCGGCGGGCATGGCGTCGATCTTCAGCGGATTGTTCTTGCCCTTGCCGGCGGCGATGATGTTGAAGCCGAGGCTCCTGGCAAAGCCGATGACCTCGAGCGTGCAGGCGGGCTCGTCGCCGGCCGCACCCGTGTAGACGACGCCGGCCTTGCGCGCTTCTTCCTTGAGGAAGCGGCCGATGGTGATGTCGGCTTCGACGTTGAGCATAACGATATGCTTGCCGTTCTTCATCACTTCCAGCGCAAACAGCGTACCGATATTGGGATTGCCGGTCGCGTCGATGATGACGTCGATACGGCCGGCGGCGGCGAGTGCGTGCAGATCCTCGGTCACTGCGATCTTGCCGGCCTCGATGGCGCGGTCGATCGCTGCGGCATTCGGCGCCTGCACAATGTCGGAGCGGTCGTGGCCGGCAAGCAGGGCGGCGTCGATCGCCGCCTGCGGCCTGACCTCGGAAATGGCGCCGATCCGCATGCCCGGCATCAGCGCCACCTGGACGACGATGTCGGTGCCCATCTGCCCGGCGCCGGCAAGACCGATGGTGATCGGTCCCTGCTTTTCAGCACGTTGCAAAAGTTCCGCTGCAAATTGCGGATGGGACATGTCGCTTCCTCCAATTCCAGACGCGCCGCCGCGCCGAACTCATCTTTTGAACATTCCTATTTCTATTTGAAAAATATTTCAATCGGCAATTCGGCAAATCTTCGACAGGAGGTGCCGGAACTACACTAAGGATTCGTGGAGGGGCAGCGTCAGATCACCGCAATGCGACGCAGACGCACAGCCGCAGCGACTACACGTTGCAGTCGCTGCGGCTATTGGATTTCAGCAGATGTTTGGGGAAGAACAGCTCAGAAATAGCCGTCCGACGCGGCCGTGGCTTCCTTCGGGATTTCGACGCCGTCGACCAGGATCTTGTCGACCAGCTCGTGGTGGAAGCAGACCAGCCCCTTGATGCGCTCGGCCTCGTGCACCGGTTCGGGATAATGCCAGACGAGGTTCTCGTGGCGCTTCTTGGCCGTCGTCACGTGGTAATAGTTCGAAATACCCTTGTAGGGGCAGCGCGAAATGTAGCGGCTGGGCGCGAACATATCGAGCCTGGTGTCGGAGATCGGCAAATAGTGGCGCACCGGATGGCCGGTCTCGAACAGGAATACGCCGCGCCGTGAATCCGCCACCTGCTCGCCGTCGAGGATCACCTGCACCCGCCGTGACGAGGGCAGGCAGTCGACGCGGCGGAACGGGTCGCGGGCGTGGACGAAGATTTCCTCGTCCTCCTCGAACCAGTGGCCCATCTTGCTCCAGTAGAAGGACATGTAATCCGCTATTGGCGGGCAGCCCTTGACCGGGTCGAGATAGCGCCAGGCGCCGTCCTCGACCAGCGTGATGCCGGTGTTCAGCGAATAATGGGTGGCGACACCCTTGAATGGGTCCTCCGTCGTCGTCTTGCTCGGCAGCAGGAACTCCTCGCGCACATCGCCGATCGGGAAATAATAGACCGGCAGGTGATCGGACTCGTAAAACACCAGCGCCTTGGTCGTGTCGGCGACGATCATCGAGCCGACCTGCACGCGCAGCCGTTTCGGGGAGGGCATGGTGAAGGCGACGTAGCCCGGTTCGAACTCGTATTGCACGATGGTGTCGAGCAAGGGGAAATGCGGCCCGCGACCGCGCAGATGGGGCTTGCGAATGGTAGTCTCCCGTTTCTTCTCTTTTGCGATCGGGCGTTGGTGCGCGGTCATGATCAGCCTATGGAAACGCGATCAAGCAGCAGCCCGGCGGCGATTGGCGGCAGCCCGCTGACATTCTTGCGCACCGGCACCAGTAGGTCAGGGAAATAGCTGAAGATGACCGGCGTCTCGTCGAGCAGCAGTTTTTGGATGTCTGACGCTGCGATTTGTTGCGCGCCGATATCGAGCGCCTTCAGATAGCTGGTGACCATGCCATCGTAGGCGGAATTCTTGAAATGCGCCGCGTTCCACGGCCCATCGCTGACCAGCGGGCTTTTCAGGAATACGTTCGGCACGCTGCGATGCGCGTAGTCGGTGATGCCCAGCGGGCTGTCCAGCCAGTCCGATTGGCCGAACACCGCCTTCCCATAATATTTGTCCTGGTCCTCGATGTTCAGCGCGATGCGGGCGCCGATCTCCTTGGCGAAGTTCTGGAACAATTGCGCGTAGCCCGGAATGTCCGAATAGCGCAGCGTCGTCAGCGTCATGTCGAAGCCGCTGCCAAGTCCCGCGGCCTCCATGAGCTGTTTCGCTTTGGCGATGTCCTGCGCGCGCTGCGGTATCGATTTGTCGGTCGCCGGAAAGGCCGGCGCGAACGGGCTGTCATTGCCGGTCGCCGCCATGCCGCGGCAGAGGCCATCCACCAGCTTGCTGCGGTCGATGCACAAAGCCAGCGCCTGGCGCACGCGCTTGTCGGTGAAGGGCGCCATGTCGCAGCGCATGTGCAGTTGGCGATGCGCGGTCGAGGCAACGCGCAGCACCGTGATATCGGGATTGTTCAGCACGACCTGGCTGACATCGAGCGGGACGGCATCGAGAAGGTCGACCTCGCCCGCCTGCAGCGCCAGGATGCGCGGCTGCACGTCACCGTAGAACTTGAATTCGAGCCGGTCGGGCAGCGCCTTCTCGCCCCAATAGTCGGGATTGCGGATGAAGCTCGCGCCGACCTTCGGCGTGTAGCTCTCCAGCCGGAACGGCCCGGTGCCCTCGAAGGTCTTTTCGTAGTCGCCCTTGTAGCTCGCCGGCAGGATGACGGCGTTGTAATTGTCGATCGACACCGAATAGGGAAAGCTGCCGTTCGGCGCGTCGAGATGGAAGGCAACGGTATGCTCGTCGACCTTCTGGATTCCGCCTTTCGACAGCAACCCCTTGAACACCGACAGCGCGTTGGACGAGCCGCTCGGATCGGCCAGTCGGTCGAACGTCGCCACCACGTCGTCCGCCTTGAATTCCTCGCCATTGTGGAACTTGACGCCCTTGCGCAGCTTGAAGGTCCAGACGCTGCCGTCCTCGTTGGGCGACCAGCTCTCCGCCAGCACCGGCTTCAGGGTGAGGTCCGGCTGGGTGACGCAGAGAAACTCGGCGGTCTGGAAGACGAGCTGATAGCTGCCGCTGTCGTAATAGGTGACGGGATCGATGGCGCCGCCAGGCGTCGCGATGCCGGCGCGCACGGTGCCGCCCGGTTTGCCCTCGGCCCGCGCCTGCGGTGCGCCAAGGCCAATCGCCGAAGCGATGCCGCCGAGAAACGGCAGCGACAGGCCAAGCATGCTGCCATGCCTGAGGAAATCACGCCGGCCGATCCTGCCGGCGAGCAATTCGTCAACAGCGGAATTTTCGATTGCGGTGAGGTTTTTGCGGGCGGTATCGATCATCCTGAAATGCTTTGGCACGGCGGCATTCCTTGCTTATCGTGGGGGCTGTGCCATCTAGTTCACTGTTGACCGCACCCGGAAAGCGATATTTTTTGATGGGGGTCATCGAAATTTTCGATGCGAGGCTTGAGCATGGATACCGAAAATCTGCGCAGCTTCCTCGAAGTTGCCGCCCATGGCAGCTTCACCGTCGCGGCCAACAGGCTCAACCTTGCTCAATCCACCGTCAGCGCGCGGATCAGGGGTCTGGAAGAGCAATTGGGACGCCGGCTTTTTGTTCGCGACCGCGATGGCGTGGCACTGACTCCGGCCGGTCGCCAGTTCCTGCCGCATGCTTCCTCGATCACCCGCACCTGGGAGCAGTCGAGACAGGACATCGCCGTTCCCGATGGCTACGAGACGCTGCTCAGGCTCACCGCTCCCGCCTATCTGTGGGACCGGATCACCTCGCCCTGGATCGCCTGGATGCGCGAAAGGCGGCCGAACGTTGCGCTGCGGCTCGAAGGCAGTTTTCCCGACCTGGCGATCGATCAGATGGCCGAGGGCCTGCTCGACATCTGCATCCTCTATCTGCCCAGGCCGCATCCCGGCATTGTCTACGAAACGCTGGCGGTCGATCAGGTCGTTCTCGTCCAGCATGCCGATCAAACCGGGTCATGGACCGAGAATTACATTCTCATGGACTGGGGGCTGGAATTCCGCATCGAGCACGACCGGGCCTTTGCGGCGATGGTGAAGCCGGCAATATCGGCCGGGCTGGTCTTCATCGGGCTACAGCATGTGCTGTCGCAAAAGGCGGCAGCCTATCTGCCGCTCAGTGCAGTCAGCGGCCACATCGAGCGTGGTGAGTTGCGACGCGTCGAGGCCGCGCCGGTCTTCCAGCGCCCGATCTACCTGGCCTATCCCTCGAATCCAACCTCGTCGGACATTCTGGAGGTTGCGCTGGAAGGATTGCGGACGCTGGCAAAGGATTGGTCGGCAGGTGAGGGTTTTGCCGAAGGCGACCGCGCCTTCAGCATGGCGGACGCGCTGCCGGGCGCGTAGCCGTCATCAGGCAGGTTCCGGCTGGACGACCTTGTTCTGTAACCGTGCCAGTTCGGCATAAAGGATATGGCAGCGGATTGAATGGCCGGGTTCTGCCTCGTTGAGTGGCGGCTCCTGCGTCTCGCAGACTGGGCCGATCTTGCGCGGGCAGCGTGTGTGGAAGACGCAGCCGGATGGCGGGTTGGTGGCGCTGGGGATTTCGCCGTCGAGGCGGATGCGCGCGGTCTCGGCCTGGTCGAGTTTTGGAACGGCCGACAGCAGCGCTTCGGTATAGGGATGATGCGGGCCGGCAAAGACATCCTCGGATGGTCCAAGCTCCATGATGCGGCCGAGATAGAGCACGGCGATCCGGTCGGAGAGATAGCGCACCACGCCAAGGTCGTGCGAGATGAAGATGTAGCTGACATCTTCCTTCGACTGCAGGTCGGCGAGCAGATTGAGGATCGCCGCCTGCACTGAGACGTCGAGCGCCGAGGTCGGCTCGTCGCAAACGACGATGCGCGGGTCGCCGGCAAAGGCGCGGGCTATGGCGACGCGCTGCTTCAGCCCACCCGAGAGCTGGCGCGGCTTGACGGCGAGATGGCGCTCGGTCAGCCGCACCGAGCGGACGAGATCGTTGAGGCGGGCTTCGAGTGCGGCACCGCTCAAGCCGGCCAGCCGCTTCAGCGCCCGGCTGATCAGATGGCGGATCGAATGCGAGCGGTTGAGTGCGGAGTCCGGGTTCTGGAAGACGATCTGCATGGCCTTGACCTGCTCGTCGCTGCGGCTCTCCAGCCGCGGCGCCAGGGCCTTGCCTTCGAGCTCGATCATGCCGCCTTCGTCGGGCGGCACCAGGCCGAGCAGCAGCCTGGCGAAGGTGGTCTTGCCGCTGCCGGATTCGCCGACCAGGCCCAGCGTCTCGCCGGGTCTTAAGCTGACCGAGATATCCTTGACCGCCCGCAAGAGGTGGCCATGGCTGCCATAGGTCTTGTTGAGGCCCTCGACGCGCAGCACCGCCGGCGATGCCGCTTGTCGTGAAGGAAGAGCGACATTGTACGGCGTGGCGCGCGGCAAGGATTGCGCCTGCTCGTGATAGTGGCAGCGCGACAGCCGTCGCCCCCGATCGTCAGCCAGGTCGTAGAGCGGCGGCGGTTCGGTGCGGCAGCGCTCGGTGGCGAGCGCGCAGCGATCGGCGAAGGCGCAACCCTTGATGTCGGCGCCGATGCCGGGCAGGAAACCGGGAATGGTGTCGAGGCGGCCCTGGTCCTTGCGCTGGCCGCCGCGCGGCAGGCAGCGCAGCAACGCCACCGTATAGGGATGGCGCGGATCGTTGAACACGGCGTCCGTCGGTCCTTCCTCGACCAACATGCCGGCATAAAGCACGCCGACCCGGTCGCACATGTTGGCGATGACGGCGAGGTTGTGGCTGATGAACAGGATCGAGGCCGACAGTTCCTGCCGCAGCTGCGCGATCAGGTCGAGCACTTCGGCTTCCACCGTGGCGTCGAGGCCGGTCGTCGGCTCGTCGAGGATCAGCATCGAAGGATCGTTGGCCAGCGCCATGGCGATCGCCACGCGCTGCTGCATGCCGCCCGAAAGCTGGTGTGGATAGCGCTGCATGACGCTGGCCGGGTCGGAGATGCGCACCCGGTTGAGCATGGCGATCGTGCGATCCTCGGCTGCCTGTCCCGAGATGCCGGCAAGCTCAAAAATCTCGGTCAGCTGGCGACCGATGCGGATCGACGGGTTCAATGCCTTGCCCGGATCCTGATAGACCATCGAGACGCTTTCCGCGCGGGCGCGCCTAAGTGCTTCGGCGTCGAGCTTCATCACGTCCTGGCCGTCGAGCGCAATGGCGCCACCGGTGATCGAGCCATTGCGCGGGAGGTAGCGCACCACCGAAAGCGCCACGGTGGACTTGCCGCAGCCGGATTCGCCGACCAGCCCATAGGCCTCGCCCTGGCCGATGCTGAGATTGAGATTGCGCAGCACCGCGCGGTTGCGGCCGCCGACGCGGTAGGCGACAGAGAGATCGCGGAGTTCGAGCGCGTTGGCGGTCTTCCCGGTCTTCCCGATCAGTCTCTGGGCGGGTTCAGTCATTGAACGCTCCGTGGACGCCGTCGGCCGCCAGATTGACGCCGATCACCAGCGAGGCGATGGCGATCGCGTCGAACAGCACCGTCCACCAGAAGCCGCCGCCGATCATGCCGTAATTGCTGGAGATCGACAGCCCCCAGTCGGGCGATGGCGGCTGGATGCCAAAGCCCATGAAGGAGAGCGTGGCGACGGCAAAGATGGCGTAGCCGAGCCGCACCGTGGTCTCGACCAGGATCGGCGGGATGACGTTGGGCAGGATCTCGACGAACATCGTATGCAAGGCGCTTTCGTGCCTGAGCTGGGCGGCCGCGACATAGTCGAGTTGGCGTTCGGCAAGCACGGCCGCGCGCACCGTGCGGGCGATGATTGGCGCGAAGCTCAGGCCAATGACGACGATGACCGTCGTCTTGGAGGTGCCGAGTGCGACGATGGCGAGCAGCGCCACGATCACCACTGGGATGGCCATGAAGGCTTCGAGGATGCGGCTGATGATGTCGTCGACGATGCCGCGAAAATAGCCGGTGAACAGACCGAGCGCGGTGCCGGCTATGGTGGCGAGCAAGGTGGCGAGCGGGGCGACGGTCAGAATATCGCGCGAGCCGACGATAACGCGCGAGAAGACGTCGCGGCCGATCTGGTCGGTGCCGAACCAGTGCTCGGCCGAAGGCGGCGCCAGCGCGTTGATGATGTCGTCGGCGAGCGGATCATAGGGCGCGAAATGTTCGCCAAACAGCGCGCAGGCAACCCAGAACATAACGATGGCAAGGCCGGTGAGGAAGGTGCCGGACCTAAGCAGCGAGAAAAACACCTCGGCGAGCGGGCCGCGCCGGTTGGCATCGTTCGGCGCCGGAGCCGGAATGGTGGCGGAACTGTCGGTTGCGCTCATTGGTCTGTTCCCAGCCTTATGCGTGGATTGAGCACCGAGTAAAGAAAATCGGCGGCCAATGTCGCCACCGCATAGACGATGCCGATGGTCAGGATGCCGGCCTCAAGCACCGGAAAATCCTTGCCACGCGCGGCGGTGAAGATCAGCGAGCCGATGCCCTGGTAGCGAAACAGTGTCTCGATCACCACAAGACCGCCGATGAGATAGCCGGTCTGGGTGGCAATGACGGTGATGGTCGGCAGCAGCGCATTGCGCAGCACATGACGCCAGATCACCGTGCGCCATGGCAGGCCCTTGAGCACGGCGGTCCTGGTGTAGTCGGAATCGAGCGCCTCGATCATGCCGGAGCGCGCCATCCGCGCGATGTAGCCGAACAGCACCAGGAACAGCGGCAGCGACGGCAGGATCAGATAATAGAGCTGGGTGAAGAAACCGGCATCCCTTGGCCATGCCGCCGAGATCGGCAGCCAGCGCAGCCAGACGCCGAAGATCAGAATGAGGATGATGCCGGTGACGAACTCCGGCAGCACCGTCACCGACAGGCCGCCGAGGCTGATGATGCGGTCGAGCGGCCGGTTGAGGTTGAGCGCTGCAATGACGCCGCCAAAAATGCCGATCGGCACCACCAGCACGAAAGCGACCGCCGCCAGCTTCATCGAATTGCCGAGCGCATCGATGACGAACGGCGCCACCGGCGAGCGGAAGATATAGGACGTGCCCATGTCGCCCTGGACAAAATTCCAGATCCAGCTGCCATACTGGGTCAGCAGCGGCCGGTCGACGCCGAGTGAATGATTGAGCGCATCGACCGCGCGCTGGTCGGCGAACGGACCCAATATGGCCCGCCCGACATTGCCGGGCAGAACCTGCCCACCCAGAAACACCATGATGCTGAGCAGGAACAGCGTGACGAGCGACAGGGCGATGCGCCGGACGAGGAAGGAGAGAATGGCGAATACTCCTTGCGGAGCCAGCCCTCCGGAAAGGGCTGGCGGTCGCGGGATCAGCTCTTCCTCCTGATCAGGCCTTCGCGGCCTTTTCCAGGAACAGCTGCGACATGGCGGTCGGCTGCACGCCGGTCAGGCCCTTCGTGGTCGCCGTCAAATAGTCGTAGAAATAGCCGAAGATAACAGGCGTTTCCTCGAGCAGCAGCTTCTGGATCTTGCCGGCGTCAGCCTTTTGCGCTTCGAGATCGAGGGCCGCGATATAGCTGGTCGCCAGCGTGTCGTAGTCCTTGTTCTTGAAGTGCGCGGCGTTCCAGGTGCCGTCGCTCCTCAGCGGCGCTGCCAGGAAGACGTTCGGCACGCCACGGTGGCCGTAGTCGGTGATGCCCATCACCGAGTCCAGCCAGTTCGACTTGCCAAACACCGCATCGCCGTAATAGGCGCCCTGGTCGAGGATGTTGAGTTCGAGCTCGATGCCGATCTCCTTGACCCAGTTCTGGATGAGCTGGGCATATTCGGGAATCTCCAGATAACGCTCGGTGGTCAGCGTCACCTTGAATCCCTTGCCGGCGCCGGCTGCTTCCATGAGCTGCTTGGCCTGCGCGATGTCCTGCTCGCGCTGCGGCACGGTCGGATCGGTGGAAGGATAGGCCGAGGCGAATGGGCTGTCATTGCCTTCGATGGCGCGCCCCTTCATCAGGCCGGCTACCAGCTTCTTGCGGTCGAGGCAAAGCGCAATCGCACGGCGCACGCGCGGGTCCTTCAACGGATCGGAATCGCAGCGCATATGCAGTTGCTGGTGCGCAACCGATTTCAGGCTGATGATGTCGATGGCCGGATCGGTGAGCAGGCCGACGCCGGCCAGCACCGGCAGCTGGTTGATGATGTCGACCTGGCCGCCCTGCAGCGCCAGGATCATCGGCTGCGTGTCGGCGAAGAAGGTGAACTCGGTGCGATCTGGCAGCGCCTTGTCGCCCCAATAGTCATCGTTGCGCACGAAGGAAGCGCCGACCTTCGCCGTGTACTTTTCCAGCTTGAACGGCCCGGTGCCGTCGAAGCTCTTCTCGTAGTCGCCCTTGTAGCTCGCCGGGATGATGACGGCGTTGTAATTGTCGGACGACACCATGTAGGGAAAGTTGCCGTTCGGCGCGTCGAGGTGGAATTCGACCGTGTAGTCGTCGACCTTCTTGGTGGCGCCCTTCTGCAGGATGCCGGTGAACACCGACAGCGCGTTGGACGAATTGGCAGGATCGGCGAGGCGGTCGATGCTGGCCACCACGTCATCCGCCTTCATCTCGCCGCCACTGTGGAACTTGACGCCCTTGCGCAGCGTGAAGGTCCACACCGTGCCGGTGTCGTTCGGCTTCCAGCTTTCGGCCAGGGCCGGCTTGAGCACGAGGTCGGGGCCGTCGATGCAGAGGAATTCAGCGACCTGCTGCAGCACGACAAGGCCGCCGGCGTCGGCGATGGTCACCGGGTCGATGGCGGCGGCGGGCACGCTGCTGGCGACGCGTATGGTGGCGCCGGCGGCGCCCGCGGCGCGGGCGAGCGAGGGCGCGCCGCTGAGGCCTGCGGCCATGCCAATGCGGCCGAGCAGGGGCAGCGACAGGCCAAGCAGGCTGCCGTGGCGGACGAAATCGCGGCGGCTGACACGGCCGTCGACAAGACCGTCGATGAGATGGTTTTCAAGCGGCGAGCGATTGCGCCGTATGAGATCGAGAATGCGATAATTCTTGCTCATGGGTTCTACCCTTTCCCCTGTGTTCTTGTGATTGACGAATTCAGGATGTTCTCCGTATCCCGGCCGTCAACGAAGTTCAGTCGAGACTGTAGCATGCGGTCTTGGCCGGTCCACCCTGTCCTTGCGGCGGAGAGGCCGGTTTTTTAAGGCACTGCTTTCGCCTGTTCGTTCCCATTCGTGGCTGCGGTTTTTCCTGTTGTATCTGTCTCCTGTCGGTTCGTGTGATCACTCCTAGTTCAACGGCAGGCGCCGGTAGGTCCCCGGCTTTGCCGGGTCATGGTACTTGTTGCACGGTCCGTTCTCGATGAAGTCGCGATGGCAGGTGGCGAGGTTTTCGCGCGACAGGGCGACGCCGAGACCGTGACCTTCGGGCACCCGCACGACGTTGTTTTTGGGCGAGAATGGTCCTTCCTCGATCACGTCGATCGGCCACATGCGAAACAGCGACTGGTTCGGCTCCCGTATCCAACCGAGCGCTGCGCACAGATGCAGGTAGCAGGCGCTGCCGATGCCGCTGTCGCCGCTGTAGCACCAGAAATCGATGCCGGCATGCTCGCAGGCGCCGACGAAGCGCAGCATGCGGCCGATGCCGCCATGCGCCGTCGGATTGCCGACGAAGGCGTCCGGCACTTTGATCTCCATGGCGCGCGCAATGTCGATATTGTGGGTCGAGAACGGGATCGAGCTGTGGCGGCGCAATTCGCGCATCTCCTCGATGGTCGCCACCGGGTCCTCCCAGTTGCGCACGCCGAGTTCCTCCAATGGCCGCGCCAACTGTCGCGCCGTCGCCAGCGAATAGGCCTGGTTGGAATCGATGCGGATCATCGCGTCGTCGCCGAGTTTTTGGCGGATCAGTTCCACCATCTTCAGCGAGAGCTTCGGATCCTGCGTCGAAAACTTGCCTTCGAAGAAGGTCGTGCCATGCGTCTCGTGCAGTTGGACGCAGTAGTCGGCGACTTGCTCCGGCGACTTCTCGCCCTTCACCTCAGGCCCATCGCCGCGCAGCGAGAAATAATCGGTGAAGGGAATGTCCTTGCGCACGGCGCCGCCGAGCAATTGGTAGAGCGGCTGCTGCCACGCCTTCCCGCGCAGGTCCCACAGCGCCATCTCGATGGCGCCGAAGGCCATGATGCGGCTGCGGTCGTTGATCGACTGCACGCCGGTCCAGTAGGGCAGGCAGACATTTTCGGCGCCGGCGATGTCGAAGGCATCGCGGCCGATCAGTCGTGCCGCGAGATTGTCATTGATGATCGCCGCCGCCGCCGGCGTCGGCGCTTCGCCAAGGCCGATCAACCCGTCCTCCGTCTCGACTTCGACGATGGTTGGCGAAAACCCGTCGAGCTCGCCGAACACCCAGGCGTAAGGCGCCTCCAGCCGGAGGTTTATCGGTGTGGCCCGGATGCGGCGGATCTTCATCTCAACTGCCGACCTCGAAGAAGGGTCTGCCAAGCAGGTCGGGAACGACATCGATGCCGAGGCCCGGCCCGTCCGGAATGCCCATGCGGCTGCCCGTGACCGGCGGCATGTTCGATGCGGTCCGCACCGTCACCCATTCATGGAAGGCAATGGCATGCAGCCGGCGCTCCTGCGGCGTCGACAGCGACAGATGCGCCATGGCTGCTGTGTCGATCTCGGCGCCGCCGGTGTCCTCGACGGTGATCATGAAGCCGAGGTCGACGGCGAGGTCGCGGATCTGGCGCGTCTTGGTCACGCCACCCAGCCGCGAGATCTTCAGCGTCAGCCCGTCGGCGGCACCCTTGCGGTGGATATCGAGCATGTCGTCCAGCGAGGCGACGGATTCGTCGAGCACCATCGGCTTGTCGAGAGAACGGCGCACCGACATGTTCTCGTCGATCGTCGTGCAGGGCTGCTCGAACGTGTAGTCGATGGCACGTGTCGCATCAGTGAACTGGCGCGCCTGGTAGGGCGTCCAACCGGCATTGGCATCGCAGAAGATGACGGTGCCTTTCGGCACCGACGCGGCGACCGCGCTGACGCGCTCGATGTCGTCATGGACATTGCCGCCAACCTTGACCTGCAGCCGGTGGAACCCGTCCTTGACGATGCGCTTGGCCAGTGCCGCCATGGCCTCGACCGTGCCATGGGTGACGACCTTGTAGAGTTCTGCCGTCTCGCTCTCGCGTCCGCCGAGCAGTGTGACCAGCGGCACGTCGGCGGCGCGCGCTGCCAGATCCCAGCAGGCCATGTCGAGCGCCGACTTGATATAGGGATGGCCCTTGAACACCGTGTCCATCAGCCGGCCGATGCTGGCCAAGCCGCGCGGATCGTGCCCCAGCAGATGCGGCGCGATTTCGATGATCCCGGCGCGGGTGCCGGCGGGGAAGGCGGGCGAATAGAAATTGCCGAGCGGCGCCATCTCGCCCCAGCCGGTCACGCCGCTGTCGGAGGTTATGGCAACGATCACCGCGTCAAAGCAGTCGGCGACGCGTCCTTTCGACATGCGGTAAGGCCCGTCAACGAAGGGCTGCACGACATGGTAGGCCTTGATGGTTTTGATCTGCACTTTGTCTATCCGGTGTCGTGATATCTGGAATGGTTCGGCTTTTGCGACGGCAGCCTTAGGCGCTGTTGGTCCGGCCGGCGCGATCGGCCCTGCCACCCTTGGACGTCCGCTGTTCGAGGCTGCGCGCATAGGCAAGCAGCTCCTCGAAATCGAGGTCGATATGCTCACGGGCATGGCGCTGGGCCGCGCGCATGTCCTGGCCTTTCAAGAGCCGCACATAGGTCTCGTGGACGTCTTCGGCCGGCACCGGCTCGTTGCGCGCATGCTGGTGCAGGGCAAAATACATCTGCAGCCGGCTGGTCAGCCGCTGCCAGGTCTCCAGCAGCACCGAATTGTCGGCCCATTCGTAGATGAGGCCGTGCAATTGCAATGCGGTTTCGATCTGGCGGGTGGTGTCGAGGTCGCGTGTCGCCTGCTTCACCGCCTCGTGTCGCCGGTCGAGCTCGTCGAAGAAGCGTTCGTCGCGCAGCTTCCAGGTCAGTTCGATGGCGAATTCGTCCAGCACCTTGTTGAGCGAATAGGCATCGTCGATATCCTTGGCGGTGACGTCGATGACGAAGGTTCCGGCATAGGGAATGCTGGTCAGTATGCCTTCCTGGACCAGCTCGCGCATCGCCTCGCGCAGCGGCGCGCGGCTCACCCGCATCTGTTCGGCAATCCTGAGCTCGTTGAGCTTCTGCCCCGGTTCCAACTGGCCGGTCAGGATCGCGCGCCTGAGCAGCGCCACGATCTCGGCCCTGCGTGTCGTATCCGCGATCGGACTGAAATCCAGCTTGCCCATTCGGCCACTCCAGGGGAACCGAGAACTAGACAAGCAGATTGTCGACAATCTAACAAGAGGTTATTTCCGGATTCTGGATTTGAGATCCGCAGACACAGAACGCCGGCCGATGGCCGCCAGAGTAGATTTCCAAACAGCCTCTCTCAGGCCGCTCTGCCGTAGAAGCCAACCCGCTCCTCGGCGCTGAACATCACGCCTGGCTTCTCGTAGTAGGAAAATACCGCGATCATCCGCTCGCGACTGCCTTCGACGGTGGTGACGCGATGCGCGGTGTTCTTGCCGCGGAAGACGTTCAGCGTGCCCGCCTTCATGCGCAGGATTTTTGCCTCGGGATCGCGCCCTTCGAGCAACCTGGCCACGCCGTCATAGTTCGGATTGTCGTCGGAGCGCAGATCGGTGCGATACTCGAGATCGCCGCCCCGCTCGGCGGCCTGCAGCAGAAGTGTCGTGGTGAACTCCGAGCGGTCGAAGTGCCAGTTCAGCGCCTCGCCGGCGCGATAGGCCATGACGTTGGTGCGGGCGAGCGGATCCTGCATCACGTGCAACCGTGGCTTGCCCATCGCCGCCGCCAGGAAGCGCAGCAGCGGCTCATACTCGTAAACGGCAAGCACGGTGCTGCCCGGGATCTGGTCGGCGCAGACCGTGTGGCTGATGGTCTCGACCTTGCGCAGCGCCGGATGGTCGGGCGCCAGCTCCGGGATCTCAGGCTTGAAGTAGATGTTGTGCATGCGCCTGTGCACATGCGAGCGCGCCTCCATCACCGGCCGGATTTCCGAGGCCGCCCGTTCGGCAATGCCCGGGCGCAGGAAGCCCTCGAGGTTGAACATGCCGTCGGCTGCTAAAGCAGCGGCCGAGGCTTCTACCAGCCGCTTCCATTCGGGGCTGCCCTCGCGGTCGAGCGGGTAGCGGTCCAGGTCGAGAATGTCTTTCATCGTCGCGTCCTCGTGAAATCCTGTGGTGACTAGACAGCAAGGAAAACTTTCTCTCAACGCGGAAAATTGTTAGGCCTGCACAAGGAAAACTTGTGGAGAGGCGCCGGCATGGAGAAACTTCCACCGCTGAATGCCGTACGGGCTTTCGAAGTCGCTGCGCGAGCCGGAAGTTTCACGCTGGCCGCCACGGAACTCGGCGTGTCCTCGGCGGCGGTCAGCCAGCAGATCCGAAATCTGGAAAACTGGTTCGGCAAGCAGCTGTTTGTGCGCAGCGGCAACCGCATCGCGCTGACCGATGCCGGCCATGCGATCTACCCGCAGACCGCGCGCGCCTTGGGTGACATTGCGGCCATTGGCCGGCGCATGCTGGAAGGGGGCTTGAGAACGCGTCTTGTCGTCAGCGTGCCGTTTTCGCTGGCCGAACTATGGCTGGCGCCACGGCTGGCCGTGCTGCTCGACGCCTTCCCGCAGATGGCGATCGACGTCCGTGTCGAGGACGACCCTGTCGATGTCGTGCGCCAGAACATCGATTTGCGCGTCAGCTATGGCGACTATCACTATCCGGCGCTCAGGATGGTTCGCCTTGTTCATGACGATGTCCTGCCGATCGCGGCGCCAGATTTCTGGCAACGTCACAACAATGGCACCTCCGGCCTGGCGGAGGTGCATGAAAGTCTTTTCATACACACCAATTGGGGGCCGAACTATGCCTCGCACCCAGGCTGGGCCGACTGGTTCGCAGCGTCAGGAGGAAGCCGCGCGCCCGATCCTTCGCACGGACGACGTGTCGGCCTGTCCAGCCTGGCGATCGCCTCGGCGAGGCTGGGTCTCGGCATTGCGCTT
Source organism: Mesorhizobium sp. YC-39 (assembly GCF_025753795.1). Classification (GTDB taxonomy): domain Bacteria; phylum Pseudomonadota; class Alphaproteobacteria; order Rhizobiales; family Rhizobiaceae; genus Mesorhizobium. The sequence goes on from NZ_JAOWPS010000001.1 coordinate 1,987,293, forward strand.
GGCCAGCGGGTCATGGCCCAAGCCGATTTGGAAGCCGGACGCCTGATCGCGCTCTCGTCCGTTTCGGTTCGCCTCGGCCAGCCCTATTGCGCCTTCATGGCTCCCGCCAAGGCCGAGCGCGCCGACGTCGCCGGTCTGGTCGAACTGCTCAGCAAAACGGCGCCCTCGACGTGGGGGTCGAGGGCGCCACAGGACCGGGTCTGATGGGGGTTATCAGCTGGCCGGTTTCTGTTGTGGCAGGGGCGAAACCGGCATTCCCGGTCCTATTTTCTGCAGATTGCCGGTGATCACCTGATCGCCTTCGGCAATGCCGCTCGATATGGCGATGAGATCACCATTGGTCGGTCCGAGCGAGACGATGCGCTGGTCGACCGTATTGCCCTTGCCGAGCACGTAGAGGTATTTGCCGAGCTGGCTCGAGCCCAGTGCGACCTGCGGCACCATCAGCGCATCGGGCTGCTCCTTTATATGCAGCCTCACACGCACATATTGACCGGGCAGCAGTGTGAACTTCGCATTGCCGATCGTTGCTCGCGCCGTGATCGTGCCGGTCGAATGATCGATCGTGTTGTCGATGAAGGTGAGCTGGCCCTTCTGGCGCGGCTCCGTGTCGCCGGGAAGCAGGACATCGACATCGACAGGCCCCGCCGCACGGGCTTCCTCAAGCTGTGCCAGATCGGTTTCGCTCGGATTGAAGGTGACGTAGATCGGATCGAGCTGCACCAGCGTGTTGAGCACGGTGCCGGCTACGCTGACCAGCGTTCCGATAGAGGCCTGATTGCGGCCGATGCGCCCGGCGAACGGCGCCTTGATTTCGGCATAGCTCAGATTGAGCTCCGCCGTCCGCATAGCGGCCTGGTTGACCGCCAGCGACGCCTCGGCCTCGCGCAATGTGCTGGTGCGCTGGTCGAAACTGTCCTTGGCGAGGTAGCCGCTTTTGGCGAGTTCGGTGCCGCGGCCGAGATTGGAGCGTGCATAGTCGACCGTTGCCGTATCGCGCTGCACCTGCGCCTTCGCTTGGTCGAGAGCCGCCTGGAAGTCTTGCGGCGCGATCTTGTAGAGAAGATCGCCTTTTTTGACATCGCTGCCGTCATCGGCGCTCTGCTCTTCGAGATAGCCCGGCACGCGCGCCTGCAGCGTGATGCTGCGGATGGACTCCACCCGGGCGGCATAGTCGAGATAGATCGGGATCGTCTTCTTGACGACGTTCACCACCGGCACCGGCATGACGAACGCCGCCGGAGCAGGGGTCGCTGCCGCTGTGCCGGCATTGAGGCTGAGATTGCCCATGTCGAGCAAGTGAACGCTCGCCATCGAGATCGCCCCCAGCGCGACAGCCGCTCCCAACGCGATTTTCCATTTACGCATGATTGATATCTCCAATCCTATTCGGCAGCTTCCGCCAATCGCACGGGCGTTGGTTCGGCAGCCGGTTCAATATGGTCTTGTTCATGTTCGCTGGCGGGTTCGCTTTGACCACGGCCCTCGCGCAGTTGCTCGATCACCGCATAGAAGACCGGCACGAACACCAGCGACAGGATCGTTGCCGCGACCATGCCGCCGAAGACGGTGGTGCCGATCGACTGACGGCTCGCTGCTCCAGCACCTGTGGAGTACATCAGCGGCAGCACACCGAGGATGAACGCAAAGGCGGTCATCAGGATAGGCCGCAGCCTCAGCCGCGCCGCCTCCATTGCGGCATCGACGATGCTCAGGCCTTCCTCGCGTCGTCGCCGGGCGAACTCGACGATCAGAATGGCATTCTTTGCCGCCAGGCCGATCAGCATGACAAAGCCGATCTGCGAATAGACGTCGATCTGCATGCCGCGCAGCAACAAGGCGACAAAGGCACCGAACAGGGCAAGCGGCACCGCGAGCAGGACCATGAAGGGCATGGCCCAGCTCTCATACTGGGCGGCGAGAATCAGGAAGACGAAGATCATGGCGAGACCGAAGACAATCGAGGCGATCGATCCGGCTTTGAGCTCCTGATAGGTGATGCCAGTCCATTCGTAGCCGAAATCTTTCGGCAGTGCCGTAGCAGCAGCACGTTCCATCGCGGCAACCGCCTGGCCGGACGAGAAGCCTGGCGCGGCGCCGCCATTGATCAGGGCCGACGCATTGTTGTTGTAATGCGGTACGGTTTCCGGGCCGACGATAGGCACCAGCTTGCCGAGCGTGCTCAACGGCACCATGCCGCCGGCGGCGTTACGCACATAGAGCCGCGAAATGTCGGCAGCACCGGCGCGCGCATCCTTGTCGGCCTGAATCGTCACACGAAACGTGCGGCCGAACAGGTTGAAATCGTTCACATAGAGCGAACCGAGATAGATCTGCAGCGTGTTGAACACATCGGGCAGGCTCAAGCCCAGCAGCTTAGCCTTGTTGCGGTCGAGGTCGTAGTTGAACTGCGGCGTCGAGGTCGAGAACGACGAGAACAATTGCTGCGGGTTGAGCTCGGGCTGCTTGCGCGCCTCGGCGAGCACGGCTTGCGTCGCGTCGTTGAGGGCAGCGCTGCCGCGGCCGGTCAGATCCTCCACCTGGAATTCGAAACCGCCGGTCGTACCGATGCCCGGGATGGAAGGCGGATCGAAGCTTAGTGCAAACGCCTCCGGAATTTGCATCAGCTTCGAACGCGCGTCGGCGACGAGCTTGGAGGCGCTCTGGTCCGGACCGCGCTCGTCCCATGGTTTCAGGATGGCGAATTCGACCGCCGAGTTCGACTGGGCGGCATTGGTCAGGAAGTTCAGGCCGCTGATCGAGCCGACGATATCGACGCCGGGCATCGCCTGCAGGATGTCGCGTGCCTTCTGCGCCACCGCGTCGGTGCGTTCCAGCGAGGCTCCGTCGGGCAATTGGATGACGACGAAGAAATAGCCCTGGTCCTCGACCGGCAGGAAGGTTGAGGGCAGCTTCTGCCAGACGAAATAGGTTGCGACCAGGCCGGCCGCGAACAGGCCGAGCATGATCCAGCGCAGCCTGATCAGGATGCGCACGCCATGTGCATAGGCGTGTGACAGCCATTCGAAGCCCGCATTGAACCAGCGGAACGGCGCGAATTGCGTTTCCCCGCGGTGACGCAGGAAGGCGGCGCTGAGCGCCGGAGTGAGCGTCAGCGAGACGAAGGCGGAGATGCCGAAGGAGATCGCGACCGTCAGGGCAAACTGGTTGTAGAGTCGCCCGGAAACGCCGGGGATGAAGGCGACCGGCACGAACACGGCCATCAGCACGGCGGTGGTGGCGATGATCGGGCCGGTGACCTCGGCCATCGCCGCTCGCGTGGCGGCAAGCGGCTTTAACCCCGCCTCGAGCTGTCGTTCGACATTTTCGACGACGACGATCGCGTCGTCGACGACGAGGCCGATCGCCAGCACCATGCCGAGCAGGCTGAGCATGTTCAGCGAAAAGCCGAACATGTACATGACGACCAGCGTGGCCACCAGCGACACTGGAATGGCGATCGTCGGGATGATCGTGGTGCGCCAGCTCTGCAGGAAGATGAATACGACAGCGACAACAAGCACCAGCGCCTCGCCGAGCGTGACCAGCACGTCATGCATCGAAGCCGAGACGAAGCGCGTCGTGTCGTAATGCATGGCGTAGCTGACGCCCTTCGGGAAACGGCCCGACAGTTCCTGCATCTTGTCCTTGACGCGCTGCTGCAGATCGAGCGCGTTCGAACCCGGCATCTGGTAGACCGCGAGCACCACAGTCGGATCCTTGCCGAAGAAGGCCGACGACGAATATTGCAGGGCGCCGAGTTCGATGCGGGCAACGTCGCGCAGCCGCACGAGCGAGCCGTTTGCGGCGTCTGCGCGCACGACGATGTCGCCGAATTCCTTGGGGTCGCTCAATCGGCCGACCGCGTTGACCTGCATTTCGAAGGCAGTACCGGCTGGCGCCGGCGACTGTCCGATCTTGCCGGCCGCGACCTGGACGTTCTGTTCGGCAATCGCGTTCTGCACGTCGACGGCGGTGATGCCGAGATTGGCGAGCTTGTCGGGGTCGAGCCATACGCGCATCGAATAGCGCCGCTCGCCGAAGATCTGCACATCGCCGACGCCGGGCAGCCGCTTCAACGGGTCCACCACCTGCAGATAGGCGAGGTTGCTGAGCGCCACCGGATCGACCGAACCGTCGGGTGAGGTGAGGTCGACGATCAGGACGAAATTCGGATTCTGCTTCTTGATCGTCACGCCGCCCTGGTTGACGATCGCCGGCAGCGAAGACGCTGCCTGCGACACCCGGTTCTGGACGTCGACGGCGGCGGTGCTGAGCGAATAGCCGACCTCGAAGGTGATGGTGATCGTCGACGAACCGTCATTGGAGCTCGACGACGACATGTAGGTCATGCCCTCGACGCCGTTGATCTGCTGTTCGAGCGGCGTCGTGACGGTGTCGGCCACCACCTGCGCGCTGGCGCCGGGATATTGGGCGCTGACCACGACCTGCGGCGGCGTGATGTCGGGAAACTGCGAGACGGGCAGCAGGAAATAACAAATCCCCCCGGCGAGCACCATGATGATGGCGATCGCCGACGCGAAGATCGGACGGTGGATGAAAAAGTTCACCATGAAACGCACGCCTCGTTAAATGCTTTTGCTTCGCCAAATGCCTTGGCAATCCTGGACAGCTTCCGGCTGTGCCCGGACCCCGCGTCTCCTGAAAAACGAGACGGCCGCACCTTGCTGCCCGGGTGCTGCTCATCGGCCAGCGACCGCAGCATCCTCTCGAATGCGTGTGGGTCGACGCGGTCAGCCTTCATCACCAGCCGGATCATCGGATCCCGGATGGCTTCATCGATTGTCAAATCCTTGCGCTGCGACATCGAAGCGGCTCCTTGCTGGCGATTCGCATCGAATGATCGCGAATCGTTTTTTGTCGTTCTCACCGGCCGAAGCCGCATGACAGGCAGTTCCTTGTCCTGGTTCCGTCCCGGCAGGGCCTAACGGCGATGTCGATCGTTGACGGCAGGCAAGAGAGGTGTTACCAGTAAGTAACATTCGTGACGTTACAGAGCGGTAACACCCTAGTCAAGAGGTGTGCTGAATTTTTCGGGAGCCAAGGAGACTTCGATGGCAGACGGCATTTCGGAACGCGTTCGGCCCCGGGATCGGATCCTGGAGACGGCGCAGGACATGTTCCACAAACATGGCATCAAGGGCGTCGGCGTCGACGCTATCACCGAAGCCGCCGGCACCAACAAGATGACGCTCTACCGTCATTTCGAGTCCAAGGACGACCTGATCATCGAATGCCTGCGCGCCACCGCATGCAAGGCCGCCGCGATATGGGATGCATTCGAGGCCGAATATCCTGGCGACAAGCTTGCACAACTGCACGCCTGGGTTCGCAAGGTCTCCGAGATGCTCGCGAACGACAGCCGCGGCTGCGACATGGCCAATGCCGCCGTCGAGTTGAGCGAGACCGATCATCCGGCAAGGCGCGTCATCAAGGAACTCAAGGAAGCCCAGCGCGAACGCCTGGTGAATTTGTGCCGGGAGGCTGGCGTCGGCCAGGCCGAGCTTCTCGCCGACACGCTGTCTCTCTTGCTCGAGGGCGCTCGCGTCAGCCTGCAGAGCGTCGGCGCGGAGGGTCCCAGCGCGCAGTTCGTGCGCATGGCTGAAGGCCTGATCGCATCGTTCAAGGCGCGATAAGATCCCGCCATACACGTTCGCGTCTTGAACGCGGACGACATCTCCATGAATGGAATGAAAAAAGCCCGCTGCCGGGAGGAGGTGGCAGCGGGCTTGATTTTCGAATGCGGCGCGGGAGGAGGTGCACCGAATTCAAGGCCGGCATCGCATCTGGGAGGAGTAGATGGCCGACACCTGTGAACGTACGGGTTGCCTAACGATTCGGCAATTGCGAAAGATGCATAGCAGATGTGCATATTTGCGGTATCACCCTCAAAAGTTGTGATGAGGAAGAAAACCCTCTGCCTTGGGCAGAGACTCATTGCACCGGGACGTTTTCCCTAAAGATCAGGCGCGGTTCGATGAATTTTCGGGTCAGATAGGGCGCCGAGGACGCGATCGAGCCGAGCAGGCGAATGACCGATTGCTCGGCGATCAGCCGCGCATTCTGGTCGATGACGACATCAAGCAGGTCGTCGACGAGATAGCCGCGTGTTGCCCGCGTCAGGTCATGGCAGATGAATATCGGCTTTCTCTGCGGCCTGGCTTCCAGCAACGCCTTGGCCACGCCCGAGCGGCCGGCGCCGACGCAATAGATGCCGAGCAGCTCCGGCTCATTGTGCAGTGCCTGCATCGTCGCGGTGTAGCTGACTTCAGGCTCGTCATTGATCTCGACGGCGCTGGTGACGGTCAGATTGGGAAACTCCTCGCTCAGCACCGAGCGAAAGCCCATTTCGCGTTCCTCGTGCCCGCGATAGGAGCGCGAACCGACCACCATCGCCAGATGGCCCAGGCGCCCGCCCAGGAAGCGTCCCATCAACAAGGCAGCGGTGCGGCCCGCAACGCGGTTGTCGATGCCGACATAGGCCGATCGGGGCGCGCCGGGCACGTCGGACACCAAAGTGACGAGGCGGATGCCGGCCTCGACGATCTCGCGCAGGATGTTGCGGGTTCGCGGGTGATCGATCGCGATGACGCCGACGCCGTTCGCCCTAAGCGAGAGGTTTTCGACCGCGGCCTGCAATGCGCCTGGCGAAATGCCCGCGAGATTGTGGATCCGGCAGGAGGCGACCAGCGGCAGGCGCGCCGCATAGTCCTCGATGTGCCTTGCCAGATCCATCATGAAGGCGTTGGAACCGATCGGCAGGAAGAATTCGAGATGCGCCGGCCGCGAGGGCAGCGCCACCTGGTCGACGACCGGCAGGTAGCCGAGCTGCTTGGCAGCTTCCATCACGCGTTGCCGGTTGGCGGCGCTTGCGCCCGGCCGGTTGTTCAACACCCGGTCGACCGTCGCGGTCGACAGCCCGCAGCTTCTGGCTATATCCGAAACGGTGGCTTTCATGGTTCCAGTCATAGGAGCGGATGCGATCCCGTGCCAGACATGCGGCTAGCCAGATCTGGTTGAGCTGATCAGGCCCCCGAATGCTTGCCCTGGACGATGGCGTCGCGGATCTCTTTGTCGGACATGCCGGTGATGATCCGTTCGACCTCAGTGACGTTGGTCTTCTTCGGGTCGATGTCGTCGGCGACCACCTTGCCCCGGCGCATGACGACGATGCGGTCGACCACCTGGAAGACGTGATGGATGTTGTGGGCGATGAAGATACAGGAATGGCCCGAATCGCGGGCGCTGCGCACGAAGCTCAGCACGCCTTGCGTCTCGGCGACGCCGAGATTGTTGGTCGGCTCGTCGAGGATGATCAGGTCGCTGTCGAAATGCATGGCGCGCGCGATCGCCACCGCCTGCCGTTCACCGCCGGAAAGCGAGCCGATCGGCGTCGTCGGCGGGATGTTCTTCGAGATGCCGACCTGTTTGAGCAGGTCGCGGGCGACCACGTTCATCGCCTCCTGATCCATCCGGTTGAGGAAGCGCGGCGGCTTGATCGGCTCGCGCCCGAGGAACAGATTGCGGGCGATCGACAGTTGCGTGACCAGCGCCGAGTCCTGGTAGATCGTCTCGATGCCATGGGCGATGGCGTCGCTGGTGCTGCGGAAGTTGACTTTCTTGCCGCGGATGAAGATGTCGCCGCTGGTCAGCGGAACCGCACCCGACAGCACCTTGATCAGCGTCGACTTACCCGCGCCATTGTCGCCGAGCAGCCCGACGATCTCCCGTTCATTGACGTGGAAATTGGCGTCCACCAGCGCTTGTACGCGCCCGTAGGACTTGCGGATGTTTTCCATGCGGACAAGCGGTTCGGCCATGGTTCACGTCCCTGCCTGATGCCGGCGTTCCAGCCATGAGTGGAGCGCCATCATGCCGAGGATGATGGCACCGATGAAGATGTTGTAGGCAAGGCCCGGCACGCCGATCAGCACGATGCCGTTGCGCATGACGCGCAGGATCAGGATGCCGAGCACGGTGCCGATGATGGTTCCGCGTCCGCCGGTCAGCGCGGTGCCGCCGATCACCACCATGGCGATGACTTCGAGCTCGTAGCCGGTGCCGCTGTTGGGATTGGCCGCCGAGGTGCGCAGCGAGGAGATGACGCCGGCGAGTGAGGCCATGATCGCCGACAGGATGAACAGGCCGATCTTGACGCCGCTGACATTGACGCCACGCGCCCTGGCCGCGTTTGGGTTGCCGCCCGCCGCCTGGATCCAGTTGCCGGTCCGGCTCTGCGTCAGCACGTAGCCGAGCGCGATTGCGGCTGCGATGAACCAGAACAGTGACATGTAGATGCGGAACGGTCCGATGAAGAAATCGCCGACCAGCGCCTCGGCGAGCCAGCTGCCTTCGGCGCTCCAGGTCCGCTGCGGGAAACCGTCGGTGACGAACAGGGCCGTGCCGCGCACCACCAGGAGCATGCCGAGCGTCACCAGGAAGGACGGGATCTTGAGCTGTGTGACGAACCAGCCATTCACCAGCCCGATGAAGGCGGCGACGACCAGCGCGATGAGGAAGCCCATTTCCAGCGATGTGACGCCGCTGTTGAACAGGGTCCACATCAAGACCGGCGAGAAACCGAACACCGATCCGACGGAGAGGTCGAATTCGCCCGACGTCATCAGCAGCGTCATCGCTAGCGCGATCAGGCCGAGCTCTACCGTGAAGGCCAGCGTGTTCGAGATATTCTGCGGCGACAGGAAGCTGGGGTTGATGCTCCAGAAGACAGCGATCTCGACGACGAGCAGCACCAAAGGTCCGAACTCAGGCCTCGCGATCAGGCGTTGGATGAGGAAACGATTTTCCACCTTGGACCCACGAAAGGAATTGGCTGAGACCTGCGCCGCATCCGGCAGCCTCGGCGAAAGGAAAGGGAGTCGCGACCGCAGGTGCGATCGCGACTGTTCTGACTGCGGATTATTTGCCGGCCAGGATCTTGTCGTAAATTTCGGCGGTGTCCTTTTCGTAGAGCGCGCCGGTGATCACGTTGAAGCCGGGCGGAATGCCGCTGGCGGCCATGTTGGCCAGCGAAAGCGCCACATAGCTGGTCGCCTGCGGATCCTGCCACTGCGCGGCGTTGACATAGCCGTTCAGCACTTCTTGGGTGGTGTCGAGCGAGTTGCCCCAGCCGACGACCGGGATTTCGCCCGGCTTGACGCCGACCTGGTCGAAGACCCGCTTGATCGAGCCGGTGACGAGGTCGCCGAGGCCGATGATCGCCTTGACCTTGGCCTTGTTGGCGGTGAGGTAATCGACCATGCGGTTGATTACTTCGGCCTGGTCGAGCGTCGCTTCGGTGATCTCGTAGGTGATGCCGAGGGGCTCGAAGACGCTCTTGATGCCTTCCTCTTCCTGAACGCCATAGGTGGCGCCGGGAATTTCGACCGGCATCCAGACGAAATCGCCCTTCTTCACCAGGCCCTTGTCGACCAGATACTGCGCCCAATGCTTGCCGAAGGTGACGTTGTCGCCGCCGACATAGGCGTTGAAGTCCGCCTTCGGATCCGGCGTGTTGAAGTTGATGATCGGGATCTTGGCCGCGCGGGCTTCCTTGACGATCTCGACAAGGCTGCCCGGATCGGGGCTGGTAGTGACGATGCCGTCGGCCTTGGCCGATATCGCCGCGCGCACCGCCTCTTGCTGGGATGCCACGTCGCCATTGTGGAACGAGGTGTTGACGGTGTTGCCGGTGTCCGTCGCCCATTGCTTGGCGCCGGCGAGGAAATAGGTCCAGACCGGGTCGGCCGGGCCGCCATGCGAAATCCAGTAGAAGGTCTTGGCCTGCGCCGCCGCCGGAATGGCCAGCGCCATGATCAAGCCGAATACAAGTAATCGTAGTCTTGTCAGCATTTGATTTCCTCCCATTTGAAAGTGACCTCCACATCGGGCGATCCGCGCAAAGCCCTGACCGTACCTCCTGTCATCGCCGATCCGGACGCCCCAAGAGCATTCCCTTTTTCAGTCGATGGCAAGCCTCCATCCACCAAAGGATGTCGACGTACGGCAAGGCGCCATCAGCAATCCCATCAGATTGCATCAGTTTGGCTGATATTTTCCAGGCGGGCGGAGTCGATGCCTGAACGGCCTCGGACGCTCATCCCAAGGTTTGCCGCCCTGGCGCCGAAACTAGATCAGGTCGGCCTTGGCGAGGTCTCGCATCAGATGGCTGGCGCCGTAGGTCCAGTGCGGGCAGTCGGGCGACAGACGCACCCGGTTGACCAGGGCGCCGAATTTCTCCGACGATATGGTGACGATGTCGCCGACCTTGTGCGTAAAGCCCTTGCCCTTTTCGCCGCGATCCTTCGACGGCACGAACATGGTGCCGAGATAGAGCGCCAGGCCGTCGGGATATTGGTGATGCGGCCCCATCGCGGCCGCGACCAGCTCTTCCGGTGAGCGGCTGATCTCCGCCATCGAACTGGCGCCTTCCAGCGAAAACCCATCCTCGCCTTCGACCTTCAGGCGCACGATGGCCTGCTTCACATCGTCGATGGAAAATGTCGCGTCGAACAGCCGGATGAACGGGCCAAGTGCCGCCGAGGCATTGTTGTCCTTGGCCTTGCCGAGCAGCAGCGCCGAGCGTCCTTCGACGTCGCGCAGATTGACGTCGTTGCCGATTGTGGCGCCGACGATCCTGCCGCTGCTGGCGGCGATCATGGCGATCTCCGGCTCCGGATTGTTCCACGTCGAGACCGGATGCAGGCCGACATCGGCGCCGAAGCCGACCGACGCCATCGGCTGGCACTTGGTGAAGATCTCGGCATCCGGGCCGATGCCGACTTCCAGATATTGCGACCAGGCGCCGCGCGCGATCAGCTTGGCCTTGATCTCCATCGCCTCCGGCGAGCCCGGCTTGAGTTTCGACAGATCGTGGCCGATCAACCCGGCTATGTCGGCGCGAATGGCGTCCGCCTTCTCGGCCGAGCCGCGCGCCTGTTCCTCGATGACGCGCTCGAGCAGGGATACGACGAAGGTGACGCCCGACGCCTTCACCGCCTGCAGGTCGACCGGGGACAGCAGGTATGGCTGTGCTGCATCACGCGTGGCCTGGAAACTGTTGGCGGCGATCGCGTCAAGCGAGCCGACCGCTCTGCCCTTGGCCGAGCGCACATGCCCGGCAGGATCCGGCATCTCGCAGATGTCGCGTACGGTCGGAGCGGCGGTCGACGTGATGTCGAAGACCGTGCCGTCGCGCACCGTGACCACCAGCGGATGGGACACATCGCTCGTCCTGGCGCGGCCGATGAAAAGGCCCTCGGTGGGCAGGTGCGTCGGGTTGGTCATGCCTTGAAATCCTCCATTGTCTCTTCCCGCCGCAACAGTCGTCTTGCCGATTATCGATCAAGACACTGGCGTTGTCGGCGGCGCGGCACTTTCAACAAATTCCTGCCAAAGGTCTATCCCGTCCTCAAGGCGAGCTTGGTTATTTGCGCGACTGGACCTCAATCGATTATGGCGTGCGCCAATGACGAAGCCGGAACGCATATTTCAAAAGCATGAAATCGCTGGCCTCGCCGACTGGACGCGTTCGACAGGCTGGCCACAGCGACTTCCAGCGGGCCGCATGCCAAGCGCGTCGCGCCGTCCGCTCCATGTGGACTTGTAAAGCTGTTGCTGAATCAGCTTGACAGTTTCATGAATATGAAAAAAGCTTAAGCAATTTCAAAATCGATCGGCCGTCCGATGTCGACCTTCGCTGCAACCGAGCCGCCGCAATCCCGGACCTCGCCGGGTTTCCGGTTGGCCATGTTGCTGCCGGGCGCTCTTGTCACCTTCTTGCTGATCCTGTTCGCCCTCGGCCTCGTGCTCTTCCTCGCCTTTCGCGGCAATGACGGTTCGCTGCTGGGCAGCGGTTTTACGCTTGCAAACTTTGCCACGGTTCTAACCGATCCCCTGTACTGGACGGTGACACTGCGCTCGCTGGCCATTGCCGGCCTGGTGACGCTGGCAACGGTCGTCACCGCCTATCCCGTCGCCTACTATCTCGCCTTCCACGCCGGGCGGCGGCGCGGCCTGCTGCTGTTCCTGGTGACGCTGCCGTTCTGGACAAGCTACCTCTTGCGCGTCTTCGCCTGGAAGATCGTGCTGGCCTATAATGGCGTGCTGAACTCGGCGCTGATCGAAAGCGGCGTCTGGTCCGAGCCGACGCTCGCCTTCCTCAACACGCCGGCAGCCGTCGTCGTCACGCTCGCCCATGCCTATGCGCCGTTCGCCATCCTGCCGATCTATGTGGCGCTGGACACAATCCCGAAGTCGCTGCTCGAAGCCGCGTCCGATCTCGGTGCAAGACCCTTCACCTCCTTCCGCCGCGTCGTCCTGCCGAACTCGATGCCGGGCGTGCTGGCGGCAGCCCTCGTCGTCTTCGTGCCGACGGTCGGCGACTATGTCACGCCGGCGTTGGTCGGCGGCCCGGCCAGCACCATGATCGGCACGCTGATCCAGGCCGAGTTCGGCAAGGCCAATGACTGGCCGTTCGGCGCCGCACTCTCCGTCGCCGTCATGCTGGTCATCCTTGCCGTGGTGCTGGTCGTGCGCTTCGCCGATCGCAGATTTGGCAGCCGGACATGAGCGCGGCGCGCATGGACGCAAGGGGAGGCGGCCGCTGGCTCGGAGCCTACGTGCTTGCCTATCTGGTCTTCCTCTATCTGCCAGTGCTGCTCATTCCACTGTTTTCCTTCAACAACTCGATCCAGGCGGCGTTTCCGCTGCAAGGCTTTACGCTCGAATGGTACGGCACGCTGTTCGGCAATTCGGCGCTGTCGGGCGCGCTTGCCAATAGCTTGGTGATCGGGCTGATCGCCGCCACCGGCGCCACGCTCTGCGGCATCACCGTGTCCTACATGGATCTCTACGGCCGCTCGCCGTTGGCCGCCACGATCAGCGCCATCGCCCGGCTGCCGATCCTGATCCCCGGCGTCATCGTCGGCATATCGCTGCTGATCCTGGTCAATCTCATCGGCTTCGGGCCGTCACGCATCGCCATCGTGCTCGGCCACATATTGGTGGCGCTGCCGACGACGGTGGTGGTCATGCGCAGTCGCTTCGCCGTCATTCCGAAGACCATCCGCGAGGCAGCACTGGATCTCGGCGCGTCGGACTGGACGACATTCCGCCGCGTGATGCTGCCGCTCAGCCTGCCGGCGATAGGTTCGGCCTTCATGCTGGCCTTCCTGACCTCCTTCGACGAATTCATCGTCGCCTTCTTCCTCGCCGGCACCGAGCCGACGCTGCCGCTCTATATCTGGAGCCAGTTGCGCTTCCCGAAATCGCTGCCGACCGTCATGGCGCTGGGCACCGCGATCCTCGCCGTGTCCTTCGTCATCGCCGCATTCGCCGAGATCCTGCGTCATCGCGGGCTCGCCGCCCAGCGGCCGGCGCACGCCGATCTGCCCAAACCACAACAAACCGAGAGAGGAGAACTGCAATGGCATTCGACCTGAAATCGATAACCGGGAATAAAGCCCGCGCTGGATTGGCTGCCCTGGCGCTGGGGCTATCGTCGACCGTGGCGTTCGCGGGCGACAAGCTGCAATATTTCACCTGGTCGGGCTACGAACTGCCCGACTTCAACAAGAGCTTCCTCGCCGCACACCCCGATGGTGTCGAGGCCTCGATGTTCGGCGACGATGACGACGCCTTCACCAAGGTCAAGGCCGGCTTCCGCCCGGACGTCGCCCATCCCTGCTACGACAAGGTGGCGCGCTGGAACAAGGAAGGCCTGCTGCAGCCGATCGACACCAAGCGCATCAAGAACTGGGATTCGATCTTCCCCGTCTTCAAGAACCTGCCCGATTTGCAAGCCGGCGACGGCAAGGTCTGGATGGTGCCGTGGGACTGGGGCAACACCTCGATCCTCTACCGCACCGATCTGGTGAAGAACCCGGAAGCCAGCTGGAACCTGCTCTGGGACAAGCAATATGCCGGCCGCATGGCAACCATCGACGCCGTGCACGACACGCCGGTGGTGGCGGCACTGCTGGCCGGCGTCAATCCGTTCGACATGACGCCCGAACAGATGGACAAGGTGGCGGAAAAGCTGCGCGAGCAGCGCCCGCTGCTCTCGAACTATACCACCGACATGACCTCGGTCGAACAGGCGCTGGCCAGCGGCCAGCTGGTCGCCGCCATGACCTGGAATGCCTCGGCCACCTCGCTGAAGAAACAGGGCGTGCCGGTTGAGTTCATGAAGCCGAAGGAAGGCATGCTGACCTGGGCCTGCGGTTTCGTGATGCTGAAAGATGCCAAGAATGTCGACCTTGCCTATGACTTCATCAACAGCCGGCTGGAAACGGATTCAGGTAAATATTTGATCCAGGCCTATGGCTATGGCAGCTCGACCAGTTCCGCCTTCGCCGCGGTGCCGAAGGAAGAGCTCGACAAGCTGCAACTGCCGTCCGATCCGGAAGTGATGCTGAAGACCACCGTCTTCACCGGGCCGATGAAGCAGAATGACGAACTCGCCAAGATGTTCGAGAAGGTCAAGGCAGGCGGCTGATTTTCCACAGCGTCGCGCGGTCTCGACCGCGCGACGCTGCTTGCAAAAAAGCAAACGAGGTCGAACGGATGGACATGCTGGACGAGGCGGCCGAGCGGCCGAAGGACGATGCCGACGTCAAGGTTGGCCGGCGCGTGCGGGCGTTGCGGCTCGAGCGCAAGCTCTCCTTGGCCGAATTGGCCGCCAGGGCAGGCGTCTCGATCGGTGCGCTTAGCCAGATCGAGCGTGGCATGTCGTCATTGCGGGTACGAGTGATCTGGCCGCTCGCTGCCGCCCTCGACATCGAGCCGTCGGCGCTGATTGCCGATGGCAACGATGCCGTCAACGATCTCTATTGCGTGCGCGCCAACAGCCGGCGGCAGATTCCGGTCAAGTCGGAAGGCATCGCCAAGGCGCTGCTGTCGCCGCCCGCCGCCACGCTGACCGGCATGCTGGTGACGGTGGAGGCCGGCGGCGGCACCGCCGAAGCCTATGCCCACGCCGGCCATGAATTCGGGTTCGTCATGGCGGGCGAGGTCGAGCTGGTGGTGGATTCCACCACTTATGCGCTGAAGACCGGCGACAGCTTCGCCTTCAAGAGCACGCTGCTGCATGCCTTCCGCAATCCCGGCAGCGAGCCTTGCCAAGTCCTCTGGGTCAACACGACAAAGCCGTCAGAGGTTCGCGATGGCGCCTGATCCTCTCGTCCGGCTACAGGCTGTCTCGAAGATCTTTCCCGGCGGCATCGTCGGGCTCGATGCCGTTGACCTCGACATTGCCCGTGGCGAGTTCCTCACCTTGCTCGGCCCATCCGGCTGCGGCAAGACGACGAGCCTCAGGGTGATCGCCGGCTTCGAGAGCCCGTCGAGCGGCAAGGTATTGCTCGAAGGCCGCGACATCACCGCGCTGCGGCCGTTCGACCGGCCGGTCAACACCGTGTTTCAAGACTACGCACTGTTTCCGCACATGAACGTTGCCGAAAACGTCGGCTTCGGCCTGTCGCTGCGCAAGCTCTCCGGCACGGAACAGACCAAGCGCGTCGGCGAAGCGCTCGATATGGTTGGCCTCGCCGACAAGCTCCGCGCCCGCGTCTCCGAGCTCTCAGGCGGTCAGCGCCAGCGCGTCGCGCTCGCCCGCGCCATTGTCTGCGAGCCGCGCGTGCTGCTGCTGGACGAGCCGCTGTCGGCGCTCGACGCGCATCTGCGCGAACAGATGCAGGTCGAATTGAAGCGGCTGCAGTCGCGGCTCGGCACCACTTTCGTCATGGTCACCCACGACCAGACCGAGGCGCTGTCGATCTCCGACCGCATCGTCGTCATGAACAAGGGTCGCATCGAGCAGATCGCGCCGCCGGCGACGCTCTACGACCGGCCCGCCACCACATTCGTCGCCAGCTTCATCGGCACGATGAACCTGCTGCAGTCGCGCTTCGTTGGTCGCGATGGCGAGCGCCTACGCTTCGCCGCCGGTGCCTTGCCTCTGGAGGCGGTGTCGGAGGCTGGAGACACGCCGGCCGAAGGCGCTGTACGCATTATCGGCGTGCGTCCGGAGGATCTGCTGGCAGCAACCGAAGCGACAGCCGGCACCGCGCCGGCGCGGGTCAACAGCATCGTCTTCCACGGCCGCACCTTGCGGCTGCATGCCGAACTGGGGCAGGGGATGCCGGTGGTGATCGATGCCCCACGCCGCGCGGAGGGTTTTCAATTCAGCGTCGGCGACGTGGCGCATGTCAGCCTGCGCCGCGGCGCCAACTGCCCTATGCTGCCGAGCTGATCTCATTCGCTACAGCATCCGTCGCGCGCCCAAAAAAGACGCCGGGCGCTGCGGTGTGGCCGGCTATTCGGCGGCCTCGCGAACAGGTATCAGGCGCCGCTCGACCTGTTGCAGATGCAGCCGCATCGCCGCCGCCGCGCCGCCGAGATCGCGCTCGGCGATCGCTTCCACGATCCGTTCATGGTCGGCGAAGCTGTGATGGTCCGCCGGCGGACGGGCGCCCTCTGCGCGAAGCCGCCCCCAGACCACGGTCCGGCGCACGGCGTTCAGCACATCGAACAGGCCGAGCAGCACATTGTTGCGGCTCGCCTGCGCGATCTGCCGATGCAGCAGATTGTCGATGTTCTCATATTGCCGCCACGTCACGGCTTCCCGCGTCTGCACCAGCGATTGCCGCATCGCCGCGATATCGGACAGCGTGGCATGCAGCGCCGCTTCGCGCGCGATCTCTGGTTCAATGATCAGGCGCGCGCGCATCACGTCGGCCGGATTTGTGCGGCCGGCGATTTCGGAAATTCCGATCGTCTCCTCGACAGGCCCACTGCCGACGAAGGTGCCCCTGCCGACGTGCCGCCAGATGCGGCCATCCTTCTCGAGCACCGCCAGCGCCTTGCGCAGATCGCCGCGCGACACGCCAAGGCTCTCGGACAATTCCCGCTCCGCAGGCAGCCGGGTTTCGCCGGAATGGTCCATCTGGGCAAGATAGGCCTGAAGCTGAACCAGGGCGGCGTGGCCGCCATTGCCGGGGTCGTCCATCAATTCTAACCAATTCGCCTATTGTTTCCGTTTCCCGGTGTTAAAACGATTGGCGGAAACCGTCAACTGTCAAGTTTTTCTGCGGATTTGTCCTTGACCAATTTGCCTTGGAAGCTTAACCAATTCGAATAATGGTTACAAGAAACGGGAGGAATGATAATGACCAGCATCTCCAGACGTACCATCTTTGCCAGCGTGTTCGCTGCGGTTCTGGCAAGTGCGCTGTCCCTGTCGGCCGCAAGCGCGGGCGACATGCGCATCGCCTTCGGCGACCTTCCCGGCATCGAATCCATCCAGACGCTCGCCGCGATCGAGCGCGCCAAGGAGCGTGGCGTGAATGTCGAGCTCATCGTTCTCAATGATGAGGATCTGGCTGCCCAGGCGATTGTCGGCGGCCAGGCCGATGTCGGCATCGGCGCGCCCTATACGCTGATCCAGAAGGCAGGCGTGCCGATCCGCGTCTTTGCGCAGATATCGACGCTACGCTTCTTTCCTGTCGTCAACGGCGAATTCTACAAGGAATGGAAGGATCTGGATGGACAGGATGTCGCCGTTCAGGCGCGCGGCTCCGGCACCGAGGCTGTGATGCTGCTGATGGCGAAGAACCACGGCATCAAGCTCGGCAGTATCAGCTATGTCCCGGGTTCCGAGGTTCGCCGCAACGCGCTGCTCCAGGGCACGCTGAAGGCGTCGATTGTCGATGCCGCCAACAGGCGCGCGCTCGAGGCCGAAGCGCCCGGCAAGTTCATCGTCCTGCCGGTCGAGGATCTCGGCGCCTCGGACGAAGCGCTTTTCGCCACAGTAGACTATCTGAAGAACAACGCCGCCGACGTCGACATCCTGGTCGAGGAATTGATGAAGACCGCGCGGGAAATAACCGAGAACCCGTCTGTGGCGGTCGAATTCCGCAACAAGTACAAACTGCTGCCGGATCTCGGCGCGGAAGCCGATGGCGAAATCACCGAATACTACAAGGAAACCGCGGCAGCCGGCAGCCTTGCGCTGAATGGCGGCGGTGCGGATGCGGCCGCCGACGACTTTGCCTTCTTCACCCTTGCCGGCCAGATCGAAGGCGATCCTGCCAGCCTCAAGGTCGAGGACTTCTGGGATGTCGCCGCGCTCGACCGCGCTGTCGCCAAGCTCGGCAAGAAATAGGCGGCCGGCGGATGGCCATAAGTATCAGAACCGAGGGCGAGGCAGCCGGCCTCGCTTCCCCTTCCAGTCGCGGCGCAACCGGCGCATCGTGGGACCAGCCCATCCTGCTCAGGCTTGTGTCGATCGCCCTGTTCGCCGGAATTTGGGAAGTGGCCGGACGCATTCCCGTCAGCTTTGCCTTCCCGACCTTTTCCGACACGATGGTCGCATTCTTCGGACTGCTCGCCGATGGCAGCCTGGCAAACGCCTATCTCTCGACGCTTCAGCCGCTGGTGCTCGGTGTCGTCCTGTCGGCGTTCCTGGGGGTTGGCCTTGGCACGATCTGTGGCCTGTGGCGCACCGGCGAATGGCTGCTGATCCCGGTGTTCATCGTGCTTCAGGCGGCCCCCGTCGCCGCCTTCATTCCGATGGTCACCTTCGTCTATGGGATAGGCATGACCGCCAAGACGCTCGCCGTCATCATCCTCGCGCTGCCGGTCATCGTGCTCAACACCTACAAGGCCGTGCGCAACGTCAACCAATCGCTGCTCGTCATGTGCCGGTCGTTCCTCGGCACGCCCTGGCAAACCGTCGCCAAGATCATTCTTCCGGACGCCAGCCCGGTGATCTTCGCCGGTCTGCGCCTTGGCGTCGCTGCCGGGTTCGTCGGCGTCGTGCTCGCCGAACTGCTGATTACCCCGACCGGCATCGGCGACCTCATCACCTTTCACCGCTCGCGCGCCGACTACGCCGAGATGTATGCAACAATCGCCTCGATCATTGCTCTTTCAACCCTGACGCTCGTCTTTCTGCAGTGGGTGGAAGTCCGTGTTTTCAGGCCTGAAAGTAGAGGTGCCTGATGCGTGCTGCTGCCTTGCGAAATGGACCATCGCCGGTGCCAACACCGATCGATTCAATCGTGGAAGTGCGCGGAATTTCCAAGACCTATGGCAATGTCGAGGCGCTGCGCGGCATCGACCTCGACTTTCCCAGGGGCAAGCTGACCAGCCTTCTCGGGCCCAGCGGTTGCGGGAAGACGACGCTGCTGAAGATCATCGCCGGCCTGATAAGGGCCGATGGCGGAACCGTCGCCATCAATGGCAAGACCGTCAGCGCACCAGGTCCCGAACGCGCTTTCGTTTTCCAGGACTTTGCGCTGATGCCTTGGGCGACGGTGTTGCGCAATGTCGCCTTCGGCCTGGAATTGCGCGGCACCAGCAGGGCCGAACGCGAGGAGATCGCCAGGCGTTACATCGCCGAGGTGGGTCTCGCCGGCTTCGAGGACAAATATCCCCACGAGCTCTCTGGCGGCATGCGCCAGCGCGTCGGCCTGGCGCGGGCCTTGTCGGTCGATGCCGACGTCCTGCTCCTCGATGAACCGTTTTCGGCGGTCGACGAGCAGAACCGGCGCAAATTCCAGGAGGATCTGATCCGGCTGCGCACCAACCAGAACAAGACCTTCATCTTCGTGACGCACTCGATCGAGGAGGCGGTCTATATCTCCGACCGCATCGTGCTGCTGTCGCCGCGGCCCGGCAGGGTTTCGCAGATCATCGAACCGGAAATCGATCGCTCCGGTGACCCGGAACACATTCACCGTGACAAGCACTACCTCGATACCGTCGAGGAGATATGGCAAGGGCTGAAGCAATATGTGGAATGACCGGCAATGACCCTGTTTGGCTATCGCATACCCATGATGGCGTCGCTGCTTGTCTGGTGCGTCGTGTGGGAGATCGTTGGCCGGCTGAACCTTGTCTTCCTGCTGCCGCCCTTTAGCGAAGTGCTGGCGGCGGCGGTCGATCTCGTGCAGACCCCGTCCTGGCAGAAGGCGACGATCACCACCCTTCGCGCCTTCGCCATGGGCATGACGCTCTCGATCGTCATCGGCGTGCCGCTGGGCATCCTGATGGGACGCGTCAAGATCGCCGACGACCTGCTCGGCATGTGGGTCAACATCTTTTCCAGCGCGCCGCTCTCGGCGATCGTGCCGGTGCTGATGATCCTGTTCGGCTTCGGCGAGAAGACGATCGTCGCCGCGGTGTTCCTGTTCGCGATCTGGATCATCGTTCTCGACACGCGCGCCGGCGTCCGCCACATCTCGCCGTCGCTGATCGAAATGGCGCGTTCCTATGGCGCCTCGCGCCCGGCACTCTACACCAAGATCATCCTTTGGGCGGCACTTCCGGAAATCCTTGCCGGTATCCGCCTCGGCCTCATCCGTGGCGTCAAGGGCGTCGTCATCGGTCAGCTGCTCGTTGCCATCGTCGGTTACGGTGCGCTGTTTGAGACCTTCTCGCGCAATTTCCGCATGGCCGAATTCTGGGCCTTGACCATCATCCTTTTTGCCTTCGCCCTGATGATCGCCGAACTGATCGAACGGGCCGAAGCCAAAGTCGAATATTATGCAGGAGCAAGACAGTGAACATGCACGGCACGACCTATGTCATCGAACCGAATGCAATCCCGAGCATCCCGGTCGCGGGAACCGACAAGAGGTTTCCCGTGCACCGGGTCTACTGCGTCGGGCGCAATTACGCCGCGCATGCCGTCGAGATGGGGCACGACCCCAACAAGGAGCCGCCGTTCTTCTTCCAGAAGAACCCCGACAACCTTGATACGTCGGGAGAATTTCCCTACCCTCCGGCCTCCAATGATGTTCATCATGAAATCGAAATGGTCGTGGCGCTGAAAAGCGGCGGTACCGACATCCCGGTCGAAAAGGCGCTGGACTGCGTGTTCGGCTATGGCGTGGCTCTCGATATGACCCGGCGCGACTTGCAGGGGAAGGCGAAGGACATGGGCCGCCCATGGGAGGTCGGCAAGGCTTTCGAGGCATCGGGCCCATGCACCCCATTGGTTCCGGCAAGCACGATCGGTCATCCCGACAAGGGCGCGATCTGGCTGGACGTCAATGGCGAACGAAAGCAGACTGGCGACCTCAACCAGATGATCTGGAAAGTACCAGAAATGATCAGCTATCTCTCAGGTCTTTTCACGCTGATGCCGGGGGACATCATTCTTTCCGGCACGCCGGCTGGCGTTGGGGCAGTCGTTCGCGGCGACGTTCTGCGCGGTCATGTCGAGGGCGTCGGCGACCTAGAGGTTCGCGTTGTCTGAAGTGGCATCGATCGTTGAAAGGCTCGCTGCCGGAGCGGATGATGCGCCGGCGATTGCGGCACCTGACAGGACCACGCTCACCCATGGCGGTCTGCGCCGCCTGATCACCGAAACGGCGGCGCGGCTCAATGCGCTCGGCCTCGGCCGTGGCGACCGGGTGGCCATCGTGCTGCCGAACGGCCCGGAGATGGCGGCGGCCTTTGTCGCCGTAGCGGCCGCCGCCTCGACGGCGCCGCTCAATCCGGCCTACCGGGCCGACGAGCTCGATTTTTATCTAAGCGATATCGGCGCCAAGGCGATCCTCGTTGCCGAAGGCGAAACTGGCCCGGCTGTGGCCGTCGCCGAGCGCCTGGGTATAGCTGTGCTGAGGCTGGTCGCGCGGGGTGACGCGCCAGCCGGCAGTTTTGAGATCGAGGGCAAACCGGTTGGTCCGTCTGTTTTGTCCGGCCTGGCGCAGGATAGCGACATCGCGCTGTTGCTGCACACCTCCGGCACCACGTCACGCCCCAAGCTGGTGCCGCTCAGCCATGCCAATCTCGCCGCTTCGGCCGGCCATATCGGCGCCACGCTCGGGCTGACATCAGATGATCGGTGCCTCAACATCATGCCGCTGTTCCATATCCATGGGCTGATCGCGGCGGTGCTGTCCTCGCTTGCCGCTGGCGGCAGCGTCTTCTGCACGCCGGGCTTCAACGCGCTGCGTTTCTTCCATTGGCTGGGCGAGGCACGGCCGAGCTGGTACACGGCCGTGCCGACCATGCATCAGGCGATTCTGCCGCGCGCGGCGCGCAATGCCGATCAACTGGCGGCGGCACCGCTGCGCTTCATCCGCTCCTCCTCGGCATCGTTGCCGGCGCAGGTGATGGCCGAACTCGAAGCGACCTTCGGCTGCCCGGTGATTGAATCCTACGGCATGACGGAAGCCGCCCACCAGATGGCTTCGAACCGGTTGCCGCCCGGCCTGCGCAAGCCGGGCAGCGTCGGCGCCGCCGCCGGGCCTGAAGTGGCGGTGATGGCGCCGGATGGGCGGCTGCTCAAAGCCGGCGAGACTGGCGAGATTGTCATTCGCGGTCCCAATGTCACCACCGGCTACGAGAAGAATCCAGAGGCCAATGCCAGCGCCTTCGGGCATGGCTGGTTCCATACCGGCGACCAGGGCGTGCTCGACGAGGACGGGTATCTGCACGTCACCGGGCGGCTGAAGGAGATCATCAACCGCGGCGGCGAGAAGATTTCGCCGCTCGAGGTCGATGGCGTGCTGATGGATCATCCGGCGGTGGCGCAGGTCGTCACCTTCGCCATGCCGCATGACAAGCTCGGCGAGGAGGTCGCGGCCGCGATCGTGCTGCGCGAGGGCATGGCCACGACCGAGGCCGATATTCGCGGATTTGCCGCGACGCGGCTCGCCGATTTCAAGGTGCCGCGCAAGGTCCTGATCCTGGAAGAGATCCCCAAGGGCGCGACCGGCAAGCTGCAGCGCATCGGCCTCGCCGCCAAACTCGGTCTTGGATAATGATGCGGATCACCGTTTTTGGCGCCGGCGCGATCGGCGGCTATCTCGCGGCCAAGCTCGCCATGGCCGGCCGGGTCGATCTTTCGATCGTTGCGCGCGGCGCGCATCTCGACGCGATCAGGGCGGACGGACTTCGCCTGATCGAGGACGGTCAAGAGTCCGTCGCTCCTGTCAGGGCGGCTGCGCGGGCCGAGGAGCTTGGCGCGCAGGACTATGTCGTGTTGGCGCTCAAGGCCCATTCCGTCGCCCCGGCGCTTGACCAGATCGCGCCGCTGCTTGGGCCGGCCACGGCCGTCGTCACCATGCAGAACGGTGTGCCATGGTGGTATTTCCATGACGCTGGCGGGCCGCTCGAAGGTACAAGGCTGCAGGCTGTGGACCCCGGCGGCGCGATCTGGGACCGGCTCGGACCGAAGCGCGTCATCGGCTCCGTCGTCTATCCCGCGGCCGAAGTGGATGCGCCCGGCCTGATCCGCCATGTCGAAGGTACGCGCTTTTCGCTCGGCGAGCCTTCGGGCGAAAAGGGCGAACGCGTCATGCGGCTTGCCGAGGAAATGGTGGCGGCGGGGTTGCAGGCGCCGGTTCGAGACGACATCCGCAGCGAAATCTGGGTAAAACTCTGGGGCAATCTCTCCTTCAATCCGATTTCCGCGCTGACCGGCAGCACGCTGGCCGCAATCGTTGCCGACGAGGCAACCCGCGCGCTTGCCCGCGCCATGATGCTGGAGGCACAGGCGATCGGCGAAAGCCTTGGCGTCCGTTTCCCGATATCGGTCGACCGGCGCATCAAGGGCGCCGGCGATGTCGGCGAGCACAAGACCTCGATGCTGCAGGACCTGGAGCGCGGCCGTCCCATGGAGATCGACGCGCTGGTGACGGCGGTGCAGGAACTCGGCCGGCTGACCGGCCAGCCGACGCCCACAATCGACAATGTGCTGGCGCTGGTGCGGCGGCTTGCCATCGAGCGAGGATGCTACCAATCGTGAAGTTGCTGACGCAATCTTCGCTTGACTCTCCAATTTGTTCCTGATTTGTTCTTGTTAACAAAGTTTAACAGGAGCGTTCCTCGGCCGAACGAGTACAGATGTATCGGCAGCAAGAGTTCGATTTCGGCATACCCCTTCCTCCGTGGCAGCCGAAGCTGCGGGATCGCGTCTTCTTCGCATTGCGTCTGGAACCGAAGGACTATTCCCGTTTTTCCGCTCTACAGAGGCAGCTCTGCGACTTCAATGGAGTAACCGGATCGCCGTTACTGGAAGAGCGGTTTCACGTCAGCCTGCAGCATGCCGGCGACTATAAAAGGCTTCGATCGAAAATCGAATTCGCGGCAAAGCGGTCCGGCCGACTGGTCATTATGCCGGCATTTGAGGTCACGTTTCGCTATGCGGGAAGCTTCCCGGGACGTCCAGCCGCAAGGGGCAAGCCGCCTTCGCGGCCATTTGTACTTCTGGCCGACGATGGACCGGTCTGCGAACTTAGTCGGTTGCTTGGGGCGGCAATGAAGGCGAACGGGCTGAAATCGTCAGATCATTTCGTTCCCCATATGACACTTGCATACGATGAAAAATTCATCGTTAGGCAGCCTGTAGACCGGATCAGTTTCGTCGCAAAGGGGTTCATTCTTATTCACAGCTTGCGCGGTCTGACGATCTACAAAGATCTGGATCGCTGGCCGTTGATTGTCGCATCATAAGTGCTCCAGCGGTCGGGCTGGCGCGCGGGCGTCCACCCATCCTGACATGAGTTGTCAGCTACCGCGCGGGCGACAGTGGCAGGCCAGCCAGTAGTTCCCTAACTGGAAACCGTCTGAACAGGAGGAAGTCATGACCATTACCGAAATTGCCAAGGATTTCACGGAACTCCTCAAACAGGGCGATCACGAACGTGCTGGTGAGAAACATAACGCTGACGACATTGTTAGCTACGAAGCCATGGAAGGGCCGAAGGCCATCTGCCGTGGCAAGGAAGACGTGAAGCAGAAGGGCCAGTGGTGGCAAGAGAACCACGAAGTCCATGGCGGCTCGGTCGAGGGTCCATATGTCAACGGCGACCAGTTCGCAGTGCGCTTCAAGTTTGACATTACGCCCAAGGCCACAGGCGAGCGTGTCACCATGGATGAGGTTGGTCTGTACACGGTCAAAGACGGCAAGATTACTGAAGAGCGCTTCTATTATTGAGGCCGGAAATACCACTGGCTCCCCGGAGCCTGCTCACGTGGCTGCATGGTTGAAAAACTCACATGGCGGCAAGGACAACGCCGCCCTGGCCGCCATGTGAGCACCTCAAATCCCCTTCACATAGTCCGCAAGCTGATCGGCAACCGTGCCCCAGCCGTCATAAAAACCCATCTCCTCGTGGTTATTGCGCGTGGCTTCGTCACGGTGGATGGCTGTTGCGGTATAGCGCGTCGCCTTGCCTTCCGGCTGGAAGGATATGACTGCGGTGATGAATGGATCTCCCGATGGCCGATAGCCGGGCAGCAGCGCGTCGGTCCACACCAGCCGCTCATTCGGCACGATGTCGAGGTAGCAGCAATGGCGGTCGTTCACCTCCTTGCCGTCAGGCGATTGCATGCGGGTCCTGAACAGGCCGCCAGGCCTGAGGTCGATCTCGCAATCGGTGATGATCCACGGCTTCGGCGTGAACCATTGGCGGACATGCTCGGGCTTGGTGTAGGCCGTCCACAGCAGTTCGCGCGGCGCATCGACAACGCGTTCGAGGACGAGGTCCAGTCTGGGGTCTGGTTTGAACACCTGGCTCATATGTCTTTCTCCTTGAGTGTCATGACGTAGGCGTCGAACTGGTCGAGGCGGCGCTCCCACAGCGTGCGCTGTTCGGCCAGCCAGTTTTCCGCGAGCTTCAGCGGTTCAGGGGCGAGTTGGTAGGTCCTGACACGGCCGGTCTTTTGCGAGCGCACCAGCCCGCAACCTTCCAACACCTTCAGGTGCTCGACGAAGGAGGGCAGGGCCATGCCGAATGGCTCGGCAAGCTCGCTGACCGAGGCGGGGCTTCTGTTCAGCCGCTCCACCACACGGCGGCGCGTCGGATCGGCGAGCGCCCGGAAGATACCGTCGACCGGTGGCGGACTTGCGGTCTGCGGGTTCGTTGCCACGGTCATTTCTTCCTCGCCGCCACTGCGCTGGCCAGAGATGGTTCTGAAAAATACTTAGGTAAATTCCTTAGTATTTGCAAGGCCTAAAATTCTGGAGATATGGGCCATGGCGCTGGCAAAGCGGACACAGCGGTTTTAGGCTGAAGCGGATTCCACAGTCAGCCCTAGGGAAATACGCTTTTGACAATCACGTTGTACGGCATCACCACCTGCGACACGGTCAAGAAAGCGCGCGTCTGGCTGGAGGGCCATGGCGCGGCCTATCGCTTTCACGACTACAGGGTCGAAGGGCTGGAAGCGGACAGGTTGAACGGCTGGGTCGGCAAAATCGGCTGGGAAAAATTGCTCAACAAGGCGAGCACGACGTTCCGCGAACTGCCGGACAAGGACAAGCAGTCGATCGATGAGAAGAAAGCCAAGGCGCTGATGCTGGCCAAACCGACGATGATCAAGCGCCCGGTGCTGGAGATTGGCGACCACATTCTGGTCGGCTTCAAGGCGGATGTTTATGAGCAGGCGGTTGGGGGGAAGTGAGGTCGCGGAGCCTATCGCGTCGTCATCCTATGGCGGAGCAAGGAGCGAAGCGACGCGGCGCAGACAGCGCATGGCCCGCTCGCGACGCAATCCCTTCACCGATCCAGTGCGCGAGATCACCGTGCGCATTGCCACCGGCAAGTTCATCCGCCTTCTCACCAACGACCTCGATGCGCCAGCCCAGGAGATCGCGGACCTCTACAAG
>NZ_JAOWPS010000002.1:0-747500 GCF_025753795.1 Mesorhizobium sp. YC-39
GGTGAAATCCGGCTATGGCTTTCATCTGGTGCTCGTCACGCAGCACACGGCGACCGTGCTGAAGCCCTTCGAGACGGTCAGGGATGCGGTCCTTGCCGAGTGGCGCTCTGCGAAGCAGACCGAATTCAGCCGAGATTATCTAATCGCGCTGCGCAACAAGTATGGCGTGGAGCTGGACGACAGCACGAAAGCGACGCTCGGGCCAGAGACCACTCCGAAGGTGGCCGCGCAATGAACCCGCTGACCAAATGGTCTACACTCGTCCGAGGTGCCAGCGCCGCGATGGAGTGCGTTCGGCTGGTCGCACTGGCAGCGGCCATCGCCATGCTGTTCCCGGAGGTTGCCTCGGCGCATGAGGTGCGCCCCGCCTACCTCAGCGTTCAGGAAGAGGCGCCGAACGAGTACAGCGTGCTGTTCAAGACACCGATGCAGGGTGACGCGCGTCTGGCGCTGTCGGCAGCATTCTCGGGCAAGGTCGAGAACCTCACGCCGGTCATCTCGCGCCCGACCGGCGACGCAATGGTGCAGACCTGGCAGATGCGCGCGGTCGAGCCGTTGGAAGGCCAGGTGGTATCGATTGACGGCCTGCAAAACACGATGACCGATGCGCTCGTGCGCATCGAGTTCGCCAGCGGCGACGTGTGGATCGAGCGCCTGACGCCCGGCGCCCCGGAAGCGACGATTTCTGCAACCCCAAGCCGCTGGTCTACGGCCGCCACCTATCTCAAACTTGGCGTCGAGCACATTCTGCTCGGCTTCGATCATCTCCTCTTCGTGCTAGCCCTGCTCATCATCACCGCGGGTACGTGGCGGCTCGTCAAGACGATCACCGCCTTTACCGTCGCGCATAGCATCACGCTCGCGCTGGCGACGCTCGGCTTTGTTCACATCCCCTCACCGCCGGTCGAGGCCGTGATCGCGTTGTCGATCGCGTTCGTTGCCGTCGAGATCGTCCACGTGCGCCAAGGGCGCAGAAGTTTAGCCGCCCACGCACCCTGGCTGGTAGCCTTCGCTTTCGGGCTTCTCCACGGTTTCGGTTTTGCCGGAGCCCTGAGCGAGATCGGATTGCCGGCCGGGCAGATTCCGGTGGCGCTGCTGTTCTTCAACCTCGGCGTTGAAATCGGACAGCTTCTCTTCGTCGGAGCGGTCCTTGCACTCGTCGCACTGATCCGGGTCCGCAGGCGGTCGCTGCCGGCTTGGTTGGATCTTGTTCCGCCATACGCTATCGGCACGATTGCAATGTTCTGGGTGATCGAACGTGTCGCGACCTTTTGAGATTGTCAGAAAGGACGGCCATATGAACACCTCGCGCAGGGATTGGCGAACCGGGCCGACAAGCGCAGCACTGGCATCGCTGATATGCATGATTGCCGCGGCGTTCCTCCTGACGGCGACACCGGCGCATGCCTGCGTGCTCTGTATGCCCTATCCTCAAGAGACGAATGCCGACCACGTCATCGGGAGCGGCACGGCGGTTTTCGCAGGCGAGAATCCGGCAAGGCCTTTCTCTTACGTGGTGCTGGAAACACTGAAGGGTCAATACGACGGCAGCGCCATCCCTCTGTTCCTCGATTCGACGACGGCCCGCGCCCTCAAGCTGAACCCGGCTCTGCGGGTCATTCTTGTCCAGAGCGGTCCCGGCGGGGCCTGGAGGGCGCTAGGTATGGCTGGGGGGAACGAGTATCAAAATGTAGTGCGCCAGGTGGCCCGATGGGACAAGGGCTCGAAGACGCCGGCCGAACGCGCGATGTTCTTTGCCCGTTACCTCCGGCACGAAGATCCCAGGCTCGCGGAACTGGCCTTCCTCGAGGTCGGGCGCGCGCCCTACGCAACGCTGCGCGATCTCCAAACAAGTGTTGCGCGAGATGACATCTATCGAGTCGTCAACGACTTCTTTCATGTCGAATGGCATGGCCTCTACATCCTCATGCTCGGCATGTCGGACCGCCCCGACGACATCGCCTTCGTTCGCGGAAAACTGAACACCGCGGCGAAGTATGGGCTGACGACCAACCTCGCTGCTTACGCCACCGCGCTCATGGAGATGACCGGCGCGGTCGGGGTGACGCAGCTTGCGGAAGAATACCTCGTCGAGCCGGGCCGAAGCAGCGCCGAGCTGATCGAAATCGTGAAGGCGATGTCGGTGCAGGGGAAAGAAGGGGCTGCCGAACTGCGGTCCGCGATCGTCGAAGCTTACGGTCGCCTGCTCGCGCATCACCCCGAGCTTGCCGGGAATGTCGCAAATGACCTGTCCGATTGGAAAGTGGTTCGTTTCGTGCCTCGGCTGCGTGAAATTCTGAATGCGGGCGTCGGCCTGGACGAAGCATCGCATTTCGCGATCGCAATGTACCTTTCAAGCGCTGATGAAGGCGGGAGTTCCAAGGCCGTGTTCACGCGGTCCGGTGGTCTCCGATGACCAGTTTTCCAGGGAATAATTCGCGTTGGTATGCGCCAAACAATTGGAGGAGGACTATGATGATGAGAACGCTCGGACTTTTGCACTTTGTTTCGGTCGCCGCTCTTGGGGCTGCAAGCATGACAGGTGCGCTGCCCGCTGCAGCGCAGGATACCTTGCTGGATTCCGGCTCCCTGGACAAGGAGAGCGCCGACCAGCTCTTTCCGATCAAGCGGCCCTATTCGCCGTGGGCGGGGCGCAACTTTCCCACTCGGCCGTTGTTTGGCGACACGCATCTGCATACTTCGTTCTCGATGGACGCGGGCGCCTTTGGTGCACGCCTTGGCCCAAAGGACGCCTATCGCTTCGCGAAGGGCGAGGAGGTGACATCGTCGACCGGTCAGCCCGCAAAACTGTCGCGGCCGCTCGACTTCCTCGTCGTTGCCGATCACTCCGACAATATGGGCTTTTTCCCAGACCTCTTTGCCGGTAAGCCGAATATGCTCGCCGATCCGACAGGCCGCAAATGGTATGACATGATACAATCGGGCAAGGGAGCCGATGCGGCGATAGAGATCATCGTCGCTTTCTCGCACGGAACCTTCCCCAAGGATCTCATGTATTTCCCCGGCACACCCGCCTACCGTGGCGCCTGGCAGGAGACCATAGCCGCTGCGGAGGAGCACAACGATCCGGGACGCTTCACCGCCATCATAGGCTACGAATGGACGTCCAACACCAATGGCAACAATCTGCATCGCAACGTCATATTCCGCGACAATGGCGACAAGGCGAGCCAGGTTGAACCGTTTACGGTCTATCCGCCGATGGGCAGCGACAATCCCGAAAACCTCTGGAAGTGGATGGACGCATACGAAAGCAAGACCGGCGGCAATGTGCTGGCCATCGCCCACAACGGCAATCTGAGCAACGGCACGATGTTTCCGATCGTCGAGGCCTTCGGGAAGAAGCTCGACGGCCCGTACGCCGAGAGCCGGCTGAAGTGGGAGCGGCTCTACGAGACGACGCAAACCAAGGGTACTGGCGAATCGCATCCCTTCCTCTCGCCCAACGACGAGTTCGCCAATTTCGAAATCTGGGACAAGGGCAATCTCGACGGCAGCGTAGCCAAGACAAGGGACATGCTCGAGTTCGAATATGCGCGCTCGGCGCTGAAGAACGGGCTGAAGCTCGAAAAGCAACTGGGCGCCAACCCGTACAAGTTCGGACTGATCGGCAGCAGCGACGCGCACAATTCGCTGAGCGCGCTGGAGGAAGACAATTTCTTCGGCAAGACGGTGCCTCAGGAGCCGAGCCCGGAACGCACGAAAGCCGCGTTCATCGACAACAAGCGGACCGGCGTGAAGATCATGGACTGGGAGGTTTCCGCGTCGGGCTACGCGGCCGTCTGGGCGATGGAGAATACGCGCGGGTCGATCTGGGATGCGATGGAGCGGCGCGAGACCTATGCGACGACGGGGCCGCGCATGGCGGTGCGCCTGTTCGGCGGATGGGATTTCACCGCCGACGACGCCAACACGCGCAATCCCGCGGTCGCCGGCTACACGAAGGGCGTGCCGATGGGTGGCGACCTCACAGCCGCACCTGCGGGCAAGGCGCCGACATTCCTGGTTGCGGCTCTGAAAGACCCGATCGGCGCAAACCTCGACCGCTACCAAATCGTCAAGGGCTGGCTCGATGCGGCCGGCGAGGTGCATGAGAAGGTGTATGACGTCGCGTGGTCGGGCGACCGCAAACCCGGCGCGGACGGCAAGCTGCCGGCGGTGGGCAGCACGGTCGACCTCGCCAACGCGACGTGGAAGAACACGATCGGTGCGCCGGAACTGGTGGCGGTCTGGACCGACCCGGAGTTCGACCCCGCGCAGAGCGCCTTCTACTACGGTCGGGTGATCGAGATTCCAACGCCGCGCTGGACCGCCCACGACGCCAAATATTACGGCGTGACACCGCCGCCGGAAGCCACGATGGAACTCCAGGAGCGCGCGTACACCTCGCCGATCTGGTACAATCCGGCGAGCTGATCGAGTCGCATCGTGCAGGCAGCCAGCAACTGGGCTCGCTTCGTCGAATCCACAGGCCGTGCCGGTTATGTTGCGCCTGGATTTCGATGTGGGGAGCGAGCAATAATGAGTTTCGTTGACACCAGCCAGCACGAACCAATTGGGTCGAACACGAGGAGGGGAAATTGAAATTGACTGTGCTCGCGGCTGCTGGCTGCAGCCTTGCTGTTTCGATCAGCGCGGCTGCTGCTGCCGATACGATCTATCCCGGGGCCGAGACGGTCGAATATCAGGCCCCATCGGGCTGGACATTCACGGTCGCCGGCTATGGCTGGCTGGCTGGGCTTGAGGGCACAGTAGGGGCTGGCGGCAGGACAGCCCATGTCGACGCCAGCGTCGGGGACATACTTTCGAACTTCGATATAGCGGTCATGGGACTGGCCGAGGCGCGATACGAGCGGTTCGGCATCTTCACTGACTTCAACTACGTGCGGCTGTCGACCTCCTCGGATACCCCATTCGGCATTCTGGCCAGCAGTGCGGACGTCACGAGCCAAAGCCTGATGTGGACGACTGCGGCAGAGTATCGGCTTGTCGATGCGCCTGAGGTGAGTCTCGATGTGTTAGCAGGCTTCCGGCTCTACTCGCTCAAGAACGAGATCGATTTCAATGGCCCCGGCCTGCTGGCCGGCGTCTCCTTGTCGGACCAGCAAACCTGGGCCGATCCCATCGTAGGTCTGAAGGCCCGCTACTCTTTCACCCCGCAATTCTACCTTACGGGCTGGGGATTCGTGGGGGGTGGCGTCTCCGCCGACGTGACCTGGGACGTCATGGCCGGCGCTGGCTATCAATTCACCGACTCGTTCTCTGCCGTGCTCGGTTACCGCGCCTCGGGCGTCGACTACGAGAATGACGGCTTTGTCTACGACACCGTGCAGCAGGGTCCGATAGTAGGCGCAGTGTTTCGCTTTTGACGCATCAAGGGAGAGCGGTCCTTCGATTGAGTGCTGGAGGTCAGGACCTGGCGCAACCACGACCCTCAGCGAGGTTTCTTGGGATGTCGGCTTTCAGGAAGCGGCAATGCTGATCTCAATGTCCGACATGCGGCGCAAAGCTGCCGTTCACATCGCTCCCGACATAGCACGCCTTCGGTCAAAACCCGCCTATTCGCACGTCGTTGCCGCCGATCACCGCATGCACTGCCGGGAGATCTTTCGAAGCTAGAATTCTTGAGTTAGGTGTGGGTCCAGAGCTTCCAACGAGAAGGAGAAATTGACGGACAAAGCCCAACCAGTTTCATGGGAACGCTATGACGTTGGTGATGATCGTTACATCTGCTTGTGAAGAAGCAGATGTAAGTGATTGATGTTTAACATTTTGGTGGGCCCGGAGGGACTCGAACCCCCAACCAAGCGGTTATGAGCCGCCGGCTCTAACCATTGAGCTACAGGCCCCACACGCGGCTGGATTAATGTTTTTCCCCGAGCCGCACAAGGCTTTCCGAACGGGGTAGCCGAGATTGCCCAAATCAGCCCATATTCGCACCCTACTCGACACGGGCGACTGGATCGCAGACTGAGGAGTTTTCATGACCAGACATCTTTTGCCCTTGGCGCTCGCCGCCGCGATCGCATTTCCAACAATGGCCGGCGCTGCCGACACGCAACCCCCGCCCCGTATCGTCGTGTCCGGTGAGGGCCAGGCGACGGTGGCCCCCGACCTGGCGCTGCTTACGCTCAGCGTCATGCGCGAAGCCAAAACCGCGCGCGCCGCGCTCGACGCCAACAATGACGCCATGGCCGCCGTGATCGCGGCGATGAAATCGTCCGGCGTCAAGGACCGCGACCTGCAGACCGCAGGCATTCAGATCAACCCGCGCTACAACTACACCAACAAGCCGGATGGCAGCCAGGAGGCCGAACTCGTCGCCTACCAGGTCACCAACACGCTGTCGGTGCGCGTGCGCGACGTCGACAAGACAGGCGAGATTCTGGATAAGGCGGTGTCGCTCGGCGTCAATCAGGGTGGCGGCATCACCTTCACCAATGACAACCCGGCAGCCACGGTCACCGAGGCCCGCAAGAAGGCGGTCGCCGATGCGATGGCCAAGGCCAAGACGCTGGCCGAAGCCGCCGGCGTCAGCATCGGCCGGGTTCTTGAAATCACTGACCAGAACGTCGCGCCGCCGCCGATGCCGATCAACGCCAAGGCCTTCGACGCGGCCGGTGCATCGGTTCCGGTGCAGGCTGGTGAGAATTCCTACGCCGTGCAGGTCACTGTCACGTTCGAGCTGAAGTGATCACCCGCCCTGAACGGCCTGATCGCGATTGTCGTCGCGTAAAAAAGAACCCGGAGGACAGGTCCTCCGGGTTCTTTTTTGAGCCGCACCCTTCCGCCCTGGCGGAAAGGGGCTCCACTACTCCAAGCTGATCTTCCCAAGCTGATCTTTGCAGAAGATCATGCCTCCCGGCCGGTCGGCCGAACGCTTAGCGATAGAGGACCGGGCAGCCGCGCTCGTTGGCGAATACGATCACCACGCGGTCGCCGTACTGGCGACCCGCGACCTTGACCGTGCGGCGGTTGACGTCGATGAGGCGGGCACGGCGCAGGCCCATGCGCTCGGCTTTGTTAACGGCGCGTTCCGGCGAGCAGGACCGGCGCCAGTCGCGGTCGCGGCGCCAGTCGCGATCGCGGCGGTGCTCGCGGCGGTAGCCGTCATCGTCCCCGGTATAGACGCCGACGCGGGGGTCGTTGTCATTGCCGAAGCCGAGATAGATGCTGTCCGCATGAGCGGGAACCGCGGCAAGCGTGCCGAGGCCGATAAGGGCCGAAAGCGTCACCGTCTTGATCGTGTTGAACATTGTCTCTCTCCTTGTTGAGGGCTCATGCCCGCCTTGGTCGAACCGATGGTGGGAGAATGCGCTTGCGTATCTGAACTTTTTACGAACCTGTCGTTCATTTTCGGTTCATGTGGCAGCAAGAATTGTCGGCAGTTCTCTCCGCCTTCCGTCGGTTCTGAACAATCTGAATCTGGATGGAAACGCCCGGTCGCGCTGTCGGTTCCGGAACCCTACTAAGGCTCGTCGTCCAGCATATGCTCAAAATAATCGTCAGCTTCGGCAAGCTCGGTCTCGCTGGCGCTGACCCGGCCACGGATCGAGATGCCGGCCTCATGCACCGTCTCGGAACTTCCCGACACCAGCCTGTGCCACCAGTAGAGGTCTTGCCCCTCGGCGACCAGCCGGTAGGCGCAGGTTCTGGGCAGCCAGGTGATGGTACGCACATTCTGCGGCGTCAGCCCGACGCAGTCCGGGACTCGCGCCAGCCGGTTGGCATAGTCCGAGCAGCGGCAGGTATCGGCGTTGAACAGCCGGCAGCCGACACTCGTCCAATAGATCTCGCCGGTGTCCTCGTCCTCGAGTTTCGACAGGCAGCATTTGCCGCAGCCGTCGCAGAGCGATTCCCACTCGGCCGGGCTCATAGCCTCGAGCGTCTTGGCTTTCCAGAACGGCTTTTCCATCGTTGGGATGTGGCCCTCGCCTGCTTCAAGGTCAAGCGTGGCAACGGCCCGAAATGCGACCTTGCACCATACGAAAAACACGAAGTTGCCTTCAAAATGCCGGTCAACCGCCCTCCGCTGCCGTTAGTGCCCGCAAACCGGAACCAATCCGGTCGACGACAGTTTGGGCCGGGATGGGACGCCACAAGGAGATTTCAGATGAAACGCCAACCACGGGTACTGGCAGGCACGGCACTTGGCCTGTTGATGGCATCCGCGCCGTTGGGCGCGTTCCCGCTGCAAGGCAGCGCCACGTTCGGCCACTCGCAGCAGACCGCGGCACCGATCATCCTGGCGCAATCGGATTGTGCTGAAGGCGAGGCCTGCGCTCAGCAGGCAGAGCCGGAGCAGAAGCCGCGCAAGAAGCGCGATCAGCAACAGCAAACCGAATCGGCCCCTGCTGAACGGGCCGCCCCCGCAAACGATGAGCAGCAGCCGCGCAAGAAGAGGCGCGACCGGCAGCAGCAAACCGAATCGGCACCCGCCGAACAGGCCGCCCCGGCGATCGACGAGCAGCAGCCGCGCAGGAAGAAGCGCGACCGGCAGCAGCAAACCGAATCGGCCCCTGCTGAACAGGCCGCCCCCGCAATCGACGAGCAACAGCCGCGCAGGAAGAAGCGCGACCGGCAGCAGCAGATCGAGGCAGCGCCTGCCGAGCAGGCCGCCCCCGCCATCGACGAGCAGCAGCCACGCAGGAAGAAGCGCGACCGGCAGCAGCAGATCGAGGCAGCGCCTGCCGAACAGGCCGCCCCCGCCATCGACGAGCAGCAGCCACGCAAGAAGAAGCGCGACCAGCAAAGACAGATCGAGGCGGCCCCCGCGGAACAGCCCGCGAACGACAACGAGCCCCCCCGCAAGAAGAAGCAGGATCAGCAGATCGAAGCCACACCAGCCGAGCAGCCGCCGCGCAAGAAGGGAGCACCAGCCGGCGAGCCCGTTCCACAGGCCGAGCCGCTTCCAACCGACCAGCAAGCGGCTCCCGTCGAAGGCGAGCAGCCTAAGGACCAGACCACGAAGCGTGGCAAGAAGCCTGTCGGCGAGCAGCCGGTGACAGGAGAGCAGCCCGCGGCTGGCGAACAGCCCGCCACTGGCGAACAGGCGGCTCCGGCCCAGGGTGAAGCTCCGGCCCAGGGCGAGGCCCAGACCGATCCGAACGCCGCCCCCATTCTGGACAGCCAGAAGGATGTCCAGCGCAAGCGCAAGGGCGGCAAGGATCGTGGTGGCCAAGCTGAGGGCGGCCAGAACGCAGGCGGCCAGAATGAGAACATGCAAGAGGGCGGCCAGCCCGTCCAGCAAAACGGCGATCAGGCGCAAGCCCCGAAGCCGGCTCCGGTCGACCAGGGACCGCCGCCCACCGACGACAGGTCGGCCCAGCAGGAGATCAAGCCCGAGAAGATCGTTCCGGTTACGGAGGAAAAGGGCAAGCGCGTCGAGCGTGCGCCCGACGACGACGATGTTCGGCGTCGTCAACGCCCACGAGGCGTCAACGTCCTCAGGGAACTCGGCGACCGCGTCATCCTCCAGTTCAACAACCAGACGATCGTCGAGAGCAACGATGGCCCACGCATGCATCGCGGCGCCAGGAATGTCTATTACGAGGATTTGTCGGGTGATCGCAGGCGCGAAATTGTCGAGCGCGACAATGGTGTCCAGATCGTCACCATCCGCAACCGCTATGGTGACGTCATCCAGCGTTCACGCATCGCTCCCGACGGACGCGAATATGTGCTGAGCTATGTCGACGAGCGGAACTATGACGATGATGGCGACTGGCGCGATCCTGGTGACGACCTGCCGCCGATGCGGCTCACCATTCCGCGCGAGGAGTACATTCTGGACTCCGAGGAGGTCGAGGATCCGGACGACTACTATACCTTCCTCGAACAACCGCCGGTCGAGAGGGTCCAGCGCCTCTACTCGATCGACGAGGTCAAGCGCTCTGCCCGCGTGCGCGACATCGCGCGCCGCGTTGACCTCGACACGCTGAACTTCGAATTCGGTTCGGCTTCGATCTCGGACACCGAGGTGCAGAAGCTGGAGGGTGTCGCCACCGCCATGGAGAAACTACTGGCCAAGAACCCGGCGGAAACCTTCCTGATCGAAGGCCATACCGATGCCGTCGGCAGGCCGGAGGCGAACCTTGCATTGTCCGACCAGCGCGCCGAAGCGGTTGCTGAAGCCTTGACCAATGCCTTCGGCATCCCGCCGGAGAACCTGACGACCCAAGGCTATGGCGAGGAGTATCTCAAGGTCAACACGGCAGGACCCAACCGCGAGAACCGTCGTGTCGCCATCCGCCGCATCACCTCGCTGGTGGCGCCGGTCGCCAGCGCGAATTAGACAGCCGTTCCAGGAGCATAAACCGGTTTCTGGAATCGGAACGGCAGCAAAAGAGTCCATCCCGCGCCGGCGGGATGGGCGTTTACGGTCAAGGGTTTGAAGTTCAAGAAGAATTGAGCCGCGATTTGACCAGACTCATTGAATCGCAGGGCCTCCGCCCCCAGATTCCAGACAGGGCGTTCCCTGCCCTGTCCCGACTCCAGCGGGACACATGAGCCCCGCCGGTCCCTCTCCGGCGGGGTTTTTCTTTTGCGCTGCAGGCCTTGCCTGGGCAAGGACAAGAAGGCCGAGGAGCGAGAAGGCGTCCGATCCCCGTCAGTAGATACTTCTGATGTTGGTATCCGTCCGGGCAAACACCTCGTCCGGGACGAAGAAGTCGCCGGCGAGCGGGCCTGTCGCATCCGGCGCATAAACGGAAAAATCGCTGACGCCCTCGGCGCGCAGCACCTCCTCGTCGATGTAGAAATTGCCGGTCGCCTCACGCGCTGGCCGCATGAAGATCGCATGCGCGGCATCGGCCATGATGTCGGGCGAACGGCTCATTGCCGCCACCGTCGCACCGCCCAGAAGATTGCGCACCGCCGCCGTGTCGATGGTCGAGATCGGCCACAGCGAATTGACGGCGATGCCGTCCTTGGCGAATTCCGCGCTCATGCCCAGCGTGCACATCGACATGCCGAACTTGGCCATTGTGTAGGCAACGTGGTTCTTGAACCACTTGGCCTTCATGTCGAGCGGCGGCGCCAGATTCAAGATGTGAGGATTTTTTGCCAACTTCAGGTGCGGTATGCACATTTTGGAAACCAGGAAGGTGCCGCGCGTGTTGATCTGATGCATCAGATCGTAGCGCTTCATGTCGGTCTCCAGCGTGCCGGTAAGCTGGATGGCGCTGGCATTGTTGACGCAGATGTCGATGCCGCCGAACTTTTCGACCGTCCTGGCGACCGCCTCGGCAACCTGCCCTTCCTCGCGTATGTCGCACAGAACGGGCAAGGCCTTGCCGCCCGCCTGCTCGATCTCCTGCGCTGCCTTATAGATCGTGCCCGGCAGCTTCGGATGCGGCTCGGCGGTCTTGGCGGCGATCGTCACATTGGCCCCGTCGCGCGCCGCACGCAGCGCGATCGCTAGGCCAATACCGCGCGAGCCGCCGGAGATGAACAGCGTCTTTCCCTTGAGCGACATTTTCTTCCGCCTCCCATGTACCAGCCTCTTTGCGCGATCCTTGCCCTCGCCCGCCTGTGGACACAAGAGCCTCCCACTCGAAGCCATGGTGACGCTGCGGAGGCTGTTGCGCATGGTCACTCGAAAACCCGTTGGATTTTTGGAATGCCTGGTATATATTCTATAAAAAAAGGTGGATTATAGCATGGCGTTATCGATCAAGAACGTGGAAGTCGAGAAACTGGCGCGCGAACTCGCCCGCCGCCGCCATGTGTCAGTTACAGAGGCGATCCGCCAGAGCCTTGAGCGCGAGGTTGCGCGCGAGCGGTTGGTGCCACGCGACGACACCAGTGACCTGTTTCAGCGGTTGATGGCGATTTCCGACAGCGCGGGAAAGATCCCCAGACGCGAAAATGCGATGACCGATGACGAAGTCCTCGGTTACGATGAGTTCGGAATCCCGACGAAATGATCATCGATTCCTCGGCCCTCGTCGCCATTCTGCGCGCGGAGCCTGATCACGAGCGTTTCGTACTGGCGATCGCACAGGCCAAAAGGCGGCTGCTGGCAGCGCCAACCTTTCTTGAAACGACGATGGTGCTTGCGGGCGGTTGGCAGGATGAAATTCTTGATCGCCTCGACGATTTCCTGCGCGCCGCCTCGATCGAGACGATCCCCTTCACGGCCGATCACGCCGCCGTGGCTCGCCAAACCTTCCTGCGCTACGGCAAGGGCCGGCATCCGGCGGCGCTGAACTTCGGCGACTGCATTGCCTATGCCACTGCCCGGCTCGAAGCCATGCCGCTGCTGTTCAAGGGTAACGATTTCCGGCTGACCGACATCGAACCGGCTGTGTAGATCAGACCAGCACCAGGCCCTGCCGCATCGCGATAGCGATCGCATCGGTGCGGTTGGCGGCGCCGAGCTTGATCAGGATCGCCGCGACATGGAATTTTGCCGTGTGTACGGAAATGTTCAGCCGGCGCGCGATCACCTTGTTGGGCGCGCCTTCGGCCAGCAGCGCCAGCACCTCGCTCTCGCGCGGCGAAAGCGCCGGCCGAACGGTTCCATCATCGACCGGCTCCTCGTCCAGTGCGTCGCCGTCGTGGAAAGCGAAATCATCATGCCTGCCCGTCATGCGGCGGGGCCTGTCCGAAATCCGGTAACCTGCCGCGGCAAGCCGAACGGCAGCGGCGATCAACAGGTCGTCGACCGCCGCCGGCAGCACGGCGAAAAGATTGTCGGCTGGCGGCTCGTGGCCGGTCCGTCGCGATAGCAGCACCCGAGGTATGGCGGGGTCGATGGCCAGGCGTTGCAGGTTCCGCTCGTCGATGACAGCGACGTCCGCTCGCTCGCCGCCACCGCTGCTGCCGGCCGTGACCGGCAGAATATCCCCGCTCGCGGCGAGCGCCGAGGACAGGTGCTCGGCATGCGCCGCATCGCCAAGCGCGATCAGCACGATCAGCCGCCGTTCCGCGACCACGCCATCCGCGGTCCTGTCCCCTATGATCGCCTCAACAGCCATGGATGCCTCAGCTCAGCGGTTTCTCGGCGATTGTTACCGCGACTTCGCGGTGCTCGCCGCCGCGCACCACGCCGAGCGTCACCGGGGCGCCGGCGCTGTCTGGCCCAAGTCTGCGGATCAGCTCGCGCGGACCATGCACGGCCTCGCCATTCCACGCCACGATGATGTCGCCGAGCGAGAGGCCGGCCGCTTTTGCCGGGCCATTCTCGTCGAGGCTCATCACCATCGCGCCATAGGCGTCGCGATCGCGGACCGGATGCAGGCCGGCGCCGAGATAGCCGCGCGCGACATGGCCCTTCTCGCGCAGCGTCGCCACTGCCCGCTCGATCGTCTCGTAAGGCATGACCAGCGCCCGCCGGCGCGGCCCGAACAGGAGCATGCCGATCAGCGCGCCCTTGGCATCGAGCACCGGGCCGCCCTCGAAACGACCGCCGGCATTGACGGCCAGATTGATGCGCCGATCGATCGTGCCGCCGCGCATCGAACGCCAGGCAGGACCGACCTCGCCGACCGTGCCGAACACGGCAAGCGCGGCACCTTCGCTGTGGCCGATTGCGATGGCCAGATTGCCAGGCCGCACCGCATCCGCCCTGGCAAGCGCAGGCGCCGTGGCCGCACCGGCCGGCTTCAGCAGAGCCACGCCCGTCGACGGATCGCGGCCGACAAGCTCGGCCTTCACCGTCCCGCCCGAGGCCAGCGTCAGCTCGATCTCCTCACCGGTTTCCACCGCCTCCTCGGCGGTGACGAAGTAGCCGTCGCGCCAATGGAAAGCGCTGGCCGTGCGATGGTGATGCGTGGTGAAGCTCGCCGTCGCTGGTGCTGCTGTTGCCGCGATGTCGGCGATAGCCTCGGAAAACGCACTCAGGTTGAAGTCGCTCATAATTGGTCTCCTGGGTTTCTTCATGCCCCAGATATCGCTCGACAGCGCGCTCGGAGGTACTCGCCTGACGGCTAGTTGGCCGTTCGACTGGCCATGTGGTCAGGTCGCGGCCGCACGAGCCGCTCCGCACATATAGTTACAATTCAGCCCGACAACACGGAGCCCTGCCGATGGCCCTGCCCGCCCAGAAACTGCAACCCGATAACGACCTGCTCGATGCTTATTCGACGACGGTCGCCGATGCCGTCGACCGCATCGGTCCGGCCGTCTGCCGCATCGAGCGCATTGGTGGCGCCGGCGGCCATGGTTCGGGCTTCGTCATTGCCCAGGACGGACTGGTCGTTACCAACTTCCACGTCGTTGGCGATGCGCGCGCGGTGCGCGTCTCGATGCCGGACGGCGCCTCGCGGGAAGGCCGTGTGCTCGGTCGCGACCCGGACACCGATATCGCGCTGGTGCGGGCCGACGGCAACTTTGCCGATGTCGCGCCGCTTGGCGATTCCAAGCGTCTCAGGCGCGGCCAGATCGCCATCGCCATCGGCAACCCGCTCGGCTTCGAATGGACCGTCACGTCGGGCGTCGTCTCGGCGCTCGGCCGCTCGATGCGCGCCTCCACCGGCCGGCTGATCGACGACGTCATCCAGACCGATGCCGCCCTCAACCCGGGCAACTCAGGCGGACCGCTGGTGTCTTCGGCGGGCGAGGTCATCGGCGTCAACACAGCCATGATCCATGGCGCGCAAGGCATCGCCTTCGCGGTCGCCTCCAACACCGCCAATTTCGTCATTTCGGAGATCATCCGCTTCGGCCGCGTGCGCCGCGCCTTCATCGGCGTTTCGGCCGACACTACCAATCTGCCGCGTCGCGCAGCCCTTCTGTCGCAAGTGTCGAGCAGCACGGCGGTACGACTGCGCAGCGTCGAGAAGAACAGCCCGGCGGCCAAGGCCGGCCTGAAAGAGGGCGACATCATCGCCGCCATCGACGGCCGCCCGGTGACCGGCGTGGATGATCTGGTGCGCATGCTCGACGCCGAGCGCATCGGCCGCGAGACGCTGTGCACGGTCGTGCGCCGCTCCGGCATTGCTCAAGTCACGGTGACGCCGGTGGCACGCAGCTAACTCCGTACAAAGACCCGGCCAAGCAGCGAAACCAGCAGCACCGCCAACTCGCCGGTCGGATCGAGATCCGGATCGAAGATCGTCATGTCCATTCCAGCGCAGCGCGGATCCGCCACCAGCGCTGCCAGGATGACGACGAGATCGTCGGGGTCGATGCCTGGGCTGCCTGGCGAATCCACCGCCGGCATCACCGTCTGGTCGAGCGCATCGACGTCGAAATGCACCCAATACGGCCAGCCGGTTCGCGCCAACGTGGGCCGGGTCCTTTCCAGCACCTTTGCTGCGCCAAGCTCTCGCGCGGCAAAGACGTCGATCAGCGTCATCGCGGTCGAATTGATGTCCGGCCAGGCGAAGTCGGCGTCGCGGTTCTCGCGTTCGCCGATCTGGATCACCTGTTCGTCCGCAACAAGCGGCCCGGTGATATCAGGCCAG
The DNA here is from genome assembly GCF_025753795.1 of Mesorhizobium sp. YC-39. Classification (GTDB taxonomy): domain Bacteria; phylum Pseudomonadota; class Alphaproteobacteria; order Rhizobiales; family Rhizobiaceae; genus Mesorhizobium. The sequence goes on from NZ_JAOWPS010000002.1 coordinate 15,432, forward strand.
TCGGTCAGCAACGGTTCGCCGCGGCCGGTGGCGAGCGCAAGGTCCATGCCGGCGGCCGAACCGAGTGATGCGTTGATGTCGTAATTGCCGGGGTGGCGGAAATCGCTGTGGCCGTCGATATGGATCAACGCCAGCGGGCCGCAACGCCGCGCCGCGGCCAATGCGCCAAGCAGGACCGCGCAATCGCCGCCAACGACCAGCGGAAACTCGCCCCGTCTGAGAGCACCGGCAACGATCTCCGCAAGCTCAAGATTGAAGCTGCGTATCGCGTTACCGTTGCGCAACCGGGTGCCCGGCTGTGGCTCGCTGCTGTAGGCTGGCCGATCGAGGTCGACCACCTTGGCGGGCGAAAGCATATCGATCAAGCCGGCTTCGGTCAGCGCCTGCGGTGCACGCCACGTCCCCGGTACATGACCCGGCCGCAGCGAACGAAGGCCAAGATTGGAAGGTGCGCGGACAAGGCAGATTTCACGCATGGAACGGGTCCGAGGTTGCCAAGCTTACCATAGACCGCGAATGCCCGCCCGGTCACGCGACCGCACCTGTCGCCTCACCTCTGCCGACAGTTCCTGCCAGCGCCATCGTTCAGGCTCCCGCCGTCCCCTCAACAAACTGCGCCTGAAATTCCGGGCTCAACGGGATCGGCTTGATGACGTCGATCAGCACGCCATTAGGGTCTTTGGTGATGAAATGGCGCTGGCCGAAGGGTTCGTCGCGCAGGCTGCACAGGATCGGCAGGCCGGCGGCAAGGATCCGCTCATAGACCGCGTCCGGATCCTTGACCTCGAAATTGATCAGCAGCCCCGACGTGCGGCCGCGCCCCTCCTCAGGGATCGTTTCATGATCGCCATGGACAATGCCGAGATTGACCCGGCGATCCTCGACCGACTGCAGATGCACATACCAGTCGCTCTCGAACAATGGCTTGAAGCGGAAGTGATTGATATAGAATGATTTTGTACCTGCCACGTCGCCCGTCATCAGCACTGGGTAATAGCTCGTCGTCTTCATCTTTCCTTCTCCCGCTAGATAACATACAGTCTGCATGTAAATGTGGTTAACATACAGGCTGTATGTATGCAACAGGAATCCGCGCGCCGCTCTAACCGTGATCGCACCGAAGCGACGCGCGCCGACTTGATCGCGGCGGCGCGCAAACTGTTCACCGAAAAATCCTATTCCGAGACCGGCACACCAGAGATCGTCGCCGCGGCCGGCGTCACGCGCGGCGCGCTCTACCACCATTTTGCCGACAAGCAGGCGCTGTTTGCCGCCGTGGTCGAGCAGGAGGCGGCGGCTGTGGCGGAAGAGATCGAACGCGCCTCGCCGCCCTCGCTGTTTGCCCGCGACGCGCTGATTGCCGGCTCGGATGCCTACCTCGCCGCCATGCGCGCGCCCGGCCGCACGCGGCTCTTGCTGCTCGACGGGCCGGCCGTGCTCGGCCGCACTGCCATGGACGAGATCGACAACCGCCATGGCAACCGCACCCTGCGCGAAGGCCTCGTCGCGGCGATGCGCGAGCAGTCGATGACCAGATTCCCGGTGGAAGCGCTGACCGCACTGCTTGCGGCCGCCTTCGATCGCGCTGCTCTTGCGGTCGAGGCCGGAGCTTCGGCCGAGGACTATCGCGCCGTGCTCATGGCACTGATCGACGGGCTGTCTCCGGCTCCTCGTCGGTCCACAGGTCCGGCTCCATCTCGTTGAAACAGCCGAGCTGGCGCTTGAACTGGTCGATCAGCCAGGCCGCCGCCGGCTTCGGGCTGCTGTCATTGCGATGCATGGCAAACAGCGGCGAGCGCACCTCCCTGAAAAGCTCGAGGTCGATCTCCACCAGCCGGCCGCTTGCCAGGTCGTCGGCGATCAGCCAGCGCGGCAGCCCGCCCCAACCCAGCCCCTCCCGCATCAGCGTATGCTTGGTGCGCACATCCGTCAGCCGCCAGGTGCGATAGGCAAAAACACCAAAGTCGCGTCCCTTGGTGCGTTCGGACTGATCGGTGACGACAAGCTGCGTGTGTTCGCGTGCATCCTCGATCGCCACCGGTTTCGGCAGCAGCGCCAGCGGGTGGCTGGGTGCGGCAGCCAGCACGATCGACATGAAGCCGATGCGCACGAGGTGGATGTCAACCTCGCCCAGCATCCCGCCGATACCGAGATCGGCCTGCCCGCTGAGGACATGATCTGGAATGAGGCCGAGCGTGCCGATATGCAGGCGCAGCATCACTGTCGGAAACTGCGCCTCGAACGCCTTCAGCACCCGCACTAGCACCGACGAGGGCAGCGCCGCATCGACCGACAGCGCGACTTCGGCCTCCAGCCCCTGGTGATGACTGTCGACGCGCGAGCGGATGCGCTGCAGCACGCCGACCATGCGCCGCGCATCTTCAAGCATCGCCCGTCCGATATCGGTCAATTGCGGTTCGCGCGTGCCCTCACGCTCGAACAGTTTGAGCCCAAGCTGCGCCTCCAAATTGGCGATGCCGTAACTGATGACGGACTGGGCGCGGTTGAGCTTGCGTCCAGCAGCCGAGAAACTGCCGGTGTCGGCAACCGTCACCAGGATCTGCAACTGGTCGAGCGTCGGATTGGGTTGCATGATAGTATCTACTTTATGGATGGATTGTATATAGAATATACCAGTTTTTCGAATGGATCGGAAGCCCCATATGTGGCGGGACAATTCACACTTCTGGAGAAACCCGACATGTCCATTCTTCTTGTCACATCGAGCCCGCGTGGCGCCGCCTCGCACTCGACCCGTATCGCCACCGAGTTCGCCGAAAAGCTGCTTGCCGCCGACCCGTCGAACACGCTTGTCGTGCGCGACCTGGTCGCCAACCCGCTGCCGCATATCGATGCCGACTATTCGACCGGCATCTATACGCCGGCCGAATCCCGCACCCCGCGCCAGGCGGAAGTCGTCGGCGTATCCGACGCCGTGCTGGACGAGCTGTTTGCGGCCGACACCATCATCCTGGCCACCGGCTTCATCAATTTCGGCATCTCGTCGACGCTGAAATCCTGGGTCGATCACGTCGCCCGTTCCGGCAAGACCTTCTCCTATGGCGAGAATGGCCCCAAGGGCCTCGTCACCGGCAAGAAGGTCTATATCGTGCTCGCCTCGGGCGGCATCTATTCGGAAGGCGCGGCCGTGCAGTTGGACCACGCCATCCCGTATCTGCGCAGCGTCCTTGGCTTCATCGGCATGACCGACGTCGACGTCATCCGCATTGAAGGCGTCGGCATGGGGCCTGATGCAGTCGAAGCCGCGCTGGCCAAGGCGACCGCGAAGGTCAATGCCGTGGTGGCTGCGAGCGCAGGCGGGCAGGCCGCTGCGGCGGCATAGAGCGCCAGCCATCAGTCACCGAATTGAAAAAAGGCAGGCGCCTTGGCGCCTCCCTTTTCCGTCCACCCTATAACGGCGGCAACACCACAGCCGGATGGCGATCCTCACGCAGGAGCAGTCCGAGGCTGTAGTCCAGCGCGAGTTTCATGGCGCCAAGTGCCGTTCCGCCATCCTCCAGTGAACTGACCGCGATCCGTGTCGGCCAGGCAAGGTCGCCGGCGACGCGCTCGACCTCCGCGGTCATCAGTGCATTCCGGCCGACACCGCCACCAAGCACGATCAGGCCCGGGTCGAGCACGCCTATGCACCCGGCCGCCAGCCGGCCGATGTCGGCGGCGTGGCGCGCCACCATGTCAATGGCCGGTGGCGAGCCGGCCGTGGCTCGCTCGAACAGCTCCCTGGCCGAACCGGGCGGCTCGCCATGATCGGCCGGCCAGCCTTGCCGGCAACGGGTAATAAGCGCCTTGGAGCCGAGATAATGCTCCAGCCCTTCGCGAGTGGGCGTCTCGCTGACCGACCAGGGAAACGGCATTCGGCCAACTTCCCCCGCCGCCCCGCCCGCTCCCCGAAATAGCCGGCCTTCGCTCATGAAGCCAAGACCGACCCGCACGCCGACTTGCAGGAAGGCAAAGGTCTGGTGGCCCTGCGCGGCGCCGAAATGCATTTCGCCGATGGCTGCGCAATTGACGTTGTTTTCCAGGATGATCGGCACCTGGAAATGGCGGCGAAGGCCTCGAAGAACGGCGTCCGGGCCGTTCACCTGGTCGGCGCCAAGGCGGCTGGCGGACACAATGCGCGGCACAGCGACCGCAATGCTGCGCAAGACGCGAAAGCTCTTGCCGACCTTTGCCAGGATCGATCTCGCCACCGACAGGATGAGGGCGCCAACATCGTCTGGATCTGTCGTTCCATTGTCCGGGATCATCTCTTCCAATGCCGCCAGCGGCTGGGCATCCATCGAATAGGCGACGGCGCGGACCTGCGCCGCGCCGACATCGATACCAATTACGCATCCAGCTCCGGGGCCGACGCCATAGATCGTGGCGGTGCGCCCGATGGCGCCGCGCTCGACCCCGCGCGAGGCGACTAGGCCAAGTGCGCTGAGTTCAGAAACGGCCGCCGACATGGTCGGCTTCGACAGGTCGAGCATGGCGCCGAGCTTGGGCCGCGTGACCGGTCCGTGCGAAGCGAGCAAACGCAAGACAGCGCGGGCGCTTTCAGTCAGGCTGGGAATTTCCGGTGCAGCCATATGCGGTATTCAACCCACCCTGAAATGCCGTTGCGAGCGAAAGCCCCTGTGACGAATCAAACCACGAGCGCCCATTGTGAGGCGGTTTGGCAATTTCTGCGAACGCAGTCGAGAATGGCTAGAGCTCCGTCGGCGACCACGGCTTCAGCTTGGTGTCGGTCTGCCGATAGCGGAAGGTTATGTCGGTGAGGCCGGCGGCATCCTGCATGTCTCCGACGATGAGCTGAAGCGCGATGATGGTCAGAATGCCGTCCGCCATGTCGTTGCCCAGCGCCGGGATGGAGATTACGGCAAGCTTGTCGGTCGACGGAATATCCGTCCTGCGTGTGATCAAAACCGACGGGCAGCCGAAGGCGGCGACATCCAGGGCGATCCGCACTTCGCGGCCCTCGCCGAAGACGACAAGGCCGGTGCTCGCATCCTGCGATTCCATCGGCCCGTGCAGATAATTCAGCGTGTCCCAGCCAGAGGCGGGAATGCGCACCGCCTCGCGGATCAGCATCGCCGCCTCGCCGGCATTCGCAAAACCGATGCCTGCACCCACGATATCGATCGAGGTTCGACCTTCCATCAGGCGCGCAGCCTGTCCAGCAGAACCACCAGAGTTGGCCAGCACGGTGTCCACCGTCGATGGCAGAAGCGCCCAGTTGAAGGCCGGCGTGCTGCCAGCAATCCGCTCGATCAGCATGCCGAGCGCCAGCAATGTCCCGGTGTAGCCGGTCGAGCTGGCACCGTTGTCGGCGCCCGACGCCATCGCAATCACCGCGCCGGTGATGGCGGCCAGCGGATTGTCGGCGCCGCGGCAGATGGCGAGGCGGGGATAAGCGGCGGCCTCCTGCATGACATCGGCGATCTCGCGACTCTGCCCGGAGGCCGACAGCGCAATGAAGGCATCGGTGGCCGCATTCGTCCTGCCATAGAGATCGGTCGGCGTGTAGGCGAATGCCTTTCTGCCGAATGCGCGCAGATAGGCCGCGCCGGCGAGTGCCGCCTGATAGCTGGCGCCGATGCCGGCAAGCCCTATTGTCTTGCCGGTATAAGTAGAGATATCCAGGGCATCGAGGGCAGTAGCCACCGCCTGTATTCCTGTATCCAGACTCTCAACCTGGCGCGCCACCGCTGCCTTGTAGCCAATACGCTTCATCGTTCATGCTCCAATTCGGGAAGACGGGTATTGATCAGCGAAAAGGCGCCTGGCGAGCGCGACGGCGCCGATCACCGGCGGTTCACGCAGCAGCACGACCCGGCTTGCCGGCGATACCCCAGCCATTGCTTCCATGAACGCCTCCATCAGCATCGGCTGCTCAGCGATCACACCGCCGCCGGCCACGACCAGCGAGGCATTCGCGCCGCGTTCGATGAGCACTTCGACGAGCGCGGCAAGTGCCGCACCACCCTCGGCGATAACGCGGATCGCCAGCGGCGATCCGGCGACCGCGGCATCGAAAACAGCATTGGCATAGCGGCCCCATACCGCCGCGCCGCGTGTCTCGTTGAGCAGAATGCCGAGCTTCGTCTGGTCGTCCGTAGCGAGCTCGCGCATCAGCGCGGCGATCAGCGGATCGCCATGCAAGCCGCGGTCAAGCGCGCCGCGTATCGCCTTGGCCGCCTCGCGCACTAGTGCCGCCGCACTGCCCTCGTCGCCGAGGATCCATCCCCAGCCTCCGGCGGCCAGCATCTTGCCCTCTTCCGTCCGTGCCACCGCGATCGATCCCGTTCCGGCGACGACACCGATGCCGTCGACATAACCGGCGGCGGGAACCATCAGCTCCGCATCATTCACCACTTGCACTCTTCCGCCGGTCCTGGCCGAAAGCAGCGTCTGGAAGTGCCGGCATTGTTCGTCCGTGTCGCAGCCATGGGCGCCGACTGCCAGAGCGGCAGGCGCGACGCCTTCACAAAGGTCGGCGACGATTGAGGCAAGCCTCTCGGCGTCCGCTTCCATTTGCCGGATGCGCCAGGTCTCCGTCACCAGCACCTCGTCGACGATCGTCCGGTCATCGCGGCACGCCATCACCCGAGTCTTGGTGCCGCCGATATCCACGCCTGCAATGATTTTCTGGGTCACCAACATCCACCGTCGAGCCGAACGAAACAGGCGCTTCGCTCACAAATCGTTTTAGTTAGGAAACTTTACAAACTATCTTCCCAGACGGCAAGAACTATGATTTGATAATCGACGTGAAAGCGCATTCGGCGCACAGGGAGATTGGGAAATGAGCAGGAGAAGGATTGGTCTGACGTTTCTGGCCGCGTCTTTCGCGTGGGGTCTCGCAGCCAGCGCCGCGCGCGCCACCGATATTTCATTCTGGACATGGCGCCAGGAGGACAAGGCGGCCTACAACGAGCTCTTTACCGACTTCACCAAGCTCAATCCGGACATCCATGTGAAGTTTGAATCCTTCCCAGACGAGAACTACCCGACCATCGTCTCGACGGCGCTGGCCGCCGGCAAGGGCGGCGACGTGATCCACACCCATGCCTATGGCTGGCTCGAGCAGTTCGTGAAGGCCGGCTATTTCGAGCCGCAGGACGAAAAGACCGTGCCTTCGCTCGCCAACCAGCCGGCCGATGCCTTGATCTCGGGCACTTATCGGGCCGACAAGAAGGTCTATTCCCTGCCCTTCGCGTCGCAGACGCTCGGCCTGTTCATCAACAAGGACGTCTTCGCCAAGGCCGGCCTGACCCCGCCGGCGACCTGGGATGAATTCATCACCGTCAGCAAGGCGCTGAAGGAAAAGGACATCTATCCCCTCGCCAACGGAATGGGCACGAGCTGGTTCAACGAGATGTTCGTCGCCATCTTCACCAACCCCTTCCTCGGCCAGGACTTCGTCACCGATCTGACGACCGGCAAGACCACGTTCAAGGATCCGCGCTACGTCGCCGCCCTCGGCAAGCTGCTGGAACTGCGCGATTACATGCCCGATGGCTTCGAAGGCGTGGATTACACGACCGCGGGCCAGCTGTTCATCAGCGGCAAGGCGGCAATGCTGGCCGGCGGCAGCTTCGATATTGCCACCTACCGGTCGCAGAATCCGGCCATCAACATGGATTTCATCGCGCCGCCGATGGCAAAGGCCGGCGACGTGCCGCAAGTGACCAAGTTCTTCGACGGCGGCTATGCGGTGAACGCCAAATCGCCGAACAAGGAAGCCGCGCTCAAGCTGGTCAACTGGATGGGCACCAAGGAGTTCGGCGACAAGTTCTCCGCCCTGCTCGGCAACATCTCGCCGATCAAGGGCGTCGTCATCAAGGATGAGCTGCTGGCGCATGTCGCCAAGTTGAACGAAACGGCGATGCCCCATATCAATGTGGTGTATTTCCGCTTCCAGAAGCCGACCGGCTCGGAATTGCTGCAGGGCGACATCACCAAGATGATGTCCGGCAGCATCACGCCGGAGCAGCTGGCGGCCGATCTCACTGACGGCTTGGCCAAGTGGTACACCCCGTTCCAGGGCAAGTAGGATGACATCAGGCCGGCGCCGCACGACAAGACCTTTCCCGTGGCGCCGGTCGCTCTGGATCGCCTTCCTGCTGGCGCCGGCGCTCGTGGTGATGATGCTGTTCGTGCTCTGGCCGTTGCTGTCGGCCTTCCGTTTTGCTTTCTATGAGTTCAACGGATTACGGCCCTCCGGCTTCATCGGGCTGGAGAATTTCCGCCAGGTCCTGTTCGAGAAGCCGTTCAGCGACTGGACCTATAACGCCCTCAAGCACAACATCATCGCCTTCCTCGCCTTGATGGTCTTCGAGAACGGGACCGCCTTCCTAATCGCTTTCGCGCTTCTGAAGGCGTTGCCCGGGCATCGCGTGCATCAGGTCATCGTCTTTCTTCCGGTCGTTCTCTCGGCGGTCATTGTCGGCTTTCTCTGGAAGCTGTTCCTGCACCCGCTGTTTGGTCTGGTGAACCAGGCGCTGGCGCTGGTCGGCATTGGCGCCATACCGTGGCTGGGCAATGAATCGACCGCCTTGGGCAGCATCCTCTTCGCCAACATCTGGCACTGGCTTGGCTTCCCGACGCTGGTGCTGCTGGCCGGCATGCAGCGGATCAGCAAGGACGTGATCGAGGCGGCGCGCCTCGACGGCGCCGGCGACTATGTGCTGATGACGAAGATCGTCTGGCCGCTGATCGCGCCCAGTGTCACCATCGTCACCATCCTGACCTTCATCGGCAGCTTCAACTGGTTCGAGATTCCTTACGTCATGGCTGGCCTGACCGGCTCTCCGGGCGGTGCGACCGATGTGCTCGGCCTCTATTTCTACCGCACCGCTTTCGGCAGCACGACGACCGGCATCCAGGATTTCGGGCAAGGCAGCGCGCTCGCGGTCATGATGTTCATCATAGTCGCCGGCGTGACGGCAATCGCGCTTCGCTATCTGCGCCGCCGCGAGATCGAGCTGTGAACCAAGCCGCGAGTGCCGCAGCCAGGGCTGTGCCATGAAGGAGCGCGGCGAGCTGTTCAAGAACGGCGCCATTCAGCTCCTGCTGGCGCTCAATGCCGTCATCATGGTCTATCCGCTGTTCGTGATGGTGATCTCGTCGTTCAAGACGAATGCGGAGATCTTCTCCTCCCCTTTCGCCTTGCCGGCCAGCTTCTCACTGGCCAATGCCGAACGGGTCTGGAACGAGACCAATTTCGTTCGCTATCTGGCCAATTCCGTCGGCATCACCACGGCTGCGGTGGCGCTGATCCTGCTGTTCAGCACCATGGCCGCCTACGCGCTCGCCCGCTACCGCTTCAGGCTGAGCGCGCTGGTGCTGATGTTCTTCCTCAGCGGCATGACCGTGCCGCTGAAGCTGGCGATCATTCCACTGTTCATTCAGCTGGATTCGCTCGGACTGGTCGACAGCTATCTCGGCCTCGTGCTGGTCTATGTCGCGATGGGCATTCCATCGGCCGTCTTCATCATGACCGGGTTCCTGCGCACCTTGCCGCGCGAACTCGAGGAATCGGCGCGGATGGACGGCGCCAGCGAATTGCGCATCATGCGCTCGATCATGCTGCCGCTGGCGCGGCCGGCCCTGGTGATCGTGGCGATCCAGAACGCGGTTCCTATCTGGAACGATTTCTTCTTCCCGCTGGTGCTGATCACCTCCGACAATTTGAAGACACTGCCGCAGGGGCTGACGGTCTTCGTCGGCGAGTTCACCACCGACTGGGGCGTCCTGTTTACCGGGCTGACACTGGCGGCGCTGCCGATAACCCTGCTTTATGTCGTGCTGTCGAAGCAGTTCATATCGGGTATCACCCAAGGTGCAGTCAAATAGGGCGCGGTCAAATAGAGCGCCGTCAAACAGGGCAAGGAATTCGAGACGTGGCCAACCAGAACAAGATCATCATCACCTGTGCGGTAACGGGATCGATCCATACGCCGTCAATGTCGCCTCATCTGCCGGTGACCGCGCAGGAAATCGCGCAAGCCGCGATCGAGGCGGCCGAATCCGGCGCGGCCATCGTCCATCTTCATGCGCGCAATCCCGTCGATGGTCGGCCCGACCAGTCGACGGAAGCGTTCGCGCCTTTTCTGCAGGTGATCAAACAGCGCTCCGATTGCGTGGTCAACATCACCACCGGCGGCGCCGCGACCATGACCGTCGAGGAACGGGTCAAGCCGGCCGCGACCTTCGCCCCGGAAGTCGCCTCGCTGAACATGGGGTCGATGAATTTCGGCCTCTATCCGATACTGGAGCGGTTCAAGACATTCCAGCACGACTGGGAGCGGCCCTATCTCGAAGGCTCGCGCGACCGCATCTTCCGCAACACTTTCGGCGATATCGAGCATATCCTGCGGACCTGCGCGCAAAACGGCACTCGCTTCGAGATCGAATGCTACGACATCGGCCATCTCTATACGCTCGCCCATTTCGTCGAGCGCGGCCTGGTGAAGGCGCCTTTCTTCGTGCAGAGCGTCTTTGGCATATTGGGTGGCATCGGCGCCCACCCGGAAGACGTAGCGCATATGAAACGCACGGCTGACCGGCTGTTCGGCAAAGACTATCACTGGTCTGTCCTTGGCGCCGGCCGCAATCAACTCCCCATCGCCACACAGGCCATTGCGCTCGGCGGCAATGTCCGTGTCGGGCTCGAGGACTCGCTGTGGATCGGCAAGGGCCAGTTGGCAAAATCCAACGCCGATCAGGTGAGGAAAGTTCGCCAGATCATCGAGGGGCTCGGCGCCTCGGTCGCCACGCCTGACGAGGCGCGCCAAATCCTGCAGCTCAAAGGCGGCGACAAGGTCGCTTTCTGAACGGGAACTACCCGAAAATCTTCTCGCCCTGCTCGTCGACCAACTGGATGCCCTTCTTGATCGAGATATCGACGGCGTCGTCCAGCCCGGCAAAGCGGTCGGCGCGGATGAATCTGTGTTCCTTCAGCACGCCGTCGATCTCTTTCGAAACCACGCCGCAGGTCTGGTACTGGCCTTCCGCCTTGTAGGGCGTGGCGCTGATCAGGAATCCCTTGTGCTCGATCTGCTTCGCCGGCGCCGCACTTTTCGGTTCGCCAGCATCACTGCCACCACCGCCGCCGAAAAGACGTTTCAGAAAAGACATAGGGTATCCTCCAACGGCAATCACCCTGCACCACATAGCGCGGCGCAGGGTGATTTTCACTACCGTTCCTCAGCTGGACGAGCAAGGCCCGCATTAGAGCGACGTGCGTCCACTTGGACGCACAAAGTACGCTCTAACACTTTGTATCCGCGCATCGTGCTTCCGAAAATCGATTCCGATTTTCGGGCCGATGCGGCTGGCCGTCAGCGGCGCGATAGCGCCTCGAGCGCTTCAGCGGTGTCTTCCAGGATGCTCATCGCCTGGGCCTGTTTCTCTTCAGATGCGTCGACGATGTCGCTGAGCGCCGCGCGCAGGCGGTGGCGTACGGCGCGGAATTCGTCGCGCCTTTCCGAACGGCCGCGGCCGCGCCGCCCGCCGTCCTCGCCGTCGTCGTTCCAGCCGAACCAGTCGCGCGCCTTCGCCATCTTGCGGCCGAAGCGCTCGAGATGGTCGAGCACGTTGTCGATCATCTCGCGGTTTTCATTGAGATGGGCCTGCCCGGCCTCGGTGATCGAAAACACCTTCTTGTTGCCTTCTGCCGATGAGACGGCGTAGCCGGCCTCTTCCAGGAAGGTCAGCGTCGGATAGACCACGCCAGGACTTGGGCTGTAGACGCCGCTGGTGCGCTCCTCCAGCGCCTTGATAATGTCATAGCCGTGGCGTGGCGTCTCGGCCAGCAGCGACAGGGTGATCAGCTTGAGATCGCCGTCGGCCAGCATGCGCCCGGCGCGGAACATGTCGCCTGGCCCACCGCGTCCGCCACCGCGCATGCCATGGCCGAACGGGCCGAAGCCGCCACCACGGCCGCCGAACCTGCCGGCCATATGCATGAAGGCGCGCAAGGGATGCGCGTCGAAATGATGATGCCCGAAATTGTCATTTCTGTGCATCGTTTTCTCCTAAGTTATGTCTTACGATATATCTTAATTAGGGAGCAGCCTCAGCCAAGTCAAGATATATCTTACGATGTATCTGAAAACGACGCCAGCGGCATTGATATCATCGACAAGTCCAGCTAAGGGACGAGCGAGGGTCGAAGACCGCTCCGTAAGCGTCTGACGTCAAGCAACGCATCCATCCCGGTCTTTCCGGGCAGTTCAGCCGAGAAACCCGGCGAGCGGATGCCAATGCGACGGACCGGATACTTCAGGGAAAATCCCACATGATCATGACCCGCAAGCGCAGGAAGCTGCCTGCGCGCTACGCCGCTGTTCTCAGCCCGCTGGTGCTGTCGCTGCTGATGACCTTCATCGTCTCGTTCATCTCGACGCTGAAAAGCCTCGGTCTCCACCCTGCCCTGCCAGCCATCTGGCTGGCCGCCTGGGGCCTGTCCTGGCTGGTAGCGTTTCCGACGCTGCTGCTGGTGCTGCCGGTGGTGCGCCGCATCATCGGCTGGCTGTGCGAGTCTGCGGTCCCGTAGCCGGAGGGGCTCTACCAGCGCCCCTTGCGCCGGTTCCAGCCGTAGAGGAGATCGGCGAAGCGATCATAGCCAAAGCGCGTCAGCGGCAGCACGACAGGATTGCCGAACAGCGTTGCCAGCCAGCCCTCGCCCGGCGTGGCCTTCCAGACGGCAATAGCGACATCGGCGCCGACCAGCAGTCTGCCGTCGGCGTCGGTTGCATGCAGCCGGCGGCGGATGTCCTCAAGCGACACGCCGTAGCCGGCCAGTGCGGCGGGTTCGGCATTGATGTCGCGAAACGCGATGCGGCCGGCCTTGACCGTTTCGTTCAGCCGCCGCTTCTGCCTGCTAATGCCGGCATCGCAGACCGGACAGCGGGTGTTGTACCAGACGGTCAGCAGAGGCTTCGGCATATCAAAACGACCTAATGCATGTCGCGCAAAAGTGCGCAGCGGTTTTGCGATAACGACATGCATAAAAACAAGAACTTAAAGCGCGTCGCATGAATCCGTTCAAACGCGACGCAAACCACCCGGGACTATCCGGGAAACGCCGGTGCCCCGCAACAGGTCGCGCGACTGCACTGGTAGCGGGCGAGAAATCAGAATGCGTAGCCGAAACGCTCGATATCCCTGGAATAGAGCCGTCGGACGATGCTTCTGGCTTCGTCATCATAATGCGCGCGGTAGTCGAAAGGCGTGCTGGCGTTCGTCAGGGGAAGCTTTGTTTCGCCAGGCAGGTCGAGCCTGTCCACCACCATGTTGAACTCGTCGGCCAGCGTTTCGAAACGCAAGACCTCGTCGACGATCAGGTTTCCACGCCGGTCCGAAATCCAGCTCGTCTGATCCACACGTGCAAAGCGGTTCTTGCGTTCGAGATAGCGCAGGAACGTCTTGAAGTCCCAGTTCTGGGCCCGGTGACGCTGGTGGCGTGTCGTGCTTCTGCGCAAATGATGATAGTTGGAGACGGCCAGATCGAAGGGATTGCGCACCACGGCGAACTTGTAGGCGCCGTTATAGAGCGGATCGGGCAGCTTGCGCCGCACCCAGTCCGCTTTGTCGTGCTGTCTGAGCACGGCCTTTTCCGGCGTCTCGCGAACCGGCAGGTGCGACAAGAGGCGCCGCCACTGAGTCCGCTTCGGCTTCAGGCACCATGGTCTGAGCGCAAGCGTGATCGAGGTCCCGGCCGTCTTCGGGATGTGGATGAAAATGAAGTTCTTCTCGAGTGAGAGGAGCATTTTCCACTCATTAACGGCTGATATGGAGCCGTCAAGCAGCGCCCGATCCTCAATTGCCGGAAAAAATCTCCTTGTGCGTCATCCCTTACGAACCGACGGTCAGCGCTGCGAAGATTGGCATCGATTTTCGCTGCGCCGGACTGGCCGGCTCAGGTGCTTGAGTTTCCAATGCATGTCGCGCAAAAGCATGTCCTCGGGCTTGACCCCGTGGATGCGCAGCGGTTTTGCGATAACGACATGCACAAAAAACAAAACGTAAAGCGCGTCGCCTGATTCCGTTCAAACGCGACGCGCTTTGCGGCACCTCATCCGAGCGAAGCGATGATCTCGCGATAGGCAAATTCCGGGAAAGCCTTGAGCGTCCGCGTCTTCACGTTGCCGCCCGCCGCCAGGATCAGCGCGAAACGGGCGAGCACCGCGTCGTCCGGCGCCTCGACCACCGCCACCATGTCGCACTCGCCCATGGTCAGATAGAACGCCTTGAACGTGCCGCCCATGTCTCCCAGGAGCTTCTTGGCGGCATCGAGCCGCTTTGGCGAGTCGCGCACATTCTTGGCGCCCTGTTCCGTCCAGTTGATCAGCACGATGTAAGTCGTCATGGCACACCTCCCTCCGGGGCCACGGAGCACGGCAGCGGCCGTTCACGGCGACTTGCCGGGGCGGGCATCCGGGTTGTCGCCCAGAAATGCATCCGACGCGTGATTATCCTCCCATGGCAGGCGCGCCGCAAGCACAACCGCATCGTCCAGCAAACGTCGCTGCGCCATGAAAAAGGGCGCCATCGGCGCCCTTTGAAGTGCTCATATTCGTTGCCGGCCTCAGCTATCGAGGAAGCTCCTGAGCTTGCGCGAGCGGCTCGGGTGCTTGAGCTTGCGCAGCGCCTTGGCTTCGATCTGGCGGATACGCTCGCGGGTGACCGAGAACTGCTGGCCGACTTCCTCCAGCGTGTGGTCGGTGTTCATGCCGATGCCGAAGCGCATTCTGAGCACGCGCTCCTCGCGCGGCGTCAGCGAGGCCAGCACGCGTGTCGTCGTCTCGCGCAGATTGGCCTGGATCGCCGCGTCGATCGGCAGGATCGCCATCTTGTCCTCGATGAAATCGCCGAGATGCGAATCCTCCTCGTCGCCGACCGGCGTTTCGAGCGAGATCGGCTCCTTGGCGATCTTCAGCACCTTGCGCACTTTTTCCAGCGGCATGGCGAGCTTTTCCGCCAGTTCCTCCGGCGTCGGCTCGCGGCCGATCTCATGCAGCATCTGGCGCGAGGTGCGCACGATCTTGTTGATCGTCTCGATCATGTGCACCGGGATACGGATGGTGCGCGCCTGGTCGGCGATCGAGCGGGTGATCGCCTGCCGGATCCACCAGGTCGCGTAGGTCGAGAATTTGTAGCCGCGGCGGTATTCGAATTTGTCGACCGCCTTCATCAGGCCGATATTGCCTTCCTGGATCAGGTCGAGGAACTGCAGGCCGCGATTGGTGTATTTCTTGGCGATGGAAATGACGAGGCGCAGATTTGCCTCCACCATCTCCTTCTTGGCGATGGCTGCTTCGCGCTCGCCCTTCTGCACCTGGTTGACGATCTTGCGGAATTCCAGGATCGAGATCGCCGTTTCGGTGGCGAGGTTCTGGATTTCGGCGCGCAGGTCGCGGATCGCATCCTTCTCGTTCTTGGTGAATTCCTTCCAGCCGCGCGAGGTCAGGTTGCCGATCGAGCGCGTCCAGTTCGGGTCGAGCTCCGAGCCCTGATATTCCTTCAGGAACTCCTCGCGACGCACGCCGTAGCTTTCGGCGAGCCTGAGCAGCTTGCCCTCGTTCTGCACCAGGCGCTTGTTGATGTCGTAGAGCTGCTCGACCAGCGCCTCGATGCGCGCCGTGTTCAAGGACAGCGACTTGACCGCCTTGATGAGCTGGTCCTTCAGCTCCTTCAGCCGGCGATCCTGGCTGGGCGACAGCGTGCCTGCGGCGGCCAGCCGGTTCTCGACCTGCTGGTCCTGCAGCTTGCGCAACTTCTTGTAGGTGTCGGCGATGACGTCGAGCGTCTCCATCACCTGCGGACGCAGCTCGGCTTCCATCGCCGCCAGCGACAGGCTGGCCTCGTCCTCGTCTTCCTCGTCGTCGTCAGTCAGGCCGCGCGTGTCGCCGCCGACATTGGTGATGTCGTCTTCGTCCTCGCGTGAGGCACGGCGTGGCTTCTCCTCGACCTTGGGAGCTTCCTCGATACGCTCGACCACCGGCGCCTGCTTGGCTTCGGGGCCGGCATAGGTCGCCTCGAGATCGATGATCTCGCGCAAAAGGATCTTGGATTCGTTGAGCTCGTCGCGCCAGATGATGATGGCCTGGAAGGTCAGCGGGCTTTCGCACAGGCCCGCGATCATCGTCTCACGGCCGGCCTCGATGCGCTTGGCAATCGCGATTTCGCCCTCGCGCGACAAAAGCTCGACCGAGCCCATCTCGCGCAGATACATGCGAACCGGATCGTCGGTGCGGTCGGTCGGCTCTTTCTTGGTGGTGGTCGCGGCAACCGCGGTGCCGGTCTGCTCGGCCAGTTCGTTGGCGTCTTCCTCGGCGTCGGCAGCCGCATCAGCGGCTTCGGGCTCCTCGCCCTGCTCGTCGTCCTCGACCACGTTGATGCCCATGTCGGAGAGCATGGCCATCGTGTCCTCGATCTGCTCGGAAGTGACTTCCTCCGAGGGCAGCACCGAATTCAGTTCGTCCATAGTGACGTAGCCGCGCTTCTTGGCGGCCTTGATCATCTTCTTGACAGCATCATCGGAAAGGTCGAGCAGAGGGCCATCGGTGGCGCCTTCACGTTCGGTCTCGACCTCTTCCTTTTCCTTTGTCGCCATTCTTTATCGTCTCCAAGCGGCTGAGTATCTAAGCCGCGTAAGCTGCCGGGCCGGTCAAATCGTATGCGCTCGCTTCAAACGCACTTCACCGGGCCAGTAACCGCATCAAGTCTTTGTTTTTATGCATGCTGTACCCCAAAACCGGTTTCCACTTTTGGGCCTCATGCATTAAGTCCAGATTAACCCTGATATCTGTGGCAGGCCGGCGGCCTGTCCAGTGACCAGTACCTAACATCGCTCATTTCCCGTCGACGCCGGGCACGGGTTAACGTTTCGAATCGTCCTGATTCCGCCATTCTGCAAGAAGGTCAAGCGCCTCTCGCATGATTCGCATGAAAAAAGCGAATCAATTACCCGACTTAGAGGCGTCGATTCGACGCGCCGCCCATTTCCACTTCATTCCTTGCGCAGGTTTTACCTATGCGCGTCCAGCCCTGCCCGAGGACACGCCGAACCCTTCGATCAGCGCTTCCGTTGCTTGTACATCGTTGAATTGCGCCTGAATCTCGAGCAGATGCCGGAAGTTTTCGTCCGAGGGATCCTGATCGAGCGCTGCCTGCGCCTGTTTCAGCTCTCTATGTAAGGTGCGCGCGCTGCGCTGCAAGTGCAGCGCCTGGTTGAAGGCATCCCGAGCATCGTCAAGTCCCGCGCTTTCCAGCGCCGGCCATTGCCGCGCGCGTTTGATTAGCGCCACCGCGCGTTCCCAGATATCGCCGCAGCCGGCCCGCTCGATTGTCGCGATGACCGCATTGCGGTCGTCGGCCATGTCATGCGCCATCGCATCGAGGATTGCCGCGTGCAGCCGCCTCAGCTCGGTGTTGGCCAGATCGAGAAATTCGACATGCGCGAAATTCTCGTCGATCAGCGCCGGGTGGTTGACCAGCGCCACGATGATCGTCGCCTCGCGCACCGACATGCCCTCCGCACCGCGCCTGACCAGCGCCGACTGGCCGAGGCTTTCAGTAATCGCCATGCGGCCGCCACCGCCCTTGGCGAACTGTCCGCCCGGCGCAGCTGCCTTGCCTTGGCCTGATCGCCCTTCATGGCGGCCTTGCCGGGAGCCGCGCTGTGCGCCGAAGAAGCTCAGCACCCGCTCGCGCATCTCCTGTTGATAGTGATAGCGCAGGCTTTCGTCGCGGATGCGGCTGGTCAGTTCGCGCAGCGTCTTCTCAAGCTCCGCCCGCCGTTCCGGCGTATCGAATACGCCGCCCGCCGTCTCGCGCATCCACAACAGGTCGACCAGTGGCCGCGCGTCGGCCAGTACGGCACGGAATGCATCCGGCCCTTCGGCCTTGACCAGATCGTCGGGATCCTTACCTTCCGGCAGCAGCGCAAAGCGCGCCGAGCGGCCGGCCTGCACCGACGGCAGCGCCATATCCGCGCCCCGCCATGCCGCCTTCAGCCCGGCCTTGTCACCATCGAAGCACAGCACAGGCTCGGGCGCCATGCGCCACAACAGCTCGAGCTGGTTTTCGGTGAGCGCGGTGCCTAGCGGCGCAACGACATTCTCGAAACCGGCCTGCGCCAGCGCGATGACATCCATATAGCCTTCGACGGCGATCACCGTGCCGCCTTTGGCGAGCGCTTTGCGCGCGCGAGCGAAATTGTAGAGCACATTGCCCTTGTGGAACAGTTCGGTGTCGGGCGAATTCATGTATTTGGCCAGCGCATCCGGCGCCAGCGCCCGCCCGCCAAAGGCGATGATCTTGCCCCTGGAATCGGGGATCGGAAACATGATGCGGTCGCGGAACCAGTCGTAGGAGACCGGAATGTCGTCGCCATGGCGTACCAACCCGCAGGCCTCGATATCGGCCTTGGGAACGCCCTTGGCGGCAAGATGCTCCTTCAGCGCATTGCGGCTATCCGGCGCATAGCCGAGGCGAAACGACTGCTGCGTCGCCGGCGTCAGCCCGCGCTCTCGCAGATAGGCACGGGCCTTTGCGCCCTCCGGCCCTTGCAGGCGCTCCTGGAAGAAGGCGGTCGCCATTTCCATGACATCGGTCAGGCTGGCGCGTTCCTTCTCGCGCCGTTCCTCCTGGGCATCGCGCACCGGCATCGGCACACCTGCCATGTCGGCGATCTTCTCGACCGCTTCGGGAAAGCTCATCCCGTCGAGCTCGGTCAGGAACTTGAAATGATCGCCCGAAACCGAGCAGCCGAAGCAGTGATAGCGGCCCTTCTTGTCCTCGCAATGGAAGGACGGGCTCTTCTCGCCATGGAAGGGACAGCACGCCCAATAATCGCCGCGCGGCGCGTTGGTCTTCTTCCTGTCCCACGCGACGCGCTGGCCGATAACCGATGAAATCGGCACGCGGTCGCGTATCTCGTCAAGGAAGGCGGGCGGAAAGCGCATGGGGAACGGCTCGTTTCCCCTCCATATAATCATACCGGCGAAGCCCGACGACCCCTATTGCCGGCCATACCCGTTTTTCACAGGGCAAAAAAGCAAGGCGACCGTTGCAGGCCGCCTTGCTTCATCATTCCAGCAAGATGCCAGCCTGTTACTGTACGGCGATGGCGCCGAAGATGATGCCGGAGAGGACGCCGACCAGCACGTAGTCGTTACCGACGCGGATCCATTCCTGGCCGCGGCCCGGACGATGCAGGCCATAGCGACCATAGTCGCGGATCGGCTGATGGCGCTTCCAGCTGGAATATTTCTGGCCGTTGCGCCAATGGCTCCGCTTCACGACGACCTTCTTCTTCACGACCCGCTTCCTGACATCGACGTGCTTGCCGGGCTTCTTCCAGTCGACCTGGCTGTAGTTCGACTGCGAAGCATTCGGCGCATTGAGCGGCGCTGCCTGGCCCGTCAGGGACGTGGCGGCCAGCATCGAGAGGGCGACTGTGGAAAGAATTATGCGTTTCATGATGAGTACTCCTGGGTTGTCGATGCCCAAGGAGTAGCGCCCGAAAAATGAACCGAAACTGAATAGGCAGATTACGTTTTTGTAATGATTTCCTATGTTTACAACACCTAATTCAACACTCTTATCAACCCGGATCCGAAACCTGCCGCCCGCACTCGACCGAGCGGGCTGCGCAAGGCGGCAGGCGATGCAACCATTTTGTCATCCATTCATTTCCGACACGCCCTGTCGCGCGCCGGCCGCCGCCCAAATCGGGCAAAAATTATTACCCGGCTAATCGTAATCAGAGTAATCTCGGCCTTTGCAATGTCCATGATTCGAACCCTCGTCCGCCCGTTTGCCATCACGATGCCCGTGCCGTTGGTGCCCGTCGGATTGCCGAGGCCGGCATGAGCGGCTCCGTCGTCCTCTTGCATCTTGCCGGCGCGGTGGCGCTGATGCTGTTTGCCACCCGCATGGTGAAGACCGGCGTCGAGCGCGCCTATGGCGATGTACTGCGCCACAGGCTGCGCGCCACCATGCGCAATCCCTTTATGGCGGTCCTGGCCGGCTGCGGCCTGTCGATCGCGTTGCAAAGCTCCACCGCTGTCACCTTGCTGGTCGGCTCTTTCGCAGGCGCCGGCATCGTCAGCGGCATGTCGGGCCAGCTTGCCGTGCGCGGCGCCGAGATCGGCTCGGCGCTGGTGGTCAAGCTGCTCACCTTTGATCTCACGCTGCTGGTGCCGATCTGCCTTGTCGCAGGCACCATCATGTTCATGGCCACCGAGCGGCGCGACTGGCGCCAGTTCGGCCGCATCCTGGTCGGCATCGGCCTGCTTGTCCTGTCGCTGGAGATGATCGGCCAGGCGTCGGAGCCGTTGCGCCAGAGCACGCTGATGCCGGTCATCGTCAACTACTTCTCCGGCGACCCTGTCACCGCCTATCTGCTGGCCGCACTGGTCACCTGGCTGTTCCATTCCTCGATCGCCGCGGTTCTGCTGATGGTCACCCTTGCCGGCCGTGGCTTCATCCCGCCCGAACTCGGCATCGTGCTGGTGCTGGGCGTCAATCTCGGCTCGTCGATCATCGCGCCGCTGCTCACCCGCAATGCGGAACCGGGTGTGCGCGTCGTGCCGATCGGCAATCTCTTGATGCGCGGCATGGGCTCACTGGTCATGCTCATCCTGTTCCTGTCGCTCAAGCCGCCGGTCGCCTTTCTCGGCGCCACCGTGCCCGACCAGATTGTCAACGGCCACATCCTGTTCAATGTCCTGATCCTGCTCGCCGGCCTGCCGCTGGCCGGTCTCATCTACCGCGCCTCGGAGAAGATCGTCGCGCTGGGCACCAAGTCGGCGCCGGCCGAAGGGCTCGAAATCATCGAGCTGTCGGCGCTCAACGACAGCGCCCTCGACACGCCGAGCCAGGCACTGGCCAATGCCACCCGCGAGGTGGTGCGGGTTTGCGAGACGGTCGAGATCATGCTGAAACGCATCATCGAGCTTTACGAGAGCGCCGACGCCGGCAAGATCAAGGCGCTGGCCGCGCTCGACGATCGCGTCGACAAAAAACACGCGGCGATAAAGCTCTATCTCGCCAAGGTTACCAAGAACCCGCTCTCCGAGGACGAAGCGTTGCGCTGCCAGGAGTTGATCGGCGCCTGCGTCAAGCTCGAACAGGTCGGCGACATCATCGTGCGCAACATGCTGGTGCATGTCAGGAAAAAGCTCGAGCGCGGGCTGGAATTCACGCCCGAAGGCTGGCGCGAGCTCTCCGCCTTCCATGCCTCGGTGCTCGCCAATGCGCGGCTCGCTTTCAACGTGCTGGTGTCGCGCGACGCCGAAACCGCCCGCCAACTCGTGCTGGAAAAGGACCGGCTGCGCGACCGCGAGAAGGAGACCAGCGCCAGCCATTTTGTGCGGCTGCGCGACGGCAGCGCCAAGAGCGTCGAGACCAGCTCGATCCACCTCGACACGATCCGCGACTTGAAGCAGATCAACTCGCTGCTCGCCTCGATGGCCTATCCCGTGCTGGAAGAACGCGGCCTGCTTGGCGGCTCGCGGCTGAAGGCGGGCTGATCAAGAAAACCTAAAGCGGCCTCGACAATTTCTGCATTGCCCGCGGCTCTTATCCGTGATTTGAGGTCAACTCATTTCAGGATCGCTTTTCCGCGTCATGCTGCCCCTCTTTGCCCTGTTCTTTGCCGCCTTCGCCTTCGGCACCACCGAGTTCGTCATTGCCGGCGTGCTGCCGCAAGTGGCGCAAGGCCTTGGCGTTTCGGTTCCGACTGCCGGCTATCTCGTCTCCGGCTATGCCGGCGGCATAGCCATCGGCGGCCCCCTATTGGCCCTTGCCACCAACAGCATTTCACGCAAGGCCCTGCTGCTCGCTCTCGCCATCGCTTTCACCATCGGCCAGGCCGCCTGCGCGCTGGCGCCCGACTTTTCATCCATGCTGCTTTTGCGCATTGCCGTGGCCGTGGCGCATGGCGCCTATTTCGGTGTCGCCATGGTGGTTGCGGTCGGCCTCGTTCCCGAGGACAGGCGCGGCATGGCCGTGGCGGTCATCCTGTCCGGCCTTACCGTCTCCAACGTCATCGGCGTGCCGGCCGGCACCGCGATCGGCACTCTCTGGGGCTGGCGAGCCACCTTCTGGGTCATGGGCGCCCTCGGCGTGGTGGCGACCTTGGCCATGCTGGCGCTTTTGCCGCGCACGGCAGGCGCATCGAACCGGCCGGCAGGCCTGGCCCGCGAGGTGCGCGTTCTGGCCCGCCAGCAGGTCTGGACCTCGCTCATTCTGATGCTGATGTTGATGATCGGCCAGTTCACACTGTTCACCTACATCACGCCGACATTGCTTGAAGTCACCGGTCTCGACGAGAGTCTGGTCCCCTGGGTGCTGCTGTTCAACGGCGTCGGCGCCACGATTGGCGTCTTCCTCGGCGGCAAGCTTGCCGACTGGAAGCTGATGCCATCGCTGATCACCATGCTTTTCCTGCAGGCGGCCACGCTTGCCATCATCTACGCCGTCAGCCCCTATCCCGTGCCGATGATCGTCTCGATCGTCATCTGGGGTGGCCTCAGCTTCGCCATCGGCACGCCGATCCAGACCCGTATCCTGACCTGGACCGCGGACGCCTCCAACCTTGCCTCCTCGCTGATCCCGTCCGGCTTCAATGTCGGCATCGCGCTGGCCGCATCCTTGGGGGCCGCCATGCTCAATGCCGGCTACGGCTATCGCAGCCTGCCGGTGGTCGGCGCAATCGCCATGCTGGTCGCGGTGGCGGTCGCGCTCGCCTCGCATATTTCGGAATGGCGCAGCAACGCCGCCCCGCCGCTGTCGGCCGCGGCCGAATAGGCTACCCGTGCCAGCGCAGCAGGCGCATGGCGTTGGCGGTCACCAGCACGGTAGCGCCGGTATCGGCTAGGATCGCCGGCCACAGCCCGGCGATGCCGGATCGCCGCGTCGGCCGTCTCCGACGCCACATCCGTACCTCCACCCATGGCAATGCCGATGTCGGCGACGGCCGGCGCATCGTTGATGCCGTCGCCGACCTTCGCGGCCTTCAGCCCTTGCCGCTGCAATCCCCCGACTATGGACGGCAGGACCGTCGGCGATCAAGCGCCGGTTTGACGATTTCGACCATGAGTCATGCTCCGCTGCCCTACCCACGAGGGGCGGCGCAAAGAACCCTGCTGCAGCAGGCCCCCTACTGCAGCAGACCTTTGACGATGCCGCTGGCCTTGCCGAAATCCATCTGGCCGGCATATTTCTGCTTCAGCGCGGCGATCACCTTGCCCATGTCCTTCTGGCTGGTCGCACCGGTCGCGGCGATCGCCTCGCGGGCGGCGGCCGTGATGGCGGCGTCGTCCAGTTGCGTCGGCAGGAAGCCGCGGATGATTTCCATCTCGCCGCGCTCCTGCGCGGCGAGTTCTGGCCGCTTGCCGTCTTCGAAGGCCTTGGCCGATTCCTCGCGCTGCTTCACCATCTTGGCCAGGATCTGCAGGATCTCCTCGTCGCTGGCCGGCTCCTTGCCGGCGCCGCGATTGGCGATGTCGCGATCGTGGATGGCGGCCTGGATCAGCCGCAGAGTCGGCAGCCGGTGCTTGTCCTGCGCCTTCATCGCGCTCTTCAGGGATTCGGCGATTTTTGCGCGCATCATACTTTCTCCTTCGAACGCGGCGGAACATAGCCTCGCCGAAAGCACAAGGCAAATTCCGATGAGGCCGGCAAGCCACTGATATTGTTTGACGAAATAAATCGATGCCGGTCACTGGCTGTATGATTGACCGTTCTGGCGCCTTCCCTTATGTACTCGGCCTTGCATAAGACAATGAATTGATGCGCGGAGGCTCGAGAAATCGCTGCCGCGCTGTTTGCTGCGCACCGCACGCAGCCTTTAGGAGTGCCGCCATGGCGACGATGACCGCCCCTTGGGCCACCGAGAAACCCACCGCCTTGCTTGTGCTGGCCGACGGCACCGTCATCGAGGGCCGCGGCCTTGGCGCTACCGGATCGGCCGTCGCCGAAGTCTGCTTCAACACCGCACTGACCGGCTACCAGGAAATCCTCACCGACCCCTCCTATGCCGGCCAGATCGTCACCTTCACCTTCCCGCATATCGGCAATATCGGCACCAATGACGAGGACATCGAGGACCTCAATCCGGTCGCCCGCACCGGCGCTGTCGGCGCCGTGTTCAAGGCCGACGTCACCAACCCGTCCAATTACCGTGCCGGAGCCGGTCTCGATCAGTGGCTGAAGAAGCGCGGCATCGTCGCGTTGTCGGGCATCGATACCCGCGCACTGACCGCGCTGATCCGTGAAAAGGGCATGCCCAACGCCGTCATCGCGCATGCGCCCGACGGCGTCTTCGACCTCGACGATCTGAAGCGTCGCGCCGCCGCGTGGTCCGGCCTGGTCGGGCTCGATCTGGCCAAGGAAGTCACGTCGGGGCAGTCGTCGGTCTGGCGCGAGACGCCCTGGGTCTGGAACGACGGCTTTGGCGATCAGGCCGAACCGTCGATGCATGTCGTGGCCATCGACTACGGCGTCAAGCGAAACATATTGCGCCTGCTTGCCGGTCTCGGCGCCAAGGTCACCGTGGTGCCAGCCAAGACCGGCGCCGAGGAGATCCTCGCCATGCAGCCGGACGGCATCTTTCTGTCGAACGGTCCCGGCGATCCGGAAGCCACCGGCGATTATGCCGTGCCGGTCATCCAGGATCTGTTGAAGACCGACATCCCGGTGTTCGGCATCTGCCTCGGCCACCAGATGCTGGCGCTGGCGCTGGGCGGCAGCACCCAGAAGATGCATCAGGGCCATCACGGCGCCAACCATCCGGTCAAGGACCACACCACAGGCAAGGTCGAGATCGTCTCGATGAACCACGGCTTCGCCGTCGATGCCGACTCGCTGCCCGAGGGCGTCGAGGAAACCCATGTCTCGCTGTTCGACGGCTCGAACTGCGGCATCGCACTGACCGGGAGGCCTGTCTTCTCGGTCCAGCATCATCCCGAAGCCTCGCCCGGCCCGCAGGACTCGCACTATCTGTTCCGCCGCTTCGTCAACCTCATCCGCGAGAAGCGCGGCGAGGAATTGTTGGCGGAGCGGGCTTAGCGGCAGACCAGCCGGGCGGTGGAAGGACCGAAGCCAGCTTCGGTTTTCCGCGCGCCGCGCCGTTCAAGCCGTGTCAGTCACCGCTTCCTGCGCATGCATGCGCTCGGCTTCCTTCGGCGTCGGCTTGGCCACTTTCGTGACGAAGACGATGAGCGCCAGCGTCATGAAAATCGCGCCGAGCAGATAGGGTGCGCCACCGAAGGTCACCGGCGCGTTAGGCCCCGTAAACCAGGAAAAGATCGCCGTATAGAGCAGCGGCGTGATGATCGAGGTGATCGAGAAGATCGACGTCATCGCGCCCTGGAGTTCGCCTTGCGCCGAAGGCGGCACTTTGGCGGCAGCGAGGCTCCTGAGCGGCGGATCGGCCAACGCTTCGAGACAGCCGAAGACGATGACAGCATAGATCATCCAGCCTTGCCAGGCGAAGGCGTAGCCGAAGGCACTGAGTGCGGTAAACGCCAGACCGATTGCTGCCGTCTTCCATTCGCCAAGCCTGGGAATGACGCGCGGCAGGACTGTCGCCATGACGATCGCCCCGCACAGGCCGAAGGCGCCGAGCGAGAAGCCGATCTGCTGTTCGCTCCAGCCATAGCGGTAATTGGAGACGAACGACCAGACCGCCGGATACATCATGTGCCCCAGCGTCATCAGGAAGAAGACGAGCCCGATCCAGCCGATGCCTTGGTAGTTGCGCATCTGGATGAGCGTACCGACCGGGTTCGCGCGTTTCCACTCGAAGCGGCGACGGTGCTTGTCATCGAGCGTTTCCGGCAAGAAAAACAGCGCGATTAGGAAGTTCACGAAAGCAAGCCCGGCAGCGAAATAGAACGGCACGCGCGGCCCGAACGTGCCGAGCAATCCGCCCAGGACCGGCCCGATGACGAAGCCGACGCCGAAGGCGATGCCAAGCAAGCCGAAATTCTTCGCTCGGTTCTCGTCGGTCGAGATGTCGGCGATGAATGCGGATGTCGTGGAATAGCTGGCGCCGGAAATGCCGGCCAGCACGCGCCCGATGAACAGCATCGGGTAGGACCAGGCGATGGCGCAGATCAGATTGTCGATGGAAAAGGTGAGCACGGAGGCAAGCAGTATCGGCCGCCGTCCGAACCGGTCGCTCAACCCGCCCATGACAGGTGCAAAAACGAACTGCATCGCCGCATAGGCGAATAACAGCCAGCCGCCTTCGATCGCCGCTTCGCTGACGCCGACGCCGGTCAACTCCCTGAGATAGACCGGCAGCACCGGCATGATCATGCCGAAGCCGATTATGTCGAGCAGCAGCGTGGTAAAAACGAGCGCAAGGCCCCGCCTGGCGGTTTTGGGATCGATCATGATGATATCTCCTCGGGCCGCCCCGGGGCGAAGGCGGACGCACCTTATAGGCGAGCCCGCTCTTCGGAACAATAAGGGAACAACTGCAACTGCCTCATCCTGACATCAGTTGCCGTCGTCACCTGCTGATACCTACTGGACGGTAAAACGGAGGTTTCTTGGCGTCAGATCGGGTTGTTGAACGTATCGCAATCCGAGAGCTTGCCGCTCTTGTAACCGCGCGCCAGCCAGGTCTGCCGCTGCTGCGAGGTGCCATGGTTGAAGCTTTCCGGCACGACGTAGCCCTGCATCTTCTTTTGCATCGTGTCATCGCCGATCTGCTGGGCGGCGTTCAGCGCCTCCTGGATGTCACCCTGTTCAAGAAGGCCTTTCTGTGCGGTGAAATGCGCCCAGACGCCGGCGAAGCAGTCGGCCTGCAGTTCGACCTGCATCGACATATGGTTGGCTTCGGCCTCGCCCATCTGCTGGCGCATCTGGTTGAACTTGGGCAGGATGCCGGTGAGATTCTGGACATGATGGCCGACCTCATGCGCGATCACATAGGCCTGCGCGAAATCGCCCGAAGCGCCGAATTGCCGGTCGAGTTGCTGGAAGAAGGTGGTGTCGAGATAGACCTTGTGGTCGCCGGGGCAGTAGAACGGACCGGCCGCCGAAGAGGCGAAGCCGCAGGCCGAACGGATCTGCCCGCTGAACAGGACCAGCTTCGGATCCTCATAGGTCAGGCCCTCGGCCTGGAAAATGCCGGTCCAGGTGTCCTCGGTCTCGGCCAGCACCGTCGAGACGAACTGCTTCATCTCGTCGGAGGCCGGCGCACCTGTGCCACCGCCCTGCTCGCCGCTATTGTCGGTGATCTGGCCACCACCGCCCGGCATCAAGTCGCCGCCGCCGTTCAGTATCTGCATGGGATTGATGCCGAAAACACCCCACGCAATCAGGGCAATCACGCCGAGGATAATGAGGCTCGACAACGACATGCGGCCGCCACTGCTGCCGCCGACTGGAATGCGGAACTGACCGGGACTGCCGCCGCCGAATCCACCGCCCTGGCCGCGTTGATCCTCGACATTGTCACTCTGACGACGGCCCTTCCAGAGCATGGCAAATCCTTATGACGCACGTTTCCGGTCCATCGGGCGGTGATCAAGCCCAATCCCGTCAGACAATAATTATCCCAATGATGGTCCCAAGTCACAGCATTTCTCACGTTGGAAAACATGCGACGGGCCCCGCCGCTCTGTCCAAGACGCAAGCCAACTCGGGCCTGGCTGATCGTTCTAGAGGCGGCCTGGTTCAGCTCTTCTGCTTGGCACCAGCGCTCTTGCCGTCCGAGCTTTTCGAGCGCTCCTCGAAACGGGCGGCACCTTTTTTCAACGGGCGCCCGGTTTCTGCTTCCGTTTTGCGCTCGTCTTTCGCGGCAGCCTGCCTCAATCCCTTGGCGGCCTGCTTGCCCTTCGCGGTCGGTGCCTGTTCAACGCCCATGATATCCTCCTCGCCTCGCGACAATCGCGTGGCACGATATCAAACGCACCGGCGATATAGCGGTTCCGGTGGATCGAATAGAATGATACGGGCGAAAATCCGGAATCAGCGTGCCGCGATCATCGCCTTGCGGAAGGCTTCGAGCGTCTCGGCGCTGACATGGTGCTCGATGCCCTCGGCGTCGATGCGCGCCGTCTCGGCGCTGACTCCGAGCGAGCGCAGGAAGGCTTCCACCGTCTGATGGCGAATGCGGCTCTCTTCCGCGACCTTGCGGCCTGCCTCGGTCAGGAACACGCCACGATAGGGTTTCCTCGAAACCAGCCCATCGGTGCACAGCCGCGTCAGCATTTTGGCCACGGTCGGCTGGGCAACGCCGAGCCGCGCCGCGATGTCGACCTGCCGCGCCTCGTTGCCGTCCTCGATCAGGTCGGCGATGAGCTCGACATAATCCTCGACCAGCGCGCTGCGGCGCGCTTCTCGCGTCTGCCGGAATCCCTCCGAATGGATTTCAGCGTCGGGCAGCGGTTCGCGCGGGACTGGTTTCTTCTTCAGCGCCAATACGCGCTCCTCCTCGACTGTCGGCGGTAAGCCGGCATTGCACATTCATAGCACGGGCTTGCCTTGTCCTGGCCGTTTATTTGCATTCGTGGACAGGTGCAACCGGCGTTTGCGGTTATCCGTCTGGGCATTGATCGGGCACATCACAAAAGCATGACCAATGAATGAAACATAGCTTATTGCATAATGTTGAGTCGCAGCATAGATAGGAGGTGCAATCCTCCATTCAAGCGGAAATCCTCTCCATGTCTGAAGCCGAAGCCACATCTGCGTCCCGATCCATGTGGCGATTTGCCCGGCCTGAGGAAGACGAGCAGCCCAGCCTGCGTGAGGTCAACGCCTCGATCGCGGTGCCGAATTCCGGCGTCTGGTTTCGTCGCCTGTTCGCCTTCATGGGGCCGGGCTACATGGTTTCGGTCGGCTATATGGATCCCGGCAACTGGGCGACCGACCTCGCCGGCGGTGCCCAGTTCGGCTATACGCTGCTCTTCATCATCATGCTGTCGAACCTGATGGCGATCCTGCTGCAGGCGCTCGCCGCCAGGCTCGGCATCGCCACCGGCCGCGATCTCGCCCAGGCCTGCCGCGCCTATTATCCGCGACCGGTCAATTTCATGCTGTGGATCGCCTGCGAGCTTGCCATCATTGCCTGCGATCTGGCCGAAGTCATCGGTACGGCGATCGCCTTGCAGTTGCTGTTCGGCATTCCGCTGATCGGCGGCGCGGTCCTGACCGCCCTCGACGCCTTTCTCGTGCTGCTGCTGATGAACAGGGGCTTCCGCTACCTCGAGGCCTTCATCGTTGCGCTTTTGATCATCATCTTCGGCTGCTTCGCCATTCAGATCTTCGCCGCCGCTCCTCCGGTCGGCTCGATCCTGCATTCGATGTTTGTGCCGTCATCGGAAATCGTCACCAACCCGGCGATGCTTTACATCGCCATCGGCATCATCGGCGCGACCGTGATGCCGCATAATCTCTACCTGCATTCCTCGATCGTACAGACCCGCGCCTATGAGCGCACCGAGGCCGGCAAGCGCGATGCCATCAAATGGGCAACGACGGATTCGACCATCGCCCTCATCCTGGCACTGTTCGTCAACGCCTCCATCCTGATCGTATCGGCCGTGGCCTTTCATGGCACCGGTCATCAGGATGTCGCTGAGATTGGCCAGGCCTTCGAGCTCCTGTCGCCGCTGCTTGGCCTCGGCATCGCCTCGATCCTGTTTGCCGTGGCGCTGCTGGCCTCCGGCCTGAACTCAACGGTGACGGCGACCCTCGCCGGACAGATCGTCATGGAAGGCTTCCTGCGCCTGCGCATCCCGCAATGGGCGCGGCGCCTGCTGACACGCGGCATCGCCATCATTCCCGTCGTGATCGTCACCGCGCTCTATGGCGAGAAGGGCACCGGCCAGCTCCTCGTCTTCAGCCAGGTGGTCCTGTCGATGCAGCTCCCCTTTGCGGTGGTCCCGTTGGTGCAGTTCGTGTCGGACAAGAAGAAGATGGGCACGTTCGCCATTCCGCGCGCTGTCGCGGCTCTCGCCTGGGTGGTTGCCGCCGTCATCCTGGTGCTCAACTTCAAGCTGCTCTACGACACCATCGCCGGCATCGGCTGAAAGTTTCTCTCAGCCAGGACGGTCGCGACAAATCGGCAATCCGCGCTATCTTGCCTGGCCATGACGCAAATCGCCGAAGCTCGAAAATTCTACGCGCGGCTGCTGGCCGCCCATGCCGGCTCGGCCGATCCACGCCTCGAAGCGGTTTTCACTGAGGTGCCGCGCGAAGCCTTTCTCGGCCCCGGGCCATGGACGGTCATCGCCGGTAACGCCAAACTCGAAACGCCGAGCGCCGACCCGGTCCATATCTACCAGAATGTGCTGGTGGCGCTCGATGCCGAAAAAGGCATCAACAATGGCGAACCGGTCCTGCATGCGATGTGGATCGGCAAGGTGGCGCCAAAACCCGGCGAGGCCGTCACCCATGTCGGCGCCGGAACCGGCTATTACACCGCACTGCTTGCACGGCTGGTTTCGCCCGGCACCGTCACCGCCTTCGAGCTGGAGGACGATCTTGCCGCCTGTGCGCAGCTGAATCTCGAGCCCTATGGCAATGTGAGCGTCATCCATGGCGACGCGGTGACCGGCGAGCTGCCGCCGTCAGACATCATCTATGTCAATGCCGGCGTCGTGGCGCCGCCAGCCGACTGGCTGAAGGCGCTGAAGCCCGGTGGCCGCATGGTCTTTCCCTGGCGCCCGGCCGAGCGCATCGGCCTGGCGGTCACGGTGACCCGCACCGAGCGGGGTTTTGCCTGCGACCCGTTCATGCGGTCATGGTTCATCCCTTGTGTCGGCGCTTCACTCGCCGGCCCGGAGGCGAAAATCCCCGACCGCGACAAGGCCGCGCGCAGCCGCTCGATCTGGCTGACGGCCGACAAGGCGCCGGACCGCACCGCCATCGCCATCATCGGTGACGTCTGGTTCTCGTCGAAAGACATTCGCCGCCGGCCAGCAGGCTGAAATCATCGGGGGCGAGTGTGAGAGCTGAAGCGCCAGAATTTTTCCGGCCCTGTCGGATGAGCGCCTGCTCGCCCGTCCTTTGGCCGAAATCCGGCCCCGACGGTACGGGTAATGAAATACGGGTAATGAAAAGGGAGAACATCAAATGAGGAAGATCATCGCCTCGACATTTGTCAGCCTCGATGGCGTCATGCAGGCGCCCGGCGGACCGGAGGAAGATCCGGTCGGCGGTTTCGAGTTCGGCGGCTGGACGTTCCATTACTGGGATGATGTGATGGGCGCCGCGATGGATGAGACGTTCTCGAAACCCTTCGCGCTGCTGCTCGGCCGCAGGACCTATGACATCTTCGCCGCCTACTGGCCCTATCAGAAGAGCGGTCTGATCGCCGACAGTTTCAACGCCGCCACCAAATATGTGGCGACGCACAGGCCAGACTCGCTGTCCTGGCAGAACAGCCAGTCGCTTGGCGATGATGTCGTGGCCACGCTGCGCCAGCTCAAGCAGGAAGATGGCCCGGATCTGCTCATCCAGGGATCGAGCAGGCTGATCCAGACCCTGCTCGCCAATGGCCTGATCGACGAGATCACCCTGCTGATCTTCCCGCTGGTGCTGGGCAAGGGCAAGCGGCTGTTCGGCGATGACGCGCTGCCCGCCGCCTTCAGCTCACCAAGTCGCAGGCTTCGAGCACCGGCGTCGTCATGATGCGTTATCAACGCGGCGGCGAGATCAAGACCGGGTCATTCGCGACGGAAGAGCCTTCAGCGGCCGAGCTGGAGAGGCGCAAGAACTGGAAGTAGCTTTGCAGGACCTTGCACTCAAGCTGCCACCGCCCGCCGTGCCAATCCATCCCTGATATACCGCGCGAACTCCTGCGCAGCCGGAGCCGCGCCATGCTTCGGCAGATGCAGGTTGATCGAAAAATTCGGCAAGGCCGGCAGCCCGGGATCGGACAGAATGTCGAGATCCGCGGGCACGGTGGAGACCAGCCAGGTGGTGACGGCGAGGTCCGAGCGCACCGTCGCCGTCGTCGCGTCGATATTGCCGTTTTCGAACACGGTGCGCCATTCCAACCCATTCTCGTCGAGCGCCGAAATCACCGTCGGGCGGAAAGCACAGGTGTCTGCCACCATCGACACCGGCAACGGACGCTTGGCGCGAGCGACGCCGCCCTTGGCGCCGACCCAGACCAGCCGGTCGACCAGCAGGCATTCGCCGGCGGACGTGCCGACCCTTTCCTCGATGACGGCAAGGTCGATGGTTCCGGCCGCGAGCGCCGCGGCAAGCTCCGGCGAAGACGCGCAGACCAATGAAATTTCCACTTGCGGATAGATCTCGGCATAGGTCTTCAACACCGGCGCCAAAAGGGTGCCGACAAGGTCATAAGGCACGCCGATCCGAATCTCGCCCGCGACCGCATTGCCATTCATCTCGGCCCATATCTCGTCATTGAGCGCGAGCAGGCGCTTGGCCTTGCCGAGCAGCCGTTCGCCGGCGCGCGTCAATCGCAATCCGCGCCGGTCGCGCTCGAACAAGCCGCAGCCGAGAACCTCCTCCAGCCGCTTGATCTGCTGGCTCACCGCCCCTTGCGTCAGGTGCAACGCGTTCGCCGCCGCCGTCATGCTGGCTCTGTCGGCGACGGTGACGAAGGTTCGGATGAGGGCCGTGTCGAAGTTACGGGTCATGCTGGCATTATAGATGCTAATGCAAAGCATATCAAACATTGCATTTACTGATGGTCGACAACCTCTAGCATGCCGGTTTTCACAAAGGGATACGGCATGTTTGAGACCATCTTCCCACTTGTCCTGTTCGCGCTGGTCGCAACCTCCACGCCAGGCATGGCCACGACCTTGTCGACGGCGTCCGGGGCCCAATTTGGCTTTCGCCGCTCGGTTCCGCTGATGGCCGGAAGTGCGGCCGGTCTGGCCTCGGTGGCGGCCGCCGGCGCTGCCGGCCTCGCCGGCTTGCTGGCTGCCGCTCCGTTCCTGCAATTGGCGATGAAGATCGCCGGATCGCTCTACCTTGTCTGGCTTGCCGTCAAGATCGGCCGGAGCGGCCCTCCCAATCTCGACATGTCGATGGCAAAGCCCAGCAGTTTCTTCGGTGGCGCCGGCCTGCAATGGATGAACCCCAAGGGCTGGGCGATGGGGATGGGTGCGGCGGCATCGTTTGCGGCCCTCGCCGATGGACCTCTTCAGCTGGCGCTTTTGCTCGGCGCGGTCTTCGGCCTTGCCGCGGCACTTTCGCTGTCACTGTGGTGCATGGCCGGCACGCTGCTCGCCCGGCTGCTCAGGACCGAGTGGCAGTGGCGGGCGCTCAACATCGCGCTCGGCCTGCTGCTGGCCGCCTCGATCATCCCGATGTGGCGGCCAGCGTAGGACATGCATGATCCCGAAAAGTGGGTCGGGTTTTCGGAAAAGATCATGCTCAAACAAGGTGATCAGGCGGCGTAGCGTGCCGCCGGCTTGTCGGCATGCAGGCTGCCGTAGAAGGCTTGCCGGGCACCCAGGAATATGTCGAGCTTGCCCGCATCGGCAAGCGCCGGCACAGTGACGGCTTCGCCCTTGGCCAGGCCGACAAGTGCCGCATCGACCATGTCGTCAGCGGTCATGATGATTTCCTTCGGGAGGCTGTCGATGTCACTGCCGGCAAGTTCCCAGAAATCTGTGCGGGTGGCACCCGGCAGCACCGCCTGCACCTTCACATTGGTGCCCGCGACTTCGCGGTGCAGGGCCTCGGTGAAGTTGACGACATACGCCTTGGTGCCGCTGTAGATGCCGCCGAACGAAGTCTCATAGGCGAGTACCGAGGCGATGTTGACGATCGCGCCATGGTTGCGCGCGAGCAGTCCCGGCAACACGGCGCGCGTCAGCCTCGTCAGCGCCACGACATTGACCTTGATCATGCGTTCGGCCGCGTCGGCGTCGGCCGTTGCCACCACCTGCTGGCCGCCAAGGCCGGCATTGTTGACCAGCAGCGTCACGCTGTCGTCCGCCGCGATCGCCTGTTCGACGCGGCGCACATCATCGTCATTGGACAGATCGGCGGTGATCACGCTGACCTTGCGGCTGTAGGCATAGCGCAGCTTCTCAGCCAGTTCCTCGAGCCGGTCGGCACGTCGCGCCACCAGCACGAGATCATAGCCCTGCCCTGCCAGCCGGTCCGCATAGACCGCGCCGATGCCCGATGAGGCGCCGGTGACCACCGCCGTGCCCTTGTTCTGATTGCTCATTGTCCTGATCCTTCTGTTTTCGACTCTGGCCCTAAACGCGGCGGGCAACGCCCCCGCCTGTCTTAAAGCCACCAGACTCCATTTAGTGGCATATACCACTTTCTTCGAAATAGGTATATGCCACTATCTTGTCAATCGGACTGTCGAAGATTATTTCAGGGCGGAATGAGCGAACGCCGTTCGCCTCCAAGGAAGCACGCCATGACCCAAGCCGCCCTGCCCGGCCTGACCCTTTGCAACAACGCCTCGCTGCGCCGAGCGACACGAAAGCTCGGCCAGTTCTATGACGATATGATTGCCCCTTCCGGTCTGAAGGCCACGCAGCAGGGCCTGCTCTATCAGATCCATATCGGCGACGAGCCGGCGATGAGCGCCATTGCCGCTGCCTTGATCATGGACCTGTCGGCGCTCGGCCATACGTTGAAGCCGCTGATCCGCGACGGCTATGTCGAAACCTTCGCTGATCCAGACGACCGCCGCATCAAGCGTGTGCGGCTGACGCCGCAAGGCCTGGTCAAGCTCGATGAAGCCATGAAATTATGGAGCCTCGCCCAACAGCGTTTCGAGGCGATGGTCGGCAAGGACGAGGCGGCAAGGCTGCGCGCGGCGTTGGATGACATCGCCGCGCTGGATTTTGACAAGCCGTTTGCCGCTCCTTCGAGGTGAAGAAGCGGCCGGCAACCGGTCTCTACGGGCAGAATTACTCCGCCGGCATCGCGACCGGGCGGGCCAGCGCCCGTCCGGCAAGCACCACGCCCAGCCCGACGACCGGGAATATGGCTGCCACGAGCCCGAGATCGGCCGGCGCGCCGTAGCGCAGCACGGCACCGCCGACGACCGCGCCAAGTGCCACGCCGAGATAGAGCGCCGAGGCGTTCAGCGACAGCACGATCGGGGCGGCGTCTGGCGCCAGCTTGATGATGCGGCTGGCCTGCGCCGGTGGGAACGCCCAGCCGACAATGCCCCACGGCACCATCATGGCCATCAGCGCCGGTCCGGCGATGCTGTGCGGCAGGAAAGTCGGGATCAGCGAAAACGTGGCCAGCATGGCCGCGCTCAACCCCAGCGACCAGGCGACGGTGCGCGTCGCGCCGAAGCGGTCGGCGGCCTGCCCGCCGGCGATGTTGCCGATGACGGCACCAACACCGAAGGCCAGAAGCATGCCGGGCAGCGCCAACGGGCTCAAGCCCCCGCTCTGGATCGCCAGCGGCGCGATGAAGCTGAAGACGGTGAAAGCGCCGACCAGGGCCAATGTCGTCGTCGCCAGGATCGGCATCACGCCAGGACGCAGTGCCGCCGCCAGCCGCTGCCTTAGCGGCAGCCTGGTGCCGACGATGCCACGCGGCAGCCTGTACCACAGGATGGCGCCGGCCAGCGCGCCGAGCCCGGCGATGGCAAAGAAGGTGCCGCGCCAGCCGGCGATGGTCGCGACAAGCGCGCCGAGCGGCGCGCCGGCCGCCACCGCCACCGTGGTGCCGCCGACGACGACCGCAATGGCGCGGGCCCGGTGATGATCATCGACCAGCGCCACGGCGGTTCCTTGCGCGGTTGCCGCGAACAGGCCCGACGACAGCGCCATGACGATGCGCGCGATCAGCAGCAATTCGAACGAGGAACTCAACGCCGCCGCCAGATTGCCGAGCACAAAGAACACCAGCGTCCACAGGATGACGCGACGCCGGTCCCATTCGCCGGTCAGCGTCGCCAGGATCGGCGTGCCGACCGCATAGGCGAGCGCAAAGGCGGTGATCAGCGTGCCGGCCAGCGGAATCGAGATGCCGGCATCGGCGGCGATATCGGGCAGCAGGCTGGAGATGACGAAGCCTTCGGTCGAGATCGTGAACGATCCGAGCGCAAGCCAGAAGAGGCGCTTGTCCATGGCGGTATCCTTAGTTCAAAAGTTATTGAACAATTGGACATAACAGGGCATGATGTCAATGAAGCCGTGCACAAATAATCCAGCCCTGCTGACAGCCCTGTGTCAGGACAGGCCGGAGCAGCATCAAAGCCGGGTGCAGCAGCGAAGGAGGAGATACGTTGAAATCGGCCCCGATTGTGCTTAATTCCCGGGCATGACCTTGCCTCATCCCCATGCCGACCAGATCAGCCTGCCGATCGTGCTTGCAGTGCTCGGCGACCCGACCCGGCTCGCCATCGTGCGCTATCTCGCCAGCAAGGAAGGCGTGCCGCTGAACTGCAGCCAGTTCCTCGATCTCGGCTCCAAGACCAATCTCAGCTACCATCTGGCCAAGTTGCGCGAGGCCGGCGTCACCCGCGCCGAGGTGGTCGGCACCAGCCGTCTGATCACGCTGCGCCGCGACGATCTCGACGCCCGTTTTCCCGGCCTGCTCGACAGCGTGATTGCCGCCGCCGCTGAGGATACCGCGCTGCCCGCGGTCGGTGGCCACGAGGTCGAAATATCAGCCTGAGTGTGACGTCGTAAGCTTGCAGGACCCAGGCCCTGCAAAGTACGCCCTTCCCTGCCAGCCCATTCGTCAACTCACGGAGCTTCCTGATGCGCATTGCCGTCCTCGCCGATATCCACGGCAACGTCCTGGCGCTGGATGCCGTGCTCGACGATCTCAAGCAGCGCGGCGGCGCCGACTTAATCGTCAATCTCGGCGATTGCGTTTCCGGTCCGCTGTGGCCGCGCGAAACCATGGAGCGGCTGGAAGCACTCAACCTGCCGACGGTGCGTGGCAACCACGACCGCCGCGTCGCCGTCGACCCGGCCGACGACCAGATGTGGCCTTCGGACCGCTACGCGCAGGAGCGGCTGACGGCGGCGCAGCGCGAGGCGCTGTTTGCCCTGCCTCTTACGCTGGAGGTCGCGCCCGGCGTCATAGCCTTCCATGCCCGTCCCGACCATGACGAAAAATACCTGGCCGACGCGATCTCGGATGGCCAGCTCGTGCGCGCGCCGCTGGCCGCCATCAAGCGACGGCTGAAGGGGCTCGACCCCTCTTGCCGCATCGTGCTGTGCGGCCACAGCCATCGCAACGAGCTGATCCGCATTCCCGACGGTCCCGTCATCTTCAACCCCGGCAGCATCGGCTGCCCCGCCTATGACGACGATACGCCGCCGGCGCATGTTTCCGAGCAAGGCTCCCAGCATGCGCGCTACGGCATCATCGAACTCGGCCAACCGGGCCGTTCCGACCGTTTCGATTCCATCGCCGTCGACTACGACCACGAGGCGGCAGCGCTGCAAGCCGAACAGGCGGGACGGCCAGAATGGGCGCACGCGCTGCGCACCGGGTTTATGCCAGGCTGAGCGAAGCTCATGCCCCAGGTTGAACGAGGAACGAGTTCATACCCCAGGCTGAGCGCAACTCATACCCCCAGGCTGAGCCTGCCCATACCCCCACTGAACTAGGTCAGTTTGCTCATGCCGAGGCCATATTTTCCGACTTACATGGCGCCATGTCGTCCCTTATAAATCGCTCGGCATGCGGCAGCACTTCCGTGCCTGGCCGCGCCTTCCATAATACAATCGCCCACGGCCAGGTGATGAGGCGCAAACCTACGCTCCCAACGATACTGCTGCTTGCCGCGCTTTTGATGGCGATGCAGCAGATGGCGCTGCCGGCCAGGGCACAGGAGGCGCAAATCGTCTCCGTCGTCATGGGCCTCGCTCCCGATGACCTCTTGAACATCCGCGCCAAACCCTCGCCAGGCGGCAAGGTCCAGACGCGCTTGCCCAATGGGTCGAGCCTGAACAATCTCGGCTGCAACGATGTCAACGGCCATCAATGGTGCAAGGTCGCGGACATCGACAACCCGCAAAATACCGGATGGGCTCCCGCGCGTTACCTCACTCCAATCAATCCACAGCCAGTCGCTGAAATGGAAACGACCGGTGAAAGCGTGGCCTGGGCCGGAGCTGCGAACCCTGCGATGTCGGCCGCGCCGCTGCCCGACCTGACGCAACGTCTGGGCGGCGCCAATGCCGACGCCCCGCCGACGCCCGCCGAGGCAATCGGCAAGGCCGCCATCGAGGATGCCTACCGGCTGGCACTCGCCGCCGATGGGGATCCGCCGGCCGGCGACCCGGATGGGCAGGCGGCGCAGGCCGTGCAGAATCTCGCGGCCAATACGGCCCCTCCGGCCGACGCACAAACCGTTGCGCGGCTGCAGCCACCGGGGCCGCCAGCCGCTGGCGCCAGAAACAGGATTCCCTGCGCGCGTTATGTCGGCCAGCCGATGACCAGTTGCGAAGTGAGCATCTCGCGCCAGGGCGACAGCAAGGCCGCCGTCACCGTAACCTGGCCCGATGGCGGCACGCGCGTCATCAGCTTCGCCGCCGGCCTGCCGGCCAGCGCCGATGCATCAGGCGAGTTCCGCTTCACCCGCGAGGGCACGCTGAACATGATCCGCGTCGGCGTGTCCGAACGCTTCGAGATTACCGATGCGGTGGCGACCGGGGGTTAGGTGTTAGGCAGTAGGGAATAGGCAGTAGGCGCTTAAACCTCCAATCCCCTACTGCCTACTGCCCTACTGCCTAATCCCTCATTTTAGGGGGTTACATCCTCCAAAACTCTTCCCTATAAGGCCCTCCTAGCCTGATACCAGAATCGCGAGCACAACCGGCCGGGTCTTCCCGTCCCGGCTTTTCGTGCAAGCCGCCCGCCGACGGAACTCTTAAACATGCCAAGACGCACCGACATCAAGTCGATCCTGATCATCGGGGCCGGCCCCATCGTCATCGGTCAGGCCTGCGAGTTCGACTATTCCGGCACCCAGGCCTGCAAGGCGCTGAAGGAAGAGGGTTTCCGCGTCATCCTGGTCAATTCCAATCCGGCCACCATCATGACCGACCCCGAACTGGCCGACGCCACCTATATCGAGCCGATCACGCCCGAAGTCGTGGCCAAGATCATCGCCAAGGAGCGGCCGGACGCGCTGCTGCCGACCATGGGCGGCCAGACCGCGCTGAACACCGCGCTGTCGCTGCGCCGCATGGGCGTGCTCCAACGTTACAATGTCGAGATGATCGGCGCCGACGCCACGGCAATAGACAAGGCCGAGGACCGCGCGCTGTTTCGCGAGGCGATGAAGAAGATCGGCCTCGAAACGCCGAAGTCGATGCTGGCCAACGCGACCGACGTCAAGAACGCCGACCGCAAGACGCATGAGGCCGAACGCGCCGCGCTCAAGGCCGAGAAGCCGGCCGATCTCGACGCCGCGCTCGACGCGCTGGAGACGCGCTGGAACCTCGGCGAAGGCGACCGCAAGCAGCGCTATATCAGCCATGGCATGGCGATCGCCGCCCAGGCGCTCGACCATGTCGGCC
Source organism: Mesorhizobium sp. YC-39 (assembly GCF_025753795.1). Taxonomy (GTDB): domain Bacteria; phylum Pseudomonadota; class Alphaproteobacteria; order Rhizobiales; family Rhizobiaceae; genus Mesorhizobium. The sequence continues at coordinate 54,932 of NZ_JAOWPS010000002.1, forward strand.
TGCCCGCCATCATCCGCCCGTCCTTCACCATGGGCGGTACCGGCGGCGGCATCGCCTACAACCGCGCCGAATTCTACGAGATCGTCCAGTCCGGCCTCGACGCCTCGCCGACCACCGAAGTGCTGATCGAGGAGAGCGTGCTCGGCTGGAAGGAGTATGAGATGGAGGTCGTCCGCGACAAGGCGGACAATTGCATCATCGTCTGCTCGATCGAGAACATCGACCCGATGGGCGTGCACACCGGCGACTCGATCACCGTCGCCCCTGCCCTGACCTTGACCGACAAAGAATACCAGATGATGCGCAACGCCTCGATCGCGGTGCTGCGCGAGATCGGCGTCGAGACCGGCGGCTCCAATGTGCAGTTCGCCGTCAACCCGGCCGATGGCCGCCTGGTGGTGATCGAGATGAACCCGCGCGTCTCGCGCAGCTCTGCCCTGGCCTCGAAGGCGACCGGTTTCCCCATCGCCAAGATCGCGGCAAAACTCGCCGTCGGCTACACGCTGGACGAGTTGGAGAACGACATCACCGGCGGCGCCACGCCGGCGTCGTTCGAGCCGAGCATCGATTATGTCGTCACGAAAATCCCGCGCTTTGCCTTCGAGAAATTCCCCGGCGCCGAGCCGGTGCTGACCACCGCGATGAAGTCGGTCGGCGAAGTGATGGCCATCGGCCGCACCTTTCAGGAATCGCTGCAGAAGGCTTTGCGCGGACTGGAAACCGGCCTGACGGGTCTGGACGAGATCGAGATCCCCGGCCTCGGCCACGGCAGCGCGCCCGCCAGCCATGTCGACGACCGCAACGCCATTCGCGCCGCACTCGGCACGCCGACGCCCGACCGGCTGCGCATGGTGGCGCAGGCGATCCGCATGGGCACCTCGCTGGAAGACGTGCACGCCATGTGCAAGATTGACCCCTGGTTCCTCGAACAGATCGCCGGCATCCTCGCCATGGAGGATCGCATCCGCGAGCATGGCATTCCCGAGGACGCCGCCAATCTGCGCATGTTGAAGGCGATGGGTTTTTCGGATGCCCGTCTCGCCTCATTGACGAAGACCGACGCGGAAGAGATTCAGAAGATCCGCGAAAAGCTCGACGTTCATCCGGTTTACAAGCGCATCGACACCTGCGCCGCCGAGTTCGCCTCGCCCACCGCCTACATGTACTCCACCTATGAAGTGCCCTTCGCCGGCGCGCTCGCCAACGAGGCGCAGGTGTCCTCGCGCAAGAAGGTCGTCATCCTTGGCGGCGGCCCCAACCGCATCGGCCAGGGCATCGAGTTCGACTATTGCTGCTGCCATGCCGCCTTCGCCCTGCGCGATGCCGGCTTCGAGGCGATCATGGTCAACTGCAACCCGGAGACCGTCTCGACCGATTACGACACGTCGGACCGGCTCTATTTCGAGCCGCTGACGGCGGAGGACGTGCTGGAGATCCTGCGCGCCGAGCAGGCCTCGGGCGAGCTGGTCGGCGTCATCGTCCAGTTCGGCGGCCAGACGCCGCTGAAGCTGGCGGATGCGCTGGAGAAGGCCGGCATCCCGATCCTCGGCACCTCGCCCGACATGATCGATCTCGCCGAAGACCGCGACCGCTTCCAGAAGCTCCTGCACAAGCTCGGCCTCAGCCAGCCGAAGAACGGCATCGCCTATTCGGTCGAGCAGGCCCGCCTCGTCGCCGGCGAGCTCGGCTTCCCGCTGGTGGTGCGCCCCTCCTATGTGCTCGGCGGCCGCGCCATGCAGATCATCCATGACGAGGGCATGCTGCAGACCTATCTGCTCGATACCGTGCCCGGCCTGGTGCCGGAGGACATCAAGCAGAAATACCCCAACGACAAGACCGGCCAGATCAACACGCTGCTGGGCAAAAACCCGCTGCTGTTCGATACTTATCTCTCCGGCGCCATCGAGGTCGATGTCGACTGCCTGTGCGACGGCAAGTCGACCTTCGTCTCCGGCATTCTTGAACACATCGAGGAGGCCGGCATCCACTCGGGCGACAGTGCCTGCTCGCTACCGGTGCACTCGCTGCCTTCGGAGCTTGTCGACGAGTTGGAGCGCCAGACGGGGGCCCTCGCCCGCGCGCTCAATGTCGGCGGCCTGATGAACGTGCAATATGCGATCAAGGACGGCACGGTCTATGTGCTGGAGGTCAACCCGCGCGCGTCGCGCACCGTGCCCTTCGTTGCCAAGACCATCGGCCGTCCCATTGCCAAGATCGCCGCCCGCATCATGGCCGGCGAGAAACTGGAAGACGCATTCGCCCATTACGGCGCCATGCCAGACCCCAGAAATCCCGGTCACATCGCGGTCAAGGAAGCCGTCTTCCCCTTCGCCCGCTTCCCCGGCGTCGACATATTGCTCGGCCCGGAAATGCGCTCGACCGGCGAGGTCATGGGCCTCGACCGCGACTTCGCGCTGGCCTTCGCCAAGAGCCAGCTCGGGGCGGGTGTCGATCTCCCCCGCGCGGGCACGCTGTTCGTGTCGGTGCGCGACGAGGACAAGAAAGGCATCCTGCCGGCCGTCAAGCGCCTCGCCGGTCAGGGCTTCAAGGTCATGGCCACCTCAGGCACCGCGCGCTTCCTCGCCGAAAACGGCGTCGTCGCCGAGAAGATAAACAAGGTGCTGGAAGGCCGCCCGCATATCGAGGACGCCATCCGCAACCGCCAGGTGCAGATCGTCTTCAACACCACTGACGGCCAGAAGGCGGTGTCGGACTCAAAATCGCTGCGCAGGGCGACGCTGATGCAGAAAGTGCCGTATTACACGACGCTGTCGGGCGCGGCTGCTGTGGCCGAGGCGATTGCGGCGCTGCGGGCGGGGAGTTTGGAAGTTAGGCCGCTGCAGGAGTATTTTGCGTAGGCCATTAGCTTTCTTCTCCCCGTCCCTGTACGGGGAGAAGATGCTGGCTGGCAGATGAGGGGCAGCAGTTACCCAGACTCATGCAGCAGTTACCCAGACTCATGTTGAGCTGGAATTGGCAACTCGCGTAGAAGTTTTAAGACCTCATCGGAACGCGACCTTTGCAACACCCTCATGCGCTCGATGAGCGAAGGAACTTGAGCCTCTCCCATACGATTTTGGACGAAACGGCTTTGGCTATCAGACCTGCCGTAGACGAACTTGTCGGCAGCACCGACAACAGCAGCGTTTGTGCCGCTAACCAGCTTGTCCTCGCCCATACTCTTAATTCTTTCGATAAGCGTTCGGTCGTTGACCCCAATGAACATTCTTCGCGGCCCGATTGGCACTATAACATGCGAATCTGTTTGCCCCAGGACGTTCGTATAGATTACCGGCCGATCCGAAGTCAGTAACTCGTGGGCAGCTCTATCCACTGTCAACACCGACCATTCCATTGCGGCCAACCCAGATATCAATCTTTGGTTGGACATCAATCTTTTTGCATGCGTGATTACACGAGGCGCAGCTTTCGCCAGCAATTCTTCAGTCATTTGTTCGAAGGTTCGAACCTCATTTTCGGGTTTGAGTGCCTGAAATATACTCTCAAAACCTGGGACAATCGTCGAAAATAACTCCGTGATGCTTTCGTGCAGCGTTTTAATATCGGAAGGCATTCGCGACAAAAGCGTGGCAAGGAACCCCGCCCAGGCGAGCCGTTGCGTCGTTGAGAATTCTCCACCGTCAAGCATAGTATTAAGCGCATCAGCAGCCCTGCTATCGATTGGAGATAGAAACTCGCGCTCCATCTCGTGCGCTACTTCGTCGGGCAGACCTTGAATGGCGTAAAGCCTCGATATGTAACCAGTGCCCTCGGGGTGAACTCGCTTAGGCTTCACTTCATTGCCGAAAGGCTTACTGAATTCGACAAGCCGACCATCAGTTTGAGCCCAGCGCTTCAAGTAGAAAACTGGCAAGAAATGATGCTTGATCGGTTGACCTGCTCGCATTCTTGTTAGCTCTAGAAATCTGTGAATTAAAAGAGGATCAACCGCAAAGGACGCCAGTATCTGCGCATAGAACTCCCATTAGCACAACCGTATCTGTCCCACTCCTCCGCTACGTGTATGACCGTTTGAATCGCGGCGCTAAATCAAACAGGGAAGTGACACACGCAAGATTCCAATTACGCTGATACTTTGAGTCTGAGGGTCGCTCGCATGTCAACGAATCTGGTACGGCAGAAGATCGCTGAATTTTTGAAAAGTAGCGACCCCAGCGTGCTTTGCATCAGAGGCAATTGGGGAACTGGCAAGACCTATACATGGGACGACGAGCTGAAAAAGGCTGCAAAGGTCAAGGACGGCATCGCACTTGAGAAATATGCTTACGTGTCCCTATTCGGCCTCAACAGCATCGATGAAGTGCAGCGCCAGATTGCGACACAGACAATCAAGCGAGAGCGTATCGGTCAGCCGTTCGATTCCAGCAACCTCAGCGCTGCCTTCGAAGACGGCCTAACTCTGGCGAAGAAAACCGCTGGCAAGTTCAGCGGCCTCTTCGGCGATGGCTACTATGCCGCAGGCGCGGCGCTGATGACGATGCTCATCCGCAATCGCCTCGTCTGCATAGACGACCTTGAACGGAAGGGAGAGCACCTGCGCAGCGAAGACATCCTTGGCTTGATTTCGCAGCTTAAGGAGGAGCGCGATTGCAAGGTAGCCCTCCTGTTGAATGACGAGCGACTGGATGATCGCCCGCAGTTTGAGAGATTCCTTGAAAAGGTTGTCGACCTCAATCTGCGCTTCATACCCTCCGCAAGTGAATCCGCTGCGACCGCTCTCGATAACCTCAAAGCTACTCCAATTCCAACGGATGACGTTCGCGAGCAAACTATCCTGCTCGGAATCGATAATATCCGCGTCATTCGGAAGATTTACAGCATCGTAAGCGACATAGCTCCGATGCTCAAAGATTATAAGCCTGGCGTGTTGAAGGCGGTAACGAAATCACTGGTGCTATTCGGATGGTGTAACTACCAGCCTGAGATGGCTCCGACCCTGAATTTCTTAAAGGCGATTGGAGAGTATCCCTTCGCGACGCAGCCCCCGAACGAAGAGGTTGCGGGACTGCGGGAAAAATGGGAGCCGAAATTGAGGCAATATGGCTACACCCACACCGACGATTTTGACCTGGTCCTAATGGACGGCATTATCAATGGGTATTTCGATCCAAAGGTGGTGGCTGTTTATGCGACCGAACTCAATAAAATCGAGCAGTCCGCTGAGGCGAACGCCAAGCTGGAAAAGGCGTGGGATTCATATCGCAACTCGTTCGATGACAATGGAGAGGAATTAGTCGCTGAGCTTATGGAGTGCTTTGAAGCCAACGCACAGTTCTACTCATTGGGCACAACGTCGCAGCTCATCGACTTGTTTGGCAGGATTGGGCACCAGGAAGAGGCGAACAAGGTTTTTGACCTTTATGAAAAGGCGCACGATGGCGATGTAAGTGCTTTTGACGTTGAGCGCCTTTTCCGCTTTGGCATGGAACTGCCTAAAGACATCCTTGCAAGGGTGACCAAGGCTAGAGAGGGAGTGAAGCCTGACCTCTCCAATGATGCGCTTTTCCTGGGTTTGAAAGAGGCCGGATTCGATTCGGATATTGCAGCGCAATTGGCAAAACTGCCGGTAGAGGAATATGTGCGTGTGCTCACGAGCCATCGCGGCGACGAACTCAGGAAAATACGTGAAGGCCTCACGGACTATCTCAATGTCTCAAACCCGACCAATATCGCTATCGAAATCATGTACCGGGCAGCCGATGCGCTCCAGGTGATAGCAGCACGAAGCCCGCTGGACAGCGCCAGAGCGCACACTTGGCAGTTGATCCAATGGCAGAAAAAGTTTGGACGGCTGCCAGATGCAGAGCTGTCTGTCATTCCAGAAGCGACAGGCGCACAGGAAGAAGCTACGCCCGCCGCTTAATTGGTTGGGCGCCTAGGGCGAAGTGCATTTGTTGGTGACTAAGGCACGCAGTTCTCCGAGAAGGAAGTCGCATCTTTATGTCACCGCCACACACTCGATCTCGATATCAAACTCCATCGGCCATGACGCCACCGGCACGAAGGTGCGCGCCGGCGGGTTCACGCTGAAGTACTTCGCAGAGACCCGGTTGATGGCGTTGTAAAAACCGGAACTGACGGCGTAGATGCGCACCATCTCGCGCCTTAAAAGGGCCAGTGCTGAAGCTCGCCTCAGTTAGAGAAAACCAATAAACCGTCCGGCGAAAACCGCGGACGTCCACAGAACCATCGAGACCACAGCCAAGACGGGCGCGATCCCGCCGGCCGGGTCCTCACCACCTCTTGCGCGGCGCATAAAGACAACGAAGTTGACACCCGCGAGCAGGATGAGCCCCATCTTGGCGAGGAAAATCGGCATCGCGGCATACTCCCTCGCCCTGACCGAAAACAACAGCGCCCCGGTGACAAGCGCCCCCGCAAACGCGACCAGTGCCACACGGCGCAGGAGCGCGACGAACGCCGCCTGCGGCAGCGAGCGGAAGGCACCGATGATCCTGAGGTCCATGAGCATGACGCTGGTCAGCAGCGTGCCGATCGACAGGATGTGCAGCGCGTTGACGATGGGATAGGCGACGAAGGAGGCCTTCAGCCACCGCGCCAAGGCAAGTTGCTCGATGCCGGCCAGCAGCCCGTCCATTCAGGCCGGCGGCACGCGGTCGGGATAGACATCATACGTCTTACCGCCGACGATGATGCGCACTGCCTTCATGCGCTTTTCCTTCTCGTCGAGCGAGCGGTTGCCGATCGCGGTCACCTCGTCGCCGACCTTGGCGACCTCCTCGGTGAAGCCGGCGGCGATCGTGCGCGATGGCGGCGCCATCTCCACCCGCCAGGCCTCGCCCTCCGCGTCGACATCCAGCGTGGCGTGCGGATTGCCGATATAGATGGCCGTGATCTTGCCCCGGAGTTCGAAGAACCCGTCCTCAGTCCACGACCAGCCGTGATGGGCGTAAGCCGCGGTGCCGGCGGCAAGGATTGCCGCTGCTGCCAGCGTGACGCTCCGTATCCCGTTGAAAGGTGACTGCATTGCACGTCTCCTCGGTTCATCCCACTTGGAGAGTAGGTCACGGCGCGGCAACGTCAAATCATATCGAGAGCCTGGGTGCCGCCTGACAATCTGGCATCAACGCTTGCTTATGACATCCATGCCGGCCATTCTCGGTCTTACCAGCGGCTCTTCCCCAGACATCGGATGAAGGTCGGACTCACACCGAACGAGGCAGAGATGAGCAGCATGAGAGACCGTCAGGAAGGCTTCGAAAAGAAGTTTGCGATGGACGAGGAAACGAAGTTCAAGGCCATGGCGCGCCGCAACAAGCTGCTCGGCCTGTGGGCCGCCGAACAGCTCGGCAAGTCAGGTGCGGATGCCGACGCCTATGCCAAGGAGGTGGTGCGTTCGGACTTCGAAGAGGCAGGCGACGACGATGTGTTCCGCAAGGTGCGCGCCGATTTCGACGCGGCCGGTGTCGCCCAGTCGGATTCTCAGATTCGCGGCGCCATGGCCGAACTTCTGGTGACCGCGGTCGAGCAGATCAGAACGGGCTGAGCATCGCTCGGTCCGGCATTCCGCCCGGCGCCGACACGCCGATTTGCGCGCGTGCCCCTGTCAGTGGCAGCAACTCTCTCCATACTGCAGCTGTTCCTGCCAGGCCTGCGCTCTGCCCTTCGGCGTAAAATCCATCAGGTTCCACAGCGTCTCACAGGTGCCGATGCCGCGCGGGTCCTGGCCGGGCTCGGCTGGAGCGAAGTCCAGTTCCGACGACCAGAAATGGCGGATGCCGTCGGCATCGCGGCTGAACACCGACAGCAGCGGCAATTGCGCGCCGTCCTCGGCCTCGGCGTGGTAGTCGCGCTTGAAGTCGTTGCCGGCCGAGGAGATGAGCCGCATATTCGTCCAGCCGCGATCGCTGCCGAGCGTCAGCAGGTTTTCGAGCGCTGTCTTGCCGACCACGGCGAAGTTGAAACCGGCCGCCTCGAGATGGCCGACCGCGCCGTCGAACTGGTCCAGCAGCGCCGTGCAGGATGGGCACGGCTGGTCCGGCCGGGCGAGCTTCGCCGTGCCGCCGCTGGTCGCCACGTCGCGCGTCTCCTGCGGATGACGCGGAAACATCATGTTGTAGATGATCAGCGTGTCCTTGCCTGATGCAAACAGCTCCGACAGCTTTATGCGCGCCGGCTTGCCGTCGGGACCAAGCCCATCGAACACATAATCCTGCGGCACCAGCCCGCCCATGGGCAGCGCGCGGCGGGCGACGGCCACATCCTCCATGGCGCGGCGCAACTCGATCTCCTTGCGCAGCAATTCTTCGCGGGCGCTGCGGTATTCCTGGGATTCGTTGGGAAAGCTGATCATCGTCATCTCCATCTGTCGGGATTTTGACGACGCGCGCCAAGGGTCCGGCAACGCGCCTTGCCTCCCAAGGACGCAGGGCGAAGGACGGTTCCGACATTTTATGCAGACGAAAACTACTGCGCCGGCACCGGACAGCTCACCTCGCCCTCCGGGCAATTGAGATAATTCTCAAAGTCCCTCACCCGGTCCTTGGTGAGTGCCGCCTGGCAATCGGCGACCACCATCGGATACATGCTGCCGGCGTTTTCGCGCGGGCCGCCCTGGAAATTGCACTCGGCATCGCGGAAGGCGACCCAGGCCCGTTGCGCATCGACCAGCAGTTTCTTGCCCGCCGCATCGTCCTTCAGCCGGCCCTCGATCTGCCTGTAGGCGTCGTTGAGCTTCTTGTCAGCCGCGGTGAACGACTTGCCGGCGCATTCGTTCATGGTCGCCTGGTCCTGCGCGTTGGCGCAATCATCGGCGGCCCGCGCCGCATTAGTGAACAGCGGAACGGCGAGGATCAAGGTGGCGAGGCCGGTTCTGGAAAGCCGCATCGTGTTTCTCCGGTTTTCGAAAGCCCCCGTTGTAACAAAGCTTAACGGTGAGGCGAACACAGGCAAGATGCAGTCTGTCGCCTTGGTGGACAGTTCCTTTCAGATCGGCTCCGACGGCTGCGAAGCAATAGCGTTGCGGAACGGGATGCATCCCGCCGCATTCTTCGTTCAGTCTATAAGTCCTTATCGGGGGAAACCATGCGCGAAGCCGACAATGACGAAATCGACCTGCGCTGCCCGCAGATAGTCGCCGACAATGCCGCCAAGGGCCTCAGGCTGCGCGGCGTATTCGGCCGTGGCGGCACCGAGGTTGGCGTTGCACGAGCCACCCAGCTCAAGAACCGGGACAAGCTTTCGCCCTCCACTGTCCGGCGCATGGTCAGCTATTTCGCCCGCCACGAGGTCGACAAGAAGGGTCGCAACTACGGCAATGAGGCGGACCCGTCGGCCGGCTATATCGCCTGGCTTTTATGGGGCGGCGACGAAGGCCGCGCCTGGACGCTCGATCTCAAGCAGAAGATCGGCAACGCGCCCGATATTTGAACGATGCCCGATGTTTGAACGATGCCCGATATTTGAACGATGAATGGCATCTGAGCGATATACAAAGCAGCTTGGTCTTGGAAACAGCAAGATACCCGGTGGCGGATCCCGAAACCCCGCCTCGGGAGCAACCCCAACCTCGGGACCCGCCGTGGAGTGTGGCTGACACATGCCGGCGCAGCCCCCCTCCGATGCCTCTACGCTCGTAACCCCGACCGACCGGCGTGGCAGGGTGGTTAGCATTTGCCGTTGGCGATCTATGTGAAGCGCTTCACAAAGGATGCACTTTCCGCAGCGTAAGGCAGAACTAGCCTTCCCAGGCGACCTCGAACATTCCCAGCCGCTCGTAGAGCCTGACGGCGGCGGGGTTCTCGACCGTATTGGTCTTGAGATCGACATGCGTGGCGCCCCGCTCGCGAAATTCGCTGAAGGCGTGCCACATCAGCGCCTCGGCGATGCCGCGACCCCGCGCCTCGGGATGAACGGCAAGATCCTTGACGAAAGCCCTCGTCCAGCACAACGCCGCGCCCACCAGCCGGCCTTTGCCGTTGATGACCAGGAAGCACAAAGCGGGATCGAATTCCGCGTCACCCGAGACGCGCGGCCACCATTCGTCGAACGGCCCATCGGCGCCGTCTTCGAACACCTCGGTCAAAAGCGCGTGCAAGGCCGACGCATCGGCGGGTTCGAAGCCGCGCATGACGAAGCCTTCGGGCCAGTGCGGCGGAACCAGCGTCTCGTCGAGGATCTTGCGCAGCCTGATGTCGTTTGGCGCCGGCGGGCGCGGCTCAGGCATGGCTCTCAGGCATCGGGCTGCAGGCGACGCCGGCTGCGGTCACGGCCGAGGCCGGTTTCTTCCAGCATGCCCTTGCGCTTGGCGTCGTAATAATAGCCGGTCTGGTAGAGCCGGTCGGCGCGCTTGGCGTTGCCGTCGGACACCAGCCAGGCGCCACGCAGATATTTCACCGCGTATTTCAGATTGGTCTCGGCATCGAACAGTCCGCGCGCCGGCCCGTCATAGCCCATGCCGCGCGCCGTCGCGTGCTTGATCTGCATCAGCCCCCAATGGCCGCGATTATAGGCTTTCGGGTTGAAGGTGCTCTCGCGGTTGACGACATGGCGCACCAGGTCGACCGGCACCTGGTAGAACGCGGCATATTTCTCGATCAGCCGCTCGATCTCGGCGCGCGGTCCGCTCGCGGGTATTTCGGGCGAACCGACAGGGGCCAGGGCGGCGGGATTCTGCGGCACGACATAGGCCACCTGCTGAACCCCGGGCATGCCGGCTTTCCCAGCGGTCGCCGGCACGACAAGCCCGGCGGTGGTATAGACCGGCGCCGCGGCGTTGACCGGCAGGCCGGCAGGTCCGGCCTTGCTGGTCATGGCGGCATGCCCGGCCTTGGTGGTCATGACGGCAGGCACGGCTGCGGCCCCTGGCGTCGATCCGGCGAAAGCAGCGGCGGGCTCGACCGGCGGTGCGGCCGGCTCCGCCGACAGCGCAGCCGTCTGCACCGGCTTATTGCCGGAAGGCTCGGGCAGGACGGAAACCGTGTCCGGCAGCGCCAGCGCAAAGCCTGCGTCGGCGGCAGCGGCCGGTTCAGCGAAGGAAGGCGCCAGCTTGACCTGTGAGGTCGACTGACAGCCGGCCAGGCCGGCCGCCGCAAGGACCGCGCCGATCGCGATGAGATTGAGTTTTGCTGGCAAGCCGCGCTCGGGTCCGGTTCGTCGGTCGTTAAGAAATCCCTTACACCAGCGATTCCTGCCCGGCAATCGGGGCCGGCTGGTGGTTTTCGGGTGGCGGGACTCAGGCCGCAGTGCCATATTGTTCTGGATATGTACCTGTTTTTCGCCGTCTTGACTGGAGAACATGCCATGAAAACCCCCGCTTCGATCACCGCCGGCCACGCAGTGTTAGAAACAGTGATCGGCTTCATGGGCATTGCCTGGAGCGAAACCGGGCTCATCCGGCTTTGCCTGCCGCAACGCAGCCGCGAAGCGGTGGAGCGCCGGCTGCTGCGTCATCCCGGCGTTTCGCCCTCCACTGTCCAGCCACCATGGGTCGTCGAGCTGATCACCTCGATCAAGGCCTACGCGGCCGGTGAAGACGTCGATTTCTCCGGCGTGCCGGTCGATCTCGCCGGCGTCGATGATTTCCGCCTCGCCATCTACGACGCCGCCCGCAAGCTCGCCTTCGGCGAAACCACCACCTATGGCGAGCTGGCCAAACGCGCCGGCCATGCCGGGCTGGCGCGGGAAACGGGCGCCGCACTTGGCGCCAATCCGGTGCCGCTGATCATCCCATGCCACCGCATTCTTGCCGCCGGCGGCAAGATCGGCGGTTTTTCCGCCCCCGGCGGCTCGACCACCAAGGAAAAGATGCTGGCGATGGAAGGCGTGCGCGTCGGCCCGCCGCCGCCGGCGCAAGTGTCGTTCGGCTTCTGATCCGGCGCCTTAAAGCGCGTCGCGTTTGAACGGATTCATGCGACGCGCTTTAAGTTCTCATTTTTATGCATGTCGTTATCGCAAAACCGCTGCGCACTTTTGCGCGACATGCCTTAGTTGTGCCTGAGGATGCGGCGACGGAAATGCCGGTCGAAATCCGGCCGCTTGCACGTGTAGACGGGGCAGGATTTCGCATCGGCGCTGGGCACATAGGCCCGCGCCCTCACCTCGCCCATGTTGCAGAAGCGCTCGTCCCGCACATAGCGGTCGTAGAGCGGCAGGCCCGGCACGCGCGTCGACTGGTAGCGCAGGATCACCGCGCCCTGCCGGGCGATCGTCGCCTGCACCCTGCCGCAGCTCATGCGGGTCGGGTCATAGCGCGAGATCGCCTGCGCCTCGGCGGCCACCAGCGTCAGGCAGGCGGCAAGCAGAACAGTTTTCATCGTTCCTCTCCCAAAACCGAACCGGCGCCCGAAAGTGTATTGCCCCCTTCCCGACGCGCAATTCCTCAACGCTTTCATGCGATTGGGGCGGCCGTTGGGCGACGACGAGATCACGCTTTTCTCACGCAGTCTTGTTTTTTGCGCAAAACCGGCCTATATGCGTTCCATTGATATTTCGGCCGATCGATCCGGGCCTCGCGATATTCGCGTTTGCTGACGTCTATCTCCAAAATCTCGATGCACACCGGCTGGACTTCGGTCTGGTCAAATAAAAGCAAATGTGAAGGACTATCGAAATGGCAACTGGTACGGTCAAGTGGTTCAATTCCACCAAGGGCTTCGGCTTCATCCAGCCTGACGCGGGCGGCGCGGACGTTTTCGTCCACATCTCCGCAGTCGAGCGCGCTGGACTGTCGACCCTGGTCGAAGGCCAGAAGATCAACTTCGAGATCGAGCAGGACCGCCGCACTGGCAAGTCGTCCGCTGGATCTCTGAGCAAGGCAGCCTGATTTTGAAAATGGCGTGCGCCGGGCGAGAGCCCGGGGCGCGCGGCAAGTCACGGATGTACTGACGGTCGCGCGAGAAGCGCGCCGGAGCGGAAAGACCCCGACCAGTCGAAGCAGCAGATTGCTGCCGGCCCGGCCAAAACGCTCCAGTCAGGCTACCAAGCATGGGAAGGCGGGATTTTGTCCCGCCTTTTTGTTTGCGCGGATTTCAGGCGATTGGCGAAACCGGCAATGGCGGCGTCCTTCTCCTCGTCACTATACGGGGAGAAGGACGCTTTCACCTGAGCTTTTGCCAATCACCTGCCTAAGGCAGCCACTCTATCGGCACGTGCCCCTTGTCCGTCTCGACCCGCTTCAGCCAGGCCGCCACCGCCGGATAGGCGTCGAGCTGGAAGCCGCCCATCTCGGCCGTATGCGTATAGGCATAGAGCGCGATGTCGGCGACGCTGAACTCCGTGCCGGCGAAGAACCTGTTGCCTTCCAGATATTTGTTCATCACGCCAAGCGCCTTGTTGCCACGCTCCAGCGTTACCGCCAGCCGCTCCGGCGTCGCATCCCTGGCCCGTTCCGGAAAAGTCAGCAGCGCCTTGCGCACCGCGATGTAGGGCTCGTGGCTGTATTGCTCGAAGAACAGCCATTGATAGGCCAGCCCGCGCTCGTATTTGTCGGACGGCAGGAAGCGCGTGCCTTCGGCGAGATAGAGCAGGATGGCGTTGGATTCGGCAAGCCGCCTGCCGTCGTCGAGCTCGAGCAGCGGCACCATGGCGTTTGGGTTCTTGGCGACATAATCGGGCTTGCGCGTATCACCGGTATGCGAGCTCACCTCGACATTGGTAAAGGCGATGCCCAGCTTCGCCATCAAAAGGCGCGGCTTGTAGCAATTGCCGCTGTCGATCATTCCATAGAGTATGGTCATTCTGTTCCCCTGCGGCCATTCCGACGCAATTATGGTGGCGGCGGCAGCCCGATCCAGTGATTTGTTTTGGCGCGACCATCAGCGCCGCTGATGCATCACCCGAACCAGATCATCCGAACAGCGGGATGACCTTGTTGTCCATGCCGAGCAGCCTGTCGATGGACAGCGGCTCCTCGTCGAAAATCGTTCCGGCCAATGCCGGCCGCCCCAGATGAAAACCCTGCAAGAGATCGACGCCGCCATCCAGTGCGACGCGCAGATGGCCGGCCTGCTCGATCCCTTCGACCAGCACCTTGGTGCCGCGGTCGTGCAGCGCCGAAACCAGCGGCCGGAAAAATCGTTCGGCGGCGGCATGGCGACAGAATTCCGCGAACCATGTGCCGTCGATCTTGACGATGTCGGGCTGGACAAGCGCGACCCGCTCTTCCGTCGAATGCCCGGTGCCGAAATCGTCGATGGCGATGCGGATGCCGTCACGCCGCATCTCGCGCACCAGGCTGACGAGCAACTCGTCATCGGCCGCCTGCTCCGTGATCTCGCAGATCAGCATGCCTGGATGCAGGTCGAAATCGGCAAGGTGCCTGGTCATCAACCTGATCTCGGCCAGCGCCCGCCCCGGGTGATCGTTGATCAGTGGATTGTAGTTGAAGAACAGGTCGAGCCCGTCGACGCCGATGTTGCGGAAGTTCCTGAGATGCAGCACCCGGCACATCGTCTCGACGAACAGTCGATCGGCCGCGGGCAGGCTTTCGAAAAACACCGGTGGCGCAACCGGCCTGCCGGCACGGTGCGGCTCGATCAGGCCCTCGACCGCAACGGCCTGCAAAAACCTGCCGCGCGGCGCGAAAATCGGCTGATAGGCGCTCCTCAGCCGGAATGCGCCATAGACACCGTATTCGATCCCGACCTCGTCGGCAAAGATCGCCTCGCCGACATTGCGCCGCCTGTCTGGCCGCCCGTTCATTGTGCTACCCGGCGCCCGAAAGCCCGTGCCGGCCGCGGCGAAGATGCCACGGGCGCCGGCGCCTCTCCGACATTGGCGACGGGCATCCGCCCGTCCTTGCCGAAGACGTGAAAGCTGGTCGGCGCAAGCTCGGGACGCGCCAGTGTGAACCCCTGCACCATCGAGGCGCCCGACTTTTCGGCCAGCTCAAGCTGCCAGCCCTCCTCGATGCCCTCGAACACGGTGCGGATGCCTTGTTCCTCGAAGCTTGCCACCATCGCCGTCAGCAGCGCGAAACCCGCGCCGGAATCCATCAATTGCGTGATCCACTGGGCATCGAATTTGACGATATCCGGCCTGAGCTCCTTGATGCGGTTGATGTCGGATTCTTCGGCGCCGTAGTCGTCGACAGCGATGCGAAAACCATTGCCCCTGAGCGCCTCGACGAAATTGTAGAGGGTTTCCTGCGATGCCGATTTCTGCTCGGTCACCTCGCACACGACGCGGTGCGGATCGATGCCCGCTTCGTGCAGCACCAACCGCATCTCGCGCAGCGCCTTGTCGGCGATGCCGCGGTCGGTGAACACCGACGGGTCGAAATTGATGAAGATGGACGCCTCCCGCGGCAGGCAGGCGCCGGCGTTCAAAAGGTGCAGCGTCCTTGTCAGCGCCTCGATATGCAGGCGGTCGGCCGCCGGACACGTGCTGAAAAAACTCATCGGCGGTTGCGGCTCGCCATCGCGAAAGGGCCGGATCAGCCCCTCGAAGGCGACGACCGAAAGCTTACCATCCTTAAAGGCGAAGATCGGCTGGAAGGCGCTTTGCAGCGTGTAGATGCCCCAGACACCGCTGGCGGTGCCGTCATCATGGCGGATGATATGGGCAAGCCCGATGCTGCGCGACAAGGGTTCCTCGCTCCGCGAGACTGGCAAAATTGGATTGCGATCCTGCCACTCAAGGGTTTACCCATCGTTGATGAATTTATTGTTGCCGAGGATTTGAGCCCTGGCTCATCCGACTGCGCTTGCACTTCAGGGAATGATGCGACATGAGAGGCGCCGCAGCCATCCTCGGCCGCGCCGACACTCTTGGAGACACCTTGCCATGGCCTTTCTTGCCGACGCCCTTTCCCGCGTAAAGCCTTCCGCGACCATCGCGGTGACGCAGAAAGCGCGCGAGCTGAAAAACGCGGGCCGTGACGTGATCGGGCTGGGCGCCGGCGAACCGGACTTCGACACTCCGGACAACATCAAGGAGGCCGCCATCGAGGCGATCCGTCGCGGCGAGACAAAATATCCGCCGGTTTCAGGCATCGTACCGCTGCGCGAGGCGATCGCGAAGAAATTCAAGCGCGAGAACAATCTCGACTACAGGCCGGAGCAGACCATCGTCGGCACCGGCGGCAAGCAGATCCTGTTCAATGCCTTCATGGCGACACTCAATCCCGGCGACGAGGTCATCATCCCGCGGCCCTATTGGGTCAGCTATCCCGAGATGGTGGCAATCTGCGGCGGCACCTCGGTCTTTGCCGACACCTCCATCGACAGCAGCTTCAAGCTGACGGCGGCGGTCCTGGAAAAGGCGATCACGCCGCGCACCAAATGGCTGTTGATGAACTCGCCGTCCAATCCGTCCGGTGCTGCCTACACCGGGGCGGAGCTCAGGGCGCTGGCCGATGTGCTTTTGCAGCATCCGCATGTCTGGGTGCTGACCGACGACATGTACGAGCATCTGATCTATGGCGACTTCGTTTTCAAGACCATCGCGGAGGTCGAGCCCAAGCTCTACGAGCGCACGCTGACCATGAACGGCGTGTCGAAAGCCTATGCCATGACCGGCTGGCGCATCGGCTATGCGGCTGGCCCGGTGCCGCTGATCAAGGCAATGGACATGATCCAGGGTCAGCAGACCTCCGGCGCCTGCACCATCGCCCAATGGGCGTCGGTCGAGGCGCTGAACGGCCCGCAGGATTTCGTCGCCAGGAACAAGGCTATCTTCCAGGCCAGGCGCGATCTTGTCGTGTCGATGCTCAACCAGGCGCGCGGCATTTCCTGCCCGTCGCCGGAGGGCGCTTTCTACGTCTATCCGTCCTGCGCGCAGTTGATCGGCAAGAAGACCAAAGCCGGCAAGGTGATCGACAACGACGAGACTTTCTGCTCGGAACTGCTCGAAGCGGAGGGCGTCGCGGTCGTGTTCGGCTCGGCCTTCGGCCTCGGCCCGAACTTCCGCATCTCCTATGCCACGTCGGAGACATTGCTGGAGGAGGCCTGCACGCGCATCCAGCGCTTCACCGCCTCGCTGACCTGATCAATACATTGTTGCAAAAATGAAAATCCGGCCGTACGGCCGGATTTTTTATATCGGCTCTGGAAGGCTCAGCCGCCATACTGCGCGTCGGTCACTTTCTCCAGCCAGTCGGCATGGACGCCGTCGAGCGCCTCTTGCATGGCGATATGCGCCATTGCCGATTTCGGGGCGGCGCCATGCCAGTGCTTTTCATCTGCCGCGAAGGAGATGACGTCGCCAGCCCTGATCTCCTGTACCGGCTCGCCCCAGCTTTGCGCGAGGCCGGCGCCTGATATGACATAGAGCGTCTGGCCGAGCGGATGCGTGTGCCAGTGGGTCCGCGCGCCAGGCTCGAAGCTGACCATCACGGCCCTGAGGCGGGCCGGCGCCTCCTTCTCGATGATCGGCGTCTGCAACACACGGCCGGTGAAATATTTCTCCGGCGCAATGATGGTCGGCACGCTGCCGCAGGTAATAATCTTCATCGTCGACAGTCCTCAGGCTGGCGGCAGTTTCGTCCGATACCCGCCATGGCGCAACCGGCTGCTCAAGCCCGCAGCCGGAGGCTTCGCCAATCACGGTTCAAGCGCGGCCAGAACAGGCCTGTGCGTGCGCGATAGGCATCATAGGCGCCGGCGAGCGCCGTGCGCGAAAACTTCCTCTCTTCGTCCAGCGCGGCGATCGTGTAGATCGCGATGATCCCGGCGACAGGCACCACCGCCCAGATCGACCAGGTCGCGATGCCCCATCCGATCCAGAAGATGATGTAGGACGCATAGAACGGATGGCGGACATAGGCGTAAGGTCCGTCGGTCAACAGACTGTCGGGATTGTCGGCGTCGAATGCGAAGCGCAGCCGCGCCTTGCGGGAAATGACGATCGCCCACCAGAACAGGGCCGAGCTTACCAGTTCGATGGCGAGCCCGCCGAGCTTCGCCGCCACCGGCTGCCGCTCGATCCACAGGATAGCCATAAAGAACACCGCCACGCCGATCACCACGGCGGAAACGATCATGGCGCCTGGAGGCATGGTCGGCGACTGGAAATGGGCGCGCATGGACCAGGCATATTGACCGAGCGTCACGATGCTGCTGATTGAGACAAGAAGATCGAGCGCACCGTCCATCATCGGAATCCCTGGTTGTCGCATCAGCCCGAAAATCGGCATCGATTTTTGGAAATGCCTGGATTTAAAACATGCTCCCGCCCACAGATTCGCTCATCATACGCTGTTGCCGCAGAGAAATCCTTTCTTAACCACAAACCTAAACAACATAGTGACAGCAGAATGCGATGTTGGCCGTCAGGCAATCTGAGGGTCTAATCCAGCATGGTCGTTTCCCACCGGACGGTCCGCACCGAGCAAGCGGATTTGCGCCTCAGCCAGTCGTCGGGCTCCGGCATTCCCATTGTTTTGATCCATGGCTCGGGCAGTTCGCGCGCCGTATTCGCGCGACAGTTCGACAGTCCCTTGGCTGCCGCGCACCGTTTGATCGCCTTCGACCTTCCCGGCCATGGTGAATCGTCCGACGCCCGTGACCCTGCAACTGCCTATACGATTGCCGGCCTCGCTCAATCGGCTGCTCAGCTCCTCGACATCATGGGGATCGACCGCGCCGTCGTCTTCGGCTGGTCGCTCGGCGGACATGTCGCCATCGAGCTCGCGAGCTTTCACCGGGCGGTCGCCGGACTGATGCTGACCGGCGCGCCGCCAGTGTCGAAAGGACCATTTGGCATGCTGCGTGGCTTCCATGCCCATTGGGACATGTTGCTCGCGTCCAAGAAGATTTACTCCGACCGCGATGCCGAGCGCTTCGAAACGCTGTGCTTCGGCGACACTGCCGATCCTTCGTTCCGCGAGGTTATCCTGCGCACCGACGGCCGGCTGCGTTCCGCGGTGACGCGCGGCATGGTCACCGGCAAAGGCGCCGACCAGAAGCAGGTGGTCGAGCACGCCGCATTTCCGGTCGCGATCGTCAACGGCGAGAACGATCCGTTTGTCCGGCTCGGCTATTTCGAGACCTTGGCCTACGGTTCGCTATGGGAGCATTGCCATGTCATCCCCGGTGCCGGACATGCTCCTTTCTGGGAGCGTCCGGACCTGTTCAATCCGCTGCTGGCGCGCTTTGTCGAGACAGTGGCGAGGCAGGGCGTGGACGAAACCACTATGGCGCCGCGCCGAACCCAAGCGGGTTGATCAAGCGGGCTGATCTCCCTCACGGAAATTTGCCCACCCTGCGTCCGTGGTTGTAACGTCAGCGGTACACCGCCCCCCTCAAATCTCTTGCCCTGCCGGCTAACCCGTGGGACGATGCTTTCGGGTAGGTGGCGAACTAAACAAGCCCCGCCCGCGACGGTCGACAGGCCGGCCGCCGCTCCCAGGGAAACGCCTGAGTGGAGGTCAGTCATGGGAACTCGCGCCGGAGGACGACGCACGGGACCGAAATGCATTGCCATAGTCGGTCCCTTCGCAAGCGGTAAGACGACACTTCTCGAAGCAATACTCGCCCGCACGGGCGCCATCCCCCGCCAGAATCCCGTTTCGTCGGGAAACACCGTTTCCGATCATTCGCCCGAGGCACGCGCCCACGCCATGAGCGTCGAGGCGACCGTCGCCACCACCGATTTCATGGGCGAGCAGCTCACCTTCGTCGATTGTCCCGGCTCCATCGAATTTTCCTTCGAGGCCGAGCCGGTGCTGGCCGCCTGCGACATCGCCGTGGTCGTCGCGGAAGCCGACGAAAAGAAGATCCCTGCCCTGCAGCTCATCATGCGCAAGCTCGACGATCTTGGCGTGCCGCGCATCCTGTTCCTGAACAAGGTCGACAAGGCGATAGCAGGCGTACGCGACACGCTGAAGATGCTGCAGCCGGCAAGCTCGCTGCCTTTGCTGCTGCGCCAGATTCCGCTGCGCAAGGATGGCGTCGTCATCGGCTCGATCGATCTTGCGCTGGAGCGCGCCTATATCTATCGCGAATATGCCGAGAGCGAGGTCGCCGAGATTCCGGGCGACGAGAAGGCACGCGAGCTGGAGGCCCGCTTCTCCATGCTGGAAACGCTCGCCGACCACGACGACCAGTTGATGGAGCAGCTGCTCGAAGAGATCGAGCCACCGAAGGACGCGATCTTCGACGACCTTGCCGCCGACCTGCGCGCCGGCGCGGTGACGCCGGTGCTGATCGGCACCGCCGAGAAGGGCAACGGCGTGCTGCGCCTGCTGAAGACGCTCCGCCATGACGCACCCGACATAGAGGCGACCCGCAAGCGTCTCGGCGCACCCGATGGCAATGCCACCGTGGTCCAGGTGATGAAGACCATCCACACCGCGCATGGCGGCAAACTGTCGGTTTCGCGCATCCTTTCCGGACAGCTCGCCGACGCTTCCGAGCTCTACCTCTCGAATGGCGACACGGCAAAAGTGTCCGGCATCTACAGAATGCTCGGCAAGGACCAGACCAAGCTCACCTCGGCCAAGGCCGGTGACACAGTTGCGCTCGGCAAGCTGGACGACGTCAAGACCGGCCAGACGCTGAGCTCGGCCAAGGGAGGCATCAGGCCACTGGTGGCGCTGACACCGCCGCAACCGGTCTTTGCCTTCGCGCTGCGGCCAAAGGAACGCAAGGATGAGGTCAAGATGTCGGCGGCCATCCAGCGCCTTGCCGAGGAAGATCCCTCGCTCAGCCTGCGCCATAATCAGGATTCGGCCGAGACAGTACTATCGGGTCATGGAGAGATGCATCTGCGCGTCGTGCGCGAGCGGCTGGAAGGCAAGAACCAGATCCCGGTCGAGGGCCATACGCCGGCGGTGCCTTATCGCGAGACGATCCGCAAACCGGCGCAGCAGCGCGGCCGCCACAAGAAGCAGTCGGGCGGCCATGGTCAGTTCGGCGACGTGGTGATCGAGATCAAGCCGCTGCCGCGCGGCTCCGGCTTTCAGTTCACCGACACCATCACCGGCGGCGTCGTGCCGAAGACCTATATCCAGTCGGTCGAGACCGGCGTGCGCGACTATCTGAAGTCCGGCCCGCTCGGCTTCCCGGTGGTCGATGTCGCCGTCAACCTGTCCGACGGCTCCTACCATGCGGTGGACTCGTCGGACATGGCCTTCCAGATGGCAGCGAAGCTGGCGATGAAGGAAGGCATGGCCGCCTGCTCGCCGGTGCTTTTGGAGCCGATCATGAAGGTCGAGATCGTCACGCCATCCGATGCGACCTCGAAGATCATTGCGCTCATCCCGCAGCGGCGCGGCCAGATCCTCGGCTACGACGCGAGGCCCGATTGGCCAGGATGGGACGTCGTCGAGGCGACCATGCCGCAGGCCGAGATCGGCGACCTGATCATCGAGCTGCGTTCGGCGACCGCGGGCGTCGCCAGCTATCGTGCCGCCTTCGACCATATGGCCGAACTCACCGGCCGCCTGGCCGACGAGGCGATGAATGCCAACGGCAAGGCCGCCTGACGGCTCCGGCCTTTGCGGTGGTGTTGCACCGGCCAGGTAATGCATGTCGCCCAAAAGTGCGCAGCGGTTTTGGGATAACGACATGCATCAAAACAAGACTTAAGCGCGTCGCATCAATCCCATCAGACGCGACGCGCTTTAAACACAAGGAAACGGCGTCCGGGATGATCCGGACGCCGCTCTCTTGCGGACCGTCTTCGTGGGAGGCGAAACGGCAGGTCCGCCGCACATGCCGCCAGCGCCCGATGGCGTCGGCGGTGGAATTGGTTCGGACGCGGTAGCCGCCTGAGCCCGGATCGTTCGAGTGATGCCCCCATCTCCCGCACGAACCACACCGCGTCCTATCGTCTGCTTACTCGATACTGCGTGTCTGCAACATGTTACCTGGGGTTACATGTCACTGTTACGCGATAATTTCGGTCGTTTTTCCGAGCACTGCAGATTTCAGGCAACAAAAAAGCCGGATCAACGAAGATCCGGCTGAGTTTGATTGGAAGTGCCTGTTAAGGCTAACCTCCAGAGGGGAACACTCGAGGGCGCTAATGGGAGGAGAACGCGCCCAGGAGATGGACTATATATGTGCTCATCATGCCCAAGAAACAAGCATCTATTTTGCAACACTCGCATGCAAAAAGAGGCAGGCTGTGGTCTAACCCATTCCTTGGGCCCATAGGACCAGCAGAATCGTCGAAATGCAGCGCGTAGCGAGCCGGAATCGCAACGGGAGAAGCGTATCGGAATTGATTCCCGACCGAAAATGCAGAAAACGGCGAATGACGTGGAATCGGGCAGTGCGCGTTCATTTTTACGGCAATCGGGCAAGGAGGCATCGGTGCGGACACGTCAGGCGATTGCCGGCAGCGCACTGTTCTTCATTGTAGCGCCTGGCATGGTCGCGGGACTGGTGCCTTGGCTGTTGACCGATCATTATCGTCTGCCATGGTCGACCGTGCCCGGCTTTGCACCGATCGGCTCGGTTCTGATCGTCGCTGCCGCAGCCTTGCTGCTTCATGCCTTTGCCCGCTTTGCCCTGGAGGGTTTGGGCACGCCCGCCCCGGTTGCGCCAACCGAAAGACTGGTCGTCGGCGGCATCTACCGCCATGTCCGCAACCCGATGTATGTGGCGGTGCTGTCGATCACCCTCGGCCAGGCGCTGCTGTTTTCGAGCTTGGCTCTTGTCGCCTACGCCGTCATTGCCGCCGCCGCCATGGTCTCGTTCGTGAAATTCTATGAGGAACCGACGCTTGCCCGCCGCTATGGCGCCGACTACGAAGCCTACCGCCGCGCCGTGCCCGGCTGGCTACCCCGCCTGACGCCGTGGCGCGGGTGAGCCGGAAACCGCGCCGTTTCGGGGTGCGTTGAGATTCAGGTCAGGCCGGCATCACCTGAATATCGACATGCCCTTAGAACGACCAGCTTCGCGCCTTCGCAATAATGAAATCGCGAAAGACATGCAGCTTCGCCTGGTTCTTCATCGCATCGGGATAGGCGAAATAGGTGTCGAAGGAAGGCACTTCGGTCTCCGGCAGCAATTGCACCAGTCCCGAATCCTTGGAGATGACATAGTCGGGAAGCATGGCGATGCCGGCACCGCCCTGCACCGCGCGCTTGATCGACAATATGTCGTTGATCTGCAACGTCGGCACCCTCTGCCCGCCTTCGAAATCACCGACCGTCTCCAGCCAGTTCAGCTCCGACAGATGCGCGGGCACCGGCACGCCGAAGGTCACGATGCGATGGCTCTTCAGCTCGGAGATCGAAGCCGGCTTGCCAAATTTGTTGATATAGGAAGGTGCCGCGTAGAGATGGAAATGCACCGTGAACAGGCGGCGCTGGATAAGGTCCGGCTGTTGCGGCTGGCGCAGCCGGATAGCGCAATCGGCCTGGCGCATGGTCAGGTCGAGTTCCTCGTTCGCCAGGATGAGTTGCAGGCTGACCTCGGGATAGAGCTCGATGAATTCCTGCACGCGTTCGGTCAGCCAGCCGGCGCCAAGCCCGACCGTGGTCGTCACCCTGAGCACGCCCGAAGGCCTGTCCTTGGTCTCGGTCAGCCGCGACTTGATCGTCTCCAGCTTCATCAGCACGTCATGTGCCGTGCGAAACAGCATCTCGCCCTGCTCGGTCAGCACCAGGCCGCGGGCGTGACGGTTGAACAGCGGCACGCCGACGTCATGTTCGAGCGCGCTGACCTGCCGCGAGATCGCCGATTGCGACAAATGCAGGGTCTCGGCCGCATGGGTGAACGACCCAGCTTCCGCCGCAGCGTGAAACACGCGTAGCTTGTCCCAGTCCAACGCCATGGTGCCCCTCGTTCTTTCTTTGGCGTCTGCCTGTTTTTAGCTCCTGAATGAAAAATCAGGCTTTTGCACGGCTTTCCTCAGCCGCTTCTTGAACTTTTTACTCCGCCGCTTCGCGGTGAACCTCTATACCGGCGAGATATTTTTCCGCCTCGAGCGCAGCCATGCACCCAAGCCCTGCCGCGGTCACCGCCTGGCGATAGATGTCGTCTGTCACATCACCGGCGGCGAACACGCCCGGCACGTCGGTGCGGGTCGAATCCGGCGCTGTCCACAGATAGCCATTCGGCTTCTGCTTCAGCTTGCCGGCGAACAGTTCGACCGCTGGCGCATGGCCGATCGCCACGAACACGCCGTCGACCTGCAGATGCGTCACCTCACCGGTTGCCACATTGCGCAGCCTCAGCCCTTCGACCGACGGCGGCAGCGGCATCTTGCCGGGCTGGCCGGTGATCTCGTCGACGACCGTGTCCCAGATGACGCGGACATTGTCCTTCTTGAACAGCCGCTCGCGCAGGATGCGCTCGGCGCGGAAATCGCTCCGCCGGTGAATGACCGTCACGCTCTTGGCCAGGTTGGAGAGGTAGAGCGCCTCCTCCACCGCCGAATTGCCGCCGCCGATCACCGCGACATCCTTGCCGCGATAGAAGAAGCCGTCGCAGGTGGCGCAGGCCGACACGCCGAAGCCCATGAAGGTCTGCTCGCTCGGAATGCCCAGCCATTTCGCCTGCGCGCCGGTGGCGATGATCAAGGCGTCGGCGGTGTAAATGGTGCCGGAATCGCCCTTGGCGCGGAACGGTCGCACATTGAGGTCGACCTCGGTGATGATGTCGTTGACGACGTCGGTGCCGACATGCTCGGCCTGTTTGAGCATTTGTTCCATCAGCCAAGGACCCTGGATCGGATCGGCGAAGCCCGGATAATTTTCGACATCGGTGGTGATCATCAACT
Source organism: Mesorhizobium sp. YC-39 (assembly GCF_025753795.1). Taxonomy (GTDB): domain Bacteria; phylum Pseudomonadota; class Alphaproteobacteria; order Rhizobiales; family Rhizobiaceae; genus Mesorhizobium. The sequence goes on from NZ_JAOWPS010000002.1 coordinate 79,586, forward strand.
GGCCGCCCTGTTGCAGGCCGGCGACCAGCATGGGCTTCAGCATGGCCCGGGCAGCGTAGATCGCCGCCGTATAGCCGGCGGGGCCGGAGCCGATGATGAGAACGGGTGCGTGCTTGCTGCTCATGGACGGGCTTTCACAACAACCGGACGCGAGCGGGCGTCCGGCACAGGGAACGATATCGCGCCTAATCTAGGTGTTGCAGACGACGCCAGCAAGACGACCTGACCTTCGTCCCCGGAAAGCTTCGGCGCAAACAGACGATCCATGAACAACTTGCGCGGTGACTGCGAGAAAATCGCCGATTGAAGCGAGATACCGAAGTCGTTTAATTACAGGATCACGAAAGATTCTTGCGCGAAGCGCCGAAGGTAATCCATGCCGATCAAAGCCGACCTCGACGCCATCGACTGGAAGATCCTGCGCGAGCTTCAGCAGGACGGGCGCATGACCAATGTCGAACTGTCCAGCCGCGTCGGCATTTCAGCGCCGCCATGCCTGCGCCGCGTCAGGCGGCTGGAAGAGGCCGGCATCATCCGCGGCTACCGCGCGCTGCTCAATGCGCCGGCCCTTGGCATGGACGTCGTCGCCTTCTGCCTTATCGGCCTGCATCACCAGGCCGATGCCGAGCTCAAGACCTTCGCCGAGCGCACGCGCGGCTGGCCGATCGTGCGCGACGCCTGGATGGTGTCGGGCGAATCCGATTTCCTGCTGCATTGCGTGGCGAGCGATCTCGGCACTTTCCAGACCTTCGTCATCGAGCAACTGGCCTCGGCGCCGAACGTCGATACGGTGCGGACAGCGCTGACGATCCGCCGGGTCAAGGACGAAGGTCTGGTGGCGTTCTAAGCCACGCCCAACCCGGCAATTACATCGCATAGTCTGCGGTAATCATTGCCCGTCATCAGCTTGCGCGTCGTAAAACTGCCGTCCGGGGCCTTTTTGTTGAACCTGCCGCCGACCAGCCAGCCTTCCACCAGCCCAGCCCTTCGACCGGCTTCCATGTCGTCAGCCTTGTCGCCGACGATAATCGATCGACCGATGTCGACACCCAACAGATCACGAGCACGCAAAAGCATGCCGGGATTGGGCTTGCGCATCGGATGATCGCCTATTGCCAGTTCACCCGTGCCGCTCGAATGGTAGGCACAGGCAAGCACTATGTCGATACGGCATTGCTCGGCTTCGAGAAGTGCCAGCAGCCTGGCATTCACGGCGGCGAATTCAGGCCAGCCGAAGTAGCCGCGCGCAATGCCCGACTGGTTTGACACGATAATTGCGGGAAGGCCGGCAAGATTGGTCGTTCGGATCACCGGTAGTATTTCCGGCCGCAGGACGATGTCGGCTGGATCGTCGGGATAGCCGGTATCGACATTTATGGTGCCGTCACGGTCGAGGAACAGCGCCGGCAAACGCTCGGGAAAAACCCTATCGCCGATCCGCTCCACCCAGAGACCCGGCTCCACCAGCGGGTGCGGCGTCACCGCTTTGTCAGCCATCGCTGAGGCGCGCTTCGACCATCTCGCACAGATGATGATAGAGACACAGATGCCCCTGCTGGATGATCGGTGTCGACGTCGAGGGCACGTTGAGCAGGATATCGGAGAGCGGCTTGAGCTTGCCGCCGGTGTCGCCGGTCAGGCTGATCACCGTCATGTCCATCATGCGCGCCTGTTCGGCGGCGGCCAGGATGCTCGGCGAATTGCCGCTGGTCGAGATGGCAAGCAGCACCGCACCCGCCGCGCCATGCGCCTCGACCTGGCGCGAAAACACCGTATCGAAGCCGTAATCATTGCCCCAGGCGGTCAGCACCGCCGCATTGGCCGGCAGCGCGATGACGTTGTAGGCCTTGCGCTCCTTCAGGAAGCGGCCAACGAGTTCGCCGGCGATGTGGATGGCGTCGCTGGCCGAGCCGCCATTGCCGGCTATCAGCAGTGCCTTTCCCGACGAAAGTGCGGTGACGACGGCCGACACCGCGCGCTCCATCTCACCGGAGAGGTCGCGCTCGACCATCGCCGAGATCGCGGCTGCCGAGCGGGCCAGATAGTTGTTCAGTTCGGACATGAATTCCTCAATTGGCAGTGCCACCGGCACGCAATTTGCCGATAGTGCCGGTCGTGCTCTTGCCGGCGACGAGGTCGACCAGCACCACACGCCCGCCGGCCTTCTGCACCACATCGGCGCCAACCACGGTGTCGACGGTGTAGTCCGCACCCTTGACCAGTATGTCGGGCAGCAAAGCCTCGATCAGCGCGAGCGGTGTGTCCTCCTCGAAAACGACGACGGCGTCGACCGAGGCAAGCGCGGCCAGCACGCAGGCGCGGTCATGCTCATCGTTGACCGGGCGTCCCGGCCCCTTTAGCCGGCGCACCGAGGCATCGTTGTTGAGGCCCAGAACCAGCCGGTCACACTGGCTGCGCGCCGCATGCAACAGGCTGACATGGCCAGCATGCAAAATGTCGAAGCAGCCATTGGTGAAACCGACGCTCAAGCCCTCGTTCTTCCACGTCGCCACCAGCCTTGCGGCAGCGGCGGCATCGAGGATCGCGCTGTGATGGGCGACCGGTCCGTGCGAGCGAAACAGAGCGCCGGTCAATTCCTCGACCGTCAACCGCGCCGTACCACGCTTTCCCACCACCACGCCGCCCGCGGCATTGGCGAGGGAGGCGGCCATGACGCGGTCGGCGCCTGCTGCCAAGGCCAATGCAAACGTCGCGATGACGGTGTCGCCGGCGCCTGAAACGTCGAACACTTCCCGCGCCTGCGTGGCGATGTGCCGGGCATCCTCCGCCCCAACGACGCTCATGCCTTTTTCGCTGCGCGTCGCGACGACGAAGTCGAAGCCGTGCGCCGAGATCAGCTCACGCGCAGCAGTGACGATCTCGTCATCGGCAAAAACCGCGCGTCCGACGGCTTCGCCGAGTTCCTTGCGATTGGGCGTGATCGCGGTTGCCCCGGCATAGCGCGCATAGTCGCGGCCCTTCGGATCGACCAGAACCGGCTTGCCGGCTTCACGGCAAATCGAAATCAGCTCACCGGCGACGCCGTCGAGCAATATGCCCTTGCCGTAATCGGACAGGATGACGATGTCGGCTTGCGCCAGCGCTGCGCGGAAATGCCCGATCAGCGTCACTCGCTCCGTGTCGCTCAACGGCTTGATTTCCTCCTCATCAAAGCGCAGCACTTGCTGGTTGAGCGCGCTGAAACGGCTTTTCGACGAGGTCATGCGCTCGTGGTCCCGCGCAAGGCCATCGGTCCCGACGCCCAGCTCTCCCAGTATGCCTATCAGATTGTTGCCCGCATGGTCGTCGCCGATCACTGAAACCGGTATGGCGGCAGCGCCAAGCGAAACGATATTGGAGACGACATTGCCGGCGCCGCCCATCGCCAGCATCTCGCCACGCCCATGCAGCACCGGGATCGGCGCTTCGGGCGAAATCCGCTCGATCACGCCATTGACGAAACGGTCGAGGATGAAGTCGCCGACCACCAGCACGGTCACATTGCCGAACCGGGAAATGGCGCGGTGCAAGGGTTCGGGAGAAGGCGGATCGTGTTTGATCATGTCATTTGCAACGCGCGGGAAGAGCCGATCTCAATGCTCGTGGAACCATTCGCCGAAAGAATAAACCGGCGGGCCGGTCTTTCATGGCGAAGCCGATATACCGCAATTCCGCACAGCGCAACGGCGGGCGGCGGGCGGTTCCGGCCAACGCCGGTCGACGGATCAGCTTTTCTGCAAGGCGACATGAACGCCCAATCCGACGAGCACCGCGCCCCCAGCCCGCCGCATCAGGCGCTGCGCCTGGCTGGAGCGCCGTAGCCTGCCGATCACGGCGCCGGCCAAGAACACGCACACGACATCCGCCGAGGAAAACATCAGATTGACGATCGTTCCGAGCACGACGAACTGCAGCCAGACGGGAAATGCCGCCGACGCATCGACGAATTGCGGCAGGAACGCCATGAAGAAGATCGCTGTCTTGGGATTGAGCACCTCGACCGCGATACTCTCGAAGAAGGCGCGGCGGGCGGATTTCGGCTCAATGCCCGGGATGATGGCATCGCCTTCTGCCCTGGCGCGGAACAGCGAGATGCCGAGCCAGATCAGATAGAGCGCTCCGGCCAGCTTGACCGCCACGTAGAGCGTCGGCACGGCGTGGAAAAGCACCGATAGTCCCGCCGCGGCGGCGATGACATGCACATAGCCGCCGAGATGGATGCCGAACGCTGCCGTCAGCCCGGACCAGCGCCCGCGCGCCATGGTTTGCGCGGCGGCGTAAAGCATGGCCGGGCCAGGAATATAGGCGAAGATCGCGGTGGTGGCGAAGAAGGCGATAAGCAGTTCGGTCGACGGCATTTGCCTTGCTCCTGTGGAGAGAACTGCGGAGATCAAGTCGATCGGGGATCAGGTTCCATGGCTCCGCGCCGAATTGAGTCCAGGATTCTCAAATTTCTGAGAACCCGAACGCTGCCACCAATCGCTCGAAAGTCGGGGTGTCCTGCCTTTCACCGAAAGGCCGGACAAGTTGCCAGATGTCCTCGCTATACAGGAGCAGCATTTCCTCTGTAGTTGCGACGACCTCTATGTCTCTCGGAGCCGCGTAAAACGAAATTCCTTGGATACCATCCGGAGAAAGGGGCGCATAGTGCAGCCGAAATTCGCCGCTGCCGATTTGAATGCCATTCGTCGATGTTCCTTCGTATGGCTCAACAATTCGGCAAATGCGTCCGATCGATGACCTGCGCGCCTCTTCGATCGGTTTTCCATAATTTTCGTCCGGGAGAGACAGTATCCGGACGTAGGAACCCACGAACACTGCCACGCCGTGCCTATCGGTTGGCATAGTTCCTGAAGAATCTCGTGTCATTCATCAGTCCTTGCTACTCTCAGCCCAGCCCCTGCCTGCTTTATCGACAGCCCTGCCAACCTCCCTTATAAGGGCCGGAATCGGCAAACAAAACTAGAGGCCTTTATGATCATCGTCACGGGCGGCGCCGGCATGATCGGCTCCAACATCGTCGCCGCGCTCAACGCCGAAGGCCTCACCGACATTCTTGTCGTCGACGATCTCACCGACGGGCACAAGATCGCCAACCTCGCCGATCTCCAGATCGCCGACTACCTCGACAAGGATGATTTCCTGGCTCGGCTAGAGGCTGGGGACCTCGGCCGCATCGAAGCCGTTTTCCACCAGGGCGCCTGCTCGACCACCACCGAGTGGAACGGTAAATATATGATGGAGGTGAACTACGCCTATTCCAAGCGGCTGCTGCATGCCTGCCTGGCGTTGCGCGTGCCCTTCCTCTACGCCTCCTCGGCGTCGGTCTATGGCGGTGGCAGCGAGTTTCGCGAGGAGCCGCAATATGAGCGGCCGCTCAACGTCTATGCCTATTCCAAGAAATTGTTCGACGACTATGTCCGCCGCACCGTCTTCAATACCGACCATTCGCAAGTAGCGGGCCTGCGCTATTTCAACGTCTACGGACCGCGCGAGGCGCATAAGGGCGCCATGGCCTCGGTTGCCTTCCATCTGTTCAACCAGGTCGAGCAAGGCCAGAACCCGAAGCTGTTCGGCGCCCATGGCGGTTTCGGGCCCGGCGAGCAGAGCCGCGACTTCATCCATGTCGGCGATGTCGCCGACGTCAACCTGTGGCTGTGGAAGCGGGGCTCGAGCGGCATCTTCAACTGCGGCACTGGCCGCGCCCAGCCGTTCCGCGCCATCGCCGAAACGGTGATCGACACGCTGGGCCAAGGGCAGATCGAGTTCATCGACTTCCCCGACCACCTCAAGGGCAGCTACCAGAGTTTTACGCAAGCTGATATGTCCCGGTTGCGCGCAGCCGGCTACAATGGCCAATTTCGCACAGTGGAAACCGGCGTCAGAGACTATGTCGAATGGCTGAAAGCCCAACGATCCTCGTGATCGGCCCACGCTGGGTGGGCGACATGGTCATGGCGCAGTGCCTGTTTTCGGCGCTGAAAGAGCTTCACCCGAATGCCGCGATCGATGTGCTGGCGCCTGCATGGGCGGCACCGCTGGTCGCACGCATGCCCGAAATACGCCAGCAGATCGACCTGCCGCTGAAATCCGGCGCGCTGGAATTCCGCATCCGCCGGCGCTTCGGACGGCTGCTGCGCGGCCGCTACGACATCGCCTATGTCATGCCGGGAAGCTGGAAATCGGCGCTGATCCCGTACTTTGCCCGCATTCCGCGTCGTGTCGGCAATTTGCGCGAAATGCGCTACGGACTGCTGACCGACATTGTGCCGTTGCCCGACGCGGTGAAGCGGCGTACGGCGCAGGCCTATTTCGGCCTCGCCCAAGGTGGAAATTTCCGCGCCCCCCGGCTCTCCGTCGACACAACGAACCAGGCGGCATTGCTCGGCCGGTTCGGTCTGGAGGCGGAGAAATTCGTCGCACTGATGCCTGGCGCCGAATTCGGCCCGGCCAAACGCTGGCCGAGCGAACACTATGCCGGCCTTGCCCGCGACTTCATGGGCAGAGGTTTCGAGGTCGCGCTGTTTGGTTCTAGGAACGACACCGACGTGACCGCGGAAATCGCCACACTTGCGCCAGGCGTTGTCGACCTTGCCGGCAAGACACGCCTGGAGGACGCCATTGACCTGATCGCCGCCGCCAGGCTCGCCGTGTCGAATGACAGCGGGTTGATGCATGTCGCCGCCGCGGTCGGCACGCCGATCGTTGCGGTCTACGGCTCGACCTCGCCCGAGAACACGCCGCCGCTGGCGGAAAGGCGTGAACTGGTGTGGCTCGGCCTGTCCTGTTCGCCTTGCCATAAGAAGGTCTGCCCGCTCGGCCATCTCAACTGCCTGAAGACGCTCGAGGTCGCACGGGTCGCGGCGGCGGCGGATCGGTTGCTGGAAATGCCGGCCACCGCATGAAGGTGCTGATCGTCAAGACATCCTCGATGGGCGATGTCATCCACACCTTTCCGGCCGTCGAGGATGCGCGCCGCAACAGGCCCGAAATCTCATTCGACTGGTGCGTGGAAGAGGCTTTTGCCGCCATCGTCGCCTTGCATCCGGCGATCGGCACCATTCACAAGGTCGCTATCAGGCGCTGGCGCAAGAATTTGCTCGACCGCGAAACCTGGCGCGAGGCGGCGGGCTTGCGCCGCGCCTTGCGAGCCGGCCGCTATGACCTCGTCATCGACGCGCAAGGTCTGCTGAAATCCGCCCTGGTGGCGAAACAGGCAGCAGCACCGGTTGCCGGCTTCGACCGTCCGAGTGCGCGCGAACCGAAGGCCGCCTTGTTTTATGATCGCCGCTACACCGTGCCTCGCGACCTGCATGCCATCGAGCGGACAAGGCGGCTGTTCGGGCTGGCGCTTGGCTACGAGCCGGATCTTTCAGCACTCGGATCAGGCATTCAGCCGCCGGCTGGCGGTTCGACCCTTGTCGGCGAAAAAACCGCCTTCCTGCTGCATGGCACCAGCCGCGAGGACAAGAAATGGCCGGTTGGAGACTGGATCGAAACCGCCCGACTTCTGGTCGAAAGGGGGATCACACCGGTCACCACCTGGTCGAACGAGGCTGAAAAAGCGGTGGCCGAAGCAATCGCCAAGGCGGTCTCGCAGGCCGAACTTGTGCCGAAATCACCGCTTGCCGAGATCGCCGCGCTCATCGGCCGGTCAACCCTGGTGATCGGCGCAGACACCGGCCTGACCCATCTCGCCAGCGCCTTCGGCCTGCCGACGGTCGCCGTCTTTCTGGCGACTGAGCCGGGTCTGACAGGTCCGCGCGGACCATTCTCGTCGACGCTTTTGGCCCAGCCCGGCGGACGCATGGGCCCGGACGCGGTGATAGCGGAAGCCGAAAGGCTGCTAGAACTCAAATCGCAGGCCGCGGCGTAGAGGCCCTAAATAAACTGCACCTGGACGATCTCATACCCCCGTGCACCGCCGGGCGCGTTGACCTCGATCGCATCGCCGACTTCCTTGCCGATCAGCGCGCGCGCGATCGGCGAGGAGATCGAAATGCGGCCGGACTTCACATCCGCCTCCTGGTCGCCGACGATCTGGTAGGTCTTCTTCTCTTCGGTGTCCTCGTCGACCAGCACAACCGTGGCGCCGAACTTGACCTTGTCGCCGCTAAGCTTGGTGACGTCGATCACCTCGGCTCGCGCGATCAGGTCCTCGAGCTCGTTGACGCGGCCCTCATTGAGGCTCTGCGCCTCTTTCGCCGCGTGGTATTCAGCATTTTCGGACAGGTCGCCATGCGAGCGCGCTTCGGAGATCGCCTCGATGATGCGCGGGCGCTCTTCCTGCTGACGCCAACGCAGTTCTTCCTTCAATGACGCGAACCCCTCGCCTGTCATCGGGACCTTGTTCATGATGCCTGACCTTTCCTGCCGCCACCCCCGCATGTTCGGGGATAACCTTGTCGATGGGTACAAAAAGAAAACGGTCCGGCAGCCTCGGGCTAACGGAACCGTTTCACCACAATTTCCCAAGATATAGCAATCTTTGCGCGGTTTTCACGCCCAAAAAGTCGGGTTTTCAAAAATTCGTCCGCCATTTGTGGAAATGCCGTCGCGGCAGCGAGGCTGGCGGAGCGGGAGGCGACAAAAAAACCGGCCGCGGTAGCTCGCGGCCGGTTGAGGAGTATTGGGAATAGAATCAGCTTCTCATGAAATGGTCGATCTGCTCGGACAGCATGCCGTATTCGCGCGATCCCTTGCCGGTGCGCTTTTCGATCTCGCGGAGCTGTTCCTGGGCGCCTGCCAGGTCGCCGATCTGCAGATGCGCTTCGCCGAGATATTCGCGCACCAGCGTATAATCGGGATCGATGCGCAGCGCTTCCTCGTAGTAGCCAAGACCGACGATCACGCGGCCGGAATGGCGATGCGAATAGCCGAGATAGTTGAGGATACGCGGATCCTGCTTGTTGGCGGCCAGGCTGAGCACGGCGATCGCCTCGTCATAACGCCCGGCCATCGCCAGGTCGTGGCCCGCTTCATAGATATTGTTGTCGTCCAGCATGCCGTATTTCGGCGCGACACATTTCTGCTTCTTCTTGTCCCAGACCTGGCCCTTCTTGCATTGCGTGGAGCTTCCGCCGCTACCACCGCCTCCGCCCTCGCCAGCCGTGAAGGCGGGCACCACAAAGAGCGGCAGAGCCGCAACAGCCATGACCTGAATCAGCAATCGTCTGCGCATCGAAGCCTCCTTGAGAAGAACAATGCAACATTAACGCCGGGCGCAAGCCATTTCATCCCGCAAAAAGCCGGGAACCGACAACCAACCCTCGCTCCTCCGATCGAAGCTGACATGCAGTCAGGTCCGCGGGAATTTGCCAAAGATAAGGCTGCGAGCCGAACGTGACGTGACGCGCGCTGCAAATTCGCTATCATCCGGCAAAACGGAGTATGCGGAGAAAGGCCAGTGCAGCAGCGCCTTGAAAGGGAATGGGAGCTTTCGATCGGTCCCGACACTGTGCGCCTGTTCATCCTCAAGGCAAAGGCGCTCAGCGCCGCCGTCAACGAAGACTATGCCGATGGCGCCGAGCACGAGATAGAACTCGACGGTGAGGCCCACGACAACCACCATCATGACGGCTTGGCCGAGGAAAGTTCGGAAAACCTCACCGAGGAAGAGCTGCGCGAGTTGATCAACGACCTCAATGTCGACGAGGCCGCCGAACTCGTCGCACTCGCCTGGGTCGGCCGCGGCGACTATGACGCCTCGGAATGGGCGGACGCGCTGGCGGCCGCACGCGAGCGCGCCAATAAGCGCACCGCCAAATATCTGCTCGGCATGCCGCTGCTCGCCGACTGGCTGGAGGAAGGGCTGGAAGCGATCGGCGCGTAACGCTGCAGTTACTGATTGTGATCGGCCCACGCGCTCATTTCGGGCAACTTCCGTGGTCGCCCGCCGTTAGCGACGGATGGCGGCGCTGACCCTTATGAGATTGGCCGGATTGAGCGGGGCGGCGCTGCCTTTGGCGGCGGCGACGCTGTTCGTCGGAGCGGCCTTGGCCAAGTCTCCGAAATTGCCTGAAACCGTACCCGTCCCGGTGCTCAATCAATCGCAGCCTGCGCAAAAAGACGCTCCGGCCGACGTGCCGCTTCCTGAGCCGCGCCCCGCTGACGCGCCAAAGCCCGATCAACCCGCGACAAACGAACCCAGCCAGAAGTCCGGCCAGCACAAGGACCCCCGCCCGGAACCATCGGCAAATGCTCCAAGGCCGACCGAAAAGCCGACTGAAGCAGAACCCGAGGCGCAACCGCCCCCGATTGCCCCGCAACCGCCGGAGAAGCCGGCCGAGGCGCAAGAGGAAAAAATGCTGCCCGATCCGCGTTCGGCCGACCTGCCGGAAGGAAAAATGCCGGACGAGGAACTTGCCTGTCGGCGGCGGCTGAAATCGATGGGCGTCGACTTCGAGGAACACAAGCCCGAGCACAATCCGGAAATCGGCTGCTCGATCCCCTATCCGATCATGTTGAAGACGCTCGGCAAATCGATCGCCATCGGCCCGCAGACCGAGCTCAACTGTGAAATGGCCGAGGCTGCCGCGCGCTTTGCCGCCGATGTCATCCAGCCCGCTGCCAAGGCCGAATTCGGCGCCGATTTGAAATCGATCAGCCAGGCATCCGCCTTTGTCTGCCGGCCGCGCAACGGCACCAGGAAACTGTCGGAACACGCCTTCGGCAACGCGCTCGACATATCGAGCTTCACGCTTTCGGACGGCAAGAAGATCGAAATTGGCCCGGCGCCGCCGGAGAAGGACGGCAAGTTCCTCAATGCCGTGCGCAAGGCAGCCTGCGGACCATTCAAGACCGTGCTGGGGCCAGGCGCTGATGCCGACCACGCCTTGCATTTCCACCTCGACCTCGAACCGCGCCGCCACCACGGCACTTTCTGCCAGTGACCATAGTAGGCCCGCGTGCCGCAATTTGGCCGCAGGCCTGAACACCGGCGCTGAGTTTTCCTTTACCCTTGATCGTTAAAATGCCGGCTATCTGGAAAGGGATTCCACCGATGGACGGGATATTTCGCGCGGCGTCTGTGCTCGCGCGGCAATCGAGGCGCGTGCGAGTGGCCGCCGGCGGCCTAGCCGCCGGGCTTGCCCTTGCCGCGGTTTCGGCCTGCAATACCGGCAGCGTGCTTTCGCTGCAGCCAGCCGTCGACGTCGGCTCCCAGACAGCCGCCGTACCGCAATATTCCGGTATGCAGAGGCTCGTCCCATCCAATCCCGACATGATGACGGCCGCCTATCCGCGTATGGATGACCCGATGTCGCCTGTCGAGCAGATGCCGGCCAGCGAGACCGACTGCCGCCAGCAGCTGAAACGCCTCGATGTCGTCTACACCGATCTGGCGCCCATCCACGAGGGCCAGTGCGGCATCGACTATCCCGTCAAGGTCTCGGCCATCGGCAGCATCCAGATGAAGCCGGCCGCGACGCTGACCTGCGATATGGCCGCCACTTTCGCCGGCTGGACAAAGAACGAACTCGTTCCCGCCGCCCGCTGGCGTTATTTCTCGGGCGTCAAGACCATCCATCAAGGCTCGAGCTATTCCTGCCGCCGGATCGCCGGCGAAGGCGTGCTGTCGGAGCACGGCAAGGGCAATGCGCTCGACGTCATGAGCATCGAGCTCAACAATGGCGACGACATCGACGTGCGCAAGCCCGGCCTGTTCGCCTTCCGCACGCGCGGCTTCCTCAACAATGTGCGCGCCGACGGCTGCCAGTATTTCACCACCGTGCTCGGCCCTGGCTACAATTACGACCACCGCAACCATTTCCATTTCGACATCAAGAACCGCAGGAACGGCTACCGCGCCTGCCGCTGAAACCATAGTGGATCCCTCTGCCCAAGCGCCGCGACCCCACGTAAAGTGATGTGATATCGCGTGGGTGGATTTCGTGAGCCAACGAAGCCTTAAACGACGTGCAACGACCTGGCTGGTGGCATTCCTGGCCTTCTATCTCGTGCTCGCCTATTTCGCCGCGCCTGAATTCTGGACATTCCGCGACCGCAACTTCCGCACCCACAGCTTCGAGATGGTGACGTACACGCCGCAAGGCATTCCGGGGGATCCGATCAATGTCGGCCTTGTCGGCACCGAAAAGGAGCTCGTCCACGCCTTCGCCGTTGCCGGCTGGGACACCGCCGACGCCGTCACGCTGAAGACCGCGATCGAGATCGGCGAAAGCGTGCTGTTCGGCCGCCCCTATCCCGACGCGCCAGTCAGCCGGCTGCTGTTCGAAGGCCGCGCCCAGGATCTGGCCTTTGAAAAACCGGTCGGCGGCAGCGCCGACCAGCGTCATCATGTCCGCTTCTGGCATACCGATACGACCGGCGACGATGGCCGACCGCTGTGGCTGGGTTCGGCAAGCTTCGACCGCGGCGTCGGCCTCAGCCACGACACCGGCGCGATCACCCACCATATCGGCCCGGACATCGACGCCGAGCGCGATTCCCTGATCCACGACCTTTCCGCCGCTGGCATGCTGATCTCGACCAGCGAAATTCCTGGTATCGGTGCGACCAGGACCGGGCGGAACGGCGAAGGCGACCCCTATTTCACCGACGGCAAGGCGGTGATCGGCATATTGCGGCAACTGCCATGAGCGGGCGGAACCGGGATGTTATGGATCCGGAATCAGGACATGGCGATCACGATCTTGCCGAACGGTCCCGCCTCAAGACGTTCGAATGCCTGCGGCACCTCGTCGAAGCTGAAGACCTTGTCGATCACCGGCTTGATGGCAAGCGTCTCGACCGCCTGGTTCATCCGCTCGAAGGCGCGGCGATGACCAATCGATATGCCCTGCACGACAATCCGGTTGCGCATGAAGGGCAGGATCGGAAAACTGAGCTCCATGCTGCCCAGCAGGCCGATGACTGACAGCCGCCCGTCAGCGCCCAGCGCGTTGAGCGATCGCCGTGCATTGTCGCCGCCAACCATTTCAAGCACGTGCTTGACACCGACGCCATCCGTCAACGCGCGCGCGGCCTCGTCCCATGCCGGCTGAGTGCGATAGTTGATCGCCTGCCAGGCGCCAAGTTTCCTTGCCCGCTCAAGCTTCTCGTCGCTGCTGGATGTGACGATGGCGCGCAGGCCGAAGGCGGCGGCGAACTGGAGCGCAAACAGCGACACGCCGCCAGTACCCTGGATGAGAACGGTTTCGCCCGGTATCGGCCTTGTCGCCTCGACCAGAGCGAACCACGCCGTCAGCGCCGCAATCGGCAACGTCGAGGCTTCGGCATCGCTCAGCGACGCCGGCGCTACAACGACGGCATCGTCGCGCAAGAGCACATGGTCGGACAACGTGCCGGGCAGCGACGACCCTAGCGTATGTTTGTGCAGCACCGGCGGCGCGTCGCCATCCGGCCAATCGGCGATCACCTGGCCAAGCACGCGCTGCCCGACCCGGAAACGACTGACCTCACGTCCGACGGCCACCACTTCGCCGACCGCATCGGACGTTGGTACGAAGGGAAAGGTGAGGTCCGGGATCAGCACGCCGTCCACGATCATCCTGTCCTTGTAGTTCAGCGACACGGCTTTGATCCGCACCAGAAGGTCATGCGGACCGGGCTCCGGAACCGTTCCTTCCGCTCTCCGCAGCTTGGGCAGGCCGAAGCCTGTCATTTGCCAGGATCTGTTGATGTCAGTGCTCATCTCGTTCCGCGCTCCGCGATTGGTGGCCAAGTCGGACATTTACGCCGTTTCACTATGGAGAAAAGCGCTTCCATGCGGCATATTTGGAAACGAATTAGGGAATAAGACTCTACAATTGGAGGGCGTCATTGGAACCGGCTAGCTTGCAAGGCATTCTCGCATTCGTCCAAGCGGTCGAGGCCGGCAGCTTCACTGACGCTGGCAAACGGCTGCATGTGACCAAGTCGGCGATCGGAAAATCGATCGCGCAGCTGGAACAGCGATTGGGCGTTCGCCTGCTCAACCGCACGACCCGCAGTCTCAGCCCGACCAGCGAAGGTTTGGGGTACTACGAAGCCTGCGTCAGGGCACTCGCCGAGATCGAGGCTGCCCAGTCGTTGCTCGCCGCGCGTCGGCTGGTGCCTTCCGGCCGGCTTCGTGTCGACGTGCCCCTGGCCTTCGGTCGCCGCTGCGTCGCCCCTGTTCTGTTCGACATTTCCAGAAAATTTCCGGATTTGACGGTGGAAATCTCCTTCAACGACCGGCGCGTCGACTTGATCGAGGAGGGCATCGATCTGGCGGTCCGCATGGGCGATCTCGATGACAGCCTGTCGCTTGCGGCGCGTCGCATCTACGCCCAGCGCTCGGCCATCTGCGCGGCCCCTGCCTATCTCGAAGCGCATGGCCGGCCACGATCGATCGAGGATCTCGCCAACCACAGTGTCATCGGCTACGGTCGCGACGGCGTCGTGCGCCCCTGGGCCATAAGACATGCCGACGGCCATCTCGGAAAATTCGTGCCCAGGGCACGGCTTGTCCTCGGTCACGGCGAGCCAATGCTGGATGCCGCTCTTGCCGGCTGCGGCATCGTTTTTCTGCCGACCTGGCTGGCGGCCGACAGTTTCAAGCGCGGCGAACTCGAAATGGTACTGTCGGACTGTCTCGTCGAAGACATCGTCGTCCACGCCGTCTGGCCGGTGACGCGTAATCTCACGCCGAAGGTCCGCGTCGTCGTCGATGCCCTGGTCGAGCATTTCTCGTCGCCGTCCTGGGATGCGACCTGAATGGAACAGTCTTCATCTTGAAAAATGGCGGCCGTCTATTTTCGAAGACCACGCCGCAATGCTATTGACCGCTCATGCTTTATGCTGAAATCGCTATCGTGGTCGTCCTCATCTGCGTGAACGGCCTTCTGGCAATGTCCGAACTTGCCATTGTCTCGTCACGGCCTGCCCGCCTCAAGGCAATGATCGACCGCAACGTCACCGGTGCCGGCCGCGCCCTGGCACTTGGCTCCAACCCCGGCAAATTCCTGTCATCCGTACAGATCGGCATCACCCTGGTCGGCGTTCTCTCAGGCGCATTTTCCGGCGCCACGCTCGGCGAACGGCTGTCCGTCTTCCTGGCATCGACCGGCATCCGCGAAAGTCTTGCCGACCCAATCGGCGTCGGCATCGTCGTCGCCCTCATCACTTATTTCTCGCTGATCATCGGCGAATTGGTGCCCAAGCAGATCGCGCTGCGCGATCCCGAACGCGTCGCCGCCAGGGTCGCTCCGGCCATGACCATCCTCGCCACCGTGTCGGCGCCTCTGGTCTTCCTGCTCGACATTTCCGGCCGCGCCATCCTGTGGCTGCTTGGCCAGCGCGGCGAAAGCGAGGAGAAGGTCACCGACGAGGAGATCAAGATGCTGGTCGCCGAGGCCGAGCATCATGGCACCATCGAATCCGACGAGCGGCGCATGATCGCCGGCGTCATGCGGCTTGGCGACCGCGCCGTGCGCGCGGTGATGACGCCGCGCACCGAGGTCGACTGGATCAACCTGCAGTCCGACGATGCGGCGATCCGCAAGCTCTTGATGGATACCCAGCATTCACGCCTGCCGGCTGGCGATGGCGGCGTCGACGCCATGATCGGTGTCGTCCAGACCCGCGACGTGCTGGCCGCGATGCTTGGCGGTCGCGCGCTCGACCCGCGCCGGCATGTGCGCGCCGCGCCCATCGTCCATGACCAGGCCGACGCGCTGGATGTTCTTTCCAAGCTCAAGGAATCCGACGTGCCGATGGCGCTGGTCCATGACGAGTATGGCCATTTCGAAGGCATCGTCACCCCGGCCGACATACTGGAAGCCATCACCGGCGTCTTCCGCGCGGATCTCGACGCCGGCGACGAGGAAAACGCCGTCAAGCGCGAGGACGGCTCATGGCTGCTCGCCGGCTACATGCAGGCCGACGAGATGGCGGATGTTCTGGGCATCGACCTGCCGGAGAACCGCGACTACGAGACCGTTGCCGGCTATGTGCTGTCGCACATGCACCATCTGCCGGCGACCGGCGAATGCGTCGACGCGCAAGGCTGGCGGTTCGAAGTGGTCGACCTTGACGGCCGCCGCATCGACAAGCTCATCGCCACGCGCCTGCCAAGCGGCCATCGCGAGGTCGTACGGTGACGATCGACACACAGAATGTCACCACAAACAGACAAGTATGCCACCCGGCGGAGCAACCCTACTCCCAGGTGCCTGCGGTGATTCGACAGAACATAGGCTTACGAGGCCGCAGCGATAACAAAGCGGCGCCAGCCACCGAATGACGAGATATCGCAGGCGTCGGTCAGGCCAGCGGTTTCCACCAGAAAGCCCTTGGCCGCGCTGCCGTCCTCGAGTTCGATCGTGCCAATGCCAAGCGGCGGCGGAATGGCCGCGACGAAACGGCCGAAGGCGTCGGCGCAAAGCCGCCAGACCTCGACTTCGACCGCGGTGCCGCCATCGCCAACCCGGATCAGGCCGGGCTTGGGCACCGACTGGCCGGCAAGCGCATAGAGCCTGTAGGCCGCGGATGTCCTCGCCACGCGCGAAAACCGTGCGCCAAGCTGGCTGAGCTGGCCGTTGAGCGGCATGCCCGACAGGTGCGCGCCGACGACCACCAGATCGATCATGCCATCGTCGGTTGACGACGCTGCCGGGAGAATGCCCGGCTGCTGCCAGCCGGTTGCGCCGAGCGAAAGCCCGCTCGCGGCATGGATATCGCGGGCAAGTGCCGCGGTCAGGCCATCCCTGCCCGCCATGGCGAGCAAGGTCACGCTCATCGGCAGACCGTCGTCGCGCTTGCCTGCCGGCACTGCGATGCCGCACAAGTCGAGCAGATTGACGAAATTGGTATAGGTGCCGAGGCGGCTGTTGGTGACGATCGGGTCGGCAAGTACAGCATCGACCGTGTAATGGGTTGGCGCGGTTGGCACGCAGAACAGGTCGACCGAGGCGATGACCGGGTCGAGCTTCGCCTTGTATGCCTGCAAGGCATAGAGCCCGCGGAAGGCATCGGCCGCCGAGAGGTTGCGCGCGCCACCGATGATCTTGCGTGTTACCGGGTGCATGGCCGCCTCGTTGGCCTCCATGAAATCGGCAATGGCGGCGTAACGTTCGGCCACCCAGGCGCCCTCGTAGAGAAGATTGGCGGTGGCGTAGAAATCGCCGAAGGGGATTTCCACCAGCCGGCAGCCGAGCCGCGACAGCATGGCAAGCGAGGCCTCGTAGCCGGCCTGCATCGAAGCGTCGCCGAAGAATTTCAGGTCGGCTTTTGCCGGGACACCGACGCTCAGCACCGGCGGGCGCACAGCGAGCGGCTGGATGGCGATGTCGCGCGAATAGGGATCGGCTGCGTCGCGCGCCGCGGCGACGGAGAACACCTTATAGGCGTCGTCGACGGTCAGCGCGAACACCGAGACGCAGTCGAGCGTGCGGCAGGCAGGCACGACGCCGGCGGCCGACAGCGCGCCGACAGTCGGCTTCAGCCCGACGATGTTGTTGAGGCCGGCGGGAATGCGGCCGGAGCCGGCCGTATCCGTGCCGAGCGCGAAGGAGACGATGCCGTGCGCCGTCGCCACTGCCGACCCCGACGAGGAGCCGCCTGGCACTAGGCTGGCATCAACCGCGTTCTTCGGGATCGGGTACGGCGTGCGCACGCCGACAAGGCCGGTGGCGAACTGGTCGAGATTGGTTTTGCCCACCACCAGCGCGCCGGCAGCCTTCAGCCTCGCCACCACGGTGGCGTCTTTGTCAGGCGCATAGGCATATTCGGCGCAGGCCGCCGTGGTCGGCATGCCGGCGACATCGATATTATCCTTGACGGCGAAGGGCACGCCCCACAACGGCTTGGTCACCGGATCGAACGGTCCAAGCTTTTGCGCCTGCGCCAGCATCTCCGTCTTTCTGGCGAGATGAATGAAGATGCCCGGATCGTCAGCCGCCTCGATGCGCGCATGAACCATATCGATCACGGCAACGACACTGGTGCCGGCCGCATAGGCCGCGTGCAAACTGCCGATGTCGAAGCGGATCTCGCTCATTTGGCCTCCTCCAGAATGATCACCGGCAGGTCCCACTGGATCAGCACGATGCAGCCGTCTTTCGTCCATACCGAATGCTCGGTCCCGACCGGATTCAGGATCACGCTACCGGCCGGGTAGTCGCCGTTCTCGTCGCTCTGGGTGCCGTCAAGCACGACAATGGTCTCCAGCCCGACATGGCGATGGCGCGGCACACCGGCGCCTGGCCGGTAGTTGAGGATTGCGACCGACGGTTCGGCCGGCCCGCCCCTGAGCAACCAGTGCACCGTGATGCCGTCACGGAAATGCTCGAAGGCCAGATCGCGCCAGCCGCCATTGAGGAGGCCGGCAAAACTCAGATTAGGCATTGGCAATTCCCTCGAGCACCTGGCCGGTCGTCGCCGTCCAGCCGACGATGGCGCCTTGTGCCCTGATCATGGCCAATGCGGCTGCCTTGAATTCGGGAAAGTAGCTCTCGGTCGCGTCCTCGGCGAGCAGGCACTCATAGCCGCGGTCGTTGGCCTCGCGCATCGTCGTCTGCACGCAGACCTCCGTCGTCACTCCGGCAAAGACTAGCTGCCTTGCACCGAGCCGTTTGAGGTCATCACCAAGGCTGGTCGCATAGAACGCGCCCTTGCCAGGCTTCTCGATGACGATCTCGCCGGGCAAGGGCGCAAGCTCGTCAAGGATACGCGTGCCGGGCTCACCGGCGATCAGCACACGGCCCATCGGGCCGGCGTCGCCGATGCGGATCGACGGGTTGCCGCGATCGCGCTTGGCGGGAGGCAGATCCGAAAGGTCGGGCCTGTGGCATTCCATGGTGTGGATTACCGGCAGTCCGGCGGCGCGAAAGCCTTCGATCAGTCTCTTCACCGCCGGCACGATCGCCACCACCCGGCTGACGTCGTTGCCGAGGCTGGCGCCGAAGCCGCCCGGCTCGGCGAAATCGCGCTGCATGTCGATGACGATGAGCGCCGTCGCCTGCGGCTCGAAGGCAAAGGCAAATGGCAGGGCATCGATTTCCGCCATCAGTGATGCCCCGCCATGTGCTCACCGATCGTCTGCACACTCGCCAGCGCGATCGGCGTCTCGTAAACGAGCGCTCCGTCGGACATAACGAAGATGCGGTCGGAGAGCTCCAGCAGCTCGTCGAGATCCTCCGACATCAGAAGCACAGCCGCGCCGGCATTGCGCGCTTTCATGATGCGGGCGCGGATCTCGGCAACGGCCGAGAAGTCGAGGCCGAAGCAGGGATTGGAGACAATCAGCAGATCGACCTCGCCGGTCAGCTCGCGCGCCAGAACCGCGCGCTGCACATTGCCACCTGACAGCGAGGCGATGGGCGACGACAGCGATGCGGTCTTGACCTTGAACTGCTCGACCAGCCTGGCGCTGAATGCGCGGATGGCGCCGGCGCTGATCCAGTTCACCGGCCTGCCATTGCCGTCGATGTCGAAGGTGCGGAAGGAGATGTTCTCGGCCACCGTCATCCTTGGCGCGCAGGCGTTCTTCAGCGGCTCCTCGGGGATGAGGCGGACATTCAGCGCGCGTGCCTCGGCGCGCGTCGCTGCATAGGCAGTGCCGCGCACCATGACTTCGCCGGCATCGCGCGGGCGCTGCCCGGCCAGCACTTCCAGCAATTCCTTCTGGCCGTTGCCGGAAATGCCGGCGATGCCGACGATCTCGCCCGAGCGCACGCCGAGATCCTCGATCCGGATCGACTTCAGCCCGGTGCGGTCGGGCGCCTTCAGCGCCTTGACCTTGAGCACGATCTCGGCGTCCAGCTTCGGCTCGGCGCGACTGTCGAGCGCCGCGATCGGCTGGTCGCCGATCATCATCGCCGCCATCTGCTTGTGATCAAGATCGGCGACGCGGCCGGTGCCGGTCAGCCTGCCCTTGCGCAGCACACTGACATCGTCGGCGAACGCCGTCACCTCGTGGAACTTGTGCGAGATCATCAGCACGGTGAGGTCGCCGGCCTTGGTCATGGCGCGCACCAGCCCCAGCACTTCCTGCGCCTCGCCGGGGGTGAGCACCGAAGTCGGCTCGTCCAGCACCAGGAAGGAGCGGCCGAGATAGAGCTGCTTGACGATCTCCAGCTTCTGCTTCTCGCCGGCGGCAAGCTCGGCCACCTTGACGTCGAGCGGCAGCTTGAACGGCATGCGATCCATGAACACGGCGAGCTCGCCGCGCTCTTTGCGCCAGTCGATGATGCCGGGAACTTTCTCGCGCGAGATGACGAGATTCTCGGCGCCGGTCAGCGACGGCACCAGCGTGAAATGCTGGTAGACCATGCCGAGCCCGAGCGCCGAGGCGTCCTTCGGACTGGCGATCTTAACCTCGCGGCCATCGACCATGATGTCGCCGGAGGTCGGATGATAAAAACCCATCATGCATTTGACCAGTGTCGACTTGCCGGCGCCGTTCTCGCCGAGCAGCGCATGGAACGAGCCCGCCGGAACTTTGACCGAGACATCGTCGAGCGCCGTGAAGCCGCCAAAGCGCATGGTCATGCCGATGGTTTCGACGCCGACCGCTTTTCTGTCACTCATCGCGGCCTCCTCATGGCAGCTGCGCGACGAGCGCCTTCGAATTCGACACAGTACCGAACACGCCACCCTGCATCTTGATCATCTTGATGGCGGCCAGATGATTACCGAAATCGGTCGCGCCACAGCAATCCTCCAGCATCACGCATTCGAAGCCGCGGTCATTGGCCTCGCGCATGGTGGTGTGGACGCAGACATCGGTGGTGATGCCGGTGAGCACGATGTTTTCGATGCCGCGCTGGTTGAGGATAAGCTCGAGGTCGGTGGCGCAGAACGAGCCCTTCCCCGGCTTGTCGATGATCGGTTCGCCCTCGGCCGGATAAAGATCGGGGATGATGTCCCAGCCCGGCTCGCCGCGCACCAGGATGCGCCCGCACGGACCGGGATCGCCGATGCCGGCATTGATCCGGCGCGAGCGCCAGCGCTTGTTGGCCGGCAGGTCGGCGAGGTCGGGCCGGTGGCCCTCGCGCGTGTGGATGATGGTGTAGCCCTTGGCACGCATCGCCGACAGCACCGACTTGATCGGCTCGATCGGCGCACGCACCAGCGACAGGTCGTAGCCCATATGATCGACATAGCCGCCCGGCCCGCAGAAATCAGTCTGCATGTCGATGATGATCAGCGCCGTATTGTCGGGCCTCAGATCACCATTATAGGGCCATGGATAGGGATCGGCGTCGATGGTGCGCTGGGTGATCCCGGCTCTGGCGTTCATGGCAAAAACTCCGGTCTCATTTGGTGATCGACAGTTCGCCCGGCGCGCCGGCGAGCGAACGGCTGGGCGAGGAGGTGGCAATCATGATGATCAGGGTGAGGATGTAAGGAGCGGCGTAGAAGAGATAGTAGCCTTGCGTGACGCCGACTGACTGCAGCGCCGGGCCGAGCGCGCCGGCGCCGCCGAACAGAAGGGCGGCGGCAAAGCAGCCGAGCGGGTTCCAGCGGGCGAAGATGACCAGCGCCACCGCCATCAGGCCCTGTCCCGATGAGATGCCTTCGGTCCAACTGCCGGGATAATAGAGCGACAGATAGGCGCCGCCGATGCCGGCCAGGGCGCCGCCGACGCCGGTGGCGATCAGGCGCACCGTATCCGGATTGAGGCCCATGGCCCGCGCCGCGTCGGAACTGTCGCCGACGACGCGCAAGATGAGGCCGGCGCGGGTGTTTCGGAAGGCCCACCACAGGAACACCGCCAGTGCCGCGCCGATCAGGAACAACACGTTGACGTCGAGCGCGGCCTGCACCTGCGGAATGTCCGACCAGGCGCCGAAGGGAATGGCCGGCAGGTCGGGCGCCGAAGGCTGGATGAACGGCTTGCCGAAGAAGAAGGCGAGGCCCGAGCCGAACAGCATCAGGGCAATGCCGATGGCAATGTCGTTAACCCCGCGGAATTTGCAGATCCAGCCGTGAAACAGGCCGAAGCAGAGCCCGGCGAAGGCGGCGGCGGTGAGGCCGAGCCAGGGCGAGCCGGTCATCACCGCCACCGC
Source organism: Mesorhizobium sp. YC-39 (assembly GCF_025753795.1). GTDB lineage: Bacteria > Pseudomonadota > Alphaproteobacteria > Rhizobiales > Rhizobiaceae > Mesorhizobium. Next base: position 101,578 of record NZ_JAOWPS010000002.1, read on the forward strand.
ATAGGCGGTCATGGCGCCGAAGACCAGCGTGCCTTCGAGACCGAGATTGATGCGGCCGGAGCGTTCGGTGATCGCTTCGCCGAGCGAGACGAAAATGAAGGGCGTGGAGACACGGATAGCGCCACCGAGGATGGCGAGCGGCACGCCCCAGAGCCCAATCTCGGTTGCGTCCATCAGGTGCTCCTCCGCCAGAGGTCGGGATTGAAGGCCTTGAATCGGCCATAGAAGGTTTCGCTGAACAGGATGACGATGAAGAGCAGGCCCTGCAGCACCAGCACGGTGGCGTCTGGCAGGTCCATGCGGCGCTGGATCAGCCCGCCGGACGCATCGATGCCGCCAAGCAGGAAGGCGACCGGGATGATGGCCAGCGGATTGTGGCGGGCCAGGAAGGCGACAAGGATACCGGTATACCCATAACCGGCGGCAAGCGAGGCGTTGGCGCTGCCCTGCACCGCCGCGACCTCCAGCATGCCAGCCAAGCCGGCGAAGGCGCCGGCGAGCCCTGTGAAGCCGACGATCAGCGAGCCGACGGCAAGCCCCTGCACCTGGGCGGCCCTGACATTGCCGCCGGCGATGCGGGCAGCGAACCCCCAGCGGGTCTTTTCGATCAGCACCCAGGACAGCACGCAGGCCAGCACGCCGACGGCAAGCCCCCAATGCACCTCCATGCCCGGCATGTTGTCGATGCGGTAGATGTCGGCCAGCGGCTCGGTCGACGGCTTGTTGAGCGAGGCAGGGTCGCGCAGCGGCCCTTCGACCAGCTGGTTCATCAGGGCAATCGCGATATAGGCCATCAGCAGGCTGGAGATGGTCTCGTTGACGGCGCGGTAGTGGCGAAGCGCGCCGACGGCACCTATCCAGATGCCGCCGGCGGCCATGCCCGCCACGCCCATGGCAAGAATGACGATGAAGGATGGCGCCCCGCTCAGCGCCACGCCGATGGCAGCGGCGGCGACGCCACCAAGCACGATGGCGCCCTCGCCGCCGATGACGACGAGGCCGAGCCGGGCCGGCAGCGCCACGCAGAGCGCCGCCAGTAGCAGGGGAGCGGCGCGCGACAGCGAGTTCTGGATCGAGAACCATGAGCCGAAGCCACCGCGCCACATCGTTTCATAGAGCTGGACCGGCGACTTGCCGACAGCCAGGATAAACAGGCTGAACAGGGCCATGCCGACGACCAGCGCCGCGAGCGGTATGACGACGGCCTCGGCGCGCCGGGCGATCCATTCGAGCGCCGCCGGATAACCCCTGGCGCCGAACGTCGCCGGCGCGCCGGCCCCTGCCACCGTGTCTGTCATCTTGCCGCTCCGTCCGATTCAGGCGGTCGAGCCGACAACGCCCTCGACGAGATAGTCCATGCTCTCGAGCTCGATGGCGGTTTCGGCGAAGGCCTGGCCTTCGGTCGCCACGACGCCGCCCTTGTTGCTCTTCAGCGGGCCCTTGATGACGGAGAAGCCGCCCTTCGTCATCTCGGCCAGCGTGGCGTCGAACTGCTTGCGGGCCGCCTCGGAGACGGCGGGGCCGAGCGGGCTCATCTTGACGAAGCCGTCGGCCAGTCCGCCGCGGGTGAAATTGGGCAGCGGCTTGCCGGCGACGAGGTCGTCGACGAACATCTTGTAGACCTTGGCCCAGTTCCACTCGGCGCCGGTCAGGTATTTCTCGGGCGCCAGCGGGCTTTGGTTGGCGTGGTAGCCGCAGACGAAGGCGCCGCGGCCGGCGGCCGTCTCGACCACGACCTTGGGGCTGTCGACGTGGCAGGTGACGACATCGATGCCCTGGTCGACCAGCGCGTTGGTGGCCTCCGCCTCCTTGACCGCCAGCGACCATTCGCCGGTAAAGATCACCTGGCAGGTGATGGTCGGGTCGACCGAACGCGCGCCAAGCAGGAAGGAGTTGATGTTGAGCAGGACCTGCGGGATCGGCTTGGCGGCGACGAAGCCGAGTTTCTTGGTCTTCGAGGTGTGACCTGCGACGACGCCGTTGAGATACTGGCCCATGCCGATATAGCCGAAATAGGAACCGGCATTCATCGGGTGCTTATCCTTGTTCCACATGCCGCCACAATGGCGGAACTGCACGTCGGGGAATTTCGCGCACATGGCCAGCATGTGCGGATCGAAATAGCCGAAGGACGTCGGGAAAATCAGCGAGGCGCCGTCGAGATTGATCATCGATTCCATCGTCTTCTGGACGTCGACCGTCTCGGGGACGTTTTCTTCCTCGACGATGTTGATGCCATCGATCCCCTTCAGCGCCGCCGCACCCTCGGCATGCGCCTGGTTGTAGCCATAATCGTCCTTCGGCCCGACATAGATGAAGCCGACGGTGGCGGCGGCAGCGAGTGCCCTGCTGATGGGAAAGGATGCCGAGGCCAGGCCAAATGCGGCTCCGGCGGCGGAGGTCTTGAGCAACTGGCGGCGGCTAAGCATGAATCTGTCGATCATCTCTTGATGCTCCCCTGTGGGACCCTTTCCGGGTCGGTTAACGCCTTCTCGAAAAAGTGCATGCAATCGTTGTGCCAACTCAAAAACCTAAATTTATTAAATAAAATCAATAGGTGTTTCAAAAGCGACTGCACATGGAGCAGGCAATTGCATGCACTTTTTGCCTTGAAAACAGACAGTTTGACAGGCAGATTAAAATTAAGGCATAGAGTGGCCCAGCCGAGTCGCGAGCCGCTCGACTCTGCAAAAGACTGAACGGAGGAGATTTGTCGGGAAAGCGCAGCTTGATCAGGTCGGGCACGACCGTGGATCAGATGGTGAGGGCGATCGGCGACCGCATCGTCACCGGCTTCCTGCGCCCCGGCGAAAAGCTCGACGAAGCCTCGCTCGCCGCCCGCTTCGACGTATCACGCACGCCGGTACGCGAGGCGCTCGGCCAGCTCAGCGCCATGGGTCTGGTCGAAAGGCGGCCCAACCGGGGCGCCATCGTCGCCGTGGTGACGCAGGAGCATCTCGCCTCGATGTTCGAAAGCATGGCCGAACTGGAAGCGATCTGCGCGCGCTTCTCGGCCGAGCGCATGACCAGCAGCGAGCGCCGCGCGCTGGAGATCGAGCATCAGGGCTCGGCGCGGCTGGTGCAGCTGCGTGCCGAGGAGGACTACGAATATTTCAACACCGAGTTCCACACCCGGCTCTATCGCGGCGCCCACAACGCCCATATCTACGAAATGACCGTGATGACGCGGAGCCGGCTGGCGCCGTTCCGCCGTGCGCAGTTCATGCTGCCGGGCCGGCTGGCGAAGTCCTGGCAGGAGCACGACGCGATCGTTACGGCAATCATGCGCGGTGACGGCGCTGCCGCGGGAAACGCCGCCAAGGATCACGTTTCCATCGTCAGCGAGGCGAGCGCCGTCTTTGCCGTCGGCGACCAGCCGAAAGTTGCAAGCACGATGCCGGTCACGGCCGGCTGAGAAGGGAATTCAACTGGTTCAGCAGAGCGCCCTGCAAAGAAACAGAGCCCCATCCCTGTTCCATCGGGATGGAATAGGCTCTAAGGCACCAGCACGACCTTGCCAGTCGAGCGGCGCTCGTCCAGCTGCGCGATCAACTGCGTCGTGCAAACGTGCTGATGCTGTCGAGCAGCTTCTGTTGGTCGTCGACCCAAAACCAGTGGTCGTCACCGACGACCTCAATGAACCGCGCGCCTGGGATCTTGGCCGCCAGGAAGCGCCCGGCCTCGACGCGCACGGCGCGGTCGCCGGAGCGGTGCAGGACCATCGTCCGGGCCGAGACTTTTGCAAGCAGATGACGGACATCGGTATCACGCAGCGCTTCGAGCAGGCCTGCGACCGCGCCGGGACTGGAGGCCGCCCTGAGCAATCCGGCCCACCAGTTCTCCGCCTGGCGGTCTCCGGCGAGGCTCGGGGCGAAAGTTTCGATTTCCGCCGGGCCACCCCAGTTGGCGATCAGGCGTCGCTTCCACAGGTCGTATTGCGCGGCGGTCAAGGCGAAGGGATAGTCGGGCGTGCGGCTGCCTTTCGCCAGGGAACCCCAGAGAACAAGGCCGGTCAGGCGATCGGGGTGATCTACGGCAAAACGGATACAACCCGGCCCACCCTCTGACGCGCCGATGAGCAAGGCCCGGCGGCTGCCGGCCGCATTCATGACTGCCAGAATATCCTGCGCCGTCGCTTCGACGGTGGGGCGGGCGCCGACGCGGTCGGAAAGTCCCATGCCGCGCCGGTCGAAGAGGATCAGGCGGCCCAGGCGCGAAACCGCTGATATCCAGGCGCGGCAGCTTCTGTCTTCCCAGATCCGCTCGACATGCGAAATGAACCCGGGAACAAGCACGATGTCCGGCTGGCCGCTGCCGACGATCTGGTACGCGAGATGGATGCCGTCCACGTCGACGTAGCGCGTTCTTGGCACGTCCAGGGTGGCATCGTGAGATGGCTCACGCAGCAGGGCAAGCGTGGCGGGGTCCGGCGCTATGCCGAGTTCTTCCCGCAGCAGCCGGACACAAGCTTCGATCTGGCGCTCGGCCGCCGCCCTGTCCTCAGCCGCCAGGTGGGCACGGATCAGGTGACGGTGCGCGCTTTCGCTCAAAGGATCCAGTCCTGCCAGGCGCGTCGCATGCACAACCGCAGTGCGAGGCTCGCCACCGGCGATCTTCGCTTCAATCAGCCGCTCCAGCGCCTGCACCAGCCGGCTGCGCAAGGCCTCGCGCCTGAAAAAGACCCATTCCTCGAATTCCGCACAATCCGGGAGTGAGAAACCGGCGAGATAGTCGTCCTTATAGATGTCGGCCGCCGCGTCGAGAGGACCGACATTGCAGGTCTGCTCGAACACTCGGGAGTCGACCTCGACGGACAGCGCCCGGTGCAGACTGAGGGAACCTCCGGTGGCAGCGATAACCTCGCTGCCGAACGCGATGCGGATTTTATACAGGGTGCGCCGAAGGCGTGCCCGTGCGGCTTCCTCGTCGGTTTCGGGCCACAGAAGCGTGGCCGCGACCTCGCGCGCCACGGGCCTGCCGGCCTCTGCGAGGTAGATGAGGAGCGCGGCCGCCTTGCGCAAGGCGAGTTCCACCGGCCGCCCGTTCAGGCGGAATTCCGGAAAACCCAGAAGTCGGAGTTCCAACCGCTCCATCGATCCGCAACGCGGCCGCGCAGGGACGTTGAGGGGACGCCGGCCATCTATCCATCCCCACGACGTCGGGCCGAATGGGCCCGATCAGGAGACTCCCTTGGAGCGAGAAATGTCACTGGTCAATACTCTCATCCGCCGTCGCACGTCCGAGGCCCTTGCCGGAGACGGCGGCCCGATTGGCGCCGCGAACACAGGGCAAGGAGGCTGAGACATGTGCCAATCCTGTCTCTCCTGGTACGCACGCTGCATTGCGCCCTACCTCGTTCACGCCGGCTGTTCGGCCAACGCATTCGCCCGCATGCGAAGGCGTGTGATCCCGCTGGCGGAAGGTATCGTCGTCGAAGTCGGCTTCGGGTCCGGCTTGAATCTTCCCTATTACGACGCCGCCAGTGTGGAGCGGCTGGTCGGCGTCGATCCCGACGGCACGATGCTCGGCCTGGCCGGACCGAAGAGCCATTCCTTGCCATTCGATATCGAATGCCTCCGGGCCAGCGGCGAAAGCCTGCCGTTGATTGATGACTTCGCCGACACGGTCGTGGTCACCTATGCCTTCTGCACCATTCCGGACCCTGAGGCGGCGCTCACGGAAATCCGGCGTATCCTGAAGCCCACAGGCCGGCTGATTTTCATCGAGCACGGTCGGGCCGAGGAGCCGCGTTGCCGCAGGTGGCAGGAGCGCCTGAACCCGCTATGGGGACAGTTCGCCGGCGGCTGCCAGCTCAACCGCGATCCGTTGCGCTTGATCCGCGGGGCCGGCTTCCGCCTCGTCGAAGAGCAGCGCGGGCGGTTTCCGCTGCTCTTCTGGCAGTTGGGAAGCCACCACGCCGGCGTCGCGGCACCCCCGACAAACTGACCGGCCGCCGCCGTCGAAACCTGCATTCCGAGAGCAGACAGTCGCACATGCACCATCTGCCGGCAGCGGGCGAATGTGTCGGCCGGCAGAGGTTTGTCCGTCCTAATACTTCATCTCAACGCGGATGCCATGCAGTGTCTTGCCTGAGGCGTTTAGCACGCGACCTGCCGGCTGGGGCGCCATGTGGACGACGAGGCAGCCCCGACCATCCCAAGCGTGGATCGCTTGAATGACATCTCGATTGGGCGGCATCATGGTCCCATCCGGCGCGAAATCATGGATCGGCCCTTGCACCTGATCGAATACGAAGACCGAAGGCCAGCGATGGTGGTGCGTTGGCTCTTCCTCGTTGGGCTCGAGGATCACTTCAAGCACGCGCAGTCGGTCGTTTTCAAACACGACCTTGTGGTTGGCGGGCGCCGCGATCACTGCGTCAAGCTTAGGATCCCATTGTCCCGGGTCGGTCTGGTCGATGATATCGGTGGTGATAACCATGGTGTCCTCCATTGATTGCAGCGCCGGGCCTCAGCGCCGGTGTGCGAAGGGTCGCGTAGCTCCGAATCCGGCGGCTCTCAGGCCGCCGGTACCGATTGAATTGCACCTTGGGCACAGAACAGCTGTCCGTCCGCCAGACGCGCGTAATTATGGACGACCTTGTTCTCGTGATCCTGAACCTGAACAATGAAGTTGCCGCTCTGCTCGGTCCAACTCATGATGAACAGGCCCGGGCGAACGCCCGTCAGATCGCTCTGAACCACTTCATCGATCTCAGTAGCACCGATCGTAGCCTGCACGCGCAATTCTGTCAGCGACAGGACCGTCAGCCTCGGCACGAACGGGCCGAACGCGCAATCGAAAGTCTTTCCGACGAGCGAGGTCGGAGCACCATTGGTCGCAGCCATGCTAATCCTCCTTCATGATTATTTATTTGGCGAACATTTCCAGCGTCAGGCACACTTAGCCGTCGCCGGCACAAAATACCGGAAAAATCTGCTTATTTTGCCGTTTTGGAGCGCTCCAAAGGTAAATTCTGACTTTTAGCTCGCGGAGTCAAGAAAAAACTTGGAGCGCTCCAAAAAATTGTCTAACTGAGGGAAATGAGCGCTTCCAAAATGCCAACCCTCGCTGACGTCGGCCGGCTTGCAGGGGTTTCCCGCGGCACTGTTTCCAATGTATTCAACCATCCAGACCTGGTGCGGGCCGACGTGCGCCAGCGCGTCGAGGCTGCCGCCCGCCAGCTAGGGTACGATGGCCCCGACCCAAGAGGACGAGTGCTGCGTGACGGCAAGTTCAACGCCATCGGCTTCATGCCGCCAGGGGCGTATGCCATTGCCGACGTGATCAGAAGCCCATACATGCGAGAGCTGGTGCTTGGCGTTTCGATTGCATGCGATGAGGCCGGAGCAACGCTGGGCCTGATCAATGGTACGGACGAAACGCGTACCTCCGCCATCAGAGAGGCATTGGTCGACGGCTTCATTCTGGGCCACAGCGCAGACATCGATCTGATCACATCGGCGCAGCGCCGGCGCCTGCCTTTTGTCATCCTGGAAAGTGAGGCCGGTCCGAACGTCAACTCAATCCGAATCGACGGCAGGAGCGGCGCTCTGGCGGCTGTCAGGCACCTGGCTGCGCTTGGCCATCGGCGTTTTGCGATCCTGTCCATCCGGCGCACATCCGGACCGCCGATCATCCATATTCCGGGCCGTGGCAAAGGCGCGATTAGCGCGGGATTTCAGCTCGACCACGAAAGGCTCCTGGGCTTCGCCCAGGGCCTGGCAGAGGTTGGTCTGTCGATCAACGATGTCCCGATAATCGAGACCACTCCAGGAGAACCCTCCGCCGGGGCTGTCGTGCTCGATCGAGTTCCGGAAGCAACGGCAATCCTGACCATGTCGGACTGGCAAGCAATCACCGTGCTCGATGAAGCAATTCGTCGTGGCATAAACATACCCGAGCAGCTGTCGGTGGTGGGTTTCGATGGCACCGCTGAATCTGCTCGCACCACGCCCCCCCTCACGACCGTAGCGCAGGATATCGCCAGGAAGGGGCGGCTTGCCGCCGACATGGTGTTCGCAAACGCCGCCCCGAAGCAAATTATCATGCCAGTTGAATTGGTGGTCCGTGGCTCGACCGCCCGCCCGCGCCGTTAAGTCTACTTGGCACGGAGGTCGGAACACTCCTGCAAGTGCAGTGGTGGCGTGCTCTTGACCGGAAGAACGGACGAATTCCACGATCGGCCTGTGAGCAATTCAATCGATCACGATGCTAAGGCACCAGCACGACCTTGCCCGTCGAGCGGCGCTCGTCCAGCAGACGATGCGCCTCGCTGGCCTGATCGAGCGGGAAGCGGCTGCCTGCCGTCACCAAAAGCCCACCGCTGGCGGCCAGATCGAAAAGCTCGGACAGGCTGTCGCGCAGCACATCTGGAGAAAGCAGCGGCAGCAGGGCGAACCCTCGCAGCGACTGGTTTCGATTGATCATTGCCTCCAGATCCGAGGCGCTGACCGCGTATCTGCCAAGAGCGGCAAACACCAGCTCGCCGCAAGGCGTGAGCGCGGCGAGCGTCGCTGCCGTCATCGAGCCGCCGACGGTATCGTAGACGATATCGACGCCGTCGCCGCCTGTTGCTCCCCAGACCTGCGCGGCCCAATCCGCCCTGGAGTAGTCGATGGCCGCATCGGCGCCGAGCGACAAGGCAAGGTCGCGTTTGGCCGCGCCGCCGGCAGCAGCGATCACGGCGCTGGCGCCTTCACGCCTGGCCAGTTGGACCAGCAACGAGCCGACACCGCCGGCGGCGGCCAGGACCAGCACGGACTTACCCTTCGGCGGGCTTTGCCGCAGCAGATGCAAGGCCGTCAGTCCCTGCACCATCAATGCCGTCGCATCCTCGAAGGAAAGTGCGTCCGGCAGCGGCACGGCCAGCTTGGCGCCGAGCGTCACATATTCGGCGTAACCGCCAAACGGGCGTGTCGATGCAAAGAGAGGTGCCGCCACGCGGGCGCCAAGCAGCCGCGCGTCCACGCCTTGCCCGAGCGCCTCCACCATGCCTGCGGCCTCAACGCCGAGCATCACCGGCAATTGCGGCGTCACCGCATAGCGGTCCGCGCGCATCAGCACCTCGAAGAAATTCACGCCTGCCGCACGAACGCGGACCAGCATCTCGCCGGCCTTCGGTTCAGGCTGCGGCACGTCCACGACATCGAGGACATCGGGACCGCCAAAACGGCTGAGTTGAATGGCTCTCATGGCAACCTCGCTATGGCAAAGGCTGCTGTTTGCCACTATCTGCGTGGCCCGGACTACACACTCATTTGTCCCCTGCTGACCGGAAGGTAACCATGACCGGCCCTATCAAGAGACTGCCGATGCTGCCAGCGGAACGCGCCTTGAAAGTGATCTCGGGCCGCTGGAAGGCGGTTATCCTCTACCACCTCTTCGACGGCCCCCGGCGATTGTCGATGCTGAAGTCGCTGGTTCCCACGATTGCCCAGAAAGTGCTGATCCAGCAGCTTCGCGAAATGGAGGAGCACGGCCTCGTCAGCCGCGAAATTTTCGCCGAGGTCCCCTCGCGCGTCGAATATTCCGCGACACCACTTGGCCTCAGCCTCGAGCCCATCCTGCTGGCGCTCTGCGAATGGGGCCAGCACCATGCGGACGAATTGAACGAGCAGCACCGCCTGGCCGATTGCATTATCAGGCCAAGGCAGCCGCAGCACGCACTGGCAGCTTCCGGAAATTGAAAAGGGCGGCGCAAGCGCCGCCCCACATCCTTGGGAGGATAATTCAAACAGGCGATCAGGCCGCCCTGGCTTCCTCGGAGATTGCATCGGCCTTGCGCGCCGCCTTCAGGACCTTCGCCCACCAGGCGACGTCGTTGACCAGCGCGGTTGCCGCCTGGTTCAGGTGTTCAAGCTCCTCAAGCTTCTTCTCGCCCTGGCGGACTGCGAGGAAATCGCCCCAGGCGATATGGACGGCGGACTTGACCGGCACCATCTGCAGCTCGACGGCATAAAGGCGGAGCTGCTCAACGGCACGCGAGCCACCGACGCTGCCATAGCCGACGAAGCCGGCCGGCTTCTTGTTCCATTCGTTGGCGGCGTAGTCGATGGCGTTCTTCAGCACGGCCGTCGGGCCGTGATTGTATTCAGCGGCGGTGAAGATGAAGCCGTCGAACCCGGCGACCTTCTTCTGCCAGCGCTGCGCCACTTCGTTCTGTGACGGCGCCCAGGCGGACGATGCGACCTCGTCGAAGAACGGCAGCGGGAAGTCGCGCAGGTCGACGACTTCGACATCGATATCGGCATGCGACTTGGCGATCTTGGCGATCCATTCAGTGGGGACGTCGGCGAAGCGTGCGGCGCGCGTCGAACCGACGACAATGGCGATTTTAGGTTTGGACATTTGGGGGCTCTCCTTGCGGGAAATTGTGGTATCGTTTGGATACCGGCGCTATATGAGATACCGCAAACTCGAAGTGCAAGGAGGCACGTTTTTGTTACTGAGGCACCCGCATAACACCGAGGACTGCCGCGCCGTCTCGGAGATCCTGCAGCGCGTCGGTGATAAGTGGACCGTGCTCGTCGTCGGCAAGCTTGGCGACGGCCCCCTGCGCTTCAACGAATTGAGAACGGCCGTCGGCGGCATTTCGCAGAAGATGCTGACCACCACCTTGCGCGGCTTGGAGCGCGACGGCTTCGTCACGCGCACCGTGTTTCCGACCATCCCACCACGCGTCGACTATGAGTTGACCGATCTCGGCCGCGAGCTGTTGGTGCCAGTCGCAGCACTCGGCGCATGGGCGCGCAAGAACACCGAACGTGTCAAGGCGGCGCGGGCGAAATTCGATGGGATTCACGCCTGAAACTCTTGCGCTGCAAGGGTTTGCGCGCGGTGCATAGCGTCGACGGATTCTACGGCTGCATCTGCATTCCGACCCGCGGACGGCTTTCGAGCCGCTTCGATTTCGGGGCCTGATTGACCACCTTGCCGTCGATGGCGCAGGCCGCCCTTTTACCGCAATTGCGCACAGCCATCGCACCGGTGTCGCACGTCGTCGCAACGCAGATTTCGCACCTGGTCGCTTGTCCCCTGAGGGTGTGGTTTTCGGAGGCGCAACGGACTTCGGCCTCTTCTCGTTTGACCTCGGTATAGGCGGTTGCGGCCAGCAGGCAGAACAAGGCTGCAAGCGCGCCCGCCAATGCGCCGTTCAGCAATCGTTGACGCATTGTCTTGTCTCCGGATCCGCTCGGACACGGTCACGGAAATTTGCGAACGCGAATATGAAAGGCATCACACATTTCGTTGCCCGCATCCCCCCTTGCGGGAGGCTGGCAGCGGCGTTGCCGTTCAATTTTAAGCTGACTGCATCCAGCCGCTCAGCCTTCCGCCGGAACCGCCTTCGGCTTGCCTTCGCCGTCCAACGCCACCATGACGAAATCGGCGTGGGTAACCTTTTCCATCAGGTCGGAGAGGTAGCGCTGCGCCCAGGCCTCGACCTTCAGCGTCATCGAGGTGCGGCCGACACGTTCGACATGGGTGTAGATGCACAGCGTGTCGCCGATCTTCATCGGCTTGGCGAACGACATCTCCTTCACCGCCGCCGTCACCACGCGGCCCTTGGCGCGCTCGGCGGCGCGGATGCCGCAGGCAAGATCCATCTGCGCCATCACCCAGCCGCCAAAAATATCGCCCGCTGCATTGGCATCGGAAGGCATCGCCAGGGTCCTCAGCGTAAGGTCGCCGAGCGGCCGGCCGTTCGCGTATTGCACCATGCGAAAATCCCCGAGATCGATAGCCCGATCTCGTATCGTTACGGCATCGACGCGTCAACGCGCCACCAGCATCGTCGCGCAGTCAAATTCGTTAGTTCAGCCGGCGCGAATTGTCCGCAGCGTCTCCATCAGCCACTCGCCAAAACGCTCCGCCTCAAGAATCATTCCTAGATGATTGCCGGGTGATTCGATGACGGAAGTATCGAATGCGCCGGCCAAAGCCTCAGCGGCACGGCGAGCGGGCTGACCGATGGAGGCCTCGCCTGCTGCGATAAGAATATGATCACCCGGCAGCCGTTCGGTAAGCGGATGATAGCGCACCGTCGCCGGCGCCATGGCATTCAGGAAAAAGCGATTCCTCGCACGCTCGGCGGGCGTACCCGGTGGTAGCTTGATCGGCTTTGGTCGAGGCGCGGCTTCGTAGGTGGTTTGAAATGTCTCAGTTAAGTCAGCGAACATTTGCATTCCGGCATCCGGGTCGTCAGCGGCGGTACGAAAGGCGATGTCCATTCTTGCCAGCAGCTCCATGCCTTCTGGTAGCAGGCCGAAGAGCGGAGGCTCGTGCAGCACGAGGTGCAGTACTGCTTCTGGATGAGCCGCGAGCAGTGCGAGTCCAGTTACCGCGCCGCCACTGGCGCCGAAAATCAGGACAGGCTCGTCGGTCATGCTCCGGATCAGAGAGAGCAGGTCTCCCGCCAGCAGTTCCGGCGTCGTGCTGTAATCGCCCGAAATCTGGCTTGCACCAACCCCTCTGGGGTCATGCGTCACCACAGTAAAACTATGGTCGAGTTTTGTCGCTATGCCGGCGAATTCAGAAATTCCAGCCGGCGCACCGACCAGGAACAGCAACGGACCGCTACCCTGAACGCAATAACCAAGGGCGAAACCGTGTTCGCCCTCCAGTTTCCGCAGGTCCATGCCGCTCGCTGCCCCTCACGACTGCCGTGGGGTGGAGCAGACAGCAAAACACCACTGCACACAAGTCGGTGGGAGCGAAAGGGGCTTGAGCGGTCGCGCAGCCCTCAGGCCGGCCGGCAGGGAAATCCGACATCGCCCGCGAACCGAGCCGAGATGCGCGCGCACCGACGATGTCTGTTTTCAGGCAGCGGCAAAGGCAGCTCAAACGGCCGACATGCGGCGCAAAGCTAAACTGCAGCCTTGGGCCGGAAGCGGCCGCAAGCCGTTCGGCGGCGACAGCAATTTGGTGGGTCAGACGGCCGACGACGACACCATTGGACGACACCAACAGAATATTTGCTCAGCCGCGACGTCAGGCACCTTTGGTGATGTCCCAGTCGGTTCGGAGAATCCTGGCGTGGTCTTCGATGAAGTCCGCGATCTGGTCGGCGCCGTTGGTCCAGATGATAGAACTGCAGCGCGCTGCCATGCTGTCGCGCTCGGTAGGGTCGAGCAGCCGCTCAACGAAGCTATCAACATGTGGGAGGCCATGGTCGCGCCGCATCAGTAGGCCAAAACCGCCGAGCTCGGCCCAGCGTGCACGGTTGAGCTGCAGGTCCATCTCGTCGGCCTCGTTGGGCACAAACAAAGTCGGGACTGCGCCAAGGATATTCTCATGGAAAGTGTTGTAGCCAGGCGCGACGACCGCGGCGTCGAATGCGTGGCTGTAGTGGAAACTCGGGAACAGCTCGACGATCCGATGCCTCGGACCGACCGGCTCGTCGGGTGCGAGATCAGCGCGGATCGGCGAGCGGATATCTAGCACCAGCGTATCCGGACGGTCGAGCAGAGCTTTAAGAACGCCGTTGCGGACGCCGCGCATGTCGAAATTGCTGCCTGAGCCGAGTTGCAGGGCGACGACGGTCATGCCTTCCGGCAGGTCGAGGAATAGGCGCGCAGCAGTGCGCTCCAGGCGCTCGTTGGGTTCCAGATGCAGGACCGGCGGGACCAAAAAGACCTTGTCGCGCATCTCCTTGGTCGGGCCGTGATCGAACTCGTCCGCCAACTCTCCTGGCTCTATCACGGCGTCAAAAACGTTCGCCATCTCCAGGAACCGTCGGTGCGATTCCCTCCACATCGGCCTGCGCACCCAGATCGAAAACAGGTTGGGGTCCATGGCCAGCGCTGCGGCGACACCGTCGAACACAGCTGTCGCGTCATAGGCAAAGACCGCTGGGCGCAGATGACTGATCAGGTCGAATAATTCCTCGGCAAGCACGTCGTTCCAGTCCTCGGGCGCGGCATCGATGCCGCGATGATAGGTTAGGAAGTGGGCGTGATAACCCTCATTGGCTGCAATTCTCATGGCGTAGGACATCGTCGCAAAGACGGGCTTCAGCCCCTCCGGCAACCGCTGAGCGACAGCCATCTGCTGTGCAAGATGCCCCATTCCGATGCCGTTGGTGGATGCAAACAGAACGTGACGTGTCGGCAATGGCTGGATCATCGACGCTCGCTCGACTGCCGAATCTCGTGGTCTGGCAATGCCGAACAATCTCTCAAGGCGTTGCTGGAAGAGGTCAGCTGAATGGTGTCGAGAAACGAAATCCTTGGCCAAGGCCGATTGCTGAGCGTAGGCCTCTACGTCGTTGATGAATTTGTCGATGACCCGCTCAACATCTCTCGGCGCCGCATAGATTGCTGCGTCACCGAATAATGGCTGGAAGTGTGTGGGGAGAATCGTGACGAGCCCTACCGCGAGCGCTTCGAGGATGGTGCGACCAAAAGCCTCCGACCAGGAATCGCTATGATAATAGACATAGAAATCGAGCCCTTGGAGAAACTCGGGGATGCCGGTCCATGCAAAGGGTAGTATTTCCCAGTTGGTCGGCAGCGGACCATAAAGTTCCTCGAGGAAGGAATCGCCGCCCAGAATCCTAATGGTGTAGCGTGATCGATCTGCAGGGTAGATGCGCATCGCATCGGCGACGCTGCTTGGCCATTTCAATTTGTCCGGACGGGCATGGCGGCCAATGACCACTGGATTATGCGGCGGGCCGTCTGCCCTGCGAGGCCAGTCGCCGAGATCGATCAGATTTGTCCAGTCTTCCGGCAAGAGTTCGGCGCCCGCAGGCAAACGACGGGGCAAAGCGTCGCGAACGATGGCGCTGACGGGGGCGAGCAAAACATTGACGCCAAACGCCCAACGGCAATTGTTGATGATGCGCGCTAGGTCATACTGCAGCTTGCCTAGCCGGTCGACCATAGGATGATGGAGAACCACGACCAGGTGTTTGGCCCGGATGCTGATCCGCCTGGTGACGCGGTTGGACATTATCGTCGGGTGGTGGAGTAGGACAAGATCGGCTTCGACCTTCGTTTCCGGGTCGATCCGTTCTGTAGCGCCGCCATCGAGCAGCGCCCGCAAGTCGGGATGCATCGGGTGGGGGTGACCCAGCAATGGTCCCTTCACTGCCAGCAAGCCGGTCTTGAGACCCGCGCGGGCGGCCGCTTGGATTTCCACCGCGAGCGCCGTGGACGTGCCACCTTCGAAGCGGACATCGGCGATGAACAGAATGTTCAGCTTCATGACTTGGGAGTATCCGGCCCCTTGCGGACGGTTGTCGCTGGCGCCGCTTCCAGGAAAGTGTCGATTTTCGTGCCGTAAGCCAGGACACGGCGGGGGCGCCATTTTGCAAGAAGGAGCCCCCAGCGCCCCTGCAAATAAGCCTGCCAGGGCATGTCGGTTGCGTGCAGCCGCTGTTCTATTAAAGGGGGCAGATACTCGAAAATTACGCCGTGACGGCGGAACATCGTGAAGTCCGGATTGTTGGTCAGATAAATGAGCCTATCGTTCTTTCCCGGAAGCCTGCGCTTGGTGGTGACGATGATTTCTTCTATAAGATCCGGATTTACATCAAAAGTTGTTATAATAATAGTCGAGATTTTTTCTTCTTTTGATTTGTATATATAAATATTACCTGGGTTTTCAACTTCCGGCTTTTGCTTACCCTTTCGAAGGAAAAGTTCTGTGAGTTTTCTCATTGATTGGCGCTCACTTTGGGGATGCTAGCGTAGCAATGACGATTTATGCGTGTCAAACGTTCAAGCTATGCGGCGCGCCTGTCTGGTGTTCGCTGTCTCGAACCAGTCTAGCAGCATATGCCACGGGGCGAAAAGCCCTCGCAACGGCGGCACACTCCAGTTACATGCCTTCGCCAAACTCCATCGGCGGCTTCGTCAATTTGCAAGGCCGGCGCATTCGCCTGCGTGGCCTTGACTGTAGGGCAGTTCGCGTATTTCTTGTTCTGGCGTGCCGTTGGAACTTCCTGATGCTGGGCAGCGGCCGTTCTACTTCGGCCAAGTCTTGAGGAGCGACGCAAATGGCAAGATCGCTGCTGTCACGGATGGCTTCGGCTGCCGCTCTGGTCTCCACTTCAGTCATGCTGAACGGCTGCGTGACGATTGCGGGGAGGCCCATTATCTGCGTTTTCGTCTCGGACGGACGGTGCGCTAAGGTCACCAAGACGAATGCGCCTCGACGCGACCAATCAGCGCCGAAGCGCCGCAGTTCTCAATATTGATCAATCGTCCCTTTCGTCGGCGTCGCTGGGAGCCGTTATGAATGGGTTTTGGCTTCTGACAATCGGTAGTGACGCAAGCATTTCGAATTCGTGTAATATTGGTCAGATGTTACGGTCCATTCTGTTTGATAAATAGTTCAACTTCTGTGTCTATTTTTTCTCGAGTTGCGCGGTTTATTTTCTCGGCGATTTCTGCCTTTGCCTGTTCCCCCTGATCGGCCCGCAGCCTCGCGGCGAGCGAGGCGTCGAAGTAAGCTCGTTGCAGGTTGGGCTTGCCCCCGGTGAATACACCGTCGCGATGCCCCCACGCGAGACGGACATAGGCGTACTCATTTCCCCTGTTTGCGGAAAGCTCAAGGAGGGTCAGGGCGCGGCGAGGATCGGCAGCCAGCTTGCGGTCGCCCTTCAGATATAGCTGTGCCATAAAATAGGGCGCGTATCTGTTGCCCATTTCGGTTGCGCGCTGCAACAGGTCGAGTCCTCGTGGCACGTCCTTTTTCACGCCTTCCCCCGCGATATAAGACTGTCCCAGATTCGCCATCGCATCGATCTGGCCGGTGTCGGCTGCTGCTGCATACAACGAGGCTGCCTGGACGAAGTCTTGCTTGACGCCGGTGCCGAGGCGGTAGGCGTCGCCGAGCGCGGTGATCGCATTCGCCCAGCCGCTTGATGCGGCCAAGCGATACCAAAGAACGCCTTCCTCCGGCAGCTTTGGCACGCCCTGGCCGGCAATATAGGCTGAGCCGATGTCGGTCCTGGCCCTGAGATTGCCAAGCGCAGCGGCCCGAACGTAAAAGTCGAACGCACGGCCGTAGTCGATCTCGCGCCCCATTCCGACACGTGCCATATAACCCATGTTTATGAGCGCAGCACTGTATTGCTGCTTGCCGGCAAGCTCATAGTAGTGCTCAGCCCAATCGTAGCGCCTGGCAATTTCCAGAACACGCCCGAATTGAAACTGCAGGCGCGGGTTGTTGATGTCGGCTGCAAGGTCGAAGCCGCATGCCCTGAGCGCATCGCGAACGTTGACCAGCCCATTGGTGACGCCAGGGACAGAACGCTGTGGGTCGTTGGGATCTGCCGCATAGAGGTCACAATTCGTCACGAGCGCCTTCATGCCCTTTTGAGTGTCGGGCAAAACCGATGGCCATACGCGAAACGTTTCACTGACGGCGCGTTCTCCTGCCTGTTGGAAAACAAACTCGGCGCTAGCCGCCTGGCTCTCACCGACGACCAAGATCTCGTCCTCGATTGAAGCGGATCTCAGAGGGCCGCTGACGAAGGCGCCGCGCTGGGAAAGCGACGCCAGTTGCACCTTGCTCTTCTCCGTTGCCTCTGCGGCAAAGCGGCTCTGCGGAAAGACTTTTGCGAAACGGCTAAAATCGTCCGGGTTGGGGCTATCCTTGATGAAGGCCCACAACACCGCGTCGATGGTCAGGCCGCCGCTTGTCTCAACCGGCGCCGGCGCCCCGCTGACCACTGCGCCACCGTGCTTGAACACAAATTTCGTCTCAATCGAACCGGTGATCCAGGGTATCTGAAACCCACCTGTTGCCTGGCGGACGTCGCCTCGCACCGTCCTGAACGTGTCGTAGACATCGAGGTCCGGCGTTTGCAAAGCGTTGGCGAGGGCGGAGGAATATGGGCTGTTTATGCCTGTGCCATCATAGGCGACTTCTCCAGCACTTGTCGCGAAGGCAATAAGCACCTGGCCGCTTCCCGATTCTGTGTTGGCCAGTCCCTCGTCCAGTCCCTTGTCCTTCGCGGCAGGGTTACTTCGGCAGGCGTCGAGGATGAAGAGCTTCACCCCAACCGGGTCGTCCTTGACGATATCGATAAGATCGTTGAGACGCATCGCATCGGCGACGATTTTCTTTGCGGAGGACGTGGCGGTGTCGACCGGCAGCAGCAGGTTCTGACGATCGAACTGCAGTGCATGGCCGGCGTAGTAGAATATCGCCATGTCTGCACCCACGAGATGCTCTGCAATTGCGTCCTTCAAGTCCTTGGTGGCAGCCTTTTTGACGTCGTAGAAAAGCAGCACATCGAAGCCGAGCTCGGTCAAGGTATTGGCAATAAGCTTGGCGTCGTTGCGGGGATTTGTAAGGGGAGCGAAGGCGTAGTCACCGTTACCGACGACAACGGCCGCGCGTCTCTCGGCGTGGGCCTCAGCGAGCCAAAGCAGGCTGAACGCGGTCATGAACGCGAACAGGAAGCCTCGCCTCAAATGATTGGAAAGCACTGTTGCAACCTGCCTTCCCAGCGTTTTTCCAAGGAAAGAATCCGCCCAATCATAGCCCGAACAATGGCAAAACTCCAATGGACCTCGTTCTGCTCTAGATCACTGCTTCGGGGCGCGCTTGGTTCGGTCGATAAGGAAGGTGCGCTTCTGAGAGGGCGGGGAATTTCTGCAATAGGGGCAACTGCGATGTCCGCGGTTCGCGCTGGCTACGTCTGCTATCGGGCGATAGCAAGATTGATTCAACAGCCGACGTGAGGCGCCAAGCAGCCATTCGCGGTAGGGGAGCGAGGGTCGCAAACGGGTCAGGGCTTGCCTCCTCCGGACGAAGCGCTGAAATTCAAACTGAGGACTGCCGGTCGCTTTTTTCACAACCGATGCCGGAAGGCACGGCGACTTGGGAAGCATGCGCCGTCTAGGCTGCGGCCAGATTTCCGGAGCCGCCCGCATCCATCATGCAGAGTTTTGATTTCATCATTGTCGGCTCCGGCTCGGCCGGGTCGGTCCTGGCGGAAAAACTGTCGGCCTCCGGCCGCTTCTCCGTGCTGGTGCTGGAGGCCGGCGGCACCGACCGCCGCTTCTACGTGCAGATGCCGCTCGGCTACGGCAAGACCTTCTTCGACCCGGCGGTCAACTGGAACTACAAGGCCGAGCCGGACCCCGGCCTCGGCGGCAATGCCGACCACTGGCCGCGCGGCAAATTGCTTGGCGGCTCGAGCTCGATCAATGCCATGGTGTGGATCAGGGGCGCGCGCGAGGATTTCGACGCCTGGGCAGCCGCCGGCAATTCCGGCTGGGGCTACGACGATCTCCTGCCTGCCTTCAAGGCGCTGGAAGACAATGAAGCTGGCGCCGACGGCTGGCGCGGCACCGGCGGGCCGCTGCACATTACCGACTGCTCGAATTCAGTCCATCCGCTGACCAGGCGCTACCTTGCCGCCGGCCAGCAGGCCGGCCTACCGCTCAATCCGGATTTCAACGGCGCATCGCAGGAAGGCGTCGGCGTCTACCAGATCTCCACCAGGAACGGCCGCCGCATGTCGGCCGCCCGCGCCTTCCTGCGCCCGGCGATGAAGCGCAAAAACGTCCTCGTCGAGATGAATGCGCTGGCGACCCGGATCCTGTTCGAGGGCAAGCGCGCCGTCGGCGTCGAATATCTGCAGAACGGCGCAACGAGAACCGCCCGCGCCGGACGCGAAGTGATCCTGTCCTGCGGTTCGGTCAACTCGCCGCAACTGCTGCAACTGTCCGGCGTCGGTCCCTCGGCGCTGCTCAAGGGGCTGGGCATTCCAATCGTTCATGCCAACGAGAATGTCGGGGCAAACCTGCAGGACCATGTCGGCATCAACTACACCTTCAAGGGCAGGCTGCCGACGCTCAACCAGATCCTGCGCCCGTGGTGGGGCAAGCTTCTGGTGGGCATGCAATACATTCTGCTACGCTCCGGCCCGCTGTCGCTGTCGATGAACAATGCCGGCGGCTTCTTCCGCACCGACCCGGCGGCCAGCCGCCCCAATATGCAGCTCTACTTCCAGGCCTTCTCGACAGTGATCCCGAAGAGCGGCGAACGCCCGATCCTGACGCCCGACCCGTGGCCGGGCTTCTCCATCGGGCTGTCGAACTGCCGCCCGTCGAGCCGTGGCGAGATCATGATCCGCTCCAACAACCCGCGCGACTATCCCAGGATCACGGCCAACGCCTATTCCACCAACGCCGATGTCGATGAAATGCTGGCGGCGGTGAAGTTCGTCAGGAAGATCGCTTCGATGCCGGCCATGGCCGAGATCATCGAGGAAGAGGTTTTGCCCGGTCCGTCGATCACTTCGGACACCGATCTGATTGCGGATTTCAGGAAACGCTCGGGCACCGTCTACCACCCGGTTTCGACCTGCCGCATGGGACCGGACCCCACGCGCGCTGTCGTCGATCCGCGTCTGAAAGTGCACGGCCTCGAGGGCTTGCGCGTCATCGACGCCTCGATCTTTCCCGATAATATCACCGGCAACACCAACGCCGCCTCGATCATGACCGGATGGAAGGGCGCCGAACTGGTTCTGGAGGACCAAAAATGAAAATCACCGACGTCAAGACCTGGGTTGTCGGCAATCCGCCGCCTGGTATCGGCGGCAAGTATTTCATCTTCGTCAAGCTCACCACCGATGGCGGCGTCGTCGGCTATGGCGAAGCCTATAACGCCACCTTCTCCGGCCACGTCACCGCGAAAATGATCGAGGACATGGCCGAGCGTTATCTCATCGGCCGCGACCCACACGATATCGAGAACTTCTTCCGCCGCGCCTATTCCTCGGGCTTCACCCAACGCCCCGATGTTTCTGGCATGGGCTGTTTCTCGGCGCTCGAAATGGCCTGCTGGGACATCATCGGCAAGGAAGCCAACAAGCCGGTCTACAAGCTGCTCGGCGGCCAGGTGCACGAGACCCTGCGCTCCTACACCTACCTCTATCCGCACACCGGCAGTGTCCATTCCGAGGATGCGCCGGACGGCAGGAACGTCTACAACGACCCCGAGATGGCGGCGGCCTGCGCGCTCGAATATGTCGAGCAGGGTTTTACTGCCGTAAAACTCGACCCGGCCGGTCCCTACACGGCTTTCGATGGCCACCAGCCGCGCCTGCTTGACATCGATGTCTCCACCCGCATGGTCAAGGCGATCCGCGAGGCGGTCGGCACCCGCGCCGACATCCTGTTTGGCACGCACGGCCAGTTCACCGCATCGGGCGCCCTGCGCCTGGCGCGTGCGATCGAACCCTATGATCCGTTGTGGTTCGAGGAGCCGGTGCCACCTGACATGCCGGAGGTAATGGCGCAGGTGGCGCGGGGCACGTCCATTCCCATCGCAACCGGCGAGCGGCTGACGACCAAGTTCGAGTTCGCCCGTGTCATCGAAAACCGCGCCGCGACCATCCTGCAGCCGGACCTCGGCCGTTCCGGCGGCATTCTCGAAACCAAGAAGATCGCCGCCATGGCCGAGGCCTATCACATCCAGGTGGCGCCGCACTGTTATTGCGGGCCGATCGTCGGCGCCGCCAACATCCAGCTTGCGGTGACGCTGCCCAACTTCCTCATCCTGGAATCGCTGAAGCAGTGGGACGGTTTTCACGCGACGCTGCTGAAGAAAAAGATCGAATGGCAGGATGGCAACGTCATCCCGTCGAAGGAGCCTGGCCTTGGCGTCGAACTGAATGAAGCGGTCTGCGAGGCGCATCCCTGGAACGGCAAGGACTTGCATCTGCAGATGATGCAGACGCCGCTGATGCCGTGAGTGAAAGCTACGCCTTCATCGGCCTTGGCCATCTCGGCGGCAACCTTGCCGCCAGCCTGATCCGCAACGGCTTTGCCGTCACCGTTTATGACCGCGACCGGGCAGCCGTTGATCGTCTTGTGGCACTCGGCGCCAACGCCGCGAACAGCCCGGCCGAGGCCGCCGCGCGTGCCGGCAACGCCATCACCTGCCTGCCGTCGCCGAAGGTAAGCGAAGAGGTGCTGGCCGGCCCTAGCGGATTGCTTGAAGGCTTGCCCAAAGGTGGCGCCTGGATCGAAATGTCGACCAACGGCCGCGACGAGATTGTGCGGCTCGCCGCACTCGCCTCGGCGACAGGTATCGAGACATTGGAATGTCCCGTCACCGGCGGCGTGCACCTGGCGGCTGTCGGAAAAATCACCGCACTGGTCGGGGGCGATGCGGCGCTCTATGCGCATCATCGACCGGCCATCGAAGCGATGTGCGCGAAGTCGTTCCTGATGGGTCCGGTCGGCTCTGCGGCGGTGATCAAGGTGATCACCAACATGCTGGCCTTCATCCATCTCGTCGCCGCCGGCGAAGCATTGATGCTGGCAAAGCAAGGCGGGCTCGACCTCGCCCAGTCCTATCACGCGATCGTCGCCTCCTCCGGCAACAGCTTCGTTCACGAGACCGAAAGCCAGCTCATCCTCAACGGCTCCTACGACATCGGCTTCACCATGGACCTGGCGCTGAAGGACCTCGGCTTCGCGCTTCGTATGGGCGAGGATTTCGGCGTGCCGCTCGACCTCGCCTCACGCGTCAACGCCATTTTCGAAGAGGGCAAGGCCGCCTATGGCGGCGGCGCCGGGTCGACCCAGATCGTCAAACTGCTCGAGGATGCCGTCGGCACCGACCTGCGTGCGCCTGGTTTCCCGGCAAAACTGGAAAGCTGACGTTGCGGAATTAGCAAGCGATTTCAGTGGATTGAATGGGTCGCCGGAATCACAGCCGGAACGACCTGAATCAATCTCTTAACGCGTTGAATCAACATCTGAGCGTCAGCGCGCCTGGCAGGATCTCGAATGTCGCCGGTATGCGCCCCGGCGACTCACCGTCTATGTCGACCAGCGCGCCGTTCTTATCCACATCGCCAAGCGGTTCGACAACCACTTTCTTGCCGCGCAGGATGGTGATTGCCGGATGGTTGCGGTGCCGGCCGCCATAGAGCAGGCGGATGTCCCAGATCAGCCTCAGCTTGCCGGCCGCGCGCAGGATGACGATGTCGAACTGCCCGTCGTCCAGCTCGGCATCCGGCGCGATCATCATGCCGCCGCCGAAGAATTTTCCATTGGCCACCGCCACAAGTGCCATGCGCGCCTCGACCGGGTCGCCGTCGTCGATGGTGATCCTGACGTCCTGGAACCGGTAGCGCATGAACTCGACCACAGTGCGCCAGAAGAACAGTGCCTTGACAGATACTTTGCCCTTGCGCTTGTCGGCATTGACCGCGCGGTCGGTGGCACCTGAAAGGCCGAGGCTGGCGATGTTGATGAAATGGCGGCTGGCCAGCGCGCCGTGATCGTCGATATAGCAGATGCGACCCGCATCGACCTTGCGGGCCTTGGCCCCGGCAATGCGCCTCAGCGTCAAGTCGACTTCATCAGACAGGCCGAGCCCGCGGGCGAAATCGATACCGGTGCCGCAAGGCAAGAGACCGAGCTCGGCCGTCCGGCCGTGTTCCTGAAACGCCTGCAGCAGCCCGTCGGCCGTTTCGCTGGCCGTGCCGTCGCCGCCCGCGGCGATCACCAGCTCGAAACCACTGGCGGCGAGATCGAGCGCCAGCCTCTCGGCGTCGCCTTCGGCTTGCGTCTCGCGCAACTCGAAATCGCCGAAATGCTTTCTCAGCGAAGCACTGACCTCGGGCCAATGCTGTTTCAGCCGGCCGCCACCTGCAATCGGATTGAGCACCACCCCGACCTTCAAGCAACCTCCCCCAAAGGACATCGAGGACGCCGCGGCCCTAGAATCCTTTGCCAGCATTGAAACCCGCGCCGGCCAGCGGAGCAAGCACCGAATGTCTGGCGATGCTCGTTCGCGGTGGATGTCCTTGCCGTGCCGGGTTCAGGGCCTGCGTCGAAAAACGCCCTGGTCGCGGAACTGGTCCCCGATAATCCCGCTATCCACAGGCTCTGGGCGGTTCCCCCAGACACTTTTCCCCCGTACATTGAACCCATCTCAGGCGGCTACCGATTGCCACGCCGAAAGGCAAAGCGAAACGGCGGATTTCCTGAGGCCCGTACGGCCCGGAACGAGAGCAGGCTTGCCTGTTTCAAGGGACGGATGCCGAGACTACGGGGCCGCGGAAAGCGTGCGAACGCCAACGGCGGACCGATGCTGCCATGAAGGACGGCAAAAACCTTCGATGGCGCGCTGGACGAAGCTCGCAAGGGTGAAGGCCGGCGTGGTCCCGAACGGACGCTGCTCTCGAGTAGCGGACTGGCAGGACCGTCAACATCAAGGCCGGCATGGCGCGACGTCTTTACGGAAGTTGCTGCCGCGACCGTGTCCTGAGCTGACAGGGAGGCGCTGGGAGAAATCCCGGCGCCGACTGTCTTTTCGGTCGGACATCCACGACCTGGCATCCCCCACAATTTTTACGGTCTTTCCGGTTGGGGCTGCAACTGACACCAAAATCAGCTAACGTTTAGCGTCACTTGGAGGGGGATACTTCATGACGTTGGTCCAGAAGCTTGCCATTGCATACGCATTCCTGTTCTTCGGCGTTGTCGCTATCGGCTATATACCGGCGTTCAACGACGCCAATGGCAATCTGTTCGGCCTGTTTTCGCTGCAATGGTATGACGACCTTCTGCACGCCTTCTCCGGCGTCTGGGCGCTGGCCGCCGCCTTCATCTCGCACCGCCAGGCGGTGTTCTATTTCAAGCTGTTCGGCTCGGTCTATCTGTTCGACGGATTGCTCGGCCTGATCACCGGTTCCGGCTGCCTCGACGCCGGCATCTTCATCAATGGCTTCCGCTCCCTGAACGACGTTGAATTCCCGGCCCGTTTCTTCGCCAACCTGCCGCACCTCGTCATCGGCGGCTTTGCCGTCTATGTCGGCTTCTGGCTGTCGAAGCGCGTGCACGATCATTTCGCCACGGCCTGAGCGGCCATGTTCCTGCTCCGCTGGCTGAAACGCATCATCAAGGCGATCCTCTGGCTGATCGTCATCGTCGTGCTCATCCCCATCACCGGGCTGGCCTATGGTTTCCTGACCACGTCGTCGCTCGACAGCGCACCTTTACCGGGCGTCGCCGACGGCGCCCCGCCCAAGGCGCTGGCCGACAAGGTGCGAGCCGAAATCCCCGGCTACCAACGGCCGGAGGAATCGACCTTCCTCACCTATCCGGAATGGGCGATCGTCTACGCCGCCCGCGACTATGCCGGCTTCGTCGACAAGAACCAGCCGAGCGGCTTCCCCTACTGGTCCTATATCGGCCGCTTCTGGCAGGACTATGCGATGGTCATCCGCGCCAGCTCCGACTACAAATTCAACCTCGCCAACCACCAGATGCTGGTGATCATCGGCACCAGCCATACGATCGAGCACGCCCTCCAATGGGCCTATGAGAACATGGTCGGCCGCATCACCGAGGCGACATCAGGCAAGCGGACCGCCGCCGACATCTATCAGGCCAAGGTGGCGGCCGAGTACGCAGGATTTCTCGATCAGGTGCCGTGGTACCAGTTCCCCTACGCCGAAAATCGCGCCGCGCTCTTTGCCGTCGAGCCGGCACCGGGCGACGGCGCCGTCCGCACCAGCGAACGCAAGCTGGCCTTCGGCCTCGCCGATACGATCAAACAGGGCTATGCCGACCTTATCAGCCAAGCGGTCGCCGCCACGTCTGACCCGGCCTTGCTTGACGTCCATGTCTGGGCCAAAGGCCCGGTCGGCGAAGCGACGCGCAACGAGCCGGACACCTTGCTGGAGCGCGACTACGGCGCCGACGGCACGATCTTCGTCACCAGGCGCTACCAGGTGTTCACCGACATGATCCCGCGCCTGATCGGCAAGGGCGTCTCTTTCGTCGAGATCGGCGGCAATGACGAGATCATGGTCACCATGCTTTCCAATGACGAGATCGCTGTTCCCGACGGCGCCCGCACCGTGTTCAGCTATGAAATCCCGGCGGAGTCGGCCACGCGCCGCACTGGGCTGACCGTCGCCGTGCGCAAGCTGCACACCGTGCTACCAGCGCTGATGAAGGCAGGCGCCAGACTGGAGCATGTCTACGATTACTGAGGTTTTTCGGTCACAGCCGAAATCCGTGAAACGTTGCGTAACGCTTCGCCATGCTCATTCCACAATCGCGGCCAAATCCCGCCTTGTTCCACGCCGATTGGTAAAGTGGGAACCTGAAGGGACAAGACCGTGATCAAGACCGCCCTTGTCGCCATGACGATCGTCGGCTGCGACTGCGACGCCAAGCTTTGCGAATATATCGGCGAGACGCCGGCCAAGTGGTCGACCATCGCCGAATGCGAAGCGGCGATGAAAAGCCAGATGCTGCACGAGCGCAATTTCAACTACCCGCTCATCTCCGGCATCTGCCGCGCGAAGGGCTCGTCATCCTCCTCGCAATTGGCCGCGACGGCGTCTCGCCCGGAACTGAAGCCCGCCAGCCGAGCCGTTGAACCCGAAAGCCCGCTGCCGCCGGAATTGAGCCACCGGCCGAGCGTCCCGGTCGGCTCGCCGACGACGGCCATGGAGGCCGCCGCCGCCCGGCCCGTCGCCTATGAGCAAGTGGTCGATGCCGGCGTGCTCTATCGCACAGAGAATGGCTATGCCGTAGTCAAGACCGATCTTGGCCGTGCCGCCTCGGCGACCGTCGACATGGCGAAACGCTCTGCGAACTGGCTAGCGGCGAAAATGCCGAGCGGCTTGTAAGCCGCGTTCAGAGACCGTTTCGAAACTCGCTCTGGCGAGTCATATGGTGGTGATTTCGAGAACCGGCCTTCGCCGGCCGAAGCCCTCATAGGCGCCTCCGTCCTATGAATGCTACGGCCGGCGTAGGCCGGAGCGCAGCGGACATTTGGGTCCGTGAGCACCGGAAGCGCAGAAAACGCCATCAGATGGCCGCCAGAGTAGAGTTTCCAAACGGTCTCTCAGGCGATCCCGCTCAGCGCCTTCAGTGCACGGTAGAAGGTCGAGGAGAACAGCTCGCCCGGGTCGTACTGCCGCTTCTTCGCCAGGAAGGAGGGCAGCTCCGGATAGGAGGCAAGCAGCTCCTTGCCGGTGTAGTGCAACTGGTAGGGCAGGAAGAACCGCCCGCCATTCCTGATCGTCAGGTCGATCAAGGCCCGTGTCAGGTCGCGCATCCTGGCGTTGCCGTCGGCATCGGTTGGCTGGTTGATGTAGAGCACCAGCGAATAGGCCGGCTCCGGTGCATAATTCAGCGCCACATCTTCCCTGTGCACGATACGCACCGAGGCGTTGAGCACCGGCAATGACTGGTTGCGCAGGATTTCGCGCGCCTCGGCGATGAACGGATTATAGGCCGCGCGCGGGATGAAATACTCGTGCAATATGTCGGTCTCATCCGTCAGGTCGTTGAACAGATAGGGCACCGAATCATGCATCGGATTGTTGCGCGTGACGAGGCAAGCCTCGCCCTCGGCCATCGCCGCCGTGCGCGCCACCGTGCAGCTCTCGAATTTCGGCTCCAGCGTCTTTTCGGTGAACCATTTCAACTCCTGGAACAGGCTGCCCCACTTGGCGAGATTCATGATCACCCGTTTCAGGCCGACGCCGACCGGCTCGCCGATATCAGGCTGGCCAGCCGGCGGCTGGTCAGCGACCTTGTCGTAACGGTAGACGATCATGTCCTCGAGGAAATTGCCCGGCGCTGTCGATAGATGTCCGTAAAACAGACCGATCGTCCTGTTCGGCTCCAGCACCTCGGCGAAGAACTTCGGAAAATCATCCGACTTGATGATCTCGCGCGAGGTCCGGTAGACGGCGTTGTCGACGATGTCGAGCGTCGCTTCCAGCACCACGCCGAACAGGCCGTAGCCACCGACGACATGGCGGAACAGTTCGACGTTCTCGGCTGCCGAGCAGGTCGTCACCGAACCGTCGGCGAGCATTACCCGCATCGAGCGAATCGAACCCGCCACCGAGCCGGCCTGATGGTCCATGCCATGCGCATTGACCGACAGCGAGCCGCCGACCGAAAAGATGTCGGTCGACTGCATCGCCTTCACCGCGAAGCGCGGATGTAGAAGGTTCTGGATATCGTGCCAGCATGCGCCGGGCTGCAAGGTCATCGCCTTGGCCGCCGCGTCGACACTGACCTTGTTGAACCTGCGCATGTCGAGCACCAGCGCATTGTCGTCGAAGGCGTGGCCGCCCATCGAATGGCGCACCGCGGCCACCGAGACTTTCAGGCTATTGGCGCGGGCGAAGGCCAGCGCTTTGGCGATGTGATCTTCCTCGCTGACTTCGACCACGCCATAGACCGGCGTCATCGACAGGCCGCTGGCATCGTTGATGGCGCCGCCCTTGGCCGACCATGGCAGCGAAGGGTCGAAGGCCGGTGCAGTCTCCGGCGGTTTCAGCGGCAAGGAGATACCGTCTATGTCTGCGATGCGCCCGGCATTCTTCTGTCTCGACGGACCGCGCGCCAGCCGCGCGACCGTCGTCCCGCCCCACAGTGCGACGCTACCGACGACCGCCGCACCAAGCAGCAGTCGCCGCGACAGGCGAAACCCCTTGCGTTCTTCGACCATCATGCACCCCCGCCTCAGGAATAGCGCGGGTTTTAGGCAAAAACCATGGCAGCGTGTGACGGAGCACGGTTGCGACATGAAAGCGGCCGGTCCGTCAAGGACCGGCCGTTGATGCAAAGATTCGTCATGGAAGGTTTTGACAGCAATCCTCTGCCGGGACCGGCGTCGCGCCTACGAAGCCTTCTCGATCGATGTCACCAAACCGGTCTTGTCGTCGACGGTCACTGCGACCTTGGTGCCGATCTTCAGTTGCTCGACCGCGGCCTCCGCCGGCAACTGGTAGATCTTGCCATCGTCAAGCGTGATCGACTTGGTCGTCGGGTCAACCGCCTGGATCGTGCCTTGAACGGTCGCGGCATAGGCGGTGCCAAGGAAGGCGAGCATGGCGGCGGTGGTTACAAGGATTTTCTTCATCGGTAAGTACTCCATTTCAGTTTGCCGGGAACGCTGCCTCCTGGAAGCGACAGCCACCGACGGCCTGAAACTGGTACGGGAGCCGGCCTTCAGCAAATCACGTTGAGTGAATTTCACAAACAGAATCATATACTTATTTCTGACACATTGCCTGAGGATCCATCTGCCCCGACCAATCGGCCGATCGTTTATGACAGCGCCTTTCCCATGAAAAGAGTCGCTTAGCGGCCAGAAACGACCGACTTGTAACCACCACGCGCCTGCCGCATTTTGCGGCCGCCGCCATCACGAAACCGGCCCGGAAAAATCATCAGGACACATTTTGTTTCATTGGATCAGCCGGAGCCGTCCACTTCCCGCGAATCTTAGCCGTGCTTAGGCTAACCCGCCTCTTCGTCCCTCGCCCCGATCTTTCGCACCAGTGCCGCCGTCGCCAGCATCGCGCCCATGTCCGATATCATCGGCGCGACATGCGTCTGATAGTCGAGCGGCACCGAGATATCGGGCAGCTCAAAGAAATTCTTCGGCTGCGGCAAGAGCAGAAAACCGTCGCTGCCGTTGAGTGCGACGCGCGCCGGATCGTCGGGCCATGTTTCGCCGAGCCATTTCAGCGCCTGCGCCAGCCGGCCGCTCACCAGCGGCTGGGCTGCTTGCGCATTGTCGGTGCGGAATTCATAAGCCGCATCGAGTTCCGGCACGCCGCTGGACAGTTCTTCCATCTTGCTGGCGAACATGCCGCGGAAAAAGCCGACGACCACATTGGCCCGGCGCGTCGCCACCAATATGCCGGGAAACGGCGCGATGGTCTCGAAGGCGACGATGACGCCCTTGAATGCGGTCGATGAGCCCTTGCCCGTCCCTTCCCGCAGTTCCGCTTCATAAAGTTCGAATGGAAACCCCTCATAGTGCCCGGAGACGATGTCGTCGAAAGCTTGCCGGTTGAAGGAACCAACCACACCGCGCGGCAGCCGGTCGAAGGAATTCGGCGTCACACCATGCTGGTAGCGCATCTCCTGGATGAAGCCGAAAATGATCGGCAGCAGCCTGTCGCGAAACGATTGCTGCAATCTGCTCGCCGGCTTGATCGCCTGGAAATAGAGCACGATCGCCGCCACGAAGCCGATGACATAGAGAAATACATGCGGCGTCGAGAACCACTGTTCGTTGGGATCGGCGATCTTGTTGAAGAGCCAGGCCACAAGCGCCACGAACACCAGCACCAGGCCGACGAACAGCGGCACCCGCCACCGAACCTGCCTGTAGGCTGAAGCTCTTTCGGCCTCGTAGGCATCGAGATTGCTTTTGACAGCGGCGATGTCAGCTTCATCAGGCATGAAATCTACAGTTTCCATCGCCACCCCCACTGTCGAAAACCTGCCTGTGCCTCGGCATGATAGCCGCTTTTGCGGGAAAGTCGCCAGCAGGGTGGGCCTTCTTACCTTGTGGGAGAAGGTGGATCGGCGCGCAGCGCCGAGACGGATGAGGGGTGCTGGAAGAGATGAAGCGTCGGCGTTCCGTCCAACACCCCTCATCCGACCGCTTCGCGGCCACCTTCTCCCACAAGGGGAGAAGGATAGATCGCACTCAACCGGCCTTCGACCTTGCTGCGCATTCGGCCTTCCAGCGCTTCGACCGGAACCAGCCGTTCGTGGTCGCCAGCCCGCAGCCGCACGAAAGCATGCAGCCGGTAGGCGGCGATCGCCCCGCGCGTGCCGGCGTCGGCGCTGACATCGACGACGAGAATGGCGCCGATCCGGCCGGGCCACGGTTGTCGGGCGAAGGCGGTGCCGAGAAAGTCACCCAGCCCATAGGCGACGAGCGCCTTGCCAATCCGCTCGACCGGCTGCACGACATGGGCATGGTGGCCGGCGATCAGCCCGACGCCATGTCCGGCCAGCCGCCTGGCCAGCGCCCGCGTATCCGGGCTGGGGAAATGCCGGAACTCCCAATCCCAATGCGACACCGCGCAGAGGAGATCGGGCCTGTCATCGCGCGGCCACTTCGCCGAATCGCCTTGCATCGAGACGCGGCTCGCGAACGAAGCCGCGCCGGCGTTACGCCACAGCGTGAAAGCGGCAAAGCCGATGCTGAGCGGCCCGACCGCAAAGTGCTCGACCGGTCCCCTACCCGCAGTGCCAATGGTGCGGATGCCGAGATGCTCTAGCGCGGCAACCGTCTCATCGAAGCCTTCGGCACCCTGATCGAGCACATGGTTATTGGCGAGCGACAGCACGAGCTTTTCACGCGCAATGCCGACGGCCGCCAACGCCTTGGCGAGAAACCGCTCGGTCATCGCATGATGGGTGCCAAGCCGCGTGCCCATCGCCGCGCTCGGCCGCTCCACCACCGGGCTTTCGCAATTGCCGATCACCAGGTCAGCGGAACCCAGCAGCGCCGCAATCGCCGGGTCGCAGTCCGGCGCGCCGCGATTGGCCACTCCTGAAATATCACCGACGAAGGCCAGCCTCACCGTTTGCGCCGGCAGCGGCTCGATCACCGTCGCGGCCGCCGGCGCGAAACCATAGGCGTCGCCGCCGAGCGAAGGTCGGAGGAAACGCGGCAGCCACGACAATTTGTAGGAAAGCGGATAGTTCGACACGCGCGGCCTGTCCCAGAATGGACGACCAAGGTAAACGAAGCGCCCGATACAGCGAAGCGCCTTCGGTCGAAATCGTGCGCTTAGCTTAGAAACCTGTCGGGCAGCTCATCTAGAAAATCGCGCCCTGATAGAGAACCGTCTCCGCTTCTTCGGGGGCGAAGCGGCGCGCCAGCGTGCGAAAGGCGCTGTGGACACCGTCGCGGTCGATGTTGCAGCTTCGCAAATGCCGCACCGCCAGTGTCGGGTCGAAAGCGCTGCGGCCATGCATGACACGCTGATTGTCGAAAACCAGCACCTCGCCCGGCTGAAGCTGATGCTGGAACTGGTTTTGCGGATCGCAGATCAGCCGCGTCAGTTCGGCCAGTGCTTCGATCAGCCCGTCGATCTCGTCTTCAGATGCAGTTTGCGGCGCAAGGCAGCGGTCATTGTAGCGGATGCCAGTAACCTGGCCGGCGGCATCGAGGCTGATGACATGCGCCTCGGTGCTGAAGAACACCTCGCCGGCATGCTCGCGATGGAAGGTTACGCCATGCCGCGTCAGCAGATCGAACAGGCTTGGCGTGTCGGCTCGCATCAGCTCGGCGACATGAAACCCGTCGACCATCAGCGAGGTGCCACCGGTGCCGGCGCCAGTCTTGATGGCGTGGAAGAAGATGAAGCCCGGTGGTGAATAGCGAAACGGCTCGTCCGTATGCGGGATCTGCGCACGTGCCGTTTCGCCGGCGACGCGCGCGTCAGGTCTTGAGATCAGGTCGAACACCTTGCCGTAGCTGGTCTCGCGGATCGGCCCATAGCGGCCGGCGACGCGCGCCGTCGCTTCCGTTTCGGCAGGAACCCCGGTCAGCATGGCGATGCCGTGGTCGCGCAGAGAACGCAACGAATGAAACAGCATCTCGTCGTCCTCGACCACAGCATCAAAGGCGAACCGGCCGAGACGCGCACCGAGATCCCGACTCCACAATTCGGGTTGGAAACGGGCCGCTCCTTGGCCGCCTCCGGCATGATTTGCCAGGAACCGGGCTTCGTAGCGCGAAACATGGCCGTCTTCCCAGGTGACGGTCACTGCGTAGGGCGAGGCGTCGATCGAGGCGGGGCGTATCCCCATAGGAACATCGCCCGGCGTCAGCCACCTTTTGCCGGACGCGGTGTCGCCGCAAATTTCGCATTCGCAGGCCAGCCGCAGCCAACGGGTGGAAAGCCACGCAACCTTGCCGCCATCGAAGTCGAGCGCGATGCGGTCGCCCTCGCCGCGCATGGCGCGCAGCGGCCGAACGTTGGAACTGGAAAGACTGTCGAGCATGGTCACCTCTCCTTAAATGTGAATTCTCCTCAATGACCGTATGAGACAGTATCCTTCTTATCAAACGAGTTCCCTTCGAAATATTTTGAGGTAAACTCAATCCATGACGACGCTTAGGGATCTTCCGCTGTCAGCGCTGCGAGCGCTTGCCGCCGCCGCTCGAACCGGCAGCCTGACGCGCGCCGCTAACGAACTGGGCGTGACGCCAGGCGCCGTCGGCCATCAGCTGCGGCAGCTTGAGGACGGACTGGGCGTCAAGCTGGTCCGGCGTGCCGGCAACGGCATCGTCCTGACCCGCGCAGCCGAAAACGCCCTGCCCGACATCGACCGTGGCTTCGACGCGCTGGCTTCCGGAATGCGACGGCTTCGCTTCGAACGGCAGGCCGAGACCTTCACCATCTGCGCCGATCCATCCTTCGCCTCGCTGTGGCTCGCGCCCCGCCTCGACAGGGTGCGTACGGCGCTTGCCGGGCTCGATGTTCGAATCGTCGCGTCGATCGCCCTCGATGTGATGCTGGAAGAAGGCGTCGACCTTGCCATCAGTTACCGCAAGGCCACCGCACAGGATCTCGCATCCGTCGATTTGTTCACCGAACGGGTGATCCCGGCCTGCGCGCCGGCGCTCGTCCAGGGCATTGCCAGGCCGGACGCGGCGACTGTGCTCGACAGGCTGCCGCTGCTGCATATCGACCCGACGATGGGCGACGATGTCTATCCGGCATGGCGGCACTGGTTCGCCGCCGCCGGGCGGCAGCCGAAGGGCATCGATCAGGGTCCGCGCTTCGGGCTGACGATCGTGGCGGCGCAGGCGGCCATTGCAGGCATGGGCGCGTTGCTGGCCAGCGAGCTGGTTCTGCGCCGGCACCTGGAGCCCGGCCATCTCATTGAGATCGCGCGCGACGTGCCGGCGCTGACGATCAGGCGCCGGCTGGTCTGGCCGCTGCATGGCCCGAAGGCACGCCGCGCGGCAGCGATCGCCACGGAACTTGCCGCGACCGTCGGTTTGATGATCGACGGGGCACTGCCGCAGTGAAACTGCCGAGCGCGCTCCGACGGCGACATCGCTCCTGACAGCCTTCTGTCAGCAGCTTTGCCTGGCACGGTGCCCCGCTTCACTCGGCTCTTTCCATTTTGGCCGATACCTCCCATATTTGGGCCATGGCCAAACCCTCCGATAAGAAGACGCCCTCGCCGGCGGGTGATATCAGCGCTTCGCTGCCCAAGCGGCGCAGCCCGCTTACCGATTTCCTCGATGCGTCGGAACCGCTGCACAAGGGCGGCTTTGCCGAAGCGCCGCAGGCCGAATTGTCCGGCACGCCGCTGACCGGCTCGATCGCCGACTGGGCCGAGCAGATCGAGCAGGAAGCGGAGAAGGAAGGGCGGAGAATCTCCCCCCTTGAGAGGGAGATGTCGCCAAAGGCGACAGAGGGGGTCGCCGGAGGCAGCGCGGGACGCAAAGAACCGCCGAGCCTGGACGCACCGACCCCACCCGGCGGCTCCGCCGCCACCCTCCCCTCGAGGGGGAGGGAAGGCGCCAAGTCGAAAAAGATTCCCGAACGCTCCACCTCCCCTGGCCGCACCGCGCGCGGCACTTCGATGGGTGGCGCAGCCTCGGCCAGGGAGAGAACCGCGGCTGGCCTCAACCCGGTCGCCGGCCTCGACATTTCTCTCGAAGACGCCGAGACCATGACCTCCAGCGGCGTCACCGCCACCGTGGCCGCCTTGTCCGCGCTGATCGAATCGGGCAATCCCTTGCACAAGGACGGCGTGCTGTGGACGCCGCACCGCCCTGCCCGGCCAGAGAAATCCGAAGGCGGCATCGCCATCAAGATGGTGTCGGATTTCGAGCCGGCCGGCGACCAGCCGACGGCGATCAAGGACCTTGTGGAGGGCGTCAACGACAACGACCGCACCCAGGTGCTGCTCGGCGTCACCGGCTCGGGAAAAACCTTCACCATGGCCAAGGTGATCGAGGAGACGCAGCGACCTGCCTTGATCCTGGCGCCCAACAAGACGCTGGCCGCGCAGCTCTATTCCGAGTTCAAGAAATTCTTCCCGGAAAACGCCGTCGAGTATTTCGTCTCCTACTACGACTACTACCAGCCGGAGGCCTACGTCCCACGCACCGACACCTTCATCGAGAAGGAATCCTCGATCAACGAGCAGATCGACCGCATGCGCCACTCGGCGACGCGCTCGCTGCTGGAGCGCGACGATGTCATCATCGTTGCCTCGGTGTCCTGCATCTACGGTATCGGCTCGGTCGAGACCTATACGGCGATGACCTTCCAGATGCAGATCGGCGACCGGCTCGACCAGCGCGCGCTGCTCGCCGACCTCGTCGCCCAGCAGTACAAACGCCAGGACGTCAATTTCGTGCGCGGCTCGTTTCGCGTGCGCGGCGACACGATCGAGATCTTTCCTGCCCACCTGGAAGACCGCGCCTGGCGCATCTCGATGTTCGGCGACGAGATCGAGTCGATCACCGAATTCGACCCGCTGACCGGGCAGAAGACCGGCGAGTTGAAAAGCGTCAAGATCTACGCCAATTCGCACTATGTGACGCCGCGCCCGACCTTGAATCAAGCCATCAAGTCGATCAAGGAAGAGCTCAAGCAGCGGCTGCAAGAGCTTGAAAAGGCTGGCCGCCTGCTGGAGGCGCAGCGGCTGGAGCAGCGCTGCCGCTTCGATCTGGAGATGCTGGAAGCCACCGGCTCCTGCGCCGGCATCGAGAACTATTCGCGCTATCTCACCGGCCGCCAGCCGGGCGATCCACCGCCGACATTGTTTGAGTACATCCCCGACAACGCGCTGGTCTTCATCGACGAAAGTCACGTCACCGTGCCGCAGATCGGCGGCATGTACCGCGGCGACTTCCGCCGCAAGGCGACGCTGGCCGAGTACGGATTCCGCTTGCCGTCCTGCATGGACAACCGCCCGCTGCGTTTCGAGGAATGGGACGCCATGCGCCCGCTTTCGGTCGCGGTTTCGGCGACGCCTGGCGGCTGGGAACTGGAACAGTCCGGCGGTGTCTTCGCCGAGCAGGTCATCCGCCCGACCGGCCTGATCGACCCGCCGGTCGAGGTGCGCCCGGCCAAGACCCAGGTCGACGATGTCGTCGGCGAAATCCGCGAGACCACCAAGGCCGGCTACCGCACGCTGGTCACCGTGCTGACCAAGCGCATGGCCGAGGACCTGACCGAATATCTGCACGAGCAGGGCATACGCGTCCGCTACATGCACTCCGACATCGACACGCTGGAGCGCATCGAGATCCTGCGCGATCTGCGCCTTGGCGCCTTCGACGTGCTGGTCGGCATCAACCTGTTGCGCGAAGGCCTCGACATTCCCGAATGCGGTTTCGTCGCCATCCTCGACGCCGACAAGGAAGGTTTTCTGCGCTCCGAAACCTCGCTGATCCAGACGATCGGCCGCGCCGCGCGTAATGTCGACGGCAAGGTCATTCTCTATGCCGACCAGGTCACCGGCTCGATGGAGCGCGCGATGGCCGAGACCAATCGCCGCCGCGAGAAACAGATGGAATGGAACGCGGCTAACGGCATCACCCCGGAATCGGTCAAGTCGCGCATCTCCGACATTCTGGACTCGGTCTACGAGAAAGACCACGTCCGCGCCGACATCTCGCAGTTCACCGACAGCGCCGGCGCGATGATGGGCAACAATTTGAAGGCCCATCTCGACGCCATGGACAAGCAGATGCGCGATGCCGCCGCCAACCTCGACTTCGAGAAGGCGGCCCGCATCCGCGACGAGATCAAGCGGCTGCGCGAGATGGAACTGTCGATCTCCGACGATCCGCTGGCGCGCGAGGTGGAAGGCCAAAGTCCCGCCTCAGGCCGCGAAAAGGGCAAGCACAACAAGGGCGTGGCCAAACATCGTACATCAGAGGAGCAGGAGCGTTTCCGCAAGCTCGACGAGACACGTGCCGCTGAAGAAGCGGCCAAGGCTGCCCGGCCCAACCTCTTCCGCAAGCCGGCGCTTGATGAGATGGGCGCCGATGGCGCCGTGCCGGTGAAGAAGCCGTTGTTCGCCAAACCCTCGATCGATGACATGGGGCCAGGCACCGATATGGCGACGCCGGCCGGCGCGGTGTCGCGCTCGCTGTTCAAGAAGCAGTCGGCGTCAGAGGCACATGGCTCCGACTTCGGCATTCCGGGTGAGCCAACCAAGCCGCTGTTCAAGAAGAATTCGCTCGATGAGATGACCGTGCGGCGAACCGAAAAACCGGTCGAAGGAAAAGTGCCGACGAAGCCACAGCCGATCTCCCCCCTTGTGGGGGAGATGCCCGGCAGGGCAGAGGGGGGCGCGAAGGATCGCGACGATTCCGGCAAGCCAGTCGTTCGTCAGCGCGCCGGCATCGGCTCCTACGAGGACCCAGGCGACGCCCGCCGCGAAAAGCGTCGTCCCGGCAAGACCGGCCGGCCGGGGAAGTAGCCGCAGTTCTACCCATGGCGCTCCTCAAGCGACACATGTAACTTCACGCCATCGCTTGGGTGGCTACAGATGATGACGCGTCGTTTCTTTGGACTTCTCGCCGCCGTTGCTGCAACTTTCCTGCCGTCCCGCGCGGCGTCTCAAACAACGAGCGCGCCGCGGCGCTTGCAGGATGACATTACGATAGCCGCGCAATGGATATCCAGCGCATTGCAAAGTTCGGGCTATCGCGCCGATTTCACGCCACAGAGCATATCGGAGGTGGAACGGTTCTTTCGCGAGCAGACGAAGGATGGAGAGCCGATCTCCGGCGGGTTAATGTCGCAAGACATCGGATCACGCTTGTTTGCGCTGGGCAGCTACTGCGGTGAGGTGCTTCGCAGGGAACTCGGTGGGCATTGGCTGACGGATGACAACGATCCCGAAGGGGAAATCAACGCGGCTCTCGAATTCGCGAGGGAGCCACCTGCTGGCCCATGCAACGGGTCATGAAGCGGCTGCGCAGCAGCGAGGACGACCTGGTGGCCTGGGCCGAAGGGATCAGGCGAGGCTGACACCCCGCGTTCCACCCCTCCCTTGCCATCGACCCTGCCCTTGGTGTAACCGGGTTGCGAACTCAAACGTCTTGAAAGGAGGGCTGCGTGACTTTCGACCACCACCGTCAGCGCGGCCCTGTCTGTGCCCTGCGAGCTTGCTTGCAGGGCTGACCAGGGACGGTCCGGGTTTTCCCGCTTCGATTTTTTGGTCTGCCCTTCGTGGTGCACAACGCCGAGCCTGATGGCCGGTATGCGCACCGTCAAAGTGCATTGAGCCGGACTCCGGCAAGACCAGAGAAATCAAAATGGCCCTGATCAGCCTCAAATCCCTCGGCGTCACCATGAGTGCGCCGCTGTTTTCCAATCTCGACCTCACCATCGGCGCCGGCGACCGGCTCGGCATCGTCGCTGCCAACGGTCGCGGCAAGTCGACCTTGCTCAAATGCCTGACCGGCGAGATGGAACCGACGTCAGGCGACATCACCCGCACGCGCGGCCTGCGCATCGGCCATGTCGAACAGTCCGTTCCGCCTGCTCTCCTCGACCACAGCTTCCATCAGGTGGTGGCTGACGCCCTGCCGCCCGAGCAGGCCGAAAGCGAGCTGTGGCGTGTCGACGTCGTGCTGGATTCACTCGACGTCCCCGAACCGATGCACGCGCGGTCGATACGAGCCCTGAGCGGCGGCTGGCAGAGGCTGGCACTGATCGCTCGTGTCTGGGTCACCGATCCGGATGTGCTGTTGCTCGATGAGCCGACCAACCATCTCGACCTCGCCAAAATCAGCCAGCTCGAGACCTGGCTGAACGCGCTGCCGCGCGAGGTGCCGGTGGTGATCGCCAGCCATGACCGGGCGTTTCTCGACGCGACGACCAACAGGACGCTGTTCCTGCGTCCAGAACAGTCGCCGGCGTTTGCCCTGCCCTATTCCAGGGCAAGGCAGGCGCTCGATGAGGCCGACGCCTCGGCCGAGCGAAAATTCCAGCGTGACATGAAGGTGGCGCAGCAATTGCGACGGCAGGCTGCCAAGCTCAACAATATCGGCATTAATTCCGGCAGCGACCTTCTGACGGTCAAGACCAAGCAGCTCAACCAGCGCGCCGAGCGCCTGGAAGATGCGGCGGCTCCGGCGCATCGCGAGAAATCGGCAGGCGCGATCCGGCTCGCCAACCGCGGCACCCATGCCAAGGTGCTGATCACGCTCGATGATGCGGCGGTGGAAACGCCCGACGGCACGCTGCTGTTCAGGACCGGCAAGCGCCATATCTGCCAGGGCGACCGCATCGTCCTGCTCGGCCGCAACGGCGTCGGCAAGTCGCGCTTCGTCACCCTGATCCGGAATGCCATCGCCGAACCCGAAACCGCGCAGAGCGTCAAGGTGACGCCGTCGACGGTGCTCGGCTATAGCGACCAGGCCCTGTCCGGGATGAGCAGCGACGACACGCCACTGGCGATGGTCTCGCGAAAATTCGATGTCGGCGAGCAGCGTGTCCGCTCGCTGCTCGCCGGCGCCGGCATAGTCATCGAGATGCAGGAGAAAAAGATCGGCGCTCTGTCGGGTGGACAGAAGGCGCGGCTGATGATGCTGGCGCTGAGGCTCGCCAATCCCAACTTCTATTTGCTCGATGAGCCGACCAACCATCTCGACATCGACGGCCAGGAAGCGCTGGAAGCCGAACTGCTGGCGCATCAGGCAAGCTGCGTCCTCGCCTCGCATGACCGCTCCTTCATCAGGGCGATCGGTAATCGCTTCTGGCTGATCGGGAAGCGGCGGCTGACCGAGGTCGACAGTCCGGAGGATTTCTTCCGCTCGGTGGCCGAAACAGAAGGTTGAAGGCGGCGCGACTGCGGTGATGAAAAGCCGGGCGGCGGCAATGTCGGCCCGGCGTTTCCCTGGCGGCAAAAAAATTCGCGCGGTCTGTCGGATCGTGGCTGCGGGCCGCGTCCTTGGGATGCCGACACGATGATGCCGGCTTCAACCAGGGAGAGTGCATCATGTCCATTCTGTCATCCATAGGCCGCATCGCGACCCGTTACTCGGCGAGCCGCGCCCGTTACCGCAGCGAGCGCGCGCTGCTTTCACTGCCGATCGAATTGCGCAAGGACATCGGCTGGCCCGAAATCCTCGATGCGCAAAACGAACGTCGCCTTGCCACGGCAACCGCGTTGACCAAGATAATATGAAGGCGACCTCTGGCCCGTGGCCTTTGATCTTGGCGTTCGAAAAAAAAACGGCGGCCATGTAGGATTGCCGCCGCCTCGTTCGTCCTTTGGTTGGCAACGCCAACCAAACGCAAAGAGGAGCAAGACATGAACGATCAGCCCCAAACCCAGCCCGCAGCGAAAGTCCTCGGCGGCCTGACGCCCTATCTTCAGCTGGATGGCGCCTTCAAGGCCGCTGAATTCTATCAAAAGGCCTTCGGCGCCGAGCAGGTCTTCTTCTACCCGCCGGATGAGCAGGGCCGCACCATGCACATCCACCTGCATATCAACGGTTCGACGCTGATGATCTCCGACTTCTACCCCGAGCATGGCATGTCTCCGGTGAAGCCGCAGGGCTATACCATGCAGCTCCATCTCGGCAGCGACGACATCGATGCATGGTGGCAGCGCGCTGTCGATGCCGGCTGCGAGGTCGTCATGCCGCTGCAGGTGATGTTCTGGGGCGACCAGTGGGGCAATATGCGCGATCCGTTCGGTGTCGAGTGGGCGATGAACGCGCCGGTGAAAAAAGCCTGACTTTTCGCGAATGGCGAGGCGCCCTCACCGGCCGATGCCGGTGGGGCATCCCTTCAAATGATCCCCAAGGAGGAGACCAAGATGTCCTATGTCGACGGCTTCGTGCTCGCCGTGCCCAAGGCAAATCTCGATGCCTACAAGAAAATGGCGCAAACGGCCGGCATCGTCTGGAAAGAGCATGGCGCGCTCGCCTATGTCGAATGCATCGGCGACGACGTGCCCTATGGCGAGTTGACCTCGTTTCCGCGTGCCGTGCAGGCCAAGGACGACGAGATCGTCGTCTTTGCATGGGTGGTCTATGAATCCAGGCAGAGCCGCGATGCGGTCATGGCCAAGGTGATGGCCGACCCGCGTTTGGACTCGCAGACGATGCCGTTCGACGCCAAGCGCATGATCTTCGGCGGCTTCCAGCCCTTCATCGAGCTTTGACCCATCGCTTCGTCATCCTAGGGTCTTCGCGACGGAGCTGCGCTCCTGCTTCGCCCTAGGATGACGAAGCTGAGATGCTTCGGCCGCTGACCAGCACGCTACGCCAGCCTGTCGAGCAGCGGCTTCAGCCGGTCGCCATAGCGTTTCCACAGATCGACCGAGCCTTGGTACATCGGCTGGCGTACCTGCGCGGCCGAAGCCGTGCGAACCGGCCGGTCGGTCTCATGGAACGACAGCACCGCATCGTCCCAAGGCAGGCCGAGATGGGTGATCAATGCCCGCGACTGTCCTTCCTGGTCGGCGACGAAATCCTCGTAACGCACATCGTGCACGACACCGGGCAGCACGCTGTGCCAATGCGCCATGATGTCTGTGTAGAGATTGTGGAAGTCGGCGAG
This sequence comes from Mesorhizobium sp. YC-39, assembly GCF_025753795.1. Classification (GTDB taxonomy): domain Bacteria; phylum Pseudomonadota; class Alphaproteobacteria; order Rhizobiales; family Rhizobiaceae; genus Mesorhizobium. Next base: position 142,919 of record NZ_JAOWPS010000002.1, read on the forward strand.
TTCACCGAGATCGTAGCCATAGCGGTGACTGTCGCCGCGGAAATGCACCTTGTAGATCGACAGGCAGGTCGCCGCCGCATCGCGGGCGCAATGGATGATCCTGGCCTTCGGCAGCATCATGTGGATGAAACCGATAAGCAGAAAGTTGCCTGGCATCTTGTCGGTGACATGGCGCACATGCGGATAGCGGGCATGCAGCATGTCGAGATAGGCGTGCCCGGCTTCAGCAAAATCCGCGTCGGCTACATCAGATACTCCCCACGGGAAGCCACCTGGCATGGTCGACGGGAACTGCTTGCCGACCACCGTCTTCAAGATGCTCAGCTCGCCCGCGCCATAGACCTGGGGATGGCTGGCGATGATCTGTTCGACCAGCGTCGTGCCCGAACGCGGCATGCCGACGACGAAGATCGGCGCGTCATCAGCGATTGAACTTGGCTTGTGTTTTTCGAAAAAGCCGGCGTCGAACACCGTCTTCATCGCATCGAATTCGGCCCGCGTCCTCACCGGGTCGTAGTCGATGCCCTTGCGGCGGATGGCGTTGCCCTCGGCGAAATAGTCGAAGGCGCGCGGATAGTCTTTCAGATCGTCATTGGCCTTGCCGAGGCCGAAGGAGAGCTGCATGCGCGCCAGGCTGTCCTGCGGCGCCTTGGCGTGCTGTGCTTCCATGCCGGCAAGCTCGGCGTCGCGCTCCTTCTGACGCTTGACCTGCGTCAGCATCAGCCAGGCTCGCGCCATGCCGGGATTGACTGCCAGCGCCTGGCGGAAAAGGTCGGCCGCTTCATCGAGCTTGCCCTTTTCCATCAGCCCGACACCCAGCCCGTGCAGCAGATCTGCGTCTTTCGGCCGGATCGTCAGCGCCTCGCGGAACACGGCAAGCGCCTCGTCCAGCCGCCCGGCCTCCTGCAGCGTTTCGGCAAGCCCGATGCGGGCGCGGACATGGAACGGATTGCGGCCGATCGTGCCGCGATAGATCTCTTCGGCCTCCTCGAACTGGCCGAGCTGCTTCAGCGACGAGCCGAGATTGTCGCGCGCCGCAAGCTGGTCCGGGCGGATATCGACCGCGCCGCGGAAGAAATCGACGGCCGCCGCGACGCGGCCGAGATCGCGCATGACTGTGCCTAAATTGTTTAGGAAATCCGGATTGGTCGGCTGCAACTGCACCGACTGTTCGAGAAGATCCATCCCCTCGGCGCTGCGCCCGGTCTGATGCAGCAGCAATCCGAGGAAATGCGCCGCGGCCGCGTGATTGGACTTACGCGCCAGCACCTGTCGGTAAATCGCCTCGGCTTCTTGCCGGCGTCCGGCCTGGTGCAGTTGCAGCGCCTGCTGCACATACTGGTCGAGGCCTAACGGTGGCTGGCCGCCAGTGCCAGACCTCGCTCCCGCGCCCGCCGCTCTTCGTTGATCTCTGTTAATGGGAAACCTGCCGTGTTTGTCTGCCTGTGGCGATCTAGGCCATTGGCGCAGCGGGTTCAAGGGTTCGCGAGCCAGCCTACCGGAAATCGGCCTCGGTCAGCACATACATGTTCTTGCGACCGTGCGAATAGGCTTCCCGCGCGACATCCTGGATCGACGAGCGCTTGGCATCGAACGCGCCGAGATATTCGGCTTCCGCTCCGGTCGTGGCCGGACTGGCCGACGAAAGCGCGGCAATCTCCACGAAGAAGGGCACTTCGAACATGCCATCATGTCCGGTGAAACGAATGCGCTTCGCCGCCGCGTCATAGGAGCGGCTGGGATTGGGGAAATTGAGCGTCATCATCGATCTCCTCGGCACATGATCCCGGCAAAGGGACACGTGGCGCCATCAGATCAGGCGATTGCTTTCGGCAAGCTGACGTGCCCGCCGCAGCGTGCCGTCGGTGTCGGCGATCTTTCGCCGTGCCGCTTCGTCGCTTCTTATCGTCAGGCGCGCCGACATGACTTTCGGGAACTTGGCGATCGGCTTGATCGTCATGGCCGGACGATCGGGTGTTTTCATGAGTCTCATAGATTTTTTGCCCTTTCTGGGAAAATAAGTCCAGACACCAGAATAATTATCCTGGCGATCTCAATAAGATTTTTTTGATATTATTGGATCATAGCAGCACTTTATAAAATTTTGTATGGGCAAATTTCGAGGCCATCCGAATTATCTCGGAAATTTTCTTGAATAAACCACAATTTCGGGATATTGGCGTGAGGTCGTTTTTGGGCCAAGCTTGGCATCTCGCGGCGTCAGAGGTTCTCGACCCGCCAAACTCATTCCAAATCCCCGATCCCGATACAGGAACGCGCGGCGCATTTTGCCCGGCGTTCATTTCTCTCTTTGAAAGACACTCACATGAACACGGGAACCGTGAAATTCTACAACGGCCAGAAGGGCTTCGGCTTCATTCAGCCGGCCGATGGCGGCAAGGACGTTTTCGTCCATGTCAGCGCGCTCGAACGCGCTGGCTTCCCCGGCCTGGCCGAAGGCCAGAAACTGCAGTTCGATCTGGAGCGCGACACCAAGGGCCGCGAGTCGGCCGCCAATCTGCAACTGATCTGATCCGGTCGAATTCGATGAACGCTGACCACGGATGTACTGGCAGCTCTCGAAAGAGGCTCATTTCCAGCGATTGCCGGAGATAGAAAAAGCGAGGTTCGTCCCCGCTACCTCGAGGTAAAAAAGCAATGTCTGGCCGCACCACCCATTCCATCGCGCATTTCGAGGCACCCTTTGTGCTCGGCGGGGTGGAAGGAACGTTGCCGTCAGGAGACTACGATATCGATCACGACGAAGAGCTGATTGACGGCATGTCATGGCTTGCCTGGCGCCGTGTCGCCACCTTCATCTATCTGCCGGCAAGGACGGTGAAAAGCTCGACCAGCCAGCTTGTCGCCATCGACCAAGCCGAACTCGAAACAGCGCTGAAACACGACCGGGAGAACGCAGCATGATCCGCTTCCAGCAGAATGCGCGGCCGCGCACCGACACGCCCGCGCATCTTTTCATCATCGGCCAGACAGTCCGCATGAAGAGCCGTACCGGCCTTGTCCAGCAAGCCGCGGAACTGTTCCAGATCAAGAGCAGGCTGCCGGTCAAGGACGGTTCGCCGCAATACCGCATCCGCAGTGACCAGGAGACCCATGAACGGGTGACCACGGAAGACAATCTCGAAGCGGCCGACAATCCGGCCACCTAATGCATGTCGCGCAAAAGCATGCCCTCGGGCTTGACCCGAGGGTGCGCAGCGGTTTTGCGACAACGACATGCATAAAAACAAGAACTTAAAGCGCGTCGTATGAATCCGTTCAAACGCGATGCGCTTTTAGCCAGCATCAACCGCCAACATTCGAGGGATCAGAGATGGCCAAGGGTCAACAGCGCAGCAACCGCGAGACACGCAAGCCCAAGAAGGACAAGACGGCGGCAAAGCCTGTCTCACCCTTCGGCTCGGCCGTAAAGCAGGCGGAAGCCGGTTTGAAGCCGAAGTCCAAGAGCTAGCGCTTCCGCGCGCCACGCGACCATCTTCGAGCCTGGCGCGACGCGTGCACCGGAGTTGGGTGCCACGGCTTCCTGGTCGCAACATGGAGGCATGCTTGAACTTCGTCGTCGAGTTCTATCGGTCACGCGACACCGACGAAGCGATGCTCGACAGGGTGTCGCTCGAAGCACCGAACCTGCGTGCCGCACTGCAGGGCGCTACCGCGCTGTTCCGCACGCTGGCGATGCCACAGATCCCCGACCGCCTGCGCATTTCCGATCAGGATGGCAGTGAACTCTATGCCGGTCCGGCGGATGGCACCTATCCGGCTGGATAAGAACACGGCGCGGACGGCATTAAAGCTCACGTAACGTCGAGGCCATATAAGGGTCCGCTGGAACGAGGCTCGGTGCCCCGTCCCGGCGGGAAACCGGCAAGTGATCGCCGGCCGAAGGCAGGAGGCGCATATGGACAGGCCGCGCATCATCGTGACTGCGGTGGTGTTGGCCTTGCTCGGCGCCATAGTCCCCATCGCGGCGATGTTTCACTTTTCATGGGTTCTGGCGGTTCAGGAAGAACACGATCGGCTGGAACTGTTCGCCAACCGCGCGATCGCCAGGGCCGACATATCGCTCAAGGATGCGACCCACGCACTGCGCGAGATCGACCGGTTCACTGGTGACCGCTGCTCGGTTGGCCATATAGCCCGCATGCGGCAACTCACCATCAACACACGCTCGATCGAAGAAATGGGCTATTTCGAAAATGGCCTGCTCAAATGCACGTCCTGGGGGGCGACCGAAGGAAGCGTTGCGCAAACCGCTCCGGATTTCACCACGGGGGACGGCGTTGCCGTCACCGCCCGCATGCAGCCCTTGGCCAACCCGGACCATCCGCTGATGGCGCTGCGGTACAAGGATCACAATGTGCTTGTCGATCCCGTGCGCTTTGTCGACGTCATCGTCGATCCCGACATTCAGCTCGCTTTGGCGACGAACCAGGGCATCCTGCTCGGCACGCTGAACGGGCCTGATTCCGCCCGCATCGGCAAGATCATCGGCGGCACCGGCAAAGGCCTGGACGACGGCCATTTGTTCGCCACCGCACACGGGACGGACTGGATCGCCATAGCCACCGAACCGGAAAGCCAGATCGTGGACGACGTGCGCAGGCAGCGATTGCTGCTGCTTCCGCTTGGGGCTTTCATCGCCGCCTTTGCCATCGGCATGGTTGTCTGGCTGTCGCGACGGCGACTGTCGCCGCTGAGAGAGCTGCAGATTGCCGTCCGCAAGCGCGAATTCATCGTCCACTATCAGCCGATCGTCGAACTCAGGACCGGCAGATGCGTGGGGGCGGAAGCTCTGGTGCGCTGGAGGCGCCCGGACGGCTCGCTGGTCCGGCCCGATCTGTTCATCCCGCTGGCCGAAGAGAGCGGCCTGATCGCGCCGATCACCGACCAGGTGGTCGCCCATGTGGTTCTCGACCTGAACCGGCTTCTGGTCGCCAATCGTTCCCTCCACATCGCGGTCAATCTCAGTCCGGCCGACGTCGAAACGGCCAGGATCCTTCCAGTCATAGAAAAGGCCCTGCAGCACACGGGAATTCGGCCTCGACAGATCTGGCTGGAGGCGACGGAGCGCGGTTTTGTCAATATCGATTCAGCGCGCTCGACCCTCATCCGCGCCCGCGAGCTTGGTCATGCGGTTGCAATCGACGATTTCGGCACCGGCTATTCCAGCCTCTCCCATCTCGAAGGACTGCCGCTCGATGCGCTGAAGATCGACAAGTCGTTCATCGACACGATCGCCACGAATTCCGCCACCAGTTCCGTCACGCCGCATATCATCGACATGGCCAAGACGTTGAAGCTGAAGATCGTTGCCGAGGGCGTGGAGACGCAGGCACAGGCCGACTATCTGCTGGAGCGCGACGTCGATTATGGTCAAGGCTGGCTGTTTGCCAAGCCAATGCCCGCGGCCGAGTTCATCGCCTATTGCCGCAAGGTGAAACCGTCGGCCTAATGCATGTCGCGCAAAAGTGCGCAGCGGTTTTGCGATAACGACATGCATCAACGCAAGAACTAAAGCGCGTTGCAACGCGCTTTAGAGGCAGCCACGCGATCAGCCCTATCTCCCCGTCATGGGGGAGATAGGAGAGCCGTGCTCTCAGCAGGGACCGTCGTCGACCACCCGATAGTCCGCGGCACGGGCCTCGCATGCATTGGGGAAGGTGCGCAATTCACCACGGCGGCGGGCGCAGACCGGAGCATATTCGCGCGTGCAGAATGTCTGCTCTTCGCCACCGCCACCACCGCCGTCACGGCATTGGCCGTCGCGGATGATGCGATATCCGGCCCGCTCTGCAAGGCAGGCATTGGCGAAGGTCTGGCGGTCGCCGCCGCGCCGGGCACAGACCGGGTCATACTGCTTGGTGCAGAATTGCGGTCCCGGCCTTGGCGGACGCGGCCCCGGTCCTTCATCCACCACGACGGTGCAGGCGGCAAGAATTGCCGACAACAACAGGACGGCAAAACCCTGACGCGAAAAGATTGCCGCAAGAAATCTCATGACTATATCTCCCTCGAGCCCCTGCTCCGGCGCAAAACGCGCTCCGCTCCGGCGCATGACCCCGAAAATCTATTTTCGGAAAGGATCATGCGCAAAATCAAACTGGATCGATCCTCGTCATTCCATCGGCAAATGCAATCCCTCGTTTTTGGGCGGCTGCAGGAAACAAACCGACGCGTCGCAGATGCCGCCCGGATATCGCTCACTGGACCATGCGTGGCCGGGTTCTGGCCGATGACCGAGCAAGGACCCGGGTCTATCGATGCGATGCGTCGGGACGCGCAATGGGCGGCCCGCGGCACTATCTTGCAACCATCACGTTTCCGTGCGATAAATTTTGTGTTCGGGCATTTGCGACCCGGAGAGCGGAACGTTTTGGACGACCTTTCCCCGATACTGTGAATCTCTGACGGCCCCGTTTTTCGGCGGGGGGTTTGACCATGCGCCAATGCATGACTGCCGAAGCAACCACCGGGACTTGCCCACGGCGCCAGGCAGCGGGCAAACCACAAGACTGACACGGGTGAAGGAGTTTCCCCAATGGCCCAGACCGGCACCGTTAAATTCTTCAACGCTACCAAAGGCTTCGGCTTCATCACGCCAGACGGCGGCGCCAAGGACGTGTTCGTCCACATCTCGGCGATCGAGGCTTCGGGCCTGCGCACCCTCGTCGACGGCCAGAAGGTCACCTTCGACGTCGAGCCCGACCGCATGGGCAAGGGCCCGAAGGCGGTCAATCTCCGCGCGGCCTGAGCGGTCGGCGCGTCGCAAGTCCGTTCGGACATGCGCAACGTCCATCAGCCTCTCCAGGGGCTGCGCCGGCTTCCAGAGCCGGATCTGAGTTTTCGAAGGCGCGACGGTCACCGTCGCGCCTTTTTCATATCGAGGGCGGCAAGCCAAAATGCCCCGCAAAAACTTTCTCTTGCCGATAGCGCTAAAATAAAGGACAAATTTCACTCGGGCATTTGCCGGCCCGAGACTTGACTTGATGGGATCAAAGGAGCTTCCCATGCCGCAGACCGGCACCGTCAAATTCTTCAATCATGCCAAGGGCTTCGGCTTCATCACGCCGGATGATGGCGCAAAGGATGTCTTCGTCCATATTTCGGCCGTGCAGGCGTCGGGTCTTCCCGGTCTTGAGGATGGGCAGAAAGTGACATTCGACACCGAGCCGGACAAACGCGGCAAGGGTCCGAAAGCCGTCAACCTGTCGATCGGCTGAGCCGGCTCAAGACAGCACCCGAACGGTTCCCGCGCACAGGCTCGCTCTCCATGAGCGTGCGATATTTGCGGCCCATGGCACGGCCGATCATCTGATTTCGGCCCGCCAATTTGTTCAGCCCCCGTTCAGCCACGGTCGCCTATTAGTCTTCGATAAAGCCGGACCGCATCCTACTACCGGGCCGGCACGAAGGAGACCGCTATGAATCGAATTTTCAAGACCGCCATCCTGTCCGCCGCCGTCGTGGCAACCACGCTTGCGACCTTGCCTGCGGCCAGCGCCGATGATTGGCGTTACCACCGCCATTATCGTGGCCATGACCACGGCGACGCCGTCGCCGCTGGCGTCCTCGGCCTCGCGGCCGGCGCCCTGATAGGCGGCGCGCTCAGCAATCCGCAGCCCAGCTACTACGACCCCGGCTATGACGATTATGGTCGCTATCCTCGGCCGCGACCGGCCCCGGTACGCCGTTACTACGTGGAGCCACGGGTTGCCTACAATGACGGCTACGCCGAGCCATGGACCCGTGGCTGGTACGAATACTGTTCGGATCGCTACCGCAGCTTCAATGCCCGTACGGGCACGTTCACAGGCTATGACGGCGAACAGCATTTCTGCACCGCCAACTGATGCTTCTTGCCCAAAAGGCGCTGGCCGCGAGGCCGGCGCCTTTTGTTTCGCGATCTGCCTAAACTAGAAACGGATTGGTCCGCCGTTCCTCGCCGAAACGGCCGCCAGGACCATGGCCGCAGATGAAGCCGATGTCGTCGCCAAGTGGCAAAAGCTTGGTCTTGATCGAGGCGATCAGCGCGGCATGGTCACCGCCCGGCAGGTCGGTGCGCCCGACGGAGCCCCGAAACAGGACGTCGCCGACATGGGCGAATTTGGCCGCACGGTTGTAGTAGACGACATGGCCCGGCGCGTGGCCGGGGCAATGAAAGACCTCAAACGCGTGCTGGCCGAACGAGACGGTGTCGCCTTCGCTGAGAAAACGGTCGGGCACGCAATTGCGCACGGCATCGGTGATGCCGTAAAGTTTCGCCTGGCTCTCGAGGTTGGCGAGCAGCGGACGGTCGGCCTCATGCGGGCCGATGATCTCCACCCCGAGCGCCTCCTTCAGCTCCATTGCGCCGCCCGCATGGTCGATATGGCCATGCGTGATCCAGATCGCGCCGGCGGTGATCGCATTGTCCTTCAGCACGGCCAGCACCTTGTCGATGTCGCCGCCCGGATCGACGACAACGCCTTGTTTGTCGTCCATGTCGAAGAGGATGGTGCAGTTTTGCTGGAAGGGCGTGACCGGCACGATACCGGCATTGAGTTGACCCATGATCGTCCTTTCGTGATCGCGTCCCTGATCTAATGCATGTCGCGCAAAAGTGTGCAGCGGTTTTGCAATAACGACATGCATAAAAACAAGAACCTAAAGCGCGTCGCATGAATTCGTTCAAGCGGCGCGCTTTAGGGGCGCATTCGACCGGCGTCCACCGACGTGACGGGCCGGGCTAAAACGGAAATGGGCGGCCGAAGCCGCCCATTTGAAAGCCCGAAACCGCCAAGCTTATTTCTTCATCGCATTCATGACCGCGCCGATGATACCGGTCAGAATGGCGCCACCGCCGGCACCGCCGATGATGTTTTGCAGATTAAGCGCACTGCCCAATCCGCCCGTTGCCGCTGCTGCCGCTGCCGGATCGACCGGTGCGCCACCGCCGAGCAGGCTACCGAGGATGGCCGCGCCGCCGACGCCGCCAACGGCGCCACCAAGGATCTTGGGAAGCTGACCCATCGCCGCCGTCTTGATCGCCGCGCCCACCGCCTGACCACCGATGACACCCGTAATCACCTGAATAATGATCGGAAGAAGCGTGTTCATGTCCATAGTACCAGTCCCTCCATAGCTGCCAGCCTCCCGGGCCGACAGCATCATGAGACGCCGAATTGGACGAAAGTCAAATGCAGAAATGCTTAAATAAAAGGGGCGGCCCGAAAACCGCCCCTACTTGTTAAAAAAGCTGTGACTTTCGTTATTCTGCGGCGATCGCGTGCTTGGGTTGAACGGCTGCAGAATAGTCGTTCATCAGCGTCTTGGCGATTTCTCCGACCTCGAATCGGTATGGACCGATCTCCGAAACCGGCGTCACTTCGGCTGCCGTCCCGGTAAGGAAGCACTGCTCGAAGCCTTCGAGCTCTTCCGGCATGATGGCGCGCTCGATCACCTCGAGGCCGCGATCCCTGGCAAGGCCGACGACTGTACGGCGAGTGATGCCGTCGAGGAAGCAATCGGGCGTCGGCGTGTGGATCTTGCCGTCCTTGACGAAGAAGATGTTGGCGCCCGTTGCTTCGGCGACTTGCCCGCGCCAGTCGAGCATCATGGCGTCGGCATAGCCCTTGGCTTCGGCGGCATGCTTGGACATGGTGCAGATCATGTAGAGGCCGGCGGCTTTCGACTTCGACGGTGCAGTGCGTGGATCGGGGCGACGCCATTCCGCCACATCGAGACGGATGCCCTTCAGCTTCTGCGCGGGGTCGAAATAGCTCGGCCACTGCCAGATGGCGATGGCGCAGTTGATGCGGTTGTTCTGCGCCGAAACGCCCATCTGTTCACTGCCGCGCCAGGCGATTGGGCGCACATAGGCGTCCTGGAATCCCTGCTTCTTCAACAGCGTGCGGCAAGCATCGTCGATCTCGGCAATCGAGTAGGGAATCTTGAAACCAAGCAGGCGCGCCGATTCATGCAGACGTTCGCTATGCTCTGTCAGTTTGAAAATCTCGCCGCCATAGGCGCGCTCGCCCTCGAACACCGCGCTGGCATAGTGCAGGCCATGGGTCAGGACGTGGATCTTGGCGTCGGTCCATTTGACGAACTCGCCGTTCATCCAGATAAAGCCATCCATTTGGTCGAAGGGAACGGATGCCATGGTAACCTCCCGCGGGCGACGGCCCGCATATCATTGTGTCGTTGCGTTTTTCGTGTCGGCCGCACCCGGCGGCCTGTGTCTCGAAGCGTAAGCGGATATTTGAGGTCTGGCAAACTCAGGAAGTTCCGGAAAAACGGCCTTCCCTTGCCTTTTCGTTCGCAATCCGCCGAAAAGCTTGTCAAAAATTACCATCGCCGGAAAATTACGTCAATAGTACTGACATAATTTCCCATTTCCCGCGGAGAAAAGATGACGGATCGCAGCCACCCAGCCGGAAAACCGATCAGGACGGCGATCGCCGACGAAGACGGCATCGACTTCGCAATCATCGAATTGTTCTTCTTCGCCTATCGCGATTTCACCTCCGATCCGGACCAGATCCTCGCCGACTATGGTTTCGGCCGTGCCCATCACCGGGTCCTGCATTTCGTCAATCGCAGGCCGGGCCTGACGGTCGCCGAACTCCTCGATGTCCTGAAAATCACCAAGCAGAGCCTGGCGCGCGTGCTCAAGCAATTGATCGACACCGACCATGTCGTCCAGTTGCAAGGCCCGCGCGACCGCCGGCAGCGCGAACTCTACCCCACCGCCAGGGGCCGTGCTCTGGCACTGGCGCTGGCGCGGCCACAGTCGCGCCGCATCCGTGCTGCATTGGAAGATTCCGGAGCCAGCGAACGCGCCTTGATCGAACGCTTCCTGGAAGCGATGGTTAATCCGGAACTAAGGGCGCAGATCGACATTGTGCCCGCAAAAATGTCAGGGAAAAGCCATGGAGACCATTGAAAAGGTTGATCAGCCGGCAGCACCGGACGACGATGCACCGCATCTGCTGGTGGTCGATGACGACACCCGTATCCGCAATCTTCTCAAGCAATATCTGACCGAAAACGGCTTTCGCGTCACCGTTGCCGGAAATTCCGGCGAGGCGCGGCGCAAGCTCGCCGGCCTCGACTTCGATCTGCTCGTGCTCGATGTCATGATGCCGGGTGAAACCGGCGTCGATCTCACCAAGGCTCTGAGAGCCGAAAAGAACGTGCCGATCCTCATGCTCACCGCGCTGTCGGAAACCGACAGCCGCATCACCGGACTTGAGGCCGGCGCCGACGACTATCTGCCGAAACCTTTCGATCCGCGCGAATTGATCCTGCGCATCAACAACATCCTGCGCCGCGGTGGCCCGGCGACGACGCCGAAAGTCGAGCAACTGGTCTTCGGCCCCTACACGTTCCAGATCGCCCGGCGGGAGCTCAAGCGCGGCGGCGAGGCCCTCAAGCTGACCGACCGCGAACAGGAGATCCTGGCGATCTTCGCGGCGCGGGCGGGCGAGACGATACCGCGCCATGAACTTGTCGGCGATGATTCAGAAGTCGGCGAACGCACCATCGACGTCCAGATCAACCGGCTGCGCCGCAAGATCGAGCGCGACCCGTCCAATCCGGTCTGGCTGCAGACCGTGCGCGGTATTGGGTATCGGCTCAGCGTGGAATAGACTGCTGCAATGCGTGTCACCCAAAAGTGCGAAACGGTTTTGGGACGACGACATGCATAAGTCGAATATTGCAAGCGCAGCACGGCGCCTGCGGGCCCTTGTTGAGCGGCCCGTAAATGAGCAAAAGGGCGAATGGCGACCACGGATCTGGAAGGGCCGGGAGATAACGGCTTGAGTGCACGCGCCACACGGGCGCTCAAGGCCATGCCGCGCGCCTGGAACCGGTTCTGGCGTTACGTCGCACTTTACATGCCCAAGCGGCTCTATGCCCGCTCGCTGATCATCGTCATCGCACCGATGATCCTGCTGCAATCAGTGGTCGCCTTTGTGTTCATGGAACGCCACTGGCAGACCGTCACCCAGCGCCTGTCGCAGGCCACGATCAGCGACATTGCCGCGATCATCGATCTGATCGAAACCTATCCGCACGACGCCGATTATGCCAACATCATCCGCATCGCCCAGGACCGCCTGCAGTTGAAGGTCGATCTGCTGCCGCCCGACCCATTGCCACCGCCCGGTCCAAAACCTTTCTTCTCGATCCTCGATGAAATCCTCTCGTCCGAGATCACGCGTCAGATCAACCGTCCGTTCTGGATCGATACGGTCGGCAATTCCAACATCGTCGAGGTCCGTGTCCAGCTTGAGGGCAAGGTGCTGCGCGTTTTCGTGCGTCGCAGCCAGGCCTATGCATCGAACACCCACATTTTCCTGATCTGGATGGTCGGCACCTCGCTGGTGCTGCTGATGATCGCCATCCCCTTCCTGCGCAACCAGATCCGGCCGATCCTGACGCTGGCCGAGGCGGCCGAGAGTTTCGGCAAGGGCCGGCCGATGCCGCGCGATTTCCGTCCGCGTGGCGCCGAGGAGGTGCGCCGCGCCGGCTTTGCCTTCATCCAGATGCGCGAGCGCATCGAACGCCAGCTCGAACAGCGCACCGCCATGCTGACTGGCGTCAGCCACGATCTCAGAACCATCCTCACCCGCTTCAAGCTGCAGCTCGCGCTGACCGGGACCAAGGCCGACACCGAGGCGCTTGGCCAGGACATCGACGACATGCAGTCGATGCTGGAAGGCTATCTCGCCTTTGCCCGCGGCGAAGCGACGGAAGACACCGGCCGTTTCGATCTTGAGGCCTATTTCGAGAAGCTCGGTGAAGAGGCAACGCTGCGCAAGCGCAAACTGTCGACCACGCTTGCCGGCGATCCGCATGTGCAGGTGCGGCCTCGCGCCTTCGCCCGGCTGCTGTCCAATGTCGTCGGCAACGCCTTCCGCTATGCCCAGACGGTGGAGATCAACGCCAACCACGACCACGGCTCGCTGCTCGTCACCATCGACGATGACGGTCCGGGCATTCCGCCCCAGAAGCGCGAGGAGGTGTTCAAGCCGTTCGTGCGGCTTGACGAGGCCCGCAACCTCGACGCCAGCGGCACCGGGCTTGGCCTCGCCATCGCACGCGACATCGTCCGCAGCCATGGCGGCGACATCATGCTGGACGACAGCCCGCTCGGCGGCTTGCGTGCGGTCATCAAGGTACCGGCCTGACCTGCGCTCCGGCATTCTGAAGTGTGCTTGCGGGTTACGCTTTCATCCGCCCGTCATGAAACCATGCTGAAGAGCGCGCATGAAGTGCGCGACCTCTATCGATTCGGCCCCTCGGCATCGATTCGACCCCGTGCCCGCCCGGGTGCGCTGGAGCGAAGCGGGAGCCGCGGCCTGGTCGCCATTCAGGCATCGCGGCAAGGCAACCGACGACTTCCTGGGCAAGGGGCCGCCATGCGCATCCTGATGGTCACCGACGCCTGGCGCCCGCAAGTCAATGGCGTCGTCCATACGCTGGAGCGGCTTTCGGAGACTCTGAAATCCTTCGACGTCGAAGCGGACTTCCTGACCCCGAACATCTTTCGCACCTTGCCCTTGCCGACCTATCCCGACATCAGGCTGGCGCTGACGACGCCGGGCCATGTCGCGCGCCTGATTGCCGAGCGCAAGGCGGATCACATCCACATCGTCACCGAAGGCCCGCTCGGCATCATGGCGCGGCGCTACTGCCGCAACACGGGCCGGCCGTTCACGACCAGCTATCACACGCGCTTCCCGGAATATCTGAGCGCGCGGCTGCCCGTGCCGGAAGCCTGGGCGTATCGCTGGCTTCGCGATTTCCACAATTCCGGCCAAGGCACGCTGGTCGCCACCCAGTCGCTGGCCGACGATCTTGCCGCGCGCGGTTTCACCAAGCTGAGGCCGTGGACACGCGGCGTCGACACCGATCATTTCCGGCCGGACAAGAGGAAGGATCTGGGTCTCGAGGGACCGATCTTCCTCTGCGTCGGCCGCGTCGCGATCGAAAAGAACCTGACCGCTTTCCTCGACCTCGAATTGCCGGGCAGCAAGGTGATCGTCGGCGAAGGCCCGGAACTGGCCAAGCTCAAGGCCAGATATCCCGATGCCCATTTCCTCGGTCACCGCCCGAACGACGAACTGGCCGAAATCTATGCCTCGGCCGATGTCTTCGTCTTCCCCAGCCGCACCGACACCTTCGGCAACGTCATCATCGAGGCGCTGGCCAGCGGCACGCCCGTCGCCGCCTATCCGGTCACCGGCCCGATCGACATTGTCGGCGACGGCATTGGCGGCGCGGTAGCGGATGATTTGCGGCAGGCAGCACTTGCCGCCCTTCACGTCGACCGCGCCGAGGCGCGTCAGCGCGCAATGCGCTACAGCTGGAAAGCCTGCGCGGAAATGTTTCTCGACACGGTCGAGGAAGCACTGGGCACGACGCGAAAGCTCGCTGCCTGACGCCACCTTTGTGGTAGCTCATGATCAACCTTTGGTCCGCCACGGAACCTTGCGTGCATACGCCACCGCCTAAAGGGGCAGCTTCGGGCTATGGCTATGTCAATTCGGAACTCTACCCAGATCAGGTGATACTGAAGTCCCGGACTGTGCGGTTGTACGCTTCCATCCAGCCAATCCATAACGGAGACGCCGCTATCTCACCCCGCTGAAGGCATAGGGTTCCTGATCCTCTATCGGCACCAAAATTTACCATTTTTGCCTACTTTGCGGTATGTTCGAAACAACATTGCCCGCCAAACCTGACCATTCCGCGAGCCATTTTATCTGGCTCAAAGGCTTCTTGCTGTTGGTTGTGCTGGTAGTGGCTTTCTTGCCCGTCATGATCGTCGACATCCCGGCTATGGCGGACTATCCAAATCATCTCGCAAGAATGTCGATCCTGATGCGTGCCGGCACGCCCGAGGCCCATCCGTACTATGAAGCCGCCTGGGCACCCTACCCCAACTTGGCCATGGACCTTATTGTCCCATTCGTTGGACGCTTTATCGGGATCGAGTTAGCGTCAAAGCTCTTCTATCTGGTCTCGCAAATGCTGGTCGTTAGCGGAGCAATGGCCATCGGAGCGGCCGCACAAGGGCGTGTGATCATCAGTGGCTTCATTGCATCGCTTTTCCTCTATGCCATGCCTTTCGCTTTCGGGTTCGTGAATTTCGAATTTGCGTTCGGGATAGCCCTTTGGGCCGTTGCGGTTTGGATTTGGCTCGCAGACAGACCTTTGCCGCAGCGCCTTGCCACCCACGCTGTCTTCGTCGTGGTTTTGTATATCTCTCACCTATTTGCGCTTGGCCTGTATGGCGTGGTGGTGGGGCTCTATGAGCTCTCGCGCTGGCCCGAGCATATTGAGAACTGGAAACGCACGGTCTTGCTGGTTGCCGGAATGGCTGCCCCTGCCATTATAGTTGGAGCCCTTGCGCTCGCCTTTGGCGGCAAAGTGGGTGGCAACGGAACAGAATGGGCCCTGTCGGCAAAGCTGTTGGCGCTGGTTCAAGTCAATGGCTTCAGCAGATACACGTCCTCAGCCGTGACCGTGGTGCTGATGATTCTCACTTACCTTGTCGTGAAGCACAAGATGGTCACGGTCTCCCACGCCGGCTACTGGATAGGCTTTGGACTCCTGTGCTTGTTCATTGTCATGCCGTTTCGCGTTGCGGACACGGCCTTTGTCGACGGGCGCGTTCTCTTGGCGCTTGTTCTGATCCTGCCTGCCTTCATCACGATCAAGCGTCCGCAAGGGGCACGCGGGTTGGTTTTCGTAGCGCTAATGGTTGGCGTTGTGCTCGCAAACAGCAGCGTCACGATCTGGGCGCAATTGTCGTGCCGCAGCGATTATCGTGCGCTGACAACCGCGTTCGACGACATTCCAATGGGTTCGCGAATCCTCACTGGTATGGATGGCCCCCCAGAAGACCCGCCATCGGATTTACTTCTTTATCCGATGTACAACGCCGCCGCGCTGGCTGTAGTCACACGCGACGCACTGATGCCAACGCTGTTCACCTATCCGGGAAAACAGCCGGTGAGGCCCCGGCCGGAAATAGCGAGCCTGACCGTACCGCAAGGCGGGCCTATCCCGATGTCGGAACTGGAGGCCTATGCCGCCGGTGCATCCCCACCTGTCGAGGCTGCGTATGCAGCGCATTGGACCCGTGACTTTGACTACTTGCTGGTGATCGCACCGGGGATTGGCTCATCACGACATAGCAATCTTGAATTGATCGCCACGGGCAAGCAGTTCAAATTATACCGGATCAGGAAGTTGGCCGACACAGACACGGAAAGCGGATGATGTTCATACCCGCCACTCATTTCACGTCCTGTGCATCCATGCTCAAGCATCAGTCGAAAAGGATCAGACCACTCTATCCCGGTCCGCCTGAAGACGTGGGCTCCTGGTCCCCTATCGGGGACTCTAAAACAACCTTCCTCCATTCGGCACCTTGCGCTCTATGGCACCGAGCACGACGGCGCCCTCTTCGTCGGGAAAGCCAAGCGTCAGCACTTCCGACATGAACGGCCCGATCTGTCGCGGCGGGAAATTGACCACCGCGAACACCTGCCGGCCGATCAACGTCTCGGGCGCATAATATTTGGTGATCTGCGCCGACGATTTCTTTACCCCGATGTCGGCGCCGAAATCGATCTTCAGCTTGAATGCCGGCTTGCGCGCTTCGGGGAACGGCTCGGCCTCGACGATCGTGCCGGCGCGGATATCGACACGATCGAAATCGGCGAAGCTGATCTCGGGCTTGCGCTGGTTATTGGAACTCATCGAGGATCAGGCGTTTCCGTAGGTCTCGAACAGGACGCCGGCCAGCGCATCCTTGGCCGAGGTTCCCGACCAGACGACGAACTGGAAGGACTGGAAATAGCACTCACAGGCCTCCAGCGCCGACGACAGCAGCACCTCGACCTGCTGGCTCGACGGCTCGACCCCGCCGGCGAGCAGCAGCGACTGGCGGAACATGATCGCGCCTTCCTGCTCCCAGAGGTCGAAATGGCCGAACAGCATCTGCTCATTGATCAGCGAAAGCAGCCGCATCACTTCGAGCGCACGCGCCTCCGGCACCTTGATGTCGAAGGCGCAGGCCAGATGCAGCGCCTCGAAATCCTCCATCCAAGAGAATGAAACGTGATAGTCGGTCCAGCTTCCGGCAACCGAGATCGAAATCTCGTCGTCGCCGGCCCGCTCGAAGGACCAGTCGTTGTTGTGAGCCACCTGCTCGATGACATCCACCGGATGGATTTCGCGGGAGAATTCGAGTTCGAGAAGTTCCATCAATGCTTCCTGTCGTTCTGAGGAGCGCCTTCACACGCTCCGCGGGAGGGCACACACAACGAACAATCCTGTCTAGAACTCGGACGGCCAGGACTTCTCAACGCAAAGACCCCTGACCGGACCCCACCGCCCGGCGCATGACCCTGCTCCGAATCATGCAACAAATTCAGTCTATTGATCGGGAGTCGCGTGACCAGCCCAATTTTTCGCACTGCGTTATCAGCATGTGGAAAGGCACTGTCACAAAGATTCACGCAATGCCGGTAAGCGATTCACGACAAAGCACTTTTTGCGATGGCGCTTTGTGGAAAAGTTTAACGAATATTTTTTGATTATTTTTTTGGACGGGGCTTGGCCCCGGTGGCAGGCGCGGCCTGTCCGGTCAATTCGGCCAGTTTGGCCTCGAGTGCTTCGATGCGGGCAGCAAGGCGGGTGTTTTCTTCCCTGGCCTTCACCGCCATATCGCGGGCTGCCTCGAACTCCTCGCGCTGCACCAACTCCATGGAGTTGAGAATGCGCTCGGCCTGCCCCTTGAAGGCGGTCTCCACTTCGCGCCGCACCCCTTGCGCGGCACCCGCGGCGTCAGTCATCAGCTTGGCGAATTCATCGAGAATGCGGTTCGGTCCGGTCGACATGGCAAATCCTCGCTTGCTCGAATTGACGTAGTGGCGCACGGCGCCGAATGCAAGCATGGGCTTGCCTTGACCGTGCCAAAACCCTGCCGCATGGTCCGCGCCCGAACGCGATCGCAACCGGGAGATCCTTGTTGAGCCAACACCTTATGCTGCCGCTGGCCGCCCTGCCCTTCCCCAATATCGACCCGGTCATTGTCCAGATCGGGCCGTTGGCGGTGCATTGGTATGGCGTCGGCTACATCGTCGGCATTCTCTTCGCCTGGTGGTACGCCAAGCGGCTTGTCACCAACAAAAGCCTCTGGCCCGACGGCACCTTGCCGATGAAGCCCGAGGATCTCGACGATTTCATCGTCTGGGCCGCCATCGGCGTGGTGCTTGGCGGACGCACCGGCTACGTGCTGTTTTACGATCTGCCGCGCTACATTGCGCACCCGCTGGATATCTTTGCCGTCTGGCAGGGCGGCATGTCGTTTCATGGCGGCTTGCTCGGCGTCATCCTCGCCATGACGTTGTTCTCCTGGTCGCGCGGCATCCGCACCTGGTCGCTGTTCGACGTGGTGGCGGCCGGCGTACCGGTCGGCCTAGGCCTTGTCCGCGTCGCCAATTTCATCAATTCAGAACTCTGGGGCAGACCGACCGACGTGCCCTGGGCTGTCGAATTCCCCAATGGCGGGCCATTTTCGCGCCATCCGAGCCAGATCTACGAGGCGTTGCTCGAGGGCCTTGTGCTGTTCCTGGTCCTGCGCTTTCTCACCCATTCCAGGCTCAAGCTGAAGACGCCGCGCTTCGTCGGCGGCGCCTTCATTTGCGGCTACGGTCTCTCGCGCATCTTTGTCGAGTTCTTCCGCGAGCCCGATCAGCAGCTTGGCTATCTCCTCGGTACCAACTGGCTGACCATGGGTATGATCCTTTCCACGCCTATGGTGCTGGCAGGCATCTGGGCGATGGCGACGGCGAAACCGATGACACAGCCGCAGCCGGCATGACACGGTTGAAAACCCGCATCGCCGAGCTGATCGATGCGGTAGGTCCCATTCCCGTCAGCGAATATATGGCGCTTTGCCTGTTCGACCCTGAGGACGGCTATTACACGACACGCGAGCCGTTCGGCGCCGCCGGCGACTTCGTCACCGCGCCGGAGATCAGCCAGATGTTCGGCGAGCTGGTCGCCATCTGGCTCTACGAAGCCTGGCGGGCGACGGGCCGGCCGCTGCCGGTCACCATTGCCGAGATCGGCCCCGGCCGCGGCACGTTGATGAAGGATATGCTGCGCACCCTTTCGCGGCTCGACACGGCGCTGACCGCCGGCGCTTCATTCGCCATGATCGAGACCAGCCCGCGGCTGGCGGAAATCCAAAAACAGACGCTTGCCGGCACATCGGCCACTATTCGTTGGCATGAAACCATCGATACGCTGCCGCGAACCCCGCTGCTCATCGTCGGCAATGAATTGTTCGACGCAGTGCCCATGCGCCAGTTCGTCCGCGCCGGCACAGGCTGGCGCGAACGGATGATCGGGCTCGACGACGCGGGCGAATTGCGCTTTTTCGCCGGCGCCGGCTCGGTCGATCCAACGCTGCTGCCGGGTGATGCCGAAGAGGCCCCGCAAGGCGCGATCGCCGAGATCGCGCCGGCCCGCGCCGCCTTGATGGCGACCATCTCCGAACGAGTGGCCCGGCTTGGCGGCGCCGGCCTGTTCCTCGACTATGGCCATCTCCAGCCGGGGATCGGCGATACGTTGCAGGCCTTGCGCAAGCACGATCACGAACATGTGCTGGCCAATCCCGGCGAGGCCGATCTCACCGCCCATGTCGATTTCGCTGCCCTCGCTGCCATCGTCCGGGCGCATGGCCTTGACGCCCATCTCGCCACGCAAGGTGAATTCCTGGTGAGGATGGGGCTTCTCGAACGTGCCGGCCGGCTCGGCGCCAATGCCAATGAGGCGGCCCGTGAAAAGATCGCCAGCGACGTCGACCGCCTCGCCGGCCCGCAAGCCATGGGCGAACTCTTCAAGGCACTGGCCATCCTGCCCACCGGCATAGCAGTTCCGCCCTTTCCACCAGCGGATTGACTTTTCACTATCGCCTCTCCCACTCTCCTGACCTGCCGTTCACTTTGGATTGCCGCCCGACTTTACTGCCGCCCGATCTCACTGCCGCTTGACGAAATCGCCCGCACGGACAACAACGCCCGCATGTTGAATCAGGCCAAACCGGATCCCGTTCGGTCACCCTCGCTGGAAAAGGCGCGGGCGCAAGGCATTCGCCACGGCTATTTCACGCGCGTTGGCGGCGTCTCCGGCGGCATCTATCAGGGCCTCAACATCGGCACCGGCTCGAGCGACGACCAGACATTGGTCGCGGAGAACCGTCGCCGCGTCGCCGACTGGATGGGCGTGCCAGCCAGCCATCTCTTGACAGCCCACCAGATCCATTCACCCGACGTCGTCGTCCCCAGGGAGCCTTTTTCCGGCGAGCGGCCGAGGGCCGACGCCATTGTCACCGACCGGCCGGGCATCGCCATTGGCGCCTCGACCGCCGATTGCGGACCGGTCCTGTTCGCGGATGCCGAGGCGCGCATTATCGGCGCCGCACACGCCGGCTGGAAGGGCGCCTTCACGGGCGTTCTGGAAAATACCATTGCCGCGATGGAAGGCCTCGGCGCCCGGCGCGAGCGCATCGTTGCGGTTCTGGGCCCTTCCATCAGCCCTGACAATTACGAAGTCGGACCGGAATTCATCGCCCGCTTCATCGAGGCCGATGCCGGCAATGCCAGCTATTTCGTGCCCTCGGCGAAATCGGGACATGCAATGTTCGACCTCAATCGCTACACAGTCGATCGGCTTGCCAAGGCCGGCGTGACGGCCGAGGGGCTCGGGCGCTGCACCTACGCCGAGGAGGATCTGTTCTATTCCTACCGACGCACCACGCATCGCAAGGAACCGGATTACGGGCGGCAGATTTCGGCAATTGTTTTGGAGAAAGAGTAATGGCGTTGCATTTCGAACGGTCGGAATTTGACGCGCGGCGCGACCGGCTGATGATCGAACTCGCCGAGAAGAAGCTCGACGCCGTCCTGCTGTTCGCGCAGGAGAGCATGTATTGGCTCACCGGCTACGACACCTTCGGTTTCTGCTTCTTCCAGTGCCTGGTGGTGAAGGCCGACGGCTCGATGGTCCTGCTCACACGCTCGGCCGATCTGCGCCAGGCGCGCCACACCTCCATCATCGACAATATCGTGCTGTGGACGGACCGCGACGGCGCCAATCCGGCGATTGACCTGCGCAATCTGCTCAACGAGCTCGACCTGCTCGGTGCCCGCATCGGCGTCGAATACGACACCCACGGCCTGACCGCCTACAATGGCCGCCGCCTGGACGAGCAATTGCAGACCTTTGGCCAGATCGCCGACGCGTCCGGCATCGTCAGCCGGCTGCGCCTGTTCAAGAGCCCGGCAGAGATCGCCAAGGCGGAGAAGGCGGCAAATCTCGCCGACGACGCGCTGGACGCGGCCCTGCCGCTGATCAAGCAGGGCGGCGACGAAGCCTTGATCCTGGCCGCCATGCAGGGCGCGGTCTTCGCCGGCGGCGGTGATTATCCGGCCAACGAGTTCATCATCGGTTCCGGCACGGACGCGCTGCTTTGCCGCTACAAGGCCGGACGCCGCAAACTGACCAAGAACGACCAGTTGACGCTCGAATGGGCCGGCGTCTTCCACCACTATCATGCCCCGATGATGCGCACCGTACTGA
Organism: Mesorhizobium sp. YC-39; assembly: GCF_025753795.1. GTDB lineage: Bacteria > Pseudomonadota > Alphaproteobacteria > Rhizobiales > Rhizobiaceae > Mesorhizobium. The sequence goes on from NZ_JAOWPS010000002.1 coordinate 164,591, forward strand.
CCGGCAAGGTATCGAAGCGTCACCAGGAGCTTTTCGATGCCGCGCGCGCGGCACTTTTAGCCGTCGAAAAGGCGCTGACGCCGGGAAATAGCTTTGGCGACGTGTTCGACGCCCATGCCCGCATGCTGGAAGCCCACAACCTGACCAAGCACCGGCTGAACGCCTGCGGCTATTCGGTCGGCGCCCGCTTCACGCCGTCCTGGATGGACATGCCAATGTTCTATCAGGGCAATCCCGAACCGATCGCGCCCAACATGACGCTGTTCGCCCATATGATCATCATGGATTCGGAAACGGAGACCGCGATGACGCTTGGCCGCACCTATCTGACCACCGAATCGCAGCCGAAGCCGCTGTCTCGCCATGATCTCGACTTGATCGTGCAGTGAATCCATAATGGGGGTGGTCATCGGAGTTTCAGGCAAATGAGACGATCGCATGTGACGACCGTGTCATTGCTCGCGGCGCTTGCACTGGCCGCCTGCACCAATGCCAAGGACGTTCTCGAGCCCTCGGCCATCGCCCCGCAATCGACACAGTCCGTGGCTGGAGGCGGCACGACACCCCCGGCAACCGCCGCGCAGCCTGCCGCAACCGCACAGCCCTCGGCCACCCCCGCGCCAGCCACGGCGCCGACCGTGCCGTCCGCCAAGAGCGCCTCCGCCATCGCGAGAACCCGCCTGCAAGTGGCGCCGATCGTCGGCGCCTCGGTGGAAGCGGCGACGCCATTGACCGCGGAGCTTCAGACGCGCGCCAAGCAACGCGGCATCACGCTTGCCGGCAGCACCGACCAGACCGCCACCCATGTGCTGAAAGGCTATTTCTCGACGATGTCGGAGGGCAAGGACACCACCGTCATCTATGTCTGGGACGTCTATGACCCCTCGGGCAACCGGCTGCATCGCATCAACGGCCAGCAGAAGGCGCCCTCGGCCGATGGCGCCGAAGGTTGGGCGGCGGTCGCGCCGGCGACCATGCAGTCGATCGCCGATCAGACGATCGACCAGTTCGCCGCATGGCTTGGCGGGCAAGCGGGCTGACAGGGTGCCGGCTGACGGCATGCCAGCCTCAGTCCTGTCATGTTGCCGGCTTTCATCGCTGTAAACGTTTATTGAGATTAGCCGGCGGATTCCCGATCACGACGCTTGCAATACCGGCACGGGCCGCTAAAAGCCCGACTAAGAGGCTCAAGCCGAGTCTGTTAGGATCTCCATCCTTCGCCAGGAACGGTGCATGAAGCTCTTCGCGGGCAATTCCAACAGGGTGCTGGCCGAAGCGGTCGCCCGCTATCTCAATATTCCTCTGGGCAAGGCCAGCGTCAGACGCTTCGCCGATCAGGAAATCTTCGTCGAAATCCAGGAGAATGTGCGCGGTGAGGATGTCTTCATCCTGCAGTCCACCTCGTTCCCGACCAACGATCACCTGATGGAACTGCTCATCATGATCGATGCCTTCATGCGCTCCTCGGCCAGGCGCATCACGGCGGTCATTCCCTATTTCGGCTATGCCAGGCAGGATCGCCGCGCCTCGGGCCGCACGCCGATCTCGGCCAAGCTGGTGGCCAATATGATCACCCGGGCAGGCGTCGATCGCGTGTTGACGCTCGACCTCCATGCCGGTCAGATCCAGGGCTTTTTCGACATCCCGACCGACAATCTGTTCTCCGTGCCGGTCATGGCCCGTGACGTGAAGGCGAAATACAAGCAGCTTGGCAATGTCGTCGTCGTTTCGCCCGATATCGGCGGCGTGGTGCGGGCCCGCGCGCTGGCCAAGCGCTTCGACGCGCAACTCGCCATCGTCGACAAGCGCCGCGAACGCCCCGGCGAATCCGAAGTCATGAACATCATCGGCGCGGTTGCCGGCAAGGATTGCCTGTTGATCGACGACATCGTCGATTCGGGCGGCACGCTCTGCAACGCCGCCGATGCGCTTTTGGCCAATGGCGCCACCAGCGTCACCGCCTATATCACCCATGGTGTGTTGTCGGGCGGGGCCGTTGCCCGCATCAGTGGCTCGAAGCTGCAGGAACTGGTCATCACTGATTCCATCCAGCCGACGCAAGGCGTGCTCGACGCCCCCAACATCCGCGTCATCTCCATCGCCGACCTGATGGGCGAGGCGATCTCGCGCACGGCGACCGAGGAATCGGTGTCGAGCCTGTTCGACTAAACCCCGGAAGACAGCAATCTGGTTCCCGTGTCGGGCGTTGCCCGCCGTGCGGCATCAACGCTGTCGCGCGCGCCGCGCATATAGCCACGCGGCGAGGCCCCCAGCATGCGCTTGAACATGGTGATGAAGGCCGGCACGCTGTCGTAGCCGAGATCGAGCGCCACCCTGGTGATCGGCTCGCCATCGGCCAGTCGCGGCAATGCCGCGAACAGGCAGGCCTGCTGGCGCCAGGTCGACAGCGACAGCCCGGTCTGGCGTTGGAACGCACGGGTGAACGAGCGCCGGCTCATGCCGACAGCGTCGGCCCATTCGTCGATCGTCGCATGTGGCGAAGGCGCCGCAACGAAGCGCCGGCATAGCGCCGCAAGCCTTGGATCCGAAGGAAAAGGCAGGCCGAGCGGCCGTTCCGGCAGGTTCGGGATTTCATGCAGCAGAAGATTCATGATCAGCCCGCCGCGCCCCTCCAGCTCCGCGCCCTGCGGCAGCTTTTCCGATTCCACGATCAGGCTGTGCATCAGGTCGGTGATGCCGACCACGCGCAAGCCGTCCGGCAGCCCGGAAATGGCATCAGGCATGACATAGACCGAGCGCATGCTGACATCGCCCAGCATCTCGACGGAATGCTCGGTGCCGGCGGGGATCCACATGGCGTGATCGGGCGGCACCATCCAGCGCCCGTGCCGTGTGCTCACCAGCACGACGCCGACAAGTGCATGCAGCAACTGGCTGCGGCTATGGCGGTGTTGCGGCACGTGGTAGCCGTCCGGATATTCGGTCGGCAGGGCCACCGCCGGCCCGACGGCCTCTTCCAGCCACTGCCAGCGGCTCTGGTGCAGACGCCCTAATTCGGCGGCATCACCTCTGAAAATTTCCCTGCCATGTGGCATTGGATGTGGCCCACTTGCGAAACTATTGGACCAAACCACGAAAGAAGTCGCTTGGCAACCGTCCTATAAGGCTGCCTGCGGTTCGCCGCCAGAAAGACCTCGGAGCATTGCCTTGACCGACACCACAGCCACCACCGTCGCCACGCCAGCGACGGCCAGCCACAGCTCGGCGCAAGCGACGGCCTTCACCGTCATCCTTGCAGTGAGCTTCTGCCACTGCGTCAACGATATCATGCAGTCGCTGCTGTCGGCCATCTATCCGCTGCTTAAGGACAATTACGGCCTCGATTTCTGGCAGATCGGCCTGTTGACCTTCACCTTCCAGGTGACGGCCTCGCTGCTGCAGCCGGTCATCGGCGCAATCACCGACAAGCGGCCGATGCCCTATTCGCTGCCCTACGGCATGGCGTCCTCGCTGATCGGCCTGATCGTACTCGCCCATGCCGGGCACTATTGGCTGCTGTTGGTCGGCGCATCGCTGATCGGCATCGGTTCGGCCATCTTCCACCCGGAATCCTCGCGCATCGCCCGCTTCGCCTCGGGCGGACGCTTCGGCCTGGCACAGTCGCTGTTTCAGGTCGGCGGCAATTTCGGCCAGGCCATGGGACCGCTGCTCGCGGCCTTCATCGTCGTACCCTTCGGCCAGACCAGCATATCCTGGTTCGCAGTTGGCTCGCTGATCGGCATCGTCGTCCTCTGGCAGGTGGGCGGCTGGTACAGCCGCCTGCGCGCTTCGCTCGCCAACCGCAAGGCAGCAAGCTTCGTCTCGCCCTTCCCGCGCCGCAAAGTCATGTGGGCATTGGCGGTGCTGACCCTGCTGGTGCTGACCAAGAACGCCTACATCGCCAGCCTCTCCAGCTACTACACCTTCTACGCCATCCATAAGTTCGGCGTGTCGGTGCAGATGAGCCAAGTCATGCTGTTCCTGTTCCTCGGCGCGTCGGCGCTGGGCATCTTGATCGGCGGCCCGTTCGGCGACCGCTACGGACAGAAGGCGATGATCTGGTTCTCGATCGTCGGCGTTCTGCCCTTCACACTGGCCCTGCCCTACGCCAATTTCGAATGGACGATGGTGCTGACGGTGCTGATCGGCCTGATCCTGTCCTCGGCCTTCTCCAACATCGTCGTCTTCGCGCAGGAACTGGTGCCCGGACGCGTCGGCATGATCGCCGGCATCTTCTTCGGCTTCGCCTTCGGCATGGGCGGCATCGCCGCCGCGGTGCTCGGCGTCGTCGCCGACATGAAGGGCATCGATTTCGTCTTCCAAATCTGCTCGTATCTGCCGCTGCTTGGCCTGCTGACTGTCTTCCTGCCCAACATGAAGGAAGCCAGGAAGGCGCAGGTAGCGGCCAGCTAAAACCATCGATCTTCAGGACTAGAATAAGGGCGTGGCAGTTGCCATGCCCTTATTGATTCTTTCCCCATGCGCCAGGTGAAAAGCCTGTTAGTGTTCGAAACGCGTGCGCGGAGCGACGCTGCCGCAGATACTCAACGCCTTTGGAGAATGATATGCGCAAGATCGTGTTGGCCGTGTTGGGTGTGCTTCTTGTTACCTTGCCGGCTACGGCACGCATCGTTCCTTTTCCCCCGGGATTCAAAACGCAGTCCGTCGAAACCAACGGCACCAAACTCTATGTGCGCGTCGGCGGAAAGGGTCCAGCCATCGTGCTGCTGCACGGCTTTGCCGATACCGGAGACATGTGGGGCGCGGCGGCGGTGGCACTTGCGAAGGACCACACCGTCATCGTGCCGGATCTGCGCGGCATGGGTCTGTCTGCCCACCCGGAAGCGGGCTACACCAAGAAGAACCAGGCCGTCGACATCGCCGGCGTGTTGGATGCCCTGAAGATCGACAAGGCCGACCTGGTCACGCACGACATCGGCAACATGGTCGGCTATGCGCTTGCCGCGCAATATCCCAAGCGCATCACCAAATGGGTCATCATCGATGCGCCGCTGCCCGGCATCGGCGACTGGGAAAAGATAAAGCAAAGCCCGCTGCTTTGGCATTTCAACTTCCGCGGCCCGGATATGGAGCGGCTGGTCGCGGGGCGCGAACGTATCTATCTCGACCGCTTCTACAACGAACTGTCGGCCGACCCCAAGAAGATCGACGAGGCAACGCGCAAGCACTACGCCAAACTCTATGCCCGCCCGCATGCCATGCATGACGCTTTCGAGCAGTTCAAGGCCTTTGACCAGGACGCGATCGACAACCAGGCGATGCTCGCCGCCGGCGGCAAACTGACTATGCCGGTGCTGGCTGTTGGCGGCGAAAAATCCGCCGGCACCACGCAGGCCGATATCCTGCGGCTTGTTGCGACCGACGTCTCGGGCGGCATCGTGCCCGACTCCGGTCACTGGATCATGGAGGAAAACCCCGACGCCACCGTCAAGCTGATCACGGGTTTTCTCTTCAAATAGGCCCCACGGACATTTCGATGAAAGCACAAGCCACCCGCCTGACGGCGGGTGCCTTGCCTATTCCAAGTTGACAGTATTAGGCCTTGATGAAGGCCAGGAGGTCGGCGTTGATGACGTCGGCGTGGGTAGTGGCCATGCCATGCGGGAAGCCCTTGTAGACCTTGAGCTCGCCCTTCTTGAGCAGCTTGACCGACAGCAGCGCCGAGTCCGCGATCGGAACGATCTGGTCGTCGTCGCCATGCATGACCAGCACCGGCACGTCGATGGCCTTCAGATCGTCGGTGAAGTCGGTTTCCGAGAACGCCTTGATGCAATCATAATGCGCCTTGGTGCCGCCCATCATGCCCTGGCGCCACCAATTTTCGACCACAGCCTGCGAGACTTGGGCGCCGGGACGGTTGAAGCCGTAGAACGGGCCGGCCGCAACATCGTGGAAGAACTGGGCGCGGTTGGCGGCCTGGGCGGAGCGGAAACCGTCGAAGACCTCGATCGGCAGGCCGCCGGGATTGGCCGGCGTCTTCAGCATGATCGGCGGCACAGCGCCAATCAGGACAGCCTTGGCGACACGGCCGCCCGAGCCGTACTTCGCGACATAGCGCGCCACTTCGCCGCCACCGGTGGAATGGCCGACATGGATGGCGCCCTTGAGGTCGAGATGCGCCACAAGTTCGGCGACATCGGCGGCATAAGTGTCCATCTCGTTGCCGGTATCGGTCTGGGTCGAGCGGCCATGGCCGCGCCGGTCATGGGCAATGACGCGGTACCCCTTCGACAGGAAGAACAGCATCTGGGCGTCCCAGTCGTCGCTGCTCAGCGGCCAGCCGTGGTGGAAGACGATGGGCTGGCCGGTCCCCCAATCCTTGTAGAAAATCTCGGTGCCGTCCTTGGTGGTGATCGTGCTGCTGCCGGGCTTGGTCATCTCAATCTCCATTTATTGTCTTTCGCGATAATCAATATCGCGATAACGATATGACTAGCGCAGATCGAAACCCTTGTCTACAGAAAATATGTATCGCGATATCATTTTTCGTGGTACATATCGAAAACGCTCAGTCGGCAAAGGAATGTGTCGTGCCTCTCCCGTTGGACAATCAGCTCTGTTTCACGCTTTACGCCACCAGCATGGCGATCAATCGCACCTACAAGCCGATGCTGGACGAGATGGGGATCACCTATCCGCAGTATCTCGTGCTGAACGCGCTGGGAGAGGCCGACGGCATGTCGGTTGGCAGCATCGCGCACAGGCTTGCGCTGGAATCGAGCACCGTCACGCCGCTGGTGAAGCGCATGGAACAGGCAGGGCTCGTCACCCGCCAGCGCAGCCAGACCGACGAGCGCCAGGTACAGGTTGATCTGACCGCCGCCGGGCGCGCACTGCTCATCCAGTGCAACTGTCTGAACGAAACCCTGATCGAGCGCTCAGGCATGACGCTGGCCCAGATTGATGCCCTGAACCGGCAGGTCCAGGCGCTGCGCAATGCCTTGAGTGGTGACCTATAGCCAGCCCGCCATATGCCCGCCTGGGCTCATCACTGGCTGATCGCAATCAGCACCGAGCCGGATTCCACCTTTGCCGGATAGGTCCTGAGATTCACACAGGGTGGCAGTCGCTTTGCCGCGCCGGTGCGGTAGTCGAAGGCGCCCGCATGCTTGGGGCATTCGATCTCATAATCCATGACCAGCCCGTCGGCGAGATGGACGGCTTCGTGCGTGCACAGCCCATCGGTGCAAAAGACCTCGTCGTTTGGCGAGCGGAAGACAGCGTAGGTTCGGCCTTCATGGTCGAAGCGGCGGGCGCCTTCCTGTTCGATGTCGTCGAGGTTGCACGCCCTGATCCAACTGGACATTTTTTCTCCTTGGCGATGGCCCGCGCGAATCCGCCGGGGGCGGCCGTCGCGACCGTCCCGGGAGGCCTTGCCTCGAGCTAGTTCTTGTTGAGGTAGTCGTTCATGTTCGCTGGCGTGACCAGTTCGAACGGGACGTAGACAACGCGATCGACCTTCTCGCTCTTGGCCAGTGCGAGTGCGGCGTCGACGCCGCCGCCGCCTTGCGCCTTGGCATTCTGGAACACGGTCACCGCGAGATCGCCCGCCTTCATCGACTGCAGGCCGTCCTGGGTGGCATCGATGCCACCAACCACGACGCTCTTCATGTCGACGCCGTTTGCCTTGAGCGCCAGGATCACGCCGATGGCGGATTCGTCATTGTTGGCGATGACCGCGTCTGGCGCCGGCCCGGCCGTCAGCCAGTTCGTCATCAGGTTCTGCGCATTGTCGCGCGACCACTCGGACGACTGCTTGTCCGCAATCTTGATGAAATTGCACATGTCGGTGCCGAAGATCTGCTCGACGTCCTTCGTCCGCTGCAACGCTGCCTGGTGAACCAGGCTGCCCATCACGACATAGGCCGTGGCGCCGCCCGACTTGCCCCTGGCGCGCAGCATCTTGCACACTTCAAAGGCCTCGAGGGTTCCGGACTCGGCCTCGTTGGAACCGACATAGACCTGTTTGTCAGGAAGATTGGCCATGTCGTTGGGCTCGAGATTGACAAAGACGAGCGGGATGCCGGCTTTCGCCGCCTCGTCGCTCAGGGTCTTGGACGCATTGGTATCGACCGGGGTGACGACGATGGCGTCGACCCCGCTGGCGATGAAATTCTTCACTTGGTCAAGCTGCTTGGCGACGTCGTTCTGCGCGTCCTCGACCTGAATGCCGACGCCCTTTTCCTTGGCGCGGTCCTGCATGCCATGCATCAGCAGCGTCTGGAAATTATTGTCGAAATTGACAATGCTGACACCGATCTTTTCGGCCATTGCGCCGGTCGACATCATAGTTGCCAACGCCGCTGAAAACAGAAGACTTTTCATGGATTTCCTCCCTCTGGATTGGAGTGCCGGCTCACTCCTCTTTGTTGACCGGCCCTTTCGGGATGGCTGAGTGAGACGGCCGCGGCCGTCTCGCTTTGCCGTCTGTTCGGGCTGTCATTTGACCGTAGCGTTGGCGCGCGTCTTCTTCATCTCGTAGCGAGCCTGCATGCGAGCTTCGCCTTCCTTACTGCCGTCATGGAAAGTGCCGAACCACCGGTCGAACGGAATGAGGCCGTCGCCATAATTCACCTCGAAATATTTGTGGTGGAGGTAGTGGATGTAGGCGTGGCTATCGACGGCGGTGTCCTCGCCGAGCTCGACCTTGTCGAAGCCGACATGGCCGGGGATGGCGCCAAAGCCGGCGAAGTGGAGCTGGTAGAGAGCAATCAAGGGATTGGACGGAATGACCAGATGCCAAAACGCCACGCCGAGATAGCCGAACTGTTCGACCGGATGCATCGACAGCGACGACCAGGGCGACGGGTTCACCGAATTGTGGTGGACCGAATGCACCCATTTGTAGAGCGGCGCCCAGTGGATGGCCCTGTGCAGCAGGAAGAAATGGGTCTCGTGGATTATCGGCACCGCCAGCGCCAGGCAGAAGAGATAGATCGGGTGCTCCGCAAAAGTCAGCCACGGCACATAGCCATTGGCATAGGCATAGAGGATCGCGATCTCGATCGCCGTCCAGATCGGCATGCCGGTACCGAAGGTGCGCAGCATGTTGTCGAGGTTCTGGCTTTTGAAGAAGAACGCCTTGCTCTTCTGCTCGGACGGCCATTTGCCGTTGTATTTGAAGCGGCTGCCCTGGGCTCTCAAAATGTAGAGTCTGAGCTCGAAGGCGCCGAAGAACAGAAGAAGTGCGGCGCAGTTGACGAGAAACAGCCTGGCGATCCAGCCCCACGAGAGAGTCTTCATCACCTCAACGTCGGGCAGCACGAAATGCCACCAGACCACCGCCGAAATCGCGAACAGCAGATTGTATGGCAAGAAGTAATGCGGCAGCCATTTCAGCAGTGCTAGCGGGCGCGGCGGGAAGGTGAATAGCGGCGCGGTGCCGGCCGGCTCGTCCGGCGTCCAGTCGCCGCGCTTGTTGCGCTTGCCGTACTTCAGGTCGTCCATATCGATCTCACAAGGCCTGAGAGAGGGTCAGGAAGCGGTCATAGGCGGCATCGTCCATGTCCACCTGGTGCTTCGCTTCAGGGTAGCTGCCCGCAGCCACGTCGCGGCCAAAGGCGCGGAAGGCGGCGATGCGCTTTTCCTGCAGCTCGGCTTCCAGCGTGACGAAGTCGGCATAGCGCCTGGCGTGGCGGGGGTAGTGGCCGGTGTGGGTGCCCAGCACGTCGCTGGAAAACAGGTACTGCGTGTCGCAGGCAGCGCCGCAACCCATGCCCATGGTGATCAGCGGTGTCGCGCGGGTGATGTGCTCGGCAAACCTGACCGGCACCACCTCGACCTCGATGCAGGCAGCGCCGGCATTTTCGAGGTCCTTGGCGGCGCGCAAGACCTTGAGGGCCTCCTCGGCGGTCCTGCCCACGGCGCGAAAATTCGTCCAGGTGGCGCGGTTCGGCACCAGGCCAACATGACCGGTCACGGGAATGCCTTCCGCCGCCATCGCCTCGATGAAGCGCGGCGAATGCGATGAATAGACCGCATCGGCGCCGCGCTTCATCATTGCGAAGCCGAGCCGCACCGCCTCATCGGGCGAGGCGACCGCGCCATGCGGCATGCCGACGGAGAGGAAAGCGAAGGGTGCTGCCTGGCGGATGGCTTCCAGATTGTGATCGGGCTCGCAGGACAGGATGGTGATGTCGCAGGCCACCGCCGCGGCCGCCTCGACCGGCGTGTCGACATGCAGCTGCAGCCATTTGCGGCTGCCCTTGGCGCTGCTCAGATCATAGGCCGTCAGCCGTCTGGTCACCAGTCATCCTCCCGTTTTGCGATAGGGGATAACATCCCAGCCGGCGGACAGCCGCTTGTTCCTTGATCAAATCAGATCAAAGGTTCTCAGCGGTGAAGGTGACAAAACGGATCGGCGGATTTTCGACCGGCAGGTCGTGCAGGTTGAGCGTGGCCAACACGAGATCCATGGCGCGCCTCGCCTGCGCTTCGGGCGTCTGGTCGAGCACGACATCCATTGTGCCCTGGCGCAAGGCGGCGGCGCTGCGCTCAGTGAGCTCATGGCCGACAAAGAAGATGTCGCGACCACGCGGATGACGCTTCAGCACGTCGTTGAGCGCTGCATTGGCACCGCCGGCATTGTAGAGGCCGGCAAGGTCCGGCCAACGCGTCAGCGCCTCGACCAACTGCCCGGCATTGCGGTCGCCCTCGTCATGGCCAAACAGGGCTGCGACCGGTTCGAAATCTCCGGCGCCGGACTGCATCAGATAGTCGAAGAAGCCGCGCACCCGGTCGCGGTGCACACGGTAGATCTGGCTATGGCAGATCGCGACCACCTTGCCCGGCCGCCTTTGCATGCGCGACGTCAACAGGCCGGCCATGCGCCCGGCCGCGTAATTGTCGATGCCAACATAGGCGCCGCTGGTGCCGGAGATCTGTGTGACGATCTGCACCGTCGGGATCTTCTGCGCCTCCAAACGCCTGAGCGCCGCGCCGACCAGCGGATGGTCAGGCACGGCGAGGATCAAGGCCGCGCGACGCATCTCGGGCTCAAGGACCCGCTGCGCGATGGCCGCCGGGTTGGCTTCATCGAGAAACGTCCGGTGGACCGCGATCGTACGGTCCAATGTGGCCGCGATGCGCTCGAACGCGCGCGACAGGCGGGCAAAGAAAGTGGCGTCGGGGCGCACCAGGATGACCTCAATACGGATCACGCCGCGATGGGCCTCCGGCAAGCGGCGCGGATAGTCGAGCGAGCGCGCGGCAGCGACGACCTTCTCGACGGTAGCAGGCCGAACCCCGCCCCTGCCGTTCAGCACGCGCTCGACCGTAGCCGTGCCGACCCCGGCACGGCGGGCAATCTCAAGGAAGGTGGGCTTCGGAATCTTGGTTCCCCACTGTCACGACGCCGAAGCCTAGCCACTCGCATGCGCCTTTCCAAGGTGGATGCCTTCGTCCCGAAGAATCCCACCTGGTCCTTGGATCGGATGCAACGGCTGTCGGCAGTCGATTGCACCCGGACTCCTGTATTGCACCCGGGCTCCTGTAATGAGAGTCTCGACTCTGGCTTCCGGGAAGGCACTCAGTGTGCCCTTGCCTGCCATGACTTGCACCCTTTCCCGCCTTCGGCTATAGAGCCGCCACCCGCGTAGACACCCTTGGAGGCAACGCGGCGGAAGGCTGCCTTCCCTTGTGATCCCGAACAAAGCTCCGCTTGCTTATGCGGCTGCCGGCTTTCGGACATCCAGGTCTGGCGGCTTTCGACGTTTACGGCCCAGCCACGCTGACCGTGAGCGCTCCAGAACAACGCGAAAGGAAATGCCATGAGCCACGATACTTACGAGCTCAAGGCCGAAGCGCGCGAACAGGTCGGTAAGGGGTCCGCCCGTGCAGTTCGCCGCAACGGTAAAGTGCCTGCAGTGATTTACGGCGACAAGCAGCCTCCCCTGGCGATTGCGCTGACTTACAAGGACATCTACTACAAGATCCATGGCGGCGGGTTCCTGACCACGATCGCCACGATTGATGTCGACGGCAAGAAGATCCAGGTCCTGCCCAAGGACTTCCAGCTTGACCCGGTCAAGGATTTCCCGGTTCATGTCGACTTCCTGCGCATCGGCAAGGACACCGAGGTCAATGTCGACGTGCCTGTCCACTTCATCAATGAGGACAAGTCGCCCGGCATCAAGCGCGGCGGCGTGCTCAACATCGTGCGGCACGAAGTCGAGTTCCACTGCCCGGCCAATGCGATCCCGGAATTCATCACCGTGGATCTCACCGGCGCCGATATCGGCGATTCGATCCACATCTCGGCGGTTACGCTGCCGGCCGGTGTCAAGCCGGTCATCTCCGACCGCGACTTCACCATCGCGACCATTGCCGGCTCGTCGGCGATGAAGCCGGAGACCGAAGAGACGGTCGAAGCGGCTGCACCCGAAGCGGCTGCGCCTGCCGCCGAAGAGAAGTAAATTCTTCCCGCCCGGAGGTGACGATGCTGCTGTTTGCAGGCCTCGGCAATCCGGGCGCGAAATACGCCAACAACCGGCACAATGTCGGCTTCATGGCGGCGGACGCAATCGCCCGCCGCCATTCCTTTTCACCCTGGTCGAAGAAGTTCCAGGGGCTGATCGCCGAAGGCATGCTCGGTGGCGAAAAGATTATCCTGATCAAGCCGCAGACCTTCATGAACCTGTCCGGCCAGGCGGTCGGAGAAGCGTTGCGCTTCTACAAACTCGCTCCGTCAGCACTTACCGTCTTCTATGACGAGATTGACCTTCCCGAGCGCAAGCTCCGCGTCAAGACCGGCGGCGGCGCCGGCGGCCACAATGGCATCCGTTCGATCGACGACCATGTCGGCAACGCCTACCGCCGCGTGCGCATTGGCGTCGGCCATCCCGGCGTCAAGGAACTCGTGCATGGTCACGTGCTGAGCGATTTCGCCAAGGCCGACCGCGAATGGCTGGAGCCGCTGCTCGATGCCATCGCCGCCAACGCCGAAATGATCGTCAGGGATGACGAGCCAGGCTTCATGAACAAGGTCAGCGTTGCCGTCCAGGGCAAGGCAGCGCCCGAACGCGAAAAAACCGGGCCGAAGCAAGAGAGCCCCAAACAGCAGAGCCACATCCGCCAGGCGCGGCCGCAGCAGCCGGCGGTCAAGCTTCCCGAAACCGGCCCGATGGCCGCCATGCTGAAGAAGCTCTTCGGCGGCAAGAACTGAGCTTCGGCGCGATCAAGCCCGGAGGGCTTGACGATCATCGGCCCTTTCCCCATAGCCCTCATCAAATTTCGATTTCCCGATAGGACCGGACAAAAATGGGTTTCAAATGCGGCATCGTTGGCTTGCCCAACGTCGGCAAGTCGACGCTTTTCAACGCGCTGACCAGAACGGCGGCGGCGCAGGCCGCCAATTATCCGTTCTGCACCATCGAACCGAACACCGGCGAGGTGGCGGTGCCCGACCCGCGCTTGCAGAAGATCGCCGCCATCGGCAAGTCGAAGGAGATCATCCCGACCCGCATCTCCTTCGTTGACATCGCCGGCCTGGTGCGCGGCGCTTCCAAGGGCGAAGGGCTGGGCAACCAGTTCCTGGCCAACATCCGCGAGGTCGACGCCATCGTCCATGTGCTGCGCTGCTTCGAGGATGACGACATCACCCATGTCGAGGGCCGCATCGACCCGGTCGCCGACGCCGAGACGGTCGAGACCGAATTGATGCTTGCCGACCTCGACAGCCTCGAACGCCGTATCGTGCAATTCCGCAAGCGTGCTTCCGGCAAGGACAAGGAAGCGACGACCGTGCTGCCGATGATGGAAGCAGCGCTCGAATTGCTGCAGGCTGGCAAGCCGGCGCGCATCCTGCTCAACGGGATTTCCGCCGAAGACCTGCGCATCCTGCAGGGGCTGAACCTTTTGACCTCGCATCCGGTGCTCTATGTCTGCAATGTCGCTGAGGCCGACGCCGCCACCGGCAACGAGCACACCAGGGCCGTGGAAAAGATGGCCGCCGCCCAGGGCGCCCGTACGGTCGTCATTTCGGCTGCGATCGAAGCCGAGGTTGCCCAGCTCAGCGACGAGGAGGAAATGGAATTCCTCGCAACGCTTGGGCTCGATGAGCCGGGCCTGAACAAGGTCATCCGCGCCGGCTACGAGCTTTTGCAGCTCATCACCTATTTCACGGTGGGGCCGAAGGAAACGCGTGCCTGGACCGTGCATAAGGGCGCCAAGGCGCCGCAGGCGGCCGGCGTCATCCACACCGATTTCGAACGCGGTTTCATCCGCGCCCAGACCATCGCCTACAACGACTTCGTAGCACTCGGCGGCGAAGTGGCGGCCAAGGAAGCCGGCAAGGCCCGCGACGAAGGCAAGGAGTATATCGTCCAGGACGGCGACATCATGCTGTTCAAGTTCAACACCTGAGCCGGCAAACAGTCTCGCTGCTGCCGGCCCGACGGCGGCCGATCACAGCTTCGTGCGCGCCGCGTAAGTGACTTTCCGCGCCGCTTGACTACCCCTGGCACCCGGTCTAAGGGGCGTCTGCATGCGGCCCGCGCTCCCCGTCGGAGTTGCCCGTGCCCCGCAATCCGAAACGACGCGTCGCTATCGAACGAAACCTCTTTGGCCCCCAGCAAGGGAGACCCGGCGATGATCAAGGCCTTCGTCGTGGAGAATGACCGCCTGCGCGTCGTCGACGATCTCCTGGCAAACAGCGACAGGGTCGTATGGGCCGATCTGCTCAACCCGACCAAGGAAGAGGAAGCTTCGATCGAGAGCTGGCTCGGCGTCGCCATTCCAACGCGCGAGGAGATGGAGGAGATCGAGATTTCCAGCCGCCTCTATGTCGAGGACGGCGCCTACTACATGACCGCCACGCTGCCTGCCCAGACCGAGGTCGACGATCCGCTGATGTCGCCGGTCACCTTCGTGCTGGCCGGCAACAGGCTGGTCACCGTGCGCTATCACGAGCCCAAGGCCTTTACGACCTTCCCGATGCGTGCCGAGAAGGTGGCGACCGGCTGCACCAGCAGCGACACCATCCTGATCGGCCTGCTGGAGGCGATCGTCGACCGCCTGGCCGACATTCTGGAACGCGCCGGCCGCGATATCGAGGTAATCTCGCGCGACATCTTCGAGGCAAGGTCGACCAAGGTTTCCAAGCGCAACCGCGATTTCCAGGAGCTGCTGAAAGCCATCGGCCGCAAGGAGGACATCGCCTCCTCGATCCGCGACAGCCTGATTTCGCTGCAGCGCCTCGCCGGCTTTCTCGCCCATGCCTCGACGCAGACCAAGATGAGCAAGGACATCCGCGCGCGCATCAAGACCGTGTCGCGCGACGTGCTGTCGCTGGCCGACCACGCCACCTTTCTGTCGCAGAAGATCTCCTTCCTGCTCGACGCGACACTTGGTATGATCTCGATCGAGCAGAACGCCATCATCAAGATCTTCTCCGTCGCCGCCGTCATCTTCCTGCCACCGACGCTGGTCGCCTCGATCTACGGCATGAATTTCAATGTCATGCCCGAACTGACCTGGCACTTCGGCTACCCTTTCGCCATCGGCTTGATGATCCTGTCGGCGATCCTGCCCTTCTGGTATTTCCGCCGCCGCGGCTGGCTCTGATCGCTGTATTTCTGACCGAAGGCGCCCCGCTGGCGCAGTAGAATTCACTTGACCGAAGGCCGTCCGACCTGCATCCGGGAACGCCGTAGGATCGTAGAATCTTGAACCGGATTCCAGACCATGACCGGAAAGACCTGGGCCGTCGGGAAGACTTGGGCCTATGAGGATTTCGCCGAGGGCGCATCGCTCGACCTCGGCACCAAGCTGGTAAGCGCTGCCGAGATCATCGAATTCGCGACCGAATTCGATGCGCAGCCGATGCATCTCGACGAGGCGGCGGGCAAGGCCAGCATCCTTGGCGGCCTGGCGGCCTCCGGCTGGCACACTTGCGCGATGTTCATGCGCATGCTGTGCGATGCCTTCCTGCTCGATTCAACCTGCCAGGGCGCGCCCGGGGTCGACCAGGTCCGCTGGAAGAAGCCGGTGCTGGCCGGCGACATTTTGAGCGGCAGCACCACCGTCCTTGCCAAGCGCCTGTCCAAGTCAAAACCACAACTCGGCTTCGTCACCATGCGTTCCGAACTGTTCAACCAGCGCGGTGAAAGCGTCTTCGATCTCGAAAACACCGTGATGTTCCTGACCCGTGAGGCCACCGCGTGACCCTCGACGAGTTTTTCTGCATCGGCACCGTCGTCACGCTCGGCTCGCACAAGTTCGAGGCCGATGCGATCAAGGCCTTCGCCAGGAAATACGATCCGCAAATCTTCCATCTCGACGAGGAAGCGGCGAAGAAGAGCGTGCTTGGCGGGCTTTGCGCGTCGGGCTGGCACACCGCCGCCACCTGGATGAAACTGAACCTTGAGACCCTCATGGTGACCGAGGACGATTGGACCGGCCCCGGGCCTCTGCCCGAATTCGGCCCCTCGCCCGGCTTCAAGAACCTAAAATGGCTGAAACCCGTCTATGCCGGGGAAACCGTCACCTTCACCCGCACGGCTCTTGGCCATCGCCCCATGGTCTCACGCGCCGGCTGGCGAATGCTCTCGCTGCGCTGCGAGGCCTTCGATACGACCGGCGACAAGGTTATTGAGTTCGACAGCGCGGTGCTGGTGAAGGTGGGGTGAGCAACGCTTCTTCCTTCTCCCACACGGGGAGAGGGAAGAGCCGCTCCCCTCAATGGCCTTCAAACCCGATCAGCGTCCTGACCGGCACGCCGAGCGCCTCGAGTTTCTGGCGGCCGCCGAGATCCGGCAGATCGATGACGAAGCAGGCGGCGAGGATGTCGGCGCCGATCTGCCTGAGCAGCTTGACCGCCGCTTCCGCGGTGCCGCCGGTGGCTATCAAGTCGTCGACCAGGATCACCTTTTCGCCGGGAGATACGCCGTCCCTGTGCATCTCCATCTCGTCCAGCCCGTATTCGAGGCTATAGGCGACGCGCACCGTCTCGAAAGGCAGCTTGCCCTTCTTGCGGATCGGCACGAAGCCTGCCGAAAGCTGATGGGCGACGGCCCCGCCCAGGATGAAGCCCCGCGCCTCGATGCCGGCGATCTTGTCGATCTTCTGGCCGGCATAGGGATGCACCAGCTCGTCGATGGCGCGGCGGAAGGCGCGCGCATTGCCGAGCAGCGTGGTGATGTCGCGAAACAATATGCCCGGCTTGGGATAGTCGGGAATGGTGCGGATCGAAGCGAGCAGCGTGTCTTCGAGCGAAGATTTCATCAGGCAGCTCTCCGGGCCATTCATCAGGTTCGATTAAGAGACGTGGAAAAGAACTTTGGCCAATCGTAACCCGGTCCGGCCGGCGACGGCTACCACCCATGTGGCGTCTGACAGTAAATTGTCCGGCAAAGGACTGAACTCGATGGCCTTCGGAAATGCGAAAGGGCGCCTCTCGGCGCCCCCGCATTTTCGTTTTCCAACACCGCTCAGTGCGCCACGCCAGCCCACACTTTGCGCTTGGTCAGGTAGACCAGCGCGCCGAAGAGAAGCAGGAACACCAGCACGCGAAAGCCGGTCTTCTTGCGATCCTCCAGATGCGGCTCGGCCGCCCACATCAGGAAGGCCGAGACGTCGCGGGAATACTGGTCGACCGTCTGCGGCGAGCCGTCGTCATAGGTCACCTGCCCGTCGGAGAGCGGCTTGGGCATCTTCAGCGACACGCCGGACAAGAAGTACGGATTGTAGTGCGTGCCCTCCGGTATCACCATGCCCGCCGGCGGCGTCTCGTCGTAGCCGGTCAGCAACGAGTGGATATAGTCCGGACCGCCCTGCGCATACTGCGTGAAGATGTCGAAGACGAAGCGCGGAAAGCCGCGCTCGACGCCGCGCGCCTTGGCCAGCAGCGACATGTCGGGCGGCGCGGCACCGCCATTGGCGGACGCGGCTGCCTGCTCATTGGGGAAAGGCGCCGGAAAATAGTCGGACGGCTTGCCGGGGCGATCGAACATGTCGCCGGCATCGTTGGGACCGTCATGGATAGTGTACTCGGCCGACAGCGTCTTGATCTGCGCTTCCGAATAGCCAAGGTCCTCCAGCGTGCGGAACGCCACCAAATTCATCGAATGGCAGGCCGCGCAGACTTCCTTGTAGACCTTCAGTCCGCGCTGCAACTGCGCCTTGTCGTAGGTGCCGAACGGCCCGGCGAAGCTCCAGTCCATTTCCTTCGGCTCGTCGATCGGGAAATGCGTCGGCGCGGCAGCGTTATGCGCCTCCTCTGCGGCGATGGCCGCGGTGCCCGCAGCCCCAATGCCGGCAACGACTAGGCCGAGCAGCGCCAGCGAGGTGAGAATCTTCTTCATGCCAAATCCCCTTGAGATTCTCGCGCTCAGCCTTTGATTTCCGGCGCGGCCGTAGCCCCCGCAGGATGGTGACCGCCACCCTTGTTCTTTTCGAGCACCGCCTCGGTGATCGAATTCGGCAAGCGGCGCGGCGTCTCGATCAGCCCGAGCACCGGCAGCACGACCAGGAAGAAGGCGAAGTAGAACAGCGTCGCCATCTGCGCCATGAACACATAGCTGCCCTCGGCGGGCTGCGAGCCCAGCCATCCGAGCAGGACGGCATCGGCCACGAACAGCCAGAAGAACAGCTTGTACCAGGGCCGGTAGACCGCCGAGCGCACCTTCGAGGTGTCGAGCCACGGCACCAGGAACAGCATGGCGATGGCGCCGAACATGCACAGCACGCCGCCGAGCTTGGAGTTGATCGGCCCGATGTTGAAGGTGATGGCGCGCAGGATGGCGTAGAAGGGTAGGAAGTACCATTCCGGCACGATATGGGCGGGCGTCTTCAGCGGATTGGCGACCGTGTAGTTGTCGGGATGGCCGAGAAAGTTCGGCAGGTAGAAGACGAAATAGGCGAAGATGAACAGGAACACGAGCATGCCGAACGCGTCCTTGATGGTCGCGTAAGGGGTGAAAGCGACGGTGTCGGTTTTCGACTTGACCTCGATGCCGGTCGGGTTCGACTGGCCGACCACATGCAGTGCCCAGACATGCAGCACGACGACGCCGGCGATCATGAATGGCAAGAGATAGTGCAGGGCAAAGAAGCGGTTCAGCGTCGGATTGTCGACGGCGAAGCCGCCGAGCAAAAGCTGCTGGATCCAGTCGCCGACCAGCGGGATGGCGCTGAAGAAGCCGGTGATCACGGTGGCGCCCCAGAAGCTCATCTGGCCCCAGGGCAGCACATAGCCCATGAAGCCCGTCGCCATCATCAGGAGGTAGATGATGCAGCCGAGGATCCACAAGAGCTCGCGCGGCGCCTTGTAGGAGCCGTAATAGAGGCCACGGAAGATGTGGATATAGACGGCGACGAAGAAGAACGAGGCGCCGTTCGAATGCAGGTAGCGCAACAGCCAGCCCGAATTCACGTCGCGCATGATCTTCTCGACCGAATCGAAGGCGAGAACGCTGTCCGGCGTGTAATGCATGGCCAGCACGATGCCGGTCAGGATCTGCGCCACTAGCATGATTGCCAGGATGCCGCCGAAGGTCCAGGCATAGTTGAGGTTGCGCGGCACCGGATAGGCGATGAAGCTGTCATAGACCAGCCGCGGCAGCGGCATGCGGGCGTCGAACCAGCGTTCGATACCGGTCTTGGGCGTATAGGTCGAGTGTCCCTCGCTCATCGAAATGTCCCCTAGCCTCAGCCGATACGGATCTTGGTGTCGGAAATGAACTGGAACACCGGCACCAGCATGTTCTCCGGCGCCGGTCCCTTCCGGATGCGGCCGGCGGTGTCGTACACGGAGCCGTGGCACGGGCAGAACCAGCCGCCGAATTCGCCTTCCTGGCCGAGCGGAATGCAGCCGAGGTGGGTGCAGACCTGAACCATCACCATCCAGGCTTCCTTACCCGGCGTGGTGCGGTTGGCGTCGGTCGCCGGCGCGTCGGCCGGCAGATTTTCATTGCGGGCGATCGGATCCTTGAGGTCGGCCAGGTTGACCGCCTCGCCATCCTTCATCTCCTGCTCGGTGCGGTTGCGCACCACGACCGGCTTGCCGCGCCATTTCACGACGAGCGACATGCCCGGCGTCAGCGAGGCGACATCGACCTCGACCGAGGCCAGCGCCAGCGTCGAGGCGTCCGGGCGCATCTGGTCGATGAACGGCCATGCGACGGCGCCCGCGCCGACCACTGCGGCCATGCCGGTGGCGACGTAGAGAAAATCGCGACGGTTGGGATCGTGGATGTCGGTTGCGCTCACGGGTGCCTGATCCTTTCGCCTCTTCCGTGCCGGTGGCCGAGCCTTGCTCCCCGCTCGTCTACGCCAACCCGACAGCGCATGGCGAACAGGCTAGCGAATTCCTCCGGCATTTGGAGTTCGGTTTATGCGTGAAGCCCGTTTTTGTCCAGACGGGTGAAGGCACAAGGGCAGATTGTCGCGGGGACACAGCGCGGCTTGGCGGAGCGCTGTGCCGATTGCCCGCCCGACGCCGCGTAACAACCGGAAATCCGGCGCGAAATCGACGCCTGTCCTTGCCTCGACAGCGAGCGCTGGCGGGGTCTATTCTTCACTCATGGCGCATGTCATCAACCCTGACCGCTGGGCGAAAGCGCCCGACCACTGGCAAGGCGAGCTGGAGTGCGGTGCCTACGGCTCCAACAGCTGCCTGATCTTCAACTATCTGCCCGGCATCGGCGGCGGCCCACGCCTGCACCAGCATCCCTACGCCGAGATCTTCATCATCCGCACCGGCACCGGCCTGTTCATTGTCGGCGATCAGGAAATCGAGGCCGCCGCCGGTCAGATCCTGATCGTGCCGCCCAACACGCCGCACAAATTCACCAATCTGGGACCCGGTCCGCTCGAAACCACCGATATCCACGAGAACGGCAGCTTCATCACCGAGTGGCTTGAGTGATATCTACTTCGCGCCGAGCCTGACAAGTACGGCTTTCGGTATGTTGTATTCGCGGATCACCGCGTCGTGCTTGCGCAGGCCGCATAGTTCGCGCTGAATGAAATAGCCGTGGACAGCATCGGCCGCATCCCTGAGCAACCGAGGTCGATGTTCCGCATCGTCGCCATTTTCGCGCAACCTCGCCAGCGTTTCCTCGACGCGCTGCCCGGCGCGGCCAAGTGCCGCCGCTTTTTCGGCAAGGATTTCGTGGCCGAGCAGATCGAGCGCGCTCTCCTGCGCACCCGAGCGTCCAAAATTCGAAGGCATCCGCACCGACATGGCTCGTCCTACTCTGCTGGTCTCGTCTCTTCCAGGGCGCTTTCCTCGTTAAACAGGAACCCGCCGGACTGCCGCTTCCACAGCCGCGCATAGAGTCCGTCGAGCGCCACCAGTTCGTCATGCGTGCCCTGTTCGACGATGCGGCCGCCATCGAGCACCACCAGGCGATCGAGGGCCGCAATGGTCGACAGCCGGTGGGCGATGGCAATGACTGTCTTGTTCTCCATCAGCCTTGCCAGATTCTCCTGGATGGCCGCCTCGATGTCGGAATCGAGCGCCGACGTCGCCTCGTCGAGGATGAGGATCGGCGCGTCCTTGAGGAAGACACGGGCAATCGCCACGCGCTGGCGCTGGCCGCCCGACAGTTTCACGCCGCGCTCGCCGACAAAGGCCTCGTAGCCCTGACGATCGCGATTGTCGCGCAAGCTCAGGATGAATTCGTGCGCCTCGGCCTTCTTCGCCGCGGCGATCACTTGCGCCTCGGTCGCGTCAGGCATGCCGAGCTTGATGTTGTCGCGCAGCGAACGGTGGAACAGCGCAGTATCCTGGCTGACGACGCCGATATTGGCGCGCAGTGAGTTCTGCGTCATCTTCGAGATGTCTTGGCCATCGATCAGTATCTTCCCGCCTTCGAGGTCATAGAGCCGCAGGATCAGATTGGCGAGCGTCGTCTTGCCGGCGCCGGACGGCCCGACCAGCCCGACCTTTTCGCCCGGCCGCACGGCAAGATCGATGCCATTGAGCACGCCGGAACCCTTGCCGTAGTGAAACTCAACATTTTTCACATCGATCCGTCCGCCGGTCACGACAAGCTCTTTTGCGCCCGGCGCGTCGATCAGGCCAAGCGGCTGCGAAATCAGCGCCTTGGAGTTTTCCAGCACGCCGAGATTCCTCAGGATGCCGTTGAGCTGCATCATCAGCCGTCCGAGCAGCATATTGAGCCGCAGCACCAGCGACAATGTGAAGGCCACGGCGCCGACGGTGATCGAACCCTCGACCCAGAGATAGACGGCAAAGCAGCCGATGGCGGTGATCATGATGCCCGACAACGTCGTCAGCGCCATGCGCACGCCGGTCAACCGGCGGGTGAACGGGCGAAGCGCGTCGAGGTAAATGTCGAAGCCGTTCCTGATGTAGTGGTCGTCGCCGTCGGCCGAGAACAGCTTCAGCGTCTGCACATTGGAATAGGAGTCGACGATGCGCCCATTGATCATTGAGCCAGCTTCAGCCGTGGCCTCGGCATGCTTGCGGATCGCCGGCACATAGAGCTTGGCCAGGAAGCCAAAGGCAGTGATCCAGATCACCACCAGCAGCGCCAGCCTCAGATCGAGGCCGGCGACCAGAGCCAGCGTCGTCACCGTATAGACGATCATGAACCAGACGACCTCGATAAAGCTTTCCATCAGGTCGCCTGTCGCCTGCCCCGCCTGCCAGACCTTGGTGGCGATGCGGCCGGCGAAGTCGTTCTGGAAGAAGGCGTAGGACTGGCGCGAGACATGGCGGTGCGCCTGCCAGCGCACCAGATTATAGAAACCCGGCGTGATCGTCTGTTCGTCGACCAGCGCCGACAGGCCGACGACGATCGTGCGGATGACCAGCACGACGACGGCCATGAAGACAAGTTCGGGGCCGGCGGCAGTCCACAGAGCGTGCCAGCTACGCTCGCCGGGAAGCTGGTCGAGGATGTCGACCAACCGCCCGACGAAATAAAACAGTCCGGCTTCGACCAGCGGTGCGATGCCGCCGATGACCAGCATGGCGAAGAAGGCGAATTTCGCCTGCCCGACATAGTGCCAGAGGAAGCCGCCGACGCTGGCGGGTGGCCGAAGATTCGCGGGCTCCCGGAACGGATAGACCCAGTTCTCGAACCAGCGATAGACGGCAGTCATCATGCGGCGGCTTCACCTTTTGTCGGCAGGTCGTCGGCGGGTGGCCTTTCCTCAAGCAGGAACCCGCCCGACTGGCGCTGCCAGAGCTGGGCATACAACCCGCCTTTGGCGACCAATTCCTGATGCGAACCGTCCTCGACGATGCGCCCTTTATCCATCACGACCAGCCTGTCCATCGCCGCGATGGTCGACAGCCGATGGGCGATGGCGATGACGGTCTTGCCTTGCATGAGTTTATAAAGGTTGTCCTGAATGGCGGCTTCCACTTCCGAATCGAGCGCGGAAGTCGCCTCGTCGAGAATAAGAATCGGCGCATCCTTCAGCATAACGCGGGCAATGGCGATGCGTTGCCGCTGGCCGCCTGACAGCTTTACACCACGCTCGCCGACGAGCGCGTCATAGCCGCTTCGACCGTTGAGGTCGGTCAATCCCGCGACCACATCGGCGATCTGGGCGGCTTTGGCGGCGCTGAACATCTCTTCATCGCTGGCGGACTGGCGCCCGTATTTAAGGTTCTCGCGAACCGACCGGTGCAGAAGCGACGTGTCCTGGTTGACGAAGCCAATGGCCGCGCGGACGCTCTCTTGCGAAACGTCGCGAATGTCCTGTCCGTCGATCAGCACCTTGCCGTCCTGCACATCGAACAGCCGCAAGGCGAGGTTGACCAGTGTCGACTTGCCGGCCCCGGAACGCCCGATCAGGCCCACGCGCTCACCTGGCGCGATTTTCAGCGACAGATTGTCGATGACGCCGCCCTTGCCGTCACTGCGCCAGTAGTTGAAGTTCACCCGGTCGAATTCGATGCCGCCGGCGGTCACGATGAGCGCCGGCGCGCCTGGTCTGTCCTGCATGGTGATCGGACGCGCGATCGTTGTCATAGCATTGCCGGCGACACCGATCTGCCGGAAAACATTGGAGCCGACGTCGAGTATCCGGCCGGAGATGTTGGTGATCTGCAATGCGAACGGTATAGCTGTCGCCACAGCCGCGGTCGTCATCTCGCCGGCGTTCCAGGCGGCCAGCGCCAGCCAGCTTATGGCGATAAGCAGCGCTGCGTTGAGGACGAACAAGGTCGACCACATCAGCGTGAAAACGCGCATGAGTTGGTAGAATGTGTCGGCATGCTCGATCACCGCCTGCGAGACATATTTGTCCTCATGTTCGCCCGTCGAGAATGTCTTAAGCGTCAGGATGTTGGTGTAGCTGTCGACCATGCGGCCGCTCACCACCGACCACCGCTCCGACAAGGCGGTCGACCACCGCGTGATCCGCGGCATCGAAAACCAGAACAGCAGGCAATAGAGCACCAGCCACAGTGTGACCGCCGCCAGCAGGATCGGGTCAAGCTGCGCCAGCACCGCTATGGCCACGGCGACGAAGACCAGCGCGTACCAGACGGCGTCGATGGTGAGGTTGACGCTCATCTCCACCGAGTCGCCGCTTTGCATGACCTTCGTTCCGATGCGGCCCGCGAAGTCGTTCTGGAAGAAGGACCAGTCCTGGCGCGCGACATGCCAATGGCTCTGCCAGCGCACGAGGTCGATGAGATTTGGCGCAATCGCATGGTTGCGGATTAGCGCGTCGACGATCATCGAGAGCGGACGCAGCAGCACCACGAACGCCATCATGGCGAGCAGTGGGCCATGTGCCGCAAAAAAATTCCCAGGCCTCGCATCGGTGAGCGTGCCGACGATCAGGCCGACGAAAATCGGCAGCATCGCGTCGGCAACGGCGCCGACGGCAACGATGAACATGCGCAACAGATAGGCGACGCGAAACTGCCTTATGAAATAGCCGTAGAACTTCCTAAGCCCCATTGGCGGCTGCCGGTCGTCGGCGAGCGCCACCGGCGAATAACGGCTTTCAAACCAGGCAAATATGCGATCGAACATTTTTCTCTCGTGGTCGCCGCAATCGGCCGCGTCCTGGTCCGGTGTCGGTCTGGGTTTGTGCCTCGACTGTGTTTCAATCGCGGGCGGCGGTTGCGCCCGCAATCGTCGTTCATGCGGACCGTATGCCAAGCGCACACGGTGTTACTCGGCGGCCATCTCGGATTTGGACGGCAACGTCTTGGCGTCGGCCTCGGCCGACCCGTCGTCGAGCAGGAAGCCGCCGGACTGGCGTTGCCAGAGCTGCGCGTAGAGCCCGCCGGCGGCAACGAGCTGCTCATGCGAGCCTTCCTCGATGACGCGGCCCTTGTCCATGACGACGAGCCGGTCCATCGCGGCGATGGTCGACAGCCGGTGGGCAATGGCGATGACGGTCTTGCCTTGCATCAGTCTGTAAAGATTCTCCTGGATGGCCGCCTCGGCCTCTGAATCGAGCGCGGACGTCGCCTCGTCGAGAATGAGAATCGGTGCGTCCTTCAGCATAACACGGGCAATGGCGATGCGTTGCCGCTGGCCGCCGGACAATTTGACACCGCGGTCGCCGACATGGGCGTCGAAACCCTTGCGGTCTTTCGCATCCTGAAGCCCGGCGATGAAATCCAGTGCCTCGGCGCGGCGTGCCGCCTCCAGCAGCATCTCCTCACTGGCATCGGGCCGGCCATAGAGGATGTTCTCGCGTACCGAACGATGCAGCAGCGAGGTGTCCTGCGTGACCATGCCGATCTGGGCGCGCAGCGAATCCTGCGTCACCGAAGCGATTTCCTGGCCGTCGATCATTATCCGGCCAGCTTCCAAGTCGTAGAAGCGCAGAAGCAGGTTGACCAGCGTCGACTTGCCGGCGCCCGAACGGCCGACGATGCCGACCTTTTCGCCCGGCTTCACCGTCAGCGACAGGCTCTCGATCACACCCTTCTGCTTGCCATAGTGAAAGCGGATGTCGTCAAAACGGATCTCGCCCTTGGTGACGGCAATGTCCTTCGCATCAGGCCTGTCCTCGACCAGGCGCGGCAGCGAGATCGAACCGATGCCGTCCTGGACCGTACCGATGTTCTCGAACAGGCCGGACATTTCCCACATGATCCATTGCGACATGCCCCACAGCCTGAGCACCAGGCCGATGACGACAGCGACGGCGCCGATCGTCACCGCCTGGCCGAGCCACAGCCACAGCGAGATCGCGGTGACCGAGAACAGGAGCAGCGAGTTGAGGACATAGAGCAGGCCGTAAAGCACCGTCACCAGGCGCATCGACCGGTAGACCGTATCAAGAAAACCGGCCATGCCTTCCCTGGCGAAGGACGCCTCGCGCCGCGCATGGCTGAACAGCTTGACTGTCTGGATGTTGGAGTAGCTGTCGACGACACGGCCGGTCATGGTCGAGCGTGCATTGGCCTGCTCCTCGCCGACCTTGCCCAGCCGCGGGATGAAGTAGCGCAAGAGCCCGATATAGCCGGCAAGCCAGACGGCAAGTGGCGCCGCCAGCCGCCAGTCGGCCGAGCCGACGATGAACAGCATGCCGAGGAAATAGACGACGACATAATTGAGCACGTCGATGAGCTTGATGACGCATTCGCGCACGGCGAGCGCCGTTTGCATCAGCTTGGTTGCGATGCGCCCGGCAAACTCATCCTGATAGAAGGCCATCGACTGCTTGAGCAAATAGCGGTGGACCTGCCAGCGGATGCGCATCGGGTAGTTGCCCATCAGCGTTTGCTGGTTGAGCAGCGAATGCAGCCACACGGTGCCCGGCAGCGCGAACAGCACGATGAAGGCCATGCCGGCGAGCTTCCAGCCCTCGGTTTGCAGGAATGTCTCGCGATTCTGCGCCGACAGCCAGTCGACGATCCGGCCGAGGAAGCCGAACATCCACACCTCGGCAATGGCGATGGCTGTCACCAGCACCGCATCGAGAGCGATGTAGGGCCAGGCACCGCGCGTATAGTGCACGCAAAAGGCGATCAGAGTCTTCGGCGGCTCCACCGGTTCCGCAGCGGGGAACGGATCGAGCCTTTTTTCAAACCAGCTAAACATGGCGATGCTCACAAATCTCTTTTCCGCTCACGCGGCACGGCGATGGTCGACGTCCCCGGAGCGCGTAGCGTCCCCGGAGCGCTTAGCGTCTCCGGCCCGCATGGCGTCAAGGACCGATGGCCCGGAATCACCCGGGCCATCGGTCCTGCTTCGCGCAATATAGGGTGTCGCGGACTTTTCGCCGACAGGTTCGTTTGACGATCCTGACGGCGCGGTGTCAACGACCCGGATCTTCGCGCCCGGCCTGACCAGCCTGATGATGCGGCGCACCAGCGAAGGACGGCTGTGGTCGGGCACGGCGCGTGAGAAGTCGACATCGGGCAGCATGCCGCGATGCGGACGCCGGCGCGTCTCGGCGTGGACCGCCGACGAATAGGTTTCGCCGATCAGCAGCGCCCAGGTCGCCATCTTGCGCTCGTGCAGGCTTCTTGAACCGGGTATTTTATAGGGATCGAACATTGGTCCGTCCTCCATGTGAAGATGCGATAAAAAGGGTGAAGCAAGCTCGACCACCGGCATTCGGCCAAAGGCAGGGATGGCGTCGGCGTGCATCGCTTCAGTCCGGACATGACGGCGAGCGTCAGTCCGGACAGATCCAGGTGGGGCGTCGAGCCCTTTTTGCCGTTTGAAAAACATCGCAGGATTCCTTCGAAGACCGAAAAAGGTTTCGGCAAAGAATCGGTGCGATCGTGTCTAAAAAGTCAGGAGAATCGTCGTACCGAAACCGCCGGCAGGCAGGTAAGCCCACAAGAGGGGCGCTGGATGTGCATGGTCATCATCATGAATTACCCCTCCTTCGGTTCGGGTTGACAATGAGAGGCGTATACTCGACTTCGCAGAAAATGGCCACCCGCAGGTCCAGGAATTTCCAAAACCGCGAAATGCCTGTGGCCGATCTGCCACTTATTAGGAAGACGCGGAAATGAACGACCGTCTCCGCATCGCGCTCTACCAGCCTGATATCGCCGGCAATACCGGAACAATCCTGCGCTTTGCCGCCTGCCTCGGGCTTGACGTCGACATCATCGAACCGGCCGGCTTCCCGATCTCCGACCGCTCGCTGAAACGGGCTGGCATGGACTATCTCGAAATGGCGGCGCTGACCCGGCATGTCGACTGGCAGGCCTTCGAAAACTGGCGCCGAAGCGAAGCGCGGCGGCTGGTCCTGCTGTCGACCAAAGCCGCGACCGCCTACACCGATTTCGCCTTCGCCGCCGGCGACATATTCCTGTTCGGCCGCGAATCCGCAGGCGTGCCGGATTCTGTCCACAAGGCGGCTGATGCGCGATTGACGATCCCGATGCAGCCCGGCGCGCGCAGCATCAATGTCGCGCTTTCCGTCGCCATGGTGGCCGGCGAAGCGATCCGGCAGCTTGGCTAATATCTGCAGATTGTTGGCGGGCGTCACGATCACGGCCGCTTTCTGGCCGGCGACCGCGCCCTCTCTTGTCATTTTCACCCAGGCGCACATCGCCTTCTCCTGCGGTTTGCATGTCCAGGGTTTCTTGGTTACAAGCTCAACTTAACTTGAGGTCAAGCGGAAAAATTCGAATGGCTCCGGTAACGGAATTGACGGTCGGTCAAGTGGCGGCGCGCAGCGGGGTGGCGGTATCGGCGCTGCATTTCTACGAAGCGCGCGGACTGATCCGCAGCCACCGCACGTCCGGCAATCAGCGGCGCTACGGGCGCGATGTGCTGAGACGCGTGGCGATCATCAGGATAGCACAGGAGGTCGGCATCTCGCTGGCCGAGATCGGTGCGGCGCTTGAATCGCTGCCTGAAGGCCGCACGCCGACGCGCGAGGACTGGAATCTGCTTTCAACGGCTTGGCGCGACGAGCTCGATCAGAAGATTAGCCAACTGAAGAAGCTGCGCGACGGGCTGACCGACTGCATCGGCTGCGGCTGCATGTCGATCGACAAGTGCCCGCTGAGGAACAAGGACGACCGGCTGGCAAGGGAAGGGACTGGGGCGCGGAGGTTAATTGCACCCTGAATGGAATGCGACGCGACAAAGGAGGAAACGTCTGTGCTAGGACACCTAATCCAAGCAGAAGAAGAGACACAACTCATCACTATCTACCGGATCGACTCTGGCGGCATGCCAACCCTCTATACCTCCGTTAGCTTCGAGGAGGCGCGGAAAATGGGCCTGGAAAAATTCGGCAAACTGCTTGGCGAGAACCTAATCTTCGACTCTCCAAAATTGCGCGATCTATTCTCGTCGTGACAGCGGTCAATCCGCGGCCGGCAACCGCCTGATGGTGAATTCGATGAGGTCGCCCGGCCGTTCGAACCAGCTCTCGATCTCGGTCCAGTAGGCCTGCTTGGGAAAGCGCTCGAACCATTCTTGTGCCTTGAGACGCGCATCGGGGCGCGGCAGCACGAAAGTCTCGCGCAGGAAGCCGTCACGCGGCATGCGCTCGCGCTCGGCGCGCGAACGATCGAGCCTTTTCTTCAAGCCATCCAGCGGCGGTCTTGCCGGGGTGCGCATGAAAGAACTCCTAGAGCAATTCCAGGAAAAGTGCGTAGCGGTTTTCCGTCCGGAATTGCGTAAAAACAAATACCTAGAGCGGGTCGGCGATTCTATCAAAGCTGAACCGCTCTAGGGCCTGAACCAGATGAGACTTGACCCTTGCCCCTAAGAGATTAGGGATCGCGCCCGGAAAAGACGAGTCATTTGTCGGCTGCAACTGGAGACAACATTTGGAACGACCTGAAATACCCGTGGGGCTGCCGGCCGACATCGAACAGAAGAAAATGAAGGCCAGGCTTTGGTTTGAGACTTTGCGCGAACGCATCTGCGCCGCCTTCGAGCAGATCGAGCAGGACCTGCAGGGGCCGCTGGCCTCGTGGTCGCCCGGCCGCTTCGAGAAGACGCCGTGGGAGCGAGACGAAGGCCGCGGCGGTGGCGGCACCATGTCGATGATGCATGGCCGGGTTTTCGAGAAGGTCGGCGTCCACACCTCGACGGTCTATGGCGAGTTCTCGCCGGAGTTCAGGAAGCAGATGCCGGGTGCCGAGGAAGATCCCAGCTTCTGGGCGAGCGGCATTTCGCTCATCGCCCATCCCTGGAACCCCAACGTGCCGGCCGTGCACATGAACACGCGCATGGTCGTCACCTCGCGCCAATGGTTCGGCGGCGGCGCCGACCTGACGCCGGTGCTCGACCGCCGCCGCGTCCAGGACGATCCCGACACGCTTGCCTTCCACCGGGCCATGCAATTCGCCTGCGAGAAGAACGCCGGCGTCGCCGACCATGTGAAATTCAAGGCCTGGTGCGACGAGTATTTCTACCTGCCGCACCGCAACGAGCCCCGCGGCACCGGCGGCATCTTCTTCGATTGGCTGCATTCGGGCGAGGACAAGGGCGGCTGGAACGCCGATTTCAACTTCGTCCAGGATGTCGGGCGGTCTTTTCTCGTCGTTTACGGACACCTCGTTCGGGCCAACTTCAATGACAACTGGACCGACGGCGACCGCGACGAGCAGTTGATTCGCCGTGGCCGCTACGTCGAGTTCAACTTGCTTCACGATCGCGGCACCATCTTCGGACTGAAGACCGGCGGCAATGTCGCCGCGATCCTGTCCAGCCTGCCGCCGGAGGTAAGGTGGCCGTAAAATAATGGTGAGCGGGGCGTGAACCGCATTCGGGTCGCATTCGCCGAATCTTGACGCGCAATGTGGCGCTACGAATATCTTTTTCGTCTAATACACAATTGAAACAATTGGATTATCTGTCGTTTCCGGGCCGGGAAACGTCGGCGGTTCTCTCCTCCTCTGGAACCGCGACCCGACGCGACCGGACGGCCCATAATTGAGTGGGGCACCTGCCCAAACGGGTGCCCTCATTTTCCAGGAGAGCATGCCATGCGCAAGCTTATTATGACGGCTGCGGCTGCCGCCGTTCTCGCCTCTGGTGGCGCCGCGTTCGCCGCAGTCAAGCACACCACGGGCACGGTCAAGACCTATGATGGAACGGCTATGAGCCTTGTTCTGGATGACGGATCTACCTTTACGCTGTCCAAGACCTTCAAGGATCCTGGCCTGAAGGCCGGCGAAAAGGTCCGCGTTTCGTGGGACATGAGCGGCAAGAACAAAGTTGCCGAGGCAGTCAAGATCGTGAAGTGATGGCCTGCCCGCTGGAGCAAGACACAGTCTTGTCTCCTGGACAGCGTAAGAGGGGCGGAGCAGCGCTGCTCCGCCTTTTCTGCCCTTTCGGATGACCCCGACCAGGATCCCAGTGATGCCCGCGCTGCTATGCAACTGATTCCACCGACATGTGTTATGCTAGTCCTTCAACGAGAAAAGGGAGAAATCCAATGAAGGAATTTCAGTGCGGGTCGCTCGTTCCCGGCTGCGAGTGGCATACGCGCGCCGGTGAGGAAGCTGAAGTCATGCGCCGTGCCGTCGAGCATATGCGCGAGACGCATGGCGAAACGGTTATCCGCGAGACGATGATCGAGGCGATCCGTTCGCGAATCCAGAAGGTCCGAGACGCGGCCTGATCCTGCTTACACCTCAAGCGCTTTTGCGGCGCGCTTGAGCAGCGCGCCGCGGTCGAGCGCAAAGCCGGACTCGACCCATTCCCTTTCGAGATTTTTCAAGGTTTCGCCGAGTTTGGGTCCCGGCGATGCGCCAAGCGCCGTCAGATCGGCGCCCTTGAGCGGAAAGTCTGGCTTTTGCCATTTTCCGGCGTATGCAAGAAGGCGCGAAAAGCCACCTGCTTCGAGCAGCGCGTCATTGTCCTCGACCGCCCGCGTCCGCGCGGAAGCGAGCGAAAGCCGCAGACGGTCCACAAAACCTTGACGGTCGCCACGGTAGAGTTTCTTGGCGAGCTCCGCTTCGCTGAGCTTCGGCTCGACGGCATCCGTCAGCGCCCAGTGGCGCAAGCGCTCCGCCTCGCCGCCGGAGAATTTCAGCCGCTCGGCGAGCGTCTTCATGCGCTGGGCGTCCGGCGGCACGATCGCTTCCAGCCTGAGCAGCGGGTCCGGCGTCCAGCCCAGATCCTTCTCGCTCCTGGTCAGTCCGTGAATGGCGTCGATGCCCCATTTCTCGCTCTCCGGCAGGACGCTGCTGAGCACGCTGGCCTGGCGCATCCACAGCAAGGCGCGCGACGGATCCGGCGCCGACAGGAGCTTCTTCAGTTCGGACCAGATGCGTTCGGCCGAAAGCCGGTCGAGCCCTTCCTTGAGCCGGGCACAGGCCTTCAGCCCTTCGGCATCGGGCCGGCCGTCGCCATACCAGGCGAAGAAGCGGAAGAAGCGCAGGATGCGCAGGTAATCCTCGCGGATGCGGGCTTCCGGGTCACCGATGAAGCGCAGCCGGCGCGCTTCGATGTCGGCGATGCCGCCGACCAGGTCGACGACCGTGCCGTCGGCTTCGGCATAGAGCGCGTTGATGGTGAAATCGCGCCGCTGCGCGTCTGCCTTCCAGTCGCGCCCGAACGAAACCTTGGCGCGCCGCCCGTCGGTCTCGATGTCGGCGCGTAAAGTGGTGACTTCATATGGCTTCCCACCGGCGACGACCGTTATTGTGCCGTGCTCGATCCCGGTCGGCACCGCCTTGAAGCCCGCCGCCTCGGCTCGGCGGATGGTCTCCTGCGGCAGGCAAGTGGTGGCGATGTCGATGTCGGCGACCGACTGGCCGATGAGCGTGTTGCGCACCGCGCCGCCGGCGACACGCGCCTCTTCGCCGTCCTCCGCCAATATGGCCAGCAGGCGCTGCAGATGCTTGTTGCCGAGCCAGTCGGCCCTGCCCGCGAGGGACACGCTGCCGCTCACGTATAGAGCCTCTCATAGAGTGTCCGGATGATGCCGGCGGTGACGCCCCAGATGCGTTGCCCGCCATAGGGCATCTCGTAGAAGAACCATTCAAGATCGTTCCACATGCGGCTGTCCCTGGTGTGGTTGGCCGGGTCCATCAGGAAGCGCAGCGGCACTTCGAAGGCGGCGTCGACCTCTTCGGAATTCAGCGTCAGGGAAAAGCCCGGCCGCACCATTGCCAGCACAGGGGCGATGCGATAGCCGCTGCCTGCGACATAATCGGGCATGCGGCCGATGATCTCGATCCGGTCCTGGCCGAGCCCGATCTCCTCGAATGTCTCGCGCAGGGCCGCCGCTTCGGGCGTGGGATCGGTCGGATCGATCGTGCCACCGGGGAAGGCCACCTGCCCTGAATGATTGCGCAGCTTCTCCGCCCGCTTGGTTAAAAGGACCGTGGCGTCGCGACCATGGTCGACCACCGGGATCAGCACGGCGGCATCGCGCAGCGCTTTGACCAGCTTCATCCTGGGATGACCGGGGTTGAAGCGATGGTCGCCGAAATCGTCGCCGGCATGGGCTTGCGGCTGTGCCGCGACGCGGGCGCGAAAATCCTCGGCTGAAAACGGCGTGGGCGTCACCTGGTCCATCATCTGTTGTCCGTCACGCGCTCAGCCGATTGAGCTTTTCCGCCGGCATGATCGGGTAGACCGCGCCTTTCGAACGCACGGCAAACATCCTTCTGCCGTCGATTTCGATCTCTTCGCCATGCTCGACCAGCTCGTACATCACTGGTCGCGCCACCAGCGCTTCCAGCCGCCCGCGCACCAGAACATAGGGTTTCAGGCCACCGGTCGCATCCTCGTCGACGAAGCGCAGCGGATGGCCAGGCCCGGCCTCGACCACATCGCCGACGTTGGTGCGAAAGGTGATGATCTGCCCGTCGCCGCGACCGGAAACATCCATCTCGACGGCGACGAAGGGTGCATCGACGACACGGATGCCAACCCTTTCCACTGGCGTCACCAGATAGGTCCTGCCGTCTTCGTCCTTGCGCAGCACCGAGGAAAACAGCTGCACCAGCGGCATGCGACCGATCGGCGTACCCAGATAGAACCAGGTGCCGTCCTGCTTGATCTCCATGTCGAGATCGCCGCAGAAGGTCGGATTCCAGCGCTCCACCGGCGCCGGGCCCTTGCCCGCGCGGGTCGCGCGGGAGACGAGCGCTTCCAGCCCCCGCGCCTCGGTAGCGGCCGTCAAACTATCCTGGCGAAGGTCGGTGCGTTCCGTCATGGTCACGAAATAGTCACTGTTGTTCCGCTTGTCAGCCTAAGTCTGTGATTTAAGTTCAAAGAGGCACGCCACGCGAGGCCGAATCGCGGCATTCTGCGGCACTGTGAGGTGCAAGCCGGTATTTCCAACCAGAAGGATCGATGCTGCATGAGCGTGATGATCAAGGAAAGCCCGATCAGCGAGAAGGACATGATCGCCGATGCCGAGAAGGCGCTGGCCGACATTTCCAGGGTTCGCGAGGGCGTTGGCCGCGTCATCTTCGGCCAGGAAAGCGTCGTCGAGCGCACGCTGGTGGCGCTTCTGGCTGGCGGCCACGCGCTGCTGGTCGGTGTGCCAGGCCTCGCCAAGACCAAGCTGGTCGAGACGCTGGGTATCGTACTCGGCCTCGATTCCCGCCGCATCCAGTTCACACCCGACCTGATGCCGTCCGACATTCTCGGCTCCGAGGTGATGGAGCAGGATGAATTCGGCAAGCGCTCCTTCCGCTTCATCTCCGGACCGATCTTCGCGCAGCTTTTGATGGCCGACGAGATCAACCGCGCCTCGCCGCGCACCCAGTCGGCGCTTCTGCAGTCGATGCAGGAATACCACGTCACCATCGCCGGCGCCCGTCATGACCTGCCGGCGCCCTTCCACGTGCTGGCAACGCAGAACCCGCTGGAGCAGGAAGGCACCTACCCCCTGCCGGAGGCGCAGCTCGACCGTTTCCTGATGCAAGTCGACATCCTCTATCCCGACGTCGAGGCGGAGCGCCGCATCCTGCTGGAGACCACCGGCGTCGAGGACGCGAAGGCGCAGAATGTGCTGCAGCCGGCACGGCTGAAAGAGATCCAGACCCTGATCCGCCGCATGCCGGTACCGGAAAGCGTCGTCGAGGCGATCCTCACGCTGGTGCGCTCGGCGCGCCCCGGCCAGGGCAATGCCGAGACCGACAAGCATGTCGCCTGGGGCCCTGGCCCGCGCGCCAGCCAGGCGCTGACACTGTGCGCCCGCGCCCGCGCCCTGTATGATGGACGGCTGGCGCCGTCGGTCGACGATATCAGAGCACTGGCCGAGCCGGTGTTGCAGCACCGCATGGCGCTGACCTTCGCCGCCCGCGCCGAGGGTACGACTGTGCGCGACGTGGTGGCGAAACTGGCAAAAGGTATCTGATGGGGCGCATAGGCGAGGTCCAGGCACCGGCTGCGACGCGCGACGCGCTCGCCCGTGGCCGGTTGCGAGCCTCGCTGGTGCCGGATCTGCTGGTCGAGGCGCGCCGCATCGTCAACACGGTGATTGCCGGCTGGCATGGCCGCCGCAAGCGCGGCATCGGTGAGAATTTCTGGCAGTTCCGGCCCTATGTCGAAGGCGATTCCTCGCGCATCGACTGGCGCCGCTCGGCCCGCGACGATCACACCTATGTGCGCGACCGCGAATGGGAGGCCGCCCATACGGTATGGCTATGGGCCGACCCCTCGCCCTCCATGCTCTACAAATCGACCGGAGCGACCGTCTCCAAGGAATCGCGCGCGCTGGTGCTGGCGCTGGCCATGGCCGAGCTTCTGTCGCGCAGCGGCGAGCGTATCGCCTGGCCGGGCCTGACCGATCCGTTCACCGCCCGCAACGGCGCCGAGCGCATCGCCGCCCAGCTCACCCATGCCTCCGGCCTGCCAGCAAAGCCGGACCTTTCCGGCATCCGCCGCTTTTGCGACATCATCCTCATCAGCGATTTCCTCGACTCGGTCGAGGACACCATGGCCTGGCTCGACGTGCTCGCCCGCCATGGCGTGCGTGCCCATCTGATCGAGGTCGCCGACCCGGCCGAAGAGACCTTCCCCTATGCCGGCCGCACCGAATTCACCGATCCCGAGACCGGCGAAAAGCTGACCGCTGGCCGCGCCGAAACGCTGGGCGATGAATACCGCCTGCTCTACACCGCGCGGCGCCAGGAGCTGGCCGGCTGGTGCAAGCGGCTCGGCTGGAGCTTCACCGTCAACCACACCGACCGCCTCGCCTCCGAGGCGCTGGTGCGCATCCACATGGCGATGACCGCCGGTGGCGGTCATGCCGGGCTGACCGCAGGTCATGCCGGGCCGGCCGCTGGCGGCCATGCCGGAAGGATCAGCGCATGAGTTGGCTGCCGCTTTCCTTCGGCGCGCCCATGGTGCTGTGGGGCCTCCTGGCATTGCCGGTGATCTGGTGGCTGTTGCGGCTCACCCCGCCCAAGCCGCAGACCGAGACTTTCCCGCCGCTGAAGATCCTGGCCCGCGTTTTGAAGCGTGAGGAGACGCCGCATCAAAGCCCGTGGTGGCTGACGCTGCTCCGGCTTTTGATGGCGGCTCTGGTCGTCGCGGCACTTGCCGAACCCGTCTTCAATCCACGCGAAAAACTGCCGGCCGAGGGCGCAGCGCTCGCATTGGTCATCGACAATGACTGGGCCAGTGCCGCCGACTGGGGCAAGCGCGTCGCCACCGCCGAGCGGCTGATCGCCGATGCCGGGTCCAATGGCGTGCCGGTCATCATCGCCTTCACCGCGGAAAAGCCGAATGCCGAGATCGGCCCCTTCGACGCTGCCGCCGCGCTCGACCGGCTGCGCGCGGCAAAGCCGCGGCCGATCCCGACCGACCGCCCGGCCGTCTATGCCCGCGTCGCTGGGACGCTGGAGAGCTTGCCAGGCGCCAGCGTCGCCGTGCTCGCCGACGGTCTGGCGGCGAAAGGCGACGAGGCCGCCTTCAACACGCTTTTATCGAAGAACGCGGCGCGTGTCGTCTGGGCCGTCTCCGACCGGTTGACCTTGACCGGGCTGACCGGCGCCGACAACCAGGTCGACGGCTTTGCGCTGACTGCCATCCGCGCGCCGGGCGACCCGGCGCCGGCTCAGGTGACCGCCGGCGCTTTCGACGACAAGGGCCGCCGCATCGCCGACGCGACGCTGACCTTCGCGCCGGGCGAGGCCACCGCCACCGGCACGATGACGGTGCCGTTCGAACTGCGCAACGACTTCGCTTCGATCGCGCTCGACGGCGAGCGCCAGGCCGGCGCCGTGCGGGTGCTCGACGAGAATTCCAAGCGCCGCCGCGTCGGGCTCCTGTCGCAGGCCGAAGCCGATCAGGCGCAGCCGCTTCTGTCGCCGCTCTACTATATCAGGCGCGCGCTGCAGCCCTTCGCCGATCTGGTCGAACCGTCAAGCGCCGACCTCGCCGACGCCATCCCGCAGCTCCTCGACCAGAAGCCGGCGATGATCGTCATGGCCGATATAGGCATCATTCCCGAGCAGGTGCGGCAAAGACTGGTCGACTGGGTAGACAATGGCGGCACGCTGGTGCGCTTTGCCGGTTCACGGCTGGCCGCCGCCGGCAATGACGACGACCTGCTGCCGGTCCGCTTGCGCACCGGCGAACGCTCGCTTGGCGGCGCGCTGTCATGGACGACCCCGCAGCCGGTAACGGAATTTCCGAAGACCGGCCCCTTCACCGACCTCGCGCCGCCCGCCGAAGTCACCGTCACCAGGCAGGTCCTGGCCGAGCCGACGCCCGACATCGTCGAGCGCACCTGGGCCACGCTGGCCGACGGCACGCCGCTGGTGACCGGGCTGAAGAAGGGCAAGGGCACGCTGGTCCTGTTCCATGTCACGCCGGAAGCGACATGGTCGAGCCTGCCGATCTCCGGCAGCTTCGTCGAAATGCTGCGGCGCATCGTGCAGCTGTCGCGCAATCAGGGCGCGGCGGTCGCCAATGCCGAAGCCGCCGCCACCTCGCTGGCGCCCTATCGCATGATATCAGCCGATGGCACGCTGGTGCCGCCGACACCCGATGCAAGGCCGCTGGTGCCGGGCGCCGGCCCGCTGCCGGTGACGTTCGAGAACCCACCCGGCCTCTACGGTTCCGAAACCGGCGTCTTCGCCCACAATCTGCTCGAAGGCGGCAGCACTTTCGCACCGCTGGTCCGCCCTCAGATCACCGTGCCGGTCACCACCGTCCAATACGCCTTCGATGAATCGCATGATCTGAAAGGACCGCTGGTGGCGGCGGCTCTGGCTTTGATGGTGCTCGACACGCTGGCCGTGTTCTGGATGGGCGGCCTGTTCTCGCGCCGGCCACGCCGTGCCCGGACTGCGGCAACCGCGGCCGCCCTGCTGATTGCGCTCGGCGCCTTGCTCGGCCACGCCGACATCGCCCGCGCCGACGATGCAAAGCCCGGCGACACCCAGGCGATCGAGGACATTTCGAAGACCAGGATCGCCTATGTGCTGACCGGCGAGCCCGGCGTCGATTCGATCAGCCGCGCCGGGCTCGAAGGCCTGACCCGTTTCCTGATCGAGAAGACCGCGCTCGAACCCGGAGCGCCGGCCGGCGTCGACATCTCCAAGGATGAACTGTCCTTCTACCCGCTGATCTATTGGCCGATCGACTCCACCGCCCCGATGCCGAGCGAGGCGGCGATCGCCCGCATCGACGCCTATATGCAGCAGGGCGGTACGGTTCTGTTCGACACGCGCGACCAGTTCGCCAACGGCATCGGCGCCGATTCGACCAGCCCGGCGACAGAGCGGCTGCGCGACATCCTCGGCAATCTCAACGTGCCGCCGTTGGAACCAGTGCCGTCGGACCACGTGCTGACCAAGTCCTTCTACATCTTGCCCGAGTTTCCCGGCCGCTTCGCCGGCAGCCCGCTCTGGGTCGAAGCGTCGCTCGAAGCCAGCAACACCGAGAACCGCCCGGTGCGCACCGGCGACGGCGTCTCGCCGATCATGATCACCGCCAATGACTTCGCCGGCGCCTGGGCGGTCGACGAGAATGGCGACCCGCTTTTGCCGACCGTGCCGTCGGACCCGATGCAGCGCATCTATGCGCTGCGCGCCGGCGTCAACATCATGATGTACATGCTGACCGGCAACTACAAATCCGACCAGGTGCATGTGCCGGTGCTGCTCGAACGGCTGGGGCAGTAAGCCATGAACTGGTCGCTCTCTCTCGAACCGCTTCTCTCCTGGCCGCTGCTTGGCCTGGTGCTGGCGCCGCTGTTGCTGCTGGCGCTGGTCGGCTTGTGGTTTCGCCAGCGCGGCTCGGTCTTTCGCTTCGCCGCCCTGCTCGCGCTGGGCGCCGCCCTCGTCAACCCGGTGTTCCTCGACGAGGAGCGCGAGGCGCTGAAAAGCGTCGTCGCCGTCATCGTCGACCGCAGCCAGAGCCAGGACATCGGCGAGCGCACCAAGCAGACCGACGAGGCGCTGGCCGGGCTTCAGCAACGCCTCGGCCGCTTCAAGCAGTTCGACGTGCGCGTCGTCGAGGCCGGCAAGTCGGAAGCCGCCGACGAGCGCACCGAAACCAGGCTGTTCGGCGCGCTTGAAGGCGCTTTCCGCGACGTACCGCCTTCGCGCATCGGCGGCGCCATCATGATCACCGACGGCGAGGTGCATGACGCACCCGCCGGCACCCCCGACTTCAACGCCCCGCTGCACGCGCTGATCACCGGCAACGACCACGAGAAGGATCGCCGCATCCGCTTCGAGAACGCGCCGCGCTTCGGCCTGGTAGGCAAGCCGCTCGACATGACCTATCGCGTCATCGCCACCGGTAACCAGGCCGGCCAGGTCGATGTCCGCGTCTCGGTCAATGGCGAGCAGGTTGCGGTCGAGCAAGCCACCATCGGCCAAGCCATGCCGTTGCAGGTGACCATCCCCGGCGCCGGCCGCAACATCATAGAACTCGCCATCGACCCCGAGCCGGGCGAACTGACCGACACCAACAACCGCGCCATCGCGCTGGTCGACGGCATCCGCGAGAATTTGCGTGTGCTGCTCGTCTCCGGTGAGCCGCATGCCGGCGAGCGCACCTGGCGCAACCTCCTGAAATCCGACGCCTCGGTCGATCTCGTTCACTTCACCATTCTGCGGCCGCCGGAAAAGCAGGACGGCACGCCGATCAACGAATTATCGCTGATCGCCTTTCCGACGCGCGAACTTTTCGTCGAGAAGATCAAGGATTTCGACCTTATCATCTTCGACCGCTACCAGCATCGCGATGTGCTGCCGATCCTCTACTACGACTACATCGCCGAATATGTCGAAAAGGGCGGCGCGCTGCTGATCGCGGCCGGCCCCGAATATGCCGGCGAAAGCTCCATTGCCCGAACGCCTTTGATGGCGGCACTGCCGGCGATGCCGACCGGCGAAGTCGTCGACAAGGCATTTTATCCGCGCCTCACCGATCTTGGCCAGCGCCATCCGGTGACGCGCGGGCTCGACGGTTCGGCGACCGACCCGCCGCACTGGAGCCGCTGGTTTCGCACCATCGGCGTCGAGAATCCTGAGGGCGAAGTGGTGATGAAGGGCGCCGACAACCGGCCGCTGCTTTTGCTTGACCGCAAGGGCGAAGGCCGCGTCGGCATGCTTCTGTCCGACCAGGGTTGGCTGTGGGCGCGCGGCTTCGAAGGCGGCGGCCCGCATGTCCAGCTCTACCGGCGCATCGCCCACTGGCTGATGAAGGAGCCCGAACTCGAGGAGGAGCGGCTGACCGCCGACGGCCGCGGCATGATGCTGGAAATCCGCCGCCAGACGATGAGCGATGATCCCGGCCCGGCCCAGGTCATCACGCCCTCCGGCAAGGCGCTGATCGTCAAGCTCGAAAAATCCGAGCCCGGCGTTTTCCTAGGCAGTATCGAGACCAGCGAGATCGGCCTTTATCAGGTCGGCAATGGCAATTTGACCGCCCTTGCCCATGTCGGCCCGGTCAACGCGCCGGAATTCTCCGACGTCATCTCCACCGAGAACCGGTTGAAAGCACCGACCGAGGCCACCGGCGGCAGCGTGCGCCGGCTGGCTCCGTCATCGACGCTTGGCGGCCTCGCCAGCGGCGTGACGCTGCCTTCGATTGTCCCGGTTCGCTCCTCGGGCGCGGCCGCCGGCAACGACTGGATCGGCTTGCGCACCACCGACGACAGCGTGCTCAAGGCGGTGTCGCGCGTGCCGCTGTTCGGCGGCTTCCTTGGCCTCGGCCTGTTGCTGCTGGCGATGGGCTCGATGTGGTACCGCGAGGGAAGATAGTGTTCCTTACTCCTCCGGCTCCGTCGTGAACATCAGCGGATAGCCCTTGGCTTTGCCGGCATCGGTCGCCCGCGCCGCCTTGGTC
This sequence comes from Mesorhizobium sp. YC-39, assembly GCF_025753795.1. Taxonomy (GTDB): domain Bacteria; phylum Pseudomonadota; class Alphaproteobacteria; order Rhizobiales; family Rhizobiaceae; genus Mesorhizobium. The sequence goes on from NZ_JAOWPS010000002.1 coordinate 205,762, forward strand.
TCGGCGACGTCCCTGGTGAAGACGGCGACGACGCAGACACCGCGCTGATGCGCGGTGATCATCACCCGTCGCGCCTGGTCTTCGCTCAGCTTGAACTCGCCCTTCAGCACCGTCACCACGAATTCGCGTGGCGTGAAATCGTCATTGACCAGGATGACCTTGTAGAGCTTTGGCCGTTCGGTCTTCGGTTGCGTCCTGGTGCGGGGTTTTGTCGTGATTTCAGGCATCGGAACCGACAGTTGCATGCGAGAATGTCGCTGTCACTCTGGCACGGGCGAAAGCGATCGTCCATTTTGAACGGCGTGCAAACGACCCTCAGGGCAGCCGCGGCCATTCACAAATCTGTGGTCTATGTGGGAACTGTCGGCTGTGGTTCAACGGCCCTGACGGCCGAAGCCGCGGCCAGCCGGAAATTGCCGCGCAGTCGGGACGGGCGACGCGCTTTTCCTCGGTCCGGCCGCATCCATCCGCCGTTCCAGCCAGGCAACGACAGGCCATGCGACAAAGCAGATCAGCACCGTGCTGGTGAGCACAATGAGCAGCATGGTCTGCCAGGTGGTGATGTAGTCCCAATCGGTGGAGATCGGAGGCGCAAACAGGACCGGCTCGATGCGCCCGCTGGCCGGATCTGGAACCGGGCTGGCGGTCAACTGGATCAGTACCCTGGCCAGCGCGGTGACCACCAGGCCGCCAATGACCATCGAGCGCAGAATGGACGAGGGCCGCTTGTTCATGCGGATGTCTCACCGGGTCGGCATTGCGATCGGAGTTGGCTCAACGGTGCTTATGAACGGTGCCGAGGGGCGGGCTCGACCCGGATCTGGCCTTCCCACGCAAGAAAGACGACCGCTCCAGGCAAATCGCAACTGGAGCGGTCCTCTCATGGGGCAAGAGATGTCCCCGGTCAGGATCAGGCCTTCGGAGCCGCCTTCGGGGCAGTCTTCTTGTGCTTCTTGACCTTCTTGACGATCTTCTTGGCAGCGACCTTCTTCACGGCCTTGGCCGGCGCAGCGGTGGTCATCGTGGTCGTCGTGGCCGCGGTCGTGCCAGCAGCGTTGGCGCTGGTCGTGCCGAGGACCGGCATCGAGAAGGCGAGCGCGATGGCGAGACCGAGAGCGGAGAGGAGGGACTTTTTCATGGCTTCACTTCCTTTTTTCTTGCAGATCGAATTTGAGCGTCACTGAACGGGGTCGATCGGTGTCACTCCAAGCAGCTTCAAAGCATTTGCGAGCATCCGGATTCCCTGTGCCTGTTTCTTGCTGGCGCAGTACCGGTTTCCCTTTCTTTGAAGTGCCTTCGCCGCGGTGACCTGCGTTGCCGTGGCATGGGTTTCAAGGGCTTCGTCGAATTGACGGCTCAGATCGCTGCAACGCTCGCTGCGGGTGATGGCCGCCTTTGTGTCGGCCACCTTTGCATCGGCTACCTTTGCATCGGATTGTTCGACCGCGGCCGCGACGAGCGAAATGCCGAGCAACGCACCCATCAGGCTGATCGAGAACCTTTGCATTGGTTTGTCCGTAATCCCGTAACGTTTGTCGCAGCCGATAACCTGACCGCCACGACACCACTTATGCCTTTGTTTTTTTTCGGGAGTTTTTCCGAACTGTAGAATTTTGTTTCTGGATTGTTTCTGTCGAATCCGCTTTTGGGCCTGACATCGCCACTGGCCAACATATGGCCTGGATTCTATCGTGTGGGTGATGCGCGAATGAGCGCTTGAGCGATCCACCATGGCAGGTTTTCCGTGAAATCCGACGCACACATACTGATCGTCGACGACGACAAGGGCATCCGCGACCTGCTTCAGGAGTTTTTCCAGAAGCGAGGGCTGCACACCTCCGTCGCCGCCGACGGGACCGAGATGGAAACCATCCTGCGCCGGGTACAGGTGGACCTTATCGTTCTGGACGTCATGCTGCCCGGAAAGAGCGGGCTGGAGCTCTGCCGCGAGCTTCGCGCCAATTATGCGACACCGATCATCATGCTGACTGCGGTCAACGAGACGACCGACCGGGTGGTGGGGCTGGAGATGGGCGCCGACGACTATGTGCCCAAACCCTTCGATCCACGCGAGTTGCTGGCGCGGATCCGCGCTGTGCTGAGGCGCAACGGCGCCGCCGAGCCGCGCCGCCCCACCTCGAAACAGATCTACCGTTTCGCCGGCTGGACGATGGACTTCTCGCGCCGCCGGCTGATGGCGCCGGGTGACGTCAGGGTCGAGCTGACGATGGCGGAGTTCAACCTCCTGCAGACTTTCGTCAGGAGTGCGCAGCGCGTGCTGAGCCGCGAGCAGCTCATCGAATTGTCGGGCGGCGACAGCGGCTACAGCTTCGACCGCAGCGTCGACATTCTGGTCAGCCGGCTCCGGCGCAAGATGGAGGACGACCCCAAAACGCCGAAGCTGATCCTGACCGTGCGCAGCGGCGGTTATCAGTTCCTGCCCGAAACGACGTCCGAATGAGACGCATCCTGCCGCAGACCCTGCCGGTCTGGGTTCTGCTCATCGTCATTGCCGGCTTGCTGATCAGCCAGGTCGCGACCCTCTACATCGTCTCGCGCGACCGCGCCGCCGCCAATGATGTGGTCGATCTCTACCGGCTCAACGACCGTGCCTTCTCGCTGGTGCAGTTGATGCATGACGCGGCGCCTGAAGAACGCAAGGCCATTGCCTCCGGCCTGTCCAACGCAACCTATGCGCTCACCGTGTCGGATACACCCGCTGTCATCTCGTCGATCGCCGGCGATGACGAGCTGGCCGAACTGGAAGACATATTGGTCGGGCGGCTGTCCAAATTCGGCGTCACCGACGCACGCGTCCGGCGCGACCCGGCAACGCGCGAAGCCGACGATGCCGGAGGCCAGGTCGATCATCGCGATCTCGGCCAGGTCGAGCGCGACCTCCTGGTGCTGGCGGCCGATTTCGCCCAGAGCGACAAGCTGACGGCCTCGCTCCGCTTCGCCGACGGCCAATGGCTGAACTTCACCGAGCCGAATACGCCGGTCGGCCCCATATTGAGCGTTGACAGCCTGCCGCTCTATGCCCTGATCGCCGGGCTGGTGGTGGTCTCCTCGATCTGGTCGCTGCGCCGGCTGACCGCGCCCTACCGGATGATGGAAACCGCGGTGAAGCGGATCGGCAACGACCTCAAGAGCCCGCCGATCGCCGAGACCGGCAGCCGCGAGGTCCGTACCGCCGCCAGGGCGGTCAACGCCATGCAGGCGAGGCTGCGCGACTATGTCGAGGATCGCGAACATCTTGCGGCGGCACTGGCGCATGATTTGCGCACGCCGCTGACCAGGATGCGGCTGCGTCTCGAACTGCTGAGGAAAACGACCGCTCGCGAGGCGCTGGCGCATGACCTTGCCGATATCGAGGAGATTGCCAGCTCGGTCATCGACTTCGCCACCTTCGAGGTGACCGAGGAAAAGAGCGAGAGGATCGATTTCTGGTCGCTGGTGGAGTCGATCGCCGACGGCTTCGAGGAAGTCTCCTTCGACAATGAGGATACGCGCTCGCGCGGCCTGATCTGCATCGCGCGCCCGGTTGCGCTGCGGCGCTGCGTCACCAATCTCGTCCAGAACGCCGTTACCTACGGCAAGAAGGCGCATCTCAGCCTGCAGCAATCGGGCAAGATCATCACGCTGGCCATCCGCGACGAGGGGCCGGGCATTCCGCAGGCCGAGCTCGACGCCGTGTTCGGCTCGTTCGTGCGCCTGGAGCAGTCGCGCAACCGCCAGACCGGCGGCCTCGGTCTCGGCCTGACCATCGCCCGCAACATCGCCCGTGCCGCCGGCGGCGAGGTCAGCCTGTCCAATCACCCCGGCGGCGGCCTGCTGACCGAGTTGAGATTGCCGCTCGCGGCATAAGGCCGGCCTGGTGAAAATTACCTTCTCAACACCGCGCTCAGCACGTCCCTGATGCCGATGGCGCCGACGAAGCGCGACTGGTCGTCGAACAGCGCCACCGGTGCCGTCTGCGAACGGTGCATGGCCAGCATCACCGTCTTCAGCGAGGTGCCGGGGTTGGCCCAGAACACCTGGGCGGCCTCTTCGGGCTGGCCTTCGACATCGGCGCAGGAGACCCACACCGCCGGCTTGCCGTCGCGTTCGGCCGCCGCCACCAGCCCGTGCTCGTCGATCTTGAAGCGCGTCGTCTTGCGCCGGTCGAGCCATACCCAGCCGTCCTTGCCGTGTTCGAGGTCGCGGCGATCGCGCATCACGTTCCAGGCCGTCAGGACGGATAGCGGATTCACATTGGCAATGAAGTCGCGGACATAGTCGTTGGCGGGTCTGAGCACGATGTCTTCCGGCGCGCCGGTCTGCACGATGCGCCCGCCCTCCATGATGGTGATGTGGCTGCCGATCTTCAGCGCTTCCTCGAGATCGTGGCTGACGAAGATGATGGTCTTCTTCAGTTCGGCCTGAAGCTGCAGCAACTCGTCCTGCAGTTTGGTCCGGATCAGCGGGTCGAGCGCCGAGAAAGGTTCGTCCATCAACAGGATCGGCGCTTCGGTGGCAAAGGCGCGCGCCAGCCCGACGCGCTGCTGCATGCCGCCGGAAAGCTCATGAGCGTATTTCTTCGACCACTGGTTCAGATGGACGAGCTCCAGCTGCTTCTTGACCCGCGCCTTGCGCTCGGCTTCCGGCATGCCGGCGAGCTCGAGGCCGAGGCCGACATTCTCCTCCACCGTGCGCCACGGCAGCAGGCCGAACTGCTGGAAAACCATCGCCACCTGCTTCTGCCGCAGCCTTCTCAGCGTTGCCTCGTCGCAGGTGACGACATCGACCGTGCCGTCGCCGTCCTTGACCAGGACCTGGCCGCGCGAAACGACGTTCAGCCGGTTGACGGCTCTGAGCAGGGTCGACTTGCCGGAGCCGGACAGGCCCATGAGCACGGAAATCTCGCCCTCATGCACCGTGAGACTGGCCCCTGCGCAACCCAGCACATTGCCGGTCTTTTCGAGGATCTCGGCCCGGGTGGCGCCGCTGTCGATGAGCGCCAGTGACCCGGCCTGGTCGGCGCCGAAGACGATATCGACATTCCTGAAATCGACGGCGACGGTCATTTCTTGCCTCCAACGCCAATGCGGGTCATCCGGTCGAGCACGATGGCGAGAACGACGATGGCCAACCCGGCCTCGAGCCCGAGGTCGATGCGCCGCGAACCGAGCGCCCGGTTGATTTCGGTACCGAGGCCGCCGGCGCCGATCAGGGCCGCGAACACCACCATCGACAGCGACAGCATAATCGACTGGGTGAGCCCGGCCATGATGGTGGGTAACGCCGAAGGCAGCTCGACCTTCCACAAAAGCTGCCTCTTGGTGGCGCCGAAGGACTCACCGGCCTCGATGATCGATTTCGGCACCGAAGTGATGCCGAGATGGGTGAGCCGGACCGATGTCGGGATGACGAAAATGATGGTGACGATGAGGCCGGGCGCGTTGCCCAGCCCGAACAAGGTCAACACCGGGATCAGGTAGACGAAGGTCGGCAGCGTCTGCATCAGGTCGAGCACCGGCAGCATGAAGCGGTAGACCTTCGGCTTGTGCGCGGCCCAGATGCCGAGCGGCACGCCGATGGCCATCGAGGCGGCGGCGGCGGCAACCACCAGCACGAGCGTCTCCACCGTCTGCTTCCAGAGGTTCTGGTTGAGGATGAACAGCAGTCCGATGAAGACGGCGAGCGCCAGGCCTTTCGAACGCTGCAGGAAATAGGCAAGCAGCGCGATCAGCGCGATGAGCAGAACGGGTGGCAGCAGCAGCAGCCCGTCCACGATCCCGTCGAGCAGGAAATTGAGGCTGTTGGAAAAGGCCCTGAAGACCGTGTTGAAATTGTCGGTGAGGAAGGTGAAGAAGGCCTTTCCCCAAGGGCCTATGGGGATTCTGTGGCTTTGGTCGGCCAGGAATTTTGAAATCGGATCCATCTTCCCCTCTTCCGTTGGCGCCGTCCTTGCCGGACGGTCATCTTGTCACAGGATATGAAAAAGGGCAGCCTTTTCTACAGCGGCTGCCCTTCTTAATCCGGTCACACCGGATGCAAAGTCGGCTCAGCTTCCGAGTGCGGTCTTGACCGCCGCGGCCGCGTCGCCGCCGTCGAAAGTGGTCACACCGGCAATCCAGGGTGTGACCGCGTCCGGGTTTTTCTTCAGCCAGTCGGTGGCGACCGTGTTGGCGTCGCCGCCCTTGAGGATGGCGTCCATCATCTCGCCTTCCATGTCCAGATTGAACTTCAGATTGGCGATGAACTTGCCGGCGTTCGGGCATTCGGTCATATAGCCCTTGCGCACATTTGTGCTGACGGTGGCGGCGCCGAAGCCGCTGTCGCCCATGCCTTCGAGATAGGTGATCTTCATGGCGCCCATCACCGGATGCGGCGTCCAGCCGAGGAAGGCGATCCATTCATTGTTCTTCATCGACTGCTCGGCCTGGGTGAGCATGCCGGCCTCCGAGGATTCGACCAGTTCAAAGCCTTCGAGATTGTCGGCCGGGTTCTTGATCATGTCGAGGATGATCCGGTTGCCGTCATTGCCGGCCTCGATGCCGTAGATCTTGCCGTCGAACTTGTCCTTGAACTTGCCGAGGTCGGTCAGCGTCTTGACGCCGGCGTCCGCCACATAGGTCGGCACGACAATGCCATAGCCGGCGCCGCTGAGGTTTTCGCTGACGGTCTCGACCGAGCCATCGGCGGTGTAGTCCTTGATGTCATTGGTCATCGACGGCATCCAGTTGCCGAGGAAAACGTCAAGATCCTTGTTCTTCAGCGACGCATAGGTCACCGGCACCGAAAGCTGGATCACCTGCGGCTCGTAACCAAGCGCGGTGAGCAGCACCGAGGCGACGCCGGTCGTCGCCTGGATGTCGGTCCAGCCGACATCGGAAAGACGCACCGCCTTGCAGCTTTCCGGATCGCCGGCGAAAGCTGCGCTGGTGGACAGAAAAGCCGCCAGGCCAAGGCCGGCGGCGAAGGAATTCATGCGCGACATAGTTATTCTCCCATTTCGATTCTTTGGCGAAGCGGATTTCTTGCGCCGCCTTTGTTTCATCAGCCAAACACCATTCTGGTGCAGTTTCAAGCACTAAGGCAATCACGATCAACGGCGCGGGCTGGCCGATCAGCGACACGCTTGCCGCTTTTTAAGCAGGAATTTCTCCGGTCAGGCAGGAATTTCTCCGATGAAATGCCCTTTTCTGGTGGAATGTCGGGACGCCCCCTCCCCGCGCCAGGACAAGTCGGCTTAAAAGGGCGGCATGGCCAAGCTTTACTTCCACTATGCGACGATGAATGCCGGCAAGACGACGATGCTCTTGCAGGCGTCGTACAATTACCGCGAGCGCGGCATGACCACGATGCTGTTCGTCGCCGGCCACTACCGCAAGGGCGATACCGGCCTGATCTCGTCGCGCATCGGCCTGGAGACGGAAGCCGAGATGTTCCGCGATGGCGATGATCTGTTCGCTCGCGTCGCCGAGCATAATGACCATACGACAGTGCATTGCGTCTTCGTCGACGAAGCGCAATTCCTCGAAGAGGAGCAGGTGTGGCAGCTCGCCCGCATCACCGACCGGTTGAACATCCCGGTCATGTGCTACGGCCTGCGCACCGATTTCCAGGGCAAGCTGTTTTCCGGCTCGCGCGCTCTTCTGGCGATCGCCGATGAATTGCGCGAGGTGCGCACCATCTGCCGCTGCGGCCGCAAGGCGACGATGGTGGTGCGCCTCGGTCCGGACGGCAAGGTGGCAAGGCAGGGCGAACAGGTGGCGATCGGCAAGGACGTCTATGTCTCGCTCTGTCGCCGCCACTGGGAGGAAGAAATGGGCCGCGCCGCGCCTGACGACTTTATCGGCTTCACCAAGGGCTGAAAGGCCTGACCGCTACCTATTCCGGTTTCATTCGCCTCCGATTACGATGCGTGCGGGGGCAACATGAAAATTCTTCAGTTCACGGTTGATTGTCCGTTTCCGCCGGTGTCCGGCGGTGAGATCCGGAACGCCGCCAATGCGCGGGCGCTCGCAGGGCTGGGCGAGGTTCTGATCGTTAGCTTCACCGGCGCGCCCGCGCCGGCGCTGCCGCCGAACATCCGGCACCGGATCATCGAGGCAGCACGCGGCCGCGGCCCCTGGCACAGACGCAGCCCACACCCGACCGTACATGTGATCCCGGCCGATGAATTGGCCGAAGCAGCCTCGATCTGGAAAGCGTTCGCGCCCGACCTCGTGGTGATCGAAGACATCGCACTTTCGCAATTGCTGGCGCTCGCGCATGAGCATGGCGGACAGACCGTCATCGACCTGCACAATGTCGATTCGCGCACGGTGGCGGACCGCATCGGCTCGCTGTCCCTATGGCAGCGCTGGTGGCGCTTTCGCGAGCACCACCGCAGGATGGCCCAGGCGCGCGAAGCCGATATCCTCGCCGTCAAGACAGCCGACCAGGTCTGGGTCTGTTCGGAGGCCGACCGGGCGGCGCTGGGACCGATCGATGGCATCAAGGCGTCCGGCAGCAAGGTGATCGACATCAAAGTGATCGCCAATCCCATCCCCGACGAGACCGTGCTTTCCCTGCCGATTGCCGCCCGGCGCTACGAAGAGCTCCGCCTCTGCTTCATCGGTCATCTCGGCTATTTCCCCAACATCGACGCGGTCAAGCAGATCGGCCGCAAGATGGTGCCACGCCTGGTGGCGTCCGGTCAGCGCTGGTCGATCACCGTCGCCGGAAAGAATCCGCGCGACATCGTGCGCCATGTCTGCGCAACGCACGGGCTGCATCTTGTCGAGAACCCGCCGCACGTGCCGGATCTGCTTGGCCGTGCCGGCTATGCGCCGATCCCGCTCAGGTTCGGCGGCGGAACCCGCATCAAGGCGCTGGAAGCGATGGCCGCGGGACTGGTCGTCTGCGCGACAGAAAAGGCTGTCGAGGGCCTTGGCCTCGAAGCCGGCACGCATTTCCTGTCCGGCCGCGACGCCTGCGAGCTTGCCGCGAAGATCACGGCACTCGCCGCGGAGCCGCAGCGCGCCGCCGCGATGGCCAACGCCGGCCGGGCCTTCGTCCGCGACAGGCATTCGCTGGCGGCTATCGAACAGGTAATCCTGCAGGCGCTCGAAAGTCTGGAGGCGCGCCGGCCGGGTTGAGCCTGTCTTCCGCAATCCCGCAGCATGCGGCGTTTGTTAAGGCCTGCTGCTTATTTTGGCAGCTTCAGCCAGAACTTGTCGGGATCAGCAATGTTTCGAGCCATTTCGTTCGCCGGTGTCTTTCTCCTTGCCGGCGTCCTTGCCGCACATGCCGGCGGCGATGCCGTCCTCGGCAAGAAGGTTTTCAACCGATGCCTGGCCTGCCACGAGGCTGCGACCGACCGCGACAAGGTCGGCCCGCATCTGATGGGCGTCGTCGGCCGCATCGCTGGCACCGCGCAGAGCTTCCTCAGCCGCTACTCGCAGGCGATGAAGGACGCGGGCGCCGCCGGCCTGATCTGGGACGAGGCGAACCTTGCCGAATATCTGCGCGCGCCCCGGCAAAAGGTCCCCGGCAACAAGATGGGCTTCACGGGCCTCACCAGCGACGACGACATCGCCAATGTCATTGCCTACCTGAAGGCAGATCCCAAGCCCTGAGCCTTTCGGTTCGGCTTGGCCACCGCCATTGGTGGAGTTCCTTCATTGTTTTGCAAATTTGAAGGAAGGGGCGCAGGCGGAAATTGCGTGCTTCATTGTCGGTCCGGCCGCGCAGAAGTCCTTTGGTAAATGAAAGGCACCAGGCGACCCAGTATTGGTGCAGTGATCCTCTCATTCAAGGCGAGTGCGGTTTTTTGTTTTCGCGCCGCGTCCTGTCTTCGATCTTTCAATCCTTGGAAGCCCCACATATATTCGCCGCTGTTCGCACTCAGCGACCTGATGCCGAAGCGGGAGGCCTCCATGGCGACATTGCAGAATTTCGATGCCGAAATTGCCAAGACCAAGCAAGTTGTGCAGGACATGCGCACCAAGATCGAGCAATCCGGCACCGTGCTCGACACGCTCGCCAAGACCGACAAGAAGATCGGCGACGCCAATTTCGATCTCGAAAACGCTCGCATCGAGGACGTGCTGAAGCAGCAGAAGATCATGGAAGGCAACATCGCCGACCTGATTATCGGGCTGGAGGACGCCACCAACGTTTTTGGCGCCGAATTCGAGAGCATGAAGAACTACACCGGCTGGGAAAACTTCATCGGCATCTTTTCAGATCAAAGCAAGCAGCGCATGCGCACCGACCGTGTCCGCAACATGTCGCTGGCCGGCAATCTGCAGGAGCTTCTGGCGAAATCCGACACCATCGTCGGCATCCTCAAGGCGCAGAAGGAGGTTCTCGACCAGCGTTACAAGACCTCCGAGGCCAGCCTCGCCCAGGTGATCGAGCGTCGCAAGACCACCATGTCCAATCTCGAGGCTGTCCAGAAACGCATCGAGGAATTGAACCCGATGCTGCTCGACATCGAGAACAAGATCGCCGCCTCGACCAGCCAGAAGGAGCGCACGCAGCTTGAGGGCGAGCGCTCGAAACTGGCCACGGAATACAATGAGAAGCAGGCCAAGGAGCAGGAGCTGCTCGCCGAAAGCCAGACGCTGGAACGCTACACCTCGATGTTCCAGACCTTCGTCGATTCGCTCAACAACCAGATCGCGGCGCAGTCGACGCTGATCAACAAGCTGACCATCGATACCGAGCAGCGCATCGTGCTCTACAAGGCGCTGGAAGATTCGCTGAAGACCGCCGCGCAGCAGGACGTCGCCCACAAGATCAACACGCTGGGCAGCCAGGTCGACAACACTGCCGAAGAAACCATGGCCGGTATCGGGGCTGCCTCGCAGAAGCACATTGGCGATCTCCTCGAAATGCACGAGAAGAATATGGTGGCCACCGCCGACATCCAGCGCCGCAAGAAGCTGGCCGATGATGCCTTCGCCCGCCGCTTCGACGACGTGATGAAGAAGCACAATTCGGCTAATTACGTGCAGTCGTAATTGCTGCACGCGCATCGCACTCTAAGGCTGGCTGCATGACCCCCGAAAACGAAGCGGCTGCGCGCTATTTCTCGGCGATCACGGCGGCGCTTAGCGGCCTCGAAGTGTTCATGCGCGACGACCGCTCGCCGCTCTACCGGCACGGCATCGTCGCCAAGATCGTCGCCGAATACATCGCGCGGCTCGACAAGTCCTTTTCCTGCTGGCGCAACCGGCTGGGCTTCATGGACACGTTCCGCATCTCACGCGCCGAAAGCGGCTTTCCGGTCTTCCAGAACCTGCTCGAATTGGAGAACGATCGTCGCCAGGCAGATGCACGGCTTGCCAACATCCCGCTGGCCGGCGAGTTGCGCGAGGAAATGGCCGACTTCATCCTGCGCCACAAGGAGTTCCCCGAAGCGCTGCAGAAATCGATGGCCGAGCGGCTCTACCTCGAGGACGTGAAAAGCGAGACCACCTTCGGCCCGTTCACCCTGGCGCAGACGGCAAAGGTCTCGGTCAATCCGAAGACCGGGCGACCCTATTATCTGGTTCACTGGGCCGCCTTCGACGGCAGCGCCAATCTGCCGCTGGTCTATATGGCGACGGTGGAGGATTCCTCCGAGACGATGATCCGCCAGCTTGTCGACGAAAATGGCAAGCTCAATGACCAGGTGGACATCCCACTGCCGGTCGACGGCCTGCTCAATCCCGAGCTTGCCCATCGCTTCGACGACTTCACCGAGAAGAACTCGGCCTATACGCTGTCGCCGGCGACGATTGCCGTGAACCTCGACAAGGATTTCGAGCCGCTGCACCCCAAGCAATTGCGCCGCGTCGTGCTCGGCCCCTTCTATTCCTCGGGGATCACCGACAACAATTCGACGGTCACCGAGGTGCTCGCCAAGGTGCGCAAGCCCGAAAATGCCTGGCTTTTGACCTGGACCATTCAGGAAGTCTATTCAAAGGCCGAGAAGCCCGGCCGCAAGGGTCTGTTTTCGAGCGAGAAGACGACGCAGGAATTCTTCATCAACACCGACGACCTGGAAGCCGCGCGCCAAGGCGTGTCGAGCTACGAGAACCATGCGCTGATCCCGCACGAGGCCTATCAGGCGCTCTACGCCGCCGGCGAGGCGCAGAAGATCTTTTCCGGCTACAAGGTCCACATCCTGTCCAAGGGACAGGTCATCAGCGACGTCTGACCGTCAAACCGCGGAGTATCCTTCATGGACACCGGCCTGACCACGATTTCGGAAGCGGCAATCGAAAAGCACCGTGCCACCGCGCAGAGCTTCATTACCCGCATCGTCGTGCTGGAGGATCCGTCGCGCGAATACGGCACAGAGCTGGCCGGCACCAACCGTCGCTTCGTCTCGACCGTCTCGGTCGGCTCGGTGCGGCGCACGCGCGAGGTCGAGCTTGCCAAGACCGTCGCCGCCGTCCATCCCGACGACCAATTGCTCAGCATTGCGCAGCATACGCTCTTGTTTCGCGCCCGGCGCGGCGCGGCCATAGCGCTGGCCATATCCGACGTCTTCGCCGAAGGCTCCGACCTTGAAAGCTTGCAGGCAAAAAATGCCCGCGCCCCGCTCGAAGGCGACGAAGCCGCCACCTTCAAGAGACTTCTGTCGGCCTCGGCCTACATTTCCGCCTTCAGCCTCGCTTCCTATCTGTTCCAGCTCATCGACAGCGACGGCGAGGCACCCAACGACACGCCCGAGCCGGACTTCCTGTTCGACACGCAGCAGGATGCGGTGAAGTCGATCCTGGCCGGTCTCGACAGGGCGATATCCGGCGCGAAGGACGATGCCGAGCTGATGACCCGGGCGCGTGCCTTTGCCCGCGTCGCCATCGACGGACTTTTGGCGCGAAAGGGCCGTTTCGACGGCATCGGCCCGTTCGAGAACGCGCATATCCGCATCGACGTCGACGATTTCACCCTCGACGGCTTCGACGTGGCGCCCGGCAAGCGTTCGAAACCGCTGGTGATGACCTTCAAGAAACCGGAAGAGGTCGTCGGCAACCACATCGCCAAATACCAGTCGGTCAAGCTCGCCAAGATGCTGATGACCTATGATTTCGACCGCGAGCTGAACCCCTTCGTCGAGCTTGGCGGCTTCCTCTTCACCTTCATCGGCGACGGCGCGCCCGGTACCGGCAAGACGACGCTGATCCAGATGATCGCGGGCCTCGTCAGCGGTTACTGCCAGGTCGCCGGCTATCCCTTCGCCTACGAGAACTTCGGCGTCGACCAGATTTCCTCCTACCAGGGCAAGTCGGGCCAGAATTGCCGCCAGTTCATCAACAATGTCTTGAACCCGCGGGTCATCGGCTTCGGCACCATCGACGATATCGATCAGGTGGCGGCGCGCCGCTCCGACGACCGCGCCTCGGCCGGCCAGCAGGAAATCACCGGCGTCTTGATGGACGCCTTTGCCGGTGCGTCGACCGTCGTACGCGGCAATTGCTCGTTCGGCATGTTTTCCAATTATCCCGAAAACGTCGATGATGCGTTGCGCCAGCGCGCCGGCGCCCGCTGGCTGGTCGACGGGCCGCAGAGCCGCGACGATTATATCGACATCTTCGTGCTGCTGGCCGGGAAGAACCACAAAATACCGCTCGGCGACCACAAGCTCTATGCCGCCCAAGAGATCCAGCGCGCGGTGATGGAAGCCTATGAGGAGCACGAGAAGCCACAGGAAGACGGCTTGATGAAGGTCTATGAACGCTACATGAAGGAGAATGGCGCGCCGAAGTCGATGGCCGACATCGGCACCTATTTGCACATGATCAAGGACGCCGAGCCGCGCTTCACCGGCCGGGCCATCAAGAACGTCACCGATGCGATCAAGATGCGCGCCATGGACATCGAGCTTCCCGACGAGTGGTTCGAGAAGCCGGAAGTCTTCATGCACAAGGGCTATGACGATAAGAAAGCGATGATCGAGGAACTGCGCGGCCCGTTCTCGATGGACATGGTCATGCAGGAGATCAACCGCTACGCCGATTCCGAGTTCCGCTATTCCGACAAGTCCGACGACGCGGCGGTGACCAAGATGATCCGCGACACCCGCCTGCGCGACCGCGCGGTGCGCGAGATCGAGGAGATGAAGAAGAAGGGGCTGTGGAATGCGTAAAGGTACGCAATGACCCCCGCCAAGAAACCCGACCTTTTGCGCGACAATGAGCTGATCTATGGCCGGCTGCTGACGGTCGACGAGCCGCATCTCATCCAGCGCTACAACAAGGCGCTTGCTGCCTTCGGCCTGCAGCCGACGAAGCTCAAGAGCTTCGACATCGACCGCACCGGCTTTTCGCCCGAGGTGGCCGAGGAATGCGGCGACTATGGCTATCTCGACCCCAATGAGGTCAACCGCCGCTTCATCATCCTGACGCCGTCGCAGATCGACCTGCCGGTCGTGCACACGGCCTTTTCCAACACCTCGCAACTGATGTTCGAGTTCATGTCGAAGAACCAGCGCGCCATCGACGCGCTGACCATCAAGGATGTCATCTATGGCGAGATCGAGGATTCGGTCCCCAGGGTCAACGACATCGAGGATCTGCTGTCGATCAACCAGGTCGAGTTCAAGGTGCTGTCGGCGGAGGATGTACTCGGCAAGGCGGCCGAACTCGGCAAGCTCGTCGATCGGCTGAAGCAGGAGCCGGACGCCTGGCGCGACAACGCCATGCTGACCCGCATGGTGGAGCTGGCCAAGATCTGCGGCGACATCCGCGAGAACGCACTGGTGCCGGATCAGGTGATCTTTCGCCACAACGCCTACTGGACCAGCCATTTCGGCGGGCTTTATGTGTTTGTCGACCCCGACATGACGACCGTCATCAGTGACCCGGCCGCACCCGGCTTCCGCCGCTCGCGGCCGTGGCAGGTGAGCTATCTCTCGATCAATGATGCCGACAAGGTGTTCAAATTCCTCGCCGCGACCGGCCGCATCGAACTGCCGCGCGCCTCATGGATCGAAACCTCGGGCTATCTCGAACATCGCGCCGAAATGGTGGTGCGCGCGCTGATCCGCGACACCGAGCCCGACCGCAATCTGACCGACGTCGACAAGGTCTGGCTGCAGACCTGGATCCACGGCCATACCGACCTGATCACCAGAGACGGCAATTTTCCTTTCCTCAACGCTGCCAAGCGCGAGATCGCCCAGCTCGGCCACCTCAAGATCGAGGACGTGTTCCCGCAGCAGCGCTTCCTGGTGATCCGAGCCAAGCCCGACCATCCCGACGCCTGGTTGACCAACCAGTTGATCTCGGATTTCGTGCCGCAGGACTTCGTCTCGCGCTACGTCTTCAACAAGCCGGGCTTCTACAAGGACTTTGACAGCTACAGCGACGCCTGGCGATCGCATGTTGTGGACGTTTTGAAAACCACATATCTGAAAGACAAGGTGGCGTTTCGCTCACGCCTCTACGGCCTGACTGATTGAATTGATTGAACGTTTGACAGACTGAGGGGTGACATCGCCATGCTTGATCCGATCGTGAACTTCTTCACCTGGATTTTCCAGTGGATCGGCCGCGGCATCGGCGTCGTCATCGGCGTGATCCTGTGGCCGTTCCTATGGGCCGGACGCTGGTACACGCAGCGCGGCTGGATCCTGAAGGCGGTGCTCGGCCTCGCTTTGCTCGTGCTGATCGGCCTCTATGCCAATTTCTTCTACGCCACCCAATGGTGGAACAATTTCAACCCGAACTATCCCGACACCTATACGTTTGAGAAGCGCAACATCTCGGCTGGCGAGCAGACAACGGCAGGCGCCGGCACCGACACCGCCAGAACCTGCGGAAACTCGGGCATAGCCCAGGTGGCGGCCGATCTGACCGATTTCAACGTTAACCAGAATGCCTGGATCTCGTCGATGATCCTCTACAAGCTCGGCCTGTTCGGCGTCGACTGGGACCACACGCCGTGGATGGACAACAAGGCCTCGTTCCAGCGCGGCATCAACCAGGCGGTGCGGCGCACGGCGACCGAGCTTGCCGACAATCTCGGCCGCGTCCGCACCACCTCGCAGATCGATGCCGACCTGCAGGATGCGCGCGGCAATCTGCAGTTCGACGAATACACCTGGTACTTCGGCTTGAGCCCGTTCGGTCCGAAGACACCGACACCGAGCTATTATCGCGACGCGGTGCGCAAGCTGCGCGCCTTCAATGCCCGGCTGGCCACCTGTCAGGCGACGTTCGATGCCCGTGCCGACAATCTGAAGCAGTATGTCGACCGTATCTCGTCCGACATCGGCTCGACCTCGGCTATCCTCAAGGAGCGCGCCGAAAAGCACAATGCCGGCTGGTTCGACACCCGCGCCGACGACCGCTTCTGGTTCGCCTATGGTCAGCTTTATGCCTATTACGGCCTGATGAAAGGTGCACAGGCCGATTTCGAGGACGTGATCAAGGAAAAGCACCTGCAGAATCTGTGGGACACGATGGACGCGCAGTTCGTCTCGGCGCTGCGCATCCAGCCTTTCATCATCGCCAATGGCCGCGAGGACGGCTGGCTGTTGCCGACGCATCTGACGACGATGGGTTTTTACATCCTGCGTGTGCGTTCGAACATGGTCGAGATCAGCAACGTCCTGACGCAATAGCAACGTCTGCTCGGCGGCATGGCGATGGCGAATTTGCGCCGTCGCCTCTGTCGCATTCCGTGCATTGTGCGGCTGTTTTGAGACGGCAGAACGGCGCGTCCTCTGGCTTCTATACGGCGCGACAACCGGGCGCAAAGACCCCGAACAGGTCGACCCGGCAGGCAGAAGCACTTTCTTCATAGGAAATATAGTTGCATGAAAGTTGACGCCGCGGCAGCGACAGGGTTAGAACAAGCCCCCACGCGCCTTCGGGCCGTTTCGAACATGCATCAGTGATCGAACCCGTCCCCTCCACCGTCCAATCCAGAGGAAAGCCGTCATGGCCGAAGTGAAGTCCGACATCGAGATCGCGCGCGCCGCCAAGAAGAAGCAGATCCAGGAGATCGGCCAGAAGATCGGCATCCCGAGCGAGCATCTTTTGCCTTATGGCCACGACAAGGCGAAGATTTCCGCCGAATTCATCAAATCGGTGAAGGGCAACAAGGACGGCAAGTTGATCCTCGTCACCGCCATCAACCCTACCCCGGCTGGCGAAGGCAAGACGACGACGACAGTGGGCCTCGGCGATGGTCTCAACCGCATCGGCAAGAAAGCCATCGTCTGCATCCGCGAGGCCTCGCTCGGACCGAATTTCGGCGTCAAGGGCGGTGCTGCCGGCGGCGGCTATGCGCAGGTCGTGCCGATGGAGGACATGAACCTCCACTTCACCGGCGATTTCCACGCCATCACCACCGCGCACAATCTGCTTTCGGCGCTGATCGACAACCACATCTACTGGGGCAACGAGCTCGGCATCGACACCCGTCGCGTCGTCTGGCGCCGCGTCATGGACATGAACGACCGGGCGCTGCGCGAGATCATCTGTTCGCTCGGCGGCGTCGCCAACGGTTTTCCGCGCGAGGGCGGCTTCGACATCACCGTCGCTTCCGAAGTCATGGCGATCCTGTGCCTCGCCACCGACCTGAAGGATCTCGAAAGGCGCCTCGGCGACATTATCGTCGCCTATCGCCGCGACAAGTCGGCCGTCTATGCCCGTGACCTCAAGGCTGACGGCGCCATGGCCGTGCTCTTGAAGGACGCCATGCAGCCCAACCTCGTGCAGACGCTGGAGAACAACCCCGCCTTCGTCCATGGCGGCCCGTTCGCCAACATCGCCCATGGCTGCAACTCGGTGGTCGCCACCACGACAGCACTGAAGCTCGCCGACTATGTCGTTACCGAGGCCGGCTTCGGCGCCGATCTCGGCGCCGAAAAGTTCTTCGACATCAAGTGCCGCAAGGCCGGCCTGAAGCCGGCGGCGGCTGTCATCGTCGCCACCGTGCGCGCCATGAAGATGAATGGCGGTGTCAAGAAGGAAGACCTCGGCAAGGAAAACATCGAGGCGGTGAAGAAGGGCTGCGCCAATCTCGGCCGTCACATCGAGAACATCCGCCAGTTCGGCGTGCCGGCGGTGGTCGCCATCAACCATTTCTATTCCGATACCGACGCCGAAATCCAGGCGATGAAGGACTACGTCACCTCGATGGGCGAAGAGGCGATCCTGTGCAAGCACTGGGCCAAGGGCTCGGCCGGCATCGAGGATCTCGCCAACAAGGTGGTGGCGCTGGCCGAATCCGGCGCGTCGCAGTTTGCGCCGCTCTATCCCGACGCCATGCCGCTGTTCGAGAAGATCAACACCATCGTCCAGCGCATTTATCGCGGCTCCGAAGCGATCGCCGACAAGTCGGTGCGCGACCAGCTCCACGCCTGGGAGAAGGCCGGCTACGGCAATCTGCCGGTCTGCATGGCCAAGACGCAGTATTCGTTCTCGACCGACCCGAATTTGCGCGGCGCGCCGACCGGCCATACCGTGCCGGTGCGCGAGGTCAGGCTGTCGGCTGGCGCCGGCTTCGTCGTCATCATCTGCGGCGAGGTTATGACCATGCCCGGTCTACCCAAGGCGCCGTCCTCGGAAAAGATCTTTCTCAACGAGATCGGCCAGATCGAAGGCCTGTTCTAAACCTTCCGGGCCATACAAACTGCCAAAAGGGCGCCGCATCATTGCGGCGCCCCTTTTGTTTGCGGATATTCCTAAGCCGCGTTGCGCGCCAGCGCTCGCTGGTTGGAGGCGAAGATCGTGTCGCGCTCCGGCAAGATGCCCGTCTTCAGGCCGTCGATCCATTCGGCGGTCTTGAGGACGGCCGCAAAGCGCGACTGCAGGATGATCGTCACCACACGATGGATCTCTTCGGCCGAGGCGTAACCGGCACTGTTGGCGTAGGGCACCGAGCCAGTCGCGTCGGACAGGAACTCAACCGCAAAGCCCATGTGGACGGCGTGGATGACCGTCGACAGGTCACAATTGTGCGTCATGTAGCCGACGACCGTAATTGTATCGATGGCGTTGGCGCGCAGCCACTCCTCGAGATCGGTGCCGGTGAAAGCGCTCGGCAGGGTCTTCTCGACATGGTGGTCGCGGCTTCGCCTGGCGATTTCGGGATGCAGCTCGCCGCCATGGCTGCCCTTGGCGAAGATCGGTGAATTTTCGGGTGCCATCTGCTTGACGACCACGATCTTGACGCCGGCCTTGGCGGCCGCATCCATCGCGTGCGCCACATTGACGACGCTGTCGCGGAACGGCGGGTGCTGGATGGCGAGATTGCCGCCATCATAGTCGTTCTGCACGTCAACGACGATCAGCGCCCGGCGGGTAGTGACTGGTTCAGACATGGCGTTTTCCTTCGGCTTGAATTGACTGACCAAGAATAGGTCCGCAGCTTACCAGCCAAAAGTGGCCCGATTGACATTATTCGAAAGAATTGGGACAATTCGACCTCAACCACCTTGGTATTCCTCATGGCCGACCCGATCGTTGCCGCCATAGCCTTCGATGGCATCAGCCCGTTCCATCTTTCCGTACCGTGCCTGGTGTTCGGTGAGGATCGCACCGCGCTTGGCCTGCCCCGCTTCGACTTCCGCGTCAGTGCGGTCGAGAACAGCCCCATCCGCACCGATGCCGGACTGACCATAACGGTACCGTATGGGCTGTCCGCGCTTGATGACGCCGACATCATCATCGTTCCAAGTTGGGATCTCGAAGTACCACCGCCACCAGCGTTGACCGAGACGCTGCGGCGCGCGCATCGGCGCGGCGCGTCGATCGTCGGCCTGTGCCTCGGAACCTTCGCCATTGCTGCAACCGGACTGCTCTCGGGAAAGCGGGCGACGACCCACTGGGCCTATACCGACCAGTTGCAGGCACTCTATCCCGACATCGTCGTCGACGCCGACGTGCTTTACATCGACGACGGCGATATCGTGACATCGGCCGGCGTCGCCGCCGGGCTCGACTGCTGCCTCCACATCGTGCGCGCGCGTTATGGCGCGGAAGCGGCGTTGCGGCTTGCCCGGCGCATCGTGCTGTCACCGCATCGGCAAGGCGGACAGGCGCAGTTCATCGAACGCCCCGTGGCGACGGCTCCGACCCTCGATCGTTTTGCAAAAGCTCTGGATACAGTGCTGAAAACGCTGGGCGACCCGCACAGCCTGGACAGTGTTGCCGAAGCCGCCGGCCTCACCCGCCGAACCTTCACGCGCCGCTTTCAGAAATCGGTTGGCACCAGTTTCGGCGACTGGTTGATCGAACAGCGGGTCCAACTGGCGCAACAGCTGCTCGAGTCGACGGCGCAGCCGATGGATGCAATTGCCTTCGAGGCGGGTTTCGGCAGCGCCACTTCGTTACGCCAGCATTTCGCGGCGCGGCTCAGGATCTCGCCGGTGCAATACCGGCGTGAATTCTCGAAAAGCGCCCCGGTGAACAACGACCGTCCGATCCAAACCGTGCGGCTTCAGAACGCGGGCGCGCTCACCGCCGTGTGATCACCCGCGCCGGATTGCCGACCACGGTCGTGTTCGCGGCCACGTCGCGCGTCACCACGCTGCCGGCGCCAACGATTGCCCCCTCGCCGATGCTGACGCCGCCGAGGATGATGGCGCTGCCGCCGATCCAGGCATTGTCGCCGATCTCGACCGGCCTGGCGATTTCCAGGCCTGCCTGCCGTCCTACTGCCTCCTTGTGATGCTCGGCGCAATAGATCTGCACGTTGGGGCCGAGCAGCGTCCGCTTGCCGATGCGGACCGTTGCGGTATCGAGGATGGTGCAGCCGGCGTTGAGGAAAACGCCATCGCCGAGAAAGATGTTGAAGCCATAGGCACAATGGAACGGCGCCTCGATGCGGGCGCCCTCGCCCGCTGTACCGAGCAGCGATTTCAGGGCGGGGCCGATATTGCCGCGGCGACCAGGTGGCAGACTGTTGTGTTCGAAAACCGCATCGCGCGCGAGGACGCGCAACGCCTCCAATTCGTCATCGAGGCATGTATACCACTCGCCCGCCGCCATTTTTGTGCGTTCACTTCCAGCCATGGCGGCGCCTCCTGTCTCAAGATCGTTCCAAAGCACAGTCGATCCAAACTGGAAAGCACCAGTGTCGCCACTGGTCAAATGCCAAGCCTATGCTAGCCTGCTCTTGCCGGACTGTCCTGACCGGTGATCGAGGGGATCAATCATGCTGTATATTCTCGCACTGCTGATCGGCGTCATTGCCGGCCTTCGCGCCATGACCGCGCCGGCCGCGGTTGCCTGGGGCGCGTATCTCGGCTGGCTGCCGGTTGCCGGCACCTGGGCCAGTTTCATGAGCCACTGGGCCGCCGTCGGCATCTTCACCATCCTGGCCATCGTCGAGCTGGTCACCGACCAGCTTCCGTCGACGCCGAGCAGAAAGGTGCCGCAGCAGTTTGGCGCCCGCGTCATCATGGGCGCCTTCACCGGCGCGGTGATCGGCGCGACCGGCGGCGCCACAATCGGCGGCCTGATCGCCGGTGCCATCGGTGCGGTCATCGGCACGCTGGGCGGCGCCGGAGCGCGCGGTCGGCTTGCAGCCGCTTTCGGCAAGGACCCGCCCGCCGCCTTCATCGAGGATGCCGTGGCGATCATCGGCGGCCTGCTGATCGTGGCGGCCGTCGTATGACGGCAAAAAGCTTCGACGCCATCATCATCGGCGCCGGACAGGCCGGCACTCCGCTCGCCGGCCGGCTGAACGCAGCCGGCATGAGCGTGGCGCTGATCGAGCGCAAGCTGGTCGGCGGCACCTGCGTCAACACCGGCTGCATCCCGACCAAGACCATGGTAGCGAGCGCCTATGCCGCGCATCTCGCCCGCCGCGCCGCCGACTATGGCGTGACGCTCGGCGGTCCCGTCGGCGTCGACTATAAAGCGATCAAGGCGCGCAAGGACAAGGTGTCGGGCGCCTCCCGCACCGGGCTGGAAGACTGGATCGCCGGCATGGACAAATGCACGCTCTATCGCGGCCATGCGCGCTTCGAATCCGCCAACACCGTGCGCGTCGGCGACGATCTGCTGAGCGCCGAAAAAATCTTCCTCAACACCGGTGGCCGCGCCTCGGTGCCCGACCTGCCCGGCGTCCACGATATCGACTACCTGACCAATTCGTCGATGATGGATCTCGATGTGCTGCCGCGCCATCTGGTCGTTGTCGGCGGCAGCTACATCTCGCTCGAATTCGCGCAGATGTTCCGCCGCTTCGGCTCCGATGTCACCGTCATCGAAAAGAGCCCGCGGCTGACCGGCCGCGAGGATGAGGATGTCTCGGCCGCCATTCTGTCTATCCTCGAAAACGAAGGTATCACGGTTCACGTCGGCGCCGACGACATCGGCTTTGCCAGGAGGGGCAACGACATTGCCGTGACATTCACCGCGGGCAAGGCGCCGGCGGTCGGTTCGCATGTGCTTTTGGCGCTGGGGCGGACACCCAACACCGACGATCTCGGCCTCGACAAGGCCGGTGTCGAGGTCGACAAACGCGGCTTCGTCGTCGTCGACGACCAGTTGCGCACCAGCGTGCCCGGCATCTGGGCGATGGGCGATTGCAACGGCAAGGGTGCCTTCACCCACACCTCCTACAATGACTATGAGATCGTCGCCGCCAATCTGCTCGACAATGACCCGCGCAAGGTCAGCGATCGCATCGAAGCCTATGCGCTTTACATCGACCCGCCGCTCGGCCGCTGCGGTATGACCGAGACGGCAGTGAAAAAGTCCGGCCGTCGCGCGCTGGTCGGCCAACGGCCGATGACCCGCGTTGGCCGCGCCGTTGAAAAAGGCGAGACGCAAGGCTTCATGAAGATCCTGGTCGACGCCGATACCAGGGAGATTCTTGGCTGCTCGGTGCTCGGGCCGGGCGGCGACGAGGCAGTGCACTGCGTGCTCGACCTTATGTATGCCAAGGCGCCGGTCGACACGCTGGCGCGGGCCATGCACATCCACCCCAACGTCTCGGAGTTGCTGCCCACCATTGCCCAGGAGCTGAAGCCGCTGGTCTAAGCCCGACAGGACTCCATCGGGATCGACCAAGCTCCGATTGCGCCATGACGGACGCTTCGGCGCCCGCTCTGCATCCACCGCATGATGTAATGCAGTCGCGCTCTGCCCTTCGCTTTCTGCATTGCTGCATTGCAGCAATCGCGCTTGTGCGCCGGTACATCACCGCACAATCTCGACTTGAACCGATTCATTCTGGACGCTCCATGCCCTTGCCCATCCTAGCGCTTGCCATTGCGTCCTTCTGCATCGGCACCACCGAATTCGTCATCATGGGCCTGCTGCCCGAGGTCGCCGCCGATCTCGGCGTTTCGATTCCCTCGGCCGGCCTTCTGGTCACCGGTTATGCGCTGGGCGTCGTCTTTGGCGCGCCGGTGATCGCGGTCGCCACCGCGCATCTGCCACGCAAGCCGGTGCTGGTCGGGCTGGCAACGCTGTTCGTCATCGGCAATCTCTTCTGCGCCATCGCCCCCAACTACTGGACGCTGATGGCCGCGCGCGTCTTCACCGCCTTCGGCCACGGTGCCTTCTTCGGCATCGGCTCGGTTGTTGCCGCCAGTCTCGTGCCGCGCAACAAGCGGGCGAGCGCCATCGCGCTGATGTTTGCCGGGCTGACGCTGTCCAACATCCTCGGCGTTCCCGGCGGCACGGCACTTGGCGAAGCCTTCGGCTGGCGCGCCACTTTCGTGGCCGTGGTCGGCATCGGCCTCATCTCGGTCGCGGCCATCGCCTGGCTGGTGCCATCGGACGTGGCCGAACCGAGTGGCGGCGGCCTGCTCGGCGAGGTGCGCGTGCTCGGCAAGCTGCAGGTCTGGCTTGGCATGCTGATCTCGGCGCTGGCTTCCGCCAGCCTGTTTGCCGTCTTCACCTACATCAAGCCCTATCTCACCGATGTATCCGGCCTTTCAACCGGAGCGGTCACTTGGGTGCTGCTGTTGTTCGGCGGCGGCATGACCATCGGCAATATCATCGGCGGCAGGCTGGCCGACTGGAAACTAATGCCGACGGTAATCGGCACGCTCTTGATGCTGGCATTGTTGCTGGCCTGTTTCACAGGATTTGGCGCCATCGCCACTGTTGCGGTGGCGATGGTTTTCCTGTGGGGCCTGCTCGTCTTCGTGGTCGTGCCGCCGCTGCAGATCCGCGTCGTCGAGGCGGCCTCCGAGGCGCCGAACCTTGCCGCCACACTGAACCAGGGCGCCTTCAATGTCGGCAACGCCAGCGGCGCCTGGATCGGCGGACTGGCCCTCTCCTTCGGTGTATCCTACGCCAATCTTCCGCTAGTCGGAGCGGCACTCGCCCTGCTGGCGGTCGCCGTCGCGGTGATGTCGCAGGCGCTGGATCGGCCTGCGCCAGTCGTCTCTCTTCAGGCTCCGGCGGAATAGCCTTGCGCCCATAGCGCGGCAGGCTGGACCAATCGACATCGACACCTCCGATGGGCATGTCTTCTCGCTCTTGATGGAGAAAGTCATGCGGAAAACGATCGAGCGCATCGCCGGCGACAGCGAGGGGGTTTCTTACGAATTCCCTGTGTTTCGTTTTGCTGGAGCCGACAAGGCAGCACCCTCGGCCTATCTGCAAGCAGCCCTTCATGCCGGCGAACTGCCGGGCGTGGTTGCCATCGATGCGCTGATGCCGATGCTGGCCAAGGCCGAGGCTGAAGGCCGCATCAAGGGCGACATCACCCTCATACCCCAGGCCAATCCGGTCGGCCGCGCCCAGTATCATTTCGGCGAGCACCAGGGTCGCTTTCACCTAGGCACTCGCAACAACTTCAACCGCGACTTTCCATTGCTGGCGGCGCCCGACACCAAATTGCTGCCGGACACGACGCTCGGCACGGCCGACCAGCGGCTGAAGACGCGCCTGCTCCAGCTCTCGATCGGCCACGACATCGTGCTCGACCTGCATTGCGACGACGAGGGCCTCGCCTATCTCTACGTCCATACCAGCCTGTGGCCTGATATGGCGGATTGCGCTGCGGCCATGGGCGTCGATGCGGTGATATTGTGGGACGAGGATAGCGACGGCACTTTCGAAGGCGCCTCGATCATGCCCTACCAGAACGTCCCCGCCGATGTGGCGCGCTTCGACCGGCGCGTCGCCACCACGGTCGAATATCGCGGCATCCTCGATGTCGATGGTGCTCTGGCCGCCTCCGATGCCGAGGGGCTCTATCGGCTGCTGGTGGCGCGCGGCGTGATCGCCGATACGGCCCTGCCCTCGCCCGGTCCTTTCACCGGTACTGTCGCGCCGCTCGAAAACATCGACATGATGCCGTCACCCCGGGCTGGCGCGATCCTCTACGACGTGAAGCCTGGCGACCGTGTCGCCAAGGGCGCGCGGCTTGCGACCATCATCCATGGGCCGGGCGAAGCCGATGGCCGCACGGAAGTGTTCGCGCCGCAAGCCGGAATCATCCTGACCCGTCGCTCCCGGCGCATCATCCGCGCCGGCGAGGACCTGCTGAAGCTGGTCGGCGACGAAAAGAGCGCCGACGCCCGATCGGGAACACTGGAGGATTGAGGAAGGCGGCCTAGTCAGAAATAGCCTGGCGCGCCTTGGCCTCGAGCCATTCGGTCATCTGCCGGTAGGGCACGGGGCCGTGGCTGATGCGGGCAACGCCGAGCTCCGCCAGCCGCTGGCGCGGCGGCACATGCGCCAGCGCGATGATGTTGACCGGCAACGCAATTGCCTTGCAGAGCGCCTCGATAAGCCCTTCGTCGCCAAGACCCGGCGCAAAGAAGCCGCTCGCTCCGGCCTTTTCATAGGCATGCGCCCGTTCGATCGCCTGGTCGAGCAGCGCCCTGTCATGCGTATCCGGCTTCGCCTTGAGGAATATGTCGGTTCGGGCGTTGAGGAATGCCGGAATACCCGAGGCCTTGACGGCTGCTGCCGCAGCTTCGATCCGCTTCATCTGAACGGCGATATCGTGCAGGCCACTGCCTCCGACAATCTGGTCCTCGAAGTTGAAGCCAATGGCACCGGCCTGCAGGGCAAGCGTCACCGTACCGGCGACGGTTTCCGGAGCAACGCCATAGCCACCCTCGAGGTCCATGGTCACCGGCAGGTCGACAGCCCCGACGATGCGCCTGATGTTGTCGAGCGCCAGCTCCAGCGGGATTTTCTCGCCATCGGCGAATCCGAAGGCGGCCGCCACCGGCCAGCTTCCCGTGGCGATGGCCTTTGCTCCCGCTTTCTCGACGATCTTGGCTGAGCCCGGATCCCAGGCATTGTAGAGAACAATCGGGTTTCCCTTGACATGAAGGGAATGGAAGGTCCGCGCGCGCTCGATCTGCTGGGTCATTGGTGTTTTTTCCATCTTCGTGCTGATGAATGCTCAAGGTAGTCGGGACCACAGGCTCTGGCGATGTGCCATGAGTCGCAGAAGCGGCGGCCACGGAACAGGCTTTTCAAACCTGTTGCGCATCCTGTCTTTCGCGGCTATGGATTTCGCCATGAACATGCGTTCGATCAAGACCGTTTGGTGGTGGGCTCGCTGACAGCGGCCTGTTCGAACGCGTTCGCGTGAAAATAGAGGGTGGCCGCAACGGAATGTCCGGGCGGCCATTTGTTTTTCTAGGCATTCCCGGGTCCGTTGCCCCAATACGCTGATGGAGACGGCAATGACGACGAAAATTCTCGAAAACGGAGCGGAGCGCTTCGTCACCGCTGGTGGCGTGATGATTACCCGCGAGCGCCACGACCGGCCCTATGAGGGCGCGATCGACGCCTATGTCGACGGGCTGAATTCCCGCCGCGGCGCGGTGTTTTCCTCGAATTACGAATATCCCGGCCGTTACACGCGCTGGGATACCGCCATCATCGACCCGCCGCTGGTGATCTCCGCGCGTGGCCGCGCGATGTGCATCGAGGCGCTGAACGGCCGTGGCGAAGTGCTGTTGCCGGTCATCGGCAAGGCGCTTGCCAACCTTGCCGAGGTGACGATCGCCGAGACGTCGAAGAAACTTATCTGCCTCGATGTCGCCAAGCCCGGCCGTGTCTTCACGGAAGAGGAACGAAGCCGCGTTCCCTCCGTCTTCACTGTGCTGCGCGCCATCACCGCTTTGTTCAAGACGGAGGAAGACGCCAATCTCGGTCTCTACGGCGCCTTCGGCTACGATCTCGCCTTCCAGTTCGATCCGGTGGATTACAAGCTCGAGCGCAAGCCAAGCCAGCGCGACCTCGTGCTGTTCCTGCCCGACGAGATTTTGGTTGTCGACCACTACTCGACCAAGGCCTGGACCGATCGCTACGACTATTCCGGCGAGGGGTTTTCGACGGAAGGCCTGCCGCGCGATGAGATCGTCGAGCCATTCCAGACCGCCGACCGCATCCCGCCGCGTGGCGACCACGAGCCCGGCGAATATGCCGATCTGGTGCGCAAGGCGATGGAGAGCTTCAAGCGGGGTGACCTGTTCGAAGTGGTGCCCGGCCAGATGTTCTACGAGCGCTGCGAGACGCCGCCCTCCGACATTTCGCGCAAGCTGAAGTCGATCAACCCCTCGCCCTATTCCTTTTTCATCAATCTCGGCGAAGGCGAATATTTGATTGGCGCCTCGCCCGAAATGTTCGTGCGCGTCAACGGCCGCCGCGTCGAGACCTGCCCCATCTCAGGCACGATCAAGCGTGGCGACGACGCCATTTCCGACTCGGAGCAGATCCTAAAACTGCTCAATTCGAAGAAGGACGAATCCGAGCTGACCATGTGCTCGGACGTCGACCGCAACGACAAGTCTAGGGTCTGCGAGCCGGGCTCGGTGCGCGTCATCGGCCGCCGCCAGATCGAGATGTATTCGCGCCTGATCCACACCGTCGATCACATCGAGGGGCGGCTGCGCGAAGGCATGGACGCCTTCGATGCCTTCCTGTCGCACGCCTGGGCGGTCACCGTCACCGGCGCGCCGAAACTATGGGCCATGCGCTTCATCGAGCAGAACGAGAAGAGCCCGCGCGCCTGGTATGGCGGAGCGATCGGCATGGTCAATTTCAACGGTGACATGAACACCGGCCTGACGCTTCGCACCATCCGCATCAAGGACGGCATCGCCGAGGTGCGCGCCGGCGCCACCCTGCTCTTCGACAGCATCCCCGAGGAAGAAGAAGCCGAAACCGAATTGAAGGCATCCGCCATGCTCTCCGCCATCCGCGACGCCAAATCAGGCAATGCCGCCAGCATCGAACGCAGCACCGCGCGTGTCGGCGACGGCGTCAACATCCTTTTGGTCGACCACGAGGACTCCTTTGTCCACACGCTGGCCAATTATTTCCGCCAAACCGGCGCCAATGTCTCGACCGTGCGTACGCCGGTGCCGGACGAGGTCTTCGACCGGCTGAAGCCCAATCTGGTCGTGCTGTCGCCCGGACCCGGCACGCCGAAAGACTTCGACTGCGCCGCCACCATCAAACGGGCGCGCGCGCGTGAGTTGCCGATCTTCGGCGTCTGCCTCGGCCTGCAGGCTCTGGCCGAGGCCTATGGCGGCGAGCTGCGGCAACTGCATGTGCCGATGCACGGCAAGCCGTCGCGCATCCGCGTGTCGAAGCCGGGCATCATCTTCTCCGGCCTGCCCAAGGAGGTGACGGTCGGCCGCTATCACTCGATCTTCGCCGACCCGGTGCGCCTGCCCGACGGCTTCATCGTCACGGCCGAGACCGAGGACGGCGTCATCATGGCGTTCGAGCATCGCAAGGAGCCGATCGCCGCGGTGCAGTTCCACCCGGAGTCGATCATGACGCTCGGCCACAAT
The DNA here is from genome assembly GCF_025753795.1 of Mesorhizobium sp. YC-39. Classification (GTDB taxonomy): domain Bacteria; phylum Pseudomonadota; class Alphaproteobacteria; order Rhizobiales; family Rhizobiaceae; genus Mesorhizobium. The sequence goes on from NZ_JAOWPS010000002.1 coordinate 234,476, forward strand.
GCCGGCATGCGCATCATCGAGAACATCGTCGCGCACCTGCCGCGCAAGGCTCGGGAAAAGGCCGCCTAGAGCCGGATGATTTCAGGTCGAATCAACCTGAAATCTGAATCCGGCTCTAAATTCAAAGAGGTAGAGCATGATGTCGCCCGAAAACCGTTTCACACTTTTCGGCATCATGCTCTAGGGTTACGGATGAACGCGGCTCCCCCAGCGATCACAGCAGACGCAAAAGCCGCCGCCAGGCGCAAGGTCGCCAGCCTTGCCTTCTGGTCGATTGTCGTCGCCTGCGTCGTACTCGCCCTGAAGCTGGCGGCCTGGTATGTCACCGGTTCCGTCGCGCTCTATTCGGACGCGCTGGAATCGATCGTCAACGTCATTGCCTCGGCCGCCGCCTACTGGGCAATCCGAGTCAGCTACAAGCCGGCCGACCAGGATCATCCCTTCGGCCATCACAAGGCCGAGTATTTTTCGGCCGTTCTGGAAGGCGTGCTGATCGTGCTGGCGGCGCTGCTGATCCTGAACGAGGTCTGGTGGTCCTGGCGCCATCCCGCCCCGCTCGAGCAACCCTGGACCGGCCTGGCCATCAACGGCGTCGCCACGATTATCAACGCCTTCTGGGCGTGGACACTGATCCGTGCCGGTCGCGCCGAGAAATCGCCGGCGCTGGTCGCCGACGGCAAGCACATCATGACCGACGTTGTCACCTCGGTCGGCGTCTTCGCCGGCCTGGTCGGCGCCGTGCTGACCGGCTGGCAGATTCTCGACCCGGCGCTTGCCGTCATTGTCGCGCTCAACATCCTGTGGCAAGGCTGGCACGTCATCGGCTCGTCGATGAACGGGCTGATGGACCGCGCCGTCGATACGCAGGAGCACATGCACATCCGCGACATCATCTCGGCCAATTGCAAGGGCGCGCTGGAAGTGCATGATTTGAAGACGCGCATTGCCGGCCGCGCCACCTTCATCGAGTTCCACCTGGTCGTCGATGCCGACATGTCGGTGGGCGCCAGCCATGTGATTTGCGACCGTATCGAGGACGCGCTGAGGGCGGAAATCCCTTCGGTTCGCGTCACCATCCATGTCGAGCCGGACGACGAGGCTAAGCTGCCCAAGGGCACGACAGCCGTGCCTTTCGCGTAGACTGCAGGCTCTCCGGACCGCTCAAGGCGCGCAGGCGGATTGCGGCATCGGCTGCAGTCGATAAACCTTGTCGTCGGACATGGTCTTGCCGTCGACCGCCTTCGAGCAGAGATCGACGATCGGCAGGCTGTTGTTGGGATTGGCCAGCATCATCGTGCCGTTGGCGCCACGGCGCAGATAGATCTCCTTGGCCGCGATATCGCAGGAAAAGTTGCTCATCTTCGCGCTGGCTGTACAGCGCCACTGGTCCGCTTCGCCCTCGCAACTGTAAATCTGCGTCACCTCAGCCGACTTCTGGCGCGTGGTAACGGACACGGCAATATCGGCACCGCTTGGCCAGTTGGCCGGATCGCCATCCTTGGCGAAGGAGGCGAGTTCGACCGGCCCTCTGAAAACCCGGATGGTGCGGGTCAACTGATCGGGATGCGAGCCGAGATGCTTGTCGTCGTAGTCGCGCCCGTAGCAGAAGGGCTGGTCCGGCTTCAGCCGCTCGCGCAGCGGCGGCCCCAGCGCCGGGTCTACGGGATCGATGCGCGCGAACTCGGCCCTGCAAATCTCCGCCGGCATGCGGTCGAGCCGGAAGCCGTCGTCCTCGGTGCCAAGCGCCTGCCTGGCGTATTCCTTTGCGCCCAGCTCCTCCTCGGCGCCGACATCGAGATAGAGGTCGCGCCCGACGTCGGAGACGATCAGCCGGCCTTTTTCGTCAAGCTTCAGCGTGGCCATGGTGCGGTCGCATTCCATGCCGCAGCGGATCTCGCCCGATTGCGGATCGTCCTTGCCGCACCAGCCGCCGACCCATTCGGGCTTGTTGGCGCCGCGCACCGTCGTCGCCATGAAGCCGGTGTAGTCGGACGGACCGCTGCTCGGCTCCTCGTTTGGATGGCTGACCGGGTCATGACCATGGTAGAAGAAAATCCGTCCCACCTTCTGGTTCGGATGTGCCTTGAGATGCGCCGCATCATAGACCCGCCCGAAACAGGCATCCTTGCCGTCCGGGCTGAGTTCGGTGAGCTTGAGCACATCCTCGGCGAAGGCCGTGCCCGCCAGTGTCGCGAGCAGGGCAGCACCAAGTCCGGCGCCCGCCAGTGTCTTCGACGTCATGTGACCCCTCCTTGCCCGACAGGACGTGGCTTCAATTTATGCTAGGATCGAAGCCGAAGCCACGCAATTTGCGAGGCCGGCAACAGGAGGAAGTCATGCGCCGCCGCGACATGTTCCGCGTGGGTCTGGCCGGAACCGCTGGCCTTTTCGGGCTGCGCCAGGTTAAGGCTGCGGCCATGGCAGAGCAAAGGCCAAAGGTCGCCTACCACCTCAGCGATCTCGATAAGGTCGGTTTCGTGCTCGGCAATATCAAGAACCACTATGACGGCACCGGCGGCAACGTCGATATCGCGCTGGTCGTGCATGGACCAGCACTCGCCGCTTTCAAATCGAAGAGCGCATCCGCCGCGATTTCCAGCCGTTTTTCGGGTTTGGTTCGCGACGGACTTTCCCCGCATGCCTGCGCCAACACCATGCAAGGCATGGATATCGCGCTCTCCGACCTGCTCGACGGCTTCCACGCCGCCGAAACCGGCGGCGTCGTCAAGCTCGCGGAACTGCAGCGCCAGGGCTACGCCTATCTCAGGCCTTGATCCGAAGGGCTTGAACACAGAGGCGGCAAGGGCCTACGAAGGACGGGCAGAAATCCGGAGGATAGACGTGCCAGGCACCACGACCGCCCCAATCATTCCCGGCCTGGCCATCCCCGATCTCGCCGGCAAGGCGGTGCTGGTCACCGGTGCGTCGACTGGCATCGGGGCAGCACTTGCGCTGGCCTATGCCGCGCAGAAATGTCTTGTGGCGCTCCATTACAATTCGAGCCAGGAGGCGGCCGAAAAGCTTGGCCGGACGATCCAGGATGGCGGCGGGAAGGTGTTCCCCGTCCAGGGCGATTTCTCGATCCCCGCCGATGTCGAGCGCGTGGTTGAGGACAGCGCGCAACATTTCGGCCGGCTCGACGGGCTGGTCAACAATGCCGGTGGCATGCTCGGCCGCGTGCCCTATGCCGAGCTGACCGAGGCGCATTACGACGCGGTGATGGACCTCAACGCACGTTCCGTGCTCACCGCCTCGCGCAAGGCGATCCCATGGCTGAAGCGCCAGGGCGGCTTCATCGTCAACACCTCGTCGATCGCCGCGCGCAACGGCGCCGGCGGCGGCGCCGGCCTCTACGGCTCGTCCAAGGCCTTTGTCTCCAATGTGACGCGCGGCATGGCCAAGGAACTCATCGGTTTCGGCATCCGCGTGAATGCGGTGGCGCCCGGCACCATCGCCACGGCCTTCCATGAACGCTATTCGACCGACGAGCAGATGAAGGGCATGGTCGCCACCATCCCTCAAGGCCGCGCCGGCACGCCGCAGGACTGCGTCGGCGCCTATCTGTTCCTGTCGTCCGATCTGTTGAGCGGCTACATCACCGGCCAGGTGATCGAGGTGAATGGCGGCCAGTTGATGCCTTGATGTGCGATCTGCATACTCCTGTCGCGAAATCTGAATGGAGACGAAGGCGATGTACGGACTGATCGGTAAGATGCGGGCGGCGCGCGGTCAACGCGACGCGGTCATGGACGTGCTGCGCGCCAGCACCGGCGCCCTGCCCGGCTGCCTGAGCTACATCATCGCCACCGACCCGGCCGACGCCGACGCCATTTGGGTGACCGAAGTGTGGACCGATCAGGCGAGCCACAAGGCATCCCTGCAACTGCCGGAAGTCCAGGCAGCGATTGCCAAAGCACGCCCCTTCATCGCCGGCTTCGAATTCCAGATCGAAACCCACCCCGTCGGCGGTTTCGGCCTGACCGACGGCAAGACCGGCTGACGCTCGGGAGCGGGCAGGAATTCAGCATTTTTGTGAAAAATGCTCACTTGCCAGTGGCCCGGTTTTTCAGCCGTGTGCACGGCTATGCGCGCATTACGAACATTGCAAACAACCGAGGCTACGGCACTTGCACTATGCTGCCGCTGCCTCTCACCTGCGAACGTCGCATGGTCGGATGCCCGTACAGCTCGACATCGCCGCTACCGGAAATCGAGACATCCGCATCCGCCTGTGCGGTAATTTGCGCGTCGCCGCTGCCGCGGATCTCAATCTGTGCGGATTGGGCGATCAGGTTCTTCAACCGCCCTGAGCCGGAACCGGAGATTTCCAGACCGACGGTCTGGGCGATGCCGGTGGCGGCGACACTACCGCTTCCCCGGATGCTCAGCCGCAGTTCAGGCTGATTGATCTGCGACAGAGCGAGATCTCCGCTGCCGAGCACTTTCCAGTCGGTTATCGCCGGCCCCGACAGGCTGACATCGAGCCGGGACGCAAACCAGCCCGGCTCACAATCGAGACTGAGCCTGCCGCCTTCCAGCCGCACATGGTCCAGCAGAGCTGAATCACCGCTCACGACAGCCTCGGCTTTGTCCCCCGGCTGATAGTGGACCGAAGCCGGCAGATCGATCGTCAGACTGTCGCTGGCGATGAAGGGCAGAGTAACCTGCCGGCTGGTGGATGTGGCCGATCCGCAGGTGGACTGGCCCGCAATCCACCACCCTCCGGCATTGGCCCAACCTGGCCCGGAAAGCCCGACGCCCAGCGTCAGAAAGACGACCGCGCCGATCAGTCCCGTCGTTGCGATGAATGCCAGTTTTCCAGTCATTGTCCGTTTCCTTCAACGTGATGACAAATTGCTCGAGCTTGGCAACGCTCAAACCCGGTCATGGTCCGGTTGAGCCAGGCGGGAATGCAGCCGGGCATAACGCCCGAGCACGCGTATCCCGGCGCTCAGCGCCAGCAGCAGCAAGGCGCCGCCACCGAGGAAGAAGCTCACCAGCCCAGCGCCGATGAACAGATGGCCTAAAGTCACCGTGATTGTGCCGCCGATGTCGAAGAACAGCGTGGTGAGAATGATCTTGATGCCGAGTGCGCCGATGGCGACAAGCGCGATGCCAAGGGCCAGCGCAAGGACGATCGCGGTGATCAGCAACGGCAGCAGGAAGACAATGTCGACGAAAGCAAGGCCGGCGAGCGCCAGCATCGCAGCCAACATGTTCGACACACTCCAATGGGCCTCGAAACGACGCAAGCCTGCCTCGGCCCGCAACTCGCGAGCAAGCCGGGCCGGGTCGCCCAATGCAGCCGCGACCTCCGCTTCGCTACGGCCCGACGCGTCGGATTCGGCGAAATGGGCTGTGTAGTCGCCAACGATGTCCTCGATCTCCTGAGGCGGCAGACCGGCGAGCCCCAGTCTCAGCGTGCGCAAGAAAGCATCCCTGGTCATGGCAAATCCTCAAGAAGTTTATCGACTGCACCCGCGAAGGAGCGCCAGTCGCGGCGATGGGCTTCGAAGGCCTGCTGGCCGAGTGGCGTGAGCCGGTAATATTTGCGCGGCGGCCCGCTGCTCGATTCGACGATGCGAGTGGCGACCAGACCGTCGTTCTGCATCCGCCGCATCAGCGGATAGATTGTGCCTTCTCCCATACTCACCGCGGCGACCAGCGTGCTGGCGATTTCATAGCCATAGCTCTCACCTCGCGACAGCACGGCCAGGACGCACAGGTCGAGGGCGCCTTTTCGTAACTGGACTTGGATTGAGTCGGTCATGGCAGGTCTCGAATTCGAGATCTGTATATAGCACGCTACCTGTTTATGCAAGGTAGCAACTTCGACTGCCGCTCTCACGTAATCTTGGTGCGGTAACTGCTTGCGCAAATCCTAAAACTTCGACGAAATGAGCCTTAGGATTTTTCTCGGCCAACGGGGTTCGCATTTTTCCGCTATGGGTCTAAGAGCCGGATATGGATTCCTCGCGAGACCAGCCGCCGACCGTTGAGCGCATGGCGCGAACACACAAGGGCTGGCAGTGGCTGGTCCTCCTGGTGCTCTCGATCCTCTTCGCCGGCGCGCTGGAGCTCGCCGCCTTGCCGGCGGCGCTGCTGATCGGACCGATGCTGGCGGCGATCCTCGCCGGCACCAATGGCGCCACGGTGCGCGTCCCGCGCCTGCTGTTCGGTTCCGCCCAGGCGATCGTCGGCTGCCTTGTCGCCAGTTCGATTTCCGCCGACATCTTTGCGGTCTTCTACCAGGAATGGCCGCTCTTCCTCGGCGTTGTGATGGCGACCGTCGCGGCCTCCAGTCTGCTCGGCTGGCTGATCAGCCGCTGGCGCATCCTGCCCGGCACCACCGCCGTCTGGGGCTCGTCGCCGGGTGCCGCCACCGCCATGGTGCTGATGGCCGGCGCCTTCGGCGCCGACCAGCGCCTCGTCGCCTTCATGCAATATCTGCGCGTCATCTTCGTCTCGATGACGGCAGCCCTTATCGCACGCATGTGGGTCGACACATCGGGTATCGAGATTCCGCCCATCGTCTGGTTTCCACCCATCGATCCGCAAGCCTTCGCCGCCACCATCTGCATCGCCCTCGTCGGCGGCCTGATGGGAAAGCTGTTCAGGCTGCCGTCGCCCTTCTTTCTTGGCACCTTCATCTTCGGCGCGGTGATTCACCTCGGTCTGGGCGTACCGATGCAATTGCCAAACTGGCTGCTGGCCGTCAGCTACGCGATGGTCGGATGGTCGATCGGACTGAACTTCACGCGCCCGATCCTGCGTCACGCGACGCGGGCGCTGCCGCAGATCGTCGGCTCCATCATCGCGCTGATCGCCTTTTGCGGCGGTCTCGGCTTCATGATCAGCCATCTGCTTGGCGTCGATCCGCTGACCGCCTATCTGGCGACCAGCCCCGGCGGCATGGACAGTGTCGCCATCATCGCCGCCGCCGCGCAGAACGTCGACATCTCCTTCGTCATGGCGCTGCAGTCGGCCCGCTTCCTGGTCGTGCTGCTGGTCGGCCCAAGCGTGGCGCGCCTGGTGGCGAGAAGCCTGAAGGAATGACGCGCTCGCGCAGAAATGTTCCACTGCACCGTTGCGGTGCGGACCGTCAGGCGATCACCAGGCTGGAGATGCGATCGCCCTCCAGCGTGAAGGTCATGTCGCCCTCGCCGTTGAAGCCACTGCCCTTCACGGCAATGCGGACCTGATAGGTGGCGTCGACCGGTGCGATGCGGACGATGCTGAGATGGGATTGCACACCGATATTGTCCGACTGGTTCCAGCGCGCGATCTCTGCGCGGCCCTTGAAGGTGCGGCCCCAGTCGCTCAGCAAGGCATCGGCCGTGAACGTGTCGAGAAACGCCGCGGTGTCACCTTCATTGGTCGCCTCGATGAAGCGTCGGATAGGATCGGGCGTGGTCATTGGGCTGTACCCTAAGGTGTGTCGAGATTCAGGTCAGGCCGAGTCGAAAACGATGGTTTCCGAGAACCGGAGCGGAGCGTACTTGAAGTACGTGAGCACCGGAAGCGCAGGAAACCATCGTTTGCAGGCCGGCATCACCTGAATATCAACACACCTTAATCCAGCCTGTGCATCAGGTCGTCATCCAGCCATCGGGCGAAGAAATAGACCAGTTGCTTGTGCCACCATGGCCAGTCATGGCTGACATCGCCTCCCCAATAATCGACCCAGGCGGGAATGGACTTTTCCCGCAGCACCTGTTCCAGCGCCCGTGTCTCGACCAGCATCCGTTCCTCCCAGGCCCCCTGCCCGCAACAGAAGATCAGTCTCAGCGCCTTCAGCCGGCCAAGCAGTTTCTGATCGACAATGCCAGGCAGATAGTCGAGTGGCGAGTTGAAGAAGATGTTGCCGTCGAGCGCCTCTCCGAAGAAGTCGCGGGTCGAATAGACACCCGACAGCGCGATGACACCGCTGCTCAGTTCCGGAAAGCGGAAGACGAAGTTCGAGGCATGGTAGCCACCCATCGAACAGCCTGAAAACAACGGCTTCAGCGCGCGCCCGCCATTGGCCTCGGTCGCCGTGGAGAGAAGTTCCGGCAGCGCCTCTTCGCGCACATAGCGGAAATAGGCCTCGTGGCGGGCGATACGCTGGGCGGGATCGGCGTGCTTGTCGAAAAAGGTCTCCGAATCGATGCTGTCGAGCGTGAAGAGCTGGACGCGGCCGGTGTCGATGAATTCGGCAAGGGCGCCAACCGCGCCGGAATCCTCGAACTGGTAGAATCGTCCTTGCGAGGTCGGGAACACCACCACCGGCCGGCCGGCATGGCCGTAGCGCTTGTACTCCATGTCACGGCCGAGGTTGCGGGCAAAACCCTTGTGATAGGAGACCTCCATCGCCTCACGCCTTTTCCGCATGGATGTAGTCGACCGCCTGGCGCAGCGCTTTGGCATCCTTCGACCGCATCTGATACGCGTAATGTCCCATGGCGCGGCTGAAAACCTCTTCGATGGCCTGATAGTGGACGATCTTGTCGCCATGGGCGGCTAGCACGTCGGCATGGCTGTGCAAATAGTCGAGGTGCCGCTTGCGGCTGGCATAGGCGGTGAAATACTTGCCCTTGTAGGGTCCGCCGGCGGCATCCCTGACCACCATATCGGCCCAGGCCGCATAGACGTCGATGTCGAACGTGTAGTTGATGGCGTCGGTCATCCAGGCGCCGGGCGGACGCATGTTGACCTCCAGCGCGATGATGCGGTCGTCCCTGGTCTCGAACAGCTCGATGTGGAAAAAGCGTTCGCGCACGTCGAACGCTTTCAGGATCTTGCGGCCTGCCTCCTCGACCGCCGGGCTGATCTCGGGAAAGCAGGTGTAGCTCATATGGCGGTCGCGGTTGACCACCTCCATGACGCTCTGGTCGTAGCGGTGGCTGGCCGCCAGCACCACCTCACCGTCGCGGTTGACCAGCCCGTCGAAGGTCACCACCAGCCCCTCGATGAACTGCTCCATGACGAAGCTGACATCTTCCGGCTTGTCCTTGAAAAACTGGTCGAGTTCCCTCGTATTGGAAATCTTGAAGGTGTTCGAGGCGCCGGAGCCCGAATCCGGCTTCACCACCACGGGGTAGCCGACGCGGCGGATAAAGGTCATGGCGCCGGCCCGATCCGAGCATTTGCGCTGCGGGATGGTTTCGACGCCGCTCTTGCGGAAGAAGGCGCGCATGCGGCTCTTGCGCTTCAAATTCTTCACGAAATCGAGTTTGGTGCCAAAGATGTTGAAGTCGGTACGGATGTTGGCTTCCAGCTCCAGCCAATGCTCGTTGAGCGACTCGAAGCGGTCGATACGGCCCCATTTGTGGATGAAATGGCCCATTGCCCGGAACACCGGCTCGTAGTCCTCCATGTCGGCGACACGGTAATATTCCGACAGCGCCGTCTTCAGTTTTCCGTTCAGCGCTTCATAGGGCGCATCGCCGATGCCGAGCACGGTGGCGCCGGCCTTCTTCAGCCGGTCGCAGAAGTCGGCGCCATTGGCGGGAAAATGCGGCGAGAAGAACACGAAATTCACGGACGACCTCCCCCGGCATTGTCGCCAAGTCGACAGCCTAGTCTGGCGCATTTGCACCGTGTGGGGAAGAGCGCGCGCAGCACTGCCATGCGGCCCACTTGCCTCCCACAGCCCGCTCCTGTATGAAAACCGCCATGAATACGCGCGCCACATCAGTTGCTTCTCGTCAGACCGGCTTTGCCGGCGAGACCGTGCGCGCGCTTGCTTCGACCCTGCTGCTTCTCGGCCTTATCGGCGATCGCCGGGTTCGCTGAAGGAGCGCCCGGCGGTCGAACCGCCGCTCACGCGCACGCTCCTTGGCAAGTCACATCAAGCGAACGAAACTTTGGTAAAGGCGCCGCTCGCCACCAATCCGCCTGAGGGCGGATCCGCGAGCCGCCGGGAGAAACGACGATGAACGCACGAGAAGACATCCGCGATGGCGGGGAGCCCATGGCAGAGGCAGCACGGGGCATGCCGGACGCCGCTCGCAAATATCAGCCCTATCCGACCGTCGGCCTCACAGATCGCACCTGGCCTTCCAAGGTTATCGACAAGGCGCCGATCTGGTGCTCGGTCGACCTGCGCGACGGCAATCAGGCGCTGATCGATCCGATGGGCCACGAGCGCAAGGCGCGCATGTTCGCTCTGCTGCTCGACATGGGCTTCAAGGAGATCGAGATCGGTTTCCCCTCGGCCTCGCAGACCGATTTTGACTTCGCCCGCTGGTGCATCGAGGAAGGCAATGTGCCCCCCGATGTCTCGCTGCAGGTGCTGGTGCAGTGCCGTCCGGAACTGATCACCCGCACCTTCGAGGCGCTGAAGGGCGCCACCAACCCGATCGTGCATTTCTACAATTCGACCAGCGAGTTGCAGCGCCGCGTCGTCTTCGAGAAGGACGTTGCCGGCATCAAGCGGATCGCCACCGACGCGGCCAAGATGATCACCGACATGGCGGCCAAGGCCGGCGGCGGCTACCGGTTCGAATACTCGCCGGAGAGCTTTACCGGCACCGAACTCGACGTGGCGCTGGAAATCTGCAACGCCGTCACCGAGATCGTGAAGCCGACGGCGGACAACAAGCTGATCATCAACCTGCCGTCCACGGTCGAGATGTCGACGCCCAACATCTATGCCGACCGCATCGAATGGATGTGCCGTAACCTGGACAACCGCGAAAACCTGCTCATTTCACTGCATCCGCACAATGATCGCGGCACCGGCATCGCCACCACCGAGCTCGGCCTGATGGCGGGTGCTGATCGTGTCGAAGGCACGCTGTTCGGCAATGGCGAGCGCACGGGCAATGTCGACATCGTCACGCTGGCGCTCAACATGTACACGCAAGGCGTCGATCCCGAGCTCGATTGCTCCGATATCAACCGGATGAAGGACGTCTACGAATATTCGAACCAGTTGAAGATCCCGGAGCGCCATCCCTATGTCGGCGAGCTCGTCTACACGGCCTTTTCCGGTTCGCACCAGGATGCCATCAACAAGGGCATGAAGGCGCTGCGCAAGGCCAACACGCCGCACTGGGAAGTGCCTTATCTGCCGATCGATCCCGCCGATGTCGGCCGCAATTACGAGGCGATTATCCGCATCAATTCGCAGTCCGGCAAGGGCGGCATCGCCTATGTTCTGCAGGCGGACTATGGCCTCCATTTGCCGCGCAATCTGCAGATCGAGTTCAGCCAGGCGATCCAGGCGATCACCGACGCCGAAGGCAAGGAGGTGCCGGCCAAGCGCATTCACGAACGTTTTCTCGACACCTATGTCGACCAGCCCGGCGCGCGGCTGAAATTCCTCGACCACCAGACCTATCCGGATACCGAAACCAAGGGTCGGCGCGTGGTGGAGGCGATCATCCTCGACAGGGGCAAGGAAGTGACGATATCCGGCACCGGCACCGGCCCGATCGACGGGTTCGTCGATGCGCTGTCGCGCCATATCGGCGTCGAGATGTCGGTGCTCGACTATTCGGAGCATTCCATGCAGCGCGGCTCCAACGCCTCGGCCATCTCCTATGTCGAGATGGAACATCCCGGCGGCAAGCTGTTCGGCGCCGGCATCAACACCAACATCGTCGCCGCTTCGTTGGAAGCCGTGGTTTCCGCCGCCAACCGCATCATCGGCCGCAAGGCCGGCTGAAACCCCCGGCACAAGAGCAAGATGAACCCGGACGGAATCATCTTGCTCCGATCCTTGGTACCATTAACCACCGGGGGATTATCCGGTGGGGTACGCGATCGCATAATGGATGCATGCTTGTGTGGCAGTGTAGGCGCTATATGATCGAGCACATAACCTGTGCCGACTTCGAAAGGATCGACACTTGCAGCATGCCACGCCTGCCGCCCCCGCAGTGCGCGAGACGTTGGAGCGATTGCTAGCCAGCGAGACGTTCGGGCGCTCCGAGCGCGCGCGTAAACTGCTTCGCTACCTGGTCGAGCGCGAGCAGGCAGGCGAAGCCGACAAGCTCAAGGGCTTTTCCATCGCGATGGACGTTTTCGGCAAGGACGGCGATTTCGATTCGTCGACCGATGCGGTGGTGCGGGTCCAGGCGGGCAGGCTGCGCGAGCTTCTGCAGCACTATTTCGCCAATGAGGGCATTGCCGAACCGATCCGCATCGCCATCCCGCGTGGCGGCTATGTCCCATCCTATGAACTCAACGCGATCCGCCTGCCGGTCGAGCCCGAGCCGGCGGAACATATCGGGACGGTCGCTACCTCTTCGGAACCGCTCGAAGGCGCCGGCATGGGCGCGCCTGCTGCATCATTGATGTCCTCTTTTGTCCCCGAGCCGGGATCCTCTCTGCGGCGCCACCTCCAGTTCTTCTGGGCGGCGATCGCGCTGGTCATTGTCATGCTGGGCGTGTTGATCCTTCGTCAGGGCAGCGGCGCATTGCTGGCCGGAGGCGATACCGCATCGACGGTCGAGAGTGCAGTGGCGACCGGCAGCATCGCGCCATTGCCACCGATCGAAGCCCTTCCGCTCGTCTACATCGCCGTGAAAGCCAACAGCGCCGAGGCGACGCGCGTCGCCTCGGCGCTGCGTGCCGGCCTCAGCGGCTTCGATACGGTCAACTTCATCGGTCGCGACGCCGACAGTCCACCCGATCCGGTCGCGGACGCAACCAGTTTCATATTCGATGTCTTGCCGGGACCGACGACGGGCGTTGTCACTCTCGAGTTGCAAAGCGTGGCGACCGGACGGGTCCTGCTGTCACGCAACCTCGCCGCCGCCGACAGCACGTCCTCAACCGTCGAGGATAGTATCGCCGGCATTTTGAGCTCGGCCGTACCCGCCTCGGGCACGATCTATAACTATATCGAACAGAGCGGCATTCAGAACGGTCTGACGGAATGTCTGCTGCTCAACGACAAATACTATCTCGACCAGAACGCCAGGACCCACGAGGCTGCCTATCGCTGCCTCGAAAACCTGGCCAATCTGGATGCGAAGTCGTCGCTCGTCTATTCCGAACTCGCCTCCTTGCACCTTGAGGCGGTCACCGACCACTACGCCTATCCATCCGGCGCAACAATTGAACAGGCGATGTTGTTTGCCCATCGCGCCGCACAGATGGGGCCGACCAGCCCCTATGCGCACCGCGCCTATGGCTACCTCTACGCGCGCCTCGGCAATTCGGACGAATCGATCCGCTGGATGCGCAAGGCCCACGAGCTCAACCCTTATGACCTCAGCATGGCGGCCGCCTATGGCTACGGGCTGATCTTCGCCGGCAAGTACAGCCAGGGCACGCCAATTCTTGCGCACGCCGTCGAAATCTCCAGCGCTCACCCGACCTGGTGGGACTACGGGCTTTTCGTCGGTGCGTTCATGCTGGGCGACATGAACAGGGCCACGATCGCCAGCGATGCGCTGCGCACGACGGCGACGAAATCGCACTATCTGGCCGCGCGGCTGATTGGTTCGAAGGCCGCCGGCCGCGATCAACTGGCGCTGAAGCTCGCGGATGAACTGACCGCCAAGTTCCCGAAATTCGCTGCCGATCCGCGCGCGACATTCATCGACAGACGGTATCCCGCCGATCTGACCGACCGGCTGGTCGAGGCCCTGCATGCCGCCGGGATCGGCAGCGGTAGCTAACTATTTCCAGGCTGTCGCCTGATCGCGAAAATTTTACTGGCTTTGGATCTGGACAAAGAGCAATCCAGCCACAATTTCAGCTCTGCTGTCCCGCCCGCCTTGCGATAACATCACAAATTTTCATGATTTCATCCCTTTACGCTGTCGAACGGGGCATCGGCCCGAAGACGATTGTCTTCTTGCATGGCTTCGGCGGTTGCCACCATGATTGGCGCGAGGTGATTTCGACACTGGCATCTGGAGCACGCACGCTGGCCTATGATCTTCCGGGCCACGGACTGTCGCTCGATTTCCCCGAGGGCGGTTCGGCCAAGACGGCCGCTCGCGCCGTTCTCGCCGATCTCGCCGCGCGCAAAATCACGAGAGTGCATCTCGTCGGCCATTCGATGGGCGGAGCGGTAGCGGTGCTGATGGCATTGGCCGAACCCGAAAAGATAGCGTCGCTCACGCTTCTGGCCCCGGGCGGCTTTGGGACAGAGATCAACGGACCACTGTTGCGCCGCTACGCCGCTGCTGCCGACAAGGGCGAAATTAGCGCCTGCCTCGCCGCCATGTCCGGACCGCAAGGCCCGCCCTCGGAGCGTATCGTGGATGCTCATGACGACATGCGGGCGCGTCCTGGCCAGTTGCAGAAACTGGTCGAGATCGCGACTGCCATGACCAGGGATGATCGGCAAGGTGTCATTCCCTGCGAACGGCTCGAGACGCTGACCATGCCGGTGATGGTGGCTTGGGGGACCGACGATGCCGTTCTGCCCTTTACCCAGGCCGATGGCCTGCCGGCGCATTTCCACCTGCACCATGTGCTGGAGGCCGGCCATATGCTGGTCGAGGAGGCGCCCGGCCTCGTCGCGGAGATAATCCGCCACAACATGAAACGCCGCAGCAGCCCGCTTCGTTTAAAATTTACCGCGGCGGCGAACTGATCCCTTCGCTGCGAAGACCGGCGCCCTCTTGGAGGCGCCAGGCAACCTCCCGGCACTTTGATGCGCAATGCATTCCTACCCCCCCGAAGGTCGGTCCTGCGTGCATTTTGCCGGTGATTATGGTAACTCGCTGTTAACCAACCCGCGAGGCGAACGCCGATGAAGGACGCAGGCGAGAACATCACCCAGATCGATCAGTCGCGAAAACTGTCCGATGCCATTCGCGACGTGAAAAACGCCTTCGCCGACCGCGATGACGTCGTGGTCGACATGCGCGAGGCGCATCGCATGCGGCTCGACCTGCTTGCCGCCGAACTCGCACCCGTCTTCGCCGACGTGCCCGCCGACATGGACAATTTCGACTTCGCCATATCGTCCGGACTGCAGCCGCGTCTGTGGATCGATGCCGTCAGCCATGTCGCCATGGGGCGCGATCGCCGCACCTATCGTTTCCTCAGGGATACGCGCATCGGTCGTGTGGTGCTCGCCGAATCGACCGACATGAAACCCGTTGCCGATCAGGTGACGCGCTACGTCGCGGAGCGCGTCGTAGAACGCCAGAGAATGTTGGAAGGTGGCGTCGAGCAGGCTATCGCTGGCCTGAAGCGCGCTGCTGTGGCGGAAGCCGAGCCGCCGTTGCAGGCAGCCCCGCGCAGCAAGGGCTGGTCGGCTTTCCTCTCCGGCCTGGGTTTGATCGCCGCGGGCGCCCTGGTCGGGCTGGTTGTCTCGATCGTATTGTTCTGGGAACGCATCGTTGCGATGGGATGGGGCTTCAAGCCATAGCTTCGGCGTTGGCGCCAAGTTCCAGCGTCTCCAGGTCGGAAGGCGCTATGGCTGGCCCGGTCAGGCCGCGCCGTGTCAGCTTGATGCGCCAATTGCCCTTTTCGCCGTCGATATCGAGCAGATTATACTGTGCTGCCGGGCGCCTGCCGCCAGGCGACTGTCCAGCGGCAGCCACGCCGACCACGGGAATCCTGCGGCCTCGCCCGCCGATGAAGAACAGCGACGGCTCATGCGAATGGCCGTGCAGGATGAGTTCGGCCCCATGCGTATGAACGACCTTGTTGAAGCGGGCGATGCCGAACAGCCGTTTGGGTTGCGAAACCGCGCCGCGCACCGGTGGGTGGTGGATCATGATCACCCGGAACAGCCCGCGCTTGGCGGTCGCATCGAGCACACCGCGCAGCCTTTTGGCCTGACCTTCCAGAAAAAAGCCGTTGGCCATGAACGGAGCCGTGGCGCGCGCCGTCGTGACACCGATCAGCGCGATGTCGCCACGCACGCGCAGATAGGGAAAGGCGTTGCGGTCGACCGGCGTATTGACGCCGTCGCCGGTCATCCACGCCGCCCATGACCGGCAGGCCTTGTCGAAGGCGCCCGGCACATAGGCGTCGTGGTTGCCGGGTACGACCGACACATCATCCGGCGAACCCAGCGTCTCCAGCCAATGCTTGGCCATCTCAATCTCGCCGTCGAGCGCCAGATTGACCAGATCGCCGGTGACGGTGATGTGATCCGCCCCGCTGGCTTTCATGTCGGTGACGATCGTGTCGATGACGGCATCGTGCATGTGGCGGCGGCGGTTGCGCTGCCAGTTGACGTAGCCGACCACGCGCTTGGAGGCGAGATCGCGATAGGTTACATCGGGGAGCGGTCCCAGATGGATATCGGAAATATGCGCGAGCCTGAACATCCTTCCTTCATAAGCGACGCGCGTCCCGCTTTCCACCCACGGTTTCGTGGCTGATGACGCGGTCCGATCCGCAACAGGCCTTTCGCCAAACCGGCTGGCCGGGTCTCAGGACAAGGCTGTTTCACCTGTATTTCGTGCTGCGGCGGCCAATGACGCTCGGCGTGCGCGGCCTGGTCCACGACCGTGCCTCCAACTCCGTCTTTCTCATTCGCCACACCTATGTCCCGGGCTGGCAGCTTCCGGGCGGCGGCGTCGAACACGGCGAGACGCTGGTTGAAGCGCTTGTGCGCGAACTCGCCGAGGAGGGCAACATTGCGCTCAGCGCGCCGCCGCTGCTGAAGTCGATGCATTTCAACCACCGGGCCAGCCGCCGCGATCACGTCGGCCTGTACCTGATCGAGGCGTTCAGCCAGACCACGCCGAAGCTGCCGGACCATGAAATCGCCGAAGCCGGCTTCTTCCCGCTCGACCGCTTGCCGGAAGGAACCACGCCGGCCACGTTGCGGCGCATCGCCGAGATTTTTGGCGGCAACCAGCCCTCGCCCTACTGGTAGGTCACGCCGCCTTCCTGAACCGCGCGCGATCATGCGGCGCGCCATAGTCGAGCTCTGGTCCGACCGGCACGATGCGCGTCGGATTGATCGTCTGGTGGCTGCCGTAATAGTGCGCCTTGATGTGATGCAGGCTCACCGTGCCCGAGACGCCCGGCACCTGATAGAGATCGCGCAGATAGTTCGACAGGTTGGGATAGTCGGCGATGCGGCGCAGATTGCACTTGAAATGGCCGACATAGACCGGATCGAAACGGACCAGCGTGGTGAACAGCCGCCAGTCGGCCTCGGTGATACGGTTGCCGACGAGGTATCGCTGTTGCGACAGGCGGTCCTCCAGCGTGTCGAGTGCCGAGAACAGATCGTCAAACGCTTCCTCATAAGCCGCCTGCGTGGTGGCGAAGCCGGCGCGATAAACGCCGTTGTTGACGGCGGGATAGACCAGTGCATTGACCCTGTCGATCTCGCCACGCAGTGCCTGCGGATAGAAATCGAGGCTGGCATCGCCCCATGCGTCGAAGGCGGAGTTGAGCATCCGGATGATCTCGGAGGATTCGTTGGAGACGATGGTCTGCTCTTTTTTGTCCCACAGCACCGGCACCGTCACCCGGCCGGAATAGGCGGAATCAGCCCTGGTATAGATCTGATGCAGGAAATCGAGGCCGTAAAGCGTATCGCCGGTGGCGCCGTCCTCGGCCAGGAACGTCCAGCCATCGGCCCCCATGAAGTGATGGACGACCGAGACGGAAATCACGTCCCTGAGCCCTTTCAGCGCGCGAAAGATCAGCGTCCGGTGCGCCCAGGGACAGGCAAGCGAGACATAGAGATGGTAGCGGCCGGGCTCGGCCTTGAAGCCGCGCATGCGGCCCTCGGCCGGCGCGCCATCACGAGTGACCCAATCGCGCCATTGCGACTGTGCCCGCACGAACTTGCCATTGTCCGCGGTGTCGTAACCGCGATCGTGCCACCTGCCTTCGACCAGCAATCCCATGCGAAATCTCCTTGCATCCTCTTCAACCATTTAGGCGCAAGGCGGCGCTGCCGAAGTCGTCATGTGCTGAACAGACCGTCACTTGGGCGAAGCGGCGGACCAAAACGGCCGATTGCAGCGACTGAAAATTGATGCTAGCGGAAAATCCGCATGTTCGACTTTGCTTTGATCCGGATTGACCGACGACGAAAGGGCGCCCGCGCTTGATGTAGCGCTGACTGGCGAACGCTGCCGTTTGCAGCAAACCTTTCCCCGTACCGGAACGCAAAGACCATGAGCCTTGCCGACGTAAGATACCTGCCGGAAACTCCGGCGCATGATCCCGAAATCGAAGCCATAAACGACGAGGCCTTCGGGCCGGGCCGTTTCGTCCTGGCCGCCTACAAGATCCGTGAGGGCGGCCCGCATGAGCGTGCACTGTCCTTCGTCGCCGTCGATGGCGGTACTGTTGTCGCCTCGGTGCGCATGACACGCATCGCTGCCGGTGCCGGTCGTGCGCTGATGCTCGGGCCGCTTGCGGTGCGGCCAGCTTTCAAGAATCTCGGCATCGGCCGCCGGCTGGTGGCGATCGCATTGGAGACCGCCGCCAAGGCAGGCATAGCAGCCATAATGCTTGTCGGGGACGAGCCTTATTACGGCCCGCTCGGCTTCAGGAGAATCCCGCGCGGGCAAATCTCCATGCCGCGTCCGGTCGATCCCGACCGGCTTTTGGCGCATGAGATCATGCCGGGCGCGGTGGCAAGGCTGGCGGGAGAGGTCTGCCACGCCGATCAGGCGAAGATCGGCGAGCCCATCGCCGTGATGGCATGACGACGCGGATGTTGCGTCGTCCTGTCGAGCTTCGTAGCATCTGGCCGACTGGCGCATGACCCCGAAAATCGGAATCGATTTTCGGAAAGGATCATGCGCAAAATCAAAGTGCTACAGCGTCCTTTGCGCGTCCGAAAGGACGCGCGGCGCTGTAGTGCATGTCGCGCAAAAGTGTGAAGCGGTTCTGCGACAACGACATGCATAAAGACAAAACCTAAAGCGCATCCATTGATTCCGTTTCAATGCGAAGCGCTTTAGTTGGAGGACGCCGACATGACCCCAAACGGCCAGATTGCGATCGTCACCGGTGGCGGATCCGGCCTTGGCGAGGCGACAGCGCGCGCACTGGCCGCGAAGGGTGCCAGCGTTGCCATCCTCGACCTCGGTATCGAGCGGGCGGCGAAGGTGGCGGCCGACATCGGCGGCATCGCCATCCAATGCGATGTGAGCAGTGCCGACAGCGGCGCTGCTTCCGTGGCGGAGGTGGCGGGAAAGCTTGGCGAGCCGCGCATCCTGGTCAACTGCGCCGGCATCGCCATCGGCATCAAGACGATCGGCAAGGACGGCCCGCATCCGCTCGACCAGTACCGCAAGGTGATCGAGGTCAATTTGATCGGCACCTTCAACATGATCCGCCTTGTCGCCGACCGGGCCGCCAAACTCGAGCCGTTGCAAGGCGGCGAGCGCGGCGTCATCGTCAACACGGCATCGGTCGCCGCCTATGACGGTCAGATTGGCCAGGCAGCCTATTCCGCTTCCAAGGGTGGTGTCGTCGGCATGACGCTGCCTGTGGCGCGCGACCTTGCCCGGTCAGGCATCCGCGTCTGCACCATCGCGCCCGGAATCTTCAAGACGCCGATGATGGCCGGCATGCCGCAGGAGGTGCAGGATTCGCTGGGCGCCGCGGTACCCTTCCCGTCCCGCCTCGGCGAGCCTTCCGAATATGCGGCACTTGCGCTGCACATCGTCGAAAACCAGATGCTGAACGGCGAGACCATCCGCCTCGACGGCGCCATCCGCATGGCTCCGAAATAGTGCCGCTCTTGTCAAATCAGGCCTTGTCGTCCGATAAGTGGATTATGAAAATCAACTTGTGATGGTAATCACCTTGGACGATCGGAAGAAGGACGTAATCCGCGAGACGGACGCCGAGGCGATCAGGCTGGCCAAGACGCTGATCCGCAGCGCCCGTTTCGGCGCGCTTGCGGTGATCGAGCCCGGAACCGGTTCGCCGCTGGCCAGCAGGGTCGGCGTGGCGACCGATATCGACGGCACGCCGCTGATCCTCGTCTCGACGCTGTCCGCCCATACCGGCGCGATCCTTGCCGATCCGCGCTGTTCTCTGCTGGTGGGTGAACCCGGCAAGGGCGATCCGCTGGCGCACCCGCGAATCACCCTGGTTTGCCGAGCGGCGCGGCTCGAGCGCGGATCCGGCGAGCACACCCGCGCCGAACGGCGCTATCTCAATCGCAATCCCAAGGCGAAGCTTTATGCCGGGCTTGGCGACTTCTCTATCTTCCGCCTCGAACCCGAGCGAGCCAGCCTGAATGGCGGCTTCGGCAAGGCCTTTTTGCTCGACCGCGCCGACCTTGTCACCGCCGCACCGATCGTCGAGGAACTCGCCGCCGCCGAACAATCCGCCCTTGACCACATGAATGCCGACCATAGCGATGCAATTGCCGTCTATGCCAGTCATTTCGCCAAGGCCGCGGGCGACGATTGGGTCGTCACCGGCTTCGATGCCGATGGCATGGATCTGGCGTCGAGCGACGATGTCTGCCGGATCTTCTTCCCCAAGCCATTGCAGGCCGCGCGGGAGTTGCGCCCTGCCCTGATCGACATGGCAAAAACTGGCCGGGCGGCAGGCTGATTCATGTCGCCCAAAAAGTGTGCAGCGATTGCAGGAGAACGGCATGCATAAAAACAAAGGCTTGAAGCGCGTCGCACGATTCCGTTCAAGCGTGACGCGCTTTAGACACAGCCCCACAGTTAATCGCATCGGATCGAAAGCAAGTCTTGAGATTTGAGCGAAATGTTCTACCTTCCCGCTAGCGTTGAATCGCCAGCGCATATCAACGAGTGAGTCTATGGAACCAGACGCTATTGCCCCCATGGCGTTCGGATGAGCAGGAAGGCATGGGGGATCGATGGTCTCGACTAAGCTAATCGCCAACGCCGAATCAGCGGCGACGTTTCTGACGCTGATGGGCAACGAGAAACGGCTGTTGATCATGAGCTATCTCGCCGACGGTGAAATGTCGGTCGGCGCCATTGCCGAGAAGGTTCTGCTTAGCCAGTCCGCCCTGTCGCAGCATCTGGCCAAATTGCGGGCGCTCGATCTCGTCGAGACCCGCCGCGACCGGCAGATGATCTACTATTCCTGCAAATCAGAGGCCGTGCGCGAACTTCTCACCATGCTGGACGGGATTTTCGGCGAGGGCGAGCTGTCGCAGATGGCCTATCGCCTGCGCCGCGCCGGAACTTGACCGGAAAGTCCAATCGTTCCTAATGCATGTAGCCCAAAAACATGCCCTCGGGCTTGACCGAGGATGAAGTGGTTTCGGGCAACGACATGCATAAAATACAAAAACGCAAAGCGCGCCGCGTGAAACGCATGTCACGCGACGCGCTTTACGTCGCTGTTCGTCCGCCGAGGAACGCATGGACCCTATCCGTATCGATGACCCGCTGGACCCGCGCGTCGCTGCTTATCTGGACATACGCGAGCGCGATCTTGCTGGCCGGCAAGGCCGTTTCGTTGCCGAAGGCAAGGTCGTGCTGGACATGCTGCTCTCCACCGGGCGCTTCAAGGCCGAATCGGTGCTGGTGCTCGAAAACCGGCTGGCTGGCCTCGGTGAAATCCTGCGCAAGGCGCCCGTAGACCTGCCGGT
This sequence comes from Mesorhizobium sp. YC-39, assembly GCF_025753795.1. Taxonomy (GTDB): domain Bacteria; phylum Pseudomonadota; class Alphaproteobacteria; order Rhizobiales; family Rhizobiaceae; genus Mesorhizobium. Next base: position 255,951 of record NZ_JAOWPS010000002.1, read on the forward strand.
CTACGTCGCGGCTGGCGAGATCATGGACAGGATTGCCGGCTTCCACATGCACCGTGGCATATTGGCGATCGGCCGCAAGGCCGGGATACAACCTGCAGAGGCCCTGGTAGGCGCCCTGCCCGCCCGCTCGCTGATCGTCGTGCTGGTCGGCATCGCCAATCACGACAATATGGGCTCCGTCTTTCGCAACGCCGCCGCCTTCGGCGCCGATGCCGTGTTTCTGGACGCGACCTGTTGCGATCCGCTGTACCGCAAGGCGATCCGCGTCTCGGTCGGCGCCGCGCTGAAAGTGCCCTTCGCCTCCTTCCCCGATACTGTCGGCTTCATCGCCGCGCTCGACCGGCAAGGCTTCGACCAGCTTGCTCTGTCGCCGCACGGGCAAACCGAAATCCGTGATGCAAAAAGGGCAGAGCGGCTGGCGCTTTATCTCGGCACCGAGGGCGAAGGCTTGCCCGAAAGCCTGCTTGCCCGCCTGCGAACAGTGCGGATCGACATGGCCGAGGGGTTCGACAGCCTGAATGTCGCCGCGGCGTCAGCCATCGCGTTGCATCATTTTTCCGCAAGCAGGAGCTAGTGCATGTCGCGCAGAAGTGCGCAGCGGTTTTGTGATGACGACATGCATAAAAACAAGAACTTAAAGCGCGTCGCCTGAATCCGTTCAAACGCGATGCGCTTTAAGCCGCGGAAGACGGCCTCCATCGTCCGGGTTTCAATTCGTCAAAGCGGCCTTCTGCAACGCTCGCACGCGGTCGGCGAGGCTGCGTTCGCCGCCTGCCGACTGCTTGGGTGCCGCAAGCACCTTGGCGATCGGCGACTCCGGGCCGTCGAGTTGCGCCGTCAGGGCGACAACTTGCGCCGCCAGATCGCTGATCTGCTCGCGCAATGCCGCACTGGCGTTACGCGCATCGTTCCCACCCTCGGATCTGGGGGATTCGAAGGTGGCAAGGTCAGTCTTCAGCCGCCTGTTCTCGCGGGCCAGCGCCGCCAACCTGGCTTCCAGCCGCTCGCGGTCGGCATCGAGCTTGGCGATCGCCTTTTCGATCTCGTTACCCTTGACGGATGTACCAGCGGGATCGCCTGGCGCGCCGACAAGCCGCACAGGGGACGTGTTGCCCTCGCCCTTCTTTTCGCGAAGCCGCGCGATCTCCTTTTCGCGACGGTCAAGCTTGTCCTCGCGATCGGCAAGCGTAACGAGCAGGCGCTCGACCTTCTTGTCCAGTTCGCCAGTCCTTTTCTTCTCGGTTTTCAACGCGTCTCGCACAGCCTTGCTCTCGGCCACGATCTCTTGGCTGCGCCTGTCCGCTTCCTTGCGCCGGCCACGCAGCAACGAAATGTCGCTGGCCAGCTTCTGTAGCTCGGATTCGCGCGCCACCAATTCGATCTGGCGGTTGCTGGAGGAAAAACTCGCGTCATCATACATGTGCTCGAGCTTTTCCAGCTCAAGCGCGCGCTTTTCCAGCACACGCTCGGTCTGGGCAAGCCGATCCGTCAGAACCTGCAACTGGTTTTCGCGCTGCCGCAGTTCCTCGCTCTTGGCCTCGAGCTCTAAAAGGGCCTGCTTCTTGTCCTTCCGCTCGATTTCCAGCCCTTTCAGGGCCTCGCGGCCGCGGCCGATCTCGACAAGCTGTTCGGCCGATTTCTCGCGCAGCGACTTCACACTCATTTCGAGTCGGCGCGTCGACATGGCGAACTCGGCCCGGACGCGGTCCTTGTCCGCCTGGATCTCGGCCAGCGTCAGCGGCATTGAACCCTCGACGCGTTTGCGCGTCAGCGCCACGGCCCTTCGCCAGATCGCCGGGGCAATCATCAGCGCCAGAAAGCCCGCGCAGAGAAAGCCGAGGACAAAGAACAGGATCGACTGAACCAAGGTGACTATCCGTTATGGATGGCAAACAATCGTAGGCAATTGTGCCACGTTCGCATGACGGAATTCCAGTGCTGCGGCAAGGGTCTGCCGCAGCACTGTTCGGATTGCGAACTCACTCATCTGGCCGAATGGCACGATCACAGACCTGGGGTGTTTTGAGATTCAGGTCAGGCCGGCCTCACCTGAATACCCAACATGCCCTGCTCAGAACGGATTCCAGGTCGCTCGCTGGGTAAGCTTGAGGTAACCGAGATTGACGCCGAGCCGGGCGCCAACGCCGGTACGAATCGGCACCAGCAGCACGTTGTTGTTCTTCATGACGTTGAAGCCGACGCCAGCCACCACATAGGCCGAGCCAGAAACGCCGCCGAAACGATTGTAGAGGCTGTTCACGTCATCGAGGTTATAGACCAGCATCATCACCCGCGAGCCCTCACCGCCGAAATCCCAGCCAAGCGACGGGCCTTGCCAGAACACTTTGTGATCGCCGGCATTTTTGGTGTAGAGCGTACCTTCACCATAGGTCAGGCCGCCGATCAGCGCGCCGGACCCCTCCTCGCCGAGCAGATAGCCATTAGGCAAGCCGTAGGAGGCGAAGATCTTCTCGACGACGGTGGCGAGCCCGCCCGATGTCGCCCCGAAGAATTTGTGACCGGAATCAACGATCTCCTGAGCGGTGTATTCCTGGGCTCGCGAGGCCGAGGGTGAAAGAACGACAAGGCCCACGAGAGCGATCGTCATTGCGAGGACACGGAAAAATATCCGGTCTGGGATGACACGGAAAAAAGTCCGGTCGTAGAATCGGGAAAACATGCTTCCAATCTCCGTCAGGGAGCACTTTCGCCGACGCCTCGCATCCGTGCGGCTCTTTGGCGGCCGTTAAGGATGACTGTTACAGGCAAACTATGCCGTAATTCTTTTTCAACCATTAAGCTTTCACATGAAGATGGCGGTTCGAAGGCTGGTTTCGGCCTGGTTTGGCTCGCCCGCGCATCCACTTGCGTGAACGCACCATTTTCTATCACGACAATTCTGGATTTGTTGATGGACGCACAAGCGCTGTGTATTCAGAAAGCCTTGTGAGAGAACGTGATTCGTGTGGACAGGCGTGATTGTCGATCGCCCGGCCATTGGTTGTGAAATTTGCAGGGACTTTCGCTGATGGCCGAGCTTTTCACCCTTTCCGCACCGGACCTCGCGGCGCTTTTGTGCAGCCGGGTCTGTCACGACATCATTTCGCCGGTGGGCGCCATAAACAACGGGCTCGAACTGCTCGATGAAGGCGGCGCCGACGAAGATGCCATGAAACTGATTCGCCAGAGCGCCAGAAATGCCTCGGCTCGGTTGCAATTCGCCCGCATCGCCTTCGGCGCAGCCGGTTCTGCCGGCATGATGATCGACACCGGGGACGCGGAAGCCGTTGCCATCGCCTTCCTCAAGAACGAGAAGCCGGAACTGGTCTGGAACGGAAGCCGTGCGCTGTTGCCCAAGAACAAGGTCAAGCTGCTGCTCAATCTCATTCTCGTCGCCAACGCCGCCATCCCGCGTGGCGGCAAGCTTGTGGTCACGCTTGAGAGCCTCGAGGCCGAACCGCGCTTTGCTCTGGCCGCGAGCGGTCCGATGCTGCGCGTGCCGCCGAAGTTCCTCGAACTTCATTCTGGCCACAGACCCGAGGAACCGATCGACGCGCATTCGGTGCAACCCTATTACACGCTGCTGCTGGCGCGCGAAGCCAACATGACGATATCGATCCACGCAACCGCAGAAGAAATCGTGCTTTCCGCAGCCTGAAACTTCCTGCACCACCGCGCCTGATCCTCTTCCGAACCTGTGATTGGGATCGTTCGCCAGCGGAAAGCACAGATAAAGAACTTTTTCTAACAATACCTTGTGTCGTTGCGGAAAGATTTTCCGGTCTGAAAAAGCCGAAGTATCGACGAAGAAGAATATGTAATAGCGCCTTTACAAAAATTTTACCCAATGGCTTTTCGGCTTCTTTACCGGATTGGCCGATGGTGCCTCTCAGCCCCGCGACGCTGCCGGCAAAGAAGGCCCGGAAATGAAACGCTGCATGTTCATCGACAATTCGAGCGTCATCAGGAAGGTTGCAAAGCGCATCCTGGGTGGTCCCGACATGCTGGTCATCGAAGCCGCCAGCGGGTTTGACGCAGTCGAGATGTGTGCCGCCGATATGCCAGATATCATCATCGTCGACAGCGCCTTGCCGGATATGCAGGCGGTGGATGTCATTCGCCGAGTGCGCGCCATGGCAAGCCCGGTACGGCCGCAGATCCTGATTTCGCTGGTCGAGGTCGAGGTCGCATCGATCATGAAGGCAAAGCGCGCCGGCGCTCAAGGCTATCTGCTGAAGCCGTTCAATCGACCGCAGCTGCTCGAATGCTTCCGCAACTTGAAAATCGCGGCCTGATACAGGCTCACTAATGACTATTCAAAAGAAAAACCCGGCTGAAGCCGGGTTTTGTGGGAAACCAATCGAAAGAGCGCCTCAGGCGCTGACGCGGATATCCTCCGGTTCGCGCAGCACATAGCCGCGGCCCCAAACCGTCTCGATGTAATTCTGGCCGCCGGAGGCGGCGTCGAGCTTCTTGCGCAGCTTGCAGATGAAGACGTCGATGATCTTCAGTTCCGGTTCGTCCATACCGCCGTAAAGGTGGTTGAGGAACATCTCCTTCGTCAGCGTCGTGCCCTTGCGCAGCGAGAGCAGCTCCAGCATCTGGTATTCCTTGCCGGTCAGATGCACGCGCTGGCCGCCGACCTCGACGGTCTTGGCGTCAAGATTGACCACCAGGTCGCCGGTGGTGATGACCGACTGGGCATGGCCCTTGGAACGCCGCACGATGGCGTGAATGCGGGCAACCAGCTCATCCTTGTGGAACGGCTTGGTCATGTAGTCGTCGGCGCCGAAGCCGAGACCGCGCACCTTGTCCTCGATGCCGGCCATGCCGGAGAGGATCAGGATTGGCGTCTTCACCTTAGAAAGACGAAGTGTTCTCAAGACTTCATATCCCGACATATCGGGAAGATTGAGGTCGAGAAGGATGATGTCGTAGTCGTAGAGCTTGCCTAGATCGACACCTTCTTCGCCGAGGTCGGTCGTGTAGACATTGAAACTTTCCGATTTCAGCATCAGCTCGATGCTTTGTGCGGTTGCACTGTCATCTTCTATCAGCAGAACACGCATTTCATTCCCCTTTTCTGCTGCCGGACCATTTCACGACCCGTCCAGGACCGGAGCAGTGATTGCCTAGAGCAGAGGCTGCCATCGAATGGTTAACAAAACCTAATTCCGTACTGATGACGGTATCAGATTTTTTAACCCCTTTCTACACCTTGTTGAATCTAATGATGAATCACAGAACCAAACCGCTAATGCAACACATTAATAAGCCAGACTAAGTGACTCTTCGGACTCGCTGGTCACGCTTCCCAGCCGAGGACCGGAATTTTTACCCGGCCTTAAGTCCTGAGCCGTATGATTAACAATGCCCGTAAACGAATGGTTACCGCCGGCAAAAAACTTTAGGGGTTTGTTTCCCATAGTTCCGGGAAAGCCGGTGGAAACGGGTGAAGCCTCGGCTTGCCGGAGCGGATTGGACGATATGTGCAGGTGTGCGTTTCCAGGAGTACCGAATCATGAAGTCACGTGAAAACCTCGTTCGACTGAAGCAGTTTCAGGTGAACGAGAAGCGGCGGCAGCTGCTGCAACTCGACATGATGATCGCCGAATTCGAACGCATGGCTGTCGAGCTGGAACTTCAGATCACCGCCGAGGAAAAGAAGGCTGGCATCACCGACATCAACCATTTTGCCTATCCGACCTTCGCCAGGGCGGCGCGCTTGCGTCGCGACAATCTCAGAAACTCACAAAGCGATCTCGCCCAGCAGCGAAGCATTGCCGAATCACTGCTTGGCGAAGCCGAAGCTGAGCTCTCCAAGGCGGAAATGCTCGAATCGCGCGATACCAAGATCCGTGACGCCGAGACCGGCCCCCGCAGCGCCATGATCGGCTGAAAACAGGGCTCCAGGCCCAATCGGTACGCGGCGATAGGGGCGTCGACCATGGAACGCTGCCAGTCGCCAGGCAGGCGCCAGTTTCAAGCCACCAAATCCCCTTCCTGTCCCGCGGCCGCCCGCGCACGGGCATCCTTGATGTCAGGGGCATGTTGCTCCGACCAGGTCCTTATCTGACTGAGCAGCCCCGCCAGATTCTGGCCGAGTTCGGTCAGTTCATATTCGACCCGCGGCGGTATGACTGGAAAGATCTCGCGCCGCACCAGGCCGTCGCGTTCGAGAACGCGCAGCGTCTGCGTCAGCATTTTCGGCGTGATGCCTTCGAGCTTGCGCGCCAGTTCGCCGTTGCGTAGCCGTCCGCGACGCAAGGCGCAAACCACCAGATAGACCCATTTGCTGGCGAGCATTTCGAGCACGGTGTGCGACGGGCACGTCCGGCGGAACGCGTCATAGCCAAAAGGGGATTTATCTTCGCTATCCATTAGATACATATATATCAAACGGGTACATACTAGACAAGGTATTATTACTATCCAAATGATAGTGGAACACCAACCAGCAGGAGATTCCCATGCGTGCCATTGTCCAGAATTCCGTCGGCGGACCTGACGTCCTCGTCATCGCAGATCGACCCGACCCGATACTCGCATCAAGGCAGCGGGCATCAACCCGGTCGATGGCTCTGTGCGCAGCGGCCGTTATTCACTGCTCGGCGCGCCACCCTTCATCCTGGGCTGGGTTATTTCTGGAACCGTCGAGGCACTAGGTTCAGGGGTGACCGGCCTGAAGCTTGGCGACGCCGCGTTCGGCATGCCGCGCTTTCCCAAGCAGACAGCGGCCTATGCCGAACTGGCCGCCGTACCGGCGGGCGAGATTGCAAAGAAGCCGGAGAGTATCGACCATGTTCACGCAGCGGCGCTGCCGTTGGCCGGCCTGACGGCCTGGCAGGGCCTTGTCCGCCATGGCGGGCTCAAACAGGGCCAGCGCGTTCTGATCCATGCTGCGGCCGGCGGCGTCGGGCATCTGGCGCTGCAGATCGCCAAGGCGCGCGGCGCTTATGTCATCGCCACCGCCAGCCCGGGAAAACTCGATTTCGTCCGCTCGCTCGGCGCCGATGAGGTTGTCGACTACACCAAGGGCGATTTCGCCGACAGCATCATCAACATCGATCTCGTCCTAGAAACGGTCGGGGGCGACCATGCCCAGCGCTCGCTGAAGGTGCTCAAACCCGGCGGCGTGCTGGTGTCGCTGCTCAATGTCGGCGATGCTGCCAAGGAGGAGGCCAAGACACGAGGCATCCGGGTCGAACGCATGTCTGTCGTGCCTGACCGCGACGGCCTTGTCGAGCTTGCCAAACTGGTCGATGCGAAAAAGCTCGCCGTTCACGTGGCAAAAGCCTTTCCGCTCGAAGAGGCTGGCGCCGCGCATGCCTTTCTCGCCACCAGGCCGATCGGCAAAGTGGTGCTTGCGGCCTGATACAGGAGAATCGTTCCGGCAAAACAAAAAAGGCGCGGATTACCGCGCCTTTCATCGTCCTGGAATCAGTTTAATGACGGTATTGCTGGATACGCGTCGTGCGCAGTCCGGCAAGGCCATACTCATCGATCGATGCCTGCCAGGAGAGGAATTCCTCGGTTGTCAGCTTGTAGCGCTGGCAGGCTTCTTCAAGGCTCAAAAGCCCGCCGCGCACCGCAGCCACCACTTCCGCCTTGCGCCGGATAACCCAGCGACGTGTGTTCGTCGGCGGCAGATCGGCGATCGTAAGAGGGCTGCCGTCAGGCCCGATAACATATTTGACTCGTGGTCTAACTAGATCGGTCATCGTACTCTCTACTAAAAACTCAAAGACCCAATCCCCATCACATTACCGCCACAGCTTTAAAAATTGCCTAAGCGAACCCTAATAGCTAGGTAAGGATCATGAACGCCGCGTTAGTGTTTTCGTCGGCATTTGAGATATCCGCCGGCAAGTGCGGAATTTGCTCGCAAAAATCGACGCCGCCGCAAAGCTGGCGCACCCGAGGTGCTTGACCTATATTCCGGCCATTGGCATTCAAGCGCCGTCAATTGGGCGCCGCGCAGAACGAAAGAACCATGAACAGCCTCGACCTTCCCGAAAGCCCGCAAAACACTCGTGTCGTCGTCGCCATGTCGGGCGGCGTCGATTCGTCCGTTGTCGCCGGTCTTTTGAAGCACGAAGGCTATGATGTCGTCGGCGTTACGCTGCAGCTCTACGACCATGGCGCGGCAACGCACAGGGCTGGCTCATGCTGCGCCGGTCAGGATATCGACGATGCCCGCCGCGTTTCCGAGACGCTCGGCATCCCGCATTATGTGCTCAACTACGAGGAGCGCTTTCGCAAGGCGGTGATCGACCCGTTCGCCGAGAGCTATGTGGCCGGCGAAACGCCGATCCCTTGCGTGTCCTGCAACCAGACGGTGAAGTTCGCCGATCTTCTGGCGACCGCGCAGGAGCTCGGCGCCGACGCGCTGGCCACCGGCCACTATATCCGTTCCGGTGCCAACGGCGCCCATCGCGCTCTTTACCGGCCGGTCGACGCCGATCGCGACCAGAGCTATTTCCTGTTCGCCACCACGCAGCCGCAGATAGACTATCTGCGCTTTCCGCTCGGCGGCCTGTCGAAGCCGCAGGTTCGCGCCATTGCCGAGGAAATGGGGCTTAACGTCGCCGCCAAGCACGATAGCCAGGACATCTGCTTCGTGCCGCAGGGCAAATATTCCGACATCATTGCCAAGCTGAAGCCGGCCGCCGCCAATCCAGGCGACATCGTCCACATCGACGGCCGCGTGCTCGGCCGCCATGAAGGCATTTTGCGCTATACGATCGGCCAGCGCCGCGGCATCGGCATTGCTTCGGGCGAGCCGCTCTACGTTGTCCATCTCGATGCCGACCGCGCCCGCGTCGTCGTCGGTCCGCGCGAAGCGCTGGAGACGCACAAGATCTATCTGCGCAACATGAACTGGCTGGGCGATGGGCACCTCGCCGACATTCCGGCGACCGGGCTGGAGCTCTTTGCCAAGGTCCGCTCGACACGCCCGCCGCGCCCGGCCGTGCTGCATCACCGCGCCGGCGTCACTTCGGTGGAATTGGTCGACGGCGAGTCCGGCATCGCGCCGGGCCAGGCGTGCGTGCTCTATTCCGACGACGGCAACGAGGCCCGCGTGTTCGGCGGCGGTTTCATCGAGCGTTCCGAGCGCGGCGCCGAGGCCGAGGCAATGCTGAACCGGCTTGCGGCTCGGCCAGCGCAGGTTCCCGCCGAGTAGGGCGGCGACAGCACTTTTCTCTCAGGAAGGCGATCCGCTATGGGCGACCGTGCCGGCAGTCAGGATGCGCAGCACCCTGATGGCTTCCTCGCCGCTGGTGCGGGGCTCTGCCCGCGTCTCGATGCACTGGATGAAATGCTCTAGCTCACGCGTCAGCGGCATGCCCTCGCCGACCGCCACATAGGATGGCTCGTTGGCGGTGAAGGCCCATTGGCCGCTGTCCTGCCACACCGCGTGGCGGTAGACGGCGAGCTTGCGCTCCCATGGCTCGACATCGTCGAACACTGCCATCGCCTTGGTGCCGACCACGGTCAGCCGCCGCTCGCGGTAAGGATTGAGCCGCGAGGCGAAGAGATGGCTGCGCAGGCCGTTGGGAAAGCGCATATGCAGATGCGCGAAGTCACTGAGCTTGTCGAGCAGTGCGGCGCCCTCGCCGCGCACTTCGACCGGCTCCGAGCCGGTGATGGCCAGGATCATCGACAGGTCGTGCGGCGCGAGATCCCAGAGCGCGTCGTTTTCGGTATGGAACTTGCCGAGCCCGAGCCGATGCGAGTGGATGTAGCGCACCTCGCCGAGCTCGCCATTGTCGATCAGCGCCTTCAGCGTCTCGAAAGCGGGATGAAAGCGCAGCACATGGCCAACCATGAAGACGCGGCCATTGTCGGCCGCCGCCTTCACCGAGCGCTCCGCATCGGCCACCGTCAGGGCGATCGGTTTTTCCACTAGCACGTCCTTGCCGCCCTTGACGGCGCGCACTGCCATGTCGGCGTGGAATTGCGGCGGCAGCGCCATGACGATGGCATCGACGTCTTTGCGGGTAAACAGCGCCTCGGGCTCGATTGCCAGGCAATCCTGCTCGCTGGCGAACCCTTCGGCACGGGCAGGGTTGGCGTCCGAAACAGCGTGCAGCGCGCCGAGCGCCTTGAGGGTGCGGATGTGGTTGCTGCCCCAGTATCCGCAACCGAGGACTGCAATGCGCGGTTTCATCAATTTCAGACCATGACTTTCGTGGCCGAGACATAGCGACGTGCCTCGTCGAACTCAACCCCGGTGTCCCAGCTCAAATGTCTGCCCGGCAAAGCATTTTGGCCATTGGAGCGACGTGCGTCCACTTGGACGCACAAAGTATGCTCCAAGACCTTGAATCTCCCGCATCGTGCCGGCCGAAAATCGATTCCGATTTTCGGACCGATGCGAGGCCAATATGGCGGCATGGCCGACTGCATCGATGCTTGACAGGCTTGGTGTCCCAACCTTATATCCGCGCGACCTTGGCGAACGCCTCGACATGCCTTTCGATTTAAGGCGGATTTCGGGCCTTTCGCCGCCCTGGCGGGGTAGCTCAGTTGGTTAGAGCACGGGAATCATAATCCTGGGGTCGGGGGTTCAAGTCCCTCTCCCGCTACCACCCTCAAATTCCGAACAATTCTCCCGTCCCCTCTTGGCTTCCCGGAAGCCCAGCTTTTGGCAGTTTGGGGTCGAAAGCTGGGGAGTACGGAAACGACTTTCTTCCCCAAATGACTCTCTGAATGCCCATCATTCTCCGAAGCTGGGGAGTAGTTCCAAAAATCCCCAGGTTTTGACGACAGCAATATCAATGCCTTAGCGTCGACTTGATGCGGCAGTTTTGCGGTTCGCTCGCCTATCTAATGACGACCACAACTATGCGGTCGCTCGCTAGGTCCGGCTTGCGCAACTACGGAAATCCCCAAGCCACTACTCGGACGTCGGGTTTCGGGCCGAGAACGGACCGGCAGCTTCGCGCCTCGGATGTTCAAAGCGGACCGTCTTTCTGGCAGCCGCTTACTTGCCCGCGGGTTCAATCAAGCATCGGCTGAAGCACCCGATGCTGGTGGGCATCATCCTTTGGGCCATCGGCACCTCCTGGCCAATGGCGACCTTGCCTCGCTCCTAGTCTTCGGAGCGCTTCTGGTTTACGCGATTGTCGATCTCATTGCCGTCATTCCACGCGGGATCCGGCACCCGCGGTCGTGCGACCGCTTAGCGACCTGATTGCTGTGGGCATCGGCTTGGTGGCTTTCGCATTGTTCGGGCTCTGGCTGCACGGCTGGCTGTTCGGAGTCTCGCCCTTCGCTTGAACGTCCGCAGCGACGGCGCGCCTTAGATGGCCTGGCGAATCCCACCAGTTGCCGCGGATCGAGCGCCTCGCAGACACCACAGTGAACCAATGCTTGGCATAAGGTCGGCACATCAGAATTTTGATCCATAGACGGGCTCCAGCCGGCAACGTTGCGGTTCGGCTCGGATCGCGCCTTGCGACGCTGCAAACACGAGCGGTACAACAATTACCGGAGCGAATGCGTCCCCGGGATGGCTCAAATGTCCTCCATCGATTCTCTCGCCGCGAGATTATTGTCGGCGACATTGATGTTCGATCGGGCGTCGTTGCTGGCGCTCGAGGCTTTGGCTGCCGAATCCGACCGTCGGGTCCTGAGGCGCGGTGAGGTCCTGGTTCGCGAAGGAGATCCATCGGACAGGTTCTTCGTCGTGCTGTCCGGTCGCTTTACGGTACACAAAGGAGATCCGATTGGCTCGGTCGCCGAGATTGCACAGGGCGAACTAGTCGGCGAAATTGGTTTCTTTGCAGGGCTGCCCCGTACGGCCACTGTCCTTGCGGCGCGCGATTCGATCGTCCTTGAAATCAGTCGTAATCATTTCGAGAAGGCGGCCGAGGCTTTGCCGAACCTCAGAGAGGCGGTCACAATATCTCTGGCGCGCCGGTTCGCCACGCAATCCCCGATTTTGTCACGTCTCCAGAAACCTGCCAAGATCCGAACGCTTGCCATCATTGCAGCCGGCGGAAGTCGCATCTCACCGGTTTTCATCGGGCACCTACAGCAAGAGTTCGGCGCGGTCACGCGCGCTCAGTTCGTTTCCCGGCTTGACGTCCACGCGAAGTTCGCAGGTCGTCCGATCGACGACGAGCCGGTCCTTAACTGGTTGAACGAACTGGAGGCGCAAGCTGAATTCGTTGTCTACGTCGCCGATGAAGAACCTAATGAATGGACACGCGTCTGCATTCGCCAGGCCGATACCGTCCTGTTGCTAGCGAACGCGTCCTCCTCGCCTCGCTTGAACACGTCCGAGGAATTGGCGCTATCGGTCCATCCACCATCGACCGGTCGGCTTGTCCTAATTCACGACAATCGCTCGGCTGCGGTCTCCGGCACCTCTGCGTGGCTCGATGAGCGTCCCCATGTCGGCCAGCATCATCATGTTGCGCTGGAGGACAGGTCTGATATCCAGCGCCTGGTCCGATTTATTTCCTGCAAGGCACGTGGCTTCGTGGCAGCGGGGGGTGGGTCCCTGGGCAGCGCCCATCTGGGCGTCTACAAGGCCTTCGTCGAGGCGGGCGGGCGCTTCGACTACCTCGGCGGGACGAGTTCCGGAGCGGCGATGATGGCCGGCTTCGCAAGAGGGTTGGACGCCGAGCAGATCGACCGCGGCACGCACAACATATTTGTCAAGAGTCGGGCGTTTCGGCGCCCCACCTTGCCGCGTTTCGCGCTTCTAGATCACAAAGCCTTCGATCGAGCCCTTCGGGAGGAATACGGCGACGTTCTGATCGAAGATCTTTGGCTTCCGTTCTTTGCGCTTTCGACCAATTTGAGCAGCCGTCAGCCCCATGTCCACCGTCGTGGAAAACTCTGGCAAGCCGTTCGGGCATCCGGCTCGCTCCCGGGTGTCCTGCCGCCGTTCTTTACGGCTGGCGGCGATATGCTGGTGGACGGCGCCATCATGAACAATTTGCCGCTGGAACAGATGAGGGAACTCAAGACCGGCCCCAATGTCATCGTGAGCTTTGGGTCCAGTGGACCGCAAAAATACCACATCGACTATGACCGCATCCCCGGAAGATCGGACCTGGCGGTCGCCCTGCTGAATCCTTTCGGCCGTGCCCGCTTGCCGCAGATTCCGAGCATGCTTCAGGTTATTGCCGCGAGTATGCTGGCACACGGGCCGCAGGACATTGCCGTCGGCGACGAGGATGTCTTGGTCTGTCCGCAGGTTTCGAGCACGATCGGCTTCATGGATTGGAGTCGGCATTCCGAGTTATTTTCGGACGCCTACGACCGCACGACGCAATGGATCGAGCAACGTCTCCGCCAGAACGACTCAGGGCTCCGGGCGGTGCTCGGCAACGCACATACTTAGCGCATCACAGCGCGATACCGGCAGCCCGAACATCAAAAGCGCGGCGATGAGCAAATGCACGGCAAGGGAGGCAGGTTCGTCAGGGTGGAAACCGGAAGTTCGACGCGAACCCAACAGGAGCTCGCCGGCTGTTCACGGCTGCTCTACGCGCTCAGTCCTCGGACAAGCCGGCCAGAGAACTATCAGAAGCGACCCGGGATCAAGGGACGTCGCCTGGCCGGACGTTACGCGCAGGAGACAGCATCTTTGCAACCGCAACGATCACTCCGGCACGCCGGAGATGCCCAGCGCCTCGACGTAACGCTCGGTGACCGGCGGAAGACGCATTTGCGTCAACGAAACCATCTCGGCTCGTCGGCGCCCGAAGATCATGATTCGATTGCCTGAGCCGATCGGTGCTACACTGGCAAGCCGGCCAACGCCGCAGACCCTGTTCAAGAATATGACCAAAGTAACCGCTCTACCTGACCAGATCGATTTTGACGTGGCTGCCGATGAGACCTTGCTCGAGGCGGCACTTAGATCGGGCGTGCCGTTCGCACATGCCTGCGGCGGCCGGGCGAAATGCTCGACATGCCGCGTCTGGGTGCTCGATGGGCTAAAGGCCTGCCCGGACCGGAATTCCGATGAGACTTCGATGGCGGACCGGTTGAGATTGGCGGATGAGGTCCGGCTGGCCTGTCAGCTCAGGCCGGAAGGCGAGCTTCGCGTCCGACGCCTGGTGCTGGACGAAACCGACATGATGATCACCAGCCAGATTGGCGGTTCTGCCGCGACGCGTTGCGGCGAAGCAAAGCATGTTGCGGTCTTCTTCAGCGACATTGTCGATTTCACGGCGCTGTCTGAGCGGCTTTCGCCCTACGACGTGATGTATCTGCTCAATCGCTACTTCGCCCAGGTCGGCGACATCATCGAGCAGAATGGTGGTTTCATCGACAAACTCATCGGCGATGGGCTCATGGCAATATTCGGTATCGACGACCAGCCCGACGCTCCGCTCCGCGCCGTGAACGCCGCGCTTCAGACCCTCGCCACAGTCGATCGTCTAAAGCCGTTCTTTGCCTCGATGTATGGCATCGATTTCGATATTCGGATCGGCCTCAACTATGGCGAAGCCGTCATCGGCACGCTGGGTTTTGCCGGACACGAACGTCTCACGGCAATCGGCGACGTGGTGAATCTGGCCAGCCGGGTCGAGGCGGCCAACAAGGATGCCGGTACGCGACTGCTGATATCCGAGGCCCTCCGCGACCAGATCGCCGACAAGGTGGAAATCGCCGACTTCGTCAGGGTACGCCTTCGCGGTACCGCTGAGCGCATGAGCCTATTCGAAATCGTCAGGCTGAAGCCCGAAATTGACGCCGTGCTGAATGCCAAGCGGCCTCGCGAAACCATTCGTCACGGTGGTAGGAGGTGGATTCGCGCTTTTGCCGAAGACGAGCTTCAGCCCTACGAACGTCGGATTCTCGATTTTGAGAACTGCGATATCGTCGTCGTTCGCGGATCCGACAGCTATTGCGCGTTCAACAATGCCTGCCCGCATCTTCATCTGCCGCTCTACGAACGCCGAAGTTCCGCTCAGGCCGAAGTGCTGGGGCTCCCACACACGGAGAGCACGATCACCGCAGATCTTGGCTTGGTCTGCCGCTGGCATCAGAGTTGTTTCGACCTGCTAACTGGCGACATCAGGGAGTGGGCGAAGTTGCAGCAGGATGGTACTGCGCCGGGCTATGAATTCGCGGGTGACATTTCGAAAAACCGCTCAAAGCTGATCGTTTATCCCTGCCGAAAGCAGGATGGCTTTGTGTGGATCGGGCTCGAATGAAAGCGACGGTCAGTCGCGATCCCGTGTGTCGCCTTTTTCGCCGAAGCTGACTTTCGCGGTGCCCACTACAATTGCCCGGATCGGTCAGACTTCCCGTTCCCCATCAATCTTTGCAGCACCGAAACAGGTCCATCACGTCCAACACCGTAGAAAATATCGCAGGGATTTCGAGTGTGGGGAAAGGCGGTAGCGCTCTCTCGCTACCACCATCCCCCACTCCTTTGATGAAGCGCTCGCCGGAACGTGGAGCCAGCGCTTTTCAGTCGGCATGCCGACATACTGACCGGCCCGGTCGCCGGCCCTGGCGAGCGTGTTGGCAATGTCACTGGAACCGGTGAAACGTCACCAATGATGCCGATCTTCATTCGTCGTGGTCGCCAGTCTCAGGCTCACTTGCCCGCTGGCGCCAGAACATCGTCGTCAGCTGGTCGAGATGCTCCCGCATCGCCTGTTCGGCGCGATCGGGGTCGCGCGCCGCGATCCCATCATAGATGGCGCGGTGAGCCTCATAGGCCGTTTGTTCCTGGCCGTCGGCGGCCAGAGTGACGATGCGCTGCTCCTTGAGCCATTCCGATATCTGGTCGTGCAGTGCGATGAAGACGAGATTGCGGGCGATACGCGCCAGCTCGAAGTGGAAGGCGATGTCGGTGCTGGTGAAGCGGTCGCGGTCGCCGATCGCCAAGCGGTTGGCCTCGAGCGCGGCGCGCAGCGATTCCAGATCGGCGGCCGTCGCCGTACGGGCAGCCTCGCGGGCGAGACCGACTTCGAAGAACATGCGAGCACCCTGAAAGGAGCGCTGGCCTTCCTCGGTCGACAGCATCTGCCTGACGGCAGGCGCCATGCCGGTGAAGATATGGCTGGCTGTCGGCATCAGCACCTTGGCACGGGCGCCATTGGTGAGTTCGACGAGACCGGCCTTCTGCAGCGAGATCAACGCCTCGCGAATGGCCGGGCGGCCGACGCCGAAGCGCGACTGTAAATCGCGTTCGGGCGGCAATTGGTCTCCGGGCTTCAGTTTGCCGGAGAGGATCTGCCCCTCGAGATGCGTGGCGACATGCTCGAAGAGTTTCTTTCGTTCTATGACAAGTGGGTCGACCATAGACCTTTCATACCATCATGCTTGACAACCATGCAACAGCTTGCAATGCTGAAATCACAAAGATTGAAAAGCGGAAAGACAGGCCGGGCCTACGAGCATCGGCCGACGTCGGCTTGGTTTGCTGCCAAGCCGACAAGTCAGCGCGCTTTGCGACGGCGGTTGCGATCGCCAAGGGAGGAAAATGCATGAAAATCGCCATTCTGGGCGGCGGCGGAGCTATGGGCGGGATATTCGGTGGATATCTGGCCCGCGCCGGCAATGACGTGACCTTGATCGATGTCTCCAAGGCAGCCGTGACGGCGATCAACGACAACGGGCTGACCATCGAGGAGAAAGATGGTTCGCAGCCGGTGATCAGGGTGCCGGCAAGCGACGATCCGGCAAGCGTCGGCCCGGTCGACCTCATCATCAATTTCGTCAAATGCTATCATACCGAGGCTGCCGTCCGGTCGGCCGAACCGATGATCGCCAGCGAGACCGCCGTGCTCAGCCTGCAGAATGGCTGGGGCAATGCGCCACGCATTGCCTCGATCGTCGGCGAAGACCGCGTTCTGGTCGGGCTCACCTATCATGGCGGCACTCTGCTGGCGCCGGGCCGCGTCAAGCATCCGGGATCCGGTATGACCTATATCGGCGAGCTCACCGGCAAGCCGACCGAGCGCCTCGGCAAGGTGATCGAAGCGTTCCGCGCCGCTGACATCGAGACGACGCGCTCCGACAACATTCTGGACGAGGTCTGGAAAAAGCTGGCGCTGAATGCCTGCACGCTGCCGGTCGCCGGACTGCTGCATTTCATGTCGCACGAACTCGTCACCTTCGACGGCACCAAGAGCCTGATGGCCGCCATCCTCAAGGAGGTTGTGGCGGTAGCGAAGGCGCAAGGCATCGCGCTCGACTATGACGAGCGCTGGGCCGCAATCACCGGCCTGCTGGAGAAGGCGGTCGGCGGCAAGGCCTCGATGCTGCAGGATGTCGAGGCCAGGCGCCAAACCGAGATTGAAGTCATCAACGGTGCCATTGTCGACGCAGGCAAGCGCACCGGTGTGCCCACTCCTGTCAACGAAACTATGGTCTGGATGATCCAGGCCAAGCAGGCCCATTACCTCCAGGTCAAGGCTCAATAGGGCCATGGCGCCGCGCCTCGAAATCAACGGCCTTTCCAAGTTCTTCCCCGGCGTACGGGCGCTCGACGACGTCTCGATGAGCGTCGAGGCCGGCGAAATCCGCGCCCTGCTTGGCGAAAACGGGGCCGGCAAATCGACGCTCGGCAAGATCGTCGCCGGCGTCTATTCGCGCGACCAGGGCACCGTCCTGGTCGATAGCGCCGAGATCGGCACGCTCGATGAAAAGGCCGCCGGTGACCTCGGCATCGGCATCGTGCATCAGGAAGGCTCGCTCGTGCCGCAGCTTTCGGTTGCCGAGAACATCTTCGCCGGCCGCCAGCCGACGCAATGGCTTGGCCAGGTCAATGTCCGCGCCATGCGGGAACAGGCAAAGGCGCTGATCGCGCAGCTTGGCGTCGCCATCGACCCGGCACTGAAAGTGTCGGCGCTGTCGCCGGCGCAGGCGCAGATCGTCGAGATCGCCAAGGCGTTGTCGCGTGACCTCAGGATCCTCATCCTCGACGAGCCGACGGCAGCGCTGACCTTGACCGAAACCGAAAAACTCTTCGATGTGGTGCGGCGGCTGGCGGGCAACGGCGTCTCGGTCGTCTATGTTTCGCATCGCCTCGCCGAGATCTTTTCGCTTTGCCATTCGGTGACAGTGCTCAAGGACGGCAGGCTTGCCGGCACACGGCGGGTCGCCGAGACATCGACCGACGAGTTGATCCGGCTGATGGTCGGACGCGACGTGCATTTCTCTCGTTCGGCCGCGGGGCGAAGAATCGGCGACATCGTGCTTGAGGCGCAAGACGTGGAAGCGCCGCCGCTGGTGCGGTCGGCGTCGATCACCGTGCGGGCCGGCGAGATCGTCTGCCTCGCCGGCCTCATCGGCTCGGGCCGCAGCGAATTCTGCGAGGCGATCTTCGGCGCGCGCCGCCGGCATGGTGGCTCGATCCGGATCGGTGGCACGGCGATCGATCCGAAAGGTCCGTGGGACGGCAAGCACGCCGGCATCGGCATGGTGCCGGAAGACCGCAAGGCAGCCGGGCTGTTCCTCGGCATGGACATCGTCAACAACGTCGCCGCGACGGTTCTGTCCAGGGTCTCGTCGGGCGCGAATTTCTCCAACCGCAAGGCCGAGGCGCTGGCGAGGAACTTCGTCGACGAACTGCGTATCGCGACGCCGAGCGTCCACCAGATCGTCGGCAACCTTTCCGGTGGCAACCAGCAGAAAGTGCTGCTGGCCAAATGGATGGCAATGGAGCCGCGCCTGCTGATCGTCGACGAGCCAACACGCGGCGTCGATGTCGGGGCGCGCTCCGAAATCTACCGGCTGCTCAGGGCGCTTGCCGACAAGGGCGTCGCCCTGCTCGTCGTGTCTTCGGACCTGCCGGAGGTGCTGGCGCTTGCCGACCGTATCGTCGTGATGGCGGAAGGCCGGACGGTCGGCGAACTGCGTGGCGATGGAGCGAGCGAGGAACAGGTCCTGCGGCTGGCCACCAGATACACGGCCTCGGTGGCCGAGGTTCGCAAACAACCGGGAATGGCAGAGGCATGATGGCGATGCAGATCACGCAACCCCTGGCAGAGACTGCCGAGCGCCGGCGCGAGAACCTCTTCGTGCGCATCGTGCGGCGCCTTGCCGATTCCAGGGAACTAACGCTCTTTGTGCTCGTCGTCGCGCTGGCGCTGGCGATGAGCATCGTCTACCCGAACAACTTCCCGACCGCTTCCAACATGCGGGCCGTGCTGCTCAACCTGGCGCCGGTCGGCATGCTCGTCTGCGGCATGATGCTGTTGATGATCGGCGGCACGTTTGACCTGTCGGTCGGCTCGACGCTGGCCTTCTCCGGCGTCTGGGCCGGCGTCGTGGCGGGCTGGTGGGGCTGGCCGGCCGAGATCGCGGTCCTCGTCGGCATCATGGTCGGCGCACTGTGCGGTCTGGTCAACGGGCTGATCGTGACGCGCATCGGCATCAACGCGCTGATCGCCACCCTTGGCACGCTCACCATCTATCGCAGCCTGACCTATGTCACCGCCGGCACCGGCGTCACCCCGATCACCGACGCCTTCGCCGAATATGGCCGCGCCGCTGACCCGCTGTTCAGGATCCAGTCGCCCTTCTGGGCGATGCTGGTGCTGGTGCTAATAGGTGGCTGGCTGGTGGCGCGGACGCGCTTCTTCCGGCAGTTCTATTTCATTGGCGGCAATCCGCGCGCGGCCCAGCTCTCGGGCATTCGCGTCGACCGCCTCATCCTGATCGGCTTCGTCATCATGGGAGCGCTGGCGGGCCTCGCCGGCGTGCTGGGCGCGGCCCGCCTCAACAGCGCCGTCGTCAATGCCGGCGTCGGCATCGAGCTCAAGGTCATCACCGCCACGGTGCTCGGCGGCGCCAGCCTGAAGGGCGGCGAAGGCACGATCCTCGGCGGCATTCTCGGCGTGCTGTTCATCGCGCTGATCGAGAACGCCATGATCATCAATGCGATCGGCGTGTTCTGGCAGGGGCTGGTGGTGGGTCTGGTCCTGCTGTTCGCCGTCTCGCTCGATCGTTTCAAGACCAGCGGCCGCGCCTGAGTCCAGGCGGGCGGGAGGAGGCGTCCGGACAACCGGACGGCATGCAGGAGACTGGATTTCAGAAGACTGGGACCACAAGAAAACATCAGGAGGAAACGGGCATGAAATCGATAGTGAGAACGATACTCTCCGGCGCAGCGCTCGCTGCAATGGCACTACTCAATAGTTTTCCGGCCAGCGCGCAGGAATCATCCTTCGGGCCGGCCGATGCCAAGGAGACCTACTACTGGATTTCCAACAAGGCCAATTTGCCGCTGTTCGTGCAGTATGACTATGTCGGCATGAAGCGGATCGCCGAGGAGCTCGGCGTCAAGGTGATTGTCGCCGGGCCGACCGACTTCGACGTGCCTGGCTTCATCTCCGCCGTCGACCAGGTCTGCGCGCAGAAGCCAAGTGGCGTCTCGGTGGTCGGCGGCTGGGATCCGTCGTTGACCGAATCCGTCAAGAAATGCATGGAGCAGGGTGTGCCGACGGTGGTCGATGACGGCGACCTGCCCGACTCCGGCCGCCTTGCCTATATCGGCACGAACTGGACACAGGTCGGCGTCGCCCAGGCCAAGAAGCTGATGGAAATGCTGCCAAATGGCGGCAAGCTCGCGTCGATGTCGATCATCAACGCTGGCAACATGCGCGAAGCGGTGGCCGGCTTCAAAGCCTATATCGAGGCCAATGGCGGTGGCAAATACACCATCGTCGCCAATGAGGACGACGGCGGCGACGCGCAGAAGGCAGCGCAGGTGACGGCGGCGATCCTTGCCGCCAATCCCGATATCGCCGGCCTTGCCGGCTTCGATTCCGAATCCGGCGCTGGCATCGTCACCGCGCTGCGGGAAGCCGGCAAGAATCCCGGTGACATCAAGGTAACCGCGATGGAGCAGACGCCCGACTTCTTCAAGTCGGCCAAGGAAGGCTGGGTCGACGGTATTGTCGTGCAGAACCGCGAGTTGTTCATCTACTACGCGGTCAAGCTGCTGCACGACTACAACAACAACACGCTGAAGTCGGCGGGGCTCTCGTCGAAGGATGGCGGCCGTCCGATCCCGGACACGCTCGACACCGGCGTTATCCTGATCACCAAGGATAATGTCGACAAGGTGCTGACAGCGCTGAATGTGAAATAGGCTGCACGAACCCATGCCGGAGCCTTGGTTCAAGGTTTAGTCTTGATTCAGGGTGGGCAGCCTCCGGCGGCGCGATCTCCCTCGCCGCCGGATGGCCAATCATACCAAAATGGCCAAGGACATAAAATGGCACGTAATCCCACCACCCGGATGCGCTTCCACGGCGTCGCCGCCTACGAGATCCTGACACGCGATGGCTTGCGCATCCTGTGCGATCCGTTTCTGGACCAGAATCCGGGCGCAGCGACCAAGTCGACCGAATTCGATCATGTCGATCTGGTCATCGTCAGCCACGCGGCCTTCGATCATCTCGGCGACACCGACAAGATCGCACAAAAGTATGGCTGTCCGGTCGTCTGCGGCG
Organism: Mesorhizobium sp. YC-39; assembly: GCF_025753795.1. Classification (GTDB taxonomy): domain Bacteria; phylum Pseudomonadota; class Alphaproteobacteria; order Rhizobiales; family Rhizobiaceae; genus Mesorhizobium. Next base: position 277,397 of record NZ_JAOWPS010000002.1, read on the forward strand.
GCGAGGTGAAGGCCTGGCTGATGGATCGTGGCATACCGGCCAACCAGATCCGCGCCACGACGTGGGGCATTCGCGTCAAGGTGGCGGGCATCGAGATCCAGCCGCTCGAATGCCATCACTGGTCGCAGATCAGGCTGAAGGACAATTCCTTCATCTCGGGCGTGCCGATGGCCTTCATCGTCTATGCCGACGACAATCTGCGCTTCTACCACTATGGCGATACCGCCATCTTCTCCGATCTCAAGCTGCAGGCCGAGCTCTATAAGCCGAATGTCGGCTGCATCGGCATCGCCAATCCGCAGGAGATCCTGCATCTCAATCCGATGCCGGGCGAAATGCTGACCGGCGAGATGAGCCCCTATGAAGGCGTTCTCGCCACGCAATGGCTTGGCCTCGAGACAGTGCTGCCTTGCCACTACATCAAACTCGACGGCGACAAGGACGTCGCCGAATATATGGAGCACCACCGGCAAGCCAGGGCGCGCGGCGAGGCGATCGCCGATCCCTATCTGCTGCGCGCCGGCGACTGGATCGAGTTTGATGGCAACGGCAAGGTCGTGCGGCCGGCCAAGGCGGCTTGATCAAATGCGTGCAGTGATCTTCGACGCGCCGTTTTCGATCCGCATGGCCGAGGCGCCGAAGCCCGAGCCGCAGGCGGGAGAGGCGCTGGTCCGGGTCAAGGCTGCCGGACTTTGCGCCGGCGACCTCTACATCTACACCGGCAAGAACCCCTATGTGAGCTATCCCCGGATCGGCTGCCACGAGATATCCGGCGTGGTCGAGGCCTATGGCCCCGGCGCCAGCGGTCCGGCCATCGGCACACGCGTTGTCGTAGACCCGTTCATCGGCTGCGGCTATTGCTATCCGTGCCGGGTGGGCAAGCGCAATTGCTGCGCCAATCTCGCCATTGTCGGAGTCCATCGCGAGGGTGGCTTCGCCGATTTCGTGACGGCGCCGGGCGGAAATCTTAATGTCGTGCCGGATGGGCTGACCGACTTCGAAGCGGCGTTCGCCGAGCCGGTGGCTATCGGGGTGCAGGGCTGCCGCCGCGGCATGGTCAGCGCGCAGGACATGATTCTCGTGCTCGGCGCCGGGCCGATCGGGCTGGCCATCGTCGAGGTGGCGCGCGCGCATGGCGCAAAGGTCTATGCTACGGATCTCTCGGCCGAGCGCCTGTCGACCGCGGCCGATCTTGGCGCGATCCCGATTGCCGGCGGCGCCGGCTTGCTGGAACGCGTGCTCGAACTCACCAATGGCGAAGGTATGCCGGTGGTCATGGAGGCGACGGGTGCTGCGCCGGCAATGGAGCAGACCATCGATCTCGTCGCCGCAGGCGGGCGCATCGTCATCCTCGGACTGGTCAAGAAGGGACAAGGCATCACCTTCCCCGGCCTCGACTTCACCCGCAAGGAAGTGACGATCCTCGGCTCGCGCGCCTCGGTCGACTGTTTTCCCGAGGCGCTGGACCTGCTCGCCTCCGGCAAGATCCACTATCCCAGAATCGCAAGTTCCTTCGCGCTCGGCGAAGCAGCCGGCGTCTTTAGGAAACTCGCCGACAATCCAATGGCCCTGCACAAGGCCGTATTCCTTTCGGAGGACTAGAATGAAACTCGTTACCTTCTCCCACCGCAAGGGAGGCCATGAACATCATGCCGGTGTTCTCGACGGCGACCACGTCGCCTGCCTGACCGAGGCCGGCCTTGCAGAAAACGTGATGGAGGTCGTGCTTGGCGGCAAGCAGATGCTGGACCGCATCCGCGCCGGTCTCGCCAAGGCACCGCGTTATGCGCTCGCCGATGTGAGGCTGGAAGCCCCAATCCGGCCGGGCAAGGTGCTGTGCTCGGGCATCAACTACAAGGGCCATGCCGAGGAGAATCCCAACGCGAAAATGCCGACCGAGCCGTTCTTCTTCACCAAATTGCCGACCTCGGTGATCGGGCCCGATGTGCCGGTCGAAAAGCCAAATAGAACCGAGCAGATGGATTACGAGGTGGAGCTCTCGGCGGTCATCGGCGAGGAGCTGCACAAGGCTGATGAAGCCGAGGTGATGCCGGCGATCTTCGGCTATACGCTGCTCAACGACATTTCGGCGCGCGACGTGCAATTCAAGGACAACCAGATCACCATCGGCAAAAACTTTGCCGGCTTCGCACCGATCGGCCCCTGCATCGTCACATCAGACGCAATGCCGCATCCGGACAATGTCGCGCTGAAGACGCGGCTCAACGGCAAGACGCTGCAGGACGGCAGCACCTCGGACTGGCTGTTTTCGCTGCCACAACTGATTTCCTTCCTGTCGCAGTACATTCCGCTCGAACCCGGCGACATCGTCTCGACGGGGACACCGGCCGGCGTCGGCATCTTCCAGAAGCCGCCAATCTTCATGAAGGCCGGCGACGTCGTCGAGATCGAGGCCGACGGCATCGGCGTCCTCAGAACGCCCATCGTCGCAGGATAAGGACATGACCACGGGGGCGATCCGGATCGGCGTGATCGGCTGCGGCTTCTACGCGCAGAACCATCTGCATGCGTGGAAGGAGCTTGCGAGCGAAGGCGCGGTGCTGGCCGCGGTCTGCGATGTCGATGCCGGCAAGGCGCAAGCAGCCGGACATAGCATCGGCGTCCCGTTTTATACGGACGCAGCCACCATGCTTACGACCGAGCGGCTCGACGCAGTAGACATTGTCACCCGCCACGACACGCACCGGGAGCTCTGCGAACTGGCGATAGGCAAAGGCGTTGCCACCATTGTGCAAAAGCCATTTGCTCCAACCTGGGAGGACTGCGTCGCCGTCGTCGATGCAGCCGAAAAGGCCGGCGTCTGGCTCGCGGTTCACGAGAACTTCCGCTTCCAGACGCCGATGCGGCATGTCCGACGCGTGATCGACAGCGGCGCCATCGGCACGCCGAGCTGGGCTCGGATAGCGTTTCGAACCGGCTTCGACGTCTATCACACGCAGCCATATTTCTATGACGAGGAACGGCTGGCGATTGCCGATGTCGGCATCCACATGCTCGACCTTGCGCGCTATTTCCTGGGCGAAGCCGAGCGCATTTCCTGCGAGACCCAGCGCCGCAATCCCAAGGTGAAGGCCGAGGACACGGCGACGATGCTGCTGCGCCACGCGAGTTGTGCCGTCAGCGTCGTCGAGTGCACTTATGAGGCGCGGCGCGACCCCGATCCGTTCCCGGAAACGCTGGTGGAGATCGAGGGCGACAAGGGCTCGATCGTCGTCCGGCCGGGATTGCGCATGCGAGTCACCAGACAGGGCGAAGTGACGGAGGAAGATATCGGCTCGCCGCTGCGCTCGTGGACCAGCCAACCCTGGCATGTCGCGCAGGAAGGCGCGTTCGTCGCCTGCAGCCATTTCCTTGACTGCCTCAAGCGCGGCGCACCTGCCGAAACATCGGGGCGAGACAATCTCAGGACATACGCACTCGTTGATGCAGCCTACCGCGCGGCCGCGGAACACCGGGCGATCGCTCCGGCGCAGTGGGAAGAAAATGTCGCCGCCGCCTCAAAAAGCCGGAGGGCGCAATGACGGCAGGTCGTGAAGGGGCGCAAAGACGAGGCAAGGAAAGGCTTGGCGCCGCCGCTTTCGCGATCACCGTCGCGTTCGAGCTTCTCGAAGGCGCCTTTCCCGAGTTCCACCGGCTGGTTACGGAGAATGCGTCGCTCTCCGTCGCGCTCGAGCCGGACTGCCTGCGCTTTGATGTGCTGACGCCGGCGGACGCGGCCGCCTCCAGCCATGTCTTGCTCTACGAGATCTACCGGGACCGCGCGGCTTTCGACCTGCATCTCGCCTCGGACCATTTCCGTCAGTTCGACCAACGCTCGCGCGATCTGGTAATCAGCAAGACCGTCGTCGCCTATCGGGTGGAGGAAAACGCCAAGGTCAGGGAAGCGACGTGAGCGGCGAAGCCACCAGGCTCGACCTGTTCGGCACCGACGAACGGGCCGCCGAGCGCCGAATGCTTACCGCCGGACCGCTCACCGCGATCCTCGAAGACGGCAATCTTCGCACAATCTGCTTTGCCGGCGTCGAAGTGGTGCGCGCGATCAACTATCTGGCGCGCGACGCGTCCTGGGGAACATATAAGGCCGAGCTTACGAACCTGCTTATTTCGGAGCACAAGGCGGCGTTCAAGGTCACTTATGACGGGTTGTGCAACGGTGCGCAGGGCAGGTTTTCCTACCGGATGAAAATAACGGGCAAAGCGTCCGGCGTGCTGACTTTGGAAGCGGAAGGCGTCGCCCTCACCGACTTTCCAACCAATCGCACCGGTTTCGTCGTACTCCATCCCTCAGAGGCCGCAGGCGGGCGGCTGACCATCCGACACAGCGACGGGCGGATTGAGGAGACGGTCTTTCCCGAGGCGATCAGCCCCGACCAGCCGGCCTTCGACATCAGCGCGCTGACGCATGAGCCGGCGCCCGGCATCATTTGCATCGTGGCCATGGAAGGCGACGCCTTCGAGATGGAAGACCAGCGCAACTGGACCGATGCCTCGTTCAAGACCTATGTCCGTCCGCTGTCGAAGCCGCGCCCCTATGTCATCACCAAAGGTTCGAAGGACAGCCAGCGCGTCACGGTCTCCATCGAGGCCAAGGCCTTGCCAACCCGGCCTGGAATGGCTTCAAAGGCCACCCTGACGCTGGGCGGTCCGATCGGGCGGATGCCGTCCATGGCCCTGTTTCTCGATCCCGACGATCTGCCCTCTGCCCTGGCCGGCGCCGCACAGCTCGGTCCCGCGCAGGATATCATCATCCGCTTCGACGGCGCGCGCGGCCACGACGCGCACGTGCTGCGCGAGGCGGCCGGTCTTGCCGCCTCGATCGGCGCACGCCCCGCGATCGAGGCAATCCTTGATGCCGTCAATCCGGAGACTGAGGCGAAGGCCGTTGTCAATGCGATCCGCGCGTCGGAAATCGAACCGAGCGCCGTGCTGGTTTCACCACGACGCGAATTCAGGGCACGACCGTCGAACCTGGTGCCAACAGGTGAACAGCCGATCAGCGAGTTCGTGGATGCGCTCAGGGCGACCGGGATACGCGCCGCCATTGGTGCCGGGACGCCGTCCCTGTTCACGGAATTCAATCGCAACCCGCCGACCGGCGACGCCGATTTCGTCTTCTTCGGCAACGTTGCCATCGTTCACGCGGCCGACGATCTCTCGGTTATGGAGACGCTGAGCGTCTATCCCTCGGTCATCGCTTCGGCGCGTCGCCTATGTCCGGACAAGGCGATCTGGCTCGGCCCCTGCACGATCGGCATGCGGCACAATCCCTATGGTAACGATGTGTCGGCAAATCCAGCTCGTGTCCGAACACCTGCTGCGGGCGAGGACCCCCGGCACGGCGCGTTGTTCGGAGCAGCTTTCGCGGTCGGTGTCGCGGCGCAGGCTGCAGTTGCTGGGGTCGATCACCTTATCATGGCAGCGCCGACCGGACCTTTTGGGCTTCTGGATGATCACGCCCGCCGGCGGCCGTTGCAGGCTGTCCATACCGAACTCGCTTCGGCGGCCGGTGCCCCGCGCTACGAGGTTTTCGTCAATCATCCGGCTATAACTGCCGTCGCCTACCGTCTAGGCGAACGCATCCGCATTTTGGTGGTAAATCTTACGCCGGATTCGGTCGACGTGCTCATCCCGCCGAGCATGCATTTGGAGGGCATCGTGGATAGAAATGCCAACCTTGCGAGATCAAGTCATAATTGGTTATTAGGCCCCTATCGATCGGCCCTTCTTCAATGTGGATCCCCTGGCAATGTAATATGATTGCCGAATCCCCGGCGAGTGCGACAGCGCGTTTTTGAGCTATTCGAAAGAATAGGTGAAACCTCCTTCGGAGGCTCCGACAGTCACCCTCGTCATCTTTTCGCCCTCGAGGGACCGGTTCAGCACCCCGCGGCTCAATTCCGGCAGAAGCGTGTTTGTCAGAATGGCGTCGATCATTCGCCCGCCGGATTCGATCTCGGTGCAGCGGGCCTTGACGAGCTCCATGACACCGTCACCGATCACCAACTCGGCATCGTTGGTTGCCCGCAGCCGGCGAGCGATCTTGGCGAACTGATGGCGGGTGATCGCTTCGATCATCGTGTCCGAAAGCGGGTAGTAAGGAATGGTCACGACACGGCCGAGGAAGGCCGCCGGGAAAACCTTCAGCAGCGGGCTGCGCAGGGCGGTGTCGAGATCGTCAAGCCCGGCGCGCGCGGTGCCGTTCCTGGTCCGATCCATGATGACCTCGGAGCCGACATTGGAGGTGAGCAGGATCAGCGTGTTCTTGAAATCGATCCGGCGGCCCTCGCTGTCGTCCATCATCCCCTTGTCGAAAACCTGGAAGAAGATTTCGTGCACGTCCGGATGCGCCTTCTCGACCTCGTCGAGCAGGATCACCGAATAGGGTTTGCGCCGGACCGCCTCGGTCAGGATGCCACCCTTGCCATAGCCGACATATCCGGGCGGCGCGCCTTTCAGGGTGGAGACGGTATGCGCCTCCTGGAACTCGGACATGTTGATCGAGATCAGGTTCTGCTCGCCGCCATAGAGCGTTTCGGCCAGGGCCAGCGCGGTTTCGGTCTTGCCGACGCCCGAGGGACCGCAGAGCAGGAACACGCCTACCGGCTTTTCCGGCGCGCCCAGCCCGGCGCGGCTGGTCTGCACACGTTTGGCGATCATCTCCATGGCATGATCCTGGCCGACCACCCGTTCGGACAAGGTTGCGGCGAGCCGCAGCGCCTTTTCGGTCTGGCTCGACAGCATCCGTCCCGTCGGGATACCGGTCCAGTCCTGAACCACGGCCGCCACCGCATTGCGGTCGACCGAAGGCAGGATCAGCGGCGTCTCGCCCTGCGCCTCGGAGAGTTCAGCCATCAGTTCGCGCAGCCGTTCGAGATCGGCGGCCGGATCGATTGGTGGAGGATCGGTGGTCGCTGTTGCCTTCGCCTCGGTCGCAGGCGTTTCGGTCTCAGACACTTCGGTCTCGGTTGCATCCGGGCCTGCTGTTGCGGTGCCCGCCTCCTCTGTTGCCACTTCATCGAGCGGCACGCCCTCGCCGCGCAGCCTGGCGCGCAGTTCGAGTATCTCGGCAACCAGCGCCTTTTCCCGCTCCCAACGTGCTTGCGCGGCAGCAAGGGTACCTTCGGTTTCGGCAAGCCCCGTTTCGACCCGAGCCTGCCGACCGGTCACCTCGATGCCGATCGCGGCCTCGCGGCCGATGATGCCGCGCTCGACCTCCAGTGCCTGGCGGCGGCGCAGAATATCCTCGACCTCGGCCGGGGTGGCATGCTGCGATATCGCGACGCGGGCACAGGCTGTGTCGAGAAGGCTAACCGCCTTGTCCGGCAATTGCCGCGCCGGGATGTAGCGGTGCGACAGGCCGACCGCCGCCTCGATCGCCTCATCAAGTATCTGCACCTTGTGGTGCTGCTCCAGGACGCCGGCCACACCGCGCAGCATGAGAACGGCCACCGCCTCGGACGGCTCATCGATCTTGACCACCTGGAAGCGGCGCGTCAGCGCCGGGTCTTTCTCGATGTGCTGCTTGTATTCGGCCCAGGTCGTTGCAGCGATGGTGCGAAGTTCGCCGCGCGCCAGCGCCGGTTTCAGCAGGTTGGCCGCATCGCCCGTTCCAGCCGCGCCGCCCGCGCCAATCAAGGTATGGGCTTCGTCAATGAACAGGATGACCGGGGTTTCGGACGATTGAACCTCATCGATAACGGCCTTCAGCCGTTTTTCGAACTCTCCCTTTACGCTTGCCCCAGCTTGCATCAATCCAACGTCGAGCATGCGCACGCTGACGCCTTGCAACGTGGGCGGCACGTCGCCCTCGGCAATGCGTAAGGCAAAGCCTTCGACGACTGCCGTCTTGCCGACCCCCGCCTCACCGGTCAGGATCGGGTTGTTTTGCCGGCGTCGCATCAGGATGTCGACGATCTGCCTGATCTCCGGATCGCGGCCGACGACCGGATCGATCTTGCCATCGCGGGCACGCTGGGTCAGGTCGGTGGCATATTTCGCCAGCGCCGAGTCCCCGCCCGGCGCCCGCCTAGGCGTCTCGGCGGCGGCCGCTGCTGCGGGTGCGCCAGCTTCGAGCGACCCCTCCACCACGTCGGCGAACCGCGCAATGACCCCGTCGGCATCGATCTTGTCAAACTCGCCGCTGATTTTCGACAGCAGGCCTTCCAGCACCGGCGTCTTCAGACAAGCCAGGAGAATATAGGCGCTGCGGACCTCCTCGACGTTGAACTCCAGCCCTGCCAGGTTCCAGCCCTCCTGGATGGCATGAAAGATATGGTCGGAGAATTCCTCGATCGAAGTCGCGCCATAAGGCAGCTTGTCGACGGCGCGGGTCATGTCGGCGGTAAGCCGGCTTGCGTCCACTCCCGCATCGGCAAGTATCATTTGCACATCCGAGCGATCGGAAAGCACCAGTTGTTCGATGAAATGGACGAGTTCGACGTAAGGATTGCCGCGTAGCTTGGCGGTATCGGCCGCAGCCTTGAAGGCACGCACGCAGACAGGATTGAGCTTACCGACCAGCTCCTTGCGTTTGACGCTTTGCGATGACCGGCGCTGTTCCATTGAACGTGCTCCCGAGATCTTGCAATCGATACCCTGCCATATAAGCCGCTGCTTGACAAAGCATGTGATGGATGAGCCGCCTGGATGCCGACCCACCCGGCGTCTCCCGGTCAGGTGGTATGCCGTATCCCGGCGCAACAAACACCGGATTGCGTCCCATCTATGCGAAGCATTTCACATACACGGTCCGGCGATCGCGCGACGGGTTTCGGCGAAGGTAAACAGCCGTGTTCAGCTTCTGTTAGTTTTTGAGCAACTGCTTAATTGTGATAAAGTGAAAGCCTGTGATAACGTTGCGTCACTCAGGGGTCTCAGGGCCGCTAGCTGGGGGTTGGTGTGATTGATCTCGCACTCTGGCTCAATCCTGTCGACGGTGAGAATCCGTCCGGGGAGGATTTGCGCAACGACCCGGCTTTCCACGAGCTGGAGCGCCTGACGGAACAGCAGAAAAAGGTCGAGTTTCAAGGAAGCAAAAACACCGAAGTTGATGTTCCGATCGACTGGCCCGCCGTGCTCGCCAAGGCCGAAGAGCTGCGCCCACATGGCCGGGACCTGCGCCTCCTCGTCGTCGTCACGCGTGCTCTGACCAACGAGTATCGGTTGGCCGGGCTGGCTGAAGGCCTGACCCTCATAGCGCAGACCTTCGATCAGCATTGGGCAACCATGCACCCGGCCCTGCGATCCGGTGCTACGCCCCGCGACGCGGCCCTGCGCCGCATCAATGCGCTGACTGATCTCCAGAACAGCCAGGATGGCCTGCTCAAGGATCTGCGGAAACTGACTTTTTTCGCGCCGCGTGCAATCGGCCCGATCCTCGGCGAGGACCTGGAGAAGGGCGCGCTCGACGAGCGCGTCATGCTTCAGGAGGCGTCCTCGGGACTGAACGCGACCGAAAAAGCGGCTCTGGCGAGCGCGCACAGCCAGTTGGTGAACCGTGTGCGCAGCGCATGCGCCGCACAAATCGACCAGGCCGGCGCGGAGATGACGTCGCTTGTCACCGATGCACGCGCCGCGATCGCGGCCCTGGAGGCGGTGGAGACGGCCCTCAATGCCCGCATCGAGGGCAGCGGCGCCACCGTTCCGGAATTAAAACGATTTCTGCAGCGTTTGCTGACGACCCTCGAACGAAACTCGGCCGCCGGCGCCACCGCGAATGGCGCCGCAAAGCCAGTTTCGGCGCCTGCGGACCCGGCAACGCCTGTTCGAAACGGTCATGGAGCCGATACGATGGCAAGTGTGGCAAGCTACGCGGAGCCCGGCAGCAGCGGCCTGCCCGACCGGATCTCGTCCCGCGACGACGTCGTCAAATGCCTCGACCTCGTCGTCGCCTTCTATGACCGCACCGAACCGTCGAGCCCGATCCCGCATCTGGCGCGGCGCGTGCGGCGAATGGTGCACATGGATTTCGTTGAACTGATGGAAGACCTCGCCCCGTCGGGGCTGAAGGAATTCCGGCTCCTTGCCGGCGTTCCCGATGCCAAGAAGGCGGCCCAGAAGGATGAAAGGTAACAACACATGCCAGCCGAAAGCAAAGCGAAGGTCATCGAACGAAATCGCGCCCCGCGCGTACAGATCGCCTACGACGTTGAAACCTACGGCAGCCCGACGACAATCGAATTGCCGTTCGTCATGGGGGTGATGGCCGATCTTTCCGGCGCCTCGCAGACCAGGGAGGCGATGAAGTCAGTGCTCGACCGCGCCTTCGTCGAGACCGACGCGAACCGCTTCCCCAAGTTCATGGAAGCGCTCGGGCCGCGGGTGAAGGCGCGGGTGAAAAACACGCTGCCGCAAGTCGAAGGCCAGGAGCGCGACGAGGAACTGGCGCTTGACCTCACCTTCACCAAGATGGGCGATTTCGCCCCGGACAAGATCGCGGAGCAGGTTCCGCAACTGGCCGAGATCCTCAAAATGCGTCGTCAGCTCGAGGAACTGCTCGGCTTCATGGATGGTCGGGTCGATGCCGAGAAGCGGATAGCGCAACTTCTCAACAACGAGCCGCTGCTGAGCAAGATCGCTAGCCAGGCGATGTCCGACGACGACAAGGCTGGGGAGTAAGTCATGGCCGAACAGCAAAAAACCGCAGCCGCCACCGCTGAGGCGGAAGCAATAGACCTCGGAGAATTCAGCGGGCTGCTGGAGAAGGATTTCAAGGTCAAGAAAGACGACAGCGAGAAGCTGCAGCAACTCGTGCGCAATCTGGCACTGGCCGCGCAATCCCGTTCCGACACCACCACCATTTCGTCCAATGCGATCAAGTCGATCAAGTCGCTGATCGCAGGCATCGACAAGATGCTGACGACGCAGGTCAACGAGATCCTGCACGCGCCGGAAGTGCGCGAAATGGAGGGCACGTGGCGTGGCCTCTGGTATCTCATCAACAACACCGAGACGGACGCGAAGCACCTCAAGATCCGGGTGATGAACATTTCCAAGGAGCAGCTGGCCGACACGCTCGAAGACTATGAAGGCCAGATGTGGGACCAGAGCCCGATCTTCAAGAAGGTCTACACGGACGAGTATTCGATGCTGGGCGGCGAGCCGATCGGTTGCCTGGTCGGTGCCTACGAATTCTCGAACCATCCGCGCGACGTCGGCCTGCTGCGCAATATGTCGGGTGTCTGCGCCTCCGCGCATACGCCGTTCATCGCCGCCGCCTCGCCGCGCCTGTTCCGCATGGACAGCTGGCAGGAACTGCCTAATCCACAGGACCTGCAGATGATCGTATCGAACCCTGCCTATGCCTCTTGGCAATCGCTGCGCGAGAGCGAGGACGCGCGCTACATCGGCCTCACCATGCCGCGCGTGCTGGCGCGGCTGCCCTACGGCACCGATACCGTTCCGGTGAAGGGCTTCACCTTCGAGGAGGAGGTGGAGGGCGATCACAACAAATATGTCTGGATGAATGCCGCCTTCCCGATGGGCGTCAACATCAACCGCAGCCATAAGCTCTACGGCTGGGGCACGCAGATCCGCGGCGTCGAGAATGGCGGCACGGTGCTCAACCTGCCGGTGCACAGCTTCCCGACCGACGACGGATCGATCGCGATGAAATGCCCGACGGAGGTCGCCATCGACGACCGGCGCGAGGCGGAGCTCGCCAAGCTTGGCCTGATGCCGATCCTACACCGGAAGAATACCGATCTCGCGGCCTTCATCGGCGCGCATTCGCTACAGGACGACGAGACCCGCGCCGGGCGGCTGGTCGACCCGGATGCCCAGTCGAACGAGCGGCTGAGCGCGAACTTGCCCTACCTGTTCCCGGTTTCGCGTTTCGCGCACTACCTCAAGGCAATCGCGCGCGACAAGATCGGGTCGTTCAAGGAACGCTCTGACATGCAGATCTGGTTGACCGAATGGATCAACCGATATGTGCTGGCCAATCCGGCCTTTGCCGACGACAAGGCGCGCGCCAAGCGCCCCCTTGCAGCCGCAGAGGTCCAGGTGGACAGCGTGGAGGGACGGCCGGGCTATTACAATGCCCGCTTCTATCTGCGTCCGCACTATCAGCTGGAAGGCATCAACGCCTCGCTCCGGCTGGTGTCGGAACTACCGTCCGTGAAGACTTGATTAGCAGCAGCATCATCTTGTTTTGTTTGAAAGCGGTGGAGAAAGACAATGCCCACAACAGTGAAGATCGATGGCTTTTTAAAGGTTCCGGATATCAAAGGCCCAAGCGTTCGAGACGGCCACGAAGATGAAATCGAAGTCCACGGTGTCGATTACAAGATAGTCGCGCCATACGATCCGAATTCGCTCTCGCGTCGCGGTCGTGTGTCCCTCGGCATGATCAAGTTCACCAAGCACTATGACAAGTCGTCGCCTTATTTGAAAAAGGCGCTGTTCGACAACAAGGCGCTGGACGAAGTTGTGTTCTCCGCACGCCGGACAATCGATGGCGAGACCAGCGACTACCTGGTCGTCACCCTGACCGACGCCTCGATCATGGAATACGACATGTCGCAGGCCGAGGACGAGGAAGACCTTATCCAGGAGGAGGTCAGCTTCGCCTACAAGAAGATCAAGTTCGTCTATGACAAGGACGACGAAATCGAAATGGATGTCTATGTCGGCAAGTGAGGCCCGGCGGCCCGGCGCGGACAAGCTACAGATTACCGGCAGTTCGCGAGCGAAACGCGAAGCGGTCCAGCCCTCTCTTTGGGACCGCCTCGTCAATGACCTGCCGGGCGTGACCTCGGAAATAGACGGGCTGCGCCAAGTCTTGCAGGACGAGCTTGGCGCGGACCGGCTGGACATCCTCGTTGCGGGGAGCCCGCGGATCATCGACGCCGACGCCGAGCTCACATCCGATCAGAAGCAGCGTCTGCATCGCCTGATCTTTCAAACCCAACATCGCGCGGAGATCGAAAGCCGCGGCGTGGTCGTATCGGCCCGTGTCCTCAGGGAGGCTGTGCGACGCGACATCGAGGCTTTGTTCAACACCGAGCGTTTCGAGGCCGTTCCGCTTCTTTCCGATCTCGAGAACGAACAGGCCGCTGACAACCCGCCATCGCTGGCCGATTTTCCGGAGGTGCGTCGAAGTGTGGTCAATTACGGCGTGCCTTCGTTTTCGGGCCGTTCGTCCCGCGACTTTGATCGCGAAACCCTGGCACGCGAGATCCGTTCCATCCTCGCCACATTCGAGCCACGTCTCAAGGAAAGCGCGACAAAGGTAACGGTGACCCTTGGTGATAAAAGCGTGGGCCTGAAGATCGAGATAGACGCTGTGCTGATCATGACGCCGACGCCGGAACGGATGCGCCTGCGCACCACGATCAATCTCGACAACGGCTTGGCGCGGACCGAGTTCGGGGAGACCTGAGATGGATCGGGTCTTCGTAGAATATTATGAGGAGGAACTGACCCACATCCGTGCACTGGCGGCGGAATTTGCCGACATGCATCCGGCTGTGGCGCGCAATCTTTCGCTCGACACGGTCCCGTGTCCGGATCCATATGTCGAGCGGCTGCTTGACGGCGTTGCTTTTCTCGCTGCGCGCACCCGGCTGAAGGTCGATGCCGAGCGCTCGCGGTTTTCGCGCAGCGTGCTCGATGTCCTCTATCCCGATCTGGTCACGCCGGCGCCGGCAACGGCGATGGCGGTTTTGAGGCCCGGCCAGCAGGTCCAGTCGATGATTGCAGGCCATGTCGTCAAGCGGGACACGCGGTTGGTGTCCAGCCTGCAACCCGGCCTGTCGACCCGCTGTACATTCACCACCGCCCAGGAAATGACGCTCTGGCCGATAGCGATCACTTCGGTCGGCTATTTTCAGGATCGCAGCGCGTTGGCGGCGGCCGGCATAAGGCCGATCGGCGGTGTGGGCAGCGAGGCGGCGTTTCGCATCGCGCTGGCTCGGACCGGAAAGGGCAAGCTCAACGAACTGGCGCTCGACCGGCTTGATCTCTATTTTGCCGGGCGCACCAAAGCGCCACTTTTGTTTGACGCGATCTTCGGCGCCTGCTCGGCTGTTGGTGCACGCGCCGAAGGCAAGACCAACCCTCTATCGGCCCTGCCGGGACCCGAAATGGTCGGCATCAGCGACGATGAGGCCTTGATGCCTCGTACCCGTCCGACATTCGAAGGGTACCGTCTGCTGCGCGAGTATTTCATGATGCCCGAGCGCTTCCACTATGTACGGGTTTCAGGGCTGCAACCCGTCGTGCGCAGGTGTGAGGCCGGGATCGAGATCATCTTCATGTTTCGGCGTCCGGTGCCAGAGCTTGCCGACGTGACGGCGGCCGATTTCGAGCTCTTCGCAACCCCGATCATCAATCTGTTCGAGCGTGAGTGCAACGTCATCGAGCTCGACCCCCGCAGGACGCGGCAGGTGCTGCACGCCGACCGCACCCGGGCGCGGGATTTCGAAATCTACCGGGTCACCCGCGTCGAGGATGCCGATACTGAGGGCAACGAAGCCGAAATTCCCGAACTCTTCAGCCTGGGGCAAAACCGCGGCAGTGGCTGGGTCTATTCAACCGAACGGCGCCCTCGCCGGGCCACCGAGGATGAACGGCGCGACGGACTGACCCGCACTTCATACACCGGAGATGATGTCTTCCTGGCGATTTCACGTCCGGTCGGAAGCCCTGCGAACCGGCCGCTGAAGCGTCTCGACGTCATGGCGCTTTGCACCAATCGCGATCTGCCGATACTCGACGACAACCCGACCTTGACGCTGGAGACAGGCGATCCGGTCGAAGCGGTCAGGCTTCTCGGCGCGCTGCGCCCGCCGCAGCCGGCTATCCCCGCAGCGCTGCCGTCGGGCGCCGAGCACGAGTCCCGCGCCGACAATCTCGCCTGGCGACTGGTGGCGCAACTCGCGCTCAACTTTCTCAGCCTTGCCAAGGAAGGTCGCGGAGTCGATCCGCTGCATGCGCTGCTCGATCTTTACGCCGACCGGGGAGATCCGAGCCTCGCCCGCAATGTGCACTCGATCGTTCGCATCGACTCGCGCTCGGTCATCGAACGGCTGCAGATCGACGGGCCGATGTGCTTCGGACGAGGCACGGAAGTGACGCTGCATGTGGACCAGTCGGTACTGGCGGGGCAAAGCACATTGCTGCTTTCGGCCCTGCTTGCACGGCTGTTTGCCCGTCACGCCGGAATAAACGGCTTTGTGCGGACCCGCACGCGGCTGCTGCAGAAGCAGGAGGATGTGCCATGGCCGATGACGCCCGGCAATCGCTACCTGATCTAGACACGTTCGACCTGGACCGAGCCGAAGGGCTTTCTGAAACGTTCGACTTCTTCGAACTGTTGCGTCGGCTCGAACGGAGGGGCGGGCTGTTCGGCTATTCCGGCCAGCCGGATCGCGAACCTGCAAGGCTCGGGCAGCATGTGCGTCTCAGCTTTTCCGCAAGGGACGTGGTTGAGTTCCGCGAAGCGAAAGACAAGACGCCGGGGACGGACAGGACCCCGGCCCGCGTCACGGTTGCAAATCTCGGATTGATGGGACCGGAAGGCCCCTTGCCGCTGCATCTGACGCGCTGGGTGCTCGATCGTCTGTCGCAGCGCTGGTTCACCGGCGCCGATGCGCAGCAGATCAGCGACACGACCTTCGTGGACTTCGTCAACATTCTTCAGCACCGCATGATTGCGCTATACTATAGGGCCTGGGCGGATGCGCACCCTGCGGTACAGGTGGAACGCGCGGTTGGCGGCCGCGTCCGCGCCATGCTTGAAGCCATGGCGGGGATCGGACTTCCCGGCACCCGCAATCCCGATCTCGACACGGTGAAGCTTCGCCAGGCCGCTTCGCTCGCCAGCCAGGTCGACGGCCCGGAGCGGCTGACGCTGTTCCTGGCGGAAGCGTTCAAGGTGCCGGTCCAGATCAAGGAGTTCGTCGCCGCTTGGATAACCATACCGGCCATGCTTCAGACTGGCCTTGGCAAAGCCTACGCTGCGCTCGGTCGCGGAGCGACGATCGGCCCGCGCGTCTTCAACCGCCAAAGCCGGATCGAACTCCGCGTCGGACCGGTAGGATATGAGGACTTCAAGGCCTTCCTGCCGGGTGGTCAGCGCCTGAAACTGTTCAAGCAGGCCGTTCGCGACATGGTCGGGGAAGCGCTCGACGTCGATCTGCGGATCGTGCTCGCGCGCGAGGCTGTGCCGCCGCCCCGTATTGGAACGGTACAGCTTGGCCGAACCGCCTGGCTTGCACGGCCAGCTGAAAGGGGCGATGCTGACGATATGCGGCTGCGGACAATTGTCGGCTGGCGGCCGGAAATGGCGGGGGTCGCGGCATGAGTCTGCTGCTGACGCTGGAACAAGGGCCACGCAGCCAGGCGGAACGGCAGACCCGGCTGGACGAGGGTGAGCTGGTGATCGGCCGCAGCGCGGACGCGGGCTGGCAGATCGACGATCCCGACATGTTCGTTTCACGTGCCCACTGCAAGATCACTGGCGGGCGAGATGGATATTTCGTCACCGACACGTCGAGCAGCGGGTTGTTCATAAACGACTCCGACAGCCCGCTTGGTGCCGGCAATTCGGCGCGTCTGCAAAACGGCATGCGGCTGCGTCTGGGCGATTACATCATATACGTCGACCTGCAGACGGCCGCCCAAGCGTCCGCCGCCAGCCAATCGGTTCCGGAACGCTCCCCGCCTGCATCCCGAGCACCGATAAGCATCGGCCGCGATGACTTCTTTTCAGCCACGGTCGAAGAAGAGCCGCGACGACCACGTCCCGCCGATCTGCCGAACCCGTTCGAGCAGCCAGTTCCAGGAGCGTTCGAGCGCGCCAACCAGCGCAGTTCGCCTGCCTTCGACGATCCATTCAGCCTCGACCCGGTATCAACGCCCGCGCCAAAAGGCGCTGCCTATCCCGAACCACGGGGTGCGCCAAGCCTCGCGGACCCATTCAGCCTAGACCCAGTGCCTTCCCGCAACGGTGCAACCGAGTCCGTGCCGCGAAAGTCATCTGAATTCGATGACGATTTCGGTTTCGGGCCGGCCGCATCCCCCGGTCTTGGGAAGGGCGCCGGTTCGTCCGGTCAGCGCGAACGTGTCGCTGAAAGACCGCAATCCGCCAACCCCTGGGACCTGCCTGCGCAACCGGCAGAGGCGCCTCCTCCACCGAGAACGGGCGCTGCTCCCAAACCTGCCCGGCCGCCGGGGGCGCAGGATGACATGGCACTTCGCACGGCGTTCCTGCGTGGCATGGGCATCGAGGAAGCCGATTTTCCAGGGCGCGATACCGCCGCGGAAATGGAGAAGTTCGGTCGCGAATATCGGCTGATGATGGAAGGCCTGATGCAGCTTCTGCGCAAGCGAGCCGAGGAAAAGGGAAGTGCTCGCGTCGCCCAGACGATGGTCGGAGCCTCCGAGGTCAATCCGCTCAAGTTTCTGCCGACGGTCGACGACGCCATCGTGACCATTATCGCCGAGCGCAGCCCCGGATTTCTCGCCGGCGAAGCCGCAATCGCCGACGCGGTCCGCGATCTCGCGCAACATCACGTGCGCGCCTGGCGCGGCGTGCAGGCCGCCTTGCGGCAAATGATTGACCGTTTTGATCCTGCAGCGATCGAGGAAGAGCTGAAATCGAATTCCGCGATCGGCACCCTGCTTTCGGGCGGGCGCGGCGCCAGATTGTGGGAGCTCTACCAGAAACGCCATCGTGAAATCGCCGAGAGCGCGGAGAAGAGTTTCCTTGGTGAAATTGGCGCGGATTTTCGGGACGCATATGAGGAGGAGTGAGACATGATCGATCGACGCGAATTCGTCATTGCCCTGGGCGCGACGGGGCTGCTTACGGCTTGCCAGAGCGGTCCGCCAAAGCCATCGGCCATCACGGTCAACCTGACCGGCGCGGCCGGCATGAACCCGGGACCAGGTGGCGGCGATCGGCCAGTGACGGTCCTGGTGATGCGGCTGCGCAGCACCGGTAAATTCAATTCGGCCGATTATTTCGCGCTGCAGGGGGATGCCGGCTCGGCGCTGGCAGGCGATCTCATCGGATCCGACCAGATGTCAGTCGCGCCGGGAAAGACCGCGACCAAAATCATTACCGTCGAGCCGGACGCAACTGCGCTGGGTTTCGTTGCACTGATACGCGAGCCTGGCGGCAGGAACTGGCGAACAACCAAGTCGGTCTCGCCGGGATCACAATTTACCGTCAACGTAACGCTTGGCGCCGGCGGCATTTCCGCCTAGCGGCCAGGGCAAGGGGTGCTCAATGCAGAGAGTGGCGGCATGAGCGATGCAAACAGGGTGCTGTGGTCCGAAGGTCTGTTTTTGCGGACCCAGCATTTCCAGCAGCAGGACCGTTTTTTCGAGGCGACTGTGCGCGGCGCGTTGCAGGCCGGGCAGCTCCATACATTCGGCTTTCAGCAGCTGACGCTGGACCAGGCATTGCTCGATGCCGGCCAGGTCTCGATCCTGTCGGCCCGTGGCATCTTCCCGGACGGGACGCCCTTTTCCATTCCAGACATGATGGACGCGCCGCGACCGCTGCCGGTCACGGCGGATACAGGCGCCGGCTCAGTGCTGGTCGCCCTGCCGCTCGAGCCTCCCGGCGGCATCGGCTTCGATCCGGCACACACGGCGTCCACCGGCGCACGCTATCATGGGCGGATTGTTGCGGTGCGGGACGCCGTGCAAGGAGGTTCAGACCCCGAAGAGATCGAAATCGCCCGTCCTCAGGCGCTGCTGCTTGCCCCCGGGAAATCGGTTGGCGGTTACACCGCCCTGCCCATAGCCGATATCAAGGGCATTCGAGCCGACGGCGGGGTGTCACTGGACGAGACGTTCCTGCCGCCGACACTGGTTACCGGCGCGGTTGCCTGGTATCGGCAATTGCTCCAGGAAGTCGTCACAGGCCTCGACCAGATCGCAGAGGCGCATGGCAAGATGGTCATGGGCGGGCCAGGCCGCAGCGTCGAAGACCTGTTGATGCTCAATCTTGCCAATGCGGCGCGGCCGCGACTGGCCCACATGCTGGCGCAGGATGTTTTCCATCCGGCCGAGCTTTATCTTGAGCTTGCCGGTCTTGCCGGTTCGATGGCGACCTATGGCTCCAGCGCGCGGCGGTTGGGCGAGTTGCCGGCTTACGATCACATGGCGCCTGGCCCCGCATATTCGGCGCTGGCGGACGCCTTGCGCTCGCTCATTCTGAGCCTGCGCTACATCGAGCCGAAATCACGCGCCCTGCCCGTCATGCGGCATTCGACCAATGTCTGGAAAATCCGCATCGACAACCCGAAGCTTTTGGTGGCCAGCCGGATCGTCATCCGGGTCGGGTCCGAGCTGTCGGAGGACGCGCTGCGCAAGATATTCGTCAATCAGGCGACTGTCGGCGCAGCCGATCAGTTCGAGGGCCTGTGGAAATCCCGCCTGCCCGGCATCCCGCTGAAACCACTGCATTCGCAACCCCGTGAAATCCCGTACGACGGCGATCGGCTGTGCCTTGAGCTGGACCAGAAAAGCGAGCACTGGGCCTCGCTGCTCGATGCCCCAGGCTTCGTCATCGGCGTTTCGGGCGTATTGCCGAGCGAGCCGCAGGTGGACTGCTATTCGGTGAACAGGTGAGATCATGAGCCGGGATGATCCTTTCGGACTGTCGGAGGATCGTGAACGCACTCGCATACGGCTGACCGGCGCGCCGATGCCGCGCCCGATGGCGCCGCTCTTGCCAGGCGCGCCGATAAAACGGTCCCGCGCTCACCCGAACGCACTTGTCAACGCATTCGCACCCTTGCTCGAGTTCGCGCCCGAACTTGAAAGCGCGCTGCCGCCGGAGAATCCGGAAGCGCTGCGCACCCGGTTGCTCGACGAACTGGTTCGGGCACGCGATACCGCAATGGCGTCGGGGTCCTCGCTGGAGCGGGCCGATCAGGCGGCCTGGGTGGTGGCGGCGCTGCTCGACGATCTTGCCTTGAACACACCATGGGGTGGTGCAAGCGCATGGCCGCGTCAGCCGCTTGTGGTCATGCTCCGCGGCGATGTCGATGCCGGCACGCAGTTCTTCACCCGTCTCGACGAACTGGAGCGCCACCCGAACCGGGATCGCGAATTGCTTGAACTGCAATATCATTGCCTGGCGCTCGGCTTCCGCGGCAAGTATCGCGTGCCCGGCCGGTCGGGCGACCGCTCGCTCAATGCCGTTCGCGTGGCTGCGGCACGCTTCCTGCGCGATACCGACGCCGAAGCCGCGCCGCTGTCGCCGAACTGGAAAGGCGTGATCGCATCCGACGAGCCGCAGCGCTTCATCGTTCCGATCTGGGTGATGGCGCTCGGTGCGGCGGTTATCGCCACCGCCATCCATATCGGGCTCTCGATGGGGCTGAGCAGCCAGGCGGTCGAGCTTTCCGCGCTTGTCCGCGCGCTGCCGCCTCCCACGCCGGGGGATATCAGCCGCACATCGCCAAAGGTCGACGCACCGCCGCCAGAGGCCGTGGATTTTGCGCTGTTGCCGGAATTTCGGGCCGGAGCGCCGGCCAATCTCAGGTCGGCCCTCAAAGGCACCGAGAGCGTTTCGCTGGCGAAGCTGGTCGTTCAGGCCTCCAACCCCGAACTGTTCCAGTCGTCGCGGGCACAACTGACAGAAGGTTTCGAGCCCCTGATCGGTTCTATCGCCAAGGTGATCCTCGCCAATCAAGAACTGATCGGAAACATCACAGTGGTCGGCCACACCGACAGCGTTCCGCTGCAAAGCTCCAACCCGCTCTCCACCAACCAGCGGCTGTCCGAAGCGCGCGCGGCGACGATTGCCAATATGCTGATTCAGAACGGAGTGCCGCAGGACCGCGTTCGTTCCGAAGGCCGCGCAGCCACCGATCCCGTAGCCAAAAACAGCACGCGCCAAGGCCGGGCCCTCAACCGCCGTGTCGAGGTGCTGGTCGAAAAGAGGCTGTGAGATGTTTATCCTGCGCTTCCTCTGGGCGGTTCTGACATCGCGTTGGCTCTGGACGCTGATCGGCATCACGCTGCTTTCCCTGGTTATCTGGGTGTTCGGTCCGATCGTCAGGGTTGGTGCCTACGAACCCTTCGCGTCGGAAAATGTGCGCATCGTCATTATTGCGCTGCTGGTCATCTTCTGGCTGATCTGGCTGATCGTCGCCCAGCGCCGGGCGATCCGTGCCAACCGCATGTTCGTCGCCGAGATCGCCGCGCCAGCGGTGGAAAAGCCGCTCAGCCCCGGCGAGGAGAACGTCGCCGCCGTCGGTGCCAAGTTCGCCGAAGTGATGGCCGAACTGAAGCGCCGCAAGCTGGGCGGGCGCAAGTTTCTGCGCGAGATGCCCTGGTACGTGATCGTTGGGCCGCCGGCCACTGGCAAGACCACGGCCCTGCGGCAGTCCGGGCTAACCTTTCCGATCGACCTGACCGACGACCTGCAGGGAGTTGGCGGCACACGTAACTGCGACTGGTTCTTTTCGGAGAACGCGGTTCTGATCGACACGGCCGGCCGCTATGTTCAGCAGGAGAGCCAGCCCGACGTCGATGCGGCGGAATGGCTGGGTTTCCTCGACCTTTTGAAGAAGCACCGGGGTCGCCGGGCGCTGAACGGCGTGATCGTCGCGCTATCGATCGACGTGCTTTCGGAGGGCGACGAAGCCATCAAGGCACATGGTCGCAAGATCCGCCGTCGGCTGGCAGAGCTCAACGACCGGCTCGAAATCCGCCTTCCTGTCTATCTGATGCTGACCAAGGCCGACCTGATCAAGGGTTTCGAGGCTTTCTTCGGCGGCCTGTCGACGGCCTCGCGCGAACAGGTGTGGGGGACGACCTTCGCGCTGGACGCGCGTGTCGACGCAAAGATCATAGAGCGGGAAATCGCCACCCTGTCGACGGAACTCGAGCGGCGGCTGGTGCCGCGCCTGGAAGACGAGGACAAACTCGCCGCCCGCGCCGAGATCTTCAGGTTTCCGGCCCAGCTCGCAAGTCTGTCCGAACCAATCCAGGTGCTGATCGAGGCAATGTTCGGCGAAAGCCGGTACGAAGAAGCCGCCTGGCTGCGCGGCCTCTATCTGACGTCAGCGACCCAGGAAGGGGCGCCCATCGACCGGCTGGCCGCGGCGCTGTCGTCTTCCTTCGGTCTTCCGCCGCGGCGGGCCATGCCGGCGCAGCGCATCGAAAAACGCAGCTTTTTCCTAAAGAATCTGCTGACCGAGGTCATCTTCAGGGAAGCCGGCCTCGGAACGTTCGATCCGCTGGCGCAGCGTCGCCGCGCCTGGATCTGGCGTGGCGCCGCCGCCGCATGTGCCGCCGCGGCCCTGTTGGCCGGCTCAGTGTTCACCTGGTCCTACTATGACAACCGCAATGCGATAACGGCGCAGGCAAGCCAGTTCGAGGCGCTGCAGACGCCGCTGACCACGGCTGCGGCAAACCCGGCGTCGGTGGAGCAGCCGGCCATCGATGGCGCGCTCAATGCGATGGCCGAGGTCGCAAATGCCCGAACGGCACCGCCGAGCAGTGCCCAGGATTTGCTGGGACCATCGGCCTCGGCCGAACTGCTGCGGGCGCAGGCCGACACTTACGACCACGCTCTGCGTAATGTTCTCGAGCCGCACATGGTCGCTCTGCTCGAGGCAACCATGTGGCGGCAGATCCGCGATCCGGATTTCATGCTGGGCGCGCTGAAGACCTATCGCATGATGACGGGCCTGTCGCAGATGGATTCCGATTTCGTCCAGAACTGGTGGGTGAACGACTTGCCCGAGTTCGCACCGGCGGCGCCCTTCCCGACCGCTGACGCAGAAGAGCACCAGCTTGCCGCGATCCGCCGCATGGCGGTCGACGACAGCTACATCGCGCCGGATCAGGCGCTGGTCGCCGAGGCGCTGAAAACAGTCTGCACGATTTCGTTGCCGGCGCGTGCCTACAGGCAGTTGCTGGCCGACCCGGCAGTGGCCGGGCT
The DNA here is from genome assembly GCF_025753795.1 of Mesorhizobium sp. YC-39. Lineage (GTDB taxonomy): Bacteria > Pseudomonadota > Alphaproteobacteria > Rhizobiales > Rhizobiaceae > Mesorhizobium. The sequence continues at coordinate 300,333 of NZ_JAOWPS010000002.1, forward strand.
GAAGGAATGGATCCCCGCGAATTTCGCCGGCCCCAACGGCGCCAAGGTTTTTGCGCGGCGTTCCGACAAGACGCTTCGCGTCGGCATTTCGGGAGCATTCACCTATTCCGGCTTCCACGACGCCATTCTCGACCGGGTCGAGGATGTCGCAGCCCAGGCGGCGCTGGATCGGGCGGTCTTCGCCGGTGGCTGCTCGGAGAATTCCGAAACCTCTGTCTCGGCGCTGTCCGAGGACATTCTGAAGCTCTATTACGAAGACTACATCGCGCAATGGGACAGTTTCCTGCGCGATATGAGGCTCGCGCCATTGACCGACCTGAATGTCGCCAGCGAGAATCTCAAGGACCTTTCAAGCGCCGATTCCGCGCTGAAACGCCTGCTTACGGCAGTCATTCAGGAGACCGAGCTTACCCGATCCGATGAAGCGCCAGCCGACAACAAGGCAGCAGCCAAGACCGGCTCGAAACTGCTCGGCAAACTCGGCAAGCTTGGCAAGATCGTGAAGACCGGGGCGAAGCTCTTGCCGCGCGCGGGCTCCGCCGACCAGGTCGATATGACCGGCAATCTGGTGGCCGAACATTTCAAGCCGCTCAAGGGCGCAATCGCCGAGGTTGACGGCCAGCCGCCGGCACTTGATGCAGCGGTGGTGGCTCTGACCGCCCTGTCCAACGTGCTGCAGACGGTCACGGCCAATCCCGACCCCCAGGACGCCATCAAGAAGCAGGGCGGCCTCGCCGAGCTGACAGGAGCGGTTGCCAGGCAAGCGCAGATACTGCCGGATCCAGTCGACGACTGGCTCGGCGGCATCGCCGGCGACACCAGCGACCTGACGCAGAAGGCCGTGACCAACGAGCTCAACGCCATCTGGCGCGCCGACATCCTGCCCTTCTGCCAGGCCGCGCTCAACAACCGCTACCCGTTCAGCCCCGAGAGCGCGGTCGACGTCAACGTGCGCGACTTCCAGCGCCTGTTCGGGCCGGCCGGCCTGATCGACGCCTTCATCAACGACCATCTGATCAACTATGTCGACACCGCCAGCGAGCCCTGGAAATGGCGCGCCGATTTCGGCCTCGACCCCGTGGCGCTGGCGGCGTTTGAACAGGCAAGGCACATCCGCGACGACCTGTTTCCCGGCGGCACCGGCCCGGTGATGAACTTCACGCTTGAGCCCAAGGATCTGTCTCCGAACGTCACGCGTGTGACGCTCAATCTCGATGGCCAGAACCTCGCCTACTTCAACAACGCGACGCGCCCGCAGCCGATGACCTGGCCCGGCAAGGATGGAACCGGCGTCATCTCGCTCGCCTTCCAGCCGATCGACGGCTCTCCCGAAATCATGCTCAACGAGACCGGCAGCTGGGCATGGCTGAGGATGCTGCGCGGCGGCCGTTTCACCGGCACCTCGCTGTCTGACGTCTACAGCCTGCGATTGGGGACGCAAGGCATGTACGCCGATTTCGAGCTTAAGGCGTCGAGCGTCGAAAATCCCTACAATCTTGAAATGTTCAAGAAGTTCTCATGTCCACCCCAGATATGATCCTGCCCGGCTTTTACGGCAAAATGCCTGCCACCGGCGATTTCGTCACGCGGCGGCTGCCGGGGGACTTTGTCCGGAGTTGGGACCGCTGGCTGGCACAGCACATCGTCCCGCTGATGAGCCGAGAGGGGTGGCCCGGCAGCACCGCGTTGCGCTTCCTGGCCGGCCCGACTTCCTTCGGCGCATCGGTAGGCATCATCTTGCAGAGCGCCGACCGGGTAGGCAGGCAGTTTCCACTGAGTGTCGTCGCCCAGCTCTCCGAAGCTCCCTTCCAACTGGCCCATGCGGAAGCATGGTTTGCCGGAATCGAAGAGGCGGCCATCGCAGCACAACATGGCGAGCTGACGCCCGATGAACTGGATACCGCCTTGGCGGCACTGCCGGTGCCGCCCGTAGAGCCGGGCAGTGAGATCATTACCGACCTGGTGATGTGGACTGCGCATTCCGACATTTTCGATATCGATCCGCAATCGCCTGAAGAGACGCTGGAGCAGATCTTGGCCGCCAGCTGGGAGACCAGCTGATGCAGATCTGGAACCAGATGGGATATCCGCACCAATTCACCACGGCGACCGATGTCGCGGGACACGACTGGCTGGTCGTTGTGGTGAAGGGGACTTTCGACTTCCCGAACAAACCCAGCGGACTGGTGCAGAAATCGATCGAGCAGGTTCCGCTGGTGATGGCTGACACCCATACTGGCATGCCCGGCTATTCGGCCACGCTGTGGGAAACCGACTTCGCCTTCCGCAAGCCGCGCTGCGACGTTGTTGCCAATGGCTGTGCTTACGCACCAAACGGCAGACCAGTTGAGCGTGTGCCGGTCGGCATCAAGGTGGGCAATTGGTCAAAACTGTTCGAGGTGGTGGGTATGCGCGAATGGCGCGCCATTGGACCAGTTTTTACGTCGACCTCGCCGCAGCCGTTCATCAAGATGCCGATCGCCTATGACGTTGCATGGGGAGGCGTCGACAGACTGGACCCGGAAGACAAGCTTCCCGCCAGCTACAAGCACAACCCGGTCGGCACAGGCTGGTCGCGGGCCAAGAACCAACGCCTCATTCCCGGCTTGCGGCTACCGAATACGCAAGCTGTCGGCGAAGACATCCGCTCACCCTTCGGCGACTACAAGCCGATGAGTTTTGGGCCGATGGGTCGCGGCTGGCCGGGCAGGATTGAGTACGGCGGCACCTATGACGACAACTGGACCAAAAACATCTTTCCGTTCCTGCCGCCCGATTTTGACGAACGCTATTTCCAGATGGCGCCGCCCGACCAGCAGATCGATCTGCCGAGAGGCGGCGAAGAGGTGCAACTGGTGAATTTGACGCCCGAGGGGCGAGTTAGTTTCAGGTTGCCGTTGACTGCATTGCCGATGACCCTGTTCAGAGGCCGCGAAAAAGCTTTTGAAGGAGAAATTCTGCCGGACACGGTTTTGTTCGATCCGGAGAACCGACGTTTTTCCCTCGTCTGGCGTGCATCGCAGCGAATCCACCGCACGATCCTCGACTTCAGCGAGTGCTGGGTCGGCCCGCCGACCGAATCCATGGTGAGGGCTCGCGTAACTGGCCGCGTCTATATCCGTGCAGCGGCGGCAACCGGAACCGCAAAAGAGGAAGAAAACGCGTGACGGCCACGATCGATATCGTCTCGATCGGGATGGTGACTGCGGTCGGCCTCGACGCGCCTTCGGCCTGCGCTGCGATGCGAGCACGTCTGGACGGCTTTCAGGAAACGCGGTTCGTGACCTCCAACCACGAGCGTCTGGTTGGTGCCCCCGTTCCGTTGCCGCGTAACTGGATAGGCGAAAAGCGCTTGGCTCACCTCGCCGCCGGCGCCATCTGCGAAGCCTTCGACGCTGTTCCGCGAGCGCGCGGCCAGACCGCACTCATCCTTTGCCTGGCCGAGGAAGGCCGACCTGGCCGACCGGTCCGAGACGGTGCGGGTCTGCTCCGTCGCATCGCCGACATCGTGGACGTCGAGCCGCATGCGCGTTCCCGGATCATCGCGCATGGCCGTCCATCAGGACACGTCGCGCTCGACCAGGCTCGTCGGCTGATTGCTTCCGGCGAAGCACCCTATGTGATGATCGCCGGCGTCGACAGCTATCTCACCAGCCGCACTGTCGACCACTACCTCGCGGCAAAGCGCTTGCTCACCCCCGACAATCCCAACGGCTTCATCCCCGGCGAGGCGGCGGCGGCGTTCATCTGCGCTCCCTCCGGCGGCGGCCGGTTGCGGCTCTTTGGCGTCGGTCTCGCTCGCGAGCCGGCGTTCATCTACAATCCGGGCGATCTTGCGCTGCGTGGCGACGGCATGACCTCCGCCTACCGTGCGGCGCTCGAGGAAACCGGTGTGCCGATGAACCGTCTCGGCTACCGCATCGCCGATTTGATCGGCGAGCAGTACTGGTTCAAGCAGTCAGCGCTCGCAACGCTTCGGCTTATGCGCGACCGAGCCGACTTCCTTGACCTCTGGAGCCCCGCCGAGTCGCTAGGCAATATCGGCGCCGCCGCGGTACCGCTCATGATCGGCATGGCGTTCACCGCCGCCGCCAAGGGCTACGCAGCCGGCAATCCGGTTCTCGTCGAGGCCTCAAATGACGTCGGCGAATGCGGCGCCGCCGTCCTTGCTGCAGGGGTGGCCGCATGACGGTCTTCGCCAACGGCCTCGAGATCGCTTGCAAGAAGCAGGGCAACAAGATCATCGCCTCGTTCCCTAACGTCTGCCTCACCCCGCCCGAGAACCCCGCGACTCCTCCCGGCGTTCCCGTCCCCTACCCGTCCTTCGGCGTCGATTCCGACACTGACAAGGGCACGGGATCGGTCAAGATCGGCAACGAGACCATCAGCCAGAAGAACTTGCATTACTACAGCAAGACCTCCGGTACCGAGGCAGGCTGCGCCGCCAAGAAAGGCGTGGTCACCTCGAAGAACACCGGGAAAGCCTACGCTCTGGCTTGGTCCGGCAACGTCAAGGCCGACGGAGAGCCCGTGAGCCGCTTCACTGACCTCGCAACCACCAACCATGCCGGAGGAGCCGTTGGAAACGATCCGCCCAACGTCCACGTCGGCGAAGGTGGCGGCGGCGATGGGGATGGCGGCGGGCCTCCACAGACGGAATGCCCGTGTTGCCACGTAAGCCCCGCCCACCCGCACCAGCTCGACGCTGAAGGGAATCTCCTTCCGACGGTCCCGGAAGCCGAGTACTATGAGCGACGCTACCAGAACGGCCGGGGAAATTTCGCCGCGGATGTCGCCGCTTCCGAAGCCCAGATTCCTCGACTGGAAGAGCAATTCATTAGGGCTCCTGCAGCGGCGGAGGCAGCGATTGGGAACAACCTGCAGCTGGAGACGAACCGCCTGCAGCAGAGGAGAGAGGCGCTGGCTGATTTCGACGGAAGATACCAAAATCTAAGGGACGCGAGGAACGCGCCCAACCCTTGCCCGAACCTGCACAATCCGCCCGACCAGGACTGCGGCGTTCATTTTGACCGAACCGGAGCGCCGCCGATGCCGGAGCCTGCCGACTTGGGGTATACTGAGGAGTTCGGCCAGGAATTCAAGCGCGAGTGGGACCGCACACACGGTACCAACGTAGCAACCGGGGTCGGCGGCCACGAAAACAGAAACAACCATATGACGCCGCTTAGTGCCGGTGGTTGTCCCACCGGCACCGGCAACATAATCCCGCACCAGGCCTTGTCCGAACCATGTCAAGAGCTCGATAACTTCCAGGGTGAACTCCAGGGGTTCGGCTGATGGTCGCTAGGCGAGAACTCGAATTCAAAGGCCCATTTCTTCGGTTGGGGAACACGTTCTTTGACCGCCAGCGCATCACTTTTGAAATCACGGATGCAAGGCAACTCGACGACCTCGATTATTCCACTGCCTCACGAATATTTCTAAAGCACAGATTAGAAGAAGACCTCGGCATTTTTGGAATTGTTCCCGAATACCTGAAGAGGAATATTAATGGAATTATCTGGCACAACCTGATCTTGCTTTACTCATTTTCCATGCCACACAATGAAATTGTGAGATTGTACCGGTTCTTTGAGGAGGAAGTAACCGTCCACAAGAATCAATACATCGCATATTACATGTTCAAGCTGCTTACGGAGTCTCAGATTTATGATTGTGTCAGGATGGGGGTAGACGCATTTTCTGTCCTCGCGCCGGACATCAATCATCGCGAAATCGCATGCATCTACTCAATGATTTTGGAGGATGACGTCGGCTACGACAAACGTCTTTCAAAAATCATACAAGCACAAGCCAAGCTCGACAAAACGAGCTTCGTCAACTTCATTCGTGATACAGCCGTCCAGAAGCTTAGTGAATTCCCAAGGCATGAACATTCTGCATTTCACAATGGTCGACCAGTTGACATACTCGATGTCTTCGGGAAACTATTGAATGCTCTGGCAAAACCGAGCTTTTACGAGAAGATATACTTCGAGAAGGTTCTGATCGAAGCCTTTGCAGGCGTTGATCTTTCCGATTTCTACGATAAACTCAACCTCCAACCCCAACGCGCCGCCATGCGACTCGAGCAGGCGGCGGACGAAATCACCTTCGATCACTTCCAACCCGGCAAACGCTACTTCTTCGGTCGCCAGCTCCCCGGTTGAGGGGTGGCCAGATAGGCCCGAACCTTTGTCAGATCGAGGTCTCGTACCCGGACCTCCGTCTTGGTCGCCACCATGCGAAGCACGAAGAGTTCGCCCGCCTCGGGATACTCCTCGTAGAGCGACCTCGCGATCTCGCGGCCCGCGTCGCCTGCAACCCTCAGCCCATCGAGATGCGCCTCCAGTCGCGCTATTAACCGAGCCAGGCGCTCCTCGTCCATGTCCGGGTTCTTGCCCGGGTGCAGCAAATGGTGGTCGTAAATCGTCCAGAGGAACGCGGCCATCTCGGCGTGCTGGCGCACAATCTCTCGGACCACCGGCGCCGGCATTAGTTCAGGTTCACCGAGCCGCCGCGAATGCGGTTGGCAGCGCTGGCGTGGCTGGTAACGTAGCTGCCACGGATGGTGATGTGGCCGTCCTTCTCCATGATGATCGTCGCCTTGCCGCAACGCAACTCGATGCGCTCGTCGCCAGTGATCGTGACGCTTTCGCCGTCGCGCACGATATGCGGAGACGGCGTCTTGCGTGAAGGCTCCACGATCCGACCCACAATGAGAGGTCGTCCGGGATCTCCTTCCTGAAACAATAGTGCAACCTCCGCGCCGATCATTGCTGAAGTGAGTTCCGTCAAACTTCGCGCCGGGATGGCGGTCGTTTTCGGGTTGCCGGGGAACACCACCAAAGGCGCATGCTCGCCAAAACCGAGAAAAATGCCGATAACGACACCCTCAATACGTTCAATCGTCTCCGCCATCGTCGCCTCTTGTTAGTTCTGCTTGATCTCTGAGCCCTTCATTATGATGTCGCTCGATGCCTTGATGTTGATCTTGCTAGAAGCCTTTACGGAAATATCCTTGCCTTCGATCGAAATCGAGCCGTCTTTTTTTAATACAACTACCGCGGAGCCGCATTTCAGAGTGATCGAATCGGCCGCCTCGATCGTCAGGTTCTTGCCTGATTTCATGCCGGCGTCATCGCCGATGTCGACCGAACTCGTCTTGGCAATCTTGAGCACTCGCGCGCCATCGACGTTGGTCGTGTCTTCTTGCGCGATCGACGTGTTGCGGCTCTTGCCGACTACCAAACTCTGCCCACCGCCAATCTGGACGGTCTGATCTTCGGCAATGGCGACCGACTGGCTTGCGCCGACGCTCCAGCTATCGGAGGTGCCGATGTCATGGCTCTGCGCGAGACCAACACTGACCGATCGCGTGGCACCAATGGTGTTCATCTGAGCCGCCCCGACAGTTCGGGTCTCCACGGCACCCACTGAATCGATACGTGCCGCACCGACGGTGATCGTCTGGATGAGCGCCACGGTCTGCGTGTGGTTGGCGCCGATCGTCTCGGTGGAGTTCGACCCAATGTTGATCGTCTCATCGACACCCACCGTCAGCGACCGGTTCTTGCCCACCGTCTCGGTGTCGTTGCTGCCGATGTTCGTGGTCTGGTCGACGCCGACCTTGACCGTCTTGTTGTTGCCGACGTCCTCGTCGAGGTTATGGCCGACGGAGTGCTTGGCGTCGTGGTCGATGCGGTCCGACTGGTCGTGCTGGACCAGCTTGGTGCGGTCGTTCTTGATCAGAAGGTTGTGGTCTTTCTGCGCCTGGAAGTTGACCAGTTCGGAGCCGGCCTTGTCCTCGAACATCAGCTCGTTGTAGCCGCCACCGCCCTTGGAGGAGTCCGACTTCCAGCCGGATTGCGTGGCGCTGCCCGGCAGCCCGTAGGGCGGCATTTGCGAGGCGTTGTAGACCCTGCCGGTGATGATCGGCAGATCCGGGTCGCCTTCAATGAAATCAATGATGACCTCCTGGCCGATGCGCGGTATCTGGATAAACCCCCAGCCGCTGCCGGCCCAGGTCTGCGAGACCCGCACGAAACAGGAGCTGTTCTGGTCCTTCTTGCCCAGACGGTCCCAGTGGAACTGGACCTTCACCCGGGCATACTTGTCGGTGAAGATCTCCTCTCCGGATGGGCCGACCACCGTCGCCGTCTGGGGGCCGCGCATGATCGGCCGGGGCGTGATCCGCGGCGGACGATAGGGCAAGGCAGTCGGTGCGACACCCAGGATCACCTTGAAGTTCTCGCTGCCGACATCGGCAAGGGCTCTGTAGCCTGGATCGAACAGCCGGTATTCGGCGCTGACCACCAGATACTCCTGATTCTGATCCTCGCGTGGAAAACCGTCCAGCTTGAACGTGCAGCCGGAATACAGCCCACGCACGGTTCCGACCGCAGCGATGCGCTGGTGCACGGCCTGGAGTTCCTCGCGCCGGATCGCCGCCAGGCTATCGCCGCGGCCAACGTCGAGATGTGCGCCGGGCTGGCGGTAGTTCTCGCCCGCCGCCAATTTGTGACCGAACGGCTGGGCCGATTTGGCCATCAGGTCGGCGCCCGGCTTTTCGAAGTCATAGTCGGTATGGACATAGGCGCCCGGCCGCACCGAACTGCCCGGAATCCACTCCGTTATATACTCGACATCGCGCCGCGAGCCCTGCCCTTCAAAGTGATAAGGCACTTTCTCATAGCCCGGCGCAGGCTTCAGCTTGTTCATTGCATCGGCGAGCACAAGCGTGTGCTTGCCCTCGTCATGCTCGAAAAAATACAGAATGCCTTCGTGCTCGAGCAGCCGCTGCACGAAATCGAGATCGGTCTCGTCATACTGCACGCAGTATTCGCGCGGCGGATAAGACCCCTGCAGGCGTTTCTCGAATTTTGCCGTGCTGTATTTCGAGAAAATCTCCTCGACGATTTCGACAACGCTCATGTTCTGGAAAATGCGGCAGTCGGTTGTGTTGCCGAGGAACCAGAGCCATGGCCTGATGACCGCTTCGTAATATGCCAGCCTGTCCTCGATCCGGGTGAGTCGAAATTCCGAGATCAGGCCGCTGAACCAGCGTTTCGGATCGGATTCACCTTCGATCGAGACAGCACCGCCCAGCATCTTGAGCGGGTCGATATCGGGGCTGCTGCTGACGAACCCGACAGTGTAGGCCAGACAACGACTGATCTCATCGCGCCCGATAAGATGGGTGAAGGTCAACAACTCGGCGCCAACCGGTGTCTGCACAACCGTAGCACGTTCGTTCGGCATGGGTCGTGCCCCTCCTGGACGCGGCCGCTAGTGTGGCGGATTTGAAGTTCCTGCTATGTGATCAGCATCACCTTCAGGAACGCCACACTAGGCCATGTTGAGCCTACCACAGGTTTTCCTGCCGACCAAAAAAAGAACGAGCGGCAGCTGGACCCTGCCTTATCGATTTCACCGGCTTGAAACGCTGCTGTCCTGTTATACTTGCAAGCTGCTAGAATGGTGGCGTATCGATCGGCGATCGACGGCGATTTTGGATGTTCATCAGGCTGCAGATCAACAATGTCGACGCCCTGCCCGCTGGCATCCCCACCGGCTATGCAGCCCGTGATCGCGGCTTCGAAATCGGACGCGAGGCTTGTGACTGGACCTTGTCCGACCCTGACAAATTCGTCTCCGGCCGGCACTGCGAGGTCAGGTACGACGCTGGCGCGTTCTGGCTGCACGATGTCTCGCGCAATGGAACCTTCATCAACGGATCGAGCCAGCGCATGACTGGCCCGCATAGACTCAGTCATGGCGACCGGCTGCTGATCGGCCGCTACGTCATCTCCGTAGCGATTGATGACGAGCGCGCGACGACAGGCCATGCTCAAGGCAATCGCGGTTCGACGCAACGGGAAATGCCGGTTACCACGGGCCGACCGCTGGATTTCAGCAACGAGCCTTTCTTCAGTCCGGCCGAGCAGCAACTCCGGCAGCGGGCGTCAGCGTCGACGTCTTCCTTGCTGCAGCCTATTCCTCCGCCCTCGACGGAGCCAGCACCGCGCGCCCCTGACGCAGACGAGGTGCTGCGGGCAATCGCAATCGGAGCCGGCATTTCACCGGAATTGCTTCAATTGCGTGACAAGCATGAAGTCGCTGCCGAAATCGGCGCGGTGCTGCGGACGGTGGTCGAGGAACTGGCCTTGCTGCTGAAAGCACGGGCGGCTGCGAAAATACTGGCCAAGAGCACACACCGGACGATGATAAGTGCCGCGGATAACAATCCCCTAAAGTTCGTCCCGGGAACCGACGACATCCTTGAGATCATGTTCGCGCGGCGCAGAGCCGGCTATCTCGATGCCAGGCACAGTATCGAAGACGCGTTCCGCGATCTCAAGACGCACGAATTTGCCACCTATGCAGCCATGCAAGCTGCTCTCTCCCGGCTGCTTGACGACTTGTCGCCCGAGGCGATCGGCAAAAAGCTTCCGCCGACCTCGTTCAGTTCGAAGAAAGGCCTGGCCTGGGATGCCTTTGTCGCCAAATGGCGGACCATGGAGGAAGCCCACGAAAACGGCATGCTGGACATATTCCTGGCCTATTTCAGCGAAGCCTATGCCAAGGCCGACAAGCAAAAATAGGCTGGGAAGACTGAATCGGGCGCATGCCCCGGAAATCGGATCGTTTGCTGCGCTGACCTTCGGTTGCGAAACGGATTGGGCGACTTGAAAGTATTGGAGCGTCCTTTGCGAGTCCAAAGGACGCGCGGCGCTGTAGTTGGCGAAGAAAAAATCCTTTCGCAGCACTGCTTTAGGTTCCAATCGACAGCTTCTGAGATTACGATCACATACGACAGTTCGCCAGCGGGTAAGGCTGATTGACCTAGGGGTCTGCGGCAAATGTCATGTTACGGCGGGATAGTGTTTTGTAGCCGACCTTCTTCCAGACACTGCCTTCGTCAGCAGCGCCTGCATTTCCTGCACATGACCAGGAACCGTTTTGCGCTTGTCTGGCGCAAGCGCGGGCATCGCGGCTGGACGGAATATCCGCAATGAGCTCGAAGGACAATCCTTCCGGCCCGGCGGGCAAGACCGTCATTCGCGCAAATCCACGGCGCGAGCAGAAATCGCCGCCGGCTGCACAGGGACCTGTTCTCGGCAGCAGGCAGCCCTCGCCGGTCAAGGATTCAACCATTTTCGATCCGGGTGTCGGCTCACATACGCCCCCGGGCTGGACATCCGGAACTGTGATCTATCAAGGCGCGCTTTCCAACGCCGCGATGGCAACCGGCTCTTCCGCGGCGGCGCCGGCCATGCAGCAGGATGTCCTGCTCAACGCCACGGACAGCGTCAGATATTCCGCGGCAAACCCGATCCTCGCCGCGGCCGCGCCCTTGCTGATGCTGTTCGGCCAGCTCAGGCTGTTGCCCGTCGAAAGACAGGCGGAGCCGTTGGCGGAACATGTCGCCGATGAGATTGAAAAGTTCGACCGCACAATGGAGAAATCAGGCGTTCCTGAAGAGGATGCCCGGATCGCAAAATTCGCCCTTTGCGAAACCGCTGACGATCTGATCGGCAACCTGCCTTGGCCCAAGAAAGACGCCTGGGCGCAGCATAGCTTGCTGCCGCGGTTCTTCCACGTCGAACCCACCGGCACCGGCTTCTTCGAAGCGCTGAACAAGCTGCTGGCCACCCCGGAGGCACATTACGATTTGCTGGAACTGATGCATGCCTGCCTGTCATTGGGGTTCGAAGGCCAGTATCGGGGCCTGGCGCGCGAGGACACCAATCTCGAACGCGTCCGACGCGACGTCTACGACACACTCCGCTACTTCAGGGCTCGCGCCGACGAAGAGGTCTCGCCGCACTGGCAGGGCATGGCTGCGACAATGGCGAAGTCGTCGACCCGGCTGCCGCTCTGGGTCGTTGCGGCTGCTGCATCGGCGCTGTTGACGGCGGCATTCTTCACGTTGAGGGTGTTCATCACCAATGAGGGCGATGCCGTTGCCGGCGAACTGCTGGCCCTCAATCCATCGACGCCGGTCACCATCGAGCGCGCTAGCGTGGCGCCCTTGGCCGAGCCGATGAAAGTCGCCCCGCCTGTCGCCGCCACCCCCACCCAGATCGATCGCATCCGCGCTGCACTGGCCAAGGATATCGCGCGCGGCGGGCTGATCGTCGGCACGCAAGGCAGGTTCATCGTGGTGGAGATCAACAATCTCCTGCTGTTCCAGTCCGGCAGGGCCGAGATAAAGCCGGAATTCGGGCCGATAGCCGCAGACATTGCCGCCGCGCTGGAACCCGAGCCCGGACCGATCAGGATCGTCGGCCATACGGACAATGTGAAGCCGCGAAAATCGAGCGCGTTCAAATCCAACTTCGACCTGTCCGTCGCCCGGGCGCAGGCTGTCGAAGGCATGATGGCGCCGCGGTTCAGCCAGCCTTCGCGGATCACGGTCGAGGGCAAGGGCGAGGACGAGCCGATCGCCGACAATGCGACGCCGGAAGGCCGCGCCCAGAATCGCCGTGTCGACGTGATGATCCCCAAGGAGGAGACATTGTGAGCACGGCCGGCTGGAAGCGCCCATGACGCGTTGGCTGCTGCGGATATTCAGCGTCATCGCGTTGGCCGGTTTCGCGGCAACCATCTGGTTTGCCGGGCCATTGATCCGCTTTGCCGACACCCGCCCGCTTGGTCCTGTCTGGCTGCGTGGCGCGATCATAGGCGTCACCCTGGCGATCGCGGCGCTCTTCTACGGCTTCCGTTTCTGGCAAATGCGAAAGGCGCAGAAAGCGCTCGAAGCGGCAATCGTCCGCAACGACGACAGGGATGGCGACTCGCAGGTGCTCGAGGCGCGCATGAACGAGGCCATTGCGACGCTGAAGCGGTCGAGCGGCAAGCGCAACTTCCTCTATGCGATCCCCTGGTACATCATCATCGGACCGCCCGGCGCAGGCAAGACGACGGCGCTGGTCAATTCGGGCCTGAAATTTCCGCTTGCCGGGTCGGGTGACGCCCAGCCGGTGGCCGGTATCGGCGGCACACGGTCCTGCGACTGGTGGTTCACCGACGAGGCGGTGCTGATCGACACCGCCGGACGCTACACGACGCAGGATTCGCACGCGCCGAGCGACAAGAAGAGCTGGCTCGCCTTTCTAGCGCTGCTCAAGAAATACCGTACCAGGCAACCGATAAACGGCGTCATCCTGGCCATCAGCCTTGCCGATCTCATCGGCCTCGATGATCAGCAGTTGGACGCCCATATCGTCGAAATACGCAGTCGCCTGCGAGAAATCCACGAGACGCTGAAAATCCAGTTCCCGGTCTACCTGCTTTTCACCAAGGCCGACCTTGTTTCCGGGTTCATGGACTATTTCGGCGGGTTCGACGAGCAGCGCCGACGCAAGGTATGGGGCGCGACATTCCAGACCACGGATCGCAACAAGAACATGGTCGGCGAGGCTCCGGCCGAGTTCGAGGCGCTGGCAAAACGGCTAGCGGAGGAGATACCCGACCGGCTGCAGGAGGAGGCTGATCCTGTCGCGCGCATATCCATCTTTGGCTTTCCGGCACAATTTGGCGCGCTGAAAGGTCGGATTACCACTTTCGTCGCCAGCCTGTTCGATCCGGCCCGCAGCCAGGTGAATGTCAGCCTGCGTGGACTATATTTTTCGTCAGGCACGCAAGAAGGGACACCGATTGACCAGGTGCTGGGCGCAATCGGCCGCAGTTTCGGCAGTATTTCCAGGGAGCATCTGTCCGGCACCGGCAAAAGCTTCTTTTTGCACGACTTTCTCACCCGCGTCATTTTTGCGGAGGCCGGGTGGGTTTCATACGACAAATCGGCTGAAAGGCGTGCGGCGATCGCCAGATATAGCGGCCTTGGCATAATAGCGTTGATCGCTGCAGCGGCTCTGGGCACCTTGGCCCTGAGCTTTACGGCCAACAGGTCGCTGATCGCCTCTACAACGCAAGCTGTAAGCCAGTATCGCCAGACGGCAGCCCCATTGCTCAAAAGCACAACGGTCACCGATGTCGATCTCGAAAACGTCATTGGCCCGCTCGACCAACTGCGCAATCTGCCGGCAGGGTTCGAAACCGGCGACTTGCCGACACCGGTCGAGGAGACGTTCGGCCTCAGTCAGCGCGAAAGACTTCTTTCGGCATCCAAAACGGCATACCGGCAAGCCTTGGAGCGAACATTCCGCGCGAGGCTGTTGATTCAGGCCGAGCGGACGATCCAGGCCAAGATGGCTGACCCCGCCGCTCTCTATGAACCGTTGAAAATCTATCTGATGCTTGGCGGCAAGGCGCCGAAGGTCGACGACGCGTTGATCGTTTCCTGGATGAGGCAGGATTGGGAGCAAAACCGGTATCCGGGCGAAAACAACCGCGAGGGACGGGCGCAGCTCGAAAAGCATCTGCGCGCCATGCTTACACTGGACGACGCCTATGACCCGGTTTTCGAACTTAACCGGCCGCTTGTCGAATCCGCCCAGCGCTCGCTCGGACGCATGAGCCTTGCCGATCGCGCCAACGCATTGATCAAGTCAGCTGTATACGCGGCAGCGCTGGCCGATTTTTCTGTTTCCGCGAAAGGTGGCCCGGAAGCGCCGTTGCTGTTCGAGCGTATCGACGGCAGCGATCTGTCTGATGTTCGTGTTCCCGGTATCTACACCTATGCCGGCTTCAACGACTTTTACCTTGGTCAACTCTCGAGCGTCGCGCAGATGCTGGTCGACGACCAATGGGTACTCGGCGGTGGCGGCGAGCAAGGCGGCATCGATCAGGAACTGCTCAAGCTCGGCCCAGAACTTCTCGATCGCTACGGGAAGGAGTTCGCCGCGGCGTGGAACGCCGTTCTCGATGAATTGAGGTTCAAAGCGATGCTGAAAGACAAGCCGCACTATATCGCGCTTTCCGCCGCTGCGTCACCAACCTCGCCGATCGACCAGCTTTTTACGGCGATAGCCGACGAGACAGCCTTGACGCGGGAAGCTGGACGCAGCGGAGCCTCCGATGCCGAACCAGAATCCGGCGCGGTTCCGCAGAAGGCTGCAGATATCGCCAAGGGCTTGGCCCGCATCGGCATTCAGATTGCTACAGGCAAATCGCAAAGCCGCGCCGGCGCGGGATCCGCTGACCTGCAAAGCCAGCATCCCGGGGGAAAAATCGAAGCGCAGTTCAGATCATTCCAGACGCTGGTGAACGGTTCTGCCGGACGCCGCCCGATCGATGCATTGACCCAGAATTTCCGTGACATCTACCAGAGCCTGCAACTGGCGGCCGACGTTCCTTTGCAGACGGAACGCGTCAACACGAATCTGCAGCTGCAGATATCCACCCTTCGCGCCAATGCCTCGCGTCTGCCCAAACAGCTCTCACGCATGGTCAACGCCACGGCCGACGAGTTTGAGGGCAACGTCGCCGAAACCTCGGTAGCGAATCTGAACCAGATGCTCGACCAGACGGTGACACGCGCCTGCGAAGAGGCGGTCAACGGACATTATCCTTTCGCCGGCAATGGCACTGACGACATTGCGATGGCGGATTTCGCGAAACTGTTCGCTCCAGGCGGGCTGATGGACCGGTTCTTCGCACAAAATCTCGCATCGCTGATCGACATGACAGGCCAGGACTGGAGTTGGAAACAGGATGCGCGGTTCGGGCGCGACCTCGCGAAATCGACCTTGAAAGACTTCCAGCTGGCTGCGGAAATCCGCAACGCCTTCTTTCCCTCGGGTGGTTCTGTGCCGTCGGTGAGCGTCACCTTTACGCCGTTTTCACTGCATGGCGATGCCGATGTGGCGATACTCGACGTCGATGGCCAGATCGTCCAAAGCAATCAGGCGGGCAATGCGCCAAGCACGGTGACCTGGCCGAGCGGCACGGCTTCCGCGTCCGCCAGCCTGAGCCTCATGCCGGAAATGCCAGGCCGTGAGTCCGCCATCAAGTTCGACGGTCCGTGGGCACTGAAGCGACTGCTGGACAAGGCGGCCATCACCAGCACCAGCGGCAACACGGAAGCCCGCTTCGTGATCGGCGGACGCGACGTCGCCTACACGATCCAGACCGGTTCGGACCCCAACCCGTTCCTCCTTCCTGCGCTTTCCGGGTTCAGCTGCCCAAAGGCGTTCTGAGATGACCTTCCAAAGGCAACAGGCGCTCAGACTTGATTTCGATACTCTAATATTCGCGCCTGTGGCAAACTGGCGCGAGCATGTGCTGGAAAATGCGCCGCAGAGGACGCTTGCTAAGCGCTTGGTGGCAAATTGAACAATGTCGCCCTTCCCTTTGAAAGCTTCGGCGTTAGCCACAGAGGCTGTGTCCGCGAGCTCAATGAAGACAGCTATCTGGTCGAGCCGGAAACTGGCCTGTGGGTGGTGGCCGACGGAATGGGTGGACATGATGCCGGAGAAGTCGCTTCAGCCAGCATCGTCGATCATCTGGCAACGATCGGCATCGCAAGTTCCGCACCGGATCTTCGCGCGCGCTTCGAGGACCGATTGAGCCGGGCCAATGCCGAGATCCGCAGGATATCGGAGTCTCGCGGCATAACCATAGGCTCCACCGTCGCCGCCCTGCTGGCGATGAATGGGCGGTTTGCATGCCTGTGGGCGGGCGACAGCCGGGTCTATCTGATCCGCAACGCCTCGATCTCGCAAATTTCGAAGGACCATACCGAAGTTCAGGAACTTCTCGACAGGGGCATGATCAGCGCGGCCGAAGCGCTCACCTGGCCGCGCCGCAATGTCATTACGCATGCAGTTGGGGTCAGCGACGAGATCGTCATCGATTTCCAGCAAGGCGAAATCATGCCCGGGGACATTTTCGTGTTGAGCACCGATGGGCTGACGGCGCACGTCACCGACGCCGAGATCGAGGCGGCAGCGGTGTCCGCTACACCTCAGGCGGCGTGCGAGAACCTGCTGCAAACGGTGCTGGCGCGCGGCGGAACTGACAATGTCACGATCGTGCTGGTGAAGATCGGCGACGGGAGCAACGGATCCCGTCCTGATCTACCCGCGGAGGTTTGAGGCTGATGAGCGCCGACGACAAGACGCGAATATCGCCTGGCCTGACCAACACCGCCGTCGGCACGCAACTCAGCGGCATCTACGAACTTGACGAGCGGATCGCGTTCGGTGGCATGGGTGAGGTCTACCGTGGCCACAACATCCAGACCGGCGACCACGTCGCGATCAAGATTGTCCTGCCAGAGTTCGCCCGTGACCAGACGATCCTGTCGCTGTTCCGCAAGGAAGCCTCGATCCTCAATCACCTGTCGCACGACGCGGTCGTCAGATATCACGTCTTCACGATCGATCCCGGGATCGGCCGGCCCTACCTTGCCATGGAATTCGTCGACGGTGAATCGCTGTTCGACGTCATGCGACGTGGACCGATGCGGACGGAAGACGTGCGCAAGCTCTGCCACCGCCTCGCATCCGGTCTGAGCGCCGTGCACCAGGCGGGAGCAATACACCGCGACCTCTCCCCGGATAACATCATCCTGCCAGGAGGCCGGGTCGACCGTGCAAAAATCATCGACTTCGGCATCGCACGATCGGCCACCGTCGGCGGGGAGACCCTGATCGGCGGAAAGTTCGCGGGAAAGTACAACTACGTTTCTCCCGAACAGCTCGGACTGTATGGCGGCGACGTCAGCGAGCAGTCCGACATCTACAGCCTGGGATTGGTGCTGGTCGCTGCACTGCGCGGAAAACCGATCGACATGGGCGGCTCCCAGTTCGAGATCGTGGAGAAGCGCCGAACCGTGCCGGACCTGTCCGACATCGATGCCGATTTTCGCGACATTGTCGAAGCCATGCTGCAACCGGACCCGCAAGATCGGCCGATCAACATGGCGGACATCGCCAGGCTGACGCGCGATGACAGCGAGGAGACAACGCCGCCAACGTCCATCACACCGCGCGAGCGGAGCGGTCTGCCGCGAACCCGGGGGACCACCGCGCCTGGTTCCAAAGCCCAGGGGCCTGGCTTGCCAACTGCACAGGGCTTGGGCGAGCAGCGCTTCGTCCCGCATGTCCGGCCGGCGCATCTATCCGAACCGCGGCCTTCGGCGGTCGCCCGTCCTGCGCGCGCGGTCACGCCTGATGCACCCGGAAAGTCTGCAAAGACCCGAACCATCGCCATCGCTGCCTTGGCGGCGTTGGCTGTGGCGTCCGGTGCAGGCATCTATCTGAGCGGCTTGATGACGCCTTCCACGCCGGTCGCCGGCGATACATCGCTTTTGGCACCAGAAGCATCAAAGCCGGCCCCAGCGGACAGCGCTGCGAATCCGCCGGATGATGAGCCGGCAAAGGCAGCTCCGCCTAAGCAGCCACAAACAGAGGCCACTGCGCCACCAGTTGAAGATCGGGCAGATGCCGCGGCGGATCAAATGCCGGAGCCGACACAGCCCGCCGAAGTCCCCTCACCAACCGAGAAAACCCCTGAGCAGCCGGTAGCCGAGACGCCGTCGCCAGCTGAAAATCAGGCAGAGGCTAAGGCGAAGGCTGAAGCCGAAGCGGAAGCGAAGGCCAGAGCGGATGCACTGGCGAGGGCTGAAGCCGCGGCCAATGCCAAGGCCGAGTCGGCGAAAGCCGAAGAGGAGGAACGCCGAAAGGCGCAAGAGGCGATGCGGATCGTTTCGGAGGAAAAAGCAAGGCTCGACGCCGAACGCAGGGCCGCGGCGGCGCAGGCGGTGGAGCGCTTGCCTCAGCAGTCAACCGGAAAAGCCTCGACGCCGCCAGCGGTCCAGCCCGATGTCATGGAGAGCCGCCAGAAGCCCGAGGAACCAATCAGCCAGCCGGCAGAGCCTAAGGCAGCGCAGGGGCCGGAACCCGCTGCAAACCAGACGGAAGCCGCGAACGCACCAGCACAGCAGGCCAAGCCGCCGGACGACGCCACCGTCGCCTTGAATGTGCCCAGACCGGAAGTTCCGCCGGCCCGTCCCGTCGATGCGATGGCGCGACGGGTCTCCTGGGTGCGCGACTTCAGCGGTGGCGACTGTTTCTATGCGGCGTTGACGTCGGCAACCGACAAGGCTGCCGCGATAGAGGGATTTGGAATGGAGGTCCCGCCATTCGAGCGAATGATGTACGATTTCCAGGCAAGGTTCCATGTCGAGCCGGACATCAGCGTCCGCCTCATTGAACCAGCCCAATGCGAAGTCACCAACTTTCTGCGCTTTCTGGACCGGACAGCGGCCGACAAGCCACAGCTTGTCCTCGATCGAACGTCGGTGCCGAGCGGTTCGCCGATCAGCGGCACGCTGGTGACGCATGGCGGCCTCATTTCCAGCGTGCTGCTGATCGACCACAAGGGTATGGCATTCAACCTCGACGATCGCATCGTGGTGCAATCGGACAAGGCCACTTTCAGCATCCCGACCGGTCTCGGCGCTGCCGACAAGGCGGCCGGCAAGCCCGTGCCGGAGATTATAATGGTCATCACAGGTCGACAGGATATTCAGGCTGCGGCGTTCTCCGAGCCAACGCCAGCCTCGGTGCTGCTGCCCAAAATTGTCGAGGAAATCGAGACCAGCGGATCTGACTTCTCCGCAACTGCACAGTACTTCCGGCTCGGCGGGTAGCATGGACGCCCATGGACCTCCGCCGCTCGCGTTTTTCCTCCCTGCCCGCTGTCCCGCCCAAGAAGCGGCATGACTTGGTTCGAGCCCTCAAACTTGCGGTCATGTCGGGTGCGGCGCTGTTGGCTCTCCTCTCGACGAACGAAGCGCGTGCCGAATTCACCGTCTGCAACCAGACACTCGACGTGGTCAATCTCGCCGTTGGCCAGAAGGTCGACAATGCGGACCAGACCGACGGCTGGTGGACCATCGGCGCAAATCAATGCGTAAACGTCATCCGCGAGGAACTGACGAACCGCTATATCTACATCTATGCGACGGACGTTTTTGGTCACGCGATCCTGACCGGGTCGACCGAAATGTGCATCGACCGGCGGCGTTTCTCGATACGCGGCATTGATGAATGCTGGCAGCGCGGCCGTATCGCCGCACGATTTCTCGAAGTCGATACGCTCGAACAGGTGCGGTGGACCTTTTTCCTGACCGGAAGCAATCCGTGACGCACAGTATCGATACGAGCTTCAGGCTGAAGAAGCAGGCGCGCGCTGCCCTTCGCAGACGCAGGCTGTGGCGCAGGCTGCTTGCCGGTCTTGCCGTGATTGTCCTGCTGTCGATCGCCGCCGGCTTTTACCTCACCGCGGACTATTGGTCGTTCGGCGATGAAGACGAGGAGTTGCAGGCGGTCGAAGGAACGGACGATGTGCCGGCCGATGCATCGGTCTACGTGCCTGCCATTATCGACCTCGCGGGGGATCCGATGTGGATCACCCTTGCGCCCGACGCCGGCGCCGCAACGAAAGGTAAAGTGATCCCGCGCCCGGCAGAACTCGATCAGGCCGGAGTTTCTCCCCAGATCGAAATTCTGTCTGACGTGATGCTTAGCGCCAGCGAAAAATTCATGACGACGATCCCGTCCACGCAAGAAGATTTCGCCTTCTTCCAGGCACAGCGACAGACCGCGGCGGCACCATCCAGCGATCTGCAAGACGATCTTCAGCCACCCGTTCCAGGCGAGGCCCCGGTTGCTTCTGGCCCGCAGGCGGGCGCCGATGATCCCGAAGCAGGCTGGGGCGAAACAATCGCTGCCGGCGAGGCAGCCCTTCCCGCATTCCAGAAGACGCAGATCGAAAACAACACAAGCGTTACAATTGTCACGAGCGAATATCAGCGATTCTCGGCTACCGAAGACACGTTCGTAAAGATTCTCAACGACCGCAGCTTGGACAGCGTTGCACTGGATGCGCATTTCTCCGCCGAGGATGCCAAGCTGGCGGGCGAAGCCCTGAAGGCGCTTTTCAGTCGGGAAAGCCTTGAGCCTGGATATGTCGTCGCCATGCGCGGATACCGGCCGGCGCGCGAGACGACAACCATGTCCCTCATGCAGGTTTCTATCTACGCCAAGAACGTATTTGTCGGCACGCTGACGCGCAATGCCGCTGGTGCGTTTGTGTCGGGGGTTGATCCCTGGGTTCGTGAAGATCTGTTCAACTACTCGGGCGCACAGGCGGAAGGCACGCACAAGAGGCAATACCGACTGCTCGACGCAATCTATTCGACGGCGGCACGCAACAAAGTTCCGACCGGCGTGATCGGCGAAGCAATCATGTATCTCTCGAGGGGACAGGATCTGGATGCCTTCGCCAGCGAAGACCAGCGTCTGGTCCTGATCTATTCGCAAAGGCCGCGGGGTAAGGAAGAGACTGCCGGACGGGTGCTGTATGTGGGCATCCAGGGTAGCGAAAAGAGCCTCGATTGTTTCGTCTTTCAACAGAGCGACGGCCAGTTTGCATGCGTTAGCGGCGACGATCAGGTTCGCTCGCTAACGGTCACCAACGGCATGGTCACGCCGGTCAACGGGGTCATGACGTCCACCTTCGGCCCACGCAAGCACCCGATCCTCGGGACCGTTCGCATCCACAAGGGTGTGGATTGGGCGGCACCTCTGGGTACGCCTATCGCAGCCGCCTTCGACGGCGAAATCGTTTTTCAAGGCGATGGAGGGGGTTACGGCAATCTGGTGAAGATTTCGCACGTAAACGGCCGCGAGACGCGCTATGCGCATATGCAGAAGTTCGCGATCAAGGACGGTGTCGGCACGAAGGTGAAGGCAGGCGATATCATTGGCTATATCGGCACCACCGGCCTTTCGACCGGACCGCACCTGCATTTCGAGCTCTATCAGAGCGGCCAAGCGATCGATCCGCTGGGCACCGTTACCACAATCGCCACGGACGATTCCGCTGTCGAAACGCTGACCGACCGTATCGTTCATGTCGAAAGTGGTGGCAGCGCCCGCGCCAAGAACCCCAATTCTTCAGCGACCGGCGCCGGTCAGTTCATAACAAAGACCTGGATCAGGATGATGAATACATACCGCCCCGAACTTGCGCGGACACTGTCAACCGCCGACCTGCTCGCTCTGCGCTACGACGCCACGATCTCGCGCGAGATGGTGAGCAATCTGGCGCGCGAAGGCGAAGCCTATCTTCGGGCGCGCGGCCACCAGATCACTGCTGGCAGGCTCTATCTCTGTCATTTCCTGGGGATGGAAGGCGCGCATCAAGTGTTGTCGGCGCAAGGTTCGGCGCAATTGAGCGCCGTGCTCGGGTCTGCCGTCATTCAAGCCAACCCGTTTCTCACCGGCAAGACCGCCAGCTATGTCGTGGGCTGGGCCGAACGGAAAATGGGTCGGAAGCTGAGCCCGCCGGCGACCGGTGCCGGCCAGCAGACAACGACGACGACGGAAGTCCGCCAGACATCGCCGGAGTTCGAAAAGTACAAGCAGGCAATCACGGCCCTCATAAGCTCGATTCAGAATACCCTTTGAGCCTGCTTCTCGCGGGCGTGCGAGTTTCGCCGTCAGACCATTGGTGGCGCCAAGTATCACTATAGCTAATTTTTTCGGGCCTTTTGTGAACCAGAACTGTGGTCGAGATCACATACGCCCAAGAGCCATTTTGGCAGAAGCGACTATGTCGCTGATGAAATTTAGCATGCGCAGACATCAATAGCGCGCGCCGTTGGGGCGGAGGGCTGATCCATGAAGGCATTTGCTGTCTTTCTGAGCGGGTTTATCCTGTTTGTCATCGCCTCGCTTGGCGCCGAGGCCGCCGCGCCTGATACCAAACGCGTGGCGCTGGTCATCGGCAACAGCAAATACGTCCATGCCGTTGCCTTGCCCAATCCCGCCAACGATGCGCACCTCATCGCATCCACCTTGCGCAATGCCGGCTTCCAGGTGATCGAGGGGGTCGATCAAGACAATGCAGGCATGCACAGCCTCATCAGTCGGTTTACCGAGCAATCCTACGACGCCGATCTCGCCGTTATCTTTTATGCCGGGCACGGCATGCAGGTCGACGGCAAGAATTTCCTGATTCCGGTCGACGCCGAGTTGACATCGCCCGCTTATCTCAAGACCCGCACCATTCAGATCGACGATTTCATGGCAGCGCTGCCGCCCGAGCCGGCGGTTGGCGTCATTATCCTCGATGCCTGCCGTGACAATCCGCTGGCAAGGACTCTGGCGGCCTCGATGCCGAAGAGCCGTTCCACCTCGTTCGGCGCCGGTCTGGCGCCGGTTGAAGCAAAATCGGACGGCGTTGGAACCGGCGGCATTCTGATTGCCTATGCAACGGATCCGGGCGCCATCGCTTTCGACGGCAACGGCGTCAACAGTCCTTATTCCACGGCGCTCGCCAGGCACCTGACTGAGCCCGGCGTTGAAATCCAGAGCGCGTTGACGCGTGTGCGCGGCCAGGTGACCGAAACGACACAGGGCCGCCAGCGACCCTGGCACAACGCATCGCTAGGGCGCGAGGTCTTCATGGGGCAATCCGTTGCGGAAGCGGTGCCTGCCGTAAAACCTGTCGCCGACACATCCGGCGCCTCGGCGACCGCGATCCCTGCCCCCATAACCAGCGAACCTCCTTCCTGGGAGGTCGAGCAGCGTCTGTGGGATGAAGCTTCGAAGCGCAATTCCGTTCCGTTCTACGAGGCCTATCTCGACCAGTTTCCAAACGGCCGCTTCGCCACGGTGGCACGGCTGAACATCGACCAGCTGAACGAACCGAAAGCCGAAAACCGGCAGGTCGCAGCGGTCGATGAGGACGAGGCGAACGCCAGTTCCGGCTCAGCCGTTCGCACCTCGGTTGGCGTTTCAGACGAGATGAAGCAGGCTCCGGGCACCGAGTTAACTGAAAGCGCGATCGGTCTCGATCGCGAGGGCCGCATCGATCTGCAGTTACGCATCGAAGCCCTGGGCAATGAACTCGGCCGTATCGACGGAAACATCGGTCTGAAGACCCGCCAGGCGATCGGCGTCTGGCAAGCGAAGAATGGGCTACCGCAGACCAATTTCTTGACACGCGAGCAACTGGCGTTCCTGGCGATCCAGACTGATCCAATGATGGCTACGGTGCGCGCCAGATATGCTGCCGATCAGGCTCGTGCGGCGCAGCCGAAAAAACAGGTGCAGAAGGCCCGCACACAAAAGCCGGTGGTACAGAAAGCTCGGACACAAAAGCCGGTGGCGGCACACAAGCCCCGCAAACAACAGCAGGTCGTGCAGAAAAAGCGCTACCGTGAGGTGGTTCGGCGGGATGCCCCTCCGCCGCGGGACAACAACGACTTCCTGACCAAGGCGCTGATTTTCGGCACCGGCGTGGCGGTGGGTGGCGTGCTCAACAACAACTGACAAGCCCCTGCCTCAAGCTCGCTTGACGCCTGAGCCAAGGCTTTGGCGCACCCGGTCCAGCTACTCGGTGCTTATTCGCATTTCCACCCGGCGGTTGACCGGACTGTAGGGGTCGGGGTTGCGTGGATGCGTTTCGCCCAGGCCGATCGCTTTGATGCGGGCAGCGTCGACGCCGTTGGACTCCAGGAAGGCGGTCACCGATTGTGCTCTTCGTTGCGACAGTCCTTCATTGTAGCGAGCCGAACCGGATGCATCAGTGTAACCTTCAACAACGAAGTTGATAGCGCTCAGCCTGCTGTCTTTCAGCGCCTTGGCGAACTCGCCGAGTTCAGCGCGCGCAGTGGCGTCGAGCTCCGCAGAATCCAGGCCGAAATTGATCAGCATATCGAGGCTGGTTTTTTCGGCAGGCGCCGCCTCCTTCTTCTTGCTCTTGCACTCGTCTTCGGTACCGACACAAACCCCACGTTGCGGGCCGAGTTCGCCCGCTCCGGCAAAAAACTTCACGATGTCTTCCGATTTTTGAAGTGGATCGGCGGAAGCATGTGTCGAAAAAAGCGCGACCGCCAACACAAAGGCTGAACCCCACAACTGCACAACGGTTACTCCTGTTTTGAGCATCCGATTTCGCCAGCCCGGACTATACCAAATTCCGAAGCAATTGTCTGTCACAAACGTTGAGCATATCAGCGATGAACGGTGGTTGTCACCTTGCCATGGAACTGAGGCTTGACCGGCGCCCCGTCCAGGGCTTCAGTGCCGTTGTTCCCTAAGTGAAAGCGTGGCGGCCATGGCCAATGAGCTTCGATTCAAAACGGCACGGGATCTTTTCATGGCCTGCCCCGCTATTGCCGGGGACATGGTAGCGCCTCCAACCGAACAGCCTTCAATCGAGTTTTGCCGTGCCCTCCTTGCCGGACGGGTGCCCGAGGAGGCGATCACCTTCTGTGCCTATCTCCTTCCCGAGCGGGCCGCGGTCTGGTGGGCCCATGAGTGCCTGACCCACCTGACCGATCTGCTCGACAGCGGGGATCAGGAGTTGCTCGCGCTTGTTCACGACTGGGTCAGCCAACCGGATAATCCTCACCATAACGAAGAGGTGAGCAGGGTTGCGGCAATGCCGCCAACAACGCCGGCTGAATGGATTGCCCTGGCTGCAGGACGGCGCGGCAACGGTACGGCTACGGACATGGCTGCGGCATCGCACTTGCAATCATTTCCTGCCGCCCATGCAGTCAATGCGGGAGTTCTGGCCGGACTGGCGCGTGTTGCATTAGCGGACCGCTTCTCGGTTCTTTCCGCGTTTGTCGAAATGGGCATCCAGATGGCAGAGATCGAAGCGCTGCACCAATCAGCGGATGCGTACTAGACCGCGGTCTGAATCCCGATTGCTTGCGCTACACTTGCAGCCGTCTTGGGGGCCATTTGGCCAACGCCACCGCCGACCCTCGTGGTGTTACGCAGCTTTCGTGGAAAGCGAAACGGAAGTCAGCTCAGCTGCGCCGAGATAGGGCCGCTATCGAGCGCCCATCACCAACCGCCTCCCCCTCCCCCGCCACTGCCACCCAAGGGAGCGATGACAGGTGGTGGAGGCTCTTCCGCAACCGGCTCGACCACAACCGGCTCGACCACTTTTTTCTTGACCCGTTTGGGAGCGGCCTTGACGACCTTCTGCTCAACAGGTGCCCTGCGCACGACCTTCTGCTCGACAGGTACCCTGCGAACGACCTTCGGCTGCGACGTTTCCACCAGCGGCGTCGGTTCGGGTGGCATCAAATACGTGCAGCCTGTGAGCGCCGCAAGGACGCCGGAGAGAGTTGTTCCTATAATCGCCTGCTTCGATACTCTGCCCACCATTGCCTCCTTGTTGATCAGAACAAATCCCGGCGCGGATTGGCTTGCTCCCAGACCGCCCTGGCCGCCTTGACCAGTTGCGTGTCGATAGAACCGCTTGACGGAATCTTCGACTTGAGTTCCCCACGCAGTTGCTTCAACGCTGCCGTTTTCGCCTTCGTTCCGAACTTGGCCAGCGTCGTCTGGGCGTCCGGCAACTCGTTGCGAAGATCGAGCGCGACTGTGAATGCCAGGAACCGCACGGCAACGGCCTGGTCGGCCTGGTCGCCCTTCAGCATCTCGAGGGCCGCGCGATCATATGCGCCGGATTGATCGCCACGCGTGGTCGCCAACTCGAACAGGCGTTGTGCTTCATCAAGGTTCTGCTGCACGCCAAGGCCGTCTCGATACATGCGCCCAAGGCTGGCTGGAGCGTAGGGCTGGCCAAGATCAATGGCCTTCTGGAATAGCGCCAGAGCCGCCTTCGGATCCTTGTCGACACCTTTGCCGCTGAGGTAGTTGCGACCGAGCAGGTTCATCGAATACATATCTTGCCGCTCGACACCGGCTTTCAGGAAAGCAACGGCGCGGGCCGGATCGGCGGGCACACCATTGCGACCCTCGGTGAAGATCGCGGCCAGATCGTTCATAGCATAGGTATGGCCCATCGCCGCTCCCTTCAGCAGCAGGTCCAGCCCCTTGGCCGTGTCGCGCTGAGCGCCGAGACCGTTGAACAAGGCGCGACCCCATGCCGTCATGCCATAGGGATCGCCTTTGTCAGATGCCACTGCGTAGAAGTCGTTTGCCTTCTTGGGGTCGACGTCCATCCCTATTCCGGACGAGGCGATATAGCCAAGTTCGAACACTGCACGGACATGCCCCCTGTCGGCGGCTGCCTGTATGGCCTTCTTCGCCTGTTCGACCTTGCCGGCTGCAAGCAGCGCGCGCCCCAGTTCGTAGCGGAAGCGGGCGACATCGGGATACGCCTTGACCGCAGCCTCGCAGAGCTTCATCGCGTCGGCGCCGATTTCATTTGGCAGCAGGCCGGGGACGACGCCTTGCAGGTCGAGGGGCTCGCCGGCCGCCGAGTCGCATGGATCGACGGTGGGCGACAATTTCATCGTGGCGGGCTGGGATGCGGCGCTACCCGCCCGAATTTCGAAGGCGACCTCGACCGTTTCGCCGGCCCCGATCTGGGGCTCATAGCGCAACCGGTCGACCTCATCGGCCATCAGGCTCGAGTCGGGCGCCAGGATTCGATCCGGCAGGGAGAGTGTTCCCGTTGCCGGGTAGCTCGCAACTTTCAGGCTGACCGCGGGGTCCTGTGTCGGGAAATTCAGCTTCAGCGGAATCGGGCCGACGCCGACCGGAATGTCGATCTCCCGGTTTTCGATCGCCTCGGCGGCGCCGGTGATGTGGATGCCCCGCTCCAGCACCTGCTGCTTCTGCTCGGCCTCGAGCGAGGCCATCACCTGTTCGCCCTGGGGTCCTTCGCCGCTCTTGATCCGGAACACCAGCATGCCCCTGGCTTCGCCGCCCCAATTGTCGCGTGCGGCATAGGCCAGCATATCCATTTCTTCGGTCTCGCCCATTCCCTTGGGGACATCCATCTGCAAACGCGGCAGGTCCTTGCCCTGGATCTGTTCTCCCGCCTCGACGACCTTGCCGTCCAGCATCAGGCGGCCGAGCGTGGGCGGTCTTTCGATGCTGACGGTGACTGTCCCGCCGTCGATCTCGACCGGTTCGGGGAGATCCAGATTGATGGGCCCGGCCCCCGACAGCACGACCTTCTCCAGCACCGGCGGCAGCGATGGGCGGCTGCTGCGACGCATCAGAACGACGTCGTCGATCAGCGAAGAGTTCTCCCAGGGAACCTGCAAGCCCTTTGTCGCCTCAACCACATCCCGGCGCACGGCCGACATGACGGTGCGTATCTCCTGGTTGGGGGCCAGCGCGCGACGAGCAAACGCTGATGAAAAAGGACTGAGGTCGCCGGCGCCGTCATAGGCAACCGCACCGGGTTCGGTGGCAAACGCGATCAGCGTGTTCAGCGAGCTTTTTACTTGTGCAAGGCCGGTACCGCTCGCGACAACAAGCTGGTCCCTTAGCCAATAATCCTTGCGCGGGAATGGATTGTTGCGGCAGGCATCGAGAATGATCACCTGGATTTTCGACTTCGAACGCATCTGCTGCAGCACGTCGTTCAGCTTGATCGCCTGGACCTCGATGTCGGCCGCCTGTTTCAACGAGGCGTCTACCGGGATGAGGAAATTTTCGCCACCGATCTGAAAGCCATGGCCGGAATAGTAGACGACTGCGATATCGGCGCCGTCCACGGCGGCCAGATAGTCGCGGAACTGGGATTCGAACTGCAGCTTGGTGAGATTGCTCGCAACGAACACCTCGAAACCAGCCTGCCGAAACGTATCGGATACGTCCACAACATCCTTGGCCGGGTTCTTAAGGGCGGAGATTTCCCGGTAGTCGGAGTTGCCGATGACAAAGGCAACCCTTCGTTCGAGCGCGGACGCGTCGAAGGCCGCAAGGCTTGCGAGGATGAAGGCTACAACGAAGCCGCAACGTCGGAGCATGGCAAATCCCTTAACCGCCGTTACCTCATGACCACAAGAACACAACTTGCGATATCAAGGTCCGTTAGAGAGCATGCAACCTGCCGAGACATGACCCGGGAGAAAAGCCGCCACGACAGCGGACAAGCCCTCACCTGATCAATTGCTAAATTACATCAGAGGTGGGGTGTCTGCAATGTATGTCACACAGGCTCGCCATCCGGCTACTCGAACCCCGTGGTTGCGTTGGGGCCGGCGGCTGGAACGATGTTATGGTTAATAAACGGCGCTGTCGGATGGGTCCCACGAAACTTCCGCCAAAGGTCGAATCTCACCTTCCAGATTGCCGCCTCTGGGCGCACACCGACCCGAGGGGCGGGCTGTTCGTTGGGCCGCGAGGCGACGCCTTATCTCGATCTCGATCGGCGAAGAGTTCCGAGGGACCGCACAGCATCGGAGAGGGGTAAAATCCTTTGAGGCGGGGGCTTAACGCCCCCTACCCGCTCGTGTCATCTGCGACCGTCATTCCGAACAGGATGGCCGCCTATCTCAACAACCCTGTCCCACTGTTTCGCGCAGCCATCGGCAAGAAAGACGGTCATCCGCATGTTGCGCAGCAAGGTGCGCTCCGGCTTGGGATTGTCGGCGGCTAGGCTTGGGCCTTCCTGCGCCCAACGGAGCAGCCACACGGCCGCGTGGGCTATGTTTTCCGAAACCACCAGATCGGGGATATCGGCGGCGTGGCGGCCTACCACCTCACGCAACTGATGCAACGCGATCTCGCGCGGCCCACGGCGCGGCTCAATCTGCATGATTGCATGCGCGATCTCAAGAATGCGGGGCGCGAGCGAGCGGGCGAAGGCTTCGCCGTCGAACGGATCGAGCCCACGCGCCGCCGCAATGCGGCGCGCTGCGAGCAATCCCCAACTTATGCGGTGCGTGGTCATTTGGTCTGTCCTCCTGCTGCCAGCCCATCGGGAGTTGTGCAGCATCATTCATCTTAGCGATCTGGAAGACTGCTTCCGTGAAGGCGATCACGCTGGCCAAATTGGCATGCGCCCAAGGTTACATGTCGTTGAGGGACATTCTCAGGTGAGGCTCTGGCAAGGCCCCCTGCCTGTCGCTGCGTCCTCGCCTCATGCCGCCCGATCGGCAGCATGACGCGTCGCGTCACCCAGGACCGGTGAAGGCGCTTTGGATCAATCTCCGCGCATTGTTAACGCCTAGATAATCCAATCGTTAAACGCATAGGCATGGATGTAGTCGATCTGCATTTCTGCGGGTGTCGCAAGCTGGTCGGCGGGCGCGCCCGCGAGGCCACCAACCCCCATATTCACCAGCATATACATCGGCTCATGCATGTCGGCAGGGGTTTCGGCACGAGCGACTTCGACGTCGTCGAAATACCAGACGAGTTCGTCTTCTGTCCAAAGCACGCCGTACGTGTGAAACCCTTCGGTATCCGAGGCGTAGGCCGTCGAGCCCACAGTCGTATGAGTTCCCGTCGCGTTCGAGTGGCCTGTCAAAATGAGCTTGTTTGGATCCTGACCGAACATCTCCACGACGTCCAGTTCCGGTGGCCAGGAGCCATCCTCCGGGAGAAGCCAGAAGGCCGGCCATACACCTTGTTTTTCGGGCATGTCGGCCCGAATTTCGAAATAGCCGTAGGTCTGCGCGAAGGATTCGTAGGTCGTCAGCAAACCTGACGTGTATTGGTAATTATTTATATAGGGTCGGATCGCCTCAGGAGCCTGGGCGGCGGCAATCGTGAGAACACCGTCCTCAACGCTGAATGGGTTGACGGAACTCGTCGGGGCGTAGTTGGTATCGATGTACCATTGAAGATCGTTGTTGCTCGTGAGCGTGCTGCCGTTCGCGCCCCCCCACCAGTAGTTCGAATCCCAGGTGCCGCTCGAGCCGTTCCACAGGTCCAGCGTGTCGAACTCGTCCGAAAAGGTGAGTTCCAGAGCCGACCTGTCCACGGCCAGCTTGAACTGGCTTGCGGTGAAGTCGCCGATGGTCTTGTTGGCGAAGATGAGAAACTCGTCGTCGGACAGATTAAGTTGGACGTTCGCCCCCGACTGGACCATGTTGGCGTGCACATCCTCGAAGGAGGTGAAGCCGTAGCCCCCGACGCGCACGGTATCCTGGGCGCCAAAGTCCAGGATCAGGTCACTGCCGTTGCCGGGGGTCACGACGAAAATGTCCGCCCCGGATCCACCCTTGAGAACGTCATCGCCCTGTAAGCCGTCGAGCGTCTGTTGGCCGGAGCCGCCGGTAACGATATTGTCTAGCGCGTTTCCAAAAGCATAGCGTTTGTCGCCCGTGACCGTCAGGTTCTCGAAATTCGCCGGAAGCTTATAGCTCATCCAGGTCGAGATGGTGTCGACACCCTCGTTGGGCAGCTCGACCGCCTTGTTTTTCGAGGAATACAGATAATAAATATCATCGCCCTTGCCGCCATACATTGTGACGGTGACGCTACCGTCGCCGTACATCGAGTCGTTGTATGTGCTGCCATAAAGTGTTGGGCCGGAATTCGTTGCCGAATACCACTTTACGGAGGATCCGCTGTAGGGGAGTGGAACAGCTTTGGCGTTTGGTACGGTGGCCATTCTGGTCTTGCTCCTTTGTCTCGGGCACAATGCCAGCCCTAGCATCTATGCAGGGCAAGAGAAGCCAATGCTTTTTTGGGTCTTCGACTTGAGAGAGTTACCAAGAGCTTAACACGCAGGCGGTCTGGAGCGCCCTCATTGCCTCGAATGCATTAAGGTTGGGCTGTCAGCACTTTTTTTGGGCACGAGTCCGGTGAAATCGGCACATGTCGGCCACGCAGATCCCCAATAGAAAAAGGCCGGACTGTTAAGTCCGGCCAAGCATGAAGGTTTAAAACCTCCAGAGGGGAACGCATCAGATGCAATGGGAGGAGACATCCGACGCAACCCCTATATGGGTCAGCACATGTGACGTTTCAACGACGGCACGGTAGGCCACATCGGCCCGCTCCATAGAGCCACCTGCGCCGATTGAAACAGTCCCGGCCCGTGTTTCAGTTTTAGCGTGACAGCGCTGGGAGAATGGTTTAACTGGACTACTTAACAGTCCAGTTGTCGGTGGCCATGATGCCGGTTCCCCTTTCTCCCCTGCATGAAGCGATCCATAAGCAGACCGCGAAAGAGATGATCCGCGACAAGATCGTGTCGCTGATTGCGTCTGGCATCCTGCAGGTTGGAGACGAGCTGCCAAGCGAGCGCGAACTGGCCTCGATGCTGATGGTCAGTCGCGAAACGGTGCGCGGTGCCGTCCAGAGGCTCGCGGGCGAAGGCATCGTCCAGGTCTCGCAAGGCGCCCGCACCCGCATCGCCAACGTCAATGTCGATGTCGGCGGGCAGCGGATCGGCGTCACCAATCCGACCTCCATCAACGGCTACAGTCTCGACGCCGTGCACGCGGCCCGGCTGCTGGTCGAAACCGCTGTCGTCGCCGACGCGGCCAAGCACCTCAGCGCCGAGGACATCAAGCGCCTTGAGGAATCGATCCTGGTGCAGGAACAGGCCTGCAACGATCCGGTGCGCTTCCTGATTTGCGACCGCGAGTTTCACCTGACCATCTACTATGCGTCGCAGAACCGGCTCCTGGCGGACTTCGTGGTCGACCTCTACACCTACATGCTCGACCACCGCCGCATCGCAATGGGCAAGCCGGGCGCGATCGAGAAGAGTCTTGAGGATCACCGTTTCATCGTCAGGGCCTTGAAGATGCGAAACCCGGAGGCGGTAGCGGCGGCGTTCTCGGAACACATTCTGCGCATCCACGACACCAGCCTGGAGGTCGACGCCGATGGCGCCGGGCTCAAACCTGCTCGGCCAGCGCTCTGGACCAGCGTCTTGGGGCAATGAAAAGGAGCCCGCATAGCATGAACATCATCGTCATCGGCGCTGCCGGAATGCTCGGCCGAAAACTCGTCGCCGCGATGATCGACAAGGGCGAGCTTCGCGGGAAACGCATCGAGCGCCTGACGCTGGCCGATATCGTCGCTCCGGAGGCGCCGCGCTTCAACGGCAAGGTCGAGACGGTGGCCGTCGATCTCTCCGAGCCCGGTATCGCTGAGACGCTGGTTGCCTCCCGGCCGGACGTGATCTTTCACCTTGCGGCAATCGTTTCCGGCGAGGCCGAGGCCGATTTCGAGAAGGGCTATCGCGTCAATCTCGACGGAACGCGCTCACTGTTCGAGGCCATTCGCAAGGCCGGCCTCGATGCGCCCTATTGTCCGCGCCTCGTCTTCACCTCCTCCATCGTCGTGTTCGGCGAACCGCTGCCCGATGTCATCGACGACACCCACTGCCTGACACCGCTGACCAGCTACGGCACGCAGAAGGCGATGTGCGAACTGCTTCTGGCCGACTATTCCCGCCGCGGCTTCCTCGACGGCGTCGGCATAAGGCTGCCGACGATCTCGATCCGCCCTGGCAAGCCGAACATGGCCGCTTCCGGCTTCTTCTCCAGCATCCTTCGCGAGCCGCTGGTCGGACAGGAGGCCGTGCTGCCGGTCAGCGAGACCGTGCGTCACTGGTTCGCCAGCCCGCGCGCCGCGGTCGGCTTCATGCTGCGCGCGGCCGAACTCGACACCGCGCGGCTGGGTGCCCGGCGCACGATCACCATGCCTGGCCTGTCGGCGACGGTTGGCGAACAGATCGAAGCCTTGCGCCGCGTCGCGGGCGATGGCGCGGCAAGCCTTATCCGCCGGGAAGCAAACCCGACGATTGCCGGCATCATTGCCGGCTGGCCGCAAAATTTCAGCGCCCGGCGCGCCACCGAGCTCGGCTTCAAGGCCGAGCAGAATTTCGACGAGATCATCCGCGTCCATATCGAGGATGAACTCGGCAACACCCTGCCCCGGTAGAGCAGATGCTTCTGGGAGCCATCGCCGACGATTTCACCGGTGCCAGCGATCTCGCCAACACCCTGGCCAAGGGCGGCATGGCGACGACACAATTCGTCGGCACCGGGGCCGGTCCGGCGCCGTCCGGTTGCGAGGCAGGTGTTGTCGCCTTGAAGACGCGCTCCATCGCCGCCGAGGAAGCGGTGCGCCAGTCGCTCGAGGCCGCGCGCTGGCTGCTGGCCCAAGGCTGCGAACAGATCGTCTTCAAATACTGCTCGACGTTCGATTCCACGCCGAAAGGCAATATCGGTCCGGTCGCCGAAGCCCTGCTGGACCTTCTCGGCGCGCACGTGGCGATCGTCTGCCCGGCCTTTCCGGCGACCGGGCGGCGGCTGTTCATGGGCCATCTGTTCGTCGGCGACCGGCTGTTGAACGAATCCGGCATGGAGAACCATCCGCTCACGCCGATGACCGACGCCGATATCCGCCGCTGGCTTCGGCTTCAGACCCGTGGCGAGGTAGGACTGGTCCCGCTGAATACGGTCCGTGGCGGTGTCGCGGCGATCGGCCGGGCCTTTGCCGAACAGCAGGCGCAAGGGCGGCAGCTTGTCGTCGCCGATGCGGTCGCGGAGGATGATCTTCTGCTGCTCGGCCAGGCGCTTGTCGGCCACAGGCTGGTGACCGGCGGCTCCGGCATCGCGATGGGCCTGCCGGAGAATTTCCGCAAGGCAGGCCGGCTTTCCCGGAGACCGCACGCCGCTGCAGGCGCCTCTGGGCCGGCCGTTGTGCTGTGCGGTTCCTGTTCGAAGGCTTCGCAGGCGCAGGTCGCCGCCTATCTCGCCATCCATCCCGGCCTCGCGCTCGATCCAACCGCGCTGATGGATGGAACCATGACTGTCGACCAGGCGGTCGATTGGTTCTGGCGACAGGAACAGGTGCCGATCGTCTATTCGACAGCCGATGCCGGCGCAGTTTCGGGCGCCCAGGCCCGTTACGGGCGCGCCGAGGTGGCGGGAGCCATAGAGCTTTTCTTCGCCACGCTGGTGCGCCGGCTGGTCGATGGCGGTGTGCGCCGCGTGGTGGTCGGCGGCGGCGAGACATCCGGGGCAGTGGTCGAGGCGCTCGGCGTCGGCAGCTTGCAGATCGGCGAAGAGACCGACCCGGGTGTGCCGGCCTTGCTGGCCGAACGCGGCGGGCCGCTTGGCCTCGCGCTCAAGAGCGGTAATTTCGGCGCGCATGATTTTTTCGAGAAGGCAATACAAAGGATCGGTACGCCATGAGTGAGCAGGCAGTCCGCGACAACCTGGTAAAATGGGGCAAATCGCTGTTCGAGCGCGGCCTCACCGCAGGCTCGTCGGGCAACATGTCGGCAAGGCTCGACGACGGCTTTCTGTTCACGCCGACCAATTCCTGCCTCGGCTTTCTCGACGCCGACAGGCTCTCCAAACTCGACGCTTCGGGCAAGCATGTCTCGGGCGATGCGCCGACCAAGGAATTGCCGCTGCATTTCGGCTTTTACGACCAGCGGCCCACGGCGCGCGCCGTGGTCCATCTTCATTCGACCTATGCGACGGCGCTGTCCTGCCTTACGGACGTTGATCCGGCCGACGCCATTCCGCCGATCACGCCCTATGTCGTGATGCGTGTGGGACAGGTGCCGGTGGTGCCCTACACACGCCCCGGTTCCGAGGCGGTCAAGCCGCTGATCGATGCGCTGGCCGCGCGCCATCCCGCCGTCCTCCTGGAGAACCATGGCCCCGTGGTCGCCGGCGCCTCGCTCGATGCGGCGGTCTTCGCCATCGAGGAGCTCGAGGAAGCGGCAAAGCTTGCCATCATCCTGCGAGGCATGAGCGTGCGCCATCTCGACGCCGGCGCCATCACCGAACTCAACCAGCATTTCAAGCTGAAGTGATCATGCCGAAATTTTCCGCAAATCTCGGCTTCCTCTGGACTGACCTGCCCCTGCTGGACCGCATTGCTGCCGCCGCGTCGGCGGGCTTCAGGGCGGTTGAACTGCATTGGCCCTTTGACATCGCAGCCGGGCTTGTGAAGCAGGCTTGCGAGGAGCACGGCGTGCAATTGCTCGGCATCAACACGCCTCTCGGTGATACCGCCAAGGGCGATTTCGGCCTCGGCGCTTTGCCCGGCCGTCAGGCGGATTTCGAGAACAGCCTCCATCAAGCCGCGGACTATGCGCGCCAGAGCGGCGCTTCATCGATCCATGTCATGGCCGGTGTCGTCGAGCCGGCGGCCAAGCCGGAAGCCACGGAGATATTCGCGCGCAACCTCGCATTCGCGGCCGATGCCGCCCCTGACCTGACACTGCTTCTGGAACCGATAAACCAGCGCGACAAGCCCAGGTATTTTTACTCGACGATCGCCGAGGCGGCAGCCTTGATCGATCGCGTTGGCGCGCCAAACATCCGGATCATGTTCGACGTCTATCATGTCGGCGTCAGCGAAGGCGACATCCTCAAGCGCCTCGAACGGCACCTGCCGATGATCGGCCATGTACAGATCGCCGCCGTTCCCAGCCGCGCCGAGCCGGACGAAGGCGAGATCGCCTATAGCGCCGTGTTCGCAGCACTCGATCGGCTCGGCTATGCCGGCTGGGTCGGCTGTGAATACAAGCCGCGCGCCGGCACCGACGAGGGATTGCGCTGGCTGAAGGCGCTCCAGGTTTCGCTATAGGCAGAGGAAGATCGACATGCTCGCGACCAAGAAGGCACTCACCATCGAAGCCGCGAAGGCGGTGGCGGCGGCCTGCGAGGCCGCGGCCAAGAAAGACAAGCTCAAGCTCGTCATCGCCATCGTCGACGATGGCGGTCATCTGATGCTCCTCCACCGCGATGACGGCGCGCAGGTCGGCAGCGTCGAGATCGCCACGCTGAAAGCCCGCACGGCGGTGCTGTTCAAGCGCCCGACCAAGGCGTTCCAGGATGTCGTCGAAGGTCAGGGCCGCTATGCCTTGCTCTGCATCCCCAACGGCATTCCGCTCGACGGCGGCGTGCTGCTCAAATCGGGTGAAGAGATCATCGGCGCGATCGGCGTCAGCGGCGAAAGCGACGAGCAGGACGGCGACATCGGCCGCATCGGCGCCGCGATCCTGGCCAACTGAGCGGGCAGCGGATTCTTCCCGAAGCGGACCAGCGCTATCAGGCCAACTGCTTCTCCAACCCTTTCAGATATCCAAGCGCCCGGCGCGCCATCGCATCGGGATCGGACTTGCGGCTGGCAAAGCCGATCTCCATGGTGAGATGGCCGGAAAAGCCGATATCCCTCAGCGCCTGCATGACGCTCAGCCAATCGACGGCGCCGTCGCCGGGAACGCCGCGATCGGTATCGGCGAAATGGACGTGCGCAAGATCTTCACCCAGGATGCGGGCGTGGTCGGCGGAGACATCGTCACGGTAAAGCGCGTGAAAAGTGTCGAACATCGTCTTCACATTCGATGCGCCGCTGGCCCGCATCAGCTCGAGCGCCTGATGCGGCGTGTCGATGAGATTGCTGTCGGCTGCGGTCGGCTCGACAACGATGGTCACGCCCTTGTCCGCCGCGTGTTTGGCGATCCTCGCCAGACAGTCGCGGCTGCGCTCGAATGCCTCGGCGCGGGTGGTGCCGAAGACCTGCCAGCCGGCAATGTAGAGGACGAGCCTGGCGCCGAGATCAGCGGCCAGGTCGACCACCTCGCCATAATGATGAACCGTCGCTTCGCGCTCTTCCTTGAGCGGCGAGGCCGGATTGTGGCCGGGTCCGCCGCCCGGCGCGGGCAGCAGGCTGACGGCCGGCAAGCCCTCCCCATCCATCAGCCGCTTCAATTCACGCCGCCTGGCAGCACCGAGATAAGCGGGCCAGGCATGCGGCGCCGCGCAGCCGATCTCGATGCCGTCATAACCGATGCGCGCCAGACGCCGCACCACCTCATCGAGCTCATAAGAGGGAAGCCAGCTTGGAAAGCTGCCATAGGCCCAGCTGTTGAATGCGTATTTCATCCGTCTCCTCCCAGAGAGCGTGTTAGGTAAACGATTGTCTGGTTTCGCCATGCCTGTCAATCTGCGACCCTAGAGACGCTCCCCGTCGCCAACATGTTGGCGACTCATTCCTATCCGCTTAAACTCCCCAATAATTCAATATACTGAGCCATAATGTGGCAATCCTGCTGACTTTCTGGAACCCTTCCCGCACTTGACAAATGCCAGCCACTTCGGCTTTCTGGGTACGTAATCGATTAACATCAGAGAGCTCTTAGGCTCCGCGATGCGATCATGGGAGGAGAGTTTGGCGTCAGAGCTCCGCTGGGGCGTGCTGGGCACGGCTGATATCGCGCGCTCGCAGG
The DNA here is from genome assembly GCF_025753795.1 of Mesorhizobium sp. YC-39. Lineage (GTDB taxonomy): Bacteria > Pseudomonadota > Alphaproteobacteria > Rhizobiales > Rhizobiaceae > Mesorhizobium. Next base: position 338,205 of record NZ_JAOWPS010000002.1, read on the forward strand.
TCGTGCCGGCGATACAGGCGTCGACAAACGGTCGCGTCGTTGCGGTTGCCGGGCGCGATCCGCGCCGCACGGCCGACTTCGCCGCCACGCTCGGCATCGACAGGACTTTCGAGACCTATGCCGGGCTGATCGCTTCGCCGGATGTCGATGCGGTCTATATTCCGCTTCCCAACAGCCTGCATGCCGAATGGTCCCTGGCGGCAGCCGACGCCGGCAAGCCGGTGCTGTGCGAAAAGCCGCTCGCCCTGACCGCGAAGGATGCACGGCGCGTCGCCGATCGTTTCGCGGCGAAGAGCTTACCGCTGATGGAAGGCTTCATGTACCGCTTCCACCCACAGAATGTGCGGGCGCTGGAGCTGGTCGCCAGCGGCGCGATCGGCACGGTCCGCGAGGTGCGGGCACACCTTTCCGTCGATATCATGCAGGCCGCCGCGAGCGGCAATGTGCGTTTCGACAAGGCACTTGGCGGCGGCTCGCTGCTCGACATGGGCTGTTATGCCGTGAACGTCGTCCGGCGCATCTTCGGCGAAGAACCGGTCGCCGCAATGGGCGTTCTCGATCTCGACAAGAAAAGCGGCGTCGATCTTGCCGCCACCGCCCTGCTGCTGTTTTCCGATGGGCGCAGCGCGTCGGTCTCGTCGTCGTTCAAGGCGAATGGGCAAGGAACCTACCAGATCATCGGCACCAGGGGCACGATCGAGGTGCCGCGCGCCTTCCTCCCTGGCATGGGCAGCCGCGCCGCCGAAGGGCTCATCATCGTCGTCGACGCCGATGGGCATCGTGTCGAGACCCGGTTCGAGCCAGTCGATCAATACCGCCTGATGGCGGAGGCCTTCGCCGGCGCGGTGCTGTCCGGACGCCCGGTCCCCTACCCGCCGCGGGATGCCGTCGACAATCTGCGTGTGCTCGATGCGATCGCTGCCTCGGCCGGATCGGGAATGCGAACGGAGATCAAAGCTTGACTGCCGCAGCCATGAAGCCGACCGAACCGGCACCCGCCTTTCGCCGCCTGTTCAGCCCGTTCCGCATCCGCAACGTGGCGCTGAAGAACCGCATCGTGTTCCAACCGCATTTCACGGCACTCGGCAATCTCGACGGCATGGGCTCGGACGACCACATCGCCTACCACGAGGCCCGTGCCCGCGGCGGCACGGCGCTGATCGTCTTCGAGAGTCAGGCCGTGCATCCGACCGGAAAAATGTCGCGACGCTTCGTCAGCGCCTGGGACCCGGCGGTGATCCCGTTCTACCGGCGGCTCACCGCAAGCGTGCAGGCGCATGGCACCAGGATCTTCGGCCAGCTGACGCATGGCGGACACACCTCGCTGGAACGCCCGCCTCATCTTTTGTGGGCGCCCTCGCAGATGCCCGAACCATCGAGCCATTTTTCCACCAAGGCGATGGATGTCGAGGACATCGAGGCGGCCGTCGAGGGCTTTGCCGTCAGCGCGCGCAACGCGCTGGTGGGCGGCTTTGACGGCGTCGAGATCAAGGTGGCGCATGACGGATTGCTGCGCTCCTTCGCCTCGCCCTTCTTCAACCGGCGCACCGACGGCTATGGCGGCTCTTTCGAAAATCGCATGCGCTTCACCGTCGAGGTGCTGGAGGCGATCAAGCGCGCGACGTCGGATGATTTTCCGGTCGGCGTTCGCATTTGCCTCGACGAATTCACCACCTTCGGCTACGGGCTCGATTACGGGCTGAAGATGGCCGACCATATCGAGCGCACCGGCTGCGTCGACTATCTGAATGCCGATGCCGGCTCCTTCTCCAGCTACTGGATGGAAATCCCGCCGGCGGCCGTCACGGCGGGCAGCTTTCGCGGGCTGAACGCGGCGCTGAAGCAGCAGAGCAAGCTGCCGGTCGTGGCTTTCGGCCGTATCGCGCCGCCGAGCCTGGCGGAAGAGATGCTGGAGGCCGGCGACGCCGATCTCATCGGCTTCGCGCGGCAACTGGTCGCCGACGCCGAGACACCCGAAAAGCTCCGGCGCGGCGACGCCCATCTGGTGCGGCCCTGCATCGCCTGCAACGATGCCTGCATCTACCAGGTCGGCCAGGAGAAGGGCATTCGCTGCATCCACAATCCAGCCGCCGGGCGCGAGCGCCAGATCGACGATACCGTGTTCGCCAAAGCGGCGACGCGCCGCAAGATCGTCATTGTCGGCGGTGGTCCGGCCGGGTTGAAGACGGCCGAGATCGCGGCGCGGCGCGGCCATGACGTGACCATATTGGAGCGCTGGACATCGCTCGGCGGACAGATAAGGCTCGCCGCGCGACAGCCCGAGCACCAGTCGGTCGCCGGCGTCACCGAGCATCTCGAGGCGATGGTGCGCCATCTCGGAGTCCCGATCAGGCTGGGCATCGACGCGACGCCGGAACTGCTTGCCGCAGAGAATGCCGACCATATCGTTCTCGCCACCGGCTCCGAACCCAATCTGCCCGGTAGCGCCGGCCGCTCCAGCCAGCAGGGATCCGAGGCGCTGGCCCTGGGCCGTCAGATCCGCCCGGAGATTACGGGACTGGACCTGCCCTTCGTCCATTCAGGCGATGCCGTCATGTCGGGAGCGGTTCGCCTCTCGGGCAAGGTCCTCGTCGTCGACAATAATGGCCACTGGGAGGGCGCCGGCACCGCCGAATATCTCGCCGACAACGGATGCAGCGTCGAGATGGTGACGCCGGACATGATGGTCGGCGGCGACATCGAAAGCGGAACGCGCACGCTGTTCTACCGCCGCGCCGCCATAAAGAATATTTCGATCCGACCAGGACTGGCGCTGAAGCAAATCGCGCCCGGGCGCGTCACGCTGCAGCCGGTGTTCAGCGGTGCCGGCACGCAAGGCTTCGGACGCTATCTGCTTGTCGCCGGCGGCGACATTCTCGTCGAGGACTTCGACGCCGTCGTCGCCATCATCGGCCGCCGCTCGCGCGAGGATCTCTACCATCGGTGCCGGGCCTCGCCTCTGCTCGCCGGCGTGAAAATAAGCCGGATCGGAGACGCAGTGGCCCCGCGCCTGATCGAAAGCAACATCGCAGAAGCGTATCAACTGGGACTCTCGCTTTGATCCGGTCAAAAAATCAACTGGTCCGCTGTCTCTACCAGTTGACATGTGCAAAGGGGGCTAATAGCGTGATCTTGTATCGAGGAACGGCAGGCAAGGCCTTCGGACTTCGATCCGCTTCCGTCCGGGCGAACCGGAGGAAGGCGGACATGGGAGGAGAAACAATCATGCGCGCATCATCCGCGCCTGTGCAGCAGGCGGAGACCATCCGTCCGCCTTGCGCCGAGGCCTTGTGATGAGCGCCGTGGAAAATCTCGTCGACGACCAGCCGAGAGAGGTTCTGGTCGCGCGCGGCCTGACCAAATCCTTCCCTGGCGTGCTGGCGCTCGACAATGTCGATTTTGATGTCCGTGCGGGCGAGGTCACGGCGCTGCTCGGCGAGAACGGTGCTGGCAAATCGACGCTGATCAAGCTTATGGCAGGCTTCTATTCAGCCGATCGCGGCGAGATTTCCGTCGACGGCAAGCCGATGCACGCCGACCCGGCCGCGGCGCATCGGATAGGCGTCGCCACCATCCATCAGGACGCGCATCTGGTGCCGGCCATGTCGGTCGCCGAAAACATCATGCTCGGCCGCTGGCCGACGCGCTACGGCCTGGTTTCGGTCAACCGCCAGCGCCAGCGCGCCTTGGACGCGCTTGCCCGCGTCGCGCCGCACCTCAACGCCTCGACGCCGGCCGGCCGCCTGTCGCCCGCCGACCAGCAGCTTGTCGAGATCGCCCGCGCCATCTCCGAGGATTCCAAGGTCCTCGTCATGGACGAGCCGACCACCTCACTGTCGCCACCGGAGATCGACCGCCTCTTCGGTGTCGTCAACGACCTCAAGGCCAAGGGCCTCGGCATCGTCTTCGTGTCGCACTGGCTGGAGGAAGTGTTCCGCATCGCCGACCGCGTGACCGTTCTGCGTGACGGGCGGCTGGTCGGCACAAGACCGATCTCCGAGCTCGACCACGACAAGGTCATCCGCATGATGGTCGGACGCGACGTGCGCGAGACGATCGCCGAGGCCCGGCCGATCGGCGAAATTGTGCTTTCGGTGCGCAATCTCAATCGCGACAATGTGCTCAGCAACATCTCCTTCGACGTCCGGGCCGGCGAAATCGTCGGCATGTCGGGCCTTGTCGGCGCCGGCCGCAGCGAGCTAGCCGCCTGCATCTTTGGCATCGATCCCTATGACAGCGGCGCGGTCGAGATCGCCGGCCGGCAGATCGCGCCCAATGATCCCAAGGCGGCGATCGAGGCCGGCATCGGCCTTGTGCCCGAGGACCGCCGTCGCCAGGCGCTGGTCAGCCTGCTTGCCGTGCGCACCAACATCACGCTCTCGCTGCTCGAGCGGGTCAAGACATGGGGCTTCCTGTCGATCACCAAGGAAGAGGAAATCGCCGCTCGCGAGATGAAGGCGCTGGCGGTCAAGGCGCCGTCGTCCAGGACGCGCGTTTCAACGCTGTCAGGCGGCAACCAGCAGAAGGTGGTGCTTGCCCGCTGGCTGGCGCGCCACCCGAAGGTGCTGATCCTCGACGAGCCGACGAAAGGCATCGACGTCGGTGCCAAATCGGAGATCAGCGAGCTGGTGCTGCGCCTGGCGCGCGGTGGCATGGGCATCCTGCTGATCAGCTCGGAACTGCCGGAAATCCTGTCGCTCAGCGACCGGGTTCTGGTGATGCGCTCGGGCCGCATCGCCGCCTCGCTGCCGCGCTCCGAAGCCACCAGCGAGACCATCATGAGCTACGCGACGACGGGTTGAGGAGACATCAATGGCACTGGAGAGCCCCTCGATGAGCGACCGCATTGCAAACCGGGCAACCGGCCTGTCGGCGTTGCGTGGAAAAATCTCGTTCATCGACCTGATGCAGAGCGTCGGCCTGCTGGCCGTCATTCTGCTCGGCTGCGCGATCATGAGCATCATGAGCCCGGTCTTCGCCACGGTGCGCAACATCGAGAACGTGCTGCAATCGGCGACGATTATCGCTGTGGTGGCGATCGGCCAGACCTTCGTCATCCTCATTGCCGGCATCGACCTGTCGGTGGCTTCCGTGCTTGTGCTCGCATCGGTGCTGTCGGTCGGCCTGGTCAATTTCTATGGCTGGTCGCCCGAACTTGCCATCGTCGCGGCCCTTGCCGCCGGCATGGGCGTCGGCCTAGTCAACGGCCTTGCCGTCACCAAGCTCCGCATCCCGGCGCTGATCGCGACGCTCGCAACGATGACGATCGCGCGCGGCCTCGCCTACATATTCTCGGGCGGCACCAACATCGCGCCGGTGCCCAAGCTTTTCGTGGAACTGCAGGCAGGCCGCATCTTCGGCATTCCGGCGGTGATCATGCTGACGATCGTGCTCGCCATTATCGCGCAGGTGGTGCTGTCGCGCACGCAGTTCGGGCGCTCGGTCTATGCGACCGGCGGCAATCCGCTCGCCGCGAGGCTCGCCGGCATCAATACCGAGCGCGTCATCATCGCCACTTTCGTGATTTCGGGGCTGATGGCCGCGATCGCCGGGCTTCTGATCACGGCGCGCTTCGAGGCGGGCGCCGCCACGGCCGCCCAGGGCTTGGAGCTCGCCGTCATCGCCGCCGTGGTCATTGGCGGCGTCAGCCTGTTCGGCGGTGAAGGCAATATGGGCGGCATGCTGCTCGGCGTCATCCTGCTCGGTCTGGTGCAGAATGCGGTCAACCTGCTCAACGTGCCGCCAAACTGGGATTCGGTGGTCAGCGGTCTCGTCATCGCCGCCGCCGCCGCACTCGATGTCTATCGCCGGAAATATCTCGAGGCCGGCATGCGTAAGAAGGTCATAGCGACGAAGGCAAGCAAACCGACCAAACTATCGTAGCCTGAACGCGCGTTCCGAAGCGAACGCCAACCGACAATAAGGATTGCCCGGAACCAACGCCTCTCCGGCGAACGGGGATGCTTTGCCCTTCGGGACCGTAAGTGCCAATCGCGGCGCGCTGCCGCGACCACTGCCCGGAATTGGTCCCCGGAATCGATCGGAAAAGCCAGAGCCGGAACAAGCCATTCGACAGACAGCAACCGTTCAAGTGGAGGAGACGACATGACAATCGATACACGGGGTAAAATGAACACGACGCGCCGCGACTTTCTCGTCCGCGCCTCGACGCTGGCGGCCGGAACGGCAGCCGTAATGGCGGCCGGCCTGCCGTTCGCCACGGTGGCGATGGCCGAAGACAGCCTGTTGAAAGGCAAGAACCTGTCCTACATCGCCTTCGGCTTGCAGTATGAATATCAGGTCACGCTGGTGAACCGGGTCAAGGAACTGGCGGCCGAAAAAGGCATCAACATCTCCGTCTATGACGGCAAGGGCGATCCCAGCACGCAGACGACCCAGCTTCTCGACGTCGTCAGCAAGCAGCCTGACATCATCCTGCTCAACGCCGTCGATGCGACGCTGCTGCAGGGCGGCGTCCGCAAGGCCAATGAATCGAAGATCCCGCTGTTCATGCTGGAAAACCTGCCGCCGGAGGGCGAGTGGATCGCCTACAACACGTTTGACGATGTGGCTGGCGGTGCTGCCGGTGCCGACGCCATGGCCAAGCTGATCGGCGGCAAGGGCCTGGTGCTCGAGGTTCGCGGCGCCATCGGTTCCGGCCAGTCGGAGAAGCGCTTCAAGGGCTTCCACGATCAGGTCGCGGCAAAGTATCCCGACATCAAGATCGACGTGCTGAAGGCGGAGTGGACCGCCGACAACGCGCAGACGCTGACGGTCGACGCCTTCACCCGCGAGCCGAACGTCGCCGGCATCTGGGCGCACAATGACGAGATGATCCGCGGCGTGGTGTCAGCACTTCGCCAGATCGACCGCCTGAAACTCGCGGGCGAGGACGGCCATGTCCCGATCGTCGGTTTCGACGGCACGCCGCTCGGCCTGCAGCGTATCCGCGAGGGAACCCAGGACGCCGATGTCGGCCAGAACCCGTTCTCGATGGCCGAGTCCATCGTCGGCGAGATGGAAAACCATTTCGCCGGCAAACCGGTTGCAAAGGAGACGCTGATCCAGCCGGTGATGATCACCAAGGAAAACGTCGACAGCCAGGACAATTGGGGCAACCGCGTCAAGTAGGGCGCTCCTCCCGCCGGGATACGCTGCCTCGCCGTGGCGTATCCCGGTCCTTTTCCAAACACCAAAACCGAAGAGACCGACGTGACAGCAGCCGCCGATATCATGAAGCCCGATCACGCCCGCAACATGCGCCTCATCGGCCATACCGACCAGGCTGGCCGTGCGGACGGCATCCAGATCATGGTCGAGAACGGCTTTGCCTATATCGGCCACCTGTTCAGTCAGGGCTTCTCGATCGTCGATGTGCGCGATCCGAAGAACCCGAAGCCCTCCGGCTTCGTCCCCGCCCCTGCCAACACCTGGAACGTCCATCTCCAGGTCGCCGACAATCTGCTGCTGGTCATCCATGGCAAGGATGTCTTCGCCGATGCAGCATTTGCCGACGAAGCCAGTTACTACAAGGCATCGGCCGGAACGGCGCTTGGCACAGCGGCGCCCAAGGGCGCCCGCAACTGGGACGCCGGGCTTGCCGTCTACGACATCTCGACCCCCGGGCAGCCCCGGCGTATCGGCTTCATGCCGGTTTCGGGCGGCATCCATCGCATCTGGTACACGGGCGGCCGCTGGGCCTACATGTCGGCGCTGCTCGACGGCTTCACCGATTTCATCTTCATCACGGTCGACATGTCGGACCCGGCCAATCCGCGCGAAGCCGGCCGCTACTGGTTGCCGGGTATGAACCTTGCCGCCGGCGAAACGCCGAGCTGGGAAGCCAACCGCAAATTCGGCCTACATCACGCCATCGTCGACGGCGATATCGCCTGGGGCGCTTGGCGCGACGCCGGCCTCGTCGTCATGGACGTCGCCGACCGTGCCGAGCCCAAGCTCATCGTCCATCGCAACTGGTCGCCTCCCTTCCAGGGCGGCACCCACAATTGCCTGCCGCTGGCCGACCGCAACCTCCTCGTCGTCCTTGACGAGGCGGTTCTCGACGATGTCGAGGATGGCTTGAAGAACATCTGGATCTTCGACGTGAGGGATCCGGCCAATCCCGTGCCCGTCGCCACCATGCCGGTGCCGGCCGATGCCGACTACCCGCGCAAGGGCGCGCATTACGGCCCGCACAACATCCACGAGAACCGGCCGGGTACGTTCCAGAGCTCGTCGATCATCTTCTCGACCTGGCAGAATGCCGGCGTGCGCGTCTACGACATCTCGAACCAGTATCAGCCAAGGGAGATCGGCGCGATGGTGCCGCCGGCGCCGCGCTCGATGATGGACAAGAGGCCGGGCAAGAAACCCATCATCCAGTCTTGCGACATCTTCGTCGACAAGGCCGGGCTGGTTTACGTGACCGACTACAATGCCGGCCTCTACGTCATGGAATATACCGGATAGAGCGGGCATCCCGCTCTATCTATTTGTTTTAGCCGCATTTGCGCGACGCCAAGTGATTCCACATGGCGGCAAAATGACCTCGAAAGGAAGCATCATGAACCTCTTCGGCTCCTACGACGTCGTCGTCACGGGCGCGGGCTCGTCCGGCATCGTCGCCGCCATCCGCGCCGCGCGCGAGGGCGCCAGGACGCTGCTGCTTGAAGGCTCCGGCTTCCTCGGCGGACTGATAACCGGCGGCAGGCTGACCAAGCCGACCGGCCTCATCAACTCGCCGATCTTCCATGAAATGCTCGACCGCTGCGTCGGCTACCACGGCGCTGACGGGCGCGTGCGCGAATCCTACTGGGGCAAGTACACCGGCACCTTCGACGCCGAAACCATGCAGCGGGTCATCATCGAGATGGTCGAGCAGGCCAATGTCGAGGTGCTGCTCAGGGCGATGGTCGTCGATACGGTCATGCAGGACGGCAAGCTGCATGGCCTGCTGATCCGGACGAAATCGGGCGAGAGCCTTGTGCTTGCCAAGGCGTTCATCGACGCTTCCGGCGACGGCGACGTGGCTGCACTTGCCGGCGCCGAATTCATGCTCGGCCGCGAGGCCGACGGCCTGACCCAGCCGATCACCTCCTACTTCCGCGTCCTCAACGTCAACGTGCCGGCTCTGATCGCCGACTGCGAGGCGAACCGGGCCGACATGTGGGAGGTCGTCTATCCGAAGGAGGCGGGCGACCGCAACGAGGACTACGCCATGGCCGTGCTGCTCACCGGCTTCCAGCAGCGGATCAAGGACAAGGTGGCGGAGGGGTTCGACTGGATCATCCCCAAGGACCACATCACCATGAAGACCGGGCTCATCCCGGGCGAGATCTCGGTCAACGTCACACGCTTCCAGGGCAACGGCCTCGACGATCGCGACCTCAGCAAGGCCGAGATCGAGATCCGCAAGCAGGCCTATTGCGCCTTCGATTTCCTGCAGCGCTACGTCAAGGGTTTCGAGAATGCGATCTTCCTGGAAGTGGCGCCCAAGCTCGGCATACGCGAGACGCGCCGCATCACCGGGCACTATGTGCTCACCGAGGCCGACGTGCGCGGCAACAAGCGCTTCGACGACGCGATCGGGCTTTGCAACTCGCCGGTCGACGTGCATGAGCCGGGCGGCAGCCGGGCGATCATGGATCATGTCGGCATCGGCTACGGGATCCCCTATCGCTGCATGATCCCGGCAAGCATCGACAATCTCATCATGGCGGGCCGCTGCATCTCCGTCGACGAGATCGCCTTCGGCTCGACCCGCAACGTGCCCGCATGCACGATGACCGGGGAAGCGGCTGCGATCGCGGCTTCGCTTGCCGCCAAACGCAACCTGCCGACGTCAGGCATTGCCGCCTCCGAGGTCCAGGCTCGGTTGCGTGAACAGGGCGTCTGGCTGGGTACGCCGGGCGAGGATGTTCCCGACGTCCTCAAGCAGGCGAGCTGACGTCTCCCAAGGAACGTTTCGCATTTGCTCCGCATGAATCGCGGATCACCAGCGTGGTATCCAGGACCATCTGCACAGTCGGACCGGTGCGCCGGCCCGATATGCGATCGAAGAGCAGCGTCGCCGCCTCGCGTCCGATCTCATAGGCGGGCTGCGCCACGACGGTGAGGCGCGGCCGGAAGGCCGTGGCCCAGGGGAAGTCGTCGAACCCAACGACCGCGATGTCGCGCGGGCAGTCGAGGCCCTGTTCCTGCAAGGCCTGCACCATGCCGAGGGTCATGAAATTGTTCGTGCAGAACACCGCTTCAGGCCGTGGGTTGGTCGCGAGCAGCACGGAACCGGCGGCGGTCGCCGCCGGGATGTTGGACGCGCTGGTGACGATATGAGCCGGATCGAGCGCCAGTCCGGCCTCAGCCATCGCACTGCGGAAGCCGGCGACGCGATCATGGATGGCGGAGGCTGAAAGATCGGCGTCCAGCAGCCCGATGCGCCGATGGCCGACCGAGATCAAATGACGCGCGAGGCCGGCTGCGGCCTCGAAATTGTTGGCAACCACGGTGTCAGCGGCCACGCTTTTCAGACGCCTGTCGCCAAACACCAGCGGCAGGCCGCTTTCGACCAGTTCCGCAAGCAATGTCTCGTTACCGCCGGCGGGCGCCATGACGATACCGTCGATGCGCCTTTCCAGAACGAGCTCGATGGCGCGGCGCTCGCGCTCACCGTTCTCCTCGGTGTTGCAGAGCAATAGATTGTAACGTTCGCCGCGCCGGTGCGCCTCGTCTTCGACGCCGCGCACGAAGTCGGCGAAAAACGGGTTTGTCACGTCGGCGATCAATACGGCGATGGTCCCGGTCTGGCTGACGCGCAGGCTGCGCGCAATGCCGTCCGGCCGGTATCTCAGCGCCTTTATGGCATGCCGGACCTTCTTCTTCGTTTCGACACTGACGGCGCGCGACTCGTTGATGACATGCGAGACCGTCGCGGTCGACACGCCCGCCTTCAGTGCGACATCCTTGATTGTGACCATGAATTCTGTGCAACGCCGCCCTGAAAGCCCGGAAATCGCTCTGTTAAACGATTTCGTCGGCGATGTCAGCCATGGCGCGTGATTGTCTAATGCATGTCGCGCAAAAGCATGCCCTTGGGCTTGACCCTAGGGTGTGCAGCGGTTTTGCGATAACGACATGCATAAAAACAACAACCTAAAGCGCGTCGCATGAGGCCGGTCAAACGCGACGCGCCTTAGTCAACTGTCGCCTTGCGGCGGTCGGCCGAGGAGTGTCCCGAGGGACACTCCTCCTTGTCTCTATTCCGAGAGCGTGAAGGGCGCCGTGTACTTGTCCACATTGTCCTTGGTGATGAGCAGGCAGTCGAACAACTGCTTCTCGGTCGCCGCTCCGGTCTTGCCGGTCTTGATGAACGAGTCGGCCTGCTGCACCGCCTTCGCCGAGTAGACGGCCACTGGCTGGAGCACGGTGTATTGCAGGTCGCCTGCCTTGATGGCGGCGACAGCGTCCGGCGAGCCGTCGAAGCCGCCGACCTTGATGCTCGACAGCTTTCCGGCCTCTTTCAGCGCCGCGATCGCGCCGAGCGCCATCTCGTCATTGCCGCTGGTCACGCCGATGATGTCGGGATGGGCCTGCAGCAGGCTCTGCATCTTGTCGTGGCCCTGGGTACGGTCCCAGTTGGCGACTTCAGAGCCGACCTTCTTGAGGTCCGGATACTGGCTGATCACGGTCTCGTAGCCGTTTGACCGCGTGGCGGCGTTGTTGTCGGACGGGGCGCCCAGAAGTTCGACATAATTGCCCTTCTCGCCAATGTTCGTCACCCATTGCTGCGCGCCGAGGGCGGCGCCCTGCGCGTTGTTGGACACGAGCTGCGCCTTGGCGAGGCCTTCCTGATTGATCTCGGCATTGACGAGGAAGACCGGGATGTTCGCGGCAATAGCCTTCTTCACCGCGCCGATCGACCCGCTGGCGTCGGCAGGATCGAGGATGATGGCCACGGACTTGTTGGTGATCGCGGTGTCGATCAGCTTGCTCTCCGTGTTCGTGTCGGCTTTCGAGGCGCCGACCGTCGCGGTGTAGCCGAGTTTTTCGGCTTCGGCCTTGGCGACGTTGCCTTCGGTCAGCCAGTACGGGTTCGCCGGATCGATGACGATGATCGAGATCAGACCTTCGGCCGACGCTGCGGTTACCGATCCTGCGAGGACCGGAGCGGCCAGCGCAAAGGCCGTGAGCATCAGAATTCTTGCCTTGCCATACATGTAGTTTCCTCCTTGGTTAGCGATGGGTACCGGTCAACCGGCAATCTTCTCGTGAGCCGGATCGGCCGTTCTGGCCTTGCCGCCTTGTTGCGGAGAAGTCGAAGGGCCGTCGGTCGGGCTCGGCAGCCTGACGCGACGGCGATACTGGATGGCGTTGAGCAGCACCGCCAACACGATGACCGCGCCGGTGAACACCGTCTGCCAATAGGCGGACACGCCGATGATCACGAGGCCATCGGAAAGGAAGCCGATGACAAAGGCTCCGACCAGAGTTCCGCGAATATTGCCTCGACCGCCGGTGAGTGCCGCGCCGCCGATGACGACGGCCGCGATTGCCGTCAGTTCGTAGGAATTGCCGGCGGTCGGCCCCGCCGAAGTCAATTCCGAGGACAGGATGAGGCCGGCCACCGAGGCGCAGATGCCGGAAAGCATGTACACCGCCACCTGCACTTTTTTCACCGGCACGCCGGATAGTTCGGCGGCGCGCTCATTGCCGCCGGAGGCATAGAGCCAGCGGCCGAAGGCTGTGCGGTTGAGGATGATGCTGCCGATGATCGCGATGACCGCCATCACCAGCACGCCGATCGGAACCCCGAACAGGCGGTTGAAGCCCAGCCAGTCGAAGCCGGTATTGCCGAGCTCCGGCTTGCCGCCAAGGTCGTTGTAGGTCAGGCCGTTGGTCATCAGCAGTGCGGCGCCGCGCACCACATAGAGCATGCCCAGCGTGGCCACGAAGGCAGGCACCTTCAGCCAGGCGATGAGGACGCCGTTGACCAGGCCGACCAGCGCGCCCAGCATGCACACCAGCACCACAACCACCCAGACGGGAGGAAACAGCACGACGCCGAGCGTCTGCAATTGCACGCCCTGCATCAGGAATCCAGCGATGACCCCAGACAGCCCGAGCGTCGACCCCACCGACAGGTCGATGCCGCCATTGAGGATGACCAGCAGCATGCCGACCGCCAGGATGCCGAAGATGGCGACATGCGAGGCCATGGTGAGGAAATTGCCCAGCGAGAAGTAATAGGGCGACAGCATCGAGAAGACGACGATGATCACGATCAGCGCGAGGAACGCCCGGCCCTCCAGCAGCAGCTTGGCCAGGCTGAAGCCACCGCTCGATGTTTTCGGGCCGGAGCGGCTGCGGTTCTGGCTGGCGTCGGTCACGGTCGGGGCTCCTGTATTCTTCATGACGAGGCCACCACGGCCTCGCCCGAGGCGGCCATGATCTGCTCTTTCGTGACGTCGGCGCCGAACACGGCCGAAATCCTGCCGCGGCGCATGACGATGATGCGGTGTGCAATCCCAAGGCATTCGGCGACTTCCGAGGTCGAGAACACCACCGCGAGCCCCCGCGCGGCCCGTTCGGCGAGCAGCCGGAACACCTCCGCCTTGGCGCCGACATCAATGCCGCGGCTGGGCTCGTCCAGGAGCATGACCTTCGGGTTGGTCGTCAGCATCTTGCCGATGACGACCTTCTGTTGATTGCCGCCGGACAGTGACCCGATGGGCGCGCCTCCGCCCGCGGTCTTGACGCGCACGTCGCGTATTGAGCCCTCGATCAGCGAGCGCTCCCGTGACCGCGACAGGAACATCCCCGTGACGAAGGAGCCGATACTGGCCAGCGACAGATTGGTCCCCACGGACATCGTCTGAACCAGTCCGTCGCGTTGCCGATCCTCGGGCACCAGCACCAGCCCCCTTGATATGCGCTCGGCAATGCTGAGGCGGGAGATATCGTCGCCCTCCAGCAAGACCCGTCCGCCGGTCACCGGCAAGCGTCCGGCGACGCATTCCAGCAATTCCGTGCGCCCGGCACCCATCAGCCCATAAATGCAGACGATCTCGCCAGCACGGACATCGAGCGACAGCCTGTCGACGACCAGACGGTCCGAACCCGAGCTGTCGGCGATGCTTACATCCTCGATCGACAAGGCGACCTCGCCGAAGGCGTAGCCGGTGGGCGGCGATCCCAGGTCGAAGTTCTCGCCCACCATGTTGCGGACGATCCATTCGAGATCGATGTTCTTCGCTTTGGCCGTGGCCGTGATCGTTCCGTCCCGCAGCACCACCGCGTGGTCGGTGATCTGCAGCGCCTCTTCGAGGTGATGGGAGATGTAGACGATCGAGACGCCTCGGGCGGTCAGGTCCCGGATCACCCTGAACAGCACCTCGACCTCGGTCGCGCTCAGCGCGGACGTGGGCTCGTCCATGATCAGGATACGCGAATCCACCGAGAGCGCGCGCGCGATCTCGACGATCTGCTGTTGCCCGAGGCGCAGATCCTGCACCAGGGTCATCGGATCGATGTCCTCCTCGAGATCGGCCATCAGCATTCGCGTCTGACGAGCCTCCTCCGCGAAGTCGATGCCGGTTCGCCCATGCAACTCGCGGCCCATGAAGATGTTGTCGCGCACGCTCAGATTGGGTGCGAGACTCAATTCCTGGTGGATTATCGAGATGCCGCGGTTCCGCGCATCGACGGTGGACGAGAAAGCGACGGGATGGCCATCGAGCTCGATGCTTCCCGATGTCGGCGTCTCGACACCGGAGAGGATCTTCATCAGTGTCGACTTGCCGGCGCCATTTTCTCCGAACAGCGTGGTGACCTCACCACGGCGGATGTCGAAATTGACGCCCTTGAGAGCGTGTGTGCCGCCATAGGATTTTACGATGTTGCGCGCCGCGAGCACGGTGTCCGCTGCCGCCGGCTCGAATTGAGGTGCCGCATTCATTGAACGCTCAGCTTCACGGGCGTGACGAGCCAGCCCTTGGGGTTGATCAACTTGAAGACGCCGACGACCGAAATCGTCTTGCCGGTGAGCTTGGTGTTGTCGATGGTCGACAGAACCTGCTTTTTCATCTCGTTGTTCAGGGCCGAACCGGCGTTCTGGTACTCGATCTGGTTGGTGAATTGCCCGAAGGTGATCGTACCCGTGGCATCGCGCAGGTCGGTTCCGTTGATCGCCGGCCCGGTCTGCACCCGAATGACCAAGGTGCTGGGGACATCGTCGACCTTGACGTTGTAGATGCCGGACTTCCCTTCGCCGACCACGCCGGTGAACTTGACGGAGAATTCGGTCCCGACATTGGCCGGCACACCATACCGCTTCTCCGCCGCGGCCTTGTCCTTGGCGATGGCCGACGCCAGGACACCTGCGGCCACCGCGCGCTGGTCGACGGCTGACTGGACATTCGGAAACTCGGACTTGCCGAATGCTTCCGGTGAAAACGCAGCCTTTCGCGCATCTTCCGCCGAACCGATTACGACGACCTTGGTGTCGAGAGCCATCGCGACCAACAAGACCAGGATTGCGGCCGCGCCGACAATCCATCTTGCGCCCGGCGTCACGCGCCGATTGATCGTGGACTGCGAGCTCATGGGGCGACGACCACGATCAGCTCGCGACCACGATTGGCGGCGTTGCTGGATTTCATTCCATCTCCTCCCGAGATGATATTATTATCTTCAGTTGAAAAATTTTTCACGCACTCGTGTCGTTGTCAATCAGCCTTCGAAAGGAGCCGCGTGCCACGGCGCCATCGTCAGACCCTTGCCGCGCAGCAGTCGATCGTGGCCAGGAACCAACAGCCGGTGCACAGAGGCTGCACGGTCTTTCGACCGCGACTGCGTGCGCTGGTTCGTTAGTCAACTGCCGTAGGCAAGAAATTTCTCGCGAGCCGGAACCGTCCCTGCGGGTCCAGGCCCAAGTACGAAATCGACCATACGATAGTGTTAAGTTCACGTCAAGATATGTGATATTTCGCCCGACCCCTCGATGCGAGCAGAGAAATGAAAACCGTTGGAGAAGATCAACCTGCTGTTTTTATGCGTTATTTTCTTGATACGCGATGGTCCGGCGACGCATCGGTCGCAGTCGGCGAGCAGATCACAATCGCATCAGATTTTTGTCGCCGAGCTGCGCGACAGCGGCGTCGAGCTCATCAGAAATTCGCTGCGGACCCCAGTTCCGAGCCCTGCCGACAATGGCGGCGATCTGCTTCAAATCGTCCATCGTCAAGGAGCCGCCGATGGCGAGCGTTGTGCGCCGCATGACAATATCGGTGAGGTGCTCGACGAATTCGTTGCGGGCGATATAGTCGATTTCGGATGTGCTGTAGTCGCTCGCCACGGGCAGGCGATCCTCATTGCTCCACGGGCTCTGGTGGCGGGCGATCTGCAACGCCTTGGTTCCATAGCGCGACAGAAGCTGGTCGAGACAGCGCTCGTCGACGCCCGAAGCCGCCCTGGCCTCGGCCAGCCAGGCGGCCCGCGCCGCCGGTTCGGTTGGAAAGCTCTTGCCGCCCCCAATCGCCATCGTTCGCGTGGTGACCTTGCGGCCGCGTCCCAGCCGGCCGAGCACCGTGTCGGCAACCTCTTCGGCAAAGCCGCGAAACGTCGTCCATTTGCCGCCGACCAGGGCGACGATCGGAAACGGACGCGAACCTTCCGGCTCGACCACCGGCGCCGAATGGTCCCTGCTGATCAAGCCGGGCACCGAGGCGTCGGATGCAGGTAGGGGCCTGATGCCGCTATAGGCATAGACGATCTGGTCGCGTTCGAAGCTCATGCCAGGCAGCAGCGCACGCACGCTTTCGAGCAGATAGTCGATCTCTTGCGGTTCACAGCGCACCGTGTCGGGATTGTCCGCCTGGATGTCGGTCGAGCCCACCAGTGCCAGACCGAGATAGTCGTAAACAAGGCAGATGCGGCCGTCATCGGCTTCGAAATAGAGCATGCGACCTGCCAGGCTTCGCACCAGCTCGTCATGCTTCAACAGGATGTGCGAGCCCTTGGTGCCGCCGATCATTTTCGACGGCGCGCCGAGCAAGGCGTTGACATCGTCGATCCACGGACCGGCTGCATTGACGACCAGTTTCGGCCGCACCGAAAACACGCCGCCATCCTCGGACTGGCCACCGCCTTTTGACTGAAAAGTCAGCTCACCGTTGGACGACGAAACCAGCGTCGTGTAGTTGGCAGCCGCGGCGACAACATTTGCCTCCAGCCCATCGGTGATCAGCTCGAGCACCAGCCTTTCGGGATGACTGATCTTGGCGTCATAATAGGTGCCGGTGGCGACGATCGACCTGGTCAGCGCCGGCATGTCGCGCAGCGCCCGCCGCCGTCCGACCAGCCGGTGGCGTGGCATGACACGATGCCGGGACCCGTAGAAATCGTAGATCGCCAGACCGATCTTGATGAGGATGGCGCCACGGCTGCGCGGCGCGCTGGTCGAGCCCAGCAGCGTGCGCAACGCCGCCCACATGCCCTTGCTCCAGGAAAAGATCGGGATCACCGTCGGCAGCGGGCTGACATAGTGCGGCGCGTTCTTCAGCAAGAGATTGCGCTCCAGCGTCGACTGCGCCACTAGTCCGAACTCGCCGGTCTCGAGATATTTGAGGCCGCCATGGATGAGCCGCGAGGGCGCCGCACTGGTGCCTGATCCGAAATCGCCCTTGTCGACGATCAGGCAACTGACGCCCTGCGCGCACAGATCGCGAAACAGGCCGGCGCCATTGATGCCGGCGCCGAGAATGACGACGTCGACGTCGCCTGTCCTCGCCATGGCGGCGATGCGCCCGGAGTGGTCCGATACAGTGGAATGCGACAGGCCGGCGTCGTCGGCAGGGTTCATGACCGGGCCATGTTGACGACGCGCAGTTTTACACCGGCCTGTTCGAGCTTCTGCGCCTGCGCATCGCTTATGCCGTCGGTCGTCAGTACCGCGTCGAAGCGGGTCAGGTCGTCGAAGACATGCAGGGCGACCTTGTCGAACTTGGAATGGTCGACGGCAAGAATGCGTTTGGTCGAGGCGGCAAACATCGCTTGCTTGACCCGCACAACATGCTGATCCTGGATGAAGCCGGTGGTGCCGGAGATCGCCGAAGCCGAGCAGATCAAAAGATTGGCGCGCAGTTGCGCCACGGCATTCTCACAGACGATGCCGATATAGGCATTGTAGGTGCGGTGGTACTGACCGCCGAGACAGATGAAGTCGATGTCGTCGACATTGGTCAGCAGTGCCGCGGTCGAAACGCTGTTGGTGATCACGGTCAACGGCTTGATGTCGAGCAGCAGCGGCGCGATCGCATTCGCCGTCGTTGAATCGTCCAGCATGACCGCCTGGCCGGCTTCGACATACTCCAGCGCCGCATGCGCCAGCGCATCCTTCTCCGCTCTGCCGACCGTCACCCGATAGCGGAAAGCGCTTTCATAGAGGCCGGAAGGCTGCACGGTCACCGCGCCATGCAGCTTGCGCAGCACGCCCTGATGCGCCAACTGGTCGATGTGGCGGTGGATGGTCATGCGCGACACGCCGAAATGCTCGACCAGATCGTCGATGCGCACCTGGCCGAGTTTGATCACATAATCGGCGATCTCCTCGCGCCGTTCGTCGGCCTTGATCATGCCGTCCCCCCAATGCCTTGCCCTGCCAGCCTTTCGATCTCAGGCCATAGTGGCTTGAGCGATTCGACGATGCGGCAGTAAAGAGAAAACCGGTGCTCGAAAACAGCGTTGCGCGCCGTGTCGGGCAGATATTCGCGGCTCACCTTGCTGACGGCCCGCGCCCCCTGTTGCGGCGAGGCGAAAAGGCCGATCCCGGCGCCGGCACAAAGGGCTGCGCCGAAGGCCGCCGCCTCGTCGGTCGAAGTGACGATGACTGGCACGTCGAGCACGTCGGCAAACATCTGCGCGAAGGCCGGATTGCGCGAGCCGCCACCGGTAAGCCGCACCTCGCTAACGGCAAAGCCATCGCGCAGCGCTTCGACATGCGTACGGTGATTGAACACGATGCCTTCCAGCACCGCCTTCAGCATGTCGCCGCGATCGTGCCAGCCATGCAGGCCAAGAAAGCTGGCACTGGCGGCATTGCCGTAGGGTGAGCCGAACAGATAGGGGTGGAAGAAGATGGTTGAAGGCTTGCCAAGCGCCGCATCGATCTCTGCCGCCAGCATCTCGTGGATCGAGCCACCGGCCCTTTTGGTTTCGTCCTGTTCCGAGCGGCAGAGCGTGTCGAGGAACCAGTCGTAATTCGCCGTCGAGGCCGGCGAGATCGACATGTTGTTCCAACGCCCGCGGTCGATGGCGTTGCGGCAGAACCAGCGCCGGTCGACGCGCGGCTCGGCGGAGACGATTTCGTTGATCGAATAGGTGCCGGCGACGATGCTGACCACGCCCTCCTCGTGGCCGCCGATACCAAGCGCCGAGGCCGTGACATCGTGCAGGCCGCAGGCGACCGGTGTGCCCTCCACAAGCCCGGTCAGCGCCGCCGCATCGGCGGTGACGGTGCCGGCGATATCGGCCGGATGCGCCACCGGCGGCAAGGCATCGAACAACGCCTCAAGGCCAAAGATGCGCATCGCCTCGGGCGTATAGCTTTGCGTGCGCATATTGGTGAACGAGGTGCTCGCCTCGGTGAGATCGGTGCCGACTGTGCCGGTCAGGCAGAAGCGCAGCCAATCCTTGCAGGCGAATATGTGAGCGATCCGGTTAAAGCGCTCCGGATCGTGCTCCTTCAGCCAGACCAGCAGCGACGACGGTGAGGAAGCATGCGGTACCTGGCCGGTCACGGCGAGCGCCTCAGTGAAGACCTGATCTTGCGACCATCTGTCAACGATTTCGCCTGCCCGGCTGTCGAGCGACAATATGCCGGGACCGAGCGGCCGACGCTCCTTGTCAAGCAGGTACAGGCCATCGCCATGCGCGGTCGCCGCCACCGCCTTGATGTCGCTGGCCGGCCTGCCGCTCAAGGCAATCGCCTCGCCGATCGCCTCGGCGGTCGCCTGCCAGAGGCCCGCCATGTCGCGCTCGACCCAGCGCGCATGCGGCATCGACTGCGGCACCCGCCGCCGCGCCACCGCCAATTGCGAACCGTCAGCATCGAAGATCACTGCCTTCGTCACCGTCAGGCCGTTGTCGATCCCAAGCAGGCTGGACATGGCTCCCTCTGACTCAGCACGTGCCGATATGCGTCGCGAACTCGTCCCCGGGCTGGCTAGAGCAAAAGATGTTCAACTTGAACCAACTGCGTGCCGGTGGACATCATGGAAACCATCCTCGTCGGGCAGCCGCCCGGCGACCGCAACACCACTACTGCCACCCCGCCACAAGAGCAGGATCCTGTGCGCTGCGCTTTGACGCCGGCGGAGAAGACTGCCGCTTCATCCCTGTCGATGGCGTGGATTCCCTTTTCGTTGCGATGCCCCTGAGAATATAGAGGCAGCGCACAAGCCATGTTTGAACATGGCTCGAGAATACAAACCAACAGAATCGACCATACTATCGTGTTAAATTAACGTCAATGGATGTGATTTTCTAGGAACCTATCCGCAAATATGGCTTATTGCGCCCTCGCGAGCGTCCCAACGAGCGATGTCCGACAGCTATTGCAAACAGTTTGCGACTCTTCGCATGTAGCGGCTGTCAACCAGCGCCTGTCTCGTCAGGGCCTTGGGCACAGCCGGCGAAGGCTGGATCGGCGGTTCACCGTTGCAAGGTTTGACGGGGCCTGGGCAGGATGGCACTGAGCGTTGACGATATTGCCGTCCATCCGGCCCTGCATCGCTCTATCCAGGTTCAATCGCAAGCATTGCTGCACGCCTACGAAGCCAATCCGCGGCTCGCTTCCGTGTTTGCTACGCAGCAGCGCTGGCTGATGGCTCATATCGGCCTGTCAGAATGTCGACCCAAAACCGGTTTCCGATTTTGGATACGACGCTCGGGGCCGCTTCAACGAAAACAGTGCAGCTTTTTCTATTTTAGGTTGGCATAAGCCGGACACTACCCGGACAGCGGTCGGCTCGGTTACAGAAAAATTGCATTGCCGAATTGGGGGAAACATCCATGACATCGACGCCCGTCCGACTGACCGCCGCGCCGCTGCGGACGCAGGACATTGCCGCCATTGCCCGCCGCCATTCATTGGTCGAGGTCTCGCCTGAGGTGGACGCCCTGATCCGGGCTAGCCGCGCGGTGATTGAACGCCATGTGGCAGAGAACCGTCCGGTCTACGGGCTGACCACGGCACTGGGCGCTGCCGTGGATACGCCGCTGGGCGAGGAAGATCTGATCGCCTATCAGCGGCGGGTTTCGTTTGGTCATTCGGTCGGCTTCGGGCCGCCTTTGCCGCAGGAGGCGGTGCGCGCGATGATGGCGGTGCGGATCGCCGGCATGGCCGCCGGCGGCACCGGCATTTCCCCGGCCGTGTTCGAGGGGCTTGTCGCCGCACTGAACGCCGGCATGCATCCCGTGGTGCCGTCGCTCGGCTCGCTGGGCGCGGCCGATCTCGCGCCGCTGGCGCATATGACGCTGGGCCTGCTTGGCCACGGCCAGGCGGAGTATGGCGGCGAGACCATGCCGGCGGCCGAGGCGCTCGAACGCGCCGGGCTGAAGCCGCTCGACATCCATGCCAAGGACGGCCACGCCATCATCGTCGCCAACAGCCTGTCGGTCGCCCAGGCCTGCCTGGCGCTGGAGGACATCGAGCAGGCTTTCCAGTGGTCGCTTAAGGCCGTCGCGCTCAATCTGGAGGCGTTCCGCGCCAATGTCAGTTCGCTCGACGACTCGGCCATGGCGGCACGGCCCGCCTTCGGCCAGAGAGCGGTGGCGGCGCGGCTGCGCGAAGAGTTGTCGGGCAGCACGCTGTTCACTGAAGGCGCCGCCCGACGGATCCAGGATCCGCTGAGCTATCGCTGCGTGCCGCAGGTCTGGGGCGCGCTTCGCCATGCGATCGACGAGGCGCGAGCCGCGACCGAAATCGAGCTGGCCAGCTCCGGCGACAATCCGGTCGTCCTGGTCGGGGAGGACCGGATCGTCTCGCATGGCAATTTCGACATGACCGCTTTCGTCCTGTCCTGGGAGCGGCTCAGCCAGGCGTTGGCTCATGCGGCGGCTGGCATTGCCAACCGGACGATCAAACTGATGTCCCCTACGGTAGCGGGCCTGCCGCGTTTCCTGGCGGCAAACGGCCAGAACCGCATGGGCTTTGCCATTTTGCAGAAACCCGTTTCAGCGATGGAGGCTGAAATCCGTTTTCTCGCCAGCCCGATCTCTTTGACCCCGATCGCGGTTTCGGACTGGGTCGAGGATCAGTCGTCGATGGCGCCAGCTGTCATCGGCAAGGTCAACCAGATCGTCGAACGTTTCCGTTACCTCGTCGCCATGGAACTCATCTCCTCGGCTTACGCCGCGGAGATCCGGGGTGTCGCGGACAAATTGGGCCGAGGCGCCGATGAGGCCTACAGGACGGTGCGCGAACGGGTTGCTCCTCTCGAGGAGGACCAGGAATTGGGCAGCGATGTCGTCAGCATCGCCGCCATGATCGCGCAATCCTGTTCCTAGTCGATGTCGAAGGAGACGCCCTGGGCAAGCGGCAGCGCCTTGGAATAGTTCACCGTATTGGTGGCGCGGCGCATATAGGCCTTCCAGGCATCGGAGCCCGACTCGCGGCCGCCGCCGGTTTCCTTCTCGCCGCCGAAGGCGCCGCCGATCTCGGCCCCCGACGTGCCGATATTGACGTTGGCGATGCCGCAGTCCGAACCGTCGACGCCGAGGAAGCGCTCGGATTCCTGCAGATCGCGGGTGAATATTGACGACGAAAGCCCGGCTCCGACGGCATTGTGCTCGTCGAGCACGGTGTCGAAGTCCGAATATTTCATCACATAGAGGATCGGCGCGAAGGTTTCTTCGGTCACCGGCGAAACTTGGCTTTGCATTTCGACCAGCGCCGGATGCACGTAATAGGCGTCGGGATGGCCGTTTTCGACCCGCGTGCCGCCGGTCACCTTGCCACCATGCGAAACCGCTTCCTTCAACGCCTTCTGCATATTGTCGAAGGCGGCCTTGTCGATCAGCGGACCGACCAGCGCTGATGTCTCCAGCGGATTGCCGACCGAAACGCTCTCATAGGCTTTCTTCAGGCGCGGCACCAAGGCGTCATAGACGCTGTCGTGTACGAACAGGCGCCGCAGCGTCGTGCAGCGCTGGCCAGCCGTGCCCATGGCGCCGAAGGCGATGGCGCGCAGGGCCATGTCGAGATCGGCCGTCGGGCATACGATGCCGGCATTGTTGCCGCCGAGCTCCAGCACGGCGCGCGCGAAGCGCTTCGCCAGGCGCGGACCGACATCCCGGCCCATGCGGGTCGAGCCGGTGGCCGAAACCAGCGGCACCTTTGGATGATCGACCAGGATCTCGCCGACGGCGCGGTCGCCGATCAGCACCGGCGCCAGGCCTTCGGGAGCATCGCCGAAACGCTTGGCCGCCCGCTTGAAGATCGCCTCGCAGGCAAGTGCAGTCAGCGGCGTCTTTTCCGATGGCTTCCATACCACCGCGTCACCGCAGACCAGCGCCAGTGCTGCATTCCACGACCACACCGCGACCGGGAAATTGAAGGCCGAGATGACACCGACGACACCCAGCGGATGCCAGGTCTCCATCATGCGATGTCCCGGGCGTTCGGTGGCAATGGTCAAGCCATAGAGCTGGCGGGAAAGGCCGACGGCGAAATCGCAGATGTCGATCATCTCCTGCACTTCGCCCAGACCCTCGGACGGGATTTTCCCCACTTCGATCGACACCAGCCGGCCAAGTTCGGCCTTGTGCTGACGCAATTCCTCGCCGAGCAGCCGCACCAGTTCGCCACGCTTCGGCCCCGGCACCAGCCGCCAGGCCTGGAATGCCTTGTGGGCGGCTTCGATGGTCCTTCCGGCATCGGCCGGCGAGATCGTCTTCAGCGCCGCGATCTGTTCGCCCGTCACCGGGCTGCGCACGATGAGGTCGCCACCGACAAGCGCCTCCTTGGCAACGCCCAGTTTCTCCAGAAGCCCGGCCGTTTCCTTCGCAATCGTCATTTTTATCCCTTTCAGAACCCGTCGCTCATAATGCATGTCGCCCAAAAGTGCCCAGCGGTTTTGGGACAACAATATGCACAAACAAAAGCACGTCGGCCCAAGCCTCCCGCCATGCCGCCCCGTGCCGATCGGCACATCAGGCGCTGTCATGGCGTGGCATTACGCGTTTCGGGGAAAAATCGCCACCCCGGCATGGTCTAAGCCGGGATCAGACCGTTGAACCAGGATCAATGCGCCTTTCGGGAAGCCCCTTGGGCCGCACCTTCCTTCATCAGCCGGTCGATATGCATGCGGATGTGGGCGGCCTCGGCGGCCGTATTGGCAAGCGCGATGGCGCGGTCGAAAGCGGTGCGTGCCTCCTCGCCCCGGCCAAGCTGCATCAACAGGCCGCCCTTGAGCCCGAAGAAGTGGAAATAGCCGGAGAGCCTTGGTTCCAGCGGCTCGATCATGGCAAGTGCTGCTTCCGGCCCGCGCACCTTGGCGACCGCGACGGCGCGATTGAGTGTCACCACCGGCGACGGCTGCATCTGCTCGAGCAGGCTGTAGAGCAGGTCGATCTCGGTCCAGTCTGTATCCTCGGGCTTTTCCGCCCGCGCATGCAGCGCTGCGATCGCCGCCTGCACCTGGTAGGGGCCGGGCTTCTGGTGTCGCAACGCCTTGTCGACCAGCGCCAGGCCCTCGTCGATCATCTTGCGGCTCCACAGGCTGCGGTCCTGATCCTCGAGCAGCACGATCTCGCCATTCCCGTCGAAACGCGCCGGCGCACGCGCGTGCTGGAGCAGCAGCAGCGCCGTCAGGCCCATGATCTCCGGCTCGGTCTGGAACAGCCGCAGAAGCAGCCTTGCCAGCCGGATCGCCTCTTCGCAGAGCGGCGCGCGTGCCGGCGCTTCGCCGCTATTGGTCGAATAGCCTTCGTTGAAGATAAGATAGACCATGGCTGCGACCGCGGCGAGCCGTTCGGAGCGCTCGACCGCACCTGGCGTCTCGAATGGCACGCCGGCGTCCGCGATGCGCGCCTTGGCGCGGGTGATGCGCTGCTCCATGGCGCTTTCGCCGACGAGGAAGGCGCGGGCGATCTGCTTGACGGTGAGGCCGGAGACGATGCGCAACGCCACGGCGATCTGCTGCGTCGCCGGCAAATCGGGATGGCAGCAGATGAACAGCAGCCGCAAGATGTCGTCGCGATAATGTGCGCCGTCCAGCCGCTCGGCGATATCGGTCTCGGCATCCTCGAGGTCGGAGATCTGGTCTTCCTCCGGCAGCGGCGCCTGCTTGGCGCGCTTGCGCACCGCGTCGATGCCGCTGTTGCGCCCGACAAAGATCAGCCAGGCCGCCGGATCGCGCGGCGGACCGTTCTTCGGCCAATTGTTCAGCGCCCTCAGGCAAGCGTCCTGGAAGGCTTCCTCCGCCGCATCGAGATCGCGGAAGTAGCGCAACAACGCGCCCATCGCCTGCGGGCGGGCGGTGCTGATCGCGTTGCTGATCCAGGCAAGTTCGGTCATGCGGGAACCTTGCTGGGATTGAACACTGAAACCGGCCGTATCTCGTAGGAGCCGCCGCTGGGATTGACCTCGGAAAGCTCGCGCGCGAAATCGACCGCCTCATCGAGATCATTGCATTCGAGCGTGTAAAAACCGAGGAATTGTTCCTTGGTCTCGGCAAACGGGCCGTCGATGACGACCGCTTCGCCCTTGACCTTCCTCAGCGTCGTCGCCGCCGTTGTCGGGAGCAGCCGCGCCACCGGGCCAAGCCGGCCGGCTTGGGCGTATTTTTCCTGCACACCCAGAAGTTTCGTCATGACCTCGTCATCCTGTTCCTTGCTCCAGGAGCAGACGACGTCTTCGGAGGCATAGCAGAGGATAGCGTAGAGCATGGGAGCGTCCTTTTCTCTGTCAAAGGACGAAACACTAGGACCTATCCCGACAGTGCGTCGATAAAAAAATAACCCTGCATGGACACGCAAGCCGGCGACAGCCGTACCTGGCATCAGCCCTCCCGCGCCTTCAGCCATCTCAGAACGAGTGCTTCCTCGTCATCGAGGCCGGATATCGACCGCTTCCTCTTGTTCGCCTCCGCCATTTCGCCGAGCAGCCGTCCTTCGGACCAGGCGTCGAAGACCTGTGGATGGATGTAGCATTTGCGGCAGACAGAGCGTGTATTGCCGAGCCGCTCGGCCACCTTGTCGACGACGCCGTTGATCACCCGCCTCTGTTGCGCCTGGCTTTCAGGGCGTTCCATCTGCGCAAACAGCGACGCGGCATGGATGGTGCCGCCCCAGGTCCGGAAATGCTTGGAACTGAAATCGGCCCCGGCCGCGCCCCGGATATAGCGATTGACGTCATCGGAGCGGATCGGTCTCCTGTTTCCATCCTCATCGAGATACTGGAACAGCTTCTGGCCGGGCAGGTCCTGGGCGCCACGCACGATGCGCGCGATCCGGCGATCGACGAGCTTCAGCTTCCATTCCTTGCCGGACTTGCCTTTGAAAGCAAAGCGCAGGCTCGAGCCCTTGATGTCGACATGGCGGTCGCGCAACGTGGTCAGCCCAAAACTCTTGTTGTCTCGGGCGTAGGCGGCATTGCCGACGCGGATCATCGTATTGTCGAGCAGCCAGACCACGGCAGCAACGACACGTTCCAACGGCAGGCCGCGACGACGCATATCAGCATCGATCTGGCGGCGCAGCTCAGGCAGGTTTTCGGCAAAGGCCACGAGGCTCGAATATTTGGCCCCATCGCGCTCCTCAGCCCATTGCGCATGGTAGCGATACTGCTTGCGCCCACGCAGGTCTCTTCCCGTCGCCTGGATGTGGCCATCGGCATCGGGCGAAATCCACACATCCGTCCAGGCCGGCGGGATGGCGAGCGCCTTGATGCGGGCAAGCGTGTCCGCGCTCAAGGCCCGGCCGTTTGGCGGTTTGTAGGAAAAGCCCTTACCTGCCCTCAGACGGCGAATACCGGGCTCAGTGTCGACAACATAGGTCAGCGAGGCTTGATCGGCCGAGGCCTGCGCGCCGTTCTTCGGCACCCCAGCGCTTGACGCAGCATCACTGGCGGCCAATCGGCCGGACGGCGACCCGGATTTGTCCAGCATGTCCTCTCCATGGAAATTTTCCCATAGATAAGCGCCGAAACAGCCGCTGGTTCCGGCTCCTGGCTGTTAGACTGCTGTCAGGTTTTTTCGAGCACGACCGGGATGACGTCGACGGCTTGCTCGCCGACCTGCCCGCCTGTCGTCTTCAGGACGCCAACGATCGGCGCCACGTCCGAATAGTCCCGGCCAAAGCCGACGGTGATGTGGTCGTTGCTGGCCCGCATGCCGTTGGTCGGATCGAACTCCTGCCAGCCGGCATCGCGGCCGCACCACACTTTCACCCAGGCATGCATGGCATCGGCGCCTTCAAGCCGCGGCTTGCCCTTCGGCGGGATGGTGCGCAGGAAGCCGCTGACATAGCCGGCTGGAATGCCGAGACCCCGCAGGCCGGCGATCATGATATGCGAAAAATCCTGGCAGACCCCCCGCTTCAAGCCGAAAGCGTCGCTGGCCCGGGTGCGCACCGTAGTCGCCTCGCCGTCATAGGTGAAATCGTGATGGATGCGGTTGCACAGATCCATCGCCGTGCTGACGGCCGAACTGCCGGCACTGCCGCGCGCATAAGCCGTGATCGCCGTGTCGATGCCGGCGTGATCGCTGGCGGCCAGGAAATGATGTGGTGAACTTGGCGACAGCGACCGCACTGCATCGAGTTCTTCTCTCAGCCGGCGGATGTCGGGCGACACGTCCAGCCCAATCTCCGGCCGCGAGACCGAAACGCGCGCGGTCATCCTGATGTCGAGCGCATCGTGCACGTCGCGAAAGGCGATCGAGGTGACGCTGTTGCCGAAGAAATCGGAAAAGTCCGAGCGTTCGCCCGGCGCCGGCGCAAACGACAGCGAAGCGGCGATCACGCGCTGCACGCCCGATATCGTTGATGGCAGCACGCGGACCTGATGGCGGCCGCCGCCGGCCGCCGCATCGTAGTCATAGCTGAGATGAAGCCTGATGTCGTAGAGCATGCCTTACCCGAAATAGGCTTTGGCGAGGCTGTTGTAGAGGCCGCCTATCTCGTTGGCGAGATCGTCGAGCGCCTTTGCCGTCATGTCCGAGGGCTCCTTGATGGCGATTGCCGTGTTGAGCTGCAATATCTCTTTCGCCGCGAGCGACATATGCCCCTCGCCACCGACCGAAGGTAGCAGTGCGATTTCGGCCTTCAGTCGCTCCAGCTGGAACAGGATGGAGCGCGGATTGAGCGGATCGAGCACCAGGAGGTCGATCACCGTGCGCCGGCCGGCCTGTACCGGATACTGCCGCCGGTGGGTCATGACGCTGTCACCAATCTCCAGCATCATGTCGAGCGCGCCGTCCGGCGCCGCCGCCCTGGTCAGCCGGGCAAGCGTGCGGGCGATCTGGATGCCGCGTTCCAGGCGCCGGCCGATCTCCAGGAAGCGCCAGCCGGTGAAACGATACATATTCTCATGCAGCAGGCCGGAAAATCCGGCGAGCTTGCGCAGCATGACCGTCATCGCCCGCGTCGCATCGTCACCCGGCGCCACCGTCTCCGCGAACTGGTGAATAGTCTTCGACAGATCCTTCAGCGCCAGCCAGCCATCGGGCGAGAAGCGGTCGCGAATCTGTCCGGCGCTGTAGACGGCACTGTCCAGCGTCGAGATCAGCCCTAGCGGGATCGCCGATTGAAGGTCGATGCCGAAGGGTTCGAGATAGTCTCTGACGTCGACAAGCAAGGGCATGTCCGGATCGGAGGTCTCGGCCAACCGCACATGGTAGGCGCGCAGGATGCGCACCGTGTCTTCCGATCGCTCGATATAGCGGCCGAGCCATGTCAGGTTTTCCGCCGAGCGGCTGGGCAGGCTGCCCGGCATGGTGCGGGTGAAGCTGTCATGCTCTTGCGGCAACAGCGTCTCGCGCTCCACGGGCTTGTCGCTGACCACCCACACATCCGCCGCCTGGCCGCCACGCTGCATGGCGATCGCCGTCGGATCGAGCGAAAAGCCGACCCGGGCAAAGCCGCCTGGCATCACCGTCCAGCCTTCGGGCGTACGCGCCAGATAGACGCGCAAGCTTGCCGGCCGTGGCTCCAGCCAGCCGCCGACATAGACGGGGGTGGTCGAAAGCGTCACCGCTTCCTGACCGACGAAATCGCCGCCGTCCCGTTCGATCCGCGCAATCAGTTCGACCCGCTCCTCGTCGGACAGTACCGAACCGAGTTTCGTCAAATTGTCGTCCTCGAAGGCAAGCCGCGTCGATAGCGCCGGACCGATCACCATGCGGTCGAAATTAGCGAGCACGTGCCGGCGTTCGTTCGCTTGCCCGCACCACCATGTGGCGACGCCTGGCAACAAAAGCTCCTCGCCCCGCAATTCGCGCACAATCCTCGGCAGGAAGGAGAGCAGCGCCCGCGTTTCCATCAGGCCGGAACCGAGCGCATTGACCGCCGAAACGGTACCGCGACGGATCGCCTCGACCAGCCCCGGCGTACCGATCTGCGATTCCGGCCTGAGTTCGAGCGGATCGGCGAAGGCGGCATCGAGCCGCCGCCACAGCACGCTGACCGGCATCAGGCCCGAAACGGTGCGCACCATCAACCTGCCGGCGGAGACGGTCAGGTCCTCGCCTTCAAGCAGCATGATGCCGAGATAGCGCGCGATATAGGCATGTTCGTAATAGGTTTCGTTGAGCGGCCCCGGCGTCAGGATGGCGACGCGGCCACCGGATAGCGTGGCCATGCCGATCAGTGCGTCGCGAAAACGACGGAAGAAGCCGGCCAGGCGGTGCACATGCATCTCGCCATAGATATCGGACAGCGCGCGCGTGGTGGCGACGCGGTTTTCCAGCGCGAACCCTGCACCCGATGGCGCCTGCGTGCGGTCGCCCAGCACCCACCAGCGCCCGTCGGGACCGCGGCCGAGCTCGAAGGCGCAGAAATGCAGGAAATGGCCGCTGGCGGGCCTGACGCCGACGACCGGCCTTAAATATTCCGGGCTCGCCGCGATCAGCCCTGCCGGCAGGATGCCTTTCTCGACCAGCCGGTTCGGCCCGTAGATGTCGGCAAGCGTTTCCTCGAACAGATCGGCCCGCTGGACCAGGCCCGCACTGATGTCGGCCCATTCCTTCTCCTCGATCAGCAGCGGGACATGCGCCAGCGGCCATTCCCGCTCATTGGCGCCGGCCTTGTCATAGACGCGGTAATAGACGCCGGCGTCGCGCAGATACTGGTCGGCGCGGGCGAAGCGCTGGGCGAGCTTTTCCGGTCCCAGCTCTTCCAGCGCCTCGATGAAGTCCTTCCAGACCGGGCGGGGATTGCCCGAGGCATCGACCATCTCGTCGACGACGCCGTCGATCGGCTGGTAGTGTTCCAGCAGACTGTGCACCAGCGGCTTGCCGCGTAGCTTTTTCTGATTCCCCTTTGCCATCGCTGATCAGAGTCTTGGTGGCCGCCTGAGGTCAAGGGTCATCGGGAAATCTTCAGCGGCTTCTTCGTCGCGCAGCACATAGGCCGACGGCGTATGGCCGCGCGGCTCGAAGCGGGCAAGCCGCCGCGCCTCCGCTTCGTTGCCATTGACCGGGAAGGTGTCGTAATTGCGCCCGCCGGGATGCGCGACGTGGTAGACGCAGCCGCCCACCGCCCGCCCCGACCAGCGATCGTAGATGTCGAAGACCAGCGGCGTGTTGACCGGCAGCGCCGGATGCAGGCCCGATGCCGGCTGCCAGGCCTTGAAGCGGACGCCGGCCACCGCGATCTCCCTGCTGTCGGTCACTTTCAGCGGCACGACGCGGCCGTTGCAGACGACGGCATGGCGTTCCGGGTTGAGACCTTCGGTCTTCACCTGCAGCCGCTCGACCGAAGAATCGACGAAGCGCACCGTGCCGCCGATGGCGCCCTGTTCGCCCATCACGTGCCACGGCTCCAGCGCCTGCCGCAGCTCCAGCTTGATGCCCGCGTGCTGGACCTCGCCGCAGAACGGAAAGCGGAATTCGAGCTGCGCATCGAACCACTCAGGGCGGAATTCGAAGCCGTTCAGCTTGAGGTCGTCGAGCACGTCGAGAAAGTCGGCCCAGACATAATGCGGCAGCATGAAACGGTCATGCAGCGACGTGCCCCAGCGTACGAAGCGGCCATCGAGCGGGTTTTTCCAGGCGCGCGCGATAATGGCGCGCACCAGCAATTGCTGCGCCAGGCTCATGCGCGCATTGGGCGGCATCTCGAAGCCGCGGAACTCGACCAGGCCGAGACGACCGGTCGGGCCGTCGGGCGAAAACAATTTGTCGATGCAGATTTCCGAGCGGTGCGTATTGCCGGTGACGTCGGTCAACAGATTGCGGAACAGCCGGTCGACCAGCCACGGCAGCGGCGCGTTGCCGCTGTCGGGATGCGGCACCTGCGCCATGGCGATCTCAAGTTCATAGAGCGAATCGTGACGCGCCTCGTCGAAACGCGGCGCCTGACTGGTCGGGCCGATGAACAGGCCTGAGAACAGATAGGACAGCGAGGGATGCCGCTGCCATTGCAGCACCAGGCTCTTCAAGAGATCCGGGCGCCGCAGGAACGGGCTGTCGTCGGGCGTCGCGCCGCCAACGACGACATGGTTGCCGCCGCCGGTGCCGGTGTGGCGGCCGTCGATCATGAATTTGTCGGCGCCGAGTCGCGTCTGCCGCGCCTCCTCATAGATCGCCGTCGTCGTCGCCACGCAATCCTGCCAGTTGGAGGCCGGGTGGATGTTCACCTCGATGACGCCGGGATCGGGCGCCACGCGGATGACGTTGAGGCGCGGATCGTGCGGCGGGCCGTAGCCTTCGATATGCACGGGAAGGCCGATCGCCTTGGCCGCATTCTCGGCCGCGGCCACGAGTTCGAGATAGTCTTCCAGGGCCTCGACCGGGGGCATGAACACGCAAAGCCGCCCGTCGCGCGGCTCGACCGAAAGTGCCGTGCGCACCGCGCCGCCGATCTCGGTGATCTCCTGCTCGACGCGATCCTGCTGGCCGGTCGTTGCCGTGAAGGACACCGCCTGCTGGCGGCGCGCCATTTCGTCGGCGCCTTCCAGTTCGGCCGGAGCAGGCCCCGATAAAGGAGCGGCTCCCGGCAAGATCGCCTCGCGCGCCGGCAGCGGTCCGCGCGGCAGCGATGGATCGACCGGCACGATGTAGGGGAACTGCGCCGGCGGCACGTAAGGCAGCGTGCCAAGCGGCAGGCGGTAGCCGACCGGCGAATCGCCCGGCACCAGGAACAGCCGTCCGCGCCGCGTCTTCCATTTCTCCGAACGCCAGCGCTGTCCCGAAGCCTGGCTGTTCCAGCGCTGGACCGGCAGCACGTAGCCCGACGGCTTGGTCAGGCCGCGTTCGAACACGCGCGCCATGCGGCTGCGCTCTTCGGGGTCTTCCAGCTTCGAATTGGAGGGGTCGACATTGTCAGGCAGCTTGCCTTCCTTGAGCAGCCACTCGGCCGGATCCTCATAGGCTTCGCTGACCATGGTCTTGTCGATGCCGAGTTCGCCGGCAATCGCCGTCAGCAGGCTTTCGGCCTGCTTCGGCCCGACATCCGCCTCGCTCTTTTCCCGCGCGATCAGCGACGGGTCGCTCCACACCGGCTCGCCGTCGGTGCGCCAATAGAGCGAGAAAGTCCAGCGCGGCAGGCTTTCGCCCGGATACCATTTGCCCTGGCCATAGTGGAGAAACCCGCCCGGCGCGAAACGTTCGCGCAGCCGGCGGATCAGCGCATCGGCCTTTTCGCGTTTGGTCGGACCGACGGCAGCGGTGTTCCATTCGGCGGACTCGAAATCGTCGATCGACACGAAGGTCGGCTCGCCGCCCATGGTCAATCGCACATCGCCTGCTTCAAGCGCGGCATCGACCTTGTTGCCCAGCGCATCGAGCGCTTGCCAGCTTTCGTCGGAGAATGGCTTGGTGATGCGAGGATGCTCGGCAATGCGGTCGACCCGCATGTCGAAGCCGAACTCGACATTGGCGAAGCTTGCCATGCCGGAAATGGGCGCGGCGTTGCGGAAATGCGGCGTCGCCGCTAGCGGCACATGGCTTTCGCCGGTGAGCAGGCCGGAGGTCGGATCGAAGCCGATCCAGCCCGCGCCCGGCAGATAGACTTCGCACCAGGCATGCAGATCGGTGAAGTCGATCGCCGTGCCGGGCGGTCCATCGAGCGCAACGAGATCGGGCTTCAGCTGGATCAGGTAGCCCGAGACGAAACGCGCGGCGATGCCGAGATTCCTTAGGATCTGCACCAGCAGCCAGCTCGAATCCCGGCACGAGCCCTTGGCGGCGGCCAGCGTCTCCTCCGGCGAGAAGACGCCGGTCTCCATGCGCACGATATAGGCGATCTCGCGCTGCAGCCGCGCATTGAGATCGACGAGAAAATTGACGGTGTTGGTCGGGCTGCGATCGATGGTTTTCAGGAAGGCCGAGAGCAGCGGCCCGGCTGGTTCCGGCGTCCGGTAGATGGCGAGATCGTCGCTGATCTCTTCAGGGTACTCGAATGGAAACGTCTCGGCCGACGGCTCGACGAAGAAATCGAATGGATTGTAGACCGTCATGTCGGCGACGAGGTCGACCTCGATCTTCAGCTCCGTTACCGGCTCCGGGAAGACGAAGCGGGCAAGGAAATTGCCGTACGGGTCCTGCTGCAGATTGACGAAATGGTTTGCCGGCTCGACCTTCAGCGAATGGCTGAGCACCTTGGTGCGGGAATGCGGCGCCGGCTGCAGCCTGATGACCTGGGGGCCAAGCACCACCGGCCGGTCATATTTGTAATGGGTCAGGTGATAGACGGCTGCCAGAATTGCCATGGTGCCCCGGAAGTCGGCGTTTCAAAACGAATTCGCCGAACCCTGACACAAATCCTGGCCATTCTCCAAGCAGAGATGTTGCGTTGCACCTAATTTAAGCAGCGCCGAACGGTCCGACCCCTTTTAGAAGAAGGCCTGTATCCCCGTCTGCGCCCGCCCGAGGATCAGCGCGTGCACGTCATGCGTGCCCTCATAAGTGTTCACCGTTTCCAGGTTCTGCGCGTGACGCATGACGTGATAGCCGATCTGGATGCCGTTGCCGCCATGCATGTCGCGGGCCTGGCGGGCAATGTCGAGCGCCTTGCCGCAATTGTTGCGCTTGACGATCGAGATCATCTCCGGCGCCATCTTGCCTTCGTCCATCAGCCGCCCGACCCTGAGCGAACCCTGCAGGCCGAGCGCAATCTCGGTCTGCATGTCGGCGAGTTTCTTCTGGAAAAGCTGAGTGCCGGCCAGTGGCTTGCCGAATTGCTTGCGGTCGAGGCCATATTGCCGCGCCCGGTGCCAGCAATCCTCGGCAGCACCCATCGCACCCCAGGAAATGCCGTAGCGCGCCCGATTGAGGCAGCCGAACGGCCCCTTCAGTCCCGACACGTTGGGCAGCAGCGCATCTTCGCCGACCTCGACGCCTTCCATCACCACCTCACCGGTGATCGACGCGCGCAGGCTGAGCTTGCCGCCGATCTTCGGCGCCGACAGCCCCTTCATGCCCTTTTCCAGCACGAAACCACGGATTTCATTGTCGTGCGCTGCCGATTTCGCCCAGACGACGAACACGTCGGCGATCGGCGCGTTGGAAATCCACATCTTCGAGCCGGAAAGCCTGTAACCATTGGCCGTCTTCTCGGCCCGCGTCTTCATGCCGCCCGGATCGGACCCGGCATCCGGCTCGGTCAGGCCGAAGCAGCCGATCCATTCGCCCGACGCCAGCTTCGGCAGGTATTTCTTGCGTTGCGCTTCCGAGCCATAGGCATGGATCGGGTACATCACCAGCGACGACTGCACGCTCATCATCGAGCGATAGCCGGAATCGATGCGCTCGACTTCGCGCGCCACCAGCCCGTAGGTGACATAGTTGGCGCCAAGCCCGCCATATTCCTCGGGGATGGTGATGCCGAGCAGACCCGCCTCGCCCATCTCGCGAAAGATGCCGGCGTCGGTCTTTTCCTCGAGATAGGCTTCCTCGATCCTCGGCGCGAGCTTGTCGGCGGCAAACGCCGCCGCGCCATCGCGCACCATGCGCTCGTCCTCGGAAAGCTGGTCCTCGATCAGGAAAGGATCGTTCCAGACGAATGCGTTCTTCTCGGCGGCCATGGCTCTCGGTCCCCACAACAAAATCTTGAAGTGCCCGGCTTATCGACCCCCGCTCCGAAAAAATCAAACGAAATTGCATCACCGATCAATGAGCGTTAGTAATGGGTCATGAACGTCCAGCGCCGCCTCTTGCCTAGTATCAATGCCCTTGCCGCCTTCGAGGCGGTGGCGCGCCTCGGCTCCTTCACCGCCGCGGCGCGCGAGCTCGATCTGACCCAGGGCGCCGTGAGCCGGCAGATAGCATTGCTGGAAGAGCAATTCGGGAGGCGGCTTTTCGACCGCGACAGCCGCAATGTCAGGCTGTCGACGGCGGGCGAAATCTACGCCGAGGCAGTGCGCGCCGCCCTTGGCCAGTTGCGTGACGCAGCGCTCGGATTGATGAGCAATCGGCATAGTGGCATATTGAACCTCGCCATACTGCCGACCTTCGGCACGCGCTGGCTGATGCCGCTCATTCCCGATTTCGTCGAAAACAACCCTGATATCACCATCAACTTCGTCACCCGGATCGGCCGCTTCGATTTCACGCGCGAGAGGCTCGACGCCGCGATCCATTACGGCCTGCCCGACTGGCCGGATGCCGACTCCACGCTGCTGGTGCGCGAGACGGTGGCGCCTGTCGTCTCGCCCGAATTCCTCGCCGGCCGCGCCATTGCCGCGCCGGCCGACATCGGCCGCCTGCCACTGCTGCATATGGCGACGCGGCCCGGCGCCTGGACCGAATGGTTCGAGCACCAGGGTCTGAGCGCGCCGACCGGACCAGGTATGCAGTTCGAGCAGTTCGGCACCGCCGCCCAGGCCTGCATGGCCGGGCTCGGCGTTGCCTTGCTGCCGCAAGTCCTAATCGCTGGTGAGTTGCAGCGCGGTCAGCTGGTATCAGCGCCGGGCAGGCCGATGCAGAGCCGCAGCGCCTACTATCTGGTCGTACCCCATGACAAACGCGGCCATCCGCCGGTTGCCTCCTTTCGCGATTGGCTGCTGACACATATCAGCGAGAAGGGCGAAGCGGTCTCCGCTCAGCTTTCGAAATAGCTGGGGCGGTCGAGATCGGCAATGAGCCCGGGCTGCTTCGGCTGCCATCCCAGCACGTCGCGGGTCTGCGCGCTCGACGCCGGCCAGTCCATGCTGAAGAAATGCCCGAGAAAGCCGAAATGGCCCGCCGCCTCCTCATGGGTCTTGGAAACGACCGGCAGGTCGAGGCGCCGGCCGATGACTTCGGCGATCTCCCGGCATGGCACGCCCTGCTCGGCGACGCCGTGATACCTGGCTCCGACGGCCCCCTTCTCGAGCGCCAGCCTGAAGAGGCGAGCGGCATCGAGCCGGTGCACCGCCGGCCAGCGATTGAGGCCGTCGCCGACATAGGCCGAAACGCCCTTTTCGCGCGCTATGCCGATCAGCATCGGGACAAAGCCGTGATCGCCGTCGCCGTGGACCGAGGGCGACAGACGCACTGCCGACGCACGCACGCCACGCGCCGCCAGCGCTTCGGCCGTCACTTCCGAGGCGCGGGGATAGGAGGCGGAGGGCGGCACGGGCGCGTCGTCCTCGGTTGCCACACTGCCCTTTGTCAGCAGCGCGAGACCAGAGGTAACCAGCAGTGGCCGCCCGGAGCCTTCGAGTGCCGCGCCGAGCACCTCAATGGCGCGACGGTCCGTCTCGCAATTTTGCGCGAATTTCGAGAAGTCGTGGTTGAAGGCGGTGTGGATCACGCCGTCGGACATGGCCGCGCCACTGCGCAGGCTTTCCAGATCTTCGAGATCACCGCGCAGCGCCTCAGCACCTGCGGCGACAACGGATTTCACGCCCGCATCCGAGCGAGCAAGGCCGAGCACCTGATGGCCCGCCTCAACGAGCTCCCGCACAACGGCGGAGCCGACAAAACCGGTGGCACCGGTAACGAACACACGCATCGCAATGTCTCCTTGCTTTGTGCGAGGGCCGCATCGGCCGCCGCGTTGGCGGAGGAGATAAGCGATCGACCAGATACGATCTATGCTGTAAAGTCCGTATTATCTTCGCAATCGTCCGGAACGACTATGGATCCACTCTCAGACGTCCTGTCGCTGCTGAAACCGCGCAATTACCTTTCCGCTGGCCTGGAGGCAGGTGGGGACTGGTCGATCCAGTTCCCCGACCAGCAGGCGGCCATCAAATGCGGCGCGGTGGTGTCCGGCCAATGCTGGCTGTCGGTGGAGGGCGTTCCAGACGCAGTGCGCCTGGAGACGGGCGACTGCTTCCTGCTGCCGCGCGGACGGCCTTTTCGTCTCGCCAGCGACCTGAACCTGCCGCCGGTCGATGCCCGCACCATCTTTTCGCCCGCCCGCACCGGTGGCATCACCGCGCACAATGGCGGCGGCGATTTTCTTCTCGTCAGCAGCCGCTTCGCCCTTGCCGGCGACCATGCCGGCATCCTGTTGCGGATGCTGCCGCCCATCGTGCACATCCGCCGGGAATCCGACCGGTCCGCGTTGCGCTGGCCCGTCGAGCGGATGATGCAGGAACTGCGCGAGCCGCAGCCGGGCGGCTTCCTGGTGGTGGAACATCTCGCCCACATGATCCTGATCGAGGCCCTGCGCCTGCATATGGCGGAAGGGTTGCGAGTGGGCTGGCTCTTCGCCCTCGCCGACAGACAGATGGGTGCCGCGATCAACGCCATGCACGACGATCCGGCACATGGCTGGACATTGCAGGAACTGGGAGAGCGGGTTGGCATGTCGCGATCGACCTTTGCCCTGAAATTCAAGCAAATGGTCGGCACATCAGCCATGGACTATCTGACACGCTGGCGAATGCTGCTGGCGGGCGACAGGCTGGCGAACTCCAGCGATCCCGTCTCCGTCATTGCGCTCTCGCTCGGCTACGAATCCGAAAGCGCCTTCAGCACGGCGTTCAAGCGGGTCATGGGCTGTTCGCCACGGCAATATGGCCGTGGCCGCGACCCCTCTTCATATGGCCAGGCCGCCAACGCCAATCGGTTCGGACCCATCGCCAGTTGACTGGCTACTTCCGCTTCATCGCCTCGGCCAGGGCAGCGCCGAACGCGCCTTGCTGCGCCGGCCTCTCCGGCTGACGCTGTGGTGCCGGCGCACGCGGCACTGGTTTGTTGCCGCTATCACGCGGTCCCTTCGAGGCGCCGCCGTCACCATCCCTGCGCATCGACAGGCCGATGCGCTTGCGCTTGATGTCGACCTCGACGACGCGCACCTTCACCACGTCGCCGGCCTTGACCACTTCATGCGCATCCTTGACGAAACGATCGGCCAGTTGCGAGACATGCACCAGACCATCCTGGTGCACGCCGATATCGACGAAGGCGCCGAAGGCCGCGACATTGGTGACGGTGCCTTCAAGCAGCATGCCGGGCTTCAAATCCTTGATGTCGTCGATACCGTCGGCGAAGGTCGCGGTCTTGAAGCCGGGACGCGGATCGCGGCCGGGCTTTTCCAGCTCCGCCAGAATGTCGCGCACGGTCGGCAGGCCGAAGCGCTCGTCGACGAAGACGCGTGGATCAAGCGCCTTGAGCGCAGCACTATCACCCATCAGCGAACGCACATCGCGCCCGCAGGCCGCGACGATCTTCTTCGCCACGCCATAGGCTTCCGGATGCACGGACGAGGCATCGAGCGGCTCGCTGCCGTTCGCAATGCGCAGGAAGCCGGCGCATTGCTCGAACGCGCGAGGTCCAAGTCGGGAGACCTTCAACAGCTCGCGGCGGCTGGCGAAGGGGCCGGTGGCATCGCGATGCGCAACGATCGCCTCGGCGAGTGATGCACCAAGGCCTGACACGCGTGCCAGCAGCGGCGCCGATGCCGTGTTGAGGTCGACGCCGACGGCGTTGACCGCGTCCTCCACAACCGCCTCCAGCGAGCGGCCGAGCCGGTACTGGTCGACATCGTGCTGATACTGGCCGACGCCGATCGATTTAGGTTCGATCTTGACCAGTTCGGCGAGCGGATCCTGCAAGCGCCGGGCAATCGACACCGCGCCGCGCAACGACACATCGAGACCGGGAAATTCCGCTGCCGCGGTCGCTGAAGCCGAATAGACCGAGGCGCCAGCCTCGCTGACGATCACCTTGAGCGGCTTGGGACCGGCATCCGCCGGCATATCGGACAGCATGTCGGCGACCAGCCTTTCAGTCTCGCGGCTGCCGGTGCCATTGCCGATCGAAATCAGCTCGACCTTGTGCAGGCGGATCAGCTTCGCCAGTTCGGCCTGCGTGCCGCGCACATCGTTCTTCGGCGGGAACGGATAGACCGTCGTCGTCGCCACCAGCTTGCCGGTACCATCCACCACCGCCACCTTGACGCCGGTGCGGATGCCGGGATCGAGCCCCATCGTCGCGCGCGAGCCGGCCGGTGCGGCGAGCAGCAAATCCTTCAGGTTGCGGGCAAAGACATGGATCGCCTCTTCCTCGGCCCGCTCGCGCATATCGCGCATCAGGTCGAGCGTGAGATGCAGCGACAGCTTGATGCGCCAGGTCCAGCCCGCCACCTCCATCAGCCAGCGGTCGCCCGGCAGGCTGCCGCCGATCGCATAGGCATTGGCGATCATGCGCTCGACCGGCTTCACCGGCGAAGTGTCGTCGGCATCGACCTCGATGTCGAGCGACAGCATCTCTTCATTGCGCCCGCGCAGCATCGCCAGCGCGCGATGGCTGGGCACAGTGGCCCAGCGCTCGACATGGTCGAAATAGTCGGAGAATTTCGCGCCAGCCTCCTGCTTGCCGTCGACGACGCGGGCGCGCAGGAAGGCGCGCTCCTTCATGTAGCTTCGCAGCTTGCCGACCAGATCGGCATTCTCGGCGAATTGTTCGGAGAGAATATCGCGCGCGCCTTCGAGTGCTGCCTTGGCGTCGGCAATCTCGTTGCCGACATAGGCCAGCGCCAGTTCCGCCGGCACCGATGCGCGGTCGGCGAGGATGGCCTCGGCCAGCGGCGCCAATCCGCGCTCGCGCGCGATCTCGGCCTTGGTCCGCCGCTTCGGCTTATAGGGCAGATAAATGTCTTCGAGCTCGGCCTTGGTGACGGCCGCGATGATCTTTTGTTCAAGCTCCTCGGTCAGCTTGCCCTGTTCGCGGATCGAGCCGAGGATGGTGTCGCGGCGCGCGTCGAGTTCGCGCAGATAGGCAAGCCGCTCGGCGAGATCGCGCAACTGCGTGTCGTCCAGACCGCCGGTGACCTCCTTGCGATAGCGCGCCACAAACGGCACCGTCGCGCCCTCGTCCAGCAGCCCGATCGCCGCCGCGGCCTGTTCGGGCCGCGCGCCGATCTCGGCCGCTATGATCGTTGCGATGCGCTTGATGTCGGATGTCATGTCGTTCCCGATGCCTTGCCGAAAAGAGCGGCGACCATAGGCGTTAGCGACCGCCGCGCCAACCACGGCGTTCTCAACCGCCTGAGAGGTCCACAGGAAAGCGACGGGGCTGCGAAATGCCTGGATTGGTCAGACCATCCGGCTCAGCGCCTCGAAGAAGGCGATCATATCGAGGTCGAGCGGATCGTCGACCGGCAGCGGCTGCGACGACATCTTGGCGATCACCACCTCGTCCCTGGGATTGACGTACAGCCACTGGCCATGGATGCCGATGCCGCAGAAGGCGCCGCTTTCAGCGCCCGTCTGGTACCATTTGTTGCGGTAGCGGCCTTGCGGAAGAAGGAACGCCATCGTGCCACGCTGCCAGGCTTCGGAACTGCCGCCTGTTTCGACAGTGTCGCGCACCCAGGCTTCCGGCACCACGCGGCGGCCATTGGCCGTGCCGCTTTGCCGCATCATCTCGCCGACACGAGCCAGATCGCGCGGCGTCACCGAAATACCGCCGGCCGTGCGCGCGGTGCCTTCCATGTCGACCGTGACCGAGGCGTCGCTCCCCGCACCGAGCGGCAGCCACAATTTCTCGCGCATCAGCTCGGAGAAGCGCTGGCCGGATGCGCGTTCGAGCAGGATGCCGAGCAGGTCGGAATTGGGCGAGCGGTAGCGAAAGGTCTGGCCATGCGGCTCGGCAAGGCGCTGCAATGTCAGGGTGAAGGCAGCCAGGCTTTCATTGCCACCGCCCGGATTCCACAGCATGGCGCGACGGTAGCGGGCAAAGGCGCTTTCCGGGTCGAGATAGGCCTCCTCGAAATCGAGGCTGACGCTCATGTCGAGCACATGGCGCACACGGGCCTCGCCATAGGCCGAGCCGGTGGCTTCCGGGATGTACAGCGTCACCGGAGCGTCCGGATCGAAAATCCCCTCGCCCTCCAATATGCCGGCGAGAATGGCGGTCAGCGACTTGCTGATCGAGAAGATGATGTGGCGGGCGCCGAGATCCATATGCGGCGCAAACCAGTCGCCAACGATCCTGCCACCTTTCATGATCGTCAGCGCGTCGGTGTCGGAGCGCTTCAGGAAAGCGGCAACGCTCTCCGGTCCGGCCGCCAAAGCGACCTTCTCGCCGAGCAGCCCGGTCAAATCTTTCGCGGGCGCCTCGCTTCCACCTGGAGCGGCGGCAACGGGCGCGCTCGGCACCAGCTCGCCGGCATTCTGGAACGACCATCGGCTGAACGGACTTTCCCGCCAATTGCCAAGCAGCACCTGGTTGCGGGCAAAGCCGTATCTGGTCTCGAACACGGTCTTGCCGGTCATGGCGCTTCCTTCTGGATCTTTTTACTTGGAGTTTAGGCGAGCGCCGCAGCGATGGAGTGCACGGCCTTCAGCGTCGCCACCGAATAGGCGATGTTGGTGAAGTCGGGATAGGTTGAAAGCTTCACCACGACCATTCTTGTAACCCAGTCGATATGGATCAATTGCCCGAACACGCCTCGGCACATCAGCGCGCGCGAGCGCGGATCCTCGATCCAGAACTGGTTGCGGTAGCTGCCTTCCGGCAGGCTGTCGTTGAAATCCGGCCCATGCCTGCCATTGCGTGTCGCCTCGATCCAGTCGGCCGGCACGACGCCGCCGCCATTGTCGAGGATCAGCTGGCCGAAACGGCCATAATCGCGCAGCGTGGCGTTGAAGCCGCCATCGGCCAGCGCATAGCCGGCGCTGTCGACGGTGAAGTACGCACTCTCGTCCGCGCCGAGCTTTTGCCAGAGCTCTTCCGAAACCAGTTGCGCCAGCCGCTTGCCGCTCACCTGCTCCATGATGAAGGCCAGCACATCGGTCTCGATCGAGCGGTATTCGAAGGCAGCACCGTGTGGCCGGCTTGTCTCCTTGAGCCCGAGGATC
Source organism: Mesorhizobium sp. YC-39 (assembly GCF_025753795.1). Taxonomy (GTDB): domain Bacteria; phylum Pseudomonadota; class Alphaproteobacteria; order Rhizobiales; family Rhizobiaceae; genus Mesorhizobium. The sequence continues at coordinate 380,653 of NZ_JAOWPS010000002.1, forward strand.
AATTCGAACATGTGCGATGGCCACCGGAAGGCCGGATCGCTGCCCGGCGGCACGGGCTTCCAGCCGGAGGCGACATCGACCTGGCCGACCTCGGAATAGGGATCGGTATATTCCTCGGAAAAACGCACCCCGCTCGTCATGTCGAGAACATGCTGCACGCTGGCGCCCGCCCAGCCTGTCGCGGCAAGCTCCGGCAGATAGGTCGTTACCGGCAAGGCCGGATCGATCAGGCCGCGCCCGACCAAGATGCCGAACACAGATGCGGTGACCGACTTCGCCATCGACTGCGACAAATGCAGCGTGCGGTCGGTCATGCCGTTGAAATAGCGCTCATAGGCGACCTTGCCGTCCCGGAGCACCAGGAAGCCGTCCGTATAGGTCTCGTCGAGCAGGCCGGCCAGTGTCGTCGGCGCCCCGATGCTGTCGCTGACCGGCAGTTGATCCAAATCGACCTCGGCCCGCTCGAGCCGGTGGCGATGGCCGTTGCCGCGCCAGACCTCGACGGTCGGCAGGAGCTCGCGGATGTGCTGGAACGCCCAGCGGTTCCAGGGTGCCCTGTCCCAGTCCAGTCTCGGCGGCGCCATCTTGGGCGGCGAACCCTGCATGATAGGCGGCGCCGGATCGCTGTTGCGGTAAGATGTCATGAAACGCGTCCCGACAAACATGAAAACGGACCCGGCGGCGCCTGCCGCCGGGTCCGTCGCGATGCGATCACTTCTGCAGTTCGGTCCAGATCTTTGTGTAGAGTTCCTGGACATCCGGAGGGCACATCAGCTGCAGTTCGGCATGCGGCTTGTCCGCCTCCGGAATGACCACTTCCGGCGCGTCCTTCATGTCGGCCGGCATATATTTGTCCGAACCGGTGATGGCATTGGCATAGCGATGAAAAGCCGAGAGGCCCGCAGCGTTTTCCGGATCCATGATGAAGTTCTGGAACAGCTTGGCGTTCTCGACATTCTTGGCCTCCTTGAGGACGACCACATTGTCGCTCCACAGGCCAAAGCCTTCCTTGGGATAATTGTAGTGGATGGCCGGATTGGCCAACCGCTGGCGCAGCGCCGAGCCGTTCCAGTCGCTGGTTGCCTTGAAGTCGCCGGCACCCATCTTCTCGATGGTGTTGTACTCCATGGCGATCCAGTTCGGCTTGGCCGCGACAAGCGTGTCGCGCACCTTCTTCAGCACCTCCTTGTCGGTGGTGCATTGCTGCCCGCCGACATATTTGATCGCCGCGAATATGACATCGTTCATTTCGGGAACGACATTGACCTTGCCCTTGAGCTCGTCCGGCGTGTTGAAGATGATGCCCCAGGTGTCGGCCGGTCCCTTGTAGGTATCGGTATTGACGACGACGCCGACCGTGCCGAGGGCCCACGGCACCGAATATTTGCGGCCGGGATCGAATTCGGGATTGGCCCATTCCGGCGCCACATTCTTGAAATTCTCCATCTTGCCCGGATCGGTTTCCTGGACGAGGCCTTCCTGGATCCAGATCGGCACGTAGGTCTGCGAAGGCACCGCGATGTCGAAACCGGTACCGCCCTGGCGCACCTTGGCCAGCGCGGTGTCGTTGGAATCGTAGTCGGTGATGGTCACCTTGACGTTATATTTTTGCTCGAATTTCTTGATTACGTCGGGGCTGGTGTAGTTGCCCCAATTGTAGATGTTCAGTTCGCCGTCGGCGCGAGCCAGGCTCGTCGAGGCGAGCAACGCCAAGCCGATGGCGGTTGCTGTTGTCTTCCAGTTCATGCTCTTAGCTCCCATTTTCATACTCAGTCCCGTTTCCTGCTGATGAAGAAAAACAACGTCACGATGGCGACCGACAAGAGCAGGAACACGGTCGATATCGCGTTGATCTCGGGCGTTATCCCCCGGCGTATCTGGCCGAGCATGTAGGTCGGCAGCGTGTCCTGACCGCCCGATTTGACGAACTCGGTGATGACAACGTCGTCAAGCGAGATGACGAAGGCCAGCATCAGCCCGGCCAGGATGCCGGGCCACAGAAGCGGCAGCGTTATGCGCCGGAAGGTTTGCCATGGGGTCGCGTAGAGGTCGGCGGCGGCACGCTCCAGCGTCAGATCCATGTTCTCCAGCCGCGCCCGGATCGGCAGGTAGGCGAAGGGGATGCAGAAGGCGGTGTGCGCGGCGATCAGATAGCCGAGACCGGAATAGCCGGTGAAAATCTTGATGCGGGAAAAGAAGATCAGCAGCGCCACGCCGGTCACGATCTCCGGCACCATCAGCGGCTGGTTGATCGCCGCATATTTGAAGGTCAGGCCGCGATAGGGCGCCGTGCGCGTTGTTGCGAGCGCCGCCATGGTGGCGAAGATCGTCGCCAGGATCGCCGCGATGGCGCCGATCTGGAACGAGCGCAAGGTGGCGTCGATGACCTGCGAATTCTGCGACGCCGACTGGAACCATTTGAGCGAGAACCCACCCCATTCGGACGTCGACGTCGCGGCATTGAACGCATAGACGACCAGCACGATGATCGGCAGATAGAGCACGACGAAGCAGGTCGCGGCGATCGCGCTGAACCCAGGCTGATGCTTGATTGCGAAGCTTCTAGCCATGGCGCACCTCCGACCGGCCGGCATTGCGCACATAGGCGAGCAGCGCCACCATGACGATGACCATGACCGCGATCGACAGCGCCGACCCGAGCGGCCAGTTGCGGCCTTGCCCGAACTGCAGCTCGATCAGGTTGGAGAGCATCATGTTCTTGCCGCCGCCGAGCACGCTTGGCGTCACATAGGCGCCGAGCGCCGGAATGAAGACCAGGATCGAGCCGGCGATGACGCCCGGCTTGACCAGCGGGAAAATGATGCGCCGAAGCACCTGGAAGCGGGTCGCATAGAGGTCGTAGCCAGCCTCCACCAGTCGGAAATCGAGCTTTTCCATGCTGGCGTAGATCGGCAGCACCATCAGCGGCAGATAGACATAAGCCATGCCGACCAGGATCGCGGTGTCGGTGAACAGGATCTGGATCGGCGCCGAGATGATGCCGAGCTTCAGCAGCACCGTGTTGATCAGACCCTCGTTGCGGATGATCTGCAGCACGGCGAAGGTCCGGATCAAAAGGTTGGTCCAGAACGGTATCGTGATCAGGAACAGCCAGAGGTCGCGCGTCTTTTCGCTGCGCGTCGCCATGAAATAGGCGGTCGGAAAACCAAGCACCAAAGTGGCGATCGTCGTGATGATCGCCAGCTTGATGGAGCGCCAGAAGATGGTGACATGGGCCGCGGCAAGCGAAAGCGTGTCGTCGAAGATGTCGCGTTCCATGAACACCGAAATCCAGGCTTCCGGCGAGAAATGCCATTTCACGTCGCCATAGGGGCCGGGCGTCAGGAACGAATAGACAAGCACGATCAGCAACGGTCCGGTCGCGGCGAAGAAAATGACCAGCAGGGCCGGCGCCGATAGAAGCCAGCGATCACGGATATCGCGCCGTTCCGCTTCCTTGGCGACTTCCTCCGCGCTCGCCATCAATCCCTCAGCACTTGCGCGGCGTCGTTGCCGATCGAAATGCCGACCTTGTCGCCGCGCTCGAAGCCGCAGCCGGCGCTGCGCGTGTTCTGCTGGCGCACGGTGAAGGCCTCGCCGCTGTCGAGCTGGACATGGATATGCGTGTCGGTGCCGAAATAGACGATGTTCTCGACCATCCCCGAAAGCTCGCCCTTGCCGCTAGTCAGCTTGGCGTGCTCCGGCCTGACCACCACGGTGGCATTGTCCTTCGGCTGAAAACCCTCGGCCACGGTCGCATCGATCGTCGCGCCGGATTTGAGCGTCGCACGCGCCTTGCCATTACCGATATTGGCAATGGCAGCGGTCAGGAAATTGGTTTCGCCGATGAAGTCAGCGACGAAGCGCTCCGCCGGCTTGTCGTAGATGTCCCAGGGCGTGCCGACCTGCAGGATCTTGCCCGACGACATCACCGCGATACGGTCGGACATCGTCAGTGCTTCCTCCTGGTCGTGGGTCACGAAGATGAAGGTGATGCCGGTCTCGTGCTGCAGCCGTTTCAGCTCGATCTGCATCTCCTTGCGCAGCTTGTAGTCGAGCGCCGACAGCGGCTCGTCGAGCAGCAGCACCTTCGGCTGCGGCGCCAGCGCCCGGGCCAGCGCCACGCGCTGCTGCTGGCCGCCGGAGATCTGGCTGGTGCGGCGGCCGCTCAGCGCCTCCATCTTGACCAGCTTCAGCATCTCGGCGACGCGCGCCTTGATCTCGGTCTTCGGCTTGCCGAGCATCTCCAGGCCGAAGCCGATATTTTCGGCCACCGTCATGTGCGGAAACAGAGCGTAGGACTGGAACACGGTATTGACCGGCCGCTTGAACGGCGGCAGCGACGCGATGTCCTGGCCGTGCAGCAGGATTTCGCCGGCGCTCGGGAAATCGAAACCGGCGATCAGCCGAAGCAGTGTCGTCTTTCCGCAACCGGAGGGCCCGAGCAGCGTGAAAAACTCATTTTCGCGGATCGACACCGAGACCGTGTCGAGAGCGGCGACCTGTGACTCCCCGGTACCGAATACCTTGCGGACGCCACGAACTTCAATTGCACTTCTACCCGGTTGTTCCGGCACGATTACCCCATTCTTGTGTCCGCTCTTCACGGCGGATCCAGTTCCCATCGATTGTCAGCACACGGCGCGTGGCTTGGCAAGCGTACATCTGAATCCGGATTCAGAACGCAATTCCCGTGCCATGCTCAGGCCTGATAGGTGACCTTGCCGCCGCAGATGGTCGTCACCGGCCGCACCGTATGCAGCACTTCCGGCGCGGTCGCCTCGATATCAGCCGAGAGCACCACCAAATCGGCGAGGTAGCCTGACTTCAAACGGCCTTTGCGATGTTCTGTGAATTCCGCATGGGCGCCCTCGACCGTGTAACCGGCAAGCGATTCATGCAGCGAGAAACTCTGGTCGGGATCGCCTTCTGCCCAAGGTTTGCGCAAGATTGCCGCCTGTATGCCCAGGATCGGATCGATCGGCGCCACCGGCCAGTCCGAGGCGAAGACGACGCGCGCGCCGGCATTCTTCAGTGTCCACCAGGCGTAGCTCAAAGGCCAGCGCGCAGGCCCGATGCGCGAGACGGTCGGCTCCAGGGGGAAGTCCATGGCGCCCGGCGGATGTGGCGGCTGCATCGACGCTATGACGCCAAGTTCGGCGAAACGTGGCACGTCGGCGGCGGTGGTGACCTCGATGTGCTCGATCCGATGCCGGCTGTCGCGCCTGCCATTTTTCGTCCTCGCGGCTTCGTAACCGTCGAGTACGGCTCGCACCGCGCCATCGCCAATCGCGTGCACCGCGATCTGCAGCCCACGCTTGTCAACCGCTACGGCAAGTTCGGTGAACTGTTCCGGCGTGAACAACGGCTCGCCCACCCAATCCGGACGGTCCGCATAGGGCTCGACCATGACAGCCGTCCATGAATCGAGCACGCCGTCATAGAACACCTTGACCATGCCCGACGACAGCCATTCGCCCTGATAGCGCTCAGTCATCATCGACGCCTTGTCGAGCATGTCATGCGTCATGAAGTTCTTGTAGTGGAACGGCACCTTGACACGGCAGGGCAGGCCTTCCTCAGCTTCGATCTCGGCAAGCAGTTCTAACTGATAGAGATTGCCGTCCATGTTCTGGATCGAGGTGATGCCGTGACGCGCGCACCAGGCGAGCCCGCGCCGCATGATGTCGCGATCGGCTGCACGCTCGGCAGGCGTCGGCAACGGGTCCGGCTCGCCCCCTGTCGCCAGCCCCAACCGTACCCGGCTTTCGCCGGCAAGATCGAGCACCGGACCGAACGCCTCGTCCTCGCGCAATTCGCCTTCGGCCAGCCCGTCGGCACCCATGACGATCTCGTTGCCTGGACCGAGCGAGCGCCCATGCAGGATGCCGGCCATCTCCAGCGCCCTGGTGTTGGCCCACATAGTGTGATGGTCGGGAGCGGCCATGCAGAAGGGGCGATCGGACAGAATGGCGTCGAGATGATGGCGCGTTACCCGTTCGGCTCCAAGCACGGTATAGTCGACACCTTGCCCGACCAACATTCTTGCGTCGGGCCGGGATTGCGCATAGGCGCGGATCGCATTTTGCAGCGCATCGAAACCGGCAATGCCGGAAAGCTGCAGATGAGCGAGTTCGGCCGCGCCTGAAAACAGATGCATATGCGCTTCGATGAAACCCGGCATGACCGAACCACCCTGCGCATCGACAATCCTGGTAGAGGGCGCCTTCAGGGCCTCGATCGTCTTGCGGCCGCCGACCGCCAGGATGGTGCCGCCGCCGATCGCAACCGCCTCGGCCACCGGATCGTCCTCGTCCATGGTCAAAACGCGGCCATTGACGACGATCAGGTCGGCGAAAGAACTCATGATTGCCTGCGGGTTGATTGCGATTCCGGCACGCTAGACGACCGGCCGCCGTGCCAGCAAGCCATAGCCGCTTGGCCCAGCGACTTGTGAAAGACGGCACGGCATGATTACGGTCGCTCCGCCTCGCCACGGAAGGATTTTCATGAAGACTGTTTTTTCACCGCTTCACGCCGGCCATGCCGGCAATGTGGAACTGATCGCGGGCGCCGTCGTGCCGGCTTTCGAAAAGCCGTCGCGCGCCGAATTCATCAAGGCGCGCGTGGAGAGCGAAGAGCTCGGCCCGATCCTGCCACCCGAAATCCACGACCTGGCTGCGGCCAGGAAGGTCCACACGGACGACTTTATCGATTTCCTGCCGACGGTGTGGCCGCTGTGGGAAGCATCCGGCAGGTCCGGCTCGGCTATCCCCTTCACCTGGCCGACGCGCGGCCTGCGCGGTGACGTGCGCCCGAAAACCATTGACGCACAGCTTGGCTTCTATTCCTTCGACGGCGGCGCCACTTTCGTCAAAGGCACGTGGGAGGCGATCAAGTCATCCTATGATGTAGCGCTCACCGCCGCCGCCCTGGTCAAGGCCGGCGAACCGGCGGCATTCGCGCTCTGCCGCCCGCCCGGCCATCACGCCGGCGCCGCCTTCATGGGCGGCTATTGTTTCATCAACAACGCCGCCGTCGTCGCGCAATGGTTTCGCGACCAGGGCGCCAGGCGCGTCTCGATCCTCGATGTCGACTACCATCACGGCAACGGTACGCAGGAGATCTTCTACAGCCGCGGCGACATCCAGGTCATCAACCTGCATGCCGATCCGATGACGGAATATCCGTTCTTCCTCGGGCATGCCGATGAACGCGGCGAAGGCCCCGGCGAAGGCTTCAATCTCAATTACCCTATGCCATTCGGCGCTTCATGGGATGCCTGGAACGCCTCGCTGGAAGATGGTTGTGCGAAGCTGATCGCTTACGCTCCCGATGTCGTCATCGTCTCGCTCGGCGTCGACACCTTCGAGAAGGACCCTATCAGCCAGTTCAAGCTGAAAAGCACCGACTATCCCAAGATCGGCCGCCGCATCGCCAGGCTTGGCCTGCCGACGCTGTTCGTCATGGAAGGCGGCTATGCCGTCGAGGAGATCGGCATCAACGCCGTCGGCGTGCTGACCGGGTTCGAGGATCGATAGGAAAGAAACCCGCCGGCTCACGATCAGCCTTTCGGTCAGCGGTGAATCCACAAGAACCCGCTGTGTCAAATCGCGTTTGAAGTCGGATTCGTCTGCGGTTAGATTGTACCCGAATCAGCCGTTCCTCGGGGGCGCGGCGACCACCCAAAGTCTCATGCTCCGGAGCCATCCGGGGCCGGATGCGGATAGTTTCGCGTTCCCTGAAAGGGTCCGATTGGACGCGGTCCCCGCGTCTTGCGTGTGCCTTCGTGAAAGTGATGCGTATTCGGGTCCGGCCGCTGGCGATGTCAGCAGCCGGGCATCAGGATCAATCGCGGCGTGTCTCATGAACCTGACGCGACAACTCTCAACGGAACGATAGAGCGCCAACGATGTATCAATTCTCCCACGCCGACATCCCGATCGGCTCCGTGGCCGATGCAAGGAACCGCGAGAGGCAGCTTCTTACCCGCTCAATCGACATGCTGTCGGCGGCGGCGCTCGCTGGCCACGGCTCGACGCAAGCGATCGAGGCGCTGCATTTCACCAATAGCGTCTGGACAACCTTCGTTGAGGATCTCGGCTCCAACGACAATGCCTTGCCCAAGGAATTGCGCGCCAACCTCATCTCCATCGGCCTGTGGCTGCTGCGCGAGGCTGAGGATATCAGCCAGGGCCGCACGGATAATTTCGAAGGGCTGATCGAAGTGTCGGCGATCGTCAGGGACGGCATTCAATGACCGGCTGAGATCGGCGGTTGACGTCGAGGTTGCGGCCAGGCGGGTTCCAGTCGGACCACTTCCGTCCTTCGCTATCCTGTTGTGGACCATGATCTTTTTCGAGAATGCGTTCGCCCTTTGCGACGCGATGTTCTACTTTGAAGGGACGGTGTGAGAGGACCGATTCACCGTAAGAAGAGCATTTGAAGCCGGGAAAGCATCCATGATCGACGACGAGCCGAACAGCGAGCGCGTTTCGGCGCTGGCGCCGTTCCGACATGGGATTTTCCGCGCCGTCTGGTCCGCCAGCCTGGTCTCGAATTTCGGCGGCCTGATCCAGGGCGTCGGCGCCGCCTGGATGATGACGACGATTGCGACCTCGCCCTACCAGGTCGCCTTGGTCCAGGCCTCGACCACTCTGCCGATCATGCTGTTTGCGCTCGTCGCCGGCGCCATCGCCGACAGCTTCAACCGGCGCAAGGTCATGCTGGTTGCCCAGACCTTCATGCTGGTCGTCTCGGTGCTGCTGACGGTCTTCACCTATCTTGGGCTGATTACGCCGTGGACACTGCTCGCCTTCACCTTCCTGATCGACAGCGGCACGGCGCTCAACAACCCATCCTGGCAGGCTTCCGTCGGCGACATGGTGCCGCGCAACAAGCTGCCTGCGGCCGTCGCGCTCAACTCGCTCGGCTTCAATCTGACGCGCAGTGTCGGCCCGGGGATCGGCGGCGTCATCGTTGCCGCCGCCGGCGCTGCCGCGGCCTTTGCCGCGAATGCGGTGAGCTATATCGGCCTCATCATCGTGCTGGCCCGCTGGAAGCCGGAACTGCCGGCGTCGACGCTGCCGCGCGAGACGCTGGGGGCGGCGATGGGCGCCGGCCTGCGCTATGTCGCCATGTCGCCCAATATCGGCAAGGTTCTGGTCAGGGGTGCGGCGTTCGGCTTCAGCGCCGGCGCGGTCCTGGCGCTGCTGCCGCTGGTGGCGCGCGACGTCGTCAAGGGCGATGCCTTGACCTACGGCATCATGCTCGGCGCTTTCGGCATCGGCGCGGTCGGCGGCGCGCTGATCAGCGTCCGGCTGCGGCAGCTCCTGTCCAGCGAAACGATGGTGCGCATGGCATTCGCCGGTTTCGCGCTCTGCGCCTTCAATGCCGCCATCAGCCACCATGCCTGGCAGACGTCGCTCGGGCTGCTCGTCGGCGGCGCCTGCTGGGTGATCGCGCTGTCGCACTTCAACGTCACGGTGCAGATGTCGACGCCGCGCTGGGTGGTCGGCCGGGTGCTGTCAGTCTATCAGACGGCAACCTTCGGCGGTATCGCGCTTGGCAGCTGGATCTGGGGCGTCGTCGCCGATGCGCATGGCGCCGAAACCGCCCTGATCGCGGCAAGCGTGGCGATGCTGGCGGGCGGCGCCATCGGCCTGTTTTTGCCGCTGCCGCAACATACGGTGCTCAACCTCGATCCGCTCAACCGCTTCAAGGAGCCGCATCTGGCGCTCGACCTCAAGCCGCGCAGCGGCCCCATCGCCATCATGATCGAGTACATCATCCGCGAGGAGGACGTGGCGGAGTTCCTCGCCACCATGGCCGAACGCGGCCGCATCCGCCGCCGCGATGGTGCCCGGAACTGGACACTGGCGCGCGATCTCGAAAACCCCGCAATCTGGATCGAGCACTATCACACGCCGACATGGCTCGAATACATCCGCCACAACAAGCGGGCGACCCACGCCGACGCTATCGTCGGCGAGCGCGTGCGGGCGCTGCACAGCGGCGACGAGCCGCCCCGCGTCCGCCGCATGATCGAGCGCCCGACGACCGCCGGCACCGCGCTGGTCATGCCGAAAGGGCCGATCGAGCATTAGGAGGCCCCGGAGCCTGTCGGAGCTATGCGAGGCAACCGAATTGGATAGAATGACCCCGATGCATTGCCAGGCAGGGTCGCTTCCATGAGAGCTGTCGATACGGCAGAGGTCATCTTTCTGGTCGATAACGTGACCGACAGTCTCTCGTCGAACCCCGGTTTCGTCGAGACCGAGTTCGCCGGCCATCGCCGTCGCGGGATGCAATGGCTGTCCGGGAAATGCCTATGCTGCGCCGCGCATGGGCTTTCCTGCTTGATTACTGCCCGGACTGCATCCGCCAGCAGTACGCTGCTGTTCGACACGGGCCCCGAGGAATGGGTGTTTGAGCGCAACGTGGTCAGGCTCGGCGTCGATCTCGGGGACGTTGGCGCGGTCATGCTGTCGCATGGCCACTGGGATCATGGCGGTGCAATGCCGCGCGCCCTCCAGATGATCACAATGGGCAATGGCGGGAAGTCCGTCCCGACCTACATGCATCCCGATATGTTCGCCTTGCGCGCGACCAAATCCGGCGACGGACAGCTTCGGCCGATGGAGCTGGTGCCGAGCGTGGATGTTCTGTCCGGAAACGGCGCCGATGTCATTGTTACCCGAGACGAGCAGCTGCTTTTTGACGAGACGGTCTATGTGAGCGGCGAAATCCCTCGCGTGACCCAGTTCGAACGCGGGTTTCCCGGCCAATATCGCCAGACTACCGCAGGCAGTTGGGAGCCGGACGAAGTCATGCCGGACGAGCGTTTTGTGGCTATCAACGTTGCCGGCAAGGGGCAAGTCGTCTTCACCGCCTGCTCGCATGCCGGCCTGATCAACGTTCTGGCGCACGCCCAGGCAAGGTTTCCGGATATCCCGCTTTACGGCGTGTTTGGCGGCTTCCACCTCTCCGGGATCACCGAGCCGATTATCCAAGAGACGGTTGAAGCGCTGGCGCGGTTTGACCTGCAATTGATATCACCCGGGCACTGCACGGGCTGGCGCGCCGTGGGCGCACTTGCGGCCGCCTATGGCGAGCGGGTCGTTCCATCCGCGGTCGGCAAGACATTCATGCTTTAAGACTCCTGTGGGGCAAGGCTAGTAGCCCAACGCCAGCCCATCCTTGCGGGGGTCGGACCCTCCGATCAGGACGCCGCGCTCCCAGTCAATCCGGATGGCCTGCGCGCCGCCGATGGCCAACCGCGGCGGCTGAACCTTAAAGCCGCGGCGTTCCAGTTCGGCGCCGAAGCGGGTGCGGATGGCTTCCTCGGCCTCCACCGTCCCGGTACCCGGCAGTGGAAAGAGGCGCGGCAGATCAATGGCGGTCTGAAGATCGAGACCGTAATCGTAGAGCCGGGACAACAGATGGGCATGGCCCATGGCCTGGTAGTGCCCGCCCATGACACCGAACGGCATGACGACGCGTCCGCCCTCGGCGACCATTCCCGGGATGATTGTATGCATCGGGCGCTTGCGGGGGTCGACTTCATTGGGGTGACCTGCCGCAAGCGAAAAGCTCTGGCCTCGGTTGTGGAACAACACGCCTGAGCGTGGCGCCATCAGCCCACTGCCATAGGAACTGAAGATCGAATTGATGAAGCTGACCGCGTTGCGGTCGCGATCCACCACGCTGAGATAGACAGTATCCTTGTGCTCGACGATGTCGAACGACGGCAGTGGCTCAGTGACCCGATCCAAGGAAATACCACTGGCGAGACGATCAGCAAGCGTGCTCGACAGCATGCGCTCGACGGCCCCATCCGATACAGACGGATCGGCGACCAGCGCGTCACGCGCGGCGTAGGCGAGCCGTGTCGCCTCAAGGAGGAGATGCAGATCATCGGCGTCGAACGGGTCGTTGGACAGCGAGAAACGGGAGAGGATGTTCAGGATAAGAAGGGCGACGACGCCCTGGCCATTCGGTGGGCATTCGTAGATGGTGCGGCCACGATAGGTCGTGGAGATGGGTGTAACGTAGTCTCCTGCAGCGCTGCGGAAATCGTCGAGCGTGTGATGGCCGCCGAGGCCGCGCAGATAGTCCACCATGTCCTCGGCGACGGCGCCGCGATAGAAGGCGTCCCTGCCGTCGCGTGCGATCGCATCGAGTGTATTCGCGAGCAAGGGCTGGCGCTGGACGCCGCCGACCGCCGGCGCCTCTCCTTCGACCAGGAAAGTGGCACAAGTGGTCGGGTCCGCCGCCAGGAGATCGCGTTGCAGTCCCAGGTCGGCGGCGACACGGGGCGTCAGTGCGTAGCCCTCGCGCGACATCGCGATTGCCGGCTGAAGGACCTCGGCCATCGGCATCCGGCCGAAGTCACGTAAGAGTCGGCACCAGGCATCGACCGCCCCAGGAACCGTGACCGCATGTGGAGAAGAGCGTTCGATTGTTGTCGCACCCTCGGCGCGCAACGCGTCGCGGGTCAGGCCGGCCGGCGTCCGGCCCGAGCCGTTGTACGCACGGATGTCGATGGATCCTTCCACCGCTATCATCGCGAAACAGTCTCCGCCGATACCGGTGGAGCCCGCCTCGACGACAGACTGAACCGCCACGGCCGCCACTGCCGCATCGATGGCGTTGCCTCCTGCCTTCAGGATCTCGATGGCCGTCAGGGTTGAGGCCGGATGTGAGGTTGCCGCCATCCCATGACGGGCAACGGCCAGCGATCGACCAGGATCCTCGAAGTTACGCATGACGTTCTCCAAACCTTCCAGCCATCTGCTTAGTCAGTCCCCTGACGCCAGTGCCGGCTTCTCGCGCGGCCCTACCCCTCGCCCGACAGGTCCCGCCGTGCCTTGTCGAGTTCCTCGGCGTAGCGCCGCATCAAATGGCCCTCGGTCAACAGGCCGACGACGGTGCGGTCGGTGAAATCCTCGACCACCGCCAATTCCTCGGCGCTGGCGCGCTGAAAGGTCTCGGCGGCGGATTGCACGTTCATGGTCGGCACCAGGACCGCGTCCTTGTACTTGGCAAGCATCGAAACCGGTGTCTCGCCGTCAGACAGTTCGCTGTGCAGTTCGGCGACAATCAACACGCCGACATAGTGCCCGTCATCAACCGCGATGACGCGCTGGGCCGAACCGAGCGGCACTTCCTTGCGGAAGGCGGCAAGCGTTTTCGAGGCATCGATGGTGCGGACGTCCTTGCGCATCATCGAGCCGACCGTCAGGCTGCGCATCCAGCCAACGTCATGCGCGCTGCGGATCGTCTCGCCGCGCAAATGGAAACGCCATGTCGAGAAGGAATAGCCGAAGGTCTCGCGCACCAGGATCGCCGCCATGATCGAGGCCGCCAGCACCACCCCGGTGAGCGTCAGGTCGCGGGTCGATTCCAGCGCCAGGAACGTCATCGTCAGCGGGCCACCGACGACACCGACCGCAATCGAAGTCATGCCGACGACGGCGGCAACGGCGGGATCGATGCCCGTTGCCGGCGAAACGACGGTCATGATTTCGGCAAACATCTTGCCAAGCAGAGCGCCGAGGAACAGTGAGGCGAAGAACAGTCCGCCGCGAAAGCCCGAACCCAGCGAGACCGCCGATGCCGCCAGTTTCAGCAGGAAGACGCTGGTCACCACGGCAAGTCCGTAATTCATCGCGAATTCGCGATGCAGCGCGCCATGCCCGCTGGACAGGACCTGTGGCGTGATCAAACCAAGCAGCCCGACGATGCAGCCGCCGATGAAGGGCCGCAGCGCGGCATCGATCGACAGCCGCGCGAAACCGCGCTCAATCAGGGTCACCAGTTGCATTATGGCGATGGAGGCGGCACCGCCCAGCAACCCGAGCAGCAAAAACGGCAGATACTGGCTGGCGGTAAGTGCCGGCAGGCCGGACAGCTCCAGCGGAAACGGCACGCCGCCGAACATCTCGGCGGTCAGCGAGGCTGCGATCGCCGCCGTCATGACCGGCGCGACATTGGCGATCGAATAGATGCCGATGACCAGCTCGAAACCATAGAAGGCGCCGGTCAGCGGCGCGTCGAAGGCGGCCGCGATCGCACCGGCGGCACCACAGCCGACGAGGATGCGGACATCGTTGCGACGCAGCCTGAAGGCCCGCGCCAGCCGCGACGCCAGGCCGGAACCGACCTGCGTATAACCGGCCTCCAGCCCGACCGAGGCGCCGAAGCCGCTCGAAATCATCGTCTGGCCGGCGATGATGAACGTGTCGGTCAGGGACATGCGCCCGCCATAGAGCGCATTGGCTTCGATCGGATCGACCGGCGTGCGGAACTTTCGCGCCCTCAACCAGATCACGGTCAATCCAAGCAGGATGCCGCCGATTGCCGGGATCAGCGCCTGAACCGGGCTCTCCAGCGAAAACATCGCCGAAAGCCGGCCGCCCGGCTGAACGCCGAACAGCAGCCCGTGCAGGTCCAGCACCATCTGGCTCATCGCGGTGACCAGCACGCCCGCCGCCACCCCGACCACGCCGGCCAGGATAACGACAACAATGCCGCGCGCCTCGAGCAGCGGCAGCGATCTGATCAGCACCGCGCGCAGCCGGCGGGCATAGACTTGCGGTTCGTTTCTGGAAAGCACCGGAGCGGCTCGCCGATATCCAAGGGAATGGTGCCTGATACGCTGGGCGGCGCGGCATGGCAACCACGACACCTGCCGTCGGCAGGTGGTGGGGACAATACGGCCTCACTGCGTCGATAAGACCACCTTCGTTACGGGAAACCGCGTTGACGTAAACGTCAACCCGAAGCTATATGCGCCAGCGCCAATGCGCGACAAACGCAAAGAGACGAGGAGAACGGCATGAGCGTTCAGGAAATTGCCGACAAGATCAGATCGCGTGTGGCGAGTGCCGGGTTCGATCGTTCCGTGAAATTCGATACCGGCACTGACGGCGTCATCGTCATCGACGGCGCAACCATCTCGACCGACGACGCGCCGGCCGACTGCACCATAAAGCTTTCGCTCGACGATCTGGACTCGCTGATATCGGGCGACCTCAACCCGACCATGGCGTTCATGAGCGGCAAGATCAAAGTCGAGGGCGACATGAGCGTCGCCATGGCGCTCAGCCAGTTGATCGGGTGATCCGTCCAAGGATGGAACCAAAACGCCGCCTTGTGCATGTCGCCCAAAAGTGCGCAGCGGTTTTGGGATAACGACATACACAAAACAAGAAAATAAGGCGCGTCGCATGCGACGCGCCTTATGGGCGGCGTTTTTACATCCGGCTGAAAGGCTTCATGCCGCGAACGTCAGCGCCGCCGGCGCCTTCAGCTTGCGCCCCGCTGCCTTCAGCGTGCCCTGGGCGCCATCAAGCGCGCTGTCCACCAGTTCCAGCGCCAGCAGGCGGTGCCGCTCGTAAGGCCCCGGCATAGCGAGCGCGCCGGTCTTGGCGGCCGAGAACCCGAAACGCCCGTAATAAGGGGCGTCGCCGACGAGCAGGATCACGGCGTGGCCGAGCCGCGCGGCCTCCGCCACGGCATGGCGCATCAACGCCGAGCCGATGCCGGCATTCTTGAGCGTCGGATCGACAGCGAGCGGACCGAGCAGAAGTGCTGTCGGACCGCCCTCGCCCAGCACCACATCCCACAACCGCACGGTGCCGGTGACCGCACCCGACGCATCGCGAGCGATGAAGGCCAGGCCTTCCGAAGGTCGGCGGCCGCGCCGCAGTTTTTCGGAGGATTTCTTCCTGCGCTTCGGACCCATGGCGCGGTCTAGCAAGGCCTCGCGCGCAGCGACGTCGGCCGAGGTTTCGGCGGTGACGACAAAAGCGCTGGCAATCTCCCCCCTTGAGGGGGAGATGTCGCCGAAGGCGACAGAGGGGGTTGCCGCGCGTGAAGCGCCGACGCCATGCAGCTCAAAGGAAGCCGAGGCAGCCGGACCGACCCCCTCTGGCCTGCCGGCCATCTCCCCCTCAAGGGGGGAGATTCCCGCGGCACCCTCAACAATGTAATCTACAACGTCCATTTCCGCGATCCTTCACGAGCGGAGATCTGTTCCACAGGCGAGCCCGGGCGGGCGACAGGCGCCCACCTGGGATGATCTGATCGGTTCTTTCGAACCGTCAGATCACGTAGGATCGGAGAGGCTCGAAGCCGTTAAACGCGACCGCCGAATAGGTGGTCGTGTAGGCGCCGGTGCCCTCGATCAGCACCTCGTCGCCGATGGTCAGCGACAAAGGCAGCGGATACGGCGTCTTCTCGTACATCACGTCGGCCGAATCGCAGGTCGGGCCGGCGAGCACGCAAGGCGCGGTCTCGGTGCCGTCATAGGCAGTCGTGATCGCATAGCGGATCGCCTCGTCCATCGTCTCGGCGAGACCGCCAAACTTGCCAATGTCGAGGAACACCCAGCGCACATTGTCGTTGTCGGCCTTCTTCGAAATCAGCACGACTTCCGACTTGATGACGCCGGCATTGCCGACCATGCCGCGGCCCGGTTCGATGATCGTCTCCGGGATCGCGTTGCCGAAATGCTTGCGCAATGCCGAGAAGATCGCCTGGCCATAGTCCTGCGCCACCGGCACATCCCTGAGGTAACGGGTCGGGAAACCGCCACCCATATTGACCATCTTCAAGACGATGCCTTCCTCGGCGAGCGTCGCAAACACCTTCTTGGCGTCGCCAAGCGCACGGTCCCAGGCGTTCAAATCGGTCTGCTGCGAGCCGACATGGAACGACACCCCATAGGCGTCGAGGCCGAGCGACCTGGCATGGCGCAGCACGTCGATCGCCATCGCCGGCACGCAGCCGAATTTGCGCGACAGCGGCCATTCAGCACCTTCGCCGTCGGTGAGCACGCGGCAGAACACGCGCGCGCCGGGAGCAACGCGGGCGATCTTCTCGACTTCCTCGACGCAGTCGACCGCGAACAGCCGGATGCCGAGCTGGTAGGCGCGTGCGATGTCACGCTCCTTCTTGATGGTGTTGCCGAAGGAAATGCGATGCGCCGGCGCACCGGCGTCCATCGCCATCTCGACTTCGGCAACGGAGGCGGTGTCGAAGGACGAGCCCATCGTAGCAAGGAGGCGCAGGATTTCCGGCGCCGGGTTTGCTTTCACCGCGTAGTAGATCTTGGAATCGGGGAGCGCCTTCTCGAAGGCGCGGAAATTGTCGCGCACGACATCGAGGTCGACGACGAGGCAAGGGCCGCTCGGACGTCGGGTGGCGAGGAAGTCAAGGATGCGCTGGGTAGCCATCGGGGTCTCTCCAATCACGCCTTGCGGCGTGCACAAAGGCTGCGGGACGCGGGCTCTCGGCCTCGCGAACACGCGGTGGACAAAGGCGGGACGTCAAATCATGGAACCAGCCGGTGGAGACCCCGGAACCACGAATCGCCGTCTCGCGGCGGTGAACCTTGGCCTTGCCCGGCCTTGGTTCGCTTTGTCTGCCTTGGCTTGGATGGGAGACCCGTCCGCACTGCCGGCAATGAAGGTGTGCCTCTTCAGTAACCCCGGTCTTTGGACGACCGGCAGAACACCAGAAAGGCCCGCACCGTCGTTGCTTCAAGGTGTCCTCGGCTTGGTGGTTGGCCACTAAACCGACTGGAGGGGTTGGCTCCAGTTACCTTACCGATTGCCCTCACCATTCGAGGATCGGCGGACACCCACAGGCACGTGCGACTTTGGGCAAGCGCGATATAAGAGCGAAGGGTTTCACAATCAATAAAAATCGACAGGCAAGGTTGTAAAATTTCCAGCAGCGCACAATGTTGGACAGACTGTATCCGGATATCGAACGCATGACAGGCACTCGCGGCCCCCTGAACGCTTTTCTCGACCTCGACCAGATCCCCGTTACCAATGCGCAATCCGGCCCGCTCGCCGGGCTGCGTCTGGCCGTCAAGGACATATTCGACGTGGCCGGCTACCGCACCGGCTGCGGCAATCCCCAGAAATATGAGGAGGCCCCGCCCGCCGCTGCAACCGCGTCTGCCGTCCAGGCGCTGCTTGATTCGGGTGCGCGCTTCGTCGGCAAGACGCAGACCGACGAGCTCGCCTTTTCGCTGATGGGGTTGAACGCGCATTTCCCCTCGCCGGTTAATCCGGCGACACCCGACCGCATCACCGGCGGCTCGTCATCCGGATCCGCCTCGGCGGTTGCCGGCGGGCTGGCCGACATCGCCACCGGGTCCGACACTGGCGGCTCGATCCGCGCGCCGGCAAGTTTCTGCGGCTTGATCGGCCTCAGGACAACGCATGGCCGCATCTCGCTCGCCGGCACCATGCCGCTCGCCCCTTCCTTCGACACGTTCGGATGGTTTGCCAGGGACATGGCCACCTATGACAAGGTCGGCGCGGTACTGCTCGGCGACGATCCGCAGCCTCGCGACTTGCAGCGGCCGCTTGCACTCGATTCGCTGGACGGGCTCATGCTCGGCCAGCAAGAGGCCGACGCATATGCCGGCATGGTCCGGCACGTCTCTTCAGTGATGGGCGCACCACGCACCATCGCACCGCTGTCGCATTCCACCGACGATCTCTATTGGTGCTTCCGCAAGCTGCAGGGATACGAGGCCTGGCAAAGCCATGGCGCCTGGATTTCCCAGAGCGGCCGGATGCTTGGGCCCTTCGTCAAGGAACGTTTCGAGCATGGCGCGACCATCGACACCGCGACGGCGCAACATGAAACGGAGCGGCGCGACGCCTTCCGCCGCGAACTTGCCGAGCGCCTTGGTGAGGACGGCGTGCTTGTGCTGCCGACCGCCCCGGGTGCCGCCCCGCTGAAGGCCGCTGCCTTCGACGATTTGCAGACCTACCGCGAACGCGCGCTGCGGTTGCTGTGCCTTTCCGGCCTGTCGGGCTTTCCGCAGATCACGTTGCCACTGGGCGAGGTCGACGGCGCGCCCTTCGGTCTCTCGCTGCTGGGGTCGAAGAACAGCGACCGGCAATTGATGGCGCTGGGCGCACGCATCCTCGCCGCCAGCCAGGAGCAAACACGATGAGGAGCGGATGACATGGACACGCTGACCCGCATGCGCGCCTTCATCGACGTGGTCGAAGCCGAGGGCTTTTCCGCCGCCGCTCGCAAGATCGGCCGCTCCAAGGCGCTGCTGTCGAAATATGTGCGCGAGCTGGAGGACGAACTCGGCGCGCTGCTGTTGAACCGCACCACACGGCAGTTCTCGATGACGGAAGCTGGCCATACCTATTACCGGCGCGCCTCCGAAATCGTGCGCGAGGTCGACAGCCTGGCCGATGCGGTGCGCGAATCCTCCGGCGACGTGCGCGGCAGGATCAAGCTTTCGGCGGCGCGCACCTTCGCCGACGCGCCGATCGGCCAATCGTTGATCGATTTCGCCAAGCAGCATCCCGACATTGTGCTCGACATCCACCTCGACGACCGCTTCGTCGATCTGGTCGAGGAGGGTTTCGACCTCGCGGTGCGCATCTCGCGGCTGGAAAACTCCTCGCTGATCGCCAGACGCCTCGCGCCGTTTTCGGTGCGGCTCTGCGCCTCGCCGGAATTGATCGCCAAGCACGGCATGCCGGTCAGGCCGCAGGATCTTGCCCGCGTGCCCTGCATCATCGACACCAATGGCCGCTGGCTGACCAATTGGCCGTTCAAGGGCGACACTGGCGATACGGTGAGCGTTTCGGTATCCGGCCCGATCGAAGTCAACAGCCCGATGACGGCAAGGGCCGCCGCCGTGTCCGGGCTCGGGTTTTCCATCCTGCCCGATTTCATCGCGGCACCCGAAATCGAGAGCGGCCGGCTGGTGAGCGTGCTGGACGATCGCCTCCTGTCTGGCAGCGGCATCTTCGCCGTCTATCCGCACCGCCGCTATTTGCCCGCCAAGGTGCGCGTCTTCGTCGACTTTCTGGTGCAGTGGTTCAAAACGCGCGAAAACGCCTGACCGCTTCCCTCAAAGCGCGCCGCGCTGTGAGGTTTTGTCGTGCGCTTAGTTGCCTCAAACCACTGCGCACTTTTGGGCGACACGCGCCAGCGGTCCCAATTTCGCCCCCTTTCTGGTAACTCTCGACGATTACCGAAGCCGATGGAATCGCGCGACCGATAAATGCACCTGAAACGGCAAGCAATCATGATGGCTTCGGCCATGGCGGCAATTTTTGCCGTGGTCGGGCCGGCTGGGGCGCACCCGCACGTTTTCGCCGAGGCCCGCCTCGAAGTGGTGCTGAGCCCGGATCACCAAAGTGTGAAAGCGCTGCGTCATCTCTGGCGCTTTGACGATCTGTTTTCGAGTACGGTCATGATGGAGTTCGACAAGAACTCCGACCTGAAGCTCGACGACAAGGAATTGAAGGATGTCGCCGACACCGTCCATGCCTCGCTGGCGGAGTTCAACTATTTCCAACTCGTCACCGTCGAAGGCAAGGACGTGGCGATGAACCCGCCCCCGCATCTGATGGCCAATTTCGACAACGACCAACTCATCATCCTGTTCGAATCCGAACCGAAGGCGCCGATCAAGCTTGCCGGCAAGATCGATATCGGCGTCTACGATCCGACCTTCTACACGGCGATCGATTTCACCGAGGACGCCAACATGCAGGTCGACGGTCTGCCGTCGACCTGCACGAGCAAGGTCATTCGTCCTGATCCGGACGAGGCAATCGCCGAGAACCAGAAGACCCTGACGGACGCTTTCTTCAATGATCCGACAGGCACCGACATGAGCAAGATCTTTGCCACCAAGCTTGAACTGACCTGTCAGCCAGAAGGATAATTCCGGTGACGAAACCGTCCCTGCGTTTGGCATTGAGCCTTTTGGCCGTCACCTTGGTGATGACGCACTTCCTTGGTTCCGCCCACGCCCAGAGCTCGCTCGGCATCGGCACCAATGACGGCATGGCCCCCACCGCCTCTGGCCCGTTCGCCCACATCCTGATGTGGATCAATCTCAAACAGCAGGAATTCTATCGCGCTCTGGCGACAGCCATGAAGGCGATGCGCGAGGACGGCAGCAAGCTGTGGCTGCTCATCGGCCTGTCTTTCGCCTATGGCATTTTCCATGCCGCTGGCCCCGGCCACGGCAAGGCGGTGATCTCGTCCTACATGGTGGCGAACGAAGTGGCGCTGAAGCGCGGCATCTTGCTGTCCTTCGTCTCGGCGCTGCTGCAAGGATTGACGGCAGTCGCCGTCATGCTGCTCGCCTATTTCGTGCTGCGCGGCACCGCCATCTCGATGACAGACGCGGCATGGTTCATGGAGATCATGAGCTATGTCTTCGTCACCCTGTTCGGCGCCTGGCTGCTGTGGCGCAAGCTCGGCCCCTCCATCCTGCGCCTCTTCGGCGCCGGCCCGGCCTACAGCCTCTCGGCCGCCCACGCCGGCCACTCACATGCAGCTCATTCGCATGCTGCCCATTCGGCGCATGCCCATTCGCATGCGCTTCACGCGCATGATGATCACGACCACGATCACCATGCCCACGATCACGATCATGGAGCACACGCTCACCACGATCATGCGGCCGGCGAGGTCTGCGAAACCTGCGGCCATTCGCATGCACCCGATCCGGCCCTGCTTTCCGGCGATCGCTTCGACTGGCGCACAGCCTGGTCGGCGGTGGCCGCAGTTGGCATCCGCCCCTGCTCCGGCGCGCTGATCGTGCTGAGCTTTGCCCTGCTCAACGGGCTTTGGCTCGGCGGCTTGCTGTCGGTGCTGGCGATGTCGATCGGCACTGCCATCACGGTTTCGGCGCTGGCAACGATCGCGGTGACCGCCAAGAACTGGGCCGTCTATTTCGCCGGCGATGGCCGCATGGGCAACCGCATCCACTCGATCGTTGAGATCGGCGGCGCCGCCTTCGTCTTCCTGTTCGGACTGCTGCTTTTGTCGGCAAGCCTGACGGGCAGCGTGTAGCGCCTTTAGGCGTCCGGCTGGACTCCCAACCTGCTCAAGCGCAAATCTTGCCGTCCAGCTCATCCTCGATATGGGCGCGGATGATGTCGTCGAAGCTTTCTTCGGCGGCAAAGCCAAGCTCCCGCGCGCGCCGGGCCTCGAACCGCGTCGGCCAGCCCTGGACGATCGCCCAGATCGTCTCGTCGGGCTCTTCGCGGATCAGTTTCGCCGCCTCGACGCCGGCAATGCGTTCCAGCGCCTCGATCTGCTCGCCGACGGTGACGGCCACGCCAGGCATCGTCAGATTGCGGCGCGGCCCCACAGTGGCGCCGTCGATCCCGGCGGCATGGATCAAAAAGTTCACTGCCGAACGCGGGCTGGCATGGGTATGCACCACCGAACGCGGCACCGGTAATATCGCCTCCTCGCCATTCAGCGGCTCCCGGATGATGCCGGAGAAGAAGCCCGAGGCCGCCTTGTTCGGTTTGCCGGGCCGCACGCAGATGGTCGGCAGCCGGATGCCGATGCCGTCGAAGAAGCCACGCCTGGAATAGTCGGCAAGCAGCGCCTCGCCCATCAATTTCTGCGTGCCGTAGGAGGTCAGCGGCGTCGGATGGAATTCGTCGGGGATGACATCCGGGAACGGCGCGCCGAACACCGCGATCGACGAGGTGAAGACGACGCGCGGCGCAAACCCCGCCAACCTTATTGCATCGAACAGCGCTCTCGTGCCGTCGAGATTGACGCGGTAGCCGAGGTCGAAATTGGCTTCCGCCTCGCCGGACACGACGCCGGCGAGATGGAAGATCACGTCGGGGCGTGAGGCGACCAGCCTTTGCGTCGCGCCGGACGCGGCAAGATCGCCGGTATGGATGGCGACGTCGACGCCTTCCAGGACCGGCGCCTGCGGCGGCACGATATCGTGAAGGTCGAGCGCAGTGATCTTATGACCATTGAGCGTTCCATCGCTTGCCAGCCGGGCGACGAGCTTGCGGCCGACCATGCCGGCCGCTCCCGTAATCAGAATGCGCATATCAGTGATCCTTCTTGCGCTGGCTGCGGCCACGCAGCCAGAACACGACAAAAATCGCTACCATGAAGACAGCGGCGACGACACCGGCAAGGACGGTCGAGACGCTGCCGGCCGCCAGCATCACGGTCGGTAAATAGTAGGCGGCGATGCCGAACAAGAGCAGCACCCAGGCAGCGCCGATCGCCGCATTGCGCGTGTCGCGATCCATCACGCAGCCTCGGGGCGGCGAGAGTTCATGCTGATCGTTGTCAATACCAAGAACTCCTGAAGTCAATGATAGTGGCCACCATGCGGTGCCGCATCATGGGCATGGTCGTGCTCGCCTTCGTGCTCATGATGGCTATCGGCGCACTGGCCGAATTCCGGTTCGACGGTGGCGTGCGCTATGCCATGCTCTGATGCAAGCCGTTTCTTGATGGCGCTGACGGCGGTATGGGCGTCGACCCCGTCGTTGAGGCAGGCATGCAATGTCGCCATGTTGCTTGAACCGTCGAGCGACCAGACATGCATGTGATGCACTTCGCGCACACCCTTGATCGTTCCCTCCAGATCCCTGGCGATCAGGTCGCGATCGAGGCTTGCCGGCACGCCTTCGAGCAGCACATGGGCGGCTTCGCGCATCAGCGACCACGCCGTGGACAGGATCAGCAGCGAGACAAGCACGGACAGGATCGGATCGATCGGCGTCCAGCCCGTCGCCAGGATGATCAGCGCCGCCACGATCGCCGCCGCCGAGCCGAGTAGATCGCCCAGCACATGCAATATGGCGCCGCGCATGTTCAGGCTTTCACGATCGCCGCCATGCAGCACGAAGAAGGAGCCGATATTGACCGCCAGGCCGGCGATCGCAACGACCAGCATCGGCCCGCCGAGCACGGGTTCCGGGGTAAGCAGGCGTCCCCAGGCCTCATAGACGATCCACAGCGCAATGGCGAAGATGGCAATGCCGTTGGTGTAGGCGACCAGGGTCTTGACCCGGCCGAAGCCGTAGGTGAGACGAACGGTCGCCGGCCGGCTTGCCAGATGATAGGCATACCAGGCAAGGCCGAGCGCGATGCAATCAGCGAGCATGTGGCCGGCATCGGCCAGCAGCGCCAGCGATCCGGTGAGAAGGCCGCCGAGCGCTTCCACCACCATGAAGCCTGCCGTCAGGCAGGCTGCGATCAGCACGCGTTTCTTGTCGGTCGAGCCATGCACATGGCCAGCGCCATGGCTGTGGTCATGCCCTTGCGAACCATGGTCGTGGCTATGAGCCATCCGCGAACTCCACTATGCGCCGAACTCGACGCGGAAATCCTCGAGCCGTCGCTTCTGCCGGCCATCGCTGTCGAAATTGGCCGGATCGAGCCATGCCTCATAGGCTTTGCACAATGCCGGCCACTCCTTGTCGATGATCGAATACCAAGCGGTATCGCGGTTTTCGCCCTTGACCACAAGATGCTGGCGGAAAATGCCTTCGAACTTGAAACCGAAACGCTCCGCCGCGCGCTTCGACGGTTCGTTGCGGTTGTTGCATTTCCATTCGTAGCGGCGATAGCCGAGTTCGTCGAAGATGTATTGCATGAACAGGAACTGCGCTTCCGTCGCCGCCGGCTTGCGCGAGATCAGCGGCCCCCAATAGATGTTGCCGATCTCGATCACGCCATAGGCCGGATCGATGCGCATCAGGGTCTGACGCCCGGCGACCTTGCCGCTGGCCTTGTCGATGACGGTGAAGAACAATGGATCCTCGCTGGCCTCGACCTTGTCCAGCCAGGGCTGGAAGGCGGCGCGGGTCTCCGGCGGATAATCGGGCAGCCAGGCAAAGCGGCCGCCGACATCGGGCACTGACGACGCTTCATAGAGGCCGTCGCCATGCTTTGCCGCGCTCAGCGGTTCGAGCCTGACATAGCGGCCTTCAATGATCCTGCGCTCCGGCCGCGGGCGCGGCTGCCAATTCTCGAGATTTTCCGACACTTGGGCTCCAATCCGTTTGACATTTGGCAACGGACGCTCACAAAAACGCTCGCTCGGTGAAAGAACCACACGGACGGGAAAAATGCTCCACACGATTTCGGCCTTCGACCGTCTCGGCGAGGAAAATGCCTTCGCGGTGCTGGCGCGTGCCACGGCACTTGCCCATCAGGGTCGGGACATTATCAATCTCGGCATCGGCCAACCCGACTTCAAGACGCCGCAGCACATCGTCGAGGCCGCGATCCAGGCGCTGCGCGACGGTCATCACGGCTATACGCCGGCCAACGGCCTGCTGGCGACGCGCGAGGCGGTGGTGCGCCGCACGCTGACCACCACCGGCGTCGAGGTGTCGCCCGAGGCCGTGATGATCCTGCCAGGCGGCAAACCGACCATGTTCGCCGCGATCCTGATGTTCGGCGAGGCGGGCGCCGAAATCCTCTATCCCGATCCCGGCTTCCCCATCTACCGCTCGATGATCGAGTTCACGGGTGCCGCCCCGGTGCCGGTACCGATGCGCGAGGAGAACGGCTTTGCCTTTTCGGCTGAGGAGACGCTGGCGCTGATCACGCCGAAGACCAGGCTGTTGATCCTCAACTCGCCGGCCAACCCGACCGGCGGTGTCACGCCCAGAGCCGAGATCGAGAAGCTCGTGAAGGGGCTCGAAGCGCACCCGCATGTCGCCATCCTCTCAGACGAGATCTACGACGTGATGACCTATGACGGCGAGACGCATTGCTCGCTGCTCAATTTCCCCGAAATCCGCGACCGGCTGATCATCCTCAACGGCTGGTCGAAAACCTGGGCGATGACCGGCTGGCGCATGGGCTGGTCGATCTGGCCGAATGGCGACAGCGGTGCTCATCTCTACGACAAGGTACGCAAGCTAGCGGTCAACTGCTGGTCCTGCGTCAATGCGCCGAGCCAATATGCCGGCATCGCCGCCATCGATGGCCCGCAGGACGACGTCGACAAGATGATGCGCGCCTTCGACCGCCGCAGGAAGGTCGTGGTCGAGGGGCTGAATGCCTTGCCCGGCGTTTCCTGCATCACGCCCAAGGGCGCATTCTATGCCTTCCCCAACATTTCCAAGACGGGTTGGAAGGCCAAGAAACTCGCTTCGGCGCTGCTCGAGGATGCCGGCGTCGCGCTGATCGGCGGTCCTGATTTCGGTATTCTCGGCGAAGGCTATGTCAGGCTCTCCTACGCCAATTCCGAAGAGAACATCCTGCGCGCGCTGGAGCGGATCGAGGCGTTCCTGGGCAAGTGAGGACGGGAACCCGGGCTGACCCTGTCGGGAAAGGTACCCTTCGACCGTCCTTGGATATTCATGACCTAAAAGGGAAACCCTCAATGTTTTATGCCATCCTTGCCTATCACGTGGAAGAAGCGATTGAGGCGCTGACACCGGAGCAGGACGCAGCGCTGATGACCGATCTGCTCCAGATCAACGATCGGCTTTACCGGGAAGGCACCCTTGGACCGTCGGCACGGCTCGGGGCGACCCAGGATGCCTGCACCTTGCGCGGGCCGGGCGACGGACTGATCATCGACGGTCCCTTCGCCGAGACCAAGGAGCAATTGCTGGGTCTTTATGTCGTCGACTGCGCCACGCGCGATGAAGCGATCGCGATCGCGCGCGACTTGCGCCGCGTCAATCCGACGGCCGTCTACGAGATCCGCCCGATTTCGCTGTATCTTCCCGGCGTGCCGCTATCGCAGGGATGAGCGGCTATCCCCGTCCGACAAACGGCATCTTCGTCGCCATCACCGTCATGAACAGCACATTGGCGTCGAGCGGCAGGCTGGCCATATGGACGACGGCGTCGGCGACATGCTGAACGTCCATCACCGCTTCGGCGGCGATCGAGCCATTCGCCTGCGGCACGCCGACCGTCATCGCCTGCGCCATGTCGGTCAGCGCGTTGCCGATGTCGATCTGGCCGCAGGCGATATCATAGGGCCTGCCATCCAGCGCCAGCGTCTTGGTCAGCCCGGTGATGGCGTGCTTGGTCGCGGTGTAGGGCACCGATCCCGGCCGCGGCGCGTAGGCCGACACCGAGCCGTTGTTGATGATGCGGCCGCCCATCGGCTGCTGCTTGCGCATGGCGCCGAAGGCGGCGCGGGCGCACAGGAATGAGCCGGTGAGATTGACCCCGACAATATCGTTCCACACTTCGACCGGGATCTCGTCGATCGGCGTCGACTTGTAGCCCATACCGGCATTGTTGAAGAGCAGATCGACGCGCCCGAAGGCCTCCGCCACCGTCTCGAACAGATCGTCGACCTGATCGGCCTTGCTGATGTCGCAGGCGACAGCCAATGCCTTGGCTTGCGTAGGCCCGGCCTCGGCGATCGCCTCGTCCAGCACCTTCTTGCGGCGCCCGCAGAACACCGTGTTCCAGCCGGCCCTGAGCAGCGCCGTAGCGACACTTTTGCCGATACCGGTGCCGGCACCGGTGACGATGGCGGTTCTGGAATCTGTCTTGGCTGTCATCGCCGTCCTCCCGGGTCATGGCTGGAAGTGCCATCGCAAATGACGACGCCGATGGCAAGCCGAAGCTGCCTGTGGCAAGCGGAAGCCGTCAAGGTAAGTCCGACAAAAAGGGCGGCCATTGGCGGCCGCCCTGATCTGAACCGGGCTTGGGAGGAGGAAAGCCGATCCGACTGCCTAAAAAGATGCGCTTGCCGGGTTAACAAGACGTTAGCGCGAAATCTTGCCGGCCAACTCGCTGTGGTTGCAGCCTACCAGCGCGAATTGGGGGCGGTCTTGCTGGTCGCCTTTGTTGCTTTGCTGGCGTCCGATGCCGGCACCTTTGCCGCCGACACCGTCGCCTCGACATGGTCGACCAGCGCGTCCGGCAGGCCAAGACGACCGGCGAGCAGATCGAGATAGCCGCGTTCGGCACGCGTATCGGGATCGATGGTGAGGCGCGAGGCGGTGTAGAGTTCGAGCTTCTGCGCGTCGGTCTGGGCGCCGGCGACCAGCGTGTCCAAATCGAGCGGCGTTTCCAGCTCCGACATCAGGAATTTCTCCGCGTCGGGACCGATACCCGCGAGGCTGAGCTTGCCGGCGATCTTTTGCCGCTCTCCGTCATCGATATGGCCGTCGGCCTTCGCCGCTGAAATCATCGCCCGCACCAGCGTCAGCGTGAAGGCGTCCTCGCCTTGCGGCGCCTGCGAGGGGTGGAAGCTGGTGTCGGCGGGCGGCGGCAGCAATTCCGGCTCGCCGGCTGCTTGCGTTTCCGCTGGCGCGCTGCCGTTCTTGTAGTTCTGGTAGGCCTTGTAGGCGAGACCGCCGATCGCGGCCAGGCCGCCGAGCTTGACCGCGGCACCGGTGACCTGACGTCCCGCGCCTGTTCCGAGCAGCACTGCGGCCAGCGCACCGGCAGCCAACGGATTGTCCTTGGCCATCTGCACCGCCTGCCCCGCCTTGTCGCGGACGGTCGACCCGGTTCCGGGAATTTGCGAGCCAAGCAAATCGTCGAGAAGCTTCTTGGGATCGAGCATCAATGCCTCCAGAATTGGCCCGGCCGAACGTGCACGGGCAGGTTGCGGACGTCAAAGAGGTAGGCCCCGTATATTGACATTACAATGACGGGCTTGCCAGTAACGGCGTCAACGAGGCGATGTCAGGATCTACCGTGTTCTAACGCATTGGCCGCAAATAGGAATCGATTTTTTGCTGCGCTGACCTTTGGGTTTGGAACGCGCGATGCGTAATTCACTCTAACGTCCGATATGCGGACCTCTGCCCTGCGCTTGCGCCAGTTCGACCTGGCGCTGGCGCTCGGCATAGCGCGCCCGGTCTTCGTCGGAACGGGCATCGAAACAATGCGGGCATGCTACGCCGGCGGTGTAGTGCGGCGACAATAGGTCGTGCCCGGTCAGCGGATGCCGGCAGGCGCGGCACAGTTCGGCCTCGCCCTCGACGAGGCCGTGCGACACCGAGACACGCTCGTCGAAGACGAAGCACTCGCCTTGCCACAGGCTTTGTTCGGCCGGTACCTCTTCGAGGTATCGCAGGATGCCGCCCTTGAGATGGAACACGTCCTCGAAGCCGAGCGACTTCACATAAGCCGTCGCCTTCTCGCAGCGTATGCCGCCGGTGCAGAACATGGCGATCTTGCGGCCACCGAGTTCGGCCCGATGTCGCTCCACCCAGGCCGGAAACTCGCGAAAGCTGCTCGTTGCGGGATCGACCGCACCCTTGAAGCTGCCGATAGACACTTCATAGGCGTTGCGTGTGTCGATGACGATCGTGTCGGCATCCGAGATCAGCGCGTTCCAGTCGGCCGGAGCGACATAGGTGCCAGCGCTTGTCGCCGGATCGAGAGCCTCGATGCCCATGGTGACGATCTCGCGCTTCAACCGTACCTTCATGCGATGGAACGGCATCTCGGCAGCGCTGCTGTATTTCACCTCGAGACCAGCGAGACCCTCGATCGATTCCAGATGGTCGATGAGCGCGGCAATGTCAGCCTCGCTGCCGGCGACCGTGCCGTTGATGCCCTCATGCGCCAGAAGCAGCGTCCCCTTGATGCCGCGCCCGCAGCAGAAGGCGGCGAGCGGCGCACGCAGCGCGTCAAAAGCGTCGAGCCGGGCGAAGCGGTAGAGCGCGGCGACGCGGACAGGTTGGTCGTGACTGGAAATTGTCATCGCCAAGCCACTAAACTCTGCTGAAAGCCATTTCAAGGCAGCCTGGGCGTTGGAGCCTTGGCGCCGGGCGTGCGTGACATCGCGACACGCCTGCCTTCGTGGACTCGGAATATGCCTTCTGCTAATCGGTTGAAATCATCGATACCGGAGAGACAAGCGAATGTCAGCCAAGACCGAGAAACTCCTGTCGCTCCTCAATGGCCAGCCGGTCATTCCGGTGCTGAAGATCGCCAATGTCGCTGACGCCGTACCTCTGGCCCGCGCGCTGGCGCGTGGCGGCCTGCCGGCGATCGAAATCACGCTCAGGACCGCCGATGCGCTGGAGGCAATCCGGCGTGTGGCCGGCGAAGTCGAGGGCGCCATTGTCGGCGCCGGCACCATTCTGGACGCCCGCCAGTTCGATGAGGCGGCGGCGGCCGGCTCAAAGTTCATCGTCAGCCCTGGCATCACAAAAGAGCTTCTGGCGGCGGCGCAAGACAGCCCGAT
Source organism: Mesorhizobium sp. YC-39 (assembly GCF_025753795.1). Taxonomy (GTDB): domain Bacteria; phylum Pseudomonadota; class Alphaproteobacteria; order Rhizobiales; family Rhizobiaceae; genus Mesorhizobium. Next base: position 410,630 of record NZ_JAOWPS010000002.1, read on the forward strand.
CCCGCTGCTGCCAGGCGCCATCACCCCCGGCGAGATCATGGCCGCACGCCAGGCAGGCTTGCGTTTCCTGAAATTCTTCCCGGCTGAGCAGTCGGGCGGCATCGCCTCGCTCAAGGCATTCGCCTCGCCGCTCGCCGATGTGAAATTCTGCCCGACCGGCGGCATCACCGGCAAGAACGCCGCCGACTATCTCGCCCTGCCCAATGTCATCTGCGTCGGCGGCTCCTGGGTGGCGCCCGACGACATGGTCAAGGCCGGCAGATGGGATGAGATTGAGGCCCTGGCACGCACGGCGAGCCAACTCGGACGATAAAGCCGGGATGAAAAAAGCCCGATCGGCTTTCGCGGATCGGGCCAGTCTGCTCTTGTGCCGCGGGATCAGCCGCAGACCTTGACTTTTTCGACGACCTTGTGGTGATGCCGCCAATGCGTGACCACCTTGGCCCTGCAATGGTTTTTCATGTGCATATGGTCGTTGGTTTTGATGATCGTCGTCGCAGCTTGCGTTGGAGCGATGGCGGCCGAAGCCGCTGCCAATGCGAGAACCGACGCCAGTAGAATGGCCTTCATGGGTATCCCCGGTTTGTGAGTTGACCCTCGAGAAACCCGTGAACCGGCACGGCCTTCCACGCTCACGGGAATGTCAGCCGCACGTGATCTAATCATAGGCGCTGAAGCTCGGATCCCTGCTCCCACACAGCAAAAAGCCGCGCGGGTTGCCCGGCGCGGCTTTGTTTGGCTTGGTCGATCGGCTATTTGGTCTGGAAGCGGGCGACCGACAGGAACTTGACGGCGTTGCCGGTGAACCGGTTAGCCTCCAAGATCTCGCCATTAGGCTGGAAGCCGACCGCGTAGACCTCGTTCGGTGGGGTGTGGACGATGTTGTAGGCGTAGCGCGGCGCCGTCGTCGCATCGGAAACGGCCGCGACAGTTTCACCGCTGCCCAGTGCCCAGCGGGCGGCTTGCGGTGCGGCGGCAACCACCAGAGCCTTGGGACCAGGCTTTGAATCGCGAGCAGTTGCCCGGGCTTCCTTGCGGGTGGTCTTCACACCCGCGCCGATCGCCGCTGCCGGATCGGAACCCGCCGGCCGGCCAGCGACAGCCTCGCGCGGCGATGCCGCGTCGGCGCCTGCCGCATCGTTGAAGACCGGGGCCGGTTCGGAGAGCGAAGCGACCTGGTAGCCGTCGGTTACGCTGACCTTTTCAAGAACCGCCTTGACCGCGTCCGGTTGGGTGGTGTCAGGGCGCGCCGTCGGCAGCACCGAGAACGCATCGGTAGCGGTCTTGCTATGCCCGGCCGTATCCGCCAGCGCCATAAGCACGTCCTTGTCCTGCGGCGCCAAGTCGTCCGCCGCGAGGTCGGCCGGCAGCGAATGATCGGGACGCCAGGTCGGCAGCGGTACGTTATTGGCGGCAACCTGAGCCGGATCGGCCGCAACGGACGGATCCGCCATGCCGAAGGGAACGCTTGCCGGCGCTTGCGCGGTAGCCACCGTCTGTTCGGTGGTGGCGGTGGCATCAGCCATGCCGAAGGGAACGTCCTCGGGCGGCTGGGCGCCAACATCAGCCTTCGGCCGCGGAGCGAAATCAGGCAGCGGCACGCTGCGCGCCGGCAGCGCCGCGATGATCGTCTCCGGCGTATCCTGTTCCGGTTCCGGAGCTGGCTCAGGCGCATCGGCGATTTGCGGGATATTGGCGCGCTTGGCATCCTTGGGCGACACGATGGCAATGCCGGGAAGGTTGTCGCTCTTGGCGGCCGGCGCCGGCTTCGCGTTCGTCAGCTTGACACTCTTCGGCTTCGGCGCGGGCGCGGCTGATGCCACATCGGCGCTATCGTCCGCCTCGTCGTCACCGCCGCCGAAGAAAGCGGCAAGCAAGCCACCGGATCTTTTGGAACCGCCACCGGCGCTGGCCAGTTCGATGTTGGGAGTGCCAGCGCCCTTGCGCGCCTTGTAGGCGGCAAGCGCCTGTCCAAAGCCGGGCAGCGGCTTGCCGTCGCTCGGCACATGCAGTGTCTTGCCATTGGGGAACACGCGCGCCAGTTCCTGGCGGCTGATACCGGGCCAATGGCGCACATTGCCGACATCCATATGGACGAAGGGCGAGCCGGACCTCGGATAGTAGCCGACGCCACCGCCCTGCATCCTGAGGCCGATGTCGCGCAGCTTCTTCAGCGGCACGCCGGGAATGTAGAAGTCCATGGCCCTGCCAAGCATATGCTGGCTTTTCTCGGCGACGCCCCGGCTGCGGCCGCGCAGCATCGAGTTCGTTGAGGGCGAGCGGTAACCGCAGACGACCTGGATATAGTCTGTGGCGCCGCTTTGCCGATAGGCCTCCCAGACCAGGTCCATCAGACGCGGATCCATCTTGGTCGGCTCGTTGCGGCGCCAGTCGCGCAGGATGACGTTGATCTTCTTCAGACCCGCCTGATCGTAACGGCCATTGCGCTTGAAGACGATCTCAGCCTTCTCGTGCGTATGGAGGTTATACAGTTTGAGCGAACGTGTGTCGGCGCTGGCGCTGGTCGCAGCGAAAAATCCACAGGCAAAAATCACCGCTGCCAGCCATTTCGGCCAGGCGCTCATGTGATCGTGCCGCCCGTCTGTGTGTCGTTCGACTTTGTTCAAATCAAAAGGCCTTGCAGGCTGCCGTTTGTCCCCGGATTTGCCCAAACGGATGCGTTGTTGTCACATCCGAATATCGATCCTAATGGTTAATCATCACTTATTGAAGCCGAAATGCGGTAACACCGTGGCGATATCTCGTCAAAAATATTGCACAGGGTTTCTTGGTAAACTGCTGGTTTAGATCATGTTTCGGCGTTTGACCGAAACACGATCTGTTACAAATTGCCTCAATCCGTGAATAGCGTCGCGGACATGCCTCTCCAGCACCTGTCATGCGCGGATTCGTTGGCAGACTCAGGAAGCGAGTCGGTCGACACGGCCCGTTTCGGGGTCGATGCCGTATTCCTTGAGCTTCCTGTAGAGCGTGGAACGGCCGATGCCCAGGCGTCGGGCGACCTCGCTCATCTGGCCGTTATAATGGTCGATGGCGAGCTTGATCATTTCAAGTTCGACGTCGGCCAGCGCGCGGACATTGCCGCGTTCGTCGAGCGCCCGTAGCGTGCCGAAGCGGGGCTGCAGCCTGGCCGGCGCATCAGGCTCGGTCGCGGCAACGCCGTCACCGGCTGGTCCCTCGCCACGCGATTCGATGGCCAGGTCAGGCAATGCGGAAGGCGACAATGCGCCGTATGCATCGAGATTGACGGTGCCATCGACCTGTGCCCGGATCTGCGGAAATTCCTCCACCGTCAGCATGTCACCTTCGCAAAGCACTGAGGCGCGGAAGACGGCATTTTCGAGCTGCCTGATGTTTCCCGGCCAGTCGTAGGCCTGCAGCATGGCGAGTGCCGCGGCCGAGATGCCGTTGAGACGGCGGCGCGGATCGGCGGGCGCGACCTTTTCCATGAAGTGTTCGACAAGGTAGGGGATGTCGTCACGGCGATCGCGCAGCGGCGGCACGAAGATCGGATAGACGTTCAGGCGGTAGAACAGGTCCTCACGGAACTTGCCGTCCTTGACTTGCTGCAGAAGATTGCGGTGCGTGGCCGAGATCAGCCTGATGTCGACCCTGACGGTCGAACGCCCGCCAACCGGATCGACCTCGCCATCCTGCACGGCGCGCAGAAGCTTGACCTGCACATCGAGCGGCAGGTCGCCGATCTCGTCGAGGAAAAGCGTCCCCGAATGGGCTTCCACAAACTTGCCGGTGTGCTTTTCGGTGGCGCCGGTGAACGAGCCCTTCTCATGGCCGAACAGGATCGATTCGACCAGATTGTCGGGAATGGCGCCGCAATTGACGGTGACGAACGGTTTCGAGCGGCGGTCGCTGCTGCCCTGGATGGCACGCGCCACCAATTCCTTGCCGACGCCCGATTCGCCTTCGATGAGAATCGGGATGTTCGACGCGGCCGCCTTCTGGCCGAGGCGGATCACCCGGTCCATCGCCGGGCTATGCGTGATCAGGTCCTTGAAGGTTAGATGGTCGCCGCGCCGCCGCGTCGTGCGCTTCACCTCGCCCTCGACCGCCTCGACCTTGAGCGCATTGCCGATTGACGCCTGCAGCCTCTCGGGAGAGGCGGGCTTGACGACGAAATCGAAGGCGCCGTGACGCATCGCCGAAACGACGGTCTCGATGCCACCCTGGGCGGTCTGCACGATGACCGGAACCTGGATGCCGCGCTCACGCATCGCCTTCAGCACGCCGATGCCGTCCAGGCCCGGCATGACGAGATCGAGGATGACCACAGAGACGTCGCGCGCATTGGGCCCGTCGAGAACGTCGAGACCGGCTTCGCCACCGTCCGTGACGATTGCGGTGTGGCCGTATTTCGCGACCGCCGCCTCGAGCAGCCTGCGCTGCACGGGATCGTCATCGACTATGAGTATGGAACCTGTCATGACTGGTTCAACTTATGCCCGCCCAATATGCCCCAGGGGAGACTGCGCCCTATGGATCATCTTGGCACAGGGTTCTAAATAAGGTTTCAAAAAACCCGGTGAACGAATTCCTTAGGATTTGACCGGCTTCTCATTCCTCTCGAATTTGGCCCCCTCGAATCTTGGTTCTGGAAGATATGGCAATGCGCATGGTTTTTGGTCGGCGGCTGGCGGCGGCGTCCGGTCAGGGCGCGGCGGAGCTCGGCGACCTGCCGGAATGGAACCTCGCCGATCTTTATCCGGGCATGGAGGCTCCGGAGCTCAAGCGCGATATCGCCAGGGCGGCCGCCGATGCCATTAGCTTCGAGAGCCGCTGGAAAGGCACGCTCGCCGCCGAGGCCGAGCGTGGCGAGGGCGGCAGGCTGGGCGAAGCGCTTGCCGCCTATGAGGCGCTGGAGGAACTGATCGGCCGGATCGTCTCCTATGCCGGGCTGGTCTACGCCGGCAACACGGCGGATCCGCAGCGCGCCAAGCTCTATGGCGACATCCAGGAGAAGATGACCGACGCCAGCGCGCATCTTCTGTTTTTCGCGCTCGAACTGAATCTCATCGACGACGCCGCGATCGCGACCGCGCTCGCCGCCGATCCCGATTTCGCCCACTACCGGCCATGGGTACTCGACTTGCGCATGGACAAGCCCTACCAGCTCGAGGACCGGGTCGAACAGCTTTTCCACGAAAAGTCGATCACCGGGCGCGGCGCCTGGAACCGCCTGTTCGACGAGACGATGACCGATCTGCGCTTCGACATCGACGGCGAGGAACTGACGCTGGAGCCAGCGCTCAACCGGCTGCAGGACGCCGATGGCGAAGTGCGCCGCCGCGCCTCCGAGGCGCTGGCCGCGACCTTCCGCAAGAATTTGCGCACCTTCACGCTGATCACCAACACGCTGGCCAAGGACAAGGAGATTTCTGACCGCTGGCGCGGCTTCGAGGACATCGCCGATTCGCGCCACCTCGCCAACCGCGTCGAGCGCAGCGTGGTGGACGCGCTGGCTTCGGCCGTACGCGACGCCTACCCGCGCCTGTCGCACCGCTATTACGCGATGAAGGCGCGCTGGCTCGGCATGGACGTGATGAACCATTGGGACCGCAATGCACCGTTGCCCGAAACCCCGCAAGCGGTCATCGGCTGGGACGAAGCCAAGAATACGGTGCTGTCCGCCTATCAGCGCTTCTCCCCCGACATGGCGGAAATCGCCAGGACATTCTTCGATCGCAACTGGATCGATGCGCCGGTCAGGCCCGGTAAGTCGCCGGGCGCCTTCGCGCACCCGACCGTGCCGTCGGCGCACCCTTACGTGTTGCTCAACTACATGGGCAAGCCACGCGACGTGATGACGTTGGCGCATGAGCTCGGTCATGGCGTGCACCAGGTGCTGGCCGGCGGCCAGGGCGCACTGATGGCTTCGACACCGCTGACGCTGGCCGAGACGGCATCCGTCTTTGGCGAGATGCTGACCTTTCGCTCGCTGCTCGAACAGACCACCGACAAGCGCGAGCGCAAGGCCATGCTCGCCCAGAAGGTCGAGGACATGATCAACACGGTCGTGCGCCAGATCGCCTTCTACGAATTCGAGCGCAAGGTGCATGCCGAGCGCAAGAACGGCGAACTGACGTCGGACAGGCTAGGCCAGTTCTGGCTGGAAGTGCAGGCGGAAAGCCTCGGGCCGGCGATCAAGCTGCGTGAGGGTTACGAGGTCTTCTGGACCTACATCCCCCACTTCATCCATTCGCCCTTCTACGTCTATGCCTATGCTTTCGGCGACTGCCTGGTGAATTCGCTCTATGCGGTCTACCAGAATGCCGAGCGCGGCTTTCAGGAGAAGTATTTTGCCATGCTGCGCGCCGGCGGCACCAAGCATCATTCCGAGCTTCTGGCGCCCTTTGGCCTCGATGCCACCGACCCTGCCTTCTGGCAGATCGGACTCGGCGTGATCGGCGGCCTGATCGACGAGCTGGAAGCGCTGGACAATTGATGCCCGCAGGCGAACGCGCGGGGCAGCAGAACAGTTTAGCCGGAATGCATATTGAACCCATTCTATTCTTGCGCTGAATATTTGTTCTTGAATAACTCTCTATGGAATTTTTCCGTTAGCTTTCCGTAGGCTGTATGATAGCGTCCCGCCTCAAGCTCAACCGGGCGCGCGGCTCCGGCCAGGAGATTCTCCGGCCGGTCATGGCGCTTCGGCGAATGCGACAGCGGCCGTTGGCCATGGCGGGGAAGCCAGTCGCCGACAGCTCGATCGAAGCCGGCTGTTCCGCGAACCGCGGAACCACCATCGAATGGTCCTTTGCCAAGGTCGCTAACCCTGACCGCGGCGGACGGATCGGACTGGAGAGAGAGACAATGGGCACTTTTTTCTACATGCTCCTGGCGTTCCTGGTAGGTGTGTTGGTTGGCTGGTTCATCTGGGGACGGCTGCGTGGCGAACTCGACAGTCTGCGCGGCGATCTGGATCGCACACGCAGCGAGCGCGACAGACTGCGTGCCGACTCCGATCGTTTGACCGGTGAGTTGGATGCGTGCGGCCGCACCCGTGCCGATCTCGAACGCCGGTTGGCCGAGGCGCAAGCCGCCAGGACCGGCACTGCCAAGGCTGCCACCCAGGCGCCGGCAGCACTGATGTCGACGCCAACGCCAAGCAAACCCTCGGCAGCGGCATCGAAGACAAGTGCGACCAAGGCAAGTGCCCCCAAGACGAGTGCCCCCAAGGCCGGGGCGACCAAAGCAGGCGCATCGAAGGCGGCAACGGCGGGCGCCGCGAAGACGAGTACTGCTGCGAAAAAGGCCGCACCGGCGGCAAAGAAAACCACGGCAGCCAAGGCGACGGCGGCGGCGGGCAAGGCCAACGACCTGCGCCGTCTGATCGGTATCGGCCCAGCCAACGAGCGGCTGCTCAAAGGGCTGGGGGTCACGACCTATGCCCAGATCGCCGCATGGACGGCCGCCGACGTCGCGCGGATCGAGAAGACCTTGAATTTCGATGGCCGCATCGAACGTGAGCGTTGGATCGAGCAGGCCAAGCTGCTCGCCGCTGGCGACGAAACGGAATTCGCGCGCCGCTTCCCCACCGCAGGGACCGCCAGCAACACTTGACTTGCCTGCCGGCATCGAGCCCAGAACAACTGGCGGCGTCCCCGGACGCCGCCATTTCGCTTTTTGCATCACCGCTGTCTTTGCGTCCTGAGACGCCGTTCCCTCGATTGCGCGGGATCGAGGCCCCATATAGAGCGATCGATGATCGCCATTGGCCGCAGCATCCGAGCCTCATGTCCCTGCCCTCTGCAATTTTCCGCAACGACAAGAGTGCGCGTCAGCTCGTCTTCAACGATCCGGCCGACATCATTGTGGCGCATGAGGCGCAGGATTTCCTGCCGGCGCTCGAAACCGCGCAGGCCGCGCATGCGGCCGGAAAATGGCTGGCCGGCTATCTCTCCTACGAGGCCGGCTACCTGCTCGAACCGAAGCTCGTCCCGCTGCTGCCGGCAGGACGCCGCGCGCCGCTTGTCTGCCTGGGCGTCTTCGACGCGCCTGTCGAACAGGCGGTCAAGCGCAGTCACGCCGCGGCGACCAACGGCCCGATCTTCGACGCAAGGGCTGCGTGGTCTTCGCAAGACTATGCACAGCGCTTTGCGCGGCTCCACCAACACATCCGCAAAGGCGATTGCTACCAAGGCAACCTGACCTTTCCGGTCCACGCGCAGTGGTCCGGCGATCCGCTGGCCGCCTTCGACGCGTTGACCGAACGCCAGCCGGTGAAATACGGCGCGCTGGTAGCGCTCGGCGATCCCATCGTCCTGTCGCGGTCGCCGGAACTGTTCTTCGAGATCGACGCCGAAGGCATGATCGAAACACATCCAATGAAGGGCACCGCGCCGCGCGGCGCGACCAAGGCGGAGGACAAGCGGCTGAAGGCATTCCTGTCCAACGACGAGAAGAACCAGGCCGAAAACCGGATGATCGTCGATCTCCTGCGCAACGACATCTCGCTGATCAGCGAGGTCGGCACGCTGGAGGTGCCGGAGCTTTTCCGCATCGAAACCTATCCGACTGTCCACCAGATGGTGAGCCGCGTGCGGGCGCGGCTTTTGTCCGGTCTGACAATCCGCGAGGTCTTTGCAGCACTCTTTCCCTGCGGCTCGATCACCGGCGCGCCGAAGATCCGCGCCATGGAAATCCTGCACGATCTGGAAACCGCGCCACGTGACGTCTATTGCGGCGCCATCGGCTGGATCGCACCTGGCGGCACGATGCGCTTTTCGGTGGCGATCCGCACCATCTCGCTCTTTTCCAGCGGCGAAGCAGTCTACAATGTCGGCGGCGGCGTCGTCTTCGATTCGACGGCCGAGGAGGAGTATCAGGAGTGTCTGCTGAAAGCGCGCTTCGCGACGGGAACACCACTGATTTCGAGCTGATCGAGACTATGCGCTGGGAGCCTGGCCAGGGCTTCCTGCGTTTCGACCGTCATCTTGCGCGCCTCTACGGCTCGGCAAGCGAACTGGGCTTTGCCTGCGATCCGCGCAAGGTCGGCGAGGTGCTGACAAACGTCATCGACCGGCCGGATGTCGCCTTGCGCACACGCCTCGTCCTGTCGCGCAACGGCAAGGCGACGGCGTCGGCCGTGCCCTACGAGCCGCTTGCCGCCGACAAGGTCTGGCGGCTGCAACTGGCGCGGATACGACTCGATTCGAACGACACGCTGCTGCGCCACAAGACCAGCCGCCGGGAAACCTACCAGCGGGCGCGCGCCGAATATCTGATCAGCCGGGCCGACGAGGTGCTGCTGGCCAACGAACGCGGCGAAATCTGCGAGGGCACGATATCAACTCTCTTCGCCGATTTCGGCGACGGCGCACTGGCGACGCCGCGGCTCGACTGCGGCCTGCTTGCTGGTGTCCTGCGCGCTGAGCTGCTGGATCAAGGCCGCGCCCGCGAAGCGATCTATACCTTGGACGATCTCAAGTCGGCCAAGGCGCTGTTCGTCGGCAATTCGCTGCGCGGATTGATCCCGGCGCGGCTGGGCTGACGCGATCGATTGGACTCCCATATAGAGGCATGAGCATCCCCACCCACACGCCCTATGACGGCTCGTCGAAGCTTTTTGCCATCGGGCTGAAGCCGCTCGACTTCGGCGGATGGATTGAGGTCGATCGCCATCTGCTGTCTCATCTGGCCGAGAAGCGCCGGCTCTATGCCGAAATCCCCGGCAGCGTCTTTGTCGAGGAGGACGGCACGCGCGATGCCCAGCGCGAGGTACTCGACCTGCTCGGCGCGCACTTGCTGGCGAAACATCCAGACATCTATCGACGCTCGAGCAAAGGGATCGAGGTGATCGGCGCCGACGCCAGCGGCTTCAGCGATGCACCGCTTGTCGCGGCCTCGTTGCTTGTCCAGGAAGACCTGATCCTGATGCGCCGCGACAAGAATGGCTGGCGGCTGGTGGCCGGCTCGCTCTGCTTTCCCTCCTCAGGGTCGCTGATCGAAAAATTCGGCAGGCCGCTGCAGGAGATCCATGCGCCGGTGCCAGGCTTCGGTCCAGGCACGCGACCGGCCGACCTTATCAACCGCATGTTCGACGGCCTTCAGGGCCAGGTCGTCGAGCGCTACAACTGGTCGATCCAGGCCGGCGATGCGCTCTACCATCCACTCTCGAACCTCGAGCGCGTCGACCGCACCACCAACCGCCCCTCCAAATTCTCGGACGGCGACATCGATGCCCGTGCCTTCATTCGTGTCGAGCGGCAGACGCTCCGAAAACTTCCCGCTTCGCGTGACGTCCTGTTCACCATTCGCATCCATCTCGACCCACTGGTTGTGCTGGCGCGTCATCCCAATCGGGCAAGGCTGGCAGCGTCTTTCGCCGCGCAACTGCTGGCGCTCGACGAGGCCCAGCTCGACTACAAGGGCATGACATCGGACCGCGACCGGCTGGTTGCCTTCCTTAACCACATGGCGAATGCGGCCTAGCCGGCGGTTGGCGCTTTTCACTGGTTTATGACAATGATCTGTGGTGTAGCGCTTGGTCGTCCGGCAGAAATGCCGGATTTTTCCTGTGTTTTGAGGAGTGTTCGATAAAATGGCGAATGAAAACTGGCCCGTTTACGGTGAAATCACCGGCCCTGTCGTGATGATCGGCTTTGGCTCGATCGGACGGGGAACGCTGCCGCTGATCGAACGCCATTTCAAGTTCGACAAGTCGCGCATGACCGTCATCGACCCGCGCGACACCGACCGCAAGCTGCTCGACGAACGTGGCATCGCTTTCGTCCAGGAAGCCGTGACCGAGAAGAACTACAAGAAGCTTTTGACGCCGCTTCTGACCAATGGCGGCGGCCAGGGCTTTTGCGTCAACCTGTCGGTCGACACCGGCTCGGTGGATTTGATGCGACTCTGCCGCAAGCTCGGCGTGCTCTACATCGACACTGTCGTCGAGCCATGGCTTGGGTTCTATTTCGATGCCAAGGCCGACAATGCCAGCCGCACCAACTACGCGTTGCGCGAAGCCATGATCAAGGAAAAGCACGACAGGCCCGGCGGCGCGACGGCGATCTCCACCTGCGGCGCCAACCCGGGCATGGTTTCGTGGTTCGTCAAGCAGGCGCTGGTCAACCTTGCCAGCGATCTTGGCCTGGAGTTTTCGGAGCCGGCGCAGGAGGATCGCGAGGGCTGGGCCAAGCTGATGAAGAAGGCCGGCGTCAAGGGCATCCACATCGCCGAGCGCGACACCCAGCGCACCAAGAAGCCGAAGCCGATGGATGTCTTCTGGAACACCTGGTCGGTCGAAGGCTTCGTTTCGGAAGGCATGCAGCCGGCCGAGCTCGGCTGGGGCACGCATGAGAAATGGATGCCGAAGAACGCCAAGAAGCACAAGCATGGCTCCAAGGCCGCGATCTATCTGGAGCAGCCCGGCGCCAACACCCGTGTGCGCAGTTGGTGCCCGACGCCGGGGCCGCAATACGGCTTCCTGGTAACGCACAATGAGGCGATATCGATCGCTGACTTTTTCACGGTGCGCGGCAAGAAGGGCAAAGTGCATTACCGCCCCACCTGCCACTACGCCTACCATCCGTGCAACGATGCCGTGCTGTCGATGCACGAGATCTTCGGTGCCGCCGGCAAGCCGCAGGCCGCTTACCACGTGCTCGACGAGAATGAGCTGGTCGATGGCGTCGACGAGCTCGGCGTGCTGCTCTACGGCCACGACAAGAACGCCTATTGGTACGGCTCGCAATTGTCGCTGGCGGAGGCGCGCAAGCTAGCGCCCTATCAGAACGCGACCGGCATGCAGGTTACCTCAGCGGTGCTGGCCGGTATGGTCTGGGCGCTGGAAAATCCTGAAGCCGGCATCGTCGAGGCCGACGAGATGGATTACAAGCGCTGCCTGGAAGTGCAGTCCCGCTATCTCGGACCGGTCAAGGGCTACTATACCGACTGGACGCCGCTCGATAATCGCCCCGGCCTGTTCCCGGAAGACCTCGACAAAAACGACCCGTGGCAATTCCGCAACATCCTCGTTCGATAGCGGTCCCACGAGCATGCCTCACCGCCTTGCAATCGCCCGGAAATCGGGCGATTGAAGGAAGCGGCCTGGAGCGACGTGTATCCATTGGAAAGTACGCTCTAGCACTTTGGATGTACGCATCGTGTTTTCCGAAATCGAACAGATTTTCGGTCCGATGCTCGAGGAGAGGATTTTTCATGACGATCGCGCGAAAATTGCTTTCGGCCTGCATTGCCGCGGCCACAGCCGTCGCCTTGGCGGCCTGCACCACCACCGGCCCGAGCGAGCCGCCGGCAAGCTCGGCCAAGGGGGTCGAGGGTTCCTGGATTGACGCGCAGGGCACGGGCTTGTCGACCTTTGCCGGCGGCAGCTTCAAGACCGTCGCCACCGATACCGGCCAGAAGCTTGCCGATGGCAGCTACACCATGACCAGCGGCACGTCGGTCGAGATCCATGGCACCTCGCTGATCCGCCAGACGCCGATCAGCTTCAACTGCCTGCTGATCTCCACCTCGCAGCTCAATTGCACCAGCGGCAGCGGACAGAATTTCGTACTGACCAGACGTACCTGAGCACTGTACTGAATTGCTTCTACAAAGGAAGGCGGCTTAGGTCGCCGTCCTTTTTTTGCGCCGGCAAAGCTGATCCCGATTCCACTTGCGTCGACCCAAACGCAGTGTGAACATGGCCAAAAAGTCGGACGGTTATAGCCCAGTCAAACAAGAGCGTTAAACGCTTCTGGCCAAGTCACCCGGGAGACAAAAAAATGAAGAAGATCGCAGTCATTGCCGCCCTGTCGGCGTCCACGCTTGGTCTGTCGGCCGGAGTATCCTTTGCCGACTACACGCTGAACATCCTGCACATCAACGACTGGCACAGCCGCATCGAAGGCAACAACAAATATGAATCGACCTGCTCGGCCGAGGAAGAGACCAAGGGCGAGTGCATCGGCGGCGCCGGGCGATTGATCACGACGATCGCCCAGGAACGCAAGAAGCTGGAAGGCCAGAACGTGCTGCTGCTCAGCGCCGGCGACAATTTCCAAGGCTCGCTCTTCTACACCACCTACAAGGGCAAGGTCGAAGGCGAGTTCCTCAACCAGATGAAGTTCGACGCCATGGCGCTCGGCAATCACGAATTCGATGATGGCGAAGCCGCGCTCGCCCCGTTCCTCGACATGATCAGGTTTCCGGTGCTCGGCGCCAATGTGAAGGCCAATGCGCAGTCCAAGCTCGGCGACCGCGTGAAACCGTCGATCGTCGTCGAAGTCGGCGGCCAGAAGATCGGCATCATCGGCGCGGTTACCAACGATACGCCGGAACTGGCCTCCCCTGGCCCCAACATCACCATCGAGGACGACGTCAAGTCGATCACATCAGAGGTCGAGAAACTGAAAGGACAGGGCGTCAACAAGATCATCGCGGTCACCCATATCGGCTACAAGCGCGAGCGCGATGTCATCGCCAAGATCCCTGGCGTCGACGTGGTGGTCGGCGGCCACAGCCATTCGCTGCTGTCCAACACCGACCCGAAGGCCGAAGGCCCCTATCCGACGATGGTCGACAATCCGGACGGCTACAAGGTTCCGGTCGTGCAAGCGGCGTCCTATTCCAAATATCTCGGCGAGTTCAAGGTCGTGTTCGACGACAACGGCGTGGTCAAATCGGCCAGCGGCGATCCGATCTATCTCGACAAGTCGATCACCCCCGATCCCGCCGTGCTTGCGCGCATCAAGGAGCTCGGCGCGCCGATCGAGGCGTTGAAGAACAAGGAAGTTGCCGAGACCACCAAGGCGATCGACGGCAGCCGCGAGAATTGCCGCGCCCGCGAGTGCGAGATGGGCAATCTCGTCTCCGATGCCGTCCTCGACCGCGTCAAGGGCCAGGGCGTCGAGATCGTCATCTCGAATGGCGGCGGCCTGCGCGCCTCGATCGACCAGGGCACCGTCACCATGGGCGAGGTGCTGACCGTGCTGCCGTTCCAGAACACGCTGGCGACCTTCCAGATTTCCGGCAAGGATCTGGTCGCCGGTCTCGAAAGCGGCCTCAGCCAGGTCGAGGACGGCGCCGGCCGCTTCCCACAGGTTGCCGGCCTGAAATACGCGTTCGACAAATCGGTCGCGCCCAATGCCGGTCGCGTCAAGTCGGTCGAGGTCATGGAAGGCGGCGCCTGGACACCGATCAATCCGGACAAGGATTACCTGGTCGCCACCAACAACTATGTCCGCCAGGGCGGCGACGGCTACAAGATCTTCGCCGACAAGGCCAAGAATGCCTACGACTACGGTCCGGGCCTAGAACAGGTGGTCGCCGATTACCTCGGCGCGCATCGGCCCTATACGCCGAAGCTCGATGGCCGCATCACCGAGATCGCGGCGAACGTTGCTGCGGCTCCCACAGCACCGGCTGCTGAACCAGCCAAGCCGGCCGAGCCTGCTCCGGCCGAACCGGCAAAACCGGCGGAGGCGGCCCCGGCCGCTCCTGCTGAACCGGCGATGCCTGCATTGCCGGCCGGTTCTGGCGACATCGCCACGACGCCGCCAAGCGTGCCGGCTGAGGCCACGCCGGCCCCGGCTGAGACAGCTCCCACCGAACCGGCAAAGCCAGCCGAGGCGGCGCCGGCCGAAAGCAGCCATGTTATCGTTGCCGGCGATACCTATTGGGATCTGGCGGTGAAGGCTTATGGCGACGGCACCAAGTGGAAGGTGATCTCCGGCGCCAACAAGGGCTATGAACCACACCATCTCCCGATCGGCGCAACCTTGGTCATTCCAGCCGCGGGCAAATAGCAGCTTCGGGACTTCGAGGAGCACCCGCCCGGCAACCGGGCGGGTTTTTGCTTTCAAGACAAGGTGCGGCCAGACGCTGCATTGAAAACCGGCGCGGCATCGCTAGTTTCGCGATGTCCGGAGACCCCCTATGACGCTTTCCAGCCCTGTCGACCCCAAAGCCGCGAGGGCCTTCGGCCCGCTGCCAGCAGGACATCGGCCGGCCGGTGCGGGCAGGATCGGCGTCATGCTGGTCAATCTCGGTACGCCCGATGGCACCGACTTCAAGCCGATGTGGCGCTATCTCAGGGAATTCCTATCCGATCCGCGCGTCATCGAGCTCAACAAGGCAATCTGGTATCCGATCCTCTACGGACTTGTGCTGACCACGCGGCCGAAGAAGTCGGGCGCCAACTACGCCAGGATCTGGAACCGGGAGCGCAACGAATCGCCGCTGCGCACCTACACCCGCGCTCAAGGTGAAAAGCTTGCCGAGGCGCTTGGCGACCTGCCTGATATCGTCGTCGACTGGGCGATGCGCTACGGCAATCCCTCGACGGCGAGCGTCGCCCAAAAACTGGTCGAGCAGGGCTGCGACCGCATCCTGTCTTTCCCGCTCTACCCCCAATATTCGGCGACGACGACGGCGACCGCCAACGACCAGCTGTTTCGCGCTCTGATGAAGATGCGCCGCGCCCCGGCCGTCCGCAGCGTGCCGCCCTACTATGCCGAGCCTGTCTATATCGAGGCACTCGCCCGTTCGATCGAGCAGCATCTGGCGGGCCTCGATTTCGAACCGGAAGTGGTCATCGCCTCCTACCACGGCATTCCGAAACCCTATTCCGACAAGGGTGATCCCTACCAGGCCCATTGCCTGGAGACGACGCGGCTGCTGCGCGAAAAGCTCGGCTGGGACGAGAAGAAGCTGATCACCACCTTCCAGTCGCGCTTCGGCGCGCAGGAATGGCTGCAGCCCTACACCGACAAGACGGTCGAGAAATTGGCTGGGAAAGGCGTGAAATCGATCGCCGTTGTCAATCCGGGCTTTTCCGTCGATTGCATCGAGACGCTGGACGAGATCGGTCGCGAGGCGGCCGAAACCTTCCATCACGCCGGCGGCGGAAAATTCGCGCACATTCCTTGCCTCAACGACAGCGCCGAGGGCATGGCGGTGATCGAGGCGATGGTAAGACGAGAACTCGCCGGCTGGATTTGAACGTCCCCGACGACAAGGCCGAAACCGGTGCGCAAAAGCCTTCGCTAACCAATATTCGTGATCACCAGATTGTAACGCTGCGGAAACACACTTAAGTGATTCCGTGAGGTCGTCGGCTTTTGAGGGAGAAATGAAATGGGCTTTAGCGGTTTCGACATCGCCATCATTGTTCTTGTCTTTCTTGTCATTATCCTTCTTTTCAAGGGCATCAAGACGGTACCGCAGGGCTATAACTATACGGTGGAGCGCTTCGGCCGCTACACCAAGTCTTTGACGCCGGGTCTTAATATCATCAACCCGATCTTTGAGCGCGTTGGCGCCAAGATGAACATGATGGAGCAGGTGCTCGATGTCCCGACGCAGGAGATCATCACACGCGACAACGCCATCGTCGCCGTTGACGGCGTCGCTTTCTACCAAGTGCTCAACGCCGCGCAGGCCGCCTACCAGGTCGCCGGCCTTGAGAACGCCATCCTCAACCTGACGATGACCAACATCCGCACCGTGATGGGCTCGATGGACCTCGACGAATTGCTGTCGAACCGCGACGCCATCAACGAGCGCCTGCTGCGCGTCGTCGATGAGGCCGCGCACCCCTGGGGCATCAAGATCACCCGCGTCGAGATCAAGGACATCAATCCGCCGGCCAACCTCATCGAATCGATGGGCCGCCAGATGATGGCCGAGCGCAACAAGCGCGCGCAGATCCTCGACGCCGAAGGTCTCAAGCAGTCGCAGATCCTCGAGGCGGAAGGGCGCAAGGAAGCCGCCTTCCGCGACGCCGAGGCGCGCGAACGTTCGGCCGAGGCCGAGGCACGCGCCACACAGGTGGTGTCGGAGGCGATCGCCAAGGGCGACGTGCAGGCGCTCAACTACTTCGTCGCGCTGAAATACACCGAAGCCCTGACCAAGATCGGCTCCGCCACGAACAGCAAGGTCGTGCTGATGCCGATGGAGGCTTCATCACTGATCGGCACGCTCGGCGGCATCGGCGAGATCGCCAAGGAAGTCTTCAGGAGCGAAGGCACTGCCGGCGCCGCACGGCAGACCGCGCGTCCACCGGTGGTTCGCCCGAGCGAAAACTGAGGCCACTCCCATGTTGGAACGCATCGTTTCCGAACTCGGCCCGTGGAACTGGATGGTTCTGGGCTTCATCCTCCTGGTGATGGAAATCGTCGCGCCAGGCGTGTTCATGCTTTGGATCGGCATCGCCGCCCTGATCATCGGCGCGGTGTCACTGCTCATCTGGGACGCGGCTTTCTGGACCTGGCAGGTCCAGGTGCTGGCCTTCCTGGCCTTGTCGCTGGTCTCGGCCTTCGTCGGCAAGAAGCTGGTCGGCGGCCGTCATGGCGACGTCGACCAGCCGCTGCTCAACCGTCGCGGCGCGCAGATGGTCGGCAGGATGGCGACACTGGCCGAGCCGATCAAGAACGGCCGCGGCCGCATCCGGCTGGGCGACACGGTGTGGCGCGTTTCCGGCCCGGATCTGCCCGCAGGCACGCAGGTGCGCGTAACGGGCTCGGCCGATACGGATCTGGAGCTGACCGTCGAGGCTGTCTAGACCGAGACGTTTTAGGGTGTGTTGAGATTCAGGTCAGGCCGCGTCGAGAATGGTGGTTTCCGAGAACCGGAGCGGAGCGTACTTAAAGTACGTGAGCACCGGAAGCGCAGGAAGCCGCCATTCGCAGGCCGGCATCACCTGAATATCAACAGAACCTAGGCCGCGCCGATGCGCAGGAGGTCGTGCAAATGCACGAGCCCGACCGGACGCCTGCCTTCCACCACCATTAGGCTGGTGATGGCCGAGTTGTTGATCGTCTGCAGCGCCGTCGCCACCAGCGTATCTGGCCCGGCCGTCTTCGGCTCCCTGGTCATGACCTGATCGACGCTCATCGCCAGAAGATTGCTGCCGATATGGCGCCTGATGTCGCCATCGGTGATGATGCCGATCAGCGCATCGTCCTCGCCGGTGATCGCCACGCAGCCAAATCCCTTGCGCGACAGTTCGAGGATCGCCTCCTGCATTCCGGTGCCGGAGGGCACCAGCGGCAGCCGGTCGCCGACATGCATGATGTCGCGGATCTGCGTCAGATTGGCACCGAGCTGGCCGCCGGGGTGGAAGGTGCGGAAATGGTCCGGCGTGAAACCGCGTGCTTCGAGCAACGCGATGGCCAGCGCATCGCCGATCACCAGTTGCAGCAGCGTCGATGTCGTTGGCGCCAGGCCATGCGGACAGGCTTCCGGCGCGCGCGGCAGCAGAAGCACCACATCCGCCTCGCGCGCCAGCGCCGATGTCTCCCCGGAAGTGACCGCGATCAGCGGAATCGAGAAACGCCTGGAATAGGCAACGATGCCCATGAGTTCCCTGCTCTCGCCCGACCACGACATGGCGATGATGGCGTCATCCCTGGCGATCATGCCGAGATCGCCATGATTGGCTTCGGCAGGGTGGACGAAGAAGGCCGGCGTGCCGGTCGAGGCGAGCGTCGCGGCGATCTTGGAGCCGATATGGCCACTCTTGCCAACGCCGGTGACGATGACGCGGCCGTCGATCTGCGACACCATGTCGACAGCGCGCGCGAATGGTTCGGCCAGCCCATTTTCAAGCGCGGACGCCAGTGCTGCGACACCGGCCTGCTCGGTTGCCACCGTTCTGAGCGCCGAGGCGATTGAAGCTTGCCTGTCGAGCGGCTTCTTGTCTGGGGATCCCGCATGCATGGCTGATGCGATTAGCGCTTTGCCGCGCACCTGTCCAACGGAATTGCCGCCTCATGCATGTCGCCCAAGGCCAGGCAGTTTGGGGCAATGGCATGCTTTAAGCATAAGACCTGAAGCGCACCGCATGAATTCCTTCGATCATAGGTGTGCCAAGGGAGCTAATCAGCCACCGCCTCAACCCTCCGTTAACCATCCCCATTTACGGTTCGGTAAGTATGGCGCGCAGGCGCAGCGCAAGCAGTGGTGGCGATGTCCAAGGCCCAGCCTGAAAAGAAAAAGGGACGCAAGGGCAAGGCGGTCTGCGCCTTGTTGCTGGCGACCAGTGTCTTCGCCTTGCTGCGGCCGGCGCTGCCTTACGCCCAGGAGACCGAGTTGCGCGGCGAGGTTTCGGAATCGGCAATCCTGGACGACCAGCGGCGCAAGACCAGGCAACTGAGCATTGCCAGTTCCCAGGATCAGGCGACGACCGGCGCGACCGCCCAGGGGGACGAGCCGGCACCCACCTATCAACCGGCCAGTCCCGGCGCCATACCCGATGACACCGGCACGGCGACCGCGACCGGCAGTATTTTCGATCCGCCCGCGGCCACCGACGACCCGTTTGCCGACAACCCCGCTCCCGTCCCGCCACGCCGCTCGGCGAGCGCAAGGCAACGCGCCGCCGATGAAGACAAGGCGCAGGACGAGGCCGCCGACAACAAGAAGACAAGGAAAACCCCCGTCGACTCGACAACGACGGCCACGACGGATGACACCGACACCACCGAGCCGGATCAGGACACCAACCGCCGTGCCGTGACCATTGATTCCGCCGACAGGCTGCCGCTTGACCCCGGTGCCGAGCGCGCCGAGGCGATCGAGGGACAGGACAGGAAGGCAGAGGATGACCCTTTCGCCGCCACCGGCATCAGACTCGGCTCCTTCGTGATCAGGCCGACGCTCGAGCAAGGCCTGACGGCGACGTCGAACGCCGATTCGAGCGCCGACGGCAAGTCGGCACTGCTGTCGGAAACGGCGCTACGCTTCAACGCCGTCTCCGACTGGGCGGAGAATTCGGCCGTTATCGACGGCTACGGCATTTTCCGCAACACCATATCGGGCGACAAGGTCAATGATGCGCAGGGTCGCATCGAAGGCCAGCTCAACGTCGACCTCGACAATGAACTGCGCGCCATCGCCAAGCTGGGCTACGAGGCGGTGCCGGAATCGGCCTCGTCGCCGGTCGTCATCGAAGGCACCACCTCGCAGCCGGTGCGCCAGACCATCGACGGCAGCCTCGCCGTCGAGAAGGATGCCGGCAAGATGCGCTTTGCGCTGACCGGCGCGGTCGAACACGACATCTACGGCGACGCCAAGCTTTCGAACGGCACCGTGTTGTCGCAGAAGGACCGCGATTCCACCCTCTACACGGCGACTTTGCGCACCGGCTACGAGATCTCTCCCGCCATCACACCCTTCACCGAGGTTGAGGTGGGCCGCCGGCTCTATGATCAGCGCGTCGATAGCAGCGGCTTCGAACGATCCTCGACACGGCTCGGCGCCCGGGCCGGTGTCGAGCTCGACATGGGTGAGAAACTTGCCGGCGAGTTCTCCGCCGGCTGGCTGCGGGAAGCCATCGACGACGACCGCCTGTCGGCGATTTCGGGCGCCACGGTCAACGCCGACCTCAAATGGTCGCCCGAGCGCGGCACCATCATCGGCCTCACCGGACAGACGATCGTCGAGGGCACGACGACCGCCGGAGAAAGCGGCGACATCCTCTATTCCGGCCGCCTCACAGGCGAGAGGCAAATCCGTGCCAACCTGACTGGGAACGCCGCCCTTGGCGCGGACTGGCGCGACTATATCGGCTCCGACGGTCATGATCTGACGCTGAGCGCCGAGGCAGGGCTGACATGGTGGCTGAACCGCTACGCCGGCCTCACCACCCGCGTCAGGACCGAAAAGCAGACCAGCAACCTGGAAGGCCGCGACTACACGGCCAACAGCATATTCCTTGGCGTGAAGGTTCAGCGCTAGAGATTTTTGATCCCAGGCTTTGATGGGGCATCCTTGTCCTCCGAATCAAGGGATGCGCTATGGGCCAGGTTCTGCATGGGAGCGCCACAACGACAGAGGCGGTCCGTCGAGCGATACTGCATAGTCAAGAGAGCCTGAGAACGCTGGCCAAGCGCTACGGGATCAACCAGAAGACGGTTGCGAAGTGGAAGAGGCGAGCTTCGGTCGCCGATCTGCCGACTGGTCCGAAGGAACCGAGATCGACGGTGCTCTCGATTGAGGAAGAGGCGGTCATTGTCGCTTTCCGCCGCTACACGCTGCTGCCGCTCGACGACTGCCTCTATGCGCTTCAAGCGACCATCCCGCACCTGACGCGGTCTTCATTGCATCGCTGCCTGCAACGCCATGGCATCGGCCGGCTCCCGGATGTCGAGGGCGACAAACCGGCGAAGAGGAAATTCAAGAGCTACCCGATCGGCTACTTCCACATCGACATTGCCGAGGTCAGGACCGAGCAAGGCAAGCTGCACATGTTCGTCGCTATCGACCGCACCTCGAAGTTCGCCTTCGTCGAGTTGCACGAGAAGGCCCCCACAGCCGTATCAAGAGACTTTCTACTGCGGTTGATCGCGGCCGTGCCCTACAAGATCCACACCGTGCTTACCGACAATGGCATCCAGTTCACCACCCCCGGTGCCGGTGGCTCGGCGGTGCCGCTGATCAAGGAGGCAATCGCAAATGGCGAGATATTCCGCGCTCACGCCTTCGAATACGCCTGCGCCAGGAACGACATCGAGCACCGCACGACTAAGGCCAGGCACCCGTGGACCAACGGCCAGGTCGAGAGAATGAACCGGACTATCAAGGACGCCACCGTCAAGCGCTTCTACTACGAGAGCCACGACCAACTCCGCACCCATCTCGCCGACTTCGTCGCCGCCTACAACTTCGCGCGCCGGCTCAAGACCCTCAAGGGTCTCACACCCTACGAGTTCATCTGCAAGGCGTGGGCGTCACAACCGCAACGCTTCAAACTCAATCCGCTCCAGCAAATGCCGGGACTAAACAGCTAGTGCCGAGCCGATTGTCATAGACGAGTGCTTAAAAAGCCGCGCCCTTGCGTTCTGACGGCTTCAACTCGTCGAGCAGCGTGCGGATGACGCCCGCCATATTCTCGTTCATGTCGCTGCGCCACAGCGCGAAGGCGACATTGGCCTCGACAAAGCCTTCCGGCGATCCGCAATCGTAGGTGCGTCCCTGATAGTGGTAGCCGTAGAAGGGCTGCTGTTTCTCGAGCTTCAGCATCGCATCGGTGAGCTGGATTTCGTTGCCGGCGCCCTTTTCCTGGCTTTCCAGTATTCCGAATATCTCCGGCTGCAGGATGTAGCGTCCATTGATGTAAAGATTGGAGGGCGCAGTGCCCATCTTTGGCTTCTCCACCATGCCGGTGATGCGGAAACCGTGATGCGTATCCTCGCCGCGGCCGACGATGCCATATTTATGGGCTTCGGCCGGGTCGCATTCCTGAACCGCGATGATGTTGTTGCCGGTCTCGGCATAGAGCTCGACCATGTCCTTCATGCAGCTTTTTTCCGACTGCATGATCATGTCGGGCAAGAGCAGCGCGAAAGGCTCGTCGCCGACCAGTTCGCGGGCGCACCAGACGGCATGGCCTAGCCCGAGCGGTACCTGCTGGCGGGTGAAGCTGGTCTGCCCCGGCGCGGGCTGCAATCGCTGAAGGCGGGCGAGCTGGTCGTCCTTGCCGCGCTGGGCAAGCGTGTCATAGAGTTCGAACTGGACGTCGAAATGATCCTCGATGACCGCCTTGTTGCGGCCGGTCACGAAGATGAAATGCTCGATGCCGGCTTCGCGCGCCTCGTCCACCACATACTGGATGACTGGCCTGTCGACGACGGTCAGCATTTCCTTGGGGATGGCCTTGGTGGCCGGGAGAAACCGCGTGCCGAGGCCGGCGACCGGGAAAACTGCCTTGCGAACTCTCTTCATGCTGTCAATTATCCGTTTGCAAGCAGGTTCGGCAATCCCGCTTCGAGACATTTTCATGCCGAAATCGAGGATTACTAACCGGCCAGATGAAAATTTGCAGTTCCTAAAGCATCAAAGCGTCTTTTCGTTCCCAACGGCACCTATGGTAAACTAAATCCTAACCGGGTTCGGCGATGAATGATCTTCCTGTGATGAAAAAGGAGGAAAAGATGTCCGTTCGCAATGCAGCAAGGCGCCTGACAAGCGTCATGGCGGCAGCCAGCCTCTCGCTTGCCTTGCTGATGCCCACCGGGTCGGCTTTTGCCGACGCCGGTTTTCGCCAATGGGTTGCCAGCTTCCGCGCGACCGCGGTGCAGAGCGGCGTTTCTGGCGCGGTCTACGACCAGGCATTCAGAGACATCAAGGACCCCGACCCGGAGGTCCTGCAAAAAGCGCGCTTTCAGCCGGAGTTCACGGCGCCCGCCTGGGACTATTTCGACAACCGCGTCCATGACCAGTCGATCGCCGTCGGCCAGCAGATGGCCAGGAAGTGGAAGCCGTGGCTGGACCGGATCGAAGCGAAATATGGCGTGGACCGCAACATCCTGCTGGCCATCTGGTCGATGGAATCGAACTATGGCGAAACCCTCAAGCGCGACGACATAATTCGCAGCGTCGTTCGTTCGCTGGCAACGCTCGGCTATGCCGATCCCCGGCGCTCGAAATATGCCCGCACCCAGTTGATCGCGGCCTTGAAGATCCTGCAAAGGGGCGACATCGACGAAAGCCACCTGGTCGGTTCATGGGCCGGGGCCATGGGCCATACCCAGTTCATTCCGACCAGCTACCAGTCCTATGCGGTCGACATGGACGGCAATGGCAAGCGCGATATCTGGAATTCGATCCCCGACGCCCTGGCGACGGCCGCCAACCTGCTTAAGAAGAACGGTTGGCAGGCCGGCAAGACCTGGGGTTATGAAGTGATCCTTCCGGAGGGAAAGAAGTTCCCAAGCGGGTCGAAATCGCTGTCGCAATGGCAGGCGCTGGGTGTCACGCGCGCCAACGGCAAGCCGTTCAGGAATGGTGCGGACAAGGCGACGTTGAAGGTGCCCGGCGGCCGCGGCGGACCGGCTTTCCTGATGATCAAGAATTTTTCGGTCATCAAGCGCTACAACAATGCCGACAAATACGCGATTGCCGTCGGCCTTCTTGCCGACGATATCGCCGGCTACGGCGGGCTTGTGCAGGATTGGAAGCGCCCCTTCACCAAGCTTTCGTTCGAGGAAAGGCAGGAGCTCCAGCAGCGGCTTTCCGAGCACGGCTACTATTCGGGCAAGTTCGACGGCAAGATCGGCGACGGATCGAAAGCCGCCATCATGGCCTTTCAGGCGAAGGCCGGCTTGACCCAGGACGGACATCCGAGCATGGAAGTGCTCAAATGGCTCAGGCAGAACTAGAGCATCGGACCCAAAAGTGGGTGCCGGTTTTGGGAGAACCCGATGCTCAAACAAAAAGATAGAGCGGCGGCACGGTTTGACTTGAAAGTCCGCCGCTCTAGAGCCGTCTGCAGCGTGCGTCCTTTCGGATGCCCAGAGGACGCTGTAGCACGTTAATTCGCGCGCATGGCCCTTCCGAAATCCGGTTTCGGCCATGCGCCCAGGGATGGAGAGGGTGATTGGTTTCGGCTGCGCGCATCCGGGTGATCCTTCGTCGCGTGCCGATCCTCGCTCTGGCCATTACCGTCCTGACGGTCGGCATCTCCGGCGCTTTTTATACACCAGCCGTGGCGCAGGAAGAAGAAAGTCGTGGCTGGTCGCTGCGCGACCTGTTGTTTCCACGCCGAAGCGAGCGAATCTACCCGCCGCCACCGGAAATTCAAAGAGCGAAACCGCCCAAGCCAAAGGCAAGAAAGCCTCGTGCGACTCCCCGGCCGCCAGCCGAGCCGGCAACCCCTGTGGTCCAGAAGGCGGCAGATGCCCGCACCGTCCTGGTCGTCGGCGACTTCATCGCCTCCGGCCTTGCCGAAGGCCTGGATGCCGCTTTTGCGGAAAACGCTGGCGTCAAGATCGTCGTTCGCAGCAATGGTTCGTCCGGCCTCGTGCGTGAGGACGTCTACAACTGGCCCGCACAGATCAAATCGCTGATCGAGACTGAAAAGCCGGCGGCCGTGATCGTCATGCTGGGTTCCAACGACCGGCAGCAAATGCGCGTCGACGATGTACGCGAACAGCCGCGATCGGAAAACTGGAACAAGGAGTACGAACGCCGGACCGACGCGCTCGGCAAGGCCATCGCGTCGACCAAGGTTCCCTATCTGTGGGTCGGCATGCCACCTTTCCGGGTGGCGAAGATGACTACCGACATGCTGGCTTTCAACGACATCTACCGGTCGGCTGCCGAAAGTCACGGCGGCGAATTCGTCGACATCTGGGACGGCTTCGTCGACGAGAACGGCGCCTTCGTCATCAGCGGGCCAGATATCAACGGCCAGGCGGTTCGGCTGCGCACCGATGATGGCATCAACGTATCCAAGGCCGGCAAACGCAAGCTCGCCTTCTATGCCGAAAAACCGCTGCTGAAAATACTGGGGCTGAGCGCGCCAGGAAGCGTCACGACCGCCGCCGCGCCGGCCGGCGCTCCCGTTGAGGCACCGGTACCGGCGGCCGCTCCCATAGAAGTCGACCGGACCGTACCGATGCTGCTCAGCGATCCGGCGCTCGATGGCGGCTCGGAACTTCTCGGTGCCGCCCCGTCGAAAAAGGCTGACAAGCCCGGCGAAAAGCTCGCCGTCGAGCGTAAGGCATCAGATGCATCGCCCGGCCGCGCCGACGATTTTTCCTGGCCGCCCAAGGTCCAGCCCGCGACGGCAGCCGCCGGAAGCGACAAGACGACAGCGATCAATCCTTGATACGGCAAGCTCTTCGGATGGCCGCAGGAGTAGAGTTTCCGAACGGGCTCAACGTGGCAGGACGGTCGATCCCATCAGCGCCTCGTCGATCGCACGCGCTGCCTGGCGGCCCTCACGAATGGCCCAGACAACCAGCGACTGGCCACGGCGCACGTCGCCCGCTGCATAGAGCCTTTCGACGCTGGTCCTGTAATCGCGATCATTGGCCTCGACATTCCTGGAGCGGCGGGCATCGGTGACGATCTTCATCTGCCCGTCCAGTTCCTGCACCACACCGGCGGCGGCAGGCCCGGCAAAGCCGATGGCGATAAAGGCCAGATCGGCGCGGATGACGAATTCGGTACCGGCGATCGGCTTGCGCTTTTCATCGACCTCGCAGCATTTGACGCCGGTCAGTTGGCCATCCTCACCAATGAACTCCAGCGTCGCCACCTGGAATTCGCGTTCCGCACCCTCGGCCTGCGAGGACGAAGTGCGCATCTTCGTCGCCCAGTAGGGCCAGACCGCGAGCTTGTCTTCCTTCTCCGGCGGCTGCGGGCGGATGTCGAGCTGGGTGACGCGCACGGCGCCCTGGCGGAAGGCGGTGCCGACGCAGTCGGAGGCAGTGTCGCCGCCGCCGACGACGACGACATGCTGGCCGCCGGCGACGATCGGGGGCGAGGGCCACGCGACCGACTGGATCGCTTCGCCGCCGACGCGCTTGTTCTGCTGCACCAGATAGGGCATCGCGTCATGCACACCCTCAAGATCGTCGCCGGGAATGTCGGCAGCACGCGGCGTTTCCGAACCGCCGCAATAGAGCACCGCATCATATTCGGCGAGCAGTTCTTCCACCTTCTTGTCGACACCGACATTGACGCCGCAATAAAAGCTCACGCCCTCGCCCTGCATCTGCTCGATACGCCGGTCGATATAGTGCTTCTCGATCTTGAAGTCGGGGATGCCATAGCGCATCAGCCCGCCAGGCCGGCTCTCGCGCTCATAGACATGCACGTCGTGCCCAGCACGTCCGAGCTGCTGGGCCGCCGCCATGCCGGCCGGCCCCGAGCCGATGACGGCGACGCGTTTTCCCGTCTTCTTCTCCGGCGGATAGGGCCGGATATGGCCGGTCTCGTAGGCCTTGTCGGCGATCGCCTGCTCGACGGTCTTGATGGCGACCGGAATGTCCTCGAGGTTCAGCGTGCAGGCTTCCTCGCAAGGTGCCGGGCAGATGCGGCCGGTGAATTCCGGGAAATTGTTGGTCGAATGCAGGTTGCGGATCGCATTGTCCCAGTCGCCATTGTAGACGAGGTCGTTCCAGTCCGGGATCTGGTTGTGGATCGGACAGCCGGTCGGCCCATGGCAGAAGGGAATGCCGCAATCCATGCAGCGCGCGGCCTGTTTCTCGACCTCCTTGTCCGACATCGGCAGCGTGAATTCGCGGAAATGCCGGATGCGGTCGGAGGCCGGCTGGTACTTGTGCACCTGCCGGTCGATCTCGAGAAAGCCTGTTACCTTGCCCATAGTCCAGTTCCTGCTGTCCAGATGGTGCGCCCGGAAATCTAACTTGCCGCCGCACCCGTTAACCTCTTGAGGCAGCCATGGCAACCTTCCGCACGAGGTCAGGATTGTTGATGAGACCGTGCCGGGAAGCCAGGCTTCCCGGCATCCAATGTCTATTCGGCCGCCACGCCCATGCGCATGCGTTCCATCTCGATCAGCGCGCGGCGGTATTCGACCGGCATGATCTTGCGGAATTTCGGCCGGAATGTCGCCCAATCATCAAGGATCTCACGGCCGCGCACCGAGCCCGTATAATGCACGTGGTTCGAGATCAGCTGGTAGAGCCGTTCCTCGTCATGGCTGGTCATGTCGCCTGACACATCGACGCGTCCCTTGTGATCGAGGTCGCCGCCGTGATGGAGCAGCTTTTCCATCAGATCGTCTTCTTCCGGAACCGGCTCCAGCTCGACCATCGCCATGTTGCAGCGCTCGGCGAAATCGCCCGCCTCATCAAGCACATAGGCGACACCGCCCGACATGCCGGCGGCGAAGTTGCGACCCGTCTGGCCGATGACGACGACGATGCCGCCGGTCATGTACTCGCAGCCATGGTCGCCAACGCCTTCGACGACTGCGGCCACGCCAGAATTGCGCACCGCGAAACGCTCACCGGCGACGCCGGCGAAATAAGCCTCGCCCTCGGTCGCGCCATAGAGCACCGTATTGCCGACGATGATGGATTCGGCCGCGACGATCTTGGCCTCTTCCGGCGGACGGATGACGATGCGCCCGCCCGAGAGGCCCTTGCCGACATAGTCGTTGCCGGCGCCGACCAGATCGAACGAGACGCCGCGCGCCAGGAAGGCGCCGAAGGACTGCCCGGCCGTGCCGGTGAGCTTGACCGAGATCGTGTCTTCGCGCAGCCCCTTGTGCTTGAAGCGCTTGGCCACTTCGCCCGACAGCATGGCGCCCGCCGAGCGGTCGACATTGCGGATCGGCAGTTCGATGCTGACCGGCTGCCGGCTTTCCAGCGCCGGCTTGGCCAGCTCGATCAGCTTGCGGTCGAGCACATCGTCGATCGGATGCTTCTGCCGCTCGGTCCAGTGCACCGCGTGATGCGGCGCGTCCGGCTTGAAGAACATCTTGCCGAAGTCGAGTCCACGCGCCTTCCAGTGCTGGATCACGTCGCGCTTCTCCAGAAGATCGGTATCGCCGATGATCTGGTCGATGTGGGTGAAGCCCATTTCGGCGAGCAGCTCGCGCACCTCTTCCGCCACATAGAAGAAGAAGTTGATGACGTGCTCGGGCGTGCCCTTGAAGCGCTTGCGCAGCACTGGATCCTGCGTCGCCACACCCACCGGACAGGTGTTGAGGTGGCACTTGCGCATCATGATGCAGCCGGCCGAAATCAGCGGCGCGGTCGAGAAGCCGAACTCGTCGGCGCCCAGCAGGGCGCCGATGATGACGTCCCGGCCAGTGCGCAGCCCGCCATCGACCTGCAGCGCCACGCGCGATCTGAGCCCGTTGAGCACCAGCGTCTGATGCGTCTCGGCAAGGCCCATTTCCCACGGGCTGCCGGCATGCTTGAGCGAGGTCAGCGGCGAGGCGCCGGTGCCGCCATCATAGCCCGATATGGTGATGTGGTCGGCGCGCGCCTTGGCGACGCCCGCCGCGACGGTGCCGACGCCGACTTCCGACACCAGCTTGACCGAGACATCCGCCGCCGGATTGACGTTCTTCAAATCGTAGATCAGCTGCGCCAGATCCTCGATCGAATAGATGTCGTGATGCGGCGGCGGCGAGATCAGGCCGACGCCGGGCGTCGAATGCCGGACCTTGGCGATGGTGGCATCGACCTTGTGGCCGGGCAGCTGGCCGCCTTCGCCGGGCTTGGCGCCCTGTGCGACCTTGATCTGCATCACGTCCGAATTGACCAGATACTCCGCCGTCACGCCGAACCGCCCGGAGGCGACCTGCTTGATCGCCGAGCGCTCGGGGTTCTTGCCGCCGCCAGGCAATGGTAGGTAACGGTCGGCCTCTTCGCCGCCCTCGCCGGTGTTCGACTTGCCGCCGATGGCGTTCATGGCGCGCGCCAGCGTCGTATGCGCCTCCCTGGAGATCGAGCCGAAGGACATCGCTCCGGTGGAGAAGCGCTTGACGATGTCGGCCGCCGGCATGACCTCGTCGAGCGCAACCTTCTTGCGGCCGCTCTCTTCCGCGAGCCTGATCTTGAACAGGCCGCGAATGGTCTGGGCGCGGGCCGTCACGCTGTCGATCTGGGCGGAATACTCCTTGAACGTTTCCCACGAGCCCTGGCGCACGGCGTGCTGCAAGGTGGCGACAGCATCGGGCGACCATATATGCGCCTCGCCGCGCATGCGGAACATGTATTCGCCGCCGACCTCGAGGCTGTTGCGCAGCACCGGGTCGTTGCCGAAGCCGTCGGAGTGGCGGCTGACCGTCTCTTCCGCGATCTCGTCCAGCCCGACGCCTTCGATCAGCGTCGCGGTGCCGGTGAAATACTGCTGCACGAAATCCGACTTCAGCCCGATGGCGTCGAATATCTGCGCGCCGCAATAGGACTGGTAGGTCGAGATGCCCATCTTGGACATCACCTTGAGGATGCCCTTGCCGATCGACTTGATGTAGCGGGAGACGACTTCATAGGCGTCGACCTCGGCCGGCAGCTCGCCGCGCTTGTGCATGTCGAGCAGCGTGTCGAAGGCGAGATAGGGATTGATCGCTTCGGCGCCGTAGCCGGCGAGGCAGCAGAAATGATGCACCTCGCGCGGCTCACCGGATTCCACGACGAGCCCGACCGAGGTGCGCAGCCCCTTGCGTATCAGGTGGTGGTGCACCGCCGCCGTGGCCAGCAGCGCCGGTATGGCAATGCGATCCGGTCCGAGCTGACGGTCGGACAGGATGATGATGTTGTAGCCGCCGGCCACCGCCGCTTCCGAGCGCTCGCACAGCCGGTCGATGGCGCCTTGCATGCCGGCCGCGCCCTCGTTCGAGCCATAGGTGATGTCGATCGTCTTGGTGTCGAAGCGATCCTCGGTGTGGCCGATGGAGCGGATCTTTTCGAGATCGCCATTGGTCAGGATCGGCTGGCGCACTTCAAGCCGCTTGCGGCGCGAATTGCCGACAAGGTCGAAGATGTTCGGCCGCGGCCCGATGAAGGAGACCAGGCTCATCACCAGCTCCTCGCGGATCGGATCGATCGGCGGGTTGGTGACCTGGGCGAAGTTCTGCTTGAAATAGGTGTAGAGCAGCTTCGACCTGTCCGACATCGCCGAGATCGGCGTGTCGGTGCCCATCGATCCCACCGCTTCCTGGCCGGTGGTGGCCATCGGCGACATCAAAAGCTTGGTGTCTTCCTGGCTGTAGCCGAACGCCTGCTGGCGATCGAGCAGCGAGACATCCTTGCGCAGCGCGCGTGGCTCGACCGGCTTCAGATCTTCCAGGATGAGCTGCGTGTTGGCGAGCCAGGTCTTATAGGGGTGCCTGGTCGCAATCTCCGACTTGATCTCCTCGTCGGAGATGATGCGGCCCTTTTCCAGGTCGATCAAAAGCATGCGGCCGGGCTGCAGCCGCCACTTCTTGACGATCCGCTCCTCCGGCACCGGCAGCACGCCGGCCTCGGAGGCCATGATGACGCGGTCGTCATCGGTGACGATGTAGCGCGCAGGACGCAGCCCGTTGCGGTCGAGCGTAGCGCCGATCTGACGGCCATCGGTGAAGACGACCGCCGCCGGCCCGTCCCACGGCTCCATCAGCGCGGCGTGATATTCATAGAAAGCCTTGCGGTCGGCATCCATCAGCTTGTTGCCGGCCCAGGCTTCCGGGATCAGCATCATCATGGCGTGGCTGAGCCTGTACCCGCCCTGGAACAGGAATTCGAGCGCATTGTCGAAGCAAGCGGTATCGGACTGACCTTCGTAGGAGATCGGCCAAAGCTTCGAAATGTTATTGCCAAACAGCTCGGAATCGACCGACGCCTGGCGCGCCGCCATCCAGTTGTTGTTGCCGCGCACGGTATTGATCTCACCATTGTGGGCGACCATGCGGTAGGGATGCGCCAGCTTCCACGACGGGAAAGTGTTGGTCGAGAAACGCTGATGGACGAGGATCAGCGCGGTCTCAAAACGCGGATCGGTGAGGTCCTTGTAATAGGCGCCGACCTGATAGGCCAGGAACATGCCCTTGTAGACGATGGTGCGCGCCGACAGCGACACGCAATAGGAACCAATGTCCTTGTTGTCGTTTTCGGCATAGATGCGGCCCGATATGACTTTGCGCAGCAGATAGAGCCTGGCCTCATACTCCTCGTCATCGGTAATATCGGGCGTGCGGCCGATGAAGACCTGCCGATGGTACGGCTCGGAGGCCACGATGTCCGGAGCCTTCGACAGCGACGAATTGTCGACGGGTACGTCACGGAAACCAATCAGCGGAAGCCCTTCGGACTGAGCCGATTCGGCGATGATGTCCTCGATATGGGCGCGAAGTGCTGCGTCCTGCGGCATGAACCAGTGTCCGACGCCGTACTGGCCCGCCGCCGGCAGTTCGATGCCCTGGGCTGCCATTTCCTCGCGGAAGAAACGGTCCGGAAGCTGCACCAGAACGCCGGCGCCATCACCAACGAGCGGATCGGCGCCGACGGCGCCGCGATGCGTCAGGTTTTCAAGCACGGCAAGCCCGTCCTTGACGATCTGATGCGACTTGACGCCCTTCATGTTGACGATGAAGCCGACGCCGCAGGCATCATGCTCGTTGCGCGGATCGTAAAGGCCATGGGCAGCGAAACCGGTATCGGTGCGCAGCGGATTTTTGACGGCAGCCGCTTTCGTCTGCGCGGCCTGGCCGTTGATCGCAGATGGCGTCAGTTCCGTCATCATCCTGTCCTCCATTCCGCGCCCTCAGGGCGCTGGTTTGCGTCGGGAAGCGCGTGGCTTCCCCTCATCCTTGCGGCACGTCTTGCGAAATCCTGCCGAACCATGCGGCTTTCCGCATGCTTCGCATATGGTATTCGTACTGGCCAGAGCCGGGCCGTCTACCTGTCGCTCGCGGCAACATCCGGAGAGGCCAATGATACGCCACTCCAGCCAGATTTGTGCGACAAAATAAGACAGCACTACTGTCCTAAATTTTTATGACAGAAATAGCCAAGGTGCACAAGACCGATTCACAAAAATCTTGGGCATATTGCGACACAAAATTTCGTGAAAAGGTTGCCAAACGTAAGCTTCGGTCGTCAGCTACTTTCTACCGCCGACTGGCTTTACCGCTTTTTCGGCGCCTGGCCCTTGCGCGCCAGAGGTCAAAACGGTCAAGGTCCCGCCCGTTTTGCAACCGATTCACAGGCTTCTCGATGTTCTTTGCATCCGACAACTGGGCGGGCGTTCATCCCGACATCTCGGCCAATTTATCCCGGCATGCCACGGGCATCGCGACCGCCTATGGCGACGGCGAGCTAGACCGCGCCATCTACCGGCGCTTCAGTGAGATTTTCGAAAGAGAAGTCGCGGTGTTCTTCGTCGCGACCGGCACTGCGGCCAACGCGCTCTCCATGGCGGCGTGCAATCGTATCGGCGGTGTCGCCTTCTGCCATTCCGAGGCGCATATGAATGTCGATGAGTTCGGCGCGGCGGGCTTCTATACCGGCGGAGCGCGCATGTCGCCAGTTCCGGGGCCGCTGGGACGCATCAATCCGCAGGCGCTCGACCGGGCCATCACGCGCTATTCAAAGGATCTCGCCCCCGCCGGCCAGCCGATGGCCGTGACGATCACCCAGGCGACCGAGGTCGGCACCGTCTACACGGTCGAAGATGTCAAGGCGATCGCCGAGGTGAGCCGCCGTCACGGATTGCCTCTGCACATGGACGGCGCGCGCTTCGCCAATGCGATTGCCGCGACGGACATCAGCCCGGCGGAAATGACCTGGAAGAGCGGCGTCGACATCATCTCCTTCGGCGGCACCAAGAACGGCTGCTGGATGGCCGACGCGGTTGTGGTCCTTAACCCCGATGTCGGGCATGAGTTGCGCCTGCTTCGTCAGCGCGCCGGGCAGACCTTTTCAAAAGCGCGCTTCATCTCGGCTCAGTTCGAGGCTTATTTCGCCGACGATCTCTGGCTGAGAATGGCCCGCCACGCCAATGCACTTGCCGCGCGGTTGGCCGAGACGATCGAAGATGCGTCGGTCAGCCGACTGGCCTGGTTGCCACAGGCCAATGAAGTTTTCGCGATCCTCGACCGCACCACTGCCGAAAAGCTGCAGGCGGCAGGCGCCAAATTCTACGAATGGGGTGTGCCGGACGGCTTCGACGGCCACCTCGGCGACAACGAAGCGATCTACCGCTTCGTCGCCAGTTTCGCGACCACGACGGAAGAGGTTGACCACCTTGGTCGCCTGCTCGCCGGATAGTCAAGCGGTTAGCCCAAAAAAGGCCGCGCCAGCAGCTCCAGGCCAAGCAGCATCAGCAGGATCAGAAACCAGCGCCGGAAGGTCGCCGGGCTGATCCGCTGCCTGAGCAGCTTGCCGAGCCACATGCCGAGCAGAGCTGGCAGAACGGCCAGCGACGACAGCACCATATGCTCGACCTGGAAAGCTCCATGCGAGGCAAGGCCAGCGGCCAGTGCGATTGTGGACACGGTGAAGGAAAGGCCTAGCGCCTGGATGAGGTCGTCCCGGCTCAGCCCCAGCGCCTGGATATAGGGCACGGCCGGAACCACGAAAACCCCCGTCCCGCCCGTGACAAGGCCGGTGAGGAAACCGATGGCGGGCGACGACCAGCGTTCGGCCGCTGCCGGAACATTGAGTTGCCGCGCCAGCAAGGTGTAGGCGGCATAGAGCACCAAGGCGGCACCGAGGCCAGCAGTCGTCCATTTGATATTGTCGCTGGCCAGCAGCCATGAGCCGGCCAGCGTACCGATTGTGATGCTGGCCATCATCAGCCAGAGCCGGCGCAGGATCGATGCAAAATTGGGGCCTGACAACAGCTGCCAGACATTGGTCACGAAGGATGGAACGAGCAGCAGCGACAGGCGGCATGACCGTGCCCAGCAGCCCCATCGCCAGCGTTGGCAGGCCCATCCCGGTGACGCCCTTGACGATGCCGGCCAGCAGGAAGGTGACGGCAACGGCGCCCGTCATTGCCAAGGAAAAATCAGACATCGCCCTTCATGATAAGGCAAGGCCTGCCGCGAAAGGGCCAGTACCGTTGGTTGAGGGTGGCACAGGCACCATGCCAAACAAAAAGCGGCGCCTTTCGGCGCCGCTTTTCAGTGACTTACGCTCAACTGCGATTACGCGGCGGTCTTGGCCTCAATCTGCTTGGCCTTGCCCGAAGACGCGGTGATCGCGATCTTGCGGGGCTTCAGCTCCTCGGGGATGTTGCGCTTGAGGTCGACGAAGAGCAGGCCGTTCTTCAGCGTGGCGCCGACGACATCGACGTGGTCGGCAAGCTGGAAGCGGCGCTCGAAGGCGCGCGAAGCGATACCGCGGTAGAGCAGCTCGGAACCTTCGCCAGTGCCCTCTTCCTTGCGCTCACCCTTGACGGTCAGCACATTACGGTGGGCCTCGATCGAGATTTCCTCGTCCGAGAAACCGGCGACGGCCATCGAGATACGGTAGGAATCCTCACCGGTACGCTCGATATTGTAGGGCGGATAGGTCTGCGCGCCGTCAGGCTGCGCGAGCGAATCCAGCATGGTGAAGAGACGGTCGAAACCGACGGTCGAACGATAAAGCGGGGAAAAATCAACGTGACGCATGGTGTGTTCTCCTGTTGAGCAACATGGTTTGCGTATGGCCGGTGCGAAACCCTTGAGCGGCGTTCCGGATGGGCCAGCGGCCCCGACATTGGCGGCCGCATCAGACATTTGGTGAGCAGGCAGGGGCATTTCAAGATTTTCCTGCCGCGAAAACCCGCCGGGTTTTGAGCCTTGATGAACGGCAGATGAACCGGGGCTTCGGCGGACGTTCAGCTAGGCGGCGCTAGACTGTTTCCAGGATCAGGAACAGCGGCACCCCAGGTGCGGCGCCGCGACGAGGCCGAACCGGGTGTAACGTCCCTTCCTCCCGGATCGACAGAGGCCGGAAGCGCGCCGCAGGCTGCTTCCGGCCTCATTCGTTGCCTTTGCCTCTCCCGCAACGCCTTTGCTTTTGGCGCATGGCCGTCTATCACCATGCCGACGTCTCGGCAGGATCGGCCGGGACAGCAAACAACGAAGCGCCGAATGACGGACCTCTTCCACGAAATTCCGGGCAATCCGATGCCGGAAAATGCGGCCGGCGGCTTCTTCACCGCACGCGACGGCAAGAAAATCCGCTACGGCCTCTTTGCCGCCACCGCCCGCCCGATGAAGGGCACCGTGGTCGTGCTGACCGGGCGCAACGAGTGTATCGAGAAGTATTTCGAGACCATCCGCGATCTTACCGAACGCGGCCTCGGCGTCGCGACCCTCGACTGGCGCGGCCAGGGCGATTCCGACCGGCTGATCGGTGACCGCCAGCGCGGCTATGTCAGGAGCTTCTTCGACTACACCAGCGATCTGGAACAGTTCTTCGAGGAGATCGTGCTGCCCGACTGCCGCGGGCCGTATTATATATTGGCCCATTCGGCAGGCGCCGTGATCACGCTGCTTGCTGCGCCCTCGATGGTGAACCGCGTGCGACGCATGGTGCTGATCGCGCCGTTCCTGGCCGTACCTGACCTGCCGGTATCGATAACGACCGTTCGCCGCGTCTGCACGCTGTTCTGCTACCTCGGCCTTGGCCGGCTTTATGCCGCCTGGGGCCTGCGGCCGAAGGAAACAGCCCCTTTTGCCACCAACAAGGTGACATCGGATCCAGAGCGTTTTCGACGTAACACCTTGCTCTACGAAGCCTATCCGCAATTGGCGCTCGGCGGCCCGACGATCCGCTGGCTGAAAGCGGCGGCGGAAGCGTCCGAAACCATCAGCGATCCCGACTTCATGGCCAGGATCCAGGTTCCCTTGCTGGTGATCGCTGCCGGCGCCGACCAGGTCGTCTCGACCAGGGCCGTGGAAGCCTACACAAGACGTCTGCGCCTCGGCTCGTTGCTGATGATCGATGGCGCGCGCCATGAGATCCTGCAGGAAGCCGACCTCTATCGCGAGCAGTTCCTTGCCGCCTTCGATGCCTTCATCCCCGGAACTGACGACGCGGCTTGATCAGCTCTGTCTGGCATCAAATTACGCGCGACGGGCGAAATCCATGATCCAGTTGGTCTCCCAGGTCTCGCCACCATCGGGTGAAAAAGCCTGCTCCCAGCGCGCCGATTTTTCTGTCATCCGCGACCAGAGGAAACGAACCTGGATCTTGCGGCCGTCGAAAACGTCGTCGCACAGGAACGTACCGACGCCCGCCTCGAAGCTTCCGCGCATCGGCACATCGATACTCGAGGGGTTGCGGCCGTCGATCCACCAGATCGACCATTGTCCCGTCGCCGGATCGAAGGTCCGCACCGTAGCGGCAAGATAGGCGCCGCCGGGCAATTCAATGACATTATCGTCGACATTGCCGAGGCCACCGAGGATCCGGCGCACCTCGCATGTTCCGCCGAACTCGTCCCAATTCGTATTACCCGCAAGCCGCGCTTGCAGCCTTCGATGGCTGACGTCCCAGCGGCCGAAGAAGAAATCAAAGTCGGTCCGGCCGTCTGCCGGGCCATCGCCGGAACGGCCGGCTGCTGATTGCGTTGACATGTGTAGTCCTCCCTCTGGTGACATCTTTCCATAGCAGAACGCTACTGACATCTTGCTGTCAGGAGTACTGACCTGTCGAATCTAGAGATCGCTGGCTGATCCACTCCTCGCGGCGCCAAGGGTCCGTTGAGATTCAGGTCAGGCCGAGTCGAAAATGGTGGTTTGCGAGAACCGGAGCGGAGCGTACTTTTTGTACGTGAGCACCGGAAGCGCAGGAAACCGCAATTTGCAGACCGGCATCACCTGAATATCAGCAGTCCCTAGCCGCGTAGCGCCGCCATCGCCGCGGCATGAAGCTCCGGCGTCGCCGCGGCCAGGATGTCGCCGCCCTTCTCGGCTGGTCCGCCGTCGAAGGTGGTGACGATGCCGCCGGCCTTCTCGATGATCGGGATCAGCGCGACGATGTCATAGGGTTTCAGTCCGGGATCGGCGACGATGTCGACGCTACCCGCCGCGACCATGGCGAAGGCATAGCAATCGGTGCCGTAGCGAGCGAGCCGAACCTTTGTCTCGAACCGGTCGTAACGCTGGCGCGCCTCCCCCTTGAACAGCGCCGGCGTCGTGGTGAACAGCGTTGCCTCGGCGAGATCCGTTGTCTTGCGCGTCGCGAGTTTTCGCGGTCCGCCCGGGCCTTCATAGTGCGAGCCGGAAGCGTTGGCGTAGAAAAGCTCGCCGGTGAAGGGTTGCGACATCATTCCTGCAACGGCATCGCCGTCGACCGTCAACCCGACCAATGTTCCCCAGACCGGCAAGCCGGAAATGAAGGCGCGCGTGCCGTCGATGGGATCGATCACCCAGACATGTCGGCTGGATATGTTCTCGCTGCCATGCTCCTCACCGAGGATGCCATGGTCTGGATATTCGGCAGATATCAGCGCCCGGATGACCCGCTCGGCCTCGCGGTCGGCCTCGGTGACCGGGTCGAAGCTGCCTGTTTCCTTGTTGACAATAGCGCCTTGGCTGCGGAAGCGCGGCAAGGTCTCGGCGGCGGCGGCATCTGCAACGCGGCGCATGAAATCGATGCTGATGTCCAACTGATTCTCCCGCGTTGCAGCATGCTGGACCTGTCATTTGCCTGCGGTTCCTCGCCAAGACAAGGGCGTGCAGAGACATTTGCGCGTCGAGAACTGTTGCCTCAATGTCACGCAGGCGCCACCGAAATGCAATTTCCACATCAGAGTGATTTAAAAACCTGTGAGATAGCTTGACATTTGTGCAGCGCACAATAAATTTGTTCTCGGACAGGTTTTCCTGTCCATGCCCTCCTTGGGCGTTTCCTCCCTAGACTTCGACCGTGTCGTGCAAACGATGCGGTCTTTTTTTCAGGGCGGCATCCAACGGAGCGAGCGTCTTCCCCAACCGGCACTCCGGCACTTTATTTGCTCATTCGGCGGCAAGCGGAAGATCAATGAAATGGTGATCGGGCATCGCCATCAGATCGGCCGAGAATCTTGCCAGATCGTCGGCGAGCGCGTCGAAGCCGACGGATTTCTGGAACGTCCGCTCGTTCATGTAAAGCCCGCGATTGACCTCGATCTGCAGCGCATGGAGATGGCGCGCCGGGCGGCCATAATGCTCGGTGATGAAGCCTCCGGCATAGGGCTTGTTGTGGGCGACGGTATAACCCATGCCGATGAGCAGGCCGATCGCCGTCTCGGTCAACGCCGCCGAAGCGGAGATGCCGAAGCGATCGCCAACGATGAAGTCCGGCCTGAGGCCATTGTCGCCGACCCGGATGCTTGCCGGCATCGAGTGGCAGTCTATCAGCACGGCATAGCCGAACCGCGCATGGGTCCTGGTCAACAGCCGTTTCAGCGTCTCGTGATAAGGCTTGTAGACGGCCTCGATGCGCGCGACGGCTTCCGCCAGCGGCAAACGGCCGGAATAGATGTCGAGCCCCTCTCCCACCAGCTTGGGCACGGTGCCGAGCCCACCGGCCACCCGCGCCGAGCGGATATTGCAGAAGGACGGCACCGGTTCGGCAAACATGCGCGGATCGAGTTCCCACGGCTCGCGGTTGACGTCGAGATAGGCGCGCGGGAAGTTCGCCGCCAGCATCGGCGCGCCGAGCGCGACGGCGCCGCCGAACAATTCTTCCACATAGCAATCCTCCGACCGGCGAATAGCGTTGCGGTCCAACCTTGCCATGGCCAGGAACCGATCCGGATAGTAGCGGCCACTGTGCGGCGAGTTGAAGAGGAAGGGAACGCGCTGCTCGGCGCCCGACCGGATTTCGAAG
Organism: Mesorhizobium sp. YC-39; assembly: GCF_025753795.1. Classification (GTDB taxonomy): domain Bacteria; phylum Pseudomonadota; class Alphaproteobacteria; order Rhizobiales; family Rhizobiaceae; genus Mesorhizobium. The sequence goes on from NZ_JAOWPS010000002.1 coordinate 449,680, forward strand.
GGTGGAACGACCGAAAAATCCTCGGCTGCCGTTTTCAATTTGAACGAACCCGGAAACACCAATGCATCATCAATGGAAAGTGCCATCTCACTGGGCGCATGTCCAGCATTTCAGCATTCGGACCCACCTTGTTAAATGCGGATCGCATCTGTCTTCGTTCACTTGATGTTTACCGTCACATCCTCATATACAGGATGGTTAACGGGCTTGCCCCACGGCAGTCTCGGGCGGGTGATTCGGACGGGTTACAATGGCACGCATTCTACTGGCGGAAGACGACGACGACATGCGCCGGTTCCTCGTCAAGGCATTGGAGCGCGCCGGCTACCAGGTCAGCGACTTCGACAATGGCGCCAGCGCCTATGAGCGTCTGCGCGAAGAGCCCTTCTCGCTGCTGTTGACCGATATCGTCATGCCGGAGATGGACGGCATCGAACTCGCCCGCCGCGCCACCGAGATCGATCCCGACCTCAAGGTCATGTTCATCACCGGTTTCGCCGCCGTTGCGCTCAATCCCGATTCCAAGGCGCCGAAAGACGCCAAGGTGCTGTCGAAGCCGTTCCACCTGCGTGACCTCGTCAACGAGGTTGAAAAGATGCTGCAGGCAGCCTGACGCGCTTTTCGGTGGGTCTCGACCGACGAGAGCAATTCCAGGAAGAGTGTGAAGCGGTTTTCCCGGGAAAAGCGCGTAGCGCTTTCCCTAGGGAATTGCGTCAAAGCAAACAGACAGACCGGGCATTCTTTCCCTTTTCCCGGTAGAGCAGGTTGAGTTGAGGTTGAACCGGTCATCCTGCTCTAGGTCTTTATTTTTCGCATAATCTTGTCCGAAAAGTCTGCAACTTTTCGGGATCATGCTCTATTGACGCGATGGGCCAAAAGTGGTGTATGCGCGGCTTCGGATGGGCGTGTAGCTCAGCGGGAGAGCACTGCATTGACATTGCAGGGGTCACAGGTTCAATCCCTGTCACGCCCACCATCCGGTCCAGCCTTCATCGCATCGTCTGTTGCCGCTGCCTCCCGGCTTGCACGATGCCGCCGGCCTATCTCCTCCAGAACGCCCATCCGGGTTTCTTGCGCGCCCGGTTTCCCATTGGATTGACCGCCGCCGGGAAGTTGTTCCGGTCGCCGGCCTCGGCGAGAAACCGCCGCCGCCAATCGTCGTTTTGCGCGTTGCGCTGCTGTTGCATATCCACCTGTGCCGTCGCGGGCATGGGAGCTTCAAGACCCAGAAGCGCGCCCATGCGCTGGCAGGCGCTGTCGAAATCATCGCGGATGTCTTCGTAGAAAATACGCACCGGTTCGATGCCGATTCTGGCGAAATAGGCTGACCAGCGCCCGTTGCCGGCAATGATCTTGGCAAGTGCTGCCTCTATCCCCTCCACCGTGTATTCGGCGTCTTTTACCGCAGGCTCGCCACTGGTCCACGCCCGATCCTGCATCGCCTTGGCCAGCGAAATGGCCTGGCCGAGCAGATCGCGCCTTTCAAGATGGACCCATACCGGGTCGGGAAACCATTGCGTGAGACGAATATCCTTTTGCAGCCTGTCGAAATGTTCGGGAAACAGCTTGAAAGCGACGACGCCATTTTCGGTTTTGCCCTCGCTGGCCGCCAACAGACAGCGATCCACCGTCGTTACCTCAGGAGTATCCCAATGACGGAAATATTCGCCCGGATTGCCCAGCACGCCGGTGCTCGAAACCTTGTCGCAAAGAAGATTGCTGCCGCTTCGCGGCGTGCTCGCTATGATGAGCGTCTTGCGAGGTCGTTCCCAGCTTTCAGGCGGGCTGATCGGCATGTCTGGCAGATAATCCCGGGAGAATGGCGGAGTCCATCCAGCGCGGGTCGGTCCCGAAGCACAAACCTTCCCGGCGCGAGCCTAGATCCTGATCCCGGCCCTCCAAAGCTGCGTCCGTGCTTTCGGCAGCAGGCCGGACTTCGGTGGGGTGATCGGCCGTATCGACCTTCTGATTTTCTTGAACAATGTATTTGTCGGTTCCGCATTCATCGACTGTGCGATCATGTGCAATGCAGGTTTCAGCTCGCCAAATGCACGGTGCAAGATATGAGCCGAACACGCCGCGGCATAGGGGCAGCCCGCCCGTGCCGCCGCAAAGAAAGGCTCAAAATCCTTTGCCATGACATGACCGCGCCACAACCGGACGGTCAGAACCCGCATGGCTCTCAGAGGCATTGCAGAAGAGACGAGAAATTCCTTCGTCATAAGGGACTTCAGAATTGCCTCGCCTGAACGATAGTCGTTCTCGCGAAAATAGGACGCAACTATCTTCAGGGCGTAGACATCGTTTTCCGGATCAAGCCCGTAGGCCTTCTCGAGAATTTCTCTCGCCTGCGCCGAACTGATCCGGTCTTCCAGAGTGAGGAAAGCGGCTTGATAGCCGAATGCAGCCTCTAGCGGATGATAGTCCGACTGATGAGTCTCCAATTCGCCCAGGATGAGCTCCGCGGCTCGGGAACTGTCGAACAAGGTTGTTGTCTTGGTGGAGGGAATATCACCCATCATCGACGCCACCGTCGCAAAGACGCTGCTCCCGGCATAGATTTTCTGGCATCGCGCCATGAGACCCATCTCAAAAAATGCCTTGAGTGTCGGATCGTCGAATTGCCGCGCTCCGAAATCATCGGTCAGCAAAGCTCCGGTTTCGGATCTCAGATATTCGAGCGTGGCGCGGTCCTCGCCGATCAGCAGGGTCGAGAGGCCCTTCGACGAGAGTTCCGACACGATCGACTTGGCCAAGGTGGAAGGGATCACCTTGTTCGCAAAATCCAGACTTGAGCGGTACTTGCCGCGGACGATATCGCCACTACGAAGATGCAGTGCAGCCATCGGCCTGGGAAAACGGCACTTGTCGGCGGCGTCGAGCGCCTGTCTCACATCCCCGGAGAAGCCAAAACCCCGCAAGGTCTCGGATCTTCGGATCGTTTCAGTGCCCTCGTCCCGAAACTCCTCCAGAATGCGAAATTCGTTGCAAATCCAGCCCCGGAAATTCCCCTTTACTGCAGCAGCATCCAGGCTGGACCGTGTGAATGGCATCTTTTCGAGAATGGCGAAATCGGATCTTTTGATCTTCTCGCCCAGCCAATATTTCTCGATGAAATCGGCTGAAAAGATCTTCTCAACCGCGTCGATGACATGGAACTCTTTGTCTCTGATGGCCTTCCAGGTGAACCCAAAACGATAGCCAAGCGCGTCGGCGAGCGCCTTTGCATTGGCCATGGCCAGAAGCCGGCCGCCCAAGCCGTCATCTCTGGTGGCGGCAATCAGCGTTGATTGAGGATCAGGCCGCCCCGAGGCGGAGATCACCTGTCTCAATATGCTGGAGAAACCACGCATAAGTCTGTTCCAAGCCGCTGCGAAGCGAATAGCGCGGACGCCAGCCGGTGGCAAACAGGCGCGACACATCCATCAGCTTGCGCGGCGTGCCATCCGGCTTCGTCGAATCGAATGTGAGCACGGCGTTGGCGCCGACGACGGAGAGCATGGTCTGGGCCAGCTCGGCAATGGTGATATCTTCGCCCGAGCCGACATTTACATGGCTGTCACCGCTATAATTCTTCAGCAGCCAGACCAGAGCGTCGGCGGCGTCGTCGACATGCAGGAACTCGCGCATCGGCGTGCCCGATCCCCAGACCTCCAGGGTCTTGTCGCCGGCACGCCTGGCCTTGTGCGCCTTGCGCATCAGGGCGGGCACGACATGGCTGGAATCGAGGTCGAAATTGTCGCCCGGACCGTAGAGATTGGTCGGCATCGCGGAGATGTAATCGACGCCATGCTGGCGCCGATAGGCCTGGCACAGTTTCAGCCCGGCGATCTTGGCAATCGCATACCATTCGTTGGTGGGTTCGAGCGGACCGGTCAGCAAGGCGTCCTCGGAGATCGGCTGGGCCGCGAACTTCGGATAGATGCAGGACGAACCGAGAAACAGCAATTTCTGCACGTCGTTGCGGAAAGCACTCTCGATGACATTGGTCTGCATGACGAGATTGTCCTGCAGGAAATCGACCGGCAGCCTGTTGTTCGCCAGGATGCCACCGACCTTGGCCGCCGCCATCACCACCGCATCCGGTCTGCGGTCGGCCATCCAGCGCCGCACGTCGGCCTGGTCCTGAAGATCGAGTTCAGCGCGGGATGCCGTCAGGACCTCGCAATCCTCATCAGCCAGCCTGCGCAGGATGGCGGAGCCGACCATGCCGCGATGCCCGGCCACGAAAACACGCTTGCCCTGAAGTTCGAAACTCATTGGCGTATCCCTATGCAGAACGGCAGCCAGGCCATCGGCGTCGGCGCCATTCGACCTTGCGTCGGACGCATAGCGCATACGGATTTACCCAGACAAGGCAAATCGCCAAACAAGGCAAAATCAGACGCCTGCCACGGCACACAGACTCTTCATTCTGGCGATGGCCAGTTCCGGGTTGGCCAGCAATCCCGCCTGATCGGCAAGGCGGAAGACATCGGCATAGTGGCGGATGCCGCGCGCTGATTGCATGCCGCCGACCATCGAGAAATGCGCCTGGTGGCCGTTCAGCCAGGCCATGAGGACGATGCCGGCCTTGTAATATTCGGTCGGCGCCTCGAAGATCTTGCGCGACAGAGGCACGGTCGGCGCCATCAGCGCGTCATAGCCGGCGCGGTCGCCATCGGCGAGCTTCGTCAGTGCTGCATTGGCGACCGGCGCGATGGCGTCGAAAATGCCGAGCAGCGCGTGCGAGTGTCTTTGGCCGTCGCCGGCGATCAGTTCGGGATAATTGAAGTCGTCGCCGGTGAACATGACGACGCCTTCCGGCAGCCGGTTCCTCAGCGCGATTTCCTTGTCGGCATCGAGCAGCGATATTTTTATCCCCTCGACCTTGCCGGCGTGGCGTTCGATGATGGCGACGACGGTGTCGAGTGCTGCCTCGAAATCGTGGGCGCCCCAATATCCCTTCAGCGCCGGATCGAACATATCACCCAGCCAGTGCAGGATGACCTTGCCGGAGGCTTGTCCAAGGATGCGGTTGTAGACCTTGACATAGTCTTCGGAACCCTTGGCCACGGCTGCGAGCGCACGGCTGGCCATCATGATCGCCTTGCCGCCCAGACCTTCGATGAAGCCGAATTGTTCCTCATAGGCCGCGATGACGTCATCGAGATCCCTGGCGGCGCGCGGCGCCAGATGGTCGGTGCCGGCGCCGGAGGCGAGATCGGCACCCGGCACGGTCCGTGCCTCGGCGATAGAGCGCCGGATCAGTTCCCTGGCGTTTGCCCAATCAAAACCCATGCCACGCTGCGAGGTGTCCATCGCCTCGGCGATGCGGAAGCCGAGCCGCCACAGATGATGGCGAAACGCCATCGTGCGCTCCCAGTCGACCGCCGGCCTGGACCAGGGATCGGTCATACAAAGAGGATCGGCAACGACATGGGCAGCAGCGTAGGCGATGCGCGAAAACCGCGCGCCGATCACCGGCTGAGCCGGCTGGCCGACGAGGCGGTAGCGGGTACTGCCGCCGCCCTCCCCGGGCAAGATAATATCCATAGCTCTCTCCCTTGATGGCGCTATTAAATGGAACGTTCCAATAAATCAAGAACCTTTACGATTCTCGATCTCCCATGGCTCAATGTTGCACCGCAGCACCAAAAGCCTTGAGGACCAGGGCATTTAGTTGCCGTGTGTCAATTTTCGAAGCCAGAAGAAAATCCCGATTGACTCAAATCCGCCTTAAGGATTAGAACGTTCCAATAAATTCGACCCAGAAAATGCCGGGAGGACGTATCTGGATGGCCAGCCGGGCCAAGGCGACGATACTCGACATTGCCCGCGAGGCGGGCGTGTCCAAGTCGACCGTGTCGCTCGTGCTTCAGGGCAGCGGGCTGATCCGGCCTGAAACCGCGGTCAAGGTTCGCAAGGCGATCGAGGATGTCGGCTATGTCTATAACCGCGGCGCCGCCAATCTGCGCAAGGCCCATTCCAACGTCATCGGCATGGTCATCAACGACCTCACCAACCCCTTCTTTGCCGAAATGGCTGTCGGCATGGAACGCGTCTTCCAGTCGGCCGGCATCGTGCCCTTCATCGCCAACACGGCCGAGAATCCGGTGCGCCAGGAAGAAGTGCTGAAGTCACTGATGGAACAAGGCGTCGCCGGGCTCATCGTCTCACCGGCGCGCGGCACGACGTCTGGCGCCTTCCGGCGACTGGAAACCGCAGGCCTTCCCGTCGTCTTTGCCATGCGCCGCTTGCCTGAAAGCCGTATTCCCGTGATTGCGCCCGACAATCATCGGGGCGCCTGGCTCGCCACCGCGCATCTGATCGGCAAGGGCCATCGCCGGCTGGCTTTCTTCGGCGGCTCGTCCGATCTGGTGGTCTATCACGAGCGTCTCGGCGGTTTTCGCGAAGCGTGCGAGGCGCTCGGCATCGCCAAACGCGATACGATCGTCGTCGAGGGCGAGACCAGCCGCAAGGGCGGCATTGCCTGCCTGGACACGGCTCTTGCGGCGGCTGAGCCACCGACGGCGGCCCTGTGCTTCAACGATGCGGTCGCCTTCGGCGTCATGCTGGCGCTGCGCAAGCGCGGACTGGAACCCGGAGCGGATTTCGCCGTCGTTGGCTTCGACGACGTCATTGAGGCTCAGCATTACATGCCGGCGCTGACCAGCGTCGCGGTGGATTCAGCAGGCCTTGGCGAGCGCGCCGCCCATGTCATGCTGAAGATGATCCAGTCGCGCACGACGCGCGCCGAGGACCATATCGGCGCGGTCAATCTTGTGGTCAGGGACAGTTGTGGGCCAAACCGGCGGGCGGAAACAGGAGACGCTGCGTGAGCAAGCTCGTCTCGGCGGCTGAGGCCGCCAGCCTGATCAAGGACGGCATGGTCGTGTCGGTGTCGTCGTCGAGCGGCCTCGGCTGCCCGGACGCCGTGCTCGCCGCTGTCGGCGAACGCTTCGATGCGGAAGGCCATCCGAAGGGTATCACGACGCTGCACCCAATCGCCGCCGGCGACATGTACGGCATCAAAGGCATCGATCATCTGGCCAAGCCCGGCCTGCTGAAGCGGACCTTGTGCGGCTCTTATCCCTCCGGCCCGTCATCCTCGGAGCCGCCGCAGATCTGGAAGATGATCGGCGACAATTCGGTCGCCGCCTACAACGTGCCGTCAGGCATATTGTTCGACATGCATCGCGAGGCCGCCGCCAAGCGGCCTGGCGTTTTGACCAAGGTCGGTCTCGACACCTTCGCCGACCCGCGCCATCAGGGCTGCGCCATGAACGACGCCGCCAGCGAACCGATCGTGTCCGTGCAGCAGTTCGACGGCGAAGAATGGCTCTATTTCCGCTCGATCGTGCCGCATGTTTCGATCATCCGCGCCACGACGGCCGACGAGCGCGGCAACCTCACCTATGAACATGAGGGCGCCTATCTCGGCGGGCTGGAACAGGCGCTTGCCGCCCGCAACAATGGCGGCATCGTCATCGCTCAGGTCAAGCGCGTCGTCGAGAACGGCACGCTGAAGCCGCATGACGTTCGCGTGCCGGGCGTTCTGGTCGACCATATCGTCGTCGCACCCGACCAGTTGCAGACGACGCTGACGCCTTACGACCCGGCAATCTCGGGTGAGATCTTCCGGCCGCTGTCGAGCTTCCGCAATGCCGAGATGAACGTCCAGAAGGTGATCGCCCGCCGCGTCGCCATGGAACTCAGCGACGGCATGGCCGTCAACATCGGCTTCGGCATCTCCGCCAATGTGCCGCGCATCCTTCTCGAGGAAGGCCAGCACGGCAAGGTCACCTGGGTGATCGAACAGGGCGCGGTCGGCGGCGTGCCGCTGCTCGACTTCAAGTTCGGCTGCGCCTCGAACGCCGAGGCGATCATGCCTTCACCGCACCAGTTCATCTATTTCCAGGCCGGCGGCTTCGACGCCTCGCTGCTCTCCTTCCTGCAGATCGACCGCCACGGCTCGGTCAATGTATCGAAGCTTTCGGCCAGGCCGCATGTTACCGCCGGCGCCGGCGGCTTCGTCGACATCACCGCGCGGGCAAAAAAGATCGTCTTCTCCGGCTTCTTTAATGCCGGAGCCAAGCTCTCATTGGCCGATGGCGCGATCCGCATCGACCGGGAGGGCAAGGTCAAGAAAGTGGTCGGCGAGGTCGAGCACATCTCCTTTTCAGGCAAGCGCGCGGTCGCGCAAGGACAGGATATCACCTACGTTACCGAACGCTGCGTGATGAAGCTGACGCCCGCAGGTCTGATGGTAACGGAACTAGCACCCGGCATCGACCTCGAGCGCGACGTGCTGGCACAGGCCGAGATTGCGCTAGCCGTCGCCAACGACCTTAAGGTGACACCGTCCGCACTCTATCAGGATCGGCCGATCGGCCTGTCGCTGAATGGCGGCGCCTCGCTCGGAGGCGCGCATGTCTGAGCCTCTCGTCACCTTCGAAACCGATGGCGCCATCGGCATCGTCACGCTGCGCCGCCCGGAGAAATTCAACGCACTGGATATCCCGATGTTGCGGGCGCTGGAGGCTGCGCTCGACGCGGCGGAGGCCGCGGACGGCGTGCGCGTCGTGCTGCTCTGCGGCGAAGGCAAGGGCTTTTGCGCCGGCGGCGATGTCGAGGCCTGGGCCGCCATGAGCGCCGCCGATTTCCAGGTGCAATGGGTGCGCTACGGCCATCGTGTCTTCGACCGGCTGGCGCGGCTCAGGCAGCCGACCATCGCCGCGCTCTCCGGCCACGCGCTGGGCGGCGGACTGGAACTGGCGGCGGCTTGCGACTTCCGTGTCGCCGAAACGCAGGTCAAACTCGGCTTTCCCGAAACCTCGATCGGCGTCGTCCCCGGCTGGTCCGGCACGCAGCGAGCGGTGCGCCGCTTCGGCGCCCAGACGGTCCGCCGCATGGCGCTTGGCTGTGAGATTTTTCTCGCCTCCGAGGCGCTCGCTCTGGGCATCGTCGACCGAGTTGTGGAGGCCGGCAAGGCAGTCGCCGAAGCCAAAACCTGGGGCGAAAGAATCGCCGAGCGCGGGCCACTGGCGACCGAAGCCGCCAAGCTGATGATCGCAATTGCCGAAGGCGAGGAAAGTGCTGCCGCGACAGAGGCGCTGGCCAGCGGCTTCATCGCGCTGACCGGCGATCTCAAGGCTGGCGTCGGCGCTTTCAAGACCAAGCAGAAACCAGCGTTTTCAAGATCTTAGAGTCACAGGCGGAATCTAGAAATCACATGAACTTGCCCCTCAACATTGCCATGCCCGCCGAGGCAGCCGCAGCGCCGAAGAACTACCGGCTGCTGATCGACGGCAAGCATGTCGACGCCCGCGACGGCCGCACGATTGCGCGCAACAGCCCCGGCCATGGCTTCGCCGTCTCCCACTATGCGCAGGCTGGCGAGGCGGACGTCGAGGCGGCGGTGGTTGCTGCGCACAAGACCTTCGAGACTGGCCCCTGGCCGCGCATGAAGGCGGGCGAGCGTGCCGCCATCCTGCTCAAGGCGGCTGACCTGATCGAGGCCCGGCTGGAGCAGATCGCCCGGCTCGATGCGCTGGAATCCGGCAAGCCGATCGCCCAGGCGCGTGGCGAGATCGGCGGCGCCGTCGACATCTGGCGCTACGCCGCATCGCTTGCCCGCACGCTCTCCGGCGACTCCTACGCCAATCTCGGCGACGCCATGCTGGGCGTGGTGCTGCGCGAACCGATCGGCGTCGTCTCGATCATCACGCCATGGAATTTCCCCTTCCTCATCGTCAGCCAGAAACTGCCCTTCGCACTCGCCGCCGGCTGCACGGCCGTCGTCAAGCCGAGCGAAATGACGTCCGCCTCCACCTTCGTGCTTGGCGACATCCTGATGCAGGCCGGCTTGCCCAACGGCGTCGTCAACATCCTCGCCGGCTTGGGCAGCGATGTCGGTGCGCCCATGGTTAGCCATCCGCTGGTCGAGATGGTGTCGTTCACCGGCTCCACCCGCGTCGGCAAGATGACCATGGCCTCGGCCGCGCAATCGCTGAAGAAGGTCTCGATGGAGCTCGGCGGCAAGAACGGCCAGATCGTCTTCCCAGATGCCGATCTCGAAGCCGCCGCCGACGCGGCGGTGTTCGGCGGCTTCTTCAACGCCGGCGAATGCTGCAATGCCGGCAGCCGGCTGATCGTGCATGAGGCGATCGCCGATGACTTCCTCAGCGCGGTCAAGGCGCTCACCGCCAAGGTGACCGTGGGTGACCCACTGGACGACCGCACCAAGGTCGGCGCGATGATTTCGCCGGACCATCTGGCCAAGGTAGCCGGCTATGTAACGGCGGCGGCCAGCGACGGCAGCGATATCTACAGCGGCGGCAAGCAGTTGACGTCCAACGCCGGCCAATACCTCGACCCGACCATCATCCGTGGCGTAACCGAAGACATGGCCATCGCACGCGAGGAAGTGTTCGGTCCGGTGCTCTCCGTGCTGACCTTTGAAACGATTGAAAAGGCGTTGCACATCGCCAACAACACGCCCTATGGTTTGTCGGCAGGCGTGTGGAGCGCCAACATCGACACCTGCATGTCGGTGGCGCGGAATGTGCGTTCGGGAACCGTTTGGGTGAACACGTTCATGGAAGGTTATCCCGAACTGCCTTTCGGGGGCTACAAGCAGTCCGGTCTCGGACGCGAACTCGGCAAACGCGCCGTCGAGGACTATACCGAGGAAAAGACGATCCAGTTTCATCGCGGCCAGCGCACCGGATGGTGGCTCGGCTGAGTTGGGAAGTACCCGGCGGGCATCCGCCGGTTATATGTAAGCAACAAGGGAGGAAGTACATGTTGCGCAAACTGCTTATCGGAACGGCTCTCGCATCGGGCCTTGCATTCGCCGCCCATGCCGAGGACGTCAAGGAAGTGCAGATGCTGCACTGGTGGACGTCGGGCGGCGAAGCCGCTGCCCTCAACGTGCTCAAGGAGGATCTGTCCAAGGAAGGCTATGCCTGGAAGGACGTGCCGGTGGCCGGTGGCGGCGGCGACGCCGCCATGACCGCGCTGAAGGCGATGGTCGCGGCCGGCAATTATCCGACCGCATCGCAGATGCTCGGCTACACCGTGCTCGACTATGCCGCAGCCGGCGTCATGGGCGATCTGACCGAGACGGCGGTAAAGGAAGGCTGGGACAAGTCCGTTCCGGCCGCCCTGCAGAAATTCTCGGTCTATGACGGCAAGTGGGTCGCGGCTCCGGTCAACGTCCACTCGGTCAACTGGCTGTGGATCAACAAGGCCGTGATGGACAAGATCGGCGGTACCGAGCCGAAGACCTTCGACGATTTCGTGGCCCTGCTCGACAAGGCCAAGGCGGCTGGCGTCATCCCGCTCGCTCTCGGCGGTCAGAACTGGCAGGAAGCCACCATGTTCGACTCGGTTGTGCTGTCGACCGGCGGACCTGAGTTCTACAAAAAGGCCTTCAACGACCTCGACGAGGAAGCGCTGAAGTCCGACACGATGAAGAAGTCGTTCGACAACCTCGCCAAGCTCGTCACCTATGTCGACCCGAATTTCTCGGGCCGCGACTGGAACCTCGCCACCGCCATGGTCATCAAGGGCGATGCACTGGTGCAGGTCATGGGCGACTGGGCCAAGGGCGAATTCAATGCCGCCAAGAAGGCCCCGGGCACCGACTTCCTGTGCTATCGCTTCCCCGGCACCGATGGCAGCGTGATCTACAACTCCGACATGTTCGGCATGTTCAACGTTCCGGACGACCGCAAGGCCGCCCAGGTAGCACTTGCCACCGCCACTTTGTCGAAGAGCTTCCAGTCGGCCTTCAACGTCGTCAAGGGTTCGGTTCCGGCTCGTACCGACGTGCCTGATACCGACTTCGACGCTTGCGGCAAGAAAGGCATGGCCGACCTGAAGGCCGCCAATGAAGGCGGCACGCTTTTTGGCTCGCTGGCCCAGGGCTATGGCGCCCCTCCGGCAGTTGCCAATGCTTACAAGGATGTCGTCTCGAAGTTCGTCCACGGCCAGATCAAGACCTCGGACGAAGCCGTGACCGAATTGGTCAAGGCGATCGACGACGCCAAGTAAGGCACGCGCCACATAACAGGCCTTCCCCGCCAGCGGGGAAGGCCGCCCTTGGGGCATGGTGGCGGCTGTCCTGGCCTGCACGCCTGTGTGCCGGGCCATCCGCAATCCCAGGGCTCCGCTTGCGCTATCCTGTCCTTCCCCCTGGTCTGGGCAGGCGCACGATATGGGATGAACCGATGAGCACTGTTGCTGAAACCAGTATGACGCTGACGCCGGAGCATGAGACCCGCCCAAGCGCCTCGGTACGCTCGCGCCTGCAGGACGCCTTGCCAAAGATCGTGCTGGCACCGAGCTTCGCCGCCACCATCGTCTTCGTCTACGGCTTCATCCTATGGACGATCTATCTGTCCTTCACCAATTCCAAGACCTTCCCGTCCTATGCCATCACCGGGCCGCGCGCCTATCAGCGGCTGTGGCGCTGGACCTTCGAGAGCGATCCGCCGTCGAGCTGGTACACCTCGATCACCAACATGGGCATCTTCGGCTTTCTCTACATCTTCATCTGCCTGGCGCTCGGCCTGTTCCTGGCGATCCTGCTCGACCAGAAGATCCGCGGCGAAGGCATGCTGAGGCCGATCTATCTCTACCCGATGGCGCTGTCCTTCATCGTCACCGGCGTTGCCTGGAAATGGTTCCTCGACCCCGGTCTCGGCCTTGAGCAGACGTTGCATCAATGGGGCTGGACGAGCTTCCATTTCGACTGGATCAAGAACAAGGATTTCGTCATCTACACTGTGGTCATCGCCGGCGTCTGGCAGGCCTCCGGCTTCATCATGGCGATGTTCCTGGCCGGCCTGCGCGGCATCGACGGCGAGATCATGAAGGCGGCGCAGATCGATGGCGCCACCACTTTCCAGCTGTACCGCCGCATCGTCATCCCGTTGCTTAGGCCAGTGTTCCTCTCGGCATTCATCGTGCTCGCGCACCTTGCTATCAAGTCCTATGATCTGGTCGTAGCACTCACCAGCGGTGGCCCGGGCGGCTCGGCCTGGCTGCCGTCCAACTTCATGTATGAATACACTTTCAAGCGCAACGAGATGGCCGTCGGCTCGGCCAGCGCTGTGATCATGCTGATGACCATCACCGCGATCATCGTCCCCTATCTCTATTCCGAGCTCAGGGAGAAGCCGCGATGAGCGTCGTCACCACGCCCGTTCGCCAGGATATTGGCGGCACCGGCGCCAAAACCCTGAACCGCATCGTCATCTACGGGCTGCTGGCGCTGTTCGCGCTGTTCTACCTGATGCCGCTCTTCGTCATGCTGGTGACCTCGTTCAAGACCATGGACGAAATCCAGAACGGCAACATGCTGGCGCTGCCGCGAGCGCCAACCCTGGAACCGTGGTTCAAGGCTTGGGGCGAGACCTGCGTCGGCCTGACCTGCGCCGGCATCAAGGGCTATTTCTGGAACTCTATCAAGATGGTGGTTCCGGCGGTGCTGATCTCGACGCTGCTCGGCGCGCTCAATGGCTACGTCCTGACCAAATGGCGCTTCCGCGGCCACACGCTGGTGTTCGGGCTGATGCTGTTTGCCTGCTTCATCCCGTTCCAGTCGGTGCTATTGCCGATGGCGACGATCCTTGGCAGTCTCGGCCGCTTCGGCGTGACGCTGCAGAACGCAACGGGCTTCTCGTTCGGGTTGGGCAATCCGACGGTCAACCTCGTCTTCGTCCACGTCGTTTACGGGCTCGGCTTCACCACGCTGTTCTTCCGCAACTATTACGAAGCCTTCCCGACCGAACTGATCAAGGCGGCGCAGGTCGACGGCGCCTCCTTCTTCCAGATCTTCCGGCGCATCATGCTGCCGAACTCGATGCCGATCTTTGTCGTCACCGTGATCTACCAGTTCACCAACATCTGGAACGACTTCCTGTTCGCCTCCGCCTATGCCGGCACTGGCGACTCTATGCCGATGACGGTGGCGCTGAACAACGTCGTCAACACCTCGACCGGCGTCGTCGAATACAACGTCAACATGGCGGCCGCGATGATCGCCGCACTCCCCACCCTTCTCGTCTATGTCGTTGCCGGCCGCTACTTCGTGCGCGGGCTGATGGCCGGTGCGGTCAAAGGATAATCTGATGGCTTTTCTTGAAATTGATGGGCTGAAGAAGCGTTTCGGGACGGTCGAGATTCTCAAAGGCATCGACGTCGATCTCGAAAAGGGCGGCTTCCTCGTACTGGTCGGTCCGTCCGGCTGCGGCAAGTCGACCTTGCTCAACACCATCGCCGGACTGGAAACCATCACCGAAGGTGAAATCCGCGTCGATGGACGCACGATCAACAATCTGCATCCGTCGAAGCGCGACATCGCCATGGTGTTCCAGAGCTATGCGCTCTATCCGAACATGACAGTGGCCGGAAACATCGCCTTTGGCATGGAGATGCGCGGCGTGCCGGCCGCCGAACGCCAGAAGGCGATCGACAAGGTGGCAAAGGTGCTGCAGATCGGCCACCTCTTGCAGCGCAAGCCGAGCCAGCTTTCCGGCGGCCAGCGCCAGCGCGTCGCCATGGGCCGGGCGCTGGTGCGCGATCCCAAACTGTTTCTGTTCGACGAACCTTTGTCCAATCTCGACGCTAAGCTGCGCGTCGACATGCGCATCGAGATCAAGCGCCTGCACGCGACCACCGGCACTACGATCGTCTATGTCACCCATGACCAGATCGAGGCGATGACGCTGGCCACCAAGATCGCGGTGATGCGCGATGGCGAGGTGCAGCAGTTCGGCACGCCGGCCGAGATCTACAACAACCCGACCAACATCTTCGTCGCCGACTTCATGGGCTCGCCAGCGATGAACCTGGTGCCGGTGACGATCGGCGGCAATGGCAGCGGGCTGTCGGTGGTGCTGCAGCGCGACGGGCGCGAGCCGATCTCGCTGCCGCTCGCCAATCCACCGGCGGGCCTCTCGGCGTTCCAAGGCAAGCCGGTCATCTTCGGTGTCCGCCCCGAAGCGCTCACCGATCCCGAAGGGGCCGAGCGCAACGCCTCCAACATCGCCACCGCTGATTGCCATATCGAGGTGATCGAGCCGGCCGGTTCCGACACTTTCGCCGTCACCAATCTCGGCGGCAAGGCCGTGGTGGCGCGGCTGCGCGCCGACGCCAAGATCCAGCCGGGAACGGTGACACCGCTCGCCTTCAACCTGACCAAGGCGGTGTTCTTCGATCCGGCGACCGAGAACCGCATCCTTTAGCGCCATGAGCAACCCGGACATCGTCATCATCGGCTCCGGCATCGGCGGCGCCACGATCGCCTCCGGCCTTGCCGGCAGCGGTGCCTCGATCCTGATGCTGGAGCGCGGCGAGCCGCTGGCGGCGACACCGCATACACGCGACACCCGCGCCATCTTCGTCGACGGCCATTACCGGCCTAAGGAGATGTGGCGCGAGGCCGGCGGTGCCGCCTTCAACCCCGGCAATTATTACTATGTCGGCGGCAATTCGAAGTTCTATGGCGCGGTACTGATCCGCTACCGCCGTGAAGATTTCTCCGCCATGGAGCATTTCGGCGGCGTCTCGCCGGCCTGGCCGTTTTCCTATGATGAGTTCGAACCCTGGTATTCGAAAGCCGAGCAATTGTTTCGCGTGCGCGGCGCGCTCGGCGAGGACCCGACCGAGCCGTTCCATTCGATCCCCTATGCGTTCAAGCCGGTGCCCGACGAGGCACCGATCGCACGTGCCCGCGCCGAACTGAAAGGCCTTGGCCTGCATCCGGCCTCGCTGCCGCTCGGCGTTGACATCGATACCTGGCTGAAGGACGGCAAGACGGGCTGGGATGCTTTCCCCAACACCGGCACGGGCAAGATCGACGCACAGTCCGGACCACTCACGGCGGCGCTGACAGACACCAATATCCGGCTCAAGACCGGCGCCTATGTCGAGTATCTCGAAGCCTCGGCGGACGGCAAGAACGTTGCCGCCGTTCACTACCGCCAGAGTGGAGCGCTGAAGAAAGTATCGCCGAAGCTGGTTATCCTTTCGGCCGGCGCGGTCAATTCCGCTGTCATCCTGTTGCGCTCGCCCTCGCCCAACAACGGCAAGGGCCTCGCCAACCGTTCCGACCAGGTCGGCCGTAACTTCATGAACCACAATTCGAGCGCCATGCTGGCGATCGATCCACGCCGCAGGAACGATGCCGTCTACCAGAAGACGCTGATGCTGAACGACTATTATCTGTCCGACGGCAAGGGCGGCAAGCCGCTCGGCAACGTCCAGCTTCTCGGCAAGATCGACGGCAACATCCTCAAGGCCAATGTCAAATTCGCACCCAAATTCGCGCTCGATTTCATGGCCGGCCATGCCGTCGACTGGTACTTGATGTGCGAGGACCTGCCCGATCCGGAAAGCCGCATCATGGTCGACGGCAAGGACATCGTCATGCAATGGCGGCGCTCCAACATGCAGTCGCTCGACGGGCTGACCAAGGAGATGCGCCAGAATTTTCGCGCCTGCGGTTACCCGATCGTGCTCTCTCGCGCCTTCGACAAGCGCACGCCTTCGCACCAGTGCGGCACGGTGAAGATGGGCGACGATCCGGCGACGTCGCCGCTCGATCCGTTCTGCCGCTCGTTCGACCATAAAAACTTGTTCGTCGTCGACGGCAGCTTTCTGCCGAACTCGGCCGCTGTGAACCCGGCCTTGTCGATCGCCGCGCAAGCACTGCGCGTCGCCGACCATATCCGCAAGACGGAGCTTGTCGCATGACCCGCCCGGCGGCCATCGTCACCGGCGGCGCGCGCGGCATTGGGCTGGCCTGCGCCGAGGCGCTCGCAGATGCCGGCTTCGACATCATGGCCGCCGATCTTGCCGACGACCCCGCCAAACGGCTTATAGAGAACATCACAACGCGTGGTGCAGCGTTCGGCTACCATCGCTGTGATATTGCCAACCTTTCGGATCACGCAACGCTTGTCGGTGCCGCCATGCGCGCCTTCGGCCGCATCGACTGCCTGGTCAACAATGCCGGCGTCGGCGCGGCCGTGCGCGGCGACCTGCTGGAGCTGAAGCCAGAGAATTTCGACCGCACGCTGAGCATCAATCTGCGCGGCACCGTCTTCCTCAGCCAGGCCGTCGCCAAGGCAATGCTTGCCACGTCAAGCGATCATGCGAAATCGATCATCACCGTCACCTCGGTCAGCGCCGAAATGGCTTCGCCGGAACGGTCCGACTACTGCACTTCCAAGGCCGGGCTTTCGATGTGGGTGAAGAACCTGGCGCTCAGGCTCGCACCCGAAAACATCGGCGTATTCGAAGTGCGGCCCGGCATCATCCGCACCGACATGACCGCCGGTGTCACCGCCAAATATGACGCGCTGATCGATGACGGGCTGGTGCCGGCCAGGCGCTGGGGCGAGGCTTCCGATGTCGGCGCAGTGGTCGCGGCACTCGCCAGCGGGAAATTCGGCTTTTCGACTGGATCGATCATCAATGTCGACGGCGCGCTGTCCGTGCCGAGGCTGTGAACAGGTGACGCCATGACCGACTACATCATCGTTGGCGCCGGCCCGGCCGGTTGCGTTCTCGCCAACCGGCTGAGCGAGGAGCCGTCGAACTCCGTGCTGCTGCTCGAGGCCGGCGGCAAGGACTGGCATCCGCTGATCCATATGCCGGCCGGTTTTGCCAAGATGACCAAGGGCATCGCCTCCTGGGGCTGGTCGACCGTGCCGCAAAAGCACATGAAGGACCGCGTCTTCTGGTACACGCAGGCCAAGGTGATCGGCGGCGGCTCTTCCATCAATGCCCAGATCTACACGCGCGGCAATGCCCGCGACTACGACGCCTGGGAGAAGGACGAGGGCCTTGCCGGCTGGAGCTATCGCGACGTGCTGCCCTATTTCAAGCGGGCCGAGAACAACCAGCGTTACGCCAACGATTTTCATGGCGACCAGGGGCCGCTCGGCGTTTCCAACCCGATTGCGCCGCTGCCGATCTGCGAGGCCTATTTCCGCGCCGGACAGGAGATGGGCATCCCCTTCAATCCCGACTTCAACGGCGCCAGCCAGGAAGGCGTTGGCTACTACCAACTGACCCAGAAGGATGCGAGGCGTTCCTCGGCCTCTGTTGCCTATCTCAAGCCGATCCGCGAACGCAAGAACCTGACGGTCAGGACCGACGTGCTGGTGACGCGTATCGTCGTCGAGAAAGGCCGCGCCATCGGCGTCGAGATCGTCGACAGGCCGGGCGGCGAGAAGAAAATCCTGCGTGCCGAGCGCGAAGTGATCGTCTCGTCCGGCGCCATCGGTTCGCCGAAGCTGCTGATGCAATCAGGCATCGGCCCGGCCGATCACCTGAAGTCGGTCGGCGTCGTACCGGTCCATGACCTGCCCGGCATCGGCTCCAACATGCAGGACCATCTAGACCTGTTCGTCATCGCCGAATGCACCGGCGACCACACCTACGACAACTACGCCAAGCTGCACCGGACCGCCTGGGCCGGCCTGCAATATCTGCTGCTGAAGAAGGGACCGGTGGCGTCCAGCCTGTTCGAGACCGGCGGCTTCTGGTACGCCGACCCCACCGCCGCCTCGCCCGACATCCAGTTCCATCTCGGCCTCGGCTCCGGCATCGAGGCCGGCGTCGAGAAGCTGAGGAATCCCGGCGTGACATTGAACTCGGCCTTCCTGCGCCCGCGCTCGCGCGGCACGGTGCGGCTGAAAAGCGCCGACCCGGCCGACCACCCACTGATCGACCCGAACTACTGGTCGGACCCTTACGACCGCGACATGTCGATCAAGGGGCTAAGGCTGGCGCGCGAGATCATGCGGCAGAAGGCGCTTGCCCCTTACGTGCTGCGCGAAGTGCTGCCGGGCCCTGGCCTGCAGAGCGGCGACGAGTTGTTCGACTATGCCTGCCGCAGTTCCAAGACCGATCACCATCCTGTCGGCACCTGCCGCATGGGCCACGACGATATGGCCGTGGTGACGCCCGACCTCAGGTTGCGCGGCATCGAGGGCTTGCGGGTCTGCGACGCCTCGGTGATGCCGCGCATCCCCTCCTCCAACACCAATGCGCCGACCATCATGGTCGGCGAAAAGGGCGCCGATCTGGTTCTTGGCCGCGAGCCGCTGCCGCCGGCGGTCTTCTCAGGCAACTACAGCGCCGCGCGTCCTATGGACGCGCAAAGGACGCTGTAGCACTTTGATTTTGCGCATGATCCTTTCCGAAAACCGATTCCGGTTTTCGGGGTCATGCGCTGCGCAGCGTAGGGAGTAGAAAATGATCAGGCATTGTGTTTTCGTCAAATTCCGCAACGACGTTTCCGACGCCGAGCGCGCGGCGATCCATGCCGACCTCGAAGCGCTGCAGTCGGTGATCTCAGGCATGGCCGAGGTCGAGTTCAGCGCCAATGTCAGCCCCGAGCCGTTCGCACGGGGTTTCGGCCACGGCTTCACCATCGACTTTCGCGACACCGCAGCACGCGATGCCTATCTCGTGCACGAAGCGCATCAGCGGGCCGGCGCACGACTGGTCGCGGCGCTCGAAGGCGGCACCGATGGGCTGATGGTGTTCGATCTCGATCTTACGGAAAAGTGACCGCCGGTTTATCGAAAACCGGCTGACAGGCCGTTCTCTTTTGCAAACCGGGCGACATATCGTGCCTCCGGGTGGCAAAGGAGCAACGCCTTGAACCTCAATTCGCAGCAGAGGAAAACCGTCCTGGCGTCGTTTCTGGGCTGGACGCTCGACGCCTTCGATTTCTTCCTTCTAACATTCCTGCTCACCGATATTGCAGCTGAGTTTCGGACCGACGTACCGGCGGTCTCCAAGGCGCTGTTCCTGACCCTGGCGACGCGCTTCATCGGCGCATTCTTCTTCGGCATGCTTGCCGACAAATATGGGCGCAAGCCCATCCTCATGCTCAACATCGTCAGCTATTCGGTGATCGGCGCGTTGGCCGCCTTCTCGCCCAATCTTGGTATATTCCTGGCGCTGCGTGCCTTATTCGGCATCGCCATGGGCGGCGAATGGGGGCTCGGTAGCTCGCTGGCCATGGAGTCCATTCCGCCAAGCGCCCGCGGCATGGTTTCGGGGATCCTGCAATGCGGCTATCCGGCCGGCTACCTGCTGGCGGCTGTGGTTTATGGCCTGCTCTATCAACACACGATCGGTGGCTACACTATCGGCTGGCGCGCCATGTTCCTGCTCAGCTTCGTGCCGGCGCTGATCGTCCTTTTCATCCGCTCGCATGTGCCGGAATCGCCTGCCTTCGTCGACGCGCGAAAGACAACCAGACCGGGGCTCATCGAGACGCTTCAAAAGCACTGGGGCGTCGCCCTTTATGCCGTCGTGCTGATGATGTTCTTCAATTTCTTCAGCCATGGCACGCAGGATCTCTATCCAACTTTCCTGAAGAAGCAGCACGGTTTTGACCCTCATACGGTGAGCTGGATCACCATTGTCGCCAACATCGGCGCCATCGTCGGCGGCCTGGCGTTCGGTGCGCTTTCCGAGAAGATCGGCCGCGTCAATGCCATCACCATCGCTTGCCTGATCGCCTTACCGTCGATTCCGTTATGGGCCTACAGCACCACGCCTTTCATGCTCGCCATCGGCGCCTTCGTCATGCAGGTCGCGGTCCAGGGTGCATGGGGCGTCATCCCGGTCCACCTCAACGAGCTTTCGCCGGGCGCGGTGCGTGCGACCTTGCCGGGCTTCATTTACCAGGCCGGCAATCTTGCGGCGTCCTATGGCGGTCCCTATCAGGCAGGCATCGCCGAAGGTCCGGGTGGCAGCTACGGCTACGCGTTGGCGCTTTTCGCCGGCGTGGTCGCCGTCTGTATCATCGTCGTCATCCGCTTCAGCCCTGAAAGGCGCGGCCAGGTGATGACGGTGCTCAGTTGAGGAATCAGGCGACTAACCCAGCCTGAGCGCAACAACGCCGGCGACGATGCTGAGCACGGCGGCACCGCGCCATGCCGTCATCTTCTCGCCCAGCGCGAACACCGAGATCATCATGGCGAACAGAATCGATGTCTCGCGCAACGACGCCACCGAGGCGATCGGCGCCTTGGTCATCGCCCACATCACGATCCAGTAGGCAGCACCGCTGAGCACGCCGGTATACGCGCCCGCCTTCCAGTCGCGCGCCAGCACCGGCAGCGCCTGTGGTCCGCGGAAAATAACGCACAGCACCAGCGCCCACAGCGCATCGCAGACGAACAACCATGCCGCATAGCTTGAGGCCGTCGCGGCCAGTCGCGCGCCGCTGCCGTCGGACAGCGTATAGCTGGCGATGAAGATCGATGTGCCCAGCGCAAAGCCGACGGCGCGCAGGTTCAGGCGCTCCAGATGCGCGCCGCCGCGAAACGACAGCACCAGCGTGCCGGCCGACAGAAGAACGATGCCGATGATGGCCAGCGGCGCCGGAAGCTCGGCAACCACCACAATGCCGCCCAGGGCAGTCAGCAGCGGTGCGGTACCGCGCGCCAGCGGATAGGTCTGGGCGAAATCGCCGGCCTTGTACGCGCCGATCAGGAACGTCCTGTAGCCCATGTGGAAGATCACCGAGGCGATGATGTAGGGCCACACTTCCGCCCTTGGGAACTCGACAAAGGGCAGTGCCACCAGTGCTGCCGCGCCCATACCGAGTGTCATCAGCGTGATCGACAGGAAGCGGTCGAGATGGACCTTGACCAGCGCGTTCCAGATCGCGTGCATGGCGGCGGCGGCAAGCACCGCGAAGAAGACGAAGAGCGTCATTTCAGGCTCATCCGCCGCCGGCCATTGCCAGCGGCGTTTCCAGGTCGATGTCGACACGCAGGGGAAAATGGTCCGAGGCGATTTCGCCGATATCGGCACTGACCGAGCGCACGCGATCCGCAAACATCCCGCCGACGAAACAATGATCGAGGCGGCGCTTTGCCAGCCTGCCGTCGATGGTCTTCACATGGGTGTGGAAATCCATCGCCGGCTCGGCGGCAACAGCGGCGGCACCGACGAAACCGTCGAGATAGGCCGCACCCCGGTGATAGGGCGTACCGCCGACGATACGCCGGTATTCGGCGCTGTCCGGCTCCATGTTGAAATCGCCCATCCAGATCGCCGCCAGCGGGTTCTCCGGCTCCAGCTCGCCATTGCTCCAGTTGCGCGCGGGCTCGTCATCCGCACCGCTCCACGGACCGCCCTCGGACGGCGCACGGCGGTGCTCGGCAAGCAGATAGTCGATCTGCTCCAGCCGCTCCTCGGAAGCGATGTGCGCCAGATGCAGCGAGAAAAAACGCACCGGGCCGGCAGGTGTGCGGATCATGCATTCAAGCGCGGCGTTGCGAGTGTTGAGCGGGCGCAGCGTGCGCTGCATCGGCAGCGTATGCAGGCGCGACCAGACGATCGGCAGCTTCGACAGGATCATCGTGCCGAATTGCCGCCGCCGGTTGACGATGCGGCCGTCGCGCCGTTCGCTGGCATCCATGTCGAAGGCCGGACCATAGACCCAGTAGTACCCGGGCAGCAGTTCGGAAAGGAGCGCCGGCTGGTCGGCGAAATTTGTGCGCTGCCAGTGGCGCTCCACCTCCTGCAAGGCGATGATGTCGGCACCGGCAACCACCTCGGCACAGCGCGCGAGGTCGTAGCGGCCATCGCTGCCGAAACCATACTGGATGTTGTAGCTGACCAGCTTCATTGTTTATCCGGCTCAATTTCGTGATGGCAGTAGCGGTTCAACGAACACCTCGCAATGGACCGCAGCGGCACCAAGAGTAGGCCAACTACCGCTGCGCTAATAGGTTGTTGAGAACCTAGGTCGTCAGCGGCTGGAACCGCCCCGCCGGCGATGCCGCCAGTTCCGACCAGTCGATCTCCTCCTCCAACCGGTGATAGGCTTCGTCGCCGATCGTCCCGTTACGGCGCAGTTCTTCCAAAGCGTCGCGCTGGCGGTTGATGGCATAGAGGCGCAGCTGGTCGTATTCGGTCGCCGCCTGTGCGTCCTCCGGGTTTTCCGCGACTATGCGCTGAGCCTCATACTGCTCGCGCACCACAGCGGCCGCTGCCGACGTCTTGCGGCTCAACACGTCAAGCGCGGCCTGCATGATGGCGACACGCGCCTGTGCCACTTCGCGATCGACTGTCGTGTCCGGATCGAAGTTGAGCAGGCGCAGCAGCGGCTTCAGTGTCATGCCTTGCAGCACCAGCGTGCCGAGCACGACGGCGAAGGCGGCAAGCACGATCGGATCGCGGCCGGGGAAGCCGGCCGGCAGTGCAATGGCCACCACCAGCGTCACCAGCCCCCGCATGCCGCACCAGCCGACGAGCACGGCACCGCCAAATGTCGGCATATCCCGCCTTTTGTCCTCGCCGTCGAAGCGGGCAAACCATCTTATGATCGCAACGTAACTCGTCACCCAGACGAGGCGCGCCACAACGACGGCGACCAGCACCGTTACGGCGAAGAGAAATGCATCGCCTTGCCCTTCGCCGGAGAGCCGGCCGACAATCGACCGGGCCTGCAGGCCCATCAGCACGAAGGCCAGCACGTTGAGTACGAACACCGCCGACTCCCAGACCGAATAGGTGCTGACGCGCCTTCTGGCCGACATGCGGCGGGGCGCCCTGCGCGCGATGGTGATGGCATAGACGACGATGGTGATGATGGCTGAGAGGCCAAGCCTGTCGGCAATGATCCAGACAGCAAAGGTTCCGGCAAACTGCACCACCGTGCTGCTTGCCGCATCCTCGATCCGCGTGAGCGTCAGCAGCGAGAAGCGCCCGAACAGGTAGCCGGCGGCAACGCTGCCAACCGTTGACAGCAGGATTACGGGCACTGCGTCCTTCAGCATGACCGAGCCGATGGCAGCCGAAACCGCGATCCGGTAGATCAGCAGCGCAGTGGCATCGTTGAGCAGGCTCTCACCCTGCAGGATGGCGGTAATGCGGTGCGGCACCTTGAACTGACCGAGCACGGCGCTCGCCGCCACCGCGTCCGGCGGTGCGACGATGGCGCCGAGCGCGATCGCCGCCGCGATCGGCAGACCCGCCATCTTCCAGCCGACGAAGGCAACCACCACAGTGGTGAAGACAACGGCGCCAAGCGCCAGCAGTGCCAGCGACAGCCGGTAGCGCTTCAGGTCGCGCAGCGAGGTGTCATAGGCGGCATCGAGAAGCACCGGCGCGATGAACAGAGCAAGCGCCAGTTCCGGATCGATCTCGATAGTCGGTGCGCCGGGCACAAAGGCGATCCCAACCCCGGCCAAGGCCAGCAGCGAAGGATAAGGTATCTCCAGCCGTCGCGACAGCGCCGTCAGCGCAACGGCGATCAAAAGCAGGACAAGGGTTAGTTCGAAAAGCGCCATGTCTCATCGTAGCGACGAAACGCGATTGTTGGCAGTGGCAAAGCGGCAAGATGCTGTTGATTGTCCAGCAGGCACGGGATGCCTGGCCGTATGCGCCGGACAGGTCTTCGGGTACAGATACGGTCATGATCCTCATTGGCCAGTATGACTCGCCTTTTGTTCGCCGCGTCGGCATCGCGCTGACGCTCTACGGCCTGCCATATGCGCATCGTCCTTGGTCGACTTTCAGCGATGCGGACAAGATCCGGCCCTACAATCCGCTGACGCGCGTGCCAACCCTGGTGCTGGACGATGGCGAGGTGCTGATCGAGAGCCACGTCATGCTGGACTATCTGGACAGCCTCGTCTCAGCCGATCGCAGGATGTTTCCAACCACGGAGCCGGCGCGCCATCAGGCGCTGAAGATCGCCGCTTTGGCGACCGGGCTCGGCGACAAGGCAGTCAGCCTGTTCTACGAGAGGCTGCTGCACGAGACAGTCTCAGACCTCTGGGTCGAACGCTGCCGCAAGCAGATACGGGGAGCCATGGCTGCGCTGGAAGCCGATCGCAGCACAAGGTCTGAAACCTACTGGTTCGGCGGCGATCGGATCGGCCATGCCGACATCGCAGTTGCCGCCGTGCTGCGCTTCCTTGGCGAAGCGCATCCCGAACTGGTTTCACTGGCCGACTTCCCGGCGCTCAGCGCCCATGCCGAACGGATGGAGGCCTTGCCGGTCTTTCAGGCAATCTCGCAACCATTCATCCCGCCGGCTTGACGCTGCAGCTCAAGCCACGCGACCTTCAGTGCAGCACCAGCATGTCGCCTGAGGAGAACGAAATTTCGGCCTTTTCGCCAACGGCGGGCGGCGGTGTCGCCGGGCTGTTGAACGTGTCGAGCGACACCGTGTTGCCGCCGATGCCGACGCGCACGCGGATCACCGAGCCGAGGAAATGCACCTCGGAGATTTCACCCGAAAGGCTCGAATCACGGCCGGGCTGGCGGCCGAGCGAAATCGCTTCCGGCCGCAGCGCCAACGACAGCGTATCGCCGGATTTCGAACCGTTGAGCTTGCCCTTGAGCGAGACTTCCTGCGTGTTGACTTGCACCTTGCCGGACGCGGCATCGGTGACCTTGCCTTCGAGCACGTTCAGCGTGCCGACGAAATTGGCGACGAATTTGGTCGCAGGACGGTTGTAGATCTCGAACGGCGTGCCGACCTGCTCGGCCTTGCCGCCATACATCACGGCAATACGGTCCGAGATCGACAGAGCCTCTTCCTGATCATGCGTCACGAAGATGGTGGTGATGCCGAGCTTCTTCTGGATCGAACGGATTTCCTCGCGCAGCGACACCCGCACCTTGGCGTCGAGCGCCGACAACGGCTCGTCGAGCAAAAGCAGCTTCGGCTTCGGTGCGATCGCGCGCGCCAGCGCGATGCGCTGCTGCTGGCCGCCCGAGAGCTGGTAAGGGTAGCGGTCACCCATCTGCGGCAACTTGATGATGTCGAGCATCTCGGCGACGCGCCTGTCGGCATCGGCCTTGGGCATGCCGGCGACCTTCAGCCCGAAGGCGATATTCTGCGCCACCGTCAGGTTCGGAAACAGCGCATAGGCCTGGAACACCATGCCGACATTGCGCTGGTTGGGCTTCAGCCTTGTGATGTCCTTGCCGGCCACGACGATCTTGCCGGCGGAGGGCTCCTCGAAGCCGGCGACCATGCGCAGCACCGTCGTCTTGCCGCAACCCGACGGTCCTAGAAAGGAGACGAATTCTCCCGGTTCCACATCGAGGTTGAAGTCCTGCACCACAGTGGTAGCGCCGAAGGATTTTCGCACATGCTGGATGGAGAGGAACGGGTCGGCCATGGCTTTGACTTTCAGTTCGGGCGGTTCGCCGATCGCGGCGCGAAGCGGGACAGGATCTGGATCAGCGACATGCAGCCCCAGGTGATGACAAAGGCGATGATGGCAAGCGCTGCCGGCTCATAGGCGCGGTTGGCGCCGATATTCTGCAGGTAGGGACCGAAGGCCGGCCGGTTGAGCAGGCTTGCCATGGTAAACTCGCCAATGACGATCGCGAAAGTCAGGAACGCCCCCGACAGCACCGCGATCAGCACATTGGGCAGGATGACGCGGGTGATAATTGTTCCCCAGCCGGCGCCGAGAATCTGCGCTGCTTCCGTCAGTGTGCGCACGTCGATCGTGCGAAGACCGGTGTCGACCGCCCGGTACATGTAAGGCAGTGCCAGTGTCGCATAGCCGATCACCAACAGCGCATTGGTGCCCGTATCGCTGCCCAGGAACGGCAGCGGCGAGTTCGAACCATACATTCTGATGTAGCCGAAGACGATGACGATGGCCGGAATGACCAATGGCAGGAGCGTGATGAACTCGACGATCGGTCTGATCTGCGGCAGCCGAAGCCGGATCCAATAGGCGGCGGGCACCACGATCAGCACGCCGAGAATGATGGTGAAGATGGCGGCGATCACCGAGTACATGAAAGTCGCCTGGAAGCGGGGGTCGCCCAGCACGATCTGGTAGGCGTCGAAAGAATAGGCGCCGCGCCGCATGCGCATGGAGAATTCCACTGTCGCTATCAGCGGAATGAAGAAATAGGCCGCGCCGAGGATGAAGACGACCCAGGCCCAGAATCTGCCGCCCTTCATTTGAGCCACCTTTCGGACCGGGTCCGGAACCAGATGTAGAAGACGTTGGCGAGGCCAGTGATGACGATCATGCCAAAGGCGATCGCATAGCCGAGATGCGCGTTGTGCAGCACGTCACCGCGGATCTGTGCGTAGAGCAGGATCGGCACGATATTGAGCGACGAGCCGGTCAGCGCATAAGCGGTGGCGATGGCGCCGAACGCATTGGCAAACAGCAGGATGACGGTGCCGAGAAAACTCGGCCAGATCACCGGAATGACGACCATGCGCCAGTATTGCGCGGTGGTGGCGCCCAGGGTAGCGGCGGCTTCACCCCATTCCTTCTTCAGCCCATCTATCGCCGGCGTGATGATGACCACCATTAGCGGAATCTGGAAATAGACATAGGTCAGCGTCAGGCCCCAGAACGACAGGATGTTGAAGCCGTGCGCGTAGATGTTGAGGCCGAACACGGTATTCAGGATCACCGTCGCGAGGCCGAGGCGGCCGAGCGTGGCGAGGAAGGCGAAGGCCAGCGGCACGCCGGCGAAATTGGAGGCCACACCGGAGAAGGTCAGCGTCGCGGAGCGTATCCAATTCGGCAGGCCGCCCCGCACGATGGCAATGGCAATCGCTAGGCCGGCAAATGCGCCGATTAGCGCCGAGGCAAGGCTGACCTTGATCGAGATCCAGTAGGCAGCAACGATGGAGGGTTGCGCCAATGCCGCGATGTTCTCGAGCGTGAACTCGCCGGCATCGTTCTGGAATGCACCGAGCATCAGATAAAGCGTCGGCAGGATCAGGAACATGATGGCGAAGATGAAGAATGGCGCAACACCGAGCCATTGCGTCGGTAGCCTGAGGCTACGCACTTCGGCGGGAGGCGCGGCTTTCCCCGCCATGGTCTGATTGGAAAGCGAGAGATCGGTCATACGCCGGCTACCGTCTTATCGCATCGGCCCGAAAATCGAATTCGATTTTCGGAAAGCACGATGCGAACATTTGAGTTCTAGAGCGTACTTTGTGTGTCCAAGTGGACGCACGTCACTCTAGTGGAAATCCGGGCGACCCTGCGGCCGCCCGGATTGATTTCGCAACTTACTTGACGTTGGCGCCGACGACGGCGTCCCAGTTCTTGGTGATGGCTTCCTTGGCCTTGCCCTGCTCATCGAGCGTCGGAAACACCGCGGCCGCATAGGACTCGGCCGGCGGCATCTTCGCCATCACGTCCGCTGGGAGCTTGCCGTTCTTGGCGAGATCGTTAAAGCGGATCGGGTGGCAATAGCCCTTCAGCCAGCCGATCTGGCCTTCGTCGGAATAGAGATATTCCAGCCAGAGCTTGGCGGCGTTCGGGTGCGGCGCGTAGGCGCTGATCGCCTGCACGTAGACACCGGCGACGACACCGGTCTTCGGCACGACGACGTCGACCGGCGGGTTGCCTTTCAGGGTGTCGCGGCCGGCAAGCGCATTGTAGTCCCAAGTGACCAGGATGGGTGTCTGGCCCTGAGCCAGCGTCGCGGACTTGCCGATGACCGGCACGAAATTGCCGGCGGCGTTGAGCTTCTTGAAGAAGTCGAGACCAGCGGTGCCGGCGGCTTCACCGGCAGCCGCTCCGCCAGAAAGGCCGGCGGCGTAGACAGCCTGGATGGCCTGGTTCGAGGCGCGCGGATCACCGGCGAGAGCGACCGAGTTCGCGAATTCCGGCTTCAGCAGATCAGCCCAGTCGGCGGGCGCTTCCTTGACCAGATCCTTGTTCACTTCGAAGGCGAGCACGCCGTAATAGTCGCCGGTCCAGTAGCCCTCGGCATCCTTGGCGCTGTCGGGGATCGAGTCCCAGGTCGAGACCTTGTAGGGCTGGATCAGGCCGTCGGCCTTGGCGGACGGACCGAAGGAGAGGCCGACGTCAATGACGTCAGGCGCCTGCGGGCCCTTGTTGTCCTTGTTAGCCTTGATCGCCTCGATCTCGTCGCCGGAGCCGGCATCGGGGTTGAGCTCGTTGATGGTGATTTCCGGATACTTCGCCTTGAAGCCGGCGATGACGTCGCCATAGCCGCACCAGTCATGCGGCAGCGCGATCGTGGTAAGCTGACCCTCTGCTTTCGCGGCCTTGACGAGATCGTCCATCGCATCGGCGGACGAAATCACCGTCGACGCAAGCAGCGCCGCGGCCGAAAGGGAAAGCAGTCTCCCCGTGAAATTGAACATGTGTTCTCTCCGTTGAACTGACGCCGTTGGACGCCTGCGATGCGGTATCGTTTTCGTGTGACAGCCAGATGAAAGCTGTGTGAAAGCGATGCCCTGCAGTACGAAAAAGTAAACTCTTTTTAACCGGCCGTAGCAATCGCTCCGCGATTCTTTTTCCGGCTAACTAGTTTCTGCCTTGCCTTTCATCCTTTCCCCCTTTCTTTGCCTCTGTTCCCAAGTCAATTTCCGATGCGAAAACCGCCTCAGACGGTGCCGGCGATGGCGTTTTCCAGCAGTGTCAACGCCGCCTTCTTGGTCAGCTTGACCGGGTTGCCGCCGGCGGTCGGATCGACAACCGCCATGTCGGCGATCAGCCCTTTGCGTTTCTTGTCCATGTCGAGCCCCTTGATAAGGCCCGGCAGCGCATGCGGCACCTTCAACTCCTTGCGCAGCTTGATGATGGCCTTGGCGAACCCGTCAAACCCGCCCTTGATACCGCAATAGGCGGCAAGCCTGGCGATCCTCTCGTCAATGGCGTCGCGGTTGAAGGCCAGCACATAGGGCATGAACACGGCATTGGTCATGCCGTGATGCGTGTCGTAGAGCGCGCCGATCGGGTGTGACAGCGAATGGATGGCGCCCAGCCCCTTCTGGAAGGCGGCGGCACCCATGGCTGCGGCACTCATCATATGGGCGCGGGCGACGAGGTCCTTGCCGTTGGCATAGGCTTTTGGCAGGTTCTCGAAGACCAGCCGCACACCTTCCACCGCGATGCCATCGGCCATCGGATGGTAGCCCGGCGCGCAATAGGCTTCGAGGCAGTGCGCGAGCGCGTCCATGCCGGTGCCGGCAGTGATGAAGCCCGGCATGCCGACCGACAGTTCCGGATCGGCAATGACGATGGCCGGCAGCAACTTCGGATGGAAGATGACCTTCTTGGTGTGCGTCGCCTCATTGGTGATGACACCGGCGCGGCCGACCTCCGACCCGGTGCCGGCCGTGGTCGGCACGGCGATGATCGGCGCGATCGCATCGGAGTTGGCACGCGTCCACCAGTCGCCGACATCCTCAAAATCCCAGACCGGCCGCGTCTGCCCGGCCTGGAAGGCGATCAGCTTGCCAAGGTCAAGCGCCGAACCACCGCCAAAGGCGATGACGCCATCATGCTTGCCCTTTTTGAACACCGCGATGCCGGCGGTCAGGTTGGAATCCACGGGGTTCGGCTTCACCTCGGAAAACACCCCGTAAGGCACCTTGGCGTCATCGAGGATCTTCAGCGTCGAGGCGACGACCGGCAACTTCGCCAGCCCCGGATCGGTGACGAAGAGCGGCCGCTTGATGCCGGCGGCTTCAAGGACCTCGGGCAATTCCTTGATGCGCCCGGCGCCGAAGCGGACGGTGGTCGGGTAGTTCCATTTGGAGATGAGCTTGGACATTTTTATCTTTCGAGATCAGATGGCTTCGCGCAGGTGATATGATTTCGGCCGGGTCAGATTGTCGTAGCCGATGGCCGAAAGGGAGGCGCCCTTGCCGGTGTCCTTGACGCCGGTCCACACCAGCGCCGGGTCGAGATAGTCGCAGCGGTTCATGAACACGGTGCCTGTCTCGACGCGGTCGCCGATCGCGACCGCGTGGTCGATGTCACCAGTCCAGATCGAAGCGGTCAGCCCGTAGGGGCTGTCGTTCATCAGCGCGATCGCCTCCTCGTCGTTGCGCACCTTCATGATGCCGACGATCGGCCCGAAACTTTCCTCACGCATGACGCTCATCTGGTGGTCGACGCCGGTCAGCACTTCCGGCGCCAGATAGGGCGAGCCGGCCATGTCGTTGGCCACCTTCATGTTGATCTGCGCCTTGGCGCCCTTGCGCAAAGCTTCGGCCTTCTGCTCGCGGATCAGGTCAGCGAAGCGCGCCTGCGCCATCGGCCCCATCGTCGTCGCCTGTTCCAGCGGGTTGCCAACGACATAATTCCTGGTCTCGGCGATGAAGCCCTCGACGAATTCGTCATAGACTTTCTCGTGCACATAGACGCGTTCGATGCCGCAGCAGCACTGGCCGGAATTGTAGAAGGCGCCGTCGACCAGATTGGCGACGGCATGGTCCATCTTGGCGTCGGGCAGCACATAGGCCGGATCCTTGCCGCCAAGCTCGAGGCCGAGCGTCATGAAAGTGCCAGCCGCCGCCTTTTCAATGGCCCGGCCGCCCGCGACCGAACCGGTAAAATTGACATGGTCGATCTTGCCCGAACCAAGCAACTTTTCGGTCTGGGCGTGGTTCATGGCCAAGTTCTGGAACAGGCCCTTGGGCAGGTCGGCCTTGTCGAACGCCTGTTGGAAACGCTCGCCGACCAGCAGCGTCTGCGCCGCGTGCTTGAGGATGACGGCGCTGCCCGCCATCAGCGCCGGCACGATGGTGTTGACGGCGGTGAGATAGGGATAGTTCCACGGCGCGATCACCATGACGACGCCAAGCGGAACCTTTTTCACATAGCGGCGAAACCCGTCCTTCGGATTGGACGCCATGACCGGCTTCAGTGCGACTTCCGCGATCTCGACCATGTAGCTGACGCGTTCCTTGACGCCGCCGAACTCGCCGCCGTAGCGCACAGGGCGTCCCATCTGCCAGGCGATCTCTGGCACAATCTCGTCACCCATCGCCACCAACGCTTCGAGCATGGCCAGCATGTATTTGCCGCGCTCGACGACCGGCGTCTCGGCCCATTTCTCCTGCGCCGCCCGGGCGCGCTCGACCGCAGCGTTGATCGCCTGGTCCGTGGCGATCGGCCGCTCGGCATAGATCGAACCATCGACGGGGGATTTTATCTTGACCGTTTCGGTCATTCCTTCAGTCCTCGCACTTTATGAAATCTTGGTCTTGATACCGGCCGCCATTCAGATGATGGCCGCTGAAGGCCGGCCCTTGTGTCGTCTAGTACCGCTCGAACCCCCTGTGCAGCTCCCAATCCGTAATCCGGCGGTCATATTCGAACTGTTCCCAGCGTGCCGTGTGCACGTAATGTTCGAGCACGTCCTCACCGAAGGCCTGCTTCAGCATCTTCGACTTGGCCAGCGTCTCTGTCGCATCGCGCAAGGTCTTCGGGATCTCCGGCAGGCGCGACGCCTGGTAGGCATCGCCGACGAAAGGTTTTTGCAGTTCCAGCTTTTCGTCGATGCCGGCAAGGCCTGCTGCGATCAGCGCCGCGAAAGCCAGATAGGGGTTGAGGTCGGCGCCGCCGATGCGGCACTCCATGCGGATGCCCTTGGTGCCCTCTCCGCACAGGCGGAAGCCGGCGGTGCGGTTGTCCTCGCTCCACATGATCTTGGTCGGCGCGAAGGTGCCGGCCTGGAAGCGCTTGTAGGAATTGATGTAGGGCGCCAGGAACCAGGTGAATTCCTTGGCGTATTTGAGCTGGCCCGCGGCCCATTGCTGGCCGAGCGTCGACAGCGTCCAGTCAGCCTTTTTGTCATAGAACAATGGCGTCTTGCCGTCGGCGCTCCACAGCGAATTGTGGATGTGGCTGGAATTGCCGGCCAGCGCGTAATTGTACTTGGCCATGAAGGAGATCGCCTTGCCTTCGGACTCGGCAATCTCCTTGGCGCCGTTCTTCAGGATGACGTGGCGATCAGCCATGTCGAGTGCCTCGGCATAACGCACATTGATCTCTTCCTGGCCCGGCCCCCATTCGCCCTTGGAGTTCTCGATCGGAATGCCGGCGGCTTCCATCTCGTTGCGCAGCCGGCGCATGACGCCCTCTTCCTTGGTGGTGATGCCGATCTGGTAGTCGCCGATATAGGGCGAAGCCGTGTCGAGACCTTGCCAGTGCTTCTTGCGCGCTGAATCGTAGGTCTCGCTGAACAGGTAGAATTCGAGCTCGGAGGCGAAATAGCCGATATAGCCGCGGTCACTTAGCCGCTTGATCTGCTTCTTCAGCATGGCGCGCGGCGAATGCGCGAGATCTTCATGGTCGTGGTGGTCGAGCACGTCGCAGATCACCAGCGCGGTCTTTTCCAGCCACGGAATGCGCCGCAGCGTCGAAAGATCTGGCTTCATGACGAAATCGCCATAGCCTTTCGACCAACTCGCCACCTTGTAGCCCGGCACCGGTTCCATATCGATGTCGGCGGCCAAGAGGTAGTTGCAGCCATGCGTCTCGTCATGCGCGGAATCAACAAAGTACTGCGCCAGGAACCGCTTTCCCGCGAGCCGCCCCTGCATGTCGACGATGCAGGCCAGAACCGTGTCGACCTCGCCGCTGGAGACTGCTTTCTTCAACTGATCGAACGAGAAATTTCCGGCCATTCTTGTGGCGCTCCAGTGCTTGTCGATTGAGAGGGGCAAACGAAAACCATGGCCGGCGCGAGGCCGGCCATGGCCTTGATGGTGGAGTCAGTGGCCGGTTTCGCCGACGGCCTGTTCCGCTGCCCTGATAGCGGCCTGGCGCTTCGCAATCTGGTCACCGATCGGCGGGCCCTGGAAGCGGCGGTTCTCGACCGCAAACCAGAGAACGGCAGCCAGCGCAATGAAGGCGATGGTGATGCCGAGAACCTTGTCGTTCGGCGGCTGGACGGCGATGAAGATGATGATCGCCATGCCGATGATCGACAGCACGCAGAACAGCTTGAAGAGCCCAGCGCCGAGGTTCCACGGGCCGGGATTAGGCCACTTCGCCGTGCCGAACGTTACCATACCGAGCGCGATCGGAATGGTGAAGGAGAGGAACAGGAAGATCAGCGTGGAGTTGACGACGATGGTGTAGATGTTCGTGCCGCCGATCGAAATGAACTGCGCCAGGAACACGTAGAGTATTTCAAGGATCGCCGCCGTCCAGATGGCCGTCACCGGCGTGCGGTATTTCGGCGAGACCTTGGCGAGGGCGGCGGAACCGACCGGCATGCCACCGTCGCGAGAGAAAGCGAAAAGCATACGCGAAGCGGAAGTGACCGTTGCAAGCCCGCAGAGGAACTGGGAGATCAAGATCGCCAGATAAAGCAGCGTCTTTAGCCATCCCGGCAAGATCGCGTTCATGGTTTCGAAGAACACGGCCCAGCCCTGCTTGGCACCTACCGCCATATCCGGAATTGCCAGCACGATCGCGCACAACATGGCCCAGCCGATCAGCGACGACCAGAGCACCGACGAAACGATCGCCCGCGGAACCGAATGCGCCGCCTTCAGCGTTTCTTCCGACGTGTGCGCCGACGCGTCATAACCGGTGATGGTGTAGACCGGCAGAAGCAGGCAAAGCAGGAACAGGTAGACCATGGAATCGGACTGCGGGAAAACGCCGCCGCCTGCGTCACCCGAGTAGTTGGTGAACGTCCACAGCCGGGTAATGTCGATTGCTGGAGCAAACACCAGGCAAGCGACGATCAGAACGGCCGTCGCTCCGAGAATCAGGAAGCCGGAAGCATCCGTCAGCATGGCGGTCAGCTTGATACCGAAATGGTTGAACAGCGCCTGAAGGACCGTGATAATGGCCACGAAACCTACGACCTGGCCCGGAGACGCCACACCGTCGGTGGTAAATCCTGCGCCGAAGGTGCCGTAGAAAAACAAAGACGTGCCGATGTTGATCGCGCCCAGCACGGTGATCAGGCCGAGCAGGTTGAGCCAGGCTGTAAGCCAGCCGGTGAAGCGGTTTCCAAGGATGGAGGACCAGTGGTAGAGGCCGCCGGCTGTTGGGAATGCCGAGGCGATCTGAGCCATGGCAAGGGCGAAAAACCCTGAAACGCAGCAGCCGACGATCCAGCCGATGCCGGCGCCCGCGCCGCCGATGGACGACGTCGCCTGCGCGAAGGAATTGATGCCGCCGGACAGGATGCAGATGATCGAGAACGAGATCGCGAAATTCGAGAAGCGGCTCATGCTTCGCGACAGTTCCTGGGCATAGCCCATTCCGTGGAGAACCTTCAGGTCCTCCTTCTTGTCAACGTCTGTATAACCCGGTGCTGCCATTGGAAGTCCCCTTTTGGTTCTTAGCTGGCCGATTGTACTGACTTTCCCACTACGCTTGGTCGGGAGCCGCTGGCCTCGTCGGGCTCCAGATTCGAAAAGATGCCGGTGAGCAGATCCGCCCATTTCCGCTGCCCGATCTCGCCGGATATCTCGTCGTTGCGGATTTCGATCATCGCGCAGGGCAGCCCGCGCGAGCGCGCGTGGCGTTCCAGTGTGAAATAGACACGGTCGGCCGGCGAGTAGGGTTCGTTGGCGCCGACGGTGACGCGGGCGAGGCGCCGCAGCGCGGCAATGAGTGGGGCCGCAAGCCGGCGGTCCTCGTCATGGATGATGCCGATATGCCACGGCCGGCTCTCGCCCTTGTAGATCGGCGTGAAGGAGTGGACGGACACCAGCCGCGTCTCTTGTCTGCGTGCCAGCCTTTTGTAGATGACGTGTCCGACCGCGTCATGGAAGGGTCGCCATGACAAGGCGATGCGCCGGGCACGCTGCTTGTCCGACAGGCCCGCATTGCCGGGAATGGCCGTTGTTTCGCTGACAGACGGCACCAAGTCCGGCGCGTCGAGCGGCCGGTTGCAGTCGATGACGAGGCGCGAAATACAGGTCTCGACCAGCGTGGCATCGAGCGCTTCGGCCATACGGCTGGCGACAGGAAGCGCGCCCGGATCCCAGGCGATGTGGCGGGTGAGGTCTTCCGCGGGCAGGCCGAGCGTTCCGAATTCGGCAGGCAGGAAGTTCGAGGCGTGGTCGCAGGTGAAGACGAAGGGGCTCGATCCGCCGGGGTTGGTCACCCTTACGGTCTCAGATGGTGCAAGGCTGGCGGGCCGTGCTCTCTCCATATCGTCCCCGGGGAGCGCTGTATCGTATGTTACGTATTTTGCCTCATTGCGTCCCTGTGAATGATTTCATACAGTTTGTCTGGTTTTGTCAAACGTGTTTTCGGTTGGCCGGACCAAGAGCGGGGGAAAACATGATTTCCAGCATTGGCGAACTGATCTCGGACCGCATCGGCACGATGCCGGCCGGTGAGCGGCGCGCCGCGCAGACGCTGATCGCCAACTATCCGCTGATCGGGCTGAAGACGGTTGCTGAGTTCTCCGCGGCAGCCGGCGTGTCGTCGCCGACGATCCTGCGTTTTGTCGCCAGGCTCGGCTTCCAGAACTATCCGGAATTCCAGTCGGCGCTGCAGGACGAGCTGGCGGCGCAATTGCAGTCGCCGGCGTCGCGCACGCTCAATCCATCGTCGCCGGGTGGCGGTGCGGTGTCGCCGATGCTGGAGGCGACGCTCGACAACATGCGCGAGACCTTCAGGCACCTGTCCGACAAGCAGCTTGCCGACATCGTCGCGAAGCTCGCCGACCGGCGTGGCAAGACATTCCTGATCGGCGGGCGCTTCACCGATCCGCTGGCGCGCTACATGGCGGCCCACCTCGCCATCGTCCAGCCCAACGTCTTCCATCTGGCGGGGCAGGAAAGCATCTGGCGCGACCGGCTGATCGACATGGGCAAGCGTGACGTGCTGATCATCTTCGACATCAGGCGCTACCAGGACAGCCTCGTGCGCTTTGCCGAGACCGCGCATCAGCGCGGCGTTCAGATCGTGCTGTTCACCGATCAGTGGCTGTCGCCGATCGCCCGCTTCGCCCGCCACGTCATCGCCGGACGCACCGCCGTGCCTTCGGCCTGGGATTCCTCGGCGGCGCTTTTCGTCGTCGCCGAAACGCTGATCGGCGCCGTCACCAGGCAGCTCGAGGCCGACGGCGCCAAGCGCATCCGCGAGCTGGAAAGCCTGCGCTGATGCTGTCGCTTTGTCGTTCCCGCTCCATTGAGTCTATCTAACCTTACGCAGATTTAATGTGCATGGCGGCGGCAGAATTGCCATAAAGCCATGATATGGCGTGGCTTCGCACGTACCGGGTGCGTCGCTGCGTTTTTATGCTTGGGGAGCCGGTAGACGTTTTGCCAACCGGAGTGCCGATGGCCGCCTGGAAACAAATAGTCTTTGCGCTTGTGATCCTCGTGGCGGCGGCTGCCGCCTGGGTTCGCTTCTTTCCCGGTGCGCCGGATGTGCTGGCGCGTTGGGGCATCGACTGGGCTTATGCCGCGACGTCTCCGGCCGCGATGGGCGCAGTCAGCAACGCCAGGCAGGCAGGCGGCCGAGACGGCGCCGGCCAGTTGGTGACCATCGTCGCCTTGCCGGCGGCGAAGGCAGTCATCAATGATCGGCTGCAGGCGATCGGCACGGGTCGCGCCAACGCGTCGGTGACGGTCAATCCCTACAGTTCCGGCCGCCTCATCGAATTCCTGGTCAAATCCGGCGCCCATATCGAGAAGGGTGAGATCATCGCCACCCTCGATTCCGAAACCGAGGTGATCGCCCAGAACCGCGCCAAGCTTGCCTTGCAGGACGCACAAGCCAAGCTCAATCGGGTCAGATCGCTCAGGGCTTCCAATGCCGCGACATCGGTCGCCGTCGCCGATGCCGAGGTGGTGCTGGCCAATGCCAAACTGGCGCTCAGCGATGCGGAACTGGCCTTGCAGCGCCGTTCGATCGTCGCACCGATATCGGGCACAGTGGGCATCCTGCCGATATCGGCCGGCAATTACGTGACCAGCCAGTCGGCGATCACCACCCTTGACGACCGCTCCAGTATACTCGTCGATTTCTGGGTACCAGAGCGCTTCGCCGCCGCCGTCAAGGTCGGCGCGCAATTGTCGGCGACGCCGATCGCCAATCCCAACCAGACCTACACCGGCACGGTTTCCGCCATCGACAACCATATCGACGAGAAAAGCCGCACGCTTCTGGTCAAGGCCAAGATCGCCAATCCGGCCGATTCGCTGCGTGCCGGCATGTCGTTCCAGATCACCATGAAGTTTCCTGGCGACAGCTATCCGGCCGTCAGCCCGCTGGCCATCCAGTGGGGCTCCGACGGAGCCTATGTCTGGGCGGTGCAGGACGGCAAGGCCAAACGCGTTGCCGTGCGCATCATCCAGCGCAACACCGAGACGGTGCTGATCGACGCCCCGATCGTCAGCGGCGACATGGTGGTGACTGAGGGCACCCAGAACGTCAGCGAGGGCGGCGAGGTCCGCATCGCCGGCGAAGAACAGCGCGCCGCCGAGGCCGACGGCTTATGACCGGGACCAACAACGGCGCCAGCGAAACCGGCTTCACTGCGCTGTTCATTCGTAGGCCGGTGATGGCCTTCGTGCTGAACACATTGATCGCGGTTGCCGGCCTTGCCGCCTTCTACGGCGTCGAGATCCGCGAACTGCCGGATGTCGACCGCCCCGTCATCACCGTTAACACGACCTTTGAAGGCGCCGCATCCGAAACCGTCGATCGCGAACTGACCGACGTGATCGAGGGCGCGGTCGGCCGCGTCTCCGGCGTAAAGTCGATCTCGTCCACCTCGTCCTTCGGCACGAGCCGCGTCACCATCGAATTCAACGACGGGGTCAACCTCGACGTCGCCGCCTCCGATGTGCGCGACGCCGTCGGCCGTGTCGCCAACCAGATGCCGGATACCGCGGATCCACCGCGCATCGTCAAGGCAGATGCCAATTCCGAGCCCGTGATGCGGCTGGCCGTCACCTCTGACACGATGTCGGTGCAAGACATGACGGTGGTCGTCCAGGACCAGATCGAGGACGAACTTGCCGCCGTCCCCGGTGTTGCCGACGTCCAGGTCTCCGGCGACCGCGACAAGATCTTCCGCATCGACGTCAACCAGACCAAGCTCGCCAGCCAGGGCTTCACCGTCGCTGATCTGCGAGCAGCGCTTGCCTCGGTCGCCTTCGATTCGCCAGCCGGCTCGATCACCACGACCAACCAGGATCTGATCGTGCGCACGACGGCGGACGTGACCACGCCGGAAGAGTTCGAGAACATTATCGTCGGTGGCACGACGCGCATCCGCGATGTCGCCACCGTCACGCTCGGCCCCGACATCGGCCAGACCACTTTGCGTTCCGACGGCAAGACCGGCATCGGCCTTGGCATCATTCGTCAGGCGGAATCGAACACGCTGGATATTTCGACCGGCGTGAAGGCCGCTATCGCCCAGATGCAGGACAACCTGCCTCAGGGTATGTCGATCAAGGTCACCAGCGACGATGCGGTCTTCGTCAATGGCGCCGTGCACGAGGTCGAGATCGCGCTCGGCCTGTCTGTCTCCATCGTGCTGATCGTCATCTACGTCTTTCTCCTCGACTGGCGCGCCACGCTCATTCCGGGCCTGTCGATGCCGGTCGCCATGATCGGGACGATCGCCGCGATCTACCTCGCCGGCTTCTCGGTCAACATATTGACGCTGCTCGCTTTGGTGCTGGCCACCGGCCTTGTCGTCGACGACGCCATCGTCGTGCTCGAAAACATCGTGCGACGACGCAACGAAGGCATGGGTCCGCGCGCCGCCGCCGTGCTCGGCGCCCAGGAAGTCTTCTTTGCCGTCATCGCCACGACGCTGACGCTGGTCGCCGTCTTCGTGCCGATCTCCTTCCTGCCCGGCCAGACCGGCGGCCTGTTCCGCGAATTCGGCTTCGTGCTCGCCATCTCGGTGCTGCTGTCCTGCGTGGTGGCGCTGACCCTCTGCCCGATGCTCGCCTCTCGCATGCTGTCGAGCGCGCCCCTTCACCACGAGGCTAGCAGCGGCGTTGGCGCCCGCATCGGCGGCGCGCTCAATGCGCTCTATCGGCGCTGCCTGCACGCCTGCCTCGACGCGCCGTGGATCGTGCTTCTGGTCGCGGTGCTGTTCGCCGCCACCGCCTTCACACTGTTCGGCACCATCCGTCAGGAACTGACGCCGACAGAGGATCGCGCCGTCGTGCTGCTGCGCATCAATGCGCCGCAAGGCGTCAGCCTCGACTATACGACGCAGCAAATGCAGAAGATCGAAAGACTGATCCAGCCGCTGCGCGATTCCGGCGAAATTCGCAGCACCTTCGAAAATGCCGGCCAGAACGGCGCCTACAACAGCGGCTTCATGGTGATGACGCTGGCGCCATGGGACGAGCGCACGCGCAGCCAGCAAGAGATCATGGCCGACATCAACCGGCTCACCAAACAGGTGCCCAGCGTGCGTGTCTTCCCGGTGCAGCCCAACAGCCTCGGCATCCGCGGCGCCGGCAACGGCCTGCAATTCGCGCTGGTCGGCAATGATCGCAAGGCGCTCGGCGATGCCGCGGTCAAGATCATCGCCGAGATGCAGAAGGACCCGCGTTTCCAGTCACCGCGGCTCTCCGTCGATCCGACGCAGCCCCAGCTTTCCGTCGCCATCGACCGCGAGCGCGCCTCCGACCTCGGCATCGACATCACCGGGCTTGCCGATACCTCGCAGGCCATGCTCGACGGCAATGATGTCGTCGACGTCTACATCGCCGACCGCAGCTACGGGGTGAAGCTCGTCTCGACGACCAATCCGATCAACGATCCCACCGACCTGGAGAACGTCTTCCTGAAAACGGGCGATGGCCGCTTCGTGCCGATGTCGACCATCGCCACGCTGACCGAGCGCGCGGTGCCGCCATCGCTGACGCGCGAGCAGCAACAGCCTTCGGTTGCGATCACCTCCAATCTCGGCGGCGATTTCGCGCTTGGCTCGGCACTGTCGCGCGCCGAGGAAATCGCCACGCCGCTGCTGCCGCCGGGCAGCCGCATCCTGCCGCTGGCCGAGGCCGCGACACTCGGCGAAACCAACAGCGCCATGATCACTATCTTCGGCTTTGCGCTGGTCATCATCCTTCTCGTGCTCGCCGCCCAGTTCGAGAGCTTCGTCAGCGCCATCATCATCATGGCCACGGTGCCGCTCGGCCTTGCCTGCGCGATCTTTGCGCTTTTGCTCAGCGGCACCAGCCTCAACGCCTACAGCCAGATCGGCCTGGTGCTGCTTGTCGGCGTCATGGCCAAGAACGGCATTCTGATCGTCGAGTTCGCCAACCAGTTGCGCGACCGGGGACTCGGCGTGCGCGAAGCGATCGAACAGGCTTCCATCATCCGGCTGCGGCCGGTGATGATGACGATGATCTGTACCGTACTCGGCGGCGTGCCGCTGGTGCTGGCGAGCGGCGCCGGCGCCGAGGCGCGCATCGCGCTCGGCTGGGTGATCGTCGGCGGGCTGGGCCTGGCCACCATCTCGACGCTGTTCCTCACCCCGGTCGCCTATCTCCTGCTCGGCCGCTTCGTCACACCGAAGGTGGAAGAGGAAAGCCGGCTGAAGCGCGAACTCGAGGAAGCCGCCTACGCCAATATCGAGCCGGCGGAATAGTTAGCTCTCCTCAGCCCGTAACGGGGCGAAGGGAAGTCCGCGCCTACGGCTTGATGAACACCTTGCCATTCGGCTTGGCCAGTTCGGCAGGTACGCGCCCCATCGCCTCGGCCAGCGGCACGACCGCCGTCACGTCGGTCGACCAGCGCCCATCGGAAAAACGTTGCTGCGCCTCCATGATCGCCGGTCCGCGGCGGTCGCGGAATTGGCGCATCCATTCGCTCAGCCAGAAACCCTCGATACGTTTGTGCTGGAAGATCAGTTGCCCCGGCTCGCGGATCACCGTGGTGTCCGGGTCGAGCCGCCCGTAGACGATCCAGCGCGAACGCTTCGGCATGGCATCGAAGATGGAAGAGGCCAGCGAGCCGGTCACCGCGTCGAGGAAGATGCGCGGTTGCTCGGCCTTGATCACCTCGCGCAGCGCGGCCTTAAAGTCCGGCGCTTTCTCGTTGAGCACATGGGCTGCGCCGATCTCCTTCAGCAGCGGGATCTGCTCGTCGCGGCGCACGGTGACGATCGGCCGAAACCCTTCCTCCTTGGCCAGGCTCGATATCAGCTTGCAGAGCTGGCTGGCGCCGGCGGTCATGATGAAGGCTTTCTCGCCCTCCTGTTTGACGATGTCGAACATTGCGAGCGCGGTGAGCGGGTTGACGATCATCGCTGCACCATCCTCGTCGCGGACGGTGTCGAGCAGCGGAATGCAGACGACCGCTTCGGCGACGGCATATTCGGCCCATGAGCCCCAATTGCTGACGCCGGTGGCAAAGGCGACGCGCTTGCCGACCAGGCTTTTGGTATAAGGCTCGTCGCCGCTGGCGACGACGATGCCGACACCCTCGAAGCCGGCCGGCTGGCCCTTGACGCGCGGCTGGCCGTACTGGCCTTTGATGAAGGCGACGTCGGACGGGTTGATCGAGGCAAGGCTGACCTTGATCAGCACTTGGCTTTGCCCAGGCGCCGGCACTGCGATCACCCCCGGCTGCACATAGGGTTCTAGGGTCTCCAGCGCGCTGCCGGAAGGTGTCCTGGTGTAGCCGTCGCCGACGAGCAGGAGTGCTTCATCTCTGATGGAACGTCCATCGCTCTTCACCCTCTCACGAACGCGTGGGCACTTTACCCGTGGCAAGGATGACCGTACTTCGGGTAGCCTTGTCAACGCGAGCCCCTCACCCGGATGGCGAGAAGGCGCGGAGGAGTTGCTATGAGCTATCTGGACGAGCTGTTTTCGGTCGCCGGCAAGACCGCGCTGATTACCGGAGCCGCGACCGGCATCGGCCGCATGGCGGCGACCGCCTTGGTCCAGGCCGGCGCCAGCGTCATGATCGCCTCGCGCAAGGGTGAGGATTGCATCAGGGTCGCCGGCGAATTGAACGACTTCGCCGCCTCCGGCCGGGCGGAAGGCTTTGCCGGTGATGTCTCCAGCGAGGCTGGCATCGCGGCTCTCGTCGCCGAGGTCAGGGCGCGGACCGACCGGCTGCACATCCTGGTCAACAATGCCGGCGTCTCCTGGGGCGCCCCGCTGGAGGACTTCCCATACCACGCCTGGGCCAAGGTGTTCGGCGTCAACGTTACCGCCGTTTTCCATCTGACCCGCGAGCTTCTGCCGCTGCTCGATGCCGCCGCCAGTGATGCCGATCCAGCCAGGGTGATCAATCTGGGCTCGGTAATGGGCACCCAGCCGCTCGCCGACGACGCCTATTCCTACACCGCCTCGAAAGCCGCGGTTCACCATCTGACGCGCACGCTGGCGATCGAGTTCGCTACGCGCCGCATCACCGTCAACGCCTTCGCCCCCGGCCCGTTCCAGAGCCGGATGACCGCTTTCGCCACCGCGACCGAGGAACAGGCGAAACATGTCGGCGGCCATGTTCCGCTGCGTCGCATCGGCACACCGGATGACATTGCTGGCGCAACGATCTATTTGTGCAGCCGTGCTGGCAGCTATGTCACCGGCGCCATCCTGCCGATCGACGGCGGGCAGTCGGTGCAGCATGGGTTGACACTGTTCAAGGAATGAAGCCGCCCGGGCGGCTGAAATGGAGGACATCAGCGTGGAACCGATCAGTCTCGATGTGCTTCTGGCCAGCGTCGGCAAGGAAGTCGGCGTGTCGCCGTGGCGGGTGGTCTCGCAGCGCATGATTGACCAATTCGCCGACGCCACCGACGACCACCAGTTCATCCATTGCGATCCGGAGCGTGCCAAGCGCGAGACGCCATTCGGCGGCACCATCGCGCATGGCTTCCTGTCGCTGTCGCTGTTGTCGGCGATGACTTTCGAGACCATGCCACCGCTTGAAAACAGCAAGATGGGCGTCAACCACGGCTTCGATTCGCTGCGTTTCCTCGCACCGGTGAAGACCGGCTCGCGCATCCGCACCCGTTTCGTGCTCGCCGACGTCAAGGTCAGGCCGTCGGGCTGGGTGCAGACGGCGCATGACGTGACCATCGAGATCGAAGGCTCGAAAAAGCCGGCGCTGACCGCGCGCTGGCTGACGCTGACACTGATCGAGCG
Source organism: Mesorhizobium sp. YC-39 (assembly GCF_025753795.1). Classification (GTDB taxonomy): domain Bacteria; phylum Pseudomonadota; class Alphaproteobacteria; order Rhizobiales; family Rhizobiaceae; genus Mesorhizobium. The sequence goes on from NZ_JAOWPS010000002.1 coordinate 493,553, forward strand.
TCAGCCAGAGGCGGCATGAGGATTGCCGGCAACTGGGCCGCCGCAAAGCCAGTTCGATGCCGCCTTGCCCGATTCCGTACAGCGTATATAATTTAGCCAGCCACCAACAACCGAAGGCAGGAAAAATTGCCGCTGAGCGTTCAGACACGCCGCGAGAAGCAAAAGGCCGAACTGCGCGCCGAACTTGTCGAGGCGGCGCACAAGCTTGTGCAGGAACAAGGCTATGAGGGCCTCACCATCCGCAAGCTGGCCAAGCGCGTCGGCTATGCGCCGATGTCGGTCTATTCCTATTTCGCCGACAAGCAGGACATATTGTTCGCACTGGCCGAGGATGCCTTCGAGACTTTGGCCAGGCGTATCGAGGAGCATCCGTCCGACGATCCGATCGAGGCATTGCGGGCGGTCATGACCGAATATGCCGCCTTCGGGCTTGGCAATCCCAACGAATACCGCACCGTGTTCATGACCGAAAAAACCAGGCCGCCAGAGGGCAAGACCTTCGTCGAAATGCACGAAAGCAACCCGGCCATGAAGGTGCTGATCAGCAGGGTCGAGGCCTGCGTCGCCGCCGGCAAGCTCCAAGGCGATCCACGCGCCATCGCCACCACGCTATGGGCGGTCGGCCATGGCACAATCTCGCTGCTGATCACCTTTCCCTTCTATCCATTCGGCGACCCCCAGGCTTTCGTGAAGCGAATGTGCGATTTCGCGCTAGCCGGTCTGATGACGCAAGATGTCCCGCCGCTGACCGAAACGACTAATTGCTAACCGGGCTGCCTGCATTCCACACAGTTTGATCGGGCCGGCGCTTTGTGCGTGTGGCTCCAAGGCTTGAGCCGGGGCTCGCAGCGGTTTTGGGATGCGACACGCTACGGCGCGACACCTCATCTGGTCTTCAGCAGCGCGGCGTTTTAGGTGCGTCCTGAGACATCTTAGCTTTTTAAGAAAATTTGATCGTACATGTACGATTTCTGACTTGAAGCCTCGATCTCCCGGGCGTATATGTACATTGCATCGTACATGTACGGAACAAATTTGAACCGGAGACAGATGATGAAAAAGACAATTCTCGCCCTCGCGGCCGCGCTGGCATTCTCGGGCGCGGCAATTGCCGGCCAGCATACCAAGCAGGCGCACGCTGCGGTCTGCGTCGACACCAGGACTAACGTCAAGCTCGATTGCGGCGCAACCGGATCGGTCGAAAAGACAGGTGTCGCGACCAAGACCGGCTCAGCCGACGGCAAGGGCCCGAAACTCGGCATCGACGTCAATCCGTGGATCGTGCCCAGCACGTTCTAATGCATGTCGCCCTAAAGTGTGCAGCGGTTTTGGGACAACGACATGCAAACGACATGCATAAAAACAAGAACTTAAAGCGCGTCGCATGAATCCCATTACACGCGACGCGCTTTAAGGTTCGGTAACCGACCCGAACGGTTGTGACGACCCGATATGACGACAAAGGGCGCAAGAGATCCTGGCCACCCGTTTTCTTGACCATCGAACTACAGCTTCGCCGCGCCGGACGGGTTATTTCTTGCGCTTTTTCATTCCCGCTACGGTCTTGGCTTTGCCCGGTCTTGCGGGAGCGCCTGAAATGGACGTCGAGGTGATTGACACCGGATCGCTCGCCGGGAACGTGTCCTCGAGACCTTCCTCGAGTTCCTCTTCCGCACTCACATCGTGACGTCTCTCATGTTCGAGCGAGCGCACGGCCGACGTCTTTTTAGCCTGTGATTTTGGTGCGGGTTTCGACGGCATCGGCGTTCTCCCTCGACGTGCTCTGGCAAACGATCCAGCGAGACGATTGTTCCTGGGCTCACGCTGCCGCGTCGCCTGCCGCCTCCGACAGGAAAGTAAAGACATAGTCGGAGAAGGAACGCCAGCACTCGACCCGGAACGCGTCCTCGGCGGTGCGCAACAGCACGATCTCGACCTTGCCCAGGATGGTGCGCGACGCCGCCGCCACCGGAAAGGCGTCGAGCGACAGGTCCTGTGGACAGCCTGAATTGATCGCCGAGGCAGCCGCCGGACCGCTGACTGATATCGCGACGTTGCGATGCGAGATGCCGACGGCCGAATGCAGCGCTGTCACTTTGGCGCAGTCGGCGAGTGGGTCTTTGCCGGTTTCGTCGATGACCAGCCATTCGTCCGGTCCAAGCCACAATGCCGTGCGGCCGGCCTTGGACGCCGAAGTCTTCGGCTTTCGTGGCAAGATCACGCCAAGCGCCTTCGAAAGCGCTGCGACGGATGCCTCCGGTACACGCAGCGAAATGCGTTCGGCAGGTGGCAGCACGGCAAGCTTGACACCGGTGGCGGAAAGTTCCTGGCCGGCGAGTGCGGCGCGGCGTTCAGCCGACGGCGTCGCGGCGGCAGTTTTCTTCGCGGCAGCCTTAGCCATTGAGGCGCTCCCCCTTCTCGTCGAAGAACACCATCCCGGCGACCTCGACTTCGATCGTCCCGTTCGGCATCGGCACGTATAATGTCTCACCCATGCGGTCGCGACCGCCGGCGACCAGCGCCAACGCGATCGAGCGGCCGCAATTTTCCGACCAGTAGCTGGATGTGACGTGGCCGATCATTTTCATCGGGATCGCCTGCTTCGGATCGCCGACGATCTGCGCGCCCTCTTCCAGCACCACTTTCGGATCCTTTGTCTTCAGGCCGACGAGCTGCTTGCGGCCCTTGGCGACCAGATCCGTGCGCGACATGCCGCGAATACCGACAAAGTCGGTCTTCTTCTTGCCGACCGCCCAGTCGAGACCGGCATCGTTCGGTGTCACCGTACCGTCCGTGTCCTGGCCGACGATGATGTAGCCTTTTTCGGCGCGCAGCACGTGCATCGCCTCGGTGCCGTAGGCGCAAGCGCCATGCTTCTGGCCCTCGGCCCATAGCGCTTCCCAGACCGCCTGGCCGTAATCGGCCGGCACGTTGACCTCGAAGCCGCGCTCGCCGGTGAACGACATGCGGAACAGCCGCGTCGGCACGCCGCAGATCTTGCCTTCGCGCACCGACATATGCGGCAGCGCTTCGTCCGACATGTCGATGCCTTCGACCAGCGGCGCGATGATGTCCCGCGACTTCGGCCCTTGCACGGCAATGACCGCCCATTGTTCGGTGATCGAGGTCAGCCAGACATTGAGATGCGGGAACTCGGTCTGGAGATAGTCCTCCATATGGTTCATAACGCGCGGCGCGCCGCCGGTCGTCGTCGTCACATGGAAGCGGTCCGCCGCCAGCCTGCCGACGACGCCGTCATCATAGATGAAACCGTCCTCGCGCAGCATGATGCCATAGCGGCAGCGGCCGGGCTCCAGCTTCTCCCACGGATTGGTGTAGAGCAGCTCCATGAACTTGGCCGCGTCAGGCCCCACGACCTCGATCTTGCCCAGTGTCGAGGCGTCGAACAAGCCGGCCGTCTTGCGGACGGTGACGCATTCTCGGTCGACCGCGGCATGCATGTCGTCGCCCGCTTTCGGGAAATACCAGGCGCGCTTCCATTGGCCGACATCCTCGAACACGGCGCCCTGAGCCTCGGCCCAGGGATGGATCGCCGTCTTACGGGTCGGATCGAACAGCTGACCGCGCGCGTGTCCAACGATCGAACCGAAGGTGACCGGCGTATAGGGTGCGCGGAACGTCGTCAGCCCGACTTGCGGGATCGGCTTGCCCAGCGTCTCGGCGGCAATCGCCAAGCCGTGCATGTTGGAGGTCTTGCCCTGGTCGGTCGCCATGCCATTGGTGGTGAAGCGCTTGACATGCTCGATCGAGCGCATGCCCTCATGCACCGCCTGGCGGATGTCCTTGGCGGTGACGTCGTTCTGGAAATCGACAAAGGCCTTGACCGTCGTGTCCGGGCCGGCGCCGGGTGCCGCACCCAGCATGCCGCGCGACCAGCTTTCACTGGCATCGACTTTCGGCTTCGTACCCTTGGCGGCCTTGGCGCCGGCATCCTTCGCCGCCTTGGCGCCAGCCGCATAGGCTTCGTCGATCGTCGCCGACAGCCCGTCGGTGCCGTTGCAAGCGCCGACGGAGACACAGTCCTGCGCATAAATTCCGGGCACGAAGCGTTTGGTCTCGTCGTTGAATGCGACCTTGCCGCGCGATTGCGAGAACAGATGCACCGACGGCGTCCAGCCGGCCGACATCAGGATCGCGTCGACGGGAACCGTGCGCTCGCCGCCGCCATTCTTCGGCTGCACAGTCATCGACGACACCCGCAACTTGCCGCCGGCGCGGATCACCGCACGACCAAAATTGATCTCGATGCCGAGCGCCCTTGCCTCGTCGATCGCTGGCCCGGTCGGATTGTCGCGCAGGTCGACGATGGCCGCCACGTTTACGCCGGCCTTCTTCAGATCGATCGCCGCCGCATAGGCGGAATCATTGGCCGTGTAGACGCCAACATTCCTGCCGACGGCGACGCCATAGTGATTGAGATAGGTGCGCGCCGCCGATGCCAGCATGATGCCCGGCCGGTCATTGTCGGCAAACACCATGTGGCGCTCGATGGCGCCGGTCGCCAGCACCACGCGCTTGGCGCGGACCTGCCACAGCCGCTCGCGCGGCAGCTCGCGGCCCGGGTTTTGCAGATGATCGCTGACGCGCTCGACCAGCCCGACGAAATTCTGCGCGTAATAGCCGAAAGCCGTGGTTCGGGCGAGCAAACGGACATTGTCCATGGCCTTGAGCCTTGTGATGGCCGCTTGCGCCCAGGCGAAGCCGTCCCGGCCGTCGATCTTCGCGCCAGATTCGAAGCGCAGGCTGCCGCCGAACTCCGCCTGCTCGTCGGCAAGGATGACGCGCACGCCGGTCTCGGCCGCGGCAAGTGCGGCCGCAATCCCGGCAGCGCCCCCACCCAGCACCAGCACGTCGCAATGGGCGAAGCGCGCCGAATAATGGTCGGGGTCGGGCTGGTCGGGAGCGACGCCAAGGCCTGCCGCTGCACGGATCTTCGGTTCGTAGAGGCTTTTCCACGCAGCCTTCGGCCACATGAAGGTCTTGTAGTAGAAACCCGCCGAAAACAGCGGCGAAGCGATGTCGTTGACCGCGCCGACGTCGAAGGCAAGCGACGGCCAGCGGTTCTGCGACTGCGCGGCGAGCCCATCATAGAGCTCCTGGACTGTCGCCCGCACATTCGGCGTCTTGCGCGCCGCGTCGCGCTTGATCTCCACCAGCGCATTGGGCTCTTCAGCGCCGGCCGACAGGAAGCCGCGTGGCCGATGGTATTTGAACGAACGGCCGACCAGATGGACGCCGTTGGCGAGCAGCGCCGAGGCCAGCGTGTCGCCTTCGATGCCGGAATAGGACTGGCCGTCGAAGCTAAAGCGCGCCGTCTTTGCTTGGCTGAGGCGCCCGGCACCGGAAATGCGGAACGCGCCGCTCATTTGGCAACTCCCGGCAGCTTCACAGGCTTCGGCTCGCCAGCCTTGTAAGTCATGATGAACTTGTCGCTGATAGTGTCGCGCACGGCGTTGAAGAAGCGCGCGCAGCCATGCATGTGCCGCCAGCGCTCATAGATGATGCCCTTGGGATTTGAGCGGATGAAGAAGAACTTTTCGAAGTCGTCGTCGCTCTCGCCGGCAATGTTGGCCGAACGCGCGATATGGGCCTCGCCGGCGTTGCGGAATTCAAGTTCCGGACGCTCTTCCTCGCAATAGGGGCAGCGGATGAGAAGCATGGTGTTTCCTACAATTCGCCGTGGCCGACGCGGGCGCCGGCCGGTTGGTCGCAAAGCCGCTGGCCCATCGTGACGAAGGGGGCGACAAGCCGTATGCGCTCCTCGACGCTCGTGGCGGGGCGAAACAGCTCGCGGGTCGCCATGTTGCCGATGGTGAGCTGAATCGGATCGGTCGTGACGATGACACCGCGTGGCTGGAAGGCCTCGTGCTCGTCCAGGTCAGACGGCCTGCTTTCAAAGAAGAAGACGATCCTTTGCCCACCGCTCCAGACGCAGGTCAGCATCCCGTCGTCGATGGAAAACGGCCATCCGGTCTCGTGTTCGGCGCGACTGATCGGCTGGATGCGCACCTCGTCCGGCGACGGAAAATGAAACAGGTTCTGCTCGCCGGCGAGCATCAGCGGCATGGCCACGGCCATCTCGGCCATCATCAGTGCGCCACCGCCGCCGCTGCCGCCTCGTCGATGAGACGGCCGGTGCGGAAGCGCTCGATGGTGAAGGGGGCGTTGATCGGGTGCGGATCGTCCCTGGCGATGGTGTGGGCAAAGACATGGCCCGAACCCGGCGTCGCCTTGAAGCCGCCCGTGCCCCAGCCGCAATTGACGTAGAGACCGGGCACCGGCGTCTTGGCCAGGATCGGCGAGCGGTCGGGCGTCACGTCGACGATGCCGCCCCACGAACGCAACATCTTCATGCGCGTGAAGATCGGGAACATCTCGCAGATCGCGTCGAGCGTGTGCTGCAGGATGTGCAGGCCACCGGTCTGCGAATAGGAGACATACTGGTCGGTGCCGGCGCCGATCACCAGCTCGCCCTTGTCGGACTGCGAGATATAGGCATGCACCGTGTTCGACATCACCACGCACGGCACCACCGGCTTGACCGGCTCCGACACCAGCGCCTGCAGCGGATAGCTTTCAAGCGGCATGCGCACGCCGGCCATGTTCATGATGACGGACGAATGGCCGGCGGCAACGACGCCGACCCTTTTGGCGCCAATGAAACCGCGCGTCGTCTCGACGCCGGTGACCGCGCCGTTGGCCGCCCGCTTGACGCCGGTGACCTCGCAGTTCTGGATGATATGGACGCCGCGCGCCGACGCGCCGCGCGCATAGCCCCAGGCAACCGCATCGTGACGGGCGGTGCCGCCGCGGCGCTGCAGCGCAGCACCCATCACCGGGTAGCGGGCCTGCTTCGAGATATTGAGCGGTGGGCAGAATTCCTTCGCCTGCTCGGGCGTCAGCCACTCATTGTCGATGCCGTTCAGGCGATTGGCGTGGACGTGGCGTTTCAGCACTTGGATGTCGTGCACATTGTGGGCGAGCATCATGACGCCGCGCGCCGAATACATGACGTTGTAGTTGAGCTCCTGGCTGAGCCCATCCCACAGCTTCAGCGCATGATCGTAGATGCCGGCGCTCTCGTCATAGAGATAGTTGGAGCGGATGATGGTGGTGTTGCGACCGGTGTTGCCGCCGCCGAGCCAGCCCTTCTCCAGCACCGCGACATTGGTGATACCGTGCACCGTGGCGAGATAGTAGGCGGTGGCCAGGCCATGACCGCCGGCGCCGACGATGATGACGTCGTAGTCCTTCTTCGGCTCGGGCGAGGACCACTGCTCTTCCCAGCCTTTGTGGCCGCGCATGGCCTCGCGGGCGATGGCGAATACCGAATATTTTTTCAACGCTCAAGCCTCGCAGATACCGGCCGGGCATCCAATCGAGCGCCGGCGCGCGAGGTGTATCACTAGCGAAACAGCGCTGCCACCCTTGCGCTGTTTGCGACGGCGCTTGCCGTTTTGCGCCGCGACGGAGCAGCGCATCCGGAGCGATGAGGCAATCAGATCAGCCAATCAGATCAAATGCCGGCGCTTCGCAGGTATCGGGTGGCTCGCGCCACCCCAACCTGCGATCAAACATCCCGATTGCCGGCGAAGCTGGCGCGAAGAAAAGGATGAAAAAATGTTCGCACTGACCAACAAGGTCGCCGTCGTCACCGGCGCCAGCTCCGGCATCGGCCGAGCCACAGCAAAACTCTTCGCCGAGGAAGGCGCCAAGGTGGTCGTCGCCGGCCGTCGCCAGGCCGAGCTTGATGTGCTTGTCGCGGAGATCGCGGAGGCAGAAGGCGCGGCAATCGCGTTTGCCGGCGACGTCAGGGATGAGGCCTATGCCAAGGCGCTTGTCGATCTTGCCGTGGGCAGGTTCGGCGGGCTCGACATCGCCTTCAACAACGCTGGCTCCGTCGGCCAGATGGGGCCGGTTCCCGACATGTTGCTGGAGACATGGCACGAGACCATCGACACCAACCTGACCGGCGCCTTTATCGGGGCGAAACACCAGGTGCCGGCGCTGCTGGAGCGCGGTGGCGGTTCGCTGATTTTCACCTCCAGCTTCGTCGGCCACACCGCCGGCATGCCGGGCATGGCGGCCTACGCTGCCGCCAAGGCCGGCCTGATTGGACTGACACAGGTTCTTGCGGCCGAATACGGAGCACAAGGGTTGCGCGTCAACGCGCTGCTGCCGGGCGGCACCGACACGCCGGGGGCGACGACGACCACGCCGGAGGCCCGGGCTTTCGTCGAAGGTATCCACGCCTTGAAGCGTATGGCACAGCCGGAAGAGATCGCCCGCTCGGCCCTCTATCTGGCATCGGACGCGTCGAGCTTCACCACCGGGACGGCGCTGTTTGCCGACGGCGGCGTCTCGATCAACCGGACGTGAATTGTTCGGCGGCGACGCATGTCCGCTAGCCGAAATGTCGCAAGACCGCCCTTGATTTCCGGTGAGATTTGACGATTTCGTTTTGTCGTCGAAAACGAGCCGGAAACCATGCTGCTGATCAGAACCTATATCGCCCAGAGTGCAATCGAAGGCGTCGGTGTGTTCGCCGCCGAACCGATCAGGAAGGGGGCGTCGATCTGGCGCCTCGATCCGGACTTCGATCGGCTGATCCCAATGGAAAAATACAAGGCAGCACCCCCGCACCTCAAGGAATTGCTCGACCGCTATGCCTATCCAAGTCCCGACCGCCCGGGCTTCATGGTCTATGAAGTCGACAATGGGCGCTTCATGAACCACGCCGAGCGGCCGAACACGGACTTTTCGCAATATGGCGGGGCGACCGCCACCCGCGACATCGCGGCGGGCGAGGAAATAACCTGCGACTATGGCGAATTCTTCGAAGGTTTCGAGCAACTTCACCTGGCCACGGCATAGAGCATGATCCCGAACCGCAGGTCCGCGTCAGCGAAAAGTGGGAACCGGTTTTTGCTTACGCTGACCTTCGGTTCGGAAAAGATCATGCTCAAACAAAAAGTCGTCTCGCGACAATCGACGGCGGTTTGGCCGCCGGTCTTCATTCGCTGTGGACAGCGCGGCCTGATTCTGCTATCAGCCGCCACAATTCGTGGTGTGAACCGCCGCGGAGGCTAGTGGCTATGGCCGCTTGCCCATTGATATCAAACCCGAAAGACAGGATTGCCCGTGCAGGTACTCGTCCGCGACAACAATGTTGATCAGGCGCTTCGCGCGCTCAAGAAAAAGATGCAGCGCGAAGGCATTTTCCGCGAAATGAAGATGCGCGGACATTACGAGAAGCCCTCCGAGAAGCGTGCTCGCGAGAAGGCCGAAGCCGTTCGCCGCGCCCGCAAGCTGGCCCGCAAGCGCGCCCAGCGCGAAGGCCTGCTGCCGATGACCCCGCGCCCGGTCGCGGCCGGTGCTGCTGGTGCAGCGCGTCCGCCGCGCTGATACCGCCAATTTTTCGTCCTTTTCGAAGGATACCCAAGGTGGCGCGATGCGGAATCGCCGCCACTTTTTTGTTTAGAGCGACCTGCATCCACTTGGACGCACAAAGTACGCTTTAACGCTTGGTGACAATTTCGACCCGGTTCGGAGGGGAAACGGACCTGACGGCGCGGCTGCAGTAAGGACAGAGCAGACATGAACGCAAATACCGTGGAGCGCAGAACCGCATTGCACGGCTTTGCACTGACGGCAGCCCTGCTTTGCGGCTTGGCGCTGGCCGGTTGCCAGACGGCCCCGACCGGCGAATTCAACAACATCGACAAGGCGCAAGGCTCGACCGAGAACATCTCCTCGCTCTCGGCCGTGATCCAGCGCAATCCTCAGGATCCTGAAGGTTACAACGTGCGCGGCTCGGCCTATGGCCGTGGCGGCCAGTATCGGGCGGCGTTGAAGGATTTCGACACCGCCATCCAGCTCAATCCGAATTTCTACCAGGCCTATTCGAACCGCGCCCTCATCCAGCGCTTCCTCGGCAACCAGGAAGCGGCCCTTGCCGACTACAACCGCGCGATCCAGATCAATTCGAGCTACGACGCCGCCTATATCGGCCGCGGCAACCTCTATCGCAAGGCCGGCCGCACCCAGGAAGCCTTCAACGATTTCCAGAAGGCGATCCAGCTCGACACCACCGATGCCCGTGCCTATCACAATCGCGGCCTGATCTATCAAAGCCAGGGCCAGCACGCTTTCGCCATCGAAGATTTCTCGACCGCGATCTCGCTGTCGCCGGATGCTGCCGAGCCCTACAACGGCCGCGGTCTCTCCTACCTGGCCATGAACGATGAGGACAACGCCTTCGCCGACTTCAACATGGCCATCAAGCTCGACGGCAAAAACGCCGAAGCCTGGTCCAATCAGGCGCTGATCTACGAGCGGCGCGGCGACAAGGCCAGAGCCGCGAAATCCTACCGTGAAGCGGTCCATCTCGACCCGACCTACCAGCCGGCCAAGGACGGCCTGGCGCGCACCAACGCCGGCTAATCGAAGGCGGCGTTCCAGCCAGGTGTGGCAGGCCTGCCGCTTGGCATGGCTTCGAAACCAATCGGTAATGCCATATTAACTCTTGCCTTGATCGCGCCAAGTTTTCGGCGGAACGCTCGCAGCATTCAGCCGTTTAATCCAGGCAATTGCGAAAGGACTGTCCCATGATCAACAAAATCGGCTGCGCCGCGGCGCTCGCCACGACCCTGCTTGCCGTTCCCGTCAACGCCGGAACGCTCCGGCTCGGCACGCTTGATTGCACCATCGACGGTGGCGTCGGCTATGTCATCACGTCAAACAAGGGCCTGTCCTGCACCTTCCGCCCCTATGATCACGGGCCGTCCGAGAAGTACACCGGGGTCATCTCCAAGCTCGGTGTCGATGTCGGCCAGACGCATCAGGGGCAACTGGCATGGGCGGTTCTGGCCGCCACCCGCAGCCGTGACGAGGGCGACCTTGCCGGCAGATATTATGGCGTCAACGCCGAGGCGAGCGTCGTCACCGGTGGCGGTGCCAATCTCCTGGTTGGCGGACTGGGCGGCGCCTTCATGCTGGAGCCGCTCAGCGTCCAGGCGCAGACCGGCGTGAACCTGGCGGTGGCGGTCGCCTCGTTGGAGCTGATCCACTCCTTCAAGTAAGCGAGCATATTTGCTCCCTCTACGCACGGCGCGGAACAGGATACTGTTTCGCGCCGTATGCTTTTATGCATGTCGCCCAAAAGTGTGTAGCGGTTTTGGGATAACGACATGCACACGCGCTTCGGGGGACCGCCGTGCAGAAAACCATCATCGCCGCTGCCATTGTCGCCATCTGGGCAGGACAGGCTCATGCGCGCGACCAGGGTGTCGAGCTCGGCGTGCTGGACTGCGCCATCGACGGCGGCACCGGCTTCATCTTCGGCTCGAGCAAGGATCTGAGCTGCACCTTCACGCCTGCCGACAAGACGTTTGCGCCGGAAGCCTATTTCGGTGTGGTCAACAAATACGGGCTGGACATTGGCACCACCAAACAGAGCGTGATGCAGTGGCTGGTGCTGACACCGCTGAAAAACATCTATGCGCCAGGCGCGCTGGCCGGCGACTATGTCGGCGCCAGCGCTGAAGTGACGGCCGCGGTCGGCGCCGGCGCCAACCTGCTGGTCGGCGGCTCCTCGCAGGCTTTCACGCTACAGCCACTAAGCCTGCAGACACAGACCGGCGCCAACATCGCCATCGGCGTCAGCCAGTTCCGGTTGCGCAGCACGGCCGATTGAGTCAGGAGGATCGCGCTGCGCGCAAAAAACCGCTTGAGCTCAATCGCGGTTGAGGTTCTACAAAGCCTTCCCTGTGGGAACAGGGCGCGTCTTCTCAACGCCGACGCTCCGGCACTTTTACTGGCAAGTCGGGAGGTCGAATTGGTCACAAGCGGCAGCAACAGGGTGGACTGGCGGGCGCTGTGGGCGAGCGGCGATCTGGCACGCTTCTGCTTCATCAGCCTCGGCATCCTGCTGCACGCCACCAACGAGACGATGGTGGCGACGATCATGCCCGCCATGGTTGGCGAACTCGCCGGCGTGCAATTGGTCGGCTGGTCGCTGGCGGTCTACGAGCTCGGCGCCATAGTCGCCGGAGCGGCCGCCGGACGGCTGGTGAGCTTTGTCGCGCTGCGCACCAACATGGTGGTTGCCGCCCTGCTCTACGCAGCCGGCGCCCTGGTCTGCGCCACCGCGCCCTCCATGCCCCTGTTCTTGACCGGGCGCCTGATTGAGGGATTTGGCGGCGGCGCTCTGGTGTCGCTGGCCTTCGTCTCGGTCGAACGGCTGTTTCCACGCGCCATCTGGCCACAGCTTTTCGGCGTGATGTCGGCGATCTGGGGCGTCGCCGCTTTCAGCGGGCCGATGCTGGGTGCGTTGATGGCCGAGTTGCTGTCCTGGCGCTGGGCCTTCGGCATCTTTACGCTCGGCGGCACGGCCATGGCGCTGGCGAGCTTCATCGTGCTCGACACGCCGCAAGCGACCAGGCCGCAAGCGATCACCGGCACGGCGCCACCCTTTCCCTTTGCCGCGCTTGGCTGCCTTGCCGTCGCCGTTGTGCTGATCGCCACAGCCGGCGTCGACATTGCGTTGCTGCGCTCGTCCCTGCTCCTGGCCCTCGGCCTGATCGGCCTCGCATTGTTCGTCCGCATCGATGCGTTGAAGCCGCGCTCGCGATTGTTCCCGTCGCGGCTGTTCTCATGGCGCACGCCGGTCGGCAGCGGCATGACCATGATCGCCGCCTTTTCGGTGGCGACCTGCTCCTTCGGCGTCTACGGGCCGCTGCTGCTGACCAGCCTGCACGGCATTCCGATCCTGACCACCGGCTACATCATCGCCGCCGAATCGATCGCCTGGTCGATCCTGTCGATCCTGGTCGCCAATGCACCGCCGGAGCGCGAACGACTGATCATTACCGGCGGCGCAGTGATGATCGCGGCCGGCATCGCCGGTTTCGCCTATGCGGTGCCAGTGGGGTCGATTCCGCTGATCCTGTTTTGCGCTTTGTTGCAAGGCGGCGGCTTCGGCATCGCCTGGCCCTTCGTCACGCGGGTGATCGTGGCATCGGCCAGGGATGGCGAGCAGACGATTGCTTCCGCCGCTGTGCCGACGATGCAGCGCATCGGCTATGCGGTGGGTGCCGCATTGACCGGCATCGTCGCCAACGCCAGCGGCTTTTCCGAAGGCCTTAACCGCGAGGCGGCGGCGAGCGTCGCAAGCTGGCTGTTCCTCGCTTTCGTGCCACTCGGGATTCTGGGCTGCCTTGCCGCACTGAGGATTTCAGTCATATCAGATCAACCTCAGGAAGCTGTCCCGTAGGATCTAGGCATGATCCCGAAAGTGCAGACTTTTCGGACAAGATCATGCGCAAAAACAAAGATTTAGAGCAGGATGACTGATTCAAATTTCAATTCATCCTGCTCTAGACGACAATCGTCTTCAGCCGTTCAGCGATCAGCGCGGCGAGCCGCGCCGCCACCTCGTCCTTGGTCATCTCCGGCCATTGCTCGACGCCGGTCTTGGAGACGATCCGCACCTTGTTGCGGTCGCCGCCCATCACGCCCGACGGACCGACGCCGCTTTCATGCGACACATCGTTGGCGACGATGAAGTCGGCGCCCTTCTTCGCAAGCTTGGCCTCGGCGTTGCGGATGAGATCCTGCGTTTCGGCGGCAAAGCCGACGACCAGCCCCGGCCGCTGCTTGTGATGGCCGACCCCGGCCAGGATGTCCGGGTTTTCGACCATCTGCAGCGCCGGCGGCCCTTCGCCTGCCACCTTCTTGATCTTCTCGCCGGCCGCATCGGCGGTGCGCCAGTCGGCCACCGCCGCGACAAACACCGCCGCATCCGCTGGCAACAAGCTTTCGACCGCATCCTTCATCTCGGCCGCGGTTTCAACATGCAGCGTCGTGACGCCGGCCGGATCGGCAATCGACACCGGACCGGAGACGAGGCGGACATCGGCGCCCAGCCTGGCAAGTGCGGCCGCGATGGCATGGCCCTGCTTGCCGGACGAGCGGTTGGCGATGTAGCGCACCGGATCGATCGGCTCATGTGTCGGCCCCGAGGTGACGATGATCCTTCGGCCCGAAAGCGGCTTGGGCCTGGTATCGAGCAACGCCTCTATGGCAGCGACGATCTCCAGCGGCTCCGCCATACGGCCCTCGCCCGCCTCGTTGCTCTCGGCCATCTCGCCCTTTGCCGGGCCGATGAAGGCGATGCCGTCCTTGGCAAGCGTTGCGCGATTGCGGCGGGTCGCCGGATGCGACCACATTTTCGGATTCATGGCCGGCGCCAGCAGGACTGGCTTGTCGGTAGCGAGAAGCACGGTCGAGGCAAGGTCGTTGGCGTGGCCATTGGCAAGTTTTGCCATGAGATCGGCGGTCGCCGGCGCTACGACCAGCAGGTCGGCCTCGCGCGACAGCCTTATATGCCCGACATCATGCTCGTCATTGCGATCGAACAATTCGGTGAAGACATGGTCGGCGGAGAGCGAGCCGACCGAGAGCGTGGTGACGAATTCCTGCGCGGCTGATGTCATCACGACACGCACCGCAGCGCCCCGTTCGCGCAGCCGGCGGATCAGGTCGAGCGCCTTGTAGGCGGCAATGCCGCCGCCGATGATCAGCAGGATGCGCTTGCCGGAAAGGCCGCCGCGCGGCAAGACCTTGCCCGATGCAACGGCGATGGGTACTGTTGGACTGTGCAAACTCGTCAGTACGCGGAGGGTTTTCTCGATCTGGTCGATGCGGCCAGTCGGACCGAGCTGGCCTTCGACCGCGGCCCGGATCATGACCCGCGCCTGCTCTTCCATCGACCGGTCGTTCTCCGCCGCCAGTTGGCGCAGCAGTTCCTTGACCTCATCGTCAAGGTTGCGAATGGTGATGCTGGCCATGTGATTGCACTTTGGTTCGCAATTGCCGAATGCAATGATAGCAATGCAATCAATTGAGAGCAAGGCATGTACGAGCTGTCGGATAATCGGCTCTAGAAAATCCGCCAGGCGATATAAAGCAGCGTCAGCGCGATCACCCACAGCGCCAGCCGGCCGGACCTGGTATAGCGCGCCTCCGCCTTGCCGATGGCGCGCGCGGTCGTCTTGTCGAAGCGTAGCCCGTGCTCGGCCATCAGGTCGATCTCGCGTGACAGCCGCTCCGTGCGAGCGGCAAGGTCGGGCGCCTGGCGGGCCAGCGCCAGCATCGCCTTGGCGCCATCGCGCGCATCGGTGAGCAGGCCGCGCGGCCCGAGATTGCCAGCGATCCAGTCGCCGACCACCGGCTCGGACGTCTTCCACATGTTGAAGGCCGGATCGAGCGTACGGGCGACGCCTTCGACCACCACCATCGTCTTCTGCAGCAGGATCAGTTCCGGCCGCGTCGCCATGTCGAACAGCTCCGTCACCTCAAACAGCAGCGTCAACAGCTTGGCCATCGAGATGGTCTCAGCCGGCTGGCCATGGATCGGCTCGCCAATGGCACGGATCGCCTGCGCGAAGGCGGCGACATTGTGCTGGCGTGGCACATAGCCGGCCTCGAAATGCACTTCGGCGACGCGCAGATAGTCACGGGTGATAAAACCGTAGAGGATTTCGGCGAGGAACCGGCGTTCCTTCTTGCCGAGCCGCCCGGCAATGCCGAGATCGACGGCGACGATGGTGCCGTTGGCCTCGACGAACAGGTTTCCCGGATGCATGTCGGCATGGAAGAAGCCGTCGCGCAGAGTATGGCGCAGAAACGCCTGGATGAGATTGGCGGCGATCGCCCTGAGATCATGACCGGCATCAGTGAGGCCGGCGATGTCGTTCATCTTGACGCCATCGACCCACTCCATGGTCAAGACGTCGCGGCCCGTCCGCTCCCAGTCGACGGACGGCACGCGAAAGCCGGGATCGTCCTTGGTGTTCTCGCCAAGTTCGGAAAGGGCTGCCGCCTCGAGCCTGAGATCCATCTCGATCTTGGTGGTCTGCGCCAGTGTCTCGGTCACCTCGACCGGCCGCAGGCGGCGTGACGACGGGATATACTTTTCCTGCAGGCGAGCGGCGAGGAAATAGCTTTCGAGATCGTGGAAGAAACGACGGCGCACGCCCGGCCGGATTACCTTCACCGCCACTTTCGAAGCAACGCCGTCATGGACGGTTTCGGCAGAATGGACCTGGGCGATCGAGGCGGCAGCGACGGCATCGCCGAAACTGGCGTAGAGATCGCCGATCTTGCGCCCGAGCGAGGCCTCTATCGCCACGATGGCCTCGGCCTGCGGAAAGGTGTGCATCTTGTCCTGCAGCATGGCGAGATCGAGCGCCATGTCGTTGCCGACGACATCAGGCCGCGTTGCCAAGAACTGGCCAAGCTTGACATAGGATGGGCCAAGCCGCACCACCGCCTTGGCCAGCCGGTCGCCGCGTTCATAGGCAAGCGCGCGGCGGCGCGTGAACAGCCGCGCCAGCCGCCAGCCGAATTTCGGCAAGCCGGAAAGCTCGTCGCCCGGCAGAGCCGCGACGACGCCTTCGCGAACCAGCACCCAGCCCGCCCGTGCGAGTCTGAAAGCAGCGCCGACGCTGCTCATGGCCGCGCGTATCCCGCTGGTTTCCTAGACCGGCGAAAGGCATGTCGGGTGCGAAAAATACGGGCCAGCCTCAAAGCTTCCAGCCCGAATGCAGCGCGGCAATGCCGCCGGAATAGTTGCGGAAAGAGGCGCGGTCGAAGCCCGCGCGGGTGATCATGGAAGCAAAATTCACCTGATTGGGAAATTTACGGATCGATTCCACGAGATAGGAGTAGGGTTCGTCGTCGCCGGTGACCGCCTTGCCGATCCTGGGGATGGCATTGAACGACCAGGCTTCATAGGCCTTGTCGAGCAGCGGCATCTCGACCTCGGAAAATTCGAGGCAGAGAAAGCGCCCGCCAGGCTTCAAGACGCGATAGGCTTCGGCAAGCGCGACATCGATGCGCGGCACGTTGCGGATGCCGAAAGCGATCGTATAGGCGTCGAATGTGGCGTCGGGGAACGGCAGTTCCTCGGCATTGGCCTCGACAAAATCGGTATTGTCGGACAGCCCTTTTTTCTCGGCCCGGTCGCGGCCGACGGCAAGCATCGAGCCATTGATGTCGAGGACCGTGGCGTGGGCATGACCGCGGCTCGCCTCGACGATACGAAAGGCGATGTCGCCAGTGCCACCGGCAACATCGAGAACCTTCCAGCCCGGTCGCTTCGGCGGATTGAGCCATGTCACCATGGCGTCCTTCCACAACCGGTGCAGCCCGGCCGACATCAGGTCGTTCATCAGGTCGTAGCGGTTGGCGACCTTGTGGAAAACGTCGTTGACCAGGGACTGCTTGTCGCCTGCCCCTACGCGCTTGAAACCATAGGAGGTTTCCATGCCGCCCGCGGCCGTGGTTCTCTCAACTGACATTATTTTGATCCGTCATAAAACCGGCGGGACCATAGCCGATCGATGGTGCGGGCGCTATTGTTTAAGGCGCGGTGTTCGGCCGCGCTTCTGGTGCGGCTTTGAATCCCACACCAGACGGATCTGACGGGATGACTGCATGCCATTGAAAGCAGAACTGCACTGCCACATCGAAGGGGCAGCGGCGCCCGAGCTTGTCATCAGTCAGGCACAAAAATATGGCAAGGACACCTCGCCCTACATCCGGGACGGCTCATTCGTCTGGCACGATTTCAGCTCCTTCCTCGCCGCCTATGATTTTTCCTCCGACCTGTTCCGCACGGAGGAGGACTATGCGCGGCTGGCCGATCATTATCTGACCAGCCTCGCCCGCGACGGCGCCATCTACTCCGAAGTCTTCACCTCGCCCGATCACGCAACGAAGGCCGGCCTGTCGCCCAAGGCCTATACGGACGCGCTTGGCGAAGGCATGGCCCGCGCCAAGGCCAAGACCGGCATAGAGGGCCGCATGATCGTCACCGGCGTGCGCCATATCGGCGTCGAGGCGATCGAGCAGGCGGCGCGTTTCGCGGCCCGCTGCGGCCATCCGCTGGTCACCGGCTTCGGCGTCGCAGGCGACGAGCGGATCGGCGACCTGGAAGACTATGTCAGGGCCTTCGAGATCGCCCGCGAGGCCGGTCTCGGCATCACCGTCCATGCCGGCGAACTGATGGGCTGGGAGAGTGTGGCGGCAGCGCTCGACCACATCCGCCCCTCCCGCATCGGCCATGGCGTGCGCGCCATCGAAAACCCCGACCTTGTCAGGCGCATCGCCGACGAAGGCATCGTGCTTGAATGCTGCCCCGGCTCCAACATCGCGCTGAAAGTCTTCGACAGCTTTGCCGACCACCCTTTTCCGGCACTCAAGGCGGCGGGCTGCAAGGTGACGCTCAACTCCGACGACCCGCCCTATTTCTGGACGTCGCTGAAGCGCGAATATGACATTGCCGCCGAACATTTTGCGATGAACGACAAGGCTCTCACCGCCGTCACCAGAACGGCGATAGAAGCCGCCTTCGTCGACAGGAAGACCAGGGCGACGCTGCTCGCCCGTCTCAACGGCGCCGCGCGCTGATCTCTTTACCGGTCGATTTCCGGCAAAAACTGTGGTCGGGGACGGCCAGGCGGTTCCTTGCCCGGCGCATTGCCGATAGTGTTTGCGCAAGCAGCCGGAATTTCAGGAGAGCACCATGCAGGGCGTCACCGTCGTCGACCATCCGCTTGTCCAGCACAAGTTAACCATCATGCGCAAGAAGGAAACCTCAACGGCCGGCTTCCGGCGGCTGCTGCGCGAGATCTCGCTGCTTTTGGGCTACGAGGTCACCCGCAACCTCGAATTGACGACGACCACCATCGAAACGCCGATCGAGACGATGGAAGCGCCGACGCTGGAGGGCAAGAAGCTGGTCTTCGCCTCGGTGCTGCGCGCCGGCAACGGTCTGCTCGAAGGCCTGCTCGACCTGGTGCCGGCGGCGCGCGTCGCCCATATCGGCCTCTACCGCGACCACGAGACGCTGGAGGCGATAGAATATTTCTTCAAGGCGCCGGGCGATCTTGCCGACCGGCTGGTGATCGTTGTCGATCCGATGCTGGCCACCGCCAATTCGGCGATCGCGGCCATCGACAAGCTGAAGGGACGCGGCGCCACCAACATCCGCTTCCTCTGCCTGCTGGCGGCACCGGAGGGCATAGAGCGCTTCACCAAGGCGCATCCGGATGTTCCGGTCTTCACCGCTTCCATCGACCGTCAGCTCAACGAGAAAGGCTACATCATGCCCGGCCTCGGCGACGCCGGCGATCGTATGTACGGGACCAAGTAGCTGGCCGTTTACCGATCGTTTACGAAAAGGCACGGTTTCGGCACGCGTTAAAGCGGCAAATACCGTGTCCGCGCTAACATGGACGCTCAAGACAAACGGATAGAGCGGGATGCCTGGTTCAATTTGGACCATCCCGCTCCGGGGGCCGATCCATGTTGCGCAGGCTTTTATTCCTTGGCGCGATTGCCGGGACATCGGTGTGGATCCCGATGCTCTATCAGTCCAATCCGCGGCTCATCGAAAGCCTGCTGAAGCCGGCGGCTTCGACCGGGCCGGTTGCCGATGCACAGCCGGACCTGACCATGGCGGCAGTTCCAGAAAGGCCGGCGACCCCACAGCCGCTTGGCCGCAAGGTCGTCGTCGCGGCGGACGCGCGCGGGCATTTCACCTCGGCCTTCAAATTCAACGGTCGTCAGGTCGACGGCATGATCGATACCGGCGCAACGTTCGTCGCCATCAACACCTCCACCGCGCGCCGGATCGGGATTTCGCTGAATGCCTCCGACTTCCGCCAAAAGGTCAACACCGCCAATGGCACGATCAACGCCGCCCTGGTGACGATCGATCGCCTGCAGATCGGCAAGATTTCAGTCGAGAGCGTCCAAGCGGTCGTGCTCGACGACAAGGCGCTGCGCATCAACCTGATCGGTATGAATTTTCTCCAGCGGCTCGAAAAGTATCAGGTCGAAAACGGCGCGCTGTTGCTCGTGCAATAGAGGCAGCTGTGTGGCAGAAGAACTATCCGCGCGGCAGGACCCGCCGGATGACAGATTTTTCCGCCGCCGGCTTCGAAGGTCCGGTCGTATAGGCCGAAAGCACGGCGGCCGCTGCCACTTCAGCATCCGCGGCATTGCGGGCATGGACCAGCGCCAGCGCTTCACCAGTCCGCACCTCCGCGCCGATTGGCAACAGCCTGGTGATGCCGACCGCGTGGTCGATCCTGTCGTCCGGATGCTTGCGGCCGCCGCCGAGGCCGACAACGGCAAGTCCGATGTCGCGGGTCGCGATGCCGGTGACAAAACCGTTTCCGGCCGCCTTGACCGCAAGTTCCACCGCCGCCTTCGGCAGGTATTTGTCCGGCTTTTCGACGAAGTCAGCCGGACCGCCGAGTGCCGCCACCATGCGCCCGAAGACAGAAGCCGCGCGGCCGCCGGCAAGCGTCTCGGTGGCGCGGCGCATGCCGTCCTGGTTGGATGAGGCAAGGCCTGCCGACTGCAGCATGTCCGCGGCCAGCGCCAGCGTCACATCTTCGAGCCGCCGGTCACGAAAACGGCCGGTAAGGAAGTCGACGGCATTGCGCACCTCGACCGCGTTGCCGGCGGCTGACGCCAGCGGCTCGTTCATGCCGGTGACCAGCGCCGAGGCCTTCAGCCCCGCACCGTTGGCGACTTCGACCAGGCTGTTCGCCAGCGCCGTTGCGTCGCGCGACTTCTCCATGAAGGCGCCGTTGCCGACCTTGACGTCGAGCACAAGTGATTGCAGGCCGGCGGCCAGCTTCTTCGACAGGATCGAGGCGGTGATCAGCGGCACAGATTCGACCGTTCCCGTCACGTCGCGGATCGCATAGAGCCTGCGGTCGGCGGGCGCCAGATGCGCGGTTTGGCCGATGATGGCGCAGCCGGTTTCGAGCACTGCCTTGTGCAGGCGCGCCACATCCGGCTGGCTGATATAGCCGGGGATCGCATCCATCTTGTCCAGCGTGCCGCCTGTATGGCCGAGACCTCTGCCCGATATCATCGGCACATAGGCGCCGCAGGCGGCAACGATCGGCGCCAGCATCAGCGAGACATTGTCGCCGACGCCGCCCGTCGAATGCTTGTCGGTGACCGGGCCTGGCAGGTCCGACCAGTCGAGCACCCCGCCGGAATCGCGCATGGCAAGCGTCAGCGCCACTGCCTCGTCGCGGTTCATGCCATTGAAGAACACTGCCATGGCGAAGGCCGCGGCCTGGCCGTCCGACACCGTACCCGACGTCAGGCCGTCGATGAAACTGGCGATCTCCTGCGCCGACAGCCTCTGGCCATCGCGCTTGCGGCGGATGATTTCCTGGGGAAGCATCAGCTCTCCGGCAACCCGTCCTGGAACACACGCTGGAGAATGGTCGCCAGCCGCGCGCCGCCGACCGGCGCCATGTCCTTGGTTTCCTGGTGCGAAAGCTCCGCTCCGGTCATCCCCGCGGCAAGGTTGGTGATGACCGAACAGGCGGCGACGCGCAGGCCGAGGAAGCGGGCGAGGATGACCTCCGGCACGGTCGACATGCCAACGGCGTTGGCGCCCATGATCCGCGCCATGCGGATCTCGGCCGGCGTCTCGAAGCACGGCCCCGAGAACCACATGTAGACGCCCCGGTGCAGCGCCGTGGCTGTCGCCGCCGCCGCCTTCTCGATCGCCTTGCGAATGCCGGCATCATAGGCTTCGGTCAGGCCGACGAAGCGGCGATCGCTCGGCTCGCCGATCAGCGGATTGGAGCCCGAGAAATTGATGTGGTCGGTGATCAGCATCACCGAGCCCGGCCCCATCTCCGGATCGACCGAACCGGCCGCATTGGTGAGGATCAGCTTGGTGACGCCGATGCCGGCGAGCACCTCCAGCGCCGGGCGCATCGCGGCCGCATTGCCGTGTTCGTAATAATGCGCGCGGCCGGACAGCATCAGCACCGGCGCACCGGCAAACAGCCCCGCCACGACCTCGCCGGCATGGCCGCTGACGCCGCTTCTGGGAAAACCCGGCAAGTCGGCATAGGAGATGCGAACGGCGTCCTCGACCTGGTCGACGAGGCCGCCAAGGCCCGAACCGAGCACCAGCGCGGTTGTCGGCGCCAGCCCGTCCAGCCTTTCGACGAGATGATCGAGTGCTTTTTCTGTCATTTCAGGCAGGTCTTCATTTCAGAATATCGCCTTGGAAACTGTAGGGCAGCATGTCGCCCATCGTCACGGTCTCGACCACGCCGGTATTGTCGCAGAGATAAAGTTTTGTTTCGGGCTGGCAGAACTCGGCCAGCCGCTGGCGGCAGCCGCCGCAGGGCGAACATTTGGCCGCACGCTCGGCAATGACGGCGATCTCCGTGATCTTGCCGCCGCTGCCCATGATGTAATGGCCGAGCGCGGTGGTCTCGGCGCACCAGCCTTCCGGATAGGACGCGATCTCGACATTGGCGCCGGCAAAGACACGGCCGTCCTCGGTGCGAAGTGCCGCCCCCACCGGGAATTTCGAGTAGGGCGCATAGGCCTTGGCCATGGCGGCCTTGGCCGCTTCGAACAGATCATGCGACATTCGGTTCTTCTCTCGGATGATCTTGTTCAAAACCCGGCGCTTCCTTTCCCCGCGATGCCGATCCACATTTCAGGATCAGTTCAGCGTTCCTTGACGTAGGGCACGCCGCCGGCGCGCGGCGGGATCGCCTTACCGATGAAGCCGGCAAGCAGGATCACAGTCAGCACATAGGGCAGCGCCTGCATGAATTGCACCGGCACCTTGCCGATGACCGGCAGCGGCGTGCCTTGCAGACGGATCGACAGCGCGTCGAGGAAACCGAAGAGCAGGCAAGCGAACATGGCGTTGACCGGCTTCCACTTGGCGAAGATCAGCGCGGCAAGCGCGATATAGCCCTTGCCGGCGGTCATGTCCTTCACGAAGCCGCCATTCTGCACCATCGACAGATAGGCTCCGGCAATGCCGGTCAGCACGCCGGTGCAGATCAGCGCCCGGTAGCGCAGCCAGGCGACGGAAATGCCTGCGGTGTCGACGGCCGCCGGGTTCTCGCCGACGGCGCGCAACCGGAGGCCGAAGCGGGTACGAAACAGCACCCACCAGGTGAACGGCACCATCAGGAAGGCGATATAGACCAGTATGGAGTGGCCGGAGATCAGTTCCGCATAGATCGGTCCCAGGATCGGCACGTCCCTGAGTGCATCGGCGCCGGGCCAGGTGATCGCCTCGAAGCGTTCGCCGGGCGCCAGCGCCGGCGTGCGGCCGCCTTGGCTGAACCAGGCCTGGCCGAGCATGATGGTCGAGCCGGCGGCGATGAAATTGATCGCCACGCCGGAGACGATCTGATTGCCGCGATGGGTGATCGAGGCAAAGCCGTGGATCATGGCGAAGGCGACTGAGATAAGGATGGCCATGCCCAGCCCGATAAGGGCAGAGTGGAAGACCGATGCGGCGGCGGCACCGGCGAAGGCGCCGACCAGCATCTTGCCCTCGAGCCCGATATCGAAGACGCCGGCGCGCTCCGAATAGAGGCCGGCGAGGCAGGCCAGCAGCAGCGGCACCGACAGGCGGATGGTCGAGTCGAGTATCTGGATGATGGCGTTGAACAGGTCCATCTCAGGCGCCCTTCCCCTTGGCCGCTTCGATGCCGACCGACCGCGGACTGAACGAGGCGAACAGCGCCTGGACATAAGGGCGGAACATGTGCTCGAGCGCGCCGGCGAACAGGATGACCAGACCCTGGATGATGACGATCATGTCGCGCGAAATCGCCGGCATCTCGAAGGCGAGCTCGGCGCCGCCTTGGTAGAGCATGCCAAACAGGATGGCGGCGAGCACGATGCCGACCGGATGCAGGCGCCCCATCAGCGCCACCGCGATGCCGACAAAACCGGCGCCCGAGACGAAATCGAGCGCGACATTGTGCTGATCGCCCATCGTCGGGTTAAGCGCCATCATGCCGGCCAGCGCGCCCGAGATCATCATGGCGATGATGATGATGCGGGTTTCCGAAATGCCGGCATAGCGTGCCGCCTTCGGGCTGTGGCCATAGGTGCGCATCTCGTAGCCGAGCCTGGTGCGCCAGATCAGCAGCCAGACCAGCAAGGCCATGACCAGCGCCAGCAGGAAGCAGATGTTGAGCGGCGCCGAGCGTATCTTGGCGCCGAACAGTTCGATGACCCAGTTGAGCTTCGGCAGTTGCGCACCCTCAAGGAAGGTGCGCGTCTGCGGCGCCATCGAACTCGGAGGCTTCAGGAACCCGACCAGCGCATAGACCATGACGCTGGCGGCGATGAAATTGAACATGATTGTGGTGATGACGATGTGCGAGCCGCGCTTGGCCTGCAGATAGGCCGGGATCAGCGCCCACAGCGCGCCCATCGCCGCCGAGGCGACGATGGCGATTGGAAAGGTGAGCCACCAAGGCAGCACGCTGTCGAACGCCAGGCAGACGATGCCGATGCCGAGACCGGCAATATAGCCCTGGCCCTCGCCACCGATGTTGAACAGGCCGCAATGCGCCGCCACCGCCACCGAAAGCCCGCTGAAGATGAAGGTGGTGGCGTAGAAAAGCGTAAAAGCGATGCCCTGCCCCCTGCCGAATGCGCCTTCGACCAGGATCACGGCCGCGCGGAACGGGTTCTCGCCGACCAGCATGACGACGAAGCCGGCGACCACAAAAGCGACGGCGAGATTGATCACCGGGATCAGCCCGTAATCGGCCCAGGCCGGCAGCTTGGCGTAAGGCGTGCTCATTCCGCAGCCTCCCGCTGCTCGACACCGGCCATCAGCAGGCCGAGTTCGCCTTCGCTCGCCTCGGGACTGCGCTCGCCGACGATGCGGCCGGCAAACATCACCAGGATGCGGTCGGACAGCGAACGGATCTCGTCGAGCTCGACCGAGACCACCAGCACCGCCTTGCCCTGATCGCGCATGGCGATCAGCCGCTTGTGGATGAATTCGATGGCGCCGACGTCGACGCCGCGCGTCGGCTGGCCAACGATCAGCACGCCCGGATCCTGTTCCATTTCCCGCGCCAGCACGATCTTCTGCTGGTTGCCGCCGGAGAAATTGGCGGTCTTGAGCCGGCAGTCCGCCGGGCGGATGTCGTATTTTGTGATCTTGTCCTTGGCGTCGTTGCGAATGGCATCGATGTCAAGGAAGGGGCCTTTGAGATAGCGCTCGTCGTCGTGATAGCCGAGGATCGAATTCTCGTTCTCCTCGAAGGCCAGCACCAGGCCGACATGATGGCGATCCTCTGGCACATGGGCGAGCCCACGGTCGCGCAATTCGCCGGGATCGGCGGCCCCGGTGAGGTCGATCGGCTTGCCGTCAAGCATGACGGAACCGGAGACGGCGCGCCTGATGCCGGAGATCGCCTCAAGCAGTTCGGACTGGCCGTTGCCGGCCACACCCGCGATACCGACGATCTCGCCGGCACGCAGTTCGAAGGAGATATCGTCGACCATGGTCACGCCACGCGAATCCTTCACCGTCAGGTTCTTGACCGCGAGCTTGACGGCGCCGGCCTCCGCTTCGCCCTTCTCGACCCTCAAGAGCACGCGCCGTCCGACCATCAGCTCGGCCAGTTCCCCGACCGTGGTCTCTTTTGTCACCCTGGTCGCCACCATCGTGCCCTGGCGCATGACCGAGACGGTGTCGGTGATCGCCATGATCTCGCGCAGCTTGTGGGTGATCAGCACCACCGTCTTGCCCTGCTCCTTCAACTGCTTGAGGATGCGGAACAGATGATCGGCCTCGGCCGGCGTCAGCACGCCCGTCGGCTCGTCGAGGATCAGGATCTCGGCACCGCGATAGAGCGCCTTCAGGATCTCGACGCGCTGCTGCAGGCCGACCGGCAGTTCCTCGATGATCGCATCGGGATCGACCTCTAGCCCGTATTCGCGCTCAAGCCGTTCGAGTTCGGAGCGCGCCTTGGCGATGCTCTTCTTCAGCAGAGCATCGCTTTCGGCGCCAAGAATGACGTTTTCCAGCACCGTGAAATTGTCGACCAGCATGAAATGCTGGTGCACCATGCCGATGCCCAGCGCGATCGCATCGTTGGGCGTCTTGATCGAGGCAGGCTTGCCGCCGACGCGGATTTCGCCGCTGTCGGCCTGGTAGAAACCATAGAGGATCGACATCAGCGTCGACTTGCCGGCGCCGTTCTCGCCGACAATACCGTGGATGGTGCCGCGCACGATCTCCAGGTTGATGTCGCGGTTGGCGCGAACGGCGCCAAAACTCTTGTTGATGCCGATCAGCTCGATTGCGGCTTGCGCCATGCAGCCATTCCCACTCTTATTTTTTATCGCTTGGTCAAAACGCCTAGCATGACGCCTCGCCTGTGCCAATTGGCTGGAACAGCATCCACTCTCGACAAATCCCGGCGCGCTTGTCAATTTCGAACGTGGCCGCAGCCTTCACATTCGCTAATATTGAATTCCGCATCACTTTGGGGCTGCACAGCCAAGATCCGAGGATTTTCGAATGATCATGCCCGCCGACCGGCTGACGACGCTGGAAATCCGCGCCGCAGAGCAGGAGAAGACCATCGAGGAATTGTCCGACCAGATCGCCGAGCAGTGGAAGGTGATCGAGCGCATGCAGCGCAAGCTCGATGCGCTGACCGACCGCTTCCTGGTGCTGGAGGAACAGGCCGCGCCCGACGTGCCGGTGACCAAACCGCCGCATTGGTAGGGGAGCAACGGCCATGGCAGATGGAAGCGGCGGCAGCGGCCATGACAAGGCAAAACCGCCGGTGATCGACAGCTTGCGGCGGCCGCCTCATGGCATCGGCCTGCACACGCTCGGCGGCCGGCGTGGATTTGCCGTCGCCATCGGGCTGATTGTGGCCTTCGCGCTAGGCTATCTGGCGGCGTTGTGGTCGGGCGCCGCAATTGTCGCGCTGCCATGAGCCCAGGGCAGGCAACTACGTCAGAGCGAAGTGGGTCCACCCTAGCCGACCGGGGAATGGATAAAGCAAAGCCGCCGGGTTTTCACCCGGCGGCTTCGATCGGATCAGCGGTGTCGCGATCAATATGGGCAGGCGTTGTCCGACATGTAGTCGTGCACCTTGATGGTGCCGGCGATGATGTCGGCCTTGGCCTTTTCGACCGCCGCCTTCATCGCATCGTCGACAAGCGCCTTGTTGTTGTCGTCCATGGCATAGTCGACGCCGCCTTCCTTGAGGCCAAGGTCGTTGATGCCGGCGGTGAACTTGCCGTCCTTGGCGTCCATGAAGGTGTTGTAGACGGCAACGTCGACGCGCTTGACCATCGAGGTCAGCACCTTGCCGGGTTGCAGACCGTTCTGGTTAGAGTCGACGCCGATGCCGAGCTTGCCTGCGTCCGCCGCTGCCTGCAGCACGCCGACACCGGTGCCGCCCGCCGCCGCGTAGACCACGTCGGCGCCCTGGTCGATCTGTGTCTTGGCGATTTCGCCGCCCTTGGCGGGATCGTTCCATGCCGCCGGCGTGTCGCCGGTCATGTTCTGGAAGACTTCGGTAGCACCTGCCGCCTTGGCGCCGCCGACAAAACCACAGCCGAACCTGCGGATCAGCGGAATGTCCATACCGCCGATGAAGCCGACCTTCTTGGACTTGGAAGCCATCGCCGCCATCACGCCGACGAGGTAGGAGCCTTCCTGCTCCTTGTAGACCAGGGAGCGGACATTGGGCTTGTCGACGACCATGTCGATGATGGCGAATTTGGTGTCGGGAAACTCCGTCGCGATCTTGTCCAGCGCGTCCGACCAGGAAAAGCCCGCCATGACGATCGGATTGCGACCGTCCTCGGCGAAACGGCGCAGCGCCTGCTCACGCTGGGTGGCGTTGGAGACCTCGAATTCCACATAGGGGATGCCGGTCTCGGTCTTGAACTTTTCGGCACCATTGTAGGACGCTTCGTTGAACGACTTGTCGAACTTGCCGCCCAGATCATAGAGAATCGCGGGCTGGATGTCCGCGGCGAAGGCCGGAAGAACCATTGCAACTGCGGCCAAGAGGCCGAGAACGATACGTTTCATGTGATCCACACCCTGTCGGTTATTTTTTCCGTTACGCACCGCCTGCCTACCCGGTTCTCCGGCAGGCATGCGGCATCAGGCAGGAGTGTCTTCCTCCCGCTTGGGGCCAATCTGGCACGGCCCGAAACAAAATTCACGCGGAATTTTGACCTCTTGGAAAAGCGTGGCGCCGCACATCGGCGCCACGATAATTCCTTTTGCCAAAGGTCTCAGGCCTTCGCCAAAGCCCTCAGGCGGAGACGGCAGCCGGAATGGCGCAGGCGACGCCGGTGCCCTGCAGATTGCAATAGCCGTAGGGATTCTTCGCCAGATATTGCTGATGGTCTTCCTCGGCGAAGTAGAACTCGGGCGCCGGCGCGATCTCGGTGGTGATCTTGCCGTGATTTGCGCCACGCAAGGAGGCTTCGTAAGCGTCGCGCGAGGCGATCGCCGCCTGATATTGCGCGTCGCTGTAAGTGTAGATCGCCGAGCGGTAGGTGGTGCCGACATCGTTGCCCTGGCGCATGCCTTGCGTCGGGTCATGGCTCTCCCAGAACAGCTTCAAAAGCTCCATGTAAGACACGATCTTCGGGTCGTAGACGACGAGCACGACTTCGGCATGACCGGTGAGGCCGGTGCAGGTTTCCTGATAGGTCGGGTTGGGGGTGACGCCGCCTGCATAGCCGACCGCGGTGACCCAGACACCTTCGGTCTGCCAGAACAGGCGCTCAGCGCCCCAGAAGCAGCCCAGCCCGAACATCGCCGTCTCCAGCCCCTCGGGATAAGGTCCCTTGAGCGGCCTCTTCGAGACAAAATGCTTGGATGCCGTCGGGATCGCCTTGGCGCGGCCTGGCAGCGCCTCGGCGGGCTTCGGCAGATTGAGCTTCTTGTTCAGCACATCGCTGAGAAAAAACATGCGCAGTCTCCCTTTCTCTTTATTGGGATTATTTGGGATTTCTCTTCGTTTGGGGACGCCGGAAGATCACTGGGTCATTACGTCGGGGCAAACCGCCCGGTCGGCCGCTCTCGTCTGTAGCCGATCATGTAGAGAATGAAGGCAAGCACCGCGAACACCGCAAAGCCTGGCTGGTTGAGCACGAAGGCGATGACGCCGTCCCACAGCAGCGAGCTGACCTTGTCGCGGACGAAGCTTTCGAAGGCGCTTCGCGTATCGGGCGAGACGGCGAGCCAGCTAATATTGAGCGGCGTCAGCACCAGCGCAGAGGCCGCTACCGACCGTGTCGTGTCGAGCACTGCCATGATGACGGAAACCGAAAGCGCCACCATCGCCGCGAGACGGAAAAGAAAGCGGAGCATCCAGACCTTCCCTCCCCAAGGACTTCCATTTGTCTGTTTCGGACTGAGAGATAGTGCGCGCGCGCCTTGTTCGCAATCGCGACACGCGAAATTGAAGCGTCTGAACAATCGGCACTCACGGATCGGCGGCCCTGTCGCGCATCGCGGGCGCAGCCTCGGCTGCGCGGCAAAACCACCTTTGCCCGGCAAAGCGAATAGAGAGCCGTTATGGCTTGGCATTCGACGCCGGATCGACTAGATGAGCCCCGCGCCTGTTGCTTTGACGGCTTGGGCGCCAAGGGCACGCCGCTGGTTGACGGCGTCCACGGTGCGGAGATTCCGGACCGGATTTCAAGGGAGTTGCATGTTCCCCAACCCGCGCGGTGAAACCGGCCGATGCGACATGCCAAGACGGAGAGGTGGCCGAGTGGTTGAAGGCGCACGCCTGGAAAGTGTGTTTACGGGAGACCGTAACGCGGGTTCGAATCCCGCTCTCTCCGCCATCCTGCTTCGCTCTTCGAGCTTCGCAGGACTGGCTCGATCTTTCGGACGAAGCGGGATGACCTCCGAAGCTTTAGCGTAGGAGGTCGTCTCAGAAGCCGAAAAACTCCTTGCGCAATGCGTCCTCGTCTAGAACCCTGCCGCGCACCTCATCCTCATTAAAATGCGCAGCTTCCCATTTGTCGCCCTTCAGCAACTGAATGATTGACAGAGACCAGTTCCTCTTCCTGCCTTATCGCCGCGATCCATTCCTCCACCGCAGCTTTGCAGGCGCTCTGGAGCTGGTCGAGATCGGATGTATCGACTGGCGCGACACCGACATTCAGGGCGCGTCGGCAAGTATCGTCTCGCGATTATCAATTTCCAAAGTGGTAGCTTGATACCTGTTCCCGGCATAGTGTCCTCGCTTGCCGGTGACATTTGGAACGGTCGCAGCCTGGCATAGGAGATCAGTCTTGAACCGGCGCGTCCCGACAGGACTGAAAGCCAGGCTGCAGGCGATCATGAACGCGAGGCTGGATACGACCCGCCCAACCTTTGATGGCCAGTCCTTCGAGAGCCGCTCCGCAACTGCTAGCAGTTGGCTAAGAGCCGGGTTGGCGTTTGTCGCCGACCAGACCGCACTTGAGACGAGCACGTCGCGCTCGCCAGCGATCGGGCGGAAACAGATGCCCTCGACATCTTGGCGTAGCGTCGATGTACTGGTGAGCGTCAGCCCGAACCCCAACGCCACCAGGTTCTCACGAGAAACGTCGTGCACATCGATGCGGGGCCTGAAGCCGCTGCGGGACAGCATCCGGATAAGATAGTCCTGAATCTCGGAGCCTGGCCCGCCGTGGCTCACGATGAAACTTTCCTCCCGCAACTCGTCCCAGGCTACGACGTCCTGGCGCGCTAGCGGATGGCTGTCCGGGATCACGACATAGACGGTCTCATTCCAGAGAATTTTGGAGCTGTATCCATCCTCAAATGTCGTGCTGGCCGGTGGCGAACGAGATGTCTAGCTCGCCGGTATCGAGCGCGTGGAGCATCTCCAGCGAGATTCCCTCCCGCAGCAAGATCTGAGGGTTCGGCTGCGTTTCCCGCAAGCGGCGGAGGACACAATGGAGGAAAACCGTCGTCGGTGAGGCGAGGATGCCAACTCTCAGGACACCCCGCTATCCCTTGTGGGTCGGGGCTGCAAGTTGGGCGGCGCGCTGAGTTGATGTACGCCACTGATAGCGTTGGCCAGAAAGTCGGAGCCCGCAACTGTCAATTTCACGCCACTCCGTTCACGCAGGAACAGGGGAAATCCCAACTGGCTTTCCAGTATGAGGATCCGGCGAGTGACGGTAGATTGCGGCACGTCGAGAGACAGAGCCGCCTTGCAGAAACTTCCGTGCCCAGCCGCTGCGATAGCGTCGCTAAGATACCTGAGGTCGAGCGAAACGTCCGGCATCGCGCTCACTCTGTTACGCAAATGGGGTGGAGAGCGGCCGGTCGACGTGGTGTCCGCGCTTCGAAGGCCACTCCGGCCGTGTCACCTGTCTTCTTCGACCTCCGATGAGTCGAAGCGCAGCGATCGCGGCCGGAGTGCCCTGGGCGGGACGGTTCTCGCCACGCGCTCCAAGGCATTCGTCCGGGTCACCGGCCTTTCGCCTGAGGAGACACTGTCGAGGACCTCGGTCATCGCCGGCCCGGATCAGGCGGCGGAAATGACCGGAGCGGTGAACTCCTCGACCTTGCCGCCGGTGTAGCCGGCTCGAGCGCCTTCGAGGACGTTGTAGGGGAAGGCCGTCGGGATCGCGCTGACCTTGTCGAGCCGAGCAATCTGCTCGGCCGACAGGGTCACGTTCGCGGCGGCGAGGTTGGAGTTAAGCTGCTCGATGGTGCGCGGGCCGATGATCGGCAGCGTGCCCTTGGCAGCGACCCATGCAATCGCGGCTTCGCCCGGCGCGACGCCCAGCTCCTTGGCGACTTCGATCAGGGTGTCAAGAATCGCCGTGCGCTGCGGCGAATTCTCCTGCTGGAAGACGTTGCCGCCCATCCCTTCCTTACGGCCGGTCTCACCCTGGCGGTACTTGCCGGTGAGGAGGCCGCCACCCAGCGGCGACCAGGAGACCATGCCGAGGCCGAGCGACTGGCCGACAGCAAGCAGCTCCTGCTCACTGGAGCGGACCACCAAGCTGTGCTCGAACTGGAGGCCGGCAATCGGGGCTGCGCCGCGCAGCTCGGCGATCGTGACGGCGCGCGCGGCGCGCCACGCCGGGAAGTTCGACAGACCAGCGTAGAGGATCTTGCCCGCACGCACGAGGTCGTCGAAACCGCGCACGATCTCTTCGGCCGGCGTGACACCGTCGGACATGTGGACGAATAGGATGTCGATGTAGTTGCTCTTCAGCCGCTTCAGGCTGTCCTCGACGGACACGATCATCGCCTTGCGGCTGTTGCCGGTGACGAGGATGCCACCCTTGGCGCCGGCGGGCATCGTGTACTTGGTGGCAACGACGAAATCGTCACGGCGGCCGATCAGCGCGTCGCCGATGATTTCTTCCGACTGACCGCCCTGATAGACGCCGGCCGTATCGATGAAGTTGCCGCCTGCATCGGCATAGGCGTCGAGAATGCGGCGCGACTCGTCACGCTCCTGACCATAGCCCCAGCCCGTGCCGAACATGCCGGTGCCGAGCACTAGCTCGGAGACCCGCAGACCCGTGTGCTCACCGAAAAGTTTGTAACGCATGCTTGTTTCTCCGTTGGGAATCTTTTAATGGCGACCGCAATCAATCGTCATGGGCAGCATCTAATTGACTTTGATGGCGATCGCAACTAAAAAAATGAAAATTCTGGCTCGGAGGTTCGAGAATGCGTGTTTCCAAGGAGAAGGCGGCGGAGAACCGGGAGGCTCTCCTGCAGGCGGCGAGCCGCCTGTTCCGCCAGAAAGGCATAGACGGCGTCGGCGTGGCCGAGATCGCCAAGGAGGCCGGCCTTACCCATGGCGCGCTCTACGCTCACTTCTCATCGAAGGATGAGCTTGCGGCCGCTGCCTTCTCCTATGGCTTCGCCGGGAACATGAACGACACTCGCGAGTGGGTGGGCGATCGCAGCCTGGGCTTCACCGATTACCTAGACGGATACCTGTCGCCCTACATGCGCGACAAGGTGGAGACCGGTTGTCCGATGGCGGCCTCCGCAAGCGAGATCGGTCGTCATGACAGCGCCGTTAGCGAGAGCTTCAAACGCGCGTTCGAAGAGATGGCGACGATGCTGGAGGACTCGCTGGAGGACACGATCCCTCAGGCTCAGAAGCGCCGCCTCGCCATCGCTGCGGCGGCGGCAGAGATCGGCGGCATCGCCGTATCTCGTGCGGTCGCTAAGGCAGACGCCACGCTTGCGGAGGAGGTGCTGGAAGCGATCCGCGCAACCTTTGCAGCTGCTCACGAAGTGGAGAAGGCGCACCCCGGATAGGCCGTAAAGCCTCCGCGCCGCCTCACCACCAAAATTCCGCGAACAAAACGCCGCTTGTTGGAGCAGGCGCGACGGCTGGCGCTCGTCTCAAGCCAATCCCACTCAACTTAAAAGGACTTTCTTATGCCCGACAATGACTTAGCACTCACTACCACTGAGGATTTACCTCCCATCAGCCCGGCGAAGTCCATCGACGCGATCTGGAGCTACCACGCGCACATCTACTTGACGGCCCCGGACAGACGCGCATTGCAGCGACTTTGCGCGAGGAGATCGCCCGGCGTTTCCCCGTCGTCATGGGTCGCTGGTGGGACCAACTCATTGGGCCGCATGCAGGGCCGATGTACCAGGTCGCGTTTCCGCCGATCGAGTTCCCGCGCATCGTGCCCTGGCTCATGATCAATCGTCGCGGGCTGGCAATTCTGATCTATCCGAATACTGGCGAGCCCAAGCCCGATCACCTCAGCAATGCGATATGCGCAGCCGCGGCGTGAAGAAGCGCTCGCGCACCAGCCCGACCTGGTTCTCGACTTGCCCCTTCTCCCAGCCCGACGCCGGCGTGCAAGCGACCGGCTGCACCAGATAGTGACTGCACATCTGAAGGAAGCGGCGATGTATTGCCGGT
The DNA here is from genome assembly GCF_025753795.1 of Mesorhizobium sp. YC-39. Taxonomy (GTDB): domain Bacteria; phylum Pseudomonadota; class Alphaproteobacteria; order Rhizobiales; family Rhizobiaceae; genus Mesorhizobium. The sequence continues at coordinate 527,377 of NZ_JAOWPS010000002.1, forward strand.
CCTTGCCGACGAACACCGTCTCCGCCGCCGTCTTCATGTTGTCGTAGATGCCGCGCGTGCAGGTGCCATCGAAGAAGGCAAACGCCTGGTCGTGGGCGTCGAACACCATCTCCTGCGTCTCGCGCGGATAGGCCCTGACGAACATCATGCGGCTGTGGCAGAGCCGGACATGGGCGACCTTCACGGTCACGGTCACGCCGTTGATCAGGACGATCTCGTGGCTCCAGTCGAACTGATAGGCCTCCCCCGGCGCGAACAACAGCGGCACATAGGCTTCCGCCGTTGCCGATCCTTGCTCCTTCGCCCAGCCTTTCGCGTATCGACGGACCGCATCGTAACTCCCTTCATAGCCGAGCCCGCGAAACTCCTCGTAAATCCGGATCAGAGTTAGCCGCTCGCGCGCCGCCTTGCCGTGGTTGCAATCCGAAAGCCCGTCGAGCTGATCCTGCCAAGGGCCGATCTTTGGCATCGGCTGATGCTCACGCTCGTAGCGGAACTCTGTCGCGTCTGACCGAAGCACTTTCCGGAAAACGTTCCGCGATATCCTCAACTCGCGGCAGATCTCCTCGATCGACTTCCCCTGGACCAGCGACAGCCGACGAATCTTCGCAATCGTCTCCACAACCAATATCCAAAACAAATGCCTCCGATAAAACCGAAGGCAGTGTGACAACCCTGCGTTACAGGGGTCTTTTTTGGACGCCGATCACCCCTGACACGGGGTCCTTATTCCACGCCGAAACACAGACCTGCGGTCGGGGATATGATTGCCGACCTTACAACCACATCCGCTCAAGGTGCTTTCGTCAAATTGGGATGGGCGCTATCGCCACCGCCTCACATGGTCGACGAGTGCCCGAAGCTTTGGAGCGAGATTGCGCCGGCTGGGATAATAAAGAAAAAAGCCGGCAAAGAGGGGGCAATACTCCTGAAGGAGAGGGACTAACTGACCAGATTCGACATAGGGTTTGAAGGTGTCCTCCATCCCGAAGGTGATGCCGCCGCCGGCACAGGCTGTGCGGATCATAAGCCACATGTCGTTGGTGGTGATCTGCGGGTCGACAGCCACGTCGAACTCGCGGCCATGCTGGCCGAATTCCCAACGATAGGGTGCGCTGTGTGGCGCTGGACGCCAGCCGATACAGCGGTGGGCGGAGAGTTCCGAAGGATGTTCGGGCTTGCCAAAACGTTCGATGTAGGACGGCGCAGCGAAGGCGCCCTGGCGCTGCTCGCCCGACACCGGAACGGCAATCATGTCCTGATCGATGACTTCGCCCAGTCGTACCCCCGCGTCATAGCCTTCCGCGACAATGTCGAATTCCTCGTCCGTGACGGTCACGTCGATCTGAACGGCGGGAAAGGTGTCCGCGAAACGCGCCAGAAGCGGCCCGGAGATGAACTGCTCGGCGATGGATGACACCGCCAGCCTTAACAGTCCGCTCGGTGCGCTGTCGCGGTCCGCCGTCGCATCGAGCGCCAGTCCGACTTCGGAAATAGCCGGCGCCACCCGCTGATACAGTTGTTCGCCGGCTTCTGTGAGACTGACGCTGCGCGTCGTGCGCTGAACGAGCGCGACGCCCAGCCGATCTTCGAGACGGCGGATGGACTGGCTGACGGCTGGCCGTGTGACGCCCAATTTCTCCGCGGCCACGCGAAAGCTCCGCGCTTCTGCGACTGCCAGGAAAACAGAAATGCCGTTCAGATCGATTGCCATTGGTTAGAATGAATTACCACGGTGGTCATCATTGGGCAAGTTGTTCGCTCTTATCGACGCGTCTACCTTGGATCTCACAACGAGGAGACAGCCGACATGACGGTTGATCACTACAAACTTCTTGGACGGTCGGGCTTGCGAGTTTCGCCGTTGAGCCTCGGAACGATGACCTTCGGTTCCGACTGGGGATGGGGGGCGGACGGCGACGAGGCCCACCGTATCTTCGATCTCTATGTCGACCGGGGCGGCAATTTCGTCGACACGTCGGTAAATTACACCGACGGCCGCGCCGAGCGCCTGCTCGGGACCTTCATCGGCGACAAGCGCGAGCGGATCGTTCTAGCGACGAAATTTACGATGGCGCGCGAACCAGGCAACCCGAACTCCGGCGGCAACCACCGCCTGAACATGGTGCGGTCCGTCGAGCAGAGCCTGACGCAGCTCGGCACCGATCGCATCGACCTCCTTTATCTCCATGCATGGGACATGACGACCCGGCCGGACGAGGTCATGCGAGCGCTCGACGACCTCGTTCGGTCGGGAAAAGTGCTCTATCTCGGCATCTGCAACACGCCTGCATGGCGCGTTGCACAGATGCAGACGCTCGCAGACATCCGCGGCTGGTCTCCTTTCGTGGCGCTGCAGATCGAATACAGCCTCGTGGAGCGGACCGTCGAGCACGAGCTACTGCCTGCGGCTGCGGCTTTGGGCCTTGGGGTGCTTCCGTGGTCGCCGCTCGGCGGTGGCGTGCTCACGGGCAAATACTCCCTTGCCGACGTCGAGGATTCGCAAGAGGCGACCGTGTCTGCCAGCCGGAGGGGTGTCATAGCTTCGTCGGGGCATCTGAACGGACGTGCGATCGAAATTGCGGACGAGGTTCGAGCCGTCGCCGAGGAGGCCAACTCCACACCATCTCGGGTGGCGCTTGCCTGGACGCTGGCCAATCCGACCGTCGTCTCCCCCATCATCGGCGCTCGCACGCTCGCCCAGGCCGAGGACAATCTCGGAGCTCTGGATCTAGTGCTTACGCCGGAACAACTGGATCGTCTGAACCGGATCAGCGCACCGAACCCCGTCTTTCCCGCTCGCTTCACGCAACGTCCCCTCGTCCAGCAACTGATCTTCGGCGGCGCCACGACCGCACGCCGCGACTGACCGTCAAAACGACGCGAGGCCTGTCGACGGTGCACGCAGCTTCATTGCCGGTCGATGGGCCTATCAAGCCCTCAGCCACCAGGAAAGGACCGATATCATGACCACTCTCCCGATACGCCACCGAGTCGCCGGCGCGAGCCGAACAGCTCTGATCACACTGGCATTACTGTCGCTCGCCCTGCCGGGTGCAGCCATTGCCACCACTGCGGCAACGCAGGTGCAGGCTCCGGACAGTGCCGCGATAGAACGCCAGAACAGGGCGATCGTTGAAGCCGCCTTCGAAAAATGGCGCGGAGGTACCTACGTTTTCGCGGAACTTCTCGCTCCCGACGTCGTGTGGACGATCCATGGCTCCGGGCCGGTCGCCGGCACCTATCGCAACCAGAAGGACTTCATCGAACATGCATCACTTCCTTTGACCAGCCGTCTCGCGACGCCGGTCGTGCCGGAGGTGCACGATATCTTTGCCGACGGCGACACGATCATCATCCGCTTCGACGGAACAGCGACGACGACGTCGGGCGCACCTTATCGCAACCAGTTTGTCTGGATATTCGAGATGAAGGACGGCCTCGTCGTCAATGCGGAAGCCTTCCTGGACCTCGTTGCCTATCAGCAGGTTGTCGACAACAACGCCCCGCGTTCGCAATGACCGACGCACCCGGCCTCGGCAGAACTTAGTGCCTGCCGAACCGGCACTGCGCACACATGCGCTAACGCCTCCAAACCGGGAACAGCAACGCTTGACGGAGCCAGACCATGCGACAGGCATTTGCAGCACTCATCACCGCCACCCTTTCGACTCACCCCGTAGCAGCACAGGAGCCCAATTTGCAGCCGAACCATCCTTACGTTGGCATGTGGGTCACCGACGACAACCGAGTTCGTCATGAACTTCTGCCGAGTGGACGCTATGTCGAGGCCCGCGGTCAGCGCGAGCGAGCCTATGAGGGCCGCTACGAAGTCGACGGGACGCATATCGAGTACTGGGACGACACGGGCTTCACTGCTGACGGCGATTTCGTCGATGCGAACACCTTGCACCATGGCGGCATGATCTTGCGACGCAAGCCTGCGACGCCTTGACAGGCCGGGCAAGCATCCGCGATGCGGAAACGGCTAAAAGCGATGGGTGCCGCAATTCTTCCTGAATCCATCTGATAGGGTCGGTCGCGCCATTCACCGTCGCCCGTCATCGCGTCCTGTCCACTTGTCTCAATATGTCGATGAATGCGCGAAGCGGGGACGGGATGTGCTGGCTGCGCGGGTAATAGAGGGCCAGACCAGGCGTGGGCGGGCACCAGTCATCGAGCACGGTCACGAGTTGGCCGGATCCCAGAAACGGTCGTGCGAAGTGTTCGGGCACATAGGCGATGCCGCGCCCGTCCGCCGCCGCCTGCACGAGAAGATCATTGTCATCGAGGGTGAGGTTGCCCGGGACGTCGACCGCGATCTCGGCCCCGTGTTTGGAAAACTCCCAGCGGTAGCGCTTGCCGCTGGGCAGACGCTGGCGGATGCAGCAATGGGCATGCAGGTCATCAGGCGTGTTCGGCGTTGCTCTACCGTCCATATAGGAGGGAGCCGCCACGGCGATAAATCGGACGTCGCCTCCGAACGTCACCGCGACCATGTCTCGCGGGACGGCCTCCAGCAGGCGCACACCGGCATCAAAACCCTGTTCCACGATATCGACGAGCCGACCTTCCGAAACCAGATCAAGCTCTACGTCGGGATAGAGATCCAGGAACCGCGGCACGATTTCTCTTAGGAGGATGCAGGCACCGCTCTTGTTCGCATTGATCCGCAGTGTGCCGCTGGGAGTGCCGCGTTCTTCCGAGAGGGTATCGAGCGCCTGGTCGAGATCCTGAAGAACCGGATCGAGCCGCGCGAGCAGGCGTGCGCCAGCCTGCGTCAGCGACACGCTGCGTGTCGTCCGGTTGAAAAGCCGGACGCCCAGTTTTGCCTCCAGACCGATGATCGCGTGGCTGAGGGCGGAGCGCGAAACACCCATGACGTCAGCCGCTCTGCGGAAGCTCCGGTGGCTGGCTACCGCCGCGAAGGCGGCCAGATCGTTCAGACTGGGACGCACCATTCGTGAATTATCCTCACCATCTTATCTCACATTGACAATCTTATATCACCAATTCCGCTAAGCTACATTCGGAGATGAATAGATAAGGATTACATGCCAAAGACATGGTTCATCACCGGCGCTTCTTCGGGGCTCGGTCTCGAGATGACGCAGCAGTTGCTCGCGCAGGGACACAAGGTGGTCGCAACGATCCGCCGCCCGGGGACGCTGACGCAACTCGAGCAGGCATACCGCGAACGCTTGGATGTCGTCCCGCTCGATCTGGTCGAGGCGGAGAGCATAACATCGGCCGTTAAAGGAGCCTTCCAGCGGCATGGCCGGATAGACGTGATCGTCAGCAATGCGGGCTATGGCCTGTTCGGCGCGGCGGAAGAGCTGACGAACGAAGATATCGACCGGCAGATTGCCACCAACCTTGCCGGATCCATCCATCTGATCCGTGCCGCATTGCCCCTTCTTCGACGGCAAGGCGGCGGACGTATCGTCCAGGTTTCTTCCGAAGGTGGGCAGATCGCTTATCCGGGCTTCAGCCTCTATCACGCGTCCAAGTGGGGTATCGAAGGCTTCGTCGAATCCGTCGCACAGGAAGTGGCTCCCTTCGACATCGACTTCATCATCGCCGAGCCGGGACCGACCGGCACGAATTTCGGAGCCAATCTCGTCCGCGCAGAACCCATGGATGCCTACGAGGAAACCCCTGCCGGCGTCGTTCGCCGTGCGATCAGCGATGGTAGCTTCGAGATCAAGGGCGACGCGGCGCGAACCGTGGCCGCAATCATTTCGGCCGCCGAGAGCGAGACGCCGCCATTGCGGTTGGCGCTGGGTAGCACGGCCTATTCCTCAATCTCACGCGCGCTTTCCGTGCGCCTGACTGGCCTTGAGGCGCAGCAGGAGGTGGCGAATTCCGCCGACCGACAGGATCTGTGAGCAGCGGAAACGGCCCAGAAACACAGACATCATGGACCGGGAAGGAAACAAAATGTCCATTCGACCAGTAATATTGGCTCTCGCCGTCAGCATTTCGTCTTCGCCCGCCTTCGCGCAGACCGTCGCAGCAAACCAGGTTATAGGCACCTGGAAGTTGGTGTCGGCGACGATTGATCCGGGCGGGCAAAACATTCCGGCCTATGGCAAGAACCCCAATGGTCTCCTCGTCTTCACTCCGGACATGCACTTTTCGGCAGTCATCACCGATGCCGATACCCCGCGCTTTGCCTCCGGTGCTCGTGGTGAGGGAACGGACGACGAAAACCGCATGGCCGTATCACGCAACATCGGTTTCTTCGGCACCTACACCGTTGGTGACGACGGCGAATTCAGCGGCAACCGCGTCGAAGGGGCGACCTTTCCGAACTGGGTTGGCAGCGTCCGGACCCGTGATGACCTGACGCTGGTCGTCGCCGGCGACCGCATGACGGAACATTTTCGGCGACCGGAAGGGACCGAAATCAGGATCGAATGGCAGCGCGTCAAATGAGGCCATGAAAGGCGGAAGGTCTGGGCAAGGTCTCGGGCCTTGGTCCGCGGAACTTCCGCCCTTCGACCACGATCACAACGAAACCGAGCTATCTGGAGGACCAAGCCATGCTCTTCAATCGCCGTTCCACACACCCGGTCACATGGCGTTCCTGCTGGAATCGGCAGGCCGCTACCTGCTGTTGACGGGCGATACGGCGAACCATTTCGTCGCGTCTCTTCAGAAGCCGGATTGGGGGGTTTCGTTCGACATGGACAAAGGCGCTGCTGCCAGCAGTCGCAAAAGGATCTTTGCCATGCTGGCTGTAGAGAAAATGCCCTTTATCGGCTATCACATGCCCCACCCATCAGTCGGCTTTGTCGAGCCGCTCGAAGCAGGGTTCCGCTTCGTGCCGGCGAGCTATCAATTTCTGATCTGACGGCGGCCGACCAGTGGGCGCTGCGGCGATGCGATCAGTCCCTCGCCTGCCAGTCATAATTCCTCATGTAATCGAGAAACGCTCGCATGGCGGCGCTCGGCAGGCGGCGGCTGGGGTAATACAGAAACCAGTGCGGCAAAGTTGGACTCCAATCGGAGAGAAGCTCCACCAGCCGACCACTCAGGATATGGGGTTTGGCATAGTCGTCGAAAACATGGGCTATTCCTCTGCCGGCCAGGGCCGCCTGCAGCTCGTTGTGCGCCGAACTGACCGTCAGGCGGCCCGTGGGAGTGACCTCTATCTCTTCGTTCCCGTCGGCAAACCGCCAGGTGACCAGAGTGCCGCCAGGAAATCTGCGCTTGATGCAGTCATGACTGACGAGATCGTGCGGTACCTGCGGCTGACCGTGCCTTTTGACGTAGTCCGGTGAAGCGATGATCGTATAGCGAAGCGCGGGTCCAAGCGGGAGTGCGATCATGTCCTGCGCCAGTTGCTTGCCGAATCTGACGCCGGCATCGAAGCCCTGTTCCACGATGTCGATCACCGCCGCATCGCTGATGATTTCAACCTTCACCTCGCGATAGGCATCCATGAAGTCGAATGCCAACGGGCAGAGAAAATGATCGACCGCCGGCGCCGGGGCGTTGATCCGGAGCGTTCCGGATGGAGTGTCCCTCAACTCGTCGACTTCCGCGATCGCCAGCCTGATGTCACTCAATGCGGGCGCCAACCGTTCAAGGAGGCGTTTGCCGGCTTCCGTGGGAGACACGCTTCTCGTCGTGCGATTGAGGAGCCGGATGCCGAGGGTCTCTTCGAGCGCGTTCATCGTTTGGCTCAGGGCCGATGAAGACACGCCGCGCTCGAGCGCCGCCGCGCGGAAGCCACCGCAGCGGACGATAGAGACGAACACATCAAAGCTGTCCAGCCGAACAGGGCTCATTGGGAAGTAATTCTAACCAAGCTGATCATCGTTGCGCATCTTATCGGATCAATTGTCCCATGTCATGGTAGGCGCAAAGTTAACTATCGCGCCCTGTCCGCTTCCTTTCGCCGGTCATTTCCGGCCCCGTACAATTGAAAGAAGCGGGAGCGTGCCCCACGAAGAAGGGAAAACCGATGAATGCCTTCACTCTCGATAGACGCGCTATCATGCTGTCCGCTGTCGCAGGCGCATCAAGTATGCTCATCCCAAGCCTGAGCGGCTCCGGCAACGCCAATGCCCAAACCGCGTCCTTGTTGAGTGGCAACGCCGGTCGCTACCGCATTCGAGTCGGCGAGATCAGCGCGACCGTCTTGAGCGACGGCCTTATCGGCGGCCCTCCTCGTGTCTATGCCAGCGACGCGCCGGAAGCAGAGCTTGAAGAGGTGCTGCGGCGAGCATTCCTTCCGACCGACCACATGACGCTCAACCTGAATACGCTTCTGATCGAAACCGGCGGACGGCGGATTCTAATCGAGGCTGGCGCCGGCAAGACGATGGGTCCGAACGGCGGCCGCATCTTTGAAAACCTGGCAGCGATCGGCCTCGGCCCCGCTGACATTGACGCGATCGTCATTTCGCACACCCATCCCGACCATGTCGGCAATCTCCGCACAGAGGACGGCAGCAAGGCCTTCCCCCGCGCGACGGTCTTCGTCCCGAAGGCGGACTGGGACTTCTTCGTCCGCACCGATCCGGATCTCTCCTACATGCCCGTGCCGGAGGAATTTCGTGTGCGCTTCGCCGCCGCGATCAAGAACAGCCTCGAGCCGGTCATGAACGATGTCGAGTTCTATGAAGCCGGCGCCGAGATTGTGCCGGGCCTCACGACCCTCGTCGCATCCGGTCACACGCCGGGCATGGCGACCTTCCTCGTCCACTCTGGAAGCGACCAACTGCTGCTGACGGCGGACCTTGCCTATCACCCGGTCGTCAACGTCGACAATCCCTGGCTTCCAGGCCCTGACCGCGACAAGGAGACTGCGCTCGCGTCGCGCCGGCGCATCTTCGACAGGGCGGCAACCGACCGCATCCCGGTGCTCGGCTTCCACTTCCCGTTCCCCGGCCTCGGCCGGATGCTGAAGACCGATGGCGGCTACATCTGGGTCCCCGCCAACTGGCAGTTTTGAATTCAAGAATAATCGAGCAGGAAATCTCTCACGGACCAGTCAAAGATCAATCGTCGCGGTTTTCTCGGAACGGTGGGAGCCGCGGCAACCGGGCTGGCGCTCGCCGGCCAGACCACCGCCACGGCGCAGGCCCAGGACACGACCTCCGCAGCCTCGGACTCCAATCCCGAGGTGCTGACCCGTACCCTGCCCCGCACCGGTGAACGGGTGACCACGCTGGGCCTCGGTACCTTCCTCACCTTCGACCTGAAGCCCGGCGATCGTCGCGACGCTCTTCGTCAGGTCTTCGAACGCTATGTCGCCGCCGGCGGTCGCGTGGTCGACACCTCACCGCTCTATGGCTCGGCCGAGGTCAGCGTCGGCCAGTTCATGGGCGAGTTCGAAGGCTCGGACGAGATGTTTCTCGCCAACAAGGTCTGGGCCACGGGCGAATATCTCGGCGACGAAACCCATGCCGAGGAAAGCTTCCGGCAGTCGCGGATGCGCACATGGCGCGACACGATCAATCTCATGCAATGCCACAGCATCACCAATGCATCGGTCACCATCCCGCTTATGAAGGCATGGAAGCAGGAAGGACTGATACGCCATGTCGGCATCACTCATCATGAGTCGGCGGCGCAGGACCAGTTGCTGGCGATCGTCGAACGCGACGACGTCGACTTCATCCAGACGAACTATTCGATCTTTAATCGCGATGCCGAGCGCCGCCTGCTTCCCGCGGCTGCCGAGAAGGGCGTCGGTGTGCTGATCAATCTACCGCTCGAAAAGGCGCGACTGATGAAGGTGGTCGAGGGGCAACCGCTTCCCGGTTTCGCGGCGGAGTTCGGCGCGACGAGTTGGGCGCAGTTCTTCCTCAAATGGGTCATGGCGCATCCCGCCGTCACCAGCGTGTTGTGCGGCACCTCGAACCCCGATCACATGAGCGACAACGTCCAGGCGATGACCGGACCGCTTCCCGACGAGCGCATGCGCGCCCGCATGGTCGCGCACATGGAAACGATCCCCGGCTTCGGCTCCATCGGTTCCATGCCTTGGTATCCCGGCAAGGAGGATATGTATTCCGGTCTCATCAAGGAGGCTCAGGCGAACGCCGTGAGGCGACTTCAGTGACCGGCCACAGCCAGCCGAGATACCAGTGAATTCGACACTTGGAGACCGACCTTGCCTTCTAGCCGACGCTCCCTATTGATCGCATTTCTAACGCTGCCTCTGATCCACGCAGCCAGGACCAAGGCATTCGCGCAAGCAGGCCCCGAACTCCCTCTGACCCTGGAATGTCGCGACGGAGACGACCTCACTCTGGAGCGGGAAGCCGGTCCGTTCTTCAAGCCGAACTCGCCGCGCAATCGGAAACTCCATGCGGACGCCCTCCACGGTGAACGGATAACGGTTGCCGGACTTGTCCTCGACAAGCGCTGCCGACCGCTCGCCGGAAGCCTCGTCGAGATCTGGCATGCGGACGAAAACGGCGATTACGACAGCATCGGTTTTCGCCTGTGCGGGCACCAGTTCACCGACGCGCAGGGGCGCTGGTGGTTCAACACTATCGTGCCCGCGCTTTATCCTGGCCGAACGCGTCATTTCCATTTCAAGGTCCAGCGCCCAGGTGGACGCGTCCTCACCACCCAGCTCTATTTTCCCGGAGAGCCCGGAAATGTCGGAGATCGGCTCTTTCACGAGACACTCCTCCTCGACATGAAGCAAACCGGCGACGGACGGTTCGGACGGTTCGATTTCGTAGTTTGAATGAACCAAGTCCGTTTGATCGGAAGCAAGTGCGCCAGTTGCGGAGTGCAAGCAGCATGACTGCAGCTCACCCGGCGACTGGCCAGTGGTGGTGGGGCTTAGCTCAGGCGTTGAAGCCGGCGTCTACACTGAGAACCGCACCCGTAATCAGACTTGCAGCGGGGCCAGCAAGGAACGCGACAGCGCCGGCGACTTCACGGGGCTCGCCCACGTCAGGGATTGTCCGCGGTAGGACGTACCCGAATCTCGGCGATGCGCAGGATCTTGCGACGCTGAATGCGGTAGACGGCAGCCGGAGGCACGTTTGCGAAGGTGCCGCCCAAATAGGTGGCCTTGAGGCCCAACCGGTCGAGCAACGGACGCGATACCGGACAGCGCGGGCCATACGTGAACTGATAAAACGCACCGTTGGTGCGAAGGTGCGCGAAAGCGCCCTCCAGGATGGAATAGACCGTGCGGGGCGGCATCGACAGAAGCGGCAGGCCGCTGATGACAGCCCCTGCCGGGGTGTCGTCGAATAGCTCAACGCTACGCAATCGCGCCGCATCCATGCACAATGTCTTCGCACGAGGGAAATCGGCATTCAGTTTTGCGGCAAACTCCGAACCGAATTCGATGAGCGCGAGTTTCTCCTCGGCAACCCCCCGCGCCAACAGCGCGCGCGTGAACACCCCCGTTCCGGGACCGAGTTCGAGGATTGGCCCGGTTTCCGCAGAAACCTCCGATACGATCAAAGCCGCCAGCGCCCGTCCGGATGGTGTGACGGCCGCAACCCTGAGCGGGTCGGATAGCCAGGCGCGGAAGAACTGGAGGGTCTCTGATGACCTGTTCAGCATGCTTGATCCTCCGAGGAGGTCCGGCGCCAATTGCTTCGCCCAAGCAGTCGCCAGATCAGCACGGACAACGTCTCGACGCCAAGAACGAGGAGCAGGAACTTAATCGCCAAGGCTGATGCATTGAGGTCGGGGATCGACCGTGCGGCCGTGTAGCCCGCGGCGAGGAACAGACCATTCCACAGGGCAGTGCCCAGTAGAGTGCCGGCAGCAAAGCGCCACGCATCCAGGCGAACAAGCGCAGCGGCCAGCGGCGCGACGAACCGAACTGCCGGGATAATTTGCGCAATCAGGGACAGGCTCCTGTCGCGCGCTCGGAAGGAGGTCAGCATCTTGTCGATGCGCCTCGGCGGCAGACCCAAGAGCCGTCCACTTACATACAAAAGCTTGGCGGATATATCTTGTCCGACAGCCCGGACGACGAGGAACAGTACAACACTGGCGAATACACTTCCGCAGGTCGTCATGATGAAAGCGGCCGGCAGCGACCAACTGTCTTCGGCCGCAGCCATGCCGATTGCGACCAGCATGCCATGGGAAGGCAAAGCCGGGACGAAGCGTTCCGCCAGTCCGGCAGCGAACAAACCAAGCATTCCGAAAAGAGCAATCCAGTCGACGAGACTTGCGAGCGGGTCCATCCCTCAAGCCTCCGCGGGAACGCTGGGTCCATCTAGACCTGTGCGGAGAGGTGTCGCCGCAGCAGCGCCGAAATCGACGCCCGCCAGCTTTTCCGAGACGTCCCAAAGCCGGCGGGCGACATGCAATTCCAATGCATCTGCGGGAATTGCCGCCTCGCTCGGATGGCCGCGTGTCTCCGAAAGCCTGTTAGGACCGTAGTACCTGCCTCCGCGGGCATCCGGTGACGTCGCCGCGAACAATGTGGGCAGAGCTCCCTGCGCCGCCGGCTGAAACAGAAACCACAGGACCGATCGCAAAAGTCCCTGAGCGCTGTGTCGACCCGGGGCGTTGTGCAGAAGGTCCGTCCGCGAAACTCCGGGATGGGCCGCAATACTTGTCAGGCCCCAGCCGGCTTCGTCACTTCTGCGCTGAAGTTCGAGGGCGAACATGAGGCAGGCGAGCTTGGATTGGGCATAGACCGGCATCGGCTTGTAGGCCCTTTCGGCCTGCAAATCGTCGAAGTCGATGGCGGCATTCCGGCGCACCGCGATACTGGAGAGGGTGACCACACGAGGATCGTGTCCTCGCCTGAGCAGGGACAGGAGATGTGCTGTCAGCGCAAAGTGACCGAGATAGTTCGTTCCGAACTGAAGTTCGAAACCATCGGTCGTCGCCTTGCGCTGGGGTGGCGTCATGACACCGGCGTTGTTGATCAGTGTATCGATGCGATCGCGGCTCTCGCGCAACCGCTGCCCGAATGCGGCGACAGAGGCCAGATCTGCGAGATCGACGGGTTCGAAGCTCACGCTCGCGTGCGGGACGGACTGTCTGATGCCGGCGATGGCTTCGCTTCCCTTGCGAGGGTCTCGTCCGGCCAGAATGACGTCGCCTCCTGCGCGCGCAAGCGCAAGCGCGTCCTCGAAGCCGAGGCCGCCTGTGCCGGTGACGACGATGGTCCGACCGTGCTGGGACGGCATGTCCTGGCTGGTCCAATTCTTACACATCCTGAAAATCCTCCCGTAGCCTTCAGGAGGAAGCCGTCTGGAGAGGCTGCAATACCGCCTCAGCCAGCGCCGCCTCGCGCATCGGGGTTGCCCTGTCCCGATATTCGGCGTCCATCACCATGTCGGCGAAAGCCCTGCGGTTGGGATAGCGGACGAGAGCCACCGCGTCCCAAGCCTGTCCGGGCTCCGCCGAAAGCGCCGGGAGGCCATTGCCCACATAGACGATTTCCGCCCCGAAACGCGCGACGATCGGCGAGGCGACGGCCAGGTACTCCGTGTACCGCTCCCTGCCGCCGTCCTCTCGGAACCGCAGGAGATTCAACATGACGATGGCTTGTCCGTCGTCTTCAGCCAGGAAGTTTTCGAGTGCATTTTCAATGAGCGTAAGCATAGCAACCTCGGATCTGGGGTGATGGAAAGGGACCGGCCTGAGTGCTGCCGTTCCTTCGGCAGTTATTTTTGAAGGAAATCTGCGACCCTTTGGTTCGCGACCAGAAAGGCGAGACCGGCCAAGGCGCTGCCGAGCGGTACGATCAACAATCCGAGCCCCAAGCCGTTAGCAATGTTCGCCTCGGTTGCGGTGTCGCTGATGATGCCGACAAGGATTGGTCCGAGTGCCGGGCCCACGAGGCCGGTGCCGATCATCACAAGACTGGACGCCTGCGCCTGCAGGCCAGGACCGGCAACGAGATGCGCGGCGCCGAACCCCCAGGGCAACATGAAGGAGAAGGACAGCATGGAGGGAACGAGAAATGCGATCGACATCCACCCTGTGGGCATGAACAGCGCGGCCGTCGTCGTCAGACTGGCAAGCAGCAGGAGAATTGCCGGCGGCCCAAGAACTCTGCCCGTGCCGGATCGTGCCGCGCTGTCGAACCAGCGGCCGCCACCCAGCGCACCGAGGATGCCCATCAGCCCTTGGAGAAGCCCGAAGGCGAGGCCCACTTCGCTGGCGGTGTAGCCGTAGGAGCGGATGAGAAACGGTGCGATGAATGCATAGAACGGTGCGGCAGCGAAGCCGAGGAAAATGGCGCCGACGAACATCCAGCGAAACGCCGGGGTGGCGAGCAGATTGAGGGCGGTACGCAAGAAGGGCTCATTGTCGCTCGCCGAACGTCTGAGGGGCGGAGTCGGACCGGCGACAAGGATCGTCACGAGCCCGATCACGATGCCGATCGACCCAGCGCCGATCAACGCTGTACGCCAACCCAAGGTATCTGCGATTGCGCCGCCGGCGGCAAAACCGGCCATCGTGCCGAGCGGGATTCCCATGGCGAATAATCCGATCACGAATCCGCGCTGTTCGGGCCGGATCTTTCTCGCGATCAGCGCATGCCCGGCGGGAACCGCGCCGGCCTCGCCGAAAGCGACGCCAAATCGGGTCAGGGCCAAAAACAGGAAGCTTGCTGCAAAACCGCCGAGTGCAGTCATCACGCTCCAGACCAGGATGCAGGAAACGAGCACAAATCTCGGTGATCCGCGATCGGCCGCGCGTGCAAGTGGCAGTGATAGAAGCGCATAGCAGACGGCGAATGCCAGGCCGGTGAGCAGGCCCATCTGTGTATCGCTCAAGTTCAGATCAGCTTTGATGGATTCAGCCAGGATGAAGGGAAGAATTCTATCAATCTGCGAGAACGCGTTGATCAGAATCAGAGTGATGCACATGGACGCAACGCGCCAACCTTCAACATATGCATCGCTGGTATTTTCAGCGTGATATGGTCGCGTGATCGTTAATGCGGTTGACTGCGCTGACGTCTCTGTCATTCCTGAGCTGCTCCTCGCTTGTTGGCATAATCAAGCTAAATGGAGCGCCCAATGATCAGAATGCCCGAACCTTCAAGAAATTTGCCTAATCCTGCAGATGGCGATAGTCTGTCGAAGGGTCAGGTGTTGCTCTGGCCGGATAAACGACTGGAGGCGCACATGACGTCATCGCTTCTGGCGGCGGTCAACGCATATATCGAGGAACAGGGTGGCGGCCAGGGCTTGTTCCCGACGCTGATCGAAGGATTCAACATCGTCCGCTCGTTTCAGGCCATGTTGCCGGTCCGGGCAATTTACCGGCCGTCGCTCTGCGTCGTCTTGCAAGGCGCCAAGGAGATTCACTTCGGCGACGATCGCCTCGATTATGGCGCCATGGACTGCCTGGTCGTGAGCGTCGAACTCCCGGCAACGGGACGGATCGTCGAGGCCAGCGCCGAAGCTCCTTATATCGGTGTTGTCATCGATTTCGATGTAGCTGTGGTGCGCGACGTCCTTGAGCAACTGGAAGAACCGCCTGAGCCGATCGCGGAGTCTGGGCCCTGCGTGTTCGTGGGTAGAGTGGACGAGACCTTGGTTGACTGTGTCATGCGCCTCATGCGCATGACGGCTTCGCCCAAATCGATCCCTATCCTTTACCCTTCGGTGATGCGCGAGATCTGCTACTGGCTGGTCAGCGGGCCGCGTGGCGGGGAGTTGCGTAAGCTGGTATTGCCGGAGTCGAATGTAGAGCGGGTCGCCAAGGCGATCTCGGCATTGCATCTCAACTTCGCTCGGACCTTGCGGATAGAACAGCTCGCCGAACTGGCCGGGATGAGCCCATCGTCGTTTCATCAGCACTTCAAGGCACTGACGTCCATGACGCCGCTGCAGTTCCAGAAGCAATTGCGTTTACTCGAGGCTCGTCGATTGATGGTGTCGGAGGCGGCAAATGTCAGCGACGCGGCTTATCGGGTGGGTTACGAAAGCGTTTCGCAATTCAGCCGAGAATATTCGCGCGAGTTCGGTATCGCACCAAAGCAGGATGCCCTCAATCAGCAGCGTCTTTACAAAACCTATGCCAGCCGCAGCGTGCGGACAGCTTAAGTGCGATCCTGGCGCGGAATTGGCTGGGCTCCTAACTGCTTTGCCCGGGAGCGCTTTCTGGACGAGCTGGCCCAGCGCGCAGGCTCAGACCCGGTAAGCTATTGGCGCAGACTGCTGGCCGGGGTCGCCACGTGCCTTGGCTGTCCTCGACGCGGCCGTGGAGATGGCCGATTTCGGGAACGCGCCCGAGGGGCAGGCCCATGGCCTTGGCCTTCGCGGGCTACAAAGCGACCCGGCGCATGGTCATGGTCTGACCAAGCAGCGACGTACCGACATATCCCCGCAGCTCGAGCTTGCCTTTCACCAGCGATGCCCGGCCGGAATAGGTGCGCCCTGACGAACCGTCGTAAAGTGTACCGCCCTCCCAGCGACGATCGCGGGGGTCCCATTTGAGGTTGTTCACGAACACAATGCCCTGCAGCGAACGCGATCTGAGCTTCGGATCGGGATTATGAATGTCCTTTTTGAAGGTCTTGCCGTCAGCTTCAACCACCCGATTGCCATAGACCATTCGGGCGGCGTAAATCCCACCGGCGTCGAAAATCTCAAGCTTCAAGCTACCGTCTTCAGCTTCCCACAGGCCGACGATCTCGCTTGGAGAAGACGCCTGAGCGGAGGCATTTCCAGTGGCGAGGCCGCTCATCCCCACCATCACGGCGGCTGCAAACAGAGATCCTTTAACCGATTTGCGCATTCGTCTGTTCCTTTCTAAAGCCTATGGCAGGCGCAAACACAGCACGTTGCTTGCCGCCGCATTGCGACTATCGCGCGGGCTCCTGAGAGCCTTCGAGCGAAGGGGCAACTCAGGTGACCGCTCAAAACTGTTCCCAAGTTTAGGCTTTGCATGCTAAGTATGGGCGTCGGCGACGCGAATGCCCGAAATCTCAAATTTCGTGCCTGATCATGCAGTCGCCCTGTAAAGAGCGCCCGATAACCGCATCTACGCTGCCGGCGCAACTGGCAGCGTCACAAAACTTGTGCCCACGTCAGCGCTCGAGATCTCTCCCCTTGTAAACGTCCACGTCTCGCCAGGGCGATGGAGGGGCTCATGTGAGGCATTCGAGAATAACTACGCGCTGAATTTCGAGCAAGGTGTGACCCAAACGAAACGACCTTCGGCATACCCAAGGCGGTTCGTGGAGGCTCCGTCAACTCAGCTGCCAATACCTGAAGGGCCGTTTTCAGAAGACGTGGATAGGTGGCATCCATTCGAACTGCCGATCGAGACGTTTCGCTCCGTGACGCGAATAACGGCGGCGGTCTGCTGGGCATCCACAAACCCGACCGTTTCGCCGCCTCCCGGTACGGTAAGCGAGGCGGTACTGAGGATGGTCGCCACGACGCCTGCGCTCACCAGAAACTGCATCGGAACGTTGCTGACCGCCGACAAACGATCCGACACGTAACGCGGACTCTCTGAACCGGACAAATGACGCATTTCTGAGCTCCGTTTTTGAAAGGCACCTTCGGTAAGCAACGGTGCCGACTGATGAGGACCACCATAGGCCGAGCATGTCGCAGGGGTTTGTCAGGTACGGCCGAAGTTGTATCAGTCTGTCACAGGGTAGCTGTCGGATCAGCTTCTGTAGCCATTGGCTGGGGCAGGCGTCTTTCTTTCCAGCTGCGTTTCTGCTGTAGCGACTATTCAGCCGCCGCTCCGCAACGCGGGAAAATGCGGAGGTTGAAGCTTTATCTCAGCCAACCGGCGTCATGGCCGTACGGCCGGCGTCTCTATCGGCAGGCCCTGGGCCTGTTCCATGAGGTAGAGTTCCAGTTCGACGAGTTCGGGCGCACCGAAGGCGAAGGGTTCGGCCCTGACCCCAACCATGCAATTGCGCAGGCGCCGCTGCAGCGAGCCGACGCCCTGCCATTCCAGCCGGTAGAGCGGATAGCCGTTCGGATGCGCCTGCGGGATGACGCTGCCGCCCAGCCGCTTGCCCCAATTGGTGTGATGGCAGGAGGCGCATGAAAGATCGAGCTGGCCGATCCGGCTCTGGAACAGCCGTCGGCCATTGTCACGGAACGGCGCAAGCCGGGCGTCGGTCGCCGGTGGAATCGGCATGCCGCGTGACTGGTGCGCAACATAGGTCGTCAAGGCGAGCAGCGCGTCAGACTCCGGTGCCAGCGGCTCGGCCTCTTGTCTTGCAGCCCGGCAGGAATTGATGCGTCCGACAAGGTCGGTCGGGCGCCCTGTTGCTTCATCATAGGCCGGGTAGCGGGCCGCTACGCCGCGCATCGTCTGGCTGGCCTCGCCATGGCAACCGGCGCAGGCGATTTCCGCCTTGCCCTCCGCCTGGTGCCAGAGTTGCTCACCCTGCAGCACCCACAGCATGCCGGGATTTGCCATGTCGTCAGCCTGCAGCGCTTGCGTCTCTCGCGTCATGAAATCGAAGCCGGACCGCTTCTCGCCATCCTTGATGCCGGCGGCGGCGACCATGCTGCAGGTCAAGGCGCCGACGACGCCGGCAAGGCCCCAAAGGGCGCGCATCAGCTCACCGTGATCTCGGCCGACGCCGTCTGCGTCTCACCGGCATCGTCCGTCCAGGTGAACGCGATCGTGCCGCTCGTCGAAGCGACGAGCGTGAAGGCGATGAAGGGATTGGCCGACACTGCCGGATAGAGATCGGCCCAAAATACCTCCTCGCCGCCATAGCTGCAGGCGAAGCGGCGGATGATGTCGCGAGGTATGTTGGTCCCGTTCGGGCCGACACGGTAGCCGGTTTCCATCGGATGCGCGATCATTGCCTTGATCTCGACGACCTCGCCCTGCTTGACCGCTTTCGGCACATTGACGAGCGCCCGCGCCGTCACGACAGATCCTCGATGCAGGCGGCCAGCGTGACGATCGCGCTCGCCCGGCTCGACCAGAAGCTGCCGTCGCTCATCTCCGCGACCGCGACGACCACTTGGGAGGTCGCGAGCCGGATGCGCGTTGAGACTTGCGCGCGGCCCGAGCGTGGCCCGAGATGGAAGACGATGACATTCGCTTCCGGGTTCTTCTCGTTGAAGATGCCGATGCGGCGCACATGATTGTCAGCCGTCATCGGGCTTTCCGCATTGACCGTGATCCCGACCGCATTGCCGTTCTCGACCAGCGGCGGAAGCTCGAGCCGGACGCGGCCGTCCTGCGCGTCGGCGCCTCCGGTGAAGGTTCGGATCGCCTCTTGGAGGCTCGGTCGCGCAAGAACCTGCCGCGGCAGGCTGACCACCATCAGTCCCGCGATCCCGGCCGCGAGCAATTGCCGACGTCCGACAGGGAGAAAGAGACCATGATTTGGGCGTGAACCGTTCATCGTCATCCTTTCAGCGTGGTGAGATAGGCGACGATATCCTCGATATCGGCACCGGTCAGGATCGGCTTGCTGCGCCAGACGGTGGCGACACGCCGGCCTTCCTCATCCGCGACCCGGTAGTAGGAAGGCATGATCGTGTTCGGCGCGAGCCGCTTCATGTCGACCACGCGCAGCCGGATCTGGCCTTCCGAAAGCCTTGCCCCGACGCCGGTCAGGTCGGGCGCCAGCGTGCCGTGCAGATGCGCATCGGGAAAGGGCCCGCTGTGGCAGAGCGTGCAGAGGCTGCGCTGCCGGTCCGAGATCAGCGCGTCGCCGCGCGCCGGATCACCTTTGCCGCCAACCAGAGGCTCCATGATCGCATCGCCGGTCACGACGTAGGATCCCACCTCCTCGCCGGCACCGGGCGAGGCCGCAAGCAGCAATCCCGTAAGAGCGAGGCAAGCCATCTTCATCATCCGAACACTTCACTGGTGATCGTCCGGAACCAGTCCTCCGCATAGGCCGCTTCCAGTTCGCGAACGGAAAGCGGTGCTTCGAGCGGGCTGGTGCCGCCCGCACCTTCCACCTCGGCAAGCAGACCGTCGCGCGGCTGGTAGACGCCGGCGATCGAGATGCCGTAGCCGGGCGCGACCAGACTGTAGCAGGTGTTGATGAGCTTCGGCGACGCCGGCTGCCGCTCCCTGACCAGCGCGGCTACCGCCGCAGCGCAGGCTTTTGCCTGGGCATTGGCGCTGAAGGCGGATTTCGGCATCGCCCCGCCGATCGCCGCGTCGCCGACGACGTGGATCGCCGGCTGCAGGCGGGACTCGAAAGTGATCGGGTCTATCGGGCACCAGCCCGTCTGATCCGCGACACCGGCCGACTGCGCGATCCTGCCCGCGCGCTGCGGCGGGATTACGTTGGCGATATCGGCCTTGTGGCTGCCGAACTCGGTCACCAGCGTCCTTGTCGCCGGGTCGACTTCCGTCACCCTGCCGCCCGAGGACAGCGGCACCCATTCGATCAGGCCGGGATAGAGCTCTCGCCAGGCCGCTTCGAACAGCCGCTGCTTCGAAAAGGCGTCCTTGGCGTCGAGGATGATCAGCTTCGAGCGCGGCTTGCTGGTCTTGAGGTAATGCGCGATCAGGCTTGCCCGCTCGTAGGGGCCGGGCGGGCAGCGGAACGGATTGGCTGGCGCGGAGAGGATGACGACCCCACCGTCCGGCATCGCCGTCAACTGGTCGCGCAGCAGCAGCGTCTGCGGCCCCGCTTTCCAGGCATGCGGCATGACCTCCGCCGCCGCCTCGTCGTAGCCCGACAGCGCGTCGAAGCGCAGATCGACGCCGGGCGCCAGCACCAGACGCGCGTAGGCGATGTCAGTGCCATCGTCCAGCCGGACGCGCCGGCGCCCGGCATCGAAGGCGACAGCGCCCTTGCGGATCAGCCCGATGTCGCCGAACCGGTCATAACCGAAGGTCTGCGCCTCGATGCCGCGCAGCCCTGCAAGCACGGCATTGCTGAACGGGCAGGCCAGATAGGCCGCCTCTGGCTCGATCAGCGTCACGGCAAGGTCGCGATCCAGTTGCTTCAGTGCGCGGGCGCAGCTTGCCCCGGCAAAGCCGCCGCCGACCACGACCACTTGGGGCTGCACCTGTGCGCGCGCATGCGGCGCGGCAAGGACGGTCGCGGCGACGCTGGCCGCCGCGCCGCCGATCAAGGCTCTACGGCTGGGCATGGCGTGCCGCCTCCGGTTTGGCGAGCCATTCGGCGATGGCACGCGTCTCCTCCTCGGTATATCCCCTGGCGATGCGGTCCATGACCGTCGCCTTGCGCTCACCGGAACGGAAGGCTTGCATCTGGGCGACGATGTCTTCCGCCGCGTGGCCGTCGAGCGAGGGGATGGCTGAGCCGAGCGCCGCCGGCCCGTGACAGCCGGTGCACGCCGCAGCACCGGGCGCCGCGTCGGCCCACCCCGGCGTGCTGGCCGCGAGCACCGCAAGCAGGACGGGCGCCGCAAGCAGGGCGGGCGCGGGCGATCGTCCGCCGCGCCTGTCCTTCGAGGATCTCAGGTCATGCGAGGTCATGGTTCTTCAGTGGCAGTGTGCGGATGCGCTTTCCAGTGGCGGCGAAGATCGCATTGAGGACGGCCGGCGCGGCGACCGCGATGGTCGGCTCGCCGACGCCGCCCCAGAAGCCGCCGGACGGCAGGATGATCGTCTCCACCGCCGGCATATCGGCCATGCGCACGACCTCGTAGCTGTCGAAGTTTTCCTGCTCCATGCGGCCGCCATTGACGGTGCATTCGCCGTAGATGCAGGCGGATAGGCCATAGACGAAGGAACCTTCGACCTGCCGCTCCACCTGTGCGGGGTTGACGACATGACCCGGATCGGTGGCCGCCACGATGCGGTGGATCCTAAGCTGCCCGTCGGCGACCGATACCTCCGCTGCCGCCGCCACATAACTGCCGAAGCCCATGATCTGCGCCAGGCCGCGGTGAACGCCAGCCGCGGGCGGGGTATCCCAGCCGATCCGTTCGGCGACCGCCTCCAGCACGGCGAGGTGCTTCGGATGCTTGGCCATCAGCTTGCGTCGGAAGGCGAGCGGGTCGACGCCGGCCGCATGGGCGAGTTCGTCCATGAAACACTCAACGTAGAGCGCGTTCTGGTTGAGGTTCACGCCACGCCAGAAGCCTGGTGGGATCGGCGGGTTGCGCATGGCATGGTCGACAAGCAGATTGTCCACCGTATATCCCAGCGTGCCTTCCGTGCCATTGAGGACGAGGCCCTGGAAGACGACCGGGTCCATGCCGTTCTGCATGCCTTCCGGCCGCACCGCGGCAAGGATCGACTGGCCGGATATGCGCATGTGCAGAGCGGTCAGGTTGCCGTCCGAGTCGAGCGCGCCCGTCAGCCGGCATCGCGTGGTCGGGTGGTAGGCGCCGTGCAGCATGTCCTCCTCGCGCGACCAGACGAGCTTTACGGGCGCTCCTGGCACCTGCCTGGCGATTCTGACCGCCTGGCGCACGTAGTCCTGGAAATTGCCCCGCCGGCCGAAGCCGCCGCCGAGATGTATCTTGTGCACCTCGCATTGCTGCACCGACAGGCCGGCGGCCTCGGCCGCCGCCGCAAGGCTCGCCTCGCCATTCTGGGTCGGCACCCACACCTCGCAACGCTCCGGCGTGTAGAGCGCCGTCGCGTTCATCGGCTCCATGGTCGCGTGGTTCTGATACGGGAAGGCATAGGTCGCCGTGACCGTCCGGTCGGCGGCCGACAGGGCAGCACCAACATCGCCTTGCTCGGCGCCAATAAAGGCGTCATTCGCGCCGAGCCCCTCTTCGAGCATCGCCGCGATCGAGGCGCTGGTGACCTGCCTGTTGGGACCTTCGTCCCAGACGACCGGCAGGGCATCGAGAGCGGTCTTCGCCCGCCACCACGTATCGGCGACAACCGCAACGGCGGTCTCGTCGACCTGAACGACGGTGCGCACGCCGGGCATTTCAGCCACCGCCGCCGCGTCGAAGCTCTCCACCTTGCCGCCGAAATACGGGCAGGCCCGGATCGCCGCGTTGAGCATGTTCGGCAGCTTGAGATCGGCGCCGTAGACCTGGCTGCCGTTGAGTTTGCCGGCGGTGTCGAGCCGCGGCAGCGGCTTGCCGGCTATGGTCCAATCCTTCGGGTCCTTCAGTGTGACATTGGCGGGCGGTGTCATCCGCGCGGCGGCGGCGGCCAACTGCCCATAAAAGGCAGCGCGATCTGATACTGCATGTGTGACTACGCCCATCGTTGCAGTGCATTCGCTGGCCGGCACCCCCCATTCGGCGGCCGCAGCGGCAATAAGCATCTCGCGCGCGACGGCGCCACCAATGCGAACATATTCGTGCGATTCGCGGATGCCGCGGCTGCCACCGGTCGAGAAATTCCCCCACACGCGGTCGCGCGCGAGATTCTGGGCTGGCGACGGATATTCGGTCGTGACCTTGGACCAGTCGCAATTCAACTCCTCGGCGACGAGTTGCGCCAGGCCGGTCAGCGTCCCCTGCCCCATCTCGGAGCGGGCGATGCGGATGACCACCGTATCGTCGGGCCTGATCACCACCCAGGCATTGATCTCCGGCGCCGTCTCGGCGCCATCGGCAAGCGCAGGCTTGATGAACGGCACGTTGAATCCGAGGGACAGACCGCCGGCCGTGGAGGCCACCCCGATGATGAAGCTGCGGCGGGAGATGGAAATTATGGCGTTCATGACTGTTCTCCTCAACCGCGTTGCGTGGCTTCGCCGCCATTTGCGGCCAGCTTGATCGCGGCACGCACCCGGTTATAGGTGCCGCAGCGGCAGATGTTGGTGATCTCGGCGTTGATGTCCTCGTCCGCAGGGTTCGGGTTCTGCATGAGCAGGCTCGCCGCAGCCATGATCATGCCGGCCTGGCAGTAGCCGCATTGCGGCACATCGAGCGCCAGCCATGCCTGCTGGACCGGATGCGAACTGTCCGGCGAAAGCCCCTCGATCGTGGTGATTTGCTGGTCCGGCTCGACCGCGCTCACCGGAAGCACGCAGGAGCGCGTAGCGACGCCGTCTATATGGACGGTGCAGGCGCCGCAGGCGGCAACCCCGCAACCGTACTTCGTCCCGGTAAGCCCGATCTGCTCGCGGATCACCCACAGCAGCGGCGTGTCCGGATCGACCTCGATGTCACGTGGCGTGCCGTTGATGATCAATCTGGCCATTGTGCAATCCTTTCGATCAAAGGCTGGCGAGGACCACCGTCCGGATGCCCCGCGGCATGGCCCGGCGGCAAAGACCGGAAGTCCCGGCTAGCGACGAGGCCAAGTTAGCCAGGAGCTGTCGCAGAACCTTGTCCCGATCAGCGGTAGTTCATGGCAAGTTGTCGCAGGCGCAGCGCTCTGTTACACTTCGTTACACTTCTCACGCTTTGTTGATGCCGCGTGAGATTGCCGCCATGGTGCGGAAGGTGATCATCCATGTAGACGCAAACTAGACATCGTCGATGTCTATACTGGCCGGCTATTTAGCGGCGGCTTTGGAGCATTGCATGGAAGTGGCGCAGCACATCGCGGTCGTGGACGACCACAGGGACATCCGCGATCTCGTGGGGAAATACCTCACCCAGCAGGGTTATCGCGTCAGCATCGCCGACAGCACGGCTGCGCTCAAGCGGCTGCTCGACCGCAGCCTGCCCGATCTCATCGTCCTCGACGTCATGATGCCTGGCGAGGACGGCATCGCCGCCTGCCGGCACGTGCGCGCGACGGTCGACGTTCCGATCATCTTCCTTACGGCTATGGCCGAGGAGGTCGACCGGATCGTGGGCCTCGAGATCGGGGCCGATGATTACCTGACCAAGCCGTTCAATCCGAGGGAACTGTTGGCGCGGATCAAGGCCGTGCTCAGGCGCGTCCACAGCCTGCCGCCGCAGCGCGGTCGTCTCAAGTCGAACGCGCTTCGGTTCGACCGCTGGACGCTGAATGTCGGACGCCGCGAGCTGGTCGGGCTCGACGGCGTGGCGGTCGCGCTCAGCACGGCTGAATTCCGCCTTCTCACCGCCTTCATCGAGCATGTCGGGATCGTGCTCAGCCGGGATCAGCTGCTCGACCTCACGGTCGGGCGCATCGCCGACAGTTTCGATCGGGCCGTCGACAACCAAGTGAGCCGGCTGCGGAAGAAGATCGAGGTGGACCCGAAGAGTCCGATGCTGATCAAGACGCATTGGGGTGGCGGCTACTGCTTCACCGCCGAGGTGGCCCAGGCATGATGCTGTTGTGGAGACGCAGCCTGGCGGCCCGCTTTCTCATGCTGGTGCTGTTTGCGCTCGCTTTGTCGCAGGCGATCACCTTCCTGATCTCGTGGGACGAGCGCGGACAGGCCCTGCACGCGGCGGCCAAGGGCGAGTTCGTCAGCCGCACGTCATCCCTTGCCCTTCTGCTGGACACGACGCCGCCCTCGCTTCGTCCCGACATCCTCAACGTCAGCGGCACGGCCTATACGCGCTTCTGGACCTCCGACGACGGACCGAGCAATCCCCTCGCCTGGCAACGGGAAGCCCTGACGCAGCTCGCCAAGCCGCTGCCCGGGATTGCCGGCAAGTATGCCGCCTACATGAACGGACAGGCCTCGACCGCAGTCGATGCCGCCGATCCTTCCGTGCCGCCGCGCATGCTGGATTTGTCCGGCAATGGCATGCCCTTCTCGCGGCCGGCCAAGTTTCTTTATATGGACGGCGCCCCAAACGGTATGGGCCTTTCCGTCCGCCTCGACGACAGCACCTGGCTGAATGCCGCCTACGCCAAGGCAATGCCGAACGCCTTCTGGACGACTCAATCGGCGATATCGCTGGCGCTCACCGCACTCATCCTGTCCGCCATAGCGATTTTCGGGGCGCGGGCAATCGCGCTTCCGCTGCGACGGCTCGCCAATGCCGCTGAACTGTTCGGCCGCGGCGAGGCTGTGCCGCGGCTGCCGGAATCGGGGCCGGACGACATCCGCCTGACCGCCGAAGCGTTCAACCGCATGCAGGAGCGCCTGCAGCGCTTCGTCGAAGACCGCACGCGCATGCTGGCGGCGATCAGCCACGACCTGCGCACGCCGCTGACCTCGCTCCGGCTGCGCGCGGAATTTGTTCAGGATCACGATCTCCAGGAAAAGATGTTGAAGACCATCGAGGAAATCCAGACGATGACGGAGGCGGCGCTCGCCTTCGCGCGCGAGGACGCCGCGGTAGAGGCGACGCGGACCGTCGATCTTTCGGCGCTGGTCGGCAGCCTCTGCGACGATCTGGCAGAGCTGGGCCAAAACGTCACCGTCAGCGACGGGCCCAAGGTGCTGTATCGCTGCCGGCCGGACTCCCTGCGTCGGGCGATCCGCAACCTCGTCGAAAATGCCGTCCGTTACGGCGGGCAGGCCAAGGTGAGCCTGATCAGGAGTGCCGACAGCCTGGACATCGTAGTCGAGGACGCCGGACCCGGCATTCCGCAAGGCGATATGGAACAGGTGTTCGCCCCCTTCTTCCGCCTGGAGCAGTCACGCAACCGGGAGACCGGCGGCGTTGGACTCGGCCTGTCAATTGCCCGCGCCATCGCGCGTCACCACGGCGGCGACATCGCACTGGAAAACCGGAGCCGGGGCCTTCGCGCGGTGATCAGGCTGCCGTTGATCGACATGGCCAAGCAGCTTGCCCCGGCGCCTGTGCCTGAGACGAGCCCTCCGAACGGACTGCGATCCTTGCCGGTTTGACCGAAACCCGTCCCGCGATCCGAACTCACGCGCTGCCACGCCACGATCAAATCATCGCCGTCGCAACGAAGGACAAGTCACCACCCGCATCCTCCCCAGCATCCTTAGCCCTGGCCGCCGCTCTCGCTGTGAGCGGCTGGTCCTCCCGGAAGCTTCGGGCCACCAGCAAAGCCCTCCCCTTAACGTTCCGCAGAGGTCATCCGATGAACCATTCACACGCCACGACACGCGACCACGTTATTTCCACCGGAGTTGCGACCGCATCCCTGGCGACGTCTATCACGCGAGCGCGTGCGTTCCTGGTTGGGCTTTTGGCCGCCGGCCTGCTATTGCCGGCCGCCGCTTCCGCGCAGCAGGCAGACGGCGAGCGGCTGTTTCGCCAGCGCTGCGGCACCTGCCACAGCCTGGAGCCTGGCCAGAACAGGGTCGGCCCGCATCTGTCGGGCATCATCGGCCGCATGGCCGGCAGCGTCGAGGGTGCCCGCTATTCGGCCGCGTTGCGGGAGTCGGGCATCGTCTGGGACAGCCAGTCGCTCGATACCTTCCTTGCGGCGCCGCGCCAGAGGGTGCCGGGCACGTCGATGACAGTGGGCGTTCCCAATGCCGCCCAGCGCGCCGCAATCATCTCCTATCTGGAAGCCGCTAGCGCGCAATAGCGGCTGCCCAACGCGCGCCATACGATAGCCGCTAGCAGTTTGGCTAAGCAAGCTTGTCGGAACCTTGACGCCAACCACAAGCGCAGCCAGTCTTAGTGGACGGCATGTTCCGGAAGTCAGGCTTATGGAGGAGCGGCGCGGGCACGCGCTGGCGCGCAGGTTCAGCTCACTTGAGCGGAGTCACGGTAGCGGAGAGTCCTAATTTTGTCTTCTTGCGACGCATGGTGCAGGTCGCTATGCCTCAAGTTTGTTCGAAGACAGTCTGCGCGAGGAACGCGGCACCGAGGCTGGGGCACATGCGTTCCCTACCTTGCAAACTCGGCCTTGCAAACTCGGATGCCAAATGCTGCCGCCCAAGACATGCAATTCAGTCAGACTTGGCGGCGCAATCTTTCTTGCGCCGCCTGTCCAACCACACCCTCATGGCATGGCGGTTGAACTTCTACGCTCGAGGGAGAACTCCGTGCGTCAATTGCCGGCCCATGGGGCACGATCGGCGGGGCCGCTTTCGGGCTGCGCCTGGCTGTGTTCGGGAACGACGAATTGAGGCAGAGATGCCGCATGCTTGGTGGAAGAAGTAATCTGGCTGTCGACACCGGTCACGAATCCGCGGGTCGGGTCGCGGTCCGGGTTCTGGTTCGCAGCGAAGGAGATGCCTGTCGTTGCGACGAGGATCATCAGGGCGGTTACAAGCTTAGTCATCGTATTTCCTTTCTTGGAATGAGCAGATCCACCGATCGACGCCACAACGGAATATTCGTTCCCGGCTTGGCAAACATTTCCGGCTTCCGGTCACATCACCGTGATGAGACTTCCTGCTTACCCGTGAGATCTAAACTGCACATGTCGCAGGGGTTTGCCCGGATTCGATGAAATTGTATGAAAATGTACCCGGCGGCATCGCGGCACTGGACTTCTGTCGCTTCGGCATATTTGGCGACAATCTTGCTCGCCGGGGTGGCCGACCGCCCAACCATCCGCGCAAGCCGTTACCGGGTCCGTCGGACGGACGGCGGTGAGGGCTGTGCCGGGTGCCACGGCCGGGAAAATCAATGCGGACGCCTTGGTGCGGCTGGCGAATGCACCAAGGCGAAGAACTTGTCTTGAAAGCAAATTGCCGAGAGGCCGGGGCAGCGGTCAGTCGCGGCATGCGCCGGTTGCTCATCGACATAGTCGGCTTTCCTGGACGGATTGAACAGCTTGCGGGTCGTGACAAAGAGCAACGGAATGAACAATACCCCCAGCACGGTCGCGGAAATCATGCCGCCCATGACACCGATGCCGATCGAATTCTGGCTTCCCGATCCCGGACCCTGCGCGATCGCCGGTGGCAGCACGCCGAGAATGAAGGCGAGCGACGTCATCAGGATCGGCCGCAGCCGCTGACGGGACGCTTCGAGCGCCGCCGCCACCAGCTCCTTACCGGCCTTCTGCTGATCGATCGCAAATTCGACGATCAGGATGGCGTTCTTGGCGGCAAGGCCGATCGTCGTCAGCAGGCCGACCTTGAAATAGACGTCGTTGGACTGGCCGAACAACATTGCGGCGGCCAGCGCGGCGACACGATCCGCTTCTTGCGGCAATTTCGCTGCTGAAACGGCTCTATGCCGAGAAGCGTCGGACGCTCCCGGAGCGCGTGCCGGTCACCCACCTCCAAGCGGATCGACGGCTTATCCTCGAACAGGGAAAGCCTGATCGTCGTCTCTACGAGATCACCACACTCGCGGCCTTGCGAGACCGGCTTAGATCTGCGGACATTTGGGTCGACGGCAGCCGATCCTTCCGGCCGATCGACGAGCATCTCATGCCTAGGGCGACATTCACCAAAATGAAGGAGTAGGATCGCCTCGGACTGGGCGTCCAGGCTGATGGCGCGCAGTGGCTTGCCGAAGCGCGTCAAATGCTCGACTTCAACCTGAAGCGCCTCGCGCACAGAGCACGGTCCGGAAAGCTCGACGGTGTTCGTCTTAAGGCCGGGACGTTGATCGTGACTCCAACGGCCGGCGAAGTCCCGGCGGCGGCCGAGGAACTGAATGCCGAAATCAGCGATATGTATCCAATGGTTGAGGTGCCAGACCTGTTGAGGGAAGTGCACGACTGGACTGGCTTCGCCGATCACTTCACTCATGTCCGCACCGGTGACGTCCCAAGAAATGTCTCGGCCATGCTGGCCGGCGTACTGACGTCGACACATGCCAGCGAACTGAAAAATGGCAGATCGGGCCGGTTGGAAGCTGTGCGCGAGCATCGCGAGAAACGCCCACAATCCGGCGCGATCACCCGCCGAGCAGTATTCCGGCAACATGAACTGCGGATGTGGCACGCTCTGTGCTCGTAGCCTACCCGCAGCCAGCCGAAACGCCCGTTCGCCGCCGAAATGGGCCGAATCCCGGACACTCTGCCACGATGCGAAAGCCCCTCGTGTGTCTGCGTTGCATCACCTTTCTGACTCAAGTGTATGTGCTCAGACGTGAGTGTCTATAACTCGTCGATTCCGTCAAATCGGGTGGATTGAGCGGCCGAAAGTAGAAGCACCGAGCTTGGACCGATCGCAAGTGGTTGTGCAGTCGTGTAACAAACTGTGTAACACACAACGATAAAAGATGAATATTTTCAATGTCATAGGTATAAATTCGAAAGACGCTCTCTCCGCCATCCTGCTTCGCTCTTCGAGCTTCGCAGGACTGGCTCGATCTTTCGGACGAAGCGGGATGACCTCCGAAGCTTAGCGTAGGAGGTCGTCTCAGAAGCCGAAAAACTCCTTGCGCAATGCGTCCTCGTATTTTCTCTTCAACTCCAGAACCCCGCCGCGCACTTCATCTTCTTAAAATGCGCAGCTTCCCATTTGTCGACCTCTGCAACTGAATGATTGACAGAGACCAGGTCTTCTTCCTGCCTGATCGCCGCGATCCATTCCTCTACCGCAGCTTTGTAGGCGCTCTGGAGCTGGTCGAGATCGGACGTATCGACTGGCATGGCACACTCCATCGTTGGTGCCATTCTTGTAGGTCAGCCCGATGGACAAACTAAGACAGCTTGTGGGGGCGCGACGCCGACATTCAGGGCGCGTCGGCAAATGTCGTCTCGCGATTATCAACTTCCAAGGTGGTAGTGTTCCCGACATAGTGTCCTCGCTTGCCGGTGACATTTGGAACAGTCGCAGCCTGGCATAGGAGATCAGTCCTGAACCGGCGCATCCTTGTCATCAATCCCAACAGCAACGAAGCCTTTACCGCCGGCATGGACCGCAGCGTTGGACGGCTCCGATTTGTCGACGGACCAGAGATCCACTGCCGCACCTTGGCCGAGGGACCATTCGGTATCGAAACGGCGCGGCAATCGCAGGAGCTGATCCCCTCCCTTTACAGGCTCATCGAGCGTGAGAAGGACAATTATGATGCATTTGTTGTCGCCTGTTTCAGTGATCCTGGCGTCATCGGAGCGCGTGAATTTTCGGCCAAGGCCGTCATCGGGCTGTGCGAAGCTGGTGTGGGCTTCGGCCCTGAGCTTTGGCGAGCGTTATGGCATCCTCACCAACCTCGACGACGACATCAATGGCGAGCTTCGCCTGTTGAGAACCCTGGGATTGGAAGCAAGGCTGGCCGGCATCGAGGCGGTCGGCATAAAGGTTCCGGATCTTGTGGACACCCCTGAGGTCTTTGAAGCGTTGCTCGCCGGCGCGCGTCGCCTGGAGCGGCGCGGAGCACGCGTGGTCGTGCTGGGCTGCGCCGGCATGACGCCCTTCGCACAGCGTCTGCGACAGGAGACCGGTCTTTGGATCATTGATCCCCTGATGTCCGCTGTCGGGTTGGCGACGGCAGCCGTATAGCAGCGCCGCCGCTCGAGAGGTTTCGGCGTCCTGGACCACCGGCTGTGCAGTGACATCTCACTGGAGAGTCGCCACCCTGAAACCGAAGGGCTCTTCATCCACATCGGGCCTCTGGTCGGACCACCATTTCGCTGGCGAAAACCCACATTCGGCGTATCATTCCTGTGGGAGAGGGTTCATGGCGGGAGAAGCCAATGAACGCAGCGCTGAGTGTGCCTGTCATAGACCTGACGGCTCAGGAACTTGTTTCATCTACGCTTTCAAAATTCCGCGCCGGCGACACCATATCGACCAGGGCGGCATTGGACGCCATCCGTCGGATGAGCCCGGCTTGCCAGGACAGCGACGACGATCTGGTCGAGCTTGTCGTGATGACGGCAATTGGTAAGACCATGGGTGTCGTGTTCGACCATCGGGCACGCTAATGCATGTCGCGCAAAAGCATGCCCTCGGCTTGACCCGAGGGTCCGCAGCGGTTTGCGATAACGACAAGCATCGCCGTTGCGCCTGCCATCGGCAGCGCGCGATGAGTCCCACCATCTGGCCAGCTATCCCTCGCCTGGACTGATCCGATCGAAACCTCGCGCATTACGCGTGGCTGTCTGTGGGTTGCGGTGCGGCACCTGCCCGTCCGCCCCCCTTCATCCGGCCGATTTCGCAACGCAACCAAGCCTTTACCTTCTAGCCAGTTTGGCGTTGCCCCAACGTCATCTTCGTGGTCCGCTACAACCAGGGCGCTCATTGCGGCCGCTTTACCGACCGTTCAGGCAATTACAGGAGATAACAATGGGCATTTTCGACAAGATCAAAGGCGCGATTTTTGGCAGCGAGGTTGCCGCAGAGCAGCCGGTAATCCGGGGATCGGCCGCGCCTGCATCGCCGCCTGCTTCGAGCACGACCCCTGACGTAACCCCAACGA
Organism: Mesorhizobium sp. YC-39; assembly: GCF_025753795.1. Classification (GTDB taxonomy): domain Bacteria; phylum Pseudomonadota; class Alphaproteobacteria; order Rhizobiales; family Rhizobiaceae; genus Mesorhizobium. The sequence continues at coordinate 559,323 of NZ_JAOWPS010000002.1, forward strand.
CGACGGCTACCGGGTCCGGGCCGGTGGTGGACAGCACCGCCGCTGCGGCGCCGTCCGCGCCGTCCGTGCCGAGCACAACGTCCCCGATCCCCGATGTCGCCGCCATCCTCAACCAGGCGGTTGCCGCCAAGGGGCAAAAGCTCAACTGGAAGAGCTCGATCGTCGACCTGATGAAGGCTCTCGACATCGACAGCAGTCTCGCCGCGCGCAAGGAGCTTGCTCGCGATCTGAACTACACCGGCGACATGAATGATTCCGCGACCATGAATCTGTGGCTGCATGGCGCGTTGATGAAAAAACTGGCCGAGAATGGCGGCAAGATTCCGGGTGACCTGGCGGCCTAATTCGGCCTGCCCCGAACCTGGGGTTCGGACTTGGGTCAAACCTGAACAACGGTCCATCCCGCTCGGCCGGGATGGATCTGGCTCAAGGGAACCCTGGAAAATCTTCGCCGTTATGCTCTCGGTCGAAACGAGGAGAGCCGCCATGGCAGAGGACAAGACCAGGACCGACACAAGCGACCGCTCAGAGATAGCCGACGAAGATGTGCGGCATTTCGCCGAGGAAGCTGGCATCACGCTCGACCAGGCCCGGACCCTGATCAAGCGCCACGGCAGCGACCGCAAGGTGCTGGAAGAAATAGCCGAAAGCATAAAAGGATCGTAACAGCGTGATAGCCGTGAATCCTGGGACGCTTTTATCGGTTTTCTAACAAATTCGGCCTATTCCCATTCTGATCGTGGGGAGTTGGGCTTTTGGTGCAAACAGACAAGATCGCCGCGCGACATGCCATTGCGCTGTCCGTTGTGGTGCCGTGCTACAATGAGATCGGCGGGATCGCCGAGCTCTACCGGCGCGTGACAGCCGTTTGCCAAGCACAGGCCGGCCATTCCTACGAGATCGTGCTGGTCATCGACGGCGCAACCGACGGCACCCGCGAGGCCATTTTCGAGCTCGCCAGACAGGACGGCCACGTCGTCGGCATCGATCTTGCCCGCAACTACGGCCACCAGATCGCGCTCAGCGCCGGCCTGGAGTTTTGCCGCGGCCAGCGCGTTCTCATCCTCGATGCCGATCTTCAGGACCCGCCGGAACTGCTCGAAGCCATGCTGGCGAAGATGGATGAGGGCTTCGACGTCGTCTATGGCCAGCGGCTGAAGCGCCAGGGCGAAAGCTGGTTCAAGCGCGGCACCGCCGCATTGTTCTACCGCCTGCTGCGCAAGATGGTCGATGTCGACATGGCGCTCGATTCCGGAGACTTCCGCCTGATGAGCCGGCGCGCGCTCGATCATCTCAATGCGATGCCGGAGCGCTATCGCTTCATTCGCGGCATGGTGAGCTGGATCGGCCTGAAGCAGGTGGCCTTTCCCTATGAGCGGCATCAGCGCTTCGCGGGCACCACGCACTATCCATTGAAGAAGATGGTGCTCCTGGCGATGGATGCGATGACCAGCTTCTCCATCGTGCCTTTGCGGTTTGCCTCGCATCTCGGCATGATCTTCGGCCTGCTCGGGCTTGCCGCGCTCGGCTACACCCTCTTCTCATGGTTTGCCGGCAGCGTTTTGCCCGGCTGGACCAGCCTGGCCGCGATTGTCCTGATCCTGGGCAGCGTCCAGCTTCTGGTCCTCGGTATTTTCGGCGAGTATCTCGGGCGCATGTATATGGAGACCAAGCGGCGGCCCCTCTACCTCGTCAACGAGATCGCTGCCCACGATCCTGCCGCCGCGAAGCTGCCCGTCCATCACTTGCAGGAGCTGGCCCGGGAAATGACGAAAGGAGCCGCGCGTGCTTCAGGCCGAGTTTGACCAATTCGCGCTCGAATATCAGCAGCAGCACGCCGCAAGCATCCGGCTGAGCGGCGAAACGCCGGATTTCTTTGCGCAGTACAAGATCGACGACGTAGCGGCACGGCTCGCTCGCTCCGGCATGAAACCACGGCGGATACTCGACTTCGGCGCCGGCGTCGGCAATTCGCTCGGACCTATGCGCGCGGCATTTCCCGACAGCGACATCACCTTGCTCGACCCATCCTCGCAATCGCTCGATATCGCCAGCAAGCGCTTTCCCGGCCAGGCCGATTTCAGGCCCTTCGATGGCGAAACCATCCCTTATGAGGATGGCAGTTTCGATCTCGCCTTCGCGGCTTGTGTGTTCCACCACATCCCTGAAGACCTCCATGTCGGCCTGATCAAGGAGATCGAGCGCGTGCTGACCGTCGGCGGCAGCTTCTTCCTGTTCGAGCACAATCCCTGGAACCCGCTGACGACGCACGCGGTGAGAAACTGTGCTTTCGACGAGAATGCGGTGCTGATCAATGGCCGCGACATGCGCGCGCGAATGGAAGCCGCGGGCTTCTCCAGGCCCGACATCGTCTACCGGATTTTCTTCCCGCGCCTGCTCGCAAGATTGCGGCCCCTTGAACGTTACCTGACCAGGATTCCTGTGGGGGCTCAATATTTCGTGCATGCTGTCAAGCTTGCCGTCTGACCGAACGCCTTGCCGTCGGATGAGCGACCAGCCGAAACCTCTGACCAATCTGCCGCAGAGCGGCCTGGAGACATGACATGAACGCGGTTCAGGCGACCATGGCGGCCGTGTCGCCGGTCAACGACGCCCAGCGGGCCAGGTTGCTGTTCTGCCTGCTCGTCGCGCCTCTCGTGGCGTTCGCGCTTTCCACCCATGCTGTCGCAATCCTCCAGGATCCGGACTGTTGGTGGCAGGTCAAGGTAGGACTTGACCTGCTGGCTAACCGTACGTTCCCGCTTGTCGACAGCTATTCTCATACCTTCGCCGGCCAGCCGTGGATCGCCAAGGAATGGCTCGGACAGGTTTTCCTCGCGCTCGCCTACACTGCGGGCGGTTGGAACGGTGTGGCGATACTGATCATTGCCACCATCGCGCTGACGATCTCGCTGCTGTCATGGCATCTCAGCGCTTGGCTGAGGCCGACGGCGGCGGTCGGACTGGCACTGTTCACGGCGGCCATGATCTCGCCCATCTACACCGCGCGTCCCCACATCTTCACCTTGCCCCTCATCGTCATCTGGACCGCAACGCTTTTCCGCGCCGCGCGCGATGAGCAGCCACCGCCTTTGTGGCTGCTTGCCCTGCTTGTACTCTGGGCCAATCTCCATGCCACCTTTACCCTTGGCTACGTCATTGCCGCCTTCGCCGGTCTCGATCTTCTTGCGCGAACCCGCCTGTCCAACCCCATGCTGCTTGCCAAGTGGGTTGCTTTCGGTCTGCTTTGCCCGCTGGTCAGCCTGCTCAATCCCTACGGCGTCAAGGCCATCCTCGCCACATTCACGGTAGCCTACGGCAATGAAGCGGTTCCCCTGATCGTCGAGTGGCGGCCGTTCGACGCCTCGGATCAACCGCTCCAGGAAATGGGTATCCTGCTGTTCGTTTTCGCGCTGCTTGTGTCGAGACTGCGCATCGGCTGGGCCAAGGCGCTGTTCATCATCTTTGCCCTGCATGTCTATCTCACCCATTTGCGCTTCATGTATCTGTTCTTCCTGCTGGTGCCGATCGTGATTGCGGTCGAGGTGGCGGAGCAATATCCCGCACTTTCCCTGGCGAAATGGACGGCGGACAAGCGCGACGGGCTGGAACGGTTTTTCGCCAAATGGTTTTACCAGATCTGCGGCGTGGCCGGCGTTCTGGTGGTGGGCGCGGTAGCCATGCTCACCAGCGCCTATCAGGCAGAGCCAAGCCAGAAGACTTCCGCCAGGGACGCGCTTGCATTCGCGCAAAGCCATCATTTGTCAGGCAATGTCCTGAATTCGTACAATTTCGGCGGTAGCTTGATCTTCCATGGCATCAAGACATTCATCGACGGCCGGACCGATCAGCTCTTTCTCAACGGCTTTGCGAAGACAGATTCCGACATGGGCCGCAGCGGCGGAAAGCCGATCCTTGAGGCGCAGCTCGAGAAATATGCGATCGCCTGGGCGCTGCTGACGGCGGACGACAGCCGCATTCCCTTCTTCGACGAGCTGGGCTGGAAGCGGGCCTATTCAGACAAATACGCCGTGATCTACGTGCCTGGCACCTGATTTCGGTGTCGACAGGCAAATTCCTCGCAGTTCAAGCCGAACAATGCTTGTCGCCCAAAGAACGAGGCGGCAAGTTCGCCACTAAACCTATGACTTTTTAATATTTTTCCCTGTTCACCTCTCTCGAATCCAAATGCCGAACCTTCTATTTTTCTCGACGCAGCAGATCGCTGCGAACGGTCGCCACCTCGTGACGACGACCGAGAAGGAAGAAGGAAAAATCCGATGTATCGCAGCCACGGGCTTTGCGTGCCCACCCACCGTCCCCTGCCTGTCTCGTCGGTGAAGGCCGATATCCAGACAGTGGCCCACGGCGAGCGAAAGCGGCCAATCGCACCTTTCAGATTGACCAAGCTGCTTCTGACAATCGGCTTCCTGCTGACCGCCGCGGCCATCGCCGCCTCGGTTTCCTGAGCTATACCAAAGAGAAATATGATGCCCAACTCAGTACCTCCCCGAACTTCCAACGCTCTCCACCGCTTTGTCGTCGGGCGCGATGGCGAAGGCCATTGGATTGCCCGCGATGAACAGGGCCAGACCGGCGGCGTTTTCACCGACAGGATTTCCGCCATCCGTTTCGCCACCATGGAGAGCGACCATCAGGCGGGTGCGGTAAGGTTCGCGCCTGCGTCCGCACGGCTGTCATTGTTCAATTGAGCCGTGATCCGTAAGGCCCGGGCAACGACAAGCGAGCGACTTCAACAGTTGACGTCGCCGCTGCTCCGGGCAGATCGCGATAGCCGATCATGGAAACTCCGCATCTTGCCGATCTGAGCAGCCTGCTCGCGCGCTTGACGCATGCGCGCAGGCTTCTCGATCACCAACTGTGGGAAGCTGCGCGCAGCCTGTCCATCGACAAATCGTCTCCTGAAGGCCGGCGATTTGCCTGCCTGGTTGATGCCGACGCCACGCTCGACGCCACAATGTTGCTGGTCGCGGTATCAAGCCGCTCCGTGGTCAGCCTCGGCAATACAGGCGGACACTGGACATGCACGGTTCAACCGACGGCGCCTCTCGCCGGAGCCGCGACAAAGAGGTTCCGGATGGAGCATGCGGATCTGCCAGCCGCGGTTCTGGCATCGCTGATTGCCTCGCTTCTGCATGCGGAAGCCTCACGGGGCCTTCCAAACCAACAAAAGGAAATCCGTCCATGACGCCTGAACAAGCACGCCTGCGCCTGAACGGCGCCATGACCGCATTGGTCACGCCGTTTTCAGACGGAGAGGTCGACCTGGCGGGCCTGACGACACTGCTTGAGTGGCAGATCGAACAGGGTATCAACGGCCTTGTCCCGTGCGGCACGACCGGAGAGGCGCCGACCTTGTCGTGGGAAGAGCGTCTCGACGTCATCGCGCGATGCGTCAAGGTCGCCAGCGGCAGGGTGCCGATCATCGTCGGCAGTGGCACCAACAACACCGAAGCGACGATCGCTTTTACCGCCGCTGCGGAGGCCTTTGGCGCCGATGCGGCCCTGATCGTGACGCCTTACTACAACAAGCCTACCCAAGAAGGCATCTATCGTCATTTTGAAGCTGTCGCCCGCAAGGTCAGCATCCCGATCATTGTCTACAATGTCCCGGCCCGCACCGGCGTCGACCTGCTTCCCGAGACGATCAAGCGCCTGGCCCAAGTACCGACCATCGTCGGCATCAAGGACGCAACGGGCGATCTGAGTCGGCCGTCATCGCTTTCATCCGCGCTCGGCGATCGCTTCATCCAGTTCTCGGGTCACGATTCGACGTCCTTCGGCTTCAACACCGTGGGTGGCCGGGGCACGATTTCCGTGGTCTCCAACGTAGCACCCCGCCTGTGCGTCGAAATGCACGATGCATGCCGGGCGGGAGATCACCGCACTGCTCGGGCCATACACCATCGGCTGAGGCCGCTCATCGCGGCGTTGGAACTGGAAAGCAATCCAATCCCGGTGAAATACGCGCTGCACCTCGCACTTGGGCTAAGCGCCGATGTTCGCTTGCCGCTGACGCCGGTGCTACCGGAAACCGCTGATACCATCCGCGAAGCGATGCTGGCGGTGAGAACGACAGCAATGTCTTCAACTCGACACGGGCTATCGTGAGCGCGGGGCAATGGTGGTACTAATGCATATCGCCCAAAAGCCTGCCCTCGGGCTTGACCCGAGGGATCCGCAGCGGTTTTGGGATAACGCCATGCTTAGAAACAAGAACTAAGGCGCGTGGCATGAATCCCTTCAGTCGCGACGCGCTTTGGTCGAACAGGGCACGAAGGTTTTCAAGACACGCCGTCAAACTTTCCGCGGCCGCGCACCCTTCTCGTCCATGAGATAGACCAGCCCGGGTCGAACGATCCATTCGCCTGCGCGCAAGGAATCGACATCGAAGCGTCCGTCGGCAGTGCGCGGTGCAACACCCACATAACGATAGCGATGCCCGCTTGCGTCGACGACGGTTTCCGGGATCGGTTGACCTGCGAGATGGCCGATGGTCGCCCCTTCGGACTCAAGGTTCGCCAAAATGAAATACTCGATCGGCGGGCTTCGCCCAATCCTGGCACCCCGGTTGAACGGATTCAGGCCTTTGTTCATTTTGGACCACCGATCACATTTCAGCGGCGTGGTCAGGTGTGTCACCTTTCCATCAACCCGCGAACAGACCCGCATTAGATAATCGGCAGCCGCATATGAATTCGAGAGGTGTGCGTGGCCCAGTTTATTAGCGCCGCATAGTGAAAAGCGCTTCGGGCGGAGCCAAGCACCGTCTTTCGAAATCTTTATAGGAATTTTATTTCTTTCCTCTCCACCACGTCTCGAACCTTTATGGTGTTTCGATCCATATTCCGGCAGGCAAACCTGGTGGCGACTACCGTCGTTACGAGGTGTTTTCGTATGAATTCGACTGGCAGGCCGCAGAATTTCAACACAATGCGCAAAACCAAGCAAGACTAGTAGCCGCAAGTTTGAAATACAAAGCGCAAAAATAAACAAGGAACACGTACCATGGACATCGTCGTTATCGGAATAGGGGTTTTGTTTTTCGCCCTGTCCTTCGCCTACATCAAAGCTTGCGACAGTCTTTAACGGAAGGATCGCAACATGCTTGTCGACTATATCCTCGGTGGCGGTGTGACGCTGTTCCTTCTCGCCTACCTGACTTACGCCCTCGTTCGCCCAGAACGCTTCTGACAGCAACTGGCGCCAGGCACGGAAAGCTACATCAATGACTCTCAACGGATGGCTACAGATCCTCGTCTTTTGCGGGATCGTCGTTTTGCTGGTGAAGCCGCTCGGCGGCTACATGTATCGCGTTTTCAATGGCGATCGCACATTTCTTTCGCCTGTTCTCGGCCCGATCGAACGGGGTCTCTATCGCATCTCCGGAACCAGCGAGCGCGAGGAGCAGCACTGGACCAGCTATGCGGCGGGCATCATTTTCTTCAGCCTGGCCAGTTTCCTGGTGCTCTATTTCCTGCAGCGGCTTCAGGGTGTCCTGCCCCTGAATCCGGCCGGCATGACCGCGGTTGAACCCAACCTCGCCTTCAACACCGCTGTCAGCTTTCCGACCAACACCAACTGGCAGAATTACGGCGGCGAAAGCACGATGTCCTACCTCGTGCAGATGGCCGGCCTCACCGTGCAGAACTTCATGTCGGCTGCGGTCGGCATTGCCATCGCCGTCGCGCTGATCCGCGGCTTCGCCCGCGCCTCGGTGAAATCGATCGGCAATTTCTGGGTCGATATGACCCGCTGCACCCTCTACATCCTCTTGCCACTCTGCATCGTGCTGACCCTCGTTTATGTCTGGCTCGGCATGCCTCAGACGCTTGGGCCTTATGTCGACGCCACCACGCTCGAGGGCGCGAAGCAGACAATCGCGCTTGGGCCTGTCGCCTCGCAGGTTGCCATCAAGATGCTTGGCACCAACGGCGGCGGCTTCTTCAACGCCAATGCCGCGCATCCTTTCGAAAATCCCGATGCGATCTCCAACCTGATCCAGATGGTGTCGATCTTCGCCATCGGTGCTGCACTCACCAACGTGTTCGGCCGCATGGTCGGCAACCAGCGCCAGGGCTGGGCGATCCTGGCCGCCATGGGCGTGCTGTTCATCGCCGGCGTCGCGGTCTGCTACTGGGCGGAAGCGTCGGGCAACCCGCTCGTTCATGCGCTGGGCATCGACGGCGGCAACATGGAAGGCAAGGAGACCCGCTTCGGCATTGCCCTGTCGGCGCTGTTCGCGGTCGTCACCACGGCCGCATCCTGCGGCGCCGTCAACGCCATGCATGACAGTTTCACCGCGATCGGCGGCCTGATCCCGATCCTCAACATGCAGCTCGGCGAGGTCATCGTCGGCGGCGTCGGCGCCGGCTTCTACGGCATCCTGATGTTCATCATCGTCGCCGTCTTCGTCGCCGGACTGATGGTCGGCCGCACGCCGGAATATCTCGGCAAGAAGATCGAGGCCAAGGAGGTCAAGATGGCGATGCTGGCCATTCTCTGCCTGCCGCTGGCCATGCTGATCTTCACGGCCTTCGCGGTGGTGCTGCCGACCGGCGTCGCCTCCATGGCCAATGCAGGCCCACACGGTTTCTCCGAGGTGCTCTATGCCTACACCTCTGCCGCGGCCAACAATGGCTCGGCCTTCGGCGGCCTGACCGGCAACACGCCCTGGTACAACATCACGCTCGGCATCGGCATGCTGATGGGCCGCTTCCTGGTCATCATCCCGGCGCTCGCAATCGCCGGCTCGCTGGTGGCGAAGAAGACGGTTCCGGCCTCCGCCGGCACCTTCCCGACCGACGGTCCGCTGTTCGTTGGCCTGCTGGTCGGCGTCATCCTGATCGTCGTCGGCCTGACTTTCTTCCCGGCGCTGGCGATCGGACCGATCGTCGAGCACCTGGCGATGATCAACGGGCAGACCTTCTGAGACAGTCATGAACCGGCTCGATATCAAGCGTCGCAAGGCTCGGCCCCGGGCCGGCAATGAGGGGGAGGCAACTCCCCCTCCCTTCCCGACCATCTCCACCTTCCTCGGCATTGCGGCAGTGATGATCGTGATCTGGCTGCTGGCCTACGGGCCGCCGCATCTTTTTTCGGCATCCGATCGATCGGCGCCGTCCACCAACATTGATACTGGAGCCACCAAATGAGCCAGTCCAAATCCGCTGTTATCATGGATGCCCGCATCCTGTGGCCCGCCATCGGTGGGGCCTTCAGGAAACTCGATCCACGCACGCTGATCAAGAATCCGGTGATGTTCGTCGTCGCCATCGTCTCGGTGCTCACCTCGGTCCTGTTCATCCGGGACCTCATAACCGGTGGCGGCGATTTCGGCTTCACCCTGCAGATCATCATCTGGCTGTGGTTCACCGTGCTGTTCGCCAACTTCGCCGAAGCAGTGGCCGAGGGCCGCGGCAAGGCGCAGGCCGACTCGCTGCGCAAGGCGCGCACCGAGACACAGGCCAAGCTTCTGACCGGTGAGGACCGCACCAAATTCAAGCTGGTGCCCGGCACCAGCCTGAAGGTTGGTGACGCAGTGCTCGTCGAGGCCGGCGACATCATCCCGTCGGATGGCGAGGTCATCGAAGGTGTCGCTTCCGTCAACGAGGCGGCGATCACCGGCGAATCCGCGCCGGTCATCCGCGAATCCGGCGGCGACCGTTCGGCGGTGACCGGCGGCACGCAGGTCCTGTCCGACTGGATTCGCGTGCGCATCACCGCCGCCTCCGGCCATACTTTCCTTGACCGCATGATCTCGCTGGTCGAAGGCGCCGCGCGCCAGAAGACGCCGAACGAGATCGCCCTCAACATCCTGCTCGTCGGCATGACGCTGATCTTCGTGCTGGCCACTGCGACGATCCCGAGCTTTGCCTCCTATTCCGGTGGCTATATCTCGGTCACCGTGCTGGTCGCGCTGTTCGTCACCCTGATCCCGACCACGATCGGCGCCTTGCTTTCGGCCATCGGCATCGCCGGTATGGACCGCCTGGTGCGCTTCAACGTGCTGGCCATGTCCGGCCGTGCGGTCGAGGCGGCTGGCGACGTCGACACGCTGCTGCTCGACAAGACCGGAACGATCACGCTCGGCAATCGCCAGGCGACGGAGTTCCGCCCGGTCAAGGGCGTCACCGAACAGGAACTGGCCGACGCGGCGCAGCTCGCCTCGCTCGCCGACGAAACGCCCGAGGGCCGCTCGATCGTCGTTTTGGCGAAGGAGAAATACGGCATCCGTGCCCGCGACATGGCAACGCTGCATGCCGCTTTCGTGCCCTTCACCGCGCAGACCCGCATGAGCGGCGTCGATATCGACGGCTCGTCGATCCGCAAGGGCGCCGTCGATTCGGTTCTCGCCTACGTCAACCAGTCGACATCAGCCGGCAGCGGCACACGCCCAGGCAGCGACTCCGTCCGCGATCTGCAAGCGATCGCCGACGAGATCGCCAAGTCCGGCGGCACGCCACTGGCGGTCGAGCGCGACGGGCGCCTGCTCGGCGTCGTCCATCTCAAGGACATCGTCAAGGGCGGCATCAGGGAACGCTTCGCCGAGCTGCGCAAGATGGGCATCCGCACGGTGATGATCACCGGCGACAATCCGATGACGGCGGCGGCGATCGCCGCGGAAGCCGGCGTCGACGACTTCCTCGCCCAGGCAACACCAGAGGACAAGCTGAAGCTTATCCGCGATGAACAGGCCAAGGGCAAGCTGGTCGCCATGTGCGGCGACGGCACCAACGACGCCCCGGCGCTGGCCCAGGCCGATGTCGGCGTCGCCATGAACACCGGTACGGTCGCCGCGCGCGAAGCCGGCAACATGGTCGACCTCGACAGCGACCCGACCAAGCTGATCGAGATCGTCGAGATCGGCAAGGCGCTCCTGATGACGCGCGGCTCGCTGACGACCTTCTCCATCGCCAACGACGTGGCCAAATACTTCGCCATCATCCCGGCCATGTTTGCCGTCTTCTACGTGGCGCCGGGGCAGACATCAGGCCCGCTGCAGGCGCTCAACATCATGCATCTGGCGACGCCGCAGAGCGCCATCCTGTCGGCGATCATTTTCAACGCGCTGATCATCATCGCGCTGATCCCGCTGTCCTTGAAGGGCGTCAAATACCGCGCCATCGGCGCCGGTGCGCTGCTCAGCCGCAACCTTCTCGTCTACGGCCTCGGCGGCATCATCGTGCCATTTGTTGGCATCAAGCTGATCGACATGATCATCACCGCCATCGGCCTCGCATAAGGAACCACGTCCATGCTCAATCAAATCAGACCCGCGATCATCATGATCGTCTTCTTCACGATCCTGACCGGCCTGATCTATCCGATCGGCATGACCGGCATCGCCCAGGCCCTGTTTCCCAACCAGGCCAATGGCAGCCTGATCGAGAAGGATGGCAAGGTCGTCGGTTCCGAGCTGATCGGCCAGGCCTTCGCCGGCGACAACTACTTCCACGGCCGCCCGTCTGCTGCCGGCGACGGCTACAACGCCGCCGCGTCCAGCGGTTCCAATCTCGGCCCGACCAACCCGAAGCTGATCGATCGCATCAAGGGTGACGCAGAAAAGTTGAAGGCTGAAAATCCGGGCGCGCCGGTGCCGATGGACCTCGTCACCACATCCGGCAGCGGCCTCGACCCGCATATCAGTCCCGAAGCCGCCTATTTCCAGGTCGCCAGAGTGGCCAAGGCCAGGGGCGTCGATGAAGCGAAGATCAAGGCGCTCGTCGACGGCCACGTCGAGGACCGCGAACTCGGCTTCATGGGCGAGCAGGTCGTCAACGTGCTGGCCCTCAACCTTGCGCTGGACGATGCGACGAAGCAATGATGGCGCGTACGGGGATGACGCCATCCCCGGCGCCGTTGATGATCGATGCTGATGCCGGACGAGAGCCGCAACGCAGAAACAAGACCCTCTCCCGACGCGCTGCTTGATCACGCGGAGCGCGAGGAGCGCGGTCGTCTGAGGATTTTCCTGGGCGCAGCCCCCGGCGTCGGCAAGACCTATGAGATGCTGATGTCGGGCCGCGCCAGACTGGCCGATGGGATTGACGTGGTGATCGGCATTGTCGAGACGCACGGCCGCAAGGAAACCCAGGCGCTGGTCGAAGGCTTTGAGGTCATCCCGCGCCGCCATGTCGACTACAAGGGCCGCAAGCTGGACGAGATGGATATCGATGCCATCCTCGCCCGGCGTCCGGCGCTGGTTCTCGTCGACGAGCTCGCCCACACCAACGCGCCCGGCAGCCGTCATCCCAAGCGCTATCTCGACGTCCAGGAAATCCTGACGCATGGCATCGACGTCTATACGACGCTCAATATCCAGCATGTCGAAAGCCTGAACGATGTCGTGGCCCAGATCACGCGCGTCCGGGTGCGCGAAACGGTTCCCGATTCCATCATTGACCAGGCCGACGATGTCGAGATCATCGACCTCACCCCCGACGACCTGATCAAGCGGCTAAGGGAAGGCAAGGTCTACTTTCCCAACACCGCCCAGCGCGCCATCGAAAACTATTTCTCGCCGGGCAATCTGACGGCGCTCAGGGAACTGGCGCTGCGGCGTACCGCCCAGCGTGTCGACGAGCAGTTGCTGAACCACATGCAGGCACACGCCATCCCCGGACCGTGGGCGGCGGGGGAAAGGGTTCTTGTCTGCGTCGACGCGCGTCCGGGCGGGGCGGCCCGCGTGCGCTATGCGCGCCGGCTGGCCGACCGCCTCCGCGCCCCCTGGACGGCACTTCATGTCGACACCCCTCGTTCGGCCGGCATGTCCGAGGAGGACAAGGATCGGCTGGCGAAGCTACTTCGCCTTGCCGAGCAGCTCGGCGCCGAAGTGACGACCATACCGGGTCAGAACGTCGCGCAGGACATCGTTCGACATGCGACCGCGAACAACTTCACCCATATCGTGATCGGCAGGCCGACCCGATCGCGCTGGCGCGAATTGATCGAAGGCTCGCTCACTTACGATCTCATCCGCAATGCCGGCGACATCAGCGTCCATGTCATTTCGGGGACCGATCGGGGCACCGACGCTGCGTCGAGGAGCGTCAAGGCGGCAACCGAGCAGACGCAGTTCGAGGTATGGCCCTATCTCAAGGCCACGGCCTATGTCGCCGGCTCGCTCGGCGTCAGCGCGGTTCTCGACCAGTTTCTCGACGTCCGCAATCTGGCGATCATCTTTCTCATCGGGGTCCTGACGTCGGCGGTGACCGGCGGTCTCTGGCCGGCTCTGTATGCCTGCCTTATCAGCGCCCTAGCCTTCAACTATTTCTTCCTGGAACCACGCTACACGCTGACGATCCAGGATCCGGAGAGCATCGTTGCGCTGGCTGTCTTCCTGGTTGTTGCCGTCATTGCCAGCAATCTGACGGCGCGCGTGCAGCGTCAGGCGGTCGCCGCCCGCTCGCGGGCACGGGCCACGGAAGATATCTATCTCTTCTCCAGGAAGCTCGCCGGCGCCGGCACGCTTGACGATGTGCTCTGGGCCACGGCCTTCCAGATCGCATCGATGCTGAAGCTGCGCGTGGTGCTGCTTTTGCCCGAGGACGGTTCGATCACCGTCAAGGCCGGCTATCCGCCCGACGACACGCTGGCCGAGGCCGACATCGCAGCCGCCCGCTGGGCCTGGGAGCACGATCGCCCCGCGGGCCGTGGCGCCGATACGCTGCCCGGCGCAAAGCGCCTCTATCTTCCCTTGCGGACCGGCCGCACGGCGGTTGGCGTCGTCGGCCTCGACAACGACAAGCAGGGGCCGTTGCTGACGCCCGAGCAGCAGCGTCTTCTCGACGCTCTCGCCGACCAGGCGGCGGTCGCCATCGAGCGCATCCAGCTTGTCGCCGATGTCGACCGGGCCAAGCTCGCGGCCGAGGCGGACCGCCTGCGCTCGGCATTGCTGACCTCGATTTCCCATGACCTGAAAACGCCACTGGCGGCCATCATGGGCGCTGCCGGCACGCTGAGGGAATTCGCGCCTGCACTTCCCGAGCAGGATCGGACGGAGCTCTTGTCGACCGTACTCGACGAATCCGAACGGCTGAACCGCTTCATCGCCAATCTGCTCGACATGACCAAGATCGAATCCGGCGCGATGGAGCCGAACTACGCCTTCCACTATGTTGGCGACATTGTCGGCTCCGCCTTGCGGCGGGCGAAGAAAATCATCGGCGAGCACAAGACAGAAATCGACATTCCGCAGAACTTGCCGATGCTGAAGCTCGATCCGGTCCTGTTCGAGCAGGTGCTGTTCAATCTGCTCGACAATGCCGCGAAATACGCACCGCCAGGGTCGACGATCCGGCTGCGGGGCTGGGTCGACAACGGCTTCGTTACCCTGCAGGTCATGGATGAAGGGCCGGGCATTCCACCGGCGGATCTGGAGCGAATTTTCGACACGTTCTACCGGGTTCGCAAGCGCGACCAGGTCCGGGCCGGCACCGGGCTGGGGCTGTCGATCTGCCGCGGCTTCATCGAAGCGATGGGCGGGACCATAACGGCGGCAAACAGGACCGACCGCTCGGGTGCGGTCTTCACCATCAGGATGCCGGTGCCGACGGAACTGCCCCCCATGGGCGACCCCAATATGGACGAGCCCAATACCGACGACCAGAATACTGGTGACTTGGCATGACACATTCGAACGTCAGCATATTGGTCGTCGATGACGAGCCGCCGATCCGAAAACTGCTTCGGGTCGGCCTCGGCAGCCAGGGCTATGCGATTAGCGAAGCGCCGAACGCCAAGGCGGCGATAGAACTCGTCGAGACGGAAAAACCCGATCTGATCCTGCTCGACCTCGGCCTGCCCGGCATGGGTGGTCACGATTTGCTGCGAAAATGGAGGGACGATGGCCTGGACATTCCGGTGGTCATCCTTTCCAGCCGCACCGACGAGTCCGGCATCGTCATGGCGCTTGAGCTCGGCGCCGATGACTACATCACGAAGCCGTTCGGCATGAATGAGCTTGTCGCGCGCATCCGCGTGGCGCTCCGCCACAAGTTCCAGCAGCAAGGCGAGAAGCCGGTGTTCCATACTGGCGATCTCACGGTCGATCTGGTGAAGCGCATCGTCAAGGTCGAGAACAGGGAGATAAAGCTCTCGCCGAAGGAATACGACATATTGCGCATCCTCGTGCAGCATGCGGGCAAGGTTCTCACCCACCAGTTCCTGCTGAAACAGGTCTGGGGCGATTCGACCGACGTGCAGTATCTCAGGGTCTATGTCCGTCAGCTCAGACAAAAGATCGAGAAAACGCCCGACCAGCCGCGCTACATCACGACCGAAACCGGCGTCGGGTACCGCCTGCGCGAGGTCGAGTGAGTGGGCGTCAACGTGCCCCCAATTCTGCTCCACATCGGAAATCAACGAGAACGATATGAAAATCGCCGAATTCATCCGGCCGGAAAGCGTGGTCCTTGATCTCGCGGCCAAGTCGAAATCGCGTGTTCTCCAGACTATGTCTGCGAAAGCCAGCGAGGCGCTCGGGATAGAAGAAGGGCCGATACTGCAAGCGCTTGTTGATCGGGAAAAACTCGGTTCGACAGGTATTGGCGAAGGGATCGCCATTCCGCATACGCGTGTGCCGGGCGTGGTCCATCCATTCGGCATGCTTGCCCGGCTAAGCAAGGCAATCGATTTTGAGGCCGTCGACGACATTCCGGTGGACATCGTCTTCCTGTTGCTGATGCCGGGCGAAAGCAGGAAGGATCATCTGGACGCGCTTGCCTGCGTGGCGCGGCAGTTGCGCTCGCACGAGGTTTTGAAAAATATCCGCAGCGCTACAAGCGCCGATGAACTGTACGCAGCAATAATTTTCCAGGCGGATTCGCCCGAATGAGAGATTGAAAGCATAATCGCGCAACACCGAGACGCTGGCCCAATCCGCCGAGAGTTCCGCGGTCCTGGCAAGCGCACCGCTGAAGCGGTCAACGAAATAGCCAGCATATTAGGATTGACGAATATTATGTTCTGGCGGCGGGCGCGTCGATTCCGCTGCGATCGAACCTCGACCATGGCATCGCCGGACAGACGCCCTATATTAAGGGTTGTCTCTTTTGGCGCGGGAATGAACGCAATGTCGCAGCCTCGTATTTCAACGATTTTCATGTCGGCAATGCTGGCTATGGGTGTGTTGTCGGGCGCAGCGTCGTCCGTTGCGGCGCAGACCGTCAACTCCGCCAATCGCAACACGCTGATCCAGCAAAATGAGTTGCAAATATTGGAAAACAGGCTGCAGCGGCAGCAATACCAGCAGCAGCAACAGCAGTTCCGTGCCCAGGATCGCCAGATCGCGCCACAACAGCGGCCGGTGGTGCCGCAGATGCAGCCGAGTTGCCAGTTGCAGCCATCGGGCAGCAGTTTTGTCAGAACGTGTCGCTGACAGGCTGGCGTTTTCCATTTATTTAGCCGACTTATTGGATCGAGGTGTCGTCTGATGTGGCGAACCTGATTTCGCTTCACTGGGGCGCTGCCTCGACTGAGGTTTCGCAAATGGCAGCCAGCAAGAAGAAGGCCGTACGCAAGGCAAGAAGAGGCGAAAGGATGCGCCAGGTCGCGGCGATTCCCTTTCGGCTGAGCGAACACGGCAATGTCGAGGTAATGCTGGTCACATCGCGCGCGACCAGGCGCTTCATCGTGCCCAAGGGCTGGCCGATGAAGCGCAAGAGCGGACGCAAGGCGGCCGCCATCGAGGCGCAGGAAGAAGCCGGAGTCGTCGGCAAGACGCTCAGGAAACCGGCCGGCACCTATTCCTATTGGAAGCGGCTTGAAAACCGCTTCGTGCGTGTCGACGTCATCGTCTATCTGCTGGCGGTAACGGAGGAGCTCGCCAGTTGGCGGGAAGCGGAAAGCCGGCAGCGGGCCTGGCTGGCGCCGGAAGACGCAGCGATGCTTATCGACGAGCCCGATCTGTCAACGCTGTTGAGAGACCTGAAGATTCCGGAACCAACCCCCGAGCCAGCCCCCCAACCAGCCAATGGCACATGAGGCCGTGCCTCAACGGCTCTCTTCATCCAGTCCAGGAAAAGGCCGCACCGGGGTGCCGGTATAGGCCCACAGCCACTCGCGCGGCAACGGCCCCTTGTTGCGGTCGCTCTGCTGCGACTGTTCCCACGCATGCGCCAGGATGCCGACGGAGCGCGACAGCACGAAAAGCCCACGTGTCAAAGGCGGCGGAAACCCGAGTTCGCCATAAATGACGGCGGTGGCGCCGTCGATGTTGAGCGGGATTTTCTTGCCCTTTCGCAACGCGACTTCGGCCTCGATAGCCTCGGCGATGTCGGCAAAGCGCCCGCTGACGACACCGCGCGCGGCAAAATCGCGGGTCACTTCCAGCAAGCGCGGCGCGCGCGGGTCGACCGGATGGAAGCGGTGGCCAAATCCCGGTACGTAGCCCTTGTCCTCGGCGAAGAAACGGTCGAGCCGCGCCGAGACGGCATCGGCAAGCGTCGATCCTGCATCCTGCGCCGCGGCGATGTCGCCGTAGAAGGCAAGCGCCTGCTCGCCGGCGCCGCCATGCACGTCGCCAAGCACATTGATGGCCGAGGCCATGGCGCTGTTGATGCCGACGCCACAAGTGGCCGCCATGCGGGCAATGGCGATCGACGGCGCCTGCGGCCCATGGTCGACGGCTGCACCGAGCGCGATGCCAAGCAAGGCGGCCTGCTCCTCGCTGGGCAATTCGCCGCGCAGCATCAGCCAGATCATCGCCGGGAAGCTGACGCGGCCGATTAGATCCTGAATCTCATAGCCGCGCAGCCGGATCACGCCGGGGCGCATCTCGATGATCTCGGTCTGCCACCATTCTTCGCCGCGCCCGCGCCCGGTCCTTTTTTCCGCATCACTCATCCACGCGCCCCCGTCTTGGCCGGCGCCCCAGCCTTGGCCCGCGGCGGCAGGCCGGAAAAGACCTCGTCCATGTGTTCGCCGAGCGCGGGCGGCGGCTTGACCGGCAAGGGTGCGGCGCCATCGACCATGAAGCCGCCGCGCACGACGGTCAGCGGCCGGTCCATGCCAGACACACCATCGAAACGGGTGGTCATGTCGCGCAGGGTCACTTGCTGCTCCTCGAGCACTTGCGGGATCGTCAGCACCCGGCCCGCCGGCACGCCCGCACGATTGAGCTTCTCCTCCCAGGCGGCAGCCGGGTCGCTGGCCAACGCGTCCTCGATCAGCACCTTCAATACGGCGCGATTGCGTTTGCGCGTCTCGCGCTCGGCAAAGCGCGGGTCTGACGCCAGCTCCGGCAGCCCGATCAGTCGGCACAGCGTGACGAACTGCTCCTGCTTGTTGGCGGCGATGTTGAGCAGGCCGTCACCGGTGCGAAACGCGCCGGAAGGTGCCGCCGTCATGTTCTCATTGCCCATCGGCTGCGGCTCGACATCGGCCGTCAGATAGTTGGAAACCGGCCAGCCGAGTGCGGAGAGCGTGCATTCCAGCATCGACACGTCGAGGAAGGCGCCCTCGCCACTTGTCTTCTGCTTCACCAGTGCGGCAGTGATGGCGAAGGCTCCGACCAGCCCGCCCAGCGTGTCGGCCACGGGATAGCCGACACGCAGCGGCGCCGTCTCCGGCGTGCCGGTGATGCTCATGATGCCGGAAAGCCCCTGGATGATCTGGTCGTAGGCCGGATTGTCGCGCATCGGTCCCGTCTGGCCGAAGCCCGATATCGCGCAATAGACAAGACTGGGCCGGACCTCTTTCAGCCTGGCATAGCCGAGGCCCAGCCGTTCCATCACCCCCGGCCGGAAGTTCTCGACCAACGCGTCCGCCGTGGCGACCAGATCGAGGAAGCGCTCGCGATCGGCTTCCTGCTTGAGATCGAGCACCACCGATCGCTTGCCGGCGTTCTGCGCCAGGAACGAAGCGCCCATCCCGGCCTCATTCAGCTCGGGCGAAGCGCCGAGTTGGCGCGCCAGGTCGCCGCCTTTCGGCGCTTCGACCTTGATCACGTCGGCTCCAAGTAGCGCCAGCTGATAGGCGCAGTAAGGGCCGGCCAGAACATTGGTCAGGTCGAGGACGCGGATGCCGGACAAAAGGTCGGTCATGATCTCACAAACAGGTCAGGCATCGCCCGGCACATGCTCCGGTCCGCGCCGGCGTCGGTGCTCGATATAGGCCCAGATATGCGGTCCGACCAGGCCGATGAAGGCCAGCGTCAGCAGCGTCAGCGACAGTGGATGCTTGTAGAACACCGACCAGTCGCCGTTCGAGATGGTCATCGCCCGGCGGAACTGCGTTTCGGCGAGCGGCCCGAGGATCATGCCGATGATCACCGGCGCCGTCGGGAAATCGAAGCGCCGCATCAGGAAACCGGCGGCACCCAGGAGATAGAGGATGACGAGATCGGTCGGCGATTGCGAAATGCCGTAGGTACCGACCGTGGCGAACACCAGGATGCCGGCATAGAGCTGCGGCGCCGGGATCTTGAGGAGCCGCACCCACAGCCCGATCAGCGGCAGATTGAGGATGACCAGAATGACGTTGGCGATGAACAGGCTGGCGATCAGGCCCCAGACGAGATTGGCCTGTGTCGTCAGCAACAGCGGCCCGGGATTTATGCCGTAGCTCTGGAAGGCCGACAGCATGATCGCCGCCGTCGCCGAGGTCGGCAGGCCGAGCGTTAACATCGGCACCAGCACGCCGGCGGCCGAGGCATTGTTGGCGGCTTCGGGGCCGGCAACGCCTTCAATGGCGCCGACCGTACCGAACTCCTCCTTGTGCTTCGACAGCTTCTTCTCGATCGCATAGGACAGGAAGGTCGGGATTTCGGCGCCGCCGGCCGGCATGGCGCCGATTGGAAAGCCGATCGCAGCACCGCGCAGCCATGCCTTCCAGGAACGCCCCCATTCGGCCGCGGTCATGTAGAGCGAACCTTTCAGCGGCACAATCTCGTCCTTGCCGGCATAGCGGCGCGAGGCCATGTACAGCGTTTCGCCGACGGCAAAGAGGCCGACTGCGACGATGATGACATCGACGCCGTCGAGCAGTTCGTTCATGCCGAAGGTGAAGCGCGGCTGCCCGGTCTGCAGGTCGACGCCGATCATGCCGATGACGAAACCGATGAACAGGCTGGTGAGGCCGCGCACCGAAGACGAGCCGAGCACCGCCGACACCGTGATGAAGGCCAGCACCATCAGCGAGAAATATTCGGCCGGACCGAAGGCAAGCGCGAACTTGACCACGACCGGCGCCAGGAAGGCGACGCCGAGCGTGCCGAGGGTGCCGGCGACGAAGGAGCCGATCGCCGAGGTGGCCAGTGCTGCGCCGCCACGGCCGGAGCGGGCCATTCTGTTGCCCTCCAGCGCGGTGACGATGGTGGCGCTTTCGCCCGGCGTGTTGAGCAGAATCGAGGTCGTCGAACCGCCATACATGGCGCCATAATAGATACCGGCGAACAGGATGAAGGATGCTTCCGGCGCCACCTGGTAGGTGATCGGCAAAAGCAGCGCGATGGTCAGCGCCGGCCCGAGGCCGGGCAGCACGCCGATCGCTGTTCCCAATGTCGTGCCGACCAGGCACCACATGAGGTTGACCGGCGTGAAAGCGACCGAGAATCCATGCGCGAGCTGATTGAGGGTTTCCATCGCGTCACCCCCTCAATGTGCTGATGATGGCGTTGATGACCGTGTTCAGCTCGTTCTCGATGAAGCCGGCGCCGATGTTGACGCCAAGCGCCCTGGCGAAGCCGAAATAGGCTGCAAGCGCCAGGATCAGCCCAAGCAGCGCGTCGCGCAGCGGGTGCCTGCTGCCGAATCCGTGGCAGATGAGAACGAACATGATCACCGAGGCGGCGGTGAAGCCGAGCGGCCGTATCAGCAAAAGATTAGCGACCAAGCCGGCAACCACGAAACCCATCGCCTTCCAGTCGGTCGACGTTTCCTTTTCCTCCTCCGGCTGCCAGCCGCCCCTGAGCGCGGCGACAATGAGCAGGAGGGAAAGGATCACCATGCCTGTCATGGTGATGTAGGGAAACACGGTCGGACCGACCTTGGAATAGAGCGGCGACACCGGGATCGCCAGGGTCTGCCATGCGACGGCCGCGGCGCAGGCCAGAAGCCCGATGCCGATCAACAATTCGGGCACGGCAAGGCGCGAGCGCGGCGCCTGCGGATCGCTAATGCTCATTTTGTCCTCCCAAGACGGCCGGCCTCCTCCCGCCGACATCACCGCAGTTTCACTCGCGCCGGATCACATGTCCATGCGATCGGCGAAGGCCGGAAGAAGGGGCGGCGCAGGCCGCCCCTTTCTGAACAATCAGGCGAGGCCGAGATCTTTGAGGATCGCCCCGATGCGGGCGGTGTCCTCGGTGAGGAATTTGGCATAGTCGTCACCGGTGAGCAGGATTTGCGTCCAGTTGCGGTTCTTGCATTCGGTGGCCCATGCCTCGCTCTTGGCCATGGTCTCGACCAGCGTGATCAGCGCCGCCTTGTCGGCGTCGGAAACGCCAGGCGGCGCGAAGACGCCGCGCCAATTGAACAATTCGACATCGATGCCGGCTTCCTTCAGCGTCGGGGCGTCGATGCCTTCCTGGCGCTTGTCGGCCGAGATGGCGAGCAGTCTGAGCGCTCCCGCCTTGACCTGCTCGGAGAACTCGCCAAAGCCCGAGATGCCGGCCGCCACCTGGTTGCCAAGCAGCGCCGACAGCGCCTCGCCGCCGCCGGCGAACGGCACGTAGGACAGGTTGGTTGCCGGAACACCGGCCGTCTTGGCGATGAGACCGAACAGGATGTGGTCCGAGCCGCCGGCCGAACCACCGGCGACCGGCACCTTGGTCGGATCGGCCTTGAGCGCGGCGACGAAATCGGCGGCGGTCTTGAACGGCGAGGCTGCCGGCACCACCAGCGCTTCGAACTCGCCCGTCAGCCGGGCGATCGGCGTCACCTCGGTGAGATTGTTGGCGGATTTGTTGGCGATGATGGCGCCGACCATGACCATTCCGGCCACCATCATCGAATTGCCCTTGCCATTCCATTGGTTGATGAACTGAGGCAGGCCGACCGTGCCGCCGGCACCGCCGACATTGGTGATTTGCGAACCGGAGATCAGCTTCTCACTGCGCAGCACCTGGTCCATCGTGCGCGCCGTCTGGTCCCAGCCGCCGCCGGGCGCCGCCGGCACGAAGATCTGGACCTGCGGCGCGTCCTGCGCAAAGGCGGGCGTAAGATGCAACGCTGCGAAACCGGCTGCGCCCGCTGCAGCGGTGCTCATCAAAAAACTGCGTCTGTTCAGCATGGGATTCCTCCAAATCACGACACCTCCTCCGGTGCCTGCCAGAAACGTAGCCTGAATTCAGACCCGCTCGGAAAAATTCTTGCTGGTTTTATTGCGTTCTGTCAAGAGGAACGGCATTCTACTAGACAGAACATCCTGAATAAGGCATCATCGTTCCGTTGGGTCCGCCTAACCGGAAATGAAATGAGATCGTCGCACAGATGACGCAAGCACGGTCCAAAACGGCATCAGCCGATGGCGTTGCCGCGCTCGATCGCGCCATCGCCATTCTCAACGCCTTCGCGGCGGCCGACCGGTCGCTCAGCCTGGCTGAAATCGCGGCGCGCACCGGCCTCTACAAGAGCACGATCCTGCGGCTGGCGAGCTCGCTGCTGCGCGGGCAGTTGCTGGAGCGCCTCGACGATGGGCGCTACCGCGTCGGCCCGGCAACCTTCCGGCTCGGCACGCTCTATCAGCGTTCGGTGGTCGCAAGCGACGTCCTGCTGCCGATCATGCGCGACCTCGCCGACCGGAGCTGGGAAAGCGTGGCCTTCTATGTACGCTCGGGCGATGTCCGCACCTGTCTCTATCGTGTCGAGTCCAAGCATCCCATTCGCTACACCATACGGGAGGGCGACGTGCTGCCTTTGCTGGCCGGTTCGGGCGGGCGTGTGCTGGCGGCATTTTCCGGTGAGCCAGGCGAGCCTTACGAAACGATCCGCGAAACCTATCACTATCTGACGGTCGGCGACCGCGACCCCGAGACGGCGGGCGTATCGGCGCCCGTGTTCGGGCCGGGGCGCGTCTTGCTCGGCGCCCTGACGCTGGCCGGTCCCAGCACCCGCGTCGACGCAGCCTTCCTCCAGCGCATGAAACGGCCGCTCATCGAAGCGGCAGCCCGCGCCACCCACGCGTTTGGCGAAGATGCCTCGATGCTCGACCAAGCGGCCCACGAGGCGAGCGCGGAACGCGTGGAAACCGTCAATTCGGCTTGACCAGAATCGCGTGATGGCGGGAGCTCAAGGCCGCCGTTCCAGCAGGATCGTCGCGGCGTCGTGATAGGTGGTTCGCAGCACTTCCCTGTAGCCGCACTTGGCCGCGACATTGAGCGAACCGGTATTTTCCGGATCGATGATGCATACGGTTCTGGCGCGCCCGAAAGTCTCGTCACCCCAGGCAAGGATCCGTCCGACAACCTCGCTGGCGAAACCCTGGCCGTGTGCGTTGGAAGCCAGCGCCCAGCCCGCTTCGGGCACGCCCTCGATCGACGGCTCGATATCGCGCTTCAGATCATGAAAGCCAGCCTCGCCGATGAAGCGGCCGGTCGCCTTGTCCTCAATCGCCCAGAAGCCGTAGCCGAGCAGCGACCACAGGCCGGCATGGCGCAGGAAGCGCAGCCAGCTTTCCTCTCGCGTACGCGGCTTGCCGCCGACGAAACGGGTGACGGACGGATCGGCCCACATGGCGACATAGCTGTCGAAATCATCCAGCCGATGCGCCCGCAGAAAAGTGCGCTCCGTCTCGATGACCGGCACGCCGGCTGCTTTCGAACTGCCCATAGGTCCCTCGCTGCGCCTGACCCGGCAAACCGCTCCCGATCCTGGAAAGGATCATGCGCAAATTGAAAGTGGGCAGTGTTAGCAACTTGCTTGCGCCGAACAAGAGCCAGGCCGCGCAGATCGCCTTCCAGCGCTAAAGTCCGCTCCAGGCAATGCCCGTGCTGAGGGCGGCAGCCGGGCCGGCGGCGTAGGCCGCTATGGGAATTTTGCCGAACGATGCTACCCTCGCAGAGGGGCTGATTCAGCGCGTCGGCGCATACCCGTCCGACGGAGGAGA
The DNA here is from genome assembly GCF_025753795.1 of Mesorhizobium sp. YC-39. Classification (GTDB taxonomy): domain Bacteria; phylum Pseudomonadota; class Alphaproteobacteria; order Rhizobiales; family Rhizobiaceae; genus Mesorhizobium. The sequence goes on from NZ_JAOWPS010000002.1 coordinate 583,392, forward strand.
AAGCGCATGGACACCACCGATCTTGTGCTGGCCATCATCCATCATCTGCTGGTGTTTTCGCTGGCCGGCATCATCGGCGCCGAATTTGTCCTGATCCGTAGCGAATTGCCGGCAATGACGCTCCGACGCCTTGTTGGCATTGACCGCCACTATGGCATCATCGCCATGCTGATCATCATCGTCGGCATCGGCCGCGTCATTTACGGCCTGAAGGGCTGGGAATTCTACGTCTACAACTGGGTGTTCTGGGCAAAGATGGCGGCGTTCGCCATCGTCGGCCTCTTATCGATCATCCCGACCGTCCGCTTCCTGTCCTGGAACAGGCAGGCAGTCGCCAATCCCGCCTTCGCCGTGCCGGCGGCTGAACTGGCCTCGGTGAAAACCTATGTTCGCGCCGAAGCCTTCATCTTCCTGCTGATCCCGGTCTTCGCCGCGGCGATGGCGCGCGGCTACGGCTACTAGACCTGATCGAACCGAAGGTCCGCGCCGACGACGGTTGCGGATATCAGAAGTTTGCCGTTTGAGTCCGGTTGCAATCTGCTAACTTGCGCTAATTGTTTCTAAATCCACGGCCGGTGTTGAGAGGAACGTCGCGCCGCGGCTGGAAAATGTATAACCTGGGAGGAAATCACGATGAAAACATTCGCCGCCGCTCTGGCCGCCGCAGCCGTCACGCTTTATTCGTTCGCTGCGGGCGCGCAAACCTATCCCGAACGCACCATCACCGTTGTGGTGCCGTTTTCGGCCGGCGGCCCAACCGACACGGTCACGCGCCTCGTCGCGGAAGCCATGTCGAAGGATCTCGGCCAGCAGATCATCGTCGAGAATGTCGGCGGCGCCGGCGGCACACTGGGTGCGGGTCGCGTCGCGAACGCCGAGCCGGACGGCTATACGCTGCTCCTCCATCACATCGGCATGGCGACCAGCGCGACGCTTTACCGAAAGCTGGCATACGACACGCTGAACGGCTTCGAATATGTCGGCCTCGTCACCGAGGTGCCTATGACCATCGTCGGCCGCAAGGACCTCGAGCCGACCGATCTGAAGAGGCTGGTCGACTACGTCAAGGCTAACAAGGATACCGTCACCGTCGCTAACGCCGGCATAGGCGCGGCCTCGCATCTGTGCGGCATGCTGTTCATGAGTGCGATCGGTACGCCGCTTGTCACCGTACCCTACAAGGGCACCGGGCCAGCCATGACCGATCTTCTCGGCGGTCAGGTCGACATCATGTGCGATCAGACGACGAACACCACCAAGCAGATCCAGGGCGGCACGATCAAGGCCTACGCCGTCACCTTGCCGGAACGCCTCGATGTGCTGCCCGATCTGCCGACAACGACGGAAGCCGGTTTCCCGGAGGTGCAGGTCGGCATCTGGCACGGCCTCTATGCGCCCAAGGGCACGCCGGCCGAGATCACCGAGCGCCTGTCGAAATCGCTTCAGGTCGCGCTGAAGGACCAGAATGTCGTCGCCCGCTTCGCCGAGCTCGGCACCAAGCCGTCGTCCGACGCAGACGCGACGCCGGCCGCGCTGAAGGCCAAGCTGGAAGGTGAGATCGCGCGCTGGAAGCCGATCATCGAAGCTGCCGGCCAGTACGCCGACTGAGGTTTTGAACGGGGCGCTATCGGCGCCCCGTTTTCGCTTCGGCCCGTTTTCGCATTGCATCGTCGCGCCTGCGGCGCGGCCTTGGGAGGAACGCCATGAAACCTTTCGCAATTGACAGGACCAACGGCCTATGCGCCGCGCTGTTCATCCTGTTCGGCGCATTTTTCGCAGCTCAGTCGCTCGGCCTCGAAATCGGCACCGCCTTCCGCATGGGACCGGGCTATTTCCCACTGGTGCTGGCGATCGTGCTGATCCTGCTTGGCGCCATCATCCTCGTCCAGGCGGTGCGCTTCGAGAGTGAGCCGATCGGCCACATTGCATGGCGCGGCATGCTGTTCATTCTGCCGGCTCCGATCTTCTTCGGCCTGACGGTGCGCGGCCTCGGCTTCATCCCGTCGATCTTCCTGACGGCGCTGATCGCATCGTTTGCCAGCGGCCGCATGAAGCCACTGACCGCGCTCGTGCTGTCGGCCGGCCTGACGCTGTTTGCGTTCCTCGTCTTCAGCTACGCACTCGGCCTGCCGTTCCAGCGCTTCGGCCCCTGGCTGCCCCCGTGGCTGACATTGTGAGGAGATGACCATGGAACTCCTCGCCAATCTGGCGCTCGGCTTTTCGACGGCCACATCGCTGGCAAATCTCGGTTTCTGCCTGATCGGCGTCCTTCTCGGCACGCTGATCGGCGTCCTGCCCGGCATCGGCGCCACAGCGACCATCGCCATGCTCTTGCCGATCACCTTCCAGATCGGCGACCCGGTTTCCTCCCTCATCATGCTCGCCGGCATCTATTACGGCGCGCAATATGGCGGCTCGACCACCGCCATTCTCATCAACATGCCCGGCGAATCCTCGTCAGCCGTCACCGCAATCGACGGCTACCAGATGGCAAGGAACGGCCGCGCCGGTGCGGCTCTGGCGATCGCGGCGATAGGCTCGTTCTTTGCCGGCACCGTATCAACCTTCCTCGTCGCCATCTTTGCCCCGCCGCTGACGGCCATTGCGTTGGAATTCGGCGCTGCCGAATATTTCTCGCTGATGATCGTCGGCCTCGTCTCCTCCGTGGCGCTCGCCCACGGCTCGATCGTCAAGGCATTGGCGATGGTCGTGCTCGGCCTGCTGCTCGGCATTGTCGGTACCGACATCTATACCGGCACGCCGCGCTTCACGCTCGGCATCCGCGAATATGCCGACGGACTGAATTTCGTCGCGGTGGCGGTCGGCGTCTTCGGCGTCGCCGAGATATTGCGCAACCTCGAAAACGAGCATGAGCGCTCCGTGCTGATCCGCAAGGTCTCCGGCCTTATGCCGACCCGCGAGGACTTTCGGCGCATGGCAGCACCCATCGTGCGCGGGACGATCATCGGTTCGGCGCTCGGCATCCTGCCGGGAGGCGGCGCTATCCTGGCGGCCTTTGCCTCCTACACGGTCGAAAAGCGCGTATCGAAAAACCCGGGGGAATTCGGCAAGGGCGCCATCGAAGGTGTCGCCGGACCGGAATCGGCCAACAATGCCGGCGCGCAGACCTCCTTCATCCCGATGCTGACGCTCGGCATTCCGGCCAACCCGGTCATGGCGCTGATGATCGGCGCGATGATCATCCAGGGCATCGTGCCCGGCCCCAATGTCGCGACCGAACAGCCGGCGCTGTTTTGGGGCATTATCGCCTCGATGTGGATCGGCAATCTGATGCTGATCGTCTTGAACCTGCCGCTGATCGGGCTTTGGGTGAAGCTGCTGACGATCCCCTATTACGTGCTTTTCCCGATCATCATGGCGTTCTGCTCGATCGGCGTTTACAGCGTCAACACCAATGTCTACGACCTCTATGCCGTCGCCTTCTTCGGCTTCCTCGGCTATCTCCTGACCAAGCTGCGCTGCGAACCCGCGCCGCTGCTGCTCGGCTTCGTGCTCGGCCCGCTGCTCGAGGAGAACCTGCGCCGAGCCATGATTCTCTCACGCGGCGACCCGAGCACCTTCGCGACGAGACCGATCAGCGCCGGCCTGCTCCTCGTCGCGCTCGTCGTGCTCGTCATCGTCTTCCTGCCCGCGGTCAAGAAGAAGCGCGAAGAGGTGTTCGTGGAAGAGAATTAGGTTATTGAATCCGGTGGATTTGACGTTTCATGCCATCAAAATAGCAGGAACTTCAATTCACCACACCAGCACCGCCAAGCACGGGATACGATCCGCCGCGCCTTTCACATTGACCACCGCCCTCGGCCGCCCTCTCCCGTCGCGATCGAAGCTCCTGTCGCGACGGCCGGAACGATGCTTCTGGTCGCCGAAATGGCTCACGCGGCCGTGCGTTGCAACCTGTCGTGCCACTCGGCGGAAATGCGCCTGTCATAGTCGTCCGCCAGGGCGCGCAAGGCGGCGGCGCCGTCGCCGGTGAAGGAAGGTCCGTGCATGAGCGCCATCGTGCGCGGCGCGAGCCCGGCGAGGCTGCGGATCGTTGCACCCATGCAGGGGTTGAGGGCGGAATACTTGAAAATATCCTCTGCGGCCGCTGCCGGTCCGACGATGTCGCCATCCGTCAGCGAGCGATCATTGCCGAGCTGAGTGAAGAGGTCGCCGCACAGCAGTGTGCCGGTCGACTCTTCGTACATGACGCCCGCGTCCCAGCCATGCGGTGTATGCGGCGTGTCGATGAAGCGGACGCGCTTGCCGGCGCCGAGTTCGATCACTTCGCCGTCCTGCAGCATACGGGGAGCACGGTCCGCGAAGTCGTTGAGCGACACGTAGACGCCGGTCTGTCCGTGCGCGGCCGTCGCCTGCGGCGCGACTGCGAGCCACTCGTTCATCGCGCCGCATTCATCGGCCTCGAAATGGCCAAATGCAATCCAGCGCAGCCGCTCGGGCGGGATAATGCGGCTCAGGGCCTCACGGTTGAGCGGGAACATCTTGCGCAGGCCGGTGTGGAACATCAGCGGCTCGTCGCCCAGCACGAGAAACTGGTTGAAGGTGAAGCCGGCGGGCGGCGCAATGTCGGGCACATAGGTTGAAAGGCGATACATGCCGTCGGCGATTTCGCTGATCTTTGTTTCCATTCCATTCTCCTCGAGTGCGGTTCGACGTTCCCTTCTCGCCAGCTGCGGCCGGGGGTGGACTTCGACGAATTTCGAAGTACATATGTGTGTAGTGAAAATTGGCAATTTTGTCAACAATGGATGCACATACATGTGCAGTGGAATTTCATGACGCGGAAATATACACTCAATCGCCGAGCCGAGCAGTTGGCGGAAACCCGTCGCCGCATCGTCGAAGCCGCGGTCGACCTGCACACGAGCGTCGGCCCGGCGCTCACGAGCCTCAGCATGATCGCGGAGCGCGCCGGCGTTCAGCGCCACACGCTCTATGCGCATTTTCCCGACGAACGCAGCCTCTTCCTCGCCTGTTCGGGGCTGGCCATGGAGCGCGACCCGCTGCCGAATGCCGAGCCATGGCGCGCGATTGGCGACAGACGCGAGCGCCTGCGCACCGGATTGCGGGCGATCTATGCCTGGTTCGAGCGCAATGCCGCACATGCCGCCTGCGTGCTGCGCGACGCCGAACATCACGTGCTTACAAAGGAGGTTGCCGAGATGCGGTTCGGGCCGTATCTCGCGGCCTATCAACAAGTTCTCGGCGACGGGCTGAGTGCCAGGCAGCGCCCGGTAATGCGATTGGCGCTGAGCTTCTACACATGGCGCACGCTGGTGCGCGATGGCGGCCTGGAAACGGGCGATGCAGTGGAGGCGATGGTCCGGGCCGTGGATTGCGCGCAGTGACGGCTGGGAGCAACCGTTCAATAGGCCCTGAGCCTAGTCCGACTCTACCGCCTCAGCCGTCCCGAGCGGCGCGATCTCGACCAGCGGCGCCGGTACGTCGGTCGTCTTCTCCTCGGCCTTGCAGATATCGGCGATGACACAGGCCGGACAGTCCGGCTTGCGCGCCTTGCAGATATAGCGGCCATGCAGGATCAGCCAGTGATGCGCGTGGTGCATATATTCGTCCGGAATGATCCGCAGGAGTCCTTGCTCGACCTGTTCCGGCGTCTTGCCGGGCGCGAGACCAAGCCGGTTGCCGATGCGGAAAATGTGTGTGTCGACCGCCATCGTATGCTGGCCGAAGGCCATGTTGAGCACGACATTGGCGGTCTTGCGCCCGACGCCCGGCAGCTGGACCAGCCGATCGCGATCATCCGGCACCTCGCCGCCATGGTCGCGGATCAGCGCTTCCGATAACGCGATGACGTTCTTGGCCTTGTTGCGCCAGAGCCCGATCGTTCTGATATAATCGCCGAGCTTGGCCTCGCCCAGCGCCAGCATCTTCTGCGGCGTGTCGGCCACTTTGAACAGCGCCCGCGTCGCCTTGTTGACGCCGGCATCGGTCGCCTGCGCCGAAAGCACCACCGCCACCAGAAGCGTGAAGGCGTTGACATGTTCGAGCTCGCCTTTCGGCTCGGGCCGCTGCACCGAAAACCGCCGGAAAATCTCGTGCACTTCAGCCGGGCTGTAGAGCGAATAAGATCGCACCGGCCTCGGCCGTGGCTTGGCGTTCGAGCCGTCGCGCCGGCCCGGCGGCAATTCATTTTTGGGTGTGGAGGATTTTTTGGACTTGGGACTCGTCATTCCCTTCCTATAATATCCCGCCATGAGCGACACAAACGCCTCTTTCCAGGCCGACGAGCCCTTCTTCCACGCCTTGCTGACACCACACCGCTCGCTCGGCAAGACTGGCTTTGCGATCCTGATGGGCGCGCTGCTGTTCGGCTGGCTGGTCACCGGCGCGTTTTTCCTGTCGCGCGGCGCCTGGCCGGTGTTCGGCTTCTTTGGGCTGGATGTGATCGCCATCTACATCGCCTTCCGCGCCAATTACCGCGCCGCCCGTGCCCGCGAGGAAGTGTCGGTCTCGCGCACCAGCCTCGACATCCGCAAGACCGCGCCCTCCGGCAAATCGGAAGCGCATCGCTTCAACCCGTTCTGGGCGCGTTTTTCGATTGCCCGCCACGCCGAGATCGGCATCACCAGGATGGCGGTGGAGGCGCAGGGACAGAACGTGCCGATCGGCGGCTTCCTCAACCCCGACGATCGTGAGAGCTTTGCCACTGCCTTTTCAAGGGCGCTGGCGACTGCGAAGGCGCGCTAATGCATGTCGCCCAAAAGTGTGCAGTGGTTTTGGGGCTACGACATGCACAAAAACAAAGACTTCAAAATTGAAACCGCATTAGCCTGCCGACCCTTCGAAGAGCCGGAATGCGGCTCCAGAGGCGAAAGATCAGCCCGGCGAACCAACTCACGCGGGCGGCGTGTTCGGGCTTGTAGGCCATGGTCTCCTCCACCAGCCGCAGGCCGGGCACTGCTTGCTCCAACGCGCGCGGATCGTTGATGGCCCAGTGGAGTTCGGCTCCGGTGGCACGGAACGCCGGGTTGAGACGCACCAGTTTCAGACCCAGATCGCTGTAGGCGTCGCAGACAAGTTCGCCGCTGGCCAGATGCGACACGAGCCGCGAAAACAGTCTTGGCCCCTCGTCGACCGCAAGATAAGGGGTAAGGCCCTCCGCCACGACCATGGCCGGACGATCGCCAGGCACTTCGTCGAGCCATCCCGGCTCGGTGACTGACGAAGCGACCAGGTGGTAATGGTCGCGCAGCGGATAGAGTTTGCGCCGGAGCTCGATCACCTCGGGATAGTCGACATCGAACCACTCCACGCCTGGCGGCGGATCGATGCGGAATACCCGCGTGTCGAGCCCGCAGCCGAGATGCAGCACGACGGCGTCTGGGTTCTTCGCCAGAAAGGCCGATGTCCAGTCGTCCAGTGTCTTCGCCCTGATCGCCAGACTGACGCCGAGATTGTCGTCGATCTTGAGCCTGGAGAAATCATAGTCGATCCGGCGAACCGCCTCGTCCGCGAAATGGTCCTTCAGCAGCGAGTTGGGAAGCCGGCTTTCCAGCGCCTTGCCATAGACGGTGATCAGCAGCGTCTCCTTCTCCTTGGTAAGATGCACCTTCTCGCCAGCCATCATTGTCTCCTCGGATCGAAGCCAGTCCTATCTGGGTATATGCGGCAGGAAGGCAAGTTTCGGGTGGTGGCAAAGGGCGGGAAGGACGATATTCGCGGTCAAGGAGATATTGCCATGAACGCCCAGATGACCATGAATGCACAGATGAAGCCGTCAGCCATCCTTCAGAACGACATCACGCCCGAGGGCGACGACTATGAAGTCGTCCGGCGCGCCATCGAGAAGATCAGCCTCGACTATCGCGACCAGCCCTCGCTGGAAGCCCTGGCCGCCGACGTCGGCGAGACACCGACCGGCCTGCAGAAACTGTTCACCCGCTGGGCCGGCCTGTCGCCCAAGGCCTTTCTGCAGGCGGTCACGCTCGACCATGCCCGCAAGCTGCTCGATTCCGGCATGCCGCTGCTCGAGACGTCCTTCGAGGTTGGCATGTCAGGCCCCGGCCGGCTGCACGATCTCTTCGTCACCCATGAGGCGATGTCGCCGGGCGACTACAAGACGCGCGGCGCCGGACTGACCATTCGCTACGGCTACCACATCTCGCCCTTCGGCATCGCACTGATCATGGTCACCGATCGCGGCCTTGCCGGCCTCGCCTTCAACGATGCCGGCGGCGAGCGCGCCGCCTTCGCCGACATGTCCGGCCGCTGGCCGAACGCGACCTATGTCGAGGACATGGCCGCCACCGCGCCCTATGCCGCGCGCATCTTCGATCCGGCGCTGTGGCGCGCTGACCAGCCGCTGCGCGTCGTCATGATCGGCACCGATTTCCAGCTGCGCGTCTGGGAAGCCCTGCTGCGCATCCCGATGGGCAAGGCCTGCACCTATTCCTCGATCGCCGCCCGCATCGGCGCGCCGAGCGCCAGCCGGGCGGTGGGTGCGGCTGTCGGTGCCAATCCGATGTCCTTCGTGGTGCCGTGCCACCGGGCTCTCGGCAAGTCCGGCGCGCTCACCGGCTACCACTGGGGCCTGACCCGCAAACGCGCCATCCTTGGCTGGGAAGCGGGACAGGTCGGCTCTTGAAGAACCGCCCTAGAACCAGGGCCTGACATCAAACCGCGCGGGATCGTCTCGCGCGGTCTGGCAAGCGGCGGCCTTACAGGATAGCTTCCCGCGCATTCAGCAGGAGGCTTTTCTTGATCATCGTTATCGGCTCAATCAATCTCGACCTTATCGCCAATGTCGACCGTTTGCCCGCACCCGGCGAGACGGTGCGCGGCTCCGGTTTCGCCACCGCGCCCGGCGGCAAGGGCGCCAACCAGGCGCTGGCCGCCGCGCGAGCCGGCGCCAAGGTGCGCATGGTCGGCGCCGTCGGCAGGGACAATTTCGCCACTGAGGCGCTGGCGCTGCTCAGGGATGGCAAGATCGACCTGTCCGGTGTCGGCGAAACCTTTGCCTCGACCGGCATAGCCGTGATCATGGTCGGCGACGACGGCGAGAACGTCATCGCCGTCGTGCCGGGCGCCAACGATTCAGTTGTCCCGGGCGATCTGTCCAAGGCCTTCGTCAAAAAGGGCGATGTCGTGCTCCTGCAGCAGGAGATCCCGCTGCAGACCGTCGATGCAGCACTTGAGGTAGCGCGGGCAGCCGGCGCCATCACCGTGCTCAACACGGCACCGTTCCGCGGCGAGGCCGCCCCTTTCCTCGGCAAGGCTGACTACGTCGTCGCCAACGAAACCGAATTCGACCTTTACGGCGAAGTGCTGTCGTTGAATGGCCGCGACCGTCCGGCACGGATGCGCGACTATGCCGGTAAAACCGGCCGCACCATTGTCGTCACGCTTGGCGGCGACGGCGTGCTGGCCGCGACTTCAGAGGATTTCCTGACGGTTCCAGCGCTGAAGATCACCCCGGTCGACACGGTCGGTGCGGGCGACACGTTCTGCGGCTATTTCGCCGCCGGCCTCTCGTCGGGCCTGCCGCTCGAACAGGCGCTCGCCCGCGCCGCCATTGCCGGCTCGCTCGCCTGCTTGAAACCCGGCGCCCAGCCGGCGATCCCGCTGGCCGGGGATGTCGATGCCGCCTCGCGGAAATCAGCATGACAAGCAACCGCCCTACCACGAAACACGCCGTGCCGGCTGCCGGCGATATCTGCCGCCAGTCGGCGATAGACCTTGCCGAAGCGATCAGGCAGCGCCGCCTGTCGGTGCGCGAGGTGGTGACGGCATTCCTCGACCGGATCGAAGCGGTCAACCCGCTGGTCAACGCCATCGTCTCGCTGCGCGATCGTACCGACATCGTGCGCGAGGTCGACGCGGCGGACGCCCATCTGGCGCGAGGCGGAGATGCCGGATCGCTGTTTGGCCTGCCGATCGCGATCAAGGACCTTGCCCTGACCAAGGGCCTCAGAACCACCTTCGGCTCGCCGATCTTCGCCGATTTCGTGCCTGAGGAGGACGACTTCTTCGTCGAGCGCGTCCGCAAGGCCGGCGCCATCATCATCGGCAAGACCAATGTTCCCGAATTCGGGCTTGGCTCCAACACTTACAACAGCGTCTTCGGGCCGACGCTCAACGCCTTCGATCCGGCCTTGACCGCCGGCGGTTCGAGCGGTGGCGCGGCTGTAGCGCTGGCGCTCGACATGCTTCCCGTCGCCGACGGCAGCGACTTTGGCGGCTCGTTGCGCAACCCGGCCGCCTACAACAACGTCTATGGCTTCCGCCCGTCGCAGGGACTTGTCCCGGCCGGGCCGGACCTTGATGTCTTCCACGCGCAGATGGGCGTGGAAGGACCGATGGGCCGCAACGTGCGCGACATGGCGCTGCTGCTCGACGAGCAGGCCGGCTACCATCCGCGCGCACCGCTCTCGCATCATAAGCAGGGCTCTTTCCTGACGGGACTGCAAACACCGGTGGCTGGCGGCCGCATCGCCTGGCTCGGCGATCTCGGCGGCCATCTGCCGGTTGAGGCAGGCATTCTGCCGCTTTGCGAGACCGCTCTCGGCCGCTTCGCCGAAGTTTCCTTTCAGTCTGAGGCGCTGCTGCCGGATATCAACTTCGAAGCACTTTGGCAGGCTTTTGTGACGCTGCGCCAGGCAAGCAGCGGCTGCGCGCTCAAGGCGCATTATGATGATCCCGTCAAACGCCGGCTTCTGAAGCCGGAAGCGGTGTGGGAAGTGGAGAACGCAATGCGCCTCACGGCGCCGCAGGTCCACGCCGCCACGGTAAGGCGCTCGTCCTGGCATAAAACGCTGCTGTCGCTGTTCGAGCGTTTCGACCTCATTGCCCTGCCGACCGCACAGGTCTTCCCGTTCGAGGTCGCCACCCACTGGCCAAGCCAGGTGGCGGGACGCGCCATGGACAGCTATCACCGCTGGATGCAGGTTTCCGCCTTCGCCACGCTTGGCGGCTGTCCGGCGATCAGCGTGCCCGTCGGCTTCGACGCCAAGGGGAGGCCAATGGGCATGCAACTAATCGGGCGTCCGCGTGGCGATATGGCCGTGCTGAAAGCAGCGGCGGCCTATGAAACCATGCTGCCCTGGCAGGCCGGAGCCTCCTGAAGTCAATTCCGCTTCGTCGGCAATCTGTCGCGCCGGCTTGCACCGGCTTCGCCGCCATGCATTGATCTGGTCAGCCGCGTCGTACAGCGGCATTCTGTCGAGGAAAACCCATGTCGCTGGAACTCTACATCACCTATGTCGTCGCTTGCATTGTCATCATTCTGGTGCCCGGACCGACGGTGACGCTGATCATCGCCAACAGCATCCGCCATGGCTCGCGCGCCGGCCTTGCCAATGTCGCCGGCACGCAGGCCGGCCTTGCGATCATGATCGCCATTGTCGGCATCGGCCTGACCTCGCTGATCGCGGGCATGGGTCACTGGTTTGAATGGGTCAGGCTCATCGGCGCGGCCTACCTGATCTGGATGGGCGTGCAGATGTTCCGCTCCAAGGGGACGCTGAATGCCGACGGATCGGCGAAAAAACCGCGCGGCGGCTTCTTCCTACAGGGCTTGCTGGTGGCGCTGAGCAACCCCAAGACGCTGGTGTTCTTCGGCGCCTTCTTCCCCCAGTTCATTGCGCCGCAAGGCAACTACACGCTGCAGATCGTGGTCATGGGCCTCACCGCCATGATCTTCGCCGCCGTATCGGATTCGACCTATGCGCTCGCCGCCGGCCGCGCCGGGCGTCTGCTCTCGGCCAGCCGCATCAAGCTCATGTCCAGGATCAGCGGCAGCTTCCTGGTCGGCGGCGGTCTTTGGCTGGCGTTTTCCAAGGCGAAGTAACGGCGGCAACCTGAAGCCGGCGGGCGAACAAGAAGGCTGATTGAAACTCGGCCTTCTTGCCACCAAATGAATCGATGCTTGGGGATTCATGTCTGTGTTCTGGACTTATGCGGATATAAAAAGGAACGCGTTTGGCGTGATCCTGGTCGGCGCTTTGTTCGCGGTGATGGTTCCCTCGGCTCTGAACAAATGGGCGGATGACGCAAGCCCGGTCCGGTCGGTTGAAGCGATCGACGCAGCGATCAAAAGTGTTCAGTGGGGCAAAGGACACGGCACTGTTTATGTACTTTTTCTCGAAAACGGTTCACCGGTTCTCATCGACGACGATCGTCCGCACCTGATCGGCTCGCGCGTCAGCATTGAACGCGTCACGCGCGACAGCGGCTCCGTCTCTTACCGTTTCGCCGATTGAGCCACATGGCAAAAGCGCGGTTCGCCCTCACCTTAATGCTCCTGCGGGAAAATCTCCGGGGCATCATTGTCACCAGCCTTGTTGTAGGCGGCTGCCTCCTTGCAATCGGCGCAATGATTGCAAGGCAGAGCAGTCCCATCGTCAACCTGGAGCCGATGACCGGGACAGTCGCCACCGTCCTCAACGCATCTCCGTCACCTGATACCGGGATCACCAGCGGATTCCGTTATTTGTACGGAATCCATCTCGACGAAAATGGCCCGTTGGTATTCGTCTATGACGATGCGCCACGCGCCATCGGCTCACAAGTCTCGATCGAGCGACAGCATCGCCAGAACGACACCGAAACCTACCGTCTCCTGCGCGAGTGAGGAGCGGCCCTAAAGCCGCCCCAGCCTTTCCACCAGCAGCGCGAAAAACGCATCATGGTCGATGTCGCGCATCACCATGGCGTTCTTCGGCCGCTTGGTCACGCGCCACCAGTCGATGACGGTCATGCCCATGGTGAGTTCGGACGCCGTCTCCACGGCAACGTTGCATTTGCGGCCCTTGAACAGCTCCGGCTTCAACAGATAGGCGATGACGCAAGGGTCGTGCAGCGGCCCGCCATCGGTGCCGTACTTTTCCTCATCGAAGCGCTCGAAGAATTCCAGCATCTCCGACGTGGCGATCCCGACTCTGGTGCCGAGCTTACGGAAGGCCTTGGTGCGTGTGGCGGTGGTCAGCGCCTTGTGGGTGACGTCGAGCGGCATCATGACGATCGGAATACCGGATTTGAGCACGACATCGGCGGCTTGCGGGTCGACATAGATGTTGAATTCGGCGGTCGGCGTGACATTTCCGCCCTCGAAGAAGCCGCCGCCCATCAGCACGATCTCCTTGATGCGCGGCGCAATCTTGGGCTCGCGAATCAGCGCCAGCGCGACGTTGGTGAGCGGCCCGAGCGCGCAGAGCGTGATCGCGCCGCTGTCTTCCTTCATCAGCGTCTCGACGATGAAATCGACCGCATACTGGTCCTGCAGCTTCATCTTTGGCTCGGGCAAGTCAGGCCCGTTGAGGCCGGTCTTGCCATGCACTTCCTCGGCGGTGACCAGTTCGCGCACCAGCGGCCGGATGGCGCCGGAATAGACCTTGATGTCGGGCCTGCCGGCCAGTTCGCAGATCTTGCGGGCATTCTTTTCGGTAAGCTTCAGCGGCACGTTGCCAGCGACGGCGGTGATGCCGACGATTTCCAGTTCGGGGCTGCCGAGCGCCAGCAATATGGCGACGGCATCATCCTGGCCGGGATCCGTGTCGATGATGATCTTGCGGGATTGGGGCATTTCAATTCCTTGTCTGGGGAGTCTTTTTGGGCGGGGTCTATGGTGGCTTGAACTTGATGGCGGGGCGGACCATATCAAGACCATCGGGAAAAATGCCATCCGGGTTTTTCCGCTTTATGTCGCTCTCAAGAGGACACTGTAACATGAGCCGAATGACGCCCTTCTCAAGCCCGCTTCTCCTGGGTTTCGACGCTATGGAAAAGACCCTGGAGCGTCTGGCGAAGTCGGGCGACAGCTACCCTCCATACAATATCGAGCGCCTCAGCGGCGCCGACGGCAAGACCGAAAGGTTGCGTATCACCCTCGCCGTCGCCGGTTTCGCCGAAAGCGATCTCGATGTCACCACGGAGGAAAACCAGCTGGTCGTGCGCGGCCGTCAGAACGACGAAACCGAGCGCGAATTCCTTCATCGCGGCATCGCCGCTCGCCAGTTCCAGCGCTGTTTCGTGCTGGCCGACGGTATGCGGGTGATCGCGGCGGAGCTGAAGAACGGGCTTTTGGCGATCGATCTCGATCGGCCCGAGTCCGAACGGCTGGTACGGAAAATAAACATTTCGGTGAAAGACTGATCTTTACCGATGGCTCTCATGCGAGGCGGCCTTGAGCGGCGCCCTCGCGCCAAGGAGGCTTGAAATGACCAGAACTGACGAAAATCTCACCATGACCAATGGCGAATTCGCCCATCTCGGCGAAGGCTCGGTCGCCTATCTCAGGAAAGTGTCGAGCGACGATTTGCGCGGCCGCTTCCCGGGCCTCGGCGAAATCGCGCCCGGCTTGGAACTGTGGGCGCTGTTTGCCGCCAACGGCCAGCCGATCCTGCTTTCCGATGCCCGCGAACGGGCGCTGGCGGGCGCCATGGAAAACGACCTGACCACCGTCGCCATTCACTAGAGCGTGATCCCGAAAAGTTGCAGACTTTTCGGACAAGATCAAGCAAGGCGATCGGGTTGGAAACGGACGGGGCCGCCCGCGGCGGCCCTCAACAGGTTTTTAACCAAAACAACTAGCCATCAAGCAGAACATCAGGCTGCGTGCGAGGCCTGCGTGTCCGACAACAGCGCATGGATTGCGACGGCGTCGCGCGTGCCCCTGATCTTGGCCACCGTGTCGGCATCGCGCAGCACCCGCGCAATGCGCGATAGCGCCTTGAGGTGATCGGCGCCGGCGCCTTCAGGCGCGAGCAGCAGAAACACCAGATCGACAGGCTGGTCGTCCAGCGCCTCGAAATCGACCGGCGTCTCCAGCCGTGCGAAGACGCCTGCGATCCGCTTCACTCCGGCCAGCTTGCCGTGTGGAATGGCGATGCCATTGCCGACGCCGGTCGAGCCCAGCCGCTCGCGCTGCAGGATGGTGTCGAATACCTCGCGCTCCGCAATGCCGGAAATCGCCGCCGCTCTTTCCGACAATAACTGCAGAAGCTGCTTCTTGGAGTTCGCCTTCAACGCCGGCATGATCGCCGGAACGCTGATAAGATCGCTCAGATCCATGCTTGAAAATCCCTTGTTCGCCTGCCGCCGCCAGTCCTCGCCCCCTCGCGCGGCCGGCTTCTTATCCCTGTGCGACCCTGGTCGTCATCCCTGGGCGACCTTAGTCGTAGATGGGTCGATCCAGCCGATATTCCCGTCCGGCCGGCGATAGACGATGTTGAGATGCTCGTTGCCGGCATTGCGGAAGACGAAAACCGGGCTCTCCTTGGTGTCGAGCTCGATGACGGCCGACGCCACCGACATCGTTTGCAGGGTCATGGTCGATTCGGCGACGATGGCCGGCGCAAAATTCTCCGGAATATCCTCATCGTCGTCGGCAAGCGGCGCCATCACCGTATAGGCGATATCGGTGAGCTCGCCGTTGGAACCGCCTGAATTGTGCGATTTCAGGCGCCGCTTATAGCGCCTGAGGCGGGTTTCGAGCCGATCCGCCGCGGCCTCGAAAGCCAGCGTCGGATCCTGCGCATCGCCGGTCGCCTGCAGCGAAGCGCCGGAATCCAGCCGAATCATGCAGTCGGCCGAATAGCGCGATCCCGATTTGATGACCGTGACATGTCCCGAAAAGCCGCGGTCGAAATATTTGCCGATCGCCTCGCCGACACGGTCGTTGATGCGCGTACGGAACGCATCGCCGATATCCATGTGTTTTCCCGATACGCGCAGTTTCATCTGAAAACTGACCTTCCTTGCTCAGGCTTCAAACTGTCCCGAGTTTATACTCGTGGTCTGTGCGCACAAGCTTTGCGGCGTCACTTGGCGCCGATTTTAAATCCGAACTTTCCGGTTGATCACAAGCCGCCTTCTTGGCCGTCCCGTGGCCTACGTCGTGACGGACCATTCGCTTGCGGGCATCAAGCCCGCCTCATGCGGGCGGGCTTCTAGCCACTTCATTGCAGCTTGTCAATGAAGCGCGAAGACTGTGGAAATCCGACGCCTGTGGGAAGTCGAATTAGCGCCCGGCACTGGCCAGCGCGCGTTTTTCGCGCCGCCGCTGCACCGATGAGGGAATGTTCATGCCTTCCCGGTACTTGGCGACCGTGCGCCTGGCGATATCGACGCCGCTTTCCCGCAACATGTCAACAATTGCATCGTCGGAAAGCACATCGACGGGCTTTTCCTCGTCGATCAGCTGCTTGATGCGATCGCGCACCGCTTCCGACGAATGCGCATCGCCGCCGCCCGACGACGCGATCGAGGCGGTGAAGAAATAGCGCAGTTCGAACACACCACGCGGCGTTAGCATGTATTTGTTCGCCGTGACCCGACTGACGGTCGATTCGTGCATGCCGATGGCATCGGCCACCGTGCGCAGGTTGAGCGGCTTCAGATGACGCACGCCATGCACGAGGAAGGCGTCCTGCTGGCGCACGATCTCGGAGGCGACCTTGAGGATGGTCTTTGCCCGTTGGTCGAGGCTCCGCGTCAGCCAATTGGCGTTTTGCAGGCACTCGGCCAGGAAATCCTTTTCCGTCTGGTTTTTGGCATGCGGCGAAACCTGCGCGAAATAGATATGGTCGACCAGCACGCGCGGCAGCGTCTCGGCATTGAGCTCGACCGTCCAGCTCCCATCATTGGCCGCCCGCACCTCGACATCGGCGACGATTGCGTCGCTGGCGCCGCTCGAAAACGCCATCCCCGGGCGCGGATCGAGCGCCCGGATCTCGGCCAACATGTCGAGCAGATCCTCCTCGTCGACCCCGCAGATTCGCTTCAGCGTCTGGAAATCGCGCCGCGCCAAGAGTTCGAGATTGGCGATCAAGGCCTTCATCGCGGGATCGAGCCGATCGCGAACGGCAAGCTGCAGCGCCAGGCACTCGGCGAGGTCGCGAGCAAAGATGCCGGCCGGTTCAAAGGCCTGGCAGACCGCCAGCACCTTCGCCACCACTGCTTCGTTCGTGCCGAGGCGGGCGGCGATCTCAGCCATGTCGGCGCGCATGTAGCCTGCCTCGTCGAGGCCATCGGCAAGTTCACCAGCGATCAGGCGTGCCGCCGGATTGGCGAAGGCCAGCGCGACCTGTTCGCCGACGTGATCGCGCAACGTGATCGCGGCGGCAGCCATGTCCGCCGCGTCGAAGCCTTCGGACGACGACGCGCTGGAACCGTTGCCGGACGCCGATTTCCACTGCGCTGTCAGGTCGGGACCGAGCCGTTCGCTCGTGCCGGGATCGTCGGGGAACAGATTTTCCAGCGAGGTATCGAGCTTTTCCGAGATCGCCTCGGCGCTCCATGCCGTCTCAGCCTCGAACCAGTCACCGTTGGCGGCCTCGCCCGGCGTGGCGTCGATCTTCTGCGCCTGGTCGCTCGCGGCATCATTCTGTGGCTCAGCCCGTTCGAGCAAGGGGTTGCGCTCGATCTCGTCGTCGATGAAGCGCTCGAGCTCGACATGGGTGAACTGCAGCAACCGGATCGACTGCATGAGCTGCGGCGTCATCACCAACGACTGGGACTGTCGTAGTTGTAATTTTGCCGCCAACGCCATGGTTCGGTCTCAAACGCTCCGTCTACGCATCCGGACTCTACTTGCGCGAACTGCCGGAAAAAGAATTTTCGCTAGCATGCATGAAACTGGCCCGGCTTTTGCTTGTCAAGGCGACGACGAGCAAAACCGGCTCAGACGAGCGTTATCTCCGAGAAAACTGAACAAACTGACCGCTGGTTACCCGAAAAGTCACACTGACAGAGGATTTCGCGCTCAGAGCGTGAATCCCTCGCCGAGATAAAGCCTGCGCACATCCGGATTTGCGACCACTTCGTCGGCCCGGCCATGGGTCAGCACCTGGCCGGCATGGATGATGTAGGCGCGGTCGATCAGGCCGAGCGTTTCGCGGACATTGTGATCGGTGATGAGCACGCCGATGCCCCGCGCCGTCAGATGACGCACAAGCTGCTGGATATCGGCAACGGCGATCGGATCGATACCGGCGAAAGGCTCGTCGAGCAGCATATAGGCGGGACGTGTCGCCAGGGCGCGCGCGATCTCGAGGCGCCGCCGCTCGCCGCCCGACAGCGACAGCGACGGGGCCTTGCGCAGATGGCTGATATGAAACTCCTCGAGCAGTTCATCGAGGCTGCGCTCGCGCTCCTTGCGGCTCTTTTCGACCACTTCGAGCACGGCACGGATATTTTGTTCCACGCTCAAGCCGCGAAAGATCGACGCTTCCTGCGGCAGATAGCCGATGCCAAGGCGAGCACGCCGATACATCGGCATCGAAGTAACGTCGAAGCCATCGATCTCGATCGTGCCTTCGTCGACCGGCACCAGGCCGGTGACCATGTAGAAGCAGGTCGTCTTGCCGGCGCCGTTGGGGCCGAGCAGTCCGACCGCCTCGCCGGCACGCACGCCTATCGTCACACCGCTGACCACCGTGCGGCCCTTGTAGCTCTTGGTCAGGCCCTTGGCGATCAAGGTTCCCTTGAACTTTGCCGTATCGACAGTGACCGTGGCCGGGGCCGCGAGTTTGCTGGCGGCGCGTCCTGGTAGACGCGCCATCAGCGATGACAGGCCGGCCATCAGTTCTTCGCCGCTCCCGATTTCGCCGGCGGCGTGATCGACATCATGACGCGCCCGCCGCAGGCATCGACCTGGGCCAGGCCACTCTTCATCTGTACGGTGAGCTTGCAGCCGACCAGCACATTGTCGCCCTGCGAAAGCACGACCTTGCTGCCTGAAAGCACCAGCACCTCGCTCTTCATGTCGAACGTGCCGCGATCGCCGGTGGCGACCTGGTCATCCGATTTGATATAGACTTTGTTGTCGACTTCCAGATGGTCGATGTTGGCCGATCCGGTCATCGCGGCGCCGGCGGCCGCCGCGCCCTTGGCGGCAGCGTCCTTCGCGGCGCCGGCGTCCTTGACGTAATAGACCGTCATCTTGCCGGCCTTGAGCACGGTCGGACCCTGGACAACGCTTACATTGCCCGTGAACACGGCGACGCTGTCCGCCTGGCGGACCTCGAGCTTGTCGCTTTCGATTTGGATGGGCTTGTCGCCGGACAATTTGAGGCCCGACAATTGGCTGGTGGCCTTGGACTGCGCCAGCGATGGCGTCGCTCCCAGGACCAGTGCCAGGATCGGCAATGCCGAAGCCGCGGCCACGAACCGTGCCGAACTAGTGAGCCGCATTGGTTTCTCCGCTCTCTGCCTCTGCCGCCTTCAAGCTGGCGGAATCGATGTTGACACGCACCTTGTTCTCGAAAACCACGATCTTGCCATTGTCCTGGATCGACATCGAATCCGCGATGATTCGCGACCCGCCACGGCTGACATCGACGGGGTCGTTCGTCTTCATAGTGCCTTTGCCCATGTCGAGAAAGACCGATTTGAACTTTGCCTCCAAGCCGTCGGTGGTGGTTATGGTGACATCGCTGGTCAGGTTCATCGTGTTGCCGTCGCGATCATAGGTGCCGTGCGAGGCATTGATGGCTGCCACATTGTCGGACGAGACCGGCAGTTTGGCGTTGATACCTTCCAGATCGATGATGCCTTGCTTGCCCACATCCTGTATGGCGCGCAAGGCCGTCATTGAATAGGGCAGCTTCTCTTTGGTGAACCCGTTGAGCTTGGGATTGGCCATCACCAGCTTGCCATTGGTAAAGGCGCTGCCGTCGGCCTGGACTTTAAACGACACAGGTGCCGCGAGATAGGAATAGACCGGGAAAGCGACCGCGATCACCGTCGCGATCAGCGGCACCGCCAGCTTCAAGACACGCACGCGGCGCGAATGGCGCTGGGCGACGTCGAAGGCGTCGCCCCGCGTTGGGCCTACGGCAGGGGGTGCCAACTCCGCCTCGGTGTTGGTAGGTTCGATCGGTCTGGCTAACATGACTGTTTCTTCTAAACCCCTGCCCGCAAGCACCCTATAGGTGGGATGCCAACGCCCTCAAGCAAGCACAAGCCGACGAAAACCGCAAAAATGTGACGGTTTTGCTATGCGAACGAAAATGGACCCGGCACAACTTGCACGTCATACCAGATACGGACGCAATGCGTTAGAGCCTGGGCAGGCGCTGATACCTTATGACATCCCGGCTTGCGAATGTCGAAGGCTCTGTCTTTGACGCAGGCGCTTCAGAAACGCGTCAGGAAACGGTAGCCGGGCGCGGATGGTTGCTTTAAAAGCATCTCTTCCCACCGACGACGAGGCTGACCATGGCACTGAGAGCCGACGACCTGATCGACCGCCGCCGCTTGCGCCGCAAGCTGACATTCTGGCGCGTTGGAGCACTTGTTGTCGCGGCAGCCGGGTTGATTGCCCTTTCGACCTGGATCTACGGCGACGACTTCACCGGCACGGCGGTCGACCATATCGCCAAGGTCAAGATCGAGGGTACCATCACCGAGGACGAGGAGTTGATCAAGCGACTGGAGACCATTCGCCAGTCCTCGAAGGTGAAAGCTGTGATCCTGTCGATCGATTCGCCGGGCGGCACCACCGTCGGCGGTGAATCGATCTACGAGGAAGTGCGCAAGCTGGCCGCCGACAAGCCTGTGGTGGCGCAGGTCGGCACGCTCGCCGCGTCGGCGGGCTACATGATCGCAACTGCGACCGATCATATTGTCGCGCGTCAATCCTCGATCGTCGGCTCCATCGGCGTGCTGATCCAGTACCCTGACGTCAGCGGTCTCATGGACAAGCTCGGTATCAAGCTGGAGGAGGTGAAATCCTCGCCATTGAAGGCCTCGCCCTCGCCCTTCAAGCCGACCAATGATGACGAACGCGCCATGGTCCGCAAACTCATTCTCGACAGCTATGACTGGTTCGTCGGCATCGTCGCCGAACGCCGCAAGATGACCCATGAGCAAGCTCTGGCACTCGCCGACGGGTCGATTTTCACCGGCCGGCAGGCTGTGACCAACAAATTGATCGACGCGGTCGGCGGCGAAACCGAGGCGATCGACTGGCTCGCAACCAAGGGCGTCGATGCCAAGCTCAAGGTGGTCGAGTGGAAGAATACCGAAGCGCGCGGCGGCTTCCTGTTCTCCAAGGCGATGGCGAAAACCATCGGCAGCGCACTCGGCCTGCCTGACTATGGCGGCGACGTCATTCACGAAATCGGAGCGGACCGCTTGTTTCTTGACGGTCTCGTTTCCGTCTGGCACCCTTGAGGAGCCGTTTGGGACGAGTGAAAAAAGCAAATAAAATCATCCTCATAATTTTGACCGCACTGCTTTCACGGGGACCCTTCTGATGATCAAATCCGAACTTGTGCAGATTATCGCCACGCGCAATCCGCATCTTTTCCTGCGCGACGTCGAAAACATTGTTGGCGCGATTTTCGACGAGATCACTGACGCCCTTGCCGAAGGCAACCGGGTCGAATTGCGCGGCTTCGGTGCTTTTTCGGTGAAAAACCGACCCGCCCGTACCGGCCGCAATCCGCGCACAGGCGAATCCGTCGAGGTCGAGGAGAAATGGGTGCCGTTCTTCAAGACCGGCAAGGAATTGCGTGAAAGGCTGAACGGCGGCAAATAGGCGCCGCATCCGCGGCAAATCAGCCTGTCGACAAGTTCTTCCGACGGAAAAAACATGTTCAATCGCTTCATCCTCATCGTGGTCTTCGTGCCGCTGGCCGTCATCCTGATTGCGCTGGCCGTCGCCAACCGCGAGCTGGTGGCCTTCACGCTCGACCCGTTCAACCCCGGTAATCCGGCGCTGACGCTAACGCTGCCGCTGTTCATCTTCCTGTTCCTGGCTCTTGCCATCGGCATGATCGTCGGCAGCCTTGCGACCTGGGTCAAGCAGGGCCGCTACCGCAAGCTGGCGCGTCAGCGCGGCGTCGAAGCCGAGAACCTGCGCCAGGCGGTCAGCCGTGCACCCTCGGTGCCGCAAGGCTCGGCCCAAGGGTCAGCCTTGCCGAAGCCAACGAATTGAAAATCGGTTTGGCATTTTTTCCTCCACGGAGCTTTTGATGCTGACCATTTCGGCCGCCGAGGTCGATCATGCGCTCACCTTTCCCGGGCTGGTCGAGACGCTGCGCGCCGCCTTTCGCGATGGAGCGGTGCAACCGGTCAGGCATCACCATACGGTCGAACGGCCCGACGGTGCGGCCTCGACGCTGTTGCTGATGCCGGCCTGGACCGATTTCAACGCCGCCGGAACTTCGGCGGGCGGCCATATCGGCGTCAAGATCGTCACCGTCTCGCCCGACAACAATGCTCTCGGCAAACCCGCAGTGATGGGACTTTACCTCCTGCTCGACGGCGCCACCGGCGAGCCCGAGGCCATGATCGACGGCCAGCGGCTGACGCAGTGGCGCACAGCCTGCGCCTCGGCGCTGGCCGCCTCCTATCTCGCCCGCGAGGACGCTTCGCGGCTGCTGGTGGTCGGCGCCGGCGCGCTGTCGCCCTTTCTTGCCAAAGCGCATTCGGCGGTGCGGCCGATCAAGACCATCCGCATCTGGAACCGCACGCCCGCCAATGCCGAAAAGGTCGCGGCGGGTCTGCGCGCCGAAGGTTTTGCGGCGGAAGCCGCCAGCGATCTCGACGCCGAACTTGGCGAAGCCGACATCGTCTCGTCGGCAACCATTACCACGAAGCCGCTGATCCGGGGCGCGCTCCTGCGGTCGGGAACCCATGTCGACCTGGTTGGCGGCTTCACGCCTGAAATGCGTGAAAGCGACGACGATGCGATTGCGCGCGCCCGCGTCTATGTCGACACCCGCGCCGGCGCCACCAAGGAGGCCGGGGACATCGTCCAGCCACTGGCTTCCGGCGTGCTGAAGGTGGATGCCATCGTCGCCGATCTGCATGAACTAGCGCGCGGCGAGAAGAACGGCCGCCAGAGCCCTGGTGAGATCACGCTGTTCAAATCAGTCGGCGCGGCCCTCGAGGACCTCGCCGCCGGCATTGCCGTGTACAAGGGGAGTAAGGGAGTACGGTAATAGGGGAATAGGACTGCTTTTGCCTACTGCCCTACTGCCCTACTCCCTTACTGCCTGATGGGAACCCCTGTCCGGCGACCACGTTTGTTGCGCCGCTGGATGTGCTGTGGCAGAAGCGGGCCAAGCCGCCGTCCGGAGATGCTCCGTCTTGAAACCTTTTCGCGACAAACGCCGCGATAGCCGCTCGCAGTTCGCGAAAAGCGGAGCAGAACAGGCGCGCCCGCGGGAGGGTCACGCAGCGACCAGGCCCGATGCAAAACCGGGCGCGCGCCACGAGACGAGGGACCGTTCCGAACCAAAGGCCGCACCGCGTGTCCTTTCCCGCCGCGACGGTGCCCTGCCCGCTGAACGTCTTCCGGTAATCCTCGAAGTGGCGCCCAACGCCGACTACGCGCTGCTCGACAGCGGCGCCGGGCAAAAGCTTGAACAATACGGTCCCTACCGCATTGTGCGGCCCGAGGGCCAGGCGATCTGGCAAAAGGCGCTGCCGGTAAAAGACTGGGACCGTGCCGACGCCATTTTCACTGGCGATACCGACGAGGAAGGCATCGGCCGCTGGCGCTTCCCCAGGACGCCGCTCGGCGAGACCTGGCCGATGAAGCATGACGGCATCGACTATCTCGGCCGTTTCACCTCGTTTCGCCATGTCGGCGTCTTCCCCGAACAGGCCTCGCACTGGGACCACATGGCCGGACTGATCGCGGCGGCGAAGCGGCCGGTGAAAGTGCTCAACCTGTTCGGCTATACCGGACTTGCCTCGCTGGTGGCGGCCCGCGCCGGCGCCGAGGTCACCCATGTCGACGCCTCCAAGAAGGCGATCGGCTGGGCCCGCGAAAACCAGGAGATAGCCGGACTGTCGCAAAAGCCGATCCGCTGGATCGTCGACGACGCGGTGAAATTCGCCGAGCGCGAGGAACGCCGTGGCAGCCGCTACGACATCGTCCTGTTCGACCCGCCGGCCTATGGCCGCGGCCCCAAGGGCGAGGTCTGGCAGCTGTTCGAGGACCTCCCTGCCCTGACCGACCTTTGCCGCTCGATCCTGACGCCAAGGCCGCTTGCAGTGGTGCTGACCGCCTATTCGATCCGCGCCTCCTTCTTCGCCATCCATGCCCTGATGCGCGACACTTTCGCCGGCATGGGCGGCACGGTCGAATCCGGCGAACTGATCATCCGCGAACAATCCGCCGGGCGGGCGCTGTCGACCTCGCTGTTCTCGCGCTGGGTGGCTTGAATGAGCGGACACGAAGGAACCCGCGCCGTCGGCCAGGTGAAAGAGGTTACCAGCCTCGCCAACCCGCTGATCAAGGACATTAAGGCGCTGGCGCTCAAGAAATTCCGCGACCAGCAGAATGCCTTCATGGCCGAGGGACTGAAACTGGTCATCGATGCGCTCGATCTCGGCTGGCAGATCAGAACGCTGGTTTTCGCCAAGGCCGGACGTGGCAATGCGGCGGTGGAAAAGGCCGCGGCGCGCACGGTTGCCGCCGGCGGCACTGTGCTCGAAGTTTCGGAAAAGGTTCTTGTCGCCATCACCCGCCGCGACAATCCGCAGATGGTGGTCGGCGTCTTTTCGCAAAAGATCCTGCCGCTGAAAGACATCCGCGCCCGGGATGGCGATGTGTGGGTGGCGCTCGACCGGGTGCGCGATCCCGGCAATCTCGGCACGGTCATCCGCACCGTCGATGCCGTCGGCGCCAGCGGCGTCATCCTGGTCGGCGAGACCACCGATCCTTTTTCCGTCGAGACCGTGCGCGCCACCATGGGCTCAATCTTCGCCGTGCCGGTCGCCAAGGCGACACCGGAAGCCTTCCTTGCCTGGCGAAAAGGCTTTCCGGGTCTCGTCGCCGGCACGCATCTGAAGGGCGCGGTGGACTACCGCTCCGTCGATTTTTCCAAAGGCCCGGTGCTGCTGGTGATGGGCAACGAGCAGCAGGGCCTGCCCGACAGCCTCGCCGAAAGTTGCGACAGACTGCTCAGGATTCCACAAGCCGGTCGCGCCGATTCGCTCAATCTCGCGGTGGCGACCGGCGTGATGCTGTTCGAGATCCGGCGCGGCGCGCTGAAACTGGAGCCGGACTAGACCATGATCCTGAAAAGCGTCCGGTTTTCGGACAAGATCATGGTCAAGCAAGAGGGCATCAAATCGTGAAATCCCAGTGGGTCAGATCATGGTCCCCCTACGCGCTTCTGGTCGTTGTGGCAATCGCGCTTGACCAGTGGGTGAAACACCTGGTCGAGACTGGCCTCCCCTTTCAGGAAAAGCTCGATCTTGTGCCGTTCCTGGCGCTTTACCGCACCTACAACACCGGCATTGCCTTCTCGATGTTTTCGTCCTTCGGCGACACGGGCCTGGTGATCATTGCAACCCTGGTTGTCGCTTTCGTGCTCTATCTCGCGGCCCGCACCCCGGCCGGCCATCTGCTTGCCCGCATCGGCTTTGCGCTGATCATCGGTGGCGCGCTCGGCAATCTGCTTGACCGCGCGGTCTATGGTCATGTCATCGACTATATTTTGTTCCACACGCCGGTCTGGTCCTTCGCCGTCTTCAACCTTGCCGACACCTTCATCTCGGTGGGTGCGGTTTTGGTCGTCTTCGACGAACTCATCGGCTGGCGACGCGAAGCCCGGCCTCAAGACCCGAACGCCCAGGGTCCTGACACCTGAACGATTGACCTCAACCACCTGCCGCCACACATTCGAAAGCCCGAGGAGAAAAAATGTCCGAAACCTTCAAAGCCATTCTCGTCTCGCGCGACGCCGAAAAGAAACAATCGGTCGCGGTGACCGACCTGACCGAAGCCGACCTGATGGAAGGCGATGTCACAGTCGCCGTCGAGGCGACGACGGTGAACTACAAGGATGGGCTTGCCATAACAGGCAAGGCGCCGGTGATCCGCCGCTGGCCGCTGGTGCCGGGCATCGACTTTGCCGGCACCGTTATCTCGTCTTCCCATGCCGACTGGCGCAAGGGTGACAAGGTCATATTGAACGGCTGGGGCGTCGGAGAAACGCATTTCGGCGCCTATGCGGCGCGCGCCCGCGTCAAGGGCGACTGGCTGGTGCCGTTGCCGGACGGCATGAGTCCGCATGACGCGATGGCGGTCGGCACGGCCGGCTACACCGCCATGCTTTGCGTCATCGCGCTGGAGCGGCACGGCATCGTCCCCGATCGCGGCCCTGTGGTGGTGACGGGCGCTGCCGGCGGTGTCGGCTCGGTCGCCGTCTCGATCCTGTCCAGCCTCGGCTATCATATCATCGCCTCGACCGGCCGCGGCGCCGAAAGTCCCTATCTGATCGACCTCGGCGCTGCTGAGGTGATTTCGCGCGACGAGCTTGCCCAGCCGGCAAAACCGCTCGCCAAGGAACGCTGGGCCGGTGGCGTCGACGCGGTCGGCAGTCACACGCTGGCCAATGTTCTTTCGATGACCTCCTATGGCGGCGCGGTCGCCGCCTGCGGCCTGGCTGGCGGCATGGACCTGCCGGCAAGCGTCGCCCCCTTCATCCTGCGCGGCATTAGCCTGCTCGGCATCGATTCGGTGATGGCGCCAAAGGCGATCCGCCTGGAGGCATGGCGCCGCATCGCTACGGACCTCGACCATCAAAAGCTTGCCAGCCTGTCC
This sequence comes from Mesorhizobium sp. YC-39, assembly GCF_025753795.1. Taxonomy (GTDB): domain Bacteria; phylum Pseudomonadota; class Alphaproteobacteria; order Rhizobiales; family Rhizobiaceae; genus Mesorhizobium. The sequence goes on from NZ_JAOWPS010000002.1 coordinate 609,940, forward strand.
ACGACCATCGGTTTCGACGACATCGTCGGCGCCGCGCATGACATCGTCGAGGGCAAGATCCGTGGCCGCGTGGTGGTGGATATGTGAGCTCTTTTCGCCTCTTAATCTTTAGCCGTGAAAGGCAAAAACGGCGCGACCGTTAAAATTCGAACGATCCGCCACAATTTTCCATAATCTCTATCTGGCAAAGGTTCCGCATGATCGCGGAACCCGGCATCAAAGAGACGGAGAGTGCCGAGAGCGTCAATGGGATCGGCCCTGAGGCGCCGAGGCGGCAGATCGTCGCCGCACCGCCGTTGGCGCCGGAATTGCCCAGGGCCAACCGCGAAGGCCTACCGTTCCTGACGCTCGTCGCCATCGTCGTGATGGCAGGGCTTGCCCATCTGACCGGAGCGCCGATCTTCGTTACCGTTGGCCTTCTGGCGACCGGCATCGCCGGTCTCGCCATGCATCTGCGCGCCAAACGCACCGAGCGCCGCACGGTCGCCCTGCTCGACGAAACGACGGCTCGCAGCCGCGCCGAGATCGAAACGCTGGCCGACCGCATGTGGGAGATGCAAGAGAGCGAGGAACGCTTTCGCGGGCTGATCGACGCCCTCGGCGACCTCGTCGTCCACCGCGACCGTGACGGCCACATCGTCTATGCCAACAAGGTCTTCGCCGATCTTGTCGAAACCGACCAGCGCGATCTTGCCGGCAAGACGCTGGCCGAACTCGGCATTGATGTCGGCATCGTTCCCGACGCCGCCTTTTCCGATCACGAATGCCTGAGTTCCACCGACGTCGCCATCCGCACGCCGGGCGGTCCGCGCTGGTTCTCGTGGATCGAACTGTCGGTGCGCGACAAGGACAGCGGTGCGGTGTCGCATCGCGCCATCGCTCGCGACATCACGGCGCGCAAGCGCGCCGAATCGTCGCTCATCACCGCCCGCGAGCGGGCCGAATATGCAAGCCAGGCCAAATCGCGCTTCCTCGCCACCGTCAGCCATGAGATCCGTACGCCGATGAACGGCATCATGGGCATGGCGAGGCTCTTGGCGGACACCAATCTCTCGCCCGAACAGCGGACCTATGTTGGTGCCGTTTCCACCTCGGCCAGCGCCCTGCTGGCGCTGATCGAGGACCTGCTTGACTATTCAAAGATCGAGGCCGGCCGCTTCGATCCCGAACCACAGCCAATGTCCGTGCGCGAGATTGCCGACAACATCATCGAGCTCCTGGCGGCACGCGCCTTCGCCAAGAATATCGGTCTTGGCTGCCATGTCGAACCCGACGTGCCGCAGATGATATCAGCCGATCCGGGAAGGGTCAGGCAGGTGCTGCTCAATCTCATCGGCAACGCCATCAAGTTCACCGACAGCGGCGGTGTGCTGGTGACCGTCGCCCGCATCCGCACTGAAACCACCGACCGCATCCGCTTCACCATAACCGACACCGGTCCCGGCCTGCATGAGGACGACCTGGAGCGCATCTTCGAGGAATTCGAACAGGCGGATGGCACCTCGACCCGCGCGCATGGCGGCGCGGGTCTCGGCCTTGCCATATCCAAGCGCCTGGTGATCGCCATGGGCGGCACGATTTCCGTGTCGAGCCAACTCGGCCAGGGCTCGGAATTCATCCTCGAAATCCCTGCGGTGTCGGCCACCGAGGCGCCGCAGAATCGGCAGAATGCGCTGTCGGACCGGCGCGCGGTGATCCTTTCGAAGAACGCCATCGAGGCCGATGCCATAGCCCGCACCATCCGCGCCAATGGCGGCAAGGTCGATCTGGCCGCGACCGCTGCCCAGGCCGCGCCCTTCGCCGGAAGCTGCGACGTGCTCCTGGTCGACGCGGCCATGGAAGAAAGTGACGGCAGGCTGCTCAAGCGCCTTCGCCAGAGCGGCTTTGTCGATTGCGAGGCGATCACGCTGATCGCGCCGACGGACCGCGGCATGCTTGGCGAGTTCCGCGCCAACGGTTACGCCACCTTCCTGGCAAGGCCGGTGCGCGGCGAGACGCTGCTGCGCGTGCTTTTGACCAGCCATGCGCCGGCGCACGACCAGCCAGAGGCGGAAAAGCATGGCGCGCCATCGGTGCGCGCCATCGGCAGCCGCCAGCACGGCCTGTCCGTGCTGATCGCGGAGGACAATGATATCAATGCCATGCTTGCCCGAGCCACGCTTTTGAAGGCCGGGCATCGGGTGAAAGTGGTCGGCAACGGCAAGGCTGCCGTCGAGGCCGTCATCGGCACCGGCCACAAGCACCGCTTCGACGTGGTGCTGATGGATCTGCATATGCCCGTGATGGATGGACTGGACGCCATCGCCGCCATCCGCCGCTACGAGGAGGAAACCGCCGCGCCGCCGGTTCCGATCATGGTTCTGTCGGCGGACAGTCAGGAAAAAACCCGCCACGCGGTGCTTGCCCATGGCGCCAGCGGTTTCGTCACCAAGCCGCTCGATCCCGATGCACTCGTCCATGCGGTCGAGGGCCAGGTGGCGGCCTGACGCTCGCCTCTCCAGTGAGCGCAGCGCGCCCTGTCCCCAAGCAGTGTGCCGGTAACGGTACTGACGCGCTCCGCGCCTATCGGACACGCAAAAGACGCTCCAGGTCTGCGACTTTTTCGCATGATCCTTTTCCCCGGAAACCGATTCCGGTCTCGCGGGTCATGCGATAGCCAGCCGACGAAGTATTGCCCGCAGCCCCGTATCACGGTACTGTCACAATCCTGTTGCACCTACACCGTATCCCCGTGCCAAGAGGGATGGCTCGAAGGAGAATCACTCGTGCATACAGTTATGCCGGAATGTGACACTCGGCCGAACGCCAGCAGCGCCTTGCTCGTCGGGCGGAATGTCGATGCCGTCATTAAAGGCGCATCTCTCGGCCGCATCGGCAACCTCGAAGTGCGGCTCGCCCGCAACGAGGCTGAGATCGCCGCGGCCCAGGAGGTGCGTTACCGGGTATTCTATGACGAACTCGGTGCCAGGAAGGATCTGTTTCAGGTGCAGGACCGGCGCGATGCCGACCGCTTCGACCCGCTGTGCGACCATTTGCTCGTCTTCGACACCTCGCTGTCCGGTCCCGAGCACCGCCGCATCGTCGGCACCTACCGCCTGCTGCGCCAGGAGATCGCGGCGGCCGCCGGCGGCTTCTATTCCGAGGGCGAATTCGAGCTGACCAAGCTCATCGCCCGCCACCCTGGCCAGCGGTTCCTTGAACTTGGCCGCTCCTGCGTTTTGCCGGAATACCGCTCGAAGCGCACCATCGAGGCGCTGTGGCAAGGCATCTGGGCCTATATCAATCACTACGGGATCGGCGTGATGACCGGTTGCGCCTCGTTCCACGGCACGGTGCCGGCGGCGCATGCCGAAGCGCTGACCTATCTCGCCCATCACTGCCGCACGAACTCGGCCTGGGACGTGCGCGCGGTCGCCGGGCGCTATTGCTCCATGGATTTGATGCCGATCGAGGCTGTCAACGCCAAGGCTGCGATCGCGGCGATGCCGCCGCTGGTCAAGGGCTATCTGCGCGTCGGCGCGCGCATCGGCGACGGCTGCGTCATCGACGGCGAATTTTCGACGGTCGACGTATTCGTGGTGATGCCGGTCAAGGAGATCGGCGCCCGCTACGTCAATTACTATGGCGGGGAAGCGCAGCGTTTCGCCGCCTGAGATTCCAGTGAGTATGGAGTAGCGAGTAGCGGGAGTTTCGCCACAACGCTGCGGACTCTTATTCCCTATTCGCTGCTTCCTATTCGCTACTCACCCTCAAGGAATATCTTCCGGCCGCCTGCCAGGGCGGCTCTTGTAGGCTGGAAAGGCCCAGCCGAATCTGAGCGCGCCGCCACGCACCAGGAATGCCGCGGCGAAGCCCGCCAGACCCGATGCGAGCGGCGGCAGTCCGACAAGATCGCCTGTTGTAAACAGGGTTGCGCCCGCAAGGGCGGCGGTGACATAGATTTCTGGTCTCAAGAGCACCGAGGGCTCACCGGCGAGCAGGTCGCGCAATATCCCGCCGAACGTGGCGGTGAGCACGCCGGTGACAACGGACACCACCGGCGAGCCGGTGATGGCAAGGCCCTTGGCAGCACCCATCACCGAAAACGCGGCGAGACCAACGGCGTCGAGCCAGAGCAGTAATTTCCAGCGGGATTCGACACGGTGCGCCCCGAAGAAGACAAGCATCGCCACCACCGCGCAGATCAGCACATAGCCAGAGTTGGCGATCCAGAAGACCGGTAGATTGAGGATGACGTCACGAAACGTGCCCCCGCCGATGCCGGTGACGCTGGCCAGGAACAGAAAGCCGATGATGTCGAGCTGCTTGCGCGAAGCGGCAAGCGCTCCGGTCGCCGCGAAGACGGCGACGCCGGCATAGTCGAGAAGCTCGATCGGGTCCAAGGGCATGAGGCAGTGGGCAGTAGGGATTAGGATCTAGGGAGTATCAATAACACGAAGCTGCGCGATTGATACGACTGCCTCAGCTTGCCTACTGCCTACTGCCTACTGCCCATTCCCTTCCTCAAGCATCCTTCTCCGCCTGCTCATTGACCGGCCCCGGCTCAACCGGCGCTTCCGCGGCAGCAACCTTGGGACCGCCCTTGGCGACGCCAACCATGGCCGGCCGCAGCACCCGCTCGCCGATCGAATAGCCGGGCTGCACGACCTGGACCACGGTGTTGGCCGGTACTGCCGGATTGGGCACCTCGAACATCGCCTGGTGGAAATTCGGGTCGAACTTCTCGCCTTCCGGCTCGAGCTTCTTCACCCCGTGCCGCTCCAGCGCCGACAGCATGGCACGCTCGGTGATCTCGACGCCCTCGATCAGCGCCTTGAAGCCGGCATCGCCAGACGCAGCGGCCTCGGCCGGAATGGCGTCCAGCGCCCGGCGCAGATTGTCCGACACCGACAGCATGTCGCGGGCGAAATTGGCAACCGCATAGGCACGCGCGTCATGGACGTCGCGTGCGGTGCGACGGCGCAGATTCTCCATCTCGGCTGCGGCGCGGAGCGCCCGGTCCTTCAGATCTTCGTTTTCCTTCATCAGCCGCATAAGCGCTTCATAGTCGCCATCGGCGCTGCCTTCCGTGCGCTCGGCGGCGGCCTCAGTCGCCTCGATATCCTCGGGCGCGCGTTCGTCTTTTGCCTGGTCGCTCATCGCCGTTTCCCGTCATCTCGAATGGTATGGATTTTGTGCCCGATATCGAGGTTTGGCAGCCAAAAATCAAGGGGCAAGCGATACTGCGAGCTGCTGCTCGCGCTTTGACGGCGCATCGTCAAGACCTTTCGATATTAATTCAAATTTTACTGTAATCGCCGGCTTTGCTTGCGATCATGCCACGAAGCGGGAACCATTCGCCTCCTGGGGGAGTTTCGAAGCCGACACAGGATTTTGAAATGACAACCCGCAAAAAAAGCGAAAAGGGCGGAAAACGCGACCGGCTCGCTACCGACGTCAGGCGCCAGTTCGGCACCGAGGCGACGATGCGCTTTTTGCGCACCCTGCCGGCGTTCCGTACCGAATCCGACATTCCCGATCGTTTCAGGGAACTGCTCGACCGCCTGGACGGCATCGAGAGCAGTGTGGCCACCGGTGGACGCCATCGGTAGATAGCGTGCCTTTTTGCGATGCCTTTTCAGCATCGCAGTGGATTTCTGGGCGTCGCGCGGCAATTACGCGCAGTAATTTTGCGTGAGCTGCGCCTTGCGGCAGTGTCATGCTCCGCCTATGCTTCCTGATGAACATGATTTCCCCCGAAGCTGTGGCCAACAGCAAGCGTGCCTGGTTGAAGATTCTGGCGCGCTACAAGAAGCCCGACAGGCGGCGCAGCGCCGTTGAACTCGCCATCACCCTGATCCCTTTCGCCACGCTATGGGCGTTATCCTCGGCTGCCTACTCCTATGGCCATTGGTGGGGTCTGATCCTCATCCTTCCCGCGGCCGGCTTTCTGGTGCGGATCTTCATGATCCAGCACGATTGCGGCCACGGCTCCTTCTTCGCCAATCGCTACGCCGACGATTGGATAGGCCGCGGTCTCGGCGTGCTGACGCTGACCCCCTATGACTGCTGGCGACGCGCCCACGCGACCCATCACGCTACCGCCGGCAATCTCGACGAGCGCGGCATGGGCGACATCAGGACGCTGACCGTCGCCGAGTACCGGCAGATGTCCTGGCGAGGCCGCCTTGCCTATCGTCTCTATCGCCACCCGCTGGTGATGTTCGGCCTCGGCCCGATATGGCTTTTCATTTTCGAGCAGCGGCTGCCGGTCGGCATGATGCGGGGCGGCCTGACACCTTGGGTGTCGTCGATGTCGACCAATCTCGGCATCGCGCTGGCCGCCGCCCTTCTTATCTGGTTCGTCGGGCCTGGCGCCTTCCTGGTCGTCCACTTGCCGATCGTCATCCTCGCCGGCTCGGCCGGCATCTGGCTGTTCTACGTCCAGCACCAATTCGAGGAGACGGAATGGACGAACGATTCCGAATGGGAATTCCAGCATGCGGCGCTGCACGGCTCGTCCTATTATGATCTGCCGCCGGTGCTGAACTGGTTCACCGGAAATATCGGCGTCCATCACGTCCATCACCTCTCCGCCAAGGTGCCGTGCTACCGGCTTCCCGAAGTTCTCAGGGACTATCCGGAACTGCGCAAAATCGGCCGCGTCACGCTTCTCGACAGCCTGCGCTGCGTCAAGCTTGCGCTGTGGGACGAGAGCCGCAGAAAGCTTGTATCCTTCCGTGAAGCGCGCATAGCTGCGTAGGTCAGCAATAGCCGCCGTACCAAGAGCGCGGCGGCTTTCCAAAATCCCTACTCAATGCATGTCGCGTAAGAGCATGCCCTTGGGCTTGACCCGAGGGTGCGCAGCGGTTTTGCGACAATGACATGCATGAAAAAGAGCTTAAAGCGCGTCGCATGTATCCGTTCAAACCCGACGCGCTTTAGGTAGTGTCTCAGTTAGGTCCAGTGGGCATCGTGTAGCCTTAACAATTCTGACTTGGCGTCGGCCAATACCTGTTCCCAATGTGCGATATCGTCCACCGTCGCAGGCAAAGCGTTTGCTGCATAGGCCCTCAACATGGACTCAGCAAGGCGCTTGCTAGACTCGGCAGTGCTTCTCAATAGGGCTAAAACGTCGGGCTGTTCATCGGTCTGATTATCCATGCGACCGAGCATACCGAAATTCGAACCGCTACGCGACAACGGCGTTTGCAGCTTCAAATTCAAACTGAGACACTACCGCGCTTTAGGCCGCCTTGCGCTCGTCGCGCATCAGGGCCTTGCCGTCGCGGATCTCGGTGCCGAGAACCTTCAGGCATTCGCGCATGAACGCCGCCAGGCCCGGCCAGCCCTTGGCCGACACCAGATTGCCGTCGACATGGGCCCCCGTCGGCGCGACATCGATGTAGATGCCGCCGGCCAGCGTAACCTCAGGCTCGCAATATTGAAGGGCGGCGACTTCCCGGCCGCGCACGACGCCATCGACCGCGATCAATATCTGCACACCATGGCAGATGGTGAAGATCGGCTTGCCGGTCTCGTGGAAATGCCGCACCAGCGCCTGCACGCGCTTGTCGATGCGGATATATTCCGGGCCACGTCCGCCTGCCGCATAGACGGCATCGTAGTCCGCCGGATTCACCTCGGCAAAAGTCTTGTTGAGGATGTAGTCGTGGCCGAGCTTTTCCGTATAGGTCTGGTGGCCCTCGAAGTCGTGCAGCGACGTCTTCAATATGTCGCCCGCCTTCTTGTCGGGACAAACGACATGCACCGTATGGCCAACCGCATGCATGGCCTGTTCAAAGACGAAAATCTCGTATTCCTCGCTGAACTCGCCAACGAGCATCAATATCTTCTTACCAGCCATTCCCGGTTCCTCCCTTGGTGGCCACATTTATTTCGGAGAACGAAATAATAAGCCTATCCTAAGGCGCGGATATGGAAAATAAAAGACGGAATCCTCGAATTGGTCCGACCAGATTGGACGAATCCTGCGCCGGGCCCGGTCAGCCGGAGCGCTCTCGCCGCCAGGAATATTTGGGGCCTTTGACCTCCGGCTTCGCGGTTGGCTGGTAGTATAGCGGCAGACCGCCAGTGTGGCCTTCCTCGAGCCGTTTCAAAAGCACCGGATTCGACACTTCGAACTCATCGAAGCCGAGACGCAGCATATGCGGCAGCTGGTCGACCAGTACCTGCCCGGTGGCGCGGACCGCGCCCTTGAAATCGTAGCGGCTGCGCAGCAGTTCGCCCTTGGAGAAGGAACGGCCGTCATTGAATGCCGGGAAGGCCAGCGCCACCAGCGACAGCTGGTCGAGCAGGTCGGCGATCTTTTCGAGTTGGTCGCCGGGCTGAAGCTCGACGCCGAGACGCTCCTTCGCCGAGCGACGCACCTCCGAATCAAGGCCGAGGAACACCTGCAGCGGCAGGATGAAACGGCCATTGCCGGAAAGCGCCTCGGCGCTTTCCGCATGATTCCACTCGTCCTCCTGGAAACCTTGCGGGGTCCAGAGGCGGGTTTCCGGTGTCGGTTCGGTCATCAAAGAGTTCCTAAAGTCCAAAAGTGTCCCAAGATGCCTTGAGATTCAGGTCAGGCCGAGCCGAAAGTACAGGATACCGCCATTTGCAGGCCGGCCTCACCTGAACATCAACATACCCTAGAGTGATGCGTCGGTCAGCGACTTCTCGAGCCCCGACAGGTGGATGCCGCACTCGGTCTTGGCGTGCCCGGCCCAGCGGCCGCTGCGCGCATCCTCGCCCGGCTGTACCGGCTGTGTGCAGGGGAAGCAGCCGATCGAAAGGTAGCCATAGGCGACCAGAGGATTTTCGCGCAGCGCATGCGCGCGCATGTAGGCGGCCTGATCCGATGTCGTCCAGTGCGCCAGCGGGTTGATGCGGATGCGCGAGCCGACCGCCTCGAACACCGGAAGTGCTGCCCGCGTCGACGCCTGGAAGCGTTTGCGGCCGGTAAACCAGGCACGAAACGGCTCGACACCGCGCGCCAGCGGCTCGACCTTGCGCACATCGCAGCACGCGTCGGTGTCGGTTTCGTTCAGATTGCCGGTCGGATCGATCCGTTCGAGCGCTGCTTCGTCAGGCGTGATTACCCTGATATCGGTCAGCCCGAAATCGGCGACCAGCGCGTCACGATAGCCGAGCGTCTCCTCGAAATGCTTGCCGGTATCGAGGAAGATGACCGGCAAGGTACGGTCGATCTCGGCGATCATGTGCAGCAGCACGGCCGAATCGGCGCCGAAGGATGAAACGGCGGCGATTTCGCCGTGGAACAATTCCCGCGCTGACCGCTCGATGATCTTGAGCGGGCTCAGGTGACCGTAGAGCGCGTCGAGCCCCGCCGCCTCGGCGGCGACGCCGGCCTCGACGTCGACAATACGGTCAAGCGGCCTTGGCTTCGCCAGCATAGAGCGCCTCCTTGAACGGCGCGGGACCGACTCTGCGGTAGGCGTCGATGAATTTTTCCTGTGGGTCGAGCCGAAGGCCGAGATAGGTCTCGACGATCTGTTCGATGGCATCGGTGATCTCTTCCGACGAGAAGCCGCGGCCTATGATCTCGCCGACCGAGGTGTTCTCGTCGGCCGAGCCGCCTAGCGTGACCTGATAGAGCTCGGCGCCCTTCTTCTCGACGCCGAGAATGCCGATATGGCCGACATGGTGGTGGCCGCAGGCATTGATACAGCCGGAGATCTTCAGCTTCAATTCGCCGATTTCGCGCTGCCGCTCCAGCGAGGCGAAGCGGCGCGAGATTTCCTGCGCTATCGGGATCGAACGCGCCGTGGCCAGCGCGCAATAGTCGAGGCCGGGGCAGGAGATGATGTCTGATATCAGGTTGGAATTGGCCGTCGCCAGGCCGATATCGGCCAGCGCATCATAGATTGCCTTGAGGTCGGCGCGTGCGACATGCGGCAGGATCAGGTTCTGCTCATGACTGACGCGCAGCTCGTCGAAACCATACTTCTCGGCAATGTCGGCGACTGCTTCCATCTGGCTGTCCGAGGCATCGCCCGGCACCTCGCCGATGCCCTTGAGCGAGATCGTCACCGCCGCATAGTCGGGGTGGCGATGCGTCACCACATTCTGGTCGAGCCAATCCGAAAAGCTCTTCGAATCGAGCCGGGCGAGCTTGACCGCTTCGTCGCCTTCCGGCCGATCGCTGAGCTGAGGTGGCGCGAAATAGGCGTCGATGGCGCGGATGTCGGCTTCCGGTAGCTTCAGCTCCGCGTCCTTCAACTCCTGCCACTCGGCCTCGACCTGCCGCGTGATCTCCTCGACGCCGGTCTCGTGGACGAGGATCTTGATGCGCGCCTTGTACTTGTTGTCACGGCGACCATAGAGGTTGTAAACGCGCAGGATCGCCGTGCAGTAGGACAACAGATCCGCTTCCGGCAGGAAGTCGCGGATCTTCTTGGCCACCATCGGCGTGCGGCCCTGGCCGCCGCCGATATAGACGGCAAAGCCGAGCTCGCCGGCCGTGTTCTTCTTCAAATGCAGGCCGATGTCATGCGTCTGGATGGCGGCGCGGTCGCGTTCCGCACCGGTCACGGCGATCTTGAATTTCCGCGGCAGGAACGAGAATTCCGGATGCACAGAAGACCATTGCCGCAGGATCTCGGCATAGGGGCGCGGATCGGCAACCTCGTCGGCGGCGGCCCCGGCGAAATGGTCGGCGGTGACATTGCGAATGCAGTTGCCGCTGGTCTGGATGGCGTGCATCTCGACGCTGGCGAGATCGGCCAGGATCGCAGGAATGTCGGACAGCGCTGGCCAGTTGAACTGGATGTTCTGGCGCGTGGTGAAATGGCCGTAGCCCTTGTCGTATTTGCGGGCAATATGGCCGAGCATGCGCAGCTGCTTGCTGTTCAGCGTACCGTAAGGCACGGCGATGCGCAGCATATAGGCGTGGAGCTGCAGGTAGACGCCGTTCATCAGCCTCAGCGGCCGGAACTGGTCCTCGGTGATCTCGCCGGCAAGGCGCCGCTGGACCTGATCGCTGAACTCGGCGACACGGGCTTGTACGAAATCATGGTCGAACTCATCGTAACGGTACATAGTCTGGTCTTTCCGGGCGCGTCCGCCCGTGTTTCATTTGTCTTGTTGCTTACGCCGCCCGAACAGCCTGCTTGCCCAGATCGTTGCGGATTGTGGGGCCTGCGGCGCGGATCTTCTCGCGCAGCCGCACCGGCTCGACGACGCCATCGACGACGCTGACGTCGATCAGATTGACGTCGACCACTTCGTTGCTGGCATAGGCCGCGGCACCGATCGCCTCCAGCCGGTCCTCGGCCGCCTTGTCATGGGCAATGTCGGCATTGTCGACGGTGTCGGCCCAGCCGCCATCGGCATACCAGACGGCGATGCCATCAGTGAGGCGGTTTGCAGTTAAAACCTTCACTGTTCAACTCCTTCGGCGGCTGCTGCAGCGCCTTCATGCCTGTGCGCCGCGAGCGGCTCGGAACGTTCAAAATTGGCGCCGGCGACCGCATCGCCAATAATGGTCATTACCGGCCCTGAAAGGTCGGCGCGCGCCTCCAGCGAAGGCAGATCGGCGAGCGTGCCATGGAAACGGCGGCGATTGGCAAGGCTGGCATTCTCGACCACGGCGACCGCGGTGTCCGGCGACAGGCCGGCCTCGATCAGCCGGCCGGCAACCTCGGCCGCGACCGAGCGGCCCATATAGACGGCGACCGTGGCGCCGGAAATCGCAAGCTTGGCCCAGTCGGGTAGCGAATTGCCCTTGAGGTCGTGGCCCGTCGTGAACACCATCGACGACGACACGCCACGCAGCGTCAGCGGCAGTTCGAAATCGGCGGCGGCGGCAAACGCCGCGGTGACGCCCGGAACCACCTCATAGGCGATGCCTGCATCGCGCAGTGCCGCCATTTCCTCGCCAGCCCGGCCGAACACCAGCGGGTCGCCGGATTTCAGCCGCACGACGCGTTTGCCGTCGCGGCCAAGTTCGATCAGCAGCGCGTTGATCTCGGCCTGGCTCTTGGTGTGGCAGCCCTTGCGCTTGCCCACCGGCAGACGCTCGGCGTCGCGACGGCCCATGGCGACGATCGCCTCCGGCACCAGCGCGTCATGGACGATCACATCGGCTTCCAGGAGCAGACGGTGGGCGCGAAGCGTCAGAAGATCCTCAACACCCGGACCGGCGCCAACCAACGCTATATGACCCGAAGTCGGTGCGTTCGAAAGCAGCAGGTCGACGGCGGCATCATGCGCCTTTGCAAGCTCACCGGCATCCACGGCATGGGCCGGCGCGCCGCCGAAAAAGTCACTCCAGAAGCGGCGGCGGGCATTGCCTTTCGGCAGCAGCTTCTCGGCGGCGCCACGGAAGGAAGCGGCAAGCGCGGCAAGCGGTCCGAGCGATGGCGACAGCATGCGGTCGATGCGGCCGCGCAACATCTGGGCCAGCACCGGGCCAGCCCCTTCGGTGCCGATAGCGATGGCGACCGGCGCGCGGTTGACCAGCGCCGGCGTGAAGAAATCGCACAGTTCCGGCCGGTCGACGGCATTGACCGGAATGCCCAACCGGCGGGCGTCCTCGACAACGCGGCGGTCGAGTGCTTCGTCACCGCTGGCGGCAAACACCATCACCGCGCCTTCGAGATGTGCGATATCGTAGGCCGCCGCGATGTGGACGGCGCCGGTGGCAGTGATGAAGGACAGCAATTCGGCATCTGGGGCGTCGGCAATGATGCGCAGCACAGCGTTCGACTGACCGATCAGCCGCGCCTTGGCCAGCGCCTGCTCGCCGCCGCCAACAATGGCCACAGCTTCGCCCTCGACCCGCATGAACACGGGAAAGGCGTTGAGCTTGGGGTTGGCCTGCGGCATGGCGAGCAGATTCCTGAATAATTCGGCAGTTTTACGCGCGGGCGTGAAAAAGCAGAAGGAACGCTCTCGCGCATCGCTTTGTGGGAGGCAATCGCTTTTCTGCAAGCGTAACAGCGAAGAGAAAAATATTCCACATCACCATTCGGGGCGGATTAAAGCCGCTGTTGCGGGCCTTGATCTGCGGCTCTTTTAGCGGCAAGCGGCGCGCGCCACAAAACAGATTTTTCTAAATTCTACCAATCTAGTAGATTAAAGTCGCCGCCGGAACATTCCTGCCTCGGCGGGCGTTTGCCCTGTGGGCCCGGACTTATGCTGCGCGGCTGCGGCAATGGCTCCCGCGATGAGCCGGAGACCGAGAATGAAACCAAGAAAAAAGGAGCGCTCCGTGAACAACCTCAAGCTGAAACATGGTCTGTGGATCGTGGTGGCGGATGGTGAAAAAGCGCTGTTCCTTCGCAACGACGGCGACACGCTCTATCCGAACCTCCAGGTGGTACAGGAAATGGAGCAGGACAATCCCGCTAGCCGCGATCAAGGCAGCGACCGGCCCGGCCGCTACAATGACGGCCCTTCAATCCACCGCAGCGCGGTCGAGGACACGGATTGGCACCGTCTCGGCAAGGAACGTTTCGCCGACGAGATTGCCGAGCGGCTCTACAAGCTCGCCCATCGCGGCACGTTCAAGGAGATCGTGCTGATCGCGCCGCCGCAGGTACTGGGCGAGATGCGCAGGAAATTGCACAAGGAAGTTGCCGAGAAAGTAGCAGCCGAAATACCGAAGACCCTGACCAATCACACCATAGTCGACATCGAGACCCTGCTGCAGGCGGCCTGACCGGATATCCGCGGCGCGCAACCGCTTTTCTCGCATCGACCGCCAACAGCCCGGAGCACGCTGCCGTGGTGACCGATGGCGGGTTAACGCCGCCAGTCTCCGTCTTCCGCCGTCCTTGCCGTCGATTTCATGGCATTGCGGGTTGCCTCATGGCCAACTGCACCCCCATATTGCAAAGGCGGCGGCTTCAGGCGCCGCATATCCGACATCGCGATTTCTGGAAAGGCGCTCCATAGACCATGCCGCATGACACGCCCCTTATCGCCACCATCGTCGCCGGTCTGGGGCTGGCTTTCGTCTTCGGCGCTCTCGCCAACCGCTTCCGCATCCCGCCGCTGGTCGGCTACCTGGTCGCCGGCGTTTTGGTCGGGCCGAACACGCCGGGCTTCGTCGCCGATGCCGGCCTTGCCAACGAACTGGCCGAGATCGGCGTCATCCTCCTGATGTTCGGTGTCGGCCTGCATTTCTCGCTGAAGGACCTGTTGTCGGTCCGCGCCATCGCCGTGCCCGGCGCCATCGTGCAGATCGGCTTCGCAACAGCACTCGGCGCCGGCCTCGCCTGGCTGCTCGGCTGGTCGATCGGCGCCGGACTGGTCTTCGGCCTGGCTCTGTCGGTCGCCTCGACCGTGGTGTTGCTGCGCGCCCTGCAGGAGCGGCGGCTGATCGAGACCGAACGCGGCCGCATCGCCGTCGGCTGGCTGATCGTCGAGGATCTCGCCATGGTGCTGGCGCTGGTGCTTTTGCCGGCGCTGGCCGGCGTGCTTGGCGGCCAGCAGCAGGTCGATACCCACGCCAGCCTGCTGTCGCTGCCAGCGAGCTATGGCATCTGGGGCGTCGTCGGCATCACGCTGGCCAAGGTCGTCGCCTTCGTTGCGGTGATGCTGGTGGTCGGCCGCCGCGTCATTCCCTGGATCCTGCACTACGTCGCCCATACCGGGTCGCGCGAACTGTTCCGGCTGGCGGTGCTTGCGATCGCGCTTGGCGTCGCCTTCGGCGCCGCCAAGCTGTTCGGCGTGTCGCTGGCGCTGGGCGCTTTCTTCGCCGGCATGATCATGAGCGAATCCGAGCTCAGCCACCGTGCGGCCGAGGAATCGCTGCCGCTGCGCGACGCCTTTTCCGTGCTGTTCTTCGTCTCGGTCGGCATGCTGTTCGACCCGTTCAGCCTGATCGACAACGGTTGGCCGATCCTGGCGACGCTGGCGATCATCGTCATCGGCAAATCGCTGGCGGCCTTCGTCATCGTCGTCGCCTTCCGCTATCCCTTGGCCACGGCGCTGATGATCTCGGCCAGCCTCGCCCAGATCGGCGAATTCTCCTTCATCCTGGCCGAGCTCGGTGTCGGCCTCAAGCTCCTGCCCGAACAGGGCCGCGATCTGATCCTCGCCGGCGCCATCCTGTCGATCCTCCTCAACCCGCTGATGTTCCTCGCCCTCGCCTGGATGAAACCGTGGCTGGAGGCGCGAGCCGCGAAAGCGGCGCCACCGGTGGAGGCCAAGCCGATCGGCCCGGCGACGCAGCCCGGCCAAATGGCTTCGGTCGCCGCAGCGCCGGCGAAGGAGGACGGTCCACCGCCCAGGACAGCGCTTGCCGGCCACGCCATCCTGATCGGCTATGGCCGGGTCGGCAGCCTCGTCGGCGCGGCGCTTAAAGAGGCCGCCCTGCCCTTCCTCGTCATCGAGGACGCCGACAAGACGCTGGCCAAGCTCAAGGCGGACGGCATCGAAAGCGTAGCCGGCAACGCCGCCAACAGCGAGGTGTTCGCCGCCGCCAATCCGGAAGGCGCAAAGCGGCTGATCCTGGCCATCCCCAACGCCTTCGAGGCCGGACAGATCGTGTTGCGCGCCCGCGCCGCCAACCCCGGCATCAGCGTCATCGCGCGCGCCCATTCCGACGCCGAGGTCGAGCACCTCAAAGGGCTCGGCGCCGACACGGTGATCATGGGCGAGCGCGAGATCGCGCGCGGGATCGTCGAAGAGGTGCTCGGCCACAAGCCAGGGGCGGCTGAACCGTCCGCTGCCTGAGCCGATCCTGAACGATCACTGGTCGCCACCGGCCAATGGCCAGCGACAGATTGCTCAGTCGATATCAGCCGTCCGCCCGCACCCGACCTGATCACGCCGCGAATGCAGAGCCGCCATTTTGCGCGATATCGCTGAGATATTTTGCCGGCGGCTTCCCAAGCGCCTTCTTGAACATGGTGATAAAGGCGGTGACGGAACCATAGCCGAGATCCCCCGAGACCTGCTGCACGCTGGCGCCTGATGCCAGTTCCCGCAGCGCAACGACCAGGTGCAGTTGTTGGCGCCAGCGTCCAAAGGTCAGCCCTGTTTCCTTCACGACGAGGCGGGCGAGACTGCTCTCGCTAAGCGCCACGCGGTTGGCCCATTTCGCCATTGTGCTGCGGTCGGCGGGATCTTCGGCCAACGCTTCGGCGATCCGCCGCAAGCGTGGCTCGGACGAGATCGGCAGATGCAATTGCTGCACAGGCATACGCGGCAGCTCGGCGAGCAGGACTCCCGCCAGGAGATCGCCTCTTGGCTCGTCCGGCGCACAATCCGACAGCTCGATAATCAGTTCTCGTATCAGCGGCGAGATCGAGAGCGTACAGCACCGATCCGGCAGCTCGGCAGCGCCCGGCTCGATATAGACGAAGAAAATCCGCGCGTTGGCGGTCGCGATGTTGCTGTGCTCCATCGTGCTGGGCACCCACACCCCGCAATGCGGCGGCACCATCCACAGGCCGCTGGGAACGCGACATGTGACGCCACCTCCCAGCGCGAAGACGAGTTGTCCCTTGCGGTGCCAATGGTCAGGTACTTCCGCTCTGGTTTCAGTGACGTCAACACGCACCGCAATCGCCGGCGTGAGCACATCGTCCACATCGAAATCGGGCCAGGGCCAGTGAAGAGGCTGTCTCATAGTTGACGGCTTTTAGCGATTAAATGCTAGGATAGCTAAATTCTTTGACCGGGAAAGTCTATAGGCTCCGGTTCGCGCGTGGCAGGCACCAGTTGATCGCGTTGACGCTGCGCATGCCCATCGCCGGCATATCCGCGGCCACCTTGCCGTGCTTCCAGGGGAAACTGGCGTCCACAAACCAGCAAGAAAAGTAGGAGACCCCATGCTCGCCCTAGTCATGTCTCCCGACAGCATCACCGGACTGACGCTCGCCAAGGTCGAGGAACCTGAGCCCCTCGCGAATGAGGCGCTTGTCTCGGTCCACGCAACCTCGTTGAACCGCGGTGAACTGCGCCTGCTCACCATACGTCCGAACGGCTGGATACCCGGCCAGGACGTCGTTGGAGTCGTCGAACGGGCAGCGGCCGATGGCTCCGGGCCAGCCATGGGCACCCGGGTTGTGGCTTTGGTCGACCAGGCCGGCTGGGCCGAACGTGTCGCCGTCTCAACCGACCGTCTCGCCGTCCTGCCGGATGACGTCGGCTTCGTCTCCGCCGCCACGCTTCCGGTCGCCGGCACGACGGCGCTAAGGACTTTGCGCCATGGCGGCGACCTGGCCGGCCAGCGGATTCTGATCACGGGCGCAAGCGGCGCGGTCGGTCGTTTCCAGGTCCAGATCGCCCGCGAGCAAGGCGCGTCGGTGACCGCGGTCGCCGCCGCCCGGCATGCCGAGGATCTCCGCGGTCTTGGAGCCGAGCAGGTTGTCGAGTCGATCGAGCTGGCCGAGGGGCCTTTTTCGCTGATCACCGAATCAGTCGGCGGTGAAAGCCTCGCGCACGCGATCGAACGTGTCGCGCCTGGCGGCATCGTTGTCATGTTCGGTTCGAGCAGCGGCGAACTCACGCCCGTTGGGTTCCGCCAGTTCGTTCCGGGTCACGAGGGGGCGAGGCTTCAGACCTTCGCTTACTACACTTCCGGCTCAGGCATTGGCGCCGACATCGCCTCGCTGCTCGCTCTGGTCGCGGCTGGCCGCCTGGAGACCCGCGTGGCCTTGACCGTGCCGTGGACAGACATCGCCCAAGCCCTGGACGCCCTGCGACAGCGCAGCTTCAGCGGCAAGGCTGTTCTCACCATAACCGGATGAGCAGTCCTGATCCCGAAGTCGACCGGCTCACACGTGCTGGCCGCCATTGATGTGGATTTCCGAGCCCGTCACATAGGACGCCTGCTGCGAGCACAGGAAGAAAATGATGTCGGCGACTTCCGCCGTGGTGCCAAGCCTTCGCAGCGGGATCGTCTCGACGATTTTTTCCGTGCCAGGCGACAGGATCGCCGTGTCGATCTCGCCCGGCGCAATCGCGTTGACACGGATGCCGTGCGGACCGAAATCATGCGCCATCTCGCGCGTCAGCGAACCGAGTGCCGCCTTCGATGTCGCATAGGCGGTGCCGGCAAAGGGATGCACGCGGGTGCCGGCAATCGAGGTGACATTGACGATCGAGCCTTTCGCCGCCGCCAATTCCTTGAACAGCCCGCGCGCCAGCATGATCGGCGCGAAGAAATTGACCTGGAACACGTCGCGCCAGACATGCATCGGCGTGTCGATCGAGTTCATGCGGCTGTTGCCGTCCTCGAGCTTTGGCGAAATGCCGGCATTGTTGACCAACGCATGCAGCTGCCCGCCATGCGCTTCCAGACGGTGGCGGATTTCCGAGATCGCAATGCCGACATCCTCCTGGTCGGCGAGGTCGACCTTGATGTGGTCTTCCGGGCCGGCCGGCCATGGGCAGTCCTCTGCGAACGCCTGGCGCGAGCAAGTGATGACACGCCAGCCCTCGCGCGAAAAGCGCTTGACCGTGGCATGGCCGATGCCGCGGCTAGCGCCGGTCAGCACAATCGTCTTTCTGGTGTCGGTCTCGGCCATGATAGATCTCCGGCCGGGAGATGTAGCGGAAGGCGGCTGCGCTGGCGAGAGGCGAGTTGACGCTCACCCCCCGGTAAGGATGTCGAGGATCGAGGTCTGCCGCTTCTTGACTGGGCCGCCGACGTTGCCGGGCGGCACCGGGTGCTTGATCGATCCCGTGGTGCCGTCATTGCCCGGCATGCCAAAGCCGCCGGCATCGACCGTTTCCGCGGGACGCGCAGTGCGCGCAGGCGCTTGGGCAGCTGGAGTTGGCTGGCCAACCGAAGCGGGTGGCGCCGGTTGCGCGGTATTGGCCGGAATCTCATCCTGCACGATCGTATCCGGCGGCGTCGATTTCCATGTTCCGGGCAGCGGCCTGACCGGAACGCCCTCATGCGCGGCGACCATGAACTCGTGCCAGGCCTGCGCCGGCAGCGCGCCACCGGTAACCTTCTTCATCGGGCTGCCATCGTCATTGCCGAACCATACGCCGGTGGTAAGGTTGGCGGTGTAACCGACGAACCAGGCATCGCGCGAATTCTGGCTGGTGCCGGTCTTGCCGGCGGACGGCCAGGCGAAAGCCGCCTTCCTGGCCGTGCCGACCTCGACGGTGCCTGTCATCATCGAGTTCATCATGCCGACGATATCGGGCTTAACGACACGCGGCGCGCTGCCGCCATTGTTGTCGTAGAGCACCTTGCCGTCGGTTGTCGTCACGCGGCGGATGAAGTGCACATCCGGCCGATAGCCGCCATTGGCGAAGGGGACATAGGCCGACGTCAGTTCCAGCGGCGTGACTTCCGAGGTGCCGAGCGCGATCGACGTGTTGGCCGTCAAGTCGGACTGGATACCCATGCGATGCGCCGCCTCAACCACCGCGTCGGGTCCAACTTCCATGGTCAGCTGGGCGGCCACCGAGTTCAGCGATTTCGCCAGTGCGGTGGCCAGCGTCACCTTGCCGAAATACTTGCCGCCGTAATTGTCGGGCGTCCATTTGCCGATCTTGATCGGCGCATCGTTGCGCACGCTGTCCGGCGTGCGGCCGGCTTCCAGTGCCGCCATGTAGACAAAGGGCTTGAACGCCGAGCCCGGCTGGCGGCGTGCCTCAGAGGCGCGATCAAACTGGCTGGTCGAATAATCATACCCGCCGACCATGGCGCGTACGGCGCCGGAATTGTCGATCGACACCAGCGCTCCCTGGCTGACATTGAGCTTCTTGCCGCTCTCGTCGATCAGCCTGCGGATCGATTGTTCGGCGAGCTTCTGCAAATTCAAATCGACCGTGGTGTCGACGACGATGTCGCCGCGCACGTCGCCGATCAGGTCGGGCAGTTCTTCCATGATGGTGTCGGCGACATAGTTTTCCGAGCCGGTCCAGTAGGACGGCGAGCGCGTCGCCGGCGCGCTCATCGCGCTGGTCAGCTCCTTGGCGCTGATCTTGCCTTCCTCGCGCATGGCGGCGAGCACGAGCTGCGAGCGTTCCTCGGCGGCCTTCGGGTCGCGCGCCGGTGACAGTCGCGATGGCGCCTTGAGCAGACCGGCCAGAAGTGCGGCCTCCGATAGCGTGACATCGCGAGCGCTCTTACCGAAATAGCGGCGCGAGGCCGCCTCGACGCCATAGGCGCCGGAACCGAAATAGACCCGGTTGAGGTACATTTCGAGGATCTGGTCCTTGGTGTGCTTGTGCTCGAGCCATAGCGCCAGAAGCACTTCCTGCACCTTGCGTTCCAGCGTGCGGTCGGGCGTCAGGAACAGGTTCTTGGCCAATTGCTGGGTCACCGTCGAGCCGCCCTGCGAGAAATGCCCGCCGACAACATTGGTGACCATGGCTCTGGAAAGACCGATCGGGTCGATGCCGAAATGCGAATAGAAGCGGCGGTCCTCGATGGCGATGACGGCCTCGGGAATATAGGGCGACATTTCATGCAGGCCGACGGCTTCGCCGCCGCTCATGCCGCGATTGGCAAGCAGCTGCCCGTCGACCGAAACGATCTTGATGTTGGGTGCGCGGTCGGGGATGGCCCAGGTGGTGGCCGCCGGCATTTTCGCGCCGTAGTAGACGACGATGCCGGCAGCGGCGATGCCGCCCCAGATGGCCAGCACGAAGCACCAGTAGACCAGGCGGCCAAGCACGCCGAACAGGCCGCGCCGGCTTTTGCCGCGCCCGCGACGCGACGATTTCGCCTTGGCCGATTTACCCCTTGCGGCGCTCTTGCGGTTGCCCGGCACGACGCGGTCCTCCTCGCTCACCGAAAAACCGGCCGATGATTTCGCCCCCGGCGCTCCCTCGAAGCTGGGTTCGATGCGGCTGTCTTTGCGGTTCGCCATGCGCTGTGCTGTCTGTCCCGATGCGACGCTTCAAAGTCTTAGAGCGTACTTTGTGCATCCGAATGGACGCACGTCGCTCCATGGCGCTCGGGGTGAAGAGTAGATGCGGCGGTTTAAAGGCGCGTTAAGCGGGAAAAATTCAAAGCAATTGATAATCAAATGGCTGGCGAAGGACCGCTGCCACTTCGCCCGGCAGCTGCAAGATGTAGCCTTGTTGGAGCGCGATCGACAAAGCGGCGGTTAACCTCGCCTTCCACCGCGCTCCATTTCAATCTGCTCACGACCCTGTCACCAAGTCGTTCATCTGGCGGATCTAGCGGATCGCAGCGCGAACCGAAAGCGCTGCCCTGGACGACTGCATCGTCTCGCCGACATGGCAATAGCAGACGATTTCGTGCAGCTGGTTGTCGGTCAGTTCGAAGAAGCGCTTGGCTTCGCCATAGCTGTCGTCTTTCAGACCCTCATCGCGCAGGATGGGATCCGCCAAGGCCACCGATATTGGCGAACCCTCGCCGCGCATGACATTGCGCTCGGCCGGCGCACGGAATTCGGTGCCAGCGAGTGCGGTAAGAAGCCGGCTGGGCTCCCGCTCGAGAAGTTCCGACCAGCGTACGAGACGCTGGGTTCGGTCCATTCCAGGATGTGCTGGATCTTTGCGGACCTCAGCCACTGCATGCAGTTGGTCCAGTGTTTGGTGCCTCATGGCAACCTCCTGAAGTAGGTGGGTTGGCCCCAAACGCCCTTTGCCAGGATGATACCGCGAAAGTGCCGATCCGTCATTCAGATTCCATGTCCGGATTGGCTTCTCTTTCCAGACGCATCGAAGGATGGAGCAGGTTCCGTCGGCAATAGTGTCAACCAGATCAATGGTTTATTTTAGTTGGCCGCAAACTTCGGCAGCGGCCTACCCGCTATCGAGGCGAGCGGAAAGAAGGCGAGTGTCTGCTCTTCGCAGGTTATCGCCACAACGCTGTTAGATCGATCAATATCGAGGCCCTTGGCCTCCCTTCCTCGACGCAGGCCCTGCCTCGCGCGAAAGTCTCGTCGTCAAGGACGGCGATGGAGCGGGAGGGCCTGCGGCAGCCGCTCCAGCCGGTACCGCCATCGTAGACGTGCAGCATCGGACTGCCTGCATCGGCACTCTCGCCGCGCCTGATACGACGCGGTCAGTTCTGCTGGATCGAAATGCCCTTGTCATCGATCTTGAGTTCCACGCCCTTCGGCTTGGTTTGCTCGCGATAGATATAGATGCCGAGCGCGATGACAACGACCAGGAGCGCGCCGACGAGCAGATAGAGCGTATTCTGTTTCATGGCGCGCTCTCTTTGATACCGAGCATCAAGCTCGCTTCAGCACCTTGACCAGCACCAGCAGAATAACGGCGCCAATCGTGGCGTTGATGATGGCGGCGATGGTGCCGCCGCCAATGGCGAAGCCCAGCCTTGGAAAGAGCCAGCCGGCGATAAAGGCGCCGATGATGCCGACGACGATGTTGCCGATCAATCCGAAGCCGAAACCCGAGACGATGAGGCCGGCGAGCCAACCGGCGATGGCGCCGATGATGATGAAGACGAGAAGGCTTTCGATACCCATAGAGCGTTCCTCCGCGAGAAGAGGCTGGAGCGGAAAGCCGAATCAGCCTCGATATCAACGGCCTCACGCTATGCCAAACCTGTTGGTCCCGCCAGCGGCGGCGTCATTCGTCGTCGCTATCTTCAGACGCCGGCCGCCAGCTCGTAGGTTCGACCCTCTTCTGCGTGTCGCTGTCGATATAGGTCCACCAGCCAGTATCGCGGTACTGCGCGATGGATTCGTTGATAACGCCGTTGCTGTCCTTCCAGTAGACAGTGACCTTGGAACCGTCCTTCGGCGCTGTCTCGATTGGTTGGCGTGCAGCCATCTCATCCCCTCCATGGGCCGACGGAACGCCGGGCAGCACGCCCGGTTCCATCATCAACTATGTGCAAAAATATCCTCCTCGTCCCAACCCATCAGGTCGAGCTTCGCACGCGTCGGCAGGAAGCGGAAGCAGGCCTCGGCCTCCTTCTTCCGGTTCTCGCGCGCCAGCCGTGCGCTCAGCACGTCGCGTAGCCGGTGCAGGTAGAGCACGTCGGAGGCGGCGTATTCGAGCTGTTCGGGCGACAGCGTCTCCGCCGCCCAGTCGGACGATTGCTGCGCCTTCGACAGGCCGACGCCGAGAAGCTCGAAGCAGATGTCCTTCAGCCCGTGACGGTCGGTATAGGTACGGGTCAGCCGCGAGGCGATCTTGGTGCAGAACACCGGTTCCGGCATGACGCCGAAGGCGTTGTAGAGCACAGCCAGGTCGAAGCGGCCGTAATGGAACAGCTTGGTCACATTGCGGTTCTTCAACAGGCTGACGAGGTTCGGCGCCTTCTTCTGTCCGGGCGCGATCTGGATGACGTCGGCCGAGTCGTCACCCGGCGAGATCTGCACCACGCAAAGCCGGTCGCGATGCGGATTCAACCCCAGCGTCTCCGTGTCGATGGCGACCGCCCCGACATTGTAGTGCGAAAGGTCGGGCAGGTCATTTTTGTGGAAGCGGATGTCGCTCATCGTCTTCTCCGGTCGCGGCGTGCATCGTCCTCGCCGCGATCCGGCGAAAAATCAACAAAAACTTGTCTTTCCACCAATTCAGTGCGTCAGCGCATCGAGAATGCGGGCCCAGGAGCGCTGTCCCTTGTGGAAGGAAGTCATCTCGTATTTCTCATTGGGCGAATGGATGCGGTCGTCGTCGAGGCCGAAACCGACCAGCAGGGATTCGATGCCGAGATAGGTCTGGAAATCGCCGACCACCGGGATCGAGCCGCCGCCCCCCGTGGTGACCGCCTGCTTCGGCCATTCGTCGGACAGCGCCTCCTTGGCCTTGGCGAGGAATGGCGAGTCGTAGGAAAGCTGGATCGCCGGCGAACCGCCATGCGGGTGGAATTCGACAGAACAATCGGCCGGAATCCGCTCCTTGACGAATGTCTCGAAAGCGGCGCGAATCTTCTGGGGATTCTGCTTGTGGACGAGGCGGAACGAAATCTTGGCTGAGGCCTCCGCGGCGATCACCGTCTTGAAACCCTTGCCGGTATAACCGCCAATGATGCCATTGAACTCGGCGGTTGGCCGCGCCCAGGTGAGTTCGAGTACCGAGCGGCCCTTTTCGCCTGCCGGGATCGACAGGCCAACGGGTCCAAGGAAGGTCTCGGCGGTTTCGCCAAGCCCCTCCCAGGACTTCAGCACTTGCGAAGGCGTTTCCTCGACGCCATCATAGAAGCTCGGAATGGTGACGCGGCCGTCCTTGTCATGGACGTCGGCAAGAATCTTGGCCAGAATGCGGATCGGATTGGCGGCCGGACCGCCGTAGAGGCCTGAATGCAGGTCGCGGTTGGCGGCCTTGACGGTGACCTCCTCGCCGACCATGCCGCGCAGCGAAACGCAGATCGAAGGCGTCTGGCGGTTCCACATGCTGGTGTCGCAGACCAAAGCGAAATCAGCCTTCAGCTCGGCCGCGTTTGCCTCGAGGAATGGCTTAAGCGACGGCGAGCCGGACTCCTCCTCGCCCTCGAACAGGATCGTGATGCGGCACGGCAGGCTGCCATGCACCTGCTTCCAGGCGCGGCAGGCCTCGACGAAGGTCATCAACTGCCCCTTGTCATCGGCCGAGCCCCGGCCGGTGATCACCTTGTGGCCGGGTTCGAGCTCCTTCACGGCGGGGGCGAACGGGTCGTTTTCCCAGAGCTCGATCGGATCGACCGGCTGCACGTCGTAATGGCCATAGAACAGCACATGCGGCGCGGCCGCCGGCCCCTCATGATGCGCCACCACCATCGGATGGCCTGGCGTGTCGCGCACGCTGGCGTCGAAGCCGATCAGCTTCAATTCGGCCACCAGCCATTCGGCGGCCTTGCGGCAGTCGGCGGCATAGACCGGATCGGTGGAGATCGACTTGATCCGGAGCAGGCCGAACAGGCGTTCCAGGCTCTGGTCGAGGTTCTGGTCGAGGTGGTCGAGGACGGGGGAAACTGCGGACATTTTTTCAAGGCCTTTCGATTCAGAACCGGCACCGTAAAGGGAGGACTGGAAAACGAAAAGCCCGTGATCATTGGACCACGGTCCGTGAATGCCCGGCAAAAAAATGCCGCCGTGGTGGAGGGGGAACCACGGCGGCCTTTACTCGAAACGATGCGGCAGCCCGGAGAGGGGGGATAGGCTGCCGCAAGTGTCCGGGATAGGCGGGGGACGGGCCTTGCTCCGGACTTCGGCGAAAACTGCCGATGACGTCTATTTGGGTCTTTGAACGTGGCGATTCAAGGGCATCAAAATTACACTTTTGTAACATGGGCGTGAGCGGCCAGAGTTTGGAGCGGAACCGGCCAGTTCTGTCAGGGTCTTGCCGGAACCAGTGATCTGCGCCGCCTTTGGCATGGACCGC
Organism: Mesorhizobium sp. YC-39; assembly: GCF_025753795.1. Classification (GTDB taxonomy): domain Bacteria; phylum Pseudomonadota; class Alphaproteobacteria; order Rhizobiales; family Rhizobiaceae; genus Mesorhizobium. Next base: position 635,173 of record NZ_JAOWPS010000002.1, read on the forward strand.
GGCGTCGGGCCGCGCTATCCCTGCCGGCATGAAAAAAGGCGATCATCTCTTTCTTGTCGACGGCTCCGGCTACATCTTTCGCGCCTATCACGCGCTGCCGCCGCTCAACCGCAAATCGGACGGCTTGCCTACCAATGCCGTGCTCGGCTTCTGCAATATGGTGTGGAAGCTGATGCAGGATGCCCGCAACACCGATGTCGGCGTGGTGCCGACGCATTTCGCCGTCATCTTCGACTATTCCTCGAAGACCTTCCGCAATGACCTCTACCCTGAATACAAGGCCAATCGCTCGGCTCCGCCCGAGGATCTGATCCCGCAATTCGGCCTGATCCGCCAGGCGACCACGGCCTTCAATCTGCCCTGCATCGAGATGGAAGGGTTCGAGGCCGACGACCTCATCGCCACCTATTGCCGGCTCGCCTGCGAGGCAGGCGGCGACACCACCATCATCTCCTCCGACAAGGACCTGATGCAGTTGGTCGGCGCCACCGTTGGCATGTACGACCCGATGAAGGACCGCCAGATCGGCATTCCCGAAGTCGTCGAGAAATGGGGCGTGCCGCCGGAAAAGATGATCGACCTGCAGGCGCTGACCGGCGACTCGGTCGACAATGTGCCGGGCGTGCCCGGCATCGGCCCGAAGACCGCTGCGCAGTTGCTCGAGCAGTTCGGCGATCTCGACGGCCTGCTCGCCCGCGCCGGCGAGATCAAGCAGGACAAGCGTCGGGAATCGATCATTGCCAATGCCGACAAGGCGCGCATTTCGCGTGAGCTGGTGACACTGAAGAACGACGTGCCGGTTGCCGAAGGGCTCGACGATTTCGTCCTTCACGCGCCCGACGGACCGAAGCTGATCGGCTTCCTCAAGACCATGGAATTCACCACGCTGACCCGCCGCGTTGCGGAAGCGACCGCAACCGAGATCAGCGATGTCCAGGCCGCCGCCGTCACCATCGAGCGCGCCGACACCGCGCATGGCCCCGATGTCGGGGCCGGAGCGCCGGCGGCCGCCGAAAGCGCGCCTGGTGCTGGAGCTAACGAAGTGGCTTCCGCCAAGGCGCAGGCACCCTCGCAAGGCGATACCCCTTCCCTGCTCTCGGCGCTCCGCCTGGAGGCAGCTTCCGCCGGCAAGATCGATACATCAGCCTATGTCGCCATCCGCGATGCCGCCACGCTAAAGGCCTGGCTGGCAGAGGCGAAGGAGACAGGTGTCGTCGCCTTCGATACGCAGACCACCTCGTCCGACCCGATGCTGGCCGAACTCATCGGTTTCTCCATGGCCGTCGCGCCCGGCCGCTCCGCCTATGTACCGCTCGCCCACACGAGCGGAAACGGCGACCTGCTTGGTGGCGGGCAGATCGAGAGCCAGATCCCGGTCCGCGAAGCGCTGGCCCTCATAAAACCTTTGCTCGAGGACCGCTCCGTCCTCAAGATCATGCAGGACGTGAAATACGACATCGTCGTCATGAGCCGCCATGGCCTCGACGTCGCGCCTTTCGACGACACCATGCTGATCTCCTACGTGCTCGATGCTGGTACCGGCCATCACACCTTGGCGGCTCTTTCCGAAAAATGGCTTGGCCATGCGCCGACGCCGCTTAAGGATCTCGCCGGTTCCGGAAGGAGCTTGGTCGGCTTCGATCAGGTCGATATCGACAGGGCGGCCGGCTACGCCGCGGAGCACGCCGATGTGACGCTGAGGCTATGGCGGGTACTGAAGCCACGACTTGCCGCAAAGGGCCTTGTCTCGGTCTACGAGCGTCTGGAGCGACCATTGGTGCCGGTACTGGCAAGGATGGAGCAGCGCGGCATCTCGGTTGACCGACAGATCCTGTCGCGGCTCTCCGGCGAGCTGGCGCAAGGCGCGGCACGGCTGGAAGAGGAAATCTACGGATTGGTCGGCGAACGCATCAACATCGGTTCGCCCAAACAGCTCGGCGACATCCTGTTTGGACGGATGGGCCTGCCGGGCGGCTCCAAAACCAAGACCGGACAGTGGTCGACCTCGGCGCAACTGCTGGAGGATCTCGCCGCCGAGGGTCACGAACTGCCGCGCAAGATCGTCGACTGGCGTCAGCTCACCAAGCTGAAATCGACCTACACCGATGCGCTGCCCGGTTTCATCCATCCAGACACCAGGCGGGTGCACACCTCATACGCGCTGGCCGCGACGACGACGGGCCGGTTGTCGTCCTCCGATCCCAATTTACAGAACATCCCGGTGCGCACCGCCGAAGGTCGCAAGATCAGGACCGCCTTCATTGCCGACAAGGGTCACAAACTGGTATCGGCCGACTACAGCCAGATCGAGCTGCGCGTGCTTGCCCATGTCGCCGAAATCCCGCAGCTCACGCAGGCCTTTGCCGATGGCGCCGACATCCACGCCATCACCGCGTCGGAGATGTTCAACGTGCCGGTCGAGGGCATGCCGTCGGAGGTGCGCCGCCGCGCCAAGGCGATCAATTTCGGCATCATCTACGGCATCTCAGCTTTCGGCCTCGCCAACCAGCTGTCGATCCCGCGCGAAGAGGCCAGCGCCTATATCAAGAAATATTTCGAACGCTTCCCTGGTATCCGCGACTATATCGAAGCGACCAAGGCCTATGCCCGCGAATATGGCTTTGTCGAAACGATCTTCGGCCGCCGCATCCATTACCCCGAGATACGCTCGTCAAATCCTTCGATCCGCGCCTTCAACGAGCGCGCCTCGATCAATGCGCGCCTGCAAGGCACCGCCGCCGACATCATCCGCCGCGCCATGGTGCATATGGATGAGGCGCTGGAGAAGGCAAAGCTTTCCGCCCGCATGCTGCTGCAGGTGCATGACGAGCTGATCTTCGAAACGGTGGAAGCGGAAGTCGAGGCGACGATCCCTGTCGTGCGCCAGGTGATGGAACACGCGCCGATGCCGGCGGTTTCAATGTCGGTGCCGCTGCATGTCGATGCCCGCGCAGCCAACAACTGGGACGAGGCGCACTAGGTGGACATCTATCTCACCTATCGCGGCCAAATTCCCTCGAAAGCAAGTAGTTTAGACGCGATTTGGCGTATGCGACGGAGCTTCCATCGCCAGATGGAGAAACTATGGGGCAAAGAGCCCTTCGCGATCCTCAAGAAATGGGAGGATTCTAATTTCTCTCCGAAGGCACCAAATTTTCTACGGAAAGTCGGCGATCAGGTATTTGTCCCATTTTACAGTGAAGCCGTCGGCGTAGGTGTCAAACTAGAGATTAAACTTCTGACTGGCTTGCCGCAGCAGCAAGCAGTTATCAGCAGTGGTGATCTGGACAATCGAGTAAAGCGTATAATCGATGCGCTTCGCGCGCCTACTCAGAAAGGCGAACTCATTACAAACCTTGAGCCCGGCTCCCGATGGTATTGCGTTATGGATGACGACAGCTCTGTAAAAGAGGTGACTGCCTCCCTAGCACCATACCTAGATTCTAGCGATCCCGGCGAATCATTCGTATTTGTGAGGGTTAGAACCTCGCCCTCGGCCGTCACATTTGCAAATCTAGCAATGTTGTTTTGACTAACCCCAACCGCTTAGGCAGCCTCGGCCAGGCATTTGGCGCACGTCCCACGGAATTCGATCACCGCCTTCTTGGCGGCAAAACCGGTCGAGCGCACCCATTCGTCCAGCCGGTGGCCGACATCATGGTCGGACATTTCGGTCACTTGCCCGCATGTGTCGCAGATGGCGAAGGCCGTCATCGAATGGCTGTGGTCGTGGGGCTCGGCGCAGGCGACGAACGAGTTGAGGCTTTCGAGCCTGTGCACGAGACCGGACTTAACCAGAGTATCGAGCGCGCGATAGACCTGCAGCGGGGCGCGGAAACCGCGCTCGCGCAACTGGTCGAGCAAGGTATAGGCGCTGAGCGGCCCGCTGGCGGCCTCGAGTTTCTCGAGCACGCACAATTGGTTCTTCGTCAGCACATCCCTAGCCGCCATGATCCCGTTTCCAGCCTGTCAGCGTCATCCGCACGCCACGTCTGCATGCCAATGGATCCTCGTCCCTACCCAGATAGCGACGAACAGGCGTTTTTGCTACTGTTTCCGCCTGAAGGGCAATACCACCGCCCTTCGTGGCGCAATGGCGCGTCGCAGGCCGAGCGTGGCGCCGCATTCGAAGTACCTGAGCGGGTACACGTTCGAATGAAAGACGGCGGGACCAAGCCCGCCGCCTTATATTTTGCCGGCTATTGATTGCCGGTCACTTCCTCGGGGGGCCTTTGCGTTCGGCCGAGGCCGCCCACAGATTGATGTCGGCTTCGCGCGCATAGCTGTCGACCTCGGCGAGTTCGGCGTCACTGAAATCGAGCGCCTTCAGCGCGCCGACGCAATCCTCGACCTGTTCCGGCCGGCTGGCGCCGATCAGCGCCGAGGTCACCCGGCCCTTGCGCAGCACCCAGGCCAGCGCCATCTGCGCCAGCGTCTGGCCACGGCGGCCGGCGATCGCGTTCAGCGCCTTGATGTTGGTGATGGTCTTGTCGTTGATGAAGGCGGGCCGCAGCGACTTGCCCTGGGCAGCACGGCTGTCCTCGGGGATGCCGCCGAGATATTTGTTGGTCAGCATGCCTTGCGCCAGCGGCGAGAACACGATCGAACCGACGCCGAGCCCTTCCAGCGTATCGAGCAGCCCGTCCTCCTCGACCCAGCGGTTGAGCATCGAATAGCTCGGCTGGTGGATGACGCAGGGCGTGCCGAGCTGCTTCAATATGTCGGCGGCCTCACGTGTGCGCTGCGAATTGTAGGACGAGATGCCGGCATAAAGCGCCTTGCCCGAGCGCACAGCATGGTCGAGCGCGCCCATCGTTTCTTCCAACGGCGTGTCCGGATCGAAACGGTGCGAATAGAAGATGTCGACATAGTCGAGACCCATCCGCTTCAGGCTCTGGTCGAGGCTGGCCAGCACATATTTGCGACCGCCCCATTCGCCGTACGGGCCGGCCCACATTTCATAGCCGGCCTTGGTCGAGATGATCAGCTCGTCGCGATAGGCGGCAAAATCGGTGCGCAGGATTTCGCCGAAGGCGGTCTCGGCCGAGCCGGGCGGCGGGCCGTAGTTGTTGGCAAGGTCGAAATGCGTGATGCCGAGATCAAAGGCCTTGCGCACGATGGCCTGCTTGGTCTTGTGCGGCGTGTCGTTGCCGAAATTGTGCCAAAGCCCGAGCGAGATTGCCGGCAGCTTCAGGCCGGACCGCCCACAGCGGTTGTAGACCATTTTCTCATAGCGATTTTCGGCGGCGACATAGGGCATGGGGAAATCCTCGAATGTAAATGGTAGGCACCGTCATCACGAACGCGATGAGCAGGCCTTGCGCCCCACCCTTACCGTCTCCCCACGGCAACGGGGAGAGGGTAAAGTCAAAATTATCGATAATCTCTGCGGCTTATTTCTTCTTCGCCAGCAGCGCCTTCGCTTCCTTGATGCCGAGTGCGGCCGGCCGTTCGCAGCTTGTCTGCATGGCGACGAACTTGCCGCTTTCGCCCGAGCGCAGCATGCCGGTCATGACGTCGACGGCATGCAGCGCCAGCTCCATCGAGCAGCGGTGCGGCCGCCCTTCGGTGATCGCCAATGCCATATCGGCCAGGCCGGCGGTCCGGTAGTTGGCCATCATGCCGTGCGAATGCATCTCGTTGGCGACACCGAACGGATGCTTCCATTTCGGCAGCTTCTTGACCGGCTTGGTCGCTTCGGTGAAGCGCACCTCGCCGCCGAAGAAATTCGGATCCGGCACGAAAACAGTGCCCGTCTCGCCATAGAGCTCCATCGGCGCGTGGCCGTGGCTCCAGACGTCCCAACTGGTGTTGAGCGTGACCACGGCGCCGTTCTCGAACTCCAGCAGGCCGTGGATGGTGGTCGGCGTCGAGACCGGGATCTTTTCACCCGCGCGAGGTTTCGATGAAATCGTCCGCTCCTTCGCCGGCATCGAGGCGAAGGCTGCGACCTGCTTCACTGGCCCGATCAACTGGATCAGATTGGTGATGTAATAGGGTCCGATATCGAGCACCGGTCCCGCGCCTGGCAGGAAGAAGAAATCCGGATTGGGGTGCCAGTGCTCCATGCCATGGCTCATCACATGGCAGGTGCCGCTGGTGATCTTGCCGAGCGTGCCGGTGTCGATCAGATTGCGGACAAGCTGATGCGCGCCGCCGAGGAAGGTGTCCGGCGCCGAGCCGATGCGCAGCCCCCCTTTCTCTGCCCGCTTCTTCAGGTCGAGCCCTTCCTTGACCGACAGCACGAACGGCTTTTCCGAATAAACGTGCTTGCCGGCATCAAGGATCTGCTTCGACACCTCGTAGTGCACCGCCGGAATGGTGAGGTTGACGATGATGTCGATGTCTTCGGCCCTCAGCAGCGCCTCGACGGTTTCGGCGCGCAGCTTGAACTCCTTCGCCCGCGCCTTCGCCGCTTCCATGTTGATGTCGGCGCAAGCACGCATCTCGATGCCCCGGAACAGCGGGGCAAGCGAGAAATACGCCTTCGAGATGTTGCCGCAGCCGATGACGCCGATACCCAGTTTTTTTGCCATGTTGGTTGTTCCTAGTAATTCTTGACGGATGCGATCGAGCGGCGGGCGAAACGCTCGACATCATTGGGATTGTCCTGCTCCATGACGTAGTATTTGGCGACGCTCTTGGTTCGCAATGCCTTGATCAGGCCAGCCCAGTCGATCGTGCCGTGACCGACATCCGACCAGCCGTCCTCCTCGAGCCCCTCGCCCGGCTTGGCCATGTCCTTGACATGGACGGCGACGATGCGCTTGCCGTGCTTCTCGATCCACGGCAGCGGATCATCGCCACCGCGCACCACCCAGGCGACGTCCATTTCCCAGCCGATGTCGGGAGCGGATGACAGTATGTGGTCTTGCGGCACCGAGCCGTCGGCCAATTTCTTGAATTCGAAATCATGGTTGTGCCAGGCAAAGCCGTAGCCGGCTTTCTTTGCGGCCTCGCCGACCTTGGCGAGACGCTCGCCGAAACCGCGCCAGCCGGCTGTGTCGGCCGGCCTGGCCTCGGGCAGCAAATAGGGGCAGATCAGCAGTGTGACGCCGAGCGCGTCGGCGATTTTGCGCACGCCGTCGAAATCCTTCTCCAGCGCATCGATGGAGAAGTGCCCGGTCGGCATGGCAAGCCCGTTCTTGTCGAGCTCGGCGCGGAAGGATTTGGGGTCGTCATAGACACCCCCGAAGCCTTCGACTTGGCGGTAGCCTAGCTCGCCGAGCGTCTTCAGCACCCCCTCCCAAGGCTTGAAGTTGCGGGCGCTGTAAAGTTGGAATGACCAGTTCATCGTCTCTGTCCGTTTTTCTTGGGGGATGGATCTCTTGGAGTTTAAAGGCGGTTGCCGGTTTGGGCGTCGAACAGCGAAGCCCGCATCGGGTCGAAACCGATACCCACCGTGTCCTCATTGTTTGGTGTGCGCTCCGACGTCACCCGCACAGTGAAATTCTGCCCGCCGAGCTTCAGCCAGACCAGCGTGTCGGAGCCCATTGGTTCGACGACCTCGACGCTTGTCGTCGCCGTGAACGGCCAGCCCGCGCCGCTGTTGAAGGCGACATGCTCGGGGCGGATGCCGAACACAGCCGGCCCCGGCGCCGGTTCCTTCTCGAAGGTGTAGGTCGCGAGTGGGATGCGCACATCCTCGACGGCGAACTGCCAGTCGCCTTTGTCCTTCTCCAGCCTCCCCTCAAGAAAATTCATCGCCGGCGAGCCGAGGAAGCCAGCGACGAAACGGTTGACGGGGCGATTGTAGATGGTCTGCGGCGCGTCGAGTTGCTGGATGACGCCGCCCTTCATCACCGCGATGCGATCGGCCAGCGTCATCGCCTCGATCTGGTCATGGGTGACGTAGATCATCGTGTTCTCAAGCTTGCGGTGCAAGAGCTTGATCTCGACGCGCAGCTCGGAGCGCAATTTGGCGTCGAGGTTGGAGAGCGGCTCGTCGAACAGGAAGACATCGACGTCGCGCACCAGCGCCCGCCCGATCGCCACGCGTTGGCGCTGGCCACCGGACAGGGCGGCCGGCTTGCGCTGCAGCAGCGGCTCGATCTGCAGGATTTCTGCGGCGCGTGCGATGCGTTTGGCGATCTCGTCCTTGGCCAGGCCGGCGACGCGCAGGCCAAAGGAGAGATTCCTCTCCACCGTCATTTGCGGGTAGAGCGCGTAGGACTGGAAAACCATGCCGATGCCGCGGTCCTTGGGCTCTTCCCAGGTGACGTTCTTGCCCTTGATGAAGATGCGGCCTTCCGAAATATCGAGCAGGCCGGCGATGCAGTTGAGCAAGGTCGACTTGCCGCAGCCCGACGGTCCGAGCAGCACGATGAACTCGCCCTCGGCGACATCGAGGTTGAGCGTCTCCAGCACCGAGATCGCGCCGAAATTCAGCGACAGATCCTGGATCGACACGCTGGGGTTGGCAATTGCTGTCATCATCACCCTTTCACCGCGCCGGCGGCAATGCCGCGCACGAAGAGCTTGCCGGAGAGGAAGTAGACGATGAGCGGCACGAGGCCGGTCAGGATGGTGGCGGCCATGTTGACGTTGTATTCCTTCACGCCCTGCACTGAGTTGACGATGTTGTTGAGCTGCACCGTCATCGGATAGGTGTCGGGGCGGGTGTAGACGACGCCGAACAGGAAGTCGTTCCAGATGCCGGTCACCTGCAGGATGACGGCGACGACGAAGATCGGCAGCGACATCGGCAGCATGATTCTGAGATAGATGCCCCAGAAGCCGGCGCCGTCGACGCGCGCTGCCCGGAACAGCTCTTCGGGCATCGACGAGAAATAGTTGCGGAACAAAAGCGTCAGGATCGGCATGCCGAAAATGGAGTGGACGATCACCAGGCCGCTCAGGCTGCCATAAAGGCCGATCTCGCGCAGGATGATGACGATCGGATAGATCATCACCTGATAGGGGATGAAGGCGCCGACGATCAGGATGACGAAGAACGTGTCGGCGCCCTTGAAGCGCCAGTTGGCCAACGCGTACCCGTTCACCGAGGCGATCGCGATCGACAGGATCACCGACGGGACGGTGATGCGCACGGAGTTCCAGAAGCCGCGCGAGAGCCCGTCGCAGTTGAGCCCGGTGCAGGCCTGCGACCAGGCCTTGACCCAAGGCTCGAAGGTGATTTCGAGCGGCGGCGAGAAGATGTTGCCCAAGCGGATCTCGGGCATGCCCTTGAGCGACGTGACGACCATCACATAGAGCGGCAGCAGGTAATAGAGCGCCACGACGATAAGCGTGCCATAGAGGAAAATATTGCGGCGCGAGAACCTGTGCCGCGGCTTCGGTCCACTCGGCCCCGAGGCTTCGCGCCCGATGGTGGCAGGGGGCAAGGAGACAGCCTGATCAGACACGCTTCTTGCCTCCGAACTCGAGATAGGCCCACGGCACGATGACGATCATCACCGACAGCAGCATCATCGTCGAGGCGGCGAAGCCCTGGCCGAGATTCTGGGCGAAGAACATATAGTCGTAGACGTACTTTGCCGGCACTTCGGAGGCAATGCCAGGGCCGCCGCTGGTCTGGGCAACGACGAGGTCATAGACCTTGACGATGCCTGAAGCGATGATGACCAGCGTGGTGATGAAGACCGGCCGCATCATCGGGATGATGATGAACAGATAGGTCTTCCACATCGGTATCCCATCCACCCGCGCGGCCTTCCAGATGTCCTCGTCGATGCCGCGCAGGCCGGCCAGCATCAGGCACATAATGAGCCCGGTGCCTTGCCAGAGTGCGGCGATCGATATGCCATAGATCACGATGCTGGAATTATAGAGCGGATCGAAACTGAAGCTTTCCCAGCCCAGATCCCGCACGACATGCTGGATACCGAAATCCGGGTTGAGCAGCCACTGCCAGACGAGGCCGGTGACGATGAAGGAGAGCGCGAAGGGATAGAGGAAGATAGTACGGAACGTGTCCTCGAAGCGGATCTTCTGGTCGAGCAGGGCGGCGAGGACGAAACCAATCACCAGCGAGAATACCAGCGACAGCACGCCGTAGATCAAGAGGTTCTCGATCGAGACCAGCCAGCGCGGCGTCGACCACAGCCGGTAATACTGGTCGAGGCCGACGAAGTTCAACCGTGGCAGCAGCTTCGAATTGGTGAAGGAATAAAGCACCGTCCATGCGGTGCCGCCGACGAACACCACCAGTGCGGTGAGGATCATCGGGATCGATGCGATCTTCGCATTGAGATTGCGGAAAAGCTGATTGGGGCGTTCGCTCTTGCTCATCTCGACAGCCGGGCTGGATCGGGTAAGGGCGGGAGGGTCAGGACCGAGGTCCTGACCCCGAGCTCCCGGCCACGCGCTCGCGCGGCCGGAAGTGAGGCGGTTGCTCGAAAAGTCAGTCGGCCGAGCCGACGATGTCGGCGAAGCGCTTCTGCGCCTCTTCCACGGTCATGTCCGGCTTGGCGAAGAACTCGGAGAACAGATCCTCCTTCTGCTTCTGGGTGTCCTGCGAGAGCAGCTGGTCCGTCCAGGGCATGACGCTGCCCTTGGCCAGGATGTCGAGGCCCTTCTTCATGCAGTCATTCGCCGCCTGCAGGTCTACGTCGCCGCGCACCGGCAGCGAACCCTTCTTGAGGTTGAAGGCAACCTGCGTCTTGGGATCGAGCAGGGTTTCGGCCAGCACCTCCTGCGCCTTGGCCTTGTCGGCGTCCTTCAGCAGCGGGAAGTAGAAGGCATCGCCGCCTGTGGCGATCACCTCATTGAGACCGAGGCCTGGAAGGCAGGTATAGTCCTTGCCGGCGGTCTGGCCAGCGACCTGGAACTCGCCCTGCGCCCAGTCGCCCATGATCTGGCCGCCGGCCTTGCCGGTGATCACCAGGTTGGTTGCCTGGTTCCAGTCCTGCACATTGGTGTTCTTCGCCATCTTGCGGGCATCGTCGGCAGCCTTGAAGACCTTGGCGACCTCGGGCCCGGCGGCGAATGTCGCGTCCTTGTCCTTGTAGACCTTGAGGAAGGTGTCGGTGCCGCCCACTGCCGCCAGCAGCACGTCGAACGCGCCGGAGGACTGCCAGGGCTGCCCGCCAACGGCGAGCGGGATGATGCCGGCCTTCTCCAGCGCGGGAGCGGCCGCCACATATTCATTCCAGTTTTTCGGCACTGGCACGCCGGCTTTTTCGAAGGCCGCGTTCGACAGCCACAGCCACTGCCAGGAATGGATGTTGACCGGCACGCAATAGATCTTGCCATCGATGGTGCAACTGTCGAGCAGGCTCTTCGGCCGCACGACTTCCGTCCATTTGCCCTTGGTGGCGATATCGGTGAGGTCGCGCATCAGCCCGGCCTGCACCAATTCTTCCGCCTGCCGGCCATGGTTGAACTGGGTCGCACCCATCGGGTCGCCGCCGGTGATGCGGCTGATCATGATCGGCCGCGCCGTGCCGCCGGAGCCGGCGATGGCGCCGTCCACCCAGTGATTGCCCGTTGCATCGAAAGCCTTGGCGAATTCGGCAACCGCCGCCGCCTCGCCGCCCGAAGTCCACCAATGGGTGACTTCCAGATCGGTCGCGCTCGCCGGACCAGCGAAGTTCAGCGCAACCGTCGCCGCAAACGCAGCGGTCAGGAACTTGTATCGCATTTCGGTCTCCTCCCAGAATCTGAAACGTTACAGATTTTCGATACGGCAATTGCGCAATCAGCGCAACCCCTCGGGTAATGGACGACTCTATATTTTTTCGGAGCTCGAACAAAATCTCGCTTTCGCGGGGGCCTTTGTGCATCGCAACACACAAAGTTGCATCGTAAAACAATGAGAGCTGGCAAAAAACCTGCACGAAACGCTTTCTCCGCTGATTTCCCACAGTTTTTCGGCACGAGGCACTGACGCGAAATAGTGCTCCTACGAGGGCCTGCTCGTGTGGTTTCGTGACAAGCTGTAACGTTTCAGTATATTGGTTTCGTCAGGCGGAGAGTGGCGTTGCGCAGCGATTGCGGCGATTGCCCACCCGCCCGGCGACTGCTATGCGCCTGACGGGGCGGGACGAATGGACAGAGATCAGGGCGAAAGGGATGACGAGGCGCCGGGCCGGCCGACGCTGAAGACGCTCGCCTTCATGACCGGGCTGGGCGTCACCACCGTCTCGCGCGCCCTCAAGGACGCGCCCGAGATCGGCGCCGAGACCAGGCGGCGCGTCCAGCTCGTCGCCAAGCAGATCGGCTACCGGCCGAACCGCGCCGGCGTGCGCCTCAGAACCGGCAAGACCAACGTCATCAGCCTCGTGCTCAACACAGAGCGCGAGATCATGAGCTTTGTCTCCGATATTATCTATGGCGTCTCGGAAGTGATCGCCGACACGCCCTATCACCTGATCGTCACGCCCTACTCGCGCTCGCAGGATCCGCTCGATCCGATACGCTATCTGGTCGAGACAGGGTCCGCCGACGGCGTCATCATTTCGCGCACCCAGCCAAACGACCCGCGGGCTCGCTATATGCTGGAGCGCGGCATTCCCTTCGCCACGCACGGCCGCACCGACATGGGGCTCGTCCACCCCTATCATGATTTCGACAATTACGCCTTCGCGGCCGAGGCGGTGCGCCATCTGGCCGGCATGGGCCGGCGCCGCCTCGCACTGGTGACGCCGCCCGTCGGGCTGACCTATCACGGCCACACGGTGAACGGCTTCACCGATGCGCTGAGCGAGGTCGGCGCCAGCGAGGTGCCGTTCAACACCGTTTCGATCGACCACTCGATCGAGCAGATCAGGATGCGCACGGCGCAGGTGATGCGCCGCCAGGACCGGCCGGACGGCTTCGTCAGCAGCGCCGCCGCCGCGACGCTCGCCGTCGTCGCCGGCATCGAGGACGCCGGCCTGAAGCTCGGCCGCGATGTCGACGTGGTGTCCAAACAGTCGTCGGAACTATTGCATCTGTTCCGGCGCGAACTGCTGGTCGTCAACGAGAACTTCCGGCTGGCCGGCTCCGAGCTCGCCCGCTCGGTGCTCGGCTGGATCGGCGGCGCGGAGCCTGGCTCACTGCAGTCGCTTAGCCTGCCTGGCGAGGTTGTGGCCTATCACCGCCCCGACTAGCTAGAGCGGGATACGTTCAAATTAAACCGGGCATCCCACTCCATCTATTTGTCTTAGCCGCATTTCTGCGACGCCAAGTGGTTCCACTTGGCTGCAAAATGCGCGCTGCTGACTGGCAGCCTTGGGGCCGGGAGCGGACTATCCGCAAGTAGGGCGGAGTCAGCGGATAGCCGCCGTTTCAGCAACCGACCCGTTCGACCCTCCCAGAACATCCTCATATCTCCAAGGTTACGGCCGGCTGGCCGCCCCTAACAAGCGACTATGGCAGAGAAACATTCCCGGCGCCCGCTGCATGAGAAGCAATGAGCCGATCAATGTTCTCCAGGAAGCTCCGTAGCACCGGCGATGGATTGTCCGCACGGTAACCGACCGCAACCTCGATGGTCGGAGGCCTCCCTGTTAGCGATCGGCTTACGACAGACCGGGGCAGCAGCTTTTCCACATAGGCCGGAAGGAGCGTGACGCCGCCGGTCGACGCGACCAGCGAGATGCCGGTCGCAAACCCGTCGAGGAAGTGACTCGGTGATACGGCCACCCCATGCTCGTGCAAGTAGCGGTCGACGATTCTCGAGAGGACGTGCGGTGTGTCCGAATAGCCGATGAACGGTCCCTGCGCAAGCTCACGGGGCTCGATCTCCGTGCGCTCAGCGAGCGGATGGTCGTGCGGCAGGATGACCACGATCGGTTCGTGCGCGATCACCTTGTAGGTTAGATCTGGCTGCGCCTCCAGTCGCGAGAAACCGAGATCGATCTCGCCGCGCTGCACCGCCGCGGCAATGGCAGGCGAGAAATCGCTGGTTACCCTGAAGTCGATATCCTTAAGCTGCGCGCGCAGGACTTGCGTCACATGCGACAGCCACTCGACTTCTTGGCCGGTCAGGAAGCCGACGGCGAAGCTCGCCTTCGCCGGGCGGGCCGCGCGCCGCGCAGCCGCGACTGCTTCGGCTGCCTGGCTGAGGGCCAGGCGCGCGTGATCGAGGAAAGCCTGACCTGCCGCCGTGAGCGCGACCCCGCGCGAGGTGCGGACGAATAGCAGGGCACCCACCTCGAGTTCGAGGTCGCGCAACTGGCGGCTGAGCGAAGGCTGAGCGGTGTGCAGGCGCCTCTCGGCGGCCACCGTCAGGCTGCCTTCTTCAGCGACGGCAACGAAGTACCGGAGATGGCGTAGCTCCATGCGCCATACCTAGCAGGTATGGCTGACAGAGTCACAAAGTCTTTCCGCCGCGGCGCGCAATGTAGCATCTATAGCGCATCTGAAGAACTGGCCCCTCGATGCCGGCCGGGTATTGCAGAAATCGGAGACAACGCGGTCGCCCTGCATTGCGGGGTGATGACCGCGTGCGCAAGGAACGAGACCATGTCGTACGACCCATTCTCAGCACTGACGGTCATCACTGGGCCGGCAATCCTGACGAACGCCTGCGCGATCCTGCAGAATGGCGTGACCCTGCGCTACAATCTGGCAATTACGCAGTGGCGAGAGTTCCACGCCTCGCTCGCGGCTGAAGACGGCAGACTCTCAATGCTGTTCGTCGATCCCCGTCGCGCTCTGTCGCTAGCGGAGCGGCGTATCCGCCTGCAGCTCCGAGCACTGGAACTGCTGAACGCAGGTGTTGCCCTGTTCGGCGCCACCACAATTTGCGGGCTGCTCGGCGATATCCTCGTCAAGACCCTTCTGGCGCCATCCTGGCTCGTCGGCGTGTGCTTGATCTGCATCGGGAGCGTCGCGCTCGCGGTCATGCTCGCAGCGATCGGCGCGCTCTTTCTGGAAAACGGGTGCAGTCGGTCAATGGTCCGACTGCACCTCGTCGCGAGCGCGACCCCCCGTCGCGCCAGGCAACAGGTCGCCCTAGGCAACGAGGCCTGAGGCCGCGACCCGAACCCCTGCCGGCGGGCCGCCGGCACCCCAAAACACTCAGAAAGGAACCCAGCCATGACAACCATTTCGATCGTCACGGGGGGCAGCCGCGGTCTTGGCCGCAACACCGCCCTCAGCATCGCGCGCCACGGCGGCGATGTCATCCTCACCTACCGCAACGGCGCCGAAGGCGCGAAGGCCGTTGCGGCCGAGATAGAAGGCATGGGCCGCAGGGCGGTGGCGCTGCAGCTCGATGTTGGCGACATCTCCGCCATTCCCGGCTTCGTCGCGGACATCCGCTCAGCACTCGCCACGACGTGGAGCCGGGACACTTTCGACCACCTCATCAACAATGCCGGCCATGGCGAGATGGCCGCCTTCGCCGAGACTACGGAGGCGCAGTTCGACCTGTTGTTTAACGTTCACGTCAAGGGCGTGTTCTTCCTGACGCAGGCGCTGTTGCCGCTTCTTTCCGACGGCGGCCGTATCGTGAATTTCTCGTCGGGCCTCACCCGTGTCAGCTATCCGGGTTTCTCGGCCTATTCTGCCGCGAAGGGAGCCGTCGAGATCCTGACGCTCTACATGGCCAAGGAACTCGGCAGCCGCGGCATCACCGTCAACACCATCGCGCCCGGCGCGATTGAGACCGACTTCCTCGGCGGCGCGGTTCGCGACACGCCGGAATACAATAGGGCTTTCGCCAACATGATCGCGCTCGGCCGCGTCGGCTTGCCAGACGACATTGGCCCGGCGGTCGCCAGCCTGGTCGGCCCCGACAATGGCTGGGTCACCGCGCAGCGCATCGAAGTATCCGGTGGCCAGAACATCTGACAGCTGCCCCGCGTCCACCTGCTAGTTCCGATGGCAAACAAGGAGAATACCAATGACCAACGTACTCATCGTACTTTCCGCCGCGGACAAATGGACTCGCGCCGACGGCTCGATATACGAATCGGGCGTGTGGGCGCAGGAATTCGTCGACCTGGATGAAGCGTTCGTCCGCGCCGGTTTCCGGGTCGATCTCGCCAGCCCGGGCGGGGTCGTGCCAACGATGGACAAGCGCAGTCTCGATCCGGCCACGGTGGGAGAGAAGGTTGCGGAACGTATGCGGGCGTACCTCACCGAGAATGCCAAGCGCCTCGAACATCCGCTGGTCCTCGGCGAGATCGATACGGGCGCCTATGACGCGATCGTCGTTCCCGGCGGCCATGGGCCGGTCGAGGACCTGTACAAGGATCCCGACATGGGCAGGGTATTGATTGAGGCCGATAGGGACTCGAAACTTATCGCCGCCGTCTGTCACGGTCCTGCGGCGCTGCTAGCAGCGCGCGATGGCAACGGCCGTTGGCCGTTCGCCGGGCGAAAGATGACCTCGCTCAGCGACGAAGAGGAAATCGAGTTCGGGACGGCGGAGAACGCTCCCTGGCTCCTGGCAGATACGCTACGCAAGTCGGGCGCTGTCTTCGAGCAGGGGCCGAACTGGCGCACTCATGTCGTCAAGGACGGGAATCTGCTCACCGGCCAGAACCCGCAATCTTCGGCCTCTCTGGCCGAAGTGGTAATCGCCGCGCTCAGATAGCGCTAACCAGCCGGCCAGTCGCGACACGGCTGGCCTGTCGGGCCTCTGTGAGCGCGCGCAGTGAGCTCCCTCATCATCCAGGGCAGAATCGCAACCTTCTTGCAAGAACTGGGGATCCGAACACCGCGCATTGATGCGTCTTCGTGCTGCTGGCTGCTCTTTATGATCGGTCGCCGATGGCAGGTTTCAGGAAGCTACGAGTATTATCTCTTCGGCCGTGATGAGGCGCAGTCCCGACGTCCAGATGGCGAACCGCCGGACCGGCCCTGAGAACTCCCAACGGCGCACTTGAGATCACCCGCGCGCGGCTCTACTAGTCCGAAAACCTCACGCTCACGCCGCGCTGCCGAAAATAGGCCTGCATCAACTTGCGCCCCGAGCGGTTGTTCTGCGCCAACTTGGTCGGATCGAACACCGCCTGCTTTATACCTTCTCGTGTCAGCGCCGCTTTAAGCGTCGCGATATGTGCGTCGATATCGGCATTGTCCGCCCGCAGCGAGGCATAAATACTTTCGGTCGCCTGGGCCACGGTCGGTTTGCTCACAGGTGTCGTCCTTTGGTTGGTTGAGCAGCGGCTTACCACAGATTCGCGGCTCCGCCGATACCGATGAGACCGTCAATCGTCGCTACCGGCATAGCAGATTCCTGGCGCGGCCCGACACCCAGTTGGTCGCTGGAGATGTCTGCTTTCGGGCAACCGCAAAATTGGTCTCTACGTCCAAGTTCGGGCGCTAACCCGCCGCCCCACTCCCCCATGGGCCGTGGAAGGCGCCCTGCCCGTCGATGCGCTCGAAGCCGTGCGCGCCGAAGAAATCGCGCTGCGCCTGGATCAGGTTCGAGGTGCCCCGGCCCTGGCGATAGCTGTCGAAATAGGCAAGCGCCGACGACAGCGCCGGCACCGGCGAACCGGCCTCGGACGCGCGCACCACGATTCGCCTGAGCGACGGATGCGCCTCTTGCATCATCGTGATGAAGGCCGGCGCCATCAACAGATTGGTCGAAGCGCCACCGGCGCCGAAGGCTTCCGCCATCGTGTCCAGCATTTGCGAGCGGATGATGCAGCCGGCCCGCCAGATCTTGGCGATGGTCGGCATCGGCAGGTTCCAGTTGAATTCCTTCGACGCGCCGCTCATCACCGCGAAGCCTTGCGCGTAGGCCGCGATCTTGCCGGCGAACAGCGCCAGTTCGAGATCCCTGAGAAGCGCGTCCTTGTCACCGGCAATCTTCGCGACGCCGCTGTTGCCATAGGCCTTCTCGGCGGCCAGCCGCTCGTCCTTGATCGATGACAGCACGCGCGCCGCCACCGCAGCTTCGATCGCGGTGACGGGGATGCCGAGTTGCTGCGCCTCGATGACCGACCATTTGCCGGTGCCTTTCTGGCCGGCGCGGTCGAGGATGATGTCGACCACAGGCTTGCCGGTCTTCGGATCGTCGGCGGCCAGCACCTTGGCGGTGATCTCGATCAGGTAGGAGTTGAGCCGGCCCTTGTTCCAGCCGGCAAACACCTTCGCGATTTCCTTCGGCCCCATGCCAAGGCCGTCGCGCAAGATGCCGTAGATCTCGGCGATCATCTGCATGTCGGCATATTCGATGCCATTATGGATGGTCTTGACGAAATGGCCGGCGCCGTCGGTGCCGAGCCATGCCGCGCAAGGTTCGTCCTTGAACTTGGCCGAAATCGCGGTCAGCACTTTTTCGACGCGCTTCCACGACTCCTCGGTGCCGCCGACCATGATCGAGGGACCATGGCGAGCGCCCTCCTCGCCGCCGGACACACCCATGCCGATGAAGGTGAGGCCCGAGCCGGAAAGTTCGGAGAAACGTCGCATCGTGTCGCGGAAATTGGCATTGCCGGCATCGATGACGATGTCATTGGCCGACAGCACGCCGCGCAGGGCCGCGATCTGTTCGTCGACCGGCTTGCCGGCCAGCACCATGATGATGATCGGGCGCGGCGGCCGGATCGCGGCGGCGAGTTCCTCGAGGCTGTAGCAAGGCACCACCATGTCCTTCAGCGCGCCGGCGTTCTCGACAAAAGCGTCGGTGCGCGCCCTGGTGCGATTGAAGACGGCGATGCGGTGCCCGTGTTCGGCGATGTTGAGCGCCAGGTTGGAGCCCATCGTGCCAAGGCCGATCAGGCCGATTTCGGCTTTTTCCATCGTTTCTTCCCTGCTTCCGGATCTTTTGTTAAGGGGCGATTTGCGGCGATGCCCATTCTTCCCTGATGAATGACGGGCCTTCGCGGCCGCGTCAACCGCCTCGCCAAGTTGTGTTACGGCCTGATGTCGATCGGTGCCTCGATCTTCACCATCTCGAAATCCGAAACGAGAATATCGAGCCGCGCCGTCCATCGGCCGGGAACCGGAATGACGAGATCGTCGACGCGCCATGTACCGTCGCCAGGCTTGGTCGCCGGACGCTTGATCGGTTCAATGCCGGAGTCGGGCTTCGACAATACCAGCGTCACCTCCTTGGCGTCGAGCGGACCGAAATCGCCGCTCATGACGACGATCGAGGCGGCAACCGGCCCGACATGGCCGGGCGTGATGCTGAGGTCGGCCATCGCTTTCAGCGTGTGGATATGGATCGATGCCGGCTGAGCCGCGGCAATTGCCAGCGCGCGCGGCGGCGGCGTGAAGCGCCAGCCGGCCGCAACGCCGAGGATCGCCAGCACGATAAGGACTTCAACGCCGATCGAGCGAACCAGCCTCCTCTGTACTTCGGTCTCTCCCGCTTCAGCCGGAGCAGTCAGTTTCCAGCGGTTGGTCGCAGCGAGCGTGAAGAGAAAGATCAGCAACGCCAGCTTGACCAGAAGCAGTCGCCCGTAGGCAGTGTCGATCAACGCTCTCGGCATCTGCACCTGGATCACAGCCAACACGATGCCGGCTGCCGCAAGTCCTACCACGACATACGGAATCGCCCGTGAAAACCGGTGCAGGAACAGCCCTGCCTCGGCCGGCTGCCGCCTCACGGCAAGACCGAGCGGCGCCAACGCTCCGGCCCAGAAGGCAATGCCGGCACCATGCAGAAACACCATCGGCCGCGTCAGCCATTGCGGCTCGGCGGCGCTGGCATGCCCACTGGCGGCAAGTGCAACACCGACACACACCAATCCGGCAAAGGCGAACAGTTTTGAATCGGCACGCGGCCCGACCAGCGACAAAAGGCCAAGCCCGAGCGCCATCAGCGCGATCAGCACCGTCCAGCCGAAGCTGGTACCAAGTCCGGTCTGCCAGACGACCGGCTGTGCCAAATGCGCAAGCGGCGCGCCTAACGCGTCGAGCCCCTGCAAGCCAAGCGACAAGGGCGCCGCAACCAGTCCGCACAGCATCGCGGCGATTGCGAAGCGCTGGCCGGAGCGCCCACCCTTTGCCAGCCAGGCAATGGCGAAGGCACCGCCAACGCCGAGAAAAAGGCCGATATAGAGCAAGACCTTGCTGGTCCAGATCGCCGACCGCAACCCCCAGTCGACGGCTTCGGAGACGACAGGCGCCGCACTCGGCGCGCCGATGGAAAACATGACCGAGCCGCCCACCGGATGGCCGTCGGCGGAAATCACCCGCCAGCTCAGCACATGCGTGCCGGCCCCGAGCACCTCCGGATTGCCGATCTCTACGGTCTGGTCGCTGAGGCGAAAGGACGTCAGCGCAACTGGCGTCCCATCGGGCCGCACCAGGGTGAGCACCAGCGGTGAAACTGGTTCGCTGAAAGTCAGCGAAAATTGCGTCGGGCTTTGTCCCAGCACCGCACCATCGGCCGGATCGGTTGTAACCAGCGCCGCATGGGCAAGGGCCCGATTTGGCGCGGCAATGACGGCGAGCAGCATGATCGCGGCCAGCAGACCAATGGCAAGCCAACCGGCGCGCTTGCCGAACCTGCAGGTCGTCCACCGAAAAGATGCCACGCTCATGTCACTGCCACGCAAACGACGGCGCGCTCTTTCGAACCGAGCGCGCCGCCAGAGAGATTACTTCTTGGGCAAAAGCTTGATGCCAGGGGCCGGATATTCCAGCGCGTCCTCGTTCTGCCCGGCCGCCGGAATCTCGATCCAGCGCTCGGCGGCACCGTCGCATTCCTGCACCACCGGGAAGTAAAGCGTTTGGCCGGCCGGTAGGTCGGCAGCCAGTGTCCCGCGGAAGACGAACTCGTCGTAAAACTCGTCCGGCAGGCTGCCGCCGCTCCAGTCGAGTTCCCTAGCGCCTGATGTCACCGCCTCTCCATAGAGCTGGTAGGACTTCTCGTATTTGCCCTTCTTGATCTGCAGCGTCCAGCCGGGCTTCGGCATCGGCTTCACCGAAATCACCCCTTCCGGGATCTGCACGCGCACGGCGGTCGTTGGCTTGCCCTCGCAGCCATGCGGCACGCGCAGGATTGCCTTGTAGGTCGAGCCAACAGCCGCTTCCTGGGTTTCGAGCGTGATATGGGCGACAGCCGTGCCCGTCCCGAGAGCCAGCGCCCAGGCCGACAGAAGATATTTGTTCATTATGGTCCCTCTGATCTTCAATTTCGCGGCTTCGACTGGATCAATTGGCATGGTCGTCCATGCTGCCGCCGATGCCTTCCACGGCGAACTCGACGGTGACGGTGCCGGCCTTCTCGAAGGTGAGTGTCGCGGAAAACTTCTCGCCTTGCTTCGGCTGCCGCTTCAGGTCGACGAACATCAGGTGATAGCCACCGGGCTTGAGCGCCACCTTTCCGCCGGCCGGAATCTCCAGCCCGCCGCTGACCGGCCGCATGGTCATGACGCCGTCCTTGACGCCCATCTCATGCAGTTCGGCTTTGGCCGAGATATCGGAGGAAATCGACAGCAGCCGGTCCGGCGCGCTGCCGGAATTGATGACGGTGAAATAGCCACCGGCAACCTTGGCGCCGGCAGGCGTTGCCCGCGACCAGGGATGTTCGATCTCGAGGTCGCCGACCTTGAACTCGTGCGCCAGGACGCCTTGGGCGCTGACGAACAAAAGGAAGAGGACCAGCATGGCAAGAACGAGACGCTCCTCGAAACTGCTCAGGAAAGGGCGGCCGGGCATAGGGCGCGCCGCGATAGGGAAGGAATGGGACATGGTTTGCTCCATGAATAGGGGATCGCGCCGTTGGCCGGCCGCGAAAAAAATTCGCTCTTTTGATGAACGCGCCAGCGGAAGATTGCGCCAAGCGTACAGGAGATCGCTCAGACCGTCAGCGGCGGCGCGCGCGGGTTCGACGGAGAGCGTTCACGCGCGAAGTCGAGATGCGTGGTCGCCGGGAAGACGAAGGCAACAGCCTCGAAAACCAGGCTGCGGGCCAAGGCGACGGCATCGGGCGGCGACGAAGGAACGGGCGAAACCATGTTGCAGCCGAGCATGCAGCAGGCCGGCATATGCTGCTGGTGTGGATCGCCGCCGGGAAGCTCGGCCGCGCCATCATGGGTGCAGATGATATTGCCGAAGGCATCGAGCTGCGAAGCGACTGGACTCAAGCCGAAGGCGAACGCGCCGAGCGTCGACTGGAGCACGAGCAGATAGGCCGCGACCAGCGCGGCCGGCATGCTCCATCGTCTCCGCCAGATGTTCAAGCCCTGCCTCTTCACGCAGCAACGTCAGCTACCTAGCACGGGGCAGGCATGCGGAAAATCGTCAAATCACTGCTGCGGCAACACGGCGCGATCAGGGATGGAGGTCAAAAGCGTATGGCGCGCCGATTTCAGATGCTTGCGGCAGGCGGCGTCGACCTTGCCAAGGTCGCGCGATTTGAGCGCCGCTATATAGGCCAGGTGTTCCGCCACCGCCACTTCGTTGCGCTCGCGTTCCTGCGCCTTGTTCCACTGGTAATGGTAGTGGAAGATCATGGCGATCACATCATAGAAATCGACGATGAAGCGGTTGTGCGAGGCGCGATGGATCAACCGGTGGAACCGCTCGTCGAGTTCCGAAAACTCGTTGAAGCGCGTGGCGATCTCGCGCGCCAGCAGTCGGTGCTCTTCCTCCAACAGGTCGAGATTGGCCCACACCGGACTGTCCTCAGGCAGCGCGGCAAAGGCGGCGGCCGAGCGCAGTTCGAACATCTCGCGGATTTCGGTCAATTCCAGCGCGAAGGCGCGAGTGAAACCCTTCAGCACCCAGTGGCTGTTGCGGCGTTTTTCGATCAGCCCGAAACGGGAAAAGCGGATCAGGAACTCGCGCACGCTGGTGGTGCCGACGCCGATCTCGCGCGCCAGTTCGAGCTCGTTGATCTGCATACCGGCCTCGGCGCCGCCCGCGAGCAACCGCCGCATGAAGGAACGCTCGATGATCTGCGACAGCGTGTCGGTCTCTTCCTCGGGGAAAAAGTCGTCCGGCCGCGGCGCGCGCAACACCGTCTTGCTGCGTTTGTTCCAGGCGATCAGCCCTGTCTCTTCCATCCGCGCAAGGATGGTACGGATCGTCGTGCGGCTGACGCCGAGCAGCGCACCGAGTTCCGGCTCCGATGGCAGGCTTTTCGTTTCGTCAAGCAGCCTGAGACCGCGATTGTAGGCGTCCTTGTAGACGTTGTTGCTCTTCGACATCCCCTGCCCCGTTGCGCGCCGACGCTTGCAGCGGCCGGCCTGAAGCGCGATATGACAGATGTTCCTAGCGTATGCCCCCGAAAAGCGGAATCGCTTTCCAAAAGGGATGCGCGGCTCCGATGCTGGAGCGTCCTGCAAGACCCAAGACGCCCGGCGCATCCATGAAAAAACGATTGACGCAAAAATGTTTTTTCACGATAAAAGACATTATATGTTAAGAGGTGGGTGTCAATCCGCGCCCATCCCAGGACCATACCCAGGAAACCGCCCGTGAACGCCGCAAACACCATTCTTCTGTCTCCCGCCGACAATGTCGCGGTCGCCAATGGCCGCATCGAGATCGGTACGCCATTGCCGGGCGGCGCTGTCGCCGCCGCGCCGATCGAGCCCGGCCACAAAGTGGCGATCAAGCCGATCGCGGCCGGCGAGGCCGTGGTGAAATACGCCCAGGCGATCGGCCGCGCCACTGAAGCCATCGCGCCCGGCGAGCATGTTCACTCGCACAATCTGGTTTTCGAGTCCGGGCGTCTGCCGGTGGTGCCGCCAAGCGAGGCCGAGCATGCGACCGAGGCCGACCGCGCCCGCACCTTCATGGGCTACCGCCGCGCCGATGGCCGCGCCGGCACACGCAACTTCATCGGCATCGTCGCCAGCGTCAATTGTTCAGCCACTGTCTGCCACTCCATCGCCGACGAGGCGAACCGCAGGCTGTTGCCAAAATATCCGGGCATCGACGGCTTCGTTCCGATCGTCCATGGCCAGGGCTGCGGCATGAGCGGCACCGGCGACGGTATGATGGTTCTGCACCGCACGCTGGCCGGTTATGCCCGGCATCCGAATTTCGGCGGCGTGCTGATGGTGGGCTTGGGCTGCGAGGTCAACCAGCTCACCCTTTACGGCCAGAAGGGCGTCGCTGCCGGCAAACGCCATTTTAACATCCAGGACGCCGGCGGCTCGCGCAAATCGGTCGAGAAGGCGATGGGCGTGCTGGCCGAGATCGCCGAGGAGGTCGGCCAACTGAAACGTGAGCCGATTCCGGTCAGCGAGATCGTCGTCGGCCTGCAATGCGGCGGCTCCGACGGCATGTCCGGCATAACAGCCAATCCGGCGCTGGGCGCCGCCGTCGATATCCTCGCGGACGTCGGCGGCATCGGCATCCTCTCGGAGACGACGGAGATCTATGGCGCTGAGCATCTGCTTGCCTATCGCGCCGCGACCCCCGAGATCGCCGCCAAGCTCGACGGCTATATCAAATGGTGGGAAGACCATGTCGCCAAGCACGGCGCCTCGATCGACAACAACCCCTCGCCTGGCAACAAGCGCGGCGGCCTGACCACCATCCTGGAAAAGTCGCTGGGAGCGGTGGCCAAGGGCGGTCAGACACCGCTCAACGGCGTTTTCGGCTATGCGGAGAAGGTCAGCGGGCACGGCTTGGTGTTCATGGACACGCCCGGCTACGACCCGGTCTCTGCCACGGGCCAGGTGGCTGGCGGCGCCAATATCATCGTCTTCACCACCGGCCGCGGCTCCTGTTTCGGCTGCCGGCCGACGCCGTCGATCAAGGTCGCCACCAATTCGACCATGTATCACCAGATGGAAGAGGACATGGACGTGAATTGCGGCGTCATCGCCTCGGGCGAGAAGACCATCGCCGGCATGGGTCGCGAGATTTTCGAACTGATCGTCGAGACCGCTTCGGGCCGCAAGACCAAGAGCGAAGAGTTCGGCTACGGCGACAATGAATTCGTGCCCTGGCATCTCGGAGCGACCCTCTGATGCGTCCAAAGCTTGTCCCCTGGACCCGAGGTCCATCCCGCGTTACGCACTTTAAAACGGGATCGTTCTAGACACAGTGGACAGGCGCAGAATGTCTGCGGCCCCTAGGAAAGAACGAATATTCCATATTGACACAACTATGGAATTAATATTCCATATCGGTCGGGAGAAATCCAGAGCAATTGAACGTGGCATGGCGACGGGAAGTCTCTTTCCTGTCAGGTCATAC
The DNA here is from genome assembly GCF_025753795.1 of Mesorhizobium sp. YC-39. Taxonomy (GTDB): domain Bacteria; phylum Pseudomonadota; class Alphaproteobacteria; order Rhizobiales; family Rhizobiaceae; genus Mesorhizobium. Next base: position 660,190 of record NZ_JAOWPS010000002.1, read on the forward strand.
GGAAACGTTACGAAACATCGCTTGCGTCGGCCGAACCGATGCAATATCAAAATGCGGTAAATGTTTTTTATTGATAAAGTTCTGTTTGGGCTGCGCCTATCCGAATGGAGCTTCCGTGACGTTCACCGGGCGACTTAGGGAGGAATCCTAAATGAAATTCGTGACCAGCATTCTCAACCGCCGCGCCTTCGTGGCGCTTGCAGCTGCCTCGATGCTTGCCGGCGTGATGCATTCGGCGCCAGCTTCGGCGGCGGACGTGACCATTCCGATCATAGTCAAGGACACCACCTCCTTCTACTGGCAGATCGTTCTGGCCGGCGCCCGCAAGGCCGGCAAGGACCTCGGTGTCAACGTGCCGGAACTTGGCGCCCAGGCCGAGACCGACGTCAACGGCCAGATCTCGATCCTCGAAAACGCCGTTGCCGGCAACCCGGCTGCCGTCGTCATCGCACCGACCGAAGCCAAGGCTCTCGGCAAGCCGATCGACGAGGCCGCCACCAAGGTCAAGATCATCGGCATCGACTCCGGCGCCGACTCCAAGGCCTTCACCTCATTCCTGACCACCGACAACATCCAGGGCGGCCGCGTCGCCGCTGATGGACTGGCGGCAGCGATCGGCGAAGCCAATGGCGGCAAGGTCGAGGGCGACGTTGCCCTGATCACCGCACTTCCGGGCGCCGGCTCGCTCGAACAGCGCGCCCAGGGCTTCAAGGAACAGCTCGCCGCCAAATATCCCGGCCTCAAGCTTGTCGCCGACAAATATGCAGACGGCCAGGCAACGACCGGCCTCAACATCGCGACCGACCTGATCACCGCCAACCCCAATCTCAAGGGCATCTTCGCCTCCAACCTGATCATGGCGCAGGGCGTCGGTCAGGCGATCGCCGAGAACAACCTTGCCGGCAAGGTCGGGCTCGTTGGCTTCGACAGCGACGAGAAGCTGATCAAGTTCCTCAATGACGGTGTCATTTCGGCGCTCGTCGTGCAGGATCCGTACCGGATGGGCTACGACGGCATCAAGACGGCGCTCGCCGCCTCGAAGGGCGAGAAGGTCGAAGCCAATGTCGACACCGGCGCCAATCTGGTGACCAAGGCCAACATGAAAGAGCCGAAGATCGACGCGCTGCTCAATCCGAAGCTCGACTGAGCATCGCCACAGGCGCACTGTTTCCGGGGCGCTTGCCCCGGAAACGACCTACACTCATGCCAATCATGAGGCCAATCTGGGAGGATTGTCATGGCGTCCACGGCGCAGGAACTGCACCCGGCCCCAACGCTGGAACCCGGCAGGACGATCCTCGAACTCAAGGGGCTGGAAAAGCGGTATCCCGGCACGCACGCGCTGAAGCCGGTGAACCTTGCTTTCAAGGCCGGAGAGATCCACGCCATCGTCGGCGAGAACGGCGCCGGCAAGTCGACCCTGATCAAGCTTCTGACCGGCGTCATGCCACGCACGTCCGGCGACGTCGCGTGGGAGGGCCAGCCGGCGGCACTGGCGACCCCGCATGAGGCGATGGCGCTCGGCATCAACGCCGTACATCAGGAGGTCGTGCTGTGCCGCCACCTCACTGTCGCGGCCAACATGTTCCTCGGCGAGGAGGATTCGCGTTTCGGCATCCTGCAGCAGCGGGCCATGGTCAGGCAGGCGCAGAAGATCATCGACGATCTCGGCTTCGACCTGCCCGCGCATGTCGTGCTCGGCGATCTCACCATCGGCCAACAGCAGTTGATCGCCGCCGCCCGTGCCACCGTGCGCGGCACCAAATTCCTGATCTTCGACGAACCGACCGCTTACCTCACCCGCAAGGAGGCCGACCAGCTCTTCACGCTGATCCGCCGGCTGAAGGGCGAAGGTGTCACCATCATTTATATCAGCCATCGCATGGAGGAGGTGTTCGAGCTTGCCGACCGCGTCTCCGTGCTGCGCGACGGCACGCTGGTCGGCACCAGGAACATCAGTGAGACCAACGATGCCGAGCTGGTCAAGATGATGATCAACCGCTCGATCGAGCAGGTCTACCACAAGGAGCATTTCACCCCAGGCGCGGCGATCGTCGAAGCGCGGAACCTGTCCGGCAAGGGTTTCGAGAATGTCTCGATGTCCGTCCGCGCTGGCGAGATCGTCGGGCTCTACGGTCTGATCGGCGCCGGGCGCAGCGAATTCGTCACCACGCTCTACGGCCGCCATCGCAAGTCGGCCGGCCAGATCCTCTGGGAGGGCAAGCCAGTCCAGGTCAACTCCGAGCACGATGCGATCAGGCTTGGCATGGCGTTGGCGCCGGAGAGCCGCCGCGACCAGGGCCTGTGCCTCAATTTGCCGGTCGGCTTCAATCTCAATTTGCCGATCTACAAGCGTATCTCGAGCAATCTCCTGATCTCGAATGCACAGGAGAAGACCGAGGCGGATCGCCAGATCGCCGATCTCAGGATCAAGACCCCGACGCGCAACGCCTTGGCCTCCAGCCTGTCCGGCGGCAACCAGCAGAAGATCGTCATCGGCAAATGGCTGGCCCACGGCGCCAAGCTGTTCATCTTCGACGAGCCGACGGTCGGCGTCGACGTCGGCACCAAGGCCGAAATCTATCGCCTGTTCGGCGCGCTTCTGTCCAAGGGCGCCGGCATCATCCTGATCTCGTCCTATCTGCCGGAGGTCTATGAACTGGCCGACACGCTGCACGTCTTCCGGCGCGGCAAGCTGGTGGCCACGCATGGATTCCGTACCGCCGATCACGAGGAAATTCTCACACAGGCGCTTGCCGAGAAACAAGAAAAGCTGGGAGGACAGACATGAGCACGGAGGCTATTCCCGCCGAAAAGCCGAAGCGCAATTACAACGCCCTGTTCGGGCTGACGCTGTTGGCGTTGCTGGTTCTTTTGTGGATCATCCTGTCTGTGGCGACGCCAAGTTTCGCCTCGGCCAACAACATTTCGAACCTCCTGCGGCAGGGCTCGATGATCGCGATCCTGGCGGTCGGCCAGACCTTCGTCATCATCACCGGCGGCATCGACCTCTCCGTCGGCGCCGTCGTTGGCTTCGCAACCGTCATCGTGGCGATGCTAATCAATGCCGGGGTACCGGTTTTTATCGCCATCCTGATCACCTTGCTGGTCGGCGTCGCCATCGGCATGTTCCATGGCTTCGGCATCGTCAGGATGGGCCTGCCGCCCTTCATCATCACGCTGGCGACGCTGACATCGTTGCGCGGTATCGGCCTGTTGATGACCAACGGCAACTCGATCTCGATCAACAACGATGCCTTCCAGTTATTCTCGCGCAGTTCCTTCCTCGGCGTCCCCAATCTGTTCTGGATGGTGATCCTGGTCGGTATCCCGGCGTACATCTTCCTGCACCACAGCCGCTGGGGCCGCTATCTGTTCTCGGTCGGCTCCAACGCCGAAGCCTCGCGTCTGTCCGGCGTCAATGTCCAGCGCACCATCTACATGGCCTATACGCTGTCTGGCCTGTGCGCAGCTTTCGTCGGCGTGCTGCTCGCCTCACGCATCGGCATCGGCAATCCAACGCAGGCGGAAGGCTGGGAATTGCAGGCGATCGCCTCGTCGGTGATCGGCGGCACTTCGCTGTTCGGCGCGGTCGGCTCTGTGCATGGGCCGCTGCTCGGCGCCTTCATCCTCGCCACCATCAACAATGGCGCCAATCTCCTGAACGTCAACGCCTTCTGGCAACGCATCATCACCGGCGTGCTGATCATCGTCATCGTCTATTTCGACGGATTGCGCCGCCGCGGCAAATAGACCCCATCCAAGGCTACCGGCCTTGGCGATAGCCGATGGCCGGTGGCACCGTGAACCGACTGGATTGAAGCATGAAAGCTGTCGTCTGCCGTTCGCCCGGCGACCTCGTCCTGGAAGACCGTGCCGCTCCCGGCGTACCACCTTCCGGCTGGGCGCTGGTCGCGGTCAGCCATGTCGGCATTTGTGGCACCGACTATCATATCTTCGAAGGCAAGCACCCGTTTCTCGCCTATCCCCGCATCATGGGCCACGAGGTCTCCGGCACGGTGATCGAGGCTGGCCAAGGCGTCGATCTTGCCATTGGCGAAGCCGTAATCATCAACCCCTATCTCGCCTGCGGCAAATGCATCGCCTGCCGGCACGGCAAGCCGAACTGCTGCGTCAGGATCGAAGTGCTCGGCGTCCATCGCGACGGCGCCATGTGCGAGAAAATCCTGGTGCCGGCGCAAAATCTCTATCCGGCTAACGGCCTGTCTCTGGCCGATGCCGCCGCGGTCGAGTTCCTGGCGATCGGCGCGCACGCGGTGCGGCGCTCGCGGGCTGATACCGGCGCCCGCACACTGGTCATCGGCGCCGGGCCGATCGGGCTCGGCACCGCGCTGTTTGCCCGCATCGCCGGGCTAGAAGTGAGCCTGCTCGACATGAGCACGGAGCGGCTGGACTTTGCCGCAAGCGAACTCGGCTTCGCCACCCTCGACGGCTCGCGGGCAGCGGCGGCCGATCTGGTGCGGGACGCGACCGGCGGCGAGGGTTTCGACGTGGTTTTCGACGCCACCGGCAACACCCAGTCCGTGCAATCGGCCTTCACCCATGTCGCGCATGGCGGAACCCTCGTCCTGGTCAGCGTTGTCAAGGACGACATCGCCTTTTCCGACCCCGAATTCCACAAACGCGAGATGACGCTTATCGGCAGCCGCAACGCGCTGCGCGCCGACTTCGACCATGTCGCTGCCTCGATCCGCAACGGCGCGGTGCCGCTGGCAAAGCTCGTCACCCATCGCACGACGCTTGGCCAGACCCCACGCGATCTCGCCCGCTGGGCGCATGAGAAATCCGGCCTGATCAAGGCTGTGATCGAGGTCGGATAGGCTCCAGAGCAATTCCAGGAAAAGTGTGAAACGGTTTTCCGTCCGGAATTGCGCAAAACAAGAGATAGAGCGGTTCGGCGTTTCCGTGAAACGATGAACCGCTCTAAGCGGCTCACAACGCAGACAGTTTCAGCTCCACCCGCTCCGCCGGAAACCGCGTCTCGGCGAACTGGATCGGCTGGCCGTCGGGTGTGACGTTGACGGCGACGGTGACCAGCACGATGGCGCCGGGCTGCAGGTCGAGATCGGCGAGATCGGCGGCATCGGCATGGCGCGCCGACAACACTGTCGATTGCCTGAGATAATCGCTGACACTGAAGCGTTCGAGCGAGGCGGTGATCGATCCCGTTTCCGCCATGGCCGCCTCGATGCCGGCAAACCGCCTTGCTTCGAACCAGGCGGTGGCGCGCGAGACCGGCTGTCCATCGGCTTCGCCGCGCATTTCCAGGCGTATCACATTCGCGCCCTTGGCAAGCCTTAGTCCCTCGGCGACGCGCCTACTGGCCGGCTCGATCGCCGACGCGAGCAGCACGCTGCGGCGCTCGGACGCTTGCCCTTGTAGGCCCGCCGAAAAGCGCGTGCGGGCGCCGATCGGATAGGACAGGCGCTTGCGCGACAGCACGAAGGTGCCGCGCCCCTGCTCGGCCCGAAGCACCCCCTCCTGCACCAATGCGGCGATGGCGCTGCGCACCGTATGGCGGTTGACGCCATAGCGTTCGGCAAGCGCCATTTCCGCCGGCAGCGCCGCATTCTCGGTGAAATCGCCGCTCGCGATCGAATGCAGGATCTGGTCGGCGATCTGTCGCCACAGCGAGACGCCGCTGCGCCGCTCGATGCTATTGGCCATCGCCTTGTCGACGATCGCTTGTCCAGCCATTTCCTGCCCCGATTTCCGCCTTGTCACGCACTCGTCATGGACTCACGCTACCCAAGGGTATAAATTGTATAGTTGTCTATATCAATAGACAAATTTTACGCAAAACGGAGTGCAAGCCATGCGAGGACAGGAAGCGCGCGAACAGGCCGAACGCAAGGCGGTCATGGCGACGCTGGCGCAATCCTCCGGCGCTGACATCGTGCGCCTCTGGAACGAGGCCGGACTGCCTTCAGAAGCGGAACTGCTGCGCGGTCCCGAGACCGGCCTGGTCACCGTGCGCGGCCGCATCGGCGGTGGCGGCGCGCCGTTCAATGTCGGCGAGGCGACGGTCACGCGCGCCACCGTCCGGCTGGCGTCCGGACAAGTCGGCCATTGCTATGCGCTCGGCCGCGACCGGGAAAAGGCAAGACTGGCGGCGATCGCCGATGCGCTCTGGCAGGACCCCGCCCGCCGCGGCGAAGTCGAGACCAGGCTGGTCGCACCGCTGCGGGCCGCTCAGGACGAAGCACGCGAAAAACGCCGTGCCGAGACGGCGGCGACGAAGGTGGATTTCTTCACCATGGTGCGCGGAGAAGACTGATGGAGATCGCGACACAATCGATCGAAGGCGGCTTCGCCGATCCGGTGTTCAACGCGCAGACAGTGTTTCGCGCCGTCATGGACGCCATGGCCCGGCCGGGCAGCGTGCAGTCCCTTCCGGCTTTTGCCCGTCCGCCAGCGCCGCTCTCGGCCACGGCGGGCGCCGTCGCCCTGGCGCTCTGCGACAACGATACGCCGCTCTGGCTCGACCCTGCCCTGCAGATCTCCGCAGCGGTGAAATCCTGGCTCGGCTTCCACACCGGCGCGCCGCTGGCCAACACGCCGGCCGACGCGCATTTCGCGCTGATCGCCACGCCGGCCAAGATGATGTCGCTCGATGGCTTTTCACAAGGCACCCAGGACTATCCCGACCGCTCCACGACGCTGATCCTGCAAGTCAGCGATCTCGTTTCAGGCGCGCCTCTGCTGCTCGAAGGTCCCGGCATCGAAATGACTGCAACCATCGCGCCGGCGCAGATGCCGCGCCATTTCGTCGAACAGTGGAAGCAGAACAACCAGCGCTTTCCGCGTGGCGTCGACATGATCCTTGTCACCCCCGACGGCGTTACCTGCCTGCCGCGCACGACGCGGATCAAGACGATGGAGGCGTGATATGTATGTCGCAGTAAAAGGCGGCGAAGCGGCCATTGCCAACGCCCACGCTCTGCTCGCCGATCGCCGGCGTGGCGACCGCTCGGTGCCGGCGCTTCGCCTCGACCAGATCGTCGAGCAACTGGCGCTCGGCGTCGACCGGGTGATGAGCGAAGGTTCGCTCTACGACAGGGAATTGGCGGCACTCGCCATTGTCCAGGCGCGCGGCGACATGATCGAGGCGATCTTCCTGGTTCGCGCCTATCGCACGACGCTGCCGCGCTTCGGCTACACCAAGGCGATCGACACCGGCGCGATGCTGGTCGAGCGGCGTGTGTCGGCGACCTACAAGGATCTGCCCGGCGGCCAGCTGCTCGGCCCGACCTTCGACTACACCCACCGGCTGCTCGATCCCGAACTCGCCGCCGGTGGCGATGTCACCGAGCCGCTGCAGCGCGCCAGCGAGGCGGAAGCCATGCCGCGCGTCTCCGCGATCCTCGCCCGCGAAGGCCTGATCGAGCCTGATGGCGACATGCCTGGGGATCATGTCCCCGGCGACATCACCCGCGAGCCGCTGGAATTTCCGATGGCGCGCGACATCCGCCTGCAGGCGCTGTCACGCGGTGATGAGGGTTTTCTCCTCGCACTGGGCTATTCCACCCAGCGCGGCTATGCCCGCAATCATCCCTTCGTTGGCGAGGTTCGCATCGGTGAGGTCGAGCTGGAACTCGACGTGCCGGAGCTGCCTTTCGCCGTACCGCTCAGCTCGGTGCGTGTCACCGAGTGCCAGATGGTCAACCAGTTCAAAGGCTCGGCCAAGGCGCCGCCGCAATTCACCCGCGGCTACGGCCTCGTCTTCGGCCAGAGCGAGCGCAAGGCGATGGCCATGGCGCTATGCGACCGCGCTCTTCGTGCAACTGAATTCGGCGAGGACGTCGTCGCCGCGGCTCAGGACGAGGAGTTCGTCATCTCGCATTCCGACAATGTCCAGGCGACCGGCTTCGTCGAGCACCTCAAGCTGCCGCACTATGTCGATTTCCAAGCCGAGCTCGACCTGGTGCGCCGCATGCGCGCCGAGCACGACGCCCGCGAAAATGCCGACATGCTGGAAGAAAAGAAGGAGGCCGCGGAATGAGCCTAGTCGCCCGACCCGCCATCACCGCCACCGCTGTCGTGCGAATGGTCGCCATGCCCTCCGCTGTAGCCGCCGCTGGGGCCAATGCTCTCGCCGTGCGCGCCTTCCCTGGCTGCGGGAAAAACCATTCTTCGAAGGATAAAGGCAACCACGCAGGCGAACACCAGCAGGAGAATTCCGAGATACATCCGACCGGTTTGGGTCATCCGATTTCGCCCCTGTTTCCGCGTCTTGGACGCCGATTCGATAGCACAATGCGGATGTGATCGCCATGACCGACATCGCCACCTACAACTTCGCCTATCTCGACGAGCAGACCAAAAGGATGATCCGCCGGGCGATCCTCAAGGGCATCGCCATCCCCGGCTATCAGGTGCCGTTCGCGTCGCGCGAAATGCCGATGCCCTATGGCTGGGGCACTGGCGGCGTGCAGGTCACTGCCTCGATCATCGGTCCCGACGATGTGCTCAAGGTCATCGACCAAGGTGCCGACGACACCACCAATGCCGTTTCGATCCGCGCTTTTTTCAAGAAGGTCGCCAATGTCGCCGTGACCACCGAGACGGCGAAGGCGACCATTATCCAGACCCGCCACCGCATCCCCGAACATCCGCTGAGCGCGGGCCAGGTGCTGGTCTATCAGGTGCCGATTCCCGAACCGTTGCGCTTCCTCGAACCGCGCGAGACCGAAACGCGCAAAATGCATGCCCTGGAGGAATACGGCCTCATGCATGTGAAGCTCTACGAGGACATCGCCAGGCACGGTCGCATCGCCACCACCTACGCCTACCCGGTCAAGGTCGAGGGCCGCTATGTGATGGACCCGTCGCCGACGCCGAAGTTCGATAACCCGAAAATGCACCGTTCGCCAGCTTTGCAACTGTTCGGCGCCGGCCGCGAAAAGCGTATCTATGCAGTGCCGCCCTTCACCGAGGTGGTCAGTCTCGACTTCGAGGACCATCCGTTCGAGGTGCAGACCTTCGACCAGCCCTGCGCGCTGTGCGCGGCCGAGAACGTCTATCTAGACGAGGTCATCCTCGACGACCATGGCGGCCACATGTTCGTCTGCTCCGACACCGATCATTGCGAGAAGCGGCGTGAAGAAGGCCATCGCGGCCATCTTGCGCCCGAAACCCCTCTTGCCCTGGAAAAAACGGAGCCGGCGCAATGACCGACGAACCGCTGCTGCGCGTCAGCGCGCTTTCCAAGTTCTACGGCTCGCGCGTCGGCTGCGAAAACGTCACCTTCGACTTGTGGCCGGGCGAGGTGCTGGCGGTGGTCGGCGAATCCGGTTCCGGCAAGACGACGCTGCTCAACTGCCTGTCGACCAGGCTGCTGCCCAGTTCCGGCACCGCCAGCTACCGCATGCGCGACGGCCAGTTCCGCGAGCTCTACCGCATGAGCGAGGCGGAGCGCCGCTTCCTGATGCGCACCGACTGGGGTTTTGTTCATCAGAACCCGGCAGATGGACTTCGTATGACAGTGTCGGCCGGCGCCAATGTCGGCGAGCGGCTAATGGCGGTGGGCGACCGTCACTACGGCAAGATCCGCGCCACTGCCGTCGACTGGCTGTCGCGCGTCGAGATCGACGAGGACCGCATCGACGACGAGCCGCGCGCCTTTTCCGGTGGCATGCGCCAGCGCCTGCAGATCGCCCGCAACCTCGTCACCGGGCCGCGGCTGGTGTTCATGGACGAGCCGACCGGTGGCCTCGACGTCTCGGTGCAGGCGCGCCTGCTCGACCTGCTGCGCGGCCTCGTCACCGACCTTGGCCTGGCGGCCATCGTCGTCACGCACGACCTTGCGGTGGCACGGCTCCTGTCGCAGCGCATGATGGTGATGAAGGACGGCCGCGTCGTCGAAAGCGGCCTCACCGACCGCGTGCTCGACGACCCCCGCGCGCCCTACACGCAGCTCCTCGTTTCTTCGATTTTGCAGGTGTAACCATGCCAACCCCGCTCGTCGTCTCCGATGTCGCAAAAAGCTTCACCATGCATCTCCGCGACGGCATCAGACTGCCGGTGGTCGCCGGCGTCTCGTTCTCGATCCAGGCCGGAGAATGCGCCGTGCTCGGCGGCCCTTCCGGCGCCGGCAAGAGCTCGATCCTGAAGATGCTCTACGGCAACTATGCCGTCGACGAGGGGCAGATCATCGTCCAGCACGATGACGGTCTCATCGATCTCGCGACAGCCAGCCCGCGCACCGTGCTTGCCGTGCGCCGGCAAACGATCGGCTATGTCAGCCAGTTCCTGCGCACCGTGCCGCGCGTCTCCGCACTTGACGTCGTCGCCGAGCCGCTGGTCGAGCGCGGCGAGGAACGCGAGGCCGCGCGGGAGAAATCTCGTTCTCTGCTGGCTGAGCTCAACCTGCCGGAAAAGCTCTGGGCGCTGCCGCCGGCGACGTTTTCCGGCGGCGAGCAGCAGCGCGTCAACATCGCGCGCGGCTTCATCACCGAGCACCCGATCCTGCTGCTCGACGAGCCGACCGCATCGCTCGACGCCAGGAACCGCGACGTGGTGATTGCGCTGATCGCCGCCAAGAAGGCGGCGGGCGTCGCCTTGCTCGGCATCTTCCACGATCACGACGTGCGCGAGGCGGTGGCCGACCGCATCATCGATGTGACCGCCTTCGCCGCCGGGAAAATCGCAGCATGAGCAAAAAACTGTCGGAAGCGCCGCTGGTCCATGAGACGGCGCAAGTCGAGAACTCGACGCTCGGCCGCTGGACCGAGATTGCCGATCGCAGCCGGGTCTCGGAAAGCACGCTCGGCGACTATTCCTACATGATGCAGGATTGCGCCGTCTGGTGCGCAACGATCGGCAAGTTTTCCAATATCGCCGCCAGCGTGCGCATCAACGCCACCAATCATCCGACCTGGCGGCCGACGCTGCATCATTTCACCTACCGCGCTTCGGACTATTGGGACGACGCCGAGCACGAGAGTGAATTCTTTGCCCAGCGCCGTGCCAAACGCGTCACCATCGGCCACGACACCTGGCTTGGCCACGGCTCGATCATCCTGCCCGGCGTCACCGTCGGCGATGGCGCCGCGGTCGGCGCCGGCGCGGTTGTGTCCAGGGATGTCGCCCCTTACACCATCGTTGGCGGCGTGCCGGCAAAACCAATTCGCGAACGCTTCGACCGCCGCACGGCGGAACGCTATCAGGCACTCGCCTGGTGGGATTGGGACCACGCAAGGCTGCGCGCCGCGCTCGACGATTTTCGCGAGTTGGAGGCGGAAGCCTTCCTGGAAAAATACGGCGGATAGCTCATCACGACATTGTCATGGAGCGGGCTAATTCACATCCCTGACACATGACTCGGACAGGACGCGGTCTTCCCAAGGAGATCGCCATGCTCGACAAGCCAAAATCCTCGCTCGCCGGATTTTTCGAAGGCACCAATCCGACTCCTCCCGTGCATCTCGGCAGGCGCTACGACACGGCAGGCAATTTCCTGACCGAGCCCGGCAACACGGTCGTCTGCCATCTCGTCAACGGCTCAGCTTCAGAGGCGGTGGTCCTCGACGTGCGCGAGCGCATGCGCGCGATGCCCGACGCCGACCGGCTGGCCTTCACACCCGTTTCCAGCCTGCACATGACGCTGTTCCAGGGCATCATCGAATACCGCCGCCGGCTTCCCTATTGGCCGGGGGATGTGCCGCTCGACACCAGCATCGACGGCATGACCCGCCTCTATCAGGAGCGCCTGAACGGCTTCGAAGGCTGCGGCGCCTTCAAGATCAAGGTCGTCGATGTCGTGCCGACGGGCTTGACGGTTGCCGGCGCAACCGACCGGGACGTGCGTATCATGAGCGCGTGGCGCGATGCCTTGTCGGCGCCGTTCGGATACCGGCATCCCGACCACGACACTTACGTCTTCCACATCACTTTCGCCTACCAGATCCGGCGTCTGTCGGACGAAAGGGCGCCCGAGTGGCAAGATCTGTTCGACGATTGCCTCTCGCTGTTTGCCCGCCAGGCTCCGGTCATCGAGCTGCGGCCGCCTGCCTTTTGCAGCTTCAGGGACATGGAACATTTCGAGGAGTTGCTGGTGCTCGGCTGATCCCATGCATGCCGCCCGGACGGCACGGGTTTGGGTCAACTCGCCTGCCCGCTCGACGCGCCTGTGGGCGGTAACAAAACTGACATCAATCCGACACCGCAGGTTCATGGCGTTGCGCTAGCGAGGGTTAACAGACCTTCAACCGCGACGGGACTGGAGCTTACCCCATGTCAGCAACGCAAGAAATGTCAGCAACGCTCGAAATTCGCGGCGTCACGCGCCGGTTTGGCAAGAACACCGCTGTCAGCAATGTCGACATCTCGATCCCGCACGGTCAGATGGTCGGCATCATCGGTCGCTCCGGCGCCGGCAAATCGACCCTTTTGCGCATGATCAACCGCCTTATCGACCCGAGCCAAGGGTCGATTTTTTTTGACGGCGCCGAAGTTTCCCGGCTGCGCGGCTCGCCACTCCGACGCTGGCAGCGCGACTGTGCCATGATCTTCCAGCAGTTCAACCTGGTGCCGCGCCTCGACGTGCTGACCAATGTGCTGCTCGGCCGGCTCAATCACCGTTCGACCGTGTCCAACCTGCTCGGCGTCTTCTCCCGCAACGAATGCGCCGAGGCGGTCGCCGCGCTCGAGCGCCTCGACATCGCCCGCACCGCGCTTCAGCCCGCCGGCACCCTGTCTGGCGGCCAGCAGCAGCGCGTCGCGATTGCCCGGGCCATGATGCAGCAGCCGAAGGTGATCCTCGCCGACGAACCGATCGCCTCGCTCGACCCTCTCAACGCCAAGGTGGTGATGGATTCGCTGCAGGACATCAATCTGCGCGAGGGCATCACCGTCGTCACCAACCTGCACACGCTGGATACGGCGCGGGCCTATTGCAACCGCATCATCGGCATGGCGGCCGGCAAGGTCGTGTTCGACGGCTCGCCGGAAGACCTCAACCGCGAAGCAGTGCGCATGGTCTATGGCGCCGACAGCAACGGCGCCGAGATTTCCGAGGCCATCACTTCGACCAGCGTCACCATCAAGCCGAAGATCACCGCATCCGCCGGACCGCTTGAGCCAGCATTCCCTGGTTACTGAGGCCATGATCCCGAAAAGTGGAAACCGGTTTTCGGGAAAGATCATGGACAAGCAAAAGAGCAACCCGGATCGCCAGCCAGCGTCAAAGGCACCTGTCAAAATTCGAACGCTGCCGGCGCGAGGCCGGAACAACAGGAGAGAGATCCACATGTTTAGGAAGATGGTTTTTGGCGCCGTATCAATGCTCGCGATAGTGGCGGGCGCTGCCCATGCCGCCGATATCAAGGAATTCCGCGTCGGCATCCTTGGCGGCGAGAACGAAACCGACCGGCTGCGCAACTACCAGTGCCTGGCCGATCATCTGAAGACCGAATTCGGCTTCGAAAAAGTGTCGCTGTTCCCGGCCGCCGACTATGACGGCGTCATCCAGGGCCTGCTCGGCGGCACGCTCGATTTCGCCGAGCTTGGCGCTTCCGGCTACGCCAGCGTTTATCTCAAGGACCCAAAGGCGGTCACCCCGATCCTCACCACCCAGCAGACCGACGGCGCGACCGGCTATTATTCGATCGGCCTGGCGCTCAAATCCTCGGGAATCACCGACATCAAGTCCGCGAAAGGCAAGAAGCTTGGTTATGCCGATCCGGATTCGACTTCCGGCTACCTGATCCCGCTGACCCAGATTCCGAAGGACACCGGCGCTTCGAACGAAACTTTCTTCGCTTCGACCCAGTTCAATGGCGGCCATGAAAACAACATCCTGGCGGTGCGCGACGGCAAGGTCGACGTGGCGGTGGACGATTCCTCGGGCATTGGCGACTTCAAGGACGGCTTCACTTCCGGCAGCTTCCACAAGGTGGTCGCCAAGGGCGCCATCGACCCTCAGGACTTCGTCGAGGTCTGGCGTTCCAGCCTGATCCCGAATGGTCCGCTGGTCGTGCGCACCGCGCTCGGCGCCGAGATGACCACCAAGCTCACCGACTTCTTCACCAAGCTCCCGACCACCGACAAGCCCTGCTTTGAGGCTGTGGAAGGCGGCGACTTCACCGGCTACGTTCCGGTCAAGGCGGACTTCTACAATGTCATCGTCGAAGCCCGCAAAGCCGCGATCGGCGGCTGACGGCAATTCAAGAAGGGCGGCGTTACCAGCGCCGCCCTTTTTGCATCTCCCGATCATGACATCAGCGACAATCCATTCTGACGCGACCCATCAGGCGGCCGATGCCTGGCGGCGCCAGACGTCCTTGCGCCGGCTCTATACGGGCCTGGGCATCGGCCTGCTGTTTGTGGCCTTGTGCGCCACCATGTGGTTCGCCGACGAAGCCAATGCCGGCCACTTTTTCGACCGGCTGCCGCACCTGCTGGATTTCCTGAGCTGGCTTATCCCCAAGGACTGGAACGATGTCTGGCGGGCGCTGTTCGACATCGCTTCCCCGCATGACTCCGGCTCTCAGGAATTCAATTTCCCGCTCGGCCGGGTCTATATCTCAGGCGGTTTCTACATACCCGAATATTTCGAGCTGATGATCACCACGCTCAACGTGGCTCTGGTCTCGACCTTTATCGGCTTCGTTTTTGCCGTGCCGTTCTCCTTCATCGCGGCGCGCAATCTGACCCCCCATCCGGTGCTGAGGCTCGTCGTCAAGCGCCTGATGGAACTGCTGCGCGCCTTTCCCGAAATCGTCATCGCCGGCCTGTTCGCTGCCGTCCTTTCGATCGGCCCGATTGCCGCCATCATCGCCATCGGCCTGCATTCGATCGGCGCGCTCGGCAAGCTGTTCTACGAGATCAACGAGAACATCGACATGCGCCCCGACGAAGGCCTGACGGCGGTCGGCGCCAACTGGTTCGAGCGGGTGCGCTTCGCTGGCCTGCCGCAGGTCCTGCCCAATTTCATGTCCTACACGCTGCTCAGGATCGAGATCAACGTGCGTGCGTCTACGATCATTGGCGCGGTCGGCGGCGGCGGTATCGGCGAGGAGCTCAAGCTCTCCATTTCGCGCGGCTTCGGCGCCAAGACGCTGGCGCTGGTCCTGCTCCTGTTCACCACCATCTTCATCGTCGACCAGTTCTCCGCCTGGCTGCGCCGCAAGCTGGTCGGCGAGCAGGCATTTCTGATGAACGGCTCGCCATGATCCCAAAAAGTGGATTCCGGTTTTTGGGAAAGATCATGGCGAACCACCAAGAAGACAGCCCATGGCAGCGATGACCGCCGACGAAATAAGCTCGATCGAGGAACGCTTCCCGCAAGTCTTCCGGCGGCCGTTCCACAAGCGTTTCGGCCCGCTGCTGCTGATTGTCGGCACCTTGCTCTACTTCGTCTATGCCTTGTGGTTCTTCAACCTGCCGCAGGTCATGCGCGAATCGCATTGGGAGCGGCTGCCGCTCTTCCTGACCCAGTGGATCAGCTACGACGTGCAGCCGATATTCCGCCTCGACGAGCCTGAGATTACGCCGAAATATCCACGCTTTTCCGCGCTCGGCGACGACCCGCATCCCGACTGGGTCAAGACCAATCCGGATGGTTCCGTCACGGTCCTGATCAATGGTGTCGCCAAATCCATCACCTTCAGCAAGACCGCGGCCACGCTGGTCGCTCATGGCCAGACGGTGCCGGTATCGCTGGCTAGCGGCAAGCCGGTGGTTTCCGGGCCAATTCCTGATTGGATCACCGCTCACGACGACGAGATCGTCGCCGATATGGGCTTTGCCGGCGAGGTCCGGGTCGCGACGGACCGCGTCAGGATACGCAAGCGCTTTCTCGGCTGGGCGAACTTCGTCTTCGATACGCGCTCGCCCTTTTTCGGCAAACCAGCCGGCGAGGTGGTTTCGCTGTTGATTTCGGGACCCGAGCTCAAGCCGGGCACATCCAACCTGGCGCTGGCCGCCAACAATATCTGGTACAATTCGCAGTGGCAGCACGGCGACGTGTGGACCAAGCTGCTGCAGACCATTGTCATGGCGTTTCTCGGCACCTTGCTCGGCGGCATCGTCGCCTTCCCGCTCGCCTTCTTCGCCGCCCGCAACATCACGCCGAGCGGGCTGCTCAGCCAGATCCTCAAGCGCTTCTTCGATTTCATGCGCTCGGTCGACATGCTGATCTGGGCGCTGTTCTTCACCCGCGCCTTCGGTCCTGGCCCCTTGGCCGGCAGTGCGGCGATCTTCTTCACCGAGATCGGCACGCTCGGCAAAGTCTATTCGGAAGGTCTCGAGAACATCGACGACAAGCCGCGTGAAGGTGTGCTGTCGACCGGCGCCAACGGCCTTTTGGTGCAGCGCTATGGCGTCCTGCCGGAAGTGATACCGATGTTCATCAGCCAGACGCTCTACCAGTGGGAATCCAACACCAGGGGCGCGACCATCATCGGCGCCGTCGGCGCGGGCGGCATCGGCCTGAAACTTTGGGAAGCGATGCGCACCAATTCCAACTGGGCCAATGTCTTCTACATGGTGCTGCTGATCCTGTTCGTCGTCTTCATCTTCGACAACATCTCCAACTTCCTGCGCCGCCGGCTGAGCCGGACGATCCATGATTATAACAGGATCCAGGCCGAGCAGGGGTGACCGCCTCGACGCCATGATCGGCAGCGGCCCACCCGCGCCTTCGTCATCCACGGGCGGAGCAAGGAGCGAAGCGGCGCAGAACCCGAGGATGACGAAGGGAGCAGCTTACGCGGCCTTCTTCCACCCGTCCCTGATATGCTTATACCCGTCCCGGTAAACCGCCTCCGGGCTTTCCGAAAAATCGCGCCACACCTTGGTCGCCGCCGCGAGGTCTTTCAACGAACGTCCGAAGGCCTCGATCGTCAGCCAGTCGTCATAGCCGCTCTTGCGGATGGCTGAAAACGTCTCCTGCCACGGAATGTGGCCGCGCCCCGGCACACCGCGATCATTCTCTGAAATGTGGATGTGGACGATGTTTTTCCGATTCCGCCTATAGGCGCCGATCGGATCGGCCTCCTCGATATTGGCATGGAACGTGTCGTACATCGCCTTGATGTGCGGCCGGTCGATGGTGTCGATATGCGCCGACAGATCGTCCATCGTGTTCACGAGATAGCATTCGAAGCGGTTGAGCGCTTCCAGCCCGATGGTGACATTCCGCTTGCCTGCATGATCGCCGATGGCGCGTTGCGAGGCGACCGAGCGCTTCTTTTCCGCCGCTGTCGGCCCAGTGCCGGAGAAGGCGCCCAATGTCGAATGCAGCGGGCCGCTCAACGTGTTCGCGCCAAGCGCCTGAGCGCAGTCGATCGCCCATTTCATGTAGGCGATGCCGGCCTTGCGCGTCGCGGCATCCGGCGAGATCAGGTTCATCGCCGGATCGCCCATGGCCGAGACCGCCGTTCGCTCCAGCCCGATGCGGTCGAGCAAGTCGCCGAGTTTGCGGTAGTCGTCGGGTGTGCCTGAGAACACCGGGATCTCGACACCGTCGAAGCCTGTCGCCTTGATGTCCCGGAGCAATGGCTCGTGTTTCTTCGACACGGCCGTCGTCCACAAGAACATGCACATGCCGATTTTCATCGACGCCCCCTCCCTTAAATTTCCCCCGACTGCTTTTAGAGCTTCGTCCACGCCCCATTCTTCTTCGACGACTTCACGCAGGCCTCGATGAAGGCCATGCCTTCGACGCCATCCTGGATGGTCGGAAAGACGACGTCCTTTGCCGGCTTGCCGCCCTTCTTGCGCGCCGCGCGGATGGCGCGGGCTGCCTCCTGGTAGATGTTGGCGAAGCCTTCGAGATAGCCCTCGGGGTGGCCTGACGGTACGCGGCTGACACGTCCCGCGACTGGCAGAGCACCTGCGCCATTTCGGGTGAGCAACTGCTTCGGCTGACCGAACGGCGTGTACCACAGATAGTTCGGGTCGGCCTGCACCCATTCCAGCCCGCCCTTCGTGCCGTAGATGCGCAGCTTCAGCCCATTCTCATGGCCGGGCGCCACCTGGCTCGCCCACAACATGCCCTTGGCCGGGTGCGTCTTGCCAACAGGTTTGAAGCGCAGCATCACGTTGACATTGTCGTCGAGTTGCCGCCCCGGCACGAAAGCGTCGAGATCTGCCGACAGTGCGTCAAGCTCCAGCCCGGAGACGAAACGCGCCAGATTGTAGGCATGCGTGCCGATGTCACCCAGCGCGCCGCCCGCACCGGCCTGTTTGGGATCGGAGCGCCAGGACGCCTGCTTCTGGCCGGTGGCGGCGAGGTCCTCGGTCAGCCAGTCCTGGGGATATTCCGACTGCACGATGCGGATGTCGCCGAGCACGCCCTTGGCCACCATCTCACGCGCCTGCCGCACCATCGGATAGGCGGTGTAATTGTGCGTCAGCACGAACACCTTGCCTGTCTTTTCGACCAGGGCGGCAAGCTTCTTTGCTTCTGCCAGCGTGGTGGCCAACGGCTTGTCGCAGATGACGTGGATGCCGGCTTCTAGAAAGGCTTTGGCTGCTGGCACGTGCACATTGTTGGGGGTGACGATGGCCACCGCCTCGATGCCGTCGGACCGCTTGGCTTCGGCCTTGGCCATCTCGGCGAACGAGCCGTAGCTGCGCGCGGGGTCGAGCCCGAGCTCCTCGGCTGATGCTTTGGCCCGTGCCGGATTGGACGACAGGGCACCGGCGACCAGCACGAAATCATTGTCCATGCGCGCCGCGATCCGGTGCACGGCACCGATGAAGGCGCCTTGCCCGCCACCGACCATGCCGTAGCGGATCGGGCCGCCTCCCGTTTCCGACTTCGATGCGCCGACCATGCTTTTTCTCCCGTGTTGGCTGAGATACCCCTCCCCCTTGAGGGGAGGGTGGCCCGAAGGGCCGGGTAGGGTCGGTTCATGCCGAGCTCTGCGCCCGACGACCCCATCCCGATCCGCTGTGCGGATCGACCCTCCCTCAAGGGGGAGGGTAAGCCGCGTTATATTCCCATCATGGCGCGCAGCATCTTCTTGTCGGTCGCACCGCCGGCAAAATCGTCGAATGCCTTTTCCGTCACCCTGATGATGTGGTGCTGGATGAAAGGAGCGCCCTCGGCCGCTCCGTCCTCGGGATGCTTCAGGCAGCATTCCCACTCCAGCACCGCCCATGAATCATAGTTATATTGGGCAAGCTTGGAGAAGATGCCGCCGAAATCCACCTGCCCGTCGCCGAGCGAACGGAAACGCCCGGCCCGGTTGGTCCAGCTCTGGTAGCCGGAATAGACACCTTGCCTGCCGGTCGGGTGGAACTCTGCGTCCTTGACGTGAAACGCCTTGATCCGCTCGTGATAGATGTCGATGAATTCGAGATAGTCGAGTTGCTGCAGCAGGAAATGCGACGGATCGTAATTGATGTTGCAGCGCTTGTGGCCGCCGACCGCGTCGAGGAACATCTCGAAGGTCGCGCCGTCGAACACGTCCTCGCCGGGATGGATCTCGTAGCCAAGGTCGACGCCATTGTCCTCATAGACATCAAGAATCGGCTTCCAGCGTTTGCCCAGTTCGGCAAACGCTTCCTCGATCAGTCCGGCGGGGCGCTGCGGCCACGGATAAAGGTAAGGGAAGGCTAACGCTCCGCAAAACGACACCGAAGCCTTCAAGCCCAGGTTCTTCGATGCCTTGGCGCCGAACTCCATCTGCTCGACCGCCCATTTCTGTCGCGCTTTCGGATTGTTATGCACCTCGGACGGCGCGAAGCCGTCGAACTGCGCGTCATAGGCCGGATGAACGGCCACCAGTTGCCCCTGCAGATGTGTCGACAATTCGGTGATCTCGACGCCGGCATCCGCACAGATGCCCTTTACCTCGTCGCAATAGGCCTTGGATGATGCCGCTTTCCTAAGGTCGAACAGCCGGCTGTCCCAGGTCGGGATCTGCACGCCCTTGTAGCCTAAGCCGGCAGCCCATTTGGTGATCGAGGCCAGCGAATTGAACGGTGCGGCGTCGCCCGCGAACTGCGCCAGAAACAGACCTGGACCCTTCATGGTCGACGGCATCGGCATCCTCCCTCATTGTTTACATGACCAAGCATAGCGCCGATTGAAAGCAGGGCCAGCCCGTTTGATGTTTTCCCGAAGACACTTGTTTGTGTCGCCATTCTGGTATTACCAAATATGGCCGAATGGTCAAGCGGCGGGACGTGCCACCGAAGAGCCAGCAGTCACCACAAACTACGAAAATACGCTAATCTATTCAATATAGTAATCGGCACAACGAGTTGCAGTGCGCGGCTTCTTGCCGTCCAGAGGAATTTGCTGTAGACCTGCCGTCAGGCCCAATTGGTCGAACCAGTTCGTCAAAAAACACTGGAACGTCCCTGGGGAGGAATCATGCGGCGGGCCTTGCTGGAGGGCGCCGCGGGAAACGTGACGGGCGAATTCTGGGAAGGACAGACCATGCATCTTTCGACGCACAACTGGATGCGGGCGGAACCGTTGGAGACGACGCTTAAGCGCATCAAGAAATTCGGCTACGAGTCGATCGAGATTTCCGGCGAACCCGAGCAGTACAAGACCAAGGAGACTCGCGCGCTCCTGAAGGAGCATGGCATTCGCTGCTGGGGTGCGGTCACGCTGATGCTGGGCGAACGTAACCTCGCCGCCAAGAACCAGGGCCAGCGCGAACGCTCGGTCCAGTATGTCAAGGACGTGCTGACGATGGTCAGCGAACTCGATGGCGAGATCATCACGCTGGTTCCCGCGACCGTCGGCAAGGTGGTGCCTGACGGCACCGAGGAGGAAGAGTGGAAATGGGTGGTCGACGCCACCAGGGAATGCTTCACCCATGCCAAGAAGGTCGGCGTCAAGATCGCGGTCGAGCCGCTCAACCGCTTCGAGACCTATCTGTTCAACCGCGGCGCCCAGGCGCTGGCGCTCGCCGATGCTGTCAGCCCCGAATGCGGTGTCTGCCTCGACGCCTACCACATCCACATGGAAGAATTTAACGTCTATGACGCCATCCGTAAGGTCGGCAAGCGCCTGTTCGACTTCCACGTCGCCGACAACAACCGCTTCGCCGCAGGGCTGGGGCAGATCGACTGGCCGAAGATCGTCGCGACGCTGAAGGAGGTCGGCTATGACGGCGCGCTGACCAATGAGTTCGTCGCCCCGGTCGACCGTACGCCGGCCGCGCCCTATCCCGATATGGTCGAGCGCCACCCGGTCGACATCTCGCCCGAACAGCTGAAGTTCATCCAGGATCACGGCTCCAGCGTGCTGACGGAGAAATTCTATACCGACCAGATGCGCATCACCGCCGAAACGTTGCTGCCGCTGATCAAGTAGCCGATCCGACTGGGAATGAGCCCTTCCGCCCGCTGGCGGCAGGGCCGGGGATGAACATGCGCATCAAGACGGTCCAAGCCTGGTGGGTCCGCGTACCGATCGAAGCCGCGAAGCAGCATCGCAGCGACTTCGGTCAGGTAACGACGTTCGACGCCGCCATTCTGCGCATCGAGACCGACGACGGGCTGGTCGGCTGGGGCGAAGGCAAGAACGCCGCCGGTAGTGCTGGCAGCTATGGCGCCCTCGTCCACATGCTGAACCACGAAATCGGCCCGCAACTGATCGGCTGCGATGCGGCCGATATCGGTATCATATGGGAAATGCTCTACAACGGCGTGCGCCACGACACGGCCGCACGTGCTGGCCACGCCATGCCGCAACTGGCGCGGCGCGGCATCAGCATCGCCGCCATCAGCGCCGTCGACATCGCGCTGTGGGACATTCTGGGTAAATCGCTCGGGGTTCCGGTCTGGCGGCTGCTTGGCGGCCGCAAGCTTGACCGCATGCCGGCCTACGCTTCCGGCGGCTGGGCTTCCAGCGAAGCGATCGGCGACCAATTGAAGTCCTACATCGCCAAGGGCGGCTTCAAGGCGCTGAAGATGCGGGTCGGCGCCATGGACGGCGCTCCGCATATTTCCGCTGCCCGCGTTCGCGCCGCAAGGCAGGCGCTAGGCCCCGCAGTCGACCTGATGGTCGATGCACATGGCACCTACACGGTGGCGGAAGCCAAACGCTTCATCCATCTCGCCGTCGATCTCGACTTGGCCTGGTTCGAGGAACCCGTCGTCGCCGACGACAAGTCGGGGATGGCCGAGGTGCGGGCCTCCGGCTCCATCCCGATCGCCACCGGCGAAAGCGAGGCGACGCGCTATGCGTTCCGCGACCTCGCCACGCTCAAGGCGGCCGACATCTTCCAGCCGGACCCCGCCTTCTGTGGCGGCATCAGCGAGGCGATGAAGATCGGCACCATCGCCAGCACCTTCAATCTCCGCTTCGCGCCGCATCTGTGGGCCGGTGCGCCCTGCTTCTTTGCCGGGCTGCATGTCTGCGCCGCCTCACCGGCGAGCTTCACCGTGGAATATTCGCTCGGTGCCAACCCGATGATCCACGACCTGATCGAGGAGACTGTCGAAGCAAAGGACGGTATGATAGCGATCCCCGAAAAACCCGGACTGGGATTCACCATTTCGGAGCGGTTCCTGGAGGCGCACGCGCAACGCAATTGACGATGAAAGAAAAGAACCTTCTCGCGGAGCTCGCCGCTTATCTGTTCTCCCACTCCGACAAGGGGACGGGCCGGACGCCCTCGGAGCGTGAACTGGCCGAGCATTTCGCCGTCAGCCGTGGCCAGATCCGCGAGGCGCTGGCCATCCTCGAAGCCATGCGCATCGTCGAGCGCCGCGCCAAATCCGGCATCTATATCGACACCAAACAGGCCAGCGTCGAGGCGATGGCGCTGTTTGCGCGGGCTGGCCTGCCGCTCGATCCGGTCCGGATCTATGAAACGGTCGAATTGCGCAAGATCCACGAGATCAAGGCGGCGGAGCTGGCCTGCTCACGCGCCACCGAGGAGAATTTCGAGCGGCTGCGCGAGATTCTGAAAGCTTCGGAAGAGCGCATTGCGGCGGGCGAAGGCCTCGCCAAGGAAGACCGCGAGTTTCATCTCGAGATCGTGCGGGCGACCAAGAACAGCGTCTTTCACAATGTGTGCAGCGTCTACTACATGATGGGCCAGCAACGCCTGCCGATCTATTTCAACGATCCCGAGCGCAGCCGGCGCTCGCATGTCGAGCACATCCAGATCTACGAGGCGCTGCTTCGCCGCGACGGCAATCTCGCGCAGGCGTTGATGAGCGCCCATCTGCAAGGCGCGGAAAGCTACTGGAAGGGCCTGATCGAAGGCGGCGGGACGCAACCCCAGAGCCCGACGCTAGAACAGGTCTGACATGCCGAGAATTCTGTCGACGCATACGCTGCACCCGCGCGCCTCCGCCATGCTGACTGGTGCCGGTGACCTCATTGTCGCCTCCGCCCTCGACGCCGCCACGCTGACCGCCGAGGCGCGGAACGTCGATGTCATCATCGTCCGCGCCCCGCTGCCATCGATGCTTTTCGAAGGGGCGAAGAAACTCAGGGCCGCAATCCGCCATGGCGCCGGGCTCGACATGGTCCCGATGGAAGCGGCCACCGCCGCCGGCGTGCTGGTGGCGAACGTGCCGGGAGTGAATGCGCGGTCCGTCGCCGAATATGTGATGTTCGCCGCCCTGGCGCTGCTTCGACGTTTCCGGGCGCTGGATCGCGACTTGCGGGCGAAGGGCTGGCTGGCCGGCCGCGAGCACACTGTCGTGGCCAGTGAGCTCGCCGGCAAGACGATCGGCATTGTCGGCCTCGGCGCTATCGGCCAGGCGGTTGGCCATATTGCGGCACATGGCTTCGACCTGAACGTGGTGGCGACGACGCGCAGCATGCGGCCGGCGCCTGACAGAGTCGGCTTCCTGTCGATCGATGCGCTGATCGAACAGAGCGACATCATCGTTCTGTGCTGTCCGCTGACACCGGAGACGCGCGGCCTGATCAGCCGCGAGCGCATCGGCCGGATGAAGCCGGATGCGCTGCTGATCAATGTTTCGCGCGGGCCAGTGATCGACGATGATGCGCTGATCGAGGCGCTGAAAAAGGGACGCATCGGCGGCGCCGCGCTCGACGTCTTTGCGACGCAGCCGCTGCCGCCAGATCATCCCTATTTCAGCTTCGACAATGTCATCGTCACCCCGCATATGGCAGGGATCACCGAGCAATCGATGATGCGCATGGGCGTCGGCGCGGCGGCCGAGGCCTTGTTGGTGCTGGCCAACAAATTGCCGGTCAATCTGCGCAATTCCGAAGTGGTCGAGCACTACCGGCGGCGCTTCCCGGCTGACACGTAGCGCATCGCGGTTTCGCCCCAATTCTTCGCGACGTTGAGAACCATGTTCGGTCTTCGCCTCGCCTTTCTGACCGTCGCCGCGTCTTCAATCGCGGTATTGCCATCGCTCGCCGCAGCCGAGAGCAGTTATGTCTATTGCGACAACGGCCTGCGCTGCGTCATGGCGCCCTGCCCGTCGAACAGCGCGCTCGACCTCGCCACCGGCAGGATCGTCAAGGGCGTGTCGATCGACATCAGCGGATTGCCGCGGACCGACAAGGCGACAACAGACCTTTCAGACGCACTTTATACCGGAAAAATCGTTTTCAGAGGCTCGATCGAGCGCCGCACCCAGACATCGCCGGCAAGGACTACAGCCTTCCCTGGTTGGTCGCGACCCGCATCGTGCGCACCGCCAGCGACGGCGAACGCAAGCACTGTTCGTCGCACTGATCCTCACGCCCGGTCACTGACCAAGCAGCCGCTCCACTTCAGCAGCAATCCGCAACAGATGACGGTCATGGCCATTGCGCGCCACCAGCATCAGTCCGGCCGACGGAGCGGTCCCCGGCATCGGTAATGAGATCGCGCAGAGGTCGAACTGGTTGGCAACCTGCGTGTTGCGCAGCAGCAGCCCCTCCGTCTGGTCGCACAGCACCTCGTCGCTGGCTATCGAGACAATGGTCGGCGCCGCGACAGGCGTGGTCGGCAGGGCCAGCACGTCGACCAATACCAGCCGTTCGTCCATGGCCGCAACCAGCGCCGTGCGCCGGCGGATCGTCCTGATATAGACGGACGCGGGAACGGCCAGCGCGCGCGACAACGGCCCGCTTACCCTGGGATCGACAGGGACCGGCACGCCCGTCGCCAGCCAGTCGGCGTGAACCTCGGCACCTTCCATTGATGCGATCGAGGCCCGCTTGGTGGCGGCGCGCATGTCGGCGAGGAGATCGTCAATGGACAGATCGGCGAGACGTGCGCCTCTGAGCTCTATCTTGCGAACACATCGGTCGAATGCCGCCGCGATCTCTTGTTGCGTATCGTCGAAGAGCATGCCGCGTGGAATGCCGATGCGCAGTCCCGCAAGCCCAAGCGGTACAAGCGCTGCAGGCTCCTCGCCCGCCATCACCGCGTCGGCCGTGGCACATTCGGCAACGGTGCGGGCGAGCGGGCCGATGGAGTCCAGCGTGGCGGACAGCGGGAACGCGCCATCAAGGGGCACGCGCCGCGCCGTCGGCTTGAGGCCGACGACGCCGTTCAGCGATGCCGGAATGCGCACCGAACCGCCAGTATCGGAGCCGATAGAGATGTCGCTGGTGCCCTCGCCGACCGAAACGCCGGCGCCGGAGGATGAGCCGCCGGGGATCAGGCTGGCGTCGGTCGCGTTGCCGGGTGTGCCGTAGTGCTGATTGTTGCCGATCGCGGTGAAGGCGAATTCGGTCATATTGGTCTTGCCGAGGATCACCGCTCCCGCCTGCCGCAGCCGCCGCACGATGACGGCGTCCCGCATCGCCGGCGCCGCGGTGGCGAGCAGCAGCGAACCGGCCGTGGTCGGTTCGCCGGCGACATCGAACAGATCCTTGATCGAGACGATCGCCCCGTCGAGCGACCCAAGCGTCACGCCGGCCCTCCGGCGAGTGTCGGCGGCATCCGCCGCAGCCCGCGCCGCTTCCGGATAGAGTTTTACAAACACGTTTTCATCATCCGCACGGGCGGCGAGACGCGACAGGATGGCTTCGAGACGATCGCGCGCTGATTGCATTTCGGTGTCGGACTCCGGCCACTTGCAACGTCTTAAAGGCTAACAGCCAACATGGCCTGCGCAGACATAACCCGGCAAAGCCGGATTTGCACCTGCCGGACGAAGGAAAGGAGAATGCCCGATGCTCTACAAAGGCAGCTGCCACTGCGGCAAGGTCGCATTCGAAGTCGAAGGCGAATTGACCGCAGCCCTGCGATGCAACTGCTCGATCTGCTCGCGCAAGCGTGCGCTGCTATGGGCTGTGCCGCATGGCACGTTGCGCGTGCTTGCCTGGGGCGATGATCTCGGCAGCTACACATTCGGCAATCAAATTATCGCACACCGCTTCTGCCGCACCTGCGGCATTCACCCCTTCGCCGAGGATGTCAGCGAAGGGAATGGACGAAGCGCCTACATCAACATCAATTGCCTCGACGACATCGATCTTGGCGCGGTGCCGGTGATCGATTTCGACGGCCGCTCGGCCTGAAGCCGGAGCGGCTGTCGGCTCGCGATCCCCTGCCAATCTAGCGGTACCCCGTCGCGTCGGCCGGCTTGCCGGCGTCCTGAATCTCGGGAACATAGCGCCAGGCATCGGGTCGCGAGCCGTCGACATCGGTGAAGCCATAGATCTGCGCCAGCCCGCCGCTCGATAATGACTGTCCGTTCCAGCGCGAACGGTCCGGGTCCGCGGCCAGCGCCGCTATCGCGCGGCCAATGAAGCGCGGTGTCTCCGAGATGACGAAGTGCGGCACCTTTGCGGTCGCGTCGCGCCAGTTCTCTTCGGTGACACCGAACGCCTCCAGCATCATTTCGGACCGCAACCAACCCGGCGTCAGCGACACCGAAGTGGCGCCGTGCGCGGCGAGATCCTTGGCGTAGGCCCATGCCATGCGCGTCACCGAGACCTTGGCGAGATCATAGAAAGGCGATAGCCGATAGTGATCGGCATTGTATTCGGCGGTACCATCGGTGACTTCGACCAGCAGCCCGCCGGGACGCTCAATCAGCAGCGGCAGCGCATGGTGGGCGGTAATCAGATGCGTGTCGATGCCGAGCCTGAGCATGCGCAGCCCATTGTCGAGATTGTGCTCCCAGACCGGCTTGTTCCATTCGAACAGCTTTTCGCCGCCCCATATGTCATTGACCAATATGTCGAGCCGGCCCTGTTCGGCGCGGATGCGCTCGACCAATTTACCCACGTCCTCGGAAATCAGGTGATCGACCTGCACTGCAATGCCCTTGCCGCCAAGCGCAGTGACCTGCTCGGCCGTTTCCTCGATCGTTTCGGGGCGGGCATATTCGGACGGCTTACCGCGCGTCGACCTGCCGGTGACGTAGACGGTTGCGCCGGCCGCACCCAGTTCGACCGCAATGCCCCGGCCGGCCCCGCGCGTGGCGCCGGCGACCAGAGCGACTTTTCCTTGAAGCGTCATTAGGCTCTCCCAAATCTCGATTCGACCAGGCAAGTGCTGGTTTTCGTCAGCGCCATAATATATAAATGATCATTCGGTTATAAATGGATGTCAAGATGCCCCGGCCAAAAACCCAGTCCGATGAAGACGTGCTCGAAGCAGCCCACAGGCTGATCCACGCCCATGGCCCGGAGGCGCTTACCTTCGAGCGGCTGTCCGAGGCGTGCGGGCTTTCGGGCTCGACTCTGGTGCAACGTTTCAAGAGCAAGGCCGCGCTGAAGCAGAAGGCCTTGCTGCAGGCATGGGACCGGCTGGACGACAAGACGGAGCGGCTGGCAGCGGCTGCCCCAAGAACGCCGGCCGGGGCGATCGGGCTGCTGGTGGCGTTGTCGCGCGACTATGGCGGCATCGAATCCTATGCCGAGGGGCTGCTCGTGCTGCGTGAGGACCTGCGCGATCCCTTGCTTCGCGCACGCGGCGCGTCCTGGAGGACATCATTGTGCGACGTGCTCGACACCTGCTTTGCCTCAGCCGGCAACGCTCCGCCTGACATCGGCCTGTTGATGGCGTCGCATTGGCAAGGCTCGCTGCTGTGGTGGAGTTTTGATCCCAGGATCGAGGTGGCCACCTATGTCGATGAGAGCCTGAATCGTTTCGTGGCGGCGATTTCAGCCCGAACCCCTTAAGCAGGTTTCGGGCTGATCGATGGTGATGTCGAGTTTCGGCAGCCTGATCTAGCTTGCGCGCTTTGGGCCAACCAGGAACGTCGCCAAGGCAGCCAGCAACGTCGCGATGCCGCAATAGGCGAAGGCGCTGGCCACGCCGGCGTGATCGACCAGCAGGCCACCGAAGACGGCGCCCAGCGCAATCGCCACCTGGAATGTGGCGACCATCAATCCGCCGGCGCTCTCGGCCTGGTCGGGAGCGGCGCGCACCAGCCAGGTCTGCAGCCCGACCGGCACCGCGCCGAAAGCAAAGCCCCAGGCTGCGACTGCCATTGCCGCCACCACTGGCGAGGCACCAAGAACGAGCAGCAGCAGCGCTGACAATGCTATCAGCAGAGGTGCCAGGCCGACGGCTGCCTTGAGATTGCGCTCGGCCATGAACCCGCCGGCGAAATTGCCGAAGAACCCACCGATGCCATAGGCGAGCAGTACCAGCGAGATCGTCTCGATATCCAGCGCCGGAACCTTCTCAAGAAATGGCCGGACATAGGTAAAGCCGGCAAAGTGTCCCGAGGCAACCAGCAGGACTACCAGAAGTGCTGCCCGGATCGTCGGCCGCTTCATGACCTCAAGCAAGGTACGAAAACTGGCCACGCCTGCCGGCGGCAAGCGCGGAATGGTGGCGATCTGCACCAGGAGCGCCAGGGCGCCGACCACGGCCGCGATCATGAAGGCGGTGCGCCATCCCCAGACGTCGCCGACATAGGCGCCAACCGGGGCCGCGGTGACAGTGGCGACCGAAACGCCGGTGAGGATGATCGACATCGCGCGCGGCATCAACCGCATCGGCACGAGCCGCATGGCCATCGCCGCCGACATCGACCAGAAACCGCCGAGGGCGATGCCAAGAACGACGCGAGCGGCCAGGAGAACGGGAAGCGACGACGCGAAGGCCGCCAGCAGGTTGGAGACGATCAGCAGCACCGTCAGTCCCCACATGACCAGCCTGCGGTCCAGCCGTTTGGTGACGATAGCCATGGTTGGCGCCGCGATTGCCCCGACCACAGCCGTTGCAGTGACCGCTTGTCCGGCCGCACCCTCGGTGATGCCGAGATCCTGCGCCAGCCGCGTCAGCAGGCTGGCGGGCAGGAATTCCGCGGTCACCAGGCCGAATACGCCAAGCGCCAGCGATACCACAGCGCCCCAAGCCGGCTCGGCTCGTTCTTCGGATTCGGAGGAGTCGAGAACAGCGGCGTCGATGACGCCTGTAGCGGGTTCGGTCATGATGGAGCTCCGGTCTGGTTGCAGCGCAACATTGGCTGCAATGCAACATAGGGAGTGACCGTCTGGAGTTTCCATGCTATAAACGCCGAAATGAATTACAATTCGTCCAAAACAACGCTGCCGGCTTCGAGCGATCCGCTGAGCGACATGCTGCGGGGACTACGGCTCGATGGCGTCGACTATGGCCGTTGTGTCCTGGGTGAACCCTGGGCGGTGTCCTTTCCGGCACAGAAGGCGGCACGGTTTCACTTTATTGGCCAGCAGGGCTGCTGGCTGTTCTCTCCGGCCAAGGAATGGGTGGAGCTGTCGGTGGGCGACGCGCTGCTGATCCCGCGCGGCGACGAGCATGTACTGGCCAGCGCGCCGGGCGTGACTCCGGTGCCGATCGGCCGCTACACGATCGAGCCGGTCTGCGAGAACATCTACGACGTTTCGAACGAGTGCGGGGGACCCAAGACCCTGCTATTCTGCGGCAGTATGCATTTCAACCTCGACGGCTCGCACCCGTTGCTCGACATGATGCCGGACTTGATGCAGGCGCATAAGCTGATGGCGAACGCGCCGGGCATCCAGCATCTGCTTGATGCGATGGCGGGTGAGGTGACGATGGATCGGGTCGGATCGGGTGGCATTCTGGCGCGCCTCGCCGACGTGCTGGCGGCAACAATCATTCGCTCCTGGGTGGAGAATGGCTGCGGCGACGCCACTGGATGGATCGCGGCGGTCAGGAATCCCGATGTCGGCAAGGTGCTGGCCGCCATTCATCTGCAGCCGGAGCGCGACTGGACGGTCGAAGCCCTGGCGCGGATGATGGGGGCTTCGCGCTCCGCCTTTGCCCAGCGCTTCGCGACGGTGGTCGGCGAGACGCCGGCCAAATATGTGCTCCGCGTGCGCATGCATCAGGCCCGCCAATGGCTGGCCCGCGACGGGATGAGGGTTTCCGTGGCCGCGGCAAAACTGGGTTACGATTCGGAAGCATCCTTCAGCCGCGCGTTTAAGCGAGTCATGGGCGTGGCGCCAAGCCATCTGCGCAACGGCGGCGACGACGCGGAACCCTGACGCTGAAAAGGCCTGACTTCCGCCGATTGGCCGCCTGGAGGAATTGCCAAATCTTTTGGACGGAGCGTCATGGCCCGCCGGCACCGCCTGAATAGTCTGGCCAGTGGAGGAGACCGCCATGGCTAACTATTTTGCATCGTTTGCGCTCGCCGCCTTGTCCGCAATTCCCGGGCAGGCATTTGCCCTCGAGGACAGTTACCTGCCTGCCGACAAGATCCCCTATGTCGCCGAAGTGCCCGACCAGCCGCACCGGCTGGGTGCGCTGTGGGGCGATCGAGCCAATGGCCCAGCGGGCACGTTGCTGAAGGTTCCCGGCAACTGGCGTGCACCGGTTCACGCGCACACCGCCGACTATCGCGCCGTGGTTATCCAGGGATTGTGGGCGCATTGGCAGATGGACGGTGGCGAAGCGACCAAGGTCGAACTCCCTCCGGGCTCCTACTGGACCCAGAAGGCCAACGAGATGCACGACGACGCCTGCCTGTCGGATACCGAATGCGTGATCCTGCTGATCAACGACACACCTTACGAAACCTACTTCCCGAAATAGTCAGGCGGCCGTCTAGAACTGCAGTGCGCTGCCGCTGCCGGTAGCGGCAGTCGGCAACTATGCCTTGCAAAGCAGCCCTCGAACTTAGCCGGCGTGTCGTAAGCTCACCCCGCTGCCCTTGTCGAACAGCACCACCTTGTCCGGGTTCCAGGCAAAGCGCACCGGCTGCTCGATCTCGACATCGGTTCTTGCCGGCACCGTGGCGCGCAGCATCGCGTCGCCGACCCGCAGCGTCAGTATCTTCTCGACGCCATGGTTTTCGACATCGTGCACGCGGGCCTCCACCGGCGCCCCGCTCTCGAGATAGACGTCCTCGGGGCGAATACCGAAGACGAGCGGGCGACCGTCGGTCGCGCCAATCGTCCTGGCTCCCACTGGAAGCGGTAGTTCGAAATTCAGAGGCGCCATCACCGCGCGGTTGTCGACGAGCTTGCCGTCGATCAGGTTCATCGGCGGCGAGCCGACGAAGCTCGCCACATAGGTGTCGCGCGGATTGTTGTAGATCTCATACGGCGTGCCGGTCTGAACGATGCGGCCATGGTTGAGCACGCCAACCTTGTCGCCCATCGACATCGCCTCGATCTGGTCGTGCGTCACGAACAGGAAGGTCTGACCAAGATTCATTTGGATGTTCTTCAGCTCGGTGCGCAGCGCTTCGCGCAGCTTGGCATCGAGCGCCGAAAGGGGCTCATCCATCAGGAATACGCGGGGCTTCCTGACGATGGCGCGACCAATCGAGACGCGCTGCATCTCGCCACCGGAGAGACGATCCGTCTTGCGGTCGAGCAGGTGCTCGATGCGCAAGGTCCTGGCAACGCGGTCGACACGCGTCTTGATCTCGTCGGGCTCGATGCGGCGGATTTTTGGCTTCAGCGGGAATTCGAGGTTTTCGCGCACCGTGTAGCGCGGATAAAGCGAGTACTGCTGCAGCACCAGTGCCACGTCACGCTCAGCCGCACCCCAGTTGGCGACATCGACGCCGTCGATGAAGACCTGACCTTCGGTCGGCTTCTCCAGGCCGGCGACCATGCGCAGCGTCGTCGTCTTGCCGGCGCCGGTCTCGCCGAGCAGCACGAAGAACTCGCCGTCGGCAATGTCGAGATTGAGCCCGGCCAATGCGATGTGATTACCGAATGTCTTCGAGATGTTCTTGAGCTGGATATGGGCCATCAGAGTCTCACCCCCAGCGAATTGCCGCTTGTCGTGTCGAAGAAATGCGCCTGGGCCGGGTCGAGCTTGGCGAAGACCTGAACCCCCGGCTTGCCGACGAAACCGGAACGGGTGCGGGCGCGCAACATCTGTGCCCCGACCTTGAGGTCGACGATGTCGTAGGAGCCAAGCGGTTCGATGATGTGCGCCTCGACCGGCAGATAACCGTCCGCCGCCTCGCGCGAGACCATCACTGCTTCAGGGCGGATGCCGAGCGCAAGGCGGTCCTGCCCGACGTTCGCGGCGTCGAGCTGGCCGACCAGTTCGGCCGGGAAAAGGAAACCTTCCGCGGCCCCGTCGACGGTGACCCTGGCGCCGGAGCCGTTCATCGTCACCGCCGCGTTGGCGACGTTCATCACAGGCGAGCCAACGAATTGCGCGACGAACAGATTGGCCGGGTGCGTATACACTTCCGATGGGCTGCCTACCTGTTGCAGAACGCCCTCATGCATAATAACGATGCGGTCAGCAAGGCTCATCGCCTCGATCTGGTCGTGGGTGACGTAGATGGTGGTCGAGCCCTGCTTGATGTGCAGCCGCTTGATCTCCGCGCGCATCTCCTCGCGCAGCTTGGCGTCGAGCGCGCCGATCGGCTCGTCCATCAGCATCGCTTTGGGACGCCGCACCAGCGCCCGGCCGATGGCCACGCGCTGCATATCGCCACCCGACAGCGCCGACGGCTTCTTGCCGAGCAGTTCGGTGATCTGCAGCACTTTTGCGACCGAGCGCACCTCGCCGTCGATCTCCGCCTTGCTCTTGCGCATGGCGCGCAACGGAAAAGCGATGTTCTCGTAGACGCTCATATGCGGATAGAGCGAGAACGATTGGAACACCATGGCGATGTCGCGGTCGGCAGCCTTGAGATGCTGGACCGGCTTGCCGTCGATAAGGACATCGCCGCCGTCGATCGTCTCAAGCCCGGCGATGGCGCGAAGCGTCGTCGTCTTGCCGCAGCCCGACTGGCCGAGCAGCACGATGAACTCGTTGTCGTCGATCTTGAGATTGAGGTCCTTGATGACCTGAACGGCGCCAAAATATTTCTGGACGCCACGAAGCTCGATCTGGGTCATGCGTGACCTTCTTTTTCCGGCGCGCCGGTCGCCTGCGGTTTCTGCCTTGGACCGACCCAGCCGGTGATCATGAACGTCAGCAGCCCAACGATGATGATCGTCAGCCCGTAGCGGTGCAGGAAGAGATTCCACGGCTGGCAGAGCGCGATGATGCCGCACACCATCACGATCTCGGCCGTGCGCTGAATTGTGGCATGGCGGATCATTTGCGGATCGCTCCGAAGGACATGCCGCGCAAGAGGTGGTTGCGGAGCAGGAAGGTGAAGATGGCGACCGGCAGCAGGAACAGGAAGGTTCCGGCGGCGATCACCGTCCAGTCCGACAGGCCGGAGCCGACCTGGCTGGGGATGAAGGGCGGTGCCGTCTGGGCGCGTCGGTTGGTCATGATCAGCGCGAAGGCATATTCGTTCCACGCCGTGATGAAGCAGAACACGGCGGTGGCGGCGATGCCAGTGGCCGCCTCAGGCAGCACGATCTTGAAGAAGGCCTCCATCCGCGTATAGCCGTCGACGAGGGCCGCCTCCTCGTACTCCTTCGGAATTTCGTCCATGAACCCCTTCATCAGCCATACAGAGAAGCTGAGGTTGAAGGCGGTGTAGAGGATGATCAGGCCCCAATGCGTGTCGTTGAGGCCGACGACCCGGTACATCAGGAACATCGGGATCGCCACCACCACCGGCGGCAGCATGCGCGTCGACAGGATGAAGAAGAGCAGGTCCTGTTCTCCCTTTATCTTGAAGCGCGAGAACCCGTAAGCCGTGAAGGTGCCCATGCCGACGGCAAGGACCGTCGAGGTGATCGCCACGATCAGCGAATTCATGAAGCGGTTGGGATAGCCGGACCACTGCACCTCGCCCCTGCCCGAGCGCACCACCTTCTCGCCGCCGTCAAACACCAGCCGCTCCCACCACGGGGCGGCGGCGTATTGTTCCGGCGTCGGCGCGGTGCGCAACTGCGACCGCTTGGTGAAGAGCTTTACGAAGGGCGATATCTCGGGCTGGAACAGCACCGTCGGTGGAATGGTGGTGGCAAGGTTGCGCGGCTTGAACGCCGTCGAGGCAATCCAGTAGATCGGCGCCAGGAAGATCATTGTGACGATCAGCACGCCGACGATGGCGAGCTTGTTGAGCGAACGCTCGGTGGAGGTAGTGACAGCGGCCATTCTAGCGCTCCTTCACCTTGTTCAGGTATTTGACGTAGATGTTGGTGATCGCCAGGATCATGATCAGCACGATGTAGGCGAGCGCGCAGGAGCGCCCAGTCTGCCATTCCTGGAACGCCATCTTGTAGAGCCGGATCGAGATCACCTCGGTGGTTGGCTGGCTGGTCAGGATGTAGGCGAGATCGAAAGTCTTGAACGCCTCCATGGTGCGAAAGATGATCGCGATCATCAGGATCGGCGCGACCAGGGGCAGCGTAATGCGAAAGAAGGTATAGAACGAGCCGGCGCGGTCGATCGCGGCCGCCTCGTAGAGGTGCTTCGGCACTGCCGACAGGCCGGCAAGCGATAGCAGCATCACGAAGGGCGACCACATCCAGATGTCGGTGATGGCAACCGCGTAGAGCGCCATGTCGGGATTGGACAGCCACTCGAAGGAGCCAAGGCCAAGCGTGTAGTTGATGATGCCGAAGGACGGATCGTAGAGCAGTTTCCAGAACAGGCCGACGACGGCCATCGACAGCATCATTGGCAACAGCAGCAGTGTCGTCAGCAGGCCCTTCAACGGGATATCGCGGTTGAGCAGCAACGCCACGCCGAAGCCGACAACGACCTGGCCGACCACGGAGACGATGACATATTTGGCGGTGATGGCGAAATTCGACCAGATGAACGGGTCGTTGAGCAGCTCGCGGTAATTCTGCAGTCCGACGAAATTGGCCGGCGCGGCGCTCGACGCGCGAAAGTCGGTGAACGAATAGCCGAGCGAATAGATCAGTGGAAAGATGTTGAAGACGATCAGGAAAACGATCGTCGGAATGATGAAGAGATTGCGGATCGTGAGGTCGCTCATGCCGCGGGCGGCGGAGCGCGAGTTGGGATCCAGCGTGGTCATGACTGCAGTGGCCAAGGCCCGTTCCTTCCTTGTCCGGAAAAGAAAACGGAAGGGGCAGGCTACCGCCCCCTCCGCGCGTTAGTGCCGTTCACTTCACGCGGTTGTATTTCTTGAATGTCGCGTTCCAGTCCGCGGCGAGCGAATCGAGCACTTCCTTGGCCGTGCCCTGATTGCCGGTGATGTACGGATAGACGCGTTGGTTCATCTGGATCAGCAGCTCGGCATATTCCGGCGTCGCCCAGAAGTCCTTCACCTTGAACATGGTTTCGTAGAAGGCCTTGTTGTAAGGCGTGGCGTTCTGGAATTCAGGCGACTCGAGCACCTTGGCGCTTGCCGTGTAACCTCCGAGTTCCGCCCATTTCTTTTGCGTCTCGTCCTTGATGAACCATTCCAGGAACTTCATCGCCTCTTCCTGATTCTGCGAATAGGAGATGACGGAGATACCCTGGCCGCCGAGCGCAGCGAACTGGTCGCCGTTCGGCCCTGGAGGGTTGGCGAAGAAGCCGGTGACCTTGGCATTCGGATTCGAGGCTTCGTTGATGAGCGCCGGGAAGAAGGCGAAGTAGTTCATGCTCATCGCCGCCAGGTTTTCGGTGATCGCCTGGTTGTCCTCGATGAAGAAGCTCTTGGCCCAACCAGGAGGGGTGAAGGAATAGAGCTCCTTGTAGGCCTCGAGCGCCTTGAGGTTCTGCTCAGAGTTGATGATGCCGTCGACCTTGTAAGTGGCATAGTCGCCGAGTTCGCCGCCGAAGGAGAAGATGGCGTTCTCGACGCCCATCACCAGAGCGTCATACGAGTTATCGGTATAGATGGCGACGCCGTAGCGCTTCTCGTCGGGACGGTGGAAGAATTCGGCGATGTCACGCAGCTGCTTCCAGTCCTTCGGCACGCCGAGATCGTAGCCGTACTTAGCTTTGAAGGCTTCCATCTCCTTCGGGTCTTCGAACCAGTCTTTGCGGTAGGACCAGCCGACCGCGTCGCCCTCGGCCGGGATCGACCAGTATTTGCCGGAGTTGGACGGATATTCGGCGTAGTATTTCACCGTCGCCGGCGCCATCACTTCCTTCAGATTGTGCTTGTTGAAGAAGTCGGTGAGGTCGACATAGTGGCCCGCCTCGGATGCGGCGCCGATCCACTGGGAATCGCCGACGACCATGTCGTAGGCGCTGCCCTTGGCGTTGAACTCGGTAAATGCTTTGGTCTGGAAGTCGGGCCAAGGCGTGGTTTCGACCGTGACCTTCACGCCGCTCTCGGCCTCGTAAAGGTTGACGAGTTCCTGCAAATAGTTCGCCGGATCCCATTCAGCCCAGAATATGGTGAGTTCCTTATCCTGCGCGTAGACGGACGTTCCGCAGGCGAGCACTAAGCCGATACCAGCAAGCATGCTGGTCATTGTCTTGCGCATAATGATTTCCTCCCTTGTGCGCATTCTACCCTGTCATGCGAGCCGGCTGCGAGGTCGGCCCTGGTAGTTCTTCCCGTGATGGCACCGTTCCGGTCTCGAGCCTCCTCGCCCAGCCGGAAATGGATCTTCGCCCTCACTTTCGATCCGCTTTATCAATCCTGATCTGGTATTACCAATTTCGGATGCGCGTCAAGCTCTTTCTTGGACGATCCCGGGCAGCCACGCAAGCAGATTACTGCATTATCTGCCTGTTTTCTCTCGATTTTCCTACTCCTTGATACGCGAAGGCCTTATTTCGATCGTAGCATTGCAACTATTGTGCGTAGCCAGCATTCCAATCTGGTCGAACCAGATTGAGGCTACTCTGCAGCCGTCGCCGGCGTAATTCCGTCTCCTTCACTCATCGATTCCGCCACCGCCGCCCGCACCAGAGCGCCGGCCGCCCATTGCGCGACCGACATCATCTTGCGGCTGTCCAGCCCCCATATGTCCTTCAGCACGATCAGCACCTCGACGCCGAAGATCAGTGACAGGGCCTGCGCCAGACGCTTGAATTCGCGCGGCGGCAATCGTTGCTTGAGCGGCGCGATCGCATCCTTCAGCAAGTCGACGCGATGGCCGCGCGTGAAAGCCGGCTCACCGCCCAGCGTGCCTGCCTGCCGCCGGGCCCATTGGTCGAGCGACAGTTTCAGCGCCGCCTTGAACGTCGCCTCGAAGGCCTCGATGCGCGGCATGGCCGTATCAAACAATTCGGCGACCCGGCGCTCGGAATCGGTCGAGCTGGAATGCCAGGTGAGGATCGGCCCGAGCCCCTCGTCGACCACCGCCTGCACCAATGCCGCCTGGCTTGGGAAATAGCGATAGGCGGTCGCGCGGGAAACTTCCGCCGCCTCCGCGACCTCGCTGACCGAGGGCGTTGCGCCTTCCTGCATCAGCCTCGTCGCCGTCTCGAGCATCAATCGCCTTGTACGTGCCCGGGCTCCGCGCTCGGCCCCTCGGCCGCCGCTCTGATCGGCATCGTCGTTCACCCCTTGTTGACGTGAGACTTTCATATCAATACGATACGCGCGTCTCAAAAAATTGCAATGGCCTTCGCGGCTGGGCAAAGAGCGGCAGGCAGCGACGCCGAGCCGCCGGGGAGCGGGAAACGCGATGAAGCGCATCTACCTGGTGGGCACCGCCGACACCAAAGGCGAGGAACTCGCCTTTTTGGCCGACGCGATCACCGCTACCGGCGCTGCTGTCGTGCGTGTCGATGTTGGCACGCGCACTGCCACCATACCGGCCGATGTCTCGTCTGAAGACGTCGCTGGCCACCATCCCGACGGCAGCGCTGCCGTGCTCGGCATCCATGACCGCGGCACCGCGGTCGCGGCCATGGCCATCGCCTTCGCCCGGTTCGCGCAGTCGCGCACCGACATGGCAGGCATGATCGGCATTGGTGGTGGCGGCGGCACCTCGATCATCACATCAGGCATGCGCACGCTGCCGCTCGGCCTGCCCAAGATCATGGTCTCGACGCTCGCCTCGGGCGATACCGCGCCCTATGTCGACGTCTCCGACATCATCATGATGCCTGCAGTGACCGACATGGCTGGCTTGAACCGGCTGTCGCGAGTCGTGCTGCACAACGCCGCCCAGGCGATATCAGGCATGGCGGCGAACCCTGCGCCACCGCCCGATGGCAAACCCGCTCTGGGTCTCACCATGTTCGGCGTCACCACGCCATGCGTGACGGCCATCGCCGACGAGCTTCGCTCGGCCTATGACTGCATGGTCTTTCACGCCACCGGCACCGGCGGCCGCTCGATGGAAAAGCTCGCCGACAGCGGTCTGCTCGCGGGCGTCATCGACATCACCACGACAGAAGTCTGCGATCTCCTGTTCGGCGGCGTGCTGCCGGCGACCGAGGATCGCTTCGGCGCTATTGCCCGCACCGGACTGCCTTATGTCGGTTCGGTCGGCGCGCTCGACATGGTCAATTTCTGGGCGCCGGCGACCATCCCGGAACCCTATCGCCGCCGCTTGTTCTACGAGCACAATCCGAACGTCACACTAATGCGCACGACAGCGGACGAATGCCGCCAGATCGGCGAATGGATCGGCGAGAGACTGAGCCGCTGCGAGGGCCCGGTCCATTTCCTCATCCCCGAAAAAGGCGTCTCGGCGCTCGACATCGAAGGTGGCGCCTTCTTCAACCCCCAGGCCGACGCTGCGCTGTTCGAAGCCATTGAGCGCACGATCCGGCCGAACGCCAACCGGCATGTGACCCGCCTGCCGCTGCACATCAACGATCCCGAATTCGCCGGGGCTGCCGTAGCAGCCTTCCTCAACATCACCAGCAAGTGAGATCTGACAAGCATGGCCGCCATACCGCGCAAGAAAATCCTCGAGAAATTCCGCAAGATGATCGCCGATGGCGTGCCGATCGTCGGCGGCGGCGCCGGCACCGGCCTCTCGGCCAAGGCCGAAGAGGCCGGCGGCATCGATCTGATCATCATCTATAATTCCGGTCGCTATCGCATGGCCGGGCGCGGCTCGGCCGCTGGCCTGCTCGCCTACGGCAATGCCAACGAGATCGTCAAGGAAATGGCCTATGAGGTGCTGCCGGTGGTGAAGAAGACGCCAGTGCTGGCCGGCGTCAATGGCACCGACCCTTTCGTCATCATGCCGCTGTTCCTGGCCGAGCTGAAGACGATGGGCTTTTCCGGTGTGCAGAACTTTCCCACCATCGGCCTGTTCGACGGCCAGATGCGGCTAAGCTTCGAAGAGACCGGCATGGGCTTCGGGCTCGAGGTCGACATGATCGCCGAGGCACACAAGCTCGACCTCTTGACCACGCCCTATGTGTTCAACCCCGACGAGGCGCGTGCCATGACACGCGCCGGCGCCGACATCGTTGTCGCCCATATGGGCGTGACGACAGGCGGTTCGATCGGCGCGACCTCGGCCAAGTCGCTCGACGACTGCGTGCAGGAAATCGACGCCATCGCGGACGCCGCACGTTCGGTGCGCAAGGATGTCATCCTGCTTTGTCATGGCGGCCCGATCTCGATGCCGGACGACGCCCGCTACATCCTCGGCCGCTGCAAGGGCCTGCATGGCTTCTATGGCGCAAGCTCGATGGAGCGGCTGCCGGCGGAAGCGGCGATCGCCAGGCAGACCGCCGATTTCAAGGCCGTGACGCTTGCTGCCAAAACGACTGCGAAGAAAAAGAAGGGATGAGACGATGACCGACAAGAGCAAGGTGTTTGTCTATCCGAAGGACGTCAGCGCCTTCGGCTTCGATTGGGGCAAGCTCTCGCTGACGGTGGCGCCTGAGGTGAATGGTGCTGCGCGCTTTTCCGGCGGCGTCGTCGACCTGCCCTCCGGCAAGGGCCACACACGTCACAACCATCCCGGCGCGGAGGAGATCATCTTCGTCATCTCCGGCCATGGCGAGCAGATGGTCGAGGACGAGAAAGGCAATCCGGTGGTCGAAAAGGTCGGCCCCGGCTGCACCATCTATGTGCCGGAAAGCCGCTTCCATTCGACGCTGAACACCGGCGACGGGCCTATGCAGCTCTTCGTCGTCTATTCGCCGGCCGGGCCAGAACTGGGCTTACGAGAATTGCCGGATTTCAGGCTGTTGCCGCCTGGCGGGAATTGAGGCGCGCTAAGCCACCCCGCCCCTGTTCCATCCCCGGCCCCGGTCGCCGAACATCACATAGCCGGTGTCGGTGACCGCAACCGTGTCCTCCAGCTTGATGAAGCCGCGCGTCGGATGGAGCATGGTCGTCTCGACCGACAGCACCATGTTTTGCTCCAGCGGCTTTTCGGCATAGGTGCCTTCGTAGGTCACAGGATGGTTGGTCATCAGGAACGGCGCCTCATGCGTGATCAGCCCCATGCCGTGGGCGAAGAAATCGGTATAGGACGCGACCTTGGATCTCTTCAGCACGCCCTCCGCGTGGGAAATCATGTCGCCGCCCGGCGTGCCTGCCTTGACCTTGGAGAAGGCCGCTTGCTGCACCGTCTCGACCTCGGCCAGCAGATCCTCCAGTTCGGCGTCCGGCTCGCCCAGAATGCCCATCCGGCAGAGATCGCCGATATAGCCGTGATAATTGCCGCCGGAATCGATCGACAGCACCTCGCCCTTCTTCCACGCCTGCGGCGAGGCGGCGCGGTTGTGGCTGGAGCCAAGCGTCAAAAGACAATATTCGAAATGCGCGCCGCGATTGGTCTCCTCGCGCCTGAGCTGTTCGATGATCTCGGTCTTGGTGGTGCCTTCGCGCGCCCATTGGATGGTCGTCAGCATGGAATCGGTGATCAGTTCGGAGGCGATGCGCAGCTTCTCCAGCTCGGCATCCGTCTTGATGGCGCGCATGCGTTCCAGCATGTCGGTCGCATCGGTCAGCTTGGCGTCCGGCAGCGCCTTGCGGATCAGCATATACGCGTCCGAGGGCAGAAAAGCCGGCTCGATGCCGATGCGGGCACTGCCCCTGCCGATCGTCTTCAAGTGCTCGACGGCGAGATTGGCGGCATCGAGCGTGCCCCAGCAGGCGGCATGCAGCGTCGGCGTCCAGAACGGGTGGTTCTGGTGCTCGCCGCCTTCCATGCGGTTGCCGATATAGGCGGCATGATCCGGCCCGCCCTTCTCGTAGACGACGACAGGCAGATAGCGGCTGTGGCCGATCGCATCCATGGCGGCAAAGAAAATGAACTTGTAGCCACCAAGCAGATACTGCGTGTTGTGCTTGGAAGTGGCGAGCAGCACATCGATGCCAGCCTCCTCCATCAGCCGGTCGACCCTGACATGGT
Source organism: Mesorhizobium sp. YC-39 (assembly GCF_025753795.1). Classification (GTDB taxonomy): domain Bacteria; phylum Pseudomonadota; class Alphaproteobacteria; order Rhizobiales; family Rhizobiaceae; genus Mesorhizobium. The sequence continues at coordinate 701,651 of NZ_JAOWPS010000002.1, forward strand.
CGAACGGAATGGCGCTGACGGCATTTTTGCCCGGGGCGATGTTCATTTCTCTCTCCCTGAATTCCCTGACTGGCCGGTCGGATCGCCGGCTGTTTCGATCCCGATACTCTCGCTATCGATCAAATCTGCACTATTTTGCCGGGTCTGGTCCAGCCAGAAATAGACCGAACGGCCACGCCAGCACGCTTTATCGCCCGCAACTCGTGGCATTAGCCTTATCTGGTCCTACCAGATCAGGTCGAATAGAACCGCTTCGCTATAACTGGTCCAGCGGGCAGAATTTTCAAAGCCACATGAAGATGCGCCAAATCCGTCTCTGGCGAAACCCCGGACAAGGCTCATAATCGCTGTTGCAGGATGCTGGCGGGCTCGCGAGTATCCGAGGGGTATTGGCGGACCGGCCGGTCGCGGAGAGGACGGAGTTCGATCATGTCAGATTTCAGGATTTCCAGACGCACCATGCTTGCCAGTTCGGCAATGCTTCTGGCCTCCACCGCCATGCCTGGTATCGGCTGGGCGCAGACGCCGAAAAAGGGCGGGCGGCTGGTGGTTGCCGCCGATTCCGAGCCGCGCAATCTCAATCCGGCGATCGTTGCCTCCAACGGCGTCTTCTTCATCTCGAGCAAGATCGTGGAGACGCTGGCCGAAGCATCCTTCGACGGCAAGGACGGGCTGGAGCCACGCCTTGCGCTCAGTTGGCAGAGTGCCCCCGACGGTCTGTCGGTGACGTTCAAATTGCGCGAAGGCGTCAAATGGCATGATGGCAAGCCGTTTACATCGGCCGACGTCGCCTTCTCGGCGCTGCAAATCTGGAAGCCGCTGCAGAATCTCGGCCGCAGCGTGTTCAAGGATCTCGAAGCCGTCGACACGCCGGACGATCTCACCGCCGTGTTCAAATTCGCCAAGCCAACGCCGTTTCAGCTCATCCGCAATGCCTTGCCGGCGTTGAGCAGCGTCGTGCCGAAGCACGTCTATGAGACGGGCAAGATCGAGGACAACCCGGCCAACAACGCGCCGGTTGGCACCGGTCCGTTCAAGTTCGCCGAATACAAGGCCGGCCAGTACTACCGGCTGCAGAAGAACACCGACTACTGGGGCAAGGATGAGCCTTATCTCGACGAGATCATCTACCAGGTGCTGCCCGACCGCACCTCGGCCGCCAGTGCCCTGGAAGCCGAGGAGATCCACCTCGCCGCTTTCTCCGCCGTACCGCTGGCCGATCTCGACCGCATTTCCAAGGTGCCGGGCCTGAAGGTGATTACCAAGGGCTATGAGGGGCTAACCTATCAGCTCGTCGTCGAGATCAACCATCGCCGCAAGGAACTCGCCGACCTCAAGGTGCGCCAGGCGATCGCGCATGCCATCGACAAGGATTTCGTCGTCAAGACGATCTTCCTCGGCTATGCCGCCACTGCCACCGGCCCGGTGCCGAAGAACGATCCACAGTTCTACACCGCCGACGTGCCGACCTATGCCTTCGACGTTGCCAAGGCCAATGCGCTGCTCGACGAGGCCGGCTACATCAGGGGTGCGAACGGCAAACGCTTTTCGCTGAAACTTTTGCCGGCTCCCTATTTCAACGAAACCAAGCAGTTCGGCGACTATCTGCGCCAGGCGCTCGCCGCCATCGGCATCGACGCCGAACTGGTCAACAACGACTCGCCCGCGCATATCAAGGCCGTCTACACCGACCACGCCTTCGATCTTGCGGTCGGCCCGCCGGTGTTCCGCGGCGACCCGGCGATCTCGACCACCATTCTGGTGCAGAGCGGCATCCCGGATGGTGTGCCTTTCTCAAACCAGGGCGGCTACAAGAACGAAGCGCTCGACGCCCTCATCGCCAAGGCCTCCGAAACGCTGGATTCCGCGGCCCGCACCGAACTCTACAAAGAGTTCCAGAAGAAGGTTGTCGAGGATCTGCCGCTCATCAACGTCGCCGAATGGAGCTTCATCAGCGTCGCGCGCGACACGGTCGGCAATATCGCCAACAATCCGCGCTGGGCGGTGTCGAACTGGGCGGACACTTATCTGGAATCGTGACACACTCGCGCGGATGAGAATTCGCGGCGAAATCGTCGTAGATGTCGAGTTCTACGAGACCCCCCTCTGTCCTGCCGGACATCTCCCCCTCAAGGGGGGAGATTGGCTTGCTTCGGCATCATCGCTTTCTTCTGCAGCGTTTGCGGTTGGCACCGAGGCCAATGACATCCAATCTCCCCCCTTGAGGGGGAGATGTCCGGCAGGACAGAGGGGGGTGCCTGGACGCCACCCTAACCAGCACATCGCCAATCCTTCGAGGCGCGCATGAACCGCGCCCTCATCCTCCTGCGCCGTCGCCTCGTCGGCAGCATCTTCGTGCTGCTGATTGTCGTCATCGGCACCTTCCTTTTGCTGGAACTTGCCCCCGGCGATGCGGTCGACGCCTATATCGTTTCAACCGGCGGCGACGCCGGCATGATCGAGCTGCTGCGCCATCGCTGGGGCCTCGACCAGTCGGAGCTGACGCGGCTGGCCAACTATCTCTGGGCGCTGCTCCATCTCGACCTCGGCCAGTCCGTCGCCTTCTCCAGGCCGATCCGCGATGTCATCCTCGAGCGCCTGCCGACAACGCTTATCCTGATGGGCAGCGCCACCGCCCTCTCATTCGGCCTCGGCTCGGCGCTCGGTATCTATGCAGGCGCCAGGCCCGGCAGCTTTCGCGACCGTTTCCTGTCGATCGGTTCTCTGGCGCTCTATGCCGTCCCCGGCTTTTGGCTCGGCCTGGTGCTGATCGTCATCTTTGCCGTCGACCTGCGTTGGCTGCCGATCGGCGGCATCGAGAGCATCGCGTCGATCAAAACCGGCCTTGGCCGCGCCGCCGATATCGCCGTCCATCTTGTCCTGCCGGTCTCCGCGCTCGGCTTCATCTATCTGGCGCTCTATTTGCGCATGACGCGCGCCGGCATGGCAGAGGCCTGGCGCCAGGATTTTGTGCTGGCCGCCCGCGCCAGGGGGCTGTCGCGCCGCCGCATCGTGTTCGCCCATGTCGCCCGCAATGCGCTGCTATCGCTGGTCACCATGCTCGGCCTGCAATCGGCGCAGATGCTGGGCGGCAGCGTCGTCATCGAAAGCGTCTTTGCCGTTCCCGGTCTCGGCCGGCTGGCGCAGGAAGCGGTGGCCGCACGCGACACGCCGCTGTTGCTCGGCATCATCCTGGTCAGCGCTGTGCTCGTCATCCTCATCAACCTTCTCGTCGACATCGCCTACGCCTTGCTTGATCCGCGCGTCGGCGCCAGCGAGACCGGCGCATGAACCCGCTTCGCCGCTTTCTTCGCGTCCCGGAAGCACGCGCCGGCGTGGTCATTCTGGCGGCGCTGCTCGCCATGGCGTTGTCGGCATCGCTGTTCTTTCCTGGTGATCCGCAGGCCATTGCCGGGCCGGCGCTGCTGCCGCCTTTCAAGGACTGGTCGCTGCCACTTGGCACCGACCGGCTCGGCCGCGACGTGCTGGCCGAGCTGTTCCACGGCGCCCGCACCTCGCTGGCGGTCGGGATCGCCGCGGCAGCCGCGGCCCTTGTCATAGGCGCAATAATCGGCACGCTGGCCGGCTTCGCCGGCGGCCTCATTGATGAGCTGCTGATGCGAACCACCGATGCCTTCCAGACCGTGCCGAGTTTCCTCTTGGCGCTGGCCTTCGTCAGCGTCGTCGGGCCGTCGCTCGGCGTCGTCGTCGCGGCAATCGCGCTCGGTGCCTGGACAGGGCCGGCGCGTGTGGCGCGCGCCGAAGTGCTGTCGATCCGCGAGCGCGATTTCGTCGCCGGCGCCCGCGTCACCGGCATGCATCCGCTGGAGATCGCCTTTCGCGAGATTCTGCCCAACGCCTTGCCGCCGGTGCTGGCATTGTCCTCGGTGATCGTCGCTGCTGCGATCCTTACTGAAGCCGCTCTGTCCTTCCTCGGTCTTGGTGACCCCAATCGCGTCACCTGGGGCGGCATGATCGCCGAAGGCCGCGCCGTTTTACGCACCGCGCCCTTCCTGTCGATCATTCCGGGTATCGCACTCGTGCTGACCGTGCTTGGCGTCTATCTCGCCGGCGAAGGCGTCGTCGAGACGACGGCGGTGAGACGGAGCCTGTCGTGACGGCGCTGCTTTCGATCCGCGATCTGACAGTGACCTATCGCCGCGACGGTGGCGAGGTGGCGGCGCTGAAAGACATTAGCCTGGATATCGCTGCCGGCGAGCGGCTGGCTGTCATAGGCGAGAGCGGTTCGGGCAAGAGCACGCTGGCGCTGGCTGTTGCCGGGCTGCTGCCGGCGTCCGCCAGGGTCGATGGAAAAATCGATTGGCCTGGTCTCGGCCACACTCCGCTCGGTGGCCGCGACATCGGCTTTGTCTTCCAGGATCCGTCGGCGAGCCTCGATCCGGTGATGCCTGTCGGCAAACAAATCGCCGAAGTCGCCTACACCCATCTCGGTCTCGGCTGGCCGCAGGCCTACGCGAAAGCCAGGACCCTGCTCGAACGCGTCCGCTTGCCCGATCCGGATGCCGCCTTGCACGCCTTTCCACATCAGCTTTCCGGCGGCCAGAAACAGCGTGTGGCGATCGCCGCCGCAATAGCCGCCGGGCCGAAACTGCTGATCGCCGATGAGGCGACCAGCGCGCTGGATACCATCGTGCAGGCCGAGATCGTCGCACTGGTCCGACAACTGGTGGCCGCGGACGGCATGACGCTGCTGTTTATCAGCCACGATATCGCGCTGGCCGCCGAGCTTGCCGAACGCATCGCCGTATTCCGGTATGGCGGACTGATCGAAATCGGTGCAGCCAGGCAGATCGTCAGTGCCCCGCGCCACGCTTATACAAGCTCATTGCTCGACGCCCATCTCGGCCTCGACGCCGAACCGCTTTCACTGCAGGCCGGAACGCCGACGTGAGCAGTCCTTTGCTGAGCGTTTCCGGCCTCACCAAACGGTACCGCCGCGGCGTCAAGATCATTGCCGCCGTCGACGATGTCTCCTTCCATATCGAGACCGGAGAGACGCTGGCGCTGGCCGGACCATCAGGCAGCGGCAAATCCACGATCGCACGGCTGGTGCTTAGACTGGTCGAACCCGACGCGGGCCGCATCCGGTTTGAGGGCGAGGATTTCCTCGCCCTCGGCGGCGCCGCCTTGCGCAGCCGGCGCGCGCGCCTGCAAATGGTGTTCCAGGATCCGCTCGCCGCTTTCAACCCCCGCGCCACCGTGGCGCGCGTGCTCGACGATCCCTTGCGCGTCCATGGCATCGCGTCCCGGCAGGAGCGCCCGCGCCGCATTGCCGCTCTGCTGGAGCGCGTTGGCCTTACTCCCGATCTCGCGCCGCGAGCCATCCACGAAATCTCCGGTGGCCAGCGCCAGCGTGTCGCGATCGCCCGCGCCATCGCCACGAAACCGTCGCTGATCGTGTTCGACGAGGCGGTGTCGGCGCTCGACCTGTCCGTGCGCGGGCAAATCCTCAGGCTGCTGCTCGACCTGCAGCGTGAGGAACGGATTGCCTATCTGTTCATTTCGCATGATCTCGGCGTTATCAGCGCCATCGCCCATCGTGTCGTCATCCTTGACGCCGGCACGATCGCCGAGAGCGGCAACGCCCGCGCCGTGATCGACGCGCCGCAATCGGCCATCGGCAAGGCGCTGGTGGCGGCAACGCCACGACTGAATAGAACCAGACCATGATCCCGCAAAGTGGGACCCGGTTTGCGGATCATGGTCAACCGATAAGTCAGGACGCATCATGACAAACCCCGAAGCCAGAGCCGAAAAACTGTGGCGCGAACTTGATTCAGCCTTTCGCAACCGGGCCGATCTCTATCGCCTGTTCCTTGACGAACTGACCGTGGAACTGGGCGCGAGAGAGCCGAGGCGATCATGACCCGCATTATCGAACAGCGCGGCCAGGAGGTGGCGGCGGCGGCCTTTGCCGGGTTCGGCCCCAACGATGCACCGGCAATCGGCGAGGCGTTCCTGGCCGTCAGCCCGGATGGCGGCCGCATGTATCCGACCGATGTCGAACGCAGCGCGGACCGCATCGCCTTCAAGGTGAAACGCTGCCCGCTGAAGGACGCCTGGGTCGAGGCCGGCGTTGGCGACGACAAGCTCGCCACGCTTTGCCGCATCGCCGGCGCCTTCGACCGCGGCCTGTTCGAGGCGACCGGCGTGCGCTTCGACAACGTCACCTGGACGCCGGATCACGGCTCTGGCTGCTGCCACATCGCCCTGACGAACAGGGATGCAGTTTAATTTAGGGCGAAATTCTCAATTGCCGGCGAAGACGTGCAGTTCCGGTCCGGCCTCTTCGATGACCGCACGCCATTCCGCCTGCGGCTCGCAATCCGTGACGATGTCGGAAATCGCGCAAAGTGCGCAGACGCGATTGAGGCTGCTGCGGCCGAATTTCTCGCAGCTCACCACCAGCACGGTCGACAGCGATCGGGACATCATCGCGCGTTTGATCGCCGCGGCACCGGAGATCATGTCGTTCGGACCATCCGCGGTCACGCCCGAAGCGCCAATGACGGCAACATCGGCATTGTAGCGACGCACGAACTCGACCGTATCTTCGCCGAACACGCTGCCTTCCCGGCTGTCATAGGTTCCGGGGCAAACGACGACGCGAAAGGTCGGATTGGCGCCTGCCACCGAAGCGACGCCGATGGAGTTGGTGATGATGATCAAGTCCCGATTCAACTGCGACAGGTTGCGCGCCACCTCAAAGGTGGTCGATCCGCCATCGATCATCACGATCTGCCCCTTGTCGATAAGGCTCGCTGCGCCGCGGCCGATGCGGGCGCGCTCCTCGACCAGGGTGAGGCCGCGTTCGGAAATCGCCGGTTCGGACGTCACCAGCGAAATGGTCGCGCCACCATAGGTGCGGTTGAGAAGCCCGGCCTCGCCCAGTTCGATGAGATCGCGGCGGATCGTCTCGCCGGCGACGCCGATGCGCCTGGCAAGCTTGGAAATGCGGATCGATGCTGACCTGCGCACTTCCGACAAAATCAGTTCGTGCCGCTCCTTCTTCGTCAGCCGGCCTTGACCCATGATCATCCTTGCCCCTGCTTGCGAAGTCGAGGACATTAGCGACGCCGGTGCGGTTGGGGAAGAAGCGACATCGTTGCCATCGCTGGAACTGTCGCCGACGAAAGCGGCTCTGGCCGATCCGATTTTGGGCACTCTTGCGCGACGGACCGTCAATAGCCCAGCGCGCAACCGTCCTTGCGGGGATCGGACGCGCCGGTAAGCGTGCCCTTGTCCCAATCGATCAGCACCAATTGGCCACCGCCATGCGGCTCGGCGGCGATCGACACATGGTGGCCTCGTTCGCGCAGGCCGGCGATCGCGGCGGCTGGAATGCCGCGCTCCACCTCCACTGCATCTTGTCGGTAAAACACCCTCGGCGCATCCAGCGCCTCCTGCGGATCCATGCCGAAATCGATCATGTTGGTCAGCAGGTGGACATGGCCGAACGGCTGATAGCCGCCGCCCATCACGCCGAACGGCATGATCGCCCGACCCTTGGCCGTCACGATGCCCGGCATGATGGTGTGCATGGGGCGTTTTCCCGGCGCGATGCGATTTGGGTGGCCTGCCGTGAGGCGGAAGCTGCTGCCGCGGTTCTGCAGGACGACCCCGGTCCTGGGGCCGACCACGCCGCTGCCGAACGAATGAAAGGTCGAGTTGATGAAGGACACCGCGTTGCGATCACGGTCGACCACGGAGATATAGACGGTATCACTCGGCTGGAACTCCAGGCGAGCCAGGTGCGTCATCGCGCGCACCGGATCGATCGCGGCGCGCAGCCGGTCCGCATGGGATTTCGACAGCAACTCCTCAACGGGGACATGGACGTGGTTCTGGTCGCCGATGAAATTGTCGCGGTCCTGATAGGCAAGCCGCCCGGCCTCAATCTCGAGGTGAAGGCGCTCGGCGCCGTTTGGTTCCAGGGAGCCTAGCGAAAAGCCTGACAGCACGTTCAGCATGATCAGCGCCGTCAGGCCCTGGTTGTTCGGCGGCATCTGATGGATGTCATAGCCTCGGTAGGACGTAGCAACGGGCCTGGCATAGTCGCCCTGCGTGGCCGCGAAATCCGCCAGCGTATGCAGTCCGCCGAGCGCGCTGAGCCGCGACACCAAGTCGTCGGCGATCTCGCCTTCATAGAAGCCGGCACGGCCGCGGCTAGAGACGATACGCAAGGTGTCGGCCAGTTGCGGCTGGCGGTGCAGGTCGCCAGCCTTCGGCGCCTTTCCATCCGGCAGGAAGATCCGCGCCGCATGTTCGTCGGCGGCGAGCAAGGTAGCGCTGTCGGCCCAGTCGAAGGCCACGCGGTCATGCACGACATAGCCCTGTTCGGCATAGCGTATGGCGGGTGCGAGCGCAGCGTCGATGCCCTTTCTGCCGTGATCCTCGAGCAGCCGGCACCAGGCATCTATGGCGCCCGGCACGGTGACCGCGTGCGGACCGAACCCCGGCAGTTCGTCATACCCCCTGTCCAGATACCACTCAGCTTCCGCCGCGGCCGGCGCGCTGCCCGAGCCATTGAAGGCCAGGACTTCGCTCTGGCCGTTGGGGCAATAGAGGACGAAACAATCACCGCCGATACCGGTCGATTGCGGCTCGACGACTGCCTGCACCGCCGCCGCGCAAACCGCCGCATCCATTGCGTTGCCACCCGACCGCAGCATGTCGACCGCCGCCAGCGTCGCCAGCGGGTGCGATGTCGCGGCCATGGCTTGCGTCGCACGAACCGGCGACCGTCCGGGGAACTGAAAATCACGCATGCAGGATCAATAGCCTCCAAGGAATTTGAAAATCAGCGGCGGCGGCCAAAGAGCTGCGCCGCCGAAAGTAGCAGGATCGACAGCACGATCAGGCATGTCGAGATCGCGGCGATCGTCGGATCGATATGGTCGCGCAGCGCGCTGAACATGCGACGCGTCAGCGTCGTCGTCTCGCCGCCCGATATGAACAGCGACACCACAACCTCGTCGAACGAAGTGATGAAGGCAAACAAGGCGCCCGACACGATGGAGAACCGGATCTGCGGCATGGTCACCTGCCAGAAGGCGGCAAAACGTCCGGCGCCCAGGCTGCGCGCGACGCGCTCCTGATTCATGTCGTAGGACCGGAAGCCCGAAAGCACCGTCAGCACGACCAGCGGCAGAGCTTGCACCGTATGCGCCAGCACCAGGCCTGTCAGCGTGTTGTTGAGGCCGATGCGCGCATAAAGGAAGAACGTGCCGATGCCGATCAGGATAACCGGAATGATCAGCGAGGCGGTCAGCACCGCATTGACAATACCGGCGAGACGCAGCGCGCCGGAATTGAGCGCATAGGCCGCCGCGACGCCGATCGGTGTGGCGACGATAGTCGTCAACACCGCCGCCTTCAACGAGACAATCGTCGCGTCGCGCCATTCGACCGACTGGAAATAGGCTTCGTACCATCGTAGCGACCAGCTTTCCGGCGGGAATTGCAACAGCGTCGAACCGGAGAACGACATCGGCACGATGATCAGCGACGGTACGATGAGGAACAACAGCACTAGGGCACCGACACCATAGAGCCAAAGCCGTCGCCAATGCGAAATCGGCAGGCCGATATCGTCGTTCATTGCGAACCCCACACGCTGGCCGCCCGCGTCCCCAGCAGCCGCCGGAACAGACCGAGCAGCCCAAGCGTGACGGCAAGCAGGACGACGCCCAGCGCGCTGCCAGCACCCCAGTTGGAATAGAGGCTGGTGGTCTGCTCCATGCGCATCGCCCACATGATGACCTTGCCACCGCCCATCAAAGCTGGGGTGACGAAGAAACCGAGGCACAGAATGAAGACGATGACCACTCCGGCGGCGAGGCCAGGAAGCGAAAGCGGAAAGAACACCTGCCAGAAGGTCGCCGTCGGTGGCGCGCCAAGGTTCATCGCTGCGCGAAGATAGTCGGCATCGATCGCCTTCATCGAGGCGTAGAGCGGCAGCACCAGGAACGGCAGCAATATGTGCGTCATGCCGATGATGACACCGGCGAAATTATGGGCGAGCGGCAATGGCTGGCTGATCAGGCCAAGGTCGATGAGCCAGTTGTTCACCAAGCCCTTGCGCTGCAGGATCACCAGCCAGGCATAGGTGCGCACCAGCACCGATGTCCAGAACGGCAGCACCACGAAGATCAGGCAGATGGAAGCGGCGCGCCGCGGAAGCTGCGACAGCATGTAGGCCAAGGGATAGCCGATGAGGACGCACAGGCCGGTGACAATGAAGGCCACTTCGAACGTCGTAAGGAAAGTCCTGATATAGGAGGCCTGTTCGACGAAACGGGCATAGTTCGCACCGCTCAGTTGCCCGGTCTCATCGAACAGCGACAGCCAGAACAGCCAGCCGATCGGCAGGACGATGATGATCCCGACCAAAGCGAGGCCCGGAGAGCAGAGGCCGAGCAGGCCCAGCGACTCGCGACGGGCATCGGCCTTCAACGCGTCCGCATTCACGCCGCGGCTGACGAATTCTGCTGGCCGGACGCTCATGTTTCGTCCGCCACCAGGATTGCGTCCTGTGCATCGACGCGAAGCCGCACCGGTTGGCCGGCGATGGGCAGACGCGCCAGCACGTCGCTGCGGCAATAGTCGCGCAGCGCGATCTGCTGGTCGTCCGCCAGATTGGCATAGCAGATGAAACTGTCACCCTGATAGACGATGTCGCGCACCGTGGCGTCGAGCATGTTGGCGTTGGCGACCAGGCCGGCATCGGCGGCGAGCCCGGCATCGGCGACGAGCCTAACCTTTTCGGGCCGTACGACCAGCCAGTGCCGGCCCGACGACGGCAAAGGCGATGCGGTATGCACCTTTTTCCCGGCATACCAGACGCTGCCGTCGCGGCACTCCACGGGGATGAAATTCGATTCCCCGATGAAGCCCGCGACAAACCTGGTGCGCGGACTGGCATAGAGCGTCTCGGGCCGGTCGAGCTGCTCGATGCGGCCCTTGTTCATGACCGCGATACGGTCCGACATGGTGATCGCCTCGCGCTGGTCGTGGGTCACGTACACGGTGGTCATGCCCAGCCGGCGGTGCAGACTGCGCAGCTCGATCTGCATATGCTCGCGCAATCCCTTGTCGAGCGCCGACAGCGGCTCGTCCATCAGCACGATGCGCGGTTCGAACACGATCGCCCGCGCCAGCGCGACACGCTGGCGCTGCCCGCCCGACAATTGATCGACGCGGCGGTCAGCCAGGCCCTGCAACTGCACCAGATCGAGCACCTTTTCCACACGCTCGGCCGTTTCCGCCGCCGATGTGCGGCGCTGCTTCAGCGGAAAGGCGATGTTGTGGAAGACATTCATATGCGGGAACAGCGCGTAATTCTGGAACACCATGCCGATATTGCGCTTGTGCGGCGGCTTGGTGATGACTTCCTCGCCGCCAATGCCGATGCTTCCGGCATTGGCGCGGACGAACCCGGCCAGGATCATCAGCAGCGTGGTCTTGCCCGATCCCGATGGGCCGAGCAGCGTCAGGAATTCGCCGGGAGCCACATCGAGGTCGAGGTCGCTGAGCACCGGCACGCTGCCAAAACGTTTGGCTATGCCCCGAATGTTGATCGGCGGCGCCGAACGCGCGATGGACAATTTCAGTGCTCCTTGGAAATCTGCAACGAGTGCGTGAGGGCGTACAGCGGGCCGATCGAATCTGCATCGGCCGGCTGCGGCAGCCAATCGTCGATGGCCTGCTCACTGCTGGATCAGATTGTCGAATTTCTCCGTGGCGTCTACGAGGTTGTCACGCCAGAATTCGGCATCCTGCAGAACCTGCTTCTTGGCGTTTTCGGGGGCGGAATTGATGTCCTTGATCCTTTCCGGCGGAATCTTGCCGGTCTCGAAAGCCCTCTCGTTCACCGGCCCATTATCGACATACAATGGCAGATTGGCCTGGAGTTGCGGACTCACGAACATGGCCAGCGCCTTCATGGCGATATCCTTGTTTTTCGAGCCCTTGGGAATGACCATGCAATCTGCGGTCAGAACGCCTTGATCGAACGAGAAGCTGACCGGAGCCCCTTCCTTCTTCAAGGTCCCGGCACGTCCGTTCCAGATGCTTGCCATGTCGACTTCGCCGTCCTTGACGAGTTGCATGGCCTGGGCGCCGGAGGTCCACCAGGCATCGATGTGACCGCGGATCTTGTCGACGGATTTCAACGCGCCGTCGACATCGACCGGATAGACCTTGTCGATGGGGATGCCTTCGGCAAGCGCCGCAACGCTGAGCGTTTCCGTCGCCTGGCCGCTGCTCAGAGCACGGCGTCCCGGAAACTTCTCGACGTTCCAGAAATCGGCCCAGGTCTTCGGTCCTTTGTCGCCGAACACATCGGTCCTGTAGATCAGCACGACGGAGGTATAGGAGATGCCCACCCAGTCATCGTGCACAAGCTTCGGATTGATCCCGCTCTTGTCGATGACATTGTAGTCGAGCTTCTCGAACAGGCCTTCCTTGGAGCCCCGCGCGCATTCGTCCGCGCCGAGCTCGGTGATGTCCCATTTGACGGCATTGCCGGTCACCTGAAGCCGGACGTCGTCGAGACCGTTGGTGGTATCTTCCTTGATCGTGATGCCGAGCGCATCGGCGGTCGGCTTGAAGAACGCCTTGGCCTGCGCTTCCTGATAGGTTCCGCCCCAGGATGCCACGGTAATCGTCTCTGCCGCCTGCGTCGGCGCAACAGGCGCGGTCAACCCAATCACCGCTAATGCGCTGATAAAACTTAATTTTCTCATCGTTGTGTTCCCCAAAAGCCAATGTTACCTTGGCGTGCTATTTTGTATACAATTTTGAATGTAACTTGGCCGGAAAACAGATGTCAACTTGAAAGATCGCGGCTTTCGCCAATGCGCTTGCCGCACCATGAGGTAAGATGCACCTTGGCTTTCCGCGGCGATTGCGGTCATGCGTCCAGCGTGATTTCGGCAGAAACACTTTTTGGACCAGCCGCGACGACCAGTGAGGAGAACGGGATACCGCAATGCCCACGAGAAAAAAGAACACGCTTCGTGTATCCGTCTACGGGTCGATGAAAGCGATGATCGTCACCGGACAACTGCCTCCCGGAGCGCGCGTCACCGAGAACGATCTGGCGCTGAGGTTGAAGGTCAGCCGCACGCCGGTACGCGAGGCGCTTAACCGGCTTGAGCAGGACGGCCTGGTGGTTGGCCGTCCGCGCCAGGGCTACCTCGTCAAGGAATTCGACATCCAGATGTTCCGCGAGGCCTTCGAGATCAGGGAATTGCTGGATGGTTATGCGACCGAGCTGGCGACCGCTAAGATCACGGCTGCGGACAAGGAACGCCTCCGCGACATGGTGCGGGAATGCGAGCGCCTAGCCGCGCTGCCGACACGCGGTTCGGACGACATGTTCCAGGAACTCCAGATCGGAATGGACATCCACCGCACCATCGCCGAGATCAGCGGCAATGTGATGCTGTGCGGCCTGCTGAACGGCATTCTCGACAAGTGCCAGCACTATGTCTGGATGGAGCTGCTGAGACTGGACGAATGGGGAATCGCCCGCGACGAGCATTTCGAGATCGTCGAGGCCATTTGCGCCGGCGATGCCGCGCGTGCCGTCGAGCTCACGCGCGCCCACATCCGCGGGTCGCGCAACAACATCCTTCGCTTGCTGCAGGCGAAGTCGGACTACCAGAGCTTTCTCGCGCGGGCATCGTAGCGCAGAACACCGAGGGGGTGCTATCGTTCGCCTCTTCAGGAGGCCGTGCCGAGCACGCCATGCTCGGCCGATACCATGGCGAAAAGATCATCGTCCGTATGGCTGGGAAACAGCTCCAGCTGGCTGCGTTGGCCGCTGCGCCTTCGCCCCAGGCGGGGGACAGCGTCGAGCAGGCTTTTCGTATAGGGATGCCGCGGATCGGCGACGATCTCGCCGGTCGGGCCGAATTCGACGACCCTGCCGCGATGCATGACGGCGATCCTCTCGCTGATATGGGCGACCACGGCGATGTCGTGCGAAATAAACAGATAGGAAAGCCCTTCGCTCTCCTGGATGTCGACGAGAAGATCAAGGATCTGCGCCTGGATCGTGACATCGAGTGCCGAGACCGGCTCGTCGGCCACCACCACCGCCGGCCTCGGCGCGAGCGCCCGGGCGATGGCGATACGCTGGCGCTGGCCGCCTGAGAATTCATGCGGATAGCGGTCGAGCTGGTCCGGCCTCAGGCCGACCTGGTCGAACAATTGGGCGACACGGGTGCGAATGGCCTGCCAGTCGTCGATGCCTTGCGCGCAAAGTGCCTCGCCGATCTGCCGCGCCACGGTCAGCCGCGGATTGAGCGAGGAATAGGGATCCTGAAAAATCATCTGGCAGGGGCGGAAATGCCGGCGCAGCAGCCCGGGCGAGACGTCGGTGACATCCGTGCCCATGATCGAGATGCGGCCGGAACTCGGACGATCAAGGCCGACGGCGATGCGCCCGAGGGTCGTCTTTCCCGAGCCGCTTTCGCCGACGACGCCAAGCGTTTCACCGCGCGACAGCGTCAGCGACACGCCGTTCACCGCATTGACCAGCCGTCCGCCCGAGGTGAATACGCGCCGGATCGTGTCCAGAACCATGACCGGAGCATCGTTCATACCGCGCCGGCCTTTTCTGTGAGGCGGGACGGGCGGGACCCGCGTTTGGTCATGACCCGGTCGAGCGTCAGATGCGAGGCCAGAAGCCCCTTGGTATAGGGATGCTGCGGCGCCGAAAGCACCGCCTCGACATTGCCCATCTCGACGATCCGGCCTGCCCGCATCACGGCAACACGATCGGCGGTTTCCGCGACCACGCCGATATCATGGGTGATGAGCAGGATGCCGGAACCGAGCCGGTTCTTCAGGTCCACCAAGAGATCGAGCACCTGCGCCTGCACGGTGACATCCAGGGCTGTCGTCGGCTCATCGGCGATCAGCACGCCAGGATCGAGCGTCAGTGCCGCCGCGATCATCACCCGCTGGCGCATGCCGCCGGAAAGCTGATGCGGGTATTGCCGCATCACACGGTCCGGTTCAGGAATGCCGACATCGGTGAGCGCGGCAAGCGCCCGGACCGCCGCTTCGCCCCGCGAGATGCGGCGATGGCGGACGAGCCCCTCGGTCATCTGGCGGGCGATGGTCAGCACTGGATTGAGCGACGTCATTGGCTCCTGAAAGATCATGCCGACACGCGCGCCGCGCACGTCCTCCATGGCGCGGCGACCGAGCGCGAGCACGTCCACGCCGTCGATAAGGATGTCCCCAGTGGCGGTCGCCGTCTCCGGCAAAAGCCGCATCATTGCCAGCGACGTCATGCTCTTGCCGCTGCCGGATTCCCCGACCAGCGCCAGGATCTCGCCGCGCGCCAACTCTAAGCTGACATCGTCCACTGCCAGGAACGGTCCGTCCTTCGTCTCGAAGCGGACGCTGAGGTTCTTCACCTCGAGAAAGGCCGTCATGACGTCCTCTTGCGGCGCGGATCGGCCAGGTCGCGCAGGCTGTCGCCGATCAGATTGAACGACAGCACGGTGAGGCAGATCGCCAGGCCGGGAAAGATCAGGATCCATGGCGCCTTGGTGATGTAGTTGCGGCCGGAAGCCAGGATGGCGCCCCATTCCGGTGACGGCGGCTGCACGCCAAGCCCCAGGAAAGACAGGCCGGCAGCCGACAGGATGGCCGAGGAAAAGCCGAGCGTTGCCATGACGATCAGGCTTTGGCCAATATTCGGCATCACATGCACCCGCACCAGCCGACCGGAATTGATGCCGGCAAGCCGTGCGGCTTCGATATAGGGCTTGGCCCGCTCCGCCGCCGCCAGCCCATAGGCGACGCGGGCATAGAACGGGACCAGGCTGATGGCGATGGCGATCGTCGCGTTGACGATGCCCGGGCCGAGAAAGGCGACAAGCGCCAGGGCGATCAGCGTATCGGGAAAGGAATAAAGCACGTCGATGACGCGCAGCAGCACCGCCTCGGCCAGCCTGCCGGCGAAAGCGGCGACAAGGCCGACGAGGCCGCCGACGGCAAGGCCACTCACCACGGCGCAAAAGCCGATGCCGAGCGACAGGCGCGCGCCCGTGAGCACGCGGCTGAAGAGATCGCGGCCGAACTCGTCGGTGCCGAACAGGAACTTTGCGCTTGGTCCGGCAAGGCGCGGACCAACCGCCATCCGCGTCGGATCGAAGGGTGCGATCCAGGCCGAAAGCAGCGCCGCCGCGAGCACGATGCCCGCAAGGCCAAGCCCCAGCGCGATGTTCCAGGGAACATGCCAGCCACGCCGCTTTCTCTTCGTCTCCAGGACAGCGCTCACCGCTGCCTCATTCTGGGATCGAGGAAGCCGTAAAGAATGTCGAGGCTCATGGAGACGACAACCACCGATGTGGCGAATATGACGATGAAGCCCTGGATCATCGGGTAGTCGCGCTGCAGCATCGCCTGCACGGCAAGGCGGCCGATGCCGTTCCAGGAGAACACGTTCTCGACGATGACCTGTCCGCCCATCAGATAGGCGAAAACCAGGCCGACGACAGTGACGATGCTGATCAGCGCCGGCCGCAGCGCATGCACGATCAGCACCTGATGTTCGCGCAGGCCGCGGGCGCGGGCGGTGCGGATGTAGTCCTCGGCGAGGATCTCGACCAGCGCCGAGCGCGTCATGCGGGCGACCAGCGCGCAATAGGTGAGACCTAGCGTCAGCGCCGGCAGGATGAGATTGCGAAAGTCCGTTCCAGCGACCGGCAGCCATCGCAGATGCAGTGAAAAGACCTGGATCAGCACCAGCCCGAGCCAGAAGCCGGGGATCGACACGCCGAGCACGGCGACGATCATCACGGCGGCGTCCGCGGCCGTGCCGCGGTTGACGGCAGCGACGAAGCCGAGCGGAATGCCAAGAAGAAGGGCGATGCCGAGGCCCGCGACCGCCAGCATGAAGGTGTTCGGCAGACGTTCGAGAAGCAGGCGGGCGACCGGCTCGTTGCCGCGAATGGTCGTGCCGAGATCGCCCGACAGCGCGTTGAGCGCATAGCGGCCGACCTGCATCCACACCGGCAGGTCGAGGCCGAGACGCGACCGCATCTCGTCCATCGCTTCAGGCGTCGCAGTGACGGACTGCGCCATCATCGCCGTCACCGGATCTCCCGGCACCACATGCACGAGCACGCCCGACAACAGAATGACGGCCAGCACCGTGGCGAAGGCGGCCGCCAGTCGTTTCGCGATCAGCCTGATCATGTCGTGGCGATATCCACCCTCGTCGCTGCCATCTTCCGCCGCTCGTACCCGAGTGGCGGAAGATGCGGGAATCGTCACTCAGCGACTTTGACGTCGTTGAACAGGAGCGACACCATATAGCCCATCTTGAAGCCGTCAATCTTGGCGCTCGACGCCATCAGCCAGCCCCAGCCGGGCGACAGCAGCGGGATCGCATAGGCATTCTCCATCAGATATTTCTCGATGTCGTGGATCTTGGCCGCGCGCGCATCGCCGGAGAGCTGGCGCTGTTGTTCCAGCATCGCGTCGAGGTCGTCATTGAGGCCCATATTGACGAAGCCGGGCTGCTTCCACAGGAAGTAGAGATAGTCAGGATCGACGCCCGACATGCCCATCGTCCACACGGCCGGTTCGCCGTCGGTCTTCTCGTTCACGCCCTTCATATAGTCGAAGAAGGCGGCCACTTCGCGTGTTTCGATCTCGGCATCGACGCCGATCGCGGCGAGGTCCTGCTGCATGATCTGGTGCATCTGATCCCAGCCCGGAAGCTTGTGCACGAGAAGCTTGACTTTCAGCGGGTGGTCAGGTCCGTAGCCAGCCTTGACCATCAGCGCCTTCGCCGCGTCCGGATCGTATTTCACGCCCCAGCTCGCGCACAAAGCCTCGTCGGTGGCGAGGAGATTGGGGGCGACCGGGCAATTGCCGGTGCCGACCAGCCCCTCGAAGGCGATGTTGGCATAGGCGTCCCGGTTCATCGCCATGCCGATGGCCTTGCGGATGTCGGGATTGTCGAGCGGCTTGATCTTCCAGGTGAAGGCGGCGACCATCTGTTGGCCGGAAAGGTCGGCCGCATAGACCTTGAAGCCGGCATCGGACTTCAGGTCGCCGGCCTCCTCGAGCGACGGCTCGGCCATGTCGACTTCGCCCGACCGCAACGCCGCCATGCGGGCGACAGCTTCAGGGATCACCTTCAGCGTCAGTTTGTCGATATAGGGCTTGCCCGGATTCTGGATCAGCGGATTGACGTTCTTGTAGTCGCCATTGGCCTCGAGCTGGATGCTGTCATTGCGCGTCCAGCTCACGAATTTGAACGGTCCGGTGCCGATCGGCTTGAACTCGGCGCCGGCGACCGAGGACGGGCAGATCAGGCTGGACTGGATGTTGGTCAGGAACGAGGTGAACGGGCCATAGGGCTCCGAGAGCTTGACGGTGACCACATTGCCGTCCACTGACGTCCCGCTGACCGGTCCCCACGCCGAGGCGTTGGGATTGACGGTTGCTGGATCGACGGCGCGGTCGACGTTGAACTTCACGGCGGCCGCATCGAAGCTGCTGCCGTCATGGCACTTCACGCCGTCGCGGATGGTGAAGGCATAGGTTTTGCCGTCATCCGAGACCGTCCATTTGTCGGCGAGGCCGGGATGCACCGAACCGTCCTTGTCCATCGTCAGAAGCGTATCGAAGATCAAATTGGTGATCTGCAGCGACTGGGTGGTGCCGGTCTTTTGCGGATCGAGGCTGTCGGCGTCGACCGACCGCGCCACCGTAAGGTTCGCGGCCGCGGCCGGTAGCGCCACGATGGCTGTCGCCGCCACAAGGGCGGCTGCCAGCGATCGCCGGATCGCCTGTCTTGAAAGCGTGGTTCGCAAGATCATCTTCGCACTCATCATGGTTCCCCTTTTCTTGTTTAGTCGATGCATATTTGCGGACGTTTGCCCGCCCATGGCCGCGCCTGTTCCAACTGACCCGCCAGCCTGAGGAGCAGCGCCTCGCCGGCGGGTGCCGTCGCCAACTGGATACCGATCGGCAGCCCCGCCTCGTTCCAATGGAGCGGCAAGGAGGCAGCGGGCGAGCCGTTGACGTTGAAAACGTGGGTGTAGGGCATCCAGGACAGATAGAACTCGTAATGGCCGCGCATATCGGCGGAAACCGGGAAAGCGTCGTGCGGCAAGGGCGGCTGCGCCAGCGCCGGCGACAAGAAGACATCGTAATCGGAAAACACCGACGTTACCGCTTCGGCGACCTTGTGCAAACCGGCAACGGCCATGTTGAGGTCCACGGCCGAAATGCGATTGCCGGCCTCGATCATCTCCCACAGCATCGCCGGGAAATCCGCTTGCGTCAGCTTGCGGCCGAGTACACTCTCCTCGGCTCGCATATCGGCGGCGTATTCGGCGAGAATGAAGGTCTCGAAGGCATCCCACCCGCCAGTGGGTAGCACGATGTCGCGCTCCTCGCAGACATGGCCGAGGCTTTCGAGCAGCTTGACGGTCTCGGCGACCGCTGCCTTGCAGTCGGGATGTGTGGGCGCCCCATAGGGCGCCTTGGTCGAGACGGCAATCTTGAGTCGGCCTGGATCGCGCCCCACCTCGGCCGCGAAGTTGCCGCCGGGCGGGTTGTTGAAGAACTGGCCGGGATAGATCCCCGCCGTGGCGTCGAGCAGGGTGGCGCTGTCGCGCACCGAGCGGGTGAGAGCATGCTCCACCAGCATTCCCTGCCATGTGTCGCCGGCTGGCGCGACCGGGTTGCGGCCGCGTGTCGGCTTGAGGCCGAAGCAGGCGCAGCAGGAAGCCGGCACGCGGATCGAGCCGCCGCCATCATTACCGTGCCCCATGGGGACCATGCGGGACGCGACCGCCGCAGCCGTCCCGCCGCTCGATGTTCCTGCCGTATGGCCGGTATTCCACGGGTTCGACGTGATGCCATGCGCGGTCGAACGGGTCGTCCAGTCCATAGCGAGCTCGGGAACGGCCGTCTTGGCGAAGATGACCAGGCCCGCCTGTTTGAAGCGACGGACGAGCTCGCTGTCGCGCGCGGCCCTGTAGGCCAGGCGAGGCGGCCAGCCCGAGCCGGTTGGCTGCCCGCCATAATGGGCGGTGAGGTCCTTGAGCACGAAGGGAACGCCGGTGAACGGCCCATTGGGCAAGCCGGCCTCTATGCGCTGTAAGGCTTCGTCGGCGAAAGTCGCGACCACCGCATTGAGAGGGCCGTTGACGGCACTGACGGCGTCGAGCGCTGTTTCGAGGAGTTCGCGCGGCGTGACAGCGCCTTCAGCCACAAGGCCAGCCAAACCGGTTGCGTCGAAATTCGAATATTCGCTCAGTTTCACAAGACAGGTCCCATCACAGCCAGGATGCAGAAAACCTACCGAGCGTCCGGTCTGCCGGCATGATGCCGACGGGTGGGATCGAAGAATAACTTCACCTCACCCGAAAGGGTGATATAGAGAAAACGAGCGAAACCAGACGAGGCGCCATGAGTTCAGAGCTGCGGTCATCCGCCAGGCCCCACCTCGCCAACCGGCGCATCATTCCGCCGCGCATTCCGCTCGATGTCGTCGGCCGCCCGCGCCTGAACAGGATCGCCGGTCTTCTCACCCGCTACCGGCTGACACTGGTCCATGCGCCGGCCGGTTCGGGCAAGACCACACTTCTGTCGCAATGGTACAGCGCGCTGAAGAACGAGGGCACCACGACCGCGTGGTATTCGGTCAGCGATGACGAGAGGGATCCGCTCGGCCTTGCCGACTATCTGACGTTGGTGATGAGCGGAGCGGCCAAGGGGCAGAGCGCGCGCGGCCTTCCCATGAACAGGGACGAAGCGGTGGCGCGGCTTCTGGGCCTTGTCGAGGAGGCGACGGCGCAAGGGCCGGTCGTCCTGTTCATCGACGACTATCACCTTGCCGATGAGAATGATGCATCCACCACCATCATCGCGCTGCTGGACGCCGAGTTTCCTCAGTTCGGCATCGTGCTGGCGAGCCGCACCCGGCCTTCGCTGGCGCTCGGCCGCTACCGCGCGCATGGCGAGATGATCGAGATCAGCGTCGACCAGCTTCAGTTCAGCGCCGACGAAACCGTCGACTTCTTCCGCGCCGCGCGCGGCGTCGAACTCTCGCCCGACGAAAGCCGCATCATGCGTCAGCACACGGAAGGCTGGGCGGCGGGCCTGAGGCTGGCTTCGCTCGTACTGGGCCGCGACGGCGACCGCAACATGATGGCATCGGCGCCGCCCGGAAGCCATCGCGCCTTTGCCGACTATTTCCTGGAAGAAGTCCTTTCCGGATTGCCGGAACACATCATCGATTTCCTGGTCGAAACCTGCATCCTCGAGACGCTCAGCGGCGAACTGTGCGACATGCTGACCGCGCGCACGGATTCGGCTGGTATTCTCGAACATCTCGAGGAAGCGCAGCTCTTCATCGTCGCATTGCCGGGACAGCAGCGCTGGTACAGATATCACCATCTGTTCCAGGAATTCCTCTACACGCGGCTGCTCGCCAAGGGTGATGCGCGGATCGACGAACTGCATCGGAAGGCCGCGCACTGGTTCATCGGCTCGGGCAGCCCGGTCGAGGCGGTGCGGCATGCTTTCCTCGCCCACCAGTCGAAATGGGCGGCCGAACTGATCGAGCGTTACTGCGTCTACGACTATCTCAGCCACGGACGCTTCGAGCTGTATTTCCGCTGGATGCAGCAATTGCCGCGCGAGGCGCGCGAAGCAAGGCCGCTGCTGATGTTCCTGCTCGTCTGGCGCCACATCA
Source organism: Mesorhizobium sp. YC-39 (assembly GCF_025753795.1). Lineage (GTDB taxonomy): Bacteria > Pseudomonadota > Alphaproteobacteria > Rhizobiales > Rhizobiaceae > Mesorhizobium. The sequence continues at coordinate 723,417 of NZ_JAOWPS010000002.1, forward strand.
ACGGCCGTCGTTTTCCCCAGGCCGAGCAGACGCTCGCCACGATCGAGCTCAGCGCAGCCAATCCCGACGGCGAATGCGCGGCGATTCTGCGCGAAACCGGTCTCGACCTTAGCGGCCGCCTGCATCTGATGCGGGCGCTGATCGGCGCCTATGGCGGCGATCTTGCCGCTTGCCGGTCGCATATCGACGCCATCGGCGAACGCGAGCTCGACCATCTCGCCTTCGGACAAGTCGACCTCGATTCGATCCACAGCTATCTGGCCTTTCATGAAGGCGCACTGGAGGCGGCCGAACGGCTGACCTGGAAGGCCAGCAGCGTCTATGACGACATCGCCTGCCATTGGGGTGGCATCCACTCGCGCTGCATCGCGGCAATGGCCTACATGGCGCGCGGACTGCCGGGCGAAGCCGAGTCGGTGCTCGTCGATGCGCTCGCTAATGGAGAGAGCTTTTTTTCCGAACAGTCCTACATGGTCGCCCTGCCCTCGGCGCTGCTTGGCATGATCGCCTATGAGAAGGGCGATTTCGAGCGAGCCGAGACGCTCTGGACGCGGGCGATGCCACCGGAAAAGGCCGTCGATGTCTTCGGCCTTTGCGAGCGGGTCCTGATCGCGACCATTGGCCTGTCGCGTCTCTACGACGCCACCGGCCGGGTCGAGGCCGCAGACGCCCTGTTCGTGCGCGCCAGCCGTCGTGCCTATGAGGCGGAGGATTTCAGGCTGGAGTTCCAGCTGGCGCTGGAGCGCGCCGACCGGGCCTTCCGCCAGGGACGCAGCGCCGACGGCATCCGCGAGATGGAGCGGTTCGGCACGCAGCTCGACGAGGCGCGCGCCCGCTTTCCCGCCTCGATATGGCAGATATGGGAAAGCCATCTGATCGTCGAGGCACGAGCATTAGCCGCGCGTGGTCAGACAGCCGAGGCGGTTGCGCGGCTCGCCGAAGGCAACGCCCAGGCCCGCGCCCAGAACCGGCTTGCATCCGCCATGCTCATGGAGCTGTTGCAGGTCAAGTTCCAGGAACAGTCCGGGATTTCGCCTGCCGAGGACCGCCGCGCGGCGCTGGCCGCCCAGGCAAGAAGGGCAGGATTGCAGCAAAGCCTGGCCGATCTCGTCTACTGGCAGCCGGCCACTCCCGATCGCGCCAGACAGGAAGGGGCCACCCCGGTTGCATCCCGCCCCGAGCGCCAGCGATCCGAGCCTCGCCTGCTGCTGACGCCCAGGGAACACGACGTGCTCGAACTGATGCGGCAAGGCCTGTCGAACCGCGAGATCGGCACGAGGCTCGATATCAATCTCAACACCGTGAAGTCCCACGCCAAGAACATTTTCGAGAAGCTGCAGGTCAAGAACCGCACCCAGGCGGTGCTGAAAATTCTGGCCTGATTGTTGTTTTGCGATCGCCGCCCTCAACGCGCCGCCCAGACCAGGCCGCGACGAAATATCGTGCGCATCTGCGGCACCTCGAACTCCTTGGCGGCATGCCCGAGCGACGAGTAGAACACCCTTCCCTTGCCATGCCGGCGCTTCCAGACCACTGGCATGACGACGCCTTCCAGCCAGGATGCGTGCTCGCCGGAGAAGGTGGTGGTCGCCAGCACCTCATTCGACGGATCCACATGCATGTAATACTGCTCGGAGCGATACGAAAAATCGTCGATGCCGTGCATGATGGGATCGTCGCCCCTGGTGATGTCGACCTTGTAGTCGATGATGTTGCCGGGATGGGCTACCCACTGGCCGCCGCACATGAATTGATAGTCCGTGGCTTCACGAAACGCATCGCACATGCCGCCGTGATAGCCGCCAAGACCGACACCGCCCTCGACTGCTTTTGTCAGATTGAACTCCTCGTTCTTGGCCAGCTTGGACATCGTGTAGATTGGCACGATAAGGCTCAGCTCGGCGATCGCAGGGTCAACGAAAACCGCGGTCGTGGTTTCGACGCGGACCTCGAACCCTTCCTCCTCGAGCATTGCCTTGACGACGCGCGCGCCTTGTTCCGGCTCGTGTCCATCCCAGCCGCCCCATACGATCAGCGCTTGCCGCATTGTCCGCTCCTTTAATTGGCTGCGTCGTTTTGCCGGCTCGGTCAGCCGAACCTGAACAGATCGACGGTGTAATCCGGATAGGCGCCCAGCCCGTCGAAAAGTCCGGCAAGGTCGGCAGTGTCCGCCAATATTCCGGACAAGACCAGCGCCGTCGCCACGCCGGCGCCAAGCCCGCCGGCAATATCGTGTTCGACACTGTCTCCGACACACACCACCGTGCCGCGATCGGGATCGCCCGCCAGCGCCAGCGCGGCGGTGAAAATCGGAAGATAGGGCTTGCCGATGCGGGTGACGCTGCCGCCGAGACTTTCGTAGAGATCGGCAAGCCGACCGGCGCCGAAACGCGGCCCCACGGCCGTCAGCATGATCTTGTCGGGATTGGTGCAGAAACATGGCACCCGCCGCGACGCTGCCAGCGCGAGAAGTCCGCGATAATGGTCGAGGTCGTAACGGTCACCCTCGCTGGCGGAAATCAGCACCAGTTCGGCATCGTCGCCACTCTTGGCCAATTCGAACGGCAGCCCCTCGATCGCCGAGCGGTCGTCGTCGCGGCTGATCAGCAGGCATTTCGTGCCCAGACGCAGGCTTCCATGTGCCACCATGTCGTGGAAGGATCGCCACGCCACCTCGCCGGAAGAGACGAAGTGGTCCCAACTCCCCGCTTCGAAGCCGAGCTTCAGCAGGCGACGCTCGTTGGGCTCTGCCCGCTTGCCGGAGTTCGAGATCAGCACGACGGTCTTGCCTGCGCGCTTCAGCGCGGACAAGGCTTCCACCGCACCCGGATAAGGACTGGTGCCGTCATGCAGCACACCGAACTGGTCGAGCAGGAAAACGTCATACCGTGTGGCCAGCGCTCCGATATCGTCGAGATGTTCAACCGTTCTCGTGCTCACAAAAGCCCCGCTGTGCTTGCGCCCATCAGCGCCAGCCGCGCCGTGCCGGCGGCGGCCTCGTCCGAAAGCGCTGGCCGAAAGGGGACGCTGAGCTTGCGCTGCCGGATCGCGGTCCAGGCGGGATTTGCCGCACCGCCGCCGACGCTTCTGACCGATGTCAGCCGAGGCGCGCCGAGCTCTGCAAGCCTGTTGTAGCCGAGCGCCTCGATCGCCGCGATCCCCTCCAGCATCGCCTTCAGATAATCGGTATCGTCAGCCGGCCGCGGCGTCAGACGTGATGGCAGCGCCGGATCGGCGATCGGAAAGCGTTCGCCCGTTGCTGGAAGCGGATAGTAGTCGAGGCCGGTCTCGGTCGTCGGGTCGATAACCCCGCTGAGCTCGATGATGCGCGCGAGGGAAAAGTGCTGGGCGAGCACCTTGCCGCCGGAATTCGACGCGCCGCCCGCCAGATACGCATCGCCGAGCCGATGGCTGTAGATGCCGAACCGCGGCGCCGAGATCGGTCGGTCGGACAGGATCTTGATGGTCAGCGACGATCCCAGCGCGGTGACGCCGTCGCCGACCGTAGCAGCGCCTGTTGCCAGGAACGAGGCGCAGCCATCCGTCGTGCCGGCGATGACAACCACGTCGCGCGACAGGCCGAACAGCCCAGCGGCACGCGCCGCGATCGTGCCGATGACATCGCCCGGCCTGACGACGCGAGGCAGCAATTCCATGCGCATGCCGATCGTCGCGATCCAGTTCGGCCAGCGGCGGGCCTCGACGTCGTAGCCGGTTTTCAGCGCGTTGTTTTCGTCGCTGATATCGAAGCGGCCGGAGAATTGTCCGGCGATCCAGTCAGCCTGGTGCAGCACGGTGGCGGCACCGGACAGCCGCTGGAAAGACAGCGCCTTGGCGAGACCGGACGTCGCCCCAAGTGCTGCGCTCGTTGCTGGCGCTTCGCGGACGATTGTGTGCAGAATGGCGTCGTCGGCGACCTTGTCGTTGTACATCAGCGGTTCGGCCAGCGGCCGCCCGGCGCCGTCTACAGGCAGGAGCGTGCCCGACGTACCGTCGACGGCGATCGAGCGCACCGCCGCGCGATCGATACATTTGAGCAGCTCCGCCAACGTCGCGCCGACCGCCTCCCACCACACCGCAGGATCGCGGCCGTTCGGCCCAAATCGTTCGAGGGCAATGGCGGAGTGCGCGGCAATCGAAAAATCCGGCCGCATGGCGACGGCGCGCGCGCCCGACGTGCCTATATCGATGCCTATGGCAAGCGGCCCGGGCGAAAGCGACATGTCAGTTGCCGGCGGCGTTGAGTTTCTGGCGATACTGCTCGGCGTCCCAGTTGATTAATTCGTCATTCTCGGCATCGGTAAGGTAGTTCAACCTCGCCGTGGCGTCGACCCGCGCTGTCACGTCGGCGAGGCAGCGCTGCATGGCATCGGCACCGGCGCTGGCATCACCGCGCATCAGCACGCCAAGGCCGGGAAACAGGATCGCCGCCGGCGCCGTGCCCAGCCGCTCGATGATACCGGCCACATCCTCGCCGGGCCTGGCCACGATGGAGCCTCGGCCGAGGAAGATGACGTGGTCGGGATAGAGGCTGCCGCCCGATGCCATGCGGCGGCTCTCTGGATCGATCGCCACCGCATGCGCCTCGATGTCCGCCGGCAATCTGTAACCGCTGTTTCCGGCAAGCGCCGTCAATGCCGCTATATCCGGTTCCGCCACCTCGCGCGGCGGCCGTGCTAGAAGCTGTGTGACGCGGCGCAGCAGCGCCGCGGCCTCGGAGACGGTCTCGGCCGCGACGACCAGCCCGTGATTGCCAAGGATCAGCACATCGACCCCCGGCCGAAGGCGTTCGGCAATGCCCTGGGCCAGCGGCAGGCCCGGCCGACGATAGGGAACATAGGCCCATTCAAGGCCACCGAGACGCCTGGCGACCTCAGCCTCGCCATCCGCCTGCACCGCGAGCGAAATGGTGTCGACGCAGTGGACATGCAGAACGACACGCTGCGACATCAGCGCATGCACCGTGGTCTCGATCGAAGGGCGCAACCCGCGCGGGTTGAGCGCCTCGATGGCGAAACCTTGCGGCCGGTCGGCGGCCGGGTCGCGCTGTCGGACGGCGCTCAGCAGCGGAGGGATCGCCACTGGCACCATGATATCCTCGGCGAGCGCATCCTTCAGCCAGGTGCCGGACGCCTTGATCCAGAGCGTGTCGCCAACCTTCAGCGAGGTGTTGCCGCCGGCGGCCTGGGTCAAATGCGGATCGCGGCCGATGCTGGCTGAAAGCGTCCGCAAAGCGGCCAGTTCCCTTGCATCCGCCAGCGCATCAGCTTGCGTCGCCATCACGCATTTCCTCCAGCAGTCCGGCTACGTGTCCCGCAGCTTGCCTGTCCCGTCACCGGGACAATTGTTGGTGCTGGTATCGCAGATGCGAGTGAGTTACGTCAATAGTGATCCAACATCATCAAACTAGCTTGCAATCTGATCAATGTTGAGTAAGTTGCATCAAACGCCGCTGCAGAACGGCATTCAGGAGGAAAACGGTTGAGCGACTCCGGCCGCCAGCGTCAGATCGTCGAGCTCTTGCGGGATCGGCCTTTCGCCTCGGTGCGCGAGCTCCAGGAGCGGCTCGGCGTGTCGGCAGCGACGGTCAGGCGCGATATCGACAGGATCGACGAGGCCGGCGAAGCGCGGAAAGTCTATGGCGGCATCTCCGCGCTCGATGGCGCCTCGCAGGCGGGTGTCGCCTATGCCCGGCCCTATGACGAGAACCGCGACCTCGCGGTCGAAGCCAAGCGGCAGATCGCCGCTGTCGCTGCAACCATGGTGCGCGACGGCGACGCGGTTATCGTGCACGGCGGTTCGACCTGTTTTCATCTCGGCGTCAAGCTCGCCGACCGCAACATCCGGCTCTACACCAACTCGATGCCGCTCGCCGCCTATCTGAGCGACCACGGCCATTGCAGCCTGACCGTTGCCGGCGGCGAGCTGCACCGCGAGCCCGGCATCATCCATTCGCTCGCCCAGACCGTGCCTTTCTATGCCTCGAAGTTCTTTCTCGGTGCACAAGGCCTTGGCCAGGAAGGCGTGCTGGAATCGCATCCGCTGCTGGTCCGCTCGATCGTCGATCTCAGCCTCTGTGCCGACCAGATCGTGGTGCTGGCCGACAGCCGCAAGCTGTCGATCCACGCGCGCAACGTGGCGCTGCCGCTGACGCGCATCGGCACGCTTGTCACCGATGACGGCCTCGCCGACGCTGACGCGCGCATGCTGGAGGACGCAGGCGTCATGGTGCGGATCGCCTCTGCTTCGGGGGCCATCCAATGAAGATGGCCGTGCTCGACTTCGGCAAAACCAATTCGAAGCTGTTCGTCTTCGCCCAGGACGGACGCATCCTCGACGAGCGTCGAAGCAAGCCCAGCTGGATACGCCAAGATGGCTTCAGCGTGCTCGACGAGACAGCGCTTCACGACTGGGCAGTTCAAGCTGTTGGCGAGGCAATCGATAGCCACGGTGTGGAAGGACTCATGGTATCAGGCCATGGCTGCACCTTTGCCCTGGTCGACGACGCGCGCCTAACGCATCCGATCCTCGACTACGAGCAGGAACCGCCCGCCGAAATCGCCGCCAGGATCGATCGCCGCATTCCGGATTTTGCCGAGACCTTCTCGCCGAAATTGCCGCTTGGCTTCAACTATGGTCGCCACATGCTGTGGCTGCAGGCGGTGGAGCCGAGCGCCTTCACCGCCGCGAAATCGATCCTCGGCTATCCGCAATACTGGAGCTGGCGCTTCGGCGGTCGGGCTGTCTCGGAAGTGTCCTATCTCGGCTGTCACTCGCATTTGTGGGCACCGCGCAAGCGCGACTTCTCCTCGCTAGTCGACGCCGAGGGCTGGCGCGACCGGATGCCCGCCTTCGAGCGCGCCGGCGCCGTCATCGGCGAGCAGCGCTTCGGCGGTGCGGCGCGACCGATCGCGACCCACAATGGCGTCCACGACTCGAACGCCGCGCTCCATGCCTATCGCCGGCAGGAGTTGGGGCCGGTCACCGTGGTGTCGACCGGCACCTGGGTCGTCGTGCTCAATCCGGACTGCCCGCTCGATGCGCTCGATCGCGACCGCGACATGCTCGTCAATGTCGACGTCGATGGCGGCCCGGTACCGACCATCCGCTTCATGGGTGGGCGCGAATTCGCTGTCATCAGCGGCGACTGGCAAGGCACAATCGACCGCTCCTCGGTGCAGCAGGTGATCGACGCCGGCATCATGGCGCTACCGAGCTTCGCCCCGGGCGGGCCGATGCCTCATCGCTCAGGCGAACTCACCGGGCGCACGCCCAGCGCCGGGGAACGCGCGGCCGTGGCGCTGCTCTATGTGGCGCTGATGATCGATCTCTGCCTCGACCTGATCCATTCGAACAACACCGTGATCGTCGATGGCGGGCTGAACAATGGCGGCTTGCTAGCCTCCCTGTTGGCGCAGCTCCGTCCCGGCCAGGCCTTCATGCAAGGCGCCACGCTGGAAGGCAGCGCCACCGGGGCGGCCGCTCTCGCCTTCGAGAGCGTCGGCCGCGAATTTGCCGCCGAAGTGCCGGAGCCCGTGCGCGCCTCGACCTTCGCCGGCCTCGCCGGCTACCGCGATCGCTGGCGCGGCCTGATCGCCGATCGCGGCATGGCTGGCGCTGCCGTGGGAGGCGCGCGATGACCGCCGCGGCTGCCCAGACAGACATGGCGCGTCAGCCGGTGCTGGAAATGCGGCACATCTCGAAGACCTTCGGCGCCATCCGCGCCCTGCAGGACGTGTCACTGACCGTTCATGCCGGCGAGCTGCATGCGCTGATGGGCGAGAACGGCGCCGGCAAGTCGACGCTGATGAAGGTGCTGTCCGGCGCCTACCGGCCTGACCCTGGCGGCGAGATCCTGATCGACGGCGCGCCTAGCGTGACCGGCAACCCGATCAAGGCCCGCGCCCAGGGCATTGCGGTCATCTATCAGGAACTGTCGCTGGCGCCCAACCTGACGGTGGCGCAGAACATCTTCCTCGGTAACGAGCCGCGGCGTTTCGGCGTCGTCGACCGCGACCAGTGCAACCGGCGCGCCAACGAGATCATCGCGCGCCTCGGCGTCTCCTTCTCGGCGCGCGCCCTTGTCTCCAGCCTGTCGCTCGGCGAACGCCAGTTGGTCGAGATTGCCCGCGCGCTGTCGACCAATGCGCGCATCATCGTCATGGACGAACCGACGACGTCGCTAACCTCGCGCGAGACCGACCGGCTGTTTGAGGTCATCGCGACGCTGAAGTCGCAAGGCATCGCCATCATCTATATCAGCCACCGCATGGAGGAGGTCTACCAGCTCGCCGACCGCGTCAGCGTGCTGCGTGACAGCGGCTATGTCGGCACGCTCGAGCGCGCCGACCTGAGCGCCTCGCGCCTCGTCTCGATGATGGTCGGCCGCGACCTGTCCGCCTTCTACAAGAAGGATCACCGCCCGCCGGACGCAAAGCGCGCGGTGGCGCTTTCGGTGCGCGGTATGTCGGACGGCAAGCTCCTGAAGGACTGCTCCTTCGATCTGCACAAGGGCGAAGTACTGGCGCTGGCAGGCCTTGTCGGCTCCGGTCGCACCGAGCTTGCTCGGCTGATCTTCGGTGCAGATCGGCATACGTCAGGCACGCTGGAGCTCGATGGCAAGCCTGTAGCCATCGGCTCGCCGCGCGAGGCGCTCGATGCCGGCATCGCTTACCTCACCGAGGACCGCAAGGAGCTCGGCCTGTTCCTCGACATGTCGATCTCCGACAACATCAGCATGGGCGTGCTCGCAAGGGACGCGCGGGCCGGCGGCTTCCGCGACTTTACAGCGGCCGAAAAGCGTGCCGCCAAATCCGTTTCCGACCTCTCCATCCGTACCAGTTCGGTTGCGGCCAATGCCGGTTCGCTGTCGGGCGGCAACCAACAGAAAGTGCTGCTTGCCCGCCTGCTCGAGACCGACCCGCGTGTCCTCATCCTCGATGAGCCGACCCGTGGCGTCGATGTCGGCGCGAAATCGGAAATCTACCGGCTGATCGACAATCTCGCCAACAGGGGCATCGCCATCCTGATGATCTCCAGCGAACTGCCGGAGGTGATCGGCGTCGCCGACCGCGTGCTGGTGATGCGCGACGGCGCCATATCGGGCGAGGTGACGGCATCCGAGGGCGAGCCGCTCAGCCAGGAGAAAATCATGGAACTCGCAACGGGAGCGGCCAAGGGATGACCGACAGGGCGACCGGAACAATCGGTACGAGCGATCAGGCTGTCGCCAGGAGCCGGCGGTTGCGCACCGCCTTCGCCGCACTCGGCATGCTGCCGGTGCTGGTCCTGCTGGCTGCCGGCTTCCAGTTCATCAATCCGCGCTTCCTGACCGAGACCAATCTGCTCATCGTCACGCAGCAGTCGTCGATCAACATCGTGCTCGCGGCCGGCATGACTTTCGTCATCCTGACCGGCGGCATCGACCTGTCCGTCGGCTCGATTCTGGCCGCCTCGGCGATGGTGGCGGTGATGGTGTCGCTGATCCCGGACTGGGGCATGCTCGGCGTGCCGGCGGCCATTCTGGTCGGTCTCGGCTTCGGTCTCATCAACGGGCTGCTCGTCGCCTATATCAAGCTGCCGCCCTTCATCGTCACACTGGGATCGCTGACCGCCGTGCGCGGCGTCGCCCGCCTGCTCGGCCAGGACACGACGGTGTTCAACTCGGACCTGCCGTTCGATTTCATCGGCAACGGTTCGCTGTTCGGCATTCCGTGGCTGGTAATCATCGCGCTGACGGTTGTCGTGCTGTCCTGGCTGGTGCTCAAGCGCACGGTGCTCGGCACCTGGATCTATGCCGTCGGCGGCAATGCCGAGGCTGCCCGCCTCACCGGCATCAAGGTGCCGCTGGTGTTGCTCTTCGTCTATGGTGTTTCCGGTCTTCTGGCCGGCCTTGGCGGGGCCATGTCGGCGGCACGTCTCTACGCCGCCAACGGGCTTCAGCTTGGACAATCCTACGAACTCGACGCCATCGCCGCGGTCATTCTCGGCGGCACCAGCTTCGTCGGCGGCGTCGGCTCGATCTGGGGCACGCTGATCGGCGGCCTGATCATCGCGGTGCTCTCCAACGGGCTCATCTTGGCCGGTGTTTCCGACATCTGGCAGTACATCATCAAGGGATTGGTCATCATCGTGGCGGTCGCCCTCGACCGCTACAGGCTCCAGGCAGGAGCAAGAACGTGATTGACCTTGGTCGCCGGCATTAACGACCGGCTTGTGTAACGCACCGTGAGAGGCGCGGGGCATCAGGAGGAAGTAAGCGTAATGAAGACCATCGCCAAACTGCTCTGCGGCGCCGCATTCGCGGCCGTCGCCATCGCACCGGCCTCGGCCAAAGACCTGAACAAGGTCGGCATCTCGGTCGGCCTGCTCGGCAACCCATTCTTCGTCGCCACCATCAAGGGCATCGAGGATGCGGCCAAGAAGATCAACCCGAATGTCGAGGTGACGTCGGTATCGGCCGACTACGACCTCAACAAGCAGGTCTCGCAGGTCGATTCCTTCATCGCCGCCGGCGTCGACGTGATCATGCTCAACGCCGTCGACGCCAAGGCGATCGCGCCGGCGGTGAAGAAGGCACAAGCCGCGGGCATCGTGGTTGCCGCCTTCGACGTTTCGGCGCCAGGCGCCGACGTCACCGTGATGACCAACAACGTCAAGGCCGGCGAAGAGGCTTGCCAGTATCTGGTCGACCACACCGGCGGCAAGGGCGACTACGTCATCCTGAACGGCCCGGCATCGTCGTCGATTCTCGAGCGGGTGCAGGGCTGCAAGAACGTGCTTGCAAAGCATCCCGACATCAAGATCCTGTCCGACGACCAGAATGCCGAGGGCTCGCGTGATGGCGGCCTGAAAGTGTTCCAGTCGCTGCTCACCCGTTTCGACAAGATCGATGCGGTGTTTGCCATCAACGATCCGACGGCGATCGGCGCCCAGCTTGCGGCCAAGCAGCTCAACCGTTCCGAGTTCATCTTCACCGCGGTCGACGGCGCGCCGGACATCGAGAAGGAGCTCTCTTCCGGTACCTCGATGATCAAGGCGTCGGCTTCGCAGGACCCCTATGTGATGGCCGGCCAGTCTCTGACGATGGCGGCTGACCTGCTTGCCGGCAAGAAGCCGGCAGAGCCGACCGTCCTGCTCGATCCGAAGCTGATCACGGCCGAGAACCTGAAGGACTACAAGGGCTGGACCGCGGCCCGCTAATCCTCCCAGCCTGGTGCGGCCGGGACGACCGGCCGCACCTCTTTTTTAAGCAGCGGATTTGCAAAAACGGTTCCCGCTTTGGGTCCGATGGTTCTGAGCAACCGGAGACGATCATGTCGCGCATTGGCATCCATTCCTTCGTCTGGTCGGCAAGCTCGGCGCAGGGCGATCTTGAACGCACGCTGGCCAACACTAGGGAAGCCGGCTTCGACCTGATCGAATTCTCCTATCTCGACCCTGCCAATGTCGATATCGGCAGGCTGGCCAAACGCATCGCCGATCTCGATCTTGGCGTGGCGATCAGCATCGGGCTGCCGGCCGATGGCGACATTTCCAGCGCCGACAGGACGATTGCCGCACACGGCGTCGAAATCCTGAAACGTACGATCGCACTGACCCGCGATCTCGGCGGCAGCAAGGTCGCCGGCATCCTCTCGACCAGTCACGGATTGCAGAGCGAGGCGCCGACGCGCGACCAATGGAACCGCAGCGCCTCGACGCTTGCCGAGGTGGCGGAGACGGCCAAGACCGCCGGCGTCACGCTCAACCTCGAGATCGTCAACCGCTTCGAAAGCAACCTGCTCAACACCGCGGCGCAAGGGCTGGCCTTCATCGAGGACACTGGCTCCGACAACATCTTCCTGCATCTCGACACTTTCCACATGAACGTCGAGGAGGCCGACGTCGGATTGGCCATCCGCCATGCCGCGAAAAAGATCGGCTATGTCCACATCGGCGAGAGCCATCGCGGCTTCCTCGGCACCGGCAATATCGACTTTGCCGCGATCTTCGATGCGCTCACCGCGATCGGCTATCATGACGACCTCAGCTTCGAATCCTTCTCGTCGGAGATCGTCGACGAGAACCTGTCGAAGAAGACCGCGATCTGGCGCAACCTGTGGGCCGACAATATGCAGTTGGCCCGCCATGCGCGCGGCTTCATCGCGATCGGGCTGGAGACGGCCCGGCTCAAGGCCGAGCTTGTCTCGTCAAGCCACCGGCCATAGGCCGATAGGCACAACGTCTGACTCCGTTCAAACGCGACGCGCTTTAACGACAGGTATAGCCGCCATCTATCGGCAACGAGACGCCGGTAATCATCGACGCTCCGTCGCTGAGCAGGAAGACAATCGGCGCCGCGACTTCATCCTCGGTGGCCCAGCGGCCGAGCGGCATCTGCTTCAGGAACGGCTCCGCGACATGCGGCTGGCTCCAATGGCCGGAAGAGATCGGCGTCATCACCACCGTCGGGTTGACGCTATTGACACGGATCCCGTATTTGCCGAGCTCAAGGGCGGAAACGCGCGTGATGTTTTCCAGCGCCGCCTTCGACGATCCATAGGAAATGTGCCCTTCCAGGGCAACGAGCGCGGCCTGGCTCGACACGTTGACGATGGCACCGCCTTTCCTCAGCCGAACCATCGACTGCGTGGCATATTTGGTGACGAGCAGCGCGCCACGCGCATTGATGGCGATGACCTTGTCGAAGATGGCGATGTCGGTATCCATCGGCGTTGCGATTTCGCCGCCGAAGCCGCCGCTGTTGACGACACCCCAGAGATCGAGCCCTTCGAGGGCATTGCGGATTTCCTCCTCCGAGGCGAGATCGAAGGTCAGGGTGCGGCAGCCGGTCTCCCCGGCGATCGCATCGAGCGCCTGGCGCGAACGGCCTGCGGCGATGACATCCGCATTGGCCGCCACCAGATGGCGAACGACGGCGCCCCCGATGCCGCCGCTGCCGCCTGTGACCAGAATGGTTCGCCCCTGGAAATCCGTCATATTTTCCTCCTTGTATTCCTTGGCTGCCGTCAGTTGATCCGCGCCTTTGCGGGTATGGGTTCCCAGCGCGCGGGTGCATTTTCGGAGATTCTGTGGCCAGTCTTGTCGAAGAGATGGCAGGCGGGAGACGGCAAGGAGATCGCGATGCGATCCCCGGCGCGCGCCATGCGCCCACTGCTGTCGCGGATAACGAGGTTCTCTTCGCCCTCCCGCACATGGATGAAGGTATCGCTGCCCAGCAGCTCGACGACGCCCGCCTCCACGACATGCGCATCTGCGCGCTCCTCGGCCGAGATGAGAACGTGTTCCGGTCGAATGCCAAGGATGACTTCGTCACCCGGTTCGAGAGGCCTGGAGACAGGGACATCAAGCGTGGGGCCTAGTGCCAGATGGACCGTCGCTTGCTTGTCCCGAACGGAGGCGACCCGGCCATTGAGGAAATTCATGGCAGGCGAGCCGATGAAGCCCGCGACGAACAGATTGGCGGGTCGGTGATAGAGTTCGAGCGGCGTGCCCACCTGCTCGATCCGCCCGCCGTCCATCACGACGATGCGGTCGGCAAGCGTCATCGCCTCCACCTGGTCATGGGTGACGTAGATCATGGTCGAAGCGAGTTCGGCTTTGAGGCGCGCGATCTCGACGCGCATGCCGACACGCAGCGCCGCATCGAGATTGGAGAGCGGCTCGTCGAGCAGGAAGAGCTTCGGCTTGCGGGTTATGGCCCGGCCGATCGCCACGCGCTGCCGCTGACCGCCAGAGAGTTCGCGCGGCCTGCGCCGCAGATAGGACGACAGGCGCAGCTTGTCGGCGGCCCGGCGCACTCGCTCGGCAATCTCGGCCGAGGGGGTGCGGGCGATCTCGAGGCCGAAGCCGATATTACGGCCGACATCCATATGCGGATAGAGCGCGTAGGACTGGAAGACCATGGCCACGCCGCGCTCCGGCGGCTCGGCATCGCTCATGTCGACGCCATCCACCAGGATACGCCCTGAATTGATCGGCTCCAGGCCGGCAATGATCCTCAGCAGTGTGGACTTGCCGCAACCCGACGGTCCCACAAGCACGCAGAATTCGCCGTCGGGGATGGTGAGCGACAGCTCGGGAATGACCATCACGCTGCCGAAAGCCTTGGTAATCTTGTCGATCGAAAGCGTTGCCATGGGTCTAGCCTTTCACCGCGCCGGCGAGCAGCCCACGCACGAAGGCGCGCTGGACCAGCACATAAAGGAGGATGAGGGGAAGCGCGATCAGCGTGAGCACCGCAAACAGCGCGCCGGGATTGGCCATGTACAGGCCCGAATACTGCATCGGCACGATGGTGAGTGTCTTCATCTCGGCCTTGGTGAGCACAATGAGGGCGAGGAAGAATTCGTTCCAGGTGACGATGAACTGCCAGATCGTGACGAAGACAAGCGCCGGCCTGACCAGCGGCAGCGCCACGTGCCAATAGGTCTGCCAGGCATTGCAGCCATCGACGCGCGCGGCTTCGAAAAGCTCGCGGGGCGCATCCTCCAGGAAGGATTTGAGGATGACCATGGCAAAGGGTACGCCGAGCGCCGCATAGGGCAGGATCAGGCCGATATAGGTGTTCACCCAGCCGAAATTCTTGAGCAGGATGGCAAGCGGCAGCACCATGGAGGCGAGCGGCACCATGAGTGTCGTGAGCAGCGTCGTGTAGAGGAAGAGCGAGCCCTTGAGCCGCAGGATGGCGCAGGCGAAGGCGAAGAGCGAGGAGACGGCCACCACGATCGCCACGGTCGCGACCGTCACGATGAGGCTGTTGAGGAAGATGCCACCGAGCGGATTGTCACGGATGACCGTGACGAAGTTGTCGAAGGTGACCGGCCATGTGAAGAGTGCCGCATCGAAGGCCTGGGCCGGCGTCCTGAGACCGATCGACAGCATGTAGACCTGCGGGATCATCCAGAAGCCGAGCACGATGAAGAGAACCATGTGGATCACGGTGCTGCGAAGACGGGAGCGGGCAAGCGGGGTCACGGCCGCTCCTTTCCGGCCGGCGTCAGGCGGGCGCCGAGCGTCACGATCTGGAGCAGCGACAGGGCCAGCGCGACGACCAGCACGATGACGGAAAGTGCCGCACCGCTGCCGGTGTCGCCGAGCACGAAGCTCTGCTTGAAGATGAATGTGCCGAACACCTCGCTGGCGCGGTTCGGGCCGCCGCCGGTCATCAGATGGACGATCGGGAAGGTCTGCAACGTGCCGATGACGCCGAGCAGCAGCAACGACTTGGTCGCCGGCGCCAGCATCGGCACGATGACATGCACCGCGAGCCGCCAGCCCCTCGCCCCGTCGACGCGCGCCGCGTCCAGCACCTCGCTCGGCAGGTTTGCAATGCCGGCGATGTACATGAGCATCGAGAAGCCGGTCCATTGCCAGATGTTGACGATGATAAGCGCGTAGATCGCCATCTTCGGGTCACCGATCGGCGAGGTCATCATGACGAACCCGACATGCTTCAGATATTCCTGGGCAATGCCATAGTAAGGCGCATAGATCTGCACCCAGACCAGGCTGATGACCGAAACCGAGGTGACGACCGGCAGAAAGAACATGGTGCGGAAGAAGCCGCGCAGGGCATGGGTGTGCCGCTCGATGAAATAGGCAAGCACCCCGCCGATAAGCATCTGCACCGGAATGGTGATCACGCCCCACAAGAGCATGTTGCGCACCACGATCCAGAAAGTCGGATCACCGAGGACCGTCACATAGTTCGCGAAGCCGGCGAAGGAGGATGCGCCGCTGCCCGAACGAACGTAGAGGCTCTGTCCGGCCACCCAGAGGATCGGATAGGCAATGAAAACGACAAACAGAAGGGTCGCCGGCACAGCGAAGAGATAAAGCGTTGAGGTTCTCGATGCCGGCCGCCGTTCGATCGCCGCCGCGGGTCCGGCTCGCACGGCTTCTGCGCGCATAATGCTCACCCTATCAGATCAACAGGGACCGGGCGCTCGAAAGCGCCCGGTCGGCCGCTGCGGTTCATTGAGCGGCGAGCGCCTTTTCGGTCGCGGCCTGCACGGTAGCGAGCGCCGCCTCCGGCTCGGTGCTGCCGGCCGCGACACCGGCAAGGGCGTTGTCCAGCGCCTCGGCGACAGCCGGCGACGCAAACCTCTGATTCTCGGCCTTTGGCAGGTCAGTCATGAAGCGGGCCGACATCTCCTTCACGTGGTCGGTGATATCGCCCTTCGGTGAGTGGCCGTCGAAAGCCGGCAGATCATTGAGGTCGTTCAGCGCTTCCTGCAGGCCGACGCCATTGGTCAGTTCCGCGAGGAAGGTCCATGCAGCCGGGTTCCTTCCGCCATTCTTTGTCAGCCCGTAGCCGATGTCGATGCCACCGACCGGCGGGCTGGCCGTATTGCCTTGCTTGACCGGCGGCATGTAGAAGAAGTCGAAGCCTTCCATGTTCTGAACATACTCCGAAAGCGGCGGCGGGAATTTGCTTTCCTGCATCCACCACGAGCCGAGCGCCATCATGCCGACCTTGCCTTGCGCGAAGAGCTGGGCGCCCGTCGGATAGGCATGGGCGCCAAGCGCGCCCTGCTGGAAGATGCCGTCGTCGAAGAGGCCCTTCCAGGCCTTCATGGCCTCGACGAGTTCCGGTGCGGTCCATGGCGTCTCGCCAGCCTGTGCCTTGTCGACGATGCCGGGCGAGAACTGATTGGCGAGCATCAAGAACACGTTCTCGTTCTGCCAGCCGTCGGCCGCTCCCTGGAACATCGGGATATAGCCGCCGTCGGTCAGCGCCTTGGCCGCCGCCTTGAGCTCCTCGTAGGTCTCCGGCGCGGCAATGTTGAGCTTTTCGAAGATCTTGCGGTTGTACCAGATGCAGAGGACCTGCGATTCCTGGGGGACGATGTAGTAATTCTTGTCGCCCTTCGGATTGCCCATCTGCATCTGCTTGCGGTTGACCGGGAAGATCTTCTCCGCCCAGCCCGCGCCCCATTCCTTCTCGGCGCGCTCATTCACCGCCTCCAGATTGTCGCGGTACTGCTGCGTCAGCGATCCCGGCTGTAGGCCGATGACATCAGGCAGGCTGCCTGAAGCCGCCGCCGCCTTCAGTGCCGTGATGTATTCAGGAGAATAGTTGTAGTAGGTGTATTTGACCTTGATGTCCGGATGGGCCTTCTCGAAAGCCGCGATCGACTTGTCCATCGTGCTCTGGATGAACCAGGACCAGACCGTCACTTCCTTCTCGTCCGCCCAGGCCGAACCGGCGGCAAGAGCCGCCGTAAGGATGGTCGTCGCAAGAAACAGCATTTTCCTCATTATGTTCCTCCCTTTTTTCTCCAAGCATGCGCGCCTCGCGGCCTCTTACCCGCGGGCGCCGTGACCCCACGGGGTCACGTTCCGAAGGAGACGACATGGCGTCTCCCTATCAGCCTCAGGCAGCCTTCGCCGCCGCGACCTTCAAGACGTCCTCCGTAATGGCCCGGTCGTCCGCCAGCGACCGGTTGGGGGCAAGGCCCAGCTTCTGCAGTTCACCGTGATAGGCGCGGACAGCCTCTTCCGGCCCCATCTCCCCGTCGGCGACAGCTCGCATCAGAATGATCAGTTGAAGCGGCGCCTCGGCGAGATTGATCTTGCGCCCGAAGAGGGCCAGCCGCGCCCCGTAACGCTCGGATTGAGCGACGAGCTCGAAAGTATCGCGCGTTGTGCCGGCACCACCGCCGAGCACACCGACAATGAGCTCGGAATCGAAATTGACGAGCTCCTCCAGCGCCTTCGGTCCGTTGTAGGGGGTTTTAAGGAAAAGCGGCCGATCGGCTCGCGGCACGCTTGCCAGCGACTTGATGATATTATCGTTGACGAACTCGCCGATCTCGTCACGGCTGAGCCCGATGTCGACGCTTGGATTGAAGACCTCGTAGAAATATTTGAAATTGTGCCTGGCAGCCTCTGCCCGGAATTCGGCAAAGGCGT
Source organism: Mesorhizobium sp. YC-39 (assembly GCF_025753795.1). Taxonomy (GTDB): domain Bacteria; phylum Pseudomonadota; class Alphaproteobacteria; order Rhizobiales; family Rhizobiaceae; genus Mesorhizobium. Next base: position 741,336 of record NZ_JAOWPS010000002.1, read on the forward strand.
TCAATGTCCGGATATCGAGCTCGATATTGTTGCTGAACGAGACCGAGTACAGGCCAAGATTCGTGCCGCTCGTCGGATAGTTGGCGACGAGGCGGGCGAGATTGGCATCGCGAAAGGGAATGGATGGCGTCTGCGTATAGACACCATGCCGGACCGCCCCCCAGCACATGGTTTCGAGATTGGCGCGGATCGCCGGCTTCACCTCGCTGCCAAGAAAGGCGGCACGTTCGTCCAGCAATTCGAGATTCGATTGCGACACCAGCATGATGTCGACGATATCCTGCCTGATGATCGCCTCGATCTGCGCGATGAATTCCTGGCGGCTGCGGCGGCGCGGCGGTTTTGCCGAATAGTCGAACCCGGTTGCGGTCACGCCCGCTCCCACATCGCTGTCCTTGGCATCGGCGATGATGAAGTCCGTGGGCTTGTAGCGCCCTGCCCGGATGTTCGCCAGTTTTCTATCGAGTCTCGTGACCATCGGTGTTCCTCAAATTCTGGACGGCTCGGGCCGCAGGCGCACGTCCTCTCGCCGCCAAAGACCTGCAGACATATGCCGATTCTTTTCATAATCTGTCAATAGCTATCTAACTCTTTCGAAATTTTGACAATCGCCATCTAACTTCAGGTTCTGATGAGCGGGTATTCATTACCTGGCTCCTAAAAAATACCCCTGTTTTCAATAACCTATAATAGGAAACCGGCATTCCAGAATGCCCATGCCATGTGCGCGAGGAGGAATAGGCACTTTCGCCTTCATGACTACGGACGCTATCCGAATTCGCCAAATATGCGTAATTTTGATGGACTTCCGCAAAAGCGCATTGACGATTTGGAAGATAATGGTAGCAATTGACATCATTGCCGGGTAGGGAGGATTTACGCGGCCATGAAAGAGATCTTCACTGGATCATGGGCCGATCGCTATGCCGCCCTGACAGACCCGCGATCGGGTCCGTTGAGCGCGAGCACCCTGTCCCAATCCGGATTGGTTTTGTGCGGCATAAGTGCCTGCGTGGATGCCAGGGTCGACATGCGCGACATTCAGCCCTTGCTGGATGCGCCCACGGCAAGCCCGGCTGGTGAACTTGCATCGCTTCTGCTCTCACGCGCCGCGCGCGGTATCGGCGGCGAGGTCCGTTTTGAATGGCCGCAGGGTCCGGCCTGGCTCCGCGAGCGGCTTGAGCCGCGCTACGCGCTCGGCGGAACCGGCCCGCAGGCCGCCTGGGTTCTCTCGCGGCTAGGCGTGCCTGCGCTGATCGCGCTCGAGGATCGCAATGAGCAGATGCTACGGCAAATCCCGAGCGGCGTTCTGCTCGCCGAGGGCGGTATGTTGAAGACGGTCGACGCGATCAGCCCAGCCGGACCGCACATTCCCGAGATATTCATCTTCGAGTACACGGCAGGCCAGCCGATCGGCACGCTGATGCCTCGGCGCTCGTCACGCGTTATCGTCCGCTTCTGCGATCGGGGCATCCAGCGCGATGCCGATTTCGAGGCATTGTCCCGGCAATTGGCGTCATCGGCTGCCGCCGGCTTGCTTTCCGGCCTCAATGACGAAGCGGTGGAGAATGTCGACGCGGCCAGCCGGCATGTCTTCGCTCTCAGCCGGGCCTGGAAGGCGGCGGGGCTCAAGACCATCCATTTCGAGCTTGCCGGTTACGCCTCGCTGGCCGCCGTGGAGGAATTGCTCGCTCACGCAAAAGGCACGATCACCTCTCTCGGCATGAGCCATTCCGAGCTTCTCGCCATGGACCCTTCGGCCCAGTCACCCCAGGAGGCGATGATGGCGCTCGCAGAGCGCCTGGACCTTGAACGCGTCTGCGTTCACGCCGACACCTGGGCTGCGGCCATTACCGTCAACGATCCGCGCGAGGAGGAACTTGCCTTGATGGCTGGCTGCGCCATCGCCAGCTCACGCGCCGCAACCGGCGCACCCGCCGAAATCATTACGACCGCACCCGAGGTACAGTTCCACGCCGTGCCATTCGAGGTGCCGGTGCGCAAGGGGCGCTGGTCCTTCGTCGCATGCGCTTCGCCTTACGTCGAAAAGCCCGCCACCACACTTGGCCTCGGCGACAGTTTCACGGCCGGCTGCCTGCTGATGCTTGGCCGGCACAGCCGGGCCGACACGCGCACCGCCCTCAAACAAGCATGAAGGAAGATCCGATGTATCTCGAACGATTCCGCCTGGATGGACAAACGGCATTCATCACCGGCGGAGGGCGCGGCATCGGCCTGGCGACAGCCGAGGCGCTGGCCGAAGCTGGCGCGCGGGTGATCATTTCGGACATGAACCCCGACGTGCTCGAAGTCGGCCGGCGGGAATTGACCGAGAAAGGCTATACGGTCGACGCTGTCGTGCTCGATGTTACCGATTCCAAGGCAGTCGCGGCGGCCGCCCGATCAGCCAATGAGCGATATCAGGCCGTCGATATCCTGATTGCCAATGCCGGCATCGCCTGGCCGGATACAGGTGGCGAGGAGATGAGCGATGAGGTCTGGCTGAAGGTTGTCGATGTCGATCTCAACGGTGCCTACTGGTCATGCCGGGAATTCGCCAGGCCGATGCTGGAACGCGGTCGTGGCTCGATCGTGACGCTCGGCTCCATGTCCGGCCTGATCTCGAACAAGCCGCAGCGTCAGGCGCACTACAATGCGGCCAAGGCGGCCGTTCATCACATGACACGGTCGCTTGCCGGCGAATGGGCGGAGCGGGGCGTGCGCGTCAACTGCGTGGCTCCGACCTACGTGGACACGGTCATGTCCCGCGACGGCTTCACGGACGACAACCTCATGCCGGTCTGGATGGACATGACGCCGATGAAGCGCGTCGCGCGGGCGGACGAGATCGCAGCTCCCATCCTCTTTCTCGCCTCCAGTGCCTCCAGTGCGATGACCGGCTCCGTGGTCGTGGTGGATTGCGGGTATACGATTTGGTAGAGATTGACCGAAATTGATCGGAAACCGGCCGGAATCATTGCCGGCCACCAACCGGGTGATGCATGGACTCTCCGAGCAAGCGCGTCGACATCGTTCCGGCCAAACGGCGGGCTCTGATCTTGGAGCATCTGCGGATCAATGGAGCGGCCAGCATCCAGGAACTGGCTGACACGATCGGCGGTTCTCAATCGACCGTTCGGCGCGACCTCGAGGATCTCGTGGAAAAGGGCTATCTGGAACGTACCCATGGCGGTGCGCATCTGCTTCAGCCGATGCGGGCCACCTTCGAAAGGGAGATGACGGTCAACGCCGAACTCCAGCACGCGGAAAAGGTGGCGATCGGCCGCGAGGCCGCCCTGCGCCTCAGTGCGCGAGACAGTGTTATCTTCGATAGTTCCTCAACGGTCATGGAGGCGGTTCGCGCGGCTGCCGAGCGCGATCTGCCTCTGACCGTAGTGACCAACAGCCTGCAGATCGCCGACTTTGCAGCGGATATCAAATCCTGGCGCATCATCCTGCCCGGCGGCACCGTCCGGCCGGGCTATCGCCATCTCGCCGGCGAGCCGGGTGAGAGCTTCATAAGGACGCTCCACGCCGACCTTTGCATGACGGGCGCATCAGCGGTAACCGGCACCCTGCTCACCGAGACGGCGCTTGAGGTTGCATCCCTGAAACGAGCCATGATTGCTTCAGCGCGGCGAACAATTCTGCTTGTAGACGGTTCGAAATTTACGGCGCCTGGCTTCTGCACGCTCTGTGATATCTCCGAGATTGACGAAGTCATCACCGACGACAGCGTCTCCAAAGAGGCACTGGGCCTGCTGCGATCGGAGGAGTGCCTGGTGACCGTTGCCTCCACAAGGGCGTCGATATCAGCGGCATAGCGAAATTTGGGCGTCACGTGGCCGCTCTATGCAGTGGCAGCGCTCAGCAGCCCTGATGCAGATCAAAAAAGCACAGCCAAACGAAAACGGCCCGCACAAGGCGGGCCGTTTTGGTATTTGGTTGCGGGGACAGGATTTGAACCTGTGACCTTCAGGTTATGAGCCTGACGAGCTACCGGGCTGCTCCACCCCGCGTCAACCCTAGAAGTAAGCCTAAGCTTACCAGATTCAAGCCTTGGCCAAATGAAAGGGCCGCTTGCGCGGCCCGAAATCCCGTTGGCGGGCCTTATCGTGAGGAGAAGATTTTCTAAACATGCGTTTGGCAGACCTGGCAGCGACCTACTCTCCCGCGTCTTGAGACGAAGTACCATCAGCGCTGGAGCGTTTCACGGCCGAGTTCGGAATGGGATCGGGTGCAGCCGCTCCGCCATAACCACCAGGTCGGCAAAACGCATGTTTATATCGAGAAGCTGTCTATTCGTGCCATCCATCTCGGCGCAATCCAAAGGATTGTCGCCAGAAATGGGCATAAGGAATGAGAACGATCAAGCCGATCGAACTATTAGTACCGGTAAGCTTCAAGCGTTGCCGCTCTTCCACACCCGGCCTATCAACGTGGTCGTCTTCCACGGTTCTCAGGGAATACTCGTTTTAAGGTGGGTTTCCCGCTTAGATGCCTTCAGCGGTTATCCCGTCCGGATATAGCTACCCTGCTATGCGGCTGGCGCCACAACAGGTCCACCAGAGATCCGTCCATCCCGGTCCTCTCGTACTAGGGACAGATCCTTTCAATATTCCTACACCCACGGCAGATAGGGACCGAACTGTCTCACGACGTTCTGAACCCAACTCACGTACCGCTTTAAATGGCGAACAGCCATACCCTTGGGACCTGCTCCAGCCCCAGGATGCGATGAGTCGACATCGAGGTGCCAAACAACCCCGTCGATATGGACTCTTGGGGGTCATCAGCCTGTTATCCCCGGCGTACCTTTTATCCGTTGAGCGATGGCCCTTCCACGCGGGACCACCGGATCACTATGACCGACTTTCGTCTCTGCTCGACTTGTCAGTCTCGCAGTCAGGCAGGCTTATGCCATTGCACTCAGCGAACGATTTCCGACCGTTCTGAGCCCACCATCGCGCGCCTCCGTTACTCTTTAGGAGGCGACCGCCCCAGTCAAACTACCCACCATACATTGTCCCGGGCCCGGATAACGGGCCGCGGTTAGACATCCATAGTAATAAGGGTGGTATTTCAAGGGTGGCTCCACCTGAGCTGGCGCCCAGGTTTCAAAGCCTACCACCTATCCTACACATGCCACTACGAATGCCAATGTAAAGCTATAGTAAAGGTGCACGGGGTCTTTCCGTCTAACCGCAGGAACCCCGCATCTTCACGGGGAATTCAATTTCACTGAGTCTATGCTGGAGACAGCGGGGAAGTCGTTACGCCATTCGTGCAGGTCGGAACTTACCCGACAAGGAATTTCGCTACCTTAGGACCGTTATAGTTACGGCCGCCGTTTACTGGGGCTTCGATTCAGAGCTTGCACCCCTCCTCTTAACCTTCCAGCACCGGGCAGGCGTCAGACCCTATACGTCGTCTTGCGACTTCGCAGAGCCCTGTGTTTTTGATAAACAGTCGCTACCCCCTGGTCTGTGCCACCCTCCTCTGCTTGCGCAGAAAAGGGTCACGCTTCTTCCGAAGTTACGCGTGCAATTTGCCGAGTTCCTTCAGCATAGTTCTCTCAAGCGCCTTGGTATACTCTACCAGACCACCAGTGTCGGTTTCGGGTACGGTCTATAAGGAGGAGCTATTTCCTGGAACCACGCAGCAGCCCTTTCAATCCGATAAGATTGGACTACCTTAATGATCCGTCACTACCTCCAGGCCCACGAATATTAACGTGGTTCCCATCGACTACGCGTTTCCGCCTCGTCTTAGGGGCCGGCTAACCCTGCTCAGATTAACTTTAAGCAGGAACCCTTGGTCTTTCGGCGGGGGAGTCTCTCACTCCCCTTACGTTACTCATGTCAGCATTCGCACTTCTGATACCTCCACCACCCCTCACGGGTATGGCTTCATCAGCTTACAGAACGCTCCGCTACCGCTCGTATTGCTACGAACCCTAAGCTTCGGTGTATGGCTTTAGCCCCGTTACATTTTCGGCGCAAAGACCCTTATTTAGACCAGTGAGCTGTTACGCTTTCTTTAAATGATGGCTGCTTCTAAGCCAACATCCTGGTTGTTTTGGGATCCTCACATCCTTTCCCACTTAGCCATAACTTGGGGACCTTAGCTGTAGGTCAGGGTTGTTTCCCTTTTCACGACGGACGT
>NZ_JAOWPS010000002.1:752500-1439800 GCF_025753795.1 Mesorhizobium sp. YC-39
GTCACCATCGCGCTCGACGATCGCGGCCAGTATGTGCCGGCGCAGGAGCCGGAGCCCAATCCCGAACTTTTGACCGCGTTCGATGATTCGCCGCCGGTGGTGGTGCGCGGCAATCTGCCGAACATCTATGACGGCATCTACCGAGCGGCCTATTCCTACGGCATGTCGAGGGCGATGACCCAGCGGCTGATCAAGCTGCTCGCGTCCGGTGTCGATTTCCAGTCGCGGCTCAGTCCGTCGGATCGCATCGAGGTGCTGTTCTCGCAGCCGGACGGCGACGACCAGGCATCGGACGAATCCGAACTGCTCTATGTCTCGGCGACCTTCGGCGGCGCGACACGCAATTTCTACCGCTTCCAGATGCAGGACGGCAGCACCGACTATTTCGATGAGGACGGCTCGAGCGCCCAGCAGTTCCTGTTGCGCAATCCCCTGCCCGCGGGAAAATTCCGCTCCGGCTTCGGCGCCCGCAGACACCCGATCCTGGGCTATGTCCGTATGCACACCGGCGTCGATTGGGCGGCCCCCATCGGCACACCGATCATTGCCGCCGGCAACGGCGTCGTCGAGAAGGCCGGCTGGGCCGGCGGCTACGGCAAGCAGATCATCATCCGCCACGCCAATGGCTACGAGACCTCCTACAATCACCAGAGCGCCTTCGCCAAGGGCATCGAGCCGGGCGTGCGTGTCCGCCAGGGCCAGACCATCGGCTATCTCGGCCAGACCGGCCTCTCCACCGGTCCGCATCTCCACTACGAGCTGATCGTCAACGGCACCAAGGTCGACCCGATGCGCGTTCGCCTGCCGGTCGGCAAGGTGCTGAAGGGCGATGACCTCGTCGCCTTCAAGCGCGAGCGCGAACGCATCGATGATCTGCTCAAGCAGGAAGACAGCAATTCGCTGAAGGTCGCGAGCGCCAAGATCGAGGGCTAGACCCTAGACCCTAGTGCGAATCAATTCCCCGAATCAGGCCTGCGAGTTTTCCGCGCGGCGCGACCAAGGCAGCGCCTGCCCGGAGATGGTCGTCCAGGCAATGACCGCGGCAAGCAGGCAAAGCAGGGCGGTTGCGAGTGAGACGGCCGAGAAGGCCGCGTCGCTGGCGGCAAGCCTGGTTGCATCGAGTTCGGGCGCCAGCCCGACTGGTGCCGGTTCACCAAAACCCGGAATGCCTGATCTGACGCTGGTGTCCAGCATCGTCGAGTAGACCCAGGCTGCGAGCGAACCCATCGCCGCCACCGCGATCAAGCCGCCAATGCGGGAAACCGCATTGTTGATACCCGAGGCAGCGCCCGTGTCCTTGTCCTCGACGGCGGTCATGATCGCTGTCGACAGCGGCGACACGACCAGCGCCATGCCAAGCCCCATCACCGCCATCAGCGGAAATGTTCCCGTCCAGAAATTGTGGATGCCGGCGTGGGCGAGCAGGGCAAGGCCGGCGAAGGCGACGGCCACGACCAGACTGCCGCTGGCGATCGGAAAACGCGGTCCGATCCGGTCGGACCACTGACCGACCGGCCCCGACAGCAGCGCGATCGACGCCGACAGTGGCAGGAAGATGAAACCGACCTCCGCCGTGCTCAACCCCCATCCGGCGATCAACAGCATCGGCAGATAGAACAGATTGGCCGACAGCGCGAAGTAGAGGAAGAAGGTCGCCGCGTTGGCGCCGGCGAAAGCCCGGATGCGAAACAGCGAGAGGTCGATCATCGGCTCGCGCTGCCGCAGCTCGAAGAAGACAAAAACCACAAGCAACACCGCGCCGACAATAATGCTCGGTCCCGACATATGCCCGCGGCCCTCGGCGCTCATCGAGGTCAGGCCGTAGGCAAGCGCTCCGAACGCCAAAGTTGCGAGTGCAGCACCGCCGAGATCGAGGCTTCGCTTCTCCGCCGGTGCGTCGGCTGGGACCTTGGCCAGCAAAAGGTAGATCGACAGAAGGCCGAGCGGCAGGTTGATCGCGAAGATCGCCCGCCAGATGCCGTCGCCGAAGGCCGACAGGACAAAACCGCCCAGTACCGGACCGAGCGCCGTCGTCAGCGCCGAGGCCGCCGCCCAGATGCCGATGGCCCTGCCGCGTTCTTTCTTCGGATAGGCTTTGGCGATGATGGCCAGGCTGCCCGGTACCATGATGGCGGCGCCGATGCCCTGGATGGCCCGAAAGGCGATGAGCACTGCTGGGTTCGGCGCCACCGCGCAGGCAAGCGACGCGACAATGAACAAGGCGATGCCGGCGACGAAGGCATGGCGCAGGCCGAAACGGTCGCCTGCCGCGCCGCCGACAAGGATGAGTGCCGAAAGCGTCAATGCATAGGCGTTGGAAATCCACTGCGCTTCGGCCAGGCTGGCGCCGAGATCGACGCGGATCGCCGGCGTGGCGATGGCCAGGATCGAACCATCGATAAAACCGAGCGCGGAAGCCAGGATCGCCGCGATCAGCACGAACCTGCGCCGCGATTGCGGGCAGAACGCATCACCGGGTAGAGAGCCGGTCAGCGGAATGGCAGCGGCTTCGCTTGGAGACTTCATGCAGCCTGCATAGGCCTCGGACGCGCCATCAACAACCAGCCAGCAGGTTGTTGTCGTTGAACCCAGGCCGGAGGCTCCGGCACTCGGGCTAATACGCCGGATCGTCAGCCGATCCGAGCAGCAACGTTCAATCGACGAACTCCACCGTGACGCCTGGAGACACGATCCTGGCGAGTTCGCGCGCGTCCCAATTGGTCAGCCGCACGCAGCCATGGCTTTCGGTCTTGCCGATCTTGGAGGGATCGGGCGTGCCGTGGATGCCGTAGGTCGGCTTGTCCAGCGCGATCCAGACCGAGCCGACCGGTCCGTTCGGGCCCGGCGGAATGGTCAGGACCTTGTCGTTCTCGCCCTGCTTGAAATTGATGTTGGGGTTGTAGGTGTAATTGGGATCAAGCGCGACTCGCGACACCGTATGCGTACCGGAGGGCGACGGCGTGTCCGACGAACCGATGGTGGCCGGATAGGCCGCGACCAGCTTGCCCGACGCGTCATAGGCAAAGACCTCTTTCTTGCCCTTGTCGGCGATGATGCGTGCCACCGGCTTTGCCACCAGCTTGCCGAAATTGGCGACCTTGATGATCGTGCCTGGACGGTTGAAATTGGCGTCCGGATTAATCGCCTTCAGATAGTTCTCGTCCATATGGAACCGCTCGGCGATCGCCTCGGTGACGGAGGTATAGCCCATGCGGTCGAGCTGCGCCTTCTGGCTGTAGTTTTCCGGTATCGACGCGACATAGGGGCCGGCCGCATCTTCCGGTGTGATTGTGTAGGAGGCGAAGGCATCGCCGCCGGATTGCGCAAGGGCTGCCTGGATGCCGACCGCATCGGTGGATCGCAGATTGCTGCCGGTGATCTCATTGTAGGCGGCAAGTGCCTTGTCGACATTCGAGCCGAAGCGCCCGTCGATGACGCCGGGCGAAGCGCCGGCACGGTCGAGCAGCACCTGCAGCGCGGCGATATCCTGGCGCGCGCCGAGCGAGAGTGACGGATCGACTGTTGTCTTGCCACCGGTCTTTGGCGGCAGCGCCGCCTGTTCGGTCGGCGCGGCGGGCTCGACCGGTTCGATCGAGGCTTCGTTGAGCGGCTGGCGTTTGATGGTGCGCGGCTTTGCCGGCTGCGGCGCTTCCGGGTAGGTGCTGCCATAACTGCCGTCATCCTGCGGCGCCTCCGGAAAAGCCTCCACTGAATTCTCGCCATAGGGATCGTATTCGTCGGCCGGCGGCTCGATGATGCGGCCCTGCCCGTCCAACTGCCTGCGGCGGACGCGCGCCGTGTCTTGCGGGTCGTCGAGATAGTAGTCGTCATCCTCGACCGGCCCGAGATTGCGCCAGCGCTCGCGGCGCAGCGCACGGCGGTCATACCTGGTCTGTGGCGGCTGGATGGCGATGACCTTGCCGGTTTCGGCATCGACGAGGACGCGGTTTCCCCTGGCGTCGTAATAGACGTCGACATTACCGTTCTGGGCTACAAGAATGCCGCCGGAATCGTTCGCACGGACAGGTCGCGGCGCGGTATCCGCCATTGGCGAGGCCATCGCATTCGACACCAGCAGCCCGATGGCGAGTGCCGAAAGGGTGAAAATCCCGCGAAACATGATGGTCAAACTCTCCGGTCCCAAATGCCGCCGCTCCGGCGTTGCCTTTACGACGAACCCCTTCGCCAGCAAATCAGTCGCTACGATAAAGGTCCAACATGAACCGGGCATGAAGATGGCGGATTTCTGGCAAGGCTGAAGCAACATGCGTTAGCTTGCAGCGAGCCCCAATTCCTTGCGCGTCTGTTTCGTCAGCTTCAGCACGACAAGGCGATGGCTGTCGCGCAGATAGTCCTTCAGCGCGTCGTCATCCATGCTCTGGCTTGTCTGGCGCTGGATCCATTTCATGCCGCGCGACGCAAGATAGGGCGCGGGCCGGAGGCCTGGCTGTTCCTTCAGGATGTCATAGGCGATGTCGGAGCATTTGAAGGTGACGAAGGGCTGTTTGCCCTCGTCCCAACCGGCGATGGCAAACACCTTGGCGCCGACCTTCCAGACATGGGCGCCGCCCCACTGGACGACATGGGTCGTCGCAGGCAGCGAGGCGCAGAAGCCGTTGTAGTCGTCCAGCGTCATTCCGCTCCCCATTCTATACATGTCGCGCAAAAGTGCGCAGCGGTTTTGCGATAACGACTTGCATGAAAAACAAGAACGCCGCGCGTCTTTCTGAACGCGCGGCGCTCCGACGTTTTCTCAGGAGACGGCCTGAACTCAGGCCGCCGCCTCGGTCGCCACGACCGCCGGCTTCGAGCGGAAATTCAACCGGTCGGAACCGGCGGTGACCTTGACGGTCGAGCCGTCGAGGATCTCGCCGAGCAGGATCTTCTCCGCCAGCGGATCCTGCAGTTCCTTCTGCATCACCCGCTTAAGCGGCCGCGCGCCATAGGCCGGGTCGTAGCCCTTGGCCGCCAGCCAGTCGATCGCCTCCTGGTCCAGCGACAGCGTGATCTTGCGGTCGACGAGCAGGCTTTCCAGCCGCTTGAGCTGGATCTCGACGATGCGGCCCATATCCTGCCGGCGCAGCCGGTGGAACAGGATCACCTCGTCGACGCGGTTGAGGAATTCAGGCCGGAACGATGCCCGCACCACGCTCATCACCTCGTCGCGCACCTGATCGACATCCTGGTCCTCTCCGAGATTGACCAGATATTCGGCACCGAGGTTCGACGTCATGATGATCAGCGTGTTGCGGAAGTCGACCGTGCGACCCTGCCCGTCGGTCAGGCGGCCATCATCGAGCACCTGCAGCAGCACGTTGAACACGTCTGGATGCGCCTTCTCGATCTCGTCGAACAGCACAACCTGATAGGGCCGGCGCCGCACCGCTTCGGTCAGCGCGCCGCCTTCCTCATAGCCGACATAGCCGGGAGGTGCGCCGATCAGCCGGGCGACAGAGTGCTTCTCCATGAACTCAGACATGTCGATGCGCACCATGGCGCTCTCGTCGTCGAACAGGAAATTGGCCAGCGCCTTGGTCAGTTCGGTCTTGCCGACGCCCGTCGGGCCGAGGAACATGAACGAGCCGATCGGCCGGTTCGGGTCCTGCAGGCCCGCACGCGCCCGGCGGACGGCTTTCGACACCGCCTGCACCGCCTCGCCCTGGCCGACGACGCGCTTGCCGATCTCGTCTTCCATGCGCAACAGCTTGTCGCGCTCGCCTTGCAGCATCTTGTCGACCGGAATGCCGGTCCAGCGCGACACGATATGGGCGACGTGGTCGGGCGTGACCACCTCCTCGACCATGCCGGCCTTGCCGTCCTGGGCTTCAGCTTCCTTGAGCTTCTTTTCAAGTTCCGGGATCTTGCCATAGGCAAGCTCGCCGGCGCGCTGGAATTCACCCTTGCGCTGGGCAATGGCGAGCTCGTTGCGCGCCTCGTCGAGCTGCTTCTTGAGGTCGGCGGCGAGCCCAAGCTTCTGCTTTTCGGACTGCCATTTCGCGGTGATCTCGGTCGATTCTTCCTCGAGACCGGACAGCTCCTTCTCGAGACGGGCAAGCCTATCCTTCGAAGCGTCGTCCTTCTCGACCTTCAGCGCTTCGCGCTCGATCTTGAGCTGCATGATGCGGCGATCGATCTCGTCCAGTGCCTCGGGCTTCGAATCGACCTGCATCCTGAGCCGCGACGCGGCCTCGTCGACGAGGTCGATCGCCTTGTCCGGCAAGAAGCGGTCGGCGATGTAACGGTTGGACAGCGTCGCCGCCGCGACCAATGCCGAATCCGAGATGCGCACCTTGTGGTGCTGCTCGTATTTTTCCTTCAGGCCGCGCAGGATCGAGACGGTGTCCTCCACCGTCGGCTCGTCGACGAAAACCGGCTGGAAGCGGCGGGCAAGGGCTGCATCCTTCTCGACATGCTTGCGGTACTCATCGAGCGTGGTCGCACCGACGCAGTGCAGCTCACCGCGCGCCAGCGCCGGCTTCAACAGGTTCGATGCATCCATGGCGCCATCGGCCTTGCCGGCGCCGACCAGCGTGTGCATCTCGTCGATGAACAGGATGATGCCGCCGGCCGCGGCGGTCACCTCGTTGAGCACGGCCTTCAGCCGCTCCTCGAACTCGCCGCGATATTTGGCGCCGGCAATCAGCGCGCCCATGTCGAGCGCCATCAACTGCTTGTCCTTGAGCGATTCCGGCACGTCGCCATTGACGATGCGCAGCGCCAGCCCTTCGGCGATCGCCGTCTTGCCGACGCCGGGCTCGCCGATCAGCACCGGGTTGTTCTTGGTGCGGCGCGACAGCACCTGGATGGTGCGGCGGATCTCGTCGTCGCGGCCGATGACCGGGTCGAGCTTGCCGGCACGGGCATCCGCCGTCAGGTCGCGCGCATACTTCTTCAGCGCATCATAACCCTGTTCAGCGCTCGCCGAATCGGCGGTGCGGCCCTTGCGGACATCGTTGATCACCTGGTTCAGCGCCTGCGCGGTCACCCCGGCCTTGGCCAGGATGTCAGCGGTCTTGGCGGATTTCTCAACTGCCAGTGCCGTCAGCAGCCGCTCGACCGTAACGAAACTGTCGCCGGCCTTCTTGGCCAGTTCTTCGGCCGTCGAAAACACCTTGGCCAGCGGTTGCGCCAGGTAAAGCTGGCCATTGCCGCCTTCCACCTTGGGCATCGCTTCAAGGGCGGATTCGACGCCAAGCTTGACATCGCGAACGCTGCCGCCGGCGCGCTCGATCAGCGATGCTGCCAAGCCCTCCTCGTCGTCGACAAGGACTTTCAGGATATGCTCGGGGGTGAATTGCTGGTGATTGCGGGAGAGCGCCATGGTCTGTGCGGACTGGATGAAGCCGCGCACGCGCTCGGAATATTTTTCAAGGTTCATATCTGTCTCCTTCCGTCACCGGCCCGCTTTGCGGCACCGGATCAGATTGCGGTGACGGACCCGCCCGTTCGAGCCGGATCCTGTTCACGCGAGATATGGTGCATAGGCCATGGTCTCTCAAGACGCCTTGATGTCGGTCAAAGCATAATATTCCACCGAGGCGAAAACAAAAACGGCGGAGATTTCTCTCCGCCGTCCAGGGTAAAGGATGCTCTAACTTGGCTTGGCTCTAACCCGGCTTGAACGCCCGGTTAGAAAAGTCTGTTTTATCGGTTGTCGACGTCGGCAACGACAGCTTCGCCACCGCCTTCAACCGGCGCGGCCACTTCGCCGGGACCGGCATTGTCGCCAACACTATTGACCTGGCCTGTGTCTGCCTGGTCAGCGTCTACCTGGCCTGTCCCGTGGACAGCATCGGCACGCGGACGGCGCGGACGCCGGGGGCGGCGCGCAGCGCCATTCTCGGCGGCCGCTTCGTTCATCTCGGCCTGTGCGGCGAGAGCAGCCGGCGAAAAATTGCCGAACTGCGGCGCGGGTTCGGCGGCAAAAACAGGCTCGGCCTGAGACACGAAACCGGTTTCGGTCTGAGGCGCGAAACCAGTTTCGGTCGGGGAAGCCGCTTCCACCTGTACCGGGGAAACCGCTTCCGCCTGCACCGGTGTCTCGTTGCGCCGGTTCTGATCGCCGCGCTGGCCGCCCTGCTCGCCACGCGAACCATACTCGCCGCGCTGGCCGTTCTGGCCATAACCGCCATTGGGGCGACGGTCGCGGTGGCGACCGCCATTGTTATCGCGGTTGTCGCGCCCACCATTGTCGCGCCCGCTGTCACGATTGTCGCGGCTGTTTTCCTGGTTGAACGCCAACTCGGCCGGCATGCCCTCGATGACCGGCTGCGGGCCGGCGCCATGACCGGCCGCAGGAACCGAAGCCTCACCGGCATTGTTGCCGGCATTGTCGAACTCGTCGCGATCTTCGTCGCCGTCCTCATCGAAATCGTCGCGGTTCTGCTGTGCGTTCTGGATCGGCATCTGCGCCTGCGCGGCTGCAATGATGCGATTGTAATGTTCGGCGTGCTGGAGATAGTTTTCCGCCATCACCCGGTCGCCGGAGCTCTGCGCGTCACGGGCAAGGGTTGCGTATTTTTCGGCGATCTGCTGAGCCGATCCGCGGATCTTCACGTCCGGGCCGTTGCTCTCGTAGTTGCGCGTCAGGGGATTTGGGCCCTTGCGGTTGTTGTTGTTATTGTTGTTGCCACCGCCGCCATTGTTGTTGCGACCGCGCATGCGCCTGTTCTGCTGTTGTGGCCTCATCCGACTCTCTTCATTTTGAAATTTTCGAACAACTCTTCACGAACGGAGGCGCTCATGCAGCCAGCCGTTTCGTTTCTTCACCGGCGTTCGCCCGCATCAATTGCGTTGGCGCCACGTGTCATCCTGTTCCGGTTACATCACTTGCCGGACGATTCCCGCACGAAGCTTGGGCGTCGTTTGCGCAAGAAGGCAGCTATTTCCAAGGAAAACCGAATCGCTAAGAGCACTGCCTGCTTCGTCTCATCCGGTTAAGGCGACCCTAGCCGCATTCCCCGGCATTGCCAAGCGGTTTTTTCGCACTGCATCACGGCTTTGTCAGTTCCTCGATCAGAACCCATGTTCAAAGATCAGAACCCTGTCATTTCCGCCAAGATCGCGGAACGCCCCAGCCCGCCCATAGCCGGCTGTAGAAAATATCTCCGTGACCTCGTCGCGCTGCGTATGGCCGATCTCGACCACGATTCTGCCCTTGATGTCCAAAAACCCTGCCGCCTCGGCGGCGATGATCCTGTAGGGGCTCAGACCGTCCGCACCACCATCCAAGGCTTGGCGCGGATCGAAATCGCGGACTTCGTCCTGCAGATTTTCAATGTCTTGGCTTGGTATATAGGGAGGGTTTGCGGCAATTACATGGTACCGGCCTGAAACTTTTTCGAACCAGTCGGATTGAAGCGCCTTGAACCGGGCGGCGAGCCCCAGTTCCCTGGCATTGCACATGGCGGTCGTCAACGCGCCTTGGGAAATATCGACGCCGGTGGCAGTTGCGCCAGGAACCGCATTGAGCAGCGCCAGCGCGATGGCGCCGGTACCGGTGCCGAGATCGAGGATACGGCATTCGCGCTGCCGCTCCGCTGTCGCCTTCACGAAGGGCATTATCGCTTCGACCAGCGTTTCGGTGTCCGGCCGCGGCTCCAGCGTTTCAGGCGACAGCGACAGGCGCAAGCCGTGGAATTCGCGATAACCGAGGATGCGATGCACCGGCTCGCCGGAAATGCGCCGCTCCAGGGCCGCATCGATAGCGGCAACCGCGTCGGAGCCGATCTTGCGCTCGGGATCGGCGATGGCCTGCGTGCGGGTCGTGCTGGAAAAATGCTCGACGATCAGCCTGGCGTCCAGCGCCGGATCGGTCACGCCGGCTTCCGTCAGGCGTTGCCGCGCCGCCCGCAGCAGCGACCCGAGCCTGTCCGGCAAAATGTCAGCCATCGACGCCCATGTCGGCGAGCAGCTTCGATTGGTGATCAGCGATCAGCGCGTCGACGATCTCGTCGAGCTCGCCCATCATCACCCGGTCGAGCTTGTAGAGTGTCAGGTTGATGCGATGGTCGGTGACGCGTCCCTGCGGGAAATTATAGGTGCGGATGCGCTCAGAGCGGTCACCCGAGCCGACCTGCGATTTTCGCGACTCCGAGCGCTCCTCATCCGCCTTGCCGCGCTCCAGGTCGTAAAGCCTGGCCCGCAGGATCTGCATGGCTTTCGCCCGGTTCTGATGCTGCGACTTCTCCGCCTGCACCACCATGATGCCGGTCGGCAGATGGGTGATACGGACCGCCGAATCGGTAGTGTTGACGTGCTGGCCGCCGGAGCCCGAGGCACGCATCGTGTCGATGCGGATATCCTCGGCCCGGATGTCGATGTCGACCTCTTCGGCTTCCGGCAGCACCGCGACCGTCGCCGCCGACGTGTGGATGCGCCCGCCGGCTTCGGTTTCCGGCACGCGCTGCACGCGATGCACGCCGGATTCAAATTTCAGATGGGCAAAGACCCCCTTGCCCGACACGGTGGCGATGATTTCCTTGTAGCCGCCGACCTCGCCCTCGCTGGCCGAGGCCGTCTCGAAACGCCAGCCGCGCGACGCTGCGTAGCGTTCGTACATGCGAAACAGGTCGCCGGCGAACAGCGCCGCCTCGTCGCCGCCGGTGCCGGCGCGGATTTCGAGGATGGCATTCTTGTCGTCGGCGGCATCCTTGGGCAGAAGCAGGATCTGTATATCCTTCTGCAGCGCCTCGATGCGTTCCTCGACTTGCGGAAGATCCGCCTCCGCCAGGGCCCGCATCTCGGCATCGGTGCCCTTGTCGGCAAGCATTGCCTCCAGATCGGCCTGCTCCTGCTCGGCGGCGCGCAGCGCCCTGATCTTGGCCACCATTTCCTGGATGTCGGCATATTCCGACGCCATCCGGACATAGGCGTCTGCCGCCGGCCCGGCCGACATCTGCGCCTCGAGCATATCGAAACGCTTGACGACTTGATCCATACGGTCGCGGGGCAGGTTGATCATGGTGGGGTACTACTACAACGGAATCGAACGGTCGTCGGCAAAGGCCTGCAGCAAGGCCCGCATTGGCAGCCCCTGGGCCGGCGCCATCAGATTATCGTCGAAGAATGCCTGCAATTCATCCAGCGGCAATTCCGTCAGCATCGCCTTGACCGGACCGATCGAGGCCGGCGACATCGAGATCGAGCGGTATCCCAAGCCGATCAGTGCCATCGCCGAGATCGGCTTGCCGGCGAGTTCACCGCATAGCGTCACCGGCGTGTGGTTGCGCGCGCCGGCATCGGCAATGAGTTTCAAGATGCGCAGGAACGGCGTCGACAGCGTGTCGAAGCGGTCGGAGAGCTGTGTGTTGCCGCGATCGACCGCCATGACGAACTGGAACAGATCGTTCGAGCCGACCGAGACGAAATCGACGGCCTTCATCAACTCGTCGAGCTGGAACAGCAGCGACGGCACTTCCAGCATGGCCCCGAGCTTCAGGCTGGTCGGCAGATGATGGGCAAAACGCGACAGATGCCGCACCTCGCGATCGATGATCTCGCGCGCCTGGGCGATCTCGCCAAGCTCGGTCACCATCGGCAGCATCAGCTTCAGTTCGCGCCCGCCGCAGGCCTTCAGCAGCGCGCGGATCTGGGTCCTGAGCAGGCCCGGCCGGTCGAGCGTCAGCCGGATGGCGCGCCAGCCGAGCGCCGGATTCTCTTCCTGGATCGCTCCCTTGAAGTAGGGCAGCACCTTGTCGCCGCCAATATCGATGGTGCGGAAGGTGACCGGCTTGCCGCGCGCCGCGTCGAGCACGTCGCGATAGAGCTTTTCCTGTGCCTCGGCGCGGGGAAAGGTCGAGGCGACCATGAATTGCAGCTCGGTGCGGAACAGGCCGATGCCGGCAGCACCCGCCTCGGCAAGCTGCGGCAGGTCGACGGCCAGGCCTGCATTCATCAAGAGATCGACCTGGACACCGTCCTTGGTCAGCGACGGCTTCTTGCGCAACTCGCGATAAACCTCCTGCCGCCGCGCCCTGAAGCGGACCTTTTCGGCGTAGGCGGCCTCCAGATCGGGCTGCGGCCGCAGATGGATGAGGCCTTCCTCGCCATCGACGATGATGGCATCGCCGTTTTCCGCCATGGAAACGGCGCCCTTCATCTGTCCGGCGACCGGTATGCCCATGGCGCGCGCCACGATGACGACGTGGCTGGTCGCAGCCCCATCCTCCAGCACCACGCCGCGCAGCTTGTCCCTGGGATAGTCGAGCAGTTCGGCGGCCCCCATCGAACGGGCGACGATGATGGCATCCTTCGGCAGCGCGGCCGCGACATCTTCCGGCCCGCGCCCCATCAACTGGCGCAGCAGCCGGTTGGCGAGATCGTCGAAATCGCTCATCCGCTCGCGCAGATACGGATCGGTCATGTGCATCATGCGGGCGCGCATGTCGCTCTGCACCTTCTCGACCGCCGCTTCCGCGGTCAGACCGTTGCGGATCGCCTCTTCGAGCCGCCGCACCCAGCCACTGTCGTTGGCGAACATGCGATAGGCTTCGAGTACCTGGCGATGCTCGCCCTCGAAGGCAACTTCGCGGCGTTCCAGCATGTCGTCAATGGAAAGCCTGAGCGAACTGAGGGAGGTGTCGAGCCGCCTGACCTCCTCCTCGCTGTCCTCGTTGAACAAATTGGTGACGACGATGCGCGGCTCATGCAGCACGACATGGCCAAGCCCGACGCCCTCGTTGAAGGACAGGCCGGTGAAGCTCACCGGACGGCGCAAGTCGAGTTCGAGCCCGGGCCGGGTCAACCGCGCCAGATCGCCGGTGGCGATCATCTCGGCGATCACCATCGCCGTGGTTTCCAGCGCCTCGACCTCGTCGTCACGATAGTGGCGCATGGTCTTGTTCTGGACCACCAGCACGCCGAGCGTGCGCCCTGCCCTGAGCACCGGCACGCCGAGGAAGGAATTGTAGATCTCTTCCCCCGTCTCCGGCAGGTAGGCGAAGGCCGGATGCTCCTGCGCGTTGGAAAGGTTGAGCGGCCGCGCGGAGGCCGCGATGGTGCCGACGAGGCCTTGTCCCAGCCTGAGCTGCGCCAAGTGGACGGCGTTGGGGTTCAGACCCTCGGTGGCATAGAGTTCGAGCACCGAATCGGCGCGCAGCACATAGAGCGAGCACACTTCGGCGACCATGTTGGAGGCGATGTCGCGCACGATGCGGTCGAGCCGCTCCTGCGGCTCCAGCGGCTCCTGCATGAGCTCGCGGAGCCGTTTCAGCAAAACGCGCGGGCCACTGGCCGTATCACGCATCGCGGCTTCTTCTCCAATGGCATGTCAGCCGGCGCAGTTTCTCCTGCGGCCGGCGCTCACGCAACAACTGACTCAAGTCTTGCTACTGCTTATCCAGACCGTAGACGGAATGCAAAGTGCGAACCGCAAGTTCCGTATAAGGACCGTCGATCAATATCGAAATCTTGATCTCGGAGGTCGTGATGGCACGGATATTGATGGCGCGGTCGGCGAGCGCCTTGAAGGCGGTGGCCGCGACGCCGGCATGGCTCCTCATGCCGATGCCGATGACCGAGACTTTCGACATGCCGGCTTCCGACTGCACCACGTCATAGCCGATCGTGCCCTTCAGGCGCTCGAGCACGGCCAGCGCCTTGTCGACGTCGCCGGATGGCACGGTGAAGGTCATATCGGTGAATTTGCCGTCCTCGGAGATGTTCTGGACGATCATGTCGACATTGATGTTGGCCTCGGCCAGTGGCCCGAAGATGCCGGCGGCGACGCCCGGCCGGTCGCCGACACGGCGCAGCGAAATCTGCGCTTCGTCCTTGGCGTAGGCAATTCCGGTGACGACCTGCTGTTCCACGATCTCTTCCTCGTCGCAAATGAGCGTTCCGGGCGGATTGAGCAAATCCCCCATTCCAGGCGCGTCGGGATCGTCGAAGGACGACCGCACGAAAGTACGCACCCTGTGCACCATGGCAAGCTCGACCGAGCGCACCTGCAGCACCTTGGCGCCGAGCGAGGCCATTTCAAGCATTTCCTCGAAGGAAATCTTGGCCAGCCGCCGCGCCTTCGGCTCGATGCGCGGATCGGTGGTGTAGACCCCGTCGACATCGGTATAGATATCGCAGCGGTCGGCCTTGACCGCCGCCGCGATGGCGACGGCGCTGGTGTCCGAGCCGCCGCGGCCGAGCGTGGCGATGCGATTGTCCGGCCCGATACCCTGGAAACCGGCCACCACCGCCACCTGGCCCTCGCCGAAGCGCTTGATCAAAAATGCGCCGTCAATGTCCAGAATGCGCGCCGCGCCATGCGCGTTGTCGGTCTTGATCGGGATCTGCCAGCCCTGCCATGACCGCGCATGCACCCCCATATTCTGCAGCGCGATCGCCAAAAGACCGGCCGTCACCTGTTCGCCGGAGGCGACGACGGCATCATATTCACGAGCATCGTGCATCGGCGAGGCTTCGCGCGTCCATTGCACGAGCTCGTTGGTCTTGCCAGCCATCGCCGAGACCACCACCGCGACCTCATGGCCAGCATCGACTTCGCGTTTGACATGGCGCGCCACGTTGCGGATGCGGGCGATGTCGGCGACGGAGGTTCCGCCGAATTTCATCACGATGCGCGCCATGGAAGCGAAATGCCTTTGACTGGATGCCGGACCGAAGGCCGAAAAAACGGAAAGGACGTCCGGTTGAGGCCGGCCGTTGAATGCGCGGCCTCCTTAGCCAAAACAGGGACTATCTGCAAGGACCGTGGGCAAGTGCCGGAATCCTCTCGCCCCTCGTGATAAGGTCCCGCGGCTTGCTGCGACCTGTGGATAACAGCATTTTGATGCGCCGAGGCAGCGGCACCTTTGGTCAGCAGGGACTGGTCGGCGAAAATTGTTACCTTGACTTTCCTGCCCTCACGCCCGACTTCCTAGCGCACCAGAGCGCGATTAGCAAAAGTCGTTTTGCGTCCGATCGCGCTCTGAATTTTTGAGTCTGCGGGAGACCATGCCATGCCAGAGCCCCGACGATCGACGATCGATGCAGGAGAAGTGGAGCGTTTTTCCGCTCTTGCCGCCGAATGGTGGAACCCGAACGGCAAGTTCCGCCCGCTGCACAAGTTCAATCCGATCCGGCTTGCCTATATCCGCGACCGGGTCGCGGCGCGCTTCGGCCGCGACCCGCGCGCGGCAAGGCCGTTCGAAGGTTTGCGCTTCCTCGACATCGGCTGCGGCGGCGGGCTTTTGTGCGAGCCGATGGCGCGGCTTGGCGCCGAAGTGGTCGGCGCCGACGCATCCGCTACCAATATCGAAGTGGCCAGATTGCACGCCGCCGAGGGCAATGTGAGCGTCGACTATCGCGCGACGACGGCCGAGGATCTCGCCGACGCCGGCGAGAAATTCGACGTCATCCTCAACATGGAAGTGGTCGAACATGTCGCCGACATCGACCTGTTCGTGGCCAAATGCGGCGAGATGGTCAAGCCGGGCGGCATCATGTTCGTCGCCACCATCAACCGTACGCTGAAGGCGCTGGGTCTGGCCATCATCGGCGCCGAATATGTGCTGCGCTGGCTGCCGCGCGGCACCCACCAGTTCGGCAAGCTGGTGCGTCCCGAAGAGCTCGAAAAGGCGCTCGCCGGCGCCGGGCTGACCGTCATCGACCGCACCGGCGTCGTCTATCATCCGCTCGCCGACCGCTGGCAGCGGTCGAACGACATGGACGTCAACTACATGGTGCTGGCGGAAAAGGCATCCGTCTGAAACGGCCGCGGGCGGCCCGCGCCCCGCCGGCATCCCCGGCCGGAACCCGGCTGCGAACAGAGCGGCGACGGTCCAGGCTGAGACTACGATCCGAAAAATGGGAATCCGGTTTTCGGACAAGATCATGGTCAAACAAAACGTCACGCCGTCTGGCTTTGCGTCTTCATGGCGATCTGGCTTTGCGCTTTCGTGGTGATGAACACGCCTGCGGTGATGATGGCCGCGCCCGCCCAGGTCAGCAATTGGTAATGCTCGCCCAGAAAGACCGTCCCGGCAAACAGCCCGACCGCAGCCGCGACATAGCCGATCTGGCTGAGATAGACCGGGCCGCCGACCGCCTGCAGGCGGAAGAAGAAGGCGAACATCGCAGCAGCAGACGCGACCTGCCCAACGACGATCAGCGGCACGCCGGCGAGCAGGGCAAGCGAACCGCCGCCCGGCAGCATGAGGATGCCGCAAAAAAGCAGCACTGCCGCTGCCAGATGGCTGCCAACGGCAAGCTCGATCGGTCCGGTCCCTTCGGGCCAGTCGACCGTGCGGTAGATGTTGCCGACGGCAAGACTGACCGGGATGAGCAGCCCCACTGCCACCCAGAAAAATTCGGCCGGCTGGCCGGCCTCGCCGCGCGTCACCGCCACCATCACCGCACCGACGAAGCCGACGGCAATGCCGACGACACCAAGCAGATTGGGGCGCCGGACACCGAGCAGGATCGAAAACACCAGCGTGATAACAGGCGACAGCGTGAACATGATGCCGGTGTAACCGGCGCCGAGATGCGGGATGGCCGAGAACATCAACAGATTGGGCAAGGCATAGGACACCGTCGCCGTGACGAAGAAGTAGCGCAGCCTGTGCACCGTCAGCCGGATGCGCTGCCCGCGCAGCAGCAAGGCGCACAAAAGCACGCTGCCGGCGCCGAGCGAGATGACGAAGGCCCAGATGATGGCGGGAACTCCGGCCGCCGTCGCCAGCTTGCCGAACGGCAGCGTCAGGCCGAGCAGGCCGCCGGTGACGACCAAAAGACCGAGCGCTGAATCCCAGAAAAATTTCATGTCGTAGCCCTGTCGCCCATTTTGCGGCTCTTGGCCAGCATTGTATCTTGAGGTAAGACAATACAAAGAATCTTAACGTCAAGATATTTAACGGTGAGATAAATGGATCGCGCAGCGAAAGCCATCGAGCAGTGGAAAAGGGAACGGCCGGATTTGGATGTTTCTCCGATGGCCGTGCTTGGACGGTTGAGCGAGGCCTCGTCGCTGATCGCCCGCGAGCGCCTCGCTCCTTTGTTTGCGCGCTACGGATTGCAATCCGGGGAATTCGACGTGCTGGCGACGCTGCGCCGTTCCGGGTCACCTTACGCGCTGACGCCGACCGCACTCTATGAGGCGACGATGGTGACGTCGGGCGCCATGACCAACCGGCTCGACCAGTTGGAGAAGGCCGGGCTGATCGAACGCGCACCGCATCCCAGCGACCGGCGCGGGATCGTCGTGCAACTGACCGAAAAAGGTCTCGCATTGATCGATGAGGCGGTCGCCGCCCACGTCGCCAACGAACACGAGATCCTTTCCGGCCTGACGCGCCCGGAGCAGGAGACACTGGCTCGCCTGCTCGAGAAATTGATAGGGAGCGTGAGCCGGGGGTGAAAACCTGACGGTTGGTGCCCAAAACTAAACTACCGCTCAGGGTGGAGGGCAGGCCTTGCGGCCATCACGAAAATCGGTCGCGAAACTCAGACTTTCGCGAGAAAGTTTTGCGACGAGCAAATCGCTTGGCTTTCAATGACGCTCGATCCGTGGCGAATGTCAGGAGTTCCGCGACAGATTAGCCATCTTCAAGCTTAAGGGAATTTCTGCCGACTCGGTCTTGACCGCAACGGTGACGGCGGAGTCTTTCCAAATTAAGATGGAGCACCGAGCGAGATTCGAGCCGAGCCAGTGAATACGATTCCAGAGGTTGTGACGCATAACTACGATCCGAAAGGCGTCTTCCTCTCGAATCTATGTGATTTGCCCCCTGCTGAAGCAGAGCAGGCCTTGCAACGCATCCGGGATGCAGGCAAGCGGACCATTAAGGCAAACTATCTCGGTAGACGGCTCGAAACAGAAGCATGGCTGATTAACGAGAGGCAGCGACTCCTGGGGCAAACTCGACGGAATAGACCGATCTACTTCTTTCTCGGTGATTTTGCAGACGGTCGAGATTTTTCTCGCCCGTGCTCCTTGGTGATGCCGCTTGCCGAGATTCCCCCGGACGTGCTCACTTTTACCTATCCCGATAGCATGGCCAGCTTGCCTATCGGGACCCGTGACGACCATCGACCCGAACGGCAACCCTACCACGGACAAGTGTTTACGTTGCATCAGATCAAGCGAGTAGTCGAAGATTTCGGAATGCCCGGTGAGCGTTGGCGGACAGATCACCTGCGGCGCTATGATCGCTTCATTGAGGTCCAGGTCTGGGACGAAAGACCTATTTTGGGATTCTTGAATAATGCAAAGACCGGCACAAACTGACCGCCAGACTGGGAACAGGGACATGTCGTCAGGGGCCGAAGGCCAGCCCCTGACCGTTGACGTTCAACTAAAATAGATTTCTGCCGTCACTCCTCGGATCACCTTCTATGTGATGAGGCGTGTAAAGATCAGCGCGAGCCTTTCGCCGCCACGGCCTTGCAGGATGCTGCGGATCAGCCCAGATGTCGGCAACAGCAATTGCGGGCTCACCGTTTGCCGGGCATTGCGCTGCCCATCGTCCTTCGGGGCCAGCCACCCCGGAGGGGGTTGTCATGCTTTTAGGTGCGTGAGCCGAATAACTGACCCAAAGGGGATTGCTTGCCGCAAGTCCCAGAACCTCTGCCGCAAAATTCGGCTCGTTGGCAGCGGCTTCCCCCATGGTCGAGAACAGGACGCAGTCAACATCCAGGCGCTGATACTCCATAAAGATTTCAGGGAAATGGGCCTCTATACCGAGGGCGCAACCGAAACGGAGACCATCCACCTCAAACGTCACCGGAGCTTTCCCTGGAGAGTACATGAACGAAATTTTCGTGTTTGATAGCAGGCGCTCGTCGTATCGTGTCACCAGTTCTCCATGATCGGATATCACGTAAAGGCTGTTATGCGGTCGATGCGGCGCGGTGAGCTGATGAACCGAGCCAAAGATCGTCCATAGCTTAAGTTCCCCCGCAAGCTTTCTGGTCGCTTCCAGCTCCTCGCGTAACGCGCCCCACTCGAAGCGTGTCCAATCTGAGGGGCCGATTTCTCGGGGGCCGTTTTCAGACATGATACGCTTGTTCGGGCAGCAGGTCGTCCCTTCCGGGAAATGTACGACGCGAGCCTCCGCTTTCTGTGCATCACGCATCAGCCGGCGCATTTCGGTTCCGCTGGCGCGAAGCGCGACACTATCGCGGGGATCGTTGAACAGAGACGTTTGTGCTACAGCCACCCATATCGATCGGATTACGGGCTCGCCTGGCGGCTGGCGAATATGTTGGAGAGCTGCGGTGTAAGATTCGCCGGTTTTGGCTGCGCGAGCACGTACACGGCGTTTGAGATTTCCATTTTGCGTCATTGTCAGGCCTTTCACGTCCCGGACGCGGTTCCCCAGCAACCTCGCCCGAAACGATCGGACCAAGACAGCAGCCTGAGACGGAAGTCCCTTTGCCTCCGTTCAAGACCATGCTGGGGAAGGTCTGGGAGGTTAGGCGCAGGCCACGCCAAAATGAAGATGTCGGGCGAGCCTTGATTCGTCAAGCTTTCGCAAAAATCCCGATTAAAGCGACAGTTTCGCGCCCGATTTTTGCAACGTCGCATAAATCAGATTTTGCGACTTGCTCCAAGGACTGCAACGGGTCGGAAGCGGAATCCCGTCTCGGGTACCAATCGTCAGATTTTCACACCAACCTGTCAGTTCCGGTCCTCCGGGAACACCGGGATCGGCATGAACTCGACGCCGTCCTCGACCAGGCTCTTGGCTTCCTCGAGCGTCGCCTCGCCATAAATGCCGCGCGGGTCGCTCTCGCCGAAATGGATCTTGCGCGCTTCCTCGGCGAACTTGTCGCCGACATAGTCGGCATTCTCGCGCACCTTCTCGGCCATCGCCTTCAACTGCGCCAGCGCCTGCTTCTGCGCCTCACCCATGGCAAGCGCGATCTTCTCCTGTCTGCGCCCGGTGGAGACGGCCGGCGCCATCAGCGCCTTTTCTATCTTGTGCGAGCCACAGGTGGGGCAGTCGACGAAACCGCGCTTCTTCTGGGTGTCGAAGTCGTCATTGCTGCGGAACCAGCCTTCGAATTCGTGGTCGTGCTCGCAGATCAGGGAAAAGCGGATCAAGATGCCGCACCCCTGAGAGGCAGTGCCGCGGCCGAACCGGCGTTCACGGCAAAGTCCCGAGCATTCTTCAAATTGGGGATTTTTTTGCGCGCGGCGAGAGATTGCGCCGGGTCGATCTCGGCGACGATCACGGTGGGCTCGTCATGCGCGGCCTCGGCGATGATGCGGCCCCATGGATCGACGATCAGCGAATGGCCATAGGTCTCGCGACCGTCCTCGTGCAGTCCGCCTTGCGCGGCGGCCACGACATAGGCGCCGTTTTCGATCGCGCGCGCCCTGAGCAGCACATGCCAGTGCGCTTCGCCGGTTTGACGGGTGAAGGCGGCGGGCACCGAAAGCAGGTCGGCGCCGGCCAGCGCCTCGGCGCGGAAGAGCTGCGGAAAGCGCAGATCGTAGCAGACGGCGAAGCCCAGCCTTGCACCGTCGATGCCGATGACGACAGCCTCGGTGCCGGGTTCATAGGCGGCGGATTCGCGCCAGCTCTCGCCATTGTCGAGATCGACGTCGAACATGTGGATCTTGTCATAGGTGGCGAGCGTAGCGCCATCGGGACCGAACAGCAGCGCGCGGTTGGCGAGCTTGCCATCGGTGCGCAGGATGGCGGTCGAGCCGATATGCAGGAAGACGCCGAATTCTCGGGCCAGCTTGCGCGCGGTTGCGACGATGATGTCCTTGTCCTCGGAGGTGAATGAGGTGGCTCGTGCCTGCTTGTCGCGGACCAGCGCACCGGTCATTTCCGGGGTCTGGATATAGGTCGCGCCCTGGCTTGCCGCCTCGCGCACCAGCCGCTCCAGATCGGCCGCATTGCGCTCCGGGCTGGTGCCCGAACGCATCTGGATCGCCGCCGCCTTGAAAACACTCATGGTCATATCCTCAAATCGCCGAGCCGTTGGCAAGAAGTTTGTCCAGCCGGCCCTGCGCCTCCAGTTCGTGAAGGTCGTCGCAGCCGCCGACATGCGTGTCGCCGATGAAAATCTGCGGAAAGGTCGAGCGGCCGCGTGCGCGCGAAATCATTTCCTGGCGCAGCTCCGGCGAGAAGGACGCGTCGTGTTCGATATAGGCAACGCCCTTGCGCTCGAGCAGCCGCTTGGCCGCGGTGCAATAACCGCACATCATCCGCGTATAGATCGTCACATCGACCATCGGGTCAACAATCCTGCCTTTTCCAGAGCTTATATAGTCGCGGACTCGTCCGCCCGAAAGTCCCCCGGCAGCACGCGCGCGAAGGTCAGCACGTCGACCGCGCCGGCACCGCCCTTCTTCAGCGCCTTGGCGACCGCGCGGACGGTGGCGCCAGTGGTATAGACGTCGTCGATCAAAAGCACCCGGCGGCCGGCGATCTCGATCTCCGCCTCGCCGGGCACTCTGAATGCGGCACGCACATTCTCCTCACGCTCCTGCCGCTCCAGCCCGACCTGCTGGCGGGTGAGTTTGACACGGCGGATCGCCGATGGCGCGAAAGGCAGGCCGCCAAGCTGCGACACCGCCCTTGCGAGCTCCGCCGACTGGTTGAACTGGCGCCTGAAAAAGCGCCGCCAGTGCAACGGCACCGGCACGACCACATCGGCCTCCGCGATCAAATCAGCGCCGGCGCGCAGCATCCAGCGCGCCATCCATGGCGCCAGATCGGTGCGATCCTGGTATTTCAGCCCTTGCACCATCTGGCGGGCGACACCGGAATAGGCCACTGCCGCCCGCGCCCGCTCGAACGGCGGCGGGTCGGCAATCGCCTCTGCGGACAGGAACCCTTCGCCCATGTGATGGGTGAACGGCGTGCCCATCACCGGGCACCAGGGCCGCTCCAGCAGCCTGAGTTTCGGCCAGCAGGCGCCGCACAGCACGCCTGGCTGCGAGACATGGCGGCGGCAGCCGGCGCAGACCGGCGGAAACAGGATGCGCGCCGGCCAATCCAATGCCTTTCGAGCAATACCCTTGATCTCCAGCATCGGATCGGCCACGTGGTTGGTCTCCGCGCTACTATATCCAAGCGCGAGAAAACAGGAACCTGCCCATTGCAACCTATAATCGACATCCCGCTTTGGCTGGCGCACAAGCGCCGGGCATTGGCCTACCCTGTCAGCGGCGCGGATTTCCTGATGCGTCGGGCAGCCGAGGACCTTGCCGACCGGCTGGGCGCCGTCGAGCGCGAATTTAACAGGGCGGCCGTCCTGTTTTGCCAGACGCCGGCCGCCGCCGGCGTGATCGCGGCAAGCGGCAAGGTGGCGGACATCATACGCGTGGAGGCGGACGGAGCTTTCCTGAAGGGCGAGACGGGGCTGGTCTCATCATTGGAAACCGTACCGTTCGAGCCGGAAAGCCTCGACCTCGTTGTCAGCCTTTTGTCGCTGCAGGCGATGAACGACATTCCCGGCATGCTGGTGCAGGTCCGCCGCGCGCTGAAGCCGGACGGACTTTTCCTCGGCGCCTTTGCCGGAGCCGGCACGCTTTCCGAACTGCGCGAAAGCCTGCTGGCCGCCGAGACCGAGCTTCATGGCGGCGCCAGCCCGCGCGTCATCCCGTTCACCGACGTGCGCGACGCCGGCGCGCTTTTGCAGCGTGCCGGCTTCGCCTTGCCGGTGGCGGATGTCGAGACGGTCACGGTGCGTTACGCAACCCTGTTCGGCCTGATGGCGGATTTGCGGGCCATGGGCGAGACCAGCGCGCTAGTCGACCGCAGCCGCCGGCCGGGCACGCGAAAGCTGTTTGCCCGTGCCGCCGAAATCTATGCCGAGCGGTTTTCCGACGCCGACGGCCGCGTCAGGGCGAGTTTCCCGATCGTCTGGATGTCCGGCTGGGCGCCAGACGCCTCGCAGCAAAAGCCGCTGAAGCCGGGCTCAGCCACGGTCTCGCTCAAGACGATATTGGAAAATCCCGAAGGCCGCTGACCGGGTTCCGACAACCGATAACCGGTTCGGATCACTTCGCGAAAGCGTTGGCCAGCTTGCTGTTGTTGTCGCTGAACAACCAGGAGATCGCATTGGCGGCCTGGCCGACGCCAGTAACGATGGTGAGCGACAGTACGGCCACGATCAGCCCATATTCGATGGCTGTGGCGCCTGTCTCGTCTTCCAAAAATCGCTGCAGCACTGTTTTCATGGACATCGATCCCGCTTGCCACGACCTTAGCGCCGACCTGTTAAGAAAGGTTAACGGCACAGGCTTAACAGGCGATGAAACGCCGGCGTTCTCGGAATATGTTAGCTATGCATGTCGCTCAAAGGTGCGCCGCATGCATGATGCGCTTGATCAGCAGTCGCCGCTGCGCCTGCCATTGTCGCGTATCACACAGACCGAATCGGGCAGCGGTTGCAGCACGCTCCGGCGCAGCGTGTAGGTGTCATGTTGACCGATCGAAGCCGTGCTCATCATGTCGACGCCAGCAAGATCGTCGCCGGTGGCTTGCAATCGCGTCCGGCTGTCGAGATAAGGCGTCGCCAACAAGGCCAAGGCCACCGCGGCCGAACCGAACAGCAGCGTGATGCGCAAAAGGCCCATGCCCGCTTCGCTGGCGCCATGGAAACGGTTGGGCCTGATCGAGTCCCAGTCCCTATCGAGGCTCATGCAATTGCTCCCGGTGAAATCGGCGCTTTGCCTCAACTTTTCACGGCGAGATAAATCTTTCATTAACGCTGCCTGAAACAGGCCGTCAGCGAACGGCTCACAGCAGATCGATGAGGAACTGGATCAGCGGCGCGTCGGCCGGCGGCATCGGAAAATCGCGCATCTGGCGCGGCCGCACCCATTTCAGCGCCTGGCCTTCCTTCGGCTGGGCGATGCCACGGAAGCGGCGGCAGACGAACAAAGGCATCAGCAAGTGAAAATCATCATAGGAATGGCTGGCGAAGGTCAGCGGCGCCAGGCAGGGGATTTCGGTCTCGATGCCGATTTCCTCATGCAGCTCGCGGATGAGGCATTGTTCCGGCGTCTCGCCGGGCTCGACCTTGCCGCCTGGAAACTCCCACAGACCGGCGAGCTGCTTGCCTTCGGGACGTTGCGCCAGAAGCACGCGGCCATCGGCATCGACCAGCGCGCAGGCCGCGACCAGGAGCAGGCGCTTGCCGGCGGAGCTAGCGCCGGTCATGCGCCGGGCGGCCGGCGATAGTGATAGCGGTAGACTTCTTCGAAGCCCAGCGAACGGTAGAGCGCCAGCGCTGGCGCATTGCCGGCCTCGACCTGCAGCCAGGCTTCGCGGGCGCCGCGCAGCCGCGCCCATTTCAGCGCCGACAGGATAAGATTGCGGCCATGGCCCTGGTTGCGCACCGATTTGTCGGTGGCGATCTCGAACAATCCGGCAAGATCGCCGTCATGAACGCAGATCAGCGTCGCCAGCGCCTCGCTGCCCTCTTCGAGCGCGAACAGCCCGGCCTCGGGCTGGATCGCGCCGATGATCTCCGACAGGCCGGGGCGCAGCGACACGTCCGAGCCGCTGACCTTGAGCGACGCGCCGATGAAGCGGCTGATATCCTTCAACGGGATCTGGTCCATGGCCGGGTCGAGTTGCGCATCCGCCAGCGGCAGGCGCATCACCAGCGATTCGTCGAATATGCTCCAGCCTTCCTTGTCGAGGTGACTGGACAGATCAGGCCCCGACAGCGGCGAGATGCGAAAGGTCAGCGGCCTGCCATAGGCGTCGAAACGCCGACTGGCGCGGCCGATGCGCTCGGCAATGTGCTGGATGTCGCCCGGATCGAGCGGATTGACCGAATTCAGCCGCTTGGCCGGGTGGCCGGCCGTCAACCGGACCACCCAGGTGCCGTCATAGTGGACGGCCGCCGCCGGCCAGGCGCGAAAGCCGGCCGCCTCGTAGCGGCGTACGATGGCGAGCACGCTTGCCGGATGTCTGGAAACCAATGCCATCAGCTCCGATAATCGCCATTGATGGCGACATATTCCTTGGTGAGGTCGCAGGTCCACACCGTCGCCTTGCCGCGGCCGAGGCCGATATCGGCGCGGATGCGAATTTCGTCGCGCTTCATATAGGCCGATGTCGCCTCTTCCGAATAGCCGGGATCGCGCTCGCCCTCATGCGCCAGCCTGTTGTCGCCGAACCAGATCGACAGAAGGTCGCGGTCGGCCGGTTCGCCGGCCTTGCCGACAGCCATGACGACGCGGCCCCAATTGGCGTCCTCGCCGGCGACCGCCGTCTTGACCAGCGGCGAATTGGCGATGGACAGCGCGATGCGCTTGGCCGAGCGGGCCGATTTCGCCCCAGTGACGGTGACTTCGACCTGCTTGCGCGCGCCTTCGCCGTCGCGCACCACCTGCAGCGCCAGCGATTTCAGCACCTTGCCGAGCGCGCGGCGGAACGCGCCGAGGCGCGCATCTTTCGGATCGCTGATCAAAGGCGCGCCGCGCCTGGCGGCAGCACCTGTGGCAAAGATCAGCAGCGTGTCGCTGGTCGAGGTGTCGCTGTCGACGGTAACCGCGTTGAAGGTCTTGGCCGTGCCGCGCGACAACAGGTCCTGCAGCACGGGTGCCGCGATCGGCGCATCGGTGGCGATGAAGGAGAGCATCGTCGCCATATCGGGCGCGATCATGCCCGCGCCCTTGGCAATGCCATTGATGGTGACGTCGGCATCGCCGAGCTTGATGGTCGCGGTCGCCACCTTCGGATAGGTATCCGTGGTCATGATCGCCTTGGCGGCTTCGGTCCACAGCTCCGCCTTTCCGTCCTTGACCAGCCCGGCAAGCAGATGGCTGAACTTCCCGGTATCGAGTGGCTCGCCAATGACGCCGGTAGAGGCCAGGAACACCTCGCCTGGCATGCATCCCGCCGCCTTTGCCGCCGCCTCGCCGGTCATTGCCGTGGAGGCCCGGCCCTTCTTGCCGGTGAAGGCATTGGCGTTGCCGGAATTGACGACGAGCACACGCGCCTTGCCCTGCCCCAGGTTCTGCCGGCAGAAATCGACCGGCGCGGAGGGGCATTTCGATTTCGTGAACACACCGGCGACGGTGGTGCCGGCGTCGAAGACCATGGCCAAGAGATCGGTGCGGTTCTTGTACTTTATCCCCGCCTCGGCAGTGGCGATGCGCACGCCCTCGATCGCGGGCATTTTGGGGTATTTCTTCGGCGCAAGCGGCGAAATCGTTGCGGACATGGGGGCCTCGGGCGGGAAAAATCGCTTGGGGAAGGCCGGTTTGCCCGATACGACGCGCCGGCGCAAGGGCGTTTTCGTCGCCGGCCGGGGCATGGGCTTCTGGTTTCCACCGCTTCAGCGCCAAGCGATTTGTCAGCATCATGGCTGCCAGCGGAACGGCGCGTTTCGTTTCGGCACAGGGCCATGTATGAATGCCGGGAATAGGCCTAACGCGGACAGAACTCATGGGCGCTCACTCAGGCCGCAAGTCGATCGGCGCGCGACGCAACCCCGATAGCGCCGAGGCCATTCTCGACGCCGCCGAAGCGCTGCTGGTCGAGGCCGGCTATGCCGGTTTTTCGATCGAAGCCGTGGCGCGGCGGGCGCGGGCCGGCAAACCGACGATCTATCGCTGGTGGCCGAGCAAGGCGGCTTTGCTGCTAAACGTCTATCAGCGCGGCAAACGCGTCGACAGCCCCGACACCGGCAACCTCGAGGACGATCTTGTCGGCTTCCTCAAAAGCCTGTTTTCGCACTGGCGCGAGACATCATCGGGCAGCGTGTTCCGATCGCTGATCGCCGAGGCGCAGTCAGATCCGGCTGCCGCAGCCGCCCTTGCCGAATATTCGAAAGGCCGCCACTCCCATACCGGCCGGATGATCGAACGCGCCAAGGCGCGCGGCGAGGT
This sequence comes from Mesorhizobium sp. YC-39, assembly GCF_025753795.1. GTDB lineage: Bacteria > Pseudomonadota > Alphaproteobacteria > Rhizobiales > Rhizobiaceae > Mesorhizobium. Next base: position 779,307 of record NZ_JAOWPS010000002.1, read on the forward strand.
GGCAGTCGATGTCGATGCCGCGCTCGTCGCCGACCTGATCGCCTCCTTCGCCTGGAAGCATCTTCTCACCGATCGTCTCGACGAGGACGAAGTGACACTACGCAGGGCGATCCGCTATGTGGTACAAGGCATACTTTCACCTGGTCGTTAGGGAGGATCGGCGGCTTGCTTGACAGAATATCTCCAGTACTGCCGGTCAGCCTGATCATCGTTTCCGACTATCTGACTGCGGATGGCGACACGGAATTGCGGCGCTCGCTGCAGGCCTATGCGCAGGACCGCCAAGGCATTCCCGGCGAAATCGTCATCATGCTGCCCAGCGGCCAGACTTCAGGCAGTCATCATTCGAAAATCGAAGCCGAGTTCGCCGGCAAACCCGCCTACTTCTGCCCGTCTGTGATCGTCGCGACGCATGACAGCGACGAATCCTCGCAACTGAAGGACGCCGCCCTCGCATACTGCCGTCATGACCTCGTTGCGGTGGTCGAGGCCGACTGCCTGCCGCGGCCGGGATGGCTGGCGGCCCTCTACGAAACCGTCGAGAAGGACCCGCAACTCGGCGCGGTTTCCGGACGGACCAGCTACGGCGAAGAGAGCATGATGAAAAGGGTGATGTCGCTGCTCGACCGCGGCTTCATCGAACGCCGCAACCGCCATGGCCAGGTCATTCATGCCAGCAACAATGGCGCGCTCTACCGGCGCCAGGTGCTCGAACGCTATCGCTTCGAGGCCGATCATGGTCCTTTCGTCAGCTCACATCTGCGCCAGCACGCCATGCTGAAGGACGGTGTCGCCATGGAGGTTGCGCCCAAAGCCGTCTCGATCCACGCCTATGAGGGATTGGGTTTCATCTGGGACGTCAGGCGCAACAAGGGCTACCAGTTCGCTCGGATGGAGCAGCGCAGGAAACCGCATCGCTCGAAGCTCGGCCTCGCCTGGCGCGCCATGGCGACGTCATTCAAGGAAAACCGCCAGACCGCGCAGGCCGTGGGCAAGGAGTTCTGTCGCTGGACGGACTGGCCGCTGTTCTGGGCAATGATGCTTCTGGTGCGGGTCCCCGAATTCACCGGCGCGCTCGCCGCCGATGATCCGGCGGGGTTCAAGGCATCCACGCATTATCGGTAATGCATGTCGCGCAAAAGCGTGCAGCGGTTTTGCGACAACGACATGCGTAAAAACAATAACTTAAAGCAAAAGGGCGCCTTGCGGCGCCCTGTCACCATCAGATTTTGATGCAGCCCTGAATTACTTCGCGCTTTCCAGCGTGTCGACCGTCTTCTTCAGGTTGGCGTCCGGGATTTCGACCTTGGCGGCGGCGCGCAGTTGCTTGACCAGGGCGAAATACTTGTCGCGGATGACCGCCTGCTTGGCCTGGTCCTTGACCTCGTCGAAAGCCGGCGGCTGCTTGGTGCGCTTGTCCTCGACCTTGATGACGTGCCAGCCGAACTGCGACTGCACCGGTTGCTCGGTGTATTTGCCGACCGCCAGCGCAAAGGCTGCCTTGTCGAATTCCGGCACCATCTGGCCCGGTCCGAACCAGCCGAGATCGCCGCCGCTGGTCTTGCCTGAGGGATCGCTGGTGTGCTCGTTGGCGAGCTTCTGGAAGTCGGCGCCCCCGTCGAGCTGCTTGATGATCGCGTCGGCCTCTTCCTTCGTCTTCACGAGGATGTGACGGGCATGCACCTCGTTTGTGGGTGGTGTGTTGGCGATTTCCTGGTCGTAGCGGGCACGAACCTCGGCATCCGTGACCTTGTCGACGACGCCCTTTTCGACCATTTCGCCATGCAGGGCACGCTGCTGCAGAAACGCCATGCGGCGCTGGAAGTCGGGATCCTTGTCGAGGCCGGTGGCAACCGCCTGGGCGGCCATGACCCTGATTTCGATCGCCGCCGAAAGTGCCGCCGCGCGCCGTTGTTCGGGCGGCAGCTGCGCAAACTGCTGCGACAGCTCGCCCTCGGCAAGCCCAAGGTCCGCCTCCGTCAGCGTCTGGCCGTTGACGGTCGCGACCACGGCGTTCGGATCGACAGGTGCCGCCGGCGCGGGGGTGGCCGGTTGGGCAGGCGCCGCCGGCTGCGCGGGAGCGGTGTCCTGCGCCATCAGCGGCGACAGCGACAGAGCCGACAACCCGACGGCCAGACCCAGGCTGGCGAACGACGCACGGCGGAACAAGAAGGACATAAAGATAACTCCGATGGGATTGGCGGCTGTTCAGATCAGCCGGATTGTGGCGGAATTTGGCGCGGTCGACAGGGCGAGCGCGGCGTTGACATCGATTGAGCCCCCTCTTATCTGTCCAACGACTTTGCGTCCAGAACCGTTTTCCGGGCGCTTTTTGCGTTTGTCTGCGTTTCACGCGGAATTGATGGGGCCGGCCGGTGCCCGTCGCAACGACTAAGAATGCTATCGAAAGGGCCATTGGATGGTCAGTCTCGGCGGTCTCGCCCGTAAGGTTTTCGGCTCCTCCAACGATCGTCGGGTCAAGTCGACCCGGCCGCGCGTCGAGGCGATCAACGCCATGGAAAACGAGATGCGGGCGCTCTCCGACGCCGAACTGACAGCCCGCACCGGGAAATTCCGCCAGGACATCGCCAATGGCGCCTCTCTCGACGACCTGCTGATCCCCGCCTTCGCCACCGTGCGCGAGGCGGCGCGCCGCGTGCTTGGCATGCGCCCGTTCGACGTGCAGCTGATCGGCGGCATGGTGCTGCACAATGGCGGCATCGCCGAGATGCGCACCGGCGAGGGCAAGACCCTGGTCGCCACGTTACCGGTCTATCTCAACGCGCTCGCTGGCAAGGGCGTCCATGTCGTCACCGTCAACGACTACCTCGCCACGCGCGACTCCGAATGGATGGGTCGCGTCTATAAATTCCTCGGCCTGAGCGTCGGCGTCATCGTCCACGGCCTGTCCGACGACGAGCGCCGCGCCGCCTATGCCGCCGACGTCACCTATGCCACCAACAACGAGCTCGGCTTCGACTATCTGCGCGACAACATGAAATATGAGCGCGACCAGATGGTGCAGCGCGGCCACAGCTACGCGATCGTCGACGAAGTCGATTCCATCCTGGTCGACGAGGCGCGCACGCCGCTGATCATTTCCGGTCCGCTCGAAGACCGCTCGGACATGTACAACACCATCGACGCCTTCATGCTGAAGCTCGGCCCGGCCGACTACGAGATCGACGAGAAGCAGAAGACCTCGATCTTCACCGAGGACGGCACCGAGAAGCTGGAGAACCTTTTGCGCGACGCCGGCCTGCTCAAGGGCGAGTCGCTCTACGACGTCGAGAACGTCGCCATCGTCCACCATGTCAACAATGCGCTGAAGGCGCACCGGCTGTTCCAGAAGGACAAGGACTACATCGTGCGCAATGGCGAGATCGTCATCATCGACGAGTTCACCGGCCGCATGATGCCGGGCCGCCGCTATTCCGAGGGCCTGCACCAGGCGCTCGAGGCCAAGGAGCATGTCGCGATCCAGCCGGAGAACCAGACGCTCGCCTCCGTCACCTTCCAGAATTATTTCCGCCTCTACAAGAAGCTTTCCGGCATGACCGGCACGGCGCTGACCGAGGCCGAGGAGTTCGGCAACATTTACGGCCTCGAAGTCACCGAGATCCCGACTAACCTGCCGGTCATCCGCAGGGACGAGGACGACGAGGTCTACCGGACGGTCGAGGAGAAATACAAGGCGATCGTCAAGGAGATCCGGGACGCCAGCGCCAGGGGCCAGCCAACGCTGGTCGGCACCACTTCCATCGAAAAATCCGAGCAGCTCGCCGAACGCCTGCGCAAGGAAGGCTTCAAGGACTTTGAAGTGCTGAACGCCCGCCACCACGAGCGCGAAGCCGCCATCGTCGCTCAGGCCGGCAAGCCCGGCGCCATCACCATCGCCACCAACATGGCCGGTCGCGGCACCGACATCCAGCTCGGCGGCAATGCCGAGATGCGCATCGCCGAGGAGCTTGGCGACATGCCGGAAGGCCCCGAGCGCGAGGCGAAGGAAAAGGCCATCCGCGACGACATCGCCCGGCTGAAGGAAAGAGCGCTCGCCGCCGGCGGCCTCTACGTGCTCGCCACCGAGCGACACGAAAGCCGCCGCATCGACAACCAGTTGCGCGGCCGCTCCGGCCGCCAGGGCGATCCGGGCCGCTCGAAATTCTTCCTGTCGCTGCAGGACGATCTGATGCGCATCTTCGGCTCCGAGCGCATGGACGGCATGCTGCAGAAGCTCGGCCTCAAGGAGGACGAGGCGATCATCCATCCGTGGATCAACAAGGCGCTGGAAAAGGCGCAGAAGAAGGTCGAGGCGCGCAACTTCGACATCCGCAAGAACCTCTTGAAATATGACGACGTCTCCAACGACCAGCGCAAGGTGGTGTTCGAGCAGCGCATCGAATTGATGGAAGGCGAGGGTCTCACCGAGATGATTGCCGAGATGCGCGAGGGCGTCATCGACGAGATCGTCGCCAAGGCCATTCCCGAAAACGCCTATGCCGAGCAGTGGAACGTTGCCGGCCTCAAGGCCGAGGTCGCCGAATTCCTCAACCTCGATCTGCCGATCGAGGAGTGGGTCAAGGAAGAGGGCATTGCCGAGGACGACATCCGCGAGCGCATCGCGACCGCCGCCAACGCCGCCGCAAAGGAGCGCGCCGAGCGTTTCGGCCCCGACGTGATGACCTATGTCGAGCGCTCGGTCGTGCTGCAGACGCTCGACCATCTGTGGCGCGAGCACATCGTCAACCTAGATCATCTGCGCTCGGTCGTCGGCTTCCGCGGCTACGCCCAGCGCGACCCGCTGCAGGAATACAAGGGCGAGGCGTTCGAGCTGTTCCAGGCGATGCTGGGCAATCTGCGCCAGGCCGTCACCGCGCAGTTGATGCGCGTCGAACTGGTCCGCCAGGCGGCAGAAGCCCCGCCACCCGAGGCGCCCGACATGTTCGGCAGCCATATCGACGGCACCACCGGCGAGGACGATTTCGACGGCGGCGAGACCGCCGTTCTGGTCCGCCAGGAAACCAACGCCATCGTTGCCCCCGAAAACCGCGACCCGAACAACCCGGCGACCTGGGGCAAGGTCGGCCGCAACGAAGCCTGCCCCTGCGGGTCGGGGAAAAAGTACAAGCACTGCCACGGCGCGTTTGCGTAAGAGGCACTCTCTTCCTTCTCCCCGTCCCTATAGGGGAGAAGGGAGCAATCCCTCCGCCCCACCCAACCGTTTCTTAATGTGTTTTCGTTAGACGCATAGGCAGAAAAGAGGCGGAAAACGGAGAGTATTGGGTGCGCTTTTCCGCGGCGACGACTGCCGGGCGGTTCCTGCCGCAGCGCCTTGCGCTGCGCGTAAAGCCGTTGCTTGGTCGTATCGACGCCGTGCTGTTCACCGCCGACGAGCGCGGCGAAGCCGGGCGCATGTCGCTCATCGCCTTCTCCGTCCGCATCATCAGCGCCGTCATCGCCTTCGTCAGCCAGGTGCTGATGGCGCGCTGGATGGGCTCGTTCGAATACGGTATCTTCGTCCTCGTCTGGGTGACGATGGTCATCGTCGGCAACCTCGCCTGCCTCGGCTTCCACACCTCGGTCATCCGCTTCATTCCCGAATATAGCGAGCGCGGCATGCTGGCCGAATTGCGCGGCATCGTGATGACCAGCCGCCTGTTCGTGCTGATTGCCTCCACCGCCATCGCAGCCCTTGGCGCGCTCGGCGTCTGGCTGCTCTCGCCCTTCATCGAAAACTACTATGTCGTGCCGTTCATCCTCGGCGTCATCCTGCTGCCGATGATCGCCATGTCCGACCTGGTGCAGGGACTGGCGCGGGCGAACTCATGGGCGCTGTTCGCGCTGTCGCCGACCTTTCTGATACGGCCGCTGCTGATCCTGGCCTTCATGGCGCTGATGCTGTTGTTGGGCTATGCGCCCGACGCCAAAACCGCGATCTTCGCCGCAATTGCCGCCACCTATGCCACCACGATCGGCCAGCTCATTGGCGTGACGTCGCGCATGGACAGGAAGATCCCCACCGGACCGGTGAAGGTGCATTTCGCGCAATGGTTTGTCGTGTCGCTGCCGATCTTCCTGGTCGAGAGCTTCTTCTTCCTGCTCACCAATGCCGATGTGCTGATGGTCGGCGCCTATATGGATCCCGACGACGTCGCCGTCTATTTCGCCACGGTCAAGACTCTGGCGCTGGTGCATTTCGTCTATTTCGCGGTCAAGGCGGGCGTTGCCCAGCGCTATGCGCAATTCACCCATGGCGAACCGGAAAAGCTCGCCGCCTTCGCCCGCGAGACGGTGTCGTGGACCTTCTGGCCGTCGCTGGCCATGGCGCTCATGGTGCTGGTGCTGGGCGAGCCGATGCTGACCCTGTTCGGCCCCGATTTCACCGCCGGCTATCCGCTGCTGTTCCTGCTGGTCTTCGGCGTCGTGGCGCGGGCCGCCGTCGGCCCTTGTGAAAGCCTGCTCACCATGAGCGGCAACCAGAACATCTGCGCCGCCGTCTACGCCATGACGCTGGCCTTCAACATCGGCCTCAACGTGGTGCTGATCCCGCTTTTCGGCCTGTGGGGTGCTGCCATGGCCACCACCTTCGCCATGATCTTCGAGGCAGCCGCATTGTCCTTCACGGTCTGGCGCAAGCTCGGCATCGTCATGGTTATTTTCGTAGCCGCCAAAGGAGCCGCGTAATGGCCGCCATCCCCTTGCTCGAGGAAACCAGCGGCGGTCCGGCCGGCGCCATGGTGTCCGGTCTGGCCGGGCTTGCCCGCGAGGCCGACCCCGCCCATATCGAAATCCTGGCCAACAACCGCCCCGAGCGCAAGCTCGCCATCTATCCGGCCTCCGCCGGCTTCGACCTGGTCGAGGAACTGGATTATCTCTGCGCCCGCACGATCGAGCCCAACATCTTCTTCAACCCGCGCTTCCTGGCGCCGGCCATGCCGAGGCTGGAAGACCGCGAGGTGCGGCTGGCGGTGATCCGCGACGGCGACGAATACCGCAACCGGCTGCGCCTGCTGGTGCCGTTTTCGGTGGAGCGGCCGGGCGTGCCGCTCGGCGTCCCGGTCATGCGCACTTGGTCGAGCCCGTTCGGCCCGATCGGCACGCCGCTGGTCGACCGCGACGACCCGGTCGGCGTCATCGAGGATTTCTTCGCGATGCTGTCGCGGCCGCATCTCAAATTGCCGAAAGTCCTCGTCCTGCCCGACATCAGGCTCGACGGCCCGGTGGCGAGCCTCTTTGCCACCGTCGCCGAAACGCATGGCCTGACGCTGCTCATCACAGGCAAGGCCGAACGCCCTGTGCTCGAAAGCGAACTCGACGGCGAAACATACCTCAAGGCGTCGTTGCGCTCGCACCACTACCGCGAATTCCGCCGCCTGAAGCGCCGCCTTGCCGATCTCGGCAGGCTGGAGCATCAGGTGGCGCGCGGACCGGAAAATATCCGCCATGCCATCGAGAGTTTCCTGTCACTGGAGGCGGCGGGCTGGAAAGGCCGCGAGCGCACCGCCATGGCCATCGACCGCTACCGCGCCGCCTTCGCCCGCGAGGCCGTGCACCGGCTGGCCGAACAGGATCTGTGCCGCATCCATTCGCTGACGCTTGACGACCGCACCATCGCCAGCCTGATCGTCTTCGTCGAGGCCGGCGTCGCCTACACCTGGAAGACAGCCTATGACGAGACGCTTGCCACCTATTCGCCAGGCACGCTGTTGATGATCGAGGTGACCAGGCAACATCTCGACGACCCCAACATCATGATGACCGATTCCTGCGCCGTGCCCGACCATCCGGTGATGAGCAGGCTGTGGATGGAGCGCAAGCCGATGGGCACGCTTGTCATCGGGCTTTCGCCGGACGCCGACCGCCTCGCCCGCCAGGCGGCGTCGCAGCTTCATCTCTACCGCGAGACCCGCAACATGGCGCGCATCCTGCGCAACCGGATGCGGAGTTTGCTGGGGCGGCGGTAGACCTGGATGACGATCTCAAGCAAGGGTAATCCATGAGTAACGATATCTGGACAGCCTTCATATACGGGATCATTGCCCTGGCGGCGATCGGCTGGCTGGTGGGCGCACTCCTCGCCCGCAGCCCGAAGGCGGGTTTCGCCCTGCTGGGATACACTCTGGTCGTGCCAGCTGTTGGCGCGATGCTGATGGGCGCTTTCTGGCTGTTTACCGTATTATGGGCAGAGGCCGGCTGATCGTCCGGTCCGTCGAAGAGTGTCCGCTTCGATCCCGGCGTTGACAAATGCGCTGCGGGGGGGCGTCCTTCATACCCAAAGCGGCCGGCCAACCCGGATGTTCCCGACATGCAAAAACGCCCATCGGCGTCAGCCAGTGTGCCTGTCGCCAAAAATGGGATGGTGCCCCTAGCCGGGATCGAACCAGCACTCCTTGCGGAACTCGATTTTGAGTCGAGCGCGTCTACCAATTCCGCCATAGGGGCTCAGGCCGGGCGGCCTGGATGGGCGCGGACTATACGGTTGGAGGCCTGTTCGTCAACTGGCCAATTCGCGACGGCCGCAAAGCCGACGCACAACCTCGAAGTCAGGCCGGTTTTTGCCATGATGGCGATCGGCTCGAAAAGACTTGGCCTCCGGAACACCCCAGCGTGTCGAAGCGATGAGGCTTCATTCGATCTGAGAGATTTCCCGCGACAGTGGGCGGCTAGGCGCATCCAACTGGAAAGCCCTGGCGCCTGAAAGATCCGGCCGCAGCGATCCTTGTCATCCAATCGTTAAGAAAAGTCAATAAGAAATAGGAGCGATCTTGTCCTCTTTGGCTGGAGGCCTACCTCGCCGAGGGTATGATCTACTGATTTTTCACTGAAATTCGCAGTTATTCACGTATTTTCGGTAGTATTAAGTGGGGTAAAACGATGTTTTCAGGAAACCCGACAAGTATTGCGTCATCGCGCAGCCCATGGCCTAAAGCCGCTGGTGGCGTCATCGCCCTTGCCGTTGCTTTGGCCGTTGCCTTGATCGGCCCCGCTGCCCGGGCTGAGCCCATTCGCGGCGCCGGATCGACCCTGGCCGCGCCGGTTATCGCCAAATGGGCAACGGCATATAAGAATGCGCGCGCCGATGGCGGCGACTTCTTCACATTGGATTGGACCGTCGACTATGAGCCGGTCGGCTCGCTTGCGGGCCTGATGCGGCTCAAGCAGCCCGAACTGGATTTCGCCGCCACCGACGTTCCGGTGCCGCCGGCCAACCTCGCCAGCAACGGCCAGAAACAATTTCCGATCGTCATGGGCGGCATCGCGGTGGTCACCAATCTGGAGGGCCTGCCGGAGGGTGGCTTGCGTCTTTCCGGCCCGGTTCTGGCCGACATCTATCTGGGAAAGATCAAGTCCTGGTCCGATCCCGCCATCCAGGCGCTCAATCCCGGCGTTACCCTTGCCGATCTCGCCATCAGCGTCTTCCATCGCCAGGACGGTTCGGGCTCTACCCATGTCTTCACCGAGTTCCTGTCGGCCAGCAGCGAGGAATGGAAGACCAGGTTAGGCGCCGACACGCTGATCGAATGGCCGCTTGGAACCGGCGCCGAGGGCACGCAGGCCCTCATTCGCGCCGTGGCCGCGACCAAGGGGGCGATCGCCTATGCCGAATATGGCCAGGTGCTTCGCGCCGGCCTGCCCTTCGCCGCGGTCCGCAACAGGGCCGGCAATTTCGTCAAGCCGGATCCCGCCGGCGTGCAAGCGGCGGCCACCTCCGTCGCCTGGGGGGAAACGACCGATTTCTTCGCCTCCCTGACCGATCGCGACGGCGATGCCGCCTATCCGATCAGCACGGCGGTGTTCGCGGTGGTCCAGGTTTCGGGGCGCTCGGAACATCGCTATCGCCGCGTGCATGACCTTTTCAGGCTGGCCTTCACGCAAGGCGTGGGCGATGCCGCAGCACTCGGCTACGTGCCGTTGCCGAACGCACTCGTCGCCCAGATCGAGCAGTACTGGGCAGGTCCGGCACCTATTGGAAACTGAGCATGAACGAAGGGCCAAGGCGTTTGTGCCTGGCCACTTCGCGCAGCAACTGAACTTTCGTGTCGCGTCGCAATGGCGACTTGTTGGGGATAGCGTGAAATGGACATAGATATCTTCAAGGACATTCTGGTGCCGGTGATCGGCGGATTGGGCATTTTCATGCTCGGTCTGGACTTCATGGCAAATGGCATCCAGGCGCTTTCGGTCAACCGGATGCGCGACTTTCTCGCCAAGGCGGCGGGAACGCCGATCAAGGGCGTGCTGGCGGGAACGCTGATCACTGGCGTCATCCAGTCGTCGACCGCGATGAGCGTCATGGTCGTCGGCCTGGTCAATGCCGGCGTCATCGCGCTGCGGCCGGCAATCAGCGTGATCATGGGCGCCAATATCGGCACCACGCTTGGCAACGGACTTATCGCCCTGCCGCTCGGTCCGCTCGGATTGATCCTGGCCGGCGTGTTCTCGCTGGTCTATTGCTTCGCCAAGAGCGAAAAGGTGAAGAACATAGCGCTCGCCTGCATGGGTTTCGCGCTGATCTTCTATGGCCTCAACCTGATGACCGGCGGCCTGCGCCCGCTGCGCAACCTGCCCGAAGTCATGTCGCTGCTGCAGACGCTCAAGGCCGATTCCTTCCTCAACCTGCTCAAATGCGTGTTCATCGCCGCTGGCGTCACCGCCATGATCCACTCGTCCTCGGCGACGATCGGCATTGTCATGGGCCTGGGTGCTGCCGGCATTCTCGACTGGACGACCGCCGTCGCCTTCTCGCTCGGCGCCGATCTTGGCACCACGATCACCTCGTGGATGGCCTCGCTCAATCTTTCGAAGAATGCCAAGCGGACCGCTTACGCGCACATATCGTTCAACATCATAGGCGTGTGCATCACCATCCCGCTGTTCTTCGTCTCCATCCAGGTTCTGGAATGGGCCATGCAGTTCTTCGGCGGCGATCCGGCCGTTCCGGTGATCGTCGACGGCAAGGAGACTTTCCCCCTGGTGCCGGTCGCGGTCGGCCTTTACTCGACCTTCTTCAACGTCTTCAACACGCTGTTGCTGTTCCCGTTCATCGGCGTGTTCGAGCGGGTGCTGTCGCGCGTCGGCCACACGGATGCCGAGGACGCGGAGGATTTCTCGACGCCGAAATTCCTCGACCGCAAGCTGGCCAGCGATTTTGCCAAGGCCGTTCCCGCCGTCCAGCAGGAGACGGCCCGTCACCTCGAGGCCGGCGCCATGTTCCTCGACATCGCACGCGGGTCGAAGAAAGCACCGTCCGATCCAGGCGAGCACTATCTTGCAACCGACATCCTCAGCCGCGACATCCGTGCCTACACCGCCGCGCTGATGAAGGAGGATCTGCCTTACGAGCAGCTCGACCTGATTGCCAGCCTGATCGAGGAAGCAGATTTCACGGCTGCCTTGACGGAATCGATGCACCAGGTGGCCCGGCGCGTCAAACGCGAGAAGTTCAGCAGTCCGGCGCAAGCCATCGTCGAGGTCGCGCTGAACAAGCTCGATGCCTCGCTGCGTGAGATCTTGCCGGACTACGGCATTGCCAACCCGCGAATGCCTGCCGGCCATGTCAGCTTCCCGGAGGTCGAGGAGCTGCGTGCCCGCACGCTGGCGCTGGGGCCGAATGCGGGGGCGGCCGAACGCGGCACGATCCTGGCCCTGCTCGGCTCGATCGAGCGGGCGGAAATCCTGATCCGCCGCATCGACGCCGAACGCAAATCCGTCAACCGGCAGAGTGTGCTTGCCCGTGCATCGGCACGCCGGGACAAGCCGCGTCCGATCGGAGACACCGGCCTCAGCCCGGTCCCGGCCGAGTAACGGCCAAAGGCGGTAGAACAAACGACCCGAGCGGCATCGCCATCTTGCGATGCCGTTCTCTATCCGGCCTTGCAATGACGCACTCCTTCCGCATGATCTGCAACACTGCTAAGTGACGGGTCCATGAGTGTCGGTCTGATCGCCCTTCTCGATGATGTCGCAGCTCTGGCGAAGGTCGCCGCGGCGTCGCTGGACGACATCGCCGGCCAGGCTGCCAAGGCGGGCGCCAAGGCAGCCGGCGTGGTCATCGACGACACCGCCGTTACGCCGCGCTACGTCACCGGTTTCACGGCGGCGCGCGAATTGCCGATCATCCGCAAGATCGCTGTCGGCTCGCTCAGAAACAAGCTTTTGATCCTGCTGCCGGCCGCACTCGCGCTCAGCCTGCTCGTGCCGCAAGCCATCACGCCACTGCTGATGATCGGTGGCGTCTATCTCTGCTACGAAGGCGTCGAAAAGATCTACGAACTCGTCGTGCCGCATGCAGCGCACAAGCATGAGGCAGAACTCGGCTCGATCGATCCCGGCGCACAATCCTTCGAGGACCAGAAGGTGGCAAGCGCGATCAAGACGGACTTCATCCTCTCGGCCGAGATCATGGCCATCACGCTGGGTTCGGTTCCCGACAGCGGCTTCGTGACGCAAGCCGTCATTCTGGCGGTTGTGGGCGTGGGCATCACGATTGCGGTCTATGGCGCGGTCGCGTTCATCGTCAAGGCCGACGATCTCGGCCTGGCGATGGCCGGTATGACGTCAACCTCGCCGACCGGCGGGCTTGTGCGCGTCATCGGGCGGGCGCTCGTTCTCGGCATGCCCTATTTGCTGAGGGGGCTCGGCATCATCGGTACCGCGGCGATGATCTGGGTCGGCGGCGGCATCGTCGTTCACGGCTTTGAAACCTATGGGTTCGGGGGCCTAAGCCATTTCATCCACGACACTGCCGAGATGGCGGCGCACAGCGTTCCCGCGGCCGAAGGAGCGGTCAAATGGCTGGTCCAGGCGATCGGCGCCGGCGTGGCTGGAATTGCAATCGGGCTCATCACCATTCCTGCGATCAGCTATTGCATCTCGCCGATATGGAACCGGTTCAGGCACAGAACGCGCCATGCCTGACGCATCGGCCCGAAAATCCGAATCGATTTTCGGAAAGCACGATGAGCAGATTCAAAGTGTTAGAGCGTACTTTGTGCGTCCAAACGGACGCACGTCGCTCTAACGACTTCAGGGACCGACAGCGAAACAGCAGGAAGCATCATGATCCAGGTCTACAGCGCCATCGCCATCCGGCGATACCGTTTTCGCGTTTGGGCGGCGGGACCCGATACCATCTTTCGACTTCGTGAAGCCCCAGCCATTGTGCGGCGCGGAAAATCTTTCTAGACAGACGGCGCATTGGAGCGCGCCGCGTCTGAAGAGATGATGCGACGCGCTTTGGGTCTTGGTTTTATGCACCTTGGACGACGTGCATTAGGAGTGCCGATGCTTCGCGGACTTTACGACTGGACCTTGTCGCTGGCGGCAAGGAAATCCGCCGAATGGTGGCTGGCCTTCATCGCCTTCGTCGAAAGCTCGGTGTTCCTGGTGCCGGCCGACGTGCTCTATCTGCCGATGGCGCTGTCGCGGCCGGATCGCGCCTATCGCTACGCGCTGGTTGCCACGGCGGCATCGGTGCTGGGCGGCATCGCCGGCTGGTTCATCGGCCACTATGCCTACGACGCCGTGGCAAAACCGATCCTCGAATTCTACGGCAAGTATGACGAGTTCGAGGCGCTGCGCACCTCGTCGGGCATTGGTTTCATCATCCTGATGCTGATCACTTCGGGGGCAGCGCATTTGCCGCCGATCAAGGTGGTGACCATCCTGTCCGGCGTCATCGGCGTCAATCTGCTGCTGTTCATCGTGCTGGCGATCGTCGCCCGCGGCGCCCGTTTTCTGTTTCTTGCCTGGCTGTTGCGCCGTTATGGCGAGCCGATCCGCGAGTTCATCGAAAAGCGTCTTGGCCTGATAGCAAGCGCCGCCGCCGCTGCCCTGATTTTGCTCTATATCACAGTCAAATACGCCATCTGATGCATTTCGCCCAAAAGCCCTGTCCACGGGCTTGACCCGAGGATGCGCAGCGGTTTTGGGACAACGACATGGACAAAAAGAGGCTGAGCGGGCGGCGAACGGAACGGACGGAAGATCGATGACAGCGACCGTGGATCCCGATACCGGACGCCAGCGCATGCGGACGGCTTTGTTTCTGGCCGTAGCCATGGCCGCCACTGTCGGCTCGGCGCTGGCCTTCCAGTACCTTGGCGGCTACATCCCCTGCCATCTGTGCCTCGAGCAACGCACCCCTTACTACATCGGCGTGCCGTTGATGCTGCTGGCGGTGCTTGCCTCGGCGCTGGGCGCACCCGCATGGGTGACGCGTGGCCTGCTGGCGGTCGGCGGCCTGCTGATGCTCTATGGCCTTTATCTCGGCGTCTATCACTCGGGCGTCGAATGGGCCTGGTGGCAAGGACCGGCCGACTGCACCGCGGGCGCCGGACCGGTCGACACCGGCGGCAAGGGCGTGCTCGACGCGCTCGACAAATTCGTTCCGCCCTCCTGCGACAAGGCGGCGCTGCGCATCCTCGGCCTGTCTCTGGCCGGCTGGAACGCCATCGCCAGTTTTGTTCTCGCCGTCGTCGCTTTCCGCAGCGCGTTTTCCCGCGACTAGTCTGAGCCAATGCGAGACGGGGCAACTCAAATGCTTCGGAGCGCTCTCTTCGCCGCCTCAGTGTGATCCACGCGACCGATGAACCGACGAGCACGAGGGATGGGATCGTGCAGGTATTGATCCGGGCCCAACATTTTGCGTTGGTTCAGTTCGGTCGTATCCAACAAATCGAAATCGACTGTCTCTATCGTGCAGCCCCAGCCAACGCTACGCTGGGTCCAACCTTTCCTGTGATGCTCCAGTAGCCGTCCGCGGTCGCAATAGCCGTGATAGTCGAAGGCGACGGCACCGTTCGTCACATAGATATGGTTTCCGGAAAGACCCTCGTCCGGGACGATGCGCTCGGCATAAAACCCTTCAAGAGGCCGGAGTTCAAGGAAAGTACCAGCAAGGATATGGCACGCACCGTGACCGAAGAAGATACGGTCTGGCAGCGCCCAGCGTTTTTGCGGATTTTTCTTGATGCCGTGCTTCAGGACATACATGCCGGTAGCCAAACTGTGAGCACCGGCCTACGCCGGCCGTAGCCTTAACCACCACACCATGACGCTCATGAGTGCTTCGGCCGGCGAAGGCCGGAAGCGCAGAAATCGCTTCAGGCGGCCAGCCTCCCGAATTGTCGGGTAATCTCAAGGCTCCAGTTCGACATCCCAGTAGAGATAGTCCATCCAGCTTTCATGCAGATGGTTGGGCGGGAACAGGCGGCCATTATTGTGCAAATCGTGTACCGTTGGCTGGTAGGGCTTCTGCAGCGGCCACATCTTGGCATGCGCCGGCATCATGCCGCCCTTCCTGAGGTTGCAGGGCGAGCAGGCGGCGACGACATTCTCCCACGTCGTCGCGCCGCCGCGATGGCGGGGGATGACGTGGTCGAAGGTCAGATCCTCCGGCGTACCGCAATACTGGCACTGGAAACGGTCGCGCAGGAAGACATTGAAGCGCGTGAAAGCGGGATGCCTCGACGGCTTCACATAGGCCTTGAGGCTGACCACGCTCGGCAGCTTCATCGAGAAGGTCGGCGACGACACCGCGTGCTCATATTCGGCGACGATGTTCACCCGGTCGAGGAACACTGCCTTGATGGCGTCCTGCCACGACCAGAGCGACAGGGGGTAATAGCTGAGCGGACGGTAGTCCGCATTCAGCACCAGTGCTGGAAGCCCATCCGGAGATACGGCAACCGTCACGTCATTGACCTCCTTGCTATTCGAAGCGATCGGCGCGGATACTGTAAGCCCGACATGACAGGGATGTGAAGCGGATTGTCGCTCGCCCGAAGCGTCAAAAACGCATGATTTCAAAGCTTTTTTGCGACTTTAGGCGGGAGGCGCCGCGTCCCTGCCCTTCAATTCGCGATAATAGGCCCAGAAAAGCCGCGATGCGACACCTCGCCACGGGCTCCATGATTCGGCGAGCTGGATCAGTGTTTTCTCCGGCGGACGCGGCTCGATGCCCAGCGCATGACCGACCGCGCTTTGCAGGGCAACGTCGCGGGCCGGGAAAACATCGGGATGGCCGGCGGCGAACAGCAAATAGACTTCCGCCGTCCACGGCCCGATGCCCGGCACGGAGATCATCGCCGCAATCGCTTGGGGGGCGTCGAGCGAACAGAGATGGTAGAGGTCAAGCCCATCAACCACCGCCTGGGCAACCGCGATCAGGCCACGCTGCTTCGGCCGCGACAGGCCGGCTTCGCGAAAGGTGTCCTCGCCGGCGGCGAGAATGGCTTGCGGCGTCAGCGGATCGACGAGCTTTGTCAGCCGCCCGAAAATGGCGTCGGCGCTGGCGCGCGACACTTGCTGTGAAACGATAATCGATGCAAGGCTGCGGAACCCCGGCTCGGACAGCCGGAGCGGCACCTCGCCGGCCATGCCGCGCACCCTTTCCAGGCGCGGATCGATCAGGCAAAGCGCATCGAGGCCTTGCGCAATGTCGTCAAGATTGGCGATGCGTTGCATGAATGCTTGTTCCCGGCGCAAAGTGGCTGACGTAACCAGCACACGCTAGCAACCGGCGAAAGCGCCTGACAACCGACAAGCCGCCCTCAGAGATGACACTCCTGACATTCCGCTTCGCGCCGAGCCCGAATGGCGAACTGCATCTCGGCCACGCCTATTCGGCGCTGCTCAACCAGCAAATGGCAAAAGCGGCCGGTGGGCGCCTGTTGCTGCGCATCGAGGACATCGACACGACACGCTGCACCCCGCAATTCGAGGCCGGCATCTATCGCGACCTGAAATGGCTGGGGCTTGGCTGGGAGGAACCGGTGCGCCGCCAGTCCCGGCATTTCGCGGACTATCAGGCCGTGCTCGACCGGCTGATCGGCCAAGAGCTCGTCTACCCGGCCTTCATGAGCAGAAGCGAGATCAGGGCCTTCATCGCCGACAGTGAAAAGCGCGGCCGTGACTGGCCGCGCGACCCTGACGGCGTGCCATTCTATCCCGCCGCCGACAAGGTACTGCCGATGAAGGAACGCCAGCGGCGGATTGCCGAGAATGCACCTTTCGCCTGGCGGCTGGATGTCGATGCCGCAATGGCGCATGTCGGCAAGGATCTGTCATGGACCGAATTTGCAGACGAGACGCTTTCCGCGGCGCGACAAATCGAGGCCAGGCCGCAGGACTGGGGCGACGTGATCGTGGCGCGCCGCGACATCCCGACCAGCTATCATCTCGCTGTCGTTGTCGACGACGCACTGCAAGACGTCAGCCATGTCGTGCGGGGCAAGGATCTTTATTCCGCAACCAGCGTGCAGCGCCTGCTCCAGGAGGTGCTTGGCCTGCCGCAGCCGGCCTATTTCCACCATCGTCTCGTCCTCGGCCCGGATGGACGAAAGCTGTCGAAGAGCCTTGGCGATACCGGCCTTGCCGCCTTGCGCGAAGCCGCCGCGTCGCCGGACGATGTCAGAAAACTGATCGGGCTCTGATCCTCGAAGAGAGCATGTGGGTTCGCCATGCGTTCAATTCGAATGACGTATGGATCAATCGTTTCGTTTTGCGTGTTGAGTCGAACCGCACTAGAGCATCGCCACGGTCAATCTCACCACGCGGCAGCCTCCGAACAATGCACAGCGTCAAGCGGTTCATCCCCGCCACCTTCGTCGTTCTTTGGGCGACCGGCTTCATCGGTGCGCGCTACGCCATGCCGTGGGCTGAGCCCTTCACCTTCCTCGCCGCACGCTTCGTCCTGGCCGCCGTCCTGTTGGTTGCCTTGATGGCGGCTTTTGGTTCGAAGCGTGCCACTCCCACGGAGGCGCTGCACGCCACCGGCGCCGGTATCCTGATGCATGGCGTCTATCTCGGCGGCGTGTTCTGGGCGATCCATAGGGGCATGCCCGCCGGGATTTCGGCCTTAATCGTCGGCCTGCAGCCGCTGATCACCGCGGTGCTCGCCGGCAAGTTCCTCGGCGAGACCATCTTGCCACGCCATTGGACAGGCCTCGGCATCGGCCTGGTCGGGGTGATCATTGTGCTGTGGCCTAAGCTTGGCGCGATCGGCGGCGGCGTGACCGCCGAGACGCTGGCCGCCTCGCTGGTCTCGGTGCTTGGCATGAGCGCCGGCACGATCTGGCAGAAGCGCTTTGCCTCCGATGGTGACCTCGTCGCGGCCACCATGTGGCAATATGTCGGCGGCGCCTCGCTGATGGTCCTGGCCTCGCTCGCCTTCGAGACGCACACGGTCACCCTCAACGGCGAACTGGTCTTCGCCATGGCATGGCTGGTGCTGGTGCTCTCGATCGGCGCCATCTTCCTTCTGATGGTGATGATCCGCGATGGCGAGATGTCGAAAGTCGCCTCGCTGTTCTACCTGGTACCGGCCGTCACCGCGCTCATGGCCTGGGCGCTGTTCGGCGAGCATCTGAACCTTGTCCAGATCGTCGGCATGGCGATCACCACGTTCGGCGTCGGCCTGGCCACTGCTCGGCCAGCCACTCAGCCAACCCGGGCGCGCGCCTCGAGATAGCGGCTGATCGCGGCGTTGAGCTCACCGCCAAGGATGAAGATCGCCGAGACGATATAGAGGAAGACGACGGCGATCATGATCGAGGCAAGGCCGGCATAGGTCGTCACATAGGACGAGAAATGGTCGAGATAGGTGGCGAAAATGGTTGAGCCGATGAGCCATGCGGCCAGCGTGAAGATGATGCCCGGTACGATCGAGACGAAGCGGCGCTTGCCCGCCGGCAGCCAGAAATGCACCGCGAACAGCCCGCCGACGATGACGGCGGAAGCGATGACGTAACGCCACAGCGTGATCGTGCCCATATAGGGCTTTATCCACTCGAAATTGGCCTCGGCCAGCCGCGCCAGCAAGGGCGCGAAGACCAGGAGTACGCTGATCGCCAGGAACCCTGCCGTGGCGATCAGCACGAAGGCGATGCTCTGCACCCGGCGGTAGATGATGCCCCGCGTTTCGGAGACGCGATAGGCGCGGTTAAGCGAGGTGCGCAGCGCCTCGATACCGTTGGAGGCGAAGAAAGCAGCGAGCACCACGCCATAGGTCAACAGATCGGTGCGCCGGACGGTAAGCACGTTGAGCACTTCGCGCGCGATCGGCTTGGCGATCTGCTCCGGCCAGGTGTCGAAGACGATATGCACGGCCGTGTCGGCGAAAGCCTGCGCACCGAAAAAACTGGCCAGCGTCGTGGCGAAAATCAGAAATGGAAACAGCGCCATCAGCGCCGTGATCGCCAGATGGCTGGCCATCGCCCAGCCGTCATCGGTGTTGAAATGGCCGAGCGCGTCATAGAGCACGCGGCGCAGGGCGACAATCTTCCGCAACAAGAGCCGCATTCCCTTCGATTGTCTCGACGTTGCGAATATGGGAAGGGATTGCGGCAAATGGCAACCCTGCGTCAAACCATGAATTCTGCTGGAGAAGAGTTGCGCACCATCATTGTCACCGGCGCCTCTTCCGGGATAGGCGCTTATTGCGCCCGGGCGCTGAAGGCGGACGGCTGGCGGGTGTTCGCTACGGCGCGCAAGCCTGATGACATCGCTGCCCTCGAGGCCGACGGCATCGAGGCCTTCTATCTGGACTACCGCGAAGCCGAATCGATCGAGGCCCTGGTGGCGTCGGTGCTGGAGCGTGCGGGCGGGAGGCTCGATGCCCTGTTCAACAACGGCGCCTATGGACAGCCCGGCGCCGTCGAGGATCTGCCGGTTGCGGCGCTCAGAGAGCAATTCGAGGCCAATGTGTTCGGCTGGCATGACCTCACCCGCCGTGTCATCCCGGTGATGCGTCGCCAGGGCCATGGCCGTCTCGTTCATTGCTCCTCGATCCTCGGCCTGACACCGCTGCGCTTTCGCGGCGCCTATGCGGCATCCAAGCATGCGATCGAAGGGCTGATGCTGTGCATGCACCAGGAGCTGCAGGGCAGCGGCATTCATGTCTCGCTGATCGAGCCTGGGCCGGTGAAATCGAAGATCGCCAGCAATGGCCTTGTTTGGTTCCTGAAGAACATCGACCACGAGAACTCCGTCCACCGCCTCGCCTACGCGGCGCAACTGGAGAGGCTGCGGGCCGGCGGCAGCACGTCACGCCTGAAACCCGGTCCGGAAGTGGTTTATGCGGCCCTGCGCCATGCACTTCTGTCGCGGCGCCCGCGCCCGCACTATGTGGTAACGGTGCCGGCCAGGATTGGCGTCGTCCTCAAACGTATCCTGCCGGCATCGATGCTCTACCGCCTGCTTGCCAAACGCGCTTGAACGCAATCGAAACTGGAAACACACTATGGCAACCGTCTTCAATGTCCTCGCCATTCTCGTCATGGTCGCCGTGGTGATCGTGCTCATCCGTGGCCTCATCAACATGATGCGCGGCGGCGACGGCATGACCTCCAACAAGCTGATGCAGGCGCGCGTGCTGTTGCAGTTCGTGGCATTGGTGCTGATCATGCTGGCCGTTTGGTTTACCCGCAAATAAGGCGACCAGCGAGTTCGGGAGGCAGGGCGTGGTCAAGCTCAACAAGATCTATACGCGTACCGGCGACGACGGCACCACCGGCCTCGGCACCGGCGAACGGCGGCTGAAATCCGATCTGCGTGTCGATGCCTATGGTACGGTCGACGAGGCCAATGCCTGTATTGGCATGGCCCGCCTCCACACCGCGACGACGCATCCATCGATCGACGCGATGCTTTCCCGCATCCAGAACGACCTTTTCGACCTCGGCGCCGATCTGGCTGTACCCGACGACGGCAAGCCGCTCGGCTATGAGCCGCTGCGCATCACAGCTGTGCAGACCGACCGTATCGAAAAGGACATTGACCTTCTCAACAAGGAACTGCAGCCGCTCAAATCCTTCGTGCTCAATGGCGGCACGCCGGCCGCGGCCAGCCTTCACCTCGCCCGCACCGTGGCGCGGCGCGCCGAGCGCATCATGGTGGCTTTGGCCCAGGATCCGCACGAACACGTCAACCGCGAGGGGATAAAATACATCAACCGCGTATCGGACTTTCTGTTCGTCGCCGCCCGTGCGGTCAATGACAATGGAAACGCCGACGTGCTATGGGTTCCCGGCAAGAACCGCTGAATCCGGCAGAAAGCGGGAGGGCCCGATGTTTATCCCGCTCTACGACACCAACAAGCTGCGGCACATCAGGCTGCAATATGTCACGATCGGGCTGATCGCGCTCAACACGCTCATCTATCTTGCCACCGTGCTTGCCGGCGAGAATTTCGCGAATGCCGCGGTGCTGGGCCTCGGCTTCATTCCGTCCGTCGTTCACGACAAGGTGGAACTGGCGCCGCAGTTTGTCGTGATCCCCGAGAGCCTGAGCTACGTCACCTATTCCTTCCTGCATGCGGATATTTTCCACCTCGGCGGCAACATGCTGTTTTTGTGGGTGTTCGGCGACAATGTCGAAGATGCGCTCGGCCACATCCGCTATCTGATCTTTTATCTGCTTTGCGCCATCGGCGGCGCCTTCTTCCAGGGCTTGGTTGCCTGGGATTCGCAGGTGCCGTTGATCGGCGCCTCGGGCGCCATCGCCGGCGTCGTCGCCGCCTATCTGATCCTCTACCCCAGGGTAAAGGTATGGGTGCTGGCCTTTGCCCGCATTCCGTTGCGCATCCCGGCCTTCATCCCGCTCATCCTGTGGATCATCTTCCAGATCGTGATGTTCGCCGCCGGCGGCGAGGACCAGGTTTCCTGGGCCTGCCATGTCGGCGGTATCATCGCCGGGGCCGTGCTGGTGCTGATTCTGCGCAGACGCGGCGTGCCGCTGCTTGCGGCGGCGGACGAAGGCCCCGCGCTGGTCCCTGGCCAGACGCCGGTTTCCGCTGAGCCAGTCGCCAGCGAGCCGCCGGCAGCGCAGCCAGCACCGCGCTGGGGCCGCGCGTCGGCTCCGGACTGAACCGATTTGAGTGGCTGGCGGATATTGACGTGCAGGTTTGTCGCAACTACGGAAGCGCCATTGTTAGGCGTTTGGAGAGCAGAATTCCGTCCCAAATGTCGGCTTTCGACAATTCTGCAGAGGCGCAGGCTGATATAGCGCGCCCAACTATCTCAAGAGAGGTGACAGGCAAATGAAGATCCTTGTGCCCGTGAAGCGGGTTGTGGATGCGAATGTGAAGGTTCGCGTGAAGGCTGACGGCTCGGCGGTGGAACTGGCCAACGTCAAGATGGCGATGAACCCGTTCGACGAGATCGCGGTCGAAGAGGCGATCCGGCTGAAGGAAGCCGGCAAGGCCGAAGAGATCATCGTCGTTTCGATCGGACCGCAGCAGGCGCAAGAGACCCTGCGCACCGCGCTCGCCATGGGCGCCGACCGCGCCATCCTGGTCAAGACCGACGAGCAGACCGAGCCGCTCGGCGTCGCCAAGGTGCTGAAGGGCGTCGTTGAGGCGGAGCAGCCCGGCCTCGTCATCCTCGGCAAGCAGGCGATCGACGATGACTCGAACCAGACCGGCCAGATGCTGGCCGCACTTCTCGGCTGGGCGCAGGGCACCTTCGCCTCCAAGGTCGTGCTCGACGGCGACAAGGCCAAGGTGACGCGCGAAGTCGATGGCGGCCTGCAGACTGTGGAGCTGAAGATGCCGGCGATCGTCACCGCCGATCTGCGTCTCAACCAGCCGCGCTATGCCTCGCTGCCCAACATCATGAAAGCCAAGAAGAAGCAGCTCGACGAAAAATCGCCCGCCGACTACGGCGCCGACGTCAAGCCGCGGCTTAAGGTGATCAAGACCGAGGAGCCTGGTGGCCGCAAGGCGGGCGTCAAGGTCAAGAGCGTCGCCGAACTGGTCGACAAGCTGAAGAACGAAGCCGGCGTGCTGTAAGCGATCGGGAAAGGAACAAGAAAAATGACAATTCTCCTCATCGCAGAACACGACAATTCAACGCTTTCCGATCAGACCGCCAAGGCGCTGTCGGCAGCGCTTCAGATCGGCTCGGACGTGCATGTGCTGGTGGCCGGCAAGGGCGCCAAGCCAGCAGCGGACGCCGCCGCCAAGCTCAAGGGCGTCAGCAAGGTGCTGTTGGCCGACGCTGACGAACTCACCGAGCGCCTCGCAGAACCGCTGGCGGCGCTGGTTGTTTCCCTGGCCGGCTCCTACGACACCATCATCGCGCCGGCGACGTCGTCGGGCAAGAATGTCGCGCCGCGCGTGGCGGCACTCCTCGATATCGCGCAGGTGTCCGAAATCATCGAAGTGGTCTCGCCAGACACGTTCAAGCGACCGATCTATGCCGGCAACGCCATCCAGACGGTGCAGTCGAGCGACGCCAAGAAGGTGATCACCGTGCGTACTGCTTCCTTCCAGGCAGCGCCCGAAGGCGGTTCCGCCGCGGTCGAGACCATCAAGGCAGCGGCCAATCCGGACCTGTCCTCCTTCGTCGAGAACAAGCTGTCGGAGACCGACCGTCCGGAGCTGACTTCGGCCAAGATCATCATCTCGGGTGGTCGTGCGCTGGGCTCGGCGGAAAAATTCCAGGAGGTCATCCTGCCGGTCGCCGACAAGCTCGGTGCCGCCGTCGGCGCCAGCCGCGCCGCCGTCGACGCCGGCTATGCGCCGAACGACTGGCAGGTCGGCCAGACTGGCAAGGTCGTGGCCCCCGATCTCTACATCGCCGTCGGCATCTCCGGCGCCATCCAGCACCTTGCCGGCATGAAGGATTCCAAGGTCATCGTCGCCATCAACAAGGACGAGGAAGCCCCGATCTTCCAGGTTGCGGACTACGGCCTTGTCGGCGATCTCTTCGTCATTCTGCCGGAACTGCAAAAGGCGCTTTGACGCTTTCTGCCAAAGCGTATTAAATTGTGAAGGGTGGGGTAGACGAAGCTGCCCCGCCCTTTTAGTTTGCACCGCACAAAAAGCAGGCCGCAAAGGCCTTTTCGACGGGATCGGTGTAATGAGCAAGATCGAGACGATCGGCATCATCGGCGCGGGCCAGATGGGCGGCGGCATAGCCCATGTGTCCGCGCTTTCGGGCTACAAGGTGCTGATCTACGACATCTCTCCCGACCGCATTGAAAAGGGCATCGCCACCGTCAGCGGCAACATGGCCCGCCAGGTCGGCTCCGGCAAATTGGAAGAGAAGCTGCGCAACGCCGCCATGGCGCGCATTTCGTCAGCGCCTGCCATGGCTGACCTTGCGGGTGCTGACCTGGTGATCGAAGCGGCGACCGAGGACGAGACGGTCAAGCGCAAGATCTATGCCCAGCTCTGCCCCCTACTCAACCCGGAAGCCATCCTGGCGACCAACACCTCGTCGATCTCCATCACGCGTCTGGCCGCGCAGACCGACAGGCCTGAGCGTTTCATCGGCATCCATTTCATGAATCCGGTTCCGGTGATGAAGCTGGTCGAGCTGGTGCGCGGCATCGCCACCGAGGACCAGACCTTCGAGGCGGCCAAGGCCTATGTGAAGCAACTCGACAAGACGATCACCGTCTCCGAGGATTTTCCGGCCTTCATCGTCAACCGCATCCTGCTGCCGATGATCAACGAGGCGATCTACACGCTCTATGAAGGTGTCGGCTCGGTCGACGCCATCGACACCGCCATGAAACTCGGCGCCAACCATCCGATGGGGCCGCTGCAGCTTGCCGATTTCATCGGGCTGGACACCTGCCTGTCGATCATGCAGGTGCTGCATGACGGCCTGTCGGATTCGAAATACCGCCCCTGCCCGCTGCTGGTGAAATATGTCGAGGCCGGCTGGCTCGGCCGCAAGACCGGGCGCGGCTTCTACGATTATCGCGGCGAGCATCCCGTTCCGACGCGTTAGAGCGACGCGCGGCCACTCGAACGCGCAAAGCTACGCACGCGCCATACGAGTATCCAAGCGTCGTGCTTTCCAGAAATCGATTTCGATTTTCGGAGTGATGCGTTTGCCGTGCGCCTACCAGCGCACGAAAAGCCGCCCGCCGAGCGCACCGAGCCCGGCAAGGACGGCAATCGCGATCGAGTACCAGGTGGCGACGAAAAGCGGCGAATCGTCGAAACAATGCGCCGCATAGAAAGTCGCCGCCAGCCCGCCGGCGAGCAGGCCCGCCACCGTCCCGGCAAGCACCGGCCGCGTCGGTGCGCCGTAACGTAGCATCCAGAGGAAGATAGCCAGCGGGCCGATGCCGATCAGCGGGATGAAGCCCATGCAAATCATCATGTTGCTGCCGACAAGGCGCGTGCCCCAATCGGCCTCGGGCACGGCGAAGAGCTCCAGAACCACCGCGACCAGCACAAGCAGCGGCGCCGCGATCATCCAGGCCGCCGCCTTGCCTGTCGACGCCCCGGGCGTCGACAGCGCTCGGATCAGGGCAAAGGCGGTGGCGGCAAGCACGATGGTGAAGACGAATTTCGACAGGAAGCGCATCGTGTGCATGGCTATCATGATGTCGGGACGCGGACCGATGGTGAGCCAGAAAACCACCGCAGCGATCACCGCCGCGGCAGCCGCGGCCAGCCACCAGGCCGAGCGCAGCGGCATCGCCTTGCTGCTTGCGTCAGCGTCCAATGCCTTGATGAGATCCTCGGTCCTCATGTCATTCCCGCCCGAATCGCTTGGCGATTGCGGCAAGCCCGCGATGCAGCGACACGCGCACGGCCGTCTCGCTGATGCCGAACTTCGCTGCCGTCTCGCCGATGGAACGGCCTTCGACCGACACGGCCGAAACCACTGAACGCTGCGCCGGCGGCAGGCCGTCCAGCGCCCGGTTGATGTCGCGCTCGCTGACCGTCTCGGTCTCCGGTTCGGCGAATGTCTCGGCAATCTCGTCGATTTCGATCTCGATGCGCCGCCCACGCCGCCGGAAGGCGTCGATCAGCTTGAAACGCGCTATCGCATAGACCCAGGGCAAGACCGGTGCATCCTGGCGCCAGGTATGCCGTTTCACATGAATGGCCAGCAAGGTTTCCTGCACGACATCCTCGGGGTCGACCCCGCCCTGTACGATCTTGCGCCTGACAAAACCGCGAACGAGAGCCGCCGTCCGGTGCAGAAAATCGGCATAGGCCCTTTCATCTCCTCCGATCGCAGCCCGCAGCAGCCGGGAGAGTTCGGCCTCGTCCTTGCCGGTCACAAGAGTTCACTCCCCGATGTTCGCGCCTCGGCGCTGATTTGTTACGTGGCCAGCGAAATAATGTCCAAGCCAAAGTAGGGAGCGTCACGAAAGTTTGCGGCCCGGCGACCGATTGAAGCAGCCTCTCAATGTTGACTATGATATTCAGGTATTGCTAGGTGCGGCCGTACCAATTCAGAAACCACCAAGAGCGAGGACGACGCCCATGAAATCTGCCCTTTCCACCCTTGCCGGCGCCGCGCTGGCGATCGGCCTGATCGTCGGCCCGACCTTAGCCGCGGATGACGGCATCGTCGTCTACAACGCCCAGCATGAGAGCCTGGCCAAGGAATGGGCCGAGGGCTTCACCAAGGAAACCGGCATCAAGGTCACGCTGCGCAATGGCGGCGACAGCGACTTCTCCAACCAGATCGTCGCCGAAGGCGCTGCCTCGCCGGCCGATGTGTTCCTGACCGAAAATTCGCCAGCCATGGCCCTGGTCGAAGCATCAGGCCTGTTCGCGCCTGTCGATGCCGACACGCTGGCGCAGGTCCCGCAGGAATATCAGCCGACCACCGGCAAATGGGTCGGCGTTGCCGCCCGCAGCACCGTCTTTGCCTACAACAAGACCAAGCTTAACGCCGACCAGTTGCCCAAATCGCTGCTCGATCTTGCCGATCCGAGCTGGAAGGGCCGCTGGGCCGCCTCCCCCTCCGGTGCCGATTTTCAGGCGATCGTCAGCGCCCTCTTGGAGCTCAAGGGCGAAGCCGCCACGGCTGACTGGCTGAAGGTGATGAAAGAGAATTTCACCGCTTACAAGGGCAATGGCACGGTGATGAAGGCGGTCAATGCCGGCGAGATCGAAGGCGGCGTGATCTACCACTATTACTATTTCGGTGATCAGGCCAAGACCGGCGAGAACAGCAAGAACGTTGAGATGCACTATTTCAAGAACCAGGATCCGGGCGCTTTCGTCTCGATTTCCGGTGGTGGCGTACTGGCCTCCAGCAAGCATCCGAAGGAAGCCCAGGCGTTCCTGAAGTGGGTGACCGGCAAGGGCGGCCAGAACGTGCTGAAGACCGGCACATCCTATGAGTACGCCGTCGGCAAGGGCGCGGAGTCCAATCCCAAGCTGGTGCCGCTGGCCGATCTGCAGGCGCCAAAGGTCGATCCGGCGAAGCTGAATTCCAAGAAGGTGACCGATCTGATGACGGCAGCCGGCTTGCTTTAGCCGGCATTCGTCCTAAAAGGGCAACCGACTGGCGCTCCTGCGGGAATTCGCTTTCCGCAGGGGCGCTCTATTTTTCGAGATGGCATTCGTCGATGACGACAGACTGCATTTCCGGCCGCGTTTGCGGTTCCTTCGACCGCTGCCGCCGGCAGGCAACGACACGGCGTCCGGCCTGATGCTGCCTGCGGCCGATCTTGCCCGCCCAGGCTTGCCGGCCGCCCGGTCGGCCCGACTTCGGTCCTCATCCTGGATCCTGCTGGCCGCCGTCCTCGTCTCGCTGTTTGCGCTGCTGCCGCTTGCCTTCATCGTCTGGGTCGCGGTGCAGACCGGCTGGGAAACCGTAGCGACGCTGGTCTTCCGGCCGCGTGTCGGCGAGCTTCTGGTCAACACCCTCCTTTTGGTGGTGCTGGCCGTTCCGATCTCGATCGTGCTGTCGGTCGCGCTGGCCTGGCTGACCGAACGCTCGGACCTGCCCGGCGCCCGTTTATGGGCCTGGCTCTCGGTGGCGCCGCTCGCCATTCCAGCCTTCGTCCATTCCTATGCCTGGATCACCCTGGTGCCGGGATTGCACGGCCTGTGGGCCGGCGTTCTGGTTTCGGTCATCGCCTATTTCCCGTTCCTCTATCTGCCGGTGGCGGCGGCACTGCGCCGGCTCGACCCCGCTCTCGAAGACACCGCAGCAGCCCTCGGCCTCGGCCCGTGGCGCGTGTTCACCCGCGTTGTGCTGCCGCAGCTCAGGCTCGCCATCTGTGGCGGTTCGCTGCTGGTCGGCCTGCACCTGCTTGCCGAATACGGCCTCTACGTGTTCATCCGCTTCGATACCTTCACCACGGCGATCGTCGACCAGTTCCAGTCGACCTTCAATGGTCCCGCCGCCAACATGCTGGCCGCCGTGCTGGTGACCTGCTGCTTCGTCCTGCTTGGGCTGGAAGTGCTGGTGCGCGGCGAGGAGCGCTATGCCCGCGTCGGCTCGGGCGCAGCGCGCCAGCAGCAGCGCACACGGCTCGGCCGCGCCACGCTCCCTTGCTTGGCTCTGCCGGTGATCACCACGCTACTGGCGCTTGGCGTGCCGTTTATCACCATAGGCCGCTGGCTGATCGCCGGCGGCGCCGATGTCTGGCGCCTCGACGAGATCGGCCTGGCGCTCGGCCAGACCCTGTTCCTGGCGCTCGCGGGCGCCTTGCTCGCCACCGTCGCCGCCATGCCGATGGCCTGGATCTCGATCCGCGCGCCGGGGCCGCTGCAGCGGATTCTGGAGGGCTGCAACTACATCGTCGGTTCGCTGCCCGGCGTCGTCGTGGCGCTGGCGCTGGTGACCATCACCGTGCGCATCGCCCTGCCGCTCTACCAGACCCTGTTCACCATCCTTGTCGCCTATGCGCTGATGTTCCTGCCGCGTGCCCTGATTAGCCTCAGGGCCTCGATCGCGCAGGCGCCGGTCGAGCTTGAACGTGCTGCCGCCAGCCTCGGCCGGCCGCCGCTCAAGGCGTTGTGGTCGACGACGATCCGCCTGTCGGCGCCAGGTGCGGCGGCGGGCATGGCGCTGGTGGCGCTTGGCATCATGAACGAACTGACCGCCACGCAGATGCTGGCACCGAACGGCACCCGCACGCTGGCGATGGCGTTCTGGTCCTACAGCGGCGAGATCGACTATGCGTCGGCCGCACCCTACGCCTTCATCATGGTGGCGATGTCGCTGCCGCTCACCTGGCTGCTCTATGTCCAGTCGAAGCGGATGGCCGGACGATGAGTTTTCTCGAAATCACGGATGTGCACAAGCACTACGGCCCGGTGGCGGCACTGGCCGGCGTCGACCTTAGCGTGACCAGCGGCAGCCGCACGGCGATCGTCGGACCGTCCGGCTGTGGCAAGACGACGCTGCTCAGGCTGATCGCCGGCTTCGAGGCGCCCGACCGGGGCCGCATCGTGCTCGACGGCGAGGTGCTGGCCAATGGCGGCGCGGCCGTGCCGGCGCATCGCCGCGGCATCGGCGTGGTGGCGCAGGACGGCGCCCTGTTTCCGCATCTGAGCATCGCCGACAATATCGGCTTCGGCATGGCTCGCGGCGAAGACAAGCGCACTGAGCGCATCGTTGAACTCGCCTATATCGTCGGGCTGGACAAGGCGATCCTGAGGCGTCGGCCGCACGAGCTCTCCGGCGGTCAGCAGCAGCGGGTGGCGCTGGCCCGCGCCATGGCGATGAAACCGCGGCTGATGCTGCTCGACGAGCCATTCTCGGCGCTTGACACCGGCCTGCGTGCCTCGATGCGCAAGGCGGTCGCCGAGCTTCTGGAGACCGCAGGGATCACCACCATCCTGGTCACCCACGACCAGGCCGAAGCACTGTCTTTCGCCAGCCAGGTCGCCGTGATGCGCGACGGCCTGTTCTCGCAGGTCGGCACGCCGCGCGAACTCTATCTCCAGCCGAAAGACCGCATGATTGCCGAATTCCTCGGCGACGCCATCATCCTGCCGGCGAAGATCGCCGATGGCTTCGCCAGCTCGCCGCTCGGCCGCATCGCCGTCGATACAAAGGAACGGCGCGACGTCGCCCGCATCATGCTGCGGCCGGAACAGGTGCTGCTGAAACGCACGTCACGCGAAGGCATGTCGGGGACGCCTGAGATGCTGTTCGGCGAGGTGACGGAATCCGAATTCGCCGGCTCCATGTGCACCATCGCGGTGCGGCTCCTGAACAGCCCCGACCCGCCGGACGCCGCCGCGATCGGCAACACGCCATTGATCCTGCGCAAGCCAGGCATGGACGCGCCTGTCGTCGGCGAGATCGTGCGGCTCACCGTTTCCGGCAAGGCGCATGTGTTTGCCTGAACGCGGCCTTACCGCACCCTCTCGCCTGTCGCCGGCGAATAAAGCGGCCAGCGCTCGAGGAAGTCGCAATTGTGCGCGACGACCCGGCGCGCGGCAGCGTCGATGAGGACGATCGCGTATGTCGGCGGCGCCTGCTCGACCACTTCTTCCCCGACCAGATCAAGCGTGAAGCGGGCATGCAAGCCGCGTTGCGCGGTGAACGGGATGCCGGCGACCGTACCGGCGATATCGCGATGGACATGGCCGAAGAAGATGTGGCCGACATTGCCATGGCGCTCGAGCAGGTCGACCAATCGCCGCGGCTGTTCGAGCCCGAGCGGGTCGAGGATGGGCAGGCCGAGCTCGACCGGCGGATGATGCAGGAAGATGTAGGCCTGCCGGCCAGCGGCTTCGGCGAGCCGTGCGTCGAGCCAGGCAAGCCGCTTGTCGCAGAGCTCGCCGGTGACACGGCCTTCAGCCAGGCTGTCGAGGAACAGCAGTGACGCCTCGGGCGTCTCGAAGGCCGACTGCACGAAGCCATCGTGGTCGACAGGGTTCTCGGGAAATGCGGCGACGAGGTTGGCGCGCCTGTCGTGATTTCCTGGCAACAGCCGGTAAGGCACCAAAAGCCTGCCTAAGGCCGATTTGAGATCGGCATAGCTCGCGGCCTCGCCAGCCTCGGTCAAATCGCCGGTAACGACGCAAAGCGCGGCGTCGGCGTGACGTTCATTGATGTGGTCGATGCAGCGGTCGAGCCGCTCATGCAGGTCGGCGCCGTAGCGGATCTCGCCGCGCCGCCCGAGATGGACGTCCGTGACCTGGATGATTTTCATTGCACGACCTTTTGTTCGACCCGACAAGAATTTGCTTTACCGGTCGCCGGAAACGGACGCCATCAATGTGCCGGAACCGGCATGGACGCCTTGAATACATCGAGGCGGGCGCCCGTCTCCGACGAGAAGAAATGCATGTCATCGGGCGAGATCTTCAAACCGACTGTCGCGCCGGCTGCCGGATGGACGGTCTCGGACGTCACCACGGAAAACGCCGCGCCGTCGAGATCGACATAGATGACCCTGCCCGCGCCCAGTTCCTCGACGAGATCGACGGTGGCATTGAGCGCGCCCTGCGAGCCGGGCGCCACCAGGCGGACGGCTTCCGGCCGGATGCCCATAGCGACCTTGGCGCCGACCGGCAGGCCGACCCGCGGAACGGGCAGACGCCGGCTGCCGCCAAGCAGCGAGAGGCCATCGAGCTCGACGACGCCCTCCAGGATGTTCATCGCTGGCGCACCGACGAAGGTCGCCACGAACCGGCTGGCCGGGCGCTTGTAGATTTCGCCCGGCGTGCCAACCTGTTCGACGCGGCCGCCATTCATCACCACCAGCCGGTCGGCGAGCGTCATCGCCTCGACCTGGTCATGCGTGACGAACACCGATGTCGCGTTCAGCCGGCGGTGCAGCTTGCGGATTTCCGAGCGCATCTGCACGCGCAGCTTGGCGTCGAGGTTGGAGAGCGGCTCGTCGAACAGAAATACCTTCGGTTCCCGGATCATGGCGCGCCCCATGGCAACGCGCTGGCGCTGGCCGCCCGACAGCGCCGCGGGCTTGCGATCGAGCATCGGCTCCAGCTCGAGGATGCGGGCCACGGCCTGGATGCGCTGCGTGCGCTCGGCGGCGGGCACGCCCGCCACTTTCAGCGAATAGCCGATGTTCTGGGCGACGCTCATATGCGGGTAGAGCGCGTAGTTCTGGAACACCATGGCACAGCCGCGCTCGCGCGGTTCCAGCCGGTTGACCACGGTGCCGTCGATGGCGATCTCGCCGCCGGAAATCTCTTCCAGCCCGGCGATCATCCTGAGCAGCGTGGACTTGCCGCATCCGGAAGGTCCGAGAATGACGACGAAGTCGCCCGACGCGATATCGAGATCGACGCCATGCACGACCTGCGACTTGGCATAGCTTTTCGTGACATCGCGAATGGTGATGGAGGCCATCAGCCGTCTCCTTGTGAGGTCATTTCTCGGTGGCGATCAGGCCGCGCACGAACCAGCGCTGCATCGCCACCACGACGATGAGCGGCGGCAACATGACGATCAGCGTGCCGGCCATGGCGATGTGCCATTCGGGAGCGCCGCCGACATTGGGGATAAGCTGTTTGAGCTCGGTCACCGCGGTGGCATGCGACTGGTCGGTGGTGATGAGCAGCGGCCACAGATACTGGTTCCACGCCCACAGGAACATGATGGTTCCAAGTGCAGCCATGTTGGTGCGCGACAGCGGCAGCAGGATGTCGATGAAGAAGCGCAACGCGCCGGCGCCGTCCATGCGCGCCGCCTCGGTCAGTTCGTCCGGAACCGTCAGGAAGAACTGGCGGTAGAGGAAGGTGCCCGTGGCGGTGGCGATCAGCGGCAGGATAAGCCCGGAATAAGAGTTGAGCAGCCCGAAGCTCATCGAGACCTGGACGCCCGAGACCTTTTCGATAAGCCAGGTCAGGCCGGTCACGTCGAGGATCGTCTGATAGGGCGACAGCACGTTGGCGACCACCGCATAGGTCGGCACGATGCGCACCTCCAGCGGCAGCATCAGCGTGACAAAGATCAGCCAGAAGATAAAGGTGCGCCCGGGATAGCGAAAATAGACGATCGAGAAGGCGGTCAGCGCCGAGATGACCACCTTGCCCGCCGCCACGCCCGCAGCCATGATGAAACTGTTGAGCAGCTTGGGACCGAGATTGGCCGTCGTCCAGGCCGTCTTGATGTTCACCCAGAAGTCGCCGCCCGGCAGCAACGACATTGGCACGTCGTTGACGTCCTTTAGATTGTGCGAGGCGGCGATGGCCACGATCACGAACGGCGCCACGGCCAGCACGAAGCCGAGAAACAGGACGAGATGCGTGATGAAATTGAGGATCGGCGTGCGCTCTACCATGACCGCCTCACCGGTAATGCACGCGCCGCTCGATGAAGCGGAACTGGAAGATGGTCAGCACGACGATGAGCAGCATCAAAATGATGCTCTGCGCGGCGGCGCCCGAATAATCCAGGCCTTTGAAACCGTCCGAATAGATCTTGTAGACCATCAGATTGGTGGCGTTCGCCGGCCCCCCTGATGTCATGATGTCGACGATGCCGAAGGAATCCTGGAAGCTCTCGGTGATGTTGATGACCAGCAGGAAGAAGATGGTCGGCGTGATCAGCGGGAACTGGATGTCCCAGAAACGCCTGATGACGCCGGACCCGTCCATCGCCGCCGCCTCGATCAGCGAGCGCGGGATGGCCTGGAACGCGGCAAGGAAGAAGATGAAGTTATAGCCGACATATTTCCAGGAAAAGGCCGCGATGATGGAAGCCATGGCGTCAGCGCCATCAAGGCCGGGATCCCAGAACCCAGGCCACATCCGGTTGACCACGGCCATGAAGCCGGCCTCGGGCGCCAGGATGAAGCGGAAGGCGAGCGCCAGCGCAGGTGCTGCAATGCCATAGGGCCAGATCAGCACGACCCGGTAGAAGCGCGAGCCGGCAAGCTGCCGGTCGGTGAGCGCGGCGAGCACCAGCGCAATGAACATCGCCAGCCCGGTGCTGATGGCGGCAAAGACAAGGCTGGCGGTGATCGAATTCCAGTAGTCGGCACTGGACAGGATCGACCGGAAATTGTCGAGCCCAACCCAGATGTTGCCGCCGCCCCAGGGCTGCTGCAGCGTCAGCGACCAGTAGACAGCCTGGCCGGCCGGCCAATAGAAGAACGTGAAGATGAGTAGAAGTTGCGGCACCGCGAACAGGATGCCGACCGTCCATCTGCTGAAGGTAACGCGTTTTTCCATCGATCCGCCGACGCCGTTGAACCGGCTGTTTTCCAGATATGAAATGGCCGCCCGCCGATCCAAGCATGATCCCGAAAAGTGGGTACCGGTTTTCGGAAGAGATCATGCTCAGACAAGAACCGGCGGACGGCCTGTGCAAACCCTGCCGATCAGGGCAGCGTCTTGTTCGGATAGGTCTGCTGGAAGCGGTCGAGGATGGCGTCGCCATTCTTGACCAGCGTGTCGATGCCATCCTGGACGCTGACCTTGTTGGCAAAGATCGCCTGCATCTGCGTGCCGAACTCGGCGCGGATCTGGGTGAAATTGCCGAGGCGGATGCCGCGGGTGATCTCGGTCGGTTCGGAAGCCGTCAGGCTGGCGATCGCGGTTTCGCGGCCCTTGTAGGGCGCCTTGTCGTAGAAACCGTTGGCCTTCATGTAGTCGAAGCCCGACTTCGTCACCGGGATGTAGCCGGTGTTGGTCGACCAGAACAAAGCGGTCTTGGGATCGTGGATGAAGTTGAGGAACGCAGCCGCGCCCTTGTATTCCGCATCCGACTTACCGGAGAGAACCCAGAGCGAGGCGCCGCCGACGAGCGAATTCTTGCGCTCGGTGCCGGCATAGGTCGGCAGCTCGGCGACGTCCCAGTTCAAGCCTTCCTTCTTGGTCTTGGTAACCGTACCATGGTCGCCGACCGACGACAAAATGACCTCACAGGTGCCGGAGGCGAAGGCCTGGACCATGTCTTGGCCGAGATCCTTGGATTTGATCTTGATGAGACCTTCGTCGTACCACTTCTTGAGGTCGCCGACATACTGCACGAACTTGGTCTTGTTGACTTCAAGGCGGGCGTCGAGGCCGTCATAACCGTTATTCTCAGTCGCGATAGGCTGGTTATGGATGGCAGAGAACTGCTCCATCAACTGCCAGCTTTCATTGGCCGAGATGTTGATCGCCATCGGGCATTCATAGCCGGCATCCTTCAGCGCCTTGAGATCGGCACCGACATCTTCCCAGGTCTTCGGCGCCTCGGTCTTGCCGATCTTGGCGAAGGCATCCTTGTTCCAGTACATCAGCGCGGTCGACGAGTTGAACGGGAACGACAGCATCTCGCCCTTCGAGGTCGCGTAATAGCGTGCGATGCCGGGGAAATAATCGCTGTAGTCGATCTTGTAGCCGTTCTCCTCCATCAGTCTGTCGGCAGGCTTGTACGCGCCCGAAAGCATCATGGTGGCGGTGCCGACATCATAGACCTGGACGACGGTAGGCTGCTTGCCGGCACGGAATGCCGCGATCGTGTTCTGCAGCGTGGCGTCGTAATTGCCCTGGCTGGTGCAGACGACTTCATAGTCCTTCTGCGATTCGTTGAAGTTCTTGCACAAGGTCTGGACGACGCGCTCGAGGTCGCCCGAAAGACCGAACCAGAAATCGAACTTGGCCGGCGCGGCGATCGCGGGCAGCGCCAATGAAACGCTGATTGTGCCGGCGGCAAGAGCCGCCAGGCCGTGTTTGATCATCGACATGAACTCATTCCCTGTTGAGTGGCTTGGCCCTGTTGAGTGGCTTGGTGCAGGATCGTTGCGCAGGTCCCTGACCGTCTCTTAGAGAAAGTATGTGACAGTTCTGTTGTGCCTTTTTCGCACCTGTGGACAGGCGATTTCCCTACCCGCGATGCGTATTGAGCCGACCTGGAAGGGATGAAACCGGAGCTGACGCGTGTTCCGCTTGCCCAGCGCCGCG
This sequence comes from Mesorhizobium sp. YC-39, assembly GCF_025753795.1. Lineage (GTDB taxonomy): Bacteria > Pseudomonadota > Alphaproteobacteria > Rhizobiales > Rhizobiaceae > Mesorhizobium. Next base: position 814,897 of record NZ_JAOWPS010000002.1, read on the forward strand.
AAGCGGGCGATCCGGCATCGGTCGGACGGATCGACCGGTTCTTCACGCGTGGGCTTATCGCCACCAAACCCGCGGTCCTTCCGGCCCGACGGACGCCCGAGCTCCGATCACGAGGCGCTTGTGGTGACCGTTCGCGTTGCGTGACGCGAGCGTCTTGGCTTAGTTTGTCAGTGCCGTCTCGACCAGCCGTTTGGCGTCCGGGCTCGACCATTCGGCCGGGCCGTTCATATGGGCGATCAGGCAGCCTTCGCCATCAATCAGCATGGTGACGGGAAGGCCAAGTGCCAGACCGCGTGTCTTGACGTCGTTGAACAGCGCCATTGTCGCATCGCGGTAGAATCCGAGGCCTTCGACGCCGATGTCACTGAGGAACTTCTTCGGCTTGGCATCGTCGCCGGCATCGACATTGACAGCCACGACCTGGAAGGCGTCGCTGCCTTTGTCCTTTTGCAGCGCATCGAGCGCCGGCATTTCGGCGCGGCAGGGCGCGCACCATGTCGCCCACAGATTGAGCAGCACCGTCTTTCCGGCGTGGTCGGCGAGCGTCATCGGCTTGCCGTCGGGGCCATTGAAGGCGAGGCTTTTCAGCGATTGCGGCGGGTCAGCCGGCAAAAGAGCCGCGACCTGGCCGGTGGCGGCGGCGGCAACCTTCTTGGCGCGGTCGGCCTTGGCGGCGCAGGCGATATCGTCCTTGCTGCCGCCAGCGGCCACCTCAGCGGGTGCGTTGTTGCCAGAACCGCTCTCGCTGACATATACCGCGACCGCGCCCGCCAGCACGCCCGCCACCAAGGCGGCGAGGATGAGGCGCGGGGCCGGGAAGAATTTATTGCCGTCTGCCATGTCTTAAAACTGCTCCGGAGCACGGGTTATAGCGATGAGCGACAAGAAGGCCAGCAACCAGATGTGGGGCGGACGTTTTGCCTCGGGTCCGGCCGCGATCATGGAGGCGATCAACGCATCGATCTCGTTCGACCGCAAACTCTACGCACAGGACATCAGAGGTTCGATCGCCCACAGCGAGATGCTGGCGCAAACGGGCATTATTTCGGCGGCCGATCAAGAAAAAATCGCTCACGGACTGAACACGATCCTGACAGAGATCGAGGCCGGCAGCTTCGAGTTCTCGACCCGGCTGGAGGACATCCACATGAATGTCGAGGCCCGCCTTGCCGAACTGATCGGTCCGGCCGCCGGCCGCCTGCACACCGCCCGCTCGCGCAACGACCAGGTGGCGGTCGACCTGAGGCTCTGGGTCAAGGACGAATGTTTCCGCGTCGCCGAGGCGCTGAAGGGCTTGATCGCAGCGTTCCTGGAGCGGGCCGAAGAGCACGCGGCAACGGTCATGCCGGGCTTCACCCACATGCAGGCGGCGCAGCCAGTCACCTTCGGCCATCACTGCATGGCCTATGTCGAGATGTTCTCGCGCGATTTGTCGCGCGTTCGCGACGCCATCGAACGGATGGACGAAAGCCCGCTGGGGGCCGCCGCCCTTGCCGGCACCAGCTTTCCCATCGACCGGCACCGGACGGCCAAGGCGCTCGGCTTCCGCGAGCCGATGCGCAATTCTCTCGATGGCGTTTCGGACCGCGATTTCGCGCTGGAATTCCTGGCAATCACGGCGATCTGCGCCACGCATCTGTCGCGGCTGGCCGAAGAGATCATCATCTGGTCGACGCCGCAATTCGGCTTCGTCAGGCTGTCGGACTCATTTTCAACCGGCTCCTCGATCATGCCGCAGAAGAAGAATCCCGACGCCGCCGAATTGGTGCGCGGCAAGACCGGTCGCGTCACCGGCCATCTTGTCGGCCTGCTGACTGTCATGAAGGGCATGCCGCTGACCTATGGCAAGGACATGCAGGAAGACAAGGAATCCGTATTCGACGCCGCCGAAACGCTCGACCTGATGCTGGCGGCGATGACCGGCATGGTGCGCGACATGACGGTGAACGCCGCTGCGATGAAAAAGGCGGCCGGCGCCGGCTATTCAACGGCCACCGATCTTGCCGACTGGCTGGTGCGCACGCTCGGCCTGCCCTTCCGCGAGGCGCATCACGTCACCGGCCGCGCCGTAGCACTAGCCGAGGAGAAGAAGGTCGGGCTCGATAGGCTGTCGCTGGAGGATCTGCAGTCCATCCACGCCGGCATCACCGCCGACATCTTTTCGGTGCTTGCCGTGCAGAATTCGGTGAAGAGCCGTATCAGCTTCGGCGGCACCGCACCGTCGGAAGTGAGGAAGCAGATACGCTATTGGAAAAAGCGGCTCGCCAAGGCCTGAGCCAGGGGGTGCAATGCGCCGAAAACTCGGCTAAAAGCGGCGGCGGATAATAGTTTCGGACGGATGGATCGATGACCGGAAGCAGGATTTTGGTGACGCTCGCGCTGCTCGCGGCGATGGTTGCCGTCACGGCCTGCGGCAGGAAAGCCGGTCTCGACACGCCCTATGAGGCGGCCGTGCAGGCCCGCAAGGACGCCGAGAAGGCCAAGCAGCCGCTCCCGCCGGAGCCGGAAAAACCGGTCGAGGACAAGAAATTCATCCTCGACCCGCTGCTCTAGAGCCGATGAGATCAGCCGATCTCATCGTGCTCCAACTTCCGGAACCATTCTCGTGAACCATTTCGACTACCGCGACGGCGTGCTGCATGCCGAGGACGTGGCCATTTCAGACATCGCGGCCAGCGTCGGCACGCCTTTCTACTGTTATTCGACGGCGACGCTGACCAGGCATTTTCGCGTCTTCACTGACGCTTTTGCCGGGCTCGACGCGCTGGTCTGCTACGCCATGAAGGCGAATTCCAACCAGGCGGTGCTGCGGACGCTGGCCAGGCTTGGCGCCGGCGCCGATGTGGTCTCGGAAGGCGAATTGCGCCGGGCGCTCGCCGCCGGCATCCCGGCCAACAAGATCCTGTTTTCGGGCGTCGGCAAGACCGCTCGCGAAATGGACTTCGCGCTCTCGGCCGGCATCCTTTGCTTCAACGTCGAATCCGAACCGGAGCTGGAACTTCTGTCGGCCCGGGCCAACGCACTCGGCAAGGTCGCGCCGGTGTCGCTACGCATCAACCCCGATGTCGATGCCAGGACCCACAAGAAGATCTCCACCGGCAAGGCCGAGAACAAGTTCGGCATTCCCTGGCAGAAGGCGCGAAAGGTCTATGCCCGCGCGGCCGAACTGCCGGGCATCAAGGTCACCGGCATCGACACCCATATCGGCAGCCAGATCACCGAGTTGCAGCCCTTCGACGACGCCTTTGCCCTGCTGGTGGATCTGGTCGGCACGCTGCACGCCGACGGCCACGCCATCGAACACATCGATCTCGGCGGCGGCCTCGGCATTCCCTACCGCGTCGACAACACCCCGCCGCCCTTGCCGGACGCCTATGCCGAGATCGTCAGGAAGCACGTCACCAAGCTCGGGCTGAAGGTGATGTTCGAGCCCGGCCGGCTGATATCAGGCAATGCCGGCATCCTGGTCTCGCAAGTCATCTTCGTGAAGGAAGGCGACGCCAAGAACTTCCTCGTCGTCGATGCCGCCATGAACGACCTGATCCGGCCGACGCTTTACGACGCTTTCCACGACATAAGGCCGGTGGTGCAGCAACCGGCGACGGCGCCGCGCATGACGGTGGATGTGGTCGGCCCGGTCTGTGAGACCGGCGACTATATCGGCCTCGACCGCGACCTGCCCCGGCTGAAGGCCGGCGACCTGATCGCGATTTCCACCGCCGGCGCCTATGGCGCGGTTCAGGCCGGCACTTACAACACCCGGCTTCTGGTGCCGGAAGTACTGGTCGACGGTGACCGTTTCCATGTCGTGCGCCCACGCCAGACCTATGACGAGCTGATCGGACTGGATTCAGTGCCTGATTGGTTGAAGTAGAGCCGCCGGCATCCCGGAAGCGCTACATCCTCCGCAGAACCAGCGCCCTGGTCTCGGCGATCCTGCCCTCGTCGCGGCGATAAAACGTCCACTGCTTGATGCGTTTGCTGCGCAGAAGCCCTGCTTGGGTGAGCACGCGCATATGCTCGCTGAGTGTCGCCTGGGTTATGCCGAGCTTTTCCGCGATCAGCAGCGCGCAGACACCGTCCTCGACCAGATCGCCATCCGCTTGGCGTGGAAAATGGGCGCGCGGGTCTTTCAGCCAGTCGAGGATTTGCAGCCTGCGCTCATTGGCAATCGCTTTGAAAACGTCAACCTCTTGCATTTAGTCATTTTGCTAAGTTACTAAGTAATGTCAATCCTAGGAAACGAGAGCGAGCCATGCCAAATACGATCACGCGCGAACGCATCGCCGCCGTGGAGCCGCGCATCCGACCCTTCGTGCGCCACACGCCGGTGCTGCGCGTCGACATGGCCGATTTCGACCGTCCGGCTCTCGGCGTCGACCTGAAGCTTGAATGCCTGCAGCACTCCGGCTCGTTCAAAGCGCGCGGCGCCTTCACCAATCTTCTCGAACGACCGGTTCCCAAGGCGGGCGTCGTCGCCGCATCGGGCGGCAACCATGGTGCCGCGGTCGCCTATGCCGCCATGCGGCTCGGCCACAAGGCGACCATCTTCGTTCCTGAAGTGAGCCCGCCGGCCAAGTTGGAGCGGATCCGCGGCTACGGCGCCGAGCTAATTGTCGGCGGCGCCCGCTATGCTGAAGCATTGGCCGCCAGCGAAAGCTTCGCCGAAAAGACTGGCGCGCTGCAGATCCACGCCTTCAACCAGGAGGAAACGCTGGTCGGGCAAGGCACGCTCGGTCTCGAGATCGGGAGAGACCTGCCCGAGCTCGACACGCTTCTGGTCGCCGTCGGCGGCGGCGGACTGATCGGCGGCATCGCTGCCTGGTTTGCCGGCCGCATCAGGATCATCGCCGTCGAGCCGGAGGGCGCGCCGACGCTTTACCGTGCCTTCGAGGCCGGGCGGCCCGTCGATGCGCCGGCGGAAGGCATCGCCGCCGATTCGCTGGCGCCCAAGCGCGTCGGCGAAATGATGTTCCCGATCGCCGAGGCCTTCGTCGAACGCTCCATACTGGTCAGCGACGACGACATCATCGCCGCGCAGGCCGCGCTTTGGGACCGGGTGCGAATCATCTCCGAACCGGGCGGTGCCGCGGCCTTCGCGGCGCTCCTGTCGGGCCGCTACGTAGCGTCTGCGGGCGAGCGCATTGCCGTTCTGGTCTGCGGCGCGAACACGAATCCGGCGAAATTCTGACAATAACGGCTGCAATCCCCTTCACGTTTTAGGGAACCGCCTCGCCTTCGCCGTGTTTGCTGGTATTCTTTAGAGCGACGTGCATCCGCTTGGATAGCGTTGTGAGGTTCGGGCCATCCCGCCCGATCAGGAAGGGCCGATGACGCAACGACCCACCTTGAGCAGCGATCGCAGCCTGGCCGGGCGCCTTGCCTTGAGCCGGCTGGCGACGCGGGTTTCCATGACGGTCGAGCGCGGCTGGCCGCTGCTGCTGCCGCTGATCATCGTTGCCAGCCTGTTCCTCAGCGTCTCGTGGCTCGGCCTATTCCCCCTTCTGCCGGACATGGCGCGCATCGGCCTTGTCGCGGCGTTCGGCATTGCAGCCCTTGCCGCGCTCTATCCCTTGCGTTTCTTCCGGATGCCGTCGAGCGCCGAGGTCGACAGGCGCATAGAGGCGGCCAACGAACTGCTCCACAGTCCGGTGCTGGTACAGACTGACCGGCCGAGCGGCAAGGAAAGCGGCTTTTCGCGGGCATTGTGGCGCGAGCATCAGAAGCGCATGGCCGAAAAGCTCGACCACCTCGGCGCCGACCTGCCACGCACACGCGTGCCTGAGCGCGACCCCTGGGGACTGCGCGCCGTGGCGGCGCTTCTGCTCGTCACCGCCTTTGCCTTTTCCTTCGGGCCGTCCGGCGGCCGCATGATGGACGGATTCAGCGCCAATGCGGCGCGTGACGCAGTGCCGCCGCGCATCGACGCCTGGGTGACGCCGCCTGCCTATACCGGCAAGCCGCCGATCTTCCTTACCGCCCCTGTCGCCACTGCCGCCAACGCCAATCAGGCGGCGCCCGCCTTCACCGTGCCGGAAGGCAGTGACGTCTCGCTGCGCGTCACCGGCGGTTCGGGTGAGGAAACGCTGAGTTACGCGGACGCCCGCGGCAATGCCCGCGCCATCGACCCGCAGGCCGCGACAGCCAAGCCGCCGGCAAACCCGGCGCCTCCTTCCGCGGTGCGCCAGTTCACCGGCAAGCTGACGGCCAATGGCACGCTGACGCTGAAATCGGCTGACGACGAACTTGGCCGCTGGGCCTTCGCGGTGATCCCCGACAAGCCGCCGCAGATCCGCTTCGTCGGCGAGCCCAAGCGCGCCGCCAATGGCGCCTTCGAACTCAACTATCAGATCGACGACGACTATGGCGCGGCCACGGCCATCGCTAAGTTCGCCTTGGCCGACCCGCAGGCGCCGAATGCACGCCCGCTTTATGGCTCGCCGGAAATGCCGCTGGCATTGCCGCGCCGCGGCGGCAAGGCCAATGCCGCCAAGACCACGAAGGACCTGACCGAACATGTCTGGGCCGGCGGCAAAGTCAGGCTGACGCTTGTCGCCACCGATGATGCCGGACATACGGCAACCACCGAAATCAAGACGCTGGTGATGCCGGAGCGGCCTTTCCTGAATCCGCTGGCGCGTGCCGTGATCGAGCAGCGCCGTATGCTGGCGCTCGACGCCAATACCAAGAGCCGCGTGCTCGACCTGATGGACGCGATCACGCTCCGGCCCGAAGACACGTTCGACAACATGGCTCACTACCTCGCCATCATGAGCGCCCGCAGCCGCTTGAAGATGGCCGACAGCGACGACCAGTTGCGCGACGAGGTGTCCTATCTCTGGGAGATCGCGCTCGGCATTGAGGAGGGCAATCTGTCGGCGGCCGAGAGGCGGCTGCGCCAGGCGCAGCAGGCGCTGCAGGACGCCATCAAGAACGGCGCCAGCGATGCGGAAATCGACAAGGCGATGAAGGAACTGCGCGAGGCGATGAACCAGTTCCTGCAGGAATTCGCGGCGCGCGCGCAGCAGAACCCGAATGCCCCGCAGATGCAGCAGAATGGCCAGGAACTGCGCCAGAGCGACATCGAACGCATGATGGACCAGATCGAGAATCTGGCGAAATCAGGCGATCGCGACAAAGCGCAGCAGCTACTGTCGCAACTGCAGGACATGATGAACAACCTGCAGGCCGGACGCCAGCAACAGGGTGGTGGCGAGCAGGACAGCGAGATGCGCCAGCAAATGGACAAGCTCGGCGAGATCATGCGGCGCCAGCAGGAGATGATGAACGACACGTTCCGCATGGACCAGATGCAGCGCGGCCAGCGCCAGCGCGGGGAGAACCGCGACGAGCAGCTCGGCGAGAATGGCGAGCAGGGTCCGATGGGCGAAGAGGGCAAGCCCGGCCCGGGCGACGACCGCGATCCGCTTGGCCGGCAGAAGCCGATGACGCCGCAGGAATTCGCCGATGCGCTGAAGCAGTTGCAGGAAGGCCAGGGCAAGCTGCAAAGCGACCTCGAGCAACTGAAGAAAGGCCTCGAGGGTATGGGTCTCGAGCCCAATGAGGGATTTGGCGAGGCCGGCAAATCCATGGGCAATGCCGAACAGTCGCTTGGCGAAGGCGACGGCGATCAGGCTGTCGGCCATCAGGGCCGGGCGCTGGAGGCGTTGCGCAAGGGCGCCAAGGACATGATGAAGCAATTGCAGGCCATGCAGGGCGACCAGGGCGGCGACGGAGAAGGCGGCCGCCAACAGAACGCCGACCGCGACCCGCTCGGCCGGCCGCGCGCCACCCAAGGCCCCGATTTCGGCGAATCGGTGAAGGTGCCGGACGAGATCGATGTCCAGCGCGCCCGCCAGATCCTCGAAGCGATCCGCAAGCGGCTTGGCAATGCGCTCAGCCCCGACATCGAGCGCAGCTATCTTGAGCGGCTGCTGGAGCTGAAATAAACCTCTGCTATTGCCTCAAACATCGAACCATTGAGATCACCATGGTGAAACTCGGCGCCGTCACCCCGATCCTGCGCATGTTCGACATCGCCAAGGCCCATGAGTTCTATGTCGGCTTCCTTGGTTTCGAAGTGCAGTTCGAGCACCGCTTCGACGACAACGCTCCCCTCTATATGGGAATTTCGCGCGACGGCTGCGTGCTGCATCTGAGCGAACATCACGGCGACGGCGCGCCAGGCGCCAACGTGCGGATCGAGGTGGCCGACATTGCGGGGTTGCACCGCGAATTGACGACCAGGAATTACCGCTTCGCCAGGCCGGGGCTTGAAGAGACGCCGTGGAAGACGAGAGAAATCACCGTCGGCGATCCATTCGGCAACCGGCTGACTTTCTACGAGGACATTCGGTAGCAACTTGCTCCACCTTTGCCCTACCGGTTGGTGAACGCCTCGCGGATTGCCTCTTCCATGCCGTCTATGGCCTCGCCGGAGGCGTTCGGATTGCGGCGCAGCACGACATTCGAAGCGTCGATGTCGCCAAACCCGTCGGCGGCGCTCAGCTCACGACAGCCGGCAGGTATGTTGCTGCGCGAGATCGGCGCGATCGCCAGCCCGGAGGTGACGGCGAGCTTGAGGCCGCCATTGGTATCGCTGGTATAGGCGACGCGATAGGCGAGGCCGCGCTGCTCCAGCGATTTGATGGCGAAATCCTTGCACCAGCCGGCACGATTGTAGAGTGCGATCGGCACCGGCCGCTCCTCATGCATGTGATGCAGCTCCGACGTCACCCATACGGTCGGGTCCTGCATCAGCACCTCGCCGCCGGAAAGATCCTGCCATTCGAACACCACCGCCAGATCGAGCTCGCCAGCGGCGAGCGCCGCTACCTGTGCCCAGGAATGCGCGTAGCGGACGGTCACTTCGACCTGAGGATGGCGCTTGGCAAAGGCGCCGAGCGCGCGCGACAGGATGGCGTGGCCATATTCTTCCGGGATGCCGATGCGCACCGGCCCGCCAAGCGGCGCCGCGGCCATCGACGCCGCGGTCTCCTCGAGCAGCGACACGATGCGCCGGGCGTTGCCGATAAGCTCGCCGCCGCGCCGCGTCAGCGCCACGCCGCGCGAGCCGCGCTCAAACAGGCTGTCGCCGACCAGGCTTTCCAGCTTCTTCATCTGCATCGAAACCGCTGACTGGGTGCGGCCGGCCTGCTCGGCCGCCTTGGTGAAATTGCCGGTGTCGGCAACCGCGACGAAGGTGCGCAGCAGGTCGCTGTCGAGGATCGGCCGCATGCTGTCTCGCCATAAGAAAATCTGATTGCAGGCATCATTCCAATTCGTTTGCAACATGTCAAACGCGAGACGATAGTCTGTCCACCCATTGGATATGCAGCCGCGAAATCGGCCGCGGACCAATCTGAAGAGTCCTCACTCATACCCGCTGCCCGAAACGGTGGCGGGTTCTTTTTGAGGCATGTCGCCCAAAAGTGCGCAGCGATTTTGGGACAACGACATGCATAGAAACAAGAAACAGGCACGGTTTTCGGACCGCGCGCAGGGAGCCTGTGAAATCGCATGCAGAACCGGATCGTCCTCGGCATGGCAAGTCTTTGCCTCGGCGTGCTGGTGTTCTCGCTCCAGGATCCGCTGGTCAAGGCCGTGTCGAGCACCTATCCGGTGACCGAGGTGATGGCCATTCGCTCGATCGTCGCCCTGCCGATCCTGATCTTCCTCGTCCATGCCGATGTCGGATTGCAGGCAATACTGTCGAAGCGGTTTGGCATGCTGACGGCGCGCGCCTTCATCCAGTTCTCGTCCTATACCGTCTACTATCTTGCGATCGCCGCCTTGCCATTGGCTGACGCTGTGGCGCTTTACTTCATGGCGCCGCTGTTCATCATGGCGCTGGCCGGACCCTACCTTGGCGAACATGTATCCTGGCGGACGCTAACAACCGTGCTGGTCGGCCTGCTCGGCGTGCTGGTGATGGTGCGGCCCGGCGCCGGTCTGTTCGACTGGGCAGCGCTGCTGTCGCTGGCCTCGGCGGCGCTTTACGGCTTTTCGCAGCTGATGGCCCGCAAGATCGGCGACACCGAATCCTCCACCGTCATGGCGTTTTACCAGAACGGCGCCTATCTGGTGGGTGCTGCGGTGGTCGCCGGACTGTTCTGGCTTGCTGGGGTAACCCACGCAGCACACCCGAGCCTCGAATTCCTCGTCAGGCCATGGATCTGGCCGACGACGGTCGACTTCCTGAAGATGGGCGCCTGCGGCTTCGTCGCCGCCGCCGGGATGATCCTGCTGTCGCAAGCCTACCGGCTGGCGCCCGCCAACCGCGTCGCCACCTTCGAGTACACCGGCATCATCTGGACGCCGCTGTGGGGTTTCCTGTTCTTTGCCGAGGTGCCGCGAGCGACCACCGTCATCGGCGCCGCCCTCATCATCGGCGCTGGCCTGTTCGCGCTCAATGTCAGTCGACGCCGGATCGGCGAACCGGCAATTGCGGCGACCTGCGATCCCGCCTGATCAGAGCATTTTGCAGCCAAATGGAATCATTTGGCGTCCGCATAAATGCGGCTAAACAAATAGTCAGGCGAAACAGGCGAGCGCCTGCTCGATCCGCGCGCGGATTTCGGCCAGCGTGAACGGTTTCTGCACGACATCGCGAATGATGCCGTTCAGTTCCTCGGCGCGTTCGCGCTGGTCGGCATAGCCGGTCATCAGCATGATCTTCATTCCCGGAAACAGACTGGCCGCCGCCTTGGCCATCTCGATGCCGTCCATCTCCGGCATGCGGATGTCGGACAGGACGAGGTCGTAGCCGCCAGATGCGGCGCGGATCAGGGCAAGCCCTTGCGCACCGTCGGCGGCGATGGCAACATTGTGCCCAGCGCGTTCGAGCGCGCGGGCGGCGAGGGTGCGGACGGACTCGTCGTCCTCGACGATCAGGAGCTTTGCCATGGCGCGAATACTTGGCGGGGAAAAGTTGACTTTTCCTGAACTGCAACTGGCGTCGAAGACAAATCTAAGCGTCGCCTTTGACGACACCGACGAAGGGCAATTCGCGAAAGGCGTGGGCGACATCCATGCCGTAGCCGACGACGAAATAGTCGGGACAGTCGAAGCCGACATAATCGGCACTGAGCGCGGTCTGGCGCCGCATGCGCTTGTCGAGCAGCACGGCGATGGCGCAGCTTTTGGCGCCGCGCGACAACATCAGGTCGCGGGTGAAGGACAGCGTCTTGCCGGATTCGAGGATGTCGTCGATCAACAGCACGTCGCGGCCGGCGACTTCATTGTCGATGTCGCGCAGCACCCTCACCTCGCCGCTGGTGGTACCGGCGCCGTAGCTGGAGATAAAGATGAACTCGACCTCGGGGGACAGGCCGGCATCATGCATGGCGCGGATGAGATCGGCGGCGAAGATGAACGAGCCTTTCAGCACCGAAATCACCAGAAGATCCTGGTAGTCGTGGCCGGCGATCTCCTTGGCCAGTTCCAGATTGCGGCGGGCGATCGCCGATGCCGAAAACAGGACTTCGATGTCCTTGCCGCGCACGATTGGCATTCTTCGCTTTCCCCAAATGACCGCCTGGGTATGTTGCTATTGAGGTCAGGCCGGCATCACCTGAATATCAACACACCCTAACTGGCGAAAGTGACCGAGACGGTCTTCACGCCGTTTCTAGGCACGTCGAGCCGGCTGGAAAAGCCAAATCTTTCGCCGGGCGCCAGCGGACGATTGGACGTCCCCAGCGTGTAGCGGGCGATGCGCCCGTCATTGCCGGTGACCCGGATTTCCAGTGGTGGCAATTGCGCAACCTTCGTCCCGTCATTGCTCGCCTCGGCATTGACGAGCAGCACCGGATCGGGGCCGGACGCATCGACGCGGGAGGTGACGCCGGAAATGCTGAGTGCGACACCGACCGGCTGCTCGACAGCCCAGAAGGGCGCATGGCGCACCAGCGCGTGGCCACCCGAGACCCAGAAGGCCGCAAAGGCAGCGCTGAGGCCGGCGATCCAGAAGATCGGCCCGCCGCGCGACGCCAGCGGCCGCTCCGCGGCGGCTTCGGGCTTACGCAACATGCCCATGCCTTCGATCGGTGGCGTGTCGATCACGCGCGAAGGCGGCGATGAAGGATCGATACCTGGAGCGGCGCCCGGCAGGACTTCGTAGTCGGCTTCGACAATATCATCGGCTGGACCACGCATGACGCGTTCCGGCACGACGGCCATATCCGTCATGATTTCGCCGGAAACCGGGCGCGCGGTTCGATCCTCAGCCATCATGGCCCAGCACTACACCACTTGTTCGCTCTTCGTTTCTTTTGCGTAAACGGAAATGGTTAACGCTTCCCCTCCGGAATCCCTGTGACGAACCGAAAAACATCGAAAATTAACCAAGGGTTAACCATGCCGGCCGATGGTCTTTTCCAGGAAAAGGCTGGCGTTTCGCCACCGCAAGTTTCAGGTCGTCGAACGTGATCCGCTTCGAAAATGTCGGCCTCCGCTATGGCATGGGTCCGGAAATTCTCCGCGACATTTCCCTGCACATACCGGAGCGTTCCTTCCAGTTCCTGAGCGGGCCTTCGGGCGCCGGCAAGACGACGCTGCTGCGGCTTTTGTTCATGTCGCTCAAGCCGACGCGCGGGTTGATCACCATCTTCGGCAAGGACCGCTCGCGCATCTCGCGCGCCGAACTGCCGCATCTCAGGCGGCGCATCGGCGTGGTGTTCCAGGACTTTCGCCTGCTCGACCACATGACGACCTACGAGAATGTCGCCTTGCCGCTGCGCGTGCGCGGGCGCGAGGAGATGAGCTACCGCACAGACGTCACCGAATTGCTGAAATGGGTCGGCCTCGGCGAACGCATGCATGTGCTGCCGCCGGTGCTGTCGGGCGGCGAGAAGCAGCGCGCCGCGATCGCCAGGGCGCTGATCGAGCAGCCCGAGATCCTGCTGGCCGACGAGCCGACCGGCAATGTCGACCCGCCATTGGCGCGACGCCTGCTCAGGCTGTTTATCGAACTCAACCGGCTGGGCACCGCGGTGGTGATCGCAACGCACGACCTCGGCCTGATGGAGCAGGTCGACGCGCGGCGCATGATTCTGGCCGGCGGAAGGTTGGATATCTATGACTGACCTTCCCGCTGAACATCTCCAGGATCAGGGCATCGAAGAGACCGGGATAAAACCCCGCGCCCAGCGCAAGATGGCGCCGATCGTGCCGGCGCAGAACATCGCTGGCCGGGCGCTGGTGCTGGTGATCGCCATCATGACGTTCCTGTCCTGCCTGACCTTCGGCGCGGTGACGCTGGTGCGCGACACCGCCTCGGTCTGGGAGAACCAGATTTCGCGCGAGGCGACGATCCAGATCAAGCCGGTCGAAGGTCTCGACATGGAGGCTGCCCTCGCCCAGGCCTCCGGGATCGCCGGCGAATTTCCGGGCGTCAAGGCCACAAGGATCATCGACCGCGACGCCACGGCACGGCTTTTGGAGCCGTGGCTGGGCTCGGGTCTCAACATCGACGAACTGCCGGTGCCGCGTCTGATCATCGTCACCATCGACGAGAACAACCCGCCCGACTTCGCCGCCATGCGCGCGGCGATCACACCGAAGCTGCCGAGCGCGTCCCTCGACGACCATCGCACTTGGGTCGATCGTCTGGTCGCCATGGCCCGCACCACGGTGACCATCGGCATTGCCGTGCTGGCGCTGATGCTGTCGGCGACCGTGCTGACCGTGGTGTTCGCCACGCGCGGTGCCATGGCCGGTAATGGCCACATCATTGAGGTGCTGCATTTCGTCGGCGCCGAGGCGCGCTTCATCGCTCGCGAATTCCGCCATCATTTCCTGGTCACCGGCATGAAGGGCGCGGCCGCCGGCGGTGCGGCGGCAATACTCGTCTTCATCGTCTTCTCATGGTGGTCGTCGCGCAACATGGCGACGCCGCAGGCCGACCAGGCGACTGCCCTGTTCGGCAATTTCGCCATCGGTTCGGCCGGCTATTTCGGCGTCGCCCTCATGGTGCTGATCATCGGCGCACTGACGGCGGCGACCTCCCATGTCACCGTCGTTGCCTATCTCAGCGACATCGATGTTCGCCAGCCTGACGGCGGCTAATGCATGCTGCCCAAAAATGGAAACCGGTTTTGACGACGACATGCACAAAAGGATCGATCACGGATGAAAACCTGCCGTAACGCAAAGTGCGACTTCGACCTACCAAAGGCCGCAATTCGGGGTTAACCATGAGATGATGGACGCGAGGGACTCGATCGATACGGCTGGACGCATGCCAGTTCTGGTCATGCTTTCGCGCGGCTTTGGCAAACTTGGCCGGCTAAATTCCATAATCCGTGTCTGCGCGTTTTCCGTGCTCGGGCTGATAGCGGTTTTTGTCGGCGGCTTTGCTCTCTTTGCCAATACTGTCAGCCATCTGACGACGCCGGCCAATCCGGCTAAGGCCGATGCCATCATCGTTTTGACCGGTGGCCAGTCGCGCCTTGACGCGGCGATGAGCCTGCTTGCATCCGGCAAGGGCGAGCGGCTGCTGATCAGCGGCGTGCACCCATCCGCCAGCCGCCGCCAGTTGCAGGCCGCGACCGGCGGCGACACGAAACTGTTTTCCTGCTGCGTCGACATCGACCGCGCCGCGCTCGACACGATCGGCAATGCCGAGGAAAGCGCCAAATGGGTGGAAGACCACGCCTACGGCACCGTAATCCTCGTCACCAATAACTATCACATGCCGCGCAGCCTGCTGGAAATGGGCAGGCTCTTGCATGGCGCCAAGCTCGAGCCCTATCCGGTGGTCAACACCAAACTCGACAATGGCGGCTGGCTGACCAAGCCCAAAGCGTTGCGCGTGCTGTTCACCGAATACAACAAGTATCTTCTGGCGCTGGCGCGCGGCATCGTACCGGTGAAGCCAACGCCTGACGGCATCGCGTTGGCCGAGGCCGCCGCACCGAATTAAGCTGTCCCTGGGACCCGGAGTGGCAGCATTATCCTTTGCCCGGAGTGCTTGGAATGCCGCGCAGGCGCGCGATCTCCTGTTCGAGCCATTCGATACGCTTGTCCCGCTCGGCCAGCGCCGCGGCCACATCAGACGCTTCGAAACGTTGCGGGATGTGCTGCGGGCAATTGGCATCCCAGGCCGAGACCGTGAACAGGATGATCTGCTCGGGGCGCGCCTTGTAACCCTCCGGCATCAGTTTCCCCATCAGCTCGGCGTCGTTCTCGATCACGCGCGCTTTGCCCCAGATCTTGATGCGCTGCCGGTGCGCATAGTCGATCAGGAACAGGAAGGCGCGCGGGTTGTCATCCAGATTGCCCTGGGTGATGAATTGCCGGTTGCCGGCGAAATCCGTGAATCCAATCGTCCGCTCGTCGAGCACCTTGAGGAAGCCGGCCGGCCCGCCGCGATGCTGGATGTAGGGCTGGCCCTCGCTATTGGCCGTCGAGAGGAAGACGCTGGTCTGCGCCTCGATGAAGGCGGCGAGATCGGGCGTGATGTCGGCTTGCCAGCCACCGCGCTCCTCGACCCGGGCATAGGCGGCGCGAGAGCCTTTGCGGGCCTGGATCGCCTTGACGGTCGGTGTAAAGGCGACGTCGCTGGTGAAAGCATGGGCGTTCATGGAAGCCTCCTTCAGGCAAAGTCTCGAACCATAGTCCATCCTAAATAGAGCCTTCCATCTTTCGGATGCAGATGGCAGATTTGCAATCTATCCTTCCATTTTCCGGAAGAACCTATGGATCGTTTCGAAGCCATGTCGCTTTTCGTCACCGCCGCGGAGACCGGCAGCCTTTCGGCCGCGGGGCGCCATTTCGGTATTCCGCTTGCAACGGTCAGCCGCAAGGTCTCCGACCTGGAGCGGCACCTGAACACGCGTCTCCTGAACCGCTCGACGCGGCGGCTGACGCTGACCGATGCCGGCCATGCCTATCTCGCCGCCTGCCGCCGCATTCTGGAGGAGGTCGGCGAGGCCGAGCGTGCCGCCGCCGGCGAATACAGCACCCCGACCGGCGAATTGATCGTCACCGCGCCGATCGTCTTTGGCCGCCTGCACGTGTTGCCGGTCGTCACCGGTTTCCTCGCAGCCTACCCCGACGTGGACATCCGCCTGACGCTTGCAGACCGGATAACCCAATTGATCGAGGAACATATCGATCTCGCCATCCGCATCGGCCAGCTTCCCGATTCAAGCCTGGTCGCCGTCCGCGTCGGCTCGATCCGTCGCGTTGTTTGCGCGAGCCCGGCCTATCTGGCCGAACACGGAACGCCAAAGACCCCGAACGACCTTGCCGCGCACAGCTGCATCGCCTTCGAGGGGCTGACCTCTCCGGCCACGTGGACCTTTGCCGCAGGCAAGACCGAACGCGCTGTCCCGATCCGCTCCAGGCTTCGGGTCAACACCGCGGAAGCAGCGATCGATGCGGCGATTGCCGGTGTCGGCGTGACAAGAGTGCTTTCCTACCAGATCGCCGCCGCGGTGCGCTCGGGTATGCTCTGCCCAGTGCTGGAAGCGTTCGAGCCGCAGCCATGGCCGGTGAACCTCGTGCATGCCGGCCAGGGCCTGCTGCCGGTAAAACTGCGCGCCTTCCTCGATTTCGCCGCCCCGCGCCTCAAGGAGCGCCTGGCGCAGGCCACGTGGCAGGCTTGAGGCAGGTGGTAGACCGGGAGAAGGAGCGGGCTGCGGCTCATTGCCGGCCAGACCGATCTCCGCCCATCGCGCCGTTTCCTTTTTGCCCGCGCTTGGTGTAACCAACGCACACTTCCTCACCGGGCACTTCCCACATGCTCTATATCCGCTCGTTGGCGTTCAACCTCGTCTTCTACGTCAATTTGATTGTCCAGATGATCCTCTGGACGCCCTACTATTTTCTGTCGCCGCGCCATCGCGCCTGGTTCGTGCCGAAGTTCTGGTCGCACACCTCGATGTGGCTCTACGACAAGATCGCCGGCACCGGAAACGACATCACAGGGCTGGAAAACCTGCCCGAGGGCTCTTTCATCCTGGCACCCAAGCACCAGTCTTTCTGGGACGCGATCGCCTTTTTCCCCTTCCTCAACGACCCGCTCTACATTCTGAAGCGCGAGCTGACCTGGATCCCGTTCTTCGGCTGGTACATCATGAAGATGCGGATGATCCCGGTCGACCGCGGCAGCCGCTCGAAAGCGCTGAAAGCGGTGGTCGCCGCCACCAGGCAGGAAATGGCGCGCAACCCCCGCCAGCTGATCATCTATCCCGAGGGCACGCGCCGACCACCGGGCGACGAGCCGGCCTACAAATACGGCATCGTCGAACTCTATGCACAACTTGGCGTTCCGGTGGTGCCGGTCGCCCATGTCGCCGGCCTCTACTGGCCACGCCGGAAATTCATGCGCTATCCCGGCACCATAAAGGCTCGCTTCCTGGCGCCGATCCCACCGGGACTGGACAAGGAGGAATTCATGGAACGGCTGATCGGCGAGACGGAAGCCGCCTGCGACCAACTGCTCGTCGAGGCCTCACGCTCGCCAAACCCGCCGCCCATGCCGCCGACGGCGGTGAAGCGGCTGGCCGAACTGGATGCAGCCGCGAAAACGAAAGACTGATTTGAGGCGCCTTCAGGCTAACGCAGCCAATGCCGTGGTCAAAACCAGTATCGCCGCAAAAATCAGATTGATGATTCGCGAGGCGCGCGGCCGGCGCAGGAAGCGCGCAAACGCTGCCCCGGCGAGAAGCCACAGGACGTGGATCGCGACGATCATCACGGCTAGAACCACCAGCTTGAGCCGCGTGTCGAGATCGTACGATGGCGTGGCGGCGAACACGGCGGCAATCGCCACATAGGCTTTTGGATTGGCGACGGCCAGAAGGAGGCCACCCAGGAATGTGGGAAGCGCGGCCCCGTCGGTGCGCGCCGCCACGGGCGGGGCCGTTGCGATCTTGAAAGCAAGGTAGAGTATGTAGGCCGCGGACGCCGCGGCCAGCAGCGGCGTCAGGTTCGGTACTGAGGCAAGCATTACCATGACGCCCGTCGTCACCACCAAAAGCACCGCGATGGTGCCAGCAATGACGCCGGAGGCGTAGCACAGCGAATAGCGCAGGCCGAAAGCGGCCCCGACGGCGGCGACGCTGATCGTCGCCGGCCCCGGACTACCCATGACGACCGTCGATGCCAGGACAAGCGTGAGCAAGCGTTGCCATAGTTCCGCATGGGAGAGGATCTGTTCGGCCACCTGGCGTCCCTGCATCTTGCGACGATCGACGATGCAGGGACGGTACGACAAGGCCGCGCCGGATGTCTTGAACGATCGTGCGTCCCCAGCCGGGTGCTGGCTGACGAAATGTCACGGACGCGCGGGCAGCTTTAAATTGCGGCTACGCACTCGCTTTGTCGAGCTCGGCCATATCGTCCGGTCCGAGCTTCAATGATGCCGCACGCGCCAGGCTGTCCACCTGATCCAGCGTCGTGGCGCTGGCGATCGGGGCGGTCACGCCGGGCCGCGCGATCGCCCAGGCGAGCGCCACTTCCGCCTGTTTGGCCGAATGCCGGGCCGATACCGCGTCGAGGGCAGCCAGAATACGCATGCCGCGCGCATTGAGATAATCCTTGACGCCGCCGCCGCGCGGGCTTTTGCCGAGATCGGCTTCGCTGCGATATTTGCCGCTCAAAAAACCCTTGGCGAGGCTGAAATAGGTGATGACGCCAATATCTTCAGCCGCACACAAATCGTGCAGCGCGCCGTCGAAGGACGAGCGGTCATAGAGGTTGTATTCCGGCTGCAGCACCGCATAGCGCGGCAGGCCGCGCAGGCTTGCCACATCGAGCGCTGCGCGCAGCTGGCCGGCATCGAGGTTGGAGGCGCCGGCGTAGCGGATCTTGCCCTTGGCCAACAGCTTCTGGTAGGCGCCGAGCGTTTCCTCGTAAGGCGTGGCCGGGTCTGGCCAATGCGACAGATAGAGGTCGACGACGTCCGTCTGCAGCCGCTTTAGCGACGCGTCTATGGCTTTCTCGATATAAGCGGCGGAAAGATCCTTCCTGCCCTGCCCCATATCCGATCCGACCTTGGTGATCACCACGACCTTGTCGCGATTGCCGCGGCTCTTCATCCATTTGCCGATGATGGTTTCCGATTCGCCGCCCTTATTGCCGGCAATCCAGCGCGAATAGGAATCGGCGGTGTCGATGGCGTTGAGGCCGGCGCCGACAAACCGGTCGAGCAGGTCGAAGGAGGTTTTCTCGTCGGCGGTCCAGCCGAAGACGTTGCCGCCCAGAACCAGCGGCGCGATGGACAGGTCGGTTTGACCGAGACGACGTTTCTGCAAGGCTGATCTCCACGAGGATGGGAAAGCTCGGACGGGAAGCGCCCGACTGGGCTTAACCTATGTCGTGCCGCACGGAGGTCAAAGGCCAGGTCGTCCTTTACACTCCACCAGCACTTCACAAAGGCGCGACCCGCCGCGCCACCTCTTCCAGCCAGTGGTCACGGATTCCCAGCGCCTCGAGATGCTCCAGCGTGTTCGAGACATAGTCCTCGTTCCTTCCAGACTGGCCGACAGCGCCGCGAACGACGCTCGCCGCGTCCGCGGCGTCGAGCGCGCCGGCATACTGCTCATGGTCGCGGTCGACAATATAGGCGACCGCCTCGACCGTCTTGCCCGCGCCTGTATCGCTGTCGTCGAGACGGACTCGCAGCAGGCGCTCGAGATAGACGTTGGTGACCAGCTCGCGTTCACGCAGATAGGTGATGACCTCGTCGCGCAGATCACCGGGGACGCGGAAAGCCAGGCCGATGCAAGAGCCGCCGCGATCGAGGCCGAGCACCAGGCCGGGCCGCTCGCGCGTGCCGCGATGCACGAAGGAGTAGACGCAGAGCGACCGGCGGTAGCCGTGCAGGCGCGCACGCCGCGTCTCGACATGCGCAAATCCCGGTCGCCAGATCAGCGAACCATAGCCAAAAACCCAAAAATCGCCCATATCGCCAAGCCTGACTGCAGCACCGCACCGGAATCGGTGTCTTTTCAATCGTTTCCGTCTATCTCTGTTGCCGGAAACGATAGCCTGCAACACGCGTTAACGAGAGCCGCAGCATGACGTCAAGTGAAGAGCGCCCGCCGGATTTTCGCCGCCGCCTCTTCTGGCTTGCCGCCTTCCTCGCCGTGCTGTTCGGCATCTATAGCGCCGGCTGGTTCTACCTGGCCGACAAGGTCAGGAGCGAAACCGACAAAGCCATCACCGAGCTCAACGGCAATGGCATCGAGGCTGACTGCGCCAATCTCACGGTCAGCGGCTATCCGCTGAGCTTTGCCATTTCCTGTGACAATCTGGCCTATCAGGACGACACCAGGAACGTCGCCGTTTCGAGCGGCAGCCTCAACGCCGTCACGCAGATCACACGGATTCTGTCGCCGTTTGCCCAATTGCGCGGGCCGCTCAGGACCTCGTTTCCGGGTATGGCGCCGCTATGGATCGACTGGGACAATCTGCAGGCGAGCGCGAAACTGTCCTGGCCCTTGCCGCGGCGCGTTTCGGTGGAGGCCGAGGGCCTGTCCGGCCAGACCGACCCGGCCGACGGCACCGACCCAGCCGAATTGTTCAGCGCAGGCACCGCGGCCGGGCAACTCAGTCCGAATGGCCAGGACATCGGCTATGTCGGGAGTTTTACCGATCTCGAAATCGACCCGGATACCATCGACGGGCGCGTGCTGCCGCCACTCGACGGCAGCGGCGACATGACCTTGAAGAACGGCGTGGCGCTGATCAAAACGCAAGCCAGGAGCCTGCGTGGCCAGGCGATCGATATCGCCAAGCTCGATCTGTCGTCGGGAACCGCGCGCGTCACCGTTTCCGGACCGGTGTCGGTCAGTGCCGATGGATTGATCGATGCCAACCTGATGATCAAGCTGAACGACCCGAAAGCCGTGGCGGCAATCCTCGGCGCGGCCATCCCAGAGCAGAAGAGCCAGATTGAAACCGGCTTCGCCGGACTGGCCCTGCTCGGCAACGAACCGTCAATGCCGCTGAAGATCGTCAAGGGCAAGGCCTCGCTGGGTTTTATCCCGCTGGGCAAGATCAAGCCGGTCGATTGATCCCATGAAGAAACCGGTCAGGCTCCTCAGCGTTGGCGCGTTCACCCTCGACACCATCCTTCGTGTCGAGACGCTTCCCGTGCATCAGGGCAAGTTCATGGCCACCGACGGTGTCCAGATCGCCTCGGGCATGGCAACAAGTGCCGCCTGTGCAGCGCGACGCCTCGGCGCGGAGGTATCGCTCTGGGCGAGCGCGGGAGACGACGCCGTCGGCGATCAGCTCGTCGCCGAGATCGAGGCAGAAGGCGTCGATTGCAGCCTTGTCCGGCGCGTTCCTGGCGCGCGATCGGCGCTGGCGGCCATCCTGGTCGATGCCCATGGCGAGCGTATCATTGTCCCTTTCTACGACAAACGGGCGCAGGCCGATCCCGAGATGCTGCCTGTCGCCGACCTTTCGGCATTCGACGCCGTGCTGGTCGATGTGCGCTGGCCAGGCGCTGCCGCCCTGGCGCTGGCGGCGGCGCACGCCACCGGCCGTCCGGCGATACTCGACGCGGACACCGCACCGCTCGAGGTGCTGGAGCGTCTGCTGCCGCTGGCCTCGCACATTGTTGCTTCGGAATCGGCGGCGCGCATCGTCTGCGGCCAGGCCTTGGACCCGGAGACCGCCTGCGCCGAGCTCGCCTGGCGCACCGATGCCTTCGTCGCGGTGACGGGCGGCGCGGCGGGAAGCTGGTGGTTCGACCGCCCGGCGCTATCCGTGCGCCATGTCGCGGCGCCGAGGATCAAGGCGGTGGACACTCTGGCCGCCGGCGACGTGTTTCACGGCGCCTTTGCCGTTGCCTTGGCTGAAGCCAAGCCGGTCGAGCAGGCCCTGCGCTTTGCCAGCGCCGCCGCCGCGCTCAAATGCCTGCATTTCGGCGGCAGGCTGGGCGCGCCGGACCGGGCCGAAACGCTGGCTATGGTCGAAACCCATTGGCCCGCGGACTGACCGAGGGCATCGGGGCGATCTACCCCTTCGGCGGGTGCTCGACCGCCTGGCGTCCGAAATCCGGCGCGTCGATATCCTGGCCGGCCTCGATGATCGAGCGGCGCACGGCCCGGGTGCGGGTGAACAGGTCGAACAGCTTTTCGCCGTCACCCCAGCGGATCGCCCGCTGCAGCGAGGCAAGGTCTTCCGAAAACCGCGCCAGCATTTCGAGGATCGCGTCCTTGTTGTGCAGGCAGACGTCCCGCCACATGGTCGGGTCGGAAGCGGCGAGACGGGTGAAATCGCGAAAGCCGGAGGCCGAATATTTGATGACTTCGGACTTGGTCACCGACTGCAAATCGTCGGCGGTGCCGACGATGTTGTAGGCGATGATGTGCGGCAGATGCGAAACGATGGCCAGCGTCATGTCGTGATGTTGCGGATCCATCGTATCGATGTTGGAACCGCAGCGGCGCCAGAATTCCGAGAGCTTTTCCAATGCCGCCGGATCGGTGCCGGGCAGCGGCGTGAAAATGCACCAGCGGTTCTCGAACAGCTCGGCGAAGCCAGCGTCCGGTCCCGATTTTTCGGTGCCCGCCAGCGGATGGCCGGGGATGAAATGGACGCCGGCTGGCACATGAGGCTCGATCTGCGCGATCACCGACGCCTTGGTCGAACCGACATCGGTGAGGATGGCGCCCTTTTTCAGCGCCGGTGCGATCTCCTCGGCGACTTCACCCGAGGAGCCAACCGGCACCGACACGATGACCAGATCGGCATCGCGCACCGCTTCCCTGGCATCCATGGTGTAGGAGGAGCCTAGGTCCAGTTCCCTGGCACGCGCCAGCGTCGTTTCGCTGCGCGTCGCGATGGCGACATGGTGGGCGAGGCCCTCGCGGCGGATAACGCGGGCCAGCGACGAGCCGATCAGGCCGATGCCGACCAGCGCGATCTTTTCAAACATCGGTGATGTCATTGTTTCAGCTTTTCAGGAATGTCTTGAGTGCGGCGACAACGCCGCGATTGGCCTCTTCGGTGCCGATGGACATGCGCAGCGCATTCGGGAAGCCGTAGCCGGAAACGCGACGCAATATGTAGCCGCGCTGGGTCAGATAGTCGTCGGCGGCGGCCGCCGAATGCTTCTCGTCCTTGGGAAAGTGGATGAGGATGAAATTGCCGACGCTCGGCGTCACCCGCAGCCCAAGCCTTGTCAGTTCCTCGCTCAACCAGGCCAACCAGGTTTCGTTGTGCGCCACGCTGCGCTCGACATGGGCGCGGTCGCGGATCGCGGCAATGCCGGCTTCGATCGCCGTCGCGTTGACATTGAAGGGACCGCGAATGCGGTTGATCGCGTCAACAATGTGCATGGGGCCATACATCCAGCCGATCCGCGCGCCGCCAAGTCCGAGCTTGGAGAAGGTGCGGGTCATGACCACGTTCTCGGTCCCGCCGACCAGTTCGATGCCGGCTTCATAGTCGTTGCGGCGCACATATTCGGCGTAAGCCGCATCCAGCACCAGAAGCACGTTTTTTGGCAGCCCGGCATGCAGTCGGCGCACCTCCTGGAACGGCATGTAGGTGCCGGTCGGGTTGTTGGGATTGGCGAGGAAAACGATCCTGGTACGCGGTGTGACGGCCGCCAATATCGCATCGACGTCGGCGCGCTCGTCGGTTTCCTTGACCGCGATCGGTTTGGCTCCCGCCGACTGGATGTAGATCTTGTAGATCATGAAGGCGTGTTCGGTGAAAATGGCTTCGTCGCCCGGCGCCAGATAGGTCTGCGCCAGCAGGCCCAGGATCTCGTCGGAACCATTGGAACAGATGATGTTTGCCGCATTCAGGCCGTGCACCTCGGCGATCGCCTCGCGCAGGCGCCTGGCG
The DNA here is from genome assembly GCF_025753795.1 of Mesorhizobium sp. YC-39. GTDB lineage: Bacteria > Pseudomonadota > Alphaproteobacteria > Rhizobiales > Rhizobiaceae > Mesorhizobium. Next base: position 838,714 of record NZ_JAOWPS010000002.1, read on the forward strand.
GTGCCGTCGGGATAGACGTCGAGCTTCGCTGCCACTTCGCGCGCGGCCTCGATCGCCTTCGGCGAGGGGCCGAGCGGGTTCTCGTTCGACGACAGTTTGTGAACTTTCGCCACGCCGGCTGGGGCCGTGCTTTTGCCCGGCACATAGGCCTCGATGTCCATGATCCCCGCGCGGGGCGTTGGACGTGCCTTATCCGGTCTCTGGTTCATGTCGCAAAAATCCGTCGAGAGCGCTTCCCGCCCGGAAGCCGCAGCGGAAATACAAGCCGTGGCCCGGAATGTCGAGAGGTGGCAGTGGTGCGGGCAACTGGCCGTTGACGGCGCGACGCGCGAGTTCTAGAAGGACAGCACAGTTCCGTGGTGATTTGGCCGGTCGGCTTGCAGCCACGTTAAACAACTCGCTAAAGGGCCGTTTGCATCCTGTAACCGGCTTTGCGATGGCGTTGCCGGTTTTTTGTTGTCCGCAGCCGGCCGGACGACCGTATCGGCGCGACGATCGCAAGCGATCTTCGCAAAGCTGATATGAGTGTAAGAGGATGTGATGGCCATTCTGCGCGCTCAAAAAACCAACAACGAGGCCGACCAGCCGTCGAGCCCGGTGTTGCGTTTCGGCGCCGACAAGCCGCTCAAGCTCGACGCCGGCACGCTGCTGTCGCCGTTCCAGATCGCCTACCAGACCTACGGCACCCTCAACGACGCTCGCTCCAACGCCATCCTCGTCTGCCATGCCCTGACTGGCGATCAGCACGTCGCCAACACCAATCCGGTGACCGGCAAACCCGGCTGGTGGGAGGTGCTGATCGGCCCCGGCAGGATCATCGACACCAATCGCTTCTTCGTCATCTGCTCCAACGTCATCGGCGGCTGCCTCGGCTCCACCGGCCCCGCCTCGATCAATCCCGCCACCGGCAAGCCCTACGGGCTCGATCTGCCGGTCATCACCATCCGCGACATGGTGCGGGCACAACTCATGCTGATCGACCATTTCGGCATCGAAAAACTGTTCTCGGTGCTCGGCGGCTCGATGGGCGGCATGCAGGTGCTGCAATGGGCATCGAGCTATCCGGAACGTGTTTTCTCGGCGCTGCCGATCGCCACCGGCGCCCGCCATTCCTCACAGAACATCGCCTTCCACGAGGTGGGCAGGCAAGCTGTGATGGCCGACCCGGACTGGCATGGCGGCAAATATTTCGAGCACGGCAAGCGGCCTGAAAAGGGGCTGGCGGTGGCGCGCATGGCCGCTCACATCACCTATCTGTCCGAGGCGGCCCTGCACCGGAAATTCGGCCGCAATCTGCAGGACCGCGACGCGCTGACCTTCGGTTTCGACGCCGACTTCCAGATCGAAAGCTACCTGCGCCATCAGGGCATGACCTTCGTCGACCGTTTCGACGCCAATTCCTATCTCTACATGACCCGCTCTATGGACTATTTCGACCTTGCCGCTGACCATGGCGGACGGCTGGCCGATGCCTTCGCCGGCACCAAGACCCGCTTCTGCCTGGTGTCCTTCACCAGCGACTGGCTGTTCCCGACCGAGGAGAGCCGCTCGGTCGTCCATGCGCTGAATGCGGCCGGTGCCTCGGTCTCCTTCGTCGAAATCGAGACCGACCGCGGCCACGACGCCTTCCTGCTCGACGAGCCAGAGCTGTTCGCCGCCATCAACGGCTTCATTGCCTCGGCCGCGCGCGCAAGAGGGCTCAGCGCATGACCCCGAAAAGTTGCAGACTTTTCGGATCGGGATCATGCGCCAGGCATCAGCGCATGACCCCGGAAAGTTGCAGACTTGTCCGTCCGGGATCATGTGCCAAGCAGAAGGCCCGTCCATGAGCGTCAATCGCGCCCAGCGCGTCGACCTCGAGGTCGTTGCGGATCTCATCCCGCCGCAGTCGCGGGTGCTGGACGTCGGCTCCGGTGACGGCCTGCTGCTCGAATTGCTGCAGGAGACCAAGCTGGTCGACGGACGCGGGCTGGAACTGTCGCAGCGTGGCGTCAACGAGTGCGTGGCGCGCGGCCTCTCCGTCATCCAGGGCGATGCCGACAAGGATCTCGAATTCTATCCCGACAAGGGGTTTGATTTCGTCGTCCTGTCGCAAACGCTGCAGGCGACCCGCAACCCCAAGCTGGTGCTCGACGAACTGCTCAGGATCGGCAACCGCGCCATCGTCTCCTTCCCTAATTTCGGCCACTGGCGAGTGCGCCTCTCGCTGTTCGTCCACGGACGGATGCCGGTTAACGACGACCTGCCCTACTCCTGGTACGACACGCCCAACATCCATTTCTGCACCATTCGCGACTTCGTCAATCTGTGCGACGAGCTCGGCGCCACGGTTGAAAAGGCGACCGCGCTCGACGGCAACGGCCAGAAGATCGGCCTCTCCATGCCATGGTGGTTCTGGAATTTCTTCGGCCAGCAAGCGGTGTTCCTGCTGAAGCGGTGAAAATAGCGCCCCGGCGATACGCCCTATTCCAGGACATCCGTTGCATTGTGCGGATGTTCGACGCCATCGACGAACACCACGTCGGCTTGAGAATTGTCCGTGCGCAAGGCCAGTATCGCCTGGTAGGCCGGCGAATTGTACCAGCCGCGCGCATGATCCTTGTTGGGGAATTCGATGATGATGATGTGGCCCGGCCAATCGTTCTCGATCACCTCCACATCGCCGCCATGGACCAGAAAACGGCCGCCGAAGGGCTCCAGCGTGGCGTCGATCCTATGCAGATATTCGACGATCCCAGGTCCCATTGTGGCCTGGCGCATATGGGCAACAGCGTAAGCGGTCATGGCGAAACTCCCTTGTCAATTGAAGCCAAACAACAGGCTTCATGCGGGGCAGTTTGCCGACGGGCTGCACGCTGGTCGATTACCTCAAAGGTAATGAAATCTAGCTCCAAGGTCATGAAATGTACCTCCGAGACCATGGAGTGCACATCGGCAAAGGGTGGCGCCGTTGAGCGCCGAGTTGTAAATTCGCCACATCGGACCGACCACCGTTCACTTTGGCGTGACACCAGTGCTTCTTTTTTGTACCGTCCCGCCGAACGCAACCTTGGGGCGAGCATGGAAGGCGAATTTCAAATCCAATCGGTTGTCGTGGAACGCGCCGGGGCGACATGCCAGAGACGATGAACCCCGCTCCGCTCATCACAGTGATAACGCCGACCCACAACCGGCGCAGCAAGGTCTTGCGCGCCGTCGAGAGCGTGCTGGCGCAGAACCTCACACGCTTCGAGCACATTGTCGTCGACGACGGCTCGACCGACGGCACCGAAGCCGCACTTGCCGCCATCAGCGACCCCCGCCTCATCTATGTCGGTGCGAAATGGCGAGGCGCCAATGCCGCCCGCAATGCCGGCATCGAGCGCGCGCGGGCGCCGATTGTCACCTTCCTTGATTCCGACGACGTCTACTTGCCGAATCGGCTGGAGCGGACGATGGCCTGGTTCGAGGAGAACCCAACACTCGAAATCCTGATCAGTTCGTTCGTGTCCATGAAGGGTGGCCGCAGCACCAATTGCATCAACCGCGACGCGTTCTTGAACCGGAACACGCTGGAAAGGGCGTTGGTCGCGCAGACGATCTTCATCGCCGGATCCGCGATTACCGCCAGGCGCGAGGCCTTGCTGGCGATCGGCGGCTATGACAGCGACATAGCGCGGATGCAGGATCGCGAATTGCTGTTGCGCCTGGCCCGCCGCAGTGGTGCGCAACTGTCCGAAGACGTTGACTGGAAAAAGTACAATTCGGAGAATTCGATCTCCGGTCAGCGCGACGGCTATGTCGAAGCCTATGCGAACCTGATCTGCAAGCACCCCTATATCATCGACCGCTATCCCGACATTCCGCCCTACATGATCGCACGCCAGATCATCGCCGACACGATGAAGGGCAGGATCTCGCAGGCATTTGCCGGCTATCTGGCCAACCGGTCGTCGAAGGCGCTCGGTTACTCCATGCCGCAATTGCTGCGCGGCTATGTCGGCGGTCGGCGCTGGCGGCGCGATCTCTATGACGAGTTCCGCAGCAAATATGGCGCGCGGCCGGCGTAGCGCACGCCCCCGAAAAACGGAAATTGCAAAGTCTCACCGGTCGAGTTCCGGAAAGAACGGATCGGAGAAAAACCGCCGGTCGCGCTCGCCCTGCAAGCAGTCGATCGGCGCTGCCGCATCGATCCGGACCGGCCGGGGATCGGCCCAAGGGCTGCCGCTGACCTCGAGGATCAGCTTGCGGCGTATGGCGGTCGTGAATTCTGAAACCGCGTAGATCGGCAGCACGAAGGAGCCAGGTCCGCCGGTCACGCATTCGGCATAGTATTGGTCGAGATGGCTGAAGGTGGGTGACGGGCTGATCAGGATCGGCAGACCGTTGATGACGATGCCCTTCGCCACTGCGGCGTCGCGTGTCATGGTGACGGGCAAGCCGATATTGTTCGGGCCATCGCCTGAAATGTCGATGACGCTGCGTGTGGCATTGAAAGCGGTTCCATCCAACAGCTCCGTGCCGAAGGTGAGCGCGCCGGAAATCGAGGTGCCGCGAAAGCTCCTGAACGGGCGGGCCTCGATCCTGTCGGCGAAAGCATTGGCGCTCTCCGCACCGTCGATGACCTGCCAGGCAATGACCGCATCGCCGCGGACGGTGCCGGCCCATTCGAAATAGGCCAGCGCAATGCGGCCGGTCGTGCCCGAGCGCACCGCCTTGATGAAGTCGGGGTGGCGCAGCGCCTCGACATAGCCGGCGCGCTGCAGGGCGAACTCGTTTTCGTCCATCGACTGCGAAATGTCGACCGCCAGCACCAGCTCGACATCCACGGCGACGCTATTGGCCGGCGCGACCAAAGGCGCTGCCTGGGCGCAGGCAAGGCAGGCAAGCAGGCTGAGCGCGTCGAGCATGGTCTCAAGCTTCGCAGGCTTTGCAACGATGCCGACAATTTTCCCTGCGATCGCGGCGAAATAAAGCTGGCTGGATGAACCCGGTTACTTCTTCTCCCGGCGCACTGCAACGGCCGGCGGCGGCTCGATCGCTCCGGCTCTGACGCGGGCCGGCTTGAGAGCTGGGCGGCCGGTATCCTTCACGATCGTCAGTGAGCGCGGAAAGAACTGATTGTTGTGCTGACCGCGGCCAATGTTGAGGATGGCCGCACCGGCGAGACGCGTTTCCAGCATCGACAGCACCCGTCTCAGCGTGGCGCCGTCGAATGTGTCCAGCGCCTCGTCGATGATCACCCATTTCGGCCGCCGCAAGGCGAGCCTCGCAAACGCCAGCAGGCGCTGCTCGTCATTGCTGAGCTCATGCTCCCAGCGCGCGGAACGGTCGAGCGAGGACGACAGGCGCTCGAGACCAACCTCGGCGAGCACGGCCGAAATCTCGGCATCGTCGACCTTGGCGGCGCCGCCCGTGTGATTGAGCACCTCGCGCAACGTGCCGAGCGGGAAATAGGGGGTGTGCGGAACGAAGACGGGCACTTCCTTGGCCGGCATGCCGATCCGTCCGCTCCCCCACGGCCACAGTCCGGCGATGGCGCGAAAGAACAGCGTCTTGCCGGCGCGCGGATCGCCGGTGAACATGACGCGTTCGCCGGCGCTGATCTCGACATGCGGCTCGGCAAGCTTGGTGCATCCGTCGGGCGAGGCAATTTCGAGCTTCTCGAAAGTCAGGCGGCCATCCGGGTTCTCGCCGAACACGATGCGTTTTTCCGTGTCGTGAAGCACATCCGTTTCGCCAAGCGCGATACGGAAGTCGGCGACGCGCATCAGCGTGGCGCGCCAGTCGGCGATGGCGCCGATATTGTTGATGAACCAGCGCAGCGACGCATTGACCTGGTTGAAGGCTCCGACCGCCATCATCAGCCCGCCGAAGCTGATATCGCCGGCGAAATAGACCGGCGAAGCAACCAGGATCGGCGCGACGACGGTGATCCAGCCATAGGTATCGGTAACCCAGGACAGGTTGATCTGTGCGCTGTAGATACGCCGCATGGCACCAAGCACCGTGCCGAGGTCGAGCTCGAGCTGGCGTTTCGCATCGGCTTCGCCATGGGCAAGCGCTATGGCATCGACATTCTCGTTGACGCGAACCACCGAGGACCGCAGTTCCGCCTCGCGCGAATAGCGATCGCTGTTGAAGCGGATGAGCGGCCGTCCGACCAGCCAGCTCAGCCAGGAGGCGATGCCGGCATAAAGGATCGCCGCCCAGACCATGTAGCCGGGGATCGCCAGCGAATGGCCGCCGATATGGAAGACGAAGCCGGAAGACAGCGTCCACAACACCCCGATGAAGGATGCGAGCAGAATGAAGGATTGCAGCAGCCCGACGCCGAGATCGGTCGAAAGATCGGAGAGATGTCCGACATCCTGCTGTATGCGCTGATCGGGATTGACGCCGATGGCGCCGGCATGGGTCAACCGGAAGGCGCGCGCCGGCAGCATCCATTCGCCGATCAGGTCGAGCGTCAGCGCCTCGCGCAGCTTCAGCCGGATCATCTGGTTGAGCCAGGTCTGACCGACATTGAGCACCAACAGCGTGCCGGCTATTGCCGCAAAGACGAGAAGCTGGTGCAGGAATCCCTGCATGTCGCGCCGCGCCAGTGCGTCGTAGAAAGGCTGGTTCCAGCGATTGAGCAGAACCTGCCCGATTGAGGTCGCCACTATGACGGCGACGATGCCGATAGAGAGCCAGAGCAGATACTTGCGGATCGGCGAGGCCGCCAGCGCCAGCCTGATCGTCGCGAGCTGGTCTCTTAGGCTGCTGGCCTCGACCGAAGCGCGGGCCATGTCATCCGGATGATCAGCCATGAGTGAGATCCCTGCGTTCGGAAGCGGCACTGAAACCGGTCACGGGCATTGGCGGCCCGCGCCTTCAACCGGGCTGCAAACCCGCTTTCGACAGATAGTTAGGAAAAAACGCAAGCCTGATCACGAACGCGTCACCCTTGTGGGTGAAGACGCTCCCTCGCCGGTCTGGCGCAGCCGGCCGAGCCTGGTGGCGCCATGCGGCGAAAAAACCGGCACGAAGACGCGGCGCGAAGCGCGCTGGGCGACCGGTACGCCCTGATAGAGCCGCTTCTGCGCCTCGACCACGATGACGCCGGAAAAGATCGGCCAGAACCGCCGGCCCGCGCGTTCCAGCACATTGTGGAACCGCATCATGAAGCGCCGCCGCGATGGCGGGAAGAACAGGGCATCGGACCATGCGGCGGGCGTGAAATTCGTTTCGCGCAGCAATTCGGTGAGCTGGCCGCGCGAGAAGGGCCGGCCATTGCCGAACGGTGTATGCTCGAAACGGGCCCAGACGCCGCGCCGGTTGGGCACGACGATGACGACGCGCCCCGCGGGCGACAGCACCCTCCAGATCTCGTTCAGCGTCTCGCGCGGGTTCTCGGCATGTTCGAGCGAATGGACGAGCAGCATGCGGTCGATGCAGGAATCGACCAGCGGCAACTCCTCGTCGAAGACCAGTGCCGTCGCCGTCGGCCCGGTCGCCGGCCAGACCACCGCGCCTTGCGTCGCCGGCATGAAGGCAAAGACACGCTCGGCATCGGCGCCGAAGCGCTCCAGCCATGGCAAGGTATAGCCGAGGCCGACCAGCCGCTCGTTGGGCACTACGGCCCATATCGAGGACAGCGCCATGGTGATCGAGCGCTCGGCGAGCCGCCCGAGCGTGGTCGAATAGAAGGAACGGAGATCAACGATATCGGAATGCATGCGCCGGACGGTAGCTTCGATGCCGTCCAAGTTCAACAAAGGCGGATGACATCCGCGGGCAAGCGCCCTATGTCTGCGGCGACGACTGCATCGGCCCGAAAATCGGATTCGATTTTCGGAAAGCACGATGCAGCAGATAGAAAGTGTTAGAGCGTCCTTTGTGCGTCCAACTGGACGCACGGCGCTCTAATGGAGAGATGCGATGCCGGTTGAGATCGAACAATTCATGTGCCGCAGCGACAATTTCGGCGTGCTCGTGCATGACCCCAAAAGCGGCCAGACCGCGCTCATCGATGCGCCCGAGGAGGCGCCGATCCTGGCTGCAATAAAGCGCACCGGCTGGACGCCGACGATGATCCTGACCACCCACCATCATGTCGATCATGTCGAGGCCAATCTGGCGCTGAAAGAGCGCTTCAAGCTGCGCATCGTCGGGCCGGAGGCGGAAAAGGCGAAGATCCCAGGCATCGACGAGACCGTCGGCCAGGGCTCGGTCATCCATCTCGGCGACGAGAGGATCGACGTGATTGCCACGCCCGGCCACACGGCAGGCCATGTCACCTATCATCTGCCGGCGTCGAAAGTGGCGTTCGCCGCCGACACGCTGTTTGCGCTGGGCTGCGGGCGGCTGCTCGAATGCAAGCCGCCGGTGATGTATGATTCGTTGAAGAAGCTCGCAGCACTGCCGGCCGAGACGGTCGTCTATTGCGGCCATGAATACACGCTCGCCAACGCCCGCTTCGCGCTGACGGTCGATCCGACCAATTCGGCGCTGAAGGAACGCACGGCGAAGATCGAGGCGCTGCGCGCCGATGACAAGCCGACGCTGCCGACCACGATTGGCGAGGAACTGTCGACCAATCCGTTCCTGCGCTGGCACGACCCTGCAATCCGCAAGCATCTCGGCATGGAGAAGGCCACCGACGCCGACGTGTTCGCCGAGATCCGCAAGCGCAAGGACAATTTCTAGAGCACGATCCCCGACCGAAAATCCGATGCTCAAACAAAAAGCCATGCTAGCCTGCAACGTATGACCAGCGCCGCCGAAATCATCGCCACGCTCGGCCTTAAGCCACATCCGGAAGGCGGCTGGTATGCCGAGACCTTTCGTGATGGCGAAGAAGGGACGCGCGGCCATTCGACCGCGATCTACTTCCTGCTGGAAGAGGAACAACTATCGGCCTGGCACCGGGTCAAGGACGCGGCCGAGGTCTGGCATTTCTATGCCGGCGCCCCGCTGGCGCTGTCGATGCATCAGGAAGGCGGTCCGGTGGTCGAACAGGTGCTGGGCACGGCTCTTGCCGCCGGCGAACGGCCACAGATCGTCGTGCCCGCCGGCTGGTGGCAGTCGGCGCGCAGCCTGGGTGAATGGACGCTGGTCGGCTGCACCGTGGCGCCAGGCTTCGATTTCGCCGCCTTCGAGCTGGCCGCGCCGGGCTGGGAGCCTAAGTTGGGGCCTGATCCCTAGCTAAGCAGAAAACCCAGGGTGATCGCCAACTGGGCGGCGTAGTACAGCGCCCAGACCGCGTAGCGCATCCAGACGCGGTGCGGCGAGATGGCGGGCGCTAGGAATTTTTCCGCGGCCAGCAGCCCGTCGGACGCCATGAACAGAAGCGCGCCGCCGATGACCCAGAGGCTGTTCAGGGTCAGCGCCGCAATGCCCATGGCGAGGATTGCCACGATATAGACGCTGACCGGAAGGCGCAGGCCGGGGCCGACACGGCGCCAGAGCGCAAAAAGCATGGCGAGCGCAAAGACGGCCATCGCCACGGCAATCGCCCCGCGCCACGGTTCGGCCGAGAGCAACCCGACCCCACCGCCGGAGCGCAGGAACAGCACGATATAGAGCACATGAGCGGCGAGAAAACTGGCGAGCCCGCCGAGAAAGGCCTTTTCGCCGTCACGCGACAGGAAGGCGTCACCCATGGCACTGAGCGCCAGCGCCGCGACGAGCATTAACGGACCGCTCTGCAGCGATGCCAGCACGGCAAGCATCGCCACGGCCAGCGTCTTTGCCGCCGATCGCGCCAGCGTCGGCCGCATGTCTGATGTGAAAGCGTAGATCACCGCTGCTGCGACGGAGAACACCAGCGTCGCATTGGCGTTGGCGTCAATACCGCCGGGAAACGGCATCATGCCTCTGCCCCGCCGGTTGCCCGCTTGCGGAAGAATAGCGACTTCGCCGCCAGCGCTGCGCCACCGGTGATGAGCACGCAGGCCGCGAGAATGCGCAGCGACGGCTCGGCGAAGCCGGCGGCAATCAGCACCAGGGTAGACAGCAGCGGCGCGGCATAGCTCGCCGCGCCCAGAACCTGGATGTTGCCGCGCTTGACGCCGATATCCCAGGCATAGAAGGCAGCACCCACCGGCATTAGTCCGAGGCCGAGCACGGCCAGCCACTGGCCGGCGCCATCAGGCCACACCGTCCTTTCAAGCACGAGATGGCAGACGAGCGAAAGTGCTGCCGTCGCCGCGCAGAACCAGGTGACGATGCTGGTTGGCACCGAGGGAAAGCGCCGCGACAACAGCGAATAGGACGACCACAGCAGCGCGCAGACGCCGGCCATCGCATAGCCGAAGGCATAGCGCGCGTCGAAGGCCAGGCCGCCGCCCTTGGTTACGATCAGGACCGTGCCGGCAAGGCCGAGCAGCGCGCCGACGACATGATTCCACGCCAGCCGCTCGCCCGGCATCAGTGCCGATCCAAGCACGATCAGCAGCGGCCACAGATAGGCAATCAGGCTCGCTTCCACCGCCGGCGCATTGCGCAATGCGGTGAAGTAGAAGAAGTGATAACCGAACAGGCCGGCAATGCCGATCACCCACACCTGGCGTGGTATCTTCCGGCTCCTGTCGGCGGCCGGCATAAATAGCCGCGCGACGAGCCCGACGCCGGTGCCGATCGTAAAGGTGATCGCCGACAGCAGGAAGGGCGGCACGGCGCCGGAAGCGTCGGTAAGCAGCGCCAGCAGCGCCCACATGGCGACCGCCGAGAAGCCGATCAGTGTTGCGCGCGCCATGCCCGTCGGCCCTGTGCCTATTTCTGGCGGCGCGCGAACGCGCCTACTCAGTTGCTTCGAAACGCCCGGCGCTGACGGTGAGTGTGCCGATCTGCGTGGTGACCGTGGCGTGGATCGGCGCATATACGCCGGTTTGGCCGACTGGCGCAAACGTCACCATGATGACGGCGCGATCCTTCAGGTATTTCAGGGCTTTGCGGTTCTTCCGGTAACCCGCCACCGGCTCGAAGCCCATCCTGCAGGTGACGGTTTCGCCCTTGTAGCCCCGCACCGAGGTCGAGCCTTTCGAAGCGTAGGTCAGTACCAGATTGGCGCGCATCTCGCCGTCATAGAGTTTCACCGTGCGCCCGCAGACCTTGTCGAGGCTGTCGGCATGGACGACGGTGGCGGCCATCGGATCGAGCACCGATGCCAGATCGCTGGCGCCCAGCGCTATCCAGTTCTTGGGATTGCGCTTCTTCGGCTCCGGCACGACTTTGGTCGACGTCACGACGCCATTAGCGAACTGGATATCGATCATCGACGCCTTCTTGCCTGACTTGTAGTCGGCGCGGAACGCCTGTGGCTGCAATTGCCTGCCCGAAATCTTGCCCTTTGACGAGATCGTGCCCTGCGTATCGTCGAACAGCGTGGCCAGCCCGGCGCTGGAGACGCTGCCGTCGATCGAATAGGTATCGCCTTCATAACTGCTGGAGAATGTCGCCTTGGCCACCGAAAGGCCAAGGAAAGACACCGTATACTCGCCCTTGAAGGATTGCGTCGCCGCAGTGGATGTCGCGGTCGGCAGCGCAACGGCAAGCAAGGTGAAAACAGCATGTGACGCACGAAGCATGGCGGGGATCGGTCCTCGTTTTTCGGCCGGAGATGGGCGGTACCGGCCTAGCATGTCCCTTTGCGACCGCTTATAGGCTGAATTCCGGCCTTTATGTGGAGGACGCCATCATGCTCCTGTGGCAGGCCGAGCTTGACGCACGGGCGAAATGCAACTATGGAACGCCAACTTTTTCCATAAGGCCGCCTGACCGAAACCGCGCGCCACCCGGCGCGGGTTGAATGTTTGGCCAGATCGAGAACTGAAGGTTAGAACCATGTCCCGCACCTGCGAACTCACTGCCAAGGCAGTCCAGACCGGCAATAATGTGAGCCACGCCAACAACAAGACCAAGCGCCGCTTCCTGCCGAACCTCGTCAATGTGACGCTGATCTCGGAGGCGCTGAACCAGAATGTGCGCCTGCGCATTTCGGCCAACGCGCTGCGTTCGGTCGAGCATCGCGGCGGCCTCGACGCATTCCTGGCCAAGGCCGACGCCAAGGAGCTGTCGCAGCGCGCCCGCCTGCTGAAGAAGCAGATCGCCAAGAAGCTGGCCGAACAGCCGGCAGCCTAAGCATTTCTTCGGGCGACCGCCTCTAAAACAACAAGGGACCGCTATCCGGCTTTCGGGTAGCGCTCCGCTGGTTCCATTACCCAGGATAAAAAAATGACTTCCTTCTCGCGATACCTGCCCTTTGTGGCCGCCATGGCGCTTGTCGTCGTGGCGTCGAACATCCTCGTGCAGTTCCCGATGCAGGGTGCGATCGGCGACCTGTCGCTGGGCGACATTCTGACCTGGGGCGCCTTCACCTACCCCTTCTCCTTCCTGGTCACCGACCTTGCCAACCGCCGCTATGGTCCGGCCGTGGCGCGCAGGATCGTCTTTGTCGGCTTCATGACGGCGGTGGTCTGTTCGATCCTTGTGCCGCCCTTCCTGTTCCGCCACGAGACGGCCGCCGACCGGCTGGTGCGCATCGCGGCGGCTTCGGGGGCAGCGTTCCTGACCGCGCAACTGCTCGACGTCACCGTGTTCAACCGGCTGCGCCGGCAGAGCTGGTGGCGCGCGCCGATCGTCGGCACGCTGGTCGGCTCGGTGTTCGACACGCTGGTGTTCTTCACCGTCGCCTTTTCGGCGGCCTTCGCTTTCGCCGGCCCGAGCGATGGCTTCGCGCTGGAGGCGGCGCCCCTGATGGGCGTGCTGCCGATCGAAACCATGCGCTGGGTATCGTGGGCGCTCGGCGATCTCAGCGTGAAACTGATCATCGCCGTGGTCGCGCTGATCCCCTACCGGCTACTTGCCGCCCGCTGGAGCCAGCCGGCGCTGGCTGTCTAGAGCATGATCCCGAAAAGTGGCACCCGGTTTTTCGGACAAGATCATGCTCAAGGGTAGAGCATGATCCCCTGGGTCCAGCTCGACGCAGCAAAAACGCCGGATGGCGGACAGGAACTGCGCCTGAAGCGGCGCGGCACCGAATTCTCGATCATGCTCGGCGCCAACGAGCTGATGAGCAGCCGCCTCAGCGGCTCCGAGGCGGCGTTGGCCAGACTGTCCTGCGAAAGGATTGCCGGCCGCAGGCAACCCAGAATCCTGATCGGCGGGCTCGGCATGGGTTTCACGCTGCGCGCCGCCCTTGCTGAGCTTGGCGCCGATGCAGGCGTCGTTGTTGCGGAACTGGTGCCAGCTGTGGTCGCCTGGGCGCGCGGCCCAATGGCCGAGGTGTTTGGCGGTTGCCTCGACGATCCTCGTGTCAGCATTCGCGAGGCGGATGTCGGGCAGCTCATACGATTGGAGAGATCCACCTGGGACGCCATTCTGCTCGACGTCGACAATGGCCCGGAAGGGATCGTCTACAAAGCCAATGATGCTCTCTACGGCGCGGCCGGCCTCGGTGCCGCCCGTGCCGCGCTCAAGCCTGGCGGCGTGCTGGCTGTGTGGTCACAAGGACCGGACTCAGGCTTCACGCGCCGGCTCAAGCAGGCAGGCTTCGCCGTCGAGGAGATCAAGACCCGCGCCAACGGCAAGCGTGGCGCACGCCACGTCATCTGGCTGGCGACCAACGGGCCAAAGCCTGCGGCAGGATGAGAGCCGCCCCTCAATCCTCGTGCAGGATGAATTCCAGATAGAGGTTGCGCTGCAGGATCGAGTGGTTGTCGTCAGAGATCAGCGACACCATCAGCGCACCGTCGTCGCGGGTCCAGATGTCGAGCCCCTCCATATTGTCGATCTGGTAGCTCATGTCGGCCTCCATCAGCACCGGCCCATCTGCAACGGCGCCCTTCTCGACGCTTTCGCCGTAGATGCGCCTCAGCCTCATCTTCAGGCCGCCGGCCATGGTAAAGCTGCGCTCCAAAAGCAAAAGGTCGCCATTGGGCAGGAAGGCGCCGTCGGTGATGTCGAAATCGCCATTGCGCTTGACGGTGAAGACGCCCTTTCTCGGCCCTTCGATGATGGCGGCAAAGATATTGCCCGCCTTGTCGAGGCTCTTTTCCGACACCACGACCAGTCCGCCCTCGTGCTGCCCGTTGGGATTGGCGCGGGTGACGGTCTCGAAGCCGCGATTGCGACGCAGCTCCCAGGCCGGAATCAGGAAGTCCAATTGCTTGAACGGCGCCTTCATATCGTCCGGATCGATGTTAAACTGGGAAACGCGGTGGTCACGCTCGAAGCCGACGGTGGCGATGTCGTCCTTGACCGCGAGGCCTTCGGAGTCGACCTCCGCTTTCTCGTCGACCGGCTGGCCCGATGCGTCGACCATCTGCTGCATATGGAAATTCTTGACGCCCAAAGGACGCTTGTCGGCACCATGGGTAACCGTGCCGAAGAACCAGAACCCTGTGTCGGCAACGCCGATGAAGTCGCTGCCAGGCTTCAGGAAGCGGAAGGCCGACAGCGCGCCGAAATCGCGCGACGGCGAGGTCATTTCCAGTCCGCCAACGAATTCGAACGGCCCGAACCTTTTCTCCGCGCGGCCAATGTGGAACGCACTGATCTGTCGGGCGGAAATTTCGATCGGCTCAACCGGTTCTGGGCCGGCGGCAATGGCCGGCGGCAAGGCAATGCCGGCAACAAACAACGCTATGGCGGCGTAAAGCGTCTGCCGAAAGCCGCCCCGCGAAAGGATCATCCGGCGCGCCGCGTACCGCCGCGCCGCGTCTCGCGCGCGCTTTCCTCGCCAAACAGCGACGCCAGCTGCTCGGTCATGGCGCCTGCCAGTTCCTCGGCATCGACGATGGTGACGGCGCGCCTGTAGTAGCGGGTGACGTCATGACCGATGCCGATGGCGAGCAGCTCGACCGGCGAGCGCGTCTCGATCAGTTCGATGACGGCGCGCAGATGTCGTTCGAGGTAATTGCCCGGATTGACCGACAGCGTCGAATCGTCGACCGGCGCGCCGTCCGAGATCATCATCAGGATCTTGCGCTGCTCCGGCCGCGCGATCAGGCGGTTGTGCGCCCACAGCAGCGCCTCGCCGTCGATGTTTTCCTTGAGCAGGCCCTCGCGCATCATCAGGCCGAGATTGCGGCGCGCCCGCCGCCACGGATGGTCGGCGGATTTGTAGATGATATGGCGCAGATCGTTGAGCCGCCCGGGGTTCGGCGGCTTGCCTTCCTTCAGCCATTTCTCGCGCGCTTGCCCGCCCTTCCAGGCCCGGGTGGTGAAGCCGAGAATTTCGACCGAGACGCCGCAGCGTTCCAGCGTGCGCGCCAGAATGTCGGCGCAAGTGGCCGCGACCGTGATCGGCCGGCCGCGCATCGAGCCCGAATTGTCGAGCACCAGCGTCACCACCGTGTCGCGGAACTTGGTGTCGCGCTCCTGCTTGAAGGACAGCGGCTGCATCGGGTCGATGACGATGCGCACCAGCCGCGCCGGATCGAGATAGCCCTCTTCGAGGTCGAAATCCCAGGAACGGTTCTGCTGCGCCATCAGGCGGCGCTGCAGCCGGTTCGCCAGCCGGCCGACAACGCCGGAAAGGTTGGCAAGCTGCTTGTCGAGGAAGGCGCGCAGGCGATCCAGCTCTTCTTCCTCGCACAATTCCTCCGCACCCACGGTCCCGTCGAAGGTGTTTGTGAAGATCTTGTAGTCGATCTCCTTCGACAGATTGGTGAAGGGATTGTCGTTGCGGCGCGCCTCGCCGGGCGTTTCGGCGTCCGCATCGTCATCGTCGGAGAGGTCGTCGGCGGTGGCGTCGGACGCCTCGGTCTCGGCTGACTGCTCGTCCTCGGACGACGCCTCGGTATCGTCGGACTGCGACTGCTCGGAGCCAGAATCGTCCTCGCCGCCCTCCTCGCTCTGCTCCTCGCCTTGCGGCTGGTTATCGTCATTGTCTTCCGAGTCTTCCGTCTCCTGGTCATCGCCGAGTTCCTCGGCCATTTCCATGGAGGCGAGCATGTCGCGCACGACGCGGGCGAAAGCCTGCTGATCGTCGAGCTTGGCCGAGAGACCGTCGAGATCGGCGCTCGCCTTCTCCTCGACCCAGGGGCGCCAGAGGTCGACCAGCCGCTCGCCGCTCTTCGGCACAGTGCGGCCGGTCAGCTTTTCGCGCACCATCAGCGCCAGCGCTTCCTCGATCGGCGCGTCGGCCTTGTCCTTGACGTCGGTGAGGTTAGCCTTGGCGTATTTGTCCTCGAGCATCGAGCCGATATTGTCGGCCACACCCTGCATGGCGCGGCTGCCGATCGCCTCGACGCGAGCCTGCTCGACCGCATCGTAGATGGCGCGGGCCTGTTTGCCTTCGGGCGCCAGCCTGTTGTGGATGCGCGCATCGTGGCAGGCGCGCTTCAGCGCCATGGAATCGCCGAGTCCGCGGGTGATGGCGATGTCAGCCTTGGAGGCCTTCTTCGGCAATTCGGGCAGGCGGGCGCGGCTGCCTGCAAGCGCCGGCCGGTCCTTGGCGAAACCGACTTCGAGTTCCTTGTCGCCGGCAATCGCACGCATGCACACGGTGACGGCGCGTTTGAAGCTGTCGGCTTCAGACCCCGTCTTCGACTTGTTGCGCGTATTGTCGCCCGGACCCGCCATCGAGACTCTGCTTAGCCCAGCACCACATTGGCGGCTGATTCCGGCAGATCCTCGCCGAAGGCGCGCTGGTAGAACTCGGCGACCACCGACCGTTCCAGCTCGTCGCATTTGTTGAGGAAGGTCAGCCGGAACGCCATGCCGATATTGCCGAAGATCTCGGCATTCTCGGCCCAGGTGATGACCGTGCGCGGGCTCATCACCGTCGACAGATCGCCATTGATGAAGGCCGAGCGCGTCATGTCGGCGACGCGCACCATCTTGTTGACAATGTCCTTGCCCTTGCCGTCGCGGTAGTGCTTGGCCTTGGCCAGCACGATGTTAACCTCATTGTCGTGCGGCAGATAGTTCAGCGTGGTGACGATCGACCAGCGGTCCATCTGCGCCTGGTTGATCTGCTGGGTGCCGTGATAGAGGCCGGTGGTGTCGCCCAGACCGACCGTGTTGGCGGTGGAAAACAGCCGGAAGGCCGGGTGCGGGCGGATGACCCGGCTCTGGTCGAGCAGCGTCAGCCGGCCTGACGATTCCAGCACGCGCTGGATGACGAACATCACATCCGGGCGTCCGGCGTCATACTCGTCGAAGCAGAGCGCGACATTGTGCTGATAGGCCCAGGGCAGGATGCCGTCGCGGAATTCGGTGATCTGCAGCCCGTCCTTGACGACGATCGCGTCCTTGCCGACGAGGTCGATGCGGCTGACATGGCTGTCGAGATTGACGCGCACGCAGGGCCAGTTGAGGCGGGCGGCGACCTGTTCGATATGGGTCGACTTGCCGGTGCCGTGATAGCCCGACACCATGACGCGGCGGTTGTAGGCGAAGCCGGCGAGGATCGCCATCGTCGTGTTCTTGTCGAACAGATAGTCTGGATCGATGTCGGGCACATGCTCTGATGTCACCGAATAGGCCGGCACCACCATCTTGGACTCGAAGCCGAATTTCTCCTTCACCGACACCGTGGTGTCGGGCAGGTTGGCGATGTCGCGATCGACCTTGTTCATCTTTATCAACGTCTCCACGGGCGAAAGGCCTGATTTCGCCGGCAATCTATTTTGTCCGGGGGCGGTCTTAGAGCCTTTTCCAACCTTATGAAAGTTGGAAAACGACACAAACCGTAAGGTAGCTCAGCACAATCCTGCCTGCTTGAGCACGCGATAGGCCTGGAGCACATCGCGGAACCGGTCTTCCGAACCTCTGTCGCCGCCATTCGCATCCGGATGGTGACGCTTCACCAGTTCCTTATAGCGCGCCTTGATATCCTTGCCAGTCGCCTTTGTATCAAGGCCAAGCGTTTCCAGTGCCTTGGCCTCAAGCGGCTTGGCCTTGCGCTCGCGCGCCTCGCGCGGGTCCTTCGGGCCTTTGAACAGGTCGAACGGATCGCGCATGCGGTTGTAATAGCCGGCGCGGCCGGAGCGTTGCTGCGCGAAGTCGGGCGAAGAGCGCGTCGAGGCGCCGGCGATGCCCATCTTCCATGTCGGCCGGTGGCCGGTCATCGCTTCCTTCTGAAAACGGGCGACCTCGCTGTCCGGCACACCGGAGAAATAATTGAAACCCTTGTTGTACTCGCGCACATGGTCGAAGCAGAACTGGAAATACTCGCCCTCTTTCATGCGTCCGACCGGCGCGCGATGGGTGCCGGCCTCCTTGCAGCCATCCCACTGGCAGATCGGAGAGCGCGACTTCAGCTCCGCGTCCTTCTCCGGCCGGATACGAAGCTTCTCGAAATATTTGGGGTACGGTTTCATCTCACCCATTTATGGGCTGTTCGCTAGTGCGAAACAAGAATTGACATTTTCGCGTTGATCGCCCTAACCGCTGAATCGCGGCATAAAGCGGGCGATTGGCGTATTTTGTCGCGGCGACGGCATTGCCCGTCCTTCGGACGCGACAAAGGGCACCGATTTTCGGGAGCAACTGCCGCTAGATGTGGTGAAGGGAAGTGCGAATGTCCATACAGGCAACGATGGAAGACAAGCTGAAAAAGGCTTTTTTGCCGGAACGGCTCGTCATCATCAACGAAAGCCATCTCCATGCCGGTCACCACCACCATGGCTCCGACCATCACGGCGCCTATGACGGCACCGGCGAGACGCATTTCCGCGTCCGCATCGTCTCTTCGGCCTTTGCCGGCATGAGCCGCATCGCCCGTCACCGTGCCGTCAACGAATTGCTGGCCGAGGAGTTGAAGGCCGGCGTACACGCGCTGGCGATCGAACCGGCGGCACCGGATGAAAAGACCAGGTGGTAGGCGTCAGCCGACCGCCGCATTCAGGAAAATCATCACCGCTGCGGTCAAGGCGTCGCCCTCCTCGCCGAAATCACGATTGATCGACATGTGTGAATAGGCGCTACCGTCGAACAGCGTGACTTCGGTCCCGGAGGCGCGCAAACGCTCGGCAAAGGCCTTCGAATCCGGCCTCCGCCCCTGCGCACGCGAATAGGCGACAAAGGTCGGCGGATGTTTTCGGCCCTCGACATACGCGGCCGGCGATAGCGTGCGCCATTGCGCCGGATCGGGAAATGCCCGGGCATAGGTCCGCGTCATGCCGCCACTCCTGGCCAGCGCCTCCAGATCATAGGCCCTGGTATCGTCAAGGACGAGCGCCGCGACACCGGGCAGGCCGCCGCGCAGGCCGGTCAACGCCGCCAGATGGCAGCCGGCCGAGTGGCCCATGACGGCGATGCGATCGGGGTCGCCGCCATAGCCGGCGATGTTGGCGCGCACATAGGCGTAGGCCTTCTCGACATCATCCGCCTGGGTCGCGACATCGGCCTGCGGCAGCATGCGGTAGTCGATCGAGACGAACACGAAACCGTTGGCGAGCAGGAAGCCTGGCTTGGCGTCCACCTGGCTGCGGTTGCCGATCCGCCAGGCGCCGCCATGGATGAAGAGCACGACGGGGCGGTTATGGGCGTTGTCGGGCGCATAGATGTCGAGCTTGGCCGGTCCGTAATCGACGGTGTGCGGCGCCGGCTGGCGCAGGCGCCAGGCGGCAAAGGCATCCGCCGGCAGCATCGCCGCCATGGATGCCAGGATGAGGCTGCGTCGATCAATCATCACCACCTCCGACTGCTTCGCGGCAAAGTGCACAAGCGCGCCACGGGCGTCCAGTTAAGGATCGGTAATGGCCCGGCCGGGATAAGATCGATCGAGGCGACGTCCGGGCATTCGTCCTGCCTCTGTATTCCCGACAACGAGATTCGGATTGCGATCCGCCCTTGAAGCTCCGCTTGCAATCACCACGTAATCTCTAAGGTGGGCATTGCGACCACGTCGGGTGCCTTCCCTGAGAGCGATGCCGAATTTTGCGTGCGTTTCTCCTCGATATGAAGGGAACCACAATGCTTTTCCGGCAGTTGGATGTATCATGAGCCGACTCACCCAGAAGGGGCTCTGAGGGCGAAATATCATGCGCGAGAACCAGTCTGACGTTTTCGACCTGTTTTCAGAAATTTACACAAACGCAGCGCAGGAAGAGATCAGCATCCAGCAATATCTGCTTGCCTGCCGCGAAGACAGGTCGATGTATGCCTCGGCACCTGAACGGATGGTGCAGGCAATCGGCGAGCCGAATCTGGTCGACACCAGCAAGGACGAGCGGCTCGGTCGAATTTTCTCGAACAGGACCATCAAGGTGTATCCCTCTTTTGCCGACTTCTACGGCATGGAGGACACGATCGAGCGCATCGCCGGCTATTTCCGCTATGCCTCTCAGGGGCTCGAGGAGCGCAAGCAGATCCTTTATCTCCTCGGCCCGGTCGGCGGCGGCAAATCCTCGCTCGCCGAACGGCTGAAGAAACTGATGGAGCAGCGCCCGATCTACACGCTGAAGGTCGGCAACCAGATCAGCCCTGTTTTCGAATCGCCGCTGGGCCTCTTTCATCCCGATCGCATGGGCGATCTACTGGAGGACAAATACGGCATAGCGCGGCGGCGCCTCAACGGGCTCATCTCCCCCTGGGCGTCCAAGCGCCTCGACGAACTGTCCGGCGACATTTCCAAATTCAGCGTGGTCAAGCTGATGCCGTCGCGGCTGCGCCAGATTTGCATCGCCAAGACCGAACCTGGCGATGAGAACAATCAGGATGTCTCGGCCCTGGTTGGCAAGGTCGACATCCGGCAACTGGAGAACTTCAGCCAGTCCGATCCGGATGCCTATTCCTATAGCGGCGGGCTGAACCGGACCACGCAAGGCCTGCTCGAATTCGTCGAGATGTTCAAGGCGCCGATCAAGGTTCTGCATCCGCTGCTGACCGCGACCCAGGAAGGCAGCTACAACGGCACCGAAAATTTCGGCGCCTTTCCCTACCAGGGGATCATCGTCGCCCATTCCAACGAATCGGAATGGCAGCAGTTCAAGAACAACAAGAACAATGAGGCCTTTCTCGACCGCATTCTGGTGGTCAAGGTGCCGTACTGCCTGCGGATCACCGAAGAGAGGCAGATCTATGAAAAGCTGCTGCGCGAGAGCGACCTGGCCTCCAGCCCCTGTGCCCCTGAAGTGCTGGACATTCTCAGCCGCTTCACCGTCTCGACCCGCCTTGCCGAGCACGACAATTCCCCGCTCTACACCAAGATGCGCGCCTATGACGGCGAGAGCCTCAGGGAAGTCGACCCCAAGGCGAAGTCGGTCCAGGAATATCGCGATGCCGCCGGCGTCGATGAAGGCATGACGGGCGTCAGCACGCGCTTTGCCTTCAAGATCCTGTCGCAGACATTCAACTACGACACCAAGGAAGTGGCCGCCGATCCCGTGCATCTGATGTACATCCTGGAGGAAGCGATCAAGCGCGAGCAGTTCCCGAAGGAAACGGAAGCGGCCTATCTCGAATTCATCAAGTCGGAGCTCGCCGCGCGCTACGCCGAGTTCATTGGCCACGAAATCCAGAAAGCCTATCTCGAATCCTATAGCGAATATGGCCAGAACCTTTTCGACCGCTACATCGCCTATGCCGACGCCTGGATCGAGGACCAGGACTACAAGGACCCGGACACCGGTCAGATCCTCAACAGGGAGGTTCTGGACAACGAGCTGTCACAGGTCGAAAAACCGGCTGGCATCGCCAATCCCAAGGACTTCCGCAACGAGGTGGTGAAGTTCACGCTACGCGCAAGGGCAAAGAACCACGACCGCAACCCGTCATGGACCAGTTATGAAAAACTGCGCGAGGTCATCGAGAAGCGGATGTTCGGACAGGTCGAGGACCTCCTGCCGGTGATCAGCTTCGGCTCCAAGCAGGACAGCGTTACGGAAAAGCGCCACAACGAATTCGTGCAGCGCATGGTTGAACACGGCTACACCGAACGTCAGGTGCGCCGGCTGGTGGACTGGTACATGCGAGTGAACAAGGCGGGTTGATAGAGCCCGGATGGTTCCATGCCGATCTTCATCGACCGTCGCCTGAACCCGAAGGACAAGAGCCTCGGCAATCGACAGCGCTTCCTCAGGCGTGCTCGCGAGGAGTTGAAGCGAAGCATCCGCGATCAGATCCGCAGCGGCAGGATCGCCGACGTGGATACCGAGCACGCCGTGCCCATGCCCGAAAGGGGAACGACGGAGCCGAGCTTCAACGATAACAAGGCCAGCGGCAACCGCCAGCACATCCTTCCCGGTAACAAGCATTTCTCCCCTGGAGACCTGATCTCCAAGCCCGGTCAGGGCAGCGGCGCAAGGGCTCCGGGCGACAAGGCGTCGGAAGACGATTTTCGTTTCGTGCTGTCGCGCGAGGAGGTGCTTGAGCTTTTTTTCGAGGATCTGGAACTGCCTGACCTGGTCAAGCTCAATCTCAAGGAAATCCATGCCTTCAAGCCGCGCAGGGCTGGCTTCGCGGCGACCGGTTCACCGACCAACATCAGTGTCGGGCGCACCATGCGCAACAGCCACGGCCGGCGCATCGCGCTGAGGCGCCCGAAGCAGCAGGAACTGGATGCGATCCTCCAGGAAATCGCCACGCTTGAGTCGGAGCCAGGAGGCGCTGCGACGCGGCAGCGCATTGCAACACTGCGCGAGGAGCTTGAGCGGCTGGAGCGTCGGCGCAGGCGAATTGCCTTCGTCGATCCGGTCGATATCCGCTTCAACCGCTTCGACGCCCGGCCCATACCAAATGCCAATGCCGTCATGTTCTGCCTGATGGACGTTTCCGGATCGATGGGCGAGCGCGAGAAGGACCTGGCCAAACGCTTTTTCGTGCTGCTGCACCTGTTCTTGAAGCGGCGCTACGAACGCACCGAGATCGTTTTCATCCGCCATACGCACGAGGCGCACGAAGTGGATGAGGACACCTTCTTCTACAACACGCAGAGCGGCGGAACGATCGTCTCCACCGCGCTCGACGAAATGCACCGCATCATCGAGCAGCGCTATCCCGCCGCCGAGTGGAACATCTACGCCGCGCAGGCATCTGACGGCGATAATTTCGCCGCCGATTCCGAGCGATGCATAAAGTTTCTGGACGGCAAGCTCATGCGCCTGTGCCAGTATTTCGCCTATGTCGAGATCATCGACGAACGCGAAGCCCATATATTCCGAGCTACCGAAAACGGGACGTCGCTTTGGCGCGCTTACAGCACGGTCGAGCTGAAATGGCCTAACTTCCAGATG
The DNA here is from genome assembly GCF_025753795.1 of Mesorhizobium sp. YC-39. GTDB lineage: Bacteria > Pseudomonadota > Alphaproteobacteria > Rhizobiales > Rhizobiaceae > Mesorhizobium. The sequence goes on from NZ_JAOWPS010000002.1 coordinate 861,864, forward strand.
AGCCGCATTGCCACTCCGGCGGATATATATCCGGTCTTTCGCCGGCTCTTCGCCAGGCAGCCGGCTGTCCGCAAGAGCGCTTGAGGAGAGGGTCGATGGCCAGGCAAGCCAACAAACCGGGTTTGCTCTTTTCAGGATCTGACTGGGACTTTGGGAAATTGTCGCGGGCTTATGAAGCGATCGAGGCTCTCGCGATCGAAGAGCTGCACCTCGATATATATCCGGTGCAGATGGAGATCATATCTTCTCAGCAGATGCTCGACGCCTATTCATCAGTCGGCATGCCGCTGATGTATCGTCACTGGTCGTTCGGCAAGCATTTCCTTTACGAGGACCTGCTCTATCGCAAGGGCGGGCGCGGACTGGCCTACGAACTGGTCATCAACTCCAACCCCTGCATCGTCTACCTGATGGAGGAAAACACCATGGCCTTGCAGGCCCTGGTGACGGCGCACGCGGCACTCGGACATAACCATTTCTTCAAGAACAATCATTTGTTCAGGCAATGGACGGATGCCGGGGCGATCCTGAGCTATCTGGAGTTCGCCAAGAGCTACATAACCCGCTGCGAGGAGCGGCATGGTCTTGCCGCGGTGGAGGCGGTTCTGGACGCGGCGCACGCGCTGATGGAACAGGGCGTATTTCGCTATCGTCGTCCGCCAAAATTGTCTTCGGAACGGCAGCGCGAGGGACTGCGTGAGCGCCTTGAATACGAAGAGCGTTCCTACAATGATTTGTGGCGCACGCTGCCATCTGCACAGGAAAGCAAGAAGGCTGACGGGGTGGACGGACGCATCGCGGAGCGGAAGAAATCGCTCAACCTGCCGGAGGAAAACCTGCTGTACTTCCTGGAAAAGAACAGTCTCGTCCTTGAGCCTTGGCAGCGCGAGATCGTCAGGATCGTGCGCATCATTGCGCAGTATTTCTATCCGCAGCGCCAAACGCAGGTGATGAACGAAGGCTGTGCTACCTTCGTGCACTATACGCTCATGAACATGCTGTTCGACCGGGGCCAGATCAGCGAAGGCGCCATGCTGGAAATCCTGCGCAACCATTCGAACGTGATCTTCCAGCCGGCCTTCGACGACCCACGGTTTTCAGGCATCAATCCCTATGCCCTCGGCCTCGACATGATGCAGGACATACAGCGCATGTCGACCAAGCCAACGGCGGAGGACCGCGACTGGTTCCCGGACATTGCCGGACATGGCAACTGGCGCGAAGTCCTGCTTGAAGCCTGGGCCAACCACCGCGACGAATCCTTCATCCGTCAATACCTCAGCCCAAGCCTGATCCGGAAATGGCGGCTATTCGTGCTGGCCGACGGAGCCGATGAACCGCATTTCGAAGTCACGTCGATCCACAACGAGCGTGGCTATGACAAGATTCGCGCTGCCCTGGCCAACAGTTACGACATTGGAGCGAAACGGCCGGACATCCAGGTGATTGATGTCGACCTGCTCGGCGATCGGCAGTTGCGACTGCAACACCGGGTGAAGGATGGCATTGTGCTCGATGAAGGCAGCCGCGACTCGACGCTGCGCCATGTCCGCAACCTCTGGGGCTACGAGGTCAGCCTGGTGGCGGTCGACGCTCAGACCGGAGCCGTGATCCACGAACGTTCCACGAGCCAGATCGCGGAATGAGGCTCGGCAAGGAGCGCCGATCTCTGGCCTGCCGCCTGATCAGCTCTCGCCAGCCGGCCGTATCCTCAGCCTGGCGATGCGGTTCTTGTCGCGCTTCATCACGACGAAGCGCATGCCATGGAAGGTAAAAGCTTGTTTCTCCTCAGGAATCGACTGCGTCTCGTGGATGACGAGACCGGCAATGGTCGTGGCTTCCTCGTCCGGCAGGTTCCAGTCGAGCGCCCGGTTCAGGTCGCGGATCGGCACCGTGCCGTCGACGACGACCGAACCGTCGGCTTCCTGTTTGACGCCCTGGATCTCGATATCATGCTCATCGGCGATCTCGCCAACGATCTCCTCGATGATGTCCTCCAGTGTCACCAGCCCCTCGACTTCGCCATATTCGTCGACGACTACGGCGAAATGCGCCTTGCGGCGTAGGAAGGCGTTGAGTTGCTCCTGCAGCGTCGTGGTGTCGGGCACGAACCACGGCTTTGACGCGATCTTCATCACGTCGATCCTGGAAAAGTCGTTGCCGACATCGTTCAGCGCGCGCAGCAGGTCCTTGGCGTGCAGCACGCCGACGATATTGTCGAGCGAGCCTTTCCACAACGGCATGCGGGTGTGCGGGCTCTGCAGGATCTCGCGCACCACCGCTTCCGGCGGGTTGTCGGCATTGACAGAGCGCATGTTGGTGCGGTGGACCATGACATCGGACACTTCGAGCTCGGCAAGGTCGAACAGACCACCGATACGGTCGCGATCCTCACGCACCACCTGGCCGTCGCGACGAAAATCATCGACGGCGCCGCGCAATTCATCATGGCTCGAGCGCTGGGGCTCGATGCGTGAGAGCTCGTAGCCGAAGGCGGCAAGCAGGCGCGCGCGTAAGGCAACGGCCAGCAGAATGAGGACGGCAAGGACGGCAACGACGATCCAGCCGGTCTCGTTGCTCATCGCGACCGGCTTTCCTGCTGGCCCGGATGATTCTCCCTGAGGAAGGAGAGCACTTCCGACGCCGGCACATCCTTGGCGATGAAGGCCTGGCCGATGCCGCGTGTCAGGATGAAGGTCAGGGCGCCGCGCGACACCTTCTTGTCCTGGGTGATGAAGGAAAGCAGTGCCTCGGCGTCGGGTAATTCGCCTGATATGTCGGCCATGCGCCAGGGCAGGCCGACGGCGCGAAGATGTGCCTCGACGCGGGCAGCATCGTCGGGGCTCGCCAGATTGAGCCGTGACGAAAAACGGTGCGCCAGGGCCATGCCAATGGCGACGCCCTCGCCATGCACGAGCCGGACGCCGTCATAGTGCGTGGCGGCTTCGAGCGCATGGCCGAAAGTATGGCCGAGATTGAGCAGCGCGCGGTCACCGGTCTCGAACTCGTCGCGGGCGACAACATCGGCCTTGGCGCGGCAGGCTTCGGCGATGGCCTTGGCCCGCGCCGGGCCACCGGCGAAGACCTCGCGCCAGTTCTCCTCCAGCCAGGCGAAGAAATCCGGGCGGTCGATCAGCCCGTATTTGGCGAGCTCGGCATAGCCGGCGCGGAATTCGCGGATCGGCAGCGTGTCGAGCACGCCGGTATCGGCCAGCACCAGCTTCGGCTGGTGGAAGACGCCGACGAGGTTCTTGCCGCGCGCGCTGTTGATGCCGGTCTTGCCGCCGACCGAGGAATCGACCTGGGCGAGCAGCGAGGTCGGAACCTGCACGAAATTCATGCCGCGCCGCACGATGCCGGCGGCAAAGCCGGCAAGGTCGCCGATGACGCCGCCGCCGAGCGCGATAACGACATCGCCGCGCTCGAGTCTCGCGGCCAGCACACCGTCCACCACGTCCTCGAGATGCGCAAAGCTTTTGGTCTTCTCGCCCGCCGGCAGCGTAATGACGGCGATCTGGATGCCGCCCTTTTCGAGGCCGGCCTTCAGCGTTTCGAGATGTGCCGCGGCGACATTGTCGTCGGTGACCACGGCGGCGCGCGTGCCCGGCAAGCGCCGCGCGATCTCCATGCCCGAGCGCTCAAGCAGTCCCGAACCGATCAGTATGTCGTAGGCGCGATCGCCAAGCCCGACCTCGACGGTGACTTCCGTATCGGCGCTCACGACCGCGCCTCGCCTGTCACGGCTGCAACGCCGAAATGCCCGCAGAGCGCGTCCACGACCTCGGCCGCGATGACCTCCTTGCGGTCGTCGCGGGTCGGCACCGTGACATTGGCGGCGGCGTAGACCGGATAACGCTCGGCCATCAATCGCTCGAGCACGGCGCGCGGATCGGCGCTTTTCAGGAGCGGCCGGTTCTGCTTCTTGGAAACGCGCTCCATCAACAGGTCGATCTCGGCCTTAAGCCATACCGATACGCCGTGGCCCGCAATCGCCTCGCGCGTCTGCGCATTCATGAAGGCGCCGCCGCCGGTAGACAGCACCTGTGGGCCGTGTTCCAGCACGCGCAGGATGACGCGCTGCTCCAGCGCCCGGAACTCCGTTTCGCCATAGCGCTCGAACAATTCAGGCACGCTCATGCGCGACACGCTTTCGATCTCCTGGTCGCTGTCGATGAAAGGCAATCCCAACATCGTCGCCACCTTGCGGCCGATCGCCGTCTTGCCGGCGCCCATCAGGCCGATAAAGACGATGGAGCGGTTGCCCAACAGGCCAAGCAGCGCGGCATGGCTCTCATCAGGAGGATTTGCTGGCAGCGCGTTCATGACACTATGATATTTCCAAGCCTCTTTGCCGGGTATCGACATCAAAAGCCTGTTTGCGTCAAGCGCGGCAGGCGCCCGGCGTCGTGCGTGCTTCGTCCTTGAATTGGCCGGATTGACGCATCATAAGGGCACAGGGTTTGGAAACGCAGAACAAAAAGACGGGCAAAAATTGATGCCGACGCTGTTCCGCTTTGTCGTGACGCTCACGATTCTGGCCGGCATTGTCTATGGCGCGATGTTCGCATTGGCGATGTTCGTCGAGCCGAGAAAGACGGAAATGAGTGTGCGTATCCCCCCGGAAAAGCTGACCCCCAAGAAAAACTGACCAAGAACAAAACTGACCAAGAGCAATGAACAGCGCGGCCCGCATCGAAGCCTTTCTGGAAATGATGAGCGCCGAGCGGGGCGCGGCCGAAAACACGCTTTCTTCCTACCGCCGCGACCTCGAAGACGCATCGGCCGGGATCGGCGGCGGGCTGGCGGCCGCCGGAGCCGCCGATATCCGAGCCTATCTCGATGACATCGCCGCGCGTGGCTTTGCCGCCACCTCGCAGGCGCGCAAACTGTCGGCAATCCGCCAGTTCTTCAAGTTCCTCTATGCCGAGGGTCTGCGCGGCGACGACCCGACGGGAACGCTGGACAGCCCGAAGAAGGGCCGGCCACTGCCCAAGACGATGAGCGAGGCCGATACCGGCCGGCTGATCGACCGGGCGGCTGAGGAGGCAAGGGATGCCTCGCCCGGCGATGGCGACGGCCTGGCGGCGCTGCGCCTGCATGCGCTGGTCGAGGTGCTCTATGCCACGGGCCTGCGCGTTTCCGAACTGGTCGGCCTGCCGGTGACGGTGGCGCTACGCGACGACCGCTTCTTCATGGTTCGCGGCAAGGGCGATAAGGAACGTATGGTGCCGCTATCGGCCAAGGCGCGCAGCGCGATGCGGGCCTGGCTCGCCGCCCGGGCAACGGTGCCGGCTTTTGCCGACAGTCCGTTCCTGTTTCCGGCGGCAAGCGACAGCGGCTATCTCTCCAGGCAGGTCTTTGCCCGCGACCTGAAAGGCCTCGCGGCCAGGGCCGGCATCGCTGCGGCGAAAATATCGCCGCATGTGCTGCGCCATGCTTTCGCCAGCCATCTCTTGCAGAATGGCGCCGATCTCCGGGCCGTGCAGCAGTTGCTCGGCCATGCCGATATTTCAACGACGCAGATTTACACGCATGTGCTGGAGGAGCGCTTGGTACGGCTGGTCAACGACCATCATCCGCTTGCCGACTAGGCGCCATATCGCTATGTGAGGACGACGTTTCGCCGCTCGGAGCCTTGATCTCAAGGGTTCCGTCAGTCATTGCCTTCCGGTCTATCGGTCCGCTCAAGAATGTATAATTACCTCGATTTCGAAAAGCCGGTCCAGGATCTCGAAGGCAAGATCCTCGAGCTGAAGAAGCTTGCCGAGAATGGCGAGGCGGTCGATGTCGGCGATGAGATCAGCCGGCTCGAGAAGCGTTCGCGCGACGCGCTGCGCGACGCCTACAAGGCCCTGACCCCGTGGCAGAAGGTGCAGGTGGCGCGCCATCCGGACAGGCCGCATTGCGTCGACTACATCAAGGCTCTGTTCAGCGATTTCACGCCGCTGGCCGGCGACCGCAATTTCGGCGAGGACCAGGCGATCGTCGGCGGCTTCGCCCGTTTTCGCGGCGAACCGGTGGCAATCATCGGCCAGGAAAAGGGCTCGGACACCACGAGCCGGCTGAAGCATAATTTCGGCTCGGTGCGGCCGGAGGGCTATCGCAAGGCGGTGCGATTGATGGAGCTCGCCGACCGCTTCAAGATTCCGCTGCTTACGCTGGTCGACACGGCAGGCGCCTATCCTGGCGTCGGTGCCGAGGAGCGCGGCCAGGCGGAGGCCATTGCCCGCTCGACCTCGGCCTGCCTTGGCCTGAAGGTGCCGTCGATCTCGGTGGTCATTGGCGAAGGCGGCTCGGGCGGCGCCATTGCGATTGCCACCGCAAACCGCGTCTACATGCTCGAACACGCCATCTATTCGGTGATCTCGCCGGAAGGTGCGGCCTCGATCCTGTGGCGCGACACCACCCGCTCGAAGGATGCGGCGACCAACATGAAGATCACCGCCCAGGATCTTCTGGAGCTGAAGATCATCGACGCCATCATTCCCGAACCGCTCGGCGGCGCCCATCGTGCCCCGGAAACGGTGATTGCCTCGACCGGCGACCTCATCGCCAGGACGATGAAGGAGTTTTCCGGCGCCAACACCGATTTTCGCGAGCAGCGCCGCGAGAAATACCTGTCGATGGGCCGCAACCTTTAGTCTGAGCTGATTTCAGTGCCGCAATGTGGCGAGATTGGGCGCTTTCGCCACAAAATTGCCTTTGCATTCGGTTCAATCAGATTGCCGTGGGGGAATGGGTCCAGCGCTTGCGGTAAGGAATTTTCAAGGTTAACGGGCTTAGGGTCCGTCAATGTTCAGCGTGCGGACCTTGCAGCGCCCATGCCTGCGGTCCGAAAAGATGAAGACATAGCGACATCCATGTTTGCCAAGTTTGCCCGCACCGGACTTCTGATCGCCGCCCTAGGCGTTGCTGGCTGCAATGATTCCTCGATGAAGGATTTTGCCCCTTCGGCCAACAAGCCGTTGCCGGACAAGATACTGGCCGACATGCGGGCCAAGGGCATGGCGCGCACCTCGCCTGTGTTGGCCCGCATCTTCAAGGAAGAAGGCAAGCTCGAGATCTGGAAGGCCAAGACCAACGGCCGCTACGACATGGTCGCCAGCTACGACATCTGCAAATGGTCGGGCAAGCTCGGGCCGAAATACACTGAAGGCGACCGCCAGGCGCCGGAGGGCTTCTACACGGTCCGCCCGGCACAGATGAATCCGAGGTCGAGCTACCACCTTTCCTTCAACATCGGCTATCCCAACGCCTATGACCGCGCCAATGGCCGCACCGGATCCAATCTGATGGTCCACGGCGCCTGCTCGTCGTCGGGCTGTTATTCGATGACTGATGCGCAGATCGAGCAGATCTATGCCTTCGGTCGGGACGCCTTCCAGGGCGGCCAGACCGAGTTCCAGATCCAGGCTTTTCCGTTCCGCATGACCGCCGCCAACATGGCGCGCTATCGCAAGGATCCGAACTACGACTTCTGGAAGATGTTGAAGGTAGGCTACGACAATTTCGAGATCACCAAGGTGCCGCCGAAGGTCGATGTCTGCGAGAAGCGTTATGTCTTCAACCAGGTGGCGGCCGATGGCGCGACCTTCAATCCGACCGGCGCCTGTCCCGCGACCACTCAGCCGGATTCGTTGAAAACCGCCTACAGCGCCTACCAGAGCACCTATGACGCGGCCTTCAACGGCGCGGTCAAGGCCTCAGTGCCGGCGCCCAAACCGACGATTGCCGGCATCAAGGAAGCCAGCATCGTTTCCGACTGGTCGAAGCGGCGCGCCCGTGGCGAGCGCGTGCCGCTCGAGCCGCCGTCGCTCAACGCAGACGGCTCGGTAACCGAGACGGCGCGCATGGGGCGCATCGATTCGCCGGCCGGTCGCAAGATGGCCGCGATCGACGCCGAGAAAGCCGCCAAGCAGAAGGCCGAGCAACAGAGGCTTGCCGCCATAGAAGCGGCGAAGGCCGAGAAAGAAGCGGCCAGGGCTCAGGCACAGGCCGAAAAGGAAACGGCCAAGATCAATTCTCTGGCTGAAGAGGAGGAGGCCAGGGCCGCCGCCGAAGCGCCCGTCGCCACCGCAACTATTGCGCCGCCAACCGAGGCCACACCGGCTGAAACGCAGGCGGCGAGTGCCGATGAAAGCAGGGTAACAAAGCTGAAGAACAAGCTGCTCGGCATGTTCGGCGGCTGAGAGTCTCGCCTTGGCCAAGCGCGCTTCTGTCTATGACCTCAAGGGGCTGAACTGTCCCCTGCCCGTGCTCAAGGCAAAAAAGCGGTTGGCGACCATGGCGCCAGGCAGCCGGCTCTGGCTCGAGACCACCGACCCGCTCGCCGTCATCGACATCCCGGCCTTCTGCTCGGACGCCGGTCATCAATTGGTCGAAACGGCAGCGGTTTCCGGCGGCCATCGCTTTCTGGTCGAGCGCGGCGAAGCCACCTGAGATCCGCGATCTCACCGATTCTGCCAGTTCAGCGCTTGCGTATTATAGATAGGCGAAAAAGCCTACCGCCCGGCAATCGCCAGCGGGTTGTCTTCCAGCGCCGCACGGTCCGGAGTGTCGATCGAGGGCTTGTTGGTGAAGGCCGCGAAGAGCCGGCGAACGTAGTCTTCCGGCATGTCGAGCGTGATCAGCACCAGCCTTGTGCCGCGTTTGCCCTCCGGCCAGGACGGCAGCCGCGCCGGCGGATGCAGGATCTTCTGCACGCCATGCACCACCAGCGGCCGCGACGGGTCTTCCCTGAGTTCGATGACGCCCTTCATGCGCAGCAGGCGCTCGCCATGCGCCGAGCGCAGCAGGTCGAGGAACATCTCGATCGCCGAAAACGGCACCGGCCCGTCATGGACGAGCGAATAGGAACGCACGCGGGAATCGTGCCGGTGCTCATGCTCGCCATGATGGTGGTCATCATGATGGTGGTCGCCATGATAGTGGTCGCCATGATCATGATCGTGGTGCGCCTCTTCACCCAGCCAGCGCTGCACATCGGCGGACTTGGTGGCCGGATTGTAGAGGCCGCAATCAAACAGCGCCGCCACACCAGTGCTTCTGTCGCCGGCATCGAGCACGTCCGCACCCGAATTGATCTGCCGCAGCCGGGCTTTCACGCCCTCGACCTCGCGCGGATCGGCGGCCAGGTCGGCCTTGGTCAGCACGATGCGGTCGGCGACGGCCACCTGCTTGACCGCCTCGACATGATTGTCGAGCGTCGCATTGCCGTTGACCGCGTCGACCAGCGTGATGACGCCATCGAGCCGGAAGGCCTGGACCAGTGCCGGATGCGCCATGATCGACTGCAGCACCGGCGCCGGATCGGCGAGACCGGTGGTTTCGATGACGACACGGGCAAGCCGAGCGATGCGGCCGGTCTGCAGCCGGTCGACGAGATCGGCCAGCGTGTCGACCAATTCGCCGCGCACCGTGCAGCAAAGGCAGCCGTCGGAAAGCTGGATGATGCCGTCGGAGGCCTGCTCGACCAAGAGATGGTCGATCGCCACCTCGCCGAATTCGTTGATGATGACCGCCGTGTCGGCGAGCGCTGGATCCCTGAGCAGCCGGTTGAGCAGCGTCGTCTTGCCGGCGCCGAGAAAACCGGTCAGCACCGAGACGGGGATAGGAAAGCCAGCCATTGGCCTAGTTCAAGACCTTGGCCGCCTGGTCGCCCTGGGCAGCGGTGGCTGAGCCGACCACCGTCGGCTCGGCGCCGGGCGGCGGCGGCAAATCGGGCCGCCAGGTCGGCAGCGGCACATCGGCATATTCCTGGCCGGATTCATCGAGCATGGCCTTTGGCTTCGGCCCGGTGGCGCCGCCAAGGCCGACGGCGACCAGCGTCGGCACATGGTCGAGCTTTTCCTGGTAGGGCGACTTCGGCACTTCCTTGTCGCCGACAGGCGGCGCGGCCTCCGACTGTTCCTCGGCCGGTTTCTTCTTGCAGAGCTCGTCGCGCAGGTCATTGACCGATGTCGTGTCGCCATAGGCAGGCAGGGCCGCGATCGTGACCCAGTTCGGCTGAGGCGTCGCGAAACCTTGGTCGAGCAATCTCGCCGCCGTCTCGGCACGGCTGATGGCCGACTGTTCGCCGAGCACCACGGCGACCAGCGTGCGGCCATTGCGCGTTGCCGAGCCGATCATGTTGAAGCCTGAGGAGCAGACGAAACCCGTCTTCATGCCGTCGGCACCCGGATAGCGGCCGATCAGGAGGTTGTAGTTCGCAATCGCCTTCTTGCCGATGGCCAAGCCCTCGATCGAGAACCAGGGGACATATTGCGGAAAGTCCTTGCGGATCGCCATCACCAGCAGGGCAAGGTCGCGCGCCGTCGTATACTGGTCCGGCGAATAGAGCCCGTTGGGATTGACGAAATGCGACCCGGTCATGCCGAGCCGGCGCGCCTCGGCGTTCATGCGTTCGGCGAAAGCGGCTTGCGAACCGCCAACATTCTCGCCGACGGCCATGGCGATGTCGTTGGCCGATTTGACCAGCATCATCTTGAGCGCATTGTCGAGCCGCATGACCGAACCCGGCTTGAAGCCCATCTTGCTCGGCGGTTCGCCGGCGGAATGCTTCGTCACCTTGATCGGCGAATCGAGCTGGACCTCGCCGGCCGCAATCGCGCGGAACGTCACATAGGCGGTCATCAGCTTGGTCAGCGAGGCTGGATACCAGCGCTTGAAAGCATCCTGATGCTGGAGGATCTTGCCGCTCTTCAGATCGAACACGATTGTCGGATTGGCCAGAGCCGGTCCGGCCAGCGCCGCAAGCGCCACGGCGCCTGCCAGCAAAAATCTAGGGAAATGCCTGTACCGCATGGTGTAATCCGAAATCGCCTCTTGCCGTAGTCGCCCCTGGCTCCGTAAGATTTCGCTACGTGATCGCCAGCACAGTGGTCCGATCCCTCAATCCGGACCATAATGTTGCGGTGCTATTTACCCTATGTGACGTCAAGATGGCAAAGCGCCTGAATGACAATTGTAAACGAACAGGCATAATTGCAAAACAGCAGGCGCAACCCGTCTGCTCCAACAGCCGAAATGGAACCGTCATGCCAATCCTGAACCGCGCCGCCGAAATGCAGGACGAGGTCGCCGGCTGGCGCCGCCATTTGCACCAGACGCCAGAGCTGAATTTCGATGTCTTCAAGACCGCCGCCTTCGTCACCGACAAGCTGAAGGCCTTCGGCTGCGACGAAGTGGTGACCGGGCTCGGCAAGACCGGCGTCGTCGGCATCATCCGCGGCCGCCAGGGCGATGGCGCGACAATCGGGTTGCGCGCCGACATGGATGCGTTGCCGATCAACGAGATCACCGGCAAGCCCTACGCCTCGACCAACCCGGGCAAGATGCATGCCTGCGGCCATGACGGCCACACCGCGATGCTGCTGGGCGCCGCCAAATATCTTGCCGAAACCCGCAACTTCGCCGGTTCCGTCGCGGTGATCTTCCAACCCGCCGAAGAAGGCGGCGGCGGCGGCAATGAGATGGTCAAGGACGGCATGATGGACCGCTTCGACATCTCCAGGGTATTCGGCATGCACAACATGCCTGGCCTGCCGGTTGGACAGTTCGCCATCAGGCCAGGCCCGATCATGGCGGCAACCGCCGAATTCACCATCACCGTCAAGGGCCGCGGCGGCCATGCGGCGATGCCGCACGGCACGATCGATCCGATCGTCATCACCAGCCAGTTGGTCGGCGCGCTGCAGACAATCGCCTCGCGCAGCACCGATCCGGTCGAGGCGGTCGTGGTGTCGGTGACGAAATTCCATGCCGGCGACGCCTATAACGTCATTCCCGAGAGCGCCGAGATCGCCGGCACCGTGCGCACGCTAAAGAAGGAAATCGCCAAGAAGTCCGAGGAGCGCATCCGCACCATCTGCGAAGGGATGGCCACGGCCTTCGGCGCGACAATCGAGGTCGATTACAACGCCAATTATCCCGTCACCTTCAACCATGCCGAAGAGACCGTCTTCGCCAGTGATATCGCCGCGAATGTCGCCGGCGACGCTCAGGTGCACCGCGCCATCCAGCCGGTAATGGGCGGCGAAGATTTCTCCTATATGCTGGAGGCCCGGCCGGGCGCCTTTATTTTCATCGGCAATGGCGATACCGCCGGTCTCCACCACCCGGCTTACGACTTCAACGACGAAGTCATCCCGCACGGCATGAGCTATTGGGTGAAGCTCGCGGAAACGGCGCTGGCGGCGTAATTGTCGGCCTCAGCAACGGCCACAAAGCTAGCGTTCCCGGCCTGGGTACGGCTGCAATGCTGAGGCTATTGGATTGCCGGCTAAGATGATGTCCCGCCAGTCTCGTTGCGCTCACTTTCCCGCAAAGACCTCTGCCAAGAATGCCTTCACCGCCGCCTGCGCCGCGGTTGCGGCCGCGTCATTGTACTGTGCGCTCGGACCGTGTTCGACGCAGGCATCGGAATAGCTGAAGGGGCGGCCGGTTGCGGCATTGAGGAGTTTCCCATCCTCTTCCTTGCGCATGCAATTTCGCGAGGTCTGGACGTCGGAATCAATCCAAAGTGCAGGGTTTTTCGGGCTGTCGAAATTATGCCGCGCGCCCTTGTACTCTGTCATTGCTGCATCATTGCCGGCCGCGGCGAGGCGATCGATGTAGGAGCGACAAGGCGCGGCGGGCGTCCAGTCGTCATCGGCGCCGTGGAATTCCCGGATCGGGACGTCGGCAACCTGCAATTCGTCGACGAGCTGGAAATTGCATGCGGGGTAGAAGGGCAGATGCGCCACGATGCGCGCCTTGGTCGGTCCGAATGACTTCTGGAATCGTGTCATTGCCGAGTACAGCGCCGCATTGCCACCGCGTGAAAAACCCATCAGGGCGATGTGCGATGCATCGACCCGCGGATGAGCGGCGAGCGCATCGACGGCTCTGTAGGCATCGTAGATTTGCGTGAACTGGCCGAAAACAGATTGATTGGTCGAAGCCTGGGTGAGATCTCGCGCCGTGTAGCTATCAAGGCTCAGCGTTGCGATGCCCATGCCGTTGAGAAACCGCTCCCAACCCCATACCGCGCCGCTGCTCGGTCCATCCGTGCCATGCAGCAAGACGACGACCGACAGCTTGTCCCCACCTTCTGGACCAGTACCTTCCGGGCCGCTGAGATTGCCGGTGAGTGTCACCGGTGTTCCCGCCATCGTGTTGCCGCTCAGGAAGTCTTCGTCGGCAAGCGTGCGGGATTTGACTTCCAGCTTTTCGTCCAATGCGAATGCGGACGAAACGCAAAATAGCGCCATGCCGAGAGGGATGAACAGAATGCCTAGTCTCATCATGGACATCGGTCTCCCAGAAGCAGATCGATCGCCGGCAATGCGTGCGCCAGTTTGCTTGGGCCAGGCGCAAGCGCAATTTACCCAGCTTGCCTGTGGATGTGCAAGGACATCCACTATCGCCAGGCGCCGCGTGAGTAGAACACTGATTGAGCTGCGCCTGCCTCTTGGCGAACTTCCCCGAAGCGGTTATGTGTCGGGTCGCGTGGTCCCGTAGCTCAGTAGGATAGAGCGGCAGATTCCTAATCTGTAGGTCACAGGTTCGATTCCTGTCGGGATCACCATAGTTTTCAAGGGATTAGCGAAATTATCGCCGTACTTTTTTGCGAAATTTTTGCGGAATAAGTACGGCGAATTTCCAAGACCTTCAAACTTTTGGCACGCAAACCTGAGGAAGATCCGGCGCGAAGCGGAGCGCTAAGATGCCCGATTGAAAGTGGTCATCGGGTGTTCCCAATCACGCTCGCCTGTTTCTCGACGCACAGGCAATCCGATGACCTTTCTGCAAAGCCCCGGCCCTGCAACCTGCCTTCCATGGCAGCTGTCGCGTTGATCGCCCTTCCGTTTTCGTTGACCGCCTCGAGCTAGCGCAATGGGAGCAATATTCATGAATGACTGAATTGGGGGCGACTGCATATGCTCGGCTTTTGGCAAGGTAGCTTGGAAAGCAGCTGTTCCGGGGACCAGGGATGAGGGCGCCGCAGCCCCCAGTTCCTTGACATCGGGTATTTATCCGAAATTATGCAGGAAAAGAAGGATCGCAAGCATGACGGGAATCGCGCTGTCGGGCGTATCAAAGCACTTTGGCGCAGTCGAGGTGATCCGCGACGTGAGCCTGGACATTGAGCCAGGAGAGCTGGTCGTGTTTCTCGGTCCGTCCGGTTCTGGCAAGACGACGCTGCTCCGAATGATCGCCGGCCTCGAAAGCATTGACGAGGGCACGCTGACGATCGACGGGGTGCGCTCGGAGAACCTTGCGCCTGGCAGGCGCAACGTTGCGATGGTCTTCCAGAACTATGCGCTTTACCCACATATGACAGTCGCGGAAAACATGGCTTTTGGGCTAAGGAACATTCGGGTCGCGCCGGATGTTATACGCCAACGGATCGCTGAGGCCGCGCGTATCCTGGAGATCGAAGCGCTGCTCCACCGGCGGCCGTCGCAGCTCTCCGGCGGGCAGCGCCAGCGCGTGGCCATCGGGCGTGCGATTGTCAAGGAGCCCAAGGCATTCCTGTTCGACGAGCCACTCTCCAATCTGGACGCGGCGCTTCGAGCCCGTACACGCGTCGAGCTTGCCGAACTGCATCAGCGTTTGAAGTCGACGATGATCTACGTCACTCACGACCAGGTGGAAGCGATGACGCTCGCCGACCGTATTGTGATCCTCAACAATTGCCGGATAGAGCAGATGGGAAGACCCGTCGATGTCTATGCACGTCCGGCGTCGCGGTTCGTCGCGACCTTCGTCGGGTCTCCGGCGATGAACATTCTGCCTGTAACGGTTTCGGGCTCAGGCGACAGGCTCAATGCGCGCTTGACTGATGGATCGCTCGTCGGACTTCCTGGTGCGCCGGTCAACATGGATTGGCGCGAACTCGGAGTGCGGTCGGAATCGCTGACTGTCGTCTCCGAGGGCAATGAAACATCCGCCACGGCCACCGTTGTCGAGCGCCTTGGCGAGCGAACGCTCGTCTATGCGCGACTTGCGGATGGGACGCAGGTTACAGCACAAGATCGCGGGCTTTCGAGCGTCAAACCGGGCGACGCCGTTCGGCTGAAGTTCGACACCACCGCCCTGCATCTCTTCGCCGCGGACGGATCGGCCTGGCACGCGCGCGCTGACGGGGCCTGAACCCGCCCGAGCGGGTCGCGCCCTCCGGCATTGCGGTGCGCTTGCGGGCGCTCTAGCCCTTGATACCGGCCGAGAGCGTTATCGCTTCGGTTACTCGGCGCTGGAAGAAGAGGTAGGCCAGTGCCACGGGAAGGCCGGCCAGTACGGCTGCCGACAGCTGGCGCGCGTAGTAGACACCGAACGCGTCGTTGACCTGCGTGATGCCGACGGTGATCGTCATCATCTCGGTGCGGGTCACCGAGAGGAACGGCCACAAAAACGCGTTCCACGTCCAGATGAAGCAGACGATCGACAGCGCCGTCGTCACCCCCCAGTTCATCGGCATGTAGACCTTGAAGAGGATCCCGAATTCAGACGCATTGTCCATGACCGCGGCCTCGCGGAAGTCCTTCGGGACCTGATCGAAGAACTGCTTGTACACGATGATGATGACGGGGTGGATAAGCTGCGGCAACATGATTCCGGCCCAGCTGTTGAGCAGGCCAAGGTTGGCGACCAGTACGAAATGATTGATGATCAGCGCTGAAATCGGCACCATGAAGGAGGCGAGGATCAGCCACCACAGCGCGATCCGCCCCGGGAACCGCAACTGCGAGATCGCGTAGCCGCACAGCATCGAGATGAAGATGGTGATGACCGTTACGCCGACCGCGACCGCCACCGAATTGATGTACCAGGTGCCGATCTGTGTGGTGGTCAGGGCAGCAATATAGTTCTCCAGCGTCGGTGTCTCGGGCCAGAGTTCGATGTAAGGCCGGACGACCTCGTCGTCCGGTTTGAGCGATGAGATCACACCCCAATAGAGCGGGAACGCCCATAGGATCGCCCAGACGAGCGTCAATGCCGTGATTATCCCGCCCCAAAAATTCCAGCGCTGCGCGGCCATGGCGTTCATCGGCGCCGCCTTTCGGCGAACCGGAGCAATTGGAATTGCAGGACCGAGACGACGACCACGAGCACGAAGAGGGTGACGGCGACAGCCGCCGCCCTGCCTCCCTGGTTCTGCTGGAAGGCCTTCTGGAAGACGTAGTAGACGAGCACCATATTGTCGTTCGGCCGGCCGCCGATCGAGAACAGATAGACCTGATCGAAGATCTTGAGCTGCAGGATGAGCTGGATGGTTAGTACCAGCGAGGTGATCGGCCATAGCAGTGGCCAGGTGATACGCCGGAACGTGGTCCATCGCGTCGAGTTGTCGAGCGCCGCGGCTTCGTAGATCTCCGCTGATATGGACCGCAGTCCGGCGAGGAAGAGTAGGATCGAGAAACCCGCGGTCCACCAGATCGTCACCCCGGCCACCGCCGGCAAGAACCAGACGCGCGACTTGAATACCGGGACGCGCGAGATTCCCAGCCAGTCCAGCACATGCATCGCGATCCCGAACTGGAAATTCAGCGTCCAATCCCAGATCAGATAAACTACGGACACCGGCAGGATATAGGGCAGGAAGAACAGCGCCAGCACGATCGCCTGGAACCGTCCCTTGAGGCGCGATACGCCAAGCGCGATCAACAGGGCGATGAGCGTCCCGGGGACAACCGTCATCAGCACGAAGTAAGCGGTGTTCCAGACCGCGCGCCGGAACATCGGGTCGTTGTCGAGCCGCAGGTAGTTGTCGAGACCAACCCACCGACCCGCGCCGATCAGCGGCGCATCGGTGAAGGAGATGCGAAACATCTGGACCGTCGGATAGACGAACGCCAGCAAGTAGATCGCCAGGAAGGGGGCGACCAGCACCAGCGCGACGAGACGTTCAGTGCGGGAGTTGCGAAGCATGGCTCGTCCTAAGATATGGCTGGGACCGCCCTAGGCAGAACAAGTCCCAGCCTTTGAGCCTTACATGCTGTTCAGCTCTTCCTTGATGGATTTCACCGCCTCGCCCGGGTCCATCTCTCCGTTGAGGGTCGGCACGAAATAATTGGACATGATGTCGAAGATCGGCCCGGCGACACCGGCCTTGGGCGACCTCGGATCGAAGATCATGTTGGCCGTCAGCGTCGAGTAGGTCGCGTTGGGCTCCATTGCCTTGTATTCTGCCGTCTCAGTGACCGGCTTGTATGCAGGGATGTGGCCCGCCGTAGCCCAGAACAGCGAGTGCTTGTCCATCCATGAGATCACCTCAAGAACGGCCGCACGCTTTTCCGCGCTGATCTCCTTGCCCTTGTTCTTCGGGATTGCGAACGAGTGGCTGTCCGCATAGGTGCATGGCTTGTCGAAGATCACCGGGATCTCGACGGCGCCCCAGTCGAACAGCTTGCCTTGCTTGGCGAGGTCGGTCATCGTGGGAACTTCCCAGACGCCGTTGATCATCATTGCGGCCTTGCCCGAGGTGAAGAGGGCGACGGTTGCGGGATAGTCCGTATAGGTCGACTGCAGCCCTGCCTTCGTCCACCCTTGCAGAACCGCCAGCGCCTTCGCCAGCTTTTCTGCATTGTCGCCGGCGAGGAACTCGTTGCCCGTCAGAAGCTCGCCGCCTTGCTGGCACACAAGCGAATAAATGGTGCGGTACATGAAGTTGCCGTCGGCGGTGACGCTGCCCAACGGGAACTCGACCCCGGCGTCCTTCAACTTCTGCAGTGTCGCGGTGAAGTCCTCCTTGTTGCCCATGCCCACTGGACGGCCGTCGCCGCCGAGCACGCCTGCCTTCTTCAGGAGGTCGCGATTGTAGTACAGGACGATTGGATGGGTATCGAGCGGCACCGCGTATTGCTTGCCGTCGACGGTCACGGCGTTCATGGTCGTCTGGGCGAAATCCGAGGCCGAGAGGCCCATCTTGCTCATGTCGTCGGCGGTGATTTCTTCGAGAATGTCCTGGCTCACCGCCAAGGGGATGCGGCTGGCATGATAGGTCATGACGTCTGCCGCCTCACCGACGGCGGCCGAGGTCTGCACCTTCGCGTAGAAGGGCGTGCCCCACTCCAGCGTCGTGGCGTCGATCTTGATCTTGCCGGCGTGGGCGGCGTTGAAATCGGTGATCATCTGCTTCATGCGCACACCGTCACCGCCGCCGAGGAAATCCCACCATATGACGGTTTCTTCGGCCTGGGCCGCGACGGCCCAGAATCCTCCGGCCGCAACCACCGCTATGGCCATCATCCTGCGAAAGTTCATCTCAGCTTCCTCCCGAGTACGGCGGTTAGATCCGCCTTGAACGTTTCAATGCTACACCAAACCAAACCGCCTGCAACGGATTTTACGGTATATATCTGATAGTCAGATATTAACTCAGAGTGTCACACGCACCATCGAGTAGGAATGCGGCGGCAAGGTCAGCGTCATTCCCTTGCTGCTGAGCGCTGCCCCGTTGCCTTTGACCGGTGATACGTTGTCCGGCGCGTCCTTCGTGTTGCAGGCCTCGAGATCGTCATGACGGATGATCGTGTGCTCGATGGACTTGGCGGCGAACCGCTCGAGGGCGACGTCGGCCTCGAGCGTCTCGGACCCATGCCGGTTGATTGCGAAGAAGGTCAGCGTGCCGGCGTTCGAATCGTGCACGCCTGCAATGTCGAGCCATGGCACCTTGTCGGCCGCGGCCGCGTCATAGGTAGGCACCTCGACCGCGAGCTGCAGAGCGGTGCCGCGGCCGTGCTTGGAGGCCAGCATAAAAGGCCAGTAGATCGTCTGCCGCCAGGCGCCGCCGCCGGGATCGGTCATGATCGGCGCGATAACGTTCACCAGCTGCGCAATGCAGGCGATGCGAACAATATCCGACCGGCGGATGAAGGTATTGATGATGCAGCCGACCTGCAGCACGTCCTCGAAATTGTAGATGTCTTCCAGAAGCCTGGGCGCTTCCGGCCAGTCCCAGCCGCGCATACGCTCGGCGTCCCGCTTGCGCTGATGGTACCAGACGTTCCACTCGTCGAAAGAGATCTTCACGTCCCGCTTCGAGCGGGTCTTGGCCTTCACGTAGTCGATGATGCCCGCGACCGTGCCAATGTAGCGGTCGAGCTTGGCCGGAAGAGCGAGATATTCGGCCGTATTCTTCTCGTAGTTCTCGAAATACATGTGGAGAGAGATGTAGTCGACCTGCTCGTAGGTCGCTTCCAACACGGTTGCTTCCCACTGCGGATAGGTCGGCATGTTGGAATGCGACGAGCCGCAGACGACAAGTTCCACCGTCGGGTCGAGGCCGCGCAGCGCCTTGGCGGTCTCGTTGGCGAGATGGCCGTATTCGCCCGCCGACTTGTGGCCAACCTGCCAAGGACCGTCCATTTCATTGCCGAGACACCAGAGGCGGCAGTTCCAGGGTTGCGCGCGTCCGTTCTTGGCCCTGAGGTCGGACCAGTAGCTGCCGCCCGGGTGGTTGACGTATTCAACGAAGGCCCGCGCCTCGTCGAGGCCGCGGGAACCGAGATTGACCGCAAGCATCATCTCGGTGCCGGCTTTTTCGGCCCAGTCGGCGAATTCGTGGATTCCAACCAGGTTCGGCTCCGTGGTGCGCCAGGCAAGATCGAGCCGCCGCGGGCGGTTCTCCTTTGGGCCTATGCCGTCTTCCCAATTGTAGGCGGACACGAAGTTGCCACCCGGGTAACGGCAGATCGGAGTGTCGAGCGCACGCACCAACTCGATCACGTCCTTGCGCATCCCTTTTGCGTCCGCTTGCGGATGTCCGGGCTCGTAGATGCCCGTATAGATCGCCCGGCCAAGATGCTCGAGAAACGAGCCGTAAAGACGTTTGTCGATATCCGCGACGGCATAGGCCGCGTTCGCCGTGACTCTGGCCTTCATGATCCCTCCCACTGCGGACTATCAATCCGACTTTCCGGTCTATATCCGGGTCGCGGGTCAGTTAAGGGCGGAGTTCGTTCGCCCGTCAAGGGCCTAACATGCTCTCAAGCCTTCAGCAGGCGCAGAACGATGTCGTTGCTGTAATTGCCGAAGCCGCTGCCGAAGATGTTTATGCCGCCGGGGTGCCGCGCATCTTCCTTCACGCCGATTCGTATCCGGATCGAGCGGTGCCGCTCGAGCTCCAGATCAGTCAGCGAGCATTTGGAAACCTTGTCATTGTTGCGATAGGTGCCGTTGTTCGTGACGCGCCAGTGTGCGAGATCACCATACTGCGATCCGGCCAGCTTCCACCAGCCGGGCGTATGCTTGCCGCGCTTGTCGCCATAGTCGGCCGGCGCCGTCCAGGTATCTATCTCGTGTCCGTTGATCGCGACCGTGATGTCCGATGGCCAATCCTTCGATGTGCCCGGCACCTCGGACGAAAGCTCCATCGCCAGTTCCAACCCTCCGACTTTGGCATTGGCAAGCGTCGCATTGTTGGGAAACTGGTATTCGACGAAGCCGCGCGTGAACCACAGCAGCCCGGCCCGCATACGGTCAGGATCGAGGAAGGTGTCGGGCACATCGAGAAGTCCGATGACGCCGTCCTTTGAACACAGGCCGCAGGGAGCGGAAACTTCGCATCTTGTATAGAGTCCAAGCGGCATCGCCACTTCTATGACGCCGAGATCCTGAGCCGGGGTGCGGTCCTTAAAGACAACAACCAACTCGGAGAAGGTCGAATAGCAGACCTTCTGGCTTCCCTTGCGCGCCTTCTGTGATTTCGTCTCGATCAAACCGACATCGACAAGAACCTGGATGTTTGCGGAAATTGTCGATTGCGGAAGACCCAGTTCTTCGGCCACTTGATTGACGTTTTTCGGCCCCTTGCGGTGCAGCAGATCGAGAATCCGGACCCGGACCTCGCTCGCGAGGCTCTTCAACAAGTCAAGCCGCTCAAGCGGATCGACAACCATGATTTCATTCGACATATGGCCCCGCACTCGTCACACGGGGTTATGTATCAGCAGATCAGATACAAATAAAGACGGTGGCGTTATGAATTGAACCGCATGGTCCCGCCCGAAGACGCCGGCTGGAGGCTTGCAACGGCGCGATTCGAAGATCTGTCATGAGATTTAGTACGGAATTAGTACGGCAATTGCGTCGTATTCGATCTGGCTCGATCTGTCGGTTTGTCTACGCTATCATGGCTGCGCAATACGAAAACCACAACAACTTGAATACGTTAGAACCAACGGAATCGTACAACGACCGGCATTGGGAAACAACAGGAAACGGCGTCTGACAAATTCCTAATCTGTAGGTCACAGGTTCGATTCCTGTCGGGACCACCACTCGGCAGCAGCAGGCATAGCATAGACGGCTGGTTCGAAATTCGGTCGACATTTCCTTGAGTTAGCCAGAGTCACCCTCTGAACTTTCGAACATGTCAGGCGATTGCGCTGCGATGGCCGTCGCGGCCATATTGAGGTTCTGAATGGTACCACTGTCACGCCGTAGGCCTGTTGGGTGGGCATTTGCTTTTAGGGCAGGCAGGTATAGGACTTTACCGATCCTGAGGTGCCTCCTTGCTGTCGATGCCTTCAAAAGACCCGCTCGTCCTTTTTTATACGACATTCTTCAGCAAGCCCGTCGACATCGCATCCATTCATTGTGACTTTCCGGGGCAGTGGACGCTGGACAAGCGCCGGATCGCCGAGGCGGCGGCGGTCGTCTTCCACATCCCGAATTTTCGCGAGATCGGCGACGCCTGGAAATATCCCCGCCAGTTTAGCCTGGTCGATGGAGAGCCGTTCAAATTACAAGCGGATCTCCGATCCGAAGATCATGCGGCACTTCGACTTCACGATGACGCATGAACGCAGCTCCGATATCTGGGCGCCTTATCTGCCACGCGCTCCCTGGTGGGAAGAGGTTCGCGCAACGCCGATCGTGGCGAAGACGGAAGCGGCCCCGGCCGTACTCTTCCAATCGGCTCGCTTGAACTATAGCGGGCGCGTCGACTTCGTGCAGGAGCTTTCCCGCCACATCAAGATCGATTCCTACGGCCGGCATTTTCGCAACCGAACGATGGAAGGTCCCGATCTTGGCAGGAAGACGAAGATCGACACCGTTGCGCGCTACAAGTTCTGCCTTGCTTTGGAGAACTCCAGCGAGACGGACTATGTCACGGAAAAGCTCTTCGATGCGTTCAAGGCCGGCTCGGTGCCGGTCTATCTCGGCGCCCCGAATGTCGACGAATTCGTGCCAGCAGGTTCTTACATCAACGCGGCTGATTTCAGCAGCCCTGCCGAGCTGGCGGCGTATCTGCGGCATCTGATCGATACGCCGGATGCCTACGAGGCGTATTTCGCCTGGCGGTCAAAGCCGCTGCCTGACGATCTCGCTCAGCGCTTGCAAGAACTGGAATCGCCCGTCTTCTGTCGGCTGATGACATTTGTGCGGCAGCGGCTGGAAGATCATCCACTCCAACCTGGCGGGCGGCCTCGGCTTCCTTTGGTCCCAGGTCCTATATCAGCACGCGGCTGCGCAAATGGAGGAAGAAGGTTCCGAGCTGAGGGCTGAGCAGAGCGCTGGTCGATCCACCCAGCCATGGTTTCGACGGGAATCTCGCCGGCGCTGACCGGCAGCGTACGCCTCTCGGGGCGAATACGGCTTGCGTTTTTCGCGTCAACTAATAAATTTACGCATGAAATAATTTACTAGTACGCGTTAAAACTAGCAAACTTGTCTGTAAAATTTCGCCTTGCAGTTGCACGCCAGCTCACCGTATGTAGGAGCCGGGTAGCGCATGGAACCAGGTCCATGACGCGAGGGTTTGAATGCCGATGACGCACAAAACGATGGAGGATTTCGCCCGCTCCTGCGGCGTCTCCAGGCCGACCCTGTCGAAATTTTTCGACGATCCGACCAGCGTCAAGCCGGCAACGCGAAAGCGCATCGAGGAAGCGCTGCGCTCGTCCGATTATCAGCCCAATCTGTTCGCGCGCAACCTCAACCGCAAGCGCACCCGCAGCATTGGCATTGTGGTGCCGACGGTCGCCGACCCCTTCTATTCCGAGATGGTCAGCCGCATCGAGCTCAGGCTGCGCGACGAAGGCTATTGGCCGATCGTCATCTCCTCGCACGGCTCGCGCGAGCTCGAAGTGGAAGCGACGCGAACCATCCTGTCGCTGAAGGTTTCCGGCGCGCTGATTGCGCCGCTCGGCCTGCGCTCGGATCATCGCACGCTGGAGAAGCTGACGCAGGCCATGCCCATCGTCTATTTCGACACTTATCTTGAAGGCGGCACGCCATTCGTCGGCAACAACAACAGCCAGAGCGTCTCGACGATCGTCGACTATCTCTGCCGCTCCGGCGACGCGCCGGTCTATTTCGACATACCGCATGTCAACCACAACTCGCCAGAACGACTGAACAGCTATGTCGCCTCGATGCAGCGGCTCGGGCATGAACCGGTCGTCATCGGCAATATCAGCGACTACACCTGGGATTTCGAACGGATCGGCTACGAGCAGATGGAAAAGATGCTCGGCAATGGCGGCCTGCCGGGCAAGACCATCCTGTGCGCCAACGACCGTCTCGCCTTCGGCGTCATGGCGGCTGCCTTCTCGCTGGGCCGCAAGATCGGCCGCAAGGCCGATTGCGACCTGCGCGTCGCGGCGCATGATGACCATCCGCTCAGCCGCTACACCTGCCCCGCCCTGACCACCATGGCGCAGGACTTTGCCGCCATGGCCGGCCGCAGTGTCGAGACGCTGCTCGCCTTGCTGAATGAGGATGAGGCAGTGGTTGCACCCAAGGTCTATCTCGATGCGACGCTGGTCATGCGTCAATCGGCCTGAGCATTTCCAAAGACAGGATCGAAGCTGCGCCATGCGGCGACCGCCGCAGCAACCGCCTGGCGTGCCGCCGGGCCATGGCGACCCGTCGACACAAAACCATGGATCTGACCCGGCCAGCGCCGCAACACGACCGGCACGCTGTCTTCCCGCAAACGTCGGGCATAGGCCTCGCCTTCATCGGCCAGGATGTCGTGGCCGGCGATCGCGATGAAGGCCGGCGGCGCCCCGGCAAGGCTTGCCGCCTTCAGCGGCGAGACGCGCCAATCGTCGATGTCGCCGGCACTGCTTATGTAGTGATCGCGGAACCAGGCCATGGTGGCCGCGGTGAGGCCAAAACTGTCGGCAAAGCGACGATAGCTGTCCGCCGTCTGCGACGCATCCGTGTTCGGATAGAACAGCAATTGCGCTGTTGGCGGGTTCTTGGCTCCACGCGACATCAGGCAAAGCACGGCGGCAAGATTGCCGCCGGCGCTGTCACCGGCGACGGCAATTCGGCTGACGTCGATGCCTAGGCCTCCCTCGCCGCTTTGCATGACGGAAAGCACGGCGACGCAATCCTCGATCGCCGCCGGGAATTTGTGTTCCGGCGCCAGCCGGTAGGCGGGTGAGACGACGACGCAGGCCGCCAAATTGGCAAACCAGCGGCAGATCTCGTCATGCGACTCCAGATTCCCGATCACCCAGCCGCCGCCATGCAGATAGAGCAGCGCGGGAGCATCTATCGCCGGCGCTTCGCGCCCGCGATAGATCCTGAGCGTCAGCGGGCCGCCCGGCCCGGCGATGGTGCGCTCGCTCAGCGAAGCGACCGGCTCGCGCTCGCCCTGGAGTGTGGGAAATCCCTCTTCATAGGCGCGGCGGGCCTCTTCGGGCGTGCCAGCCTCGAATGGCCGGGCAGCCGTCTGCCGGCCGAGGTCGAGCACATGCCGGGCTTCCGGATCAAGCAAGGACACTGCCGGTGTCGTCGGGGGCGATGTTGTCATGGACCGACCTCAGGCAAGCAGGCTCGCCGCCTCGTCTTCGCCAAGCAGCGGCGGCTGGTCGACCGTTCCATTGACGGCGACCGATTCGCGGCTTTCGCCCGAAGCCAGGATCGCCTCCATGATCTCCAGCACATGCAGCGCAAGCTCGCCGGAGGCACGCGGCTTCCTGCCCGTCGCCAGCGCCCGCGAAAGGTCGGCGACGCCGAGCATACGGTAGTTGGCGCGGTCAGGCGTGGCGAAAGGCCAGTTGCGTGCGCCGTAGAGCTCGGCCTCGCTGGCGAAGTCCGCCCAGTCGGCGCCGCGCTCTGACAGCGAGACGGTGCCGCCGAACGTATCGGGGTCGGGCAGGCGCAGCGAGCCTTCCGTGCCGTGCAGTTCGATCGGGTGGTTGGAGTGCTTGAAGACGTCCCACGAGGCGCCGAAGGTGACGGTGGCGCCCGAGCGGAACTCGAGCAGCGACAGGATGTTGGTCGGCGTGCCGACCTTGAAGCTGGTGTTCTTGAAGGGACCTTCGGCGGTGATCAGCCGCTCTTCCTGGCCACGCGTCGCCATCGCCATCACGCGGGCAACCGGCCCGAGCAAATTGACGAGCATGGTCAGGTAGTAGGGCCCCATGTCGAAGACCGGGCCGCCGCCGGGCTGGTAGTAAAATTGCGGATTGGGATGCCAGTGCTCCATGCCGCGCCCCATCATGAAGGCGGTGCCGGTCACCGGCTTGCCGATCGCGCCTTCGTCCATCAAGCGGCGCGCCCGCCGCCCGGCGGCGCCGAGGAAGGTGTCCGGGGCCGAGCCAAGCAGCAGCCCGCGCTTCGCCGCCTCCGTGACGAGGCGCTTGCCGTCGGCGGCCGAGGTTGCCAGCGGTTTTTCGGTGAAGACGTGCTTGCCCGCCGAAAGCGCCGAAACCGAAATGTCGAAATGCGCCGCCGGAATGGTCAGGTTGAGCACAAGGTCGATCTCCGGATCGGCCAGCAGCCCATCGACGCTGGCGGCGCGGATGCCGTATTCCTTGGCGCGGAGCGCGGCCATGTCGGCCGAAATGTCGGCGCAGGCGCGCAGCTCGACCCCACCGAACAGCGCGGCATTGCGCAAATAAGTCATCGAGATGTTGCCGCATCCGACAACGCCAATGCCGAGTTTAGCCACTGATTTTCCGTGCATTTTCGCTTTAACCTCCCAACGCTGCAATGTCCTGTCCGACCTATCACACCGGCAACGGATCATAGTCGGAAGCCGCTATACAATATTTTAAATCTTGACGCGCGTAAAATTTTTATGGAACATGCGGAAATGCTGGCGCAACATCGGGAGGCTGCCAGCCTCAAGGAGGAGAAAATGACTGACATGAAAAAAGGGCCGGTCTCCGGCTCGAAGCCTGTTGCGCATGTGACCATCGCTGACCGCCGGCAGTTTCTCATTGGCAGCGCCGGATTGCTGGGAGCGGCGGCACTCGGCATCGGTACTGGTCTCGGCGTTCGCCGGGCTCGCGCTCAGTCGCGTGCCGAAATCAGCTTTGCCAGTGCCGCCTTTTTCGGCAAGGAAACCTTCGGCGACCTGATCAAGGTCTTCAACGAATCGCAAGACCGCGTTCTGGTCAAGAACATTGAGCTGCCACCGCCGAGCTCCTCGACGGAGGTCTATCAGGGCCTCGTCCAGCAGCTCGCCCGCCGCACCGGTACGCCTGACGTATTCAGCCAGGACGTGATCTGGATCGCCGGCTTTGCCGCCGCCGGCTGGGCGCTGCCACTAGACGAGTATTTTCCGGCGGACAAGCGTAGCGCCTACTTCACCGGCACCCTCAACGCCTGTACCTATGGCGGCAAGCTGACCGCCCTTCCCTGGTTCATGGATTCGGGCATGTTCTATTACCGCAAGGACGTGCTGGAGAAGCATGGCGGCAAGGTGCCGGACAACTGGGCCGACATGGCGACCATCGCCGCCGCGGCGCAGAAAGCCGGGGATGTCGATTTCGGCTATCTCTGGCAGGGCAAGCAGGCCGAAGTTCTGGTCTGCGACGCGGTCGAGATCATCACCTCCAACAATGGCGCGATCCTTGCCCCCGACGGCAAGTCGTCGCAGATCAACCAGAAGGCGGCCGTCGAAGCGATCCAGTTCCTTCACGACACCATTGCCAAGACCAAGATCAGCCCGCAGGACGTGCTGTCCTGGGACGAGGAACCGTCGCGCCAACCCTTCACGTCGGGCAAGGCGATGTTCATGCGCAACTGGTCCTATGTCTATCCGATCGCCCAGGACGCCAAGGCCTCGCAGGTGGTCGACAAGGTCGGCGTAGCACCATTGCCGTCCTTCCCCGGCGGCAAGAGTGCGGCCTGCCTCGGCGGCTACCAACTCGGCGTCAACGCCAACTCCAAGCAGCGCGAGGCCGCTATCGAACTCTTGACTTGGCTGTCGTCGACCGAAACCCAGCACCGCATCGCGCTGAATTTCGGCCTCGCGCCGACGCGCCCGGCATTGTTCCAGGACGAACAGATCAAGAAGGAACAGCCTTTCATGGCGAGCCTCGAGAAAGTGTTCACCGGCGCCACGGCGCGGCCGATCACGCCCGAATACGCCAAGGTGACGCTCGCGCTCCAGTCCGGCATCTCCAAGGCGCTGGTCTCTGGCAATGTCCAGGCCGAGATGGACGCGCTTTCCGACCAGATCAACAAGATCGTCGGCTAACCAATGTCCGCGGCGGCCACTGTTCCCGGCATTGGCCGGCCGCGGCTTCCGGGCCCCGTCTGGGCCTGGCTCCTGCTGACGCCGGCCTTCGTGTCGCTGGCGTCGGTTTCCTTCTATCCGATCGTCAACGGGCTCTACCTCTCGCTCACCAACACCTCGCTGATCACCCAGGAGAACGAATTCTCCGGCTTCGCCAACTATGTGCAGCTCTGGGGCGACGCGCAGTTCTGGAATGCCTGGTGGCACACAATGTGGTTCACCGCGGCATCGACGATCCTGGAGACGGTGATCGGGCTCGGCATGGCGCTCATCCTGTGCGAGGCTTTTAAAGGCCGCGGGCTCGTCCGCGCGGCCATGCTGGTTCCCTGGGCGATGCCGACCGTCGTCACCTCGAAAATGTTCGGCTGGCTGTTCGACGGCCAGAACGGCATCATCAATTACATTCTCCTTCATGCCGGGCTGATCGACCAGAACATCAACTGGTACGGCTCTCCCGACACCGCGATGACCACCATCATCATCGCCGATGTCTGGAAGACCACGCCCTTCATGGCGCTGCTGCTGTTGACCGGCCTGCAGACGGTGCCCAATTCGCTGATCGAGGCGGCGCGCATGGATGGCGCCAAGGGCTGGATCACCTTCTGGCACATCCGCTTGCCGCTGTTGATGCCGACCTTGCTGATTGCCGGCCTGTTCCGTGCGCTCGACGCGTTCCGCGTCTTCGACCTCGTCTATGTGCTGACCGGCGGCGGCCCGGCCGATTCGACCGAGACGCTGTCGACGCTGTCCTACAAGGTGCTCTTCTCGACACTGCAATTCGGCTACGGTTCGGCCGTCTCGACAGCCATGTTCGTCACCGAGGGCATCATCGCGCTGGTCTTTGTCCTTTATCTCATGCGGCAGATCCGGAGGGCGCAATGAACGACACGCGCTCACCGCTGCAGACCATCGTCATCTATCTCGGCGCGCTGCTGATCCTCGTCTGGTCGGGCGGCCCGTTCATCTGGCAGTTCTCGACCTCGTTCCAGCTCGACAAGGCGCTGACCTCTGGTTCGCCGTCGCTGATCCCCGACCCGTTCACGCTCGAACACTATTACAACGCCTTCGTCGAGAAAGAGCTTCACCGCTATGTCTGGAACTCGCTGGTGGTCTCGCTGGCGACGACGTTCCTGTGCCTCTTCGTCGGATCGCTGGCCGCCTTCGCGTTGTCCAGGCTCAACGTCAAGGGCCGCTTCGGCATCCTGATGGTCATCCTTTCGGTGTCGATGTTCCCGCAGATCGCGCTGGTCGGGCCGCTCTATCTGGTCGCCACCAATCTCGGCCTGCTCGATACCTACACCGCATTGATCATCACCTATCTGGCGCTCGGCCTGCCGCTGGTCACCTGGGTGCTGTTCGGCTATTTCGAGACGCTGCCACGCGAGATCGACGAGGCGGCGCGCATGGACGGTGTCAGCATTCCCGGCCTGCTCTGGCACATCATCCTGCCGATGTCGCTGCCGAGCCTGGTGACGACAGGCCTGCTCGCCTTCATCACCGCCTGGAACGAGTTCCTGTTTGCGCTCGCCTTCACCTCCAACATCGATCGCCAGACGATCCCTGTCGGCATCGCCAACTTCACCAACCTCTATTACGTGCCCTGGGGCGACATCGCCGCCGCATCGGCGGTCGTTACCGTTCCTTTGATCGTGCTGGTGCTGTTCTTCCAGCGCCACATCATCGAAGGGCTGACCCAAGGTGGCATCAAGGAATGAAAGGACGATCGTGAAAGACCTGAAAGTCGGCTGCCAGACCTTTACCTGGGAAATGCTTGGGGACCGTTTTACCGGCGGTCCGAACGACCTGCTCAAGGCGATCGCCGACGGCGGCTATGCCGGCATCGAGATCACCGACACGATGATCGGCCGTTATGCCGACAGGCCGGCGGAATTCGCCGCGGCACTGAAGTCGTCCGGCCTTGCCCTGGTGTCATTCGCCTTCGGCTCGAAGAGCGGCTTCACGCTGAAGGAGAAGGTCGGCTCCGACCTGGAAACCGCGCAGCGATGGATCGATTTCGCGTCCGCATTTCCCGGCGCTCTCGTCTCCATCGGCTCGGCCACCGTCGTGTCCGACGGCCCGCGCGACGACAAGTTCGCGATTGCGGCGGAATTCTACAACAAGGCTGGCGAGCTCGGGCGCAAGGCCGGCGTTGATGTCGCCGTCCATCCGAGCTCCCACCACAACACCCTGCTCTTCGACCGCGCCGACTACGACCGGATTTTTGGGCTGATCGACCCGTCGTTGATCGGCTGGGTGCCAGACACCGGCCACATATTGCGCGGCCACACTGATATGGCGGACACGCTCGCCACCTATCGCGACCGCATCCGCTACGTGCATCTGAAGGACGTCGATGCGAACGGCACCTGGGCAATGCTTGGCAAAGGCGTCTGCGACACGCCAAAGGTGATCGAGATCGCCAGTGCCGCGCCCAACTTCAACGGCTGGCTCGTGCTGGAGGAGGAATCCGAGACTGCCGCCGCCGATCCGGCCGCTGCGGTCAAGACCAACCGCCAGACCATGCGCGGCTACGGGGCGTAGACCATGATCCGCAAGCAAGACCGTCGCCTTCGTGTCGGTGTGCTCGGCTGCGGGCCGATCGCGCAATTCGCCCATCTGGAATCCTGCGTGAAGGCGGTCAACGCCGATCTCTATGCGATCTGCGATGCCGCTCCCGATCTGCTGGCGCGCATGGGCGCGACCTATGAGCCTGAGAAGATGTACGGCGACTACGACGAGATGCTGGCCGACCCGCAACTGGAGGCGGTGATTGTCGCCACCTCGGACGCCTATCACGTGCCGATGTCGATCAAGGCACTGGAAGCCGGCAAGCACGTTTTGTGCGAGAAGCCGATCGGCGTCTCGGTCGAAGAGGGCCAAAAACTCGCCGACGCGGTCAGGCGCTCCGGCAAGGTGCTACAGGTCGGCCATATGAAGCGCTTCGACCCGGCGCTGGAAGCGGCGCGCGATTTCGTCCGCGACGAGATGGGCGAGATCCTGGCGCTGAAGGCCTGGTATTGCGATTCCACCCATCGCTACACCAACACCGACGCGGTGCAGCCGCTGCCGGTCACCAGCAAGCTGGCAAGAAAACCAGCCGGCAACCCGAAGGCTGATCTCAGGCAATATTTCATGCTGGCGCACGGCTCGCATCTGGTCGACACGGCACGCTTCCTGTGCGGCGAGATCCTTGCTGTACGCGCGCGCCTCAACGAGCGTTTCGGCGCCTATTGCTGGTTCGTCGAAACCGAATTCGCCAATGGCGCGCTTGGCCATCTCGACCTCACCGTCGCCGTCCGCATGGACTGGCACGAGGGTTTTCAGCTCTATGGCGAGAACGGCTCGGTGATCGCCAGGACCTTCAATCCCTGGTACTTCCGGGCGAGCGAGGTCGACATTTTTCACGAAAAGGATGCGACATCGCGCAGGCCGCTCGGCGCTGACGGGCACTTCTTCAGGCGCCAGCTCGAAGGTCTCGCCGAGACAGTCCTTGATGGCAAGCCGATGCGCGGCGCCAATGTCGAGGACGGCCTTGCCTCGATCCGCGCCATGGTGGCGATCGCCCGCTCGGCCGAGAGCGGTGAGCGCGTCGAGATCGCCAGCGTG
This sequence comes from Mesorhizobium sp. YC-39, assembly GCF_025753795.1. GTDB lineage: Bacteria > Pseudomonadota > Alphaproteobacteria > Rhizobiales > Rhizobiaceae > Mesorhizobium. Next base: position 892,942 of record NZ_JAOWPS010000002.1, read on the forward strand.
ACGGGAGCGGTCTGATGCAAATCGGGGTGTTCGCCAAGACCTTCCCGGGCAGCGAACCGGCCGATGTGCTCGCGGCGGTGCGCGACGCCGGATTTGCCGTTACCCAGTTCAACCTTGCCTGCGCCAGCCTGCCCTCGATGCCGAACGCGGTTCCAGGCGATACCATACGTTCCATCGCGGCCGCGTCCGATACCTCCGGCGTTACCCTGGTGGCGCTGTCGGGCACCTACAATATGGCGCATCCCGACAAAGCGGTGCGCGATGACGGCCTGCGCCGGCTGGCCGTTGTCATTGAAGCCGCGGCGGATCTCTCGGTTCCGCTGGTTACGCTCTGCACCGGAACGCGCAACGCAAACGACCAATGGGCGTACCATCCGGATAACGCCAATCCCTCGGCGTGGGCCGACATGGCGGCCGAGATGGAAAAGGCGCTTGAGTTGGCGGAACGTCACGGCGTCGATCTCGGCATCGAACCCGAGCAGGCCAACATCGTCACCTCGGCGGCGGACGCGGTGCGGCTCATTGCCGAAATGAGCTCGAAGCGGCTGCGCATCGTGCTCGATCCGGCAAACCTGTTCGAGCAGGCGAATGCTGAGGACGCGCGCGCCATCGTTGCCGACGCGATCGAACGTACAGCCGGCCATGTCGCCATGGCGCATGCCAAGGACCGCTTCGCCGACGGCCGCTTTGCCACTGCCGGCCGTGGCGTCGTCGATTTTGCGGATTTCGTCGTACGGCTCAAAGCGTCAGGCTTTGACGGGCCGCTGGTGACGCACGGGCTTTTGGCCGAGGAAGCGCCTGGCGTTGCCCGTTTCCTGAAAGGGCTAGTGTGATGGCAGGCTCGACCACCTTGCTCCGCGATGACGCCACGCTGCGGGTTTCCGACACGGGCGACGGGCTGGCGGTCGTGTTCCAGCACGGGTTGGGCGGCAGCGAGGCGCAGGTCGTCCAGGCTTTCCCCGCCGGCGCCGGCGTCCGGCGCCTCACCCTGGAATGCCGTGGGCATGGCGCCTCCGGGCTGGGCGTAATCCGGCCGTTTTCCATGAGCATGTTCGCCGACGATGTCCTGGCCGCCGCAGATCAGGCCGGGCTCGACCGTTTCGTCGCCGGCGGCATTTCCATGGGCGCTGCGATCGCCTTGCGCCTCGCCTGCCGCCATCCGGACCGCGTGGCCGGCCTGCTGCTCGTGCGTCCAGCCTGGATTTTCGGCAGCGCGCCGGCAAACATGCGACCGAACGCCGAGGTCGCCAGCCTGATCCTCGACCATGGCCCTGACAAAGCGAGAACGATCTTCGCGCAATCGCGGACAGCCGCGCGCCTCAAGCGTGAGGCGCCCGACAATCTCGCTTCGCTGCTGGGTTTTTTCGACCGGCCGGATTCGGCATCGTTCGTGCAGATTCTGGCCGACATCTCCGCCGACGGGCCGGGAGTTTCAGAAAGCGACGTCGCTACTCTCGGCATGCCCGCATTGGTCGTCGGCAATGCCATGGATGCGGTGCATCCCTTGTCGGCTGCCCACAAATTAGCCGCCACTATTCCCGGCGCGACATTTGCCGAAATCCCTTCCAAGGCCCTCGACGGCGCCAGACATTTCGTCGAGTTGCAGGCTGAGATCACCGCCTTCCTTCATGCCCATGCCAATTTCCGGAGCCTTATCCCATCATGACGACCAAATCCCTGTCCGGCCCCGCTGCCATCGCCGCCCTGCCGCGCAACCGACTGCTCGGCGAGTTTTCGCTGTGGTCGGCGGACCTTGCCAATATGGAGCGCGACTTGAAGCGCATCGACGCTTACGTCGACCTGCATCACATCGACGTCGCCGATGCCCGTTTCACCCCCGGCTTCCTGTTCTTTCCCGATCTGGTGGCGCGGATCGCCAAGCTGACGACAAGGCCGATCCATGTCCATCTGATGGTCGAAGCCGAGATCGTCGAGGAACAGACGCGCCAGTTCATTGAGGCCGGCGCCGACCTGATCAGCGTGCACGCCGAAAACGGCGAGGCAGGCTTGCGCGCCGTGCGGCTGGCGCATGCGCTCGGCGCCGAGGCCGGCGTCGTGCTCAGGCTGGAAACGCCGGTCGTGGCGGTCACGCCGTTCCTGTCGCAAGTGGCATTCGTGACGCTGCTCGGCACCTCGATCGGCGTCAAGGGCCAGAACCTGTCCGAACAGGCCTGCGACCGCCTGATCGAAGCGCGCGCGCTGATGAAAAAGGCAGGGCGCGAAGCCGATATCATCCTCGCCGCCGATGGCGGCATCCGCCACGAGACGGTGCCGCGCCTGCGCGCCGCCGGCGCCGAGACGGTGGTGCTCGGATCGCTGGCTTTCGGCGACCCGGACCTTGCGCAACGCATGGCCTGGCTGCATGGGCTGAAGGTCGCCGCCTGATGACAAAACTCGCGCTTGCCTTCGATCTCGGCGGCACTGAGTTGCGTGGCGCGCTGGTCGAGCGCGGCGGCCGCGTTGCCGCCCGCGTTTCGGCGCCGACGATGGCTGGTGCGGGATCGGAGGCAGTGATCGGCCAGATTGTTGCCCTGGCAGGAACCTTGCTGGCGGAGCACCCGCAGGCAAAGGTCGCCGGCATCGGCATGTGCGCACCTGGGCCACTCGATCCCAAAGCGGGGATTGTCATCGGGCCGCCGACGCTGGCCGGCTGGCACGACGTGCCGTTGATCGACATTCTTAGCCGGCAATTCGGCCTGCCGGTGCGGCTGGAGAACGACGCCAATGCGGCGGCTCTCGGCGAATGGCGCTTCGGCGCCGGCCGTGGCAGCGGCTCGCTGGTGTTCGTCACCGTGTCGACCGGCATTGGCGGCGGCGTGGTTGCCGACGGCCATATCTATCACGGCCGGCGCGGGCTGGCGGCCGAGATCGGCCACATGACCATCACCGGTGAGGGCGACCGCTGTTTCTGCGGCGCCGTCGGCTGCTTCGAAGCCGTCGCCTCCGGCACCGCGCTTGGACGCCGCGCCACGCGGCTGACGGCGCCGGGTGACGGTTCCCTGCTCAGGCGCCTTTCCGGCGATGGCGACGTCTCGGCCAGGCATGTCGTCGAGGCAGCGCGCGCCGGTGATGTCAGTGCGCTCGAACTAGTCGACGCCGAGGCGAAGTGGCTCGGCATCGGCTTCACCAACCTGCTCCATCTCTATTCGCCGGACCTGATCGTCATGGGCGGCGGCCTCGCCAACGGCTTCGACCTCCTGGGGCCAGGAATCAGGGCCACCGTCGAGCAGCGAGCGATGCCGGCCTATCGCGACGTGCCGATCGTGCCGGCGGAGCTCGGCGACCGGGCAGGCCTGATCGGCGCGGCAAGCATGATCTTGTGGGAGGGCGAACCGGGCGCGCCGCTGGCGATGGCGCAAGACGAAGATAATGGTGCGAGCAAGCGTGCCGATGCCAGGGAGGCAAGCCATGGCTGAACTCAAGCTGCGCGGCGCGCGCAAATCCTACGGATCGGTCGAGATCATCAAGGGGATCGACCTCGATGTCGAGGATCGTGAATTCGTGGTCTTCGTAGGCCCGTCCGGCTGCGGCAAGTCCACATTGTTGCGCATGATCGCCGGACTGGAAAGGATCAGTGCCGGCGACCTTCTGATCGATGGCGTGCGCGCCAACGACATCGATCCGTCCGAGCGTGGGCTGGCCATGGTGTTCCAGTCCTACGCGCTCTATCCGCACATGACAGTGGCCGAGAATATGGGCTTTGCGCTGAAGATCGCCGGCGTATCCGCCACCGAAAAGCACCGCAAGGTGAAGGAGGCGGCCGATGTGCTGCAGCTCTCGCATCTCCTCGACCGGCGGCCGAAGGCGCTGTCCGGCGGCCAGCGTCAGCGCGTCGCCATTGGCCGCGCCATCGTGCGCAATCCCAAAGTGTTCCTGTTCGACGAGCCGCTGTCCAATCTCGACGCTGCCTTGCGTGTCAGCATGCGGCTCGAGCTGATGCGGCTGCACGAGCAACTCAATGCAACGATGATCTACGTCACCCACGACCAGATCGAGGCCATGACCATGGCCGACAAGATCGTCGTGCTGAACAACGGCTCGATCGAGCAAGTCGGCTCGCCGCTCGACCTCTACAACAGGCCGGCCAACATCTTCGTCGCCGGCTTCATCGGCTCGCCGAAGATGAACCTTTTGCAGCTGAAAGTGGCATCGGTCGGACCCGAAGGCGTCACTGTCACTTTGCCAGGCGGCCAGACGCTGACCGTGCCGGTCGAGGCGGGCGCGGTCAAGGCCGGCGACGAACTGCTGCTCGGCATGCGGCCGGAGCATCTGCGCATCTCAGCCGATGGCCGCTTCAAGGGACAGGCCACGCTGGCCGAACGGCTGGGCGGCCTGACCATTTTTCATGTCGAGGTCACGCCAGACATCACGCTGGTGGTGCAGGCCGAAGGTAGCGACACCACGCCGCTGCACAGCCCGATCGCCCTCGACATCGCGCCGTCGGTTTGCCACCTGTTTCGCATGAATGGGCCGGCGCTGGCGCCTTTGCGTTCCGCTTGAATCAACCCCCTCCATTGGCATTGATGTGCTGCGCTGCAGCACATCAAAAGCCACTGCACACCATTTTAAATCTTGACGCGTGTTAAATTTTTATAAAACATGCGGAAATGCTGGCCTGTGTGGGTCAGCGCTCTGGGAGGAGAAATGCCTGATACGAAAAGTGGCCCGAACCAGGCCTTCAACCTGCGTGCCGCATGGCGGCCGATGATTGGTCGGCGGCTTGCCATCGCAAGCGCCGGGCTAGCCATTGCCGCGCCCCGCACAGGCATTCCGGCCGTCGAGAAACGGGCCAGATACAACGCAACCAACAATTAGGAGGAGGACGAAGCATGCGCATGTTCAATTGCCTGACGCTTGGCGCAGGTCTGTTTGCAACCGTGATTTCAATGCCGGCCCATGCCGAGGACGCGGCGAAGGTCGCGGCCATCGTCAAGGGCCTCGACAATCCGTTCTTCCAGACCATGCAGAAGGGCATCGAGGACCAGGCCAAGGCCGACGGCGTCAACGTCACGGTCCAGGCTGCCGCCAACATGGGCGACGCGACCGGGCAGGCCGATCGCCTGACCGCCATGGCCATGCAGGATTTCGATTGCTACCTGGTCAATCCGATCAGCGTCTCCAACCTTGTCCAGGCGCTGGTGCCGGTCGCCCAGAAGAAGAAGCCGATCGTCAACATCGACAGCACTATCGACGCCGAGCAGGCCAAGGCGGCGGGCTTCGCCATCTCGACCTATATCGGCACCGACAACGTCGCCGCCGGCGCGCTGGCCGGCGAGGAGATGCTGAAGCTGGTGCCTGCCGGCTCCAAGGTGGCGCTGGTCGCTGGCATCGTCGGCGACGTCGGCTCCAATGCCCGCATCAAGGGCTTCAAGCAGGCCGTTGAAGGCAAGCTCGAAGTCGTGGTCATGGTCAGCGCCGATTGGGACCGCGAAAAGGCCCTGACCGCCGCCACCGACATCCTCGCCGCGCACCCTGATCTCGCCGGTTTCTTCGCCGCCAACGACATCATGGCGCTCGGCGTCGAACGCGCCGTGCAGACCTCGGGCAAGGACGTCAAGGTGATCGGCCTCGACGGCATCGTCGACGCGCTGAAATCGATCGCCGCCGGCGAACTCACCGCCACCGTCGCCCAGTATCCCTATGTCGTCGGCGCCATGGGCGTCGAAGCTTGCGCCGTGGCCGCCAAGGGCAAGGAACTGCCCGCCAATGTGCCGGCGCCGGTGCTCTTGATCAACAAGGACAATGCCGAAGCCTCGCTGAAGAACTTCCCGGCCCCCGGCGGCGACTATCCCGATCCCTTCCGCGAGATGTTGAAGTGAGCACTCCTGAACAAAACGCGCCCGTGCAGACCGCGGGCGCGGCGGAGGAGAGCCGCCCCTCCCTGTCGGCTCTCCTCCTGGATCCTTCCTTCTGGGCCGACTGGGCATCGGTCGTCGGCCTCGTCGGCCTCGTCATCGTCTTCGGCATCGCCCAGCCGGTCTTTCTCAGCATCGCCAATTTGCAGGCCCTGCTGCTCGCGGCGGCGATCCTGGTCGTGCTGTCTATCGGCCAGACCTTCGTCGTGGCGACCGCCGGCATCGACCTCTCGCTGGCTGCCGCGGTCATGTTGGGCGCCATCATCCTCGGTCTCGTCAACGCCGCCGGCTGGGGCATTTTCCTCGCTTGCGTGCTGGCTGTTCTTGCCACCAGCGCGGTGGGTTTCCTCAACGGCGTCCTCATCACCGCCGGCAAAATTCCCGACTTCGTGGTGACGCTCGGCACGCTCTCGGGCATCACCGGGCTCGGCCTGATCCTGTCAGGCGGCGAGCCGACGATGGTCGGCTCGACGTTTCTGCTCAAGCTCGCCTCCGGCTCGTTCGGACCGTTCGGCTATCCCGTCTGGGTGGCGATCGCGGCCGTCATCGTCGCGCATATCGCGCTCTATCATACCCGCTTTGGCGTGCATCTCCTGGCCACCGGCGGCCAGGTCGAAAGCGCCGGCGCGCTCGGCATCCGCACCAATCGTGTCAAGATCGCCGCCTATACGATTTCGGGCTTCTGCGCCGGCATCGCCTCGCTGCTTCTGGTGGCGCGCATCGGCTCGGCCGAGCCGCTGATCAACACCAGCCTTCTGCTAAATTCGGTAGCGGCGGTGGTTCTCGGCGGCGTCAGCCTGTTCGGCGGCCGCGCTAGCATTCTCGGGCCGGCGATCGGCGCGCTGATGCTCACCGCGCTGGTCAACGGGCTGACCCTGCTCAGCGTTTCGGCCTTCTACCAACCGCTTGCCGTGGGCGCCATCGTGGTGCTGGCCGCCCTGATCATGCGGTACCAGAAATGAGCGCCACCCATCACATCCCCTCGTCCGACGCGATCCTCGCCTGCGAAGGATTGAGCAAGCATTTCGGCGGCATCCGCGCCTTCACCGACGTCGCCTTCCAGGCCCGCCGCGGCGAGGTCACGGCGGTGATCGGCGACAACGGCGCCGGCAAGTCGACGCTGATCCGCTGCCTGGTCGGCGTCCATGTGCCAGATGGCGGCGAGATCTTCTTCGACGGACGGCCGCGTCCCTTCGCCAATCCCGACGAGGCGCGCAAGGCCGGCATCGAGACGGTGCACCAGAACCTGGCGTTGATCGACGAACTGACCGTGGCGCAGAACCTGTTCCTCAACCGCGAGATCGTGCGCCGGATCGGCCCGATCGCCCTGCTCGACCGCAAGGCGATGCGAGAGCAGGCGCGCGCCATGCTGTCGCGCCTGTCGATCAACATGCCTTCGGTCAACCAGCGCGTGCGGCGCCTGTCGGGCGGACAGCGGCAGGCGATCTCGATCTGCCGCGCCGCTGGCTCCGGCGCCAAGCTGGTGGTGATGGACGAGCCGACGGCGGCGCTCGGCGTACAGGAAACCGGCAATGTCGAGGCGCTGATCCGCCGCCTTCGCGAACAGGAAGTCAGCGTCATCCTGGTCAGCCACAATTTCGATCAGGTGCGGCGCCTGTCCGACCAGATCTGGGTGATGCGGGCGGGACGGATGGTGGCGACGGTACGTTCGTCTGAAACCACCGGCAACGAACTCGTCGCGCTTGTCACCGGCGCGGCCTAGAAGCTGCCGATCCGGCCGGCCTGTCACGAATTGATTGGTACAAAAAGGAGTTTGCGAGTGGCGGTAATCCGTGTCGGACTTGTGGGTCTCGGCGAGGTCGCGCAGTCGATCCATCTGCCTGTATTAGCCGACCAGCGCGACCGCTGGGTGATAGCGGGCGTCTACGACGTCTCGCCAAGCCTGGTGGCATTGTGCAAATCCGAGTACCCGACCGCCAAGGCCTTCGAAACGGCCGAGGCGCTGATCAAGTCGCCCGACATCGACGCGGTTTTCGTGCTGTCATCCGACGACACCCACAGCCGTTTCGTCCAAGTCGCCGTAGCAGCCGACAAGCACATCCTCCTGGAAAAGCCCGCTTGCCTGACGGTGCGCGAGATCGACGAATTGCTGGCGCTGACCACGAATTACGCCAAGACGATCTTCGTCGGCTACATGCGCCGCTATGCACCGGCCTATTTGGCGGCGAAGGACGAACTGCCCGCCTTCGCCGACATCACCCATGTCCGCATCTTCGACCTGATCTCCGAAGGCCGGCATTTCCTGAAGAAAAGCCAGAACATCCTCTATCCCAGGGATATCGACCCGGCGCTGCTCGAACGTGGTGCTAAGGAGCGCGATGCATTGATCCGCGAAGTGGTGGGCAGCGATGCGCCGGCGGACCTGGTGCGCGCCTATCGCGGTCTCACCGCGCTCTCTTCGCACCATCTTTCGGCGATGCGCGGCCTGCTCGGCGAGCCGAAACGCGTGGTGGCGGCGTATCGCACCAATGGCGGCGCCAACACCAGCGTCACCTTCGACTATGGCCACTTCGCCTGCCTCTACGACGCCGTCGTCGACGATCTCGGCCTGTTCGACGCCATGATCGAGGTACGCTCGAACACCAGACGGGTCCGCATCATCTACGACACGCCCTACATCCGCAGCCTGCCAACACGGCTCGAAGTGACGGAGGCCGGACCGCTCGGCCCGGTGACCAGGACATTCGGGCCGCTCTATGGTGATGCCTTCTCGAACGAACTTGAGATTTTCCACCGCCACATCACGGACGGCACGAAGCCACTGACGGACCTGGGCGATTCGCGCCGCGACCTGGCGCTGATGGCGGAGATCATCGAGCAGATGAAGGAGACTGGCGGCCGCTGAGGGTACCCGCTACTTCCCGCAATGGTGATCGTTGATCTTGTTCAGCGCGTTCGCGTCCGGTCCCGTCCGATGATAGGAACAGGCTCCGGCAGCGGTGGTGAACAACTGCTGGTCATAATAGCGCGGGCCGCCGAACAAGACGTCGATTATATCGCCTTCGGCGGGAACGTAGCGTTCGGATTGAACCCTGTGGTCGCGGTGCTTGTCGCCCGCGAAGGCGGAGGCGGATAGGCTACAGCCTATCGCGAGAGCGAGCGCGCGGATCGCAAAGCGTTTTGTCGTCATCGGCAAAGCCCTTCTGGCCGTTCGGTTTTCCATCATATATCCAAAATCGTTACCAGAACAAAAGTTCCCCCCGAGCGGCACATTGGACCTGTCGGAATCCGTCAATCCTTGTCGACTCCGCCTGTCACAATAGGTTTATCCCACAGCGATAGGGAGAGCGTTCCCGCATCCGGTGCTCAGCCGGACCGGTCTCTTCACACTAAAACCGTCTCTTCACACCAAGTGGGGTTTTTCATGCGCAAGATCGTTCTCGCCGCCATGTTGCTGGCATCCGCCATCGGAGGCGCTTCGGCCGCCGACGGCAAGCTTGTCCTCTATACCAGCCAGCCCAACACCGACGCCCAGCAGACCGTCGATGCCTTCATGGCGAAGAACCCCGGCATCAAGGTCGAATGGGTGCGCGATGGAACGCCGAAGATCCTGGCCAAGCTGCGTGCCGAGATCGAGGCCGGCCAGCCGCAGGCCGATGTGCTGTTGATCGCCGATGTCGTGACCATGGAAGGCTTGAAGAAGGAAGGCCGGCTGCTCAGCTTTCCCGAGGCCGATGTCTCCGGCATCGACGCCGCTCTCTACGACAAGGACAAGACCTATTTCTCGACCAAGCTGATCACCACCGGCATCGTCTACAACACCAAGGCGCCCTTCGTGCCGTCGAGCTGGGAAGACCTCACCAGGCCGGAGGCCAAGGGCCTTGTCGCGATGCCGAGCCCGCTGACCTCGGGTGCCGCGATGATCCACACCGTGACGCTGACCGGCAATTTGCCGGAGGGTTGGGACTATTACAACGCGCTGGCCAAGAACGGCGCCCAGGCAAGCGGCGGCAATGGCGACGTGCTGAAAGCGGTCAGCGGCGGCGACAAGCTGTTCGGCATGATCGTCGACTACATGCCCATTCGCGAGAAGGCCAAGGGCGCTCCCGTCGAGTTCGTCTTCCCCAAGGAGGGCGTTTCGGCCGTCACCGAGCCGGTCGCCATCCTGTCCACGGCCAAGGACACCGAGGCTGCCAAGGCGTTCGTCGACTTCCTGCTGTCCAGGGACGGCCAGGAAGTCGCCGCCAGGATGGGTTACATTCCGGCGCGCGCCGATGTCGCCTTGCCGGCCGGCTATCCCGACCGTTCGTCGATCAAGGTGCTGGGCTACGATGCCGCCGCCGCCCTCGCCAACGACGCCGCCAACAAGGAAAAGTTCGGCGCCGTGATGAGCCAGTAGCTGGGCCGGGCAGCCAGCGGTGTCGTCCGCGCAGGACATCCTCTCCGGGCAGCGTGTGTCGGCGCGACGCGGGCACATGTCGCGGACCACGCCCGGGTTCCGCGCGTCAGCGCTCGCCGTCCTGCTGGTGATCGTGCTGCTCAGCCTGCTGCCGATGGTCAGGCTCGTCATCGCGGCCATCGCGCCGGGCGGCGAGCTCGACTTCAGCGCATTTGCCGAACGCCTGGCCAAGCCGGCCGCGTTGCGGGCGATGTGGCACACGCTGGACACCGCTTTTTTCGGCGCTGTGCTGGCGCTCTGCCTCGGCGCCCCCTTTGCCGTTGCCGTCACCATGACGGACCTGCCCGGACGAAAGGTGCTTAGCTTCCTGTTGCTGTTGCCGCTGATGATCGCGCCGCAGGTCACCGCTCTGTCGTGGCTGCATCTGTTCGGCCCGTCCAGCACGCTTCTCGGCATGGCCGGCATGGCGCCGCCGCCAGGCACGCCCAATCCGATGCTCGGCCGCAGCGGCATCATCCTGCTTTACGCCGTCCAGCACGCGCCGATCGTGTTCATTACGCTGCGCGCCGGGCTTGCCCGGATTCCGCGCGATCTGGTCGAGGCGGCCAGGGCCTCCGGCGCCAGGCCGCTACCCGTGCTGTGGACCATCGTCCTGCCGGTGGTGCGTCCGTATATCGTGGCCGCGGCCGCGCTCGCCTTCGTCTCGGGCGTCGGCAATTTCGGCATCCCGGCTCTGCTCGGAATGCCGGTCAACTATCTGACACTGCCGACGCTGATCTATCAGGACCTGTCGAGCTTCGGCCCCGGCGTGCTGCCGCAGATCGCGGCGCTGTCGGTATTGGTCGGGGTGCTGGCGCTGGCCGGTGTCGCCTGCCAGTCGCTGGCCCTGCGCGGCGCCGCGCACCGCTTCACCGCCGGCACGCCGGCGCGTTTCGAGCTTGGGCGCTACCGCGTGCCGCTCGCCGGCCTTGGCTGGCTGGTGATCGGCTTCATCCTTGTGCTTCCGGCCTGCGCGCTGCTGGCGACGTCGCTCGTCCCATCCTTCGGCGTGCCGCTTGGCTGGCAGACGGTGACCGCGTCCAACTACGCCGAGGTTCTGGTCCGGCAGGCCTCGACCGTTCGCGCCTTTCGCAACTCCATTCTTTTTGCCGGCGGTGCAGCCCTTGTCCTCGCCATCGGCGTCATTCCGGTGACCACAGTGCTCGAACGGTTCGGCCGGCGCTGGCAACGCATCCTCGGCGGCATCGTCGATCTGCCCTATACCGTCCCCGGCGTCGTCCTGGCCATCGCCTGTATCCTCCTCTTCCTGCGCCCGCTGCCGCTGATCGGCAGCCTCTATGCAACGGCTTCGATCATCGTGATCGCCTACATGATGCGGTTTTTCACGCTTGCCCTGAAGCCGGTGGCGACCGCTGTCGGACAGATTTCGCGCGATCTCGACGAGGCAGCTTCGGTGTCGGGAGCCGGGGCCCTTCGCCGGCTAATGACGATAACCGCGCCGCTCGCGGCACCCGCGGCGGTGGCGGGCGGTCTGCTCGTCTTCATGAGCGCCTTCAACGAACTGACGGTTTCCGCTCTGCTCTGGTCGAGCGGTAACGAAACGCTGGGCGTGGTGCTGTTCAGCCTCGAGGAAGCGGGTCTCGGAACGCAGGCCGCGGCGATCGCCGTTTCCACGATCGCCGTTGTCGTCGTCCTGCTGCTGGTGCTCGACCGGTTCGGACGGCGGCTCCCAGCGGGCGTATTGCCCTGGCGATAGCGGACCTAGGTGCTGGGGATGATCCACGCGTCCGAGACTGCGACGTGCACTTTTTGGCCAACCGTCAGAGCCTCGGTACTATCGATCAGCAGTTCCTGCCGTGCCTCTTGTTCCGATGCCGAGAGTGCCAGCCTGATCTCGTGGACCGGGCCGCGATAGATGCTGTCGAGCACAATGGCCGGCATGCCTGCGGATGAAATCCGCAGCGCTTCCGGCCGCAGCAGGATCTTGGCCGGTCCCACGGATGCCCCGGCACTTCGCGCCATGAGACGATGCCCTGCTACGTCGACCGTCGCGGTATTCCCGGCGGGATCGGTCACCATTCCCGCAATGATGGACCCACGGCCGACAAAGCCGGCGATCGTCGCATTGGCGGGCGCGCGGTAGACTTCCTGCGGCGCCGCCGCCTGCAGCACCTTGCCTTGGCTCATGATGGCGACCCGGTCGGCCAATGCCAAGGCTTCGGCCTGGTCGTGGGTGACATAGACGATGGTGGCCCCGGTGCGGCGATGGATGTCGCGAAACGCATCGACCATGGAGGCGCGCAGATGCATGTCGAGATTGGCGAGCGGTTCGTCGAACAGGATGATCCTGGCGTCGGCGACCAGGCAGCGTGCCAGCGCCACGCGCTGACGTTGGCCGCCGGACAATTCCTCGATGCGGCGGCTTTCGAAACCGGTGAGCCCGACAATGTCGAGAACAGCGCCGACACGGCCGGCTATTGCGCCCCGTTCGACATGCCGGGCCTTCAGCGGATAGGCGATATTCGCCGCGACATCCATATGTGGCCAAAGCGCATAGGACTGGAAGACGACCCCGACGCCGCGCGCTTCCGGCGGCACTTGCCGCTGCGGATCGGCCATCAATGCCTCGCCAAACAACACGCGGCCTTCGCTGGGCGCCTCGAAGCCGGCGATCAGCCTCAGCATCGTGGTCTTGCCGCACCCGGACGGGCCGAGCAGTGCGGTGAAGGAGCCCGCCGCGAAGTCCAGCGAAACGGCGTCAAGCGCGGCGGTTTCGTTGAACCGCTTGCTGAGACGCTCCACCCTGATTTCGCTCATGCTTCACCCATTGGCGTATCACTGCACCTCACGCCGGTTGCGCGAACAACCGGCGTGGCATGGGTCGGCAATACGTTGGAAGTCCGGCCATGACAATGATGGCGGGGCCGTGGTGCCGGCGCTTATTGCGCCGTCCAGCCGCCATCCATCGGCAAAGTCGTTCCGGTGATCTGCCTGGCTGAATCCGAGCACAGGAACAGCGCCAGCGCCGCAAGCTCCTCGACAGTGACGAACTCCTTGGTCGGCTGTGCCGCCAGCAGCACATCGCGCTTGACCTGCTCCTCGGTCATGCCGCGCGCCTTCATCGTGTCGGGTATCTGCTTTTCAACCAGCGGCGTCCAGACATAGCCGGGCGCGATCGCATTGACGGTGACGCCGTCAAGTGCCGCCTCCAGCGCCACCGTCTTGGTCAGGCCCGCTATGCCGTGCTTGGCCGACACATAGGCGGACTTGAACGGCGAGGCGACCAGCGCGTGTGCCGAGGCGGTGTTGATGATGCGGCCCCATTTGCGCGCCTTCATGCCAGGCAGTGCCGCCTTGATCGCGTAGAAGGCGGCAAGCAAATTGATGCGGATGATGGCTTCCCATTTGTCGTCGGGAAATTCCTCGATCGGCGCGACATGCTGGATGCCTGCATTGTTGACCAGTATGTCGAGGCTGCCGAAGGCTTTCTCGGCCTCGTGCACCATGGCGCTCACCGCAGCACCGTCCATCATGTTGGCGCCGGAATAGCGGCATTTGACGCCGAAATCCTTCTCGATGCTCAAGCGCTCCTGCTCGATATCCGCGGCGTTGCCCAGTCCATTGATGGTGATGTTGGCGCCTTCGGCGGCAAATGCGCGGGCGATGCCAAGGCCAATGCCGCTGGTCGAGCCGGTGACGAGGGCATTCTTGGAGGACAGGAAACCCATGATGATCTCGCGACAGGTGGGAGGGAACACGAAAGGAAAGAGGGGCGGCTTGTGCACCGCAGCATGACAATGCCACAGCCATGTGTCGGCGCGATTACAGGCTTGCGACGGCGTCAGCAGGCCCGTTTTAGAGGGACTGTCAGACGGCTGACACGGCATTGTCATGGTGCCGTGCAACATAAGCCGTTGCGCGCTCGCGCAGTCATTCCTCAGCGAACGGGGCCACAGTTTGGAAATCGCCGATGTCGTGAAGCGCGCCTATGCGATGCCGCTCACTAACCCCTCATTTCCGCCCGGTCCCTATCGTTTCTTCGACCGCGAATATGTCATCATCACCTACCGCACGACGCGCGAAGCGCTCGAGGCGGTGGTGCCGGCGCCGTTGGAGATCGACGAGCCGCTGGTCAAATACGAATTCATCCGCATGCCTGATTCAACCGGCTTCGGCGACTATACCGAGACCGGCCAGGTCATCCCCGTGCGCTACAATGGTGAACATGGCGCCTATGTCCACTCCATGTATCTCGACGATGACGCGCCGATCGCCGGCGGCCGCGAGCTATGGGGCTTTCCGAAAAAACTGGCCAATCCGAAGATCGTGCATGAGGGCGAGGTGGTGGTCGGCACTTTGCACTATGGCAGCGTTCTGTGCGCCACCGGCACGATGGGCTACAAGCACAGGCCGGCCGATCACGACCAGATCCTCGCCTCGCTTGCGGCACCCAACTTCCTGATCAAGATCATCCCGCATGTCGACGGCACGCCGCGCATCTGCGAGCTGGTGCGCTACCATCTCACCGACGTGACATTGAAGGAGGCCTGGACCGCGCCGGCGGCGCTTGACCTGCGGCCTCATGTCATGGCCGACGTAGCGCGCCTGCCGGTGCTCGACATCGTGTCGGCCGTTCACTTCACCGCCGATCTGACGCTTGGGCTGGGCGAGGTGGTTCACGACTATCTCTCCGACCGTGGCTGATCCGCCCCGAAAATCATGTCGGAGACCAAAACCGTGCTCGAACGCAACAGCAAGAAGGTGGCAGCCGCCACCATCGAGGAAATCTCCGCGCAATATGACCGCGTCGCGCTGGTGTTCCAGGGCGGCGGGGCGCTGGGCGCCTATCAGGCCGGTGTCTACCAGGCGCTGGCCGAGGCCGGCTGCGAGCCGAGCTGGCTTTCCGGCGTGTCGATCGGCGCCATCAATGCGTCTATAATCGCCGGCAACGAGCCGAGCCGCCGGCTGCAGCGGCTGGAGCAATTCTGGCAGACGATTTCGGGTCGCAAGATCTGGGCCTATACGCCCGAGGGCGACATCTACCGCGACATCCGCAACCGCACCTCCTCATGGATGACGATGGCCATGGGGCAGCCCGGCTTCTTCAAGCCGCGCAATCCCAACCCGTGGTTCGAGCAGCCGGGCGCCGAGGGTGCCACCTCCTTCTACGACACCGCCGAGCTGAAGGACACGCTGGAGAGCCTTATCGACTTCGACGTGTTGAACGACGGCAAGAAGCGGCTCAGCGTCGGCGCGGTCAATGTCAGGACCGGCAACTTCGTCTATTTCGATACCGAGAAGGTGCGCATCGGCCCCGAGCACATCATGGCAAGCGGCGCGCTGCCGCCGGCCTTCCCAGCGGTCCGCATCGAGGGCGAATATTACTGGGACGGCGGCATCGTCTCCAACACGCCGCTGCAATATCTGCTCGACCAGGAGGAGGACCGCTCTTCGCTGGTTTTCCAGGTCGACCTGTTCAGTGCGCGCGGTACCTTGCCGCGTGGCATGGCCGACGTTTTGTCACGGCACAAGGACATCATGTATTCCAGCCGCACACGTCAGAACACCGATAATTTCCAGCGCATCCACGCGCTGAAGATGAAGCTGCTAGATGCCCTGAAACGCGTCCCCGCCGAACTGCTGAATGATGGTGAAAAAGAGCTGATCGAGGACTATTCGAATGCCGGCGTGGTCAACATCGTCCACCTGATCTACCAGCACAAGGGCTACGAGGGACACGCCAAGGATTATGAATTCTCGGGCACCTCGATGCGCGAGCACTGGGAAATGGGGCTTGAGGATACCCAGCGCACGCTGCGTCATCGCCAATGGTTGACACTGCCGACCAATGTCGAGGGCGTCGCCATCCACGATCTGCACCGCGAGGATCCGACCTGAAGTCAGGCTTCATCGGATGATCCTGCAATAAGGCCACCTGCATCGCCACAGTGTCGGCAGACTCTCTGAAAACATCTGGAAGCAGAAATGACGCCGCAAGCGGCGCCGTCTCTTTGATCGCGCCGTGGTCGCTCAGAACACTTGGCGGAAGATGATGAACAGCACGAATGCGAGCGCAATCGAGCAAGGCAGCGTCAGCACCCAGGCGAGCAGCAGATTGCGCACCGTCGACCATCGCAGGCCCGAACCGTTGGCCGCCATCGTGCCGGCGACGCCCGAAGACAACACGTGGGTGGTCGACACCGGCAGGCCGAAACGGTCGGAATCCCCGCTTCGCTTGAAACAACGTCCACCGTGTCCAACTCCTCTTGCATTACAGCAAAAACCGGGAGGGAACGCTATGTCCGCACAATGAACCCTATGTGACGGCACCGATCGTGCGCGGCACTCTGGAGGCTGCAAACTGGCACGAACTGCCTGGATAACCTCATCGTGATCGGTCCGAGATCCCGGCTTCGCTGGAGATCACACGCGACATTAAAAAGCCGCGGGATCTTTTGCGTATCCAGGGGCACATGGCGCGTCGTGCGGTTTCTGATTTGAAATTCCTGAACGCCGATGCCATGAAATGGAGGGGATCAAAAATCCACAAGCCGGGCCGTGGACGCATGGGCCTGACCGGAGCACGGGGGCGGAAGATAGCTCTGAACGCTGAAGACATAGTCGGCCATCCGGCGTTGCATCTCTGTGTCCAGGCGCAGTCGCTGGCGCTTATCCAGATTTACGAAGCGAGCCCGCGCCTTGCTTCCGTCTTCGCCACACAGCAACGTTGGCTGATGGGCCATGTCGGTCTTGCCTTGCATTTCAGGCGAGACCCGAGCGACCATCGCAAGCAATTGACGGCAGCCCGTTTCATCGATGCCATACGCCAGCATTCGGTGGCCAGCCGCAACACCGCCGAGGCTTTCATCAAAGAGATGCTGCACTATCACGTCGTCGAGTATCTGCCGACGAATGAGGATGGGCGTGCTCGCCCTTTTCAGGTCACGGCGGCAACAGTGAAGACATTTGCCGGCTGGGTCGTTGCCCATCTACAAACGCTGGACAGCCTCGACGGCGGGAGCCGGCTGGCCACATTCCTCGCCCGACCCGACATGCTTGCCAGATTGCAGCCGCTGGTGGCGGACGGCCTGCTTTCTTCTCAGCCGGTGCGCGAGCCCAAGCAGACCTTTTCCCTGTTCATCTGGCTCAACAATGGCGGCATCGTCATGGACTGGCTGATGTCCGGCATCGATCCCGACCAAGCGGGTCTCGACCGGATCCCGACCAGTGTGGTGTCGATCGCAGACCTCGCCAACTGGCTCAGGCTTTCCCGGACCCATCTTTCACGCAAATTGCGCGACGCCGAACAACTCGGCAGCGTCGGCTGGCTGGGCCAGCGGGGGCATTCGGTCATGTGGGTTTCGAAGCAGTTCTACCAGGAATACATGGCCGTCCAGGCCGCCAAGCTTGCCATTGTCGATGCGGCGTTCTCGACGTGCTTGCCGACCCCTTGAGCCTTCCCCGGACGGCCGCGGCGACTATCCGGCAATCCGCAGCAAGGACGATATCAGCAGCCCGCGCTCGTCAGCCGAAAGGATATCCGAATCGAAGAGGTTCATGCTGCGAAGCCCCTCGATGGCGAGAAAGCAGACCAGCAGCGCCTTGAGATCAGGGGTTTCTCCTTTCAGTCGCTCGAAGAGCTGCCGCTTGAACGATTTTATCGGCGTCAGGAAATCGGGATCCTCGGCGATCGCCGAAAATATCCACGAGGCCGACGGTTGCGGCTCCTCGCAATCGCTGGCCGAAAGCTTGATATAGATGGCAAGCAGACTTTCGCCGCTGGCCCCGGCCGTACGTGCGGCCTCCAGCGCCCGCTCGAACTCGCGCAGGTAATCCTCCACCAGCGCCTGCATCAACTTTGCCTTGGTCGGAAAATTATACAGCAAGCCACCCTTCGACACGCCGGCACGACTGGCAACCGCATCCAGCGACAGGCTTCCTGGTCCGGATTCCCGGGCAACATCGGCAGCCGCTGCGAGAATCTTCTCGCGCGAATTCGATCTTTGGGCTTTCATGGCACCCTCCCATCGCAACATTAGGCCCAATTGACAAGACCGTCCAGACGGTACAGTAAGACCGCCATTATTTGAAAATCGGGACCTGCCGTGGATAGTGTCCCGACATCGACCGCCATGACGGTCGCCGGTTGAGG
This sequence comes from Mesorhizobium sp. YC-39, assembly GCF_025753795.1. Lineage (GTDB taxonomy): Bacteria > Pseudomonadota > Alphaproteobacteria > Rhizobiales > Rhizobiaceae > Mesorhizobium. Next base: position 911,309 of record NZ_JAOWPS010000002.1, read on the forward strand.
GGACACTCTTGTTCAGACGCATAATCCAGATAGTCGTCATCGCCTTGGTTTTGCTCGTGCTGGTCGCCGTGGTCGGCGGCATTGTCGGCTTCAACTTCCTGCGCGACAACGGCATCAAGCAGTATTTCGCCACCATGAAACCGCCGGCGGCGACCGTGTCCACCACCATCGTCAAGCCGATCAGCTGGACGCCGGGCATCGAGGCGATCGGCACGGTGAGTGCGGTGCGCGGCGTCGACCTGACTGTTGAGACCGCTGGTATCGTCAAGGAGATCCTTTTTCACGCCAACGAGAAGGTCAAAGCCAACGCGGTTCTCCTTCAACTCGACGATGCCGTCGAACGTGCCGATCTCGATGCGGAGAAGGCTCAAGCCGTGCTCGTCCAGACGGCGCTGACGCGCGCCATCGAATTGCAGAGGCGCGGCGTCGGTGCGGACGTTACGCTTGACACGGCGCGGGCAACCGCATCAGCCACCCTCGCACAGGTGAACAAGATGCAGGCGGTGCTCGAGCAGAAGCAGTTGACGGCGCCTTTCGGCGGCACGGTGGGTATCCCAAAGATCGACCTCGGCCAGTATCTGGCGTCCGGAACCGCAGTGGTGACCCTGCAGGATCTGGACACGATGCGGGTCGACTTCTCGATTCCTGAACAGCAGCTTCCCCTGCTGAAGATCGGCCAGACGGTTCGGCTGGGCATCGGCGGCGGCGACATGCCGTTTGCCGGCGCCATTCGCGGCATCGACCCCAAGATCGACCCCAGCAGCCGTCTGGTCACGGTCCGGGCGGAGGTGGCCAACCCCGAAGGCAAGCTGACGCCTGGCCAGTTCGTGCAGGTGCGCGTCGAATTGCCGGAGGAGAACAATGTGCTGGCGCTGCCGCAGACTGCGCTGACGTCCAGCCTCTATGGCGATTTCATCTTTGTCGTGCGTCCGGCCGGGGCGGAAGCCGCCTCGGCCCCGGCTGCGAAGCCTGGAGAAATGCCCGCCGCCTCGGCAGCAGACGAGCCCGCGGCGGCGGATGCTGCAAAACCGGCGGACGCAACCAAGCCGGCGGCGGATGCCACCAAGCCCGCCGCTGATGCGGCAGCCGACAAACCCGCGGACAAGACGGCTGCCGACCCGGCCAAGCCGGCCACGGAGGGCGAAAAGCCGGCTCTCGTCCTGTCGCAGGTATTCGTCAAGCCTGGCCGCCGCAATGCCGGCATGATCGAGATCCTCGAAGGTCTCACTGCTGGCGATGAGGTCGTCACCGCCGGCCAGAACCGGCTTTTCAACGGCATGTCCGTTGCTGTCGACAACACGATCGACCCGACCAAGCCGGTGAACCAGCAGGCAAGCCAGAAATGAGTTTCTCCGATATCTTCATCCGCCGACCGGTTCTGTCGACCGTTCTGGCCTGCATGATCCTGCTCTTGGGCTTCCAGGGCATCTTCAACCTTTCGATCCGGCAGTATCCGAAGGTCGACGAGACCGCCATTACGATCACGACCGCCTACCCGGGCGCCAGCGCCGACCTGATCCAGGGCTTTATTTCAGCGCCGATCGCCCGCGCCGTCGCCTCGACCGAGAACATCGATTACGTCACATCGGCCAGCCGGCCGTCCTCCAGCACCGTGACGGTGCAGATGAAACTCGGCTCCAACCCGGATGTCGCGCTGACCGAGGTGCTGTCGAAGGTCCAGGGCGTGCGCGGCACTTTGCCGGAAGCATCCAAGGACCCGGTGATCGTCAAAGGCACCGGCGATCAGTTCGCGATGATGTATATCTCGATGCAGAATCCGAACATGACGAAGGAGCAGTTGACCGAATATATCGAGCGCGTCATCCGGCCGCGCATGTCCACGGTCGAAGGCGTTGCCGACGTGCAGATCTTCGGCGCCCAGGAATATTCGATGCGCGTCTGGATCGATCCGGTGAAGCTCGCGGCGCGCGGGGTCACCGCGGGGGACGTGCTGACCGCCATCAACGAGTCGAATTTCCTCTCCGCGCCCGGCAATACCCAGAACGAATATGTCGTCTCCTCGATCACCGTGCGCTCGACGCTGCAGACGCCGGAGGCTTTCGCCGAGCTTCCGCTCCGTTCGAAAGACGGCAACGTGGTGCGGCTGCGTGACGTGGCGCGTGTCGAGCTGGGCGCCGCGAACACCGACACCAGGGTCAGCTTCAACGGCAAGCCCGGCACCTTTCTGGCCATCTTCCCGACGCCCGCCGCCAATCCGCTGACCACGGCGGCGGCGATCCACAAGATCGTGCCGGAGATCCAGGACACCCTGCCGATAGGCATGACGATCGAGATCGTCTACGATTCGACCGAACAGATCAGCGCTTCGATCTACGAGGTGTTCAAGACCATCGGCGAGGCAGTCGCCATCGTCATCGTCGTCATCCTGCTCTTCCTCGGCTCGTTCCGCTCGGTGATGATGCCGATCGTGACCATTCCGCTGTCGCTGGTCGGCGTCTGCTTCCTGCTGTTTGCAATGGGCTACTCGATCAATCTCCTGTCGTTGCTCGCCATGGTGCTAGCGATCGGCCTGGTTGTCGACGACGCGATCGTGGTGGTGGAAAACATCCACCGCCATATGGAAGAAGACCACATGTCGCCGATGCAGGCGGCCTTCAACGGCATGCGCGAGATATTCTCCGCCATCGTCGCCATGACGATCACGCTGGCCGCCGTGTTTGCGCCGCTGGCTTTCACCGGGGGCCTGACCGGAGCGCTGTTCCGTGAATTTGCGGTGACGCTCGCCGGCTCGGTGGTGCTGTCGGGCCTCATCGCCGTCACCATCACGCCGATGATGTCGGCTCGCCTCCTGAAGGCCGGTTCGCATAGCCGCTTCCAGCACATTGTCGACAGTACCTTCGGGTGGGTCGAGCGCGTCTACGAGAAGGCTGTCACCGGCTCGTTGAACTATCGTCCGCTGACACTGATCATTGTGCTTGCGCTTGTCGGCGTCACCGGCTTTGCATTCACCAAGACATCGAGCGAACTGGCGCCGGAGGAAGATCAGGGCTTCCTGCTTTCGCTGGTGACCGCGCCCCGTTACGCGACGTCCGACTATACCGAGACCTACGTCAACCAGATGCTCGGCCTGGTCAAGGATCTGCCGGAAACGCGGGCGCAGTTCTCGGCGGTCGCCTTCGGCGGCCAGACCAACAGCGCCTTCGTCGGCTTCGCCTTCAAGGACTGGGCCGAACGCACGCGCAGCTCCAAGGAAATCCAGGCGGACATCCAGGGTCGGCTGTCCAAGGTCGCCGGCGTCGAGGCTTTCGTCTTCGCGCCGCCGACGCTGCCGGGCTCCGGCGGCGGCCTGCCGATCACCATGGTGGTGCGCTCGACCGGCGACGCTTCCGAAGTGTACGAGGCGGCCGAGAATATCAAGAACAAGGCGCAGGCCTCCGGCCGCTTCATCGTCGTGCAGAATTCGATGGCCTTTGACGCACCGCAAGTGACGGTGACGATCGACCGCGACCGCGCTGCCGCCCTCAACCTGCCGATCGCCGAAATCGGCCGGACGCTGACCTTGCTGGTCGGCGGCGCCGAAGTGGCACAGTTCGATCGCGATTCCAACAGCTATGACATCATCCCGCAGGTGCCGCAGCAATTCCGCGACAACCCCGAAAAACTGGCCGAGTATTTCGTGCGCAGCGCGTCGGGCGAAATGGTGCCGCTGTCGGCGGTGGTGAAGATCTCGACCAACGCATCGCCGGCCGCGATCGAGCAGTTCAACCAGTTGAACTCGGCAACGATTTCCGCACTGCCGCTGCCCGGCGTCACCACCGGCGACGGGCTGAAGACCATCGAGGACATCGCCAGGGAGAGCCTGCCCGACACCTTCTTCATCGACTATTCCGGCCAGTCCAGACAGGAGAAGGAACAGGGCAGCACCATCCTGATCGCCTTCGCTGCCGCCATCGTCGTCATCTACCTCGTGCTGGCGGCGCAATTCGAAAGCTTCCGCGACCCGCTGATCATCATGATGGCGGTGCCGCTGTCGATTTTCGGTGCGATCGTGCCGCTCAATCTGGGCTTGGGAACATTAAATATCTACACGCAGGTCGGGTTGATCACGCTGATCGGTCTGATTACCAAGCACGGCATCCTTCTCGTCGAATTCGCCAATCAGCAGCGCGAGCAGCACGGGATGCGGCGTCGCGATGCCATCATCGCCTCGGCCAAGGTGCGGCTGCGGCCGATCCTGATGACGACGGCGGCGATGGCGCTCGGCGTGGTGCCGCTGATCACCTCCAGCGGTGCAGGTGCTGCGGCACGCTATTCGATGGGCCTGGTGATTTTCACCGGCATTCTGGTCGGCACCATGTTCACGCTTTTCGTGGTGCCGATGTTCTACACTTTCATCGCCAGCAAGGACCTGCCGCATCATGCCGAGAAGCCCGACCCGAAGCTGATGCCGGCGCTGCAGGACTAGAGCCTGTTCCATCCCGATGGAATCGGGATGGAAACAGGCTCTATCTCTCTGCTTGAGCATGATCTTCTCCGAAAATCGGTTCCCACTTTTCGGGATCATGCTCTAAAACTGCACGACCAAATAAAAAGAGGCCGGAAAATCCGGCCTCTTTTTTGGCTGCTTGACTTTACCGCCGCCATCGGCGGGAAGCCGGAGCGGCGAAGCCCGATAACTCAGGCCTCAAACCGTTCCAACGCAGCCTACTTGACGATGACGATGCTGGTGTTGGCCGGACCGAAGACCTCGACAAGCTGGTAGAAGTCGGCGGCATTGTCCGGATGCAGCCGCACACAGCCATGCGAGGCCGGCTGTCCCAGGCGCTTGACGGCATTGGTCGCATGCACGGCGTAGCCGCCGCTGAAGAAGACGGAATGTGGCATCGGCGCGTTGTCGTATTTCTTCGAATACCACATCTGGTGCATGCGGGTCGGCCTGAACGAACCGGTCGGCGTGACATACCCCCTGGCGCCGGTCGAGACCTTCCACGCGAAGGTCGGCCGGCCGTCGACCAGGACTTCCATGGTCTGCTGCGAAAGCGACACCCGCGCCACGATCTTGTTGGCAGCTTGCGCAGCGCCATTGCCGGCACCGAGGAGAAGGGCCGCACCCGTCAGGGCGGCCGCGGTGATGTGAATGAGCTTGGCGGAAATGGTGGTGCGCATGATGTCCCCCTGTTTGCCGGACATGGCCGGTTCCAATTCGATGACCGGCTTATCGTTGGCGCGTGTTTCGAACCGATTTCGTAGGATATGCGTTTCTGTTTCGAATCTGTTTCCTATGGTTAACGGAAGCGACTCGCTTGGTGCAGATCTTTCGAAGCGAGACCCGAAGCAAACAGCGCTGGCTGCCGTCGAGCTGGCAAACGGAAGATGCCAGCTAACCTCAAGCGAAAACTTGCTTTTCCCTCATATGAAAGAAATCGACCCCGCTCGAAACCAACCTGCAACAGAGCGCGGCGTGGGGCGGCATGATACGGATACAGGCCAGCCGCAGATTTGACCCAACGGAAACAAGCCCGCGCCAAACGAAAGTTGGCACGAAATTGAAAGCGGTCCTGTTTCCCGCCACGGTCTGGATCTTTTCCAGCCTGCGCGTCAACCGGCTCAAGGCCCTCTGGCGGGTCGGTTTTGGGCTGAAGAAGATGCGCGGCCCCTCCGGCAACTTGCAGCCGAGAGGACCGAAGGCCCGCGCCGCGACGGGGGGCTCCGCAGCGGCGCGGGCACTTCGGGAGGTATCCCGAAGCGTGACGTAATCTGGATTTGGGGAGTGGATAAGATGAACACGAAATTTGCAGCTTCGGTGCTTTCCGCACTGCTCTATGCACAGGGCCTGCTCGGCTTTGCCGGCCTTGTCACCGTGCTTCTGAAGGATCGCGCTCAGGCGACCGAATTCGTCATTGCCAGCGAGATGGGACCTAGCGAAGTGCCGTCAGGTCCGTCGCTTCTCGTGGTGCGTTGAGCGCCACGGCCTGTGGACAGCAGGTGGCCGCCCTGCTCTCAATCGGTGATGAACTACCCTTAATCGCCGAACTGCATCGGCGGATCGAACCGATAACCCGCACCCCTTATGGTGGTGATGGTTTCAGTGTCGAGCTTGCGGCGCAGCCGCACGATGCGCGAATCGATCGAGCGATCGAAGGCATCGGCATTTTCGGCGGGCGCTCCGGCAATGATGTCGTCTCGCGTCAACACCTTGCGCGGACTGGCCAGAAACAGCTTGAGCAGCGCCACCTGGCCTGGCGACAATTGTTCCTCCGTGCCGGAGCGATGCATGACCATGGCCGACCGGAGGTCGACCGTCGCGTTCTCCAATACGATCAACTCCCCGGCGCTCCTGCCGCGCCGCGTCAGCAATCCGCCGATGCGGGCAGCGAGTTCTCTGACATTGAGCGGGCTCTCGACGACGTCGGCCGCCCCCAGTTCGAGCGCCAGCACCTTGTCGACCAGGTCGGTTGGCCGGCAGATCAGAATGAAATCCGGTCCGCTCTCGCCGCCATAGCGCCTGAGCAGATCGCGCCCTTCTGCCTGGCTGAGGCTGTCACCGATGACGGCGACATCGATGCCCTTTCCCGAAAGCAGGGATTCGGCCTCCCAGGGTTGGCGCACCGCGCGCACATCATGGCCGCGCCGTTCGAGATGGTCGGCGAGATCGGTCGCGACCGTATCAGCGACGGAAACAAGCGCGATGACGGATCGTGCAGCCATGTTTTCTTACCATTCCTTCAGTAACCGAATATGAGCGCTGGACATGATGTTTATACCCAATCTACTTTCCACTGAAAGCGGGAGCGAGAGCATAGTGCGGGCACGAATTGTCATCGTCGAGGACGAGCCCGATCTGCGGGACGCGGTTGCCGAGTATCTCGGCGCCAGCGGCTATGATGTGGCGACGGCTGAGAGCGCCGCCGCAGCGCGCAGCTTGCTGGAGACGCAGTCGTTCCATCTGGCCATCCTCGATATCGCCATGCCTGGCGAGGACGGCCTGTCACTCGGCCGCTGGCTACGCTCGAAAATGCCGATCGGCGTCATCTACGCCACCGCCGCTGGCACGGCGCTCGACCGCATCGTCGGGCTGGAACTCGGTGCCGACGACTACATCGTCAAGCCCTACGAATTGCGCGAGGTGCTGGCGAGGGTCCGCAGCGTGCTGCGCCGTGTTCCCCAACCGACCGAGCCGCATGGCGTCAAGACCGAAGCAACGGCCGACCGCCGTTCCATGAGCTTCGGGCCCTTCCATGCCGATCTCGACGGCAGGTTCGTTACCGGCGCCAATGGCACAGTCATCGACATGGCCAAGAGCGAGTTTGACGTGCTGGAGGTTTTCCTGACACGCGCCAACCGGCTGTTGACACGGGCCGCGATCTCCGAGGCGATCGGCTTCGTCGAGGATCCGGAATCGTCACGCGCCGTCGACATCCGCATCATGCGGCTGAGAAAGAAGATCGAGGCGGACCCGGCCAATCCGAAATTCCTGCGCACGGTGCGCGGCGAAGGCTATATCTTCTCGTTGCCGACCGGTGAAGGCAACTGACGGGCCGCAGGTATCCATTCCGGCCTGGCACGGCTCTGAAAATGACGGCTGATAATGACTGCTGAAGCAGGACACACCGATGTGCACGGCGCCAGGCAAGGCGCGGCGATGGCGGCTGTCAATGTCGTTCGCCGATTGCGCGAAGCCGGCGACTGGCAGCGCGAGATGGAAAACATCCTGGCGACACTCTGCACGGCGCTCGATTGCCAGCGCGGTATCCTGTTTCGTCTGCGCGAACTGCCCGGCCAGGGTTTTGCCCAGTCGGTCGCGGCCTACTGGATCGACCCCCGGTTTGGCGGCGAATTGGCGTCGCCGACGGTCATCATGCAGTCGGTCGTCAATTCGGACCCGCTGTTGGAGCGGTTGGGCGAGGATGAACGGCAAGGCAAGGTCTTCGCCGGACACACGCGCGACCTCGAAGGTTTCCTGAGAACCGACTTCGAAAAGCAGCACATCAAGTCGTTCCTGTCGGTATCTGTCTTTGCGCACGGCCATCTGTGGGGCACGCTGGCGATCAACGATTGTGTGAACGAGCGTGAATGGACCGACGAGGAAGAGGCGACGCTACACATCATTGCGCTGGCCATCAGCGACGCCATCGAACGATCGCTTTCCGACGCCCATGCCAGCGAGGTCATCCGCCGCACCATGCTGCAGGCCTCGCTCGATGCCATCATCGTCATCGACGAAACCGGCTCGATCATCGAATTCAATCCGGCCGCAGAAAAGATGTTCGGCTACCAGCGCAGCGACATCCTCGGCAAGGACCTGCTCGACACCGTCGTTCCGGAATATTACCGCAAGGGCTACGCGTCAGGCGCCGAATACATGTCGGGCCGCGGCGCGCCGATGGTCGGCCAGCGGCTTGAGACCGTCACCCAGAACGCGGCCGGCGAAGTCTTTCCGATCGAACTGACGGCGACCGAGATGCGGGTCGCCGACCGCCGCCTGATCTTCGGCTCGATCCGCGACCTGCGCGACAAGCTGCGCGCCGAGGAGGAGATCGGCCGCCAGCGCGAAAAGCTGCACCAAAACGAGAAGATGGCGGCGATGGGCTCGCTGCTCGCCGGCGTTTCGCATGAGCTCAACAACCCATTGGCCGTGGTCGTTGCCCAATCGACGCTGTTGCACGAATTCGCCTCCGATCCGCAGACCAAGGTGCGCGCCGAAAAGGTGCGCGCCGCCGCCGAGCGCTGCGGCCGCATCGTCAAGAGCTTTCTGTCGATGGTGCGCCTGCATCCCGCCGCCCAGGCCGAGACCGACCTCAACCAGGTGGTTCGCGCAGCCCTCGAAGTGACGGCCTATGGCGCTAGGTCGACCGGCATTATCATCGATACCGATTTTGCCAGCGGTCCGCTGCTGGCCATGGCCGACGCTGACCATGTGACGCAGGTGGCCGCCAACTTCCTCGTCAACAGCCAGCACGCCTTGGCCGGCATAGGCGGCGACCGGCTGATCAAGGTTCGCACCTTTCGCAGCGACCGCGGCAATCCCTGTTTCTCCGTCGAGGACAACGGCCCTGGCGTGCCGGAAGCGATACGCGCCCGTATCTTCGAGTCCTACTTCACCACCAAGCCGGTCGGCGTCGGCACCGGCATCGGCCTGTCGATCTCGAAGTCGATCATCGAAAGGCACAATGGCAATGTCTGGTTCGAGGAGGTTGTGCCAAGGGGCGCACGTTTCGTCGTGCAATTGCCGGCAATTGCCGCCAATGGTGCCGTCGCCGGTGAAAGCCCAGCGCGGTCGAGCGGATTGCGCCATGCGCTGATCATCGATGACGAGCCCGATGTCGCCGCCTCGCTCTCCGACATTCTGGAGCTGATGGGCATCAAGTCGCGCATCGTGCCTATCTGGGCATCGACGGCTGCGACCTTGAGCGGCCACATGCCGCCCGACATCGTCTTTTCCGATCTGCGCATGCCCGGCACCAGCGGCATATCGATCTATCGCGAACTGCTCGCCGAGCGGCCTGATCTGGCGCGGCGCTTCGTGCTGGTCACCGGCGACCTGATCGGCGCCAAGGCCGAGATCGAGGCCTTGCCCGCACCGCTGCGGCCGCAGATCCTGGAAAAGCCGTTCAGCACGCTGGACGTGCGCGGTGTGCTATCGGCCATTGCCGAACAGGCGGCATTGGGAAGCTAAGCAACTCCAGGAAAAGTGTGAAACGGTTTTCCATCCGGAATTGCGTCAAAACAAAGAGAAAGCGTGTAAAAAGAAGACTCCCGACCGACGGTGCGGTGGGAGCCTGACTTGAGCGCTGGAGGACGCTCGGGCAAAGCATGATCCCTAGAAGTGGGAACCGGTCTTCGAAAAGATCATGCTGGCCAAAACTCAAAAAACGTTCGGCGTGCTGGCCATCGGCGCGGCATTCGCGATCATGCGGACGGCGCGAGCCCTGTGCACCCCGGACTGCTGGGCGATGGCGCGCAGGCAGTCCACGCTCTCGGCGCCCCAGGCCTGGCCCTTGCAGGCAAAATCGATCTGCGGCATCGGCAGGCGCCCGGTCTTGGTCGTGGTTGTCGCGCCATCGATGACGTTGGCGGGTGGGTTCAGCGAGGCAAAGGCCGGGCCAACCGTCGGCGCGAACGCCATGCCGACGAATGCGGCGGTCGCCAGCGCTGTGAACAGCCCCATCGGATTGTCGCTGGCGCGCTGGCGCAAAGCCAGCTTCGGGCGGCGGTCATTGCGCTCCGGAGCCTGGAACTGGCGGTCGTGGCTGGCGGTCTGGATCTTGGTAAACATCATCGTTCCCTGCATCGATTTTCTTTTTTCGGTAGAACGAACTTAATCGCGCCTGGTAACGGGCGAATGATGCACCCGCTTGCTCGTGTAACGGCTTTGAAACGAGAAATTTCGGTTGTTATTGGCATGTTTGGCCACACCCGACACAGGTTCGTTTGCGAAACTCGTTGCCTGACAATGATGCTTGGCAGCACCCTTCTAGGCCTGAATCGGTCGCTGGACAGTGATCAATCCCACACTGGGAATGGATTTTGGGCAGCGGCAATCTTTCCATGCGAGGCGAGGTCATTTCCCGACGCGGCAACGCTGAATCCTCATCCGGCGCGCCCGGTGTCACAACCCATGTTAACACCCGGAATTTCCGGGATTTTCTGTCGCCACGCTGGTTCTAAAAGTGCCGTAACTCAGCTCCATAGAAATTTCTGATTTCCACAAGCCATTGCATTTCAATGAAAAATATGCTTTTATTGAATGAGTATTCAACAAATGATGAGCCGTTTTATGAACCCGCACCTCCGTGACGTGGCGATCCCCAATGATTGGGACCGGCGGGGGTTGCCGGGCTGGAGCTATCATTCCGACGCCCTTCTCGAACTCGAGAAAGAATACGTCTTCCGCAATCACTGGCAGATCGCCGGCCATGTCTCCGACGTGCCGAATGCCGGCGACTATCTAACCATGGACGTGGTCGGCGAACGGGCGCTGATCGTGCGCGGCAAGGACGGCGTCGTGCGCGCCTTCAACAATATGTGCCGCCACCGCGGCAGCCGCGTCGTCGCCGACAGCCAGGGCACCTGCAAGAACGCACTGGTCTGCCCCTTCCATGGCTGGGTCTACAATCTCGACGGCACGCTGCGCGGCGCCGCCCGCCCGCGCTCCTTCCCCGATCTTGACAAGACCGAATTCGGCCTGATGCCGCTCGACCTCGAAATCTGGATGGGCTTCATCTTCATCCGCTTCCGCAAGGGCGGGCCGCAGCCGTCGGTGACCGAATTGCTGAAGCCGATCGAGGCCGAGATGGCGCATTACGGCGTCGCCGACATGGTGCCGTCCTGGGGCATCTGGACCCAGAAGTCGCCGGTCAACTGGAAGTCGGTGCGCGACGTCGACAATGAAGGCTACCATGTCGCCATGGCGCATCCCGCCTTGCAGGATCTCTATGGCGCGACCTATTTCGACGAACCGTTCATCAACGGCGTGTCGCGCTCCTTCGCCACCTACAATCCGCATGCTGGACGGCGCTGGAGCGTGGGCCAGTACATCAAGCTCGCACCCGAGGCGACGCATCTGCCGGAGCACCTGCGCAAGGCCTGGATCTATTACGGCATCTTCCCCAACAACGCGCTGTCGATCATGCCGGAATCCGTGCAGTTCTATCAGGAGTTTCCGCTGTCGACCGGCGAGACGCTGCTGCGCGGCGCCATCTACCGCTACAAGGACGAGACCAGGGAACAGGCGGCGGCGCGCTATCTCGCCTATCGCATCGACCGCGACACTATGAACGAGGACGTGCAGCTTTCCGTCTGGTCGAACGAGTCCATGCTGTCAGAAGCCTTCGAGGGCTTTTATCTCTCCGATCTCGAATATGGCGTACGCACCCACCACGACCATCTGCGCAAGCAGATTCCTGTGCTCGGGCTGGAGACCGCGCCGGAGGAGAAGGACATGTGGAACCTCAACGAGGCTATGCGGTCGCAGATGTAGGACGGCGAAGCTGCAATCTTCCCCCTTGAGGGGGAGATGGCCGGCAGGCCAGAGGGGGGTCGCCTCACATAAGCGCCAACCTCCATCTGCCGCAATAGGGTCGCGCCCGGTCGGACCAACCCCCTCTGTCGCCTTTGGCGACATCTCCCCCTCAAGGGGGGAGATCGGCTCTCACCCCTGCCACACCCCTTCTTTCCTCAGATCGTCCATTGTCCGCGAAATGCCTTCACGCAGGATCGACACCATCTCGTCGATCTGCTCTCGCGAAATGATCAGCGGCGGCGACATCACGCACATGTTGATCAGCGGCCGGACCAAAAGGCCAAGTTCGTGGCAATGCGCGTCGATGCGCTTGCCGACATTCTTGTCGAGCTGCAATGGATCCCTGCTTTCGCGGTCGGCCACGCATTCGACACAGCCCATCAGCCCGAGCCCGCGCACCTCGCCGACCAGCGGCAGTTCCTCCAGCGTCTTCAGTTGCGCCTGGAAATAGGGCGCGACCTCGCGCGCATGGGCGAGCACGCTGTCTTCGAGGATGTCGAGGTTCTTCAGCGCCACCGCGCAGCCAATGGGATGGCTGGTGTAGGTCAGCCCATGACCGAACATCGCGTCGGGATGGTTCGAGCGGCGCAGCTCCTGCAGCAGCCGTTCCGAAATGATGACGCCGCCGAGCGGGAAGTAGCCTGACGTCACGCCCTTGGCGAAGGTGATCATGTCGGGTTCGATGCCGAACACCTCGCCGGAAGCAAAGACATGGCCGAGCCGGCCGAAGGCGGTCACCACCTCGTCGGAGATATAGAGGATATCGTTGTCGCGGCAGATCTGGCGGATGCGCTTGAGGTAACCGTCGGGCGGCACGATGACGCCGCCGGAGGCCTGCACCGGCTCGCCGACGAAAGCACCGATCCGCTCAGTGCCGACACGGGCGACGGTGTCGCGGAATTCATCGACCAGCACATCGGTGAAGGCGGCAAGGCTCATGCCTTTTGGACGGCGGAACGGATCGGGCGACGATAGCTTGACGACGAGCTCGTCGGCGCCGTCCATCCAGTCGCGGTCGCGCGGACGTCCGTTGAGCGAAGCCGACAGATAGGTCGAGCCGTGATAGGCGCCGCCACGGCTCAGGATCAGCTTCTTTTCCGGGCGGCCGCGCACATTGTTGTAGAACTGCATGAAGCGCAGCGCCGTCTCCACGGCCGAGGAACCGCCCGTGGTGAAGAAGACATGGCTGAGGTCGCCAGGCGCATGGCCAGCGATGCGCATGGCAAGCTCCGCCGACGGCGCGTTCATCGTGTACCACGGCGTGTTGTAGGACAGCGCCATGGCCTGATCGTACATCACCTTGGCGAGCTCCTCGCGACGGTGACCGATATTGATGCACCACATGCCGGCCGGTCCGTCGATCAGTCTTTTGCCAGTGCTGTCGGTGATGTAGATGCCGTCGCCCTCGCCGATCAGCGCACGCGCTTCGTCGCCGACCGAGCCAGCAAACGGCCAGGGCTGGATAAGATGACGCTTGGCCAGTTCCACGGCGTCCTCATCGCCAGGTCCGGGCATTCCGGTCGTCCTCAGATCTCTTGCAGCCGCCATCGTCGCCTCGCATCGTTTCTTCGTAAATTTCATCGGACACCAAGCTCGCCGTCAACTGCGGGCAAACTGGCTTTCTTCACTTCATTTTGAATGTCCGTTCAATCAATATTGCAGAAATAGCGCTTGATTTCAATCCGCGGATGCGCTCATGATGAAAGAAAGCCGGCAAGCTTGGAGTGCGATCGGCAAACGCGGTCGATGGCACTTCAGGCATAAAATTGGGAACGGTCAGCCGGCACTAGAGCGACGTGCGTCCACTTGGATGCACAAAGTACGCTCTAGCACTTTGAATACGCGCTTCGTGCTTTCCGAAAATCGATTCCGGTTTTCGGGCCGAAGCGCCAGCGAATGGGAGACGCATGGCAGGACAATCCGCGCCAGCAACCGAGATCACGCTTGGGATCCTGCCCGGGGGCTTGCAATGACGGCGGCTGCGGAAGGGTCGCCCGCGTTCGGCATGACGCGGGCCAGGCGAGATGCCCTTCTGCAGTCCGAACCCGTCCAGGGCTTTGCCCTGATCAGCCCGACCTTTCTCTACGCGCTCATACTCCTGGTACTGCCGATCCTGGTGGTCATCGCGCATTCCTTCTGGACGCAGAACTACCTCACCATCGACCGCACCTTCACGCTGGAAAACTACCGCATCGCGCTGACCGAGCCGATTTATCGCGACCTGCTCTGGCGTTCGCTCTACATCTCACTGACGGTGAGCTTCTTCACGGTCGTGCTCGCCTATCCGATCGCCTACTTCATCTCCTTCCATGGCGGCCGCCACAAGAGCCTCTGGCTATTCCTGATCACCATCCCGTTCTGGACCAGCTATCTGCTGCGCGTAATGTCGTGGAAGGTCATCCTCGGCTACAATGGCGTCTTGAATTCCGGCCTGATGGGGCTTGGCGTCATTGACGAGCCGTCGACCGCGCTGCTCTACAATTCGAGTGCTGTCATCATCACGCTGACCCATGCCTGGGCCGCTTTCGCCATCCTGCCGATCTTCGTATCGCTGGAAAAGGTCGACCGCACGCTGGTCGAAGCGGCCAAGGACCTGGGCGACGGTCCCATTCGTTCCTTCCTGCGCGTGACGCTGCCGCTGTCGGCGCCGGGTGTCATCTCGGCGGCGCTGATCGTCATGATCCCGACCGTCGGCGACTATGTCACGCCCAAGCTCGTCGGTGGCAAGGACGGCGTCATGATCGCCAACGCCATCCAGGCGCAGTTCGGCAAGGCCTCCAATTGGCCGCTGGGCGCGGCACTTTCGGTCACCACCATGCTGATAGTGACGCTGATCGCCGGCGCCACCGTGCTGATCCTCCGCGCCGCCCAAAGGTTAGCGCGATGAGGTTGGCGCGATGATGGCGATGCGGCGCTTCCTGGCCAATGGCTGGCTGTCGGCCTATGCATTTCTCTACGTCGTCTTCCTCTATCTGCCGGTCATCTTCCTGCCGATCTTCTCGGTCAACACGGCCGCGACGCCAAAATTCCCGCTCTCCGGCTTCACGCTCAAATGGTACGAGGATCTGCCGCGCACGCCGGCGTTGCTCGACGCCGCCTGGAACAGCCTTGTCGTCGGCGTGTCGGCCGCCATCCTGTCGACGGTTCTGGGCATCCTCGCCGCCCGTTCGATCACCCGCTACCGCTACCCTGGCCGCCGCGCCATCAACGGCCTGATCATGGCGCCGCTGGTGCTGCCCGAAATCATCGTCGCCATCTCCTTGCTGTTGGTGATACTGCAACTTGGCCTGAGCCTGTCGCTGTTCACCGTCGTGCTCGGCCACGTCCTGGTCTGCATTCCCTATTCGATGACGGTGCTGACCGCCGGCTTCGAGGGCTTTGACCGCAGCCTCGAGGAAGCCTCCGCCGATCTCGGCGAGAGCGCCTTCGGCACTTTCCGGCGCGTTACGCTGCCAATGGTGGCGCCGGCGATCATTTCCAGCCTGCTCGTCTGCTTCACCATTTCGCTCGATGAGTTCCTCATCGCCTTCTTCCTGACCGGCACCGAGGCCACGCTGCCGATCTATATCTGGGGCCAATTGCGCTTCGCCTCGAAGCTGCCTGGCGTTCTGGCGCTGGGCACGCTTTTGCTGGCTGCCTCTTTCCTGTTGATGACCGTTGCCGAAATCCTGCGCCGCCGCGCGGCCAAACGCACCCAGAACGAGGGAGGCCTCTATGCCTGAGCGGCCCCAGACTGAACGCCCCCAGACCGAACGCCCAATGATCGAGATCAAAAGCGTCACCCGCAGCTATGGCGCCTTCAAGGCGCTCGACGACGCTTCGCTGACCATCAAGGAGGGCGAATTCTTCTCGCTGCTCGGCCCGTCCGGCTGCGGCAAGACCACGCTGCTGCGCATGATTGCCGGTTTCGACAACCCGACCAGCGGCTCGATCTCGGTCGACGGCCAGTCGATGGAGGGCATTCCCGCCAACCGCCGGCCAACGAACATGGTGTTCCAGAGCTATGCGATCTTCCCGCACCTCAATGTCGAGCAGAATGTCGCCTATGGGCTGAAGCGGCTGAAACTCGAAAGGGCGGAGGAAAAGCGCAGGGTCGAAGAGGCGCTGGCGCAGGTCTCTCTGACCGGTCTTGGCAAGCGCCTCGCCACCGAGCTTTCCGGCGGCCAGCGCCAGCGCGTGGCACTGGCCCGCGCCCTGGTGATGCGGCCCAAGGTGCTGCTGCTCGACGAGCCGCTGTCGGCGCTGGACAAGAAGCTGCGCGAACAGATGCAGGTCGAACTGCGTCGCCTGCAGCAGGCGGTCGGCATCACCTTCGTGCTGGTCACCCACGACCAGTATGAAGCACTGGCCATGTCCGATCGTATCGCCGTGATGTTCGGTGGCAGGATCGCACAGGTCGCCTCGCCCAAGGAAATCTACCAGCGCCCGGTCAACCGCCAGGTCGCCGACTTCCTCGGTGGCATGAATTTCGTCAAGGCAGAGATCGTCGAGGAGAACGGCGCCTCGCTGGTCGTCGACACGCTGGGCTTTGGCCGCATCAAGACCGACAAGCCGAAGGCTTTCGTCCGCAATGGCGGCGCAGCCACGCTCGGCATCCGCCCCGAGCGGCTGCGCGTGCTGTGGGACAATGCGACGGCCAAATTCGAAGTCGCCGGCAAGGTGGTCGAGCGCCATTATTTCGGCGAGATCACCCACCTGATCGTCGAGATACCCGGGCTGGAAAAGCCGCTGTCGGTGACCGAGACCAATGATTTCGGCGCCGACGACATCCCAGTCGGCACCTCGATCCGCCTCGCCTACGACCCCGAGGCGCTGGTGGCGATGGCGGACTAGAGCATGATCCCGAAAAGTGGAAACCGGTTTTCGGAAAAGATCATGCTCAGCCAAGAAAGTCCGCAATGATCTTTCGCGCCGCGATCCGCCCCGCCACGATCGCGCCCTCGACATAGCCAGGAAATGACGGCGACAGTTCTGAACTGGCGAAATGGACCGGCGATGCGCCAGCCAGGATGACCTTTTCAGCATCCGTCGCCATCGCGTCGACGATGAGGTCGCCATAGGCGCCACCGCTCCAGCGATCATGCGTCCAATCGCGATAGCTGAGATCGGTGATGCCGGCTGCCTCGGCGCCGAGCGCATCCTTCAACCTTGCCGTTAGTTCGCCGCGCAATCTGGCATCGCCGAGTTCACGCCAGCGTAACGCCAATGGCCCGCCAACAAAGACGACCAGCGCCGCATGGTCGCCATCCTTGCTGACATCGCAGGCAAACAGACCCGGCAGGTCGCGCCACATCACCATGCCGCTCAGGCCCCTGGCGCGCCAGAACGCCGTGGGATAGCGCACCAGCACTTTGACCACCGCGCCACTTTGCCAGACGCCGAGCGCTCTTTCCAGGGCAGCCGGCAGCGCCGGCAGGAAATCCAGCTTCGAGGCCATTACTGGCGGAACCGCGACCAAGGTAGCCCGTGCCTCGACCGCGCCTGCCGCCGTGACGAGGCGAACCCCTTCCGGCCCGTTCTCGATGGTTTCGACCGCTGCATTCAATCGCAGGCGGCGGCCGAGATCGCTAGCCATATCATCTGCCAGCGCGTGCATGGTTTCGCGAACGAAATATTGCAGCTCCGGCGCCTCGTTGGTGATGCGGCGGTCATTGTCGATCAGATGCCACAGCGGCAGCTTTTCGAGCGCCTGGCACCAGAGGCCCTCGATCATCGAACGGAATGCAGCTTTGACCTCCCCCGGATCGCTTTGGCGCTCGAGCCATGCGGCAACGGTCAGGCCAACGATATCGGGATCGTCCGGCGCGATCATATTCATCCGGTCGCGGATCGCCATCGAGGCAACAAAGATTCGCTCGCCCTGGTGCGCGCTCATCCGTGGCTGGGTGACGAACTCGCCCTCAACATAGGTTTCGATAAGCGTCTTGCCGCGTGCTTCAACCAGCGCCATCAGTTCCGGCATGTCCTCGCACAGGAACTGGCCGCCGCTGTCGATGCGCTCGCCAAGCCCATTGCGTCTGGACTCCACGCGTCCGCCGACACGGTCGCGCGCTTCAAGCAGCAGGAAATTGATGCCGGCCTTCTTCAGCTCCAGCGCCGCCGACAGGCCGGTGAACCCGGCGCCGACGATGACGACATCGGCTCTTTCAGTTCCGCGCTTCAATAGCCGGCCTTGATCTTCTCGAATTCCTCGATCATCCGCTGTTTGAGCTCCGGCGCCACCGGTTGCTGGAACAGGGTCTTGTCGAGGAACTTGTCGAGATTGTCGAAGCCTCGCTCGGCCAGCAGCTTGGGCTCGATCGCCGCCATGCCGGCGGCATTGCCGTGGCCATAGCCGAACGTCGTGACCATATAGCCCGATACATCTGGCGCATTGACCGCGTTCAGGAAATCATAGGCCTGGTCGAAATTACCCGGCGCATCCTTCATCAGCACATAGCCGCACACCCAGGTCGAGATACCCTCCTTGGTGTTGCGGTTCATTTCGATCGGCACACCCTGACCCTTGAGCGTCACGAAAGTCTCGTTCCAGCCCCAGGCGAGGTCGACTTCATTGCCTGAAAAGGCCTGGTTGATGTCGGTGTCGTCGGTCCAGTAGAAGCGGATGTTCTTGTGCACCTGGCGCAGGAAATCGGACGCCTCCTTGAACTGCGTGTCGGTCATCTTGGTCCAGTCCTTGAGACCGATGACCAGGCTTGCCAGTGCGTAGGCGTCGTCGACATTGTCGCCAATGGTGACGCGCCCCTTGAATTTCGGATCGGCGAGGATCCTGAGCGACTGCGCCTCTTCCGCCGTGACATCGTCGGTGCGGTAGAGCAGCGATGTGTTGCCCCAGTCGAAGGGCATGAACCAGACCTTGCCGTCAGCGGTGGTGGCAAGATCCTTCATCGCCATGATGCCGGGATTGAGGTCTTTCCACCCGGTGATTTTGGACGGGTCGAGCGGCTGCAGCATCCCCGCCTCGCGCCACTTCACCACGCTTTGCGAACAGGGATGCGCAATATCGGCCTTGAAGCCGGCCCGCATCTTTTGGAAGGCTTCGTCCTCGTCGCCGAAGAAGGCGAAGGTCGGTTCAGCGCCATATTTGCTGGTGTAGGCGGGATGCAGCAACGGATCCTCGTAGCCCGACCAGTCGAACACGACGAGGTCGCCGCCGCCTGCCGCAAATGCAAGATGAGCGCCAGCGCCAATCGTGCATGCGGCGGCGATGGCAAGGTTGCGAAGCATGGACTTCATGGCTGGAAATTCCCCCGTCGCAAACAATATCCAGCGAGGTTAGGAGAATTCCCAAGCTTTGGCGAGCCCGTCCGCCCACCATATTGGCAGGCGGACGGGTCAAGCCAGACAGGGCTCAATAGCCGGCTTTAATCTTCTCGAACTCGGCGATCATCTTGAGCTTGAGCTCGGAGGGCACCGGCGACTGAAACAGCGTCTTGTCGACGAATTTCTGCACATCGTCATAGCCCTTCTCCTTCAACACTGCCTGGTCGACACCTTCCATGCCCTTGGCATTGGCCTGGCCGTAACCCCAGTCCTTGACCAGCACCTTGGCGACTTCCGGATCGTTGATGGCGTTCAGGTAGTCATAGGCCTTGTCGGTATTGTCGGGAGCATCCTTGAACAGCACATAGCCGCAGACCCAGGTCGAGATGCCTTCGTCGGTGTCCTTCTTGGCCTTGATCGGCACGCCGGCGGCGACCGATTGCACTGTCGCATCATTCCATGCCCAGGCGAGATCGACCTCGCCGCCGCTGAACAGCTGGACGATGTCAGTGGAGTCGGTCCAGTAGGAGCGCACATTCTTGTGCACCTCGCGCAGGAAGTCCGACGCCTGCTTGAACTGGTCGTCCGTCATCTTGGTCCAGTCCTTGAGCCCGATGGCGAGGCTGGCCAGGGCATAGGCGTCGTCGACATTGTCGCCGATGGAAACTTTGCCTTTGAATTTGGGGTCGGCGAAAGCCTTCAGCGACTGCACGTTCTTCTCGTCTACCTTGTCGGAATTGTAGGTGAGCTGGGTATTGCCCCAGTCCCAGGGCATGAACCATGCCTTGCCATCGGCTGTGGTGGCGAGATCCTTCATCGCCATGATGCCGGGATTGAGGTCCTTCCAGCTGGTGATCTTGGAGGTATCGAGGGGCTGCAGCAGACCGGCCTCGCGCCATTTGACCACGCTCTGCGAACAGGGATGGCCGAGATCGGCCTTGAAGCCGGAACGGACTTTTTCGAACGCCTCGTCTTCGTCACCAAAGAAGGTGAAGGTCGGCGAATCGCCATTCTTCTCGACATATTTCTGGTGGAAGCTTGGGTCCTCATAGCCGGACCAGTCGAAGATGATCAGGTCCTTGTCCGCGGCGACCGCAAGCGCGGCGGCCGAAGCCGCCAGCACACCAGTCAGCGCCAGTGTCAGTGTCAGGCGTCGGGTCATTGTCTTCATTGCTGTTCCATCCTCTTTTTGGTTTTTGTTTCAGGCCGGCTTGGAGCCACTGGCCCACGGATAATGTTTTGGAAATGCCGCCGACAGGAATTCGTTCGCCGCCTGCAAAGCGGTTTCGCGGGTGACGTCCTCGGTACCCATCATCAGCCGCAGCCACAGACCCTCCAGCATGGCGCTGAGCGCCAGCGCCATCACCTGCGGCTCATAGGCATAGCCGCCGCTCTCTTTGAGCGTCGCGCAAAGGTCGATGAAGATCTTCTGATAGGCGGCGTCGCGCGCGCCGCACAGCGCCTGATAGGTCGGGCGCGACTTGGCTTCGCCCCAGAAGGCGCACCAGGCGGCCAGCTTGCGCTTGTTGCAGATCGAGCGGTCGAAATCGGCGGCGACCAGCGCCCGCAACTGGCGGGCGGGATCGTCGCCGGCCTTGGTGAGGGCCGCGCGCCAGTGCGCGGCGTATTCGTCGGCCATGTATGCCAGCGTGGCGACGAGCAACTTCTCCTTACTCTCGAAATGGAAATTGACGATGCCGCGCGACAGGCCGGCGCCATCGGCGACATCGGCCATCGTCGTCTCCGAATAGCCGCGCTTGGCCAGCGAATCGATCGTCGCCTCGATCAGTTGCAGCTGCCTGACTTCCTTCGACGCCTTGCGGCCGCGTTTTTCGGTCTCGCTTTTTCGCGCCGACTCAAGGACGGCTTCCCTGGCCTCTGCTGTCTTCATGGGCGTGATGATCTCCAGCATCGCCGGCTATCCAGCCGGCTTTCGACCGCGAAGATGAGTGGGACGGTGCTCGCCACTGTCAAGCACCTTCTGCATGGCTTCCCAGGTTCGTATGTTCTTGTCGACATAGGCCGCCCCGACCGCAGCCGCGACCGTGGCATAGAGCGGACCCTTGAGGCGGACGAGTTCCTCCCGCGCGACCTCGCGGTACCAGGGATTGCGGTCACGCACGCTGACGTCGGCAAAGCCGGCGCGGCGCATCGCTTGCGCATAGCGCGCCGGCGACGCCATGGCGAAGGACAGGCCTTCCGCGGCGACATAGGCCTTCATATCGGTCGAAGGCTCGCCGTCATGCGAGATCATCCAGTTCGAAGCGGCAAAGACACCGCCCGGTTTCAGCACGCGGAATATCTCGGCGAACAGCCCATCCTTGTCGGGCACATGCAGCAACGCGTCCTTGGAGAAGACGACATCGAATGAAGCATTGGTGAAGGGCAATGGCCCGGGCGGCGCCTGGACGAAATTGGCGCGATCGGACAGCCCGCGTGCGGCCGCCCTTTGCCTGGCCGTCTCGATTACCGGCCGCTCGACATCGAAGCCGGTGGCGTGGCCAGCACCATGGCGCTCGACCAGATGCAGCGTGATGCCACCCGAGCCGCAGCCTATGTCGAGGATTGTCTTGTCCTTGAGCGAGAGGCCTTCGATCACGCGGTCGACTTCATCCGGTCCGCCGGGCGATAGATAACCGTCGCCCCACAGCGCCTCAAGGAAGCGGATGGCGTTTTCGTCATATTCCGGCTCGGCGTCCGCCGTTTCGATCATCAGACCTCGGCCCCAACCCTCGAAAACCCACTTCCGAATATTGCCAAAGCCTAGCGCATGTCAGGGAAAACGCAATATCATTTGTTGAACATTCATTCAGAATGGCTGGACAAAATGACGGCTGCCATGCCAAATTCCACACATCCGGGAAGCGGATCACGCAAAAATGAAGGGCAGGTCGCGATGAAAGCTGGGCGCATATGAAGGCTTGGGATGCGATCGTCATCGGTGGTGGCCATAACGGACTGGTCAATGCCTGCTACCTGCAGCGCGCCGGGCTCGACGTGCTGGTCGTCGAAAAGAACGACTGGGTCGGCGGCGCCGCCACCAGCCGCGAATTGACGCCCGGTTTCCTCTATTCCAATTGCTCCTATGTCTGCTCGCTGTTTCGCCCCGAGATCATGCGCGACCTCGAACTGCCGCGCTTCGGCCTGCAGGTGATCTCTTACGAAGGCGGCGCGGTGTTCACCCGCGACGGCGACTACCTCGCCAACTACCGCGACCACGATGCCCATCGGCGCGAGTTCGCCCGCTTCTCCAGGCGCGATGCCGAAGCCTATGATCGCTACGCCCGCGACGTGACGCGGCAATGCCGCTTCATCCAGCCGCTGCTGATGCGCACCGCGCCCGACCCGACCAGCTTGCGGCCACGCGACCTTGGCGAGCTTCTCTATCTCGGCAAAAAATTCGCCGGGCTGTCGGCCGAGGAAATGGCGCTGACGCTGCGCTTCTGGACCATGTCGATCTCCGACTTCCTCGACGAATATTTCGAGACCGACGTGATCAAGGCGAATTTCGCTCTGTCCGGCATCATCGGCACCGCACTCGGACCGATGTCGCCGGGCACCGCCTATGTGCTGCTGCACCACTATATGGGCGAGGTCGACGGCTCGGTCGGCGCCTGGGGCTATGCGCGCGGCGGCATGGGGGCCGTCACCAAGGCGCTCGCCGCGTCCTTCCTGGCCGCTGGCGGCACCATCCGCACCAGCGCCGAGGTCGGCCATGTGCTGGTCCAGCGCGGCAAGGCCAAAGGCGTCGTCCTTGCCGATGGCGAGGAGATTTGTGGCAAGCTCGTCGTTTCCAACGCCGACGTGAAACGCACCTTCCTCAAGCTGGTCGAGGAAAAGGAACTGCCCGACATCTTCCTGCGCCGGGTCAGGAACTTCAAGATCCGCGGCTCGTCGGGCAAGATCAACATCGCGCTCGATTCGCTGCCCGAATTCCCGGAGTTGCCGAAGGATTCGCCTGTCTATCGCGGCGACATGCATTTCACCGATTCGATGGAGCGCATGGAGCGCGCCTATGACGACTGGAAGGCCGGGCGCTGGTCGGCGGACCCTTTCCTCGACATGGTCATCCCCACGACGCTCGACCCGACCATGGCGCCACCCGGCAAGCATTTCATGAGCTGCTTCGTCCAATATGCACCACCGAAGGTAAATGGCCGCGACTGGACCGATGCCGACCGCGACGGCTTCGCCGAAAGCGTGATTTCGCAGATAGCCGAGTACTCGCCGGGCTTCCGCGACCGCATCGTCCATATGGAAGTGCGCACGCCGCGTGAGATCGAGGCCGAGGTTGGCCTCACCGAAGGCAATATCTTCCAGGGTGAACTGACCTTCGACCAGCTTTTGTTCAACCGACCGGTGCCGGGTTACGCGCAATACCGCTCGCCGGTCGGCGGGCTCTATATGTGCGGCTCGTCGACCCATCCCGGCGGCGGCGTCATGGGCGCACCCGGCCGCAATGCCGCGGCCGAAATCCTGCGCGACCTCGCCAAGCCAACTCAGCATATGAGCCCGGCCCATGACGTCATTTGATGTTGTTGTCATCGGGGGCGGCCACAACGGCCTCGTCGCCGCCGCCACGCTGGCGAAAGCCGGCCGCAAGGTGCTGGTGCTGGAAGCCGCTGGCGACGTCGGCGGCGCGGCGCGCACCGAGGAATTCGCACCCGGCTTTCGCGTCTCCTCGGTCGCCCACCTGCTGAACCGGCTCCACCCTGATGTCGTGAAGACATTGGAACTGGAGAAGCACGGGCTGCAATTCGCGCGCAGCGATTTCGTACCGTCGGTGGCGCTGTCGACGAACGGTCCGCCGCTTGTCCTGCACGGCGCCTATGGCGAAGTGCTGACCGGCGCCAACCCGTCGGAGCAATCCGCCTGGAAAGAGTTGCGCGCTCAATTGCTGCGCTGTGCCGGCATCCTGAAACCGTTTCTAGCGCGCCGCCCCCCCGATCTCAGCGGCATGTCGCTGGCCGAGACGACAGCACTTGGCCAGACCGCGCTGGCGCTGAAGAAACTCGGCAAGGAGGACATGCGCGACTTCCTGCGCGTGCTGTTGATGAACGTCGCCGACCTGCTCGACGAGCAGCTTGCCGACGACCGGCTGAAGGGGCTGCTCGCCTTCGACGCCACGCTGGGCAGCCATCTTGGCCCGCGTTCGCCGACCTCGCTGCTCGGCCTCTACTATCGGCTGGCAGGCGAAACCGCTGGTGTTGTCGGCACGCAGATACTGCCGAAAGGCGGCATGGGCGCGGTCGTCGCCGCCATCCGCGCGGCGGCGCAAAAGGCCGGGACGACCATCCGCACGGCGGCACCCGTGGCGAAGATCATCGTCGAGAAGGGCCGCGCTGTCGGCGTTACGCTCGACAATGGCGAGGAAATTCGCGCCAGGACGATCGTCTCGGCCATCAATCCGGCGACCACTTTTGCCGACCTTGTCGGGCCGCGCGAGATCGATACCGGCTTCGTGCGCAAGGTGAAACACATCCGCATGAAGGGCGATGCGGCGAAGCTTCATCTGGCGCTCGATCGGCAGCCTGAATTCACCGGCGTCGATGCCGCCGGCCACAAGGGCCGGTTGGTCATCGCACCTTCGCCCGACCATGTCGAGCGCGCCTTCAATCCATCGAAATACGGCGAATTCTCACCTGAACCGGTGATGGAGATCACGCTGTCGAGTCTCGCCGATCCGTCGCTGGCACCCCAAGGCGCCTGCGTGCTGTCGGCGGTGGTGCAATACGCGCCCTATGCGCTGAAAGAAGGCTGGAGCGCGGGCAAGCCGAAATTCCTCGAAGCAATCATGGCTCAGCTCGAGATTTATGCACCTAGGATCGGCAAGACGGTGCTCCATGCCGAGCTTTTGACGCCGGCCGATATCGAGACACGCTACCGGATGCCCGGCGGCCACTGGCATCACGGCGAGTTGCAGGCCGACCAGATGCTGATGTCGCGACCGGTCTCCGGCTGGTCGGGCTACGACACACCGGTCGAAGGGCTGTTCCTTGCCGGCGCCGGCTCGCATCCGGGTGGCGGCGTCTCCGGTGCGCCGGGGCTAAATGCCGCAAGACGCATCATCGCGATGAAGGGCTAGGCCATGGCACAGGCGATAAAAAAGAAATCCAGCGCGCCGACGAGCCCGGCCCGCACCGCAGCCCAATCCCATTTCCGGACGCTGCGGCTCGGCACGCCGTTCCAGCCGCGCATCGATGTTCTGGCCCGCACCAACGACTGGTACAATTGGGCCGGCTATCGCGCCCCGCACTCACTGTGGGACGAGGAGCTCGAATATTTCGCCATCCGCAGCCAGGCCGCTTTGTTCGACATCTCGCCGATGACGAAATACCGGATCGAGGGAAAGGACGCCGAAGCCTTCCTCAACCGTGTCACACTACGCGACGTGACCAAGCTCAAGCCCGGCCGCGTCCATTACACCGCCTGGTGCGATGACGAGGGTTTCGTCCTCGATGACGGCACCTTGTTCCGATTGTCGCCAACACGCTTTCGGCTGTGCTCGCAGGAGCGGCATCTGCCCTGGTTGCTCGACAGCGCCATTGGGTTCGACGTCACGGTCGAGGAAGAGACTGAGGCCATCGCCGGTCTGGCGCTGCAGGGCCCGACTTCGTTTGCCGTGCTGCGCGATGCCGGCTTTGCCGGCGTCGAGCGGTTGAAGATTTTCGACCTCGCCGAGTTCCCGCTCGGTGGTGGCACGGTCACCATCTCGCGCACCGGTTTCACCGGCGATCTCGGCTACGAACTGTTCGCACCGGCTGAGCAGGCGATCAGCTTGTGGGACCGGCTGATGGTGGCGGGCGAACTGCGCGGCATCCGCGCCATCGGCTACACGGCACTCAACCGTGCCCGTCTCGAAGCAGGGTTGATCGTTGCCAATGCCGACTTCGTCACTTCCGAGCATGCCATCCGCGCCGACCGCTTGCGCATGCCAGACGAGATCGGGCTTGGTTTCATGATCGACCTGGAAAAAGGCCATTTCAACGGCCGTCGCGCCATCCTGGAAGCCCGGGCAAAGCGGAAACTGCGGCATGTGCTGGTCGGGCTGGAGATCGAGGGCAACATCCCGGCCGAGCACGCCATCGTCTATCATCGCAAGAGCCAGGAGGTCGGGCTGGTCAGCGCCGCCATGTGGTCGCCAATGGCCAAGCGCAACATCGCCATCGCCTCGCTGGCGCGGCCGTTCGGCGATACGATGGTCGACGACCTCTGGGTCGAGATCTACGCCATGCGCGAGCTGCAATACCAGAGGCTGATGAAGCGGGCCAAGGTGGTGCCGCGGCCGTTCATCAAGCTCGACCGTCGCACCGCCAATCCACCGGCGGATTTCTGACCATGACGGACGAGGCAGGCAAACACGACGTTGGTGGGGAAGCCACCGAGCAGTGGGAACTGGTTAACACGCCGCTCGGTGAAAAATGGTCGGGCCGCACGCGCTATGCCGCGGCGATGTTCTTCTACAAGCGCGGCGAAATGAGTGCCGAAACGCTCGAAGTCTACCGCATCTGCGCCCGGCTGGACTCCACCGATCCGCTGCCGATCGTCCGTGATCGCGGCGTCGGCCAGGACTGGCTGAAGCGCATGGGTTTCGGGTAGTAGCCCCCAAAACTGTCGTGTCGAAGGTCAGAACTTGTAGTTCAGACCGATGCGGACTGCGTCAAACTTGGCGTCGGATTTGAAGAAGCCGTTTGAGACGTCCGTCCACCCCAGATCGACGTGCAGATATTCGGCCTTAGCCGTCCAGTTCTGATTGAACGCATATTCGACACCGCCACCGGCCGACCATCCGACATTTGTGTCGCTTGCCTGAAAGTCCGAAGAGTTGTTGATCCCGGACTTGACCCGACCAAAAGCCAAGCCGCCGGTTCCATAGACGAGAATGTTGTTGAATGCGTAGCCGAGTCTGCCTCGCACCGTGGAGTACCATTCCACTTTCGTGACGCAGGCGCCTGATCCACAGTTCCAGCCGTCGCCGTTCGGCTGGCCGAGGTTACCCGGACCGAAGCTGCCCTTGACGTCGGAATAGGACAGGTCTGCTTCGACACCCACAACCCAGTTCTCATGGAATTGGGCATTATAGCCAACCGTTACGCCGCCGATGAACCCGTCGATATCGAAGGAGTTTGAATCGACGCCGTCGTTGAATTTGCTGTCGCCCCAGCCGTAACCCGCCGTCAGGCCGACATAGGCGCCGGACCAGTTGTAGGTCGATGCAACAGGAAGTTCAGCCACGGCATCTGCCGCAAAAGCACTACCGCTTGCGGCCAACACAACCGCAGTTGCGAGAAGAATCGATTTCATCAGTGTAAACCCCCAGCTATTGCCCAATTGTAGATACGCTGATGGGATTGTGAAATGGCGAATTCGTACCGATGAAAGGAATGCAACTCAGTGTTGCTTCTGCGCCACAAAGGCTCGGCAAGGCGCGGAAGGACTACCTCGGCGGACGCCGACCGGTTCGAGCGAACAAAGCAGGGCTGACGATCTACCCGATCGTCCTTTCCAGCATGCCGAGCCAGTTTCGATAGGCGATCTTCTCGATCAGCGCGCGCCCGAAGTCGCGCGCGGCGAACGCATCGATGAGTTTCGGCAGTCCGGTGACGTCGCCAATCGCGGCCGGGATCATGGTGCCATCGAAATCCGAACCCAGGCCGACGCCGTCCTCGCCCAGCGCCTGCAGCAGGGAATCGACATGACGCACCATGATGTCGAGGCTGGTGTCGGCATTCATCCTGCCGTCTTCGCGCAGGAAGCCGGTGGCGAAATTCAGCCCGACCATGCCGCCCGACTCACGGATCGCGCCGAGCTGCCATTCGGTGAGATTGCGGGAGTGACCGCAGATCGCATGAACATTGGAATGGGTCGCGACCAGCGGGGCATCGCTGATTTCGGCGACATCGCGAAACCCCTTCTCGTTGAGATGAGAGAGATCGATCATGATCTTGAGCTTGTTGCAGGCCTTGACCAGCGCCTTGCCCGCATCGGTCAGTCCAGGCCCGGTGTCGGGCGACGACGGAAAGCGGAACGGCACGCCGTGGCCGAAGGCGTTCGGGCGACTCCAGACGATGCCGAGCGAGCGCAGGCCGGCGGCGTGCAGCACGTCGAGCATCGTCAGTTCGGTGTCGATCGCCTCGACCCCCTCGATGTGGAACACGGCCGCGATCGACCCCTGCGCCATCGCATCTCGCACGTCGCGGGCATTCCGGCAGATGGTGAGTGCCGAAGCGCGTTCCAGCCTGAACAGGATGGAGGCCATAGCGACTGTCGAAGCGAGCGCATCGGCGTGGGGAACCTCGGGCGGCAAAGGTTCGGTATCGCTTGGTGCGGGCGGAACCGCGCTGCGCCTCGATTTCTCGACTGGCGGCGGGAAGATCGCGAACATGCCGCCGGCAAATCCACCCTTTTTCGCGCGCGGCAGGTCGATATGGCCACCCTGCGTTCCCTCGATGAAGAGCTTTTCGACATCCGCATCTTTCGACTGGTAGAGCCTGAGCAGCGTGTCGTTGTGACCGTCGAAGACGGGAACGAGGTCGGTTTCGGTCATCAAGGGGTCATTCGATTGGTTGGTCGGCAACAGGCGGTAACCCCGTTCGGCGGGCTACATACCTACTTAGGCAAGACGGGCGATCTGCGCAAATGCCAGAATAATATTGCTTTTGAGGCTGCACGTCCCGAACGGTTGAGGAAGGGCGCACGACAAAGCCGTGCGCCCTTCCCCATCATTCACATCACGCGTCGTCGTTCACATCAGGCGTCGCCTGCTATTGCTTCAGCACATCGGCCCATTCCGGGTGGCGGCGGAACTGGGCGTTGGCGAACGGACAGAGCGGGATGATCTTCTTGCCCGCCGCGCGTGCGTCCTCGACGGCGCGGGTGACGAGACGGAGCCCCGCACCCTGCCCGCGAAAGGCATCCGGCACTTCGGTGTGGTCGATGATGAGCTGATGCTCGCCGATCTTGGTGAAGGTCATCTCCGCCTCGGCGCCACCTGGCCCGCGCAGGAGATAGCGGCCCTTGGAGCCGCGGTCTTCCAGTTCGATCTCCGGCAATTGGTCAGGCATCGCTTACGCTCCTTCAGCCGGCGTGGCGGACAGGAACCGCCGTGCTGCTTCGATCTCGTTCGACTGCACCTCGTGGCCGCCGTCGTGCCATTCCACTGTGACATCGGCGCCATCGGCGCGCAAATAGGCTTCGAGCCGCGATGTCAGGTTCGGCGGGCAGATCGGATCACGCCGGCCTGCGGTAACCAGAATGCGGCGGCCGGCAAGGCTGCCCTTCACCTCAGGCTCGAACGGGATCAGCGGATGCATCAGCACCGCCGCATCGAACAGTGACGGTGCCGCGAACACCACCGAGGCCAATATATTGGCGCCATTGGAATAGCCGAGGCCCAGCACTGCCGATGGCTTCGCCGCCTCGACATGCGCCTTGACGAAACCGGCCATCTTATCCGTCGCCCGTGCCAGGTCGCCCATGTCGTAGACGCCTTCGCCGGTGCGGCGGAAGAAGCGCGCGGCGCCTTGTTCCGAAACATCGCCGCGTGGCGAGACGATGGTCGCTTGCGGCGCGAGATCGCGCCCGAGCGACAGAAGCTGGCTCTCGTCGGCCCCGGTGCCGTGGAAGACGAAGAGCAGCGGCCCACCCGGCGAACCGGGCAGCACCTTGTGAATGTAAGCGTCCTTGCTCATGACCTGATCCTCAGTCTTCCAGTTTCTGCAAATGCTGTTCCAGATAGGGCCTAAGATGCTGGTGCTGCGACGGCAGCTTCAGCGCCTCGCCGAGATGGGCGGTGTCTTCATCGCGGTCGAAGCCCGGTTCGTTGGTGGCGACTTCGAACAGCACGCCGCCCGGCGTGCGGAAATAGATCGCCCAGAAATAGTCGCGATCGATCACCGGCGTCACCTGGTAACCAGTGTCCATCAGCGCCTTGCGCACTTCGAGCTGCTTGGCGCGGTTCTCGACGGCAAAGGCGACATGGTGGACGGAGCCGGCGCCGAGATTGGCAAAACCCGCACCCGGCAGCGTTTCGATGTCGACAACGTCGGCGCCATTACCGTTCTTCACCGCCAGCCGCCTGACACTGCCTGCCTTGTCGACCTCCTCATATCCCATGAATTTCAGGAGCTCTTCGGTGGCGCCGCCATCCCTCAGCCTGAGCGACACCGAGTGAAAGCCGCGGATCGCCTCATCCGAGGGAACTCCCCCCTTTGCCCATGGCGCGCGCTTATCGGCCCTGTCCTCGACCAGCGCGAAGCCGTCGCCGTCGGGACCGGCGAAGGCAAGGCGCTTCTCGCCAAATGTCTCGTCGCGCGAAAGACCGGCGCCGCCCTCATCGGCAAGACGCTTTTCCCAATAACCAAGCGTGCCCTCGGGCACCGAATAGACAGTGGTTCCGACCTCCCCGACGCCGTGACGGCCTTTGCCGATGTTAGGGAATGGGAAATAGGTCATCACCGAACCGGGTGTGCCGACCTCATCGGCATAATAGAGGTGATAGACGTCAGGCGCGTCGAAATTGACGGTTTTCTTGACCCGGCGCAGGCCAAGCTTTTTCGTGAAGAATTCATTGTTTTGGCGCGCATCCCTGGCCATCGAGGTGACGTGATGCAAGCCCTTGATCTGGTCGAGCATTTCTTGCTCCTTCCCTTTGTCCTTATGCGGCCCTTGCCGCTGTTCCACCCCAATATGAGGATCCGCCCATCAGCGGCAAAGGCCGCAAACACAGAATGGACTGTGCGCTAAAAGTGAACAACGTGATGATTTTTGTTCACCATTCTGCAAAGGCGGTGATGTTGCATCTCCGTCGAAATTCAGCTCCATGAGCGGCGTGCCCCCTGATGAGGAGACAGACGATTGGCAAGAAAAGGCAGACGCCCGAATATTCTCCTGATCAGTTGCGACCAGTGGCGCGGCGACTGCCTGTCGGCTGCGGGCCACAAGGTGGTGAGAACGCCGAATGCCGACGTGCTGGCCGCCGAGGGCGTGTTGTTTCGCCGCCACTATGGCGGGGCAGCACCCTGTTCGCCAGCCCGCGCCTGCCTCTACACCGGCCTCTACCAGATGAACAACCGAGTTTGCCGCAATGGCACGCCGCTCGACGCCCGTCACGGCAATATCGCGCTGTCCTTACGCGGCCTCGGCTATGATCCGACGCTGTTCGGCTACACCGACGTGTCGCTCGATCCGCGCACCCTGGCGCCGGGCGACCCGGCGCTGAGGAGCTATGAAGGCGTGCTGCCCGGCTACACCGTGCGCCAGTTCCTGCCCGAGCACCAGAAGCCATGGCTGTCCTGGCTCAAACTACGCGGCGTCGATGCCAGCGCCGGCTCTCCCGACATCCATCGTCCGGCGGGTGAAGCAGGCGACACAAGTAGCGCCGTCACCAACGCACCACCAGTCTATTCGAAAGACGAGACGCCCACGGCTTTCCTGACCGGCGAATTCGTCCGCTGGCTTGGCGAACAGGAGCGCGATACGCCGTGGTGCGCGCATCTTTCCTTCATCAACCCGCACCCGCCCTTCATCGTGCCGGAACCTTACAACGCGATGTATGATCCCGCCGATGGCCCGGCTTTCCGTCGTGCCGAAAATTGGCAGGCCGAAGCCAGGCGCCACCCCTATGTCGCCTACGATATGAGCCAGCAACAGCGGACCAAGTTCCGGCCGGGCGCCAAGGGCAAGGTGCGCGACTGGGGTGACGACGATTTCCGCCGCATCCGTGCGCTCTATTACGGCATGATCTCGGAAGTCGACGCGCAGCTTGGCCGCATCTGGCAGGCGGTCAA
Source organism: Mesorhizobium sp. YC-39 (assembly GCF_025753795.1). Classification (GTDB taxonomy): domain Bacteria; phylum Pseudomonadota; class Alphaproteobacteria; order Rhizobiales; family Rhizobiaceae; genus Mesorhizobium. Next base: position 943,343 of record NZ_JAOWPS010000002.1, read on the forward strand.
GGCGACGGATGCATGGGACGACACCATCATAGTGCTCACCTCCGACCATGCCGAGATGATGGGCGACCATTTCATGCTGGGCAAGGGCGGTTTCTTCGACGGCAGTTACCACATTCCGCTGATCGTCCGCGACCCGCGCCGCCTCAAGGCCGCCGGCACTGGCGTCGATCGCTTCACCGAGGCTGTGGACATACTGCCGACGCTGCTCGACCTGCTCGGAGAGGAGGTGCCGCCGCATCTCGACGGACACTCGCTAAAGCCATTCCTCGACAATGAGGCGCCTCGGGATTGGCGCGATGCCGCGCATTGGGAGTTCGATTTCCGCTCGATTGCCGAAGGTGAGGCCGAGCGGCATTTCGGCATCGCATCACGCCAGTGCAACCTCGCCGTTATCCGCACCGAAAACTTCAAATATGTGCATTTCGGCGGCGGCCTGCCGCCGCTTCTATTCGACCTGGAGCGTGACGCGAGCGAGTTGAACAATCTTGCCACCGATCCCGCCCATCTGTCGATTCGGCTGGAATTCGCCGAAAAGCTGCTCGCCTGGCGGGCCGAGCATCTCGACCAGTCGCTTGCGCTGGCAGAACTGACGGAAGATGGCGTTGTTGGATATGTGAGTAAGGCAGTAGGCAGTAGGCAGTAGGAAAAGTACAAGATGGCACCAACTGCCACACGCCTTCTTCCTTGTACCTACTGCCTACTGCCCAACTCCTATTCCCCTACCGCACAATCATCCGCTGCTGGTCGCGCTTCTCGGCATAGCTGCCCTTGTCATAAGCCGCCTGCGCTTCGAGCTGCTCCTTGGTGAAGGTCGTGTAGAGGTATTTCTTGCCGTCCTTGTCGGTCATGAATTTGAGGTTGTCCATGGCGATTGCTACTTCTTTCTCGCCAATGCCGAGGAAGCCGCCGACATCGACGATCACCGCGTCGGTCTTGCCGTCGGGGGCCGGCACGACATCGCCGATCTCGCCGACCTTGGCGTCATTGGCGCCGTAGACGGTGGTGCCTTTCAGATCATCGCCGCGAATTTCGCCCGCTGGCATCTCGGTCAGCGTCGACTTGTCGATCGCCGCTGTTTCAGTCGGGTCGGTGGCTTTCGCATCAGGCGCTGTCGCAGCCGGAGCCTCGGCCGTCTTGTCCATCGGGGCCGGAGCAGCGGTATCGGCCGGAGCGGCAGTCGTCGGGGCCGGCGCTGTAGCGTCGTTGGATGCCGTGGTCACCGGGGCCGGATCATAGGCCTTGCGGTTGAAGTCCGGCTGCGCCCGCAGTTCGTCCTCGGTGGTCTCGGCCACCAGCCAGCGATCGCCGTTCTTCTCTGCCCTGGCAGCCTTGTCGAAAGGATAAGTGACGCTCTTTTCGCCCATGCCGAGGAACCCGCCGACGCCGATGACAAGCGACTCGGCCTTGCCGTCCTTGGTCAGCACGATATCGTTGACGTCGCCAATGTTCTTGGCATCGTCGCCGGTCCCGTTATAGACGCTCTCACCGATGATGTTGGTGGCGAGATTGCCCTCGGCGCGCTTCACCGGTTCAGCCGGTGCGGCATTCATGTCGACGGGCGCCGGCGGTCCGCCTTGCGCACTATCGCCGGAGGCCGAGGGTGCTGCCGGCGCCGCGGCGTCGGTTGAAGCCACGGGGGCAGGATCATAAGGCTTGCGGTCGAATTCCGGCTGAGCCGTCAACTCTTCCTTTGTCGTCTGGGCGACCAGCCAGCGGTCGCCATTCCTTTCGACCCATTGCAGCTTGCCATAATCGAAAGCGATGTTCTTGGCGCCGATGCCGAGAAAACCGCCCACCCCTATGACAGCGGATTTCGCCTGGCCGGTTTCGTCGAACACGACATCGCTGACCAAGCCGATATTCTGGGCGTCATCACCTGTACCATTGTAGACCGATTCACCGATGATGTTGGTGGCAAGGCTGCCCTCGGCCTGTTGCACGACCGGGGCGGCTTCTTGGGTGGCGGGTGGCTGCGCAGGCTCAGGCGCCGACTGCGCATAAGCGCCCGTGGCAATCAGTGTGGCGAGCGCCGTAGTGGCAAAAAGGGTGCGAACCATGACCATCTCTCCTCATGCGTGATTTTGTGCACGCCGCGCCACTTCGAACGCTGCCGGAGAAGGACGCGGCATCTCTACATGTTCACAACGTTGTGAGTACGCTGTTGTTCCGAAAAAACGTCGTCGTGGAGAATGCGCTGAATCAGACCTAAACATGCGCCGGGCCAGTAGAATTTGCTCTTGGATTCGCCTGGGCCTGCGGAACCTTTTTTCAGCCACTTCGTTCCAGCATGTGGCTGGCTTGGCGGGTTGCCTGCCGGCCGCCAACGAAAGGGAGTGGGCATGCGATTTGCAGCGGTGCTGAACCGGGACGGCGGCACCTTGCGGACCACCGATCTTTCCGCCTTTTCGGACCAGATGCGCCGGACGCTGGAGGCCGCTGGTCATTCCATCGAAATTGACATCGTTGCTGGCAAGGACATCGTGGCGACGCTGGATAGCATTGTTTCCAAACGCAGTGTCGACATTGTGATGGCCGGTGGCGGCGACGGCACCATTTCGGCTGCGGCAGCACGGTTGATGGGCGGGAAGAAGGCACTTGCCATATTGCCGGCCGGCACCATGAATCTTTTTGCGCGCGGGCTCGGCGTCCCGCAGACGCTTGACGCGGCCGTGAAATCCTTCGCCGACGGCGAGGTGATCGCGGTCGATGTGGCAACCGCCAACGGCCGGCCCTTCGTGCATCAGTTCTCGATCGGCATGCATGCCAAAATGGTGCAGCTACGCCAGAACATGGAGTTCCGTTCTCGGTTGGGAAAGATGCAGGCCTCCGCGCGAGCCGCCTGGGCGACGATCAAGAATCCGTCGGCAATGAAAGTGACGCTGGCCATCGGCGAGGCCGAGATTGTGACGCGCACCACCGGTATCGGCGTTACCAACAATCTGTTTGGCGAGGGCCACCTGCCCTATGCCGACAATCCGGCCGGTGGCGTGCTCGGCATCTACGTCACGGTGGCGCAGCAGCGCGGCGAGCTGGTCAGGTTCCTCTTCGACATCGCGCGCGGCAGGTGGCGTGCCAGCCAGCATGTCGAAATCCACCAGGCCGACCGGGTCGTTCTGAAAATCCACTCGGCGGCCAGGAAATACCGCGCCGTCATGGATGGCGAATTGGTCCGACTTGACCGCGAAACGACGATCGAAATCCATCCCGCTGCACTGAATGTTCTCGTTCCGGCGCGCACTGCCCAAGCGAAGGCCGCGTGATGCAGGCCGGCACGACTAATTTGCAGGCTTCAGCCTTTGGGAAGCTCACCCTGTTCGGCCGTCTGTGTCTTGTCGATCATCTCGCCATAGATTTCCGCGATGCCCCAGGCGATGAAAGCCAGAAGCAGCGCGGCGATCAAGATACGCAAGCCATGACGGCCCCAGTGCCCTTGACGGGCTTTGTCTTCAGGAATGATCTTGGCCATGTTTGGCCTCCCCGTTGGTTGGCATCGGCGTCTGGCAAGGCATTTTCGGGTAACGATTCCCTGCTACGAAAGTTCCTGAGACAACAGCGCGTGGCGGCAATGACGGCAAGCCGGCGAATTTGGGTGAGTGGTGGATAAGCGGGTCCAGAAAATGCCGGCACTGCCGGCCGGCGTCCATCGCGCCGTCGAGGATGCCGACCGGCTGGCCGTGCTGCACGGCCTCGACGCGCTCGACACGGCCGCGGACGCTGACTTCGACCGGATCAGCGGACTTGCCGCCGCGCTGATGCAGGCGCCTATCGCCCTGGTCACGCTGCTCGATGCCGAGCGGCAGTGGTTCAAATCCTGTGTCGGACTGGATGAGGCCGAGATAGCGACCGACATTTCCTTCTGCGCCCATGCCATCGCTGCGGGCGACGAACCATTGGTGGTGACCGATGCCGCCCTCGATCCTCGCTTCTCCGCCAATCCGCTGGTCACCGGCGCGCACCATGTCCGCTTCTATGTCGGCGCGCCGATGGTGGTGGCCGGTGCCCGGATCGGCACGCTCTGCGTACTCGATCGCAAGCCGCACGCATTTCCGTCCGCCGCCAGGCTCGAACAGCTCAAAGCGCTGGCCGGCCTTGCCGCCAGCCTGTTTACGCTGAAGGACGCTACCCGCGACGCCGCCATAGCCGAGGCCGCGCTTGCGCGTGAGGAGAAGCGCCGTGCCATTGCCCTTGACGCTGCCTCGCTCGCCAGCTGGGCGTGGGACATCCGCACCGACATGATCGAATGCGATGTCCTCTTGTCCGAGCTGTTTAATCTGCCGCGCTCGAACCGGCTCAGGGCGCGCGACATCCTGACCGCCATCGACCCGCGCGACGTCTACCAGACGGAGACGCGCTTTCGCGATGCGCTGACCGGCAGCGACGACTATTTTGGCGAATACCGCGTCAAAGGCTTCGATCCGCCGCGATGGATCGCCACGCGTGGCCGTGTCATCGAGCGCGATGGCGACGGCAAGCCGACGCTGATCTTCGGCGTCAATTACGACATCACCGAACGCAAGCTCGGCGAAGAGCGGCAACGGCTGCTGCTGCGCGAGCTGAACCATCGCGTCAAGAACACGCTGGCGACGGTGCAGGCGTTGGCAACGCAGACCGTTCGTCATGCCCGCCAGCCGAGCGAATTCCTCCAGGCTTTCGGCGCCAGGCTGCAGGCGCTCGGCGTCGCCCACAACCTCCTGTCCGACCGCGAATGGCGCGGCATCGGCATTCGCGAGCTCGTGCAGATCGAAGTGAAGCCGTTCGACAGCGTCCAGCAGCCGCGCATGACGATCTCGGGCGCCGACCTCCTGCTTTCGCCCGACCAGGCGGTCGGGCTTGGCCTGATCCTGCACGAACTGGCCAGCAATGCGCTGCAATACGGATCGCTGTCGGCGCCTTCGGGCAAGGTTGATCTCGATTGGAAGACCCTGGGCAAGAGAGGCGCGCGGCGTCTTGTGCTAACCTGGCGCGAGAGCGGCGGCCCCAAGGTAGCTCCGCCTGAACGCCAAGGCTTCGGATCGATCCTGATCCGACGCAGCCTGGCCAAGGTCATCTCCAGCGAAGTGACCCACGAATACCGGCCCGAAGGCGTGTTCGCTGAAATATCGATGCCGCTGGAGGATTTGTCGAAATGACTTATTTCGTACCACCGGCATCCGGATCGTCGGGACCTGGCTTTGTGTTCTCGCGATAGATGGCGTAGGCGGCGAGCGCAATGGCCGGTCCGAGAATGGCGCCCAAGCTGCCTTTTCCCTTGAGCAATGTCGGCAGCATGGCGAGCGCCGCGGTGATGCCGATCGCCTTGAGGTCGGCGTTGCGCCTTTGCGTCCGATACCGGGCCTGCGTGCCGGCCGATATTTTGTAAACAAGCAGGATGAGCCCCGCAATCAGCAGGAAGCCGATCCCGAATCCGAGGGCAGCCGCCATCGATCCATAGCGGCCCGCAGCCCAGATATAGGCCGTTCCGACGAGGAAGCCGAGGCCGCAAAAGGCGGCGAGTGCCGCCAACACGTAAACGATGGCAGCCGTGCGGGCGCGCCGCATGGCTGAGACGGTTTCCCCTGAAGCCAAACCCGAGATCAGGGTTGCCAGGATTCCCACGGTCGAGCTAGCGCCGAGCGAGAAGCGCGAAGAGGAAGCCCACACCCGCCGCGATCGCCAGCGATGTCACCGGCTTTTCGCGCACGCTGGCCACCATCTGCGCCTCGATGTCCTTGGCGTTGCTGCTGAGGCTACTAAAGGCAGCTTCGCCCTGGGCGCGCAACTGCTCGACGCCTTCGGCTGCGGCACGCCGGGCCGTCCCGTAGCCATGTTCGCCGGTCTTGGCCAATTGCTTGGTGAGTTTTTCGATATCGGCTTTCAATTGCCTGATGTCGGCTTCCAGATCCGAATTCACCCGACTTTCGTTCGCGGTCTTTCCTGTGGCAGTTGCCATTGCTTAACTCCTTGCGTTTGCTTGGTTTCAAACGCTTGATACACACCAAGGTTCCGAAATCGGCACAGGGCCTATGAAAGGGTGTTTCCGCACCCGAGTCCAGCCCGGCACGAGCATCCCGGCTCGGTGTTCAGATCAGCGGCCGGCGATCCTCACCCAACCCTTCCCAACGGGCGAGCTCCTGCAGCCTTTCACCGTCGACCACCTCGCAACCACCGTCGCGCCAGACGATCAGCTTACGGTCGATCAGCTTGCGGATCGTCTTATTGGTATGAACCAGCGACAGGCCGAGCGTGTCGGCTATGTGTTGCTGGGTGATCGGGATCCGTACCGGCGTCTTGCCATTCAGGCCAACCGCTCTGGCGCGACTGGAGATGAAGGCGATGAGATAGGCGGCGCGTTCGAGCGCGGTACGGCGGCCGATGCTGAGCAGGTTCTCGTCCAGCATGCGCTCCTCCCGCGACGCGATCCAGGTGATGTCGTAGGCGAGGCCCGGATGGTTGCGGTAGAGCTCGGGTAGATATTCACGCTCGAAGACGCAGAGCAACATGGGTGACAGTGCCTCGACGGAATGCTGCATCTCGCCCATCAGGCTGCCCTGCAGGCCGATGAGGTCGCCCGGCATCGAATAGTTCAGGATCTGGCGGCGGCCGTCCGACATCAATTTGTAACGGAAAGCCCAGCCGGAAAGCACCGTGTAGAGGTGGGCGCTGTGGTTGCCCTCGACCAGGACCGTGGCGCCCTTGTCGACGGCAAGCTCGCCTTTCTTGAACGTGCTGACGAAGGCAAGTTCCTGCTTTTCGAACTCGCGAAAGACCGGCAATGGCCGAAGCGGGCACTTCTCGCACGGATACTGGCGGCTGGAAAAGGCGCGACCGTTCTGGCCAGGCATTTCGACCCTCTTCGAAAGCCCTCTTCGAAAAAGGGCGCTGTGCAAACGCCTTGCGGGGATCGAGGTTCCCGCCACCGGCGATCATCATGTCTTTTTTAAATGACAGGACGCCAAATAGCGCTCATGACTCCTCCCGCTTTGCAGGAGACATTGCCACGTGCCCCCATTGCTAGACGGATTGCGGATCCTCGTCCTGGAAGATGAATTTCTGATCGCCATGGATGTCGAGCAGCTGTGCCGCGACTACGGCGCCGGCGACGTGGTCATCGCCCGCGATCTGGCCGAGATCGATCGGCAGAACGTGGCCGCGCAATTCGACGCGGCCATCGTCGACCTCATGCTGGGCGGCGCCTCGACGCTCGATTTCGCTTCGGGATTGCATAAATCGGGTGTGCCCTTCGTCTTCGCCTCGGGCTATTCGGACGCAGACGAAATCAAGTCGACCTTCCCTGATGTCAGATTGGTCACGAAGCCCTATTCCGGGGACGATCTTATCGGCGCGGTAGCAGCGGCTTGTGGCCGCGGACCTCTTGGTTGAAAAGCGGCCCCAATCGGGGTCATGTTTCAGGCGGCGTTCGAGCCCGTCACCTGCGCCGAGATCGCGTCCGGTCCGAACTCGTCTTCGCCGGAAATCTTGAGTATCTCCTGCAGCCGTGCCCGGGCGCGGCTGACGCGGCTCTTGATCGTTCCGACCGCGCAGCCGCAGATCTCGGCGGCTTCCTCGTAGGAAAAGCCCGACGCGCCGATCAGGATGATGGCTTCGCGCTGGTCCTCGGGCAATTGCTCGAGCGCGCCGCGAAAATCCTTGAGGTCGAGCTGACCATGCTGGGCCGGATGAACGGCGAGCCGTGCCGTCATGATGCCGTCGCTGTCCTGCACTTCGCGGCCGCGCTTGCGCATTTGCGAATAGAATTCATTACGCAGGATGGTGAACAGCCATGCCTTGAGATTGGTGCCGGGCTGGAAGCTTTCATGCTTGTCCCAAGCCTTGACCAGCGTTTCCTGCACCAGATCGTCGGCCTTGTCGGCATTTTGCGTCAGCGACACGGCAAAGGCCCGCAGGCTCGGGATGGATCCGAGCAGATCGGTCTTGAAGCCTTGAGAGACGGCCGCCATGCCTCAGTCCTTCTTCTGTGCGGGTTCGGCCTGTTCCAATTGGCTGAGCAATTGGGCGAAGCGATCCGGCACATGGTCGGAGACGAGCTCGTCATAATATTGTTTGAGTTTGCGGCCAATTTCCGAGTTCGGCCCGAGCAGGTCGCCGGAAGCAGCCCGGCGCCTGTCCGCACCAGCCGTGATATTCTTAGTCATGTCCTTGGTTCGCCCTTCATTCCCAGCACCCGAGCCGCACAATATTCAACACAAGCGGCACCCTTGTCTGGTTGCCCATCCCGATTTCAAACGCCGTCCCCTTATATTAGTTCCGCAACCATCGGAACTTTTTCGGAAAATCGGCGTTTGTGCTTTCGGGGCTTGCAAGGGGCCTGACCTGCAATCTAAGCAATCACGTCAGAGGGAGACGTCCAATCATGAGCCTGTCAGCAACCATCGCTCCGCATCTGCCGTTCCTGCGCCGCTTCTCGCGGGCCGTCTCCGGATCGCAGGAAAGTGGCGACGCGCTGGTCGCCGCGATGCTCGAAGCCATCATCGCCGACACCGACATCTTTCCCAAAGCATCGACCGAACGCATCGCGCTCTACAAGGTCTTTGCCAGGCTGTTCACTTCGGTCGCCATCCGCGTTCCACAGGAGCACGCACAGTCAGCGTGGGAGCAGCGCGCCGCGGCCAATCTGAATGCCATCGCGCCCCGTCCCCGCCAGGCCTTCCTGCTGGTAGCCGTCGAAGGCTTCAGCGAGGATGAGGCGGCGGAGATTCTCGACGCTGACGAGCAGGAATTCTCCGAGCTTCTCTCCCAAGCGAGCAACGAGATTTCCCGCCAGGTCGCGACCGATGTGCTGATCATCGAGGACGAGCCACTGATCGCCATGGACATTGAGGAAATGGTCGAAAGCCTCGGCCATCGCGTCGTCGGAACGGCGCGCACCCATACCGAAGCAGTGGCGATGTTCGGCAAGATGCGGCCAAGGATGGTGCTGGCCGACATCCAGCTTGCCGACGGCAGTTCGGGCATCGAGGCGGTGAACGAGATCCTGTTGTCCACGTCGGTGCCGGTGATTTTCATCACCGCCTTCCCTGAGCGCCTCCTCACCGGCGAGCGGCCGGAACCGACCTTCCTTGTCACCAAGCCGTTCAATCCGGATATGGTCAAAGCCTTGATCAGCCAGGCGCTGTTCTTCGACCGGCACGCAAAGGCCGCTGCCTAACGCTTGTCGCGCAAAAGCATGCCCTCAAGCTTGAACCGAGGGGGTGCGCAGCGACTTAAAGGCGCGTCGGCTGAACCCTTTCAGCTCGACGCGCTATAGGATTTGGACGGGCCCTGCGTCACGCCATTTCCGGACGCCTTTGGTTGGGCCAGGCACGCTTTCTCCAGCGCGTCTTCCTGCGATGAAAATTCGCATCGCAGGGACCTTTAATGGATCGTCTTTTTCGGCAATTGGTGGAACAAACGGCAACGAACCACGTTTTTCCCACATCAGTCGAAGGAGATGAACCATGCTTTACTGGGCGCTCGTATTTCTCGTCGTGGCGATTATCGCCGGTGCGCTTGGTTTCGGCGGCATCGCCGGTACGTCTGCAGGTATAGCGCAGATACTGTTTTTCATCTTTCTCGCTTTCCTGATCATTTCGCTTATCGCCGGCCTGTTCAAACGGGCGTGAAGCCGAACCTTAGCGAACACTGGAGACCGCACCCCTCAAACGGTTTCCAGCCACCGCCGGACGGGGTTCCCAACGGAGCACCGTCCGGCGGACCGTTTTAGGGGAACCCATTTGTCGGTGAGCCGTTCAGCGTCCGACCGGGCGGGCGACGTAAGCGATGCATTCCAAAGCCGGAGATATGACAGACAGCGGACAGAGTGACGAGATCATCGCTTTGCATCGCGCAGAGAGCGGAATGCAGCTTGGCCGCGCCCTTCTGCATGCACTTCACAACGCTGGCATTTCGGTTCTCTATCAGGATCGCGAGATGAAAACCGTATGGGCACGCAATATGCGCGCGCCCTGGACCGTTGATACGGCCGACAGCAACGGCATCTTGCCACCGGCGCAGGCGGAGCGCATCGGTGCGGCCAAACGCAGCGTTGTTGCTTCCGGCAATCCGGAACATCTCGAGCTCAGCGTTCCCGCCGACGATGGCGTCCGCTGGTTCCAGGTATGGGTGGACGCCGATCATGGCGACGGCGGCACCGTGACCGGAGTCGTCACCACCATGGTCGAAACGACCGAGCAGAAACGCCGCGAGCAGACCCTGAGAACACTGCTGCGCGAGGTCAGCCACCGTTCAAAGAACCTTTTGGCCATCATCCAGAGCATCGCCACCCAGACCGGCCGATACTCGGACACGCTCCCCGATTTCTTGACACGCTTTCGCGGCAGGTTGCAGTCGCTCGCCTCGTCCCAGGACCTGGTGACATCGTCCAACTGGCGGGGAGCCGCGCTGCGCGAACTCGTGTTTGGCCAGGTCAGCCGTTACGGAGCCGATCCGTCGCGCAGCCTGCGTTTTCAGGGTGCGAACCCATACCTCAACCCCAACGCGGCCTTGCATATCGGTTTGGCCATGCATGAGCTCGCCGTCAATTCGGTCAGCTATGGCGCTCTGTCGCGAGCCGACGGCTTCGTCGAGGTGACGGCCGATATGACAACCGCTCGCGCCGACGAGACCGCCCTGTCGCTGACATGGGCCGAAGCCATCGGAGCTAGCGGAATCAGGCGCAGCGAAAAGCGGTTCGGCAGCGTCGCGCTCGAACGCGTCGTGCCTTCATCGCTGAACGGCACGGCGACGCTTGAAATCGCGGACGGCCGCCTCGAATACCACCTTGTCGTTCCCCACGGCAATTTCGAGACGGATTGATCAAACAGATGATGACAGTCTTGGAAAGGGCGCGGAGGATGGCAGCCGAAGTTAACCGGCTGTTCACCATAAAGTCCGATGCTAATGGCCCCAGATACAGCTGGAAACTCGCCGATCCACCCGACGTTTTGGCAGCGGTTCGTAAAGCAGTATGGGAGGAATGATCTTGACGGTCTCCGATATGAACAGGCTGGAGCAGGCCGCCCGCGTCTCGATGGGAGGCTTTCAGGATCCCGAAGCATCGGCCGCGCCTCATACGTCCTACTCGTCGCTTCGCATCGCAATTGTCATATCGATCGTAACCATCGTGCTGATAGCGGCATTGCAGTTGGGCTGATTTCAGATCGAGACCTCTTCGGGCAGACTGCCGCGTCAAATGAGGCTCGTCGTCCGTTACTTGGCTGTGCCCCGCCTCCAATTATTTCACTGGCCATGTTTATTTCACTGGTCATGTCGCCCACACAGGAACTTTGGCTGTTGTGGGCCGTTCTTGTGGCGAGAGGATAGTTGCCATGGAACACATTGCCGCCGTGCTGCTGGTCATCGGTTGTTCGAACAATATGACCGAGTGCCGCGAACTCAACGTGCCGGTGAGTGTTTTCGAAACCGCCACGGAATGCGCCGCCCAGCGCCCCTTCGCTTTGGCAGATGTCCAGGGCCAGGCGGCACGCATAGTCGCCAAATGCCTTCCCGTCGACCCTGCGCTGGAAGATGAATACGATCAGATCGTCTGGAACGTTCGTCCCGACGGCACGCTCGATGCATCGGTGGAGATCTCCAATCTTGTGGTTGCATCGAACGGCGCGCGCCCCGAAAAAGACTATCTTAGCCAACAATGAAATCGGGCAAGCAAGGGCCGACAATTCATGCTAAATGGCGGCTGGAGCTTGTTAAAGTGAGGACAAAGCGAGGAGTGACTCTATGCGGAAGATGATTATTGCCATGGTTGCCGTGGTCGCGGTCAGCGGCTGTACCACCACCGAGGAAAACGTGGGTATCGGCACCGTGGGCGGCGCGCTCATTGGTGGCGCCGTTGGTGGCGGCAAGGGCGCTTTGATCGGCGCTGGCGCCGGTGCGATTGGCGGCCTGCTCGTGCGCCGCCTGCAGAATGGCTACTGCCAGTACAGAGACCGTCACGGCCGAATCTACACAGCTCGCTGCAACTAGCTTGCTCGATAGCTGAAACGTCAAATGCGGAGACCCTGGTCTCCGCATTTGCACGCCGGGCTTCTGCTGTCGCTGCGGCAAAGCCGTTTCAGCCCGGCAGTGGGATTTTGATTTCCACACTCAACCCGTCATCGCGAAAATGGCGATTGATCGTACCGCCCAATTCGCGCGTGACGTTCAGATCGATCAGCTTGGTGCCAAACCCGGTTTTTGCAGGCGCTTCGAGCTTCTTCTGGCCGGCTTCGCGCCAGTTGAGGGCCAGCATCCTGTCGCGCCCGCGGCCTTCAAGCGCCCAATCGACCTTCAACGCCGAGTCGCCCTTGAGGGTATTGGCAGAATTGCCGGCTTCGCCATATTTCAGCGCGTTCGTCGCCAGTTCGTGAAAGGTCAGGCCCAGCGCCTGCGTCGTCGTTTCGTCGAGCAGCACTTGCGGCCCGGACAGAATGCCGTCAGGAAGCTCCTTGCCGAACACCTGGCCAAGCTCGATGCGCAGGAGATCGCCGAGATCGGCCTTCTGCCAGCGCGAGCGTGTCAGCATGTCCTGGGACGCCGCCATAGCTTGCAGCCGGGCCGAGAAGGAGGACGAGAATTCCTTGACGTCGGTGGCATGCGATGCCGTCTGACGTGCGATCGCCAGCACCCGCGTGATCGAGTTCTTGATACGATGCTTCATCTCCTGCAGCATCAGGTCTTTTTCCAGCAGGCTCTTTTCCGTCGTCTCGTGCAGCAGCGACACCGCGTCATAGGCCCGCTCCTGATAGCGTGCCACCAGCGCTATCGCGCCTGCCAGCAGCAGCCCGAACAGGCCGAGCATTACCGGGATGGCGCGCGAAGAAGGTTGCGAGAATGCGCTTGTCGGCCTGAACAGGACAGTCCACTGGCGGCCGGCGATGGTCAACTTGCGGGAAACCAGCAGCCCGTCTCCGAAGGTCGACACCGGCGGCGTTTCCGACTGGAACAGCAGATTGTCGGCATCCACCTTGCCGTCATAGATTTCGGTGTTCACCGGCAACAGCGGCGTGCGGCTGAGCGCGGTCTGGAACACATCGCGAGCACGGAAGGCGGCATAAAGAAAGCCGGACGTCGAAGACCTGGACGCATTGATGACGTCCGGGGCGGTTTCGACATTGAGCCGCACGAAAACCAGGAAGCCGGTGAAGGTCTGTGCGGCGCCTGTGTCCTGGCCAAGCTTGACGAGCCCGCTTGCGTGCTGCTGGTCGTCGGCCATCGCCTTTTCGATCGCCCCGCGCCGCACCGGGTCGGCGAACATGTCGTAGCCGATGCTGGATTGATTGGAAGGGTCAAGCGGCTCGAAAAGCACAATGGGCGTACGCCATGGCAGTGTCGTATCCGGATAGATCGCATGGGCCACGCCATGGTCGTGCAGGATGTCCCGCTCGACCGCCGCCTCGTCGCCGGTTTTCGCTAGCCGCAGGAAGCCGATGCCGCGCAGGCCGGCGAAATTCTTGTCGATATCGAGCGCACTGAAAAACGCCTTGAACTCGCCGCGCGAAATGTCGCCATTACGGGCGTCGAACAATGCCTGGGTCGATCGCAGCAGCGACAGATGCAGATCGATGCGGCCCTCGATCCGGTTCAGCGCGTCGTCCGCCGTCGCTTCGAACTTGATGCGCGCCGCCTCCTGCGTGGCGAAATAGGCGAATCCAGCCATCGTCAGGCTAATCAGCGCGACGGCGATGAAAGCGACAATCGGGAAGAACTTCTTCAACTGCGGATGCGGCCCATGATCGGTTCGCACCTTTATGGGCAACTCCCCGCGTCAACACAATGGCGGGGCCAATTCATCGTGATGGCTGGTATATTTACTCTGAGACGATTAGCCGGCTTACTAAACTGTCATTTAGTCAAGAAATTGGCCGATAAGCAGGGCACTTTCGGCCGCGCCTTCCATGGCGGCATTTTTGTCACGGTTGGAAGCGGATCTGATTTGCCCTTGACAAATGATATTGATTTGATGTTTTCGCTATCGCTAATATAGCACTCTGCGCGCCGACGGGGGACTGAGATAGGCACGCCAGGGCCGCCGTCTGCTGCAACATACGGCGGCCTTTGAACTTCTCGCTGATCGCGCTTGTCGGAGCGAACCGCCGGCCTTGTTTCGCGTGCGGCAACGATACCAGGCCGCGCCTCAGGCGGCGATTTTCAGCGCGCCTGGCCCCGGGATGGCGCCGGGCGGGCACTTGCCAAGGATGATCATGCCGAGCACCTCGTCCTGGGTCACGTCGCTGGTGCGCGCAGTGCCCACCACCTGGCCGTTCTTCATAACGCAGACCCGGTCGGCAAGCTCGAACACATCGTGGATGTCATGGCTGATCAAGAAGATGCCGATGCCGTCAGCCTTGAGCTGCCTGACCAGTTCACCGACCTGCGCCGTCTCCTGTGGTCCAAGTGCGGCGGTTGGCTCGTCCATGATGAGGATGCGGGCGTTGAACAGGATGGCGCGCGCGATCGCCACCGACTGCCGTTGGCCGCCCGAAAGCTTGATCACCGGCTCCTTGAAGCGCTGGAAGCGCGGGTTGAGCCGGCCCATCACCTTGCGCGCCTCGGCCTCCATCGCGACATCGTCGAGCGTGCCCCAGCCGGTCATCAACTCGCGGCCGAGAAAGAGATTGGCGGCGGCGTCGACATTGTCGGCAAGAGCCAGCGTCTGGTAGATCGTCTCGATGCCGTATTTCTTGGCGTCGCGCGGATTGGAGATCGAGGCCTCCTCGCCATTGACGAAGATCTGTCCGGCGTCGCGCTTGTAGGCGCCGGATAGTATCTTGATCAGCGTCGACTTGCCGGCGCCATTGTGGCCAAGCAGCGCCACGACCTCGCCGGGGAAAAGGTCGATCGACGCATCGTCGACGGCGCGAATGCCGCCAAAGGCGATCGAGATGTTGCGCATGTCGATCAGCGGTGTGCCTGTGGAAGCAGACTTGTCAGCCATGATCGTTCTCCTCCCTAGACCCGCTTGCGATAGACGGTGTCGAGCCAGACGGCGACGACCAGCACGGCGCCGACAACGATGCTCTGCAGCGGCGAGTCGATGCCGAGCAGCACCATTCCCGACTGCAGCGACTGCATCAAAAGCGCCCCGAGCATGGCGCCGAGCACTGTGCCGGAGCCGCCGGCAAGTGACGTGCCGCCGATGACGGCTGCGGCGATCACCAGCAATTCATCCAGCGTGCCCAGCGCATTGGTCGACGCATTGAGACGGGCCGACGCAATCGCCGCGCTGATCGCCGCCAGCACGCCCATGATCATGAACACCTTCATGGTCACCCAGCGGGTGTTGATGCCGGCAAGTTCCGCCGCCTCCGGATTGCCGCCGATGGCAAAGACATAGCGGCCAAAACGGGTCCGCCTGGTGATGAAGGTCATGACGATGCCGACGGTGACCGCCATCAGCACCGGGATGGCGATGCCATGGGCGATGAACAGACCACCTTCGGGAATGGTGATGCCATTCTGCTGGGCATATTGGCGCACGATGCCGATCGGCCAGGGATAGGAATTGGCGATCCAGACGGCACCGAGGATGGCAGCGCAGGCGACGACACCAAGCAAGGTCTCCGCCCAGACGGGGCGCAGTGGAAAGTGAAAACGCTTGCGCTGCGAACGGCCGTTGAGCAGCATGAAGGCGACGGCCGCGCAGGCAAGCACGCCGACGATCCAGCTCGCCGTGGCGCCGATCGAGCCCCTCGGCCCGCCGCCCATGAGCTGGAAGGTGGTGTCGAGCGGCGCAACCGTGCGCCCGCTCGTGATCAGCCATGCCATGCCGCGCCAGACCAGCAGGCCGCCCAGCGTCACGATGAAGGCCGGCACCTCGAGATAGGCGATGATGAAGCCCTGGAAGGCGCCGATCGCAAGACCGAGCACCACGCCGACGGCCAGCGCGATGATCCAGAGCCAGGGATTTCCAAGTTGGAACCCGAAGACGCGGATGAGGAATTCGGCCTGCGCCACGCCCATCACCATGCCGACCACGCCTTCGACGGAGCCTACCGAAAGATCGATGTTGCGCATCACGATGACCAACACCATGCCGGTTGCCATGATCGCGACCGAGGAGGTCTGCACCGACAGGTTCCAGAGATTGCGTGGCGTCAGGAAAAGCCCACCCGACAGGATGTGGATGCCGATCCAGATGACGAGCAGCGCGCCGACCATGCCGAGCATGCGCGTGTCGAGCTCCGTCGCCTTCAGGAAACGTGCGACGGCGCCGAGTTCAGAGGCACGCGCCGTATCGGCCGGCTGGCTAGAGGTCGTGTCGGTCATGATGTCCTCCCACCGGTTTGCCGTCTGCCGCGGATGCCGGAACATGATGCTATTGGCTTTCCCCGGTCATTTGAAGCGGAAAGCACCTTGAGAAACGCCGCGGCTTTTGGGCCGCGGCGCCGAGATTTCGAGCCGATATCGGCCCGTTTTAATTGCAGGCCGCGACACTGCCCGCCGCTACGCCGGCGCAGACCTCTTCCTTCTTGATCCAGCCGGCGTCGATGACGACGTTGAGATTGTCCTTGGTGATGGCAATAGGCGTCAGGAACAGCGAGGTGACGGTGTTGCCGCCAGGCGTGGTGAAATCCTTGACGCCGGCGATGTCGGTCATCTTCTTGCCGTCGGCCAGCTGCGAGGCGATTTCGGCGGCATTCTTGCCGAGTTCGCGCG
The DNA here is from genome assembly GCF_025753795.1 of Mesorhizobium sp. YC-39. GTDB lineage: Bacteria > Pseudomonadota > Alphaproteobacteria > Rhizobiales > Rhizobiaceae > Mesorhizobium. The sequence continues at coordinate 959,972 of NZ_JAOWPS010000002.1, forward strand.
CGTCCTTCCACACCGACACGGTCTGCGTGCCGAGCGCGATGCGGTTGAGCGCTGCATGGTCGCCGTCCTGACCAGACACAGGAACGGTTCCGGCGAGGCCCTGCGCCGTCAGCGCGGCGACGACGCCGCCGGCGGTGCCGTCATTGGCCGCAACCACCGCGTCAACCTTGTTGTCGTTGGCGGTCAGGAACTGTTCCATGTTCTTCTGGGCGTTGGCGGGGAGCCAGCCATCCGTATAAGCCTCGCCGACATTCTTGATCTTGCCGCCGTCGATCGCTTCCTTCAGCACTTCCATCGAACCGGCAAACAGGAAATCGGCGTTCGGATCGGCGCCCGAGCCCTTGATGAAGACGTAATTGCCTTCCGGCTTGACCTTGAACACTTCGCGGGCCTGCATGCGGCCGACTTCCTTGTTGTCGAAGGTAAGGTAGAACACGTCCTTGTTCTCGATCAGCCTGTCGTAGCCGACGACCGGGATGCCTTCGTCCAGCGCCTTCTGCACCGCCGGCCCGATGGCCGAGGCATCCTGCGCAAGGATGATCAGCGCATTGGCGCCCTGTGAGATCAGGCTCTCGACATCGGTGAGCTGCTTGCCGGGATTGGACTGCGCGTCGGCCGAAATATACTTGTCGCCAGCGGCCTCGATGGCTGCCTTCATCGCGGCCTCATCGGTCTTCCAGCGCTCTTCCTGGAAGTTCGACCACGAAACGCCGATGACCTTGTCCTTCGCCTGCGCGACCGACGCGAGCGTCAGCGACATGGCGACACCCGCCAGGATGGCGGCTGCGAATCTCTTCATGATATCCTCCCTGCGCCACATATGGCGTGACTAAACTAGCCCGAAGGCCGGCACAGAGGCTCTATTTTTTCGAGCCTCGAAAAAATACTGATCCAACACCTGGGCGCTGTCAACATCGATTCTGAGGGATTTTGATGTCGTGTCGAGTTTTTTTCGAGTCCCGGAATAAATAATGACAGGACCTTGTCCTTCTGACAGTATTTGTCAGACATTGCCGACGGCTGCCGATTCATGAGCGGCCGCGGCAATTGGGAGGAGGAAAAATGTCGGCTGGAATCCGCCACGACGATTTGCGCCGGCGCAACCGGGCGATGGTCATTTCGGCCGTGCGCCGGGCCGGCCAGCCGTCGCGGACGGAGATCGCCGCGACCACCGGCCTTAGCCATTCGACCATATCGGCGATCTCTTCCGACCTGATCGGGGAAGGCATCCTGAGCGAGAGCAAGGCAAACGAGGCCATATCGCTGAAACGCGGCCGGCCGCAGGTCGGCCTCGCCCTCAATCCAGAGGCGGCAGCGGTGCTGACCGTCGTGTTGTCGCTGAATTTCCTCTCGGTCGCCGTCATCGACTATGCCGGACAGGTGATCGCCGAGGAGCAACGCCGGCTGGACACGCTGACCATGCCGCGCGACGAGCTGATCGGCGAATGCACGGCGATAGTCCGGCGCCGGCTCGAAGATCCCGACCTCGATGTGCAAAGCATCGCCCGCATCGCGCTGGCGATCCAGGGCATCACCGATTCCCACGCTCGCGCCATGCTGTGGTCGCCGATCACGCCGCTGACGAACATCGCCTTCGCCGACATATTGGAAGGCGAGTTCGGCATTCCAGCCACCATGGAGAACGACTGCAACATGATGGCCGTGGCGCTGCGCTGGCGTGACCCGGACCGCTATCGCGACGACTTCATCGCCATCCTGCTGTCGCACGGCATCGGCATGGGGCTGGTGTTGAAGGGCGAATTGTTCACCGGCACCCATTCCTCGGGCGGCGAGTTCGGCCACATGATCCATCGGCCGGGTGGCGCGCTCTGCCGCTGCGGCCGGCGCGGCTGTGTCGAGGCCTATGCCGGCAACTACGCCATCTGGCGCAATGCGAAACAGATGGGTGAGGATGCCGAGCCGGTCGCCGATGTCAGCGACGCCGACATGCGGGCGCTGGCCGCCCGTGCGCGCGAGGCGGACGGGCCGGAGCGCGAAGCCTACCGCAAGGCCGGCGAAGCGCTCGGCTTCGGTCTCGGCAGCCTGTTCGCGCTGATCGATCCGGCGCCGGTCGCCATGGTCGGCGTCAGCGCCGGCGCCTTCGATCTGATCGAACCGGCGCTGCGCGAAGCCATCGCCCAGACTGCCGGCGGCCAGCATTCGGGATCGATCTCCTTCGACACCGAGCCGAATGAACTGCCGCTGATCCGCGAAGGCTGCGCCATGCAGGCGCTGAGTTTCGTCGACCAGGAGATTTTCGCGCCGGGCACCCAGATACGAGCGGGTTCCAAAAAGAGCGTTGCCTGAGGACCGGGGTCAAGCCCATCAACCCGAACGACCGAGTTCGGCCGGTGAGTTCAATAGGTCATTGCAACACCCTCTGTAGCCTATCGGCCGGCGTTTCGAAGTCCAGGATTTTTCGGGGGCGCTGATTGAGCCGCAGGGCGACGGCGTTGAGTTGGTCCTGCGAGACGTGGGAGAAGTTGGTTGCTCTGGGGAAGTACTGCCTGAGCAGACCGTGGGTATTTTCGTTGCTGCCGCGCTGCCAGGGACTGCGCGGATCGCAGAAGTAGACCTGTAGGTCGGTGGCAACGGTGAAGCTCTTGTGACGAGCCATCTCCTTGCCCTGGTCCCATGTCAACGAGCGCCGCAACTCTTCGGGCAATGTGCCGATCTTCTCGGCGATGGCCCTCACGACGGTCGCCGAGTCCCTTCTCGCCAACTTCACAAGCATAGTGAACCGGCTGTATCGCTCGACGAGGGTGGCGATGTTCGTGTCGTTAGCACCGGTGAGCAGATCACCCTCCCAATGACCTGGGATGGCACGATCCTCCGCCTCGGCGGGGCGGTCGCGGATGGAGATCATATCGAGTATTTGTCCTTGCCCCGTCCGGCTCTGTGCGCCTTTGGCGAGGCGCATCTGTCGTTTGGTACGCAGGTGCGCTGTCAGTTCCTTCTTGAGCATCCCTCGCGACTGGATGAATAGACTGCGATAGATCGCTTCATGAGATATCCGCATGCTTGGATCGCCCGGGTACTCTCGCCTCAACCAGCCCGCTATCTGCTCCGGCGACCATTGCAGCGCCAGCTTTTGCGCCACCCGCCATCGTAGCCGTCCAGAGCGTGCCAGGCGACACTGCTTCGGGCGCAGCGCTCGCTCCCAAGCATGCTTGTCAGCCCGGGTTGCACGATACGTTTGTGCACCGCCATTGCGCGAGATCTCGCGACATATTGTCGATGGGGATCGCCCGAGACTTCGTGCAATAGCACGTATTGCGAGACCCGCCGCGATCCCGCGCGAATCTCTTCGCGCTCCGCCAGCCCGAGCGCCGAGGCCGCTCTACGCCTTGCTGACGGAGCAATGCCGCCGTGTAAGGATACGATCCGCTGAACGCCGGTCTTGTTCCGGCGGTCCAGCGCTCGCGAGATCGACGAAATGCTCTGACCCTGCTTCCATCGCTCCCAGAGCTCAGCCTTCTGCGCTGACGTAAACCAGATCCGTGACGTCACCATGCAACACCTCCTCATCCTCTCAGATTAAGAGTGTTGCGGCGACCTATTGAACCCACCGGCGCATGGCAGTCATTCAGCCAGCCACGCCTCCCCTCTCGAAGCCGACATTGATAGTGCCCATACCACCGTCGAAATGCGCCGACAGCGGACGACACCAGTGGGGGCGGTGGCATTGAAGGTGCTACCTGAGCGTCGCCAGCAGGTGTCCGGCAGCCTTGACATCCGCCGTATTCAGGCCCTCCACAAAATGCGCCGCAACCGGTTGCAAGAGCTCGCGAGCGCTATTGATCTCCCCACGCCCGGCCATCAGCGTCGTCATGTCGATTGCGGTTCGCAACTCCCATGCCCGCGCGTGCTGACTGCGGCTCAACTCCAGTGCCTGCATGAGGTAGGCGGCAGCTTCGTCGCGGTTGCGTTGCGATTGGAGAAGGAGGCTTCCCTTCATCCGCAGCAACTCCGGGAGGTACAATTGGTCGCCGTTCTTTTCGACGAGGCCAAGCGACTCGTCGATCAGCGCAGTTGCCTCATCGACCTGACCGATTGCGGACAATCCCCCGACCAGCGAGAGGTTGAGCGGCGTCGTGAGCAATTCGTAAGGTGCCGCGTGCAGCTTCTGAAGAGAAGTCTGCAGGCCCTCGACACCGCCCTTTGCATCGCCTTGACGGATCGCGACTTCGCTTTTGAATCCCCGACCGACCAGCAGGTAAGGAGTCATGGAATGGGATTCCGCGCGGGCGATGAGCATGTCGATGTACGCCTCGGCGCTCTTCAGGTCGCCCGTCCACAGGAAGACCGATATCGCCCAGATCAACGCGATCGCCAGCGTTAGAGAATGATCCATGGCGGCAGCCTCTTCGACGGCCTGCCGAGCATGTGCCATGGCTTGATCCGGATGGCCTTGCAGCCAAAGGTTCCTCGCCAGAATTGCCCTGGCCAGGATTTTGCCTTCGAAGCCCAGATAGATCGTCGTGGTCCGCTGAGAGCGTGGCCCACGATCGAGCGCCGCCTCCAGCTCTGCGCGCGCTTCCGCGAGGTCACCTCGCAAGTGAAGCGAGATGCCCAGGATCGAGTGTGCAAGCGCGATCGCGACCGAATCCTCCAGACCTGCGGCTGTGGCTGAACAACGTCTTGCAAATTCGAGGGCGGTTACGAAATTGCCCGTCCGCAGATGGAACATGTTGAGCGGACCCAACAGACGCACCTGATCCAGCGCATCACCGCGCTCCTCGGCGATCGCTAGGCTTCTCTGCAGGGCTACGCGCGCCCTGTCGCGTCCTCCGCGCATGAACATGAAGGATACGCCGAGAGCGGCCTGAAGATGCATCTCGTCAAGTCCGCCAAGGGCGGCACCGTCGGAAGCCAATATTGCTCTTTCAGACCAGCGATGACACTCCTGCAACAAGGACATCGCCAGGAAAACCGGCGCGGCAGCGATGGCGAGTCCCATGCCGATGTCGGCGTTTCCGTTGTTGCCGAAGCACCATTCCAGGGCAGCTCGGACATTGTTGATGGCGGCGAAGTGAGGAGCCCGTTCCTCACCGGTCGCCAGTTTTGGCCATGCGATCCCTGTCTGCTCAAGCCATCTCCGATAGTAGGCGGCGTGGCGCACTGCCAGATCGGCAGCCTCCGCGTCATCGATCCGGATATCGAGAACGTAGGCGCGCGTGGTATCGAGGAGCCGGTAGCGTATCATCGCTCCGGCCGGTCGCGTCGCTACAATCGATTTGGCGACGAGACTGTCCATGGCGCCCAGGACGGTCGATCGATCGAGGGTCGCGCTCGTCACCACCTCCAGTGCGGCATCGAGCGTGAAATGACCGACGAATACAGCGAGCCTGCGCAACACCATGCGCTCAAGGTCGGTCAGGAGCCCAAAGCTCCAGTCCAGTGTCGCCTGCAGGGTTTGCTGACGCGGCGGCGCGGTCCGCGAACCGAGCCACAGCAGTGTCAGGCGTTGATCAAGAAGTGCGGCGGTCTGTTGCAGCCCATAGGATTCGACGCGCCTGGCCGCCAGTTCGATGGAGAGCGCCACGCCGTCGAGCTTTCGACAGATGCTTGCGATGAGCAGGGCTTCCGCATCGCTGACGTCCAAACGAGCACCGCCTGCCACCGCTCGTTCGACGAACAGTTGGGTGGCCGGGAAGGTCTGGACAATGGCCGCCGTTAGTCCAGGTTCGTCGGGCGGATAGGCAAGCGCATCCAATCGATAGATATGCTCGCCCTCGACCCGAAGCACCTCGCGGCTCGTTGCCAGAATGTGGACCTGTGACGCCGCATCGACGATGCTTGCTGCCAAAGGCGCCACCGCATCCAAGAGATGCTCACAGGTATCGAGGATCAAGAGAATCCGCTTGTTGCGCAAGTAAGCGATCAGGTTGGGCGTGGCATCTTCCGTTTGAACGGATAGCCCAAGCATCGAGGCGACGGCTGTCGTCACCAGACCGGGATCACCGATCATTCCCAGATCGACGAACAGAACTGCCCCATAAAATGCGTCGATCAGATGATGCCCGACTGCGATCGCGACGGTGGTTTTACCGACACCGCCGGCGCCAACGATGGTGACGAACCGCGAAGCATTCAGCTGCGCCGACAGCTTGAGAACATCCTCATCCCGCCCGACCATTCTGCTCAAGCGGTTTGGAAGATTCGCATGGGGAAACCCGGCGGCGATGAATGGGGCTTCGTCGTGTGTGCTTGATCGCGAGACCGGTGCAACGAAGCAATAGCCGCGCCCCGGAAGCGTCGCGATGTAACGCGCGCCATCCTTTCCATCGCCCAGCGCCTTGCGCAGCCCGGTCATGTGGAACCGCAGGCTGCCTTCCTCGACAACCACATCGGGCCAGACCCGCGACATCAGATCCTTCTTGCTGACGACTTCATTCGGCGCGGAAGTCAGGACGATGAGAATTTCAAGGGCGCGCGAGCCCAGCTCTACGGGAGCGCCTTCTCTTGTCAGGAGCCTTTCACCCGCAGCCAAGCAGAAAGGGCCAAACGACAATCTGTCTTTGGCCTGACTTGCCGTTATCGTCATGGCGTCTCTTCTTTTGGGAGCCGCCTACACCCAGCGCCTCAGTTTAAGTCAAGGAACGCTCCCGCACCATAGGGAGTCTCCACTGTCTGGCGCCTCCTATCTGCTCAAAAAAGCGGCTGGCGGGCAGCGACTAACAAGAGCTCACGACGCATAACGGGCTAATCCCATCTCCCGGGGGTACATCAAGCAGTGCAGATCGCATCCATCAACCCCAGGAGAGTCCCATGGACACGACCAGAACCTCCGAAACAATCGACCAGGATCGCCGGCGACTTTTGGGCACTGCCGCGGTCGGCATCGCCGCCGCAGGCGCCGCGAGCCTGCTCCCGTCGCAAAAGGCCGCCGCATCAACCAGCGATGGCATCCGCCCCTTCACCGTTAGCTTCCCGCAGGAGGAGCTCACCGAGCTTCGCCGGCGCATCGTCGCTACGCGCTGGCCCGAGCGCGAGCTCGTATCCGACGAGGCCTCCCGACGGATCTGGTCGACCCCTGCGACGGTAGGGCCAACGCAGGGCGTGCAACTCGCCACGATGCAGAAGCTCATGCAGTATTGGGGAACGGAATATGATTGGAGCAAATGCGAGACGCGGTTGAAGGCGCTGCCGAATTTCGTCACCGAGATCGACGGCCTCGACATCCACTTCATCCACGTGAAATCCAAACATCAGGGCGCCCTGCCAGTCATCATCACGCATGGCTGGCCCGGTTCGGTCATCGAACTCCTGAAGATCATCGATCCGTTCACCAATCCCACTGCGCACGGCGGTACCGCGGCCGACGCGTTCGACGTGGTGATCCCGTCGATGCCGGGCTACGGCTTTTCCGGCAAGCCCACCGAAATCGGTTGGGATTCAGCGCGCATCGCGCGGGCGTGGATCGTGCTGATGAAGCGCCTCGGCTACGACCGGTACGTCGCGCAGGGTGGCGATTGGGGAGCACTTATCACCGAACAGATGGCACTGATCGCACCTCCGGAGCTGGTCGCCATCCACACGAACATGCCGGGGACCATTCCGCCCGAGATCGTGAATGCGCTTGCCTCTGGCGGCCCGCCCCCTGCCGATCTCGGCCCCGACGAGAAGCGCGCCTACGAGCAGGTCGCGTTTTTCTACAAGAACGGCCTGGGCTACGCCAACGAAATGGCGCTTCGTCCGCAAACGCTCTACGGGATCGTCGATTCACCGGCCGGCCTGGCGGCGTGGATCCTCGATCACGATGCGGATAGCTATGCGCTGATCGCCCGCTCCTTCGACGGAGAGCCGGAGGGCCTTACCCGCGACGACATCCTCGACAACATCACGTTCTATTGGCTGACCCACACGGCGATCTCGTCGGCACGTCTCTATTGGGAACACACGCAAACGGCGAAGGCTGGCTTCTTCGACGCCAAGGGCATCACAATTCCTGTCGGCGCCACTGCGAACCCCAGCGAAATCTACACAGCGCCGAAGAGCTGGACTGAACGCGCGTTCCCGAAGCTTCTGCATTACGGCCGCACAGACAAGGGCTGCCATTTCGCGGCCTGGGAACAGCCCAAGATCTTCACCGATGAGGTGCGCGCAACATTCAAGACGTTGCAGACCTGACGTGTTGGCGGGGGATGGCGCGCCGGACGTGGTCATCTTCCGCCCTGCGATAGCTGCGTAGCGAACTTCCGAAGGGAGCGAATGCAATGAACCCCCTCATCAAGACGCTCGCCGCAGTTGCGGCTTGCACCGTGCTCGCTACCGCTGTGCTCGCCCAGAGCACGGTCGTTCCCATCGACAACGAGCCGGCGCCCAAGCTGATCGTGGAGCCGCCGCTTCCGGGTCCAATGGCCGGCGGCGTCGTGTTCATCCCGTACCGGGTGGAGAATCTGCGCATCCTGCCTGTGGGTGGGTCGGCCGCACGTAACGTGTCTCCGCGTCTCGGGCATCTGCACGTCACCGTCGACGACCTGCCTTGGGCGTGGGCGGATTACGGTCAGAGCAACACCATCATCTTGGTGGGCATGCCCGGTGGCCAGCACAAGGTCCTGATCGAGGTGGTCGACCCCGAAGGCAATGTCTTCACTAAGCAAACAATGACGTTCCACACTCCGGACAAGAAGGTGCAGCCATGAGTCTCCACCAACTGGCGGCTGCGCTGGTGTTCGGGCTTTGCACCCTCTCCGCGCCCGCCTTCGCAAATCCGGTCGAGGATCGCTCGATCCGGCCCTTCAAAATTCAGGTGCCGCAAACGGCGCTCGACGATCTACGCGGTCGTATTGCAGCAACACGGTGGCCCGACCGGGAGACCGTCGGTGACCAGTCGCAGGGCATTCAGCTCGCGAAGATCAGGCCGCTCGTCGAGTATTGGGGCAGGGCCTACGACTGGCGGACAGCGGAAGCGAAGCTGAATTCCCTGCCTCAGTTCATGACAACGATCGACGGCGTGGACATTCACTTCATCCACGTTCGCTCGAAACATCCCGATGCCCTGCCGCTGATCATGACGCATGGCTGGCCTGGCTCGGTGCTGGAACTGCTCAAAACAGTCGGCCCGCTCACCGATCCCACCGCGCATGGCGGCAGCCCTGAGGACGCGTTCGACCTCGTCCTGCCGTCGTTGCCGGGTTTCGGCTTCTCCGGCAAGCCGACTGAGATCGGCTGGGGTACAGAGCGCATTGCGCGAGCCTGGGCAGAGCTGATGAAGCGCCTAGGCTACACAGAATACGTTGCCCAAGGCGGCGACTGGGGCTCCCCCGTTTCGAATGCGATGGGCCGCCTGGCCCCTGCGGGACTTCTTGGCATCCATGTCAACCTACCGGCTGTCGTACCACCTGAGATAGCTGCTGTGCTCGCCACCGGCGGACCAGTGCCGGCAGGTTTGACGGGTAAGGAGCGCACGGCATTCGACGCGCTCAGCATGGCCGCTAAGATGGGGAATAGATCCTACGCCACGATGATGGGCACCCGACCGCAGACGATCGGCTACGCCATCAATGATTCCCCTGCGGGGCTCGCAGCGTGGATGCTCGGGCATCCGGGCTTTTCAGGCTGGACCTACGACGATAGCGACCCTGAAAAGTCGCCGGACGAGGTGCTGGACGACATAACTCTGTACTGGTTGACGAACACCGCCACCTCGTCCGGGCGAATTTACTGGGAGTACGGCGGCGGGCGCAGTCCCGTTTTTGCCGACCCTGAAAAGACCAACGAAGTCTCGCTGCCGGTCGCCATCACGGTCTTTCCGGGAGAAGGCTATCAGGCCCCCGAGACGTGGGCCCGGCGCGCCTATCCCAACATGATCTACTTCCATGAGGTCGACAAAGGCGGCCACTTCGCCGCGTGGGAGCAGCCGGAGCTCTTCTCCGCCGAGTTGCGCGCTGCCTTCAGGTCGCTGCGGCAAAGAAACTGAACTGAGCGGAGGGCACAAAGAAGCATTCCCATCAAACTCAACGGAGGAGGCAGACATGACGATTGCCACTACCCGCAGCAACACCGCAGTCGAGACGCAAAAACCGCGACCCCACGATATGAAGCTCGAGGTCGTAGTCATTCCAGTTTCCGATGTCGACCGCGCCAAGCTGTTCTATGCAGGCTTGGGTTGGCGGCTGGACGCCGACCTCATAGGCGACGAATTTCATATCATCCAGTTTACACCTCCTGGCTCCCCGTGTTCGGTTGTCTTCGGCTCGGGCGTTGCACCAGGCCCTTATGCTCGTATCGAGCTCGACATCCTCGAAACCGCTGGTGAACTCGTCGTGTCGGACATCGAGGCAGCACGCGCCGAACTCGCCGATCGTGGGGTCGACGTAAGCGAAGTGTACCATTATGCCGGTGATAAAGGGCGCGTCAGCGGGCCCGATCCGGAAAGACGCAGCTACTCCTCGTGGGCTTCCTTTAGCGATCCGGTCGGAAACAACTGGCTCTTGCAGGAGGTCACTGCGCGAGCGCCAGGCCGCGTCGACGCTGACGGCGCCACCTTTGTCTCGTCGGCCGAGCTCGCAGCCGCGCTTCGGCGTGCATCTGTGGCTCATGGCGAGCACGAGCAGCGGACAGGCGGCCAGCGTGACGAGAACTGGCCGGACTGGTACGCCGAGTACATGGTGGCGGAGCACGCCGGCCAACCGCTTCCGCCATGAGTACTTCGATTGAACGGACGGCGTCGCCTTCGCTTACCCAGCTAGAACACGCGGCATTCGACACACTCCGCGTGGTGCCACGATGGCGATACGCCCTACGCCTTGATGATGGAGTTCTGGCCGCTCCGACAATGTATCTGAAACGAGCGGAGCGGGCTTCTGTCCCGAGCCGCACGCGAGACGAGCTTCTCACGCAACTTAACGCAGGAGGTAGATATGGACATCACTAGGACCCTCAGCAGTACCGCAGTTGAGACACAACGGCCGCGATCCCTCGACATGAAGCTCGAAGTTGTTGTCATTCCCGTCTCGAATGTAGAGCGCTCTAAGCAATTCTACGAAGGGCTGGGCTGGAGACTCGACGCTGACTTTGTCGTTGGAGACACGTTCCGTGGGATACAGTTCACACCTCCCGGCTCGCCGGCCTCGATACACTTCGGCACCGGGATCACGACGGTTGCGCCCGGCTCTGCAAGCGGACTTTATCTTGTTGTTTCGGACGTTGAATCGGCTCGCGCCGAGCTTATAGGCCGCGGCGTCGAGGTCAGCGAGGTGTTTCATCGCGAAGGCCCCGGCAAGCCAGCGGTGAAAGGCCGCGATCCCCAGCGACGCAGCTACTCTTCATTCGCTACGTTCAAAGATCCGGACGGCAATGAATGGTTGCTTCAGGAAATCACCACCCGGTTTCCCGGTCGCATCGACTCCGGCACCACGACCTACGCTTCCGGGGCAGATCTTGCTTCCGCGCTGCGACGCGCGTCGGAGGCCCACGGCCAGCACGAGAAGCGCAACGGCGGTCGGCGCGATGAGAACTGGCCGGACTGGTACGCGGAATACATGGTGGCTGAGCAGGCTGGCAACGAGCTTCCGCTGTGAAGGGTTGGGCGCGCAGTGCGCATTCGAACCGTTCACGCGACATCGATCGAACCAAAAGGCGTCGTTGATGAAAGCAACCAAGCTGCTGGTCGCCGCGGCGCTCGCAATGGCAATCGGGGCTCCGATTGCCGGTTTTCTAGGGGGCACGAATATGGCGCAGTCCATAATCTCCACACCAATGCGGGTTCCGTTTCTTCACGAACTCTCTAGCTACCGGCTTGAGGAAAAATCGGGGCTTGCTTCGCTCGAAGCGGCGCACGAGTGGATAAATTCACCGCCGCTGACGGCGTCGGCTTTGCATGGCAAGGTCGTCCTTATCGATTTCTGGACTTACACCTGCATCAACTGGCTGCGCACGTTTCCCCACGTTCAGGCATGGGACGAGAAATACCGAAAGCATGGTTTGGTGGTGATCGGAATCCACGCGCCGGAGTTCGCATTCGAAAAAGACCCGATCAACGTGCATCGGGCGGCGAAAGACCTGGGGATCGATTATCCGATCGCTGTCGACAACGACCATCTCATATGGCGGGCCTTCAGCAACCAGTATTGGCCGGCACTCTATTTCATCGATTCGCGGGGACGTGTCCGGTATCATCATTTTGGCGAGGGGTCATACCAACAATCGGAAATGGTCATCCAGGAATTGCTGGCCGAGGCTGGCGCTGGTGGATTTGATCGTGAGCCTGTGTCGGTAGATGCCCTCGGCATCGAAGCGGCGGCCGATTGGGAGAGCCTCAAGTCTCCGGAAAACTATTCCGGATATGAACGCACCCAGAATTTTGCGTCCAGCGGCGAGCTAGTCTTGGACGAGCCGCATGCCTACGAATTGCCGGCGCGATTACGCCTGAATGAGTGGGGGCTGTCTGGCGATTGGACGGTAAGGAAAGAAAACGCCGTACTGAACAAGTCCGACGGCCGCATCGTCTACCGTTTCCACGCACGCGACCTTCATCTGGTCATGGGTCCGGCATCGCCGGGAACGTCCGTGAGATTTCGCGTGCTGATCGACGGACAGCCACCGGGCACGGCTTACGGCATCGACGTCAATGAAAAGGGCGAAGGTGCAGTGACAGAGCAGCGCCTGTACCAGCTGATTCGACAATCGAAACCCATCGTCGATCGCCAGTTCGAGATCGAGTTTCTCGACTCGGGCGTGGAGGTCTTTGCATTCACGTTTGGCTGATCGTCCGGACAACGAAAGAGGTTCTCAAATGCATTCGCTCAATATCCCAGATCAGATCGACCAAGAACGCCGACGGTTCTTTGGCGCCACTGCGATGGCTCTCGCCGCCACTCAGTTCGGCCTGATAGGCCCGGCACAGGCGCAAGAGGCGACGGGAGAGCCCGTGGCGGCGTCCTTCGGTCCCTTGAAGCAGGTCGATGCCGGCGTGCTGAGCGTCGGCTATGCCGAGCTTGGACCCGCCGACGGCCCACCCGTCATCCTGCTGCATGGCTGGCCGTATGACATCCACACCTATGCCAATGTCGCGCCTCCGCTGGCGGCGAAAGGCCACCGCGTTATCGTGCCGTACCTGCGCGGATACGGGCCAACGCGTTTCCTGTCGCAAGATTCGATGCGCAACGGCCAGCAGTCGGCGATCGCCGCCGACATTGTCGCCCTGATGGACGCACTGGGCATCGAAAAGGCGACGATCGGCGGCTGCGACTGGGGCGCCCGCACCGCGAACATCATTGCCGCGCTATGGCCTGAACGCTGCAAGGCGATGGTCTCGGTGAGCGGCTACCTCATCGGCAACCAGCAAACCGGCAAGCTGCCGCTGCCACCCAAGGCCGAGTTGCAATGGTGGTATCAATATTACTTCGCCACCGATCGCGGCCGCGCTGGCTACGAGAAATACACACGAGATTTCGCCAGGCTGATCTGGCAACTCGCGTCCCCCCGGTGGAACTTCGACGATGCCACATTCGAGCGCAGCGCCGCGGCTTTGGGCAATCCCGATCACGTGGCCATTGTGGTCCACAACTATCGCTGGCGGCTCGGACTGGCCGCCGGCGAGCAGCAATACGCCGCGTTTGAGGAGCGACTCGCGCAGGCACCGGTCATTGGCGTGCCGACGGTCACGCTCGAGGGCGACGCCAATGGGGCGCCGCATCCGGACGCCAGCGCATACGCTAAGATGTTCTCAGGGAGATATGCGCATCGGGTTGTCACCGGAGGCATCGGGCACAACCTGCCCCAGGAAGCGCCGCAGGCCTTCGCTGATGCCGTTGTCGAGGTCGACGCCTGATCGAGTTCGCGGTAACCGCCCCCGGCGGTTACCGCTGCCAGCAAAAAGAATGCCCATGAGCCGCATCGCAAGGGTTGTCTACACGGCCAGGACCTCAACGACGGGCGGCCGCGAAAATGGCGCCTCGCGCAGCTCCGACGGCCTTCTGGACATCTGGCTTTCGGCGCCCGGATCGGCGCGCATAGGCACCAATCCGGAGCAGTTGCTCGCGGCCGGCTGGTCGGCCAGCTTCGCAAGCGCAATCGCATCTGCGGCCCACGAACGAAAAATCGCGCTGCCTGCAGGGGTGAGCATCGAGGCCGAGGTGAATCTGAACTACGGAGAAAACGGCCACTTTCTCAGCGTCCAACTGGATATTGCCGTGCCGGATCTGGAGCGTGATGTCGTACAAATTCTGGTGGATGAAGCGCACGACATTTGTCCTTACTCCAAAGTGACACGGGGCAACATCGATGTCATAACCAGGATCGTCTGATCTGACCTAAATCGCCCGTCGACGTTGAAGCTCTTGGCACCTCGCTGCCGGTCTGTTCTGGGTCAGATCATGATCATGCCCACGTCGACGTGAATGTCCGCTTTCGATATCCGCGGGCTCGAAGCTACCGGTCCGTTGTCGGCCCTTCGCGGCTACTGGCGACTGCTCGCTGATTGAGTTTTGACCCTGGAGCCTTCCCGATCTCATCGGGATGGGATCAGGTTCTAATCTTCCCTGATCGCGTAGCCGGCGCCACGGATGGTGCGGATCACGTCGGGCATGCGGCCATTGTTGACCGCCTTGCGCAATCGCCCGACATGCACGTCGACCGTGCGCTCGTCGATATAGATCGTCTCGCCCCAGACATTGTCGAGCAACTGGCTGCGCGAGAAGACGCGACCGGGGTGCCGCATCATGAATTCGAGCAGTCGGAATTCGGTCGGCCCGAGCCGGATCTCGCTCTTCTTGCGATAGACCCGGTGCGACTCGCGATCAAGCATGATATCGCCGACCTTGAGCACGCTGGACAAGACTTCAGGCTTGGCGCGGCGCAGTAGCGCCTTGATCCTGGCCATGAATTCCGGCGTCGAGAACGGCTTGACCAGATAGTCGTCGGCGCCGGTGGAAAGGCCGCGCACACGGTCGCTCTCCTCGCCGCGCGCGGTCAGCATGATGATCGGCAGCCGCTCGGTCTCGGGTCGCATCCTGAGGCGCCGGCAGAGCTCGATGCCCGAAACCGCCGGCACCATCCAGTCGAGCACCAGGAGGTCGGGCACGTTCTCCTGCAGCCGGATCTCGGCCTCGTCGCCGCGCGTCACCACCTCGACCTGGTAGCCTTCGGATTCGAGGTTGTAGCGGAGCAATACCCCCAGCGGCTCCTCGTCCTCAACCACCATGATGCGTGGCGCGATCATCGGACGGACGCCTCTGTCATGCCGCCGGCGCCGACATCGCCGTTTCGTCCTGCTTCGGACGATTGGCGGGCAGCTGCTGACCGGTCAGAACATAATAGGCGTTTTCGGCGATGTTGGTGACATGGTCGCCGATGCGCTCAAGGTTCTTGGCGCAGAACAGGAGATGCGTGCAGGCGGTGATGTTGCGCGGATCCTCCATCATGTAGGTCAGCAACTCGCGGAACACCGAAGTGTATTTGACGTCGATGCGCTCGTCTTCGTTTCTGAGTTTGGCGAGTGCCGCCGCGTCCCTTGCGGCATATTCCTCAATCACGCCTTGCACCTGGATGAGCACCAGCTGCGCCATCGCGTCGATGGAATGCGACAGGTCGCGTGGCGTAACGCTGAGGCCGACGGTGCCGACACGCTTGGCGATGTTCTTGGCAAGGTCGCCGATGCGCTCGAGGTCGCCGGCCATGCGGATCGAACCGACCACCGCGCGCAGATCATTGGCCATCGGCTGGCGCTTGGCGATCAGCGTGATGGCGCGATCGTCCAGCTCGCGCTGGCGCGCATCCATGATGGCGTCGTCGGAGACGACGCGCTGCGCCAGCGCATTGTCGGAATTCAGCAGGGCCTTGGTCGACCCGCTGACCATCGAGCGGGCCAGATCGCCCATGTCGCTGATCAGCTTGCTGATCGCTCCGAGATCCTCGTCGAAAGACGCAACCGTATGATGTTCACCCATGATCCTGTCCTTCTATGCGTGGTCGGAACCGCTCAGCCGAAGCGGCCGGTGATATAGTCCTGGGTGCGCTGGTCGTCGGGATTGGTGAACATCTTGTCGGTGGCACCCTCCTCGACCAGATAGCCGAGATGGAACATCGCCGTGCGCTGCGACACGCGCGCTGCCTGCTGCATCGAGTGGGTGACGATGACGATCGTGTAGTTCTGTCGCAGCTCGTCGATCAGTTCCTCGACGCGAGCAGTGGCGATTGGATCGAGCGCCGAGCACGGCTCGTCCATCAGGATCACCTCTGGCGACACGGCGATGGCGCGCGCGATGCACAGACGCTGCTGCTGGCCGCCGGAAAGGCCGGTGCCGGGCTCCTGCAGGCGATCCTTGACCTCGTTCCAGATCGCCGCCTTCTTCAGGCTGGATTCGACGATCTGGTCCATGTCCGCCTTGCGCTTGGCCAACCCATGGATGCGCGGACCATAGGCAACATTCTCATAGATCGACTTCGGGAACGGATTGGGCTTCTGGAACACCATGCCGACGCGGGCCCTGAGTTCGACGACATCGATGTTCTTGTCGTAGATATCCTCTTCGTCGAGGGTGATCTTGCCGGTCACCCGCGCCGAGTCGATAGTGTCGTTCATGCGGTTGAGGCAGCGCAGGAAGGTGGACTTGCCGCAGCCAGAAGGGCCGATCAGCGCCGTCACCTGGTTCAGGCGCACGTCGAGGTTGACGTCGAACAGCGCCTGTTTCTCGCCGTAGAAGACGCCGACCTTGTCGCCGCGCATCTTGATCACTTCGTTCGACTTGGCGCTCATTTTTTCGCCCACTGCATTTTCAAGAGACTGTTCGGTCATGATGTTCATACCAAAATGCCTTTTTTCTACCAGCGCCGCTCGAACCGACGCCGAAGCACGATCGCGGTGATGTTCATGGCCATGAGGAAGACGAGCAGAATGATGATGGCGCCCGACATGCGCTCGACGAAGGCGCGTTCGGCCTCGTTCGCCCACATGTAGATCTGCACCGGCAGCGCCGTTGCCGGATCGAAGGGCGTCTTCGGATAGTCGGCGACGAAAGCGACCATGCCGATCAAGAGCAGCGGCGCGGTTTCGCCGAGCGCGCGCGCCAAGCCGATTATCGTGCCGGTGAGGATGCCTGGAGCAGCAAGCGGCAGAATATGCTGGAACACCATCTGCATCTTGGAAGCGCCGAGGCCGAGCGCAGCGGAGCGGATCGATGGCGGCACGGCGGCAAGGGCGGCGCGCGTCGCGATGATGATCGTCGGCAGCGTCATCAGCGTCAGCACCAGGCCGCCGACGAAAGCCGCCGAACGCGGCATGCCGAGGAAATTGATGAAGACGGCAAGACCGAGCAGGCCGAAGACGATCGACGGCACCGCGGCGAGATTGTTGATGTTGACTTCGATCAGGTCGGTGAAGCGGTTCTTCTTGGCAAATTCCTCCAGATAGATGGAGGCGGCGACGCCGATCGGCAGCGCCAGCAGCAGCACGATTATCATCATGTAGAACGAGCCGATGATCGCCACGCCCATGCCGGAGGTTTCCGGGCGGCTGGAGGCGCCGTAGGTGAACAGGCCGGTGTTGAAATGCTCGGCCATGGCGCCGTCCGCCTTGAGCTTGTTCATCCAGGCGATCTGCTGGTCCGAGACCTTGCGGCGCGCTTCCTCGACGCTGAGGTCGATCTGGCCCTTGAAGGCCGAATCGAGATTGGCGGCGGCGAGGATGTTGACGTCGCGCGTCGTGCCGATCACCGACGGATCGGCGGCGACGATGTCGCGCAGCTGGACGCGGGCGCCCTCGGACAGGAAGCCCTTGAGCTTCCGGATCATCGGCTTGTCATCGGGATTGATGCCGAGCTTGGCGACCAGCGCGTTTTCAGCGAGCTTTGGATAATTTGCCTTGATCAGCACGCTCGGATCGGTCGCGCGCTTGTTGGAGGGATCGATCACCTTCTCATCGAAGTTGATCGGTAGCGTCACCGTCGTCTGCCAGAAGGCGGTGTAGCCCTTCGAGACGATGGTGATGAGCATGATGGCCAGGAACGCAAGACCGATCGAAATCGCCAGCGCTCCGTAGATACGGAACCGGCGTTCGGCGGCATAGCGGGCCTTCAATCCGATGTCGCGGCGCGGATGAGCCGCGACCCGAACCATAGTATCCATGGAGATGTCGGTCATTCGTACTGCTCCCGGTACTTGCGCACGATGTAGAGCGCCACGATGTTCATCACCAGTGTCAGCGCAAACAGCGTCAGGCCGAGCGCGAAGGCGACCAGCGTCTGCGGCGAATTGAACTCGAGGTCGCCGGTCAGCTGGTTGACGATCTTGACGGTGATGGTCGTCATCGCCTCGAACGGGTTGACGGTGAGATTGGCGGCGACGCCGGCAGCAAGCACGACGATCATTGTCTCGCCGATAGCGCGCGAGGCGGTCAACAGGATGGCGCCGACAATGCCTGGAAGTGCCGCCGGCAGGATCACCCGCTTGATCGTCTCCGAGCGTGTCGCGCCGAGGCCGAGCGAGCCGTCGCGCATGGCGCGCGGCACTGCTGTGATGATATCGTCGGACAGCGAAGACACGACCGGGATCAGCATAATGCCCATGACGAGGCCTGCGGTGAAGATGCTCTGGCCCTGGATGAAGGGCGAACCGCCGGTGAGCGCGGCGGAAAGGTCGCGCAGAAACGGTCCGAGCGTGACCACGGCGAAAATGCCATAGACGATGGTTGGTATGCCGGCGAGCAGTTCCAGCGCCGGCTTGACCACCGAGCGCACCTTGGGCGACGCGTATTCGGCCATGTAGACCGCCGACATCAGGCCGACCGGAACAGCGACCAGCAGCGCAACCAAGGCAATATAGAGCGTGCCGGCGAGAAGTGGGATCAGACCGAACTGACCCTGGCTGCCGCCCGACCCGGCCGCGGCGAAGCGCGGATCCCAGACGGTGCCGAAGAAGAAACTCATCGGCGAGACGCTCTCGAAGAAGCTGATCGTCTGGAACAGCATGGAAAGCACGATGCCGACCGTGGTCAGGATGGCGATGGTGGAGGCGGCGAGCAGCCCCCATAGCATCAGCTTCTCGACATTGTTGCGCGCCCTTGCGCGCGGCGCGATTTGCCTGAGCGCGTAGAAGGCGCCGGCGATCGACAGGGCAAGCGTAATGACCGCGCCGAACAGGCCGAGCCGGCTCTGCACCGCATTCGCCTCGACGGCGATCGGAATCATGTAATCCTGCGTATCGCTTGCCAGCGCCACACCCTTGGCGGCGAGCATCGGCTGCAGTTCGGCGAATGTGGTGGGCAGCGTGGTGTTCGCATCGAGCTGGCGCAGGCCCTTGGCGAGGCTTTTCACCAGGCTAACGTCCAGCGCCTCGCTCGCAACCTTGCTGTCGGCGGTACGCTCGGGCAGAGCGGCATGAATGTGCCGGTCGAGGTAGAAGGACGAACCGATGGTCCAGACGGCAAGCAGCAAAATGGCAGGCAGGACGGCGAGCAGGAAGGCCCACCAGCCATGATAATGGGCACGCGAATGCGGCTTCACCGCGCCATTGTCATGGGCCGCGGCACGCTGCCGGCCGACGAAGAATGCAACGACGCCGATGGCAACGACAATGGCGAGTACGAGCAAAGACGACATGGACCCACCCCAGGGAATTCCTTGTTTGAGCACGATCTACCCGAACCGGAGGTCAGCGAAAAAAAACCGGTTTCCCACTCTCGGGATCATGCTGCAGTCGCCACCGCCATTGCGGCTGGCGATAAAAACCGGGACGCAGACAATCCGCGCCCCGGCTTCATAGCTTGATTACATAGTCTTTCCGGCGGCGAAAGCGTCGCGCTGGGCCTGACGCTCGGCGTCCGGAGCAGCAACGAGGCCGTACTCGGCGAGCGGGCTTTCCGGGCCGACCATCTGGTCGTCAAGGAAGAACTCGACATACTCCTTAAGGCCCGGAACGACGCCGAGATGCGCCTTCTTCACGTAGAAGAACAACGGGCGCGAAACCGGATACTTGCCGCTGGCGATGGTCTCTGTCGACGGCACGACGCCTTCGACGGTAGCGACCTTCAGCTTGTCGGCATTGTTTTCGTAGAAGGCGAGACCGAACACGCCGACGCCGGTCTTGTTGGAGTCGATGCGGGCGAGCGTCTCGGTATAGTCGCCGTCGATGTCGACGGCCTTGCCGTCCTTGCGGATGGCGATGCAGGTCTTGCCGATTTCCTTGTCGTCGGCAATGCCGGCGGCCTTGAGAGCAGCCTTGTCGCAGCCAGCATCGAGAAGCTTGGTCTCGAACACTTCACGCGTGCCGTGCTTTTCGCCCGGAATGTAGGCGGCGATATCCCAGTCGGGCAGCTTCGGATTGACCTGGCTCCACTTGGTGTTCGGATTGTCGACGAGCTTGCCGTCAACGACGAGCTTGGCGGCGAGCGCCTTGTAGATGTCGGTGGGTACCAGCGCCCAGTCCGGACCCTTGATGTCGGTGGCGAAGACGATGCCGTCATAGCCGATGCGGACTTCCTGGATTTCCTTCACGCCAGCGGCGACGCAGGACTTGACTTCGTCTTCCTTGATCGGACGCGAGGAGTTGGCGATGTCGATTGTATCTTCGCCGACGCCCTTGCAGAATTCCTTGATGCCGGCACCGCTACCGCCGGATTCGACCACCGGGGTCTTGAAGTTGGTGAAGGCTTCGCCGAACTGCTCGGCGACGATCTTGGCATAGGGTAGAACGGTCGACGACCCGGCAACCTGGATCTGGTCGCGCGCGGCGGCGAAGCCGGACGACGCGGCGAGCGCAAGCGCCGCGGCCGACGCCGTAAGGAGGAATTTTTTCATGTGGCCTGCTCCTGTTCGGAAGATGGTCTCTCGGCACCATTGTGTGTCGGCGCCCGCTGAGGCCAATAGCCTTCGATTATTACAGTTGCATGACAGTTTCGTGTCACACCGGTAACGCCGCACAGCCATGTCGAAAGGATTGATCGCGGGCCCTCGCGGGCGTGGCCGCTGTTTGCCGCTGGAATCAGCGACTTGCGCGATTTCCGACCGTTCGCTGGCCGAACGGCCTAGTCAAAAAGAAAATCCGGGCGGGAGCGCGTTGCATGCGGCCAGAGGATGTCATGGCCCGTGCCATCGCCGAAACAGGGTCCGTTGGGGTAGAATTGACGCTGTCTCTTGCCGGCGGTCGCTGCTCCCGCCCGTAACTGGAGAGAGGGAACTCGAATGTGCACATTGTCCCGGCTGGGCGCGCGCTTTGGTATGGTGCGATCGCGCCATAGTCTTGTCCGCTGGGCATCACCGAATCTCGGCTGATTTCGCGATAACCTTCGCAAACTTGCGCACGACCGAACAAAAGGTTCGAAAGGACAAAGGACTGGGAGGCGCTGCAGATCCTGTGGGACTCTATCCCGCGTTGCGCTGGACCACGCCGTCCGCATCGAGCCAACGCTCGACCTTTTCGAGCAGGGCCCTCGGACTGATGGGCTTGGACAGATAATCGTCCATGCCGGCCTCCAGGCATCGCTCGCGATTGTCCTTCAGCGCGTGCGCGGTGACGCCGACGATCGGGACATGCCTGCCGCTCTCTTCCTCCAGCCGGCGTATAGCGGCGGTTGCTTCGAGACCGTTCATCTCAGGCATCGAGACATCCATCAGGATCATGCGTGGATCGAGCCTGTCGGCGGCGTCAAGCGCCTTGCGGCCGTTGTCGACGATCTCGAAGCGATAGCCGGTTTCTCCGAGGATCTGGGTGAAGACCAGCTGGTTTACCTCGTTGTCCTCGGCAACGAGGATGTCAAGCCGATGCCCGGCATCCCCAGGCGGGCGGGGGCGAACCGGCGGCGGTAGCAGCAGCGCCCGTTCGGACGCGCTCGACACCGGAGGGGGCGATTGCGCCGGCGATGGCTGCGGCATGTCGTTTGCCGAATCGGCGGGCTGCGCGCCGGTGCCGGTCATGGCGTGTCGGCGCCGTTGGATGGTGGCGACCAGCGTTTCCTGCAGCACCGAGGAGCGCACCGGCTTGATGAGTTGGGCATCGATGCCGAGATCATGAAAGCTGGTATTGGCCAGCGACTGGTCGACGGATGTCAGCATGATGATCGGCGTTTCGGCCAGGCCGGCAGTATTGCGCACGATCCGCGCCATTTCGGCGCCATTCATCTCCGGCATCTGATAGTCGAGCACGACGCAGTCGACCGGCACGCCATAGGCAGCGGCGGTGACGAGCACGTCAAGTGCGACGTCGCCGCTTTCTGCCGCACAGGAATCGAAGCCCCATGAAATCATCTGCTCGGTCAGGATCGACCGGTTGACGGCATTGTCGTCGACGATCAGCACCCGCGCGCCGGTCACGTCGACCGGCATGATACGCTGCTCGGTCTGGTTCCCGGCTGCAGGCAGTGTCACCGTAAACCAGAAGGTAGAGCCCTTGCCCTCGGCACTGTCTACGCCAATCTCGCCCCCCATGAGATCGACAAGTCGCGAGGTGATGGCAAGGCCAAGCCCGGTGCCTTCGTGCCGTCTTGTTGAAGAGGTGTCGACCTGGCTGAACTTCTCGAAGACGAATTTCAGCTTGTTCTGCGGAATGCCTATGCCCGTATCGGTCACCGAGATGGTGAGCCTGGTTCCTGCCGGAACCCTTTCGCCCGTCACATCGACCAGCACATGGCCTTCGTCGGTGAACTTCACTGCATTGCCAAGCAGGTTGGTGACGATTTGCCTGATGCGGCCGGCATCGCCGACGAACAGGCTTTCAAGGCCGGGCTCGACGCGCACGACGAGCTCGAGATCCTTCTCCTTGGCGCGTGCCGACACCAGCGTCGCCACGTCCTCGATCGCCTCGCGAAGGTTGAAGGGCGCCGGATCGAGCACGAGCTGACCGGCATCGATCTTGGAGAAATCCAGGATGTCGTTGATGATGGTGAGCAGCGCGTTCCCCGACTTCACGATAATATCGGTGAATATCCTCTGTTTCGGGTCAAGGTTGGATTTGGCCAGCAGTTCGGCCATGCCGAGCACGCCGTTCATCGGCGTGCGGATCTCGTGGCTCATATTGGCCAGGAATTCCGACTTGGCGCGGTCGGCGAGCACGGCCCGCTGCCGTGCCTCGCGCAGTTCGGCCTCGCGCTGCTTCATCTCGGTGATGTCGGTGGTCGAGCCGATCAGGTAGAGCGAACCGTCCGATGCCATCAGCGCGCCCTTGCGGGCGAACTGATGGCGGATGTTGCCATCGGCCAGCGTTACGGTCTCCTCGATCTCCTGGGTCTCGCCGCTGCTCAGCACCGCGAGATCACCTTTCGCGAAGGCTTCGCCATCCGTCCCGAAAATCTCGACGTCGGTCTTGCCGATCGCCTCTTCCATCTTGAAGCCGGTGAGATCGCACCAGCGCTTGTTGACGTAGAACAGCCTGAGGTCGGAGCGCTTGGCGTAGATCGACACCGGCACATTGTCGATGAGGCTGCGGAACACCTCATTCTCGCGCATGCTTTGTTCCAGGGCTCGTTCTCGCGCCTTGACGTCAGTGATGTCGGTGCTGGAACCGACAAGATGCACCGACCCGTCCAGTGCCACCAGACGGTTCTTGCGCGTCATCATTTGCCTCACCGTTCCGTCACGATGGGCGACAGGCTCCTCGATCTCCTTGAAACTGCCGGTGACGACGACCTCGGTATCGTCGCGATTGTAGTTTTCGGCATCCACGGCTCCGAAAAGCTGGTCGTCGGTTCGGCCGATGACATCCTCCTTGGGGATGCCTGTCATGGCGCACCAGGCCTTGTTGACGAACTCTATGGTCAGGTCCTCGGCCTTGATGAAAGCGGCCACCGGCAGTTCGTCCATCACGTGCCGGAACAGTTCGATCTGGCGCATGCTGTCATGCAGCGCCTTTTCGCGGCTCTTGATCTCGGAGATGTCGACGCGAACGCCGATGAACGTGCCGTCTTCGGTCCGCATGTCTTGGACCTGATACCAGCGGCCGTCCGGATTGACACGTTCGAAGGACGCGCTGGGCAGGCGATAGCGGGCCAATATGCCGTCGAGCCAACGGTCGGGATCGCTGTCGTAGAGCTTGTCGAGTTCGGGATCGCCGCTGGTGCGGAAATAGCCGGCCGAATGGCCGAGCGCCAACGCCTCGCGGAACGAGCGTCCGGCCTGCCACGCGGGTCTCAAGGCAGGCAGCATGTCCTGCAGCTTGCGGTTGGCAAAGACGAAATCGTCGTCGCGGTCGTAGATGAGGACACCGGCGGGTAATGAGTCCAGCACTGTGGCGAGATGCTTGCGCGCATCTTCGGCTTCGGTTTCGCGGCGCTTCATGTCGGAAATGTCGAAGATGAAGCCGGCAACATAATTGCGGCCGCTCGCCACCGAGACGCGGTTTTTCCTGACGATGCGGGAGCTGCCAATGCCCGAATAGGCGAAGTTTTCTTCCACCTCATATGGCTGGCCGCTCGCCAGGACCTGCCTTTCGCTCTCTTCGAAGCGTGTGGCCTCTTCCGGCTTGACGAAATCGCCACCAGGCCTGCCGAGCATGGCCTGCGGCCGCTGCCCGTAGAGCGCGGCGAACGCCTCGTTGACGAAGACGAAGCGCAGATTGTCGTCCTTGACGAAGATCGGATCCTTGACGTCGTTGATCACGGCCTCGGCCAGCCGCGATTTTTCCAGCGCCTCGGCAAGTTCCGCCTCTCGGTCCTTGATGTCGGTGACGTCGACATAGGAAATCAGCCGCCTGCCATCGGCAAGCGAGGCTATCGAAGAGATCAGCGTCCGCCCATCATTGCGCGGCAATTGCCGCGATCCCACCACGCCCGCCCTGATTTCCGTCTCGCGCCCGGCGATGTGCTTCTGCCAGGCCTCTTCATCGGAACCATTGGGATCGACGTTCCGGCTGGCCTCCATGACATCACGGAACGAACTCCCGACACCAGCGCGCCGAGGGTCGACCTTCCAGAGTTCGTAAAAAGCCTGGTTGATCATTTCCACGCGCAGTTCCGCGTCGAGGAGGATAATGCCGATCGGCATCGAATCGACCATGATGCGAAGGGTAGCAAAAGGTTCGGCCACCACTTCACTTTCGGGCATCCCGGAGCCCCCCGGATGAGCTTGGCTGGTGGCGAGCGTATAGGGTCCGTCATCCATCAGCACGGTGGCTACCGTGCGCGCCACGTCGGACAGGATCTGTCCGGTCTCGCCGTCTGTCGACGCAAGTTTTTGCTCTTGCGACCGCCTCAACTCGTCGAATGCATTGGCGAGCGCTGTGACATTGCGGCCGATGCCGCGATAGCCGGCAAATTTCTTCTCGCTATCGAAACGGGGAAAGGCGCTGATGCAAACCCAACGGCAATCCGCCCGGCCGCGCTTCAGCTCATGGACGAAATCACGAAACGGCCGATGTGCCCGCAGATCCTCCAGATGGGCAGCGGCGTTTCGATTGCCGACCAGGACCTGTTCCAGGAAGTTGAAGCAGAAGCGGCCGAGGACGCTGGCCGGATCGATGCCGGTGGCTGTCTGAAAGCTTTCTGAAAGCCAGGAAAAGCGTAGCTCGGCGTCGGTCTCCCAAATCCAGTCGGCCTCGACCAGTTCGCGAAGCGCCTTCGCCGAATCCCTATTTTCACCCGACGACGACGCACTGCGGCCACGCGCCGCCGTCTTGCGGGGCTTGCGTTTGCCGCGTACTGGTCCCTCCACTTCCGCCATGCTGTTCCAACCCGAAGATCAAGGCCGAACCTTCCCTCCACGGCCCGTCGGCGGAATGTGCCTGAGAAGCATTAACGTTCCGCTAACCTTAACGGATCGCGACCAGCGATTGATTTGGTAAAATCCCCTCTTTGTGCAGCCAGGGATCGCGGCGGACGCATCTCTGGGGACGCATTAGGCTGCGCTCATCTGCCCGTTGTCGCCAGTGCCGAAGGCGCGTTATAATTTCTGCAGGGGTGTTACTGATGTTGGGACGGATCCTGGCTTTTTTCCTGTGCCCGATGCTGTTGTTCGGGGGTGGTTGTTCGCGCAGTTACGACGGCACCGTGGTCATTCCCAGGCCGCTCGATGTCCGGCGCGTTTGGGACAAGCCCCCGCCGCATGCACAAGCCGATCAGTTGCAGCAGTCGGAGAGCGACGTCTTTCCGGTGGCGCCGCAAATGCCAAAGCGATCGGTGGCTCGCAGGAGTATCGCATCCGCAGCGCCTGCCAGGCGCATGACGGAGGTTTCCAACCCGCCCATTTTGTCGACCGGGCCAGCAAAGTCGCTCGCTTGCAGGAATGTCAGCGAGCCCGGCAAGCGGGTCCGGATGGTCTGCGAATAACGCCATCGACGCGCTTTGCGTCGAACGGCGAGGTCGAGAGGTGACGCTACAACGACGCCGCGCCCTTCTTGGGCTCTTGCGCACCAAGCTTGTCCAGCGCAATTCGGACCTGACGCAGTTCGTCCTGCCAGCCATCGTCGTCGCCCATCGGGCTTTCCGATGCCGCGCGCTGCAACCCCCGCGCTTCGGATTCGATGTCTCGAAGTTTTGCGATCTTCTCTTCGCTGGTCAGCGATTCGTCTTCGGTGATCTCCTGGACCTTCATTTCCCTGAATGTGACCATGGCATTGCTCCCCGATTGCTCCAGCGACAACGCAGCGACCGGCCAATGCGTTCCAGGCAGGAACGGCTGCTACGGGTTGGGGACCAGGGAGTTGGGAAACCGGGACAATGGCCGAGTGCACTCGAGAACGGCGGCCCGGCTGGCTGCCGCCTCGTCAATCTTCCTCGTCAATTCCGGGGAGATCAATCTTCAGGAAAGAAAGCCGGCCCGACCACCCTTACCGGTCTTGTGCCGGCCAGTTTTTCGATCGACTGATGCTGGGCGGCACCCTTGACCTCCGGGACTTTGGCATCGGGGGCTTCGGATTCGGGGATCTGCGCAACGGTGCCAAGATCCGGTTTTGCCGTCGGCAATGGAATGATGGCGTTGGCCATATTGGCGGGCGTTACCGTCCGTGCCCTGAGTTCGGCCACCCGCTGGTTGTAACGCTTGACGTCGCACGCTTTGAAATTCGCATCGTCGCGGTATCTGAAAGCGGTCGGAAGCTCTACATAGGGTTTTCGCGTTTCCAGCGCGACCATCTCTTCAGTCTCGCGGCTGACGTCGCTCAGTGTGTAGAGGTCGACGCCGACATCGTCGCAGATGTAGCGGCACTGATCGGCAGTTTCCTTCAGATCGTCCTTTTTGGCGAACTGCGATTTTGGCGCAGGGAAGAAATATCCGTCCGAAAGGCGGACGCAAAACAGCATCGGGCTGCCGGCATATTTCATGCCGTCGGACCGGGTCTTGGGTGCCGAACGCTGCTGCGCTTGCTTTTGGTCCTGCTGCTCTTTCTGCCGTTCCTGCTTCTTGGCCGTGGACGTGCAGCCTAGGGAAACGAACCGCGCCCGCAGGCCTGATGTATCCCGGCCCGAATTCGACGCACTGGCGATCTGGCGTTGCACCGCTGCCTTGCTCTGGATGAGATCGGCGCAGGGATTGAAAAAGAACCCGACCTTCGAATCTTTCGCCGAGCATCGGCGCTGCTTCTCCAACCTCTGGATCGCGACAAGCTGCCGGCGCAACTGGGCGACCTGCGGGCTTGACCCGGAGCCGCGACCGGCCGAGAGCATTTGGCCTCTGAGCGCGCTGCAAGTATCCGCATAGGAAGAGGAAACGCCGAGCGCGAATGTCGTTGCCAACACCAGCACCAGCATAGCGTTAGACCAGAAGCGTGTCATTGGAGTGACCCTTGCCTTGTTGCCGCCGAGAGCCCGGAACCGCATTCTTGTTGTCCGTGAATAAGACTGAACTAAATGAGGTCGACCTAATTCAAGCAAATCCACGATTTCCAGAGATTTTAGTTCTAGTCTATTACACCTGCTCTCGTAAATTCGATATTACACTTTTGTTTCAAGATTGAGACGAAAGCAGCGGCAACAACGCGGGCATGGTGAAACCGCAATTCGGCTTGGCTTCGACCATGATGGAAAATCAATTATCAATTTAACGCACAACAATCATGGGATTCCGCGCATAGATCAGAAAATATGTCTTAAATTGTTTATTTAAAATCGAATATTGCATTTATATCATCAATAAGTGATGGTATATTGTAAATATAAGCGGCTTATGTACAAATTTTCACTTTCCATTTAGGGGAAACGAGGCGCTGCATATCAGTTTTGATTTCCCATTCCTGGATTCTGACGCCAACAGCGGGACTGGACG
This sequence comes from Mesorhizobium sp. YC-39, assembly GCF_025753795.1. GTDB lineage: Bacteria > Pseudomonadota > Alphaproteobacteria > Rhizobiales > Rhizobiaceae > Mesorhizobium. The sequence continues at coordinate 988,102 of NZ_JAOWPS010000002.1, forward strand.
TCAAATTCACGACGCTGGCGCCGGCGCGACCATCAAATTTGGGCGGCCGCTTCCCTGATCAATCCGGCATTGCTGGCGGTTGCGCTGAAACCTTTGCCCTGCCTCCGACGTTGATGCAGCAAAGGAGACGCAAGATGTCGATCCACTTCACTGTCTCGGACCTGACCAAAAATCTGTTCCACTCGCTGGGACTGGATCATCAGCGCGCGCCGCGGCCTCTCAACCCTGAGGAAAAACTGTTGCTGGAATGCTATCTGGCCGGGCAGATTCCGGAATCGGCCTGGAGCGACTATGTCTTCGAGACGCCGGAACTGGCGCGGCATGTCGAGGCGAGGCGCAGTCACCATTGAGACGCGTTGAACGGGTTCCAACAGCCATTGAGACAAGTTGCGTAGAGCGGTGGACGTTTCCGTTTGGGGCGGCTTTTCGGTGGAAATCTGATTGTCATTGGCGGACGTGGGTAAAGACATTGCCGGCGATGAAACACAGCTGAAAAAACAAAAAGGTCGGCACGTGGCCGACCTTTTCTTCTACCTCGGCATCCGCGCCGGTACATCCGCGGTCACGGGCATGAGGTGAACTGCCCCCAGTAGACTGAGTATTGGTAAACGAAACCTTAATCTTTCCCACACACTTGCCATCAGCCAAATGAACGACGCCTATCTACCGATAGCGCGATGCCAGACAGAGGGCTTCAACCTCTTCGAGGTAGAAGCGGCAGCGCATCCGCAGGTTTTCGAGACTGGCGCCGCTGGCCCCGTCGATCTCGACAGTCTGCATCATGAATTCGAAATGGGCGTGGAAGGCATCCGCCGCTCCCCAAAGCGTATCGAACTGGCAGGTATCGGCCATTGCCTCTGAAACGAGTTGGCGGGCTTCCGCGCGCGCAGCGTCCAACGACCACGGCCGTTCGGCGATCAAGGCTTCGAGCCGGCCGAAAATATCGCTCCTGGTTTCGGCGCCCAGGTTTTTCGCGCCCCTGATGTCAGCGCTTTTTATAGGTGCGATCATGTTCATGTCTTACGCTCCTTTCGTGCCGGATGAGCCGATGCCGGTTTACCGGGCCGGGCCGGGATCAAAGCCGGGTAGTGCGGCCGTGCGTTTCCCTCACGCACCCACCGATTGGGTCCGCACCGCTTTTGGTTGAAACGCCGAGCGGCGAGGCGTGCCAGCGATCAGCCGGACCGGCCGCCCGCCGCGAAGGACATCGAAAGCTTCGGCATAGGCCATGCCCAGCAGGTAGGCGATCATCGGGAAACGGCTCGCTTCAGCCATGGTCATGGTGGCAATGCATTGAAGATTTTCGATTTCGGATTGGCGTAGCGCTTGATTTGGCACGTGGCTGCTCCTGTTCATCTGGTGGAACTCGGGGAACACGTACCGGGCAACTAATTGATCGACCTGGCTTCGGAATGCGAAGCTGGGACTGCGATGGTCAATGCATAGACTGGCGCGTCGGTGAGGCGCTCCAGGCCGAGCAGACGCTTGATCGCCGAATGGCATAGCGCCGCCGTCGGGCACGCCGACAAGCCACGATTGGTCGCCGCCAGCATGATGTTCTGGCCGATATGGCCCGCCTCGATCAGGACCACCCGGTAGGCGTTGGCGTCCTCGTACTTCCACATCGTGCGATCGAGTTTTGCGCAGAGCAGGATCAGGCAAGGCATCGCATCCGCCCATTCCTGGCCACCGATCAGATCGGAGATCTTCGGCAGATGGTCCGCTGAAATTCTGCCGAGGTCGTGGTCGGCGGCTGAATAGTGATAGACGCCGGGATCGAGACCTTCGACCGCTTTCGCAACCACATAGGCTTCGTAGGGATTCCTCGCACCGCCCGAAGGCGTCATCGCCAGCGGCAGTGAACCCACGCAATTGGTGGTTTCGCCGGTAATGCCCATGCCGGCGAACAGGCAGTCGGAGAGCTGCTTCAATGTGATGGCGGGTGCGCCCGTTGTGCGATTGGTGCGCCGCCGCGCCATCAGTGCGAGCAGGTCATTGTCGTCCAACGCTTCCGGCAACCGAATGGCGCCAGGCGGGTTCTTGAGCAGAAGGCCCGGCTGCGGAATACGCCCCGCGCGCTCGATCTGCCGCTCCTCAGACTGCTCGATGCTGATGAATTCGCTGTCCTGCACGCAAAAATGCATTAGCGCGGTTGGCATGCCCCAGCCCCATTGACCGGAGAACGCCGCCTCCTGTTCGGCGACCTGCGACCCGGCCGTCACCAGTGCGGAAAAATCGACCAGCTGAGGAACAATAGCCTCGAGCTCGGAATGCGACCAGCCATGGCTGCGCGAGACATCTGCCGGCGATGCCCATTTATCCCAGGCCGCGAGAAGACCGATCACCTCGGAACTGCACTCGAACACGCGCCTGGTGAGGAAGTTGCAAGCGGTGACCTTGCCGGACCCGGGATAGAAGACCAGGGTTTTTGAGGAGCGCATCTTCATCGGTTCGACGCCATCGTGAAGACGGGGCGCCGGCAAGCGAAAAACCTGCCGGCGCCGCGCGGTTTCAGCGCTTGTTGTAGTGCATGCCCTGGGTGAAGAAGACGGTCTGCGTGCCAGCGCCGATTGTCAGCTTCGGAGCGGCGTTCACTTTCTTTGCCATTTCTTGTCCCTCTCTTTATGAGTCCACAATGGGATCCGCAGAAAGAAAGTAAGGTCTGAAATCCTAACGACTTCTTAAAAATATAGTAAATTTTTCAACAATACCGACATGATATAAGATATCATTTTCAATACGGAATGAACCGCAACAACTTACTCCGATATAGAGTAGCTTACATAAAATTTATGCTATTATCGAGTAGATTTATACTCAAAATGCGTCACAGGCAGATGCAGAGCCTGTCAGTCGACTCCGTCCCGGGCCAGACTGACGACGAGCTGATCGACGCTCGGGTCGTCGAGCCTGATGACATGCGCCATCCGGATCGCCTTTCTTGAGCTGATGGCAACTTCCTGCCGCATGATCACCGACACGAAAGCCGGCCCGGATTCGGTCAGCAGCATTGCCCTGCCGGTGAGAACTGGTTCGGAGATGGGCGCCCATTGCACCGAGATAAGCGACGGCTCGCCCGTCTGCCGGCGGTTGATGCCGCTGAAGTAGATCCAGTTCAGGCGCGAGATTGCCACCCCATAGTGATTGCCGCGCGCGCGTGCCCATGTCGACCCGCGCCGCTCGGACCATCCGGTCACCCTTCTGAAGGTGACCAGCTCGGCTTCGCGTCGCACGAACGTCACCGAACGCATCAAAAGGTCGGTGCGACCTGGTATGGAAAAATAGGTGAAGTAGGTGCCGCCGGCGATCGACGGGCTTGGCGGGCGTATCAACTGCTTGAACAGGCTTTCGGAAATCGGCGGCAGGCCTGGGACCGTAGACTCCGCAGCACCATGATCCTGGTACAACTCGGCCTCGTCGATCTTGAAATAATCGCAGATCAGCTTGGCTGTGGCCTTGTTCGGAACGGTCTGGCCTTGCAGATAGCGCTCGAACTGCGTGCGGTTGATGCGCAATTCACGGCACACCGCACTTACCGAGGCGTGATCCTTACAGAGCCGCCTCAGATTTGTGGCGAGATTCTCGCGAATTGACACGTCATCGCCCCCGCAGGCGAATTCAAAGTTTTTTCTGCCCGAATCCTATGGAACCTTTTTCTTCCCTACCCAGTGAACCCATTGATAGCACTCGCATAAAAAACCGGTATGATCCCGCCAATGTAACGGCGTGGCGGTCTAAAAAAAACAGCAAATCCGCTAGCGATCCCTGTCATAAGTCCAATTGACAATCGGATTTTCCGGACGTGATGGCAAATGGCCTGGAATTGCAAAAAGCGCCAGGCGGTTTTGCCAAAAAGCCGGCCCTGCTCTCGATCCGTCCAGTCGGCACCTCAGGCCTTGGCCTGCGATCTCACATAGGCAATATAGCCGCGCACGTCGCTGGCCGGTTCGGCATAGGCCTTGCCAAGTTTCTTCTCCATCGCCGCCATGTAATCCTTGGCCCATCCGGGCAGTGCATAGTCGATGACGGCCAGGAATTCGAGCGTCGCCGCGAGCCGAATGTCGGCGATCGATGGATTCTTGCCGCCGATGAATGGTTTGCCGTTCCTGAAGAAGGAGTGAAAGACCTCCAGCGGCTCCGCAATCGCGGCCGCGGCGGCTTTCTGGGCTTCCGACTTCCTGTCGGGATGGGCGTCGCTGTGGCCGACCTCGCCGGCATATTGCGGGAAGTTCAGCGCCGGATAGGTGGCCCGCGCCACATAGGGATAGAGCGTACCGATGAGATAGAACATGGCACTGTCGATCATCGCCCGCTTGGCCGGCGCCTTCGGATAGAATTTCTCCAGCCCGTGCTTGTTGGCGAGATACTGCATGATGGCGCAGCTTTCCCATAGGACGCCGCGCGGCAGGCCTTTATCCTCGATCATCGGTGTCAGATGCGCCGGGTTTCGCCCCATAAATTCGGGCGAGCGCGTAACACCCCATACGTCGGTCTCGAAATGGTCGAGCCCGGCCGCGCGCGCGAACACCCGCACACTCATATTGTTGACGCTCGGCTTCAGCATGCTGAGCTTCAGCCCGGCTTTTTTCGTTGATTTCGCTGCGTTCCGTGTGGACTTCTCGGAAACCTTGGCTGCAGGTTTTGCGGCGGCTTTCTTTGCCGGCTTGGCGGACGCTTTCGCTGCCTTGATCGCAGGCTTTGTCGCGGCCTTGGCCGCCGTTTTCGTCGCTGCCTTGGCAGCCGGCTTCTTCGCACTCTTCGTTGTCGTCTTTGCCATTGTGGTCCTCCCTCGGTTTGGCTGTCGTCAGTATGGATTCTTCGGCGCCCGGTCGTCCGACAAAGTGGCGCGCGAGCGCTCGACCAGCGCCTGGATCGCATCGGCGAGATGTACCTCCGCGATGTTGTAGTCGCCACGCGCCACACGCAGATTGTGCGCCTGCATCAGCACGTCGGCATGGGTGAAGCCGGCCGGCGGCTCGAAGCGGTAGGAGGCGAGCTCGATCAGCAGGCCGAGCGGATCCTCGAAATAGATCGAATCCATGAAGCCGCGATCCTTGACGCCACTGTGCTTGATGGCGCGCTCGTCGAGCCTGGCAACCGCCTGCAGGAAGGTGACGCGCGACACCGAAAAGGCGATGTGATGGACGCAGCCCGTGTCGGTCGGCGTGCGCCGTTTCTCCGGCGTGCGGCTCTCATCGGTGAAGATGGTGATCAGCCTTCCGTCGCCCGGGTCGAAATAGAGATGGCTTTCGCTGGCCTTGTCGAGGTTGGGCTGCTCGAAGATGAAAGGCATGCCAAGCACGCCTTCCCAGAAATCGATCGAGGTCTGACGCCCGGCGCCGACCAGCGTGATGTGATGGACGCCCTGCGATTGCAACTTCTGCATCTGGCTCCTCCCGGCCACGCCGCGCCTTGCCGGCGGACGGAAGCTTTGATGAACGGATGCTAATTCAATCCGAGCCGTTGCGCCAGAAGCGCCGGCGCTTCAGGACCCGGGCGGACCGATCGGCGATCCGTACTTGCCGGCGCCGAAGAATGCGCATCCGCGACCCTTAGATGAAAATCACATATTCTTCATCGGCACGTCGGGATCGACATGTCCCCCATCGGCAGTGATCTTCAGCCTCGAGAGGTAGTGTTCCCATCCCCTTCGATGGCTGTCACGCTCCTTTGCGTTCGGCAGTCCGCTGTGCGTGAAGCGGATCAGTGTCCCCGCATCCCTCGCGATCAGGTCGATCTCGACATGGCTGGAGCCGGGCGGCACGGTCTCGTTGTCTTCCCAGCCAAAACTGTAGGCAAGACGGTGGACCGGGATCACCTCGGTGAACTCGCCGCGCGCCATATGGCGACCACCGACATTGACGAGGAACAGACCGCCCGGCGTTGCATCCAAATTCGCTTCGGTCCCGATCCATCGCACGATCTGGTCCGGATCCGTCAAAAGCGCGAACACGGTCGCTTGTGGCGCCGCGACCTCAATCTCCGTGTAAACCGATTCTGCCATTGCTCACTCCAGTCACGTCCGCATCGAATGCCGCGTATGATTGAAGCGAATATGGGGAGTTGCAAGAACATGTTCGAGGCGTAAGCATAAGCCGGTGCCGAGTGATCTTCTACCGATGCTTCTCGCAAACTCGCTTTCATTCCTTCTGGACGACGCCGCGCATATTGGCGACGGTGGGCGACTTCTATTGCAGCTCTCAACACATTTGATGGAAGACGGCTTGCCGATCATTGCCGGCGCGCTGGCGCAGGATGCTCCCGACCCGATCATTTCACGCCGCATCTGGCTCTGGCGAGCGCCTAGCGGTGAAGTGGTCGAGGCTTTGGGGATAGGCGCCGACCGCCAGAATGCCGATCCCCGACTCGTGCTGCGGGAGTGGCTTGGCACGACGCGGGCGATCGTGTTCGACGAGGGAGCGGACCGTGTCGCACCGACTTTGGTGTGGGCGTTCGATCATACTCCGGATGAGGCGCAGTCAGAGCTGCTGCGGCAAATCTCCCGGTTTGCTGTGGCTCCGATGACCGCACTCGCAGAACGGTCTGCGAAACGCACATTGCTCGAAGCATATTTGGGAAAGCGCAGTGCAGCACATGTGCTCAACGGTCATTCTCGTCGAGTAAAGGGAGAGACGATACGGGCTGCGCTTCTGTGCGCGGACCTTCGAGGTTTCACCGATCTATCCGAGGTTCATGATGCAGACGAGATCGTATTGGTACTCGATGCCTGGTTCGATTGCGTCGCCGGCGCGGTGCACGCATTTGGTGGCGAGGTTCTCAAGTTTATAGGTGATGGCGTCCTCGCGATTTTCCCGATTGGCGAGCGCGATGCAAGGGCCGCATGTGACGCGGCGGTACGCGCCGTGAAGGCCACGCGCGCCGGAATAGATCATCTCAACCAAACTCGGCGCCGCAATGGGGGCCCTGAGTTCGGATATGGCATTGGCCTGCATGTCGGCGAGATACTTTGGGGGAATATCGGCACTGCCGGCAGGTTGGACTTCACCGCGATCGGCAAGGCTGTAAATCTTGTCAGCCGCATCGAAGGGCTGTGCAAGCCGTTAGGACGGACGGTGCTCGCGTCGACAGTGTTCGAGGCAGAAACTACCGAGCCGATGATCGCCATGGGCAGTCATCCGCTCAGAGGAATAGCAGGCGCGCAAACACTTTTCGGCTTGCCGGAATAGATCGAATGGTTGAGCGCGCCGTGGATGTGTCGTTCACCGCATATCTTGGTATCGTGCGAAGCCATGACTGGGAGAAATTCGAACGGCAAAGAAGCTACGATACTACAACGCGTTTCTGGAGCATGGCGCGTTTAGAGCCTAGCCACGCGCGTCGTGCGCAGCTTCGCTAGCCGGTGCTAAGGGCCGACTATTCCTGGCATCCACCCTTCGCCGAAGCGCCTGGAAGCGCCGAACAGATCGGCCAGCTCGCGCGGTCGAGCGTCAAGTTCGTCAGCGCCAAGAGCGGCGCGGGGATTGTCGACGCCTTCACGGAACTCGCCGAAAACGATCCGTCGCCGCCAATTTGTTTGATTGCTTGGTACGCCCAAGGGGAATCGAACCCCTGTTCCCGCCGTGAGAGGGCGGTGTCCTGACCGCTAGACGATGGGCGCGTTCAAGAACCGGCGATATAGGCTGACGGCCGGGAAAAAGCAACCGGGCTTCGAACAATCGGTTGTGCCGGGGATTCGGCCACTGCAGGCCTACCGTTTCGGCTGGATCAGGTCCCAGAGATTGCCATGGAGATCGGCGAAAACCGCCACCGTGCCATAGGGCTCAACGCGCGGCGCCTCACGGAATTCGACACCCTTTTCCAGCATCGTCGCGTGGTCGCGGCCAAAATCGTCGGTTTCGAGGAATAGAAAGACACGGCCGCCGGTCTGGTTGCCGATGCTATTTCTTTGCGCTTCATCCGCCGCCTCGGCCAGCAGCAGCCGCGCGCCCTGTCCGTTCGCCGGCGCGACCGTGACCCAGCGCTTGCCGCCACCGAGATCGACATCCTCGGTGAGGACAAAGCCGAGCTTGCCGACGTACCAGGAAATCGCCTCGTCATAATTTCTGACCACCAGCGCGACAGTCGCGACGCGTCGGCCTTCAGCAAAGCTGGTCATAGTTGCGGCCCCTATTTGTTACGGCCTAGCCATTTGTTGCGGCGAAGTCATCTGTTCCGGATTGCGAAGCGGCCGATAATGCGACGCTCGGCGATGTCGTAGACGAAGATCGCGCGGCTGCCGTCGGCGAGCTCGGCGTCGATGGAGACGCGGTTGCCGGAGAGCGACTGGCTGACTATTTTTGCGCCGACCGGCAGCACGATATCGCCGGTCAGTGGCTCGCCCGATGGCACCTGGATGTCGCCCGCCGGCGGCGGGCTGGCGGGCGGCGCATTGCGCGCTTTGTAGACAAGGGCTGCGATCACCACCATAAGGGCAAGGAACAGCAGGCCAAGATTGATGGCCATGAAGCGCACGAGTTTCTTCCGCACGCTTTCGACCCCGGGGTCGAGCGGTTTTTCCTCGTCTTCGTCGGCAAGCGGCCTGGCCATGGCAAAATTCCGGAACTTTTTTCGATGAGCGCTCATAACGAGAAGACCCCGCAATTCATAGAGGGCGCACCGACTGTGCTGGAGGCCGGCCTCGACGCGGCCGGCCAGCGCCTCGACCAATGGCTGGCGAGCAAGCTCGGCCCGGATATGTCGCGCAGCCGCGTGCAGATGCTGATCCGGCAAGGTGCGGTCAGCATCGGCGGCAAGCCGGTCGACGAGGCCAAGCGCAAGATGGCCGCCGGTGACCGCGTTTCGGTGGACATGCCGGAGCCGGAACCGGCCGAGCCGCAAGGCGAGGCGATCGCGCTCGACGTGCTCTATGAGGACAGCGAACTGATCGTCATCAACAAGCCGGCGGGGCTGGTCGTCCATCCCGGCGCCGGCAACTGGACCGGCACGCTGGTCAACGCGCTGATCCACCATTGCGGCGACAGTCTTTCCGGCATTGGCGGCGTCCGGCGGCCGGGCATCGTCCATCGCCTGGACAAGGAAACAAGCGGCGTCATGGTGGTGGCCAAGACCGACCGCGCCCACAAGGCCCTGTCGGAGGCCTTTGCCGACCACGGCCTGACCGGCGATCTCAAACGCGCCTATCTGGCGCTGGTCTGGGGCATACCGCCAAGGCCGACCGGCACGGTCGACGCGCCGCTCGGCCGCGCCGCCGACCGCGTGCGCCGTGCCGTGGTGCCGGAGGGTCGCGACGATGCGCGCCACGCGATCACGCATTTCACCGTGATCGAGCGCTTCGGCGAAAAGCAGCAGCAATTTGCCACGGCCAGCCTGGTCGAATGCCGGCTGGAGACCGGCCGCACCCACCAGATCCGCGTCCACATGGCCCATATCGGCCATCCCGTCGTCGGCGATCCCGATTACGGCCAGGCCTTTCGCACCAAGGCCAACCGCCTGCCCGAGCCGCTGAAGAGCGAGGTCAAGGCATTCCCACGACAGGCTTTGCACGCCCGGCTTCTTGAATTTCGCCACCCGACTACCCATCTAACCATGAGGTTCGAGGCGCCGATGCCAAGGGACATGGAGGAACTTGTCGGCGGCTTTCGCAAGCTCTGAACCTGACATCAACAAGCCTCAAGCAAGCCATCAAGAAACCTGACTGGCGTTGTTCACTTCAGCGTGACACACTGTTTCGTGTTGAACAAATGCCTGTCTTTTCTGGTTTTGTTCCTATATAGATCGGTTGTCGCGAGCGAGCCTTTTGGTGTTCGCGTCACATGCCCGCCGCGTTTCGGGGGCATCACTCCAATAGAGAGGGGGCGCTATCATGGCCCAGTCACTACCCAGTATCGTTTCCGGCGAAGGCGGCCTCAGCCGCTACCTGGAAGAAATCCGCCGCTTTCCGATGCTTCAGCCGCAGGAAGAGTACATGCTCGCCAAGCGTTATGCCGAGCATGAGGACACTACGGCTGCGCACAAGCTCGTCACCAGCCATTTGCGGCTCGTCGCCAAGATCGCCATGGGCTATCGCGGCTACGGCCTGCCGATCGGCGAAGTGATCTCGGAAGGCAATGTCGGCCTGATGCAGGCCGTTAAGAAATTCGAACCGGAGCGCGGCTTCCGGCTCGCCACTTACGCCATGTGGTGGATCAAGGCCTCGATCCAGGAATACATCCTGCGCTCGTGGAGCCTGGTCAAGATGGGCACCACCGCCAACCAGAAGCGTCTGTTCTTCAACCTGCGCAAGGTGAAGGGCAAGATCCAGGCGCTTGACGACGGCGATTTGAAGCCCGACCAGATCGCCGAGATCGCCACAAGGCTGAACGTCTCTGAAGCCGAAGTCGTGTCGATGAACCGCCGCCTGTCTGGCGACGCTTCGCTCAACGCCCCGATCCGCGCCAGCGAAGGTGAATCAGGCGAATGGCAGGACTGGCTGGTCGACGACCACGAAAGCCAGGAAGAGATGCTGATCGAGCAGGACGAGCTGGAAAACCGGCGCGGCATGCTGTCCGGCGCTCTTGCTGTGCTCAACGAGCGCGAGCGGCGTATCTTCGAGGCGCGCCGCCTGGCCGAGGAGCCGCTGACGCTGGAAGAGCTGTCGGCCGAGTTCGACATCAGCCGCGAGCGCGTGCGCCAGATCGAGGTGCGCGCCTTCGAGAAGGTGCAGGACGCGGTCAAGGCCGCGGCCAAGCGCCAGACGCAGGCCCTGCGCACCATCGAGGCGCAGCCGGCGGCTTAAGGCAGCTTCGGCAATGAACAGAAGGCGGCGCCAGGAAAACTGGCGGCGCCTTTTTTTGCGTCTAACGGCTGCGGCAGCGATTGGGGAAAAGAGGTGACATCCGATCAGGACAATCGCCTATGGTGCTCCCCCACTGGCGCCGACATAGGCGATTACCTATTGAGGCGGGCATCGACAGTTTCTTCAAAGCCCATCCAGCGGAAACTTCAGATACCGACGGCCATTGGCTTCCGGCTCCGGCAGTCGCCCGCCGTTCATGTTGACCTGCAGCGCGTGCAGGATCAGCCGGGGCATCGGCAGCGTCCTGTCGCGCGCCTCACGCAAGGCGACGAAATCGGCTTCGGTGTGCGCGGCAACGAGGTGGATATTCCCCGCTTTCTGCTCCGCGACCGTGCTTTCCCATCGCGCCTCGCGCCCGCCGGCCTGATAGTCATGGCCGACGAACAGGCGCGTCTCGTCCGGCAGCGCCAGAATGTCCTGGATCGAGCGCCACAGCCGCGCGGCGCTGCCGCCGGGAAAGTCGGCTCTCGCCGAGCCGCTGTCCGGCATGAACAGCGTGTCGTGGATGAAGGCGGCATCGCCGATCACATAGGTGATCGAGGCCAGCGTGTGGCCAGGCGAGAACAGCACCCTGACGGGAAGGGTTCCGATCCGGAAGGTCTCGCCATCGGCGAACAGCCTGTCCCATTGCGAACCGTCGGCGGGAAAATCCGGCCAGTTGTAGATCGCTTTCCACAATGCCTGGACGTCGACGATCCTGTCGCCGATAGCCGTTGGCGCTCCGGTCTTCTGTTTGAGATAGTGCGCCGCCGAGAAATGGTCGGCATGCGGATGGGTGTCGAGGATCCACTCGACGCTCAGTCCGCGCTCGCTGACGAAGTCGAGCAAAGCGTCAGCGCTCTTCGTGCCGGTCGCCCCGGACCTCTCGTCGAAGTCGAGAATCGGGTCGATGATGGCGCATCGTTTCGTCGTCTGGTCGGCGACGACATACTGGATGGCTCCCGTCGGCTTATCGTAGAAGCCGCTGACCTGTGGCTTCGCCAAAGCTACGTGCAATTTCGGCTTCCTCAAACCAACGCCGGCAGGAATGATTTTCTCTGTCAGCACCCGAGAGGAGTATGGTTGTCCACTCGGGCGGCTCAGTCAAGCATCACTTACCTCGCAACAGCGAGAAAGCCAAAAACGGTTCCGAAGCGCCGGGTTCAGCCAGAAGGCTGCTTGGTCTTCCTGAGATAGGGCAGGATCGTCTCATAGGCGCCGAAACGCTTGATCGCGTCCTCGTTGGAGACGGCGGCCGTGATGATGACATCCTCGCCCTGCTTCCAATTCGCCGGCGTCGCCACCTGGTGCTTGGCGGTCAGTTGCATGGAATCGATGGCACGCAGGATCTCATCGAAGTTGCGACCGGTCGTCATCGGATAGGTGAGAACCAGCTTGATCTTCTTGTCGGGACCGATGACGTAGACCGAACGCACTGTCGCATTGTCGGCCGGCGTGCGGCCTTCCGAGGTCTCGCCGGCACCTGCCGGCAGCATGTCATAGAGCTTGGCGACCTTGAGATCCCTGTCGCCGATCAGCGGATACTGCACCGAATGGCCGGTCGCCGTCTTGATGTCGTCCTGCCATTTGGCATGGTTCGCGACCGGATCGACGGAAATGCCGATGATCTTGACATTGCGCTTCTTGAACTCGCCTTCCAGTCCGGCCATCGTGCCGAGTTCGGTCGTGCAGACTGGCGTGAAGTTCTTCGGATGGCTGAAAAGCACCGCCCAGCCGTCGCCGATCCATTCATGAAAACTGATCGGCCCGTGCGTTGTCTCGGCGGTGAAATCCGGTGCGATATCGTTGATGCGAAGGCCCATGGCGTGTCCCTACCCTTAATTGGATTGCGGCCGGCACTGAGCGCAAACGCCGCCTTTGCCCTTTTATCACTCCGGCGTCATCCTTCAAACGACTGTTGCCGCCGGCATTGGCGTCGGCGGCAAAAAATTTTTGTCCTTTTTCGGTAAATGCAACAGGAATTTCTGCCGCCATCGCATCGGCCCAAAAATTGGAATCGATGTTCGCAAAGCACGATGCGAAGGGGTCAAAGAGATTAGAGCGTACTTTTGTGCGTCCGAACGGACGCACGTCGCTCTAATGGAAACCCGCCGGATCAGGCCTTCTTCACCACCAGCGTCGTCGCCAGATCCTCCATGCGCTGGGCCAGTGCGCCAAGCGCACCAGTCAGCACGCTGTCGTTCTTGTCGGCCTTGGTCAGCGCCTCATCGCGCGTCTTGCGCAGCGTCAGCACTTCCGTCTCCATGCCCTTGACGCGCTTTTGCAGTTCCGACAGCTCGTCCATGACCATGATGCCGGCCATCACCGTCAGCCTCTGGTCGCCGATCTCGCCGAACGAATCCTTCAGATGCGAGACATAGCGGTCGAAGCGCTCGGCGAGGTCGATCAGGTGCTCTTCCTGGCCCTCGTCGCAGGCCATGCGATATTGTTTGCCGTCGATGGAAACCGTGACTTGTGCCATTTGGCCAACCCCTATCTGTCCAGCACGGCGCGGATGGTTTCCATGGCGGTCACCAGCCGGCGCGAGACTTCCTTGTTGGCATCCTCCAGCCGTTCGGCGCGCGCTTCGGAATTGTCGAGTTCTTGCGCCAGCCGCGAGCGATCAGCGTTCATGCGCTGCACCTCGGCCTCGGCCTCCGAATAGTCCCGCTCGTTTTCGAGCTTGGCCGCCACGGCGTTTTCCAGCCCCTCGATGGCTTTACCCAGCCTGGCGATAACTTCCTTAAGCGTCGTTTCCCCGGTCATGGCTTTCGTCCTGCGCCCTGCCCATCACCGAATCATTCACGTTCAGAACGCGTTATGTCGGAAACATTACCCACCGTGTGAAGGCGACGTCAATAAAGCTCTCGCGACTGTCCCCTGCTAACGCTAATGTAGCGGGGTTACGGCATCACAAGGCCGGCAAAAACGCACCGATTTGTTGACTCAAGAGCCGCGCCTGCTATGTGTCGCGCACCCTTTCCAGGGCCTCTCCCAAGGCCCCAAACCCCCACCCTGGAGGAACCATGACGTCGCGTGAACAACATGACCGGATGGCCAATGCGATCCGTTTTCTCTCCATGGACGCCGTCGAGAAGGCTAACTCCGGCCATCCCGGGCTGCCCATGGGCTGCGCCGATATCGCCACGGTGCTGTTCACGCGCTTCCTGAAATATGATCCGAAGAACCCCCACTGGCCCGACCGCGACCGTTTCATCCTGTCGGCCGGCCATGGTTCGATGCTGCTCTATTCGCTGCTTCACCTGACTGGCTACGAGGACATGACCCTCGACCAGATCAAGCATTTCCGGCAGCTCGGATCGAAGACGGCAGGCCATCCCGAATACGGCCATGCCACGGGCATCGAGACGACGACCGGGCCGCTCGGCCAGGGCCTTGCCAATTCGGTCGGTTTCGCGCTCGGCGAGCGCATCATGAACGCCGCCTTCGGCAACGACCTCGTCGACCACTACACCTATGTGCTGTGCGGCGACGGCTGCCTGATGGAGGGTGTTTCCCAGGAAGCCATCGCGCTTGCCGGGCACCTCAAGCTCAACAAGCTGATCGTCTTCTGGGACAACAACAACATCTCGATCGATGGTCCGGTATCGCTCGCCGACAACACCGATCAGGTCGCCCGCTTCCAGGCCTCGGGCTGGAACGCCAGCCACATTGACGGCCAGGATCCCGAAGCAATTGCCTATGCCATCGAGGCTGCCCGCCACTCCGACAAGCCGACGATGATCGCCTGCAAGACGACCATCGGCTTCGGCGCCCCGACCAAGGCCGGCACCAACAAGGCGCATGGCTCGCCGCTCGGCGCCGAGGAAATCGCCGGCGCGCGCAAGTTCTTCAACTGGGATTCGCCGCCCTTCGAGATTCCCGCCGACATCCTCGATGCGTGGCGCGCCGCCGGTAAGGCCGGCGCCAAGCCCCGCACCGACTGGGAAGGCCGTCTCGCCAAGGCTGAGCCCAAGCTGAAGGCTGAGTTCGAGCGCCGCATCGCCGGCAAGCTGCCGTCGAATTTCGACGCCGTCATTGCCGACTACAAGAAGAAGCTTTCGGTCGACAAGCCGAAGGTCGCCACCCGCAAATCGTCGGAGATGGCGCTGGAAGTCATCAACGGCGCCGTGCCCGAAACCATCGGCGGCTCGGCCGACCTCACCGGGTCCAACAACACCAAGACCAGCCAGACCAAGAACATCACGCCTGACGATTACGGCCAGCGCTACGTCCATTACGGCATCCGCGAGCATGGCATGGCCGCGGCACTCAATGGTTTGACGTTGCATGGCGGCCTCATCGCCTATGGCGGCACCTTCATGTGCTTCTCCGACTACGCTCGCCCGTCGATGCGGCTTGCCTGCCTGATGGGCATCCGCTCGATCTTCGTCATGACCCATGATTCCATCGGTCTCGGCGAGGACGGCCCGACCCACCAGCCGGTCGAGCATCTGGCGGCCCTGCGCGCCATCCCCAATCACAATGTCTTCCGTCCGGCCGACGCGGTCGAGACAGCCGAATGCTGGCAGTTGGCCCTGGAGACGGAAAAGACGCCGTCGACGCTGGCGCTGACCCGCCAGAACCTGCCGACGGTGCGCACCGAATTCTCGGCGAAGAACCTGAGCAGCCAGGGCGCTTACGAGCTGGCCGCCGCCAGCGGCGAGGCGGCGGTGACGATCTTTGCCACCGGTTCCGAGGTCGAGATCGCACTTGCTGCCCGCGAGTTGCTGGAGAAGCACGGCCATCCGACACGCGTCGTCTCGGTTCCCTGCTTCGAACTGTTCGACAAGCAGAGCGAAGATTACCGCGCCAGGACGATCGGCAAGGCCAAGGTCAAGGTCGCCATCGAGGCCGGCATCCGCCAGGGCTGGGATCATCTCATCGGTATCGACGGCATCTTCATCGGCATGACCGGCTTCGGCGCTTCGGGTTCGATCGAACAGCTCTACCCGCATTTCGGCATCACCGCTGAAGCTGCGGCCAAGGCGGTGGAAGCCCGCCTGCACGGTAAGTGAGACCGGCTCCATGCACGGCAAAGCCGATTGATCGGCTTTGCCGGGCTGGACCAACCTAATCGATTTAAATTCGGCCTTCTGCGGCTGGATTCTTCGCTCGCCCGCCGCTATGAAGCAGCGGACCCATCGCCTTCCAGCTCCCAGGGAGAGAAAAATGACCGTCAGAGTTGCCATCAACGGATTCGGCCGCATCGGCCGCAACATCCTGCGCGCCATCCATGAATCCGGCCGCAAGGATATCGACGTCGTCGCCGTCAACGACCTCGGCCCGGTCGAGACCAACGCGCATCTCTTGCGCTACGACAGCGTGCATGGCCGCTTCCCGCATGAAGTGACGGTCTCCGGCGATCAGATCACCGTCGGCAAGGAGACGTTCAAGGTCACCGCGATCAAGGATCCGACGCAGCTGCCGTGGAAGGAACTCGGCATCGACATCGCGCTCGAATGCACCGGCATCTTCACCGCGCGCGACAAGGCCGCCGCGCACCTGACCGCCGGCGCCAAGCGTGTCATCGTCTCGGCCCCGGCCGAAGGCGCCGACCTCACTGTCGTCTATGGCATCAACCACGACAAGCTGACCAAGGACCACATCGTCATCTCCAACGCTTCGTGCACCACCAACTGCCTGGCACCGCTGGCAGCCGTGCTGCACGAGGCCGTCGGCATCGAAAAGGGCATGATGACGACGATCCACTCCTACACCGGCGACCAGCCGACGCTGGACACCATGCACAAGGACCTCTACCGCGCCCGCGCCGCGGCGTTGTCGCAGATCCCGACCTCGACTGGTGCCGCCAAGGCGATCGGCCTGGTGCTGCCCGACCTCAAGGGCAAGCTCGACGGCATCTCGATCCGCGTGCCGACCCCCAACGTCTCGGTCGTCGACTTCAAGTTCATCGCCAAGCGTTCGACCACCGTGCAGGAAATCAACGAAGCGGTGATCGCCGCTTCGAATGGCAGACTGAAGGGCATCCTCGCCGTCACTCATCACCCGAACGTGTCGATCGACTTCAATCATGATCCGCATTCCTCGATCATGGCGCTCGACCAGACCAAGGTCATGGACGGGAACTTCGTTTCGGTGCTGTCCTGGTACGACAATGAATGGGGCTTCTCCAACCGCATGGGCGACACATCCGTCGCCTTCGGCAAGACCATCGCCTGATCTCTTTTCTCACGACCTGAACGCCCGGCTTCGTCCGGGCGTTTTTTGTTGGAGCACCCATGTCCCCGGGACGCTCCAGGACCGCTTCGCGCTTTGGCCGGCACGATTGTGCTCTGAGCGTCAAAACCTGCGAAAATCAGCGGCATAGGCCAAAAAGCCGCTCTCCCGCCTTGCACTGGTCACGTCTTCGCCTCACTCTCCCGTAATTCGAGAGGGACACGAATGTGAGGGGCAAATTCGGATGGAGCATGCGATCTATCTCGTAACGCTGGTCGGCACCGCGCTCGTCGTTGCCGCCGCGTTTTCGAGCCTGATCGCCTTTCGCTTCGGCGCCCCTCTCCTGCTGCTCTTTTTATGCATCGGCCTCGCCACCGGAACCGACGGCCTCGGCATCGAGTTCGACAATGCGCGGCTGGCTTATTTTGCCGGTTCACTGGCGCTGGCCGTCATCCTGTTCGATTCCGGTTTCGGCACACCGCTCAACGCCTTGCGGCAGGCAGCAGCACCGGCGCTGTCGCTGGCAACGTTCGGCGTGTTGCTAACCACCGGTCTGTTTGGCGCCGCCGCCCACTATTTTATCGATCTCACCTGGCTGGAATCCTTCCTGCTCGGCGCTGCCGTCGCCTCGACCGACGCGGCGGCGGTCTTCTTCCTGCTGCGCGCCGGCGAGATCAATCTGCGCGAGCGTGTGCGTGCCACGCTCGAGGTGGAATCCGGCACCAACGATCCGATCGCCATCTTCTTGACCATCACCCTGGTCGAGATCATCGCGGCTCACGCCAACCCTGAAGCCAGGATGCTGGTCACCGACCTTTTCCTCGGCTTCCTCATCAATATGGGGCTTGGTGCCATTGTCGGCGTGCTCGGCGGCCTCGCCACCGTGCGCCTCGTCGACCGGCTCAACCTCGATCACGGCCTCCTGCCTATCTTCGTGCTAACGCTGTCGCTGATGGTGTTCGCCGCCGCCGGCGCTATTGGCGGCTCCGGCTTTCTGGCGGTCTATCTCGCCGGCCTGGTTGCCGGTAATTCCGACATCCGCGCCGTCACCATTCTCAAGCGCTTCCAGGACGGCATGTCATGGCTGGCGCAGATCATCATGTTCCTGATCCTCGGCCTGTTCGCGACGCCCTCGCAATTTCCGGCGATCCTGGTGCCGGCGGTGCTGCTTGGCCTGTTCCTGATCTTCGTGGCGCGGCCGATCGCCGTCTGGCTCTGCCTGATCCCATTTCGCCTGCCGCGCCCCGAGATCGCCTTCATCTCCTGGGTCGGCCTGCGCGGCGCCGTGTCGATCCTGCTCGCCATCACCCCGCTGCTCGGCGGTCTGGAGAACGGCCGTTTCATCTTCAACATCGCCTTCATCGTCGTGCTGGTGTCGCTGGTCGTGCAGGGATGGACCGTCGGCCCGCTGGCGCGCCGCCTCGGCCTGATCGTGCCGGCCCGCCTCGGACCGCTGGACAAGGTCGAGCTCGAACTGCCGGGTTCGGCCCATCACGAGCTTCTCGCCTACCGCGTGGCGCCTGGCAGCCCGGTGGCGCGCGGCGAGCGCATTCCGCGCTGGGCGCGGCCATCGCTGGTGCTG
The DNA here is from genome assembly GCF_025753795.1 of Mesorhizobium sp. YC-39. Taxonomy (GTDB): domain Bacteria; phylum Pseudomonadota; class Alphaproteobacteria; order Rhizobiales; family Rhizobiaceae; genus Mesorhizobium. The sequence goes on from NZ_JAOWPS010000002.1 coordinate 1,006,638, forward strand.
CGCGACGGGCGCTCGATGCGTTTCCAGGACATGGGCAGGCTGGCAGCAGGTGACCACGTCTACATCTTCGTGCCGGACCGCTATCCGCGCCTGCTCGACAAGCTGTTCGCCAGCCGCGCCGTGGTCGATCCCGAGGATGCCGATTTCTTCGGCGCCTTCGCCGTCGACCCGGCGCGCTCGGCCGCGGAACTGGAAGCAGCCTATGAGCCGGGCCTGACCGAGGAGGAGCGCAAGCTGACCGTCGGCGCCCTGGTGACCGCACGGCTCGGCGGCCGTGCCGAATATGCCGACCGCGTGCTGCTTGGCCCGATCGAATTGATCGTCCGCGACGTCGACGACAAGGGCAGGATCACGGGCCTTGGTCTTTCCTTTGAGCCGACAGCGCCGGTGGCGCGGGTGCCAGTGTTCCTCAGCGCCGGCGAGATCGGCGACCGCATCGCCGCCTTTGTCCGCAATTGGCGCAAGCCGCCCGAAGCGCACAATGGCGAGACGCAGATTGCCGAGGCGCTAATTGCCGAGGCACAGGCGGATGCGAAGCCGACCCAGGAACCTGCGGCAGAAAAAGCAGCGACCGAGAACTGACCACTCCACACAGGCACCGGGTCATATTTTCCGCCTAGGCCCTGTCGCAGGCCTTGCATCGTCATTGGCGCGGGGTATGGTCCCGGCGATTTTTCGCGAAAGGGATCAGTATGGCCAGCTTCAAGACACTGGATCACATCGGCAATATCAGCGGCAAGCGCGTGCTGGTGCGCGTCGACCTCAACGTTCCCGTCGCCGATGGCAAAGTCACCGACGCCACCCGTATCGAGCGCATCGCGCCGACCATCGCTGAGCTTTCCGGCAAGGGCGCCAAGGTCATCCTGCTTGCCCATTTCGGCCGCCCCAAGGAGGGTCCGACCCCCGAATTCTCGCTCGAGCCGATCGCCAGGGCGACAGCGGAGGTGCTTGGCCGCCCCGTCGGCTTTGCGTCCGACTGCATCGGCGACAGTGCAGCGAGCGCCGTCGCCGCCATGAACAAGGGCGACGTGCTGCTGCTCGAAAACACCCGCTTCCACAAGGCAGAGGAAAAGAACGACCCGGCCTTCACCGAAAAGCTCGCCGCCAATGGCGACATCTTCGTCAACGACGCCTTTTCCGCCGCGCACCGCGCCCATTCCTCGACCGAAGGGCTGGCCAATCTTCTGCCGGCCTTCGCTGGTCGCACGATGCAGGCCGAGCTCGACGCGCTGGAAAAGGGCCTCGGCAATCCTGTCCGCCCGGTCGTCGCCATCGTCGGCGGCGCCAAGGTCTCGACCAAGATCGATCTGTTGATGAATTTGGTGAAGAAGGTCGACGCGCTGGTCATCGGCGGCGGCATGGCCAACACCTTTCTTGCCGCGCGCGGCACCGATGTCGGCAAATCCTTGTGCGAGCACGACCTTGCCGGCACTGCCAAGCAGATCATGATCGAGGCGGCCGAGGCCGGCTGCGCCATCATCCTGCCGGTCGACGGCGTCGTCGCCAAGGAGTTTAAGGCGGGTACGGCCAGTCAGACCGTCGCCATATCACAGGTGCCTGCCGACGCGATGATCCTCGATGTCGGCGAAAAGACCGTGAAGACCATTGCCGAATGGATCGACCGCGCCGCGACGCTGGTCTGGAACGGTCCGCTCGGCGCCTTCGAGATCGAGCCCTTCGACCACGCGACGGTTGCGGCAGCCAGGCACGCGGCGGCGCGCACCGAGGCCGGCAAACTGGTCTCCGTTGCCGGCGGCGGCGACACCGTGGCGGCTCTCAACCACGCCGGCGTCGCCGACGATTTCACCTATGTCTCGACGGCCGGCGGCGCCTTTCTGGAATGGATGGAAGGCAAACCTTTGCCCGGCGTCGACGTGCTGAAGCACTAAGGCGAGAGGACGAAGCGGCGCGCTCGCGACTTTCAATCGATTCGCGTTTGCCCCAGCTGAACAGTTCGACTTGAACCTCTCTCGCGCTAATGTTCTGCTAGATGCGGACCAATTCAAGGAGAACCAGCATGAGCGAACGTCTCGAGGATATTGCCGCCGCGATCGTGGCCGATGGCAAGGGCCTATTGGCCGCCGACGAAAGCTCCGGCACCATCAAGAAGCGCTTCGACGTCATCGGCGTTGAATCGACTGCCGACAGCCGCCGCGACTATCGTGAGATGATGTTCCGCGCCTCCGACGCGATGACCAGGTACATTTCCGGCGTCATCCTCTATGACGAAACCATCCGCCAGAAGGCCGCCGACGGCACGCCGCTGGTCGACATTATCAAGGCTTCAGGGGCCATCCCCGGCATCAAGGTCGACGCCGGCGCCAAGCCTCTGGCCGGCTTTCCCGGCGACACCATCACCGAGGGCCTCGACGGCCTGCGCGAGCGCCTCGCCGACTACTACAAGATGGGCGCCCGTTTCGCCAAATGGCGCGCGGTGATTGACATCGATGTTGGCAAGGGCGTGCCTTCCGCCACCTCGATCGGCTCCAACGCCCATGCGCTGGCCCGCTATGCGGCGCTCTGCCAGGAGGCCGGCATCGTGCCGATCGTCGAGCCGGAGGTGCTGATGGACGGCGCCCACGACATCGCCACCTGCTACGAAATCTCGAAGGCCACGCTGATAAAACTCTACACTGAGCTCTATGCGGCCCGTGTCGTCCTCGAAGGCACCATCCTGAAGCCGAACATGGTGCTGGCCGGCAAGAAATCGGGCAAGGTGAGCAGTCCGGAAGAGGTCGCCGAACAGACCATAAAACTGTTCCGCGAGACGGTGCCGGCGGCGGTGCCGGGCATCGCCTTCTTGTCCGGCGGCCAGGAGGACGAGGAGGCAACCGCCAACCTCAACGCCATCAACGCCATTGGCCCACATCCGTGGAAGCTGACCTTCTCCTATGGCCGCGCCCTGCAGGCGGCCCCGCAGAAGGCATGGAGCGGCAAGGCGTCGAATGTCGCCGCCGGCCAGGCCGCCTTCGCCCACCGTGCCCACATGAACCATCTGGCGGCACTTGGAAAATGGCAGCCAGCGCTTGAAAAGGCCGCCTGACCGGAAACTTTCCGCATCGTTGGACCCGGGCCATGCGCCCGGGTTTTTGTTTGGAACAAGGCCAGCTGCGATCCTGCGCGTGAAAAAAGAGCGGCCTTGTCGGCTTCCGCCCCTGCCGAACGTCCTCTGTCGGAAAGAGGAGCAGGTTCATGCCAAGCAACAAGATCGTTTCCCGGGAAGACTGGTTCGAGGCGCACAAGGCGCATCTGGCGCGCGAAAAGGAATTGACGCGGTTTCGTGATCGCATCGCTGCCGAACGCCGCGAATTGCCGTGGCTGAAGATTCGCAAGGACTATGTCTTCGAGACCGAACAAGGGCCGAAGAAACTGGCCGACCTGTTCGCCGGCAAAAGCCAGCTGATCGTCTACCATTTCATGTTCGGGCCGGGCGCTGACTACCGCTGCGAAGGGTGCTCTTTCCTGGTCGACCACATCGACGGCGCCAACCAGCATCTCAGGCATCACGACGTGTCGCTGGTCGTCGTGGCGCGGGCGCCGCTGGCCGAGCTTCTGCCTTACAAGCAGCGGATGGGCTGGAAGTTCGACTGGGTGTCTTCCTACGCCTCGGATTTCAACTTCGACATGCAGGTTTCCTTCACCGACAAGCAGATCGCGGCCGGCGACACCACCTACAATTTCGACCAGCGCCCGCGAAAATCGAAGGATCTTCCCGGCGCCAGCGTGTTCTATCGGGATGAGGCCGGCGACATTTTTCTGACCTTCATCACGCGCGCCCGTGGCGGCGATCCACTGATCGGCGCCTACCATTATCTCGACATGACGCCGAAGGGTCGCAACGAGACCGGCCCCTATCACAGCCTGATGGACTGGGTGCGGCTGCATGACGAATATCAGGACAGACCGCAGACAGGGCATGAATGTTGCGGTTGATCCATCGTCGACCGCTGCAATTCACCTGCGGCGCCACATGCGCTAAAGGCTGGTTGTAATCCGCTCTATGGTATCGCCATGCGCCTTCCGGCCCTCCTCACCTGGCTCGCCTTCCCGGTCTACATCTGGCAAGGGCTCGGCGTGCGCCGCCGCACCACCCGCATGCTGCCGGCGCAAGGGCCGGTCATGCACGAGATATCGGGCAAGGCACCGGCAATCTCGCTTCTCGTGCTGGGCGATTCCTCGGCCGCCTCGGTCGGCATTGGCCATTCCGAGAACGGCCTGGCCGCGCAATTGGCTGTTCTGATCTCGCAACGTACCAGTCAGGCCGTGCGCTGGCGGGCGGCCGGCTTCAATTCGGCGACATCAGGCCAGATCCGCGACCACGTGCTGCCCAATCTGTCGGCCGATCCGTGGACGCATATCGTGCTCGCCATCGGCACCAATGACACCAAGAACTTCCACTCGGTGCCACGCTTCAAGAAGGAGTTCGGCGGCCTGCTTTACTCGCTACGCGCCAAATGGCCGGAGGCGCGTGTCGTGTGGTCGCCGGTGCTGGAATTCACCCGCGCACCGGCAATGCCGCCACTGCTCGGCAAGATCCTGGAAATCCGCGCCGGTGAGATGAACCGGATGGGCGAGCGCCTTTGCCTCGAGCGCGGCGCGGTGCCGGCGCCACGCCTGCCAATCACCGATCCGGAAGCCGGCTTTGCCTCCGATGGATTCCATGCCTCGGAAGCCGGCTACCGGGCCTGGGCGGAACATCTGGTGAGCCTGGTGCTGGGTAGGCTACCTGCCGCTTAGCGGGCCGCCAGCTTTACGTCCAATGCCCCAGCACTGCCGTGATCGAAATCGCCGCCATGGCCAGCAGGGCCAGCTTCCAGAAATCGCTACGCCGCTTCAGCCCCGGCCAGCCGAGCGGCTTGATAAGCTGGATGACCATCATGGCGATGATGACGAGCGCGAGGAGTTTCGACATGCCGCTTTTGACCAGCATAGCGGCCGGCTGTCAAAGCGCTCCTCGCCACGAGCCGATAGATACTAAGCCAGCGGCTTGAGGCCGGCCTCGATCGAAGCCCGCTTCGGTTCGAGGAAGGGCGGCAAGGCCAGCCTTTGGCCCAGCGTCTCCAGTGGCTCGTCGGCGGTGAAACCTGGTCCGTCGGTGGCGATCTCGAACAGGATGCCATTCGGCTCGCGGAAATAGAGCGAGCGGAAGTAGTATCGTTCGACCTCGCCGCTGGACGGCAGGTGAAATTCGGCCAACCGCGCCGTCCATTTGTGCAATGTCTCCTGGTCGGGCGCCCTGAACGCAACGTGGTGGACCGCGCCCGCGCCTTGCCGCGCCGGCGCAAAGCCCGGCTGCACCGCGACATGAAGTTCCGCCGCCGGCCCGCCTTCTCCCATCTCGAAGACATGGACCCGTCCCTCACCGTCCGGCGAGGCATAATCACGCGCTTTCCGCATATTCATCACCCTGGTCAGCACCGCCTCGGTATTGGTGATGTCGGGAACGCTGATGACGATCGGCCCAAGCCCGCGTATCTGGTGCTCAGCCGGCACCGGGCTTTGGGCCCAGGGGTGATTGTCCCCCTGGCCGCCATCGCTGACCAGACGCAGGCGCTGACCTTCGGGGTCTTCGAAATCCAAAGACGGATAGCCGCCAATGTCGCCGACCTCTCCCGTCGCGATGGCCTCGCCGTCCAGCCGTTCTTTCCACCAGGCCAGGCTTTCCGGGCTGGCGACCCGCAGGCTGGTGCGGACGATGCTGTTTGTGCCGCGCCGCTCGCGCCCAACCGGCCAGTCGAAGAAGGTAACATCGGTGCCGGGCGTCGCCTCCGCGTCGGCATAGAAGAGGTGATAGGCCGATGTGTCGTCCTGATTGACCGTCTTCTTCACCAGCCGCAGCCCCAGAACCCTGGTGTAGAAATGAAGGTTTCCGGGTGCGTTTGCAGTGATGGCGGTCAGATGGTGGATTCCTGTCAGTTGCAGGCTCATGGTCGTCTCCCTGATCTCTGGAAAAATTTTCTCCCTCAATATCAGAACCCCGAGTCTGCCGCTGAAGGCCGCGAATTCCGACAGTCCGTCGTTGCAGGTTGAACGACCTCCCCTTCATACCTTGATACGACCGGATGGCCCAAGCGCTGTCTTGCCTCGGCGACAGGCAGGAACAGAACGATCTCTAGAGACCCTGAACCCTCCTGACAGACTGCTGTCAGGAGGGGTGTGCGATGATGCCTTCATCGAAACAGAGGAGGCTAGTCATGAACGGTTTTACGATTTTGCGCAGCGTGCAGCACTATGTCGGCAAGATCCGGACGCTGCGCAACGAGATCCGCACCCAGCGGTTCATGGACGGGTTGCCGGCGGACCTCCGCAAGGACATCGGCTGGCCCGACATGTATGCCGGCACCCGCAGGAACGACAACTGAGGCGATTCTTGCAGGCCAGGATTGATACCAGCGCCGCGATCCCCAGATGTAGGTGGCAGGGCTGCTGAAGGCTCCTGACAGTATGTTGTCAGGAGCGGCGTGCGATAAAGCAGCAAGTTCAGGAGAGAGACATGGCCTTCATCCCTGCAAAAGCCTCGGCCTGGTTCGAGATCCCTGTCACCGACATGGCGCGCGCCCGCGCTTTCTATAAATCGGTGCTCGGGAATGATCTGGTGCTCGAGGAAAGCAGCCCGAACCCGATCGCCATGTTCAGCGCGCAGGATCGGATGGCATCTGGCCACGTCTACCCCGGAAAGCCGGCAGCACCTGGAACCGGACCGACCATCCATTTATCGGTGGCCGCACCGATCGAAGACGCCATGGAGCGGGTGACGCAGAATGGCGGCCAGGTCGTCTCGCCGGCGATCTCCATTCCGGCCGGCACATTCGCCTATTGCCTCGACCCGGACGGCAACAGTTTCGGACTCTTCGTCTAGGGGCTGCATGGTGAAAAGCTGGAACGACAGGCTGAACACACCGGGCATCAACGGCATCAAGCCGTCGCCACGCACGGTCGCGGACGTCGTCGAAGGCCCGCCGATGCTGGTGCCGACGGCACGCCAGGTCGATGATTTTATCCGGTCGATTCCGGAAGGCGTGGAGATGGATGTCCACGCGTTGCGCACCGCGCTCGCCATCGAGCACGGTGCCGAAGTGACATGTCCGGTCACCATAGGCTATCATCTGCGCACCGTGGCCGAGGCTGCCAATGAGGATCTTGAGCGCGGTATGTCGCTGGGCGACGTCGCACCCTTCTGGCGGGTGATCGACGCGAAGACGCCGACAACGAGGAAATTGTCCTTTGGCGCGGAGTTTGTCGCCGCGCAGCGTAAGCGCGAAGGGCTGAAGCCATAATGCGTGCCGCCCAAAAGTGGGAACCGGTTTTGGGACAACGACATGCATCATAAAGACAACACCGAGGGACCATACGATGCGCCGCGCCGACAGGCTCTTCCAGATCGTGCAGCATCTGCGCGGTGGCCGTCTGGTCACCGCCCAGAAGCTGGGCACGTGGCTCGAAGTTTCCGAGCGAACCATCTACCGCGACATCGCCGACCTGCAGTCGACCGGGGTGCCGATCGACGGCGAGGCGGGCGTTGGCTACATGATGAGGGAGGGTTTCGACCTTCCGCCGCTGATGTTCACGCGTGACGAGATCGTGGCGCTGGTCGCCGGCGCCCGCATGGTGCGCGCCTTTGGCGGCGCCGCCATGGCACGCGCCGCCGACGAGGCGCTGGTCAAGATCGGCGCCGTGCTGCCCGACGCCGAAAAGGACCGCATCGCCCGCACCGAGATCCACACGCCGATGTGGGTGGTGAGCGATGCCGCCCGCGAGGCGATCGACCTCATCGAGCGTGCCGTAGAAAAACGCCAGGTGCTGACCATCGACTATTCCGACGAGGCCGGCCGCGGCACCGCACGCGACATCAGGCCGTTGGGCCTGTGGTTCTGGGGCAAGGTGTGGACGCTGGTCGCCTGGTGCGAGATGCGCGACGATTTCCGCGCCTTCCGTATCGACCGCATCGCCTCTGTGGTGATTGCCGGCCGCGTCTTCAAACCTGAGCGTGGCAAGCAGCTCGCCGATTTCTATCGCGCGGTGGAACGCAGCGAGGATTACGGCATGTCGCGCGACCGCGCGGGACGGACGTGATCCCCTCCCAAGCCACGTCCGATAAAAAAGCCCGCTTCGAGCGGGCTTTTTTGTTTCATAGCTTGCCTTTCGCTATGGCTCCGGGCGTTCGTCGTTTCAATCGACAAATCGTTGTCAATTTGATCGGCCTGCGAGCCGAGCACTCCTCACTCCTCGTCTTCGTCCTTGTCCTTCGACTTCAGCGCCGAAAGCTTGGCGAAGACGGCTGTGGCGTCGAGTTCGGCATCCTCGTCCTTCGGCTTCTCCGGCGCCGGCACCAGCCGCTCGGTCAATGCCGCCGGCAGCAGCGTGTCGCCGGCCGGCTGCGCCTGCTCACGGCCGCGCGAGGCACGGTTGACTTCCATGTCGAGGTCGATCTGCGAGGCCAGTCCCAGCGTCACCGGGTCCATCGGCTGCAGATTGGCCGAGTTCCAATGCTTCCTGTCGCGGATCTGGTCGATCGTCGACTTGGTCGTGCCGACGAGGCGCGAGATCTGCGCGTCCTTCAGCTCGGGATGGTTGCGCACCAGCCAGAGGATGGCATTGGGCCGGTCCTGGCGCTTGGATAGCGGTGTGTAGCGCGGACCCTTGCGCTTGGATTCCGGCACCCGCACCTTGGGGTCGGACAGCTTCAGCCGATGGTTCTGGTCCTTCTCGGCGCGCGCGATCTCGTCGCGGGTCAGCTGGCCGGTCATGATCGGGTCCATGCCCTTGATGCCTTGCGCCGATTCTCCGTCGGCGATCGCCTTGACCTCGAGCGGATGCAGCCCGCAGAACTGCGCGATCTGCTCGAAGGAGAGCGCGGTGTTGTCGACCAGCCAGACGGCGGTCGCCTTGGGCATCAGCAGCGTGTTGGCCATTATAAAAATCCTTCTCGTTCGCCCGCGTTCCCGCGCGGGCGGTGGTTTTAGAGCCACCAAAATGGGAAATTCGCGGCCTGTATAACCGCTCTCTCGCCCTTTCGCAACGTTTTTGGGCAGCATTCAATCCTGGCGCCACCACGGGCAACCCGGTTTTTCAAAAAATATCCCGGCAGTCGGCATTTGCCGATTGTCGGGGCCAGGCCTTTCATCCAGATTTTCGGCTTCGATTGCAGTGGCCTGCCCTGAGATGGCCGAGCCGCTGATGGTGCGGGGCCAATCGATGATCGAGACCGGACACGCCGTCGCGGCGGAGTTGCTTCCGTTCGCCGTTTCGTATGCTCTGGTGGCAATGCTGCCGGGAGCCAACTTCGCAGTTGTCGCGCAGGCCGGGCTGACCGCTTCGCGCACGATCGCCTTGTCGGCTGCCGCCGGTACCGCCCTTGGCGCAAGCTTGCTGGCGGCCGTCGTCGCGACCGGAGCGGGCATGTTGCCGCCAGGGGGCATCGCGCACCAGGTGGCCGCCAGCCTCTACGGGGCGATGCTGGTGTTCATCGGCTGGAACTCGATGAGGCGGGCGCTGTCGACCAGGACCGCGGGGATCAAACAGCCGAAGCCAGTTCCGATCATTCGCCACTTCCGGCTGGCATTTGTCACGGCGGCTGCAAATCCCGCCACCGCGCTGTTCTTCGCGTCCTCTACGCTGAATTTGAATGTCCACGCATCCGCGATCGCCGTCGCGATGGTGTTTGTTGTTGCGATCATCTGGTTTGGCCTTGTCGGCCTTTCCATTTCCCAGCCAGCCACGCAGCGATTCTACGATCGTTTCCGAAAACCTGCGGACATCGTATTGGGCGGAGCTTTGGTGGCGCTCGGCTTTGCAGCACTTGGCCCCTGAAGCGAAGCATGCGCGCGAGCCGGCGCAATCGCAAAGGCCCCAAAAAGACAAAACCCGCCGGACTTGCGTCCAGCGGGCTCGGAACCGGCGACGAAAAACTGTCAGCGGCGGCTCTGGCTTTTTTCGGCGGATCCGGCCATTCGGACCGGACCTGCTCAAAATCAACGCGCCTGGCGGGCGATTCTCTCGATATCGCCGCGGTTGATGCCGAGATCGTTGAGCTGACGGGCGTTGAGCTTGTTCAGCTCACGCACGGTCTCATTGTACATGCGCCAGTTACGGAAAGCGCGGATCGGGTTCATGGTGGTCCTCCATTCGTTGGATCATTCGTTTCGATGGCGCGTAAATAGGCATCGCTGCCCAGGAATTGAACAGACGCTTTTGCATGGCCGCAATGCAATTGTGCATTGCAGCATTAAGCTTTTGTTCAGCTTACCGCGGGCGACGCACAAGCCCCAGGATGTGTTGAGATTCAGGTCAAGCCGGCCTCACCTGAATATCGATACATCCTAGCCGACGTCGAGCACGATCTTGCCTATATGTTCGCCCTCTTCCATCCGCTCATGCGCCCGCCACGCTTCCTTGAGCGGGAAGATCATGTCCATGACAGGCGCCACCTTGCGCGTACCGAGCAACGGCCACACCTGTGCCTCAAGTGCTGCGGCGATTGCCGCCTTGAACTCAACGGTGCGCGGCCGGAGCGTCGAGCCGGTGTGGACGAGCCGCTTGACCATGATCTTCGAAAAATCGGCGCTGGCGACCGCCCCGCCCTGCGTGGCGATCTGAACGATGCGGCCTTCTATCGCCGCAGCCTCATAGTTTCGCGCCACATAGTCGCCGCCGACCATGTCGAGGATGACATTGGCGCCCTTGCCTCCGGTCGCCTCCTTGACCGCCGCGACGAAATCCTCCTCGCGGTAGTTGATCGCCCGGTCGGCGCCAAGCTTCAGGCAGGCGTCGCATTTCTCCTTGGTGCCGGCGGTGGTGACGACATAGGCGCCGAAGGCAGACGCCAGCTGGATCGCCGTGGTGCCGATGCCGGACGAGCCGCCATGGACGAGCAGCGTCTCGCCGCTCTTCAGGCCGCCGCGTTCGAACACATTGTGCCAGACGGTGAAGTAGTTTTCAGGCACCGCCGCCGCTTCGGTGTGGGTGAAGCCGGCGGGCAGCGGCAGCACGCTGCCGGCATGGACCTTGACATATTCGGCATAGCCGCCGCCCGGCGTCAGCGCACAGACCCGGTCGCCGACGCGCCAGCGCGATATCTCGTCGCCAAGGGCCGCCACTTCGCCTGCTGCCTCCAGACCGGGCAGATCGGATGCGCCGGGCGGCGGCGGATAGGCGCCCTTGCGCTGCTGCACATCCGGCCGGTTGACACCGGCGGCACGTACCCGGATCAGGATTTCGCCGGGGCCGGGCGTCGGCACATCGCGTGTTTCCGGTTTCAGCACCCGCGGCCCGCCGGGTTCGGAGATTGCAATGGCCGTCATCTTCGCCGGAATTTTCTGTGCGCTCGCCATGAACTGTCCCGTGCCGGTCTGATTGCCGGCTGTTTGCATCAGCACCCCTGCCCTATGTATGCTGATTGCCAAATCAGGCAAATGGCCAAACTGACGTAGCGAAACCGCAATTGACCTCACCAGGGAGGAGCGACGATGGCGATCTTCGACGACGAACCCAAGAAGAAAGCGCGCCCGCACGAGATCGGCCAGGACCTGGCGCTGCTCTCAGTCGACGAACTGTCCGAGCGGATCGGCATCCTGCGCGACGAGATCGCGCGGCTGGAGGCTGAACTCAAGGCCAAGGACACCACCAAGTCCGCGGCCGAGGCGCTGTTCCGCCGCGGATAGGTTCCGCGCATCGTTTCCGGTGTCGAAGCGACGCCGCCGAAAAGCCTGAATGCAATTGTCTTCCGCCCTGCCACCCAAGCTCCAGCCCGGATCAGCAAATGTTCGCAACATACAGACCGATCCTCTCGCTGCTTCGCGGCACTGCTTTCCTGCTGGCGGCGTCCGGATTGCATGGCCTGCTGCTGCCGTTGCGCGGCCAGCTGGAAGGGTTCTCGACCGCATCGCTCGGCCTGATGGGTACGGCCTGGGCCGGCGGCTTCGTCACCGGCTGCTTTTTTGCCCCGCGCCTCGTGCGCCGCGCCGGCCATGTCAGGGCCTTCGGCGCCTTTGCCGCGTCGGGGGCGATCGTGGCGCTGCTGACCGGCCTGATCATCGATGAATACACATGGATCCTGCTGCGCGCCTTCACCGGCTTTACCATGGCCGGTGCCTTCATGGTCATCGAAAGCTGGCTGAACGAGAAGGCCACCAACGAGAATCGCGGCACCGTCTTCGGCCTCTATATGATGGTGACTTACGCCTCGATCATGGGCGGCCAGATGATCGTTGCCGGCGGCGACGTGAAATCGGCCTCGCTGTTCATGATCACCGGCATCCTGTTTTGCCTGTCGCTGATCCCGACCGCGGTCTCGACGCAGTCGCACCCCAAGCCGCTGCAGGACGTCAAGCTCGACGTCAAGGGGCTCTATGCCAATTCGCCAGTGTCGGCGATCGCCTGCCTTCTGATTGGTATCGCCAATGGCGCCTGGGGCACGCTTGGCGCCGTCTATGGCGCCCGCATCGGCATTTCCACGGCCGAGATCGCTCTGATGATGAGCCTGGTGGTTGTTGCCGGCGCTGCCATGCAGCTGCCGGCCGGGCGTCTCTCCGATAAGACGGATCGTCGCTTCGTGCTTGCCGGCGCTGCCTTCGGCGCAGCGCTGTTCGCCATCGCCATCTTCCTGTTCGAACCGCGATCCGGCGTCTTCGTCATTGTCTGCACCGCTGCCTATGGCGCCTTCGCCTACACGCTTTATTCGATCGCCGTGGCGCATGCCAACGACCATGCCCGATCGGAGGATTTCGTCAAAGTGTCGGGCGGCCTGCTGCTGCTCTATGGTTTCGGCACGATGATCGGGCCGATGCTGGCCGCCGGCCTGATGGGCTGGATGCGTCCCGAAGGCCTGTTCCTGGCGACCGCGCTGGCGCATCTTTGCCTGGCTGCCTATACGCTGCTGCGCATCAGCCGCCGCGCGCCGGTGCCGATCGAAAACCGCGACGCCTTCAAGACCCAGCCGGCCGAGCGTTCGCTCACGCCGGAGGCATTGCGGCTCGACCCACGCAGAAAAGATGAAACCGACGGTTGAGATTCGAAAGGCTTTGCCTCACAAATAAGGCATGATCTTTTCTGACGCCTTCATGGCGATTGCCGATCCCAACCGGCGCTATCTCTTGGAAGAGCTCCGGCGCGGCCCGAAGACCGTCAACGAACTGGCTGCCGGCTTGCCGGTTTCGCGCCCAGCGGTTTCGCAGCACCTGAAGGTGCTGCTCGAGGCCGGACTGGTCAACGCCAAGGCCGAAGGCACCAGGCGCGTCTATACCGTCAGCAATGCCGGCTTCCTCCGGCTCAACCTTTGGCTCGACCAGTTCTGGGATGCGGGAGAGCTTGGCTCGCCCGGGAACTGAAGTCCCGCGAAGGCGGTACCAATCGGTTTCATGACGGAGGGAACGATTATGGGACGCGAAGCGCTTCTTGGCGCATTGACTGCGGTTAATCTGGTTTTGCTCGCAGGGATCGGGCTGACGCAGATTCTGCCGGCGAAGGCACAAGATGGCGCAGGCATATTGCGCGGCAGCGGACTCGAGATTGTCGATCGCGAGGGCCGGTTGCGCTCCAGCATTTCCATTCAGCCAGCGGCGGCGGGCAAGGCCGAAACCGTTCTGTTCCGCCTGATCCCCGAGAATGGCCAACCCTCGGTCAAGATCAGCGCTTCGGTCGCCAGCGCCGGGTTGAGTTTCGTCGGCGGAGACGACAAGAGCTACATCATCCTCGAAGCGGCAGGATCCGAGAGCCAGCTCAAGATGGTGGAGCCGGACGGCCGCGAGAAGGTGTTCGCACCATAAAAAGTGGCAGGCAGGAATCGGATCTAGCCGTTGTTGTAGGGAAACAGTTTGAAATAAGGCTGCGCTTCCTCGATCACACGGGCCACCGACGGGCGTTCAAGCAGGCGGTCGTGATAGCGTTTTGCCGCTGGATATTTGTCACCGAAGGGTTCGACCTTGTTGGCATAGAACAGCGCAGGCGCCGCAGCGCAATCGGCCATGGTGAAGGCCTCGCCCACCGCCCATGTCTGTGCTTGCATCTCCTGCTCGATAATGGCGTACGAGCCACGCAGTTGAGCGCGGGCCTGCTCGACGCCGAACGGATCGGTCTTGCCTTCCGGCCGCAAACGGTCGCCAACGATCTTCTGCATCGGCTCCTGCACGTAGAAATCATAGAAACGGTCGGCCAGGCGAACCTGGCGGGCGAGATCGATATCGGCGGGGATCATCTCGACCGGACCAGGATAGTGCGCATTGAGATATTCGATGACGATGGTCGATTCCGGCACCGTCTGGTTCAACGCCTCGTCGCGCAGCACCGGCATCTTTCCGGTCGGCGACAGTTTCAGGAACGCCGCTCGCGACTGTTCGTTGCCGAGATCGACAACGACCGACGCGAACGGCGTGCCATTCTCGTAGAGCGCGATCAGCGGCTTCCAGCAGAAGGAGGCCAGCGGGTGAAGATGCATCGTCAGGGACATTGTTTCGCTTTCCGTGGTTCGCGCGGTTTGCCCTTGCTCAGATTGCTGGGGAGCCAAACAGACGCGGCTGCTTACTATTGCGGCCAATATGGTGCGCCTCAAGACCCAGCGCCGCTCTCTCTGGCTTGGCAATGCGCCGTGATCGCGGCAACGATTGCGCCCCAATCATCGGGATGCAATTCATGGCCGCCGCCTTCGATGCGGACAAGCCTCGCACCGGCAACGGCCTCTGCGACAGCGGCGCCATGCTCGATGGGAAAGATCGGATCCGCCGTGCCATGGATGACGAGGAGCGGAACCTTTAATTCGCGCAGGTCGCCTTTGCTGTCCTCATCACCCTTGAGCAGGAAATGATTGGTCGCGCTCAACAGGCCACCGGACCGGTCGTAATCCTGTTCGACGAAACGCCTCGTCCGCTCCTCGTCGAATGGATGCGCGGTGCCGGCGATGGCCTGTGCGTCCTTGACGATGAAGTCGACCACCTGGTCACGGTCGGACCAGTCGACGTCAGCCCCTTTGGCCGAGTGCTTCTTATAGGCCTCGCTCGTCCCGGGCAGATGCGACATATCGATCCCGGCCGGCGACGTGCTGATCGCGGTGAGCGAGAGGACGCGCGACGGATATTTCAGCGCCACAAGCTGCGCGATCATGCCACCCATCGACATGCCAGCCACATGCGCTTTGCTGATGCCATGGTGATCGAGCACGCGAATGGCATCATCCGTCATGTCGTCGAATGTGTAGGGCGGCTCGCCCGGCGCATATTTGGTCGAGTGGCCGGTGTCACGATTGTCATAGCGGATCACAAACAGACCCTCTTCGGCCAGTTTCCGGCAAAATGCCTCCGGCCACCAGAGCATCGACGCCATGGCGCCCATGATCAGCAGCACCGGCGGATGCGCCGGATCACCAAATGTCTGGGATGCGATGTCGGGTTCCGCAGTCTTCGTCATGGTCGCGATCTCCTCCTCATAAACCAATTGCATTCTGCAATCAGTTGCACGATAATAAAACTGATATCATAATGCAACCAGTTTTTCCCTGGAGAATCGCATGAGCACCGATCACCGGTCCGGATGCCCGATCAACCTGTCGCTCGAAGTCTTTGGCGACCGCTGGAGCCTGATCATCCTTCGCGACATGATTTTCGGCGGCAGACGCCATTTTCGCGAATTGCTCAACGGTTCGATCGAGGGCATCGCCTCCAACATCCTCGCCGACCGGCTGAAGCGGTTGATGGAATTGGGCATGCTGACCAAGGCCGACGATCCCTCCCACAAGCAGAAGGCGATCTATAGCCTGACCGAAATGGCGATAACCCTGGTGCCGATCCTGGCGCATCTCGGCGCCTGGGGCCGCGTCTGGCTACCGGTCAGCGAAGAACTCTCGATCCGCGCCGAGCTCCTCGAAAAGGGCGGCCCGCCGTTGTGGGACAAGTTCATGGACGAATTGCGCCACGAGCATCTGGGCGCACCTACCGTCGTGTCAGGCCCCACGGTCCGCGCGACCTTACAGGCCGGATACGAAGCTTTTGTCGCCCGCAAGGCGCCGGAGGCGGGGCGCGAACCGGCAGCCTGATCAACTTATTTTCCCAATTGCGGGCCGGCTCTGCTATCAAGGGGCTGAAAATCATAATTCAAGGGATTGGATAGCGCTCTTGGTCGAGAACTCTAAGGATACCGCGCGCGCACGCGCGGATTTGCGTTTCAAGAAGCAGGAAGAGGCAGCCACTGTCCGCCAGAAAGCGATGGCCGAATATGTCGCCGAGAGCGACGCCCGCCAGGCCAAGACCAACAAGCTGAGAGCACTGCGTCTCGCCAAGGAAGCGGAAGACTTGGCCAATGCGCCACCTGCCCCGGTGAAAAAGCCGGCGCGCGCCAAGAAAAAATAGCCCATCCGCTGAACCTCCGCCTAAGGCCTGGAAGCGGCCGGAAGGCTGCGCCATGATCCGCTGGCGCGAGTCAACGACCCGTTCCAGAATGCCATCCATTCCGTTTCTTCACGCAAAGCAATTTCAACCGAAACCGGGATTTTGCATCTCCCGCTCCCGGTCGATGATTGACGCGCCTCAACAGGAGAATGCCATGACCGCGCTGACGCTCGACACCGCCATCAAGATCATCGAGGCTGCCTTTGTCAAAGGCGCCGAACTCAAGCTCAAGCCGCTCGGCGTTTCCGTCCTTGATGCCGGCGCCCATCTGGTCGCCTTCCAGCGCCAGGATGGCGCCTCGTTCCTGCGTCCGCAAATGTCGGCCGGCAAAGCCTATGGCGCGCTTGCCATTGGCATGGGTTCGCGCCGTGTCGAAGCCTTCGCCAAGGAACGCCCGCATCTGGTCGCCGGCATCTCGGATGTCTCCGGCGGGCGCGTCCTGCCTGTCGTCGGCGGCGTGCTGATCCGCGACAAATCAGGCGCCATCGTCGGCGCTGTAGGCATTTCCGGCGACACGTCGGACAATGACGAGGCAGCGGCAATCGCCGGCATCGAGGCCGCCGGCTTCACCGCCGACCCAGGCTGAGGTGGAGGAGTTTCCAACGTCGTCATCCCAGGGCGGCGCAGGAGCGAAGCTCCGCCGCGGAGACCCTGGGATCCATGCCGTGACCCTAGCCGAGGAGTGCCGCGGAGCGGAATTCTGCACCGAAGCAACGCTCTGAAGCCAATCGCCGGGCATGCCGTCGACGCGAGCGAAACTTCTACGCCGAGGAACTAGTTCATATTAATATCACGGCTGGCCGACCGCATCGACACCGAGAAGCCGGCCAGCACATCGATCAGCGCGATGACAGTCAGCGTGAAGAAGACGGAATGCGCCGCGCCCTTGACCAGCAGGAACTCGACCAGGAACGCCACGAAGACGAAGGTCGACAACAAATGGTCCATGATCGAGGCGTTGGTCGTGCGTGTCGCCTTCACCATTTCGATGAAGAAGAAGATCAGCCCGATCAGCACCATCAGGTCGCCAAGAGTCATCGAGAAGATGCCGCCCGACATCATGCGGACCGAGAACATTTCGCTCGCCCACGGATCGTCGCCCCCGCCAAATATTCCCAGAAGCCCGAGATTGTAGAGCACGAAGGGCACGATCAGCAGCGGGATGGCACCGAACATAAGGCGTCTCCGGTTGGACTGTCTTCTGTAGTAGGCGCCCGGCATCCACCGTCAAGAATTTTCGCATGCGGCCGCGAACACGGACAAAGACGGTGCGAAACAACAATGTCAGCGGCGCCCGGCTGGCACCCGATGCGGCCACTGGGATGTCCGGGATTGGTTTCGGTGGACGATCGCCGGCGCCAAACGCAAAAAGACCGGCCAGAGGCCGGTCCTTTGAAAGTCACGAAACCGGGGAAGCTTCTCCGCTTTCCCGGAGAAGCTCCTCAGCTTTCCTTGGGCGTCAGCACCTGGCGGCCGCGATACATGCCGGTCTTCAGGTCGATATGATGCGGCCGGCGCATTTCGCCGGAATTCTTGTCCTCGACATAGGTCGGGGCCTTGAGGGCGTCGGCCGAGCGGCGCATGCCGCGCTTGGACGGAGAGGTTTTTCGTTTCGGAACGGCCATGGATATGCTCCACTAGATGGTCAAAATGCCCCGGCCGCCCTCGTGAAAGGGCCGCGTCAGGGGCCGGAATCTGAGAAAGTCGGGTGCCTATACACGCCTGATGCCGTTTTGGCCAGCACCGAAGCGAATTTTTTTGCGCCTACTGGAGACAGCCGACATAGGCGCCGGACCGGCCCGCGCGCCGCTCGATCAGCAAGGCCAGCCGTCTCAGCCCCTGCCCAGGTTTAGCCGGGTTGCGCGCGATCGGGTTCGGCAAGGTGACGGCAAGCAGCGCCGCCTGCCGTCGCGACAATTGTTTTGCCGAAACGCCGAAATGATGCTGGGCGGCGGCCTCGATGCCATAGACGCCCGGCCCCCATTCGGCGATGTTGAGGTAGATTTCCATGATGCGCCGTTTCGACATCACCGCGTCGAAATAAACGGCCAGCGGCAGTTCGACGACCTTGCGCACCGAGCCCAGCGGCCGCGACCAGAGATAGAGGTTCTTCACCGTCTGCATGGTGATGGTTGAGGCACCGCGTGTAGCCTCGCCGGCCAGCGCATCGTCGACGACGCCCCTCAATTCGCCAAGATCGATGCCGCGGTGGAAACAGAACTGCCCGTCTTCCGACATGATGACCGAATGCGCCAGCACCGGCGCCACATCGTCGATCGAAACCCAGCGCCGGTCATAGCCGGAAAACGTCGCCAGATCCTTCAGCATCAGCGTCGACACCGGATGCACGAACCACGGCAGATAGAGGAAGGTCAGCACCGCCGGAATCAGCGCCAGCACAAGCACGACGGCGATGCCGCGCCGGACCCAGCGTTTGAGACCGATGCGGTTGCCGCGTTTCGGTCTACCCGCCATGTCCAACCCTTCGGTTTCGAGATCGACGATCGGTTCCGCCAAGCCGTCCAACCCACGCTACTCCTTGCCCCGGCATAATGGCGCTTGGCTTCTTGCGCAACGTCTGAGTGTCGGCTACCGGTCCCGGCCATGACGAAAGACGATCAAATGCCGTTCGAGACAGTACTTGTCGCACGCGCTGGCCCGCTCGAGGCACTGCTCAGGCGGCTTCTCGACGAACGCCCGCTTTCGGGCGAGATCGCGCGGCCTGGGCACCTGATGGCGGCGATGCGCCACGGCGCGTTGAACGGCGGCAAGCGCCTGCGGCCCTTCCTCGTCCTGGAAAGTGCCGCGCTGTTTTCCGCCGACGGCGAGGCAGCCCTGCGCGTCGCGGCCGCACTCGAATGCGTGCATTGTTATTCGCTGATCCATGACGATCTGCCCGCCATGGACGATGACAATTTGCGCCGTGGCCAACCGACTGTGCACAAGGCCTTCGACGAGGCGACCGCCATCCTCGCCGGAGACGCCTTGCTGACGCTTGCTTTCGACATCATTGCCGATGAGGCGACAGCGCTGCCGGCTGAGCGCAGGGCAGCTCTGTTGCTGGCGCTGGCCCGTGCCGCCGGGGCTGGCGGCATGGTGGGTGGCCAGATGCTCGACCTCGAAGCCGAGCGGATCAGGCCGGACGAGGCCGGCATCATCCGGCTGCAGGCGATGAAGACCGGCGCGCTGATCCGCTTCGCCTGCGAAGCGGGCGCAATCATTGCCGGTGCGCCATCGGCCGACCGCGAGAGACTGGCCGAGTTCGGCTCGGCGATCGGGCTGGCCTTTCAGCTTGCCGACGACTTGCTCGACCTGACGGCGGATATCAGCCAGATGGGCAAGGCCACCGGCAAGGATGCCGCCGCCGGCAAGGCGACGCTGGTGGCGCTGCATGGCGCCGACTGGGCGCGGGACCAGCTCAACGGGCTGGTCGACCAGGCGCATGCGCTGCTTGAGCCCTATGGCGAAGACGCCGTGCTTTTGAAAGAGGCGGCAAAATTCGTGGCGGACCGCAACAGCTGACGCTGCTTCAGGCTGGCCCCTCCCGCCCTGGCCGCATTCTGATATCCACCGGCTGGTTGCAGCTGCTCGGAAATACACCCAATAATAGTCAGCCGAAGGCCCGCGCGCTGAATTGACCTCTCTCGGAGGCGCACATAGGTTCCGCCTCATCCGATCGGCGGGGGGCGCCTTCCGGAACCGAGTTCGACGGAGCCTTGCGTCCGATGCGCGGCATCGGCGACAACGAAAGCTTGGTCAACGCGTTCGCTCAGACGGATCAGCCCTGGGCTCTACCCTTGGGAGACCGTGCCTATGGCGGACCATTCTTCGATCTAATTGGGGTATCTGTCGATGGGTCAGACGGCTGCGTCCAAATTATAGCGGCGAATCCAATCGAGGCTCGTTTCGTCAGAGAGCTTTGCAACGCCAGGAGTTACGTCCTCGGTATTCGGTGCTTGAACTCCCAGAGCTTCGCAGATGGACACCAATGTCGCGGCCGGATCGCTTGAGAGACGCTCATAGCCGACACGAAGCGGGGTTATGCCTTGTTCTTCGAACCACAAGTTCCAGGCAGAGTCATAGGTCGCGAGTTCAGTGACCTCATGTTTGATCCGCTCGAAATCGTATCGGGGTTCTTTCGGCGGTGCGACCCTTTCGATCTCGGTTCCGTCAGGAGCGATATGCCAAAGACCAGTTTGCTCTGCCTTGACCAGGGAAACAGCTTGCGCGAGCTTATTCTCACGGGAGAGATGTATATAGAGAATATTGCCAAACGCTTTTTCAAAACGCGCCTTGTCCGATGGAAGTTGTGGGAAAATCTGATCGAGGATTGCCGAGAGTTCGTCCAGATTTTCCTTCATCAAACGAAGACCGAAAATGCCGGTCCTGTCCTTTCCAGCCCTGATTGCTCCGTTGAGATATGCGATATTGAATTCGCGCCCACCCACCGTGTCAGGGTTCGGCAAATCCCATTCCTCGGCCCACTCGCATATGTTCTGGCGCCGATAGAACGAGTGAGGATTGCCGGCCACCCTTGTGGATGCCAGTAGATTGCATAGGAGAGTGCTTCCGGTTCTCGGAGTGCCGCAGATAATGTATCCGTCAAACATGCTACAGCTCATGCTGGTCGTCGGCGGCAGGGCAATCGCCCGAGGGCAAGTGATGGGCGACGCTATAACTGAAATCTTTGCTGTATGCGACGGGCACACTCCAGCGGAGTAAGGACGCTGGTGTCGACTTCGAGATCGTAGTCGATGCCCTTATGCACGCGGTCATATTGCCAGCGCGCCAGTCCCGGCAAACGGTCGGCCCGCTGGATTTCGCGGCCCTCGAGAATATCGAGCGAGGCGAAGACGCCGACTAGGTGTAGATCGAATTTCGACAGCAGCCCTAGATACTCCGGCATCTCGCCGTTGCACATTACATCGTCGACAATAAGGTTGTTGCCCTGTTCCGCCATCGCGGCAATGGCGTGCCGCATGCCGCGCAAGGTTCGCGCACCGACCGGACCCGTGTTGATGGCGACGATCGGCGGCCCGCCGTCTTCCCCGACCGCTTCATAGGCGAAACCGGCGGCATTGTCCTGAAGGGCTTCAGGCAGCATTGCGATGAAAGCGTCCATCTGGACATGCAGGAAGGGCTCGGCGGTTATCGTCTGCAACGCCTTGGCGATCGAGCTTTTGCCGACGCTGCCGACGCCGTTGAGAAGGACGATCCTGGCGGTCATGTTTCCAGCGCTTTCAAATTCGGCGAGACCGCCGAGACCCTATCGGTTTCGCACCACAATGCAGGCGCCGCCGACGCTTTGCAGTTTCTGGCAGATATTGTCGGCCTTGGCTCTGGTGTCGGCGCCGATCCGCACCGCATAGATGCCGCGCCTGCCGATAGGGGTCCGCACCCGGCTGACCACCGGAGTGCTGCCGCTGAGCAAGGCCGGGAACCGGCGCTTCACGCTGCTCCATTGGTTGAGCGCGGCGGCGCGGCGGAAATTGCCGGCCACCTGCACGCCCCAAGGCTTGATGTTGATCCTTGCCATAGCCACGGTTCTGGACATGATCACCGGCAGCTCGCGGCAGGCGACCGCAAAATTCGCTTTCTTGTCGAGCGGCCGGATGATGCCGGCATAGGCGGTGTCGGTGAACCTGTCGGCCGGCTCGCCCATGACGTCCAGAACGTAGCTTTCGGTCTCCATCGGCAGGAAGCCGCCGGATTTCAGCCAGCGCGACACCCGGGTTTCGCCGGCATTGTAGGCAGCAGCGGCGAGACCCAGATTGCCGAAGCCGGTTTTCAGTTCGGCGAGATATTTCGCCGAGGCCGGGATGGCCTGCTCGATATCGAAGGAATTGGCGAGACCGCGCATCTTGGCGGTGCCCGGCATGAACTGGGCGATGCCTTCGGCGCCGACCGGACTGACAGCGTTGGGATCGAAGCGGCTTTCCTTCCAGATCAGCCGGGCGAAGAAATCCTTGGGCAGGCCGTTCTGGTTTGCATGGGCCTCGATCAGGTTGCAGACCCGGTCGATCAGGCGCTGTTTGGTGGGGCGCGGCGGATCGGCGTGGGCGGCTGTCGCCCAGCCCAGCCCAGCAAGCAAGACCAGCGTCGCCCACGGGAAGTGCATCGACCTACTCCGCCGCGGCCTTACCGTGTTGCCCGAACCGGTTCTCGATATAGTCGGCGACCATCTTCTCGAAGTCGGCGGCAATCGACGGCCCGCGCAGCGTCGCCGCCTTCTTGCCGTCGACGAACACCGGCGCCGTCGGCGTCTCACCCGTGCCGGGCAGCGAAATGCCGATATCGGCATGCTTGGATTCGCCGGGACCGTTGACGATGCAACCCATCACCGCGACCTTGAGGTTCTCGACGCCGGGATATTTCTCCCGCCACACCGGCATGTTCTTCCTGAGGTCCGCCTGGATATTCTGGGCGAGTTCCTGGAACACGGTCGAAGTGGTGCGGCCGCAACCGGGACAGGCGGCGACGATCGGCACGAATTGCCGGAAGCCCATGGTCTGCAGCAGTTCCTGCGACACCTGCACTTCGCGCGTGCGGTCGCCATTCGGTTCCGGCGTCAGCGAGATGCGGATGGTGTCGCCAATGCCTTGCTGCAAAAGGATGCCCATCGCCGCGGACGAGGCGACGATGCCTTTTGAGCCCATGCCGGCCTCGGTCAGGCCGAGATGCAGCGCGTGGTTGGAGCGGGTGGCAAGCTCGGTATAGACGGCGATCAGATCCTGTACGCCGCTGACCTTGGCCGACAGGATGATCTTGTCGCGGCCAAGGCCGATCTCCTCGGCCATTTCGGCCGAGAGAATGGCCGACTGCACAATCGCCTCGCGGGTGACTTCCTGCGCGGTCAGCGGAAAACCCTGGGCCTGGTTGTCGTCCATCAGCCGGGTCAGCAGCTCCTGGTCGAGCGAGCCCCAGTTGACGCCGATGCGCACCGGCTTGTCATATTTGATCGCCATCTCGACGATGTCAGTGAACTGCCGGTCCTTCTTGTCCTTGAAGCCGACATTGCCGGGATTGATGCGGTATTTGGCCAGCGCCTCGGCGCAGGCCGGATGGTCGGCAAGCAGCTTGTGGCCGATATAGTGGAAGTCGCCGACCAGCGGCACGTTGATGCCCAGCCGGACAAGCCGATCGCGGATGGCGGGCACCGCGGCAGCGCTCTCGTCGCGGTCGACGGTGATGCGCACGATCTCGGAGCCAGCGCGATGCAGCGCGGCAACCTGGGCGACCGTCTGGTCGACATCGGCGGTGTCGGTGTTGGTCATCGACTGTACGACGACAGGGGCGCTCCCACCGACGATCACGCCGCCGACATCGACGCCGACCGATGTACGGCGCGGAAAGGGAGAGGAAAAATATCCGGTCATGCCGGCTGCCTTTTATCTCTGGAGCGACGTGCGTCCACTTGGACGCACAAAGTACACTCCAACACTTTTAATCTGCGCATCGTGCTTTCCGAAAACCGGACCCGGTTTTCGGGCCGATGCGCTAAGGTCCGGGCATGAGGTGGAGGAGCAAAGATGGCTTGTCAATGGCGACAAGCAGGCAGACCTAGCAAATCCATAGCGGCAAGACGGCGGCGAACACCTTCGATGTCGCCAATGATCGGAGCCATGATGTGCGGAGTCTAAAACAGAACACCATTCCCGGCGGCATGGCTGCCACCGGAAACATGGTCGCGCCGAAGCGGCGCAGCTAGTCCTGGAAGTAGGTCAGTGCGTCGTCGGTTTCGCCTTCAGTTTTTCAATCTCGTCCTTGATTGCCAACTTGCGCCGCTTGAGATTCACGATTTCGAGGTCGTCGACTGATGGATGGTTCATCGCATCGTCGATTTCGCGCTCGATGTCGCCGTGTTTCCGCTGCAACTCATCAAGATGGGATGCAAGAGACATGATTGGTTCTCCCTTTCATGGTTTCCTCGATTGCAGCCGTCAAGGCGCGTTCCACCGCAGGCTCGCATCTGTGACGGCACCATGACACTCTGCCACCATCGGGCATGGATGTCGAATGCTGCGTGGTAGCATTCCACGACAATGTGAAATGTGGTAAGGGCTGCGCGCCGGTGGCAAAAGAAGCCGGTCCCGCCCAAATCAAGCCCATTTTGGGCGTTGCAGACGTGCAGACGGTAGATAATGTCCGAACAGGAACAGGCTGATATCCGCCTCGAATATTCACGGCTGAAGCAAGAGCACGCCGATTTCGACGCCGCCATCAATGCGATGATCGCCATGAACTGCGATCCGCTGCAGATTCAGCGCATGAAGAAGAAGAAGCTTTTCCTCAAGGACAGGCTGATGGCGCTGGAAGACCGGATCATTCCCGACATCATTGCCTGAGCGACCTCACTGTCGGCCTATCCCGGGATCGACAGCCTAGCCGCACGGCTCCGCAGCAAGGCAATGAGCTCGCCGGTCTTTGCTTCGGACGTGTCTATCGGCACCACCAGGCACATCGTCGCCTCGACCTTGCCGGGCGCCGAGAAGACCGGCGCGGCCAGGCATTTCGTGTAGGCATCAACCAGCCCTGACGTGATGCAATGGCCGGTCGCCTTGGCGGTAGCGATGTCGGCGATGAAATCGTCGAGCCGCAATCTGCGGCCGTCCGGCAGAACAAGATCGTCTTCGGACACCATGTCTTCGATCGCGGCCCTTTCGAAACCGGCTAGCAGCAGACGGCCGGAGGCGGTCCAGGGCAGCGGGATCTGCAAGCCGGTGGCCGAGCTGATGCGGAACGGCCTTGTCCCCGGACTGGAATGGACGATCGTATAGCGGCCGCTTTGCAGCATGCACAATTCAGAGGTCTCGCCGGTCTCGCGCGATAAATTGTCGACCTCCTGGCGGCCTCTCCTGAGCAGGTCGTTGCCGCGCACATAGTCCATTCCGTAGAGGTAGAGCTTCTTGCCGAAATAGACCCGATTGCCGTCACCAGCCATTTCCAGCAGGCCCGCATCCACGAGTTCGCGCACGAGCGTGTAGGTGGTCGAGCGGGGCGCATTCACACCCTTGGCGAGGTCGCCAATGCCGACCGCCCGCTGGGTCGTGTGCAGGAACTCCAGAATATGGAGCACCCGGTTAAGGCCCTTCTCGCGAGAGCCCGCAGTCCTGTCCTCGTCCGGACCAGTGTCCAGCCGAGCCGCCAAGGCATTGCCATCTTGCATTGTTGATTCCCGATGTTAGTATCTGTCTTGTACAGGATACATATGTCTTTTGTAAGAGACAAATTGCAACTGACGCATGTGTCGGCAAAGGGGAACACAACACGAAAAGGAGGTCGCCGTGAACGACACATCCAAGAGACGTGATTTTCTGAAACTGGGCATGGCCGGGCTGGCAACGGCCGGCGTGATGAGCGCGGCCGCAACGGTCGATGTCCAGAAGGCCGCGGCTCAGGCAGCCTCGGACAGCCTGCTGCGCACCGTTCTCGATCGCGGCAAGCTGATCGTCGGCACCGGCAGCACCAACGCGCCCTGGCACTTCGAAAACGATGCCGGCGAACTTGTCGGCATGGACATCACCATGGGGCGCATTCTTGCCAAGGGTCTCTTCGACGATCCGACCAAGGTGGAGTTCGTCATGCAGGATCCGGCACAGCGCATTCCCAACGTGACCACCAACAAGGTCGACATCACCATCCAGTTCATGACGATGACCGCCCAGCGCTCGCAGCTCATCAACTTCTCCAGACCTTACTATGTTGAAGGTGTGGCGTTGCTGACGCTGCCGACCGCCGAGAACAAGACCTTCGACAAGCTGCTTGCCGGTGGTTCGGCAACACGGATTTCCATCCTGCAAAATGTCGATGCCGAGGCAAATGTGCATATCGTCCTGCCGGAGTCGCAGGTGATGCAGATCGACACCCAGGCCAACGTGCTGCAGGCGCTGGAATCCAAGCGCGCCGACGCGGCCGCGGTCGATCTGTCGACGGTGCGCTGGCTCGCCTCGCGCAATCCGGACAAATATTTCGACGCCGGCAAGAGCTGGTTCTCGATGCTTTACGGTGCAGCGCTCAGGCAAGGCGATCCCGACTGGCTGGCTTTCGTCAACACAAGCTTCGCGACGGCAATGTTCGGTCATGAAACGGCGCTCTACGACGCGGCGTTCAAGGACTATTTCGGGTTGGAGCCGCCGGCTCGCCATCCCGGCTTCCCGGTCATCTGACAAAGCTGGCGGAAGGGCGGCAATCGGCGCTCTTCCGCCTCCTTCTGCTCGATGGCCCTTGGCAGTGAGGCGGACGCATGGGCTATGCCCTCAATTTCAACCTGATCTGGCGCCATTTCGACAAGCTCTGGGGTGGGCTGTTGCTCAGCCTCGAACTCGCCGTGATCTCGATTGCCATCGGCATCGTCATCGGGCTCCTCCTGGCGGTCTGGTACGTTTCGGCCGGGCGCATGGTGCGGGCCGGCATCGCCGCCTATGTCGAGTTCATCCGCAACGTGCCGCTCATCCTGCTTGTCTATCTGGTCTTCTACGGCCTGCCGACCGTGGTCGACATCGCCTATTCCGCGCAGACCTCGTTCATCGCCACGCTCTCGCTCTACAGCGGCGCCTATCTGGTCGAGGTGTTTCGCTCCGGGCTGGAAGCCGTCCCGCGCGGCCAGATCGACGCCGGTAAGGCGATCGGCCTGACTCCCTGGCAAAGGCTCATCCATGTGCGGCTGCCGACGATGCTGCGCATCACGCTGCCGGCGCTCTCCAATACTTTCATATCGCTGTTCAAGGACACGTCGGTCGCCTCGGTCATCTCGGTGCCCGAACTCACCTATGGCGCCCAGTGGATCAACTTCAACACGTTCCGAATCGTCGAGGTCTATCTCGTGGTGACGGCCATGTACCTGCTGACCGGCTATGCGCTTCTGTTCGCGCTTCGGCTTGTCGAGCGCCGGTTCAGGGCGGCGCGCTAGATGCTGGGCCAAATCCTCTACGCCTTGCCCTTCCTGGCCCAGGGTTTCGCCCTGACGCTCTGGGTGTCGCTGCTGGTCGTGGTGCTGTCGCTCATCGCCGGCGTGTTGATGGGCGTCGGCCTCGTTTACGGTCCGGTTCCGCTGCGCTGGGCGGTGCGCATTTTCAGCGACACCATCCGCGGCATTCCGATCCTGGTTCTCATCTTCTTCGTCTATTATGGCCTGCCTGCCGTCGGCGTCCATTTACAGTCCTTCTGGGCGGCCGTGCTGGCGCTCACTCTGTTCAAGACAGCGCAGGTCGTCGAGTATCTCAGGGGTGCTGTCGCCTCCATCCCGAAAGGGCAGTCCGAAGCGGCAATGGCGATCGGCCTGACCTTTCGCCAGCGCCTTGCCTATGTCATTTTTCCGCAGGCGTTCAGGCGCTTCCTGCCGCCATGGATCAATGGCGTCACCGATGCGGTGAAGGGCAGCGCGCTGGTCTCGCTGCTCGGCATCACCGACCTGATGCAGGCCATCAACCAGGTTATCGGCCGCACCTACGAGGCAATGCCACTCTACATCTTCGGCGCGCTCGTCTACTTCGCGGTCAACTACGCGCTTTCGCTCGCCAGCCGGCGGCTGGAGCGGCGTTTCTCCTTCATCCGGGAATAGCAATATGTCCGCAAACGCCAATGCCGCGCTGCTCGATGTACGCGATGTCTCCAAAGCCTTCGGCACCGTCGAGGTGCTGCGTGCCGTCAGCCTTGAGGTGAACCGCGGCGAGGTGGTGTCGGTCATCGGGCCGTCCGGCAGCGGCAAGACCACGCTGCTGCGCTGCGTCAATTTCCTCGAGAGCTATGACAGCGGCTCCATCCGCATCGACGGCAAGGAGGTTGGCTACCGCGAGGCTGGAACCCGCCAGCGCCGCAGCGAGCGCGATCTGGCGGCGATGCGCGCCGAGACCGGCATGGTTTTCCAGAGCTTCAACCTGTTCCCGCATCTGACGGCGGCAGGCAACATCATGCTTGGCCTGCGCAAGGTGCGTGGCAAGAGCGACGCCGAGGCCAGCCAGATCGCCGAGCACTGGCTTGGCCGGGTCGGCCTCGCCCACAAGGCCGACAGCCTGCCGGCCGAGCTTTCCGGCGGCCAGCAGCAGCGCGTCGGCATTGCCCGCGCCGTGGCGATGGAACCGAAGATCCTGCTTCTCGACGAGATAACCTCCGCGCTCGATCCCGAACTCGTCGGCGAGGTGCTCGCGGTCGTGCGCAGCCTGGCCGAGGACGGCATGACGATGCTGATGGTCACGCATGAGATGGCCTTTGCGCGCGACGCCTCGAGCCGCATCGTCTTCATGGCGGATGGCAGCGTCAGCGCTGCCGGGCCGCCTGCCGAGATCCTGGGGACGGAGATCAAGAACGAACGCCTTCGCAACTTCCTGGCGCGGTTCCGCGCCTCGCATTTCTGACACCGGGCAGCGAAAGCTGTCGCAAGGAGCTTTTTATGACGCCTTACATCCGGCTCGCCGAACTGGGCCTGACGCTGCCCGAGCCGCCGACACCCATCGCCAATTTCGTCACCCATGCCGAGAGCGGACGGCTGATCTTCCTCTCCGGCCAGGGGCCATTGCGCGCCGATGGCACGCTTTGCACCGGCAAGGTGGGTGACGACGTCACGGTGGAGGAGGCCTATGCGCATGCCCGTCTTACCGGCTTGAACCTGCTCGCCGTCATGCATGCAGCCGCCGGCGACCTCGGCCGCATCGTGCGCGTCGTCAAATTGCTTGGCTTCGTCAATGCGATCCCGACTTTCAGCGATCACCCGAAAGTGGTGAATGGCTGCTCCGATCTTTTCGCCAACGTCTTTGACAGCATCGGCGGGCATGCCCGTTCGGCGATCGGTGTCGGCTCATTGCCGGGCAATATCACAGTCGAAATCGAAGCGGTGGTCGAGATCGCGGCCTGACTTTTCACCCATGGATATGCAAACGATGAAAACCTATTCCGCAAACGGCTCCAACACGACAATCCGCGAACGCCTCGGCCTTCGCCCGATCATCAATGTGTCAGGCACGATGACGGCGCTCGGCGCCTCGATCATCGTTCCCGAAGCGATCAGCGCGATGGCCGAAATCGCCTCGCAATGGGTGGAGATGGACGATCTGCAACGCGCCGCCAGCACGGTCGTCGCGCGGCTCACCGGTGGCGAGGCCGGCTTCATCACCGCTTGCTGCGCCAGCGGCATCACCATGGCGATTGCCGGCGCCATGACTGGCACCAATCTGCTGGCGATCGAGCGGCTGCCGGACGACACGGAAGGCCTGAAGTCGGAAGTCATCGTCCAGCTCGGCCACATCGTCAATTACGGCGCGCCGATCGACCAGTCGATCCGGCTTGCCGGCGCCAGGACCATCCCGGCCGGCACGGTCAGTGTCACGCAGGACTACCATGTCGGCGACGCAATCCGGGACCGCACGGCCGCCGGCCTCTACGTCGTCGCCCATCACACCGTGCAATACGGCATGCTGTCGCTGGAGGAATTCTGCGAGATCTGCCACGCCAGGAACGTTCCGGTGATCGTCGACGCCGCCTCGGAATATGATCTGCGCGGTTTCCTCTCGCGCGGCGCCGATATCGTCATCTACAGCGGCCACAAATTCCTCTCGGGGCCGACCAGTGGCATCGTGACCGGGCGCAAGGATCTGGTACGCGCCGCCTATCTGCAGAACCGTGGCGTCGCGCGCGCCATGAAGGTCGGCAAGGAAAGCATCGCTGGCACCATGGCAGCACTCGAAGCCTGGGAAAAGCGCGACCATGCCGGCATCCGGCAGCGGGAGGAAGCGGCACTCAATCTGTGGAAGGTCGCCTTGCAAGGCATTGCCGGAATTGGCGCCGAGATCATCCCTGACCCGACCGCCAACCCGCTCGATCGCCTGCAGGTCTTCGTCCGGCCGGAAAGCCGCTTCAGCGCCGCAGGCCTCGCCTCAGCGCTGGCGGCGGGTCAGCCTCCGATCATCGTGCGCAACCACGAGGTGGAGCGCGGCCATTTCTTCCTCGATCCGTGCAACCTTCATCCGGGCGAGGCCGAGATCGTAGCCGAGCGCCTGCGGGCCGTGCTCAGCGCCGAGCGTCCCGCCGACGCCATGAAACAGCCGCGCAAAGTGTCGTCCGGCGCCCTGCGCTGGCCGGATTAGAGCTGGTCTACTGGCTCGGCTGTTGACGTAACTACCCGCGCGAACGCTGGATGGTAGCCGCAATCCTTGCGGCTCCCCCCGAATTCCGTTAATGCGCGCCTTTGTCGCCGGGGAGCAGAAGCTTGAACGATCAACGCGCCGACGTCGCCATCATCATGGGCAGCCAATCCGATTGGGCGACGATGCGCCACGCCGCCGAAACGCTGGAGGTGCTCGGCATCCCGCACAAGCGGCTGATCGTCTCGGCGCATCGCACTCCCGACCGGCTCTATGATTTCGCCAGGGGCGCCAAGGCGGCCGGTTTTCGGGTGATCATTGCCGGCGCCGGCGGCGCCGCACACCTGCCCGGCATGACAGCGGCGATGACGCCGCTCCCCGTTTTTGGCGTGCCGGTGGAATCGAAGGCGCTGTCCGGACAGGACTCGCTGCTTTCCATCGTGCAGATGCCGGCCGGTATCCCGGTTGGCACGCTGGCCATCGGCAAGGCGGGTGCCACCAACGCCGCGCTTCTGGCCGCTGCCGTGCTGGCACTGAATGACGAGGAACTCGCTGCCCGGCTGGATAGCTGGCGCGCCGCCCAGACCGCCAAGGTCGCGGCAGAGCCCACGGACGCGCCGTGAGCCTGCCCGCGGGATCGACCATCGGCATCATCGGCGGCGGCCAGCTCGGCCGCATGCTGGCAATGGCAGCAGCCCGCCTCGGCTACCGCACGGTGGTGCTGGAGCCGCAAGCGGATTGCCCGGCGGCCCAACTCGCCAACCGGCAGATCGTTGCCGCCTATGACGATACGGCGGCACTTGCCGAACTGGCGGCGGCCAGCGCCGTGGTTACCTATGAATTCGAGAACGTGCCGGTCGTGGCCGCCAACGCACTTGCCGCCACGGTCCCGGTCTATCCACCCGCACGCGCCCTGGAAGTGGCGCAGGACCGGGTGGCCGAAAAGAAATTCCTCAACGGCATCGGCATACAAACGGCCGATTTCTGTCCCGTCGATACGGACGAAGAACTGACGGCGGCGCTGAAAAAGTTTGAGGGCAGCGGCATATTGAAGACGCGGCGCATGGGCTATGACGGCAAGGGTCAGCGCGTCTTCCGCAACATGGAAACGGGCGGCTTCGCCGGCACCTGCGAGGCGATGGGCAATGTGCCGCTGATCCTGGAATCCTTCGTCGCCTTCGAGCGCGAGATTTCTGTGATCGCCGCGCGCGGGCTTGACGGTTCGCTCGCCGCCTACGATCCGGCCGAGAACGTCCACCGCGACGGCATCCTGCATACGTCCACCCTGCCGGCCGCGATCACGTCCGAAACGGCGGCGGCGGCGCAGGCGGCGGCGGCAAGGATACTCGCGGCGTTGGACTATGTCGGCGTCATCGGCATCGAGTTCTTTGTCCTTGCCGACGGTTCACTGCTGGCCAACGAGATCGCGCCGCGCGTCCACAATTCCGGCCATTGGACGGAAGCCGCCTGCATCGTCTCGCAATTCGAGCAGCATATTCGCGCCGTCGCCGGCCTGCCGCTTGGAAAACCTGGCCGCCATTTCGACTGCGTCATGGAGAATTTAATCGGCGATGATGTCTTGCGCGTTCCGGCCCTGCTCGCCGAGCCCGATCTGATGCTGCATCTCTACGGCAAGGCCGAGGCGCGGCCGGGCCGCAAGATGGGCCATTTCACACGGATCAGCCGTCGCGGCTGAGGGCCGCCTTACTGTAGGTCATCGCCCTCGTCCTCGTCAGGGCTGGCGCAGCTCACATCGCCCTCCTCGCAGTTCGCGACGGCGGTGAGCTGCTTGATACGGTCATTGGTCAACCGCGTCAGGCATTCCAAAACCTCCAGCGGATGGATGGAACCGCCTTCGCTGTCGGCTGTGGAATAGTCGCACTCTGCGTCGCGAAAGCTGATCCAGGCGCGCTGCGCGGCCTGCAGCAATTTGTTGGTCTTGGCGTCATTTCCACCGACAAGATCCTGGTAAGCCGTGTTGAGCTTCGCGTCGGCGGCCTTGTAGTCCTCACCAGCGCAGATGTTCATCATCTGCTGGCTGTCGTCGTTACGGTCGCATTCTTGCGCCCGGGCGGCGGACCCTGCCGCCAGGACGACAAGACAGGCAGACAGACAGATTCGGCGCATGGGCGTCTCCAGATCATCTTGGCGCGACGGCACCATTCCAGCCATGCCCGGGCCGCGCAATGCCACAAGGCGCAGATGGCAAAGATTTGATGGCACGAGCCATTCGCATGCCCTATGAAGCATGCTTGCGGTTGACATGGGCAAGGCTCCTCGTTTATGAGCCACGCACAAGTTGAAAGGCGCGTCTTCTGGCGCGCCTTAATAATTCGGCCCGGGAACCGGGCCTACACCAACGGGCAAGACCATGAAGATCAAGAATTCGCTCAAGGCGCTGAAGGCGCGTCATCGCGACAACCAGCTGGTTCGTCGCAAAGGCCGCATTTACATCATCAACAAGACCGCTCCGCGCTACAAAGCGCGTCAGGGCTGAGTTTTAGACCGGAGGCTGTTTGCCTCCGCCCGCATGATGTTTATTGCCGGCTCGCCGGCTCTTTCACGCAATATTCAGTTTGACGATCCGCCGTCCGGGGTTAGATTCCGGCGATGCGGATTCTTTTTGCATTTCTCACGACCCTTTTCCTTTCCGGCGTTGTCTTGCCGGCCGCTATTTTGACGGCCACTATTTTGCCAGCATGGGCGGACGACCCGGCTACGTCTCCGGTCGTCGCCACGAAGGAAGCCCGGCTCGACCAGCTGTTTGTCGACCTGAAGCGCGAGCGCAACGAAAAGGCCGCCGAGCGCATCGCCGGCCGCATCTGGAGCGAATGGTTCCAATCCGGCAGCGCCTCCATCGACCTGATGATGCAATGGTCGCAAAAAGCGATGGAAAACCAGAAGTTCGACGTGGCGCTCGATTTCCTCGATCAGGTGGTGACCCTGCAGCCGAACTATGCCGAAGGCTGGAACCGGCGCGCCACCGTGCATTTCATGATGAAGAATTTTGGGAAATCGATGTCGGACATCGACCATACGCTGCGGCTCGAGCCACGCCATTTCGGCGCGCTTTCCGGCCTGGCGCAGATCATGGCCGCGACCGGCCACAAGCAGTCGGCGCTGGAAGCCTGGCAGCGCGTGCTCACCATCTATCCGATGATGCGCAGCGCCCAGGATCAGGTCGGCACGCTTTCGGAAGAACTTGCCGGCGAAGGCATCTGATGCCTTCCGGTTCTCCAAGCCGGGGTATGCTGAGATTCAGGTCAGGCCGAGTCGAAAATGGCGGTTTCCGAGAACCGGAGCGGAGCGTACTTTTGGGTACGTGAGCGCAGGAAACCGCCATTTGCAGGCCGGCCTCACCTGAATGTCAGCATGCCTCTGAACTAATTCCGCTCCGCTCCGTACCTGCCCCCATGAACCTGATGTATGCCACTCTCGCCTTCCTCATGGCGCTTGTGTTCACCCTGGCCGGTGTCACTCGCGCCGGTTCATGGCTGATCGAGCGCCGCAATCCGCCGATCGGCGATTTCGCCGATATAGACGGCGCCCGCATCCATTATGTCCATGTTCCAGCACCCGCCAACGCCAAGCTGCCACCGGTGGTCTTCATTCATGGCGCCAGCGCCAATCTCAGGGATCAGATGCTGCCGCTGAGGCCATTGCTTGAAGGCCGGGCTGAGATGCTGTTCCTCGACCGTCCGGGTTTCGGCTGGTCGGGGCGGGGTCCCGGCAATAACGAGGCCCCGTCGGCACAGGCCAACACCATCGCAGCGCTGATGAACCATCTCGGCATGAAGAAAGCCGTGATCGTCGGCCACTCTTTCGGTGGCGCCGTGACGACCGCCTTTGGCCGCGAGCATCCGGACAAGACGCTCGGCCTGGTCTTCCTCTCGCCCGCTACCCATCCCTGGCCGGGTGGCGCGACCGCCTGGTATTACAATTTGACGGCCATTCCGGTGATTGGCTGGCTGTTCTCGGAGACGCTGAGCTATCCGGCGGGAACGCTGCGGATGGACGACTCCACGGCTTGCGTCTTCGCGCCCAACAAGGTGCCGGACAACTATGTCGCCGCGACGTCGATCCCGCTGGTGCTGCGGCCGAGCGCCTTCCGCGCCAATGCCGTAGATGTCGCGGGGCTCTATCGCTACGTGCTCGGCGCCGCGCCGCACTACCGCGACATCAAGGCGCCGACGGTGGTCATCTCGGGCGACCGCGACAAGGTGGTCTACGCATCAATTCATTCGGTCGGCCTTGAGCGCGACATCCAAGGCGCCGAACTGGTCTGGGTGCACAATCTCGGCCACAAGCCAGACTGGATCGCACCCGATCTCGTCATCGGCGCGATCGAAAAGGTCGCGGGCAAGGACGTGGATCTGCCGGCAATGGCAAAGACCGTGGAAACGCGGATCGCCAACGACACTTTCGGCGCCGGCAAATGCGCCGACCTCAAGGTGCCGGAGGCCGAACTCGCGCCGATTTGAGTGG
Organism: Mesorhizobium sp. YC-39; assembly: GCF_025753795.1. Classification (GTDB taxonomy): domain Bacteria; phylum Pseudomonadota; class Alphaproteobacteria; order Rhizobiales; family Rhizobiaceae; genus Mesorhizobium. Next base: position 1,041,571 of record NZ_JAOWPS010000002.1, read on the forward strand.
CCCCGCTGAGATCATTCGAAGCGGCGGCGAAGCTGCTCCAGGCTTAGCTGCGCTCCCGCATCATTGTCTTCCGCCCGCAGGCCCGACGGCAGGTTTTCAAACAGAAGCGTAACTTCCGTCCCGCCGGGCATGTCTTCGAATGTCACCGTCATCGTCATCTCGCCGAGCAAGGCCGGATCGCTGGTCACGAAGCTGACGGCTTCGACGATCCTGCGCGGAGGCGTCAATTCCACGAAACGCACTTTGACCATGTCCTCCTTGTCCGTGGTCTTGCCACGGGAACCGTGCTCATCCGGCGGATAGAATAACGACATCCGATAGCCGCCGCCGATCCGCGCGTCGAATTCGTGGATGACGCCTGTCATCTCCGCGGGCGGCAGCCAGGCGGCAAGCGCGTCCGGATCGATGAAGGCCGCGCAGAGGTCTTCAGGGCGGGCTTTGATGACCCTCGACGTGCGGGTCCAGACGCCTGCATGGTCTTTGCTCATGTGACCTCCGATGATCGCTACGGAGAATAGGGTCTCTTGAGCAGCCTAGCGGCTCGCCTGCACGTCCGACCCGATATAGGCGATGCGCAGCATGTTGGTGGAGCCTGGCGTCCGCAGCGGCACGCCAGCCGTGATGATCACCCGGTCGCCCGGCTTGCCGAACCCTTCGTCCAGAGCGATACGGCAGGCGCGGTCGACCATGTCATCAAGGTCGATGGCATCGGGCGAGACAACGCAATGCGTGCCCCACAACAGCGATAGCCGCCGCGCCGTATTGACGATCGGCGACAGTGCTACGATCGGCACCTGCGGCCGCTCGCGCGCGGCACGCAGGCCGGTGGTGCCGGACGCCGTATAGGTGATGATCGCCGACAGTTTCAGCGTCTCGGCGATTTCGCGGGCAGCGAGCGAAATGGCATCGGCGCCGGTCGCTTCCGGTTCCGAGCGCTGTGCGTTGATGATGCCGGCATAGGTCGGATCGGTTTCGACCTTGGTGGCGATCCGGTCCATCATTGCCACCGCCTCGACCGGATAGGCGCCGGCGGCGGATTCGGCCGACAGCATGATGGCGTCGGCGCCTTCGAACACGGCGATCGAGACGTCGGACACTTCGGCGCGGGTCGGCACCGGTGCGGTGATCATCGATTCCAGCATCTGCGTGGCGACCACTACCGGCTTGCCGGCGCGGCGCGCGGCACGCGTGATCTGCTTCTGGATACCGGGCACCGCCTCGAGCGGCATCTCGACGCCGAGATCGCCGCGGGCGACCATCAGCGCATCCGAAAGGTCGATGATCTCGGCCAGCCGGGCGACGGCTTGCGGCTTTTCGATCTTGGCCATGATCAGCGCCCGGCCACGCGCGATCTTGCGCGCTTCCGCCAGGTCCTCCGGCCGCTGCACGAACGACAACGCGATCCAATCGACGCCGGTGGCCAGCACGGCATCGAGGTCCTTGCGGTCCTTTTCGGTCAGCGCCCCGACCGGCAGGTCGGTGTCGGGCAGGCTGACGCCCTTCTTGTCGGAAATGGTGGTGCCGGCGACGACGGTGCAGACGATCGCCTTGCCATTGCTCTTCACTGCCTTCAGCTCGAGCTTGCCATCGTCGATCAAAAGACGGTGACCGGCCTCGACCGAGCTCAGGATTTCGGGATGCGGCAGATAGACCCTTGTCGAGGTACCGGGCTCGGGATTGTCGTCGAGCGTGAAGGTCTGGCCGGGCTTCAGTACCTCCTTGCCATTGGCGAATTTGCCGACGCGCAGTTTTGGCCCTTGCAGGTCGGCGAGAATGCCGATCGGCCGGCCGACCACTTCCTCGACGGCGCGGATGCGGCCGACAAGTGTTCGCATCAAATCATGATCTGTGTGGCTCATATTGATGCGGAACACGTCGGCGCCGGCTTCGAAGAGTTTCCTCAGCATCTCCTCGGAGGATGAGGCCGGACCGATGGTGGCGAGGATCTTGACCTTGCGGCTACGTCTCATTGACTGTTTGTTCCCGGGGCGGCTGGAGCGCCATCCGTTGCGGACTCATCGGTAAGCTGGACCATCCAGCTTGCCTGTTCGCCCGTGTCATATTCCTGAAATCCGGCGCGCTGGAAGCCCCGGGCGACACAATCGGTGACGCCGGCGATCTTGAACTCTTTTTCGGCCACGCACATGTTGATCGGGCCATCCCAGCGTCCGCCGCGCTCGGCGTCTTCTGCATAAAGATAGTAAAACCTTGATGACAGCGGCCCTTCGATCAGCGTCTTGCAGCTCGATCCTTCAATGTGCCACCAGCCCTCGGTGATCCAGCCGGCCTTGGCGCGGTAGCCGATGCCGACACCGACCAGGTTCTGCGTGGCGTTGCAGACGCGGAAATCGGCGCGTGCCGGCGAGGCCGTAACCAGCGCGGACAGTCCGATAGCAAGGCTCAGGAGCGGCATGGCGAAGGCGTAGCGCACGCGCGGCCTGCCGGCGGAACCCATCCTGAAACCCCTCAAGAACCACATTTGCATCTCTCAACGCCCCTTTTCGGAAAAGTCCGGGCGCATGTCAACGCGCCGTTTTGCCCAATTCCAATCGATTTAGAAACGCCTTGGCGCATCGCCCGCCGCCTTCTGCCAGATTTCCGCAGAAACCTTGGCCAAACAACGGCATTGCGCAAGCGTCGGCTTCGTGGAATGACGATACCACCCTCCCCGAAAGCCAGCGAACAGACCATTTCCCGCTAATGACCCGATCCACAGTTTTCGCGCCTTTCGATATCGTCGAAGGCGACCGCAAGCGAGGCATCGTGCTGCTGGCCGACCATGCCCGCCGCGACCTGCCGCAAGAATATGGCAGCCTTGGCCTGCCCTCAGCGGAGTTCGACCGCCACATCGCCTATGACATCGGCGTCGAGACGGTGACGCGCGAACTGGCGGCCCTGCTCGGCGCACCAGCGGTGCTCGCCAATTTTTCGCGGCTGCTGATCGATCCCAATCGAGGCGAGGACGACCCGACCCTGATCCGCCAGCTCTATGACGGCACCGTCGTGCCGGGAAATTATCCTATAGCCTGGGAAGAACGCGAAAGGCGGCTCGACCGCTTCTACCGTCCCTATCACGACGCTGTCGGCGCCATGATCGCCTCGGTGGCGCAGGCTTCCACACATCCGCCTTTCATCTTCTCGGTGCATTCCTTCACCCCGGCCATGCAGGGCGTTGTGCGCCCATGGCATGTCGGCATCCTATGGGATCGCGACGACCGGGTGGCACGGCCGCTGATCGACATGCTGGCGGCGGACAAGAGCCTCGTCGTTGGCGACAACGAGCCCTATGACGGCGCCTTGCGCGGCGACACCATGTTCAGGCATGCCATCGTCAACGGCTTTGCCCATGCGCTGATCGAGATCCGCCAGGATCTGATCGCCGATAGCAAGGGCGCGCTGGCCTGGGCCGAACGGCTGGCACCGATCGTTGACGCGATCGACCGCCGTCCCGATATACATCAGGTGAAAATGTTCGGCTCGCGCACCGGGCCGCTGTAAGGAGGCCGAGACAAATGACCGAACTCAGCGACGAGCAAAGACGTGATTTCGAGGCCGCCGCCTTCCGCCGGCTGGTCGCGCATCTGCGCGAACGCGGCGATGTCCAGAACATCGATCTGATGAACCTCGCCGGCTTCTGCCGCAACTGCCTGTCCAACTGGTATCGCGAGGCAGCCGAGGCCGAAGGCCTCGACCTCAGCAAGGACCAGTCGCGCGAGATCATCTACGGCATGCCCTATGCCGAATGGCAGGCGCTCAACCAGCTTGACGCCTCCGACGCCAAGAAGGCGGAATTCGAGGCAAGACGCCCCAGGGATCACTAGGATCGCCTGAAAGACCGAGTTCGACTCGAACTGGTCTTTACCGCAAAGCGAAAGGAACGCGGCGAAGGGGGAGAGAGCATCATGTCAACGGGCACGACAGTCGAGGACGTCACGCGCGAACTCGCCGCCCTCGAAGACCCGAAGATGCGCGAGGCCAATGAACGCCGTGGCGACGATCACGGCGTGAACCTCACCCATCTTCGCGTCCTCGCCAAGCGATTGAAGACCCAGCATGAACTCGCGGTTCAGCTCTGGGCCAGAGGCGACACCGCCGCGCGCCTGCTCGCCACATTGCTGTGCAGGCCGAAGGCCTTTTCCGCAGCCGAGCTCGACGTGATGATCCGCGACATCCGCTCTCCCAAGCTCCTCGACTGGTTCATCGTCAACGTTGTCAAGCCCGGCCGCCACGCCGAGGAACTTCGGCTGGCCTGGAAGGACGGCGACGACCTTGTCGGTCGCGCCGGCTGGAGCCTGACGACCGACAGGGTCGTCAGGAACGCTGGGGGACTCGACCTCGATGCCCTGCTCGACCAGATCGAGAAGGAGATGAAAGAGGCGCCTGCCCACAAGCAATGGGCCATGAACCATTGTCTCGCCGAGATCGGCATCCATCATCCGAAACTTCGGATGCGGGCCATCGGGATTGGCGAGCGGCTCGCCGTCCTCATCGACTACCCTGCATCGCCTGGCTGCACGCCACCCTACGCCCCGGTCTGGATCGCCGAGATGGTTCGCCGGCGCGGGCAAGTTCATGATTAGGCAAGTCCATGATAGTGCCTCATGGTGCGACCTGGCCCAAGCTCCTGTTGGCCGGTAGCGCTTGACTGCAAATTGAATCGATCTAATTTGCCACGCGAGGCCATTTCAGACCGGATTCTACGCGATGGACGCGCAAAACGTCATGCAGACCGCCATTCGCGGGCGATGGGCCGTGGCGGCCATCTTCCTCGCCAACGGCTTCCTGACCGGAAGCTGGGCGCCGCAGATCCCGGTGTTCCTGACCCGGCTCGACATCTCGAAATTCACACTCGGTCTGCTGATCCTTCTGTTCGGCGCCGGCGCCGTCACGGCAATGACCTGGTGCGGCCACCTGATCTCCAGGCACGGTTCGCGCACCGTGCTGCGCTGGTTTGGCCTTTGCGGCAGCTTCGGCCTGCTCGCGGTGGCGCTCGCTCCCAATGTGCCGCTGGCGGCGATCGCCATGCTCGTCTTCGGCGGCTCAATCGGCGGCATGGACGTCGCCATGAACGCCAATGCAGTGGTGGTGGAGCGACGACTGTCCCGCGCCATCATGTCGTCATCGCACGGCTTCTGGAGCCTTGGCGGTTTTGCCGGCGGCGCTCTCGGTGGTTTCGCCATCCAGAACTATGGTCATCTCGCCCATGCCACGGTTGTGACGGCTCTGGCCTTTGCTGTGGTCGCCGCGGCGGTCCGCTACCTGATCGCCGAGGGTAAACCGTCGCGGGGATCGGCCCCCGGGCATCGCAAATTCACGCTGCCAGGCAATCCGCTGGTCTATCTGGTCGGGCTGATGGCGCTGCTGACGATGATCTCCGAAGGCGCGGTGCTGGACTGGGCGGCGCTGTATCTGCAGCAGGAGCTCGGCGCCGACCTTGCCATCGCAGGCCTGGCTTACGCCGCCTTTTCCGGCATCATGGCCGTCATGCGTTTCTTCGGCGACGGCGTGCGCAACCGCTTCGGTGCGGTGACGACGCTGCGCATCTCGGCCCTTGCCGCCGCCGCAGGCATGCTGGTGGCCGGGCTGGCGCCCTCGCCCTTCATCGCCATCGCGGCTTTTGCCTTTTGCGGCCTCGGCATCGCCAATATGGTGCCGATCCTGTTTTCGGCCGGCGGCAACCAGGAAGGCATGTCATCGGGCACAGGCATGAGCGTTGTCACCACAATGGGTTACTCAGGCATTCTGGTGGCACCCTCGGCGATCGGCTTCGTCGCCGAGCATTCGAGCTTCGGCCCGATCTTCGTCGCGCTGTCGGGGCTGCTGGTGATCGTGCTTCTGATGGCCGGGCTTGCTCACCGCGCCGAATTCGCTCCGGAGCCGGCACCGGCCGAATAGCGCTTGAGTTCCTCATAGAGGAAATCCGCCACCCGGCGGATGCGCACGCTGGTGCGCACGTCGCGATGCATGGCCAGCCACACCGGCAGGGTCGGTAGAGCGAGGCCTGGCAGCACTGTCTCGACCAGCGGATCGCGATCGGCCAACGGCTGCTGGCCGAAGCCGATGCCGTTTCCCGCCCGCACCGCCTCCCACAGCACGATCTGGTTGTCGGTCCTGAAGCGGAAGGCATTGCGGGTGAGCGGAACGCCGAGCTGTGCAAAGCCGCGGATGATGTCGTCGCCGCGGTCGAAGCCAATCAGATCGTGGCCGGCAAGATCGCCGGCTTCGCGCGGTCGGCCGCGCCGCTCGAGATAGGATTTGGCCGCGCAAGCGCAGAGCGGAATGTCGGTGACCTTGCGCGCCACCAATTCGTTCTGCGCCGGCTTGACCATGCGGATGGCGATGTCGGCGTCACGGCGCAGGAGATTCTCGACCTGGTTCGACGCCACGATCTCGACCTCGATGCCGGGTTCCTCCATTCCGAGCCGCGCCGTCATCTCTGGCAGGACATAGGCCGCCACCACTTCGCTGGCGGCGATGCGCACGGTGCCCTCGATCGCCTCGACCGACCCCAGCGCCAGCAGAGAAAAGGCGCTCGCCTGCTCGCTCACCGCCCGGCCGCGTTCATAAAGCGTGCTGCCGGCTTCGGTCAGCGCATAGCCGCGCCGCCCACGCCTGAACAGCGTGACGCCAAGCGCCTGTTCCAGTTCAGCGATATGGCGGCCGAGCGTCGGCTGGCTCGATGCCAGTTTTCGCGCGGCGGCCGACAGGCTGCCGGTTTCCGCCACGGTGACGAAACTTTTGATCAGGTTCCAGTCGATTTCTGCCATTCATATCTGAATATCAGATCGCCAACTTCAGTCAATTTTCATTCATCTGCAAAGGCATCACATTGGGGCCCTAAACGCAAACAACGGAGACGAACAATGACCAAGATCGCAATTCTGGGCGCCAATGGCCGGCTCGGCCGGGTGGTCGCCAAGGCCTTCATCGACGCTGGCTACGAGGTCCGCGCCGTCACCCGCAGCGGCAAGGTGCCGGCCGAACTCGAGGGCGCCACTTCCGTCGCTGGCGACGGGCTCGACCGCGAAGCGCTGATCCGCGCCACGGAAGGCGTCGACATCATCTTCAATGGCCTCAACCCTATCTACACCGACTGGGGCAAGTGCCTGCCGATGGCAGAGAACGTCATGGCCGCCTGCCAGGCGAACGGTGCCGTGCACCTGGCTCCGGGCAATGTCTACAATTACGGGTCGCCGATCCCGGCGGTGATCGGCGAAGACACGCCATTCCATCCGACCACCGAAAAGGGCCGCATCCGCGTTGCCATGGAAGACCTCTTTCGCCGCGAGGCCGACGCCGGCCGGGTGCGCACCATTCTTCTGCGGGCCGGCGATTTCTTCGGCGGCACCGGCACTGGATCGTGGTTCGACCTGATCGTCGCCGCCAAGATGAACAAGGGCGTCTACACCGCTCCCGGGCCGGTCGACCTCGTACATGAATGGGCCTACCTGCCGGACCTGGCCCAGGCTTTCGTCGGGCTGGCACAGAATCTCGGCAAGCTTGGCTCCTACGAAGCGCTGAACTTTCCCGGCCATGCCGTCACCGATCTGGAGATCAAGGCGGCATCGGAAAAAGCGTTGGGGCGCACTTTGAAACTGACTTCGATGCCCTGGTGGGTGCTGCGCGCCGGCAGCCCGTTCGTGGCCATGTGGCGTGAGATCGTCTCGATGTCCTATCTGCGCTTCGAACCGCACCGCCTTGTTTCCACCCGGCTCGAAGGCATCATCGGCAGGGTCCCGCACACGCCGCTGGACAAGGCCGTCGCCGAAGCCCTTTTCGATATCGGTATCTTGCCGGTAGCGGACACAGGCGAGCAAAAGGCCGCCTGATAGATGACGAAGGCAGCGGACCTCCAATGCGGCGCTCGCTGCCTTGCCGCCTGAGCTTCAGCTCAGATCCTGCCCATCAGCAGCAATATCAGGAGCACCACCAGAATAACGCCGACGATGCCGGAAGGCCCATAGCCCCAGGCACGCGAATGCGGCCATGCGGGTACTGCGCCGATCAGGATGAGGATTAGAATGATGATGAGAATGGTGCTGATCGGCATGAGAAAACCCTCGCCTTGAGATGCAGATGTGACGAGACAATGCAAAAAGCCGCCTGGTTGTTCCCGGGCGGCTTTTTTATGTGACTAATCAAGCGTGAGCTTATTCGGCCGCTTTCGGGAAGGCGATTGCCGGCTCGGAGTCCGAATCTTGTCCGGGTGCTGCTTCGGTCGAAACTTCGCCCTTGCCGCGTCGGAACAGCCGGCTGAACCAGCCGCGCCGTGCACCAGGCTTGACCTTGGCGCGGGTGAACACCATCAGCATCGACGGCGTCACCACCAGCGTCAGCACGGTGGCGAAGGACAGGCCGAAGACGATCGCCGAGGACAGAGAAATCCACCATTGCGTCGACGGCGCGTTGATCGTCGTCTCGTGGTGGAAGATTTCAAGGCCGAGGCCGAAGGCGATCGGCAGCACGCCGAGGATCGCCGAAACCGCCGTCAGCACCACCGGGCGGGCGCGTTCGCGGCAGGTTTGCAGAACCGCCTCGACCTTATCCCAGCCTTCCTCGCGCAGCCGGTCATAAGTGTCGATCAGCACGATGTTGTTGTTCACCACCACGCCGGCCAGCGCGATGACACCGATGCCCGACATGACGATGCCGAACGCTTCTCCTGTCAAAAGCAGGCCCAGGAACACGCCGATAGTCGCCATGACCACGCAGGACAGCACCAGCCAGACGCTGGTGAACTTGTTGAACTGCGCCAGAAGCACCAGGAAGATCAGGAAGATCGCGGCGCCGAAGGCCTTGCTGAGGAAGGCACTGGCCTCGGCGCTGTCCTCGTTCGAGCCGGCGAGCTTCCAGCGTATGCCGCTGCCCAGATCCATATCGGTGACAGCCTGGGTGACCTGTTGCTGGACATTCGCGACCTGAGCGCCTGCGGCGACATTGGCCTGGACGACAACCGTGCGCGCGCCGTCGATGCGGTTGAGGATGCCGACGGTCGGCTCGGGCTTGCGCACGACGAAATTCGAGATCGGCACCGACCCTTGCGAGGTCTGCACCCTGAGTTCATCGAGCGTCGACAGCGTGCGCCGGTCCTCGGGCAGGCGCAGCCTGATGTCGACGGCGTCGTCCGCTCCGGCGGGCCGGTATTCTGAGAGCTTCAGCCCGTTCGTCACCAGCTGCACCACTGTTCCGACCGAGGTCGGGCTGATGCCGTATTGCGCCGCCTTGGCGCGATCGACCTCGAGTGCCCAGTCGACACCAGGCGGCGGCAGGCCGTCGGAAATATCGATGACACCGGGCACCTTGGCAATGCTCGCGGCAACCGCACGGGCCTTGTCGTCGAGCCCTTTCGGGTCGACGGCCGAGAGCCTGATCTGGATTGGCTTGCCGGTCGGCGGACCGGCTTCGGGCACGCGGACCTCGACATCGACGCCGGGAATGCCGGCCATCACGCCGCGCAACTCGTCGAGGATCTGGTTCGCGGATTTGCGCTCGCGCCAGTCGACGAACTCGTACTGGATCACGCCGACCACGTCTTCAGGGATGTCCTGGCCGCCGCCTTGCGTCTTGCCGACACGGGTATAGACCGATTTCACGCCCGGCCAGCCGAGCAGCCGGTCTTCCGCAGTCTTTGTCGCGACATCCATTTCGGCGAGCGAGAGATTGCCGCGGGCATGCACATAGAGCAGGCCGTAGTCAGGCTCGACATTCGGGAAGAACTCGACGCCGGCGCCATATTTCGAATAGGCGAAGCCGACGCCAAACAAAAGCGCGACGGTGAGCACAAGCACGGTGATGGGAAAGCGCACCGCCTGCTTGACCACCGCCATGTACCAGCCATCGCGATTGTCGTCCTCGTGATGCGGCGGCGCCTTGGCGAACAGGGCGCCCAGCGTCGGCGCGAAAACCAGCGCGTAGAGCATCGACGCCGACAGCGTGACGATCAGCGTGATCGGCATGTATTTCATGAAGTCGCCGATGATGCCCGGCCAGAACAGCAGCGGCGAAAAGGCGGCGATGCGCGTCATCGTCGCCGCGATGACCGGACCGGCCATCCGCTTGGCGGCAAGCGCGAAGGCTTCTTCCTTCGGCATGCCTTCGCTCATCCGCCGCTCGGCGAATTCGGTGACAATGATGGCGTCGTCGACCAGCATGCCGACCGCCAGGATGAGGCTGAACAGCACGATCATGTTGATCGTGTAGCCCATCATCGCCAGCAGCAGGATGCCGATCAGGAAGGATGATGGGATGGCCAGCCCGATCAGCAGCGACGCGCGGCCAGACAACGCATAGAGAATGACGATGAACACCAGGATCACGGCGATCATGACATGGTTCTGCAGATCGCCGAGCAGTTGGTTGACGAAGACCGACTTGTCCTGCGTGTAGGTGACGTGCATGCCTTCCGGCATGGTCTTGACGAAGGCGTCGGACACGGCGGTGACTTGGGCGATCGTGTCGATCAAATTGGCGCCGATGCGCTTCTTGACTTCGATGGCGATGGCAGGCTTGCCGTTAAGACGAGTGATCGTCTCGGCGTCGGCGAAGGTCGAGCGGATGGTGGCAATGTCCTTGGCCTGCACCACGGCATTGGGCGTGGCGACGACCGGAAGTGCTGCCACATCCTCGGGCGTCTCGATCAGCGACGGCACTTTGACCGCGTATTTGCCCTCGGAGCCTTCGATGTTACCGGCGGCGACGAGACTGTTTGAGGCGCCGACAGCGCCGATCAACTGGTCGAGCTGCAGTCCGTAGGAAGACAGTTTCATCGGATCGATGACCACTTCGACGAGGTCGTCGCGCGAACCCTGCAGCGCACCTTCCAGAACGCCGGGCACCTCCTCGATACGGTCGCGCAGTTCGCGCGCCGCCGCCGTCAGCACGCGTTCGGGCAATTCTCCCGACAGCGTCACGACAAGAACGGGAAATTCGGAGATGTTGACTTCGGTGACCACAGGCTCCTCGGCTGCCTGCGGCAGGTCGGCCTTGCCGTCCTGCACCTTGCTGCGCGTATCCTGCAGCGCCGTCGCCAGATCCGTCTGCGGCTGGAACTCGACCAGCACATAGCCGCCGCCCTGGAAGGCGGCCGAGCGCATCTCCTTGAGACCCTTGAGACTTTTCAGCTTGGCTTCCATCGGCCGCAGCAGCAGGCGCTCCGAATCCTCGGGCGAGATGCCCTGATAGATCAGGCTGACATACATCATCGGAATCGGAACGTCGGGTTCCGCTTCCTTCGGCGTCGACTGATAGGCGACCCAGCCGGCAAGCAGAAGGAAGACCAGTACCGAAATGGTCAGGCGGGCATTGTTGATTGCGAGCTTGACGATATCCATGATTACTGCGTCCCGGCCGCCGCTTCGCCCAAGAGCTTCTGGATGGTGGCCTGGTCGGCCTCGACCGGCTTGACCACTTCGCCTTCCGTCACCAATTCCTGGCCGGCGACGATGACACGTGCATCGGCTGGGATGCCGCCAAGCACCAGGCCGGTTGGCGTGTCGTCGACCAGGTCGATCGGGAAGAACACGACCTTGTTGTCCTTGTCGACGGCGCGAATACCGAGATCGCCCTTGTCGCCGAGCGTCACCACCGAGCGCGGCAGCATGACGGCGTCGGTCGGCTGGGCGCTCAGCCCGATCTCGGCCGTCATCCCGGCGGGAATGGTGCCCTCGGGATTGGGGATTGCGATCTCGACCCGGAAGGTGCGGGTGGCGGACGACGCGTCGCGGCTGATGTAGCGCACCGTGCCCTTGACGGTCTGACCACTGACCAGACGTACATTGGCTTCGTCGCCGATCTTCAGATAGCCGAGATCGCGTTCGCTGACCTCGCCGCGGGCGATCACCGGATCGAGGCTCAGGATGGTTGCCACCTCGCCGCCCTGCATCACGGCACTGCCAAGTTCCACCGGCACCCGGTCGATGACGCCGTCGAACGGAGCCCTCACCTCATTGCGATCAAGCTGGGCTTGCATGGCTTCCAGCATCGACTGCGCCAAGGTCAGGGTGGAGCGGGCGTTGTCGAGCTGCAGCTTGGGCAGATTGCCGGTTTTCGCCAGCCGCGTGGCCGCATCGAGTTCGGCCTGACGCTGCGCGACAAGCTGCTTTGCATTGCTGAGCGCCGAAAGCTTTTCCTCGGTGGCAAGCATCAGCACGAGGTCGCCCGTCTTGACGTGCTGTCCTTGCTTGACCGGCAGCTTGTCGATGATGCCGTCGACCCGGGTCGCCAGGACCGCGCGCTTGTCGGCTTCGGTCAGTCCGGAAATGCGGATGGCGCGCGCATAGGTGCGCCGCGGCGGGGTTATGACCGCGACGGTGCGCAACGACGCCTTCGGCTGTTCGGCCTCGGCAGCCCCTGAAGTCTGGGGCTTACCCGCGTCGGCCTTGGGTTGCTCGACTTCGCCCACCTTGGGTTTGCTGTCGGCGACTGCGCTGCCGACGGACGAGAACTGCCCTGTCGCCATCCAGGCAGCGAAACCGATAAGCACAACAATGGCTGCAAGCTTGTGAAACCTGATTTTCGGCATCGTCGTTTTCCAGTGCGCGGGGTTTGGCCAGACCGTGTCTTCTAACAACTACCGCGTCTTCTAAACTCGGACGCGCTGCCGATATGGGTGCGCGCAAGGCCGTGTTCAAATTGCCGTGATCGGCGAGACGCGCTTCTACATCAAAGTTGCACCGCAATATAGTCAGAAAAGTTGATGGATTATGGCGGCGCCGGACACGGTGCACCCGCCGCCATCCAGTTCTCGATCGCTTGATAGGTTTCCTCCGCCGAGCCCGGCGCCGGCTCGCGATCCTTTCCCGGCGCCCAGCCCCAGCCGACCAACCTGTCGTTGCGCACATGCAGCGCGACATCCCTGAGGCTGCGGCCGCCATTGCGGGCGGGATCCTTGATCTGGGCACAGATTTGCGCCGAGGACTGTTCGAACCAGGCCATCTCGACTGGCGCCAAATGCCAGTTCTCGGCCCCGGGAGGCCCATGCAGTACGTTGGAATTGCTGGAGAAATGACAGGTCGTGCAACGCAGGCCCGGATTGCCGAAACCCGAACCGTCGCCGCCGCGCTGGACATTGAAGGCATGAACGCGCGTTCCGCTATAATACGCGCCCGACCAGCGCGGCCGATCGTCGGCGACATGGCAGCCGGCGCAGCGCGGATGCGAGAACACCGCCTGGATCTTGTCCCATTCGGCCAGCCCCTTGGCTGCATCGACCGTTGCGGATGGCTTTACCCGGTCTTCTTGTGCGCTTGCGAAAGGGGCCGCCGCAAGCACCATGGCAGCAGCCGTCAGCATGGTGGGAAAGAATTTCATGCGAAGGCCACCTCCTTCGACAAGGGCAGCGTCCGGATACGCTTGCCGGTCAGTGCAAAGACGGCATTGGCGAGCGCCGGAGCAGCCGGCGGCGTGCCGACTTCGCCGACACCGCCCATCTTGTGGAAATTTTCCAGGATGGCGACTTCGAAGGTCGGGCATTGGAAGATGCGCATGGCGTCGTAGTCGTGAAAATTCGACTGTTCGACCATGCCGTCAGCGAAGGTGATTTCCTGACCCATCGCCGCCGACAAGCCATAGATGGCGGCCGAGATGAGCTGTGCCTCGATGATGCCGGGATCGAGCGCGGTGCCGACATCGGCGGCAATCCACACCTCCTCGATGCGGATGCCGGCCGGCGTGTCGGCGACCTGGACGATCTCGCCGACCCAACTGCCGAAGGAGAGCGTGAACGCCATGCCCTTGGCCTTGCCGGCGGGCAGCGCCTCGCCCCATTTCGCCATCTCGGCGACCTTCTCGACCACCTTGACCGCCGAGGGATAAGCGGCCATCAGCGTCTTGCGCAGTTCGACCGGATCGGTTTTCCCTGCGACGGCGATCTCGTCGAGAAAGCCTTCATGGAAGAAACCATTGATCGAACTGCCGACCGACCGCCAGGAGCCGACGGGGATGGTGACGGGGGCCGCGATGCCGGTCACCCTGTAGTTCGGGATCGTATAGGGCTGGTCATAGGCGCCATCGACAATGGACTTGTCGGGGCCAAGGGCCGGTATCGAAGGAAACAATCGGCGCAAGGTGCTGGCGATCATCGACGGCGAGGAGATCTTCATGTCGACGGCGACCGGCAGGCCGTCATCGCCAAGCCGCGCCTGGAACCTGCCGACCGCAGCCGGGCGGTAGGCGTCGTGGCGCATGTCCTCCTCGCGCGTCCAGGTTACCTTGATCGGACGCCCGCCTGTCTCCTTCGCCATCAGCGCGGCGCACAGCGCGTAGTCCACCTCGACGCGCCGGCCGAAGCCGCCGCCGAGGAAGGTGGTGTGGACATTGACCTTGTGCTGTTCGACGCCGACCACATTGGCGCAAAGCTGCCGCACCAGCGTCGGCGCCTGGTTGCCGCACCAGATGTCGAGGACGCCGTCCTTCAGCCGCGCCGTGGCGTTCATCGGCTCCATCGTCGCATGCGCCAGATACGGCACGGCATAGTCGGCCTCGACAATTCTTTCGCGCGGCGCATCGGCGAAGGCGGTATCGACGTCGCCATTGTCGCGCATCACCGACCCTTTGGTGCCGAGCGACTGCTTCAGCGCGTCGGAAATGGCAGCGCTGTCCAGCGGGTATTCGGGATCGGCCCATACGGCGTCGATGGCGTCGGCCGCCTTGAACGCCGCCCAGGTGTTTTCCGCAATGATGCCGAAGCCGTAGCCATAATTCGTTTCGATCGGCACGATCTTGACCACGCCAGATATCTTTTCGGCCTTTGACAGATCGGCCTTGACTGGCTTTGCCCAGAAGCGCGGACTCATCTTGACCGTGCCGAACAACATGTCCGGCAGCGCCACATCGATGCCGAAGATCGGCGCGCCGGTGACCTTGGCCAGCATGTCGACACGCTTTTGCGGCTTGCCGAGCAGTTTCCACTCGGCTTTGTCCTTGAGCCTGACTTCAGCAGGCGGCGCCACCGAAGCGGCAGCTGCGGCGACTTCACCATAGGTGACCGATTTGCCCGACGCCTTGTGCAGGACCCTGCCATTGGCTGTTTCCAGCTCGGCGGCGACGACACCGAGCTTTTGCGCGGCCGCCGCAATCAGCATCTGCCGGGCAGCGGCGCCCGCCTGCCGCATCTTGTCGAAGCCGTCACGTGTCGAGGCCGAACCGCCGGTCGCTTGCATAGCGAGGAACTTTCCGACCACGCCCATGCCGGCGCGCACCGCTTCGGCGGTCATGCTCTCGTCGAAAAAGGCGAAGGGGCCGCCCTCTTCCAGGATCGCCGCATTGTAATAGGCATGGGACACCGGGCCGAGTTCGACCTTGACCTGGTCGAGGTCGACATCGAGCTCTTCGGCGACCATCGCGGCGAGCGTCGTCGAGATGCCCTGGCCCATCTCGGCGCGCGGCGCGACTATGGTGATGGTGTTGTCGGCGCTGATCTTCACATAGGGATTGAAGGCTGCCTCGCCAGCGGCGAGATGGCCTTCCAGCGGATTGGCAAAGGGTTTGCGGTAATAATAGTAGCCGACGGCGACGCCGCCCGCGATAGCGGCCGCGCCGATGAGAAACGTGCGGCGGGCGATCTTTCCGACGCTGGCCATGATCAGAGCCTCGCCGTCTTGAGGACGGCGGCTCGTTTGATCGCCGCGCGGATCTTCGGATAGGTGCCGCAGCGGCAGAGATTGCCGCCCATCGCATTGTCGATGTCGGCATCGCTCGGGTCCGCGACCTCATCGAGCAGCGCCACCGCGCTCATGATCTGGCCGGCCTGGCAATAGCCGCATTGCGCGACCTGTTCTTCCAGCCAGGCCTGCTGCACCGGATGCAGTCTGCCCTCGATGCCGATGCCTTCGATGGTGGTGACCGCGCCGCTGACCTGACCGACCGGTAATGAGCAGGAACGCACCGGCTGGCCGTCGACATGCACCGTGCAGGCGCCGCAGGCGGCAATGCCGCAGCCGAATTTCGGCCCGGTCTTGCCCATGAGATCACGCAACGCCCACAGCAGCGGCATTTCGGGATCGGCATTGATATCGAATGACTGTCCGTCGACGGTGAGGCGCATGGGGATACCCTTCGTTGTCGTCCACCTGCCCTAGGCAAGGTGGCTTGGGCCGCCTTGTCCGTATACATCTTGACAAATTTCGTTATTTTGTCAATAGAGGCGTGGCAGATAGTGTTTGCCCATGATCGAGATCGAAGACATCGCCGACATAGACCCCAAACGCGCCCGCATCCTCGATGGCGCGATGAAGGTGTTTTTGGCCTATGGCTTTACCCGCACCACCATGGACGACATTGCGCGCGCCGCCGACATGTCGCGGCCGGCGCTCTACCTTCTGTTCAAGAACAAGACCGACATTTTCCGCGCCATAGCCATGATGCTGCTCGGCCGTTCGATCGAGCAGGCGAAAACGGCGCTTGCCGGCGAGGGCGCCTTCGCCGAGCGCATGACGCGCGCCATCGACGAAGCGCTGATCTCGATGATGCGCGCCGTCGTCACCTCGCCGCATGGCGCCGAACTCCTCGACATGAAATCGAGCGTAGCCGATCTGGTCGGCTGCTGGCGCGGCGGTCTTGTCGGGCATGTCGCTGCGGCGATCGAGGACGAGGCCGTGGGCAACGGCGTCGATCTCACCGCCAAGGGCTTGTCGGCAAAATTGCTCGCCGACATGCTGCTCGACGGGTTGGAAGGCATGAAGACCCGCATCAGCGATCCGGACGAACAGCGCCAGGCGGCAGCCGCACTGATCAGGGTGATCGATCTGGCCTTGCAAAAAGGCTGACGGTCCCAGGCGTTTCAGGCTTGGCGCCTCAGGCTTGGCGGCGTGCCGTCTCCGGCTTCTTGCGCGCCGCCAGGAATTCCTTGACCCGCCGGCCGGGTGCCGGGCCGCGCACCGGCTTGAAACCGTCGTCGAGTTCGCCGGAGAGATCGAGCGTCGGCCGTTTGCCAACGGCATCGTAGTTCTCCTCCAGCCAGTCGCTGGCGGCGGTGCGGCCAAGGTCGCGCAGATAGGTCAGGAAGGCCCATTCGGCATTGACCTTGGACGACGCCGACAGGTCCTTGAACGCCTCGTCGGCATCGATGCGGTGCATGCGAATGTCGCGATATTCGCCATGCGGCAGCCGGCCGGCGGCGATCAGCTCCTTAACGAAGGCGATCGAACGGAATTCGCGCAGCAGCCCGGCATTGAAGGTGATCTCGTCGATGCGGTTCTGGATTTCGTTGGCGCTCTTCGGCGTGCCTTCGCGCACCACCGGATTGATCTGCACCAAAAGCACGTCTTCGGTGGCGGCCGTCTTGAAGAACGGAAACAGCGCCGGATTGCCGCCATAGCCGCCATCCCAGTAGGGCACGCCCTTGATCTCGACGGCGCGGAACAATTGCGGCAGGCAGGCCGACGCCATCACCGTGTCGAGGTCGATCTCGCCGTCGGAAAAAACGCGCAATTGCCCGGTCTCGACATTGGTCGCCGAGATGAACAGTTCCATCGACTTGCAGGCGCGCACATTCTTAAAATCGATCTCCTGCTCGACCACGTCGCGCAGCGGGTTGAGACCGAGCGGATTGGCGACATAGGGCGAAAACACCCGCGACATGGTGTCGAAGAACAGATAGCCCGGCGTGTTCTCGATCGACCAATTGCCCCAGGCGACGTCCCACGGCATGCGCTGCACCGGGCTGAAGCGGCCCTTCAGCGCCACCGCGCGCCAGAAATCGTCGAGCTTGCGCCGCGCGCCATCGACACCGCCGCGCACGAAACCGTCGGCCAGCGCCACCGCGTTCATGGCGCCGGCGCTGGTGCCCGAAACCGCCGCTATCTCGAGCCGCCCGTCTTCCAGCAGCCGATCAAGCACGCCCCAGGAAAAGGCGCCGTGCGAGCCGCCGCCCTGCAGCGCGATGTTGATCTTCTTTTTTTCCTCCGCCTTGCCGTTTGTCGTCATGGCGTTGTCCTTGATGTGGGGCCAGATTTGTCGCGCGCGCCCGAATTCACTGGGCGGTCCAGCCGCCGTCGACCGAGATATGCGTGCCGTTGATCTGCACCGCCGCATCGGAACACAGGAACACCGCGGCTGCGGCGACCTGCTCGACCGTGACGAACTCCTTGGTTGGCTGCCTTTCCAGCATGACCTCGCGGATGACGGTCTCGCGATCCATCTTGTTGGCCTTCATCTGGTCGGGGATCTGCGCCTCGACCAGCGGCGTCAGCACATAGCCGGGGCAGATGGCGTTGCAGGTGATCTTCTCACACGCAAGTTCGAGCGCGACAGTCTTGGTCAGCCCCATGATGCCGTGCTTGGCCGAGACATAGGCAGATTTGAACGGCGAAGCGACCAACCCATGCGCCGAGGCGACGTTGACGATCCGGCCGCCGCCGGCTTGTTTCATCAGCGGGATGGCGGCGGCAATGGTGTGGAAGGCCGACGACAGGTTGATGGCGATGATCGCATCCCACTTCTCGACCGGAAATTCCTCCACAGGCGCGACATGCTGGATGCCCGCATTGTTGACGAGGATATCGACCGAGCCGAATGTTTCGGCTGCCTTCTCGACCAAGGCCCGGCATTCGGCCGGCTTCGACATGTCCGCCTTGATATAGGCGGTCTTCACTTTGTGGTGTTTGGCGATCGCATCGGCAATCGCATGATCGTCCGCCGTATCGGAAAAGGAATTGACGACAACATTGCAACCTTTGGCCGCGAGCGCTTCCGCAATGGCCAGGCCGATGCCCGAGGTGGATCCGGTGACGATGGCGGTTTTTGTACTGGGCAAGGCGGAATCCTCAATGCTGCGCTAACAGGAACATATTGCAGTGCAGCATATATGTCTTGCGCGCCGTGAAAACACCGGCGTGATCGGGCAAATGGCATGAAATTTTTGTCATAAGGATGCATCTCTCCGCTTTGGCGGAGAGATGCACAAGTTGATCACGATAGCTGCGACGGCCCGACGACGCTGTCCTGCTTGGAGCAAGCCCCTGCCCGTGCAATCGGTCGACAGACAGACTTCAGGCAACGAGCTCCGGCACCGGTCCGACATAGCGCGATTGCGGGCGGATGAGACGCCCGGTCGTCTGCTGCTCGCGCGCATGGGCGATCCAGCCGGCCACGCGCCCGGCGGCAAAGACGTTGGTGAACGCCTCTTTCGGGAAGCCTGCCGCCTCCAGCAGCAGCGCGGTATAGAATTCGACATTGGTCTGGAGCGAGCGTGACGGTTTGGCGACCCGAAGGACGTCGAGCGCTGCCTGCTCCACTTTTTCGGCGAATGCCAAACGACGACCAGCCCCGTCCTCACTGCCGAGTTGCCGAACCACGGCTTTCAGCACGTCGGCGCGCGGATCGCGCACGCGGTAGATGCGGTGGCCGAAGCCCATGATGCGTTCGCCATGCTGGATTTCGTCGCGCAGCCAGCCGGCAGCATCGCCATGCGCCTCGATCGCGTCGAGCATTTCGATCACCGGGCCGGGCGCGCCGCCATGCAGCGGCCCCTTGAGCGCGCCGAGCCCGGCCAGCACCGACGATGTCAGGCCGGCCAATGTCGAAGCGACGACACGGGTGGCGAAGGTCGAGGCGTTGAGGCCGTGGTCGCAGACGGTGACCAGATAGGTGTCGAGCGCTTTTGCCAATGCTGTCGACGGGACCGATCCCTTGAGCATTCTCAACATGTCGGCGGCATGATCGGCCTTGCGATCGGGTGCAATTGGCTGCTCGCCGCGCTCCAGGCGCAAAAGAGCCGGTGTCAGCACCGCAGGCGCCGCGATCAGCCGCAAGGCGTCCGTCAGGGTCTTGTCGTCGGGCAGCAGCGCCATGCCCGCGCGCATGGCGCTGTATACGTCAAGTGGAGCCAGCAGCGGCTGCGAAGGCCGGAGCCGCTCGAACACGTCGGCGCGAGCCTCGCCCAATCTTGCCGCCAGTTCAGCATCACTGGGTAGATCATCGAAGAAGCCATCCAGAAGCAAGCGAACCACCTGCGCGTAGCGCCAGCGGCCGGCCAGTTCCGGCAACGCATGGCCCCTGATCGTCAGATGCCCGCCAAAACCATCGACATCGGAGAGCACCGTCTCCGCCGCCACCACGTCATCGAGCCCGTTTGCCATGTCTGTCTCCTTGCAGCTTTTCTCCACAAAAGATAAGGGTTGGGCCATGCAGTAATCAATCTTGATCAATATAATCAATATCAGGTTCGAAATGTCTGAATGGCTGTCGCGCGAAGAGGTGCTGGAAAGGCTCAAGGTGCGGCCACAAACGCTCTACGCCTATGTCAGCCGCGGCCGCATCGGCATGCGGCCGGATGAGACCGACCCGCGCCGCAGCCAATACCGCGCCGACGACATCGCCGCACTTGCCACACGCCGGGCGCGCGGACGCAGTCCCTCGGCCATCGCCGAAAGTGCGATTGCCTGGGGCGAGCCATCGATCGCTACGGCGATTTCGACCGTTGTGCACGGTCGCCTCATCTACCGGGGTCAGGATGCCGTTGCGCTCTCGAAATGGGCCACGCTGGAGGAAACCGCCGCCGTGCTCTGGGCCCTGGCTGAACCGATGGCTTTCAACGCACCGTCGTCTGAGGCGCCTCATCCAGTCGGCCGCGCCTCGGCCTTCGCGCAGCTTGCCATGCTGGCCAGCCAGGGAAGGTCTTCACTTGGACGCAGCGCTGCCTCGCTGTGCACTGAGGCCGCGCACACCGTTGGAGCGCTGGCTCAGTCGCTGGGCGCTGTAGCCGGCACAAACCCTGTCCACCAACGATTGGCGCAGGGCTGGTCGGTGGATGGCGGCGGCGCGGAAGCGATACGCTGCGCCCTTGTCCTGCTTGCCGATCATGAACTCAACGCATCGACCTTCGCTGCCCGTGTCGCGGCCTCGACCGGAGCCTCACCTGCCGCATGCCTGCTGGCCGGCCTGGCAACCCTGTCCGGCCCGCGCCACGGAGGCGCCGGCGAAGCGGTAATGCAACTCGCCGACGACGCGGCGCGGCACGGCGCCGATGCGGCGATCCGGCGCTGGCTCGGCCATGACCGGCCGTTGCCAGCGTTCGGCCATCCGCTCTATCCCGAGGGCGATCCCCGCGCCATAGCACTTTTGACGGCCATTCCTGTCGACGAGACACTGCAACAACTGGAAAAAGCTGCCTTTGCCGCAACCGGCACGCACCCGAACATCGACTTTGCCCTGGCCGCGCTGACGCGCAGTTTTGGCCTGCCACGCGATGCGCCATTCCAGCTGTTTGCGCTTGGACGCAGCGTCGGCACGACCGCGCATATGGTCGAACAGATAGCGAGCGGCAGCAGTATCAGGCCGCGCGGACGCTACGAGGGGCTGCTGCCGTAAATCGCCAGAGCGCTATGCACTCACGACATGGTGTCGAGCTTGCGCTGCATGGCGGCGATCTGCTCTTTCAACTCCTGCAGGTCGTCGGGTTTTTCCGGCGCATCCTTCCTGGCTGGTTCCGTCGGCGCCGTGCCGGGGCCATTCGAGCCGGCGGGCGGAAATGGTGTGAACAGGCGCATTGCGTTCTGGAACATCTCCATGTTGCGGCGCGTCTGCTCTTCCAGCGCCTTAATCGGCGTGGCGATCTTCATCATGTCCAGCGGTGACTTGCCGATCGCGCCCTTCATCTGCTCGCGGAAGCGTTCCTGCTCCTTTGCGAAGGCGATCATCGACTGTTCGAGGAAGCTCGGCACGATCATCTGCATCTGGTCGCCGTAGAAGGCGATCAGCTGGCGCAGAAACGGGATCGGCAGCATGTTCTGCCCGTCCTTGTTCTCCAGCTCGAAGATGATCTGGGTCAGCACCGGATGCGTTATGTCGTCGCCGGTCTTGGCATCCTGGACGGTAAACTCCTCGCCCTTCTTGACCATGTCGGCCAGGTCCTCGAGCGTCACATAGGTGCTGGTGCCTGTATTATAGAGGCGGCGATTGGCATATTTCTTGATGATGATTGGTTCGTCTTTCGCGGCCATCTGCATCCCTCCCCGGACACCGGCGCACTTGAGTAAGCAGCCGATAACGATTGCGCCTTTTCAAGGATATGCGCAAAAGCGTCACAATTCCAAGCGGTTTGTGCAGTGCGAGATCAATTAATGCTGCATGGCGGGCTAAATATGCTGCGCAGCAACGAAGGCCCTCTTCTCATAAGTGCGGGCAAGCCGCTTGCTACGCATGGCCGGCATGCCCATTTCCGGTTTGACTTGAGTTGTGGAACGGGCAAGAAAAGTCCCTAACGACACTCAAAACACGATCCCCTGAAGTCTGGAGAAGAACATGTCCGCTTCCAACACCATCGTCGTCGCCAGCGCGGCGCGCACGCCCGTCGGTTCCTTCAACGGCGTCTTCGCCAACACGCCGGCCCATGAACTGGGTGCCGTCGCCGTCAAGGAAGCGCTCGCCCGCGCCGGCGTCGACGGCAAGGAGGTCGACGAGGTCATCCTTGGCCAGATCCTGACCGCGGCGCAAGGCCAGAACCCGGCGCGTCAGGCGGCGATGGCCGCCGGCGTGCCGCAGGAGGCGACCGCCTGGGGTCTCAACCAGCTTTGCGGTTCGGGCCTGCGCGCCATCGCGCTCGGCATGCAGCAGATCGCCCAGGGTGACGCGAAGATCATCGTCGCCGGCGGCCAGGAATCGATGTCGATGGCACCGCACGCGCAGCATCTGCGTGGCGGCGTCAAGATGGGCGACTTCAAGCTGATCGACACCATGATCAAGGACGGCCTGACCGATGCCTTCTACGGCTACCACATGGGCAACACGGCCGAGAACGTCGCCCGCCAGTGGCAACTGACCCGCGACGATCAGGACAAGTTCGCCGTCGGCTCGCAGAATAAGGCCGAGGCCGCGCAAAAGGCCGGCAAGTTCAAGGACGAGATCGTCGCTGTCACCATCAAGGGCAAGAAGGGCGACACGATTGTCGATCAGGACGAATACATCCGCCACGGCGCGACCCTCGAAGCCATGGCCAAGCTGAAACCCGCCTTCGACAAGGAAGGCACCGTCACCGCCGCCAACGCCTCCGGTATCAATGACGGCGCCGCCGCCGCCGTGCTGATGACCGAAGCTGAAGCCACGAAACGCGGCATCACGCCGCTGGTGCGCATCGTTTCCTGGGCCACCGCCGGCGTCGACCCGCAGATCATGGGCACCGGACCCATCCCCGCCTCGCGCAAGGCGCTGGCCAAGGCCGGCTGGTCGGTCGGCGACCTCGACCTGGTCGAGGCCAACGAAGCCTTCGCCGCGCAGGCCTGCGCCGTCAACAAGGACATGGGCTGGGATCCCTCGATCGTCAACGTCAATGGCGGCGCCATCGCCATCGGCCACCCGGTCGGTGCGTCCGGCGCCCGCATCTTCAACACGCTGGTTTTCGAGATGCGGCGACGCGGCGCAAAGAAGGGCCTTGCCACGCTGTGCATCGGCGGCGGCATGGGTGTCGCCATGTGCGTGGAAGCGTTGTGAGGACATCAAAGTGGAGACAGAGCGGTGAAGCCGTGAAATAGTCGATTGGTGAACGGGGCTCGATCGCCGCCAGAGCGTTGCCTCGTCCACTGAATGCCGTCCATGAATAAAAGGGGAGGATATCATGACAAAGGTTGCAATCGTTACGGGCGGGTCGCGTGGCATCGGCGCGGCCATATCGATCGCGTTGAAGAATGCCGGCTATTCGGTTGCCGCGAACTACGCCGGCAATGATGAAGCCGCGCAGAAATTCAAGGCGGAGACCGGCATCCCCGTCTACAAATGGTCGGTCGCCGACTACGATGCCTGCGCCGCCGGCATCGGGCGGGTCGAGGCCGATCTCGGCCCGGTTTCCGTGCTGGTCAACAACGCCGGCATCACCCGCGACGCTATGTTCCACAAGATGACGCGCGAGCAATGGAAGGAGGTCCTCGACACCAACCTGTCCGGCGTCTTCAATATGACGCATCCGCTGTGGGGCGGCATGCGCGACCGCAAATTCGGTCGCGTCATCACCATCTCCTCGATCAACGGCCAGAAGGGCCAGACCGGCCAAGTCAACTATTCGGCCTCGAAGGCCGGCGACATCGGCTTCACCAAGGCGCTCGCCCAGGAAGGGGCCCGGGCCGGCATCACCGTCAATGTCATCTGCCCCGGCTATATCGCCACCGACATGGTCATGGCTGTGCCTGAAAAGGTGCGTGAATCGATCGTCGCTCAAATCCCTGCAGGTCGGCTCGGCGAGCCGGAGGAGATCGCGCGCTGTGTCGTCTTCCTCGCCTCCGACGACGCCGGTTTCATCACCGGCTCGACCCTCACCGCCAATGGCGGCCAGTACATCACCTGAGGCTTCAGCAGGGACGGAGCGGGAATGTCCATCGCCGCCCCCAGCAAGACTCCAGCGCTACGCCCTGACCCAATCCGGCACGCAAAGGTTAAGGGTGGCTCAGCCGCGTGTGCAAAACCGGTTTCACAACCTGTGGATTCTCGGTGGAAAACCTGTTCACAACACAACATGTTGGGGTGAACAAAACAGGAATTCCGACCTATCTCTGATTCGTCGTCGTTTCGTTCCGGCTTTGACCGGAACGTTAACGACGAAGCCCGAAATCACGGCCAGAAAAGTTAAGACGCATTAGGAAACGTCAATAATTTCATTACCTTGGAGAGGCCGGCCGGTCAGCCGCGTTCGTTCCCCGGCAAAGATTAACGACGGCGTTCTCTCTGCATGAATCGGGCCAATTAACCGATTCAGCATGTGGTGCGTAATGCCACCAGAAAATCCAGATGTAGCCGTGAACAAACCCTGAATCCGCGCGAGTCAGTGATTCGTCGCCGATTCGTTCCAGACTCGTTCCACCTGTTAATTCGGGAACAGAATCCGGCGTCCGAATGGAACCTTCGGCCCGCCGTTGGAACATTCCGCTTTCGCTTCGTGCGCGAAATCCCTATGTGTGCGCTGTCACACGCGCCACCACTGGCGTGCTCCCCGGCAACGAGCGGCAGAAGCGTTATTTCCGAGCCGATGAACATCCAGCCGAAACACACTGAGCCGCTGATCCTGTCGGGCCGCGACGTGACTGCGGTGCTCGGTCCGACGAACACCGGCAAGACCCATCTCGCCATCGAGCGCATGGTAGCGCATGACAGCGGCGTCATCGGCCTGCCGCTCAGGCTGCTCGCCCGCGAGGTCTACACCCGCGTCTGCGAGAAGGTCGGCGCCCACAAGGTGGCGCTCATCACCGGCGAGGAGAAGATTCAGCCGGTCGGCGCGAAATACTCGGTCTGCACAGTGGAAGCCATGCCGCGCGAGACCGACGCCGCCTTCGTCGCCATCGACGAGGTTCAGCTTGCGGGCGATCTCGAGCGCGGCCACATCTTCACCGACCGCATCCTGCATCTGCGCGGCCGCCAGGAGACGCTGCTGCTGGGCGCTGCCACCATGCACGGCATCCTGCAGCGCCTGCTGAAGGGCGTGTCTGTGGTGACCCGGCCACGCCTGTCGCATCTGGCCTATGCCGGCTCGAAGAAACTGACCCGCTTGCCCAGGCGCACGGCGATCGTCGCCTTCTCCGCCGACGAGGTCTACGCCATCGCCGAACTGATCCGCCGCCAGCAGGGCGGGGCCGCGGTCGTGCTCGGCGCGCTCAGCCCCCGCACCCGCAACGCGCAGGTGGCGCTGTTCCAGGCGGGTGATGTCGATTACCTCGTCGCCACCGACGCCATCGGCATGGGGCTCAACCTCGATCTTGACCACGTCGCCTTCGCCCAGAACCGCAAATTCGACGGCTACCAGTACCGCAATCTGACGGCGGCCGAGCTCGGCCAGATTGCCGGTCGCGCCGGCCGGCATTTGCGCGACGGCACCTTCGGCGTCACCGGCCAGGTCGATCCGCTGGACGAGGAGCTGGTCAAGAAGATCGAAGGCCATGATTTCGATCCGGTGAAAGTGCTGCAGTGGCGCACCGCGCATTTCGATTTCGCCAGCCTCGATGCGCTGAAGCGCTCGATCGAGACCAACGCGCCGGTCGAAGGCCTGACGCGCGCGCTGCCGGCGGTGGACGCGCAGGCTTTGGAGCACCTCTCCCGCGACGAGGAAATAAGGGCGCTCGCCACCGATCCCGGGCGCGTGGCGCTGCTGTGGGAAGCCTGCGCGCTTCCCGATTACAGGAAGATCGCGCCGGCCCAGCATGCCGACCTGATCGCCTCGATCTACATGGACCTTGCCAGGCATGGCCATGTCGACGAGAATTACATGGCCGAACAGGTGCGCCGTGCCGACACGACAGAGGGCGACATCGACACGCTGTCGCACCGGATTGCCCAGATCCGCACCTGGACTTTCGTTTCCAACCGGCCCGGCTGGCTGGCCGATCAGGCACACTGGCAGGAAAAGACGCGCGAAATCGAAGACAGATTGTCGGATGCGCTGCATGAGCGGTTGACGAAACGCTTCGTAGACCGCAGGACTTCCGTCCTCATGCGGCGCCTTAGAGAAAATACCATGCCTGAAGCCGAAATCAGCCCAACCGGAACCGTCCTCGTCGAAGGCCATCATGTCGGCGAATTGCAGGGGTTTCGCTTCACCGCAGACCAGAGCGCCGGTGGCGAGGACGCCAAGGCAGTGCGCACGGCAGCGCAGAAGGCGCTTGCAGCCGAATTCGAGGCACGGGCCGAACGTTTCGGCGCCTCAGCCAACGGCGATATCGCGCTCGGCTCCGACGGCACGCTGCGCTGGATCGGTGCACCGATCGGCACGCTGGTGGCAGGCGACGAAGCATTGAAGCCGCGCCTGGTGCTGCTGGCCGACGAACAGCTTACCGGTCCCGCCCGCGACAAGGTCGCGGCGCGCGCCGAGCGCTTCGTCAATTTTCAGATCGAGTCCTTGCTGAAGCCGCTGGTCGATCTCAAGAATGCCGATCAGATTACCGGCATCGGCCGCGGCATCGCCTTCCAGCTCGTCGAGCATTTCGGCCTCATCAATCGCCGCGACATCGCCGAGGAGATGAAGTCGCTCGACCAGGAGGGCCGTGCCGCACTGCGCCGGCTGGGCGTGCGCTTCGGCGCCTACCATGTCTTCGTGCCGGCCCTGATCAAGCCGGCGCCGGCCGGACTGGTCACGCTGTTATGGGCACTGAAGAACGACGGCAAGGACAAACCAGGCTTTGGCGACGTCGTCCATGCGCTTGCGTCAGGCCGCACCTCGGTGGTCATCGACCCCACTTTCGACAAGACCTTCTACAAGCTTGCCGGCTACCGCAATCTCGGCCGGCGCGCGGTACGCGTCGACATCCTTGAGCGGCTGGCCGACCTGATCCGTCCGGCGACCAACTGGAAGCCGGGTCTGGGACAACGCCCCGACGGCGCCTATGACGGCCAGTCCTTCATGGTGACGCCGCCGATGATGTCGATCCTCGGCGCCACCGCCGACGACATGGAAGAGATCCTGAAAGGCTTGGGCTATCGGGCCGAACCGAAACCGGCTGCCGAGGTGAAGGCGCGGCTGGAAGCGCAGGACAATGCCGCGCGCGAAGCGGCCGCGGCGAAGCTGGAAGAGGCCGCCCGCGCCGAGCAGACCAAAGCGGCGGCAGCCGCTGCAACAGACGTAGCCGCGGAGGCCTCGGTCGAGGGTTCGGAACCGGCCGTCGCTGCTGAAGCTACCGTCGAGATTGCTGCCGAGCCCATCTCGGAAGCAGCAGCGGAACCTGTAGCGGAAGAGCAGCCCGAAGCTGCACCCGAAATCACAGAGGCTCCGTTCGCAGCGGAAGCCGCCGCCGAGGAGCCTGCTGAACCGGCTGCCGAGCCAGAGGCCGAAGCCGAACCTGTTGAGGCCGCACCGGCAGAGGCAATTGAAGCTGCAACGGAACTGGCACCGGCCGAACCAGCCGCAGTGGCGGAGACTGCCGCTGGCGAGCCCGCGGTGGAAGCCGAGGAGCCGAAACCGATCCTGCTTTGGCGGCAGGGTCGCTTCGACCAGCGCCCCCGCCACCGCCACCATGACAATCGCGCTCGCCCACGCAACGGACAGGCTGCGCAGGGCCGTGACACGCCGGCAGGCGCCGAAGGCGCACCCCGGCCGACCCATGAAGGTCGCCGCGACCAGCGCGACGGCGCCGGCAAGCCGCGCTTCGACCGCTCGAAGTTCAAGCCCAAGCCGCAGGGTGAGGGCGCGGAACGGCGTGATGGCAAGCCGCATGGCGAGCGTCCTGACCGGCGCGACAACAGGCCCGACTGGAAGGGCGGCAGGCAGGACGGCAAGGGCGGCGCGCCAGGCGGCAAGCCTGCTTTCCAGGCCAAGCCGCGTGAGGAGCGCCCGGTGCGCTTCGATCCGGACTCGCCCTTCGCCAAGCTCGCCGCGCTGCGCGACCAGCTGAAGAAATAGCGCAGCTCGGTCCGATGGTCGCTGAAGGCCGCCAGCGCATCGACAAATGGCTGTTCTTTTCGCGCGCGGTGAAATCGCGTTCACTGGCGGCGAAACTGGTGGTAGCCGGGCGCGTCCGCATCAATCGCGACAAAGCAGCGCAGGCCTCCGATATGGTCAGGCCCGGCGACGTGCTCACCATCACGCTTGATCGGCGCATCTTTGTCTGGAAGGTGCTCGGCACGGGAACCCGGCGCGGCCCGGCCGAGGAGGCGCGCACGCTCTATGAGGACATGTCGCCGCCGCCCACGCCGAAGGGCGAGGCTATTCCCGACGCAATTCCCGCGCTGCGCGAGGCCGGCAGCGGCCGCCCGACCAAGAAGCAACGCCGGGAAACCGACCGCCTGCTGGGCGACGACTAGGCAATCGCCAACCTCCATCGGGGCAACCGTCTGGAATTCCATTCCCGGAACGCCGATATCGGTGGGAATGGCCGCCCTTGCATGCAGCGGGCAAAGGCGTTACCTCACCAAAAAAGCCCAACAAAATGGGACGTCCCGGAGCCGACCGATGACCTATGTCGTGACCGACAATTGCATTAAATGCAAATACATGGACTGTATCGAGGTCTGTCCGGTCGACTGTTTCTACGAAGGCGAGAACATGCTCGTCATCCATCCCGACGAGTGCATCGACTGCGGTGTCTGCGAACCGGAGTGCCCGGCGGACGCGATCAAGCCGGACACCGAGCCGGGCCTCGACAAATGGCTGCAGATCAATACCGAATACGCCGAAAAATGGCCCAACATCACGGCCAAGAAAGAGCCTCCGGCAGACGCCAAGACCTTCGACGGTGAGGCCGGAAAGTTCGAGAAATATTTCTCCGCCGAGCCCGGCGAAGGTGATTGATGGCAATGCCGGCTCAGCCGGCATGACGTTGCGTAACAGCCATGATACATTAACTGCCTTGACAGGCAGCGGTTGTGCTCGGCCTTCGCGTATGCAGCAAAACCTTGATTCTTCCGACTTTTTGTGCTACATCAGCCAAACATGCCGGTGACACAACGTCGATTTATGGCGCCAACGCCCCAAATCACTGAAAGGTGAACTTCTCAATCCGGACCAGAGCAATCTGGGGCAGGCGGTCGCAATTTATGCGGTTTGCCGTCCTGGCTTTTCCGGTGGGTTCATCTGTTGTGCGGCTAACGGTCGGTAGTCCGATCGCATGAGTTCAGCCGGCGCCGCCATGCCGGCACCACAACAAGGAGTTCACGGCGTAATGGCAACGATCACCCCGCAGAAGAAGTCCACCGCAGCACGTCACGGTTTCAAGACCGGCGAGTACATTGTCTATCCGGCGCATGGCGTCGGCCAGATCGTCTCGATCGACGAGCAGGAAGTTGCAGGCCATAAGCTGGAACTGTTTGTCATCGACTTCCAGAAAGACAAGATGCGCCTGAAGGTTCCGGTCGCCAAGGCGACCTCCATCGGCATGCGCAAACTGTCGGAAGAGGACTATGTCGAGCGCGCGCTGAAGGTCGTGCAGGGCCGCGCCCGCGTCAAGCGCACCATGTGGTCGCGCCGCGCCCAGGAATATGATGCCAAGATCAATTCCGGCGACCTGATCTCGATCTCGGAAGTGGTGCGCGACCTCTACCGCGCCGACAACCAGCCGGAGCAGTCCTATTCCGAACGCCAGCTCTATGAGGCGGCGCTCGACCGCATGGCTCGCGAGATCGCCGCCGTCAACCGCATGTCGGAAACCGAAGCGGTCCGCCTCATCGAGGTGAACCTCAACAAGGGTCCCAAGCGCGGCGCCAAGGCCGACAACGAGGAAGCCGAGCAGGAAGAAGCTGCGTGAGCTTTCCGCTCCTCGAATTTGAAAGACCCGGCCTCGCGCCGGGTTTTTTGTTTTGAGAGAGGCCCGCGGACCGGCAGAGAAATCTATCCCTCGCCGCCGCTTTCCTTCTCCGCCTCCTGCTTCAAGGTCGCAATGAACCGCTTGGTCCGTTGCCGCTCCGGATTGCTGAACAACACGGCGGCCGGACCTTTTTCGACGATGACACCGGCGTCGAGAAAAACCACCTCCTGCGCGATCTTGGAGGCGAGCCTGAGATCATGCGTCGCCATCACCATGGTCGTCCCTTCGATGGCGAGCTGGCCGAGCACGTCGACCACCTCCTGCGCCAGTTCGGGATCGAGCGCCGAGGTCGGCTCGTCACAGAGCAGCACTTTCGGCGACGGCGCCAGCGCCCGGGCAATCGCCACGCGCTGTTGCTGGCCACCCGACAGCGTCGCCGGCCAGGCATCGGCCTTGTGCGCCATCCCGACCTTTTCGAGCAGCGCAAGCGCCCGCTCGCGCGCCCTCTCCGTCGGCCATTTCAGCACTGTGACCAGCCCCTCCATGACATTTTCGATCGCGGTGCGATGCGGAAACAGCTGGAAATTCTGGAACACCATGCCGGTCTGCAACCGCAAGCGCTGGATATCCCTCGTGGAGATCTTGATCCCCGGTCGGAATTCCAGCGTGTCGTCGCCGATGCGCACCGTGCCCAAGGTCGGGATCTCCAACAGGTTGATACAGCGCAGAAGCGTGCTTTTGCCGCCACCCGAGGGGCCGACAAGGGCGGTGACGCTGCCTTCCTCGATGGTGACGGTCACCCCTTTGAGCACAAGATTGTCGCCAAAGCGCTTCTCGATATCGGTGAGGCCGATCATGAGCGCGCCTCCAGAAACCCGCCATAGCGGTTGAGGCGAACCTCCAGCCGCGCTTGCAGTGCCGAGAGAACCGAGCTCAGGGCCAGATAAAGCGCCGCCGCCTCAACATAGAGGATCAGCGGCTCATAGGTGGTGGCGACGATGCGTTGCGCTGCCTGGAACATTTCCGGCACCGTGATGGCTGCGGCCAGCGACGTGTCCTTGACCAGCGAGATGAAGGTGTTGGATAGCGGCGGTACCGCAACGCGGCCGGCCTGCGGGAGAATTGTGCGCCGCATCGCCTGGCTCCAGGTCATGCCGATCGAATAGGCTGCCTCCCACTGCCCTTTCGGCACCGAGCCGATGACGGCGCGGATGATTTCCGACGTATAGGCGCCGATGTTGAGGGTGAAGCCGATCAGCGCCGCCGGAAAGGCGTCGAGCAGGATGCCGACCGAGGGCAGGCCGTAGAAGATCAGGAAGAGCTGCACCAGAAGCGGCGTGCCGCGGAAGATCCAGACATAGAAGCGGACCACGGCGACCAGGGGTTTTGGGCCGAACAACCGGATGAGCGCCGCGACCAGCCCAACGAACAGGCCGAAGGCGAACGACAGCAGCGTCAGCGGCACGGTGAAGATCAGCGCCGCCCACAACAGCGTCGGCAACGAGTCCAGCATCAGTTGCAGCCAGTGCGGCACGAGAGGCCCCTCCTAGAGCATGATCCCGAAAAGTTGCAGACTTTTCGGACAAGATCATGCGAACAAAGGCATGTCGCGCAAAAGTGCGCAGCGGTTTTGCGATAACGACATGCATCAAAACAAGAACTTAAAGCGCGTCGCATGAATCCGTTCAATGGGACGCGCTTTAGCAAGATCGCCCTGCATATCATGCGAAAAGCGGCGAGCCGTCAAAGACGGCTCGCCGCGAAACAGTCCGGGCCGACCGGCGGCCGGCCCGCTCCGTGAAAATCATGTTTACTTCGAAACGTCCTGACCGAAATAGGTGTCGGCGATCTTCTGGTAGGTGCCGTCGGCCTTGATATCGGCCAGCGCCTTGTTGATGGCGGCGACCAGCTCCGGATCGCCCTTGCGCACGATGACACCGGAATAGTCGGCGTTTCCTTCCTGCGCGGCGATCCTCACATTGGCGTCGGGTTTCTGCTTCTTGAAGTCTAGGAAAGACAGACTGTCATTGATGGTGGCGTCGGCGCGGCCGGTAAGCAAGAGCTGAATCGACTGGTCGAAGCCGTCGGTGCCGACGAGTTCGGCGCCGTTGGTTTCGGCAAGCTTGCCGAAATTCGAAGTCAGCGACTGCGCCGCCTTCTTGCCCTTCAGGTCGGCGAAACCCTTGATGTCGGTGTTGTCGCCGCGCACGATCAGCACTGCCTTGGAGGCGATATAAGGATCGGAGAAGTCATATTTGGCCTTGCGCGCCTCTGTGATGCCGACCTGGTTGATGACGGCGTCGTAGCGGTTGGCGTCGAGGCCGGCGATCAGCCCGTCCCATTTGCCTTCGAGGAACTCGGCCTTCACGCCAAGCTTGTCCGCGATCGCCTTGGCGATCTCGACGTCGAAACCGACCAGCGCACCCGAGGCATCATGATAGGTGAAGGGCGAGTAGGTACCCTCCGTGCCGACTTTGAAGACCCCGGCCTGCTTGATCTGGTCGAGATTGGCGCCAGCATGGCCTGATGTGACGGCCAGAACCTGCAGCGTTCCAGCGATGATAAGCGATGTAAGCCATTTCATTTTTCTGTGATCCCGTTCTTGGCCGGTATCCGGCGCTTTGTGAATGGCTGGAAATTGGCAGATGCGGGCAAGCAAAATAAGGAATTGGATTTCAAAGTTGGGCCAATCTAGAAATCTCATTCTCAATAGGCCGCTCAATCGCCACGAAGACATCCCCGTGCGCTGCCGCCATGCCTTCCCGCATTGCAACCCGTAAGGCGTCATGTCGGGAACATTCCCCGGCGTGGCGAGTTCTGGCTGTTGTAGGGCGCAACGTCGACATTTCAACCGCGCCCGGCGAGATCGCGGCCGCCAGTCTGTCCGCAAGCCGAACAGGAGTCGTCATGATCGAGGACACGGCAGGACGAACCATGGTCCGGGCGGCGATGAGGGCTCCCTATCTCGAGCGCGAGGAAGAACACCTTCTTGCCTTGCGCTGGAAGCAAGACAACGACCAGCACGCACTGCACTGCATCACCATGGCGCATATGCGCCTGGTGATTTCCATGGCCTCTAAATTTCGCCATTACGGCCTGCCGCTCGGCGACTTGATCCAGGAAGGCCATGTCGGCCTGCTCGAAGCCGCGGCCCGTTTCGAGCCGGAGCGCGAGGTGCGCTTTTCGACCTATGCGACATGGTGGATCCGCGCCTCGATGCAGGATTACATCCTGCGCAACTGGTCGATCGTACGCGGTGGCACCAGCTCGGCGCAAAAGGCGCTGTTCTTCAATCTGCGGCGCCTGCGCGCTCGCCTCGCGAACGGCGCCGAGCCGCTCTCGAATGCCTCGCTCTACCGCGAGGTTTCGGTGGCGCTCGGCGTCTCTGAGGCCGACGTGGCGATGATGGATTCCCGCCTTTCGGCACCGGACTCTTCGCTCAACCAGCCGCTCGCCGACGACGCCGGCGCCACCGAGCGGATGGACTTCCTGATTTCGGACGATCCATTGCCGGATGAGATCGTCGGCGAGACAATCGATGTCGAGCGCCGCTCTGTCTGGCTCAAAACGGCGCTCGGCGCACTCAATGCCCGCGAGCTCAGGATCATCGAGGAGCGCCGGCTGAGCGACGAAGGCGCGACACTCGAATCACTCGGCGAGGCGCTCGGCATCTCCAAGGAGCGCGTCCGTCAGATCGAGGCACGCGCCATGGAAAAGCTCAAGGTGGCGCTGGTGGAGCAGAATCCGGAATTTTTGGCGACAGCTGCCTGATCGCTATTTGTCCGTGACGATCTTGACCTTGTCGCCGGCCGAAACCGCAGCACCTGGCGACAGCGCGTTGATCACCCGGAACAGATCGAGCTTGCGGTCGACGCCGACCATCTGCGCGGCGAGCGAACCCATGTTCTGGCCCGGCTGGACCGTGACGACGCGGATATGCAGCGGCTTCAGCGCCGCCTTCTCGGCCGCGCTCAGGATGCGGAAGGAACCGCTGACCGAGCGCGCCACCCCGTCGAGCGAGGTGCTGGCCGAGGGGGCGGCCGTCAACAGCCGGTAGACCTGGCCGCCGGCGCGAATCACCGCGATGTCGAACTGCCAGCCCTCGGCGCCGGCATGTGCGGTCGCCGCCTCATTGCCGTTGATCGTTTCCTGTTTCACGCTGCTGTCGTCGAGACCAGCCACCCAGCCGCTGCGGATGTAGTCGGTCAGCGAGCGGGTCTTGTCGATCGACACACCGTCGAAGCGGATCGCCATGTCGCCCGGCCCGGTCGCCGTCACCGCCGCCGCCGAATTGTCGATGATGAAGCCGTCTGGCACCGAGAACGACACGCCAAGCCCCGGGTGCAGGAAGGTTTCCCCGCGCACATAGCCTTCCTCCGGCGTGTCGCCATAGAGCAGGCCGTCTATGCCGGCGAGGAAGGAATCGCGGTCGCGCGAGCCGACGCCAGGCGCGCCGAACTGGCGGGCATGGCGCTGCGCCAGATCGATGCGCTGCGGCGTGTTGGGATGCGTTGCCAGGAAGTCGAGGCTGGCGTCGGTGGCGCCGCTGATCGAGCGGAAATCGGTGTAGGCCGACATCGACTGCAGGAAGCGGCCGGCGGCATAGGGATCGAAGCCCGCCTCGCCGATCGACTTGATGCCGATGGCGTCGGCCTCGAGCTCCTGGTTGCGCGAGAATTGCGCCAGCCTGAGCTTGCCGCGGATCAGCGCTGCCTTGGCGGTCGGGCTGTCGCCGAGCACGTCGGAGACGACCTTGGTCGCCAACCCCTCCTCAGCCTCCAATTGCTGACGCTGCAGGCCATGGTTGGCGGTGACATGGCCCATTTCATGCGCAATGACTGCCGCAAGCTCGGCCGAATCATTGGCCAGCGCCAGCAGGCCACGCGTGATGTAGAGATAGCCGCCCGGCAAGGCGAAGGCGTTGACGTTGGGCGAATTGAGGATGGTGATGCGGTAGGTCTGTGTCGGGTTGGCTGACACCACGGTCAGACGGCCGACGACCTTGGCGACCATGCGCTCCAGCTTGGGATCGGAATATTCGCCGCCATAGGTGGCAAGGATGCGCGGATGCTGCGCCTTCGCCATTTCGGCGAGCTTGCTGTTGGCGGCGACATTGTCGACAGTGATCGGCTTGTCGGAAGGCTGGAAGCCAGATTCCTGGACGTCGGGAGGCGTAAACATCTGGCAGCTTGCCAGCGCCACGGCAAAGCCGGCCAGCACCAGAAAACGCGCCAGCGGATTCATCCTCAGTCTGTCGGTGCCGATTGGCAGAACAGCTTCCTTTCGGGCCTCAACGCATGACTTCGAAAATCGATGCCGATTTTCGGAAAAACCATGCATAAAATCAAACTGCTACCGCATCCTTTGCGCCTCGA
Organism: Mesorhizobium sp. YC-39; assembly: GCF_025753795.1. GTDB lineage: Bacteria > Pseudomonadota > Alphaproteobacteria > Rhizobiales > Rhizobiaceae > Mesorhizobium. The sequence goes on from NZ_JAOWPS010000002.1 coordinate 1,077,092, forward strand.
ACAGGACGCGTGGCGCGATAGTGGCAAATCACGGCCTGCGCCGGACCGGTATTGGCCGACCTAGCCACACTACTCAGATCATGGCAAGCAAACGCCGCATCGCCTGAAGCTGGTTTGGCCATAAATTATGTCCGCTTCCGGGCAACATCTCGTGATCCGTCGCCAAACAGGCCCGAACCGATATAACGCCGGAAGGCTTCGGGTCCAGAGCGGTCGAAGAAATCGGCGGCGACACCCGTCGCGGCAACCATGCCATTGTCGAGAAACACCATGTTCTGACCGACGCGGCGCGCATCTTCCGGCTGGTGCGTAACAAACAGCACCGTCATGCCCCGTTCCGCATGAACGCTGGCCACCAGATCGAGCATGTCGTCACGCAGGGCCGGTCCAAGCGAGGCGAACGGCTCGTCGAGCAGAAGCACCGGCCGATCACGCACCAGGACGCGTGCGAGCGCCACGCGTTGCCGCTCGCCGCCGGAGAGTTCGCGCGGCAGGCGCTGTTCCTTACCGGCGAGGCCAACGCGCTTGAGCGCCTCCGCGACTGCGGCATGGTCGGCCTCGGTCAGCCTGAGCGAAGGCGAGCGGCCGAGCCCGACATTGCGTTCGACGGAAAGATGGGCGAACAGGTTGTTCTCCTGGAACACCATCGACACTGGCCGCGCCGAAGGCGGTTCGGTGCCGACATCGGCGCCGCCGATCAGCACGCGTCCCGATCGCGGCGTCTCGAAGCCGGCCACCAGATTGAGCAGCGTCGATTTTCCCGAGCCGCTCGGCCCCATGATGGCGGTGATCTTCGAGGCTGCGAACTCGACATCGAACAGGAACGGCGCTTCGCCATAGCTGAACGAGACTTGTTCCAGCCGCACCGCCGCGCCTTTCTCCACTCCGGCAACTTTCCCGGCAGGCGTCATGTTCTTTCTCCCCGTCCCAGCCAGTCGGCGGCAAAGACCAGTGCGAGGCAGACGAGACCGAGCAGCAATGCCAAGCCGGCGGCATCCGCCGTGCGATAGCTGCCCATGCGGGCCAGCAACAGATAGGGCAATGTCTGTACCGAATCGCTGCCGAACAGCGCAATGACGCCGAGATCGCCGAGCGACAATGCCATGGCGAAGGCAAAGCCGGTGGCGAGCGGCCGCCTGAGCGACGGCCAGTCGACCAGCCGCAGCCGGTTCCAGCCGGAAATGCCGAGTTGTGCGCAGAGCCGTTCATGGCGTTCGCTCGCCGCATCGTAGGCGGGACGGACGGCTCTGACGGCAAAGGGCATTGCCATCACCGCATTGACGGCCACGACCATGACCGAAGCGATGGCAAAGACATCGCTGACCGTGCGCAGCAGCAGGAACCAGCCGGCGCCGATGACGATGGGCGGCACGACAAGGACGAAGCCGGCGCCGGTATCGGTGGCATGTTCGAGCAGCGTTCTGGTGCCAATGCCGCGCTTTAAGGCCAGCGCCCGCCGCGCCATGATGAGCGACAGCGACAGCGCCACCGAAAGCAGCGCCGACAGCAACGCAAGCACGGCGCTGGTCAGCGTCGCTTGCCGCACCGCGCTCTCGCCAGCCAGCCGGCCGAGATCGGCACCAAGGCCTGCCACCAGCGTAGCCGCCATCGGGCCGGCGACGAACAGCGAGGCGAGAACGATCAAGGTGGCATTGACCACGGTCTCGGCCATGCTGGCCGAGAGATATCGGCGCGATGCCACCGGCAAATTGGCGTCGCCGACAGTGTTGGCGCCGAGCCGCATCAATACCAGCACCACCACGAATGTCAGGGCAATCTGCAGCAGCGTCAGCGTCACCGCGCGGGCCGGATCGAAATCGAAGCGCAGCGCCTGGTAGATGGCGACCTCCAGCGTCGTCGCAGCCGGCCCGCCGCCCAGCGTGAGCACAATGGTGAAAGAGGTGATGCAGAGCATGAAGACAAGTCCGGCGACGCCGGGAAGTGCTGCCCGCAGCACCGGCCATTCGATCAGCCGGAAGGCCGGCACCGCACCCATGCCGAGTTGGCTCGCCAGCCGCCACTGGTCGGCCGGCACTGTTCCCAGCGCCTCAAGGAACAGCCTCACGCTGAGCGGCAGATTGAAGAAGACATGGGCGATGAGAATGCCGGACAGGCCGTAGATGCCGGGCCAGCTCTGGCCTCCGATCTGGCTAAAAGGGCCAGAAAAATAGCCGGCGCGACCGTAAAGGGCCAGAATGCCGAGCGCCGCGACGATGGCCGGGAGCGCCAGCGGCACTGCGAAAAGCTGGAGGATGAAGTCGCGACCGAAAAACCGAGGGTGCCGCGAAAGCGCCCGCGCGACGAACAGCGCTGGCACGACGGAAAGCAGCGTCGACAGAACTGCCTGCCAGAGAGTGAAGCGGGCGACGCGCAGGAGATAGGGATCGAAGGCCGACGCGGCGCCGGACAGGTCGCTCGCGCCTTCGAGGATCAGCCCTGCAAACGCGCCGCCGATCAAAAGTGCTATTGCCGCAAGCGCGAGGGTGCCGGCGGTGATGCGGGAGTCAGATGATGGCGCGCGTTGCACGCTAGACCACCAGATTCGAGATTCTTAGTGAGGATTGCGTTCCTTCGCACCCCCCTCTGTCCTGCCGGACATCCCCCCCACGCGGGGGGAGATTGGCAGTTTCAGCGCTCCGCTCATTCCACCAACGTCGGCGACTGGCGGAACCCGCCGAGCCGTCCGATCTCCGCCCTTGTAGGGGAGATGTCCGACAGGACAGAGGGGCGCGCCTTAGAGCGATCATCTTCGATCAATCGGCCAAAGCTACTTGCTCATCACCGCCAGCCATTCATCCACCCACGCCTTGCGGTTGGCCGCGACCTCTTCCGGGCTGAACAGCAGGGTCTTGGTCGGCTTGACCAGTTTGGCGAAGGCCGGGTTGAGCGGCTTGTCGGTCTTGCCGGCCGGGAACATCCAGTTGGTCTCGGGGATGACGTCCTGGAATTTCGGCCCGGTCATGAAGGTCAGGAACTTTTGCGCCAGCGGATTCTTGGCGCCGGTCGTGGTGATGCCGGCGACTTCGATCTGCAGATATTCGCCCTCCTCGAAGGAGGCTGCCTGGTAACGTTCGGTGTTTTCGGCAACCATATGGTAAGCCGGCGAAGTGGTGTAGGACAGCACCATCGGCGCCTCGCCCTTGGTGAACAGGCCATAGGCCTCGCTCCAGCCCGGCGTCACGGTAAGAACCTTTGCCCTGAGCTTCGCCCAGGCTTCCGGCGCCTTGTCGCCATAGACCGACTTTACCCATAAAAGCAGGCCGAGGCCTGGCGTCGAAGTGCGCGGATCCTGGATGACGATCTTGTCGGCGGCATCGCCCTCGACCAATTCCTTCAGGCTCTTGGGTGGCGTCTTCAGCTTTTCGGTGTCGTAGACGACGGCGAAATAGCCGTAGTCGAACGGCACGAAAATGTCGTTGCTCCAGCCGCCCGGCACGTTGACATCCGGGACCCCGCCGTGTGGCGCAAACAACCCGGTGGCCTTGGCCTCAGCGGTCAGATTGGTGTCGAGGCCGAGCACGATGTCGGCTTTGGTTGCCGCCCCTTCCAGCTTGACGCGGTTGAGCAGCGCGACACCGTCGGCGACCGAGACGAAATCGAGGGCGCAGCCGCATTCGGCCTCGAATTCCTTCTTCACCACGGGGCCTGGACCCCACTCCGCAGTGAAGCTCTCATAGGTGTAGACGGTGAGTTTGTCCTGCGCGGACGCCGGCACGGAGCTAGCAAGCACAATTGCCGAGATAAGGGAGTATAAAAGCGTGCGCATCGGCGCCTCCTTCGTTCGTGTTGAAAGGAATTGAGGCGTCGGCTTGTCCGAAACGTCTAATCCCTCCGCCGGTACAAACCGGATCAGGTTCAGCGGGTTGGCAGGCTTGCCTCTCAGCCGGTCCGCGAAGATCGCGTCCGGCACCCCGTTAGAGCGTTTCGACACATAAGCCCGGCCGAAGTGCCGCGCAAGCGGAAGTTTACCCGCGGTCGAGGCATGGTCCTCCGTTTCGTCTTCCGTTTCCGGGGCAGGGCTGGTAAGGGCCACGCGATATGAGCACATTCACCATCCTGCTTGGCGGCGATCTCATCCGCACGCCGCTGCTCGACCGCCAGGTCGAAGGCTCCCGCGTCATCGCCGCCGATGCCGGCATCGGCCATGCCCGGATACTGGGTCTGACGCCGGAGCTTTGGGTCGGCGATTTCGATTCCGTGCCAGCCGATCTGCCGGACGATCTGGCGGCAGTGCCACGAAAAGTGTTTCCGGCCGAAAAGGACATGACCGACGGGGAACTCGCCATCGCCGCCGCCCTCGAACGCGGCGCGACCAGCCTTGTGCTCGCCGGCGCATTCGGCGGCAAGCGCGCCGACCACGCGTTCCTGCATCTGGCGCTCGGCGTCCGGCTGGCTGAGGAAGGGACGAAGGTGTTGTTGACCAGCGGCGCCCAGGAAGGTGTCCCCTTGTTGCCGGGCAAGGCCGGCTTCGACTATGCCGACGGCACGCTGTTTTCGATCCTCGGCTTCTCCGACCTTTCCGGCCTGACCGTGACCGGCGCCAAATGGCCGCTGAACCACGTCGCGGTCGCATTCGGTTCGTCGCTGACCATATCCAACGAGGTCAAGGGCCGGCTCGAGATCGCGCTGGACCATGGTCTTGCGCTGCTGCTCGCCCATCCCTACCCGCTTCCCGAAAGTTGATTTATGGCGCCGCCGCTTCTCAATCTTGACGGGATAAGACTGACCTTTGGCGGCACGCCGCTGCTTGACGGCGCTGAGCTGACGGCATCGGCAGGCGACAAGATCGCCCTGGTCGGCCGCAACGGCTCGGGCAAGTCGACGTTGCTGAAGATCGCCGCCGGGCTGATCGAACCGCAGGACGGCGAGGTGTTCCGCCAGCCTTCGGCCACGGTGCGCTATCTGCCGCAGATCCCCGACATGGACGGTTTCGCCAATGTCCGCGCCTATGTCGAGGCGGGGCTCGGTCCTGCCGACGATCCCTACCGCGCCACCTATCTGATGGAGCATCTCGGCCTCTCCGGTGAGGAGCGGCCGGACGACCTTTCCGGCGGCGAAGCGCGGCGCGCAGCGCTCGCCCGCGCCATGGCGCCGGAGCCCGACATCCTTCTCCTCGATGAGCCGACCAACCATCTTGATCTCCAGGTCATCGAATGGCTGGAGGAGGAGCTCAGCCGTACCTCCTCGGCGCTGGTCGTCATCTCGCACGATCGCCGCTTCCTCGAGCGGGTATCGCGCGCCACCGTCTGGCTCGACCGCGGCCAGACCCGCAGGCTCGACAAGGGTTTCGGCCATTTCGAGGAATGGCGTGACCAGGTATTGGAGGAGGAAGAGCGCGAGCAGCACAAGCTCGGCCGCCAGATCGTGCGCGAGGAGCACTGGCTGCGCTACGGCGTTACGGCGCGGCGCAAGCGCAACATGCGCCGGCTCGGCGAATTGCAGACCATGCGCCAGCGCTTTCGCGGCCACCGCGGCGCCGAAGGCACGGCCACGATGGTGGCCAGCGACGCGACCGAATCCGGCAAGCTGGTCATCGAGGCGAAGAACATCGAGAAGAGCTTTGGCGATCTTACGGTGGTCAAGGGGTTCTCGACCCGCATCCAGCGTGGCGATCGCGTTGGCCTGGTCGGGCCGAACGGCGCCGGCAAGACGACGCTTTTGAAAATGCTGACCGGCGAATTGCAGCCGGATGCTGGCACGGTGCGGCTCGGCACCAATCTGGAGATCGCCACCCTTGACCAGAAGCGCGAGGCCGTCGATCCACACGAGACGCTGGCCCACTATTTGACCGACGGGCGCGGCGAGAACCTCGTCATCAATGGCGAGCAGCGCCACGTCGTCTCCTACATGAAGGATTTCCTGTTCAAGCCGGAACAGGCGCGCACGCCGATACGCGAACTTTCCGGTGGCGAGCGGGCGCGCCTCCTGCTTGCCCGCGTGCTGGCGCGGCCGGCAAACCTGCTGGTGCTCGACGAGCCGACCAACGATCTCGACATGGAGACGCTGGAGCTGCTGCAGGAGCTTGTCGCCGGTTTTGCCGGAACGGTGATCCTGGTCAGCCACGACCGCGATTTCCTCGACCGCACCGTGACCAGCGTGATCGCGCCCGACGGCGCCGGCCGCTGGATCGAATATGCCGGCGGCTATTCGGACATGCTGGCGCAACGCGGCGGCACCAGACTCGACGACCGCAAGGCGCGGACAAAGCCTGAAAATGTCAACGCCGCGGCGGCGACTGACAGGGCTGAGGTGGCTCAACCCAAGGGGTCGGCCAAAAAGCTGTCGTTCAAGCAGAAATTCGCGCTGGAATCCCTGCCCAAGAAGATCGAGGCGGTGACGGCCTCGATCTCGCGGCTGGAAAACAACATTGCCGACCCCGCCTACTACGAGCGCGACCCGGCTTCGTTCCAGAAGACCATCGCCGCGCTCGACAGGGAGCGCGCCACGCTGGCGGCGCTGGAGGAGGAATGGCTGGAACTGGAAATGCTGCGCGAGGAGATGGAGGGGTAGTTCGCGAGTTGAAGCACCTTGTCATTGCGACTGGACAGGAATGCGCATACATTATGCGCATACCGCGGAGGTCATCATGCGCAAGATAGCTGCGAATGCGGTTCGCCAGCCGGCGAACCTGTCGATCGACTCGAAGCTCATGAAGGAAGCCAAGGGGCTCGACGTGAATGTCTCGCGCGCCGCTGAAGCCGGCATCGCAGAGGCAGTGGCCGCCGAAAAGACGCGACTGTGGAAGCTTGAGAACCGCGCGACGATAGATGCGTGGAACGAATATGTCGAAAAACACGGTATTCCGCTGGCAGAACATCGGCAATTCTGATGGCGCGCTACGACGTCTTCGCGAGTAACATCGAAGGCGGCTATCTCCTCGACGTTCAGGCCGATCTGCTCGACCATTTCAAGACCCGGGTGGTCGTCCCGCTCCTGCCGGCTGCGATGGCGCCATCGCCAATGCGAAAGCTCCATCCCGTTTTCGAGATCAACGGGCGGAAATTGGTCATGGCCACCCATTTGATCGCCACGGTCGCGACGACTGAACTGGGCGAAAGCCGGTTGAATCTAACGAGGCATCACGACGACATCGTGGCTGCGCTCGACATGCTGTTCCAGGGCTTCTGAACCGTTGAGCCTCAACCCGCCGTCTTGGCTTGCCAGGCCTTCAGCGCCTCATCGAACACCTTCTCGCCGGGAATGCCCTTTTCCATGGTCAGCAACGCCCGCCGGCCCGTCTTGTAGACGACCGGCACGTCGATCCAGTCCTGGCCCCTGAGCAGGGTCAGGTTGGCGTCCTCATCCGCCTTGGTGTCGTTGAGCGCGACCAGGAAGAAGCCGTCGGCGATCTTGGCCGGGATGCCGATCAGCGGGCTGCCGGCATCCTGTTCCGAACTTTTCATGGCGACGCGCAGGATGTTGTCGACCCCGCCACCGTCGAAGCCCTCTGGTGTCAGGAAGATCATCTCAATGATGTGGCTGGCCGGCAGTGTCTGGTCGGTATTGCGGCGGATGGTCATGCGCAATTGCACATTCTTGCCGGGAATGGTCGCCTCGGCGCGGATCGCCGGTTCGGGCGGCAGATTGCCGCCAGGCGACTCCTGCACCAGCGACCAGACGATGCTGCCAGGCTCGGCCGAGCCCTGGGCGGTGCTGGTGCGCTCCTCGTAGAAGATAGCCTTCTGGCCGACCGGCACTGTTTCCGCCGGCGCCGCTGCCGGCGTAGCCGGTGCGGCACCTGGGGCTGGAGCTGCCGGAGCGGCTGCGGCATCGGCCGGTGCCGCTGGTGCAGCGCCGTCGGCTGGCGGTGTCGCAGGGGCGGCTTCTGGCTCGGCTGACGCAGGCGCATTGGCCGCCGGCGCATTGGCGACGGGCGCCTCGCCAGCGGGAGCCGCGGCCGCGGCCGGCGGCGGCGTGGTCAACGCCGCGACGGATTCGCCCTCGCCGATGCCGGTGTGCCCAGCCGCGGGGCCGGGATCGACCTCGCCGCCCTCGGGCGTCAGGCGCTGGGTGAACTTGGCGCTTTCGGCGGCGTCGTTGGCGGCCGGTGTTGCCGGCGTTGCCGCGGCATCGGTTGCCGGCTTGGCCGGAGCCGGCTTCACCAGCGGTTCGGTGGTTGCGACCTTGGTGTCGCTGAGGCCCAGCATATCGCTGAACGCATCCTTGTTGAGCCAGATGCCATAGCCACCGCCGGCCACGACGAGCAATGCAACGACTGCGGCTATGAGACCACCATAGCCGCGCTTGCGCTCAGCCGGGCGCAAACGCTGGAAGGTGTCCGCCGCCGGCTCTTCATCATTAGAAAAGGCGTCGCTTCTGAAGGCGTCGTCCCTGGAGACGTTGCCTTTGCCACCCACCCCTTGAAAATCCATGTCGGCGGGCACCGGATCGGCGCGGTTTGGGGGAAGAGGAGCGGGCTGCGGTTTTTGCCAGTTAGGCGCAGGTGTGTTCGGCGCCGTCTTCGCGGCAGGCGCGGGCTGCCATGCTGGCTCGGCCTTTGCCGGTTGCCGGACATGGCTGGACTGGTTCTTGTTGCGGTCGATGGAGGAGAAGATGTCTTCCAGCTCGGCCAGCGGATCGGACGCCGGTGCGGGCTTGACATACTCCCGCTCGATGCTTTCGATGGCGTCTTCAAGGATACGCTTATGCTGGGCAATAGCCGAAGGCGTCAGCGGCGGCGTACGCTCGGCAAGCTTGGCCGCGATGGTGGAACGAGCCTTGTCATAGACTCTCGCGCGTACCTCCGGCGTCGGGTCAACGATGCCGGCGAGCGTCTTTTTCAGAGGACTAACGAAATCTGCCATACTTCAGTCGACCTGCATTTTGTTCCTGGGCCGGCCCCCGCAAATCAGCCGCGATGCCCGGAAGGCTGAGAAACTAATCTTGAAACGGATCGGTCACAAGTATCGTGTCGTCCCGTTCCGGACTGGTGGATAGGAGTGCGACCGGCGCGCCGATCAGCTCCTCGATGTAACGGACATATTTGACGGCCTGAGCCGGCAGATCGTTCCAGCTTCTGGCGCCGGCGGTGGTGCCTTTCCAGCCCTCAAGCGTCTCGTAGACCGGTTCGACGCGTGCCTGCGAACCCTGGCTGGCCGGCAGATAGTCGATCATCTCGCCATCGAGCCGGTAGCCGGTGCAGACCTTGATCTCGTCCAGCCCGTCGAGCACGTCGAGCTTCGTCAGCGCGATGCCCTTGATGCCGTTGACCGCGACGGCCTGGCGAACCAGCACCGCATCGAACCAGCCGCAGCGGCGCTTGCGGCCGGTGACGACGCCGAATTCGTGGCCGCGCGTGCCCAGGAACTCCCCGATCTCGTTTTTCTGTTCGGTCGGAAACGGGCCTTCGCCGACACGCGTCGTATAGGCTTTGGTGATGCCGAGCACATAGCCGATGGCGCCCGGACCAACGCCGGAACCGGCGGAGGCCTGGCCGGCGACCGTGTTGGACGAAGTGACGAACGGATAGGTGCCGTGGTCGATGTCGAGCAGCGTGCCCTGCGCGCCCTCGAACAGGATACGCTCGCCGGCACGCCGCTTGTCGTCAAGGATCTTCCAGACCCGGTCCATATAGGGCAGGATCTCGTCGGCCACCGAACTCAGTTCCCGCATGATCGCGTCGTGCGTCACTTCGGCATGGCCGAGCCCGCGGCGCAGCGCATTGTGGTGCGTCAGCAGCCTGTCGACCTTCAGGGGCAGTGTTTCCAAATCCGCCAAATCCATCACCCTGACCGCGCGCCGGCCTACCTTGTCCTCGTAGGCGGGGCCGATGCCGCGACGGGTCGTGCCAATCTTCGTTCCGGAATTGGATGCGGCGTCCTCGCGGAACCCGTCCAGTTCCCGGTGCAAGGACAGGATAAGCGCGGTGTTTTCGGCTATTTTCAGGCGCTCCGGCGTCACCTCGACGCCTTGCGCCTTCAATTTCGCCACTTCCGCGACGAAGGCGTGCGGATCGAAGACGACGCCATTGCCGATGATGGACAATTTGCCTTGCCGCACCACGCCCGACGGCAGCAGCGACAGCTTGTAGACCTTGCCGTCGACGACCAGCGTATGGCCGGCATTGTGGCCGCCCTGGAAGCGCACGACGACATCGGCGCGTTCCGACAGCCAGTCGACGATCTTGCCCTTGCCCTCGTCGCCCCACTGCGAGCCGACGACCACCACATTGGCCATGTTTCATTTCCCTTGAGACGCCGCTCCATGCGGCTTGAATTGGTTCGAAACGACAGGCCTCTATCGCATCGGTCGGAAAATCGGAATCGATTTCCCGAAATCACGATGCGAAGGTTCAAAGCCTTGAGACGCGCACTTGTGCGTCCAATTGGACACATGTCGCTCTATAGCGTCTAGAGCAGGCTGACGCGACCATTCTTTGCCGCAGAAAACGCCCTGAGGCACAACAATTTTCAGCTTTGCCATCATTTACTTGGGCAGACCGCAGCAATAGGCCGGCGCAGACCCTCGAAGCCCTCCGTCGGCCGGAACTTCAGCTATGCATCGAAGCGCCTATCTGTTCCTGCTGATCACCACCTTGCTGTGGGGTGGCAACTCCGTGGCCGGCAAGCTGGCGGTCGATCATATTTCGCCGATGACACTGGTGTTCCTGCGCTGGGTGCTGGCCGTTTTGATCATGCTGCCGATCGGCTGGCGCACACTGCGCGAGGACTGGCCGGTGGTGCGCAGGCACTGGTTGATACTGGCGGCGCTTGGCGCCAGCGGCTTCACCTTCTTCAACGCGATCTTTTATACGGCGCTCAACTACACGACCGCGATCAACGTCTCGATCGAACAGGCGGCGATGCCGATCCTGATCATCGTCGCCAATTTCATATTTTTTCGCTTGCGCGTGAATTGGGCCCAGATTGTTGGCGTGGTGCTGACCATCGCCGGCGTGATCCTCACCGCCTGCCACGGCGTTCCGCGACGACTGCTGACGCTGGAGCTCAACTTCGGCGATGCCATCATGCTGGTCGCCGTGATTCTCTACAGCGGCTATTCGGTCGGCCTGCGATTGAAGCCGGCCATGCGCTGGCAGAGCCTGATGCTGGCGCTGTCGATTGCGGCCCTCGTCACCTCGCTGCCTTTCTTCCTGTGGGAAATCGCCGCCGGCAAGGTCATCGTGCCCGATGCGCGCGGCTGGGCGATTACGCTCTACACCGCGATCGGCGCCTCGATCGTCTCGCAGATCTTTTATATCAGGGGCAACGAACTGATCGGTGCTAACCGGGCCGGCCTGTTCATCAACCTGGTGCCGATCTTCGGCACGCTGCTTTCGGTTCTGATCGTCGGCGAGACGTTCCACCTTTATCAGGCCCTGGCGCTCGTACTGGTGCTGGGCGGCATCAGCCTGGCCGAATACAATGGAAGGAAGATGGCGAGATAATGCATGTCGCCCAAAAGTGTGCAGCGGTTTTTGGGGCAACGACATGCATAAAACAAGGACTCAAAGCTGTGCTCGGCGCCGATTGCGGATCGGGCAAACCAGGGCTCGTCATTGCCTCATGGTGAACGAGAACTTTACAGCGATACGCCTGGACAAATATGAAAGAAAGCTAATGTATTAATAGGGCCAGCGAACAGTAACAGCCAAATTAAGGATGCAGACACTCCAATATACGGCGCTATTGCCAAGAGATTGACTTTTTCATCTTTCGGCACTCAGCTTGTCGATGCCGATTTGGCTGATTTCGGCGCGAATGGAGACGATCATGAATTTTCGGATGCTTGCGGCCCTTGTCGTTGCTTTTGTCGGCTTGGCGGCCTTTCCTGTTTCGGCCTCCGCAGCCACCGCCTATACCACCGGAACGTTGAATGTGCGAAGCGGCCCCGGCCCCGGCTATGCCAGGGTCGCGACACTGCCGGCCGGCCACAGGGTGACGGTGTTCGGTTGCGAAGGCAGCTGGTGCTCGATTCGCGCCGCTGGAATACGAGGCTGGGCCAGTGCAAACTATCTGGATCGCGTCCACGTGGTGCGCCCGATCGTCGTGCAGCCACACATCGTCATTCGCCCGCCGCATTACCGTCCGCATAGGCCGCACCGGCCGCACAAGCCGCGTCCCCACAAGCCGCAGTGCAAGATCGCGCCCGGCTTCCCTTGCAAGTAGCGGCAGTCAGTCAGTCAGTTATAGCGATCAGCCCCGTGCACCTGCCAAGGCACGCGGGGCTGATCGTATGATGCGCTGTTCCCAATCGCGATCGACGGAAACTTCTGACTCTCAAGCGCCGCCCACATCGAAATGCAGCCTCTTGGCAGAGTCGATCGACTTGTGCGAGCGCACCTGTTCCAGCACGTTTTCCGGGAACGGCGCGTCGAGATAGAGCAGCGCAATGGCGTCGCCGCCTGGCCGGTTGCGGCCAAGCTGGAAATTGGCGATGTTGACGCCGTTCTCGCCGCAGACCGTGCCGAGCAGGCCGATGATGCCCGGTGCGTCGGCATTGGTCGTGTAGAGCATGTGCTGGCCGACCTCGGCGTCGAGATTGATGCCCTTGATCTGGATGAAGCGCGGCTTGCCGTCCGAGAAGCAGGTGCCGGCGATCGAGCGCGTCCTGTGCTCGGTCTTGACCGTCAGCTTGATATAACCGTCGAACACGCCCGATTTGTCACGCTTGACCTCGGCGACGATGATGCCCCGCTCCTTCACCATGATCGGCGCCGACACCATGTTGACGTCGGAGACCTGCGGCCGGATCAGCCCGGCGAGGGTAGCGCTGATCAGCGCGCGCGTGTTCATCGTCGCGGTCGAGCCGTCGAACAGGATCTCGACCTCCTTGATCGGATCCTCGGTGACCTGGCCGACAAAGGCGCCGAGCACTTCGGCAAGCTTGACGAAAGGCTTCAAACGCGGCGCCTCCTCGGCGGTGATCGACGGCATGTTGATGGCGTTGGAAACGGCGCCCTTGATCAGATAGTCGGACATCTGCTCGGCGACATGCAGGGCGACATTCTCTTGCGCCTCGGTGGTCGAAGCCCCGAGATGCGGCGTCACCACAACATTCTCCATGCCGAACAGTTCGTTCTGCTCGGCCGGTTCGACCTCGAACACATCGATGCCGACGCCTGCCACCTTGCCGCTTTTCAGCGCCGCGACCAGGTCGGCCTCGACGATCAATCCGCCACGGGCGCAATTGATGATGCGCACGCCGGTCTTCATCTTGGCGATCGCCGCTGTGTCAATGATGTTGCGCGTCTTGTCGGTCAGCGGCGTGTGCAGGGTGATGAAATCGGCGCGGGCGAACAGCTCGTCGAGTTCGACCTTCTCGACGCCGAGTTCCTCGGCACGGCTGTCCGACAGGAACGGGTCGAAGGCGACGACGTGCATCTTCAGGCCGACGCCGCGCGTCGCCACGATCGAGCCGATATTGCCGCAGCCGATGATGCCCAGCGTCTTGCCGGTGATCTCGATGCCCATGAAGCGGTTCTTTTCCCACTTGCCGGCATGGGTCGAGGCGTTGGCTTCCGGTATCTGGCGGGCCAGTGCGAAGATCATAGCCACGGCATGTTCCGCCGTGGTGATCGAATTGCCGAAGGGTGTGTTCATCACGATGATGCCCTTGCGGCTCGCCGCCGGGATGTCGACATTGTCGACGCCGATGCCGGCGCGGCCGACCACCTTCAGCCTGGTGGCGGCGTTGATCAGCTTTTCGGTGACTTTCGTCGCCGAACGGATGGCGAGGCCGTCATATTGGCCGATCACTTCGAGCAGTTTTTCCTTGTCCTTGCCGAGATCGGGCAAGTAATCGACCTCGACGCCGCGGTCTTTGAATATCTGCACGGCAGTGGTGGAGAGTTTGTCTGAGACGAGAACGCGGGGCGCCATGGCGGCCTCCTTCAAATGGGATTAATCCGTTTGGGAATGGGCGGCCCGAGGGCCGCCACTGGAAAACTCAGGCGGCCGCCTTGAGCGAAGCCTTCTGCTGGGCGAAGGCCCAGTCGAGCCAGGGCAGCAGCGCCTCAACGTCGGTGGCCTCGACGGTCGCCCCGCACCAGATGCGCAGGCCGGGCGGCGCGTCGCGATAGGCGCCGATATCGTAAGCGACGCCTTCCTTGTCGAGCGCGGAGACCAGCCCCTTGGCGAAGGCCGCCTGCCCGTCGGCGTCGAGTGCTGCAACATCCGGATCGGTGAAGGAAAGGCAGACGGACGTGTTCGACCGCGTTGCCGGGTCGGTCGCGAGATGGCCGAGCCACGAGGACTTGTCGACGAAGCCGTCGAGAACGGCGGCATTGGCGTCGGCGCGGGAAATCAAGGCGTCGAGCCCGCCGATCGACTTCGCCCAGAGAAGCGCATCGAGATAGTCCTCGACGCACAGCATCGACGGCGTGTTGATGGTCTCGCCCTTGAAGATGCCTTCGATCAGCTTGCCGCCCGAGGTGAGGCGGAAGATTTTCGGCAGCGGCCAGGCCGGCTTGTAGCTCTCCAGCCGCTCGACGGCGCGCGGGCTGAGGATCAGCATGCCGTGCGCGCCCTCGCCGCCCAGCACCTTCTGCCAGGAGAAGGTGACGACATCCAACTTCCTGAAATCGAGCCTTTGTGCAAACGCCGCCGAGGTCGCGTCGCAGATGGTCAGACCTTTACGAACGGCCGGAATGAAATCACCGTCCGGCACGCGCACGCCGGACGTGGTGCCGTTCCAGGTGAAGACCACATCGCGGTCGAAGTCGATCTTTGTCAGGTCGGGCAATGCGCCGTAGCCGGCTTCGATCTTGCGCACGTCGGCAAGCTTGAGCTGCTTGACCACATCGGTGACCCAGCCGGAACCGAAACTCTCCCAGGCGACCATGTCGACGCCGCGCTCGCCGAGCAGCGACCACAGCGCCATCTCGACCGCGCCGGTGTCCGACGCCGGCACGATGCCGATGCGGTAATCTGCCGGAACCTGGAGGATTTCACGCGTCAGCTCGATCGCCTGTTCGAGCTTGGCCTTGCCAATCTTGGCGCGGTGAGAGCGTCCGAGCGCGGCCTTGGTCAGCGCCTCAACCGACCAGCCGGGGCGCTTTGCGCAGGGACCTGAGGAAAAATGGGGATTTGCCGGACGGAGTCCGGGCTTCGTATGCGTCGTCATCGTGGTCTATCCTTCCAGATAGTGGCCCCTCGTTGGGGAGGGGTGGCCCACGGACGGCGATATGCGTTCAGGCTTCCGGCGTCAAGAGGAAAGTTTTTGTCGCTGGCGGGATACTCGCCGCAATCTGCGGCTCGGTCCGAAATGAAAACGGCGGATCTCTTGATCCGCCGTAGGCATTTTCTGGTCTATGCAATTCACCAAAGGTCGTAGCGCAAGCCGAGCTTGACCTGATGGTTGCTGATCCCTTTTTGAACAGGGAACGAATTCAGGCTCTCGGCGGTGATATATTCGGCGTCGGGAGCGGAAAAATACTGGTAGCCCAGATCGATCTGCACATTCTTTGAAACCTGATAGGCAAGGCCCGCATTCAACGTATAGGCCACAGAGTATTTCGCCTTGGAGCTATGTTGGTCAAAATCATCCGTGTCGTCGCCATTGTCGGTAAAATAGCTCGCCGAGAGATCGTATTTGCTTCGAACGATGCCGATGCCGGCGCCGACATAAGGCGTAATGCCGACATATGTGCCGAGATCGACATAGCCGTTGAGTATGCCCGAGAGCGCATTGTTCTTGAGGTTTCCGGACGCCACGGTCGGCTCTGCCGCCGTTGCCGAATCGTCATAGCTGAAGCTGAACTTGTTGCCGGGCAGATAGCCGAGGTTGAGATCGGCGCGGAGATAATCATTGAAATGATATCCGAAGCCGATGCTCGCGAAATACGCGTCTTCGCTCTCGCTCTCGCTGGCGGGGGTAAAGGCGAAATCCTGATCCTCGAAGCTCGTGTCCGGCAGGTAGGCGACATCGCCGCGCAGGTACCATCCAGAGCCGACCTCGACCGGCTTATAGTCCGGCGCCTGATCGACATAGACAGGCGGATCGTAGTCGGCGCCGAGCGCCTTCGACAGAGGCATCAAGGCGATTGTGGCAAGCGCCAGCGCTATACGCGATTTGACTGTCATGGTCCCCGACTCCCGAACTTGGCGCCATATGCGAGCGCCGTTTCAAGAGCCATTGTTAACCATACTGGTTAAGTGGCGGTTAAGGATAACAGGTGGTTAGCGAATTGATTTCCGCCGGACCAAGCAATGCAGACAAAACGAAATCGCCCGGACAATGCCGGGCGGTTCGCGAATTGTAATGCTGCAAGTATTACTTTGTGTAGACCGGTTCCGGTTCGGGTTGATAGGCCACTGGCGCAGCGCATCCATTATTGCCGCCGAACTGATAGCGCAAACCGCCGCGCACCTCGTGCGTATTAAACCCGCTGTCGAAGCCCGGGCCGGAGCTGCTCACATCATACTCGAACATGCGGCCTCCCTGAATATGGGAGAAACGGTAGCCCGCGTCGAGGATCACTTTGTCAGTCAGGCAGTAGGAAGCACCGGCCATCAGAGCGTAAGCGAACCGCCAGTTGGACGTGCCAGGGTTGAATTCGGTGGTGTTCGGATCCCTGACATCATCCCATTTCACGCGTGCGCCACCGATGCCGGCGCCGACATAGGGAGTGATGCCGTGATAGGTGCCGAGGTCGACATAGGCGTTGGCAAGCAGCAGCAAGGCGCTCATTTTCGACACCTCGGTCGATGTCGTGACGCCATCCGTGGTTGCGCCATCGAAGTCCGAGTTGAACCAGTAGTCGGCCGTCAGATCGGTGCGGAAATAATCGTTGATTTTGTAGCCGACACCACCGCCGAACGAAAAGGCCCCTTTCAGATCGCCGCTGCTGAAACTGTTTGTGCCGGGCGGCGGCCCGTAGGTGATGTAGTCGGCGCCACGGAAATCCGACCAGTGATAATCGATATCACCGCGAATATACCAGCCACCAACATCCACCGGCTGCTCATAGACGGGCGGTGGCGCCTGCTCGACCACCGGCGGCTCCACCAAGTCGGCGGCGAACGCCGGTCCAGCTACGCCAGCCAACAGCGCGGCAAAGAGGGTCATTCTTGCTGTGTTGAACATACTTGTCACCCCTAAAACCCTCGGAACGGCGAATGCGTCCGGCTATGGTTGATTTCAACGTGGATAATGAATTGCAAAGGTTAAAAGGCATTTAACCCTATTGCTTAACCACGAATCTTTAGAATCCAAGGGATCGGGCGGCCGTTGCTTTAGAGCAGTTCCAGGAAAAGTGTGAAGCGGTTTTCCCGGGAAAAGCGCGTAGCGCTTTCCTTAGGGAATTGCGCAAAAACAAGGAGATAGAGCGGCTCGGTGTTTCCGTGGAACGATAAATCGCTCTATGCGGACAGACGCGTAGATCCAACGAAAAAGCCCGCCGGAAGGCGGGCTTTCAAACTGATTTCGGTGCGGATCCGTAAAGGAATCAGGCGGCGCTGCGCGCTTCCGAAATGACCTCGACGATGTCGTTGACGACCGCCTCGACCAGTTGCTGGTCGTCGCCTTCCGCCATGACGCGAATGAGCGGCTCCGTGCCGGACGGCCGAATGACCAGGCGCCCGGCCTTGCCGAGGCGGTGGCGTGCATCTTCGATCGCCGCCTTGACCGGGGCTTCCTCGAGCGGCTTGCCACCGGAAATATGGACGTTCTTCAGAAGCTGCGGCACCGGCTCGAACTTCTTCGACAATTCGCTGACCGGCCGGTTCTGCCGCTTGATGCAGGCCAGCACCTGGAGCGCCGAGACGAGGCCGTCGCCGGTCGTGGAAAAATCGGACAGCACGATGTGGCCCGACTGTTCGCCGCCGACATTCAAACCATGCGCGCGCATGTGCTCGACGACGTAGCGGTCGCCGACCTTGGTGCGGTGCAATTGCAGGTTCATGTCGCCAAGGAAGCGTTCGAGGCCGAGATTGGACATCACCGTCGAGACGACGCCGCCGCCGGCCAGTCGTCCGCTCTGCTGCCAGGACTCGGCGATCAGCGCCATGATCTGGTCGCCATCGACGATGGCGCCATTTTCGTCGACGATGACGACGCGGTCGGCGTCACCGTCGAGCGCGATGCCAATATCGGCGCGCACTTCGTGCACCTTCTTCTGCAGGCCGGCCGGATGGGTCGAGCCGCATTCCTTGTTGATATTGAAGCCGTTGGGTTCGACATTGAGGGCGACGACCTCGGCGCCGAGTTCCCACAGCGCCTCGGGCGCCACCTTGTAGGCGGCGCCATTGGCGCAATCGACGACGATACGCAGCCCCGAAAGCGACATTGACCGCGGCAGCGTGCGCTTGGCGAATTCGATATAGCGGTCATGCACGCCGTCGACGCGCTTGGCGCGGCCGAGCCCGTCCGAATCGGCGAGCGCCAGCTCGATGTCCTTGTCGAGCATCCCCTCGATGCGCTCCTCGATCTCGTCGGAGAGCTTGTAGCCGTCGGGGCCGAACAGCTTGATACCGTTGTCGTAGTAGGGATTGTGCGAGGCCGAGATCATCACGCCGATGTCGGCGCGCAGCGAGCGCACCAGCATGGCGACAGCAGGCGTCGGGATCGGGCCGAGCAGGAACACGTCCATGCCGGCGGCGCAAAGGCCAGCCACCATCGCATTCTCGATCATGTAGCCGGAAAGCCTGGTGTCCTTGCCGAGCACGACACGGTGGCGGTGGCTGCCGCGCTGGAACGAAAGGCCGGCGGCCATGCCGACCCTCATGGCGACCTCCGCCGTCATTGGAAACCTGTTCGCGCGCCCGCGAATACCGTCCGTGCCGAAATAACGTCCTGCCATGCTAGCCACCTTCCTCGATGGTTCTTCCCGAGAACTCATGCCACAATTGGCCTAAGCCCCTATCATCACATTGAATGATTGTGCGTTACCAATCCTTATAAAATCATTGTTTTGTGTGTTTTGTGCCACGCCGGCGCGGTGGATTTAAAGCTTTCGCAATGAGACCGCGTCGGGGTTCAGGAACTCTAGGTCAAACCGGGCGATTGCTACCACAGGGCGGCCTCACTGCGATAGACTGGTACTGGCAAAAGCGCAATCCGCCGTGAATGCGTCCGCGAAAACCCTTGCCCGGGACCGATGATCGGCAACGATTTCATCACCTTGTCGCAAAGAACGCGTTTTCTTTATGCTCCCTGCAGTACTTAGCATCTGGCGCAACCGGTCGTTGAGCGCTATTGATTTGCCAGGGACATAATATGGGCGGCAGCAACGGAGAAACGCCATGCTCATCCATCGACTAGCCACTATGACGGGCCTTGCCGTCGCGACCTTGTTCCTGGCGGCGCCGGCCAACGCGCTGACCATGGCCGAGTGCAGCACCAAGTACAACGCGGCCAAGGATGCGGGAACACTGAACGGGCAGAACTGGAACCAGTTCCGCAAGGCCGAATGCGGTACCGACGCCAGCGCCACCACCACTGACACCCCTACTGACACCAAGCCGGCCAAGAAGGCGGCAAAAGCCACCGACACCACCGGGGCCGCTGCCACGGACGACGCCGCGGCACCGGGCCTGACGGCGAAGGAATGCAGCACCAAATATCAGGCCGCGAAAGCCGCTGGCACGCTGAATGGCATGAAGTGGAACGATTTCCGCAAGACAGAATGCGCCGCCGGCGCCAGCGCCGCGGCAGCACCTGCCAAGGCGACGACCAACGCAGCGGCCACCGACGACGACGCACCGGGCCTGACGGCGAAAGAATGTAGCACCAAGTATCAGGCTGCAAAGGCCGCCGGCACGCTGAATGGCATGAAGTGGAACGACTTCCGCAAGAGCGAATGTGCCGCCGGTGCCAGCGCCGCGGCAGAACCCGCCAATACGACGACCACGGCAGCGACCACCCCTGACGCCGGCAAAGGCCTCAGCATGGCGGACTGCAGCGCCAAATACCAGGCGGCCAAGGCCGGCAACACGCTGAACGGCATGAAGTGGAACGACTTCCGCAAGAGCGCGTGCGGCGCCGGCGCATCCGACGACGACACCGTGCCGGCTGCCGACGAGGCAAACTACAGCAACGATCCGGAGACACCGACCATCACCGCGCCGAAGGGCGTCAAGTTCCCGAAGGCGATCTCCAACAAGTACAGCAGTGAAACCCCTGGCAAGGCGCGGCTGCACACTTGCCTCGATCAGTACTACGCCAACAAGGATGCCAATGCGCTGGGCGGCCTCAAGTGGATCCAGAAGGGCGGCGGCTTCTACAGCCTGTGCAACGCCGCGCTGAAGAGCTGATCGGCAGCAGCATCTGAAAACAGGAAGGCCCGCGAACCGCAAGGTTCGCGGGCCTTTTGTCGCCACCGCCCGGCGAATGAAGCGCTCTTGCCCCGAGATCGGCGAGAGGATGGGACTGACGCCACAACAAGCGCCCTCGAGCGCGGCGCATAGCGGGTAGATCGATTGACTAAATTAGTTGCCCTTGAGGGCGTCCGAAAGCGTTTCGAACGAGCCTGGAAAATAAGCGACATTGTGCCAAGGACGCTTGCTGAGCGCCTCGGCAAGCGCCCGCGCCTGCGCCGCGTCGCGGCCAAACAGCACAATGCGCGTATTGAAATCGTTGAGCGGCATCGGGCTTCCCTGTACTTTAGCAGCCTTTTCAGGGGGAAGGTTGCTGGCCAGCGGCAAGCTCCCCTTCGAGAATTGGTCGGCTGATCTCGCATCCAGAAAGACCGCTGTCTGGTCATTCCTGAAGATCCTGACGATCCCTTCGAGTTCGATTTCAGTGGGACCACCGAGCGCGCGCCAGATCGGCATGCCGAGTTGGAACCTCCGCACGTTGGTGAACCCGGCAGCAAGCAATTGGTCGCTCATCCGCCGACTGGCTTGGCAGAACGGACCATTGCAATAGAGGACTAAGGCCTTGCTCTTGTCGCCCTTGACCAACCGCTCGACTCCTGCGACCGCCCCGGCGGGCGGGCCTTCCAGATTCTGCGCACCAGGAATATGGCCACTCACGAACTCGTCACGCGGTCGCGTGTCGAGGACGATCGCGCTGCCATCGGCCAGGATGCGTCGCATCTGTCCGGTGCTGACCTCCTGGGTTTTCTGGTCAACTTCTCCAATAGTGGCCTGGTAGATATTGGCAGTTTGAGCGAAGGCGTCGCCCACGAATAGTGCTGCTGCTGCGACAATCGACGAAAGAAGACTTACGTTGCGCTTTCTCATGTACCATCTCGCTGTTACAAGGTTTGTCTTTTCCGGCTAAGCAAATGACGCCAAAGCGGATGGCGTGCGCTACGATTGGCAATGCGCGCTTTGGCCTTGGAGGCGAAATATTGAGGGAGGCCAGCTTACGCATCGCTTACGCATACGCGATGCCATCTGGCCCTTCTCGCTGGCCAAGACCGGCGGAAAAACAAAAACGCCACGGCCAGAGCCGCGGCGTTTCGAGAATTCAAGTCTCCTGGCCGAACTTAGCTTGACGGCTGGGGCTCCATGCCGCCTTCCGGCTCCGGACCCTTCTTGCGGCGGCTGCCGGACTTCGGCACGGCCGAGCCGCGGCTCGGCGGCGTGTCGTCGCCAAGGTCGCGCGAAGGCTTGTGGCCGGCGATCAGCTGCTTGATCTCCTCGCCGGACAGCGTCTCGTACTCCAGCAGCCCTTGAGCCAGCGCGATCCATTCCTTCTTCTTCTTGGTCAGGATCGACTTCGCGGTCGAATAGGCCTCGTCGATCAGCCGGCGCACTTCGGCGTCAATGATCTGCGCCGTCTCTTCCGAGACGTTCTGCGTACGCGCCACCGAGTGGCCGAGGAAGACTTCCTCCTGGTTGTCGCCATAAGCGACGTGGCCAAGCTTGTCGGAAAAGCCCCAGCGCGTGACCATGGCGCGCGCCAGCTTGGTCGCCTGCTCGATGTCCGAGGAGGCGCCCGAAGTGATGTTCTCCTTGCCGAACTTGAACTCCTCGGCAACGCGGCCGCCCATCATGATGGCGAGGCGCGAAATCATGTATTTGTAGCTCATCGAATAGCGGTCGCCTTCCGGCAACTGCATGACCATGCCAAGCGCACGGCCGCGCGGGATGATGGTCGCCTTATGCAGCGGATCGGCCGACGGCACGTTGAGCGCCAGGATGGCGTGGCCGGCCTCGTGATAGGCAGTGAGTTCCTTCTCGGCCTGGGTCATCGCCGACGAGCGGCGCTCGGCGCCCATCATGATCTTGTCCTTGGCGTCCTCGAATTCGGCCATGGTGACGAGGCGCTTGTTGCGCCGCGCCGCCATCAGGGCGGATTCGTTGACAAGGTTCATCAGATCGGCGCCCGAAAAGCCCGGCGTGCCACGCGCGACCACCTTGAGGTCGACATTGGGCGCCAGCGGCACGTTGCGCACATGCACCTTCAGGATCTTCTCGCGGCCGACGATGTCGGGGTTCGGCACCACCACCTGGCGGTCGAAACGGCCGGGCCTGAGCAGCGCCGGGTCGAGCACGTCGGGGCGGTTGGTGGCGGCGATCAGGATGATGCTTTCGTTGGATTCGAAACCGTCCATCTCGACCAGCAACTGGTTCAGCGTCTGTTCGCGCTCATCGTTGCCGCCGCCCAGCCCAGCGCCGCGATGGCGGCCGACCGCGTCGATTTCGTCGATGAAGATGATGCAGGGTGCATTCTTCTTGGCCTGGTCGAACATGTCGCGAACGCGGCTCGCGCCGACACCCACGAACATCTCGACGAAGTCCGAGCCGGAAATGGTGAAGAACGGCACATTCGCCTCACCGGCGACCGAGCGGGCAAGCAGCGTCTTGCCGGTTCCGGGAGGGCCGACCAAAAGCACGCCGCGCGGAATCTTGCCGCCGAGCCGCTGGAACTTCTGCGGATCGCGCAGGAACTCGACGATCTCTTCCAGATCTTCCTTGGCTTCGTCGACGCCGGCGACATCCTGGAATGTGACGCGGCCATGCGCCTCGGTCAAAAGCTTGGCCTTGGACTTGCCGAAGCCCATGGCGCGGCCGGAGCCGGACTGCATCTGGCGCATGAAGAATATCCAGACGCCAAGGATCAGGATCATCGGCAGCCAGGAGATGAGATAGCCGAACAGCGAATTGGAGCCGTCGGATTCGGGGCGCGCATTGATGGTGACATTCTTGTCCTGCAGCCTTGAAACCAGCGACGGATCGCCCGGCGAATAGGTCTGGAAGCCGGTGGAGCTGTCCGTATAGGTACCGGAGATGCGGGCACCCGCGATCGTCACCGTCTTGACCCGGCCCGCCGCGACGTCCTGCAGGAACTGCGAATAGGGGACATCGCTCGATGCGCCGCGCGTCTGCGGCGTCTGGAACAGATTGAAGAGGGCGATGAGCAGGACCGCTATGATCGCCCAGAGCGCGAGATTGCGATAATTCGGATTCATCAATTGTCCCGTTGGTGTCCGCCGGCGGACACGCGTCATGAGAGGAAACTTGGCCCTAACATAGGGAGAGCGCCTCCCCTTGCCAAGCTAAACAGAATGTCTCGGTTAAGCTTTCGCCGATCATGGACCGGCACTGCGGCCGCCGAATGGCAAGACCGGAACGGGTGGCGCGCCGATCAGTGCGGCGACAGCCCCAGCCGGCTCCAGGTCGAAGGACGGCAGGAAGCGGGCAAAGGGCGCAACGACCGGCCGAATGGCGATCATTGCCGAAACCTGGCTATCCCCCGGCAAACCAAGGCATTCGCCGCTGCGCCACAGTGCCGGTTCGGTCGCCAGCGCGGCGCGGAAAAGGCTTGATGGCGTGCTGTTCCCGGCAGTTGCGCGCTTTGCGGCAGGGGCCGTCCCGAGGGGCGCGATCGACAGCGATGCGATCACCAATGCATCTGATTTGTCGCTCAATGTGATCCGCCGGCGGCCGTCCCAAAGAGCTTTTTCCTCCGCTGGATCCGCAGGCGGCAGGTTGCGGTTTTCGCGGCGCAGGAAGACGCCGGCGCGCCGTGCATCGACCGCCGTCCGCGACAATGTGGCGCGAAAGGGAGTGGCGCGAAATGGTTCACCTCCCATTCGGTCGAACAAGACTTCGCTGCGGGCCTGGTCGGGCAGGAAGCCAACGCCGCCGACGGTCGCCAGAAGGATGCGCAACACATAGACGGCAGCCCGGTCGTCGCCAGCCATGGCGAAACCGGGATCGAGGCGGATGAGGCCATCGGCCGGCCGGGAGGCGTAACTGCGGATCAGGGCGGCCGCCCGACGGCCAAGCTCTTCGCGCTCGGTGGCCGCGCGGCCGGCCAGCGCCAGCGCGTCGCCCATGCGCTGTCCGCCGTCCTTGGCTGCGAGCACCGCGCGGATGCGCGGCCGCTCGAAAGTGTCATCTTCATTGGTCGGATCTTCGGCCCAGTCGACATTTGCGCACCGCAGGATTTCGCGTAGCGCCGCCCGCCGCGTACCGAGCAGCGGCCTCACGATCCAGGTTTGCCAATCATAGAGAGTGGCCGGCGCCATGCCGGCAAGGCCTCGCCCTTCCTCTCGCGGCCCCTCCTCGCGCGGCCCCTGCTCGCGCGCTTGCCGCATCAGCACGGTCTCGGCCTGGTCGTCGGCCGTGTGCCCGGTCAGGATCAGACCGATGCCTTCCCGCTCGGCGGCCTCGGCCAGCAGCCGGTAGCGTGCCGTGCGCGCGGCGGCGGGCAAGCCGGTCGACGGCTTCGGCCCCGACCAGACCATGATGCGATGAGCAATGCCGCGTTCCGCGCAGAGCCTGGCCACGGCCCGCGCCTCTATCGCCGCATCCGGCCTCAGGCCGTGATCGATCGTCACCGCCAGCAGTTTCGTTGCGGGCGCGGTACGGTCGAGATGGTCTTTGAGGAGAAGAAGAAGAGCGGTCGAATCGCTGCCGCCGGACACGGCTGCAACAGCGCCGTTGGTAAAATCGATCTCAGAAAAAAGGTGTTCCGAAAGGTCAGGCTCGGTTTCGAGCATCAATGCATGTCGCCCAAATGTAGGCCTGGTTTTGGGGCAACGGCATGCAAGGGAAAAACTAGCACGCCGCCAGCGCCCTTTCCTGCTTGACGCGTTCCTTGAGCGCGCCTGAGATGTCGGGATAACGCTTGCCGATCTCGCCGAAGGTGGCGCAGGCCACGTCGCGCTGGTTCAATCCGACCAGCGACACGCCGAGCTTCAGCAGCATGTCGGGCGCCTTCTTGGCTTTCGGGTATTCCTTGCTGGCGGAGAGGAACGTCTCGGCCGCGTCGCGGTATTTCTGCTGGCCAAGCAGCGATTCACCCAGCCAGTAGTGCGCGTCCGCGGCCTTGGCATCCTTGGGGAAACGGGAGATATGATCGCGAAACCCCTGTTCGGCGGTGCTGTAGTCGCCGGACAGGATGAACTGGTAGGAATTGCGGTAGAGCTCCTCCGGGTCGTTGGTCGAAGGCAGCGCCGCAACCACTGTGCCGTCGGACTTACCGGTATTTGCGCCAGCGGCCGGGGCGCCGGTGGCCGGCTCGGTGGTCTCCGCCGGAGCCGTCGCCTGCGTGGTGCCATCGGCGTTGACCACATTGCCGTTCTTGTCGACGGTGATGGTGCCGAACGTCTTCGGCGGTGCGCCGGTCACCACCTTGCCTGGATCGCCTGTGGGCGATTCGACGATGACCTCTCCGACGCTCTGGCCATCGGCGGGCGGCGCAGCCGCGTCGGCCGGTGCCTGCGTCGCCGGAGCTTCGGCGACGCTGCTGTCGGTGTTGTCGTCCTGAGGGGCGGCCTGCGACTTCTTCTGCTCGGCCGGCTGCTGCGCGCCCTGCGAACCGCCTTCCAACTGCTGGAAGCGGAATTCGTTGTCTTCCTGCTGCTTGCGGATCTGTTCCTGCATCTGCAGGATCTGGAAATTGAGCTCCTCGATCTTGCCGTTCATCTGCCGGAGCTGGTCCTCAAGGCCGGTGACGCCGGCGCCATCCTGCTGCGCGATCCGCTGCTCTTCCGGCTTCTCCTTGTTCTTGTCGCCGAAAATGCCGAGCGTCGGCAGATAGAAGGAGAATCCGCTCTCTGCTGGCTGCCCGGTGCTGCTTGCCCCGGTACCGCTAGCAAGTGTGGCAGCGCTTGATACAAGCAGTAACGCCAGCGTGCCGCTCAAGACCAATCTGAAATACATGTGCCTCTCGTCGTGAAAATCGTTTAGCCTTTTGCGCCCTTCGGTCAAAGTGGGACCAAGCGCTCTCGGCTCTTAGCAGGACGCGAGACTTCGGCCAAATTTTGTTTCGGGAGGTCACATATGAAAAAGGCGGCCAGATGGCCGCCTTTCGTATCGATGTGTGGCATTTCTGCCGACCACAGCGCCGCGCATCCTTGGATGCGCAAAGGACACTTTTGATCCTAGGAACCGGCGCCGCTGAGCGTGGTGACGGCGCGGCGGTTCTGCGACCAGCAGGAGATGTCGTCGCAGACCGCGACCGGACGCTCCTTGCCGTAGGAGATGGTCTTCAGGCGGCTGGCGGAAACGCCCCGGGCGACGAGAAAGTCGCGGGTGGCGGCGGCGCGGCGGGCACCGAGCGCCAGATTGTATTCGCGCGTGCCGCGCTCGTCGGCATGGCCTTCGATGACGATGGCATATTGCTTGTACTGGTTCAGCCACTGTGCCTGGCGCGAAAGCGTCGTCTGCGCGTCGGCGCGGATCGAGGACGAGTCCGTGTCGAAGAAGATACGGTCGCCGATATTGACGGTGAAGTCCTGGGCCGAGCCGGGTGTTGCCGCGCCGGCGCCGTTGAGGCCAAGGTCGGCGGCGCTGTTCGGGGTCTTCTTCGAGGCGCAACCGGTGATGGCGAGCATCGCGACCAGCGCGATCATCACCGGGTTTGTGGTAAGTCTTGCGATACGGCCCATGCCGCCTCTCCTTCGCATTTCGAGTGATTTCGTTGATCACCCAGTAACCACGTTTGGGTTAACCGGCATTCAAGAAACACGGTTAAAATTTGGTTTCGGCCGCCGTCCGCAGCCGAAATGACCGAGCGCCACAGTGGTCGCGGACCGTAGGCGGAAATGCGGCCAAAACGCGACTTTGACGTGAAAAAAGCCCCTCAACGGGGCTTTTGAGGCACTGTTGCCAAGTTGCAACGAAGCGAGCGAGAGGCTCGGCCAAAATCGCCTTGGTTTTATTCCAGCAGTGGCGACCAGGCCGGGTCCGAAGCGAAATTCGCCGTCGGGATCGACTGTTCGTTGCGGCCGGTGAGATCGACCGAAATCAGTTTTGGCCCACCGGCCGAATCCCGGAAGAACATCAGCACGCGGCCATTGGGCGCCCAGGTCGGCCCCTCCTGCTGGAAGCCGGAGGACAGGATGCGCTCGCCCGAGCCGTCGGTCTTCATGACGCCGATCTGGAATTCGCCGGCGGTCTGCTTGGTGAAGGCGATGAGGTCGCCGCGCGGCGACCACACTGGCGTCGAATAGACGCCATCGCCGAAGGAGATGCGGGTCTGGCCCGAACCGTCGGCGCCCATGACGTAGATCTGCGCGCGGCCGCCACGATCGGAGGTGAATACGACCTTGCTGCCGTCCGGTGAATAGGACGGCGAGGTGTCGATGGCGGTCGAATTGGTCAGCCTCGTCGTCGAGCGGCTTCTCAGATCCATGGCGAAGATGTTGGAATTGCCGTCGTCGCGCAGCAGGCTCATGATCACCTTCTGGCCGTCGGGCGAAAAGCGCGGCGCGAAGGTCATGCCGGGAAAGTTGCCGACCAGTTCACGCTGCCCGGTCTCGATCTGCAGCAGATAGACCTTCGGCTGGCCGCTTTCGTACGACATATAGGTGATTTCCTGCCGGTTCGGCGAGAAACGCGGCGTCAGCACGATCGACTTGCCGTTCGAGAGATAGCGGACGTTGGCGCCATCCTGGTCCATGATGGCTAGGCGCTTCTTGCGCGCGTTCTTGGCGCCCGATTCGTCGATGAAGACGACGCGCGTGTCGAAATAGCCCTTCTCACCGGTCAGCCGCTCATAGATGGCGTCGGCAATGATGTGGGCGACACGCCTGGTGTTGGCGTCGTTGGCGAAGAACTGCTCGCCGGACATCTGCTGGCCGGCAAAAGTGTCCCAAAGCCGGTATTGCGCGCGGACGCGGCCATCGGCCTCCTTGCTGACGCTGCCGGTCACCAGCGCCTGCGCATTGATGACCTTCCAGTCATCGAAGCGGGGCGCGGCGTCCGGGTTGGTGATCTTCTCTATGAAGGCGCTCTTGTCGATCGGCGCGAACAGGCCGGAGCGTTTCAGGTCTGCGCTGACGATGCCGGAAATCTCCGTGCCCAGTGCATCACCGCCCTGGAAATCGGTGATGGCGATCGGCAGCGGCTCGACATTGCCCTTGTTGACGTTGAGCTCAACCAGCGCATACGCGGGCAAGGTGGCGGCAGCGGTCATGCCCAGCGCCATCGCTGCGATCGTCAGGAGCGGCTTGAGAATGGATTTCATATCTTCTCGCTTCTCTTCCTTGATTGTGTGGACGCCCTGGCCTAGAGGCCAAGCATCTCCCTTGGGTCGAACGTGACCCGGATGTCGGACCAGATGTCTTGCTTGCCGGCCGGAACTTGCAGGCCGGCCACATCGCATTTCTGAACCGCGCGCACGGCACTTTCGTCGAACGGTCGGTTACCGCTCGATTTTTCGACTGCCGGCCGGCCGGTCAGCTTGCCGGAGGCGTCCAGATTGAACCGGACCACGACGACGAAATTCTCCGAACCCTCGAGCCCGACCGGAAGCGTCCAGCAGCCGCCGAGCTGAGACTCCAATGCCCCCTGCTCCGACCTGGAAAGCTTCTGGCCTTGGTCCTTTTCGCCGCCAAGCGACGACGGCTGGGTTGACCGCTTGGCGCCGCCGCCGGACGGCTTCTGCTTGTCGAGCAAGGCAGAAATCTCGTCGGCATTGAATTGCTTGTCGTCCGATTTCGGCCTGGACGAGGCTTCCTTGACCGACTTGTCGGCGTCCTTGCGATCCGGCGCCTTGGCGCTTTCGGCCTGGGCCGGCTGCGGCTTCGGGCGCGCTTCAGGCGCGGGCGCGGTGTCTGGAAGCTGCGTCGTCTCGGTCGGCGGCTCCTGGGCAATGGCCTCGGCCACGGCATCGGGCTTGACCTCAGGCTTCGGCTCGATCGCGGCGGTCTTGTCCTGCGGCGGAGCAGGCGTCGGCTCCTTGGCCGGTGTCGGCTTGGGATCCACCTGCTTGACCGGCTCGGGCTTGACCTCTTCTTTCGGCTGCGGCACCGGCGCAACCTCCGTCGCCGGAATAGGCTTCGGCTGTTCCTTCGGCTTCGGCACGTCCTCGGGCTTGGGCTTCTCGGTCGGCGTCGGCGCAGGCGGCGGCGCCGAGGCCAGATCGACCGGCTTTGGCTTGGCTTCCGGCGTCACGGGCTTGTCGGTGTCGACGCTGTTTTCGCCGACCTTCTGGGCATCGGGCACGATGTCCGGTCGCTGCGTCGGCAGCGGCGCCGGCTTCTCATGCATCACCGCCTTCTTGTCACCCTGCAGGACCTGCGCCGTTGCTTCCATCGGCACGATGTCGACCGACACCGATTCCACATCGGACGCGGGCATCGCGGGCGGCGAGGACAACGTGAAGAGGCCGAAGGCCAGCGCCACCGTATGCAAGATCACCGATGTGGTGAGGCCGGTCCGCATCTTCTCGTCTACTGTTCCTGTTCCTGCAGCGAAACCAGGCCGATGTTCTTGTAACCGGCGGCCGAAATGCGGGCCATCACCTTCATCGCGGTGCCATAGTCCGTCGATTTGTCACCGCGGATAAAGATGCGCTCGTCATAACCGGTCTTCGAAATCGCCTGCAGCTTTGCTATCAGTTCCTCGATCGGGATCTCGGTTTCCTGGAGATAGATCTGGCCGGTCGCGTTGATCGAAACGGTGATCGGCTGCGTGTCGACATTCATCGCCTTGGCCTGTGTGTCCGGCAGGTCAATCGGCACGCCGACCGTCAGCAGGGGTGCGGCCACCATGAAGATGATCAACAGCACCAGCATCACATCGACCATCGGCGTGACGTTGATTTCCGATATCAGCGCGTGATGGCGGCCGCGCCGCCTGTGGCCGCGCCCGCCGCGTCCCGCCATGCCTACGGACATACCCATCTCGTTACTCCTCAGGCCTTAGGCGCTACTTTTTCATCGATTTGGCGCGAGAGTATGGCGGAGAACTCGTCGGCGAAGCCCTCCATGCGCACGGCGATCTTGTTCGCGTCGGATGACAGCTTGTTGTAGGCGATGACGGCCGGAATGGCCGCGAGCAGGCCGATAGCCGTGGCCAGCAGCGCCTCGGCAATGCCGGGTGCCACCACCGACAGGCTGGTGTTCTTCGAGGCGGCGATCGCCTGGAACGAGGTCATGATGCCGATGACGGTGCCGAACAGGCCGATGAAGGGCGCGGCCGAGCCCGTGGTGGCGAGGAAGCCGAGGCGGCCTTCCAGCCGCTCCATCTCGCGGGTCAGCGCCAGATCCATCGCCTTGTCGATGCGGGTCTGCAGACCGAGCGGCGATTTCGCGCCCTTCTCGAAGCTCTTCTTCCATTCGCGCATGGCGGCCACGAAGATAGCGCCCATGCCAGTGGTCTTGCGGTCGGCGAGTGTGCGGTAAAGCTCTTCCAGCGACTGTCCCGACCAGAACACCTGCTCGAAGCGGTTGAGCGCCAGCCGCATGCGGGCATAGGCGACGAGCTTGTCGACGATGATCGCCCATGTCCAGATCGAGGCGCAGAGCAGGCCGATCATGACCAGCTTGACCACCCAGCCGGCCTGCATGAACAGCGCCCAAATCGACAAATGCGCGCCCGGTTCGGCGAGTGCGATGTTTTCCATGGTTACGTCCTTAAGATTTTCCGGGCATCGCTGGCGGCTGGCCCATGGGCATCCCTTGTGGTCCGTGCGCGCAAAGCTCGCGGAACAACCCCAAATGCACCGTTGGCGGCCTTTTCGGGGCAAATATTGGTGAAAGGAAGGCGCGTGGATTCTTCCAATCTTCACCAATCTCTTCATGAACCGTTATGGTTAAGGATGGGTTAGGACGCATGGCGCGACGCATTGCCGCGCCTCCGGCGCCAACCACCGTTCAGGGAGAATGCGCTTTAGCCCGCGGCTCGGGGCATGAAGGCCGCGACCCAATCTTTCGGAAAACGTCTTGGCCGGCCGTTCTCGCCGATGATCGCTGCCTCGACCCGCGCCTCGACCAGCACCTCGCCGCCGCGCTTCAGTTGTTGCGCCATGAAGATGCGTGCGCCGGAAATGTCCTCGGTGCGCGTGTCGATGGTCAGGATGTCGTCCATGCGAGCGGGCGTGCGGAAATCGATCTCCATGCGCCGCACCACCCAGACGATCTTTTCGCCATGCTTGCCCTCGGCCAACTCGGTATGATGGACGCCTGCGAGCCTGAGATAGTCAGAACGGCCGCGTTCGAAGAATTCGAGATAGCGCGCGTGGTAGACGACGCCGGAGAAATCGGTGTCGGCATAATAGACCCGCGCCATCAGCCGATGGCCGAACTCGGTCAGCGCCCCGGAAAGCCCGGCGGAGAGCGCCGCCGATTCACCATGATCGTCCATCGCGCTTTCCTTTTCTGGCCCGAGCGGGCAGGTGTTTGTGGGCGCAGGAACCGGATGGCACTGTTGGGCGCGATGATCAAGACCTTGATGGCGGCATTGCTGGCGCTCGGCGCGCTGGCGTTGCCCAGCCAGGCCGCAAGCTTTTCGATGAAGCGCGGCCTCAACCTCGACCAGTGGACGACGTGGCCGGGCGAGGACAAATGGGGCGACCGGCAGGCCATTTTGCCCTATCCGGAATGGCGCAAATTCCTCAACGACGATGACCTCAAGGCGCTGAAGAGCGCCGGTTTCGATTTCCTGCGCATGCCGGTCGACCCGTCGCCGTTCCTGTCCGGCGAGACGCTGACGCTGCGCGACGACCTCTATGCCAGCGTCCTGGACTCGGTGCGCATGATCAATCGCGCCGGCTTGAAGGTGATCGTCGACATGCATCTGATTCCGGCCGGCGGCAGCCGCAAGATCGGCATGGGCGAGGTGATGGACGACCCGAAGACCTTCGACGCCTATATCGAAATGGTGCGCACAATGGCGCGCACGCTGGCCGCGGAAGACCCGACAAAGGTCGCCTTCGAGCCGATGAACGAGCCGATCGTCGATTGCGACGGTGACGGCACCAGCCTGTGGCCGGAGCGTCAGCAAAAACTGTTCGCGGCGGCGCGTGCGTCGGCGACGAAGCTGACCCTGATCCTGACCGGCGCCTGCTATTCCAATGCGGCATCGCTGGCCAGGATCGATCCGAGGGCGATCCCCGACGACAACATCATCTGGACCTTTCATTCCTACGATCCGTTCCTGCTCACCCATCAGGGCGCGACCTGGACCGGCGATTTCATTCCCTATGTCACCGGCCTGCCCTATCCGCTCACCGCCGTGCCACGTGCTGAGCTCGATGTGACGCTCGACACGATCCGCGCCAGGATCAAGGCCGAGGCGCCATGGGCGCGCCAGAACGGCCTGCTCGCCTATCTCGACGAGCAGGTGGCCAGCATGGATACGGACGAAAAGCTGCTCGCTGTCATGGACGCGCCGTTCAAGACTGTCGAAGCCTGGGCGAAGGCCAAAGGGATAAAGCCGGAAAACATCACGCTCGGCGAATTCGGCATGATCCGCCAGGAGTATGGCAATGCTTATGTGATGCCGGGCCAATACCGCGCCGCCTATGTCAAAGACATGATCGCACGCGCCGAGGCGCACGGCATTTCATGGTCGGTGTGGAGCTATGGCGGCGCCTTCGGCATCGTCGATGCTTTTGATGGCGAGAAGGCTGAGCCGGACGTGATGGACGCGATCACATCGCTTCATTGAAGCCGTTCATGCCGAACCCAGTTCGATCGAAAGAATCTCCGGGCGCATCCAAAAACGCACCGGCAGGATACTGAAGCCGAGCCCTCCGGAGACGATCAGGTTGCGGTTCTCCTCCACGACATGGCCATAGGCGAAGCGGTTGCCAAAACGCGATGGCACGACCGGAGAATAGCCGAACAGCCGCACCTGCCCGCCATGGGTATGACCGGAAAGTGTGAGCGAAACGCGTGACGGCACCTTCGGGAAGATATCCGGCTCATGCGCCAGCAGGATGACGGGCGCTCCGTCGCTCGCCTTGGCAAGCGTGCCATCGAGATCGTCCAATCCCTTGAACCCGTCGCGATCCTGGCTTGGCAGCAAAGCGAGCTGGTCCGCCAGCCCGGCGATCCAAAAGCCATGCCCGTCTTTTTCCAAGCGCACGACATCGTTCTCCAGCACCGGAATGCCGACGTTTTCGAGCGCTTTGCGCGCCACGACCGGTCCGGCGCCCGCCTTCTGTGCCTCGGGATCCGACCACCAGTCGTGATTGCCGAGGATCGAGAGCACGCCGAGCGGCGCCTTCAGCCCGGAAAGGGCCTGCGCCCATTCCGATGCCGGCACACCATCCGTCACCAGACGCATGCTGGCCGTATAGTCGCCAAGCAGCACGATGAGGTCGGGCTGCAACGCGTTCGCGTCCCTGACAAGCGAAGCGATCCTTTCAGGCGTCATCCATGGCCGGCAGGCATGGATGTCGGCGAGGGCAACGACCCGTAGCCGCAAACCTGCCGGCCAGTTTGGCGGCGTCAGCGAATAACGCTTCACATGGGTCAGCAGCATCGGCTCGATGCCGACCGCATAGGCGCTGAGCGACACCATCGAGAAGAACGAGCCACCGACGAGGCGCAGGAAACCACGTCTGGAGATCATCGGTCAGCTCCGGCTGTTCCAGGGACCGGCGGTCCCACAGGCAAGGTTCGGGTTAAATCCGGGAATTGCGCCGGCACGCTGACCGAGATGAGAAGATTTTGCGTAGCTGGAGCATGTCGCCAAAAAAATGCGCAGCAGTTTGAGACAACGACATGCCCAGAAAAAGACCTGATGCGCATCACTTTTAATGGCGATACGCATCAGGATGCACATCAGGGCGTGGCTGGAAGTGCCGTTTTCAAGTCGTCGGCCTCGGCGACCTTCTCCATCGTGTTGATGCTCACATGCGGCCATCTGATCAGGCCCGGCAGACCATCGCGACGCGGGAAAAAATCGAGAAGCACGATTTGCAAATATTGCAGGATGAGGCGCGGCGTTCCCGCGGGCGTCAACTCCTCCAATTCCATTATCCAGAAAGTCGATATCATTTCGGCCGCGTTGGCCTGCCTTACGATGAAGGGAATGTTGACGATCCCGGCGGTCTCGACAGCCGTGCTGACCTGCAGCTTCGTCGTTCTGGTTACGGTTCCCGGGGCGCCGCCGACAAGAAGCAGATGTGGCTCCACCGGATCGAAACCCGGAAATCCGGGAGCGGTCACAACGCCCTTGAACGGAGTAGTATGAAAATGATTGTAGGGCGCCAGATAGGGACTGGCGAGGTTCTGGTTGACGCCTATCGGCAACCCGTTGATTGCCGGAATCGTCGGTGGCCCGTTGGTGACTTCGCCCGCACCCAGCGCAAGCAATGAATCGCCATGCGGAATGGTTCCAAGGCGTCCAATATTGCTCGTCTTCTCAGCCTCGTTGGTCATGAACAACCAAAGGCCCGGCTCGTGATGAATTGTGGTGTTGGGATCTCCCTGCAGGCCGCTTGCCGGAAAATCGGCGGCAAGCAACTGCTCGATCCGCTGCTCGTAGTCCAGTGCGACCACGACCTGGTCGGTATTGATCGCAGCTCCGTTCCTCTTGATGCCGCGATTCTTGACGCCCTTGTCCACCAAAGTGAACTTGAGCACCTCATCATATTGATTGACCAGGAGCCTGTAGTCGATGCCGCTGTCTGGCGAGGCGAATGGCAAAGCGATCGCGTTCCAGCCGCGACCCTTCATGCCCGGGTCATTCTTCCACGTACCCGGAAGCAACTTGAGTACATCGAGATCGCTGTCATCCTCTCTGGCGACTTCGATGTAGCGCGCTTCGTTTTTAAGTTCGGTCACTCGGCTTGCAGTAATCATGAGATTCCCCCTGCTGGCTTAGTTGACTAACAACATCATCCTTCGCCGCCATCAACGGCAAAGAAAGCTAAAAAACCCAATCTGTGTTGTTATGCGTGGACGTGTAGGGTCGCATAATACGCACTGCCTAAAATAACTCTATACTATTAAAAAAAGCCAATTCGAAAATTGGATCGCTAAAAAAAATGAGAATTACTATCAGTATTTCAGTCTTTTTCAGTCATCACCTTTCAGTTCCGGAGAAGACACGAAAGCATTCCTGGCCGAGATTCGTCTGTGAACTGCGTCACTCTTCCTGGAACAGGCTGATCTGCTGCTGGGCCAGATCCTTCGGCGCGTCGAGGCCGAGATGCCGCCAGGCATTGGCAGTCAGCACGCGGCCGCGTGGCGTGCGCTGGATGAAGCCCTGCTGGATAAGATAGGGCTCGATGATGTCCTCGATGGCGTCGCGCGGCTCGGAAAGCCCGGCCGCGATCGTCTCGATGCCGACCGGCCCGCCGCCGAAATTGCGGGCGATCATCGAGAGGTACCGGCGGTCGAGCGCGTCGAGGCCGAGCGCATCCACCTCCAGCCGGGTCAGCGCCTCGTCGGCGATCCGGCGGTCGACATGACCGTCACCGGCGACCGATGCAAAATCGCGTACGCGGCGCAAGAGCCGGCCGGCGATGCGCGGCGTACCACGGGCCCGCCGCGCGATCTCCAGCGCGCCGTCGTCGCCGAGCGACATTGAAAGGATGCGGGCACCGCGCCGCACGATCTGCTCGAGCTCCTCGACCGAGTAGAAATTGAGCCGCACTGGAATGCCGAAGCGGTCGCGCAGCGGATTGGTGAGCAGCCCAAGCCGCGTCGTGGCCGCAACGAGGGTGAAGCGGGCGAGATCGATCTTGACCGAACGCGCCGCCGGCCCCTCGCCGATGATCAGGTCGAGCTGGAAATCCTCCATCGCCGGATAGAGGATTTCCTCTACCGCCGGATTGAGCCGGTGGATTTCGTCGATAAACAGGACGTCGCGGTCTTCAAGATTGGTGAGCAGCGCTGCCAGATCGCCGGCCTTGGCGATGACCGGACCAGAGGTGGAACGGAAATTGACGCCGAGTTCACGCGCCATAATTTGCGCCAGTGTTGTCTTGCCGAGGCCCGGCGGTCCGACGAACAGCACATGGTCGAGCGCCTCGCCGCGCCCCTTGGCGGCGTCGACGAAGACTTTCAGATTGGCCCGCACCGCCGCCTGGCCGACAAACTCGCCGAGCGTCTGCGGACGCAAGGTCTGCTCGGCATCCTCGCCGCGCTTGTCGGGGGCAATGAGGCGGGGGGAAAGGCTCATGCCGCCTTCCTTGCATATGGCAAGGGACCGGACAAGCGCGGTCTCACCGCGCCAACTCCTTCAGCCCGAAGCGGATGAGCTTGGACGCATCCGCGCCCTCGCCGGCGCTCTTCAGCGCCGCTGCAACCGCATTGGCGGAGATATCGCGCGAATAGCCGAGATTGACCAGCGCCGAGACGGCGTCGGTGATCGGCGCCGGCGCCACGCCCTCGCCCAACTCCTGCTTCAGGCCGATGGTGCCGGAGGCAGCGCCCGCATAGGCCGGCGCCTTGTTCTTCAATTCGGTGACGATGCGCTCGGCCACCTTCTTGCCGACGCCCGGCGCGCGGCTAACCATGGCGATATCCCGCAACGCAATCGCATTGGCGAGATCGGCCGGCGCCATCGTCGACAGCACCGCCAGCGCCACCTTGGCGCCGACGCCTTGCACATTATTCAACAGGAGCCGGAACCATTCGCGTTCCAGAACTGACTGGAAGCCATAGAGTCTGATCATGTCCTCGCGCACATAGGTCTCGATGAACAGCACCACTGCCTCGCCGGGCGCGGGCAAGGCCGCCAGCGTGCGCGCCGAACAGTAGGCGACATAGCCGACGCCATGCACGTCGACGAGGCAGAAATCCTCGTCGATCTCGTCCAGCGTCCCCTTCAGCTTGCCTATCATTTGAGCTTGCCGATCATGCCTGACCCCTCATGCCAACGCCGCCATCCGGTAGGCGACGCTCTGCCGGTGATGCGCATGGCAGATGGCGATGGCCAGCGCGTCGGCGGCATCGTCGGTGTCGAAGATCGCTTTCGGCATCAGCACCTTGACCATCATGTGGATCTGCTTCTTGTCGCCATGGCCGACACCGATCACCGCCTTCTTCACCGCGTTGGGCGCGTATTCCGCAACCACAAGCCCCGCGCGCGCCGGCACCAACATGGCGATGCCGCGCGCCTGGCCAAGCTTCAGCGTGGCTGCCGCATCCTTGTTGACGAAAGTCTGCTCGACCGCAGCCTCATGCGGCATGGCGGAATGCAGGATTTCGGTCAGCCCATCATGCAATTGGCAAAGCCGTATCGCCAGCGCCGCCTTGTCGTCGGAGCGCACAGTGCCGGAGGCGACGAAGCGCAGCGAATTGCCGAGGCTCTCGACGATGCCCCAGCCGGTGCGCCTCAGCCCCGGATCGATGCCAATGATGCGAATCGCTTCCCCCATCCGCCAAGTGTACCTGCAGCGAAAGGCGATGCCAGCGAAATGTGAACAAACCAGAAACAAGTTCTAGCGGGCTCCACGGGCTGCATGAGAATTCGCTCTGACGAGACAGATGGGGTGGTTTTGAGAACCGGCCTACGCCGGCCGTAGCCTTCATAGGACGGAGGCGCCTATGAGGGCTTCGGCCGGCGAAGGCCGGAGCGGAGCGTACTTGAGTACGTGAGCACCGGAAGCGCAGAAGACCGTATCAGGTGTCCGTCAGAGTAGAATTATCAAGCAGCCTGTCAGCCGCGGGCAAAAGCCGTGTTGAGCAACGTGATCTGGTCGGAAACCGGATTGACGCGGCGGCTTGCTGGCGGCATGTCGGCCATCGCCTCGCCATAGACTTCCTCGTCCATGCGGCGCACCAGCGCCTGCAGGCGCAGCGAACGATTGACGAGGTCGACAAAGTCCTTGGGCAATTCGGCCCAGCCTACCGCTTCATCATGGGCGGAGGCGGTGTCGAGACGCACCTTGGATTTTTCGGAAGCAACCTGATCGCGCGTCATCTCGCCGGAATTCGCCGCCCGCTGCAGAAGCAGCCAGGATGCAACCTGCATCAGCCTGGTGGTCAGCCGCATCGATTCCGCCGCATAAAGCGTCGCCGCCAACCTGGACAGCTTCTTCGCCTCGGCCCGACCCTTGCCGTCCAGATATTCGGCCGCCTGCTCGACCAGGCCCATGCCTTCCTGGTAGAGCGGCTTGAAGGATTGGGAGAAAACCCGGCGCTCAGCCAGCTTGATGGTTTTCGCGTTTCCCATCGAAGTCTCGTTCATCGATACCCCAGCACTTGCCTTACAGCCGGCCGATTCGGCTTCCTTGCCGTCACGCCGCACCCTATCAACTGAGGCTTGAAAATGCGCTTCGGGGTCGATGAAGGCAAGCACATGTTTAACAAACGGTTAACGGCGCCGCGGGGACAAAAAAAGAGCCGCGGATAAGGCGGCTCTCAGGAGTTTAACAGGGAGGCGTCAAACAAAGTGGCTCCAACCACTCGGTAAGAATCCAGATCACTGGATGCGCATAGTAAACGCCTGTAAAGCTTAATGAACCCTTAACAGCGCGCATATTTTTTGACCGAGCGCCGCCCGCCTGTGCCGTAACAGCACAGAAGCCGGCCTGTCAGGATCTCCACAGCGCCGGCAGGGCGATGAAAGCGAACAGCAACATCCCCGCGTAAAAGGCCATCGAGGACACTGCCACCAACGGCTCGATCGCCGGGTTGCCGGCAAGCAGGAAATAAAGGCCGATCAACAGGCCGATACCACTGATGGCCGTCAGCCAGAAATGCACGGTGGCCAGCCTCTTGTGGCCGATCGCCGGAAACAGATGGTAGAAGAAAGCAAACACTGCCGACATCAGCCACCCCGCCACCATTGTGTGGGCGTGGGTCGGCATCTGGCCATGGTCCTGGCTGATCGACATGTGCAGCCCCAATGCCATGCCGCACAGTGAGTAGATGATGGCCAGTGTGAAGAAATTTCGTGCCGTCCCTTGCATAGTATCCCCCGAATTGCCTTTTCCCGCCACGGGAATGGGTTTTTAGACTCAGGCGGTTGACCCGCCACCGGTTCCCGGATTCGGCGCATTATCGTCGACAATGTTTCCAACTGATGCCGCCCGACCCCTTCCGGCGCTGTGACTGTAGGACGGCGCGGCGCGTTTGCGCAATCGCTTACGGCTAAGCTCCGGCCGCGTTCGCATGACGCCGAAACAAACCCGCCCCCCACGCGACATCTTTCCGAAACCGGCGCCGCGTTAAACGCCCGCTCCTCGTAGCGAGGCTGAGGCAATTGCGCCGCTCGCAATCATCAAAAACGTCCAAGGAGGGACCATGGACTGGTACTCGATCGTCAAATTTCTGCACATCGTCTCGGCAACACTGTGGGTTGGTGGTGGCTTCGCGCTGATGATGCTTGCCGTGCGCGCCGACCGCGCCGGAAACATCGAAGGCATGCTGCAGGCGATGCGCGCCACCGGCGAGCTCGGCAACAGGTTCTTCGCGCCGATGTCGATGCTGACGCTGGCCTTCGGCCTCATCATGTGCGGATTCTGGGTCGGCTTCTCCGACCTGTGGATTCTGATCGGCCTCGCCGGCTATGCCATGACGTTCTCCATCGGCATGTTCATCTTCAAGCCGACCGCCGACCGCATGGCGGGGATGATTGCCAAGGAAGGTGTGACGCCGGCAGCTCTCGCTCAGGGCCAGCGCATTCTCGCCGCCGCACGCTTCGACTATGCAGTGATGCTGGTGATCATCGCCGACATGGTGCTGAAGCCGACGCTGAACGACATCACCATCCTGGGCTGTATGGCGCTGGTCCTGACCACCGGCGTTGCCCTCGCCCTCGGTGGGGCGCGGCGGCTGGTGCCGAGCGCCGCCTGAATCTGTGGTGGAACTGGCAGCGGGCGCGGCCGCCGTCAGCTCCCAGAGGCCACGCTCTAAAAGAGGCCGGCGATGCCGTCCCACAGAAGCTTGACCGCGACGACGGCCACCGTTGCATAGGTGAACGGATAGAACAGCTCCGGCCGCATCCGCCGCACCAGCCAGGCGCCAGCGATGGTCGAGAGCGGCGCCAGCGGCATCAGCACCGCCGACGCCGTCAGATTAGCGGTGTCGAACTGGCCGAGCGCGAAATAGGGGATGAGCTTCAGCGCATTGGTGGCGGCGAACAGGATGGCGCTGGTGCCCGATAGCACCTTAGGGTCGAGCCGTATCGGCAGCGCGTAGATCTGGAAGGGCGGGCCGCCGACATGGGCGACGAAGCTGGTGAAGCCGGCTATCGTGCCCCAGAAGGCGGCCGCCACGCGATTAGGCTGCGCCGAATGCGTCGCGCCATGGCGGATCTGCACATAGATCCAGCGCAGGACGAAGACGATGGCGACCGTTCCGACGATCAGCCTGACCATCTCCTCCGTGACGAACGCTGCCGTCAGCCAGCCAAGCCCGATACCAGCGACGGCGCCCGGCATCATGTCGACCAGCATCTTGCGGTCGTAGACGCCCCACCACGTCCATACCGAGACGACGTCCATCAGGCACAGGATAGGCAACAGGATGGCCGCCGCCTGCACCGGCGGCATGGCCAGCGCCATCATCGGCACGCCGATGAGGCCGACGGCGCCGCCGAACCCACCCTTGGACAGGCCGGTCAGAATGACGGCCGGAATAGCCGCGGCATAGAACCAGGGATCGACAAGAAGACCGGACATGGGGAAAGCAGGCTGGAGGGAAAGGTCGGACTCTGGAATAGACCAGAAATGGTCACGTCGCGACCGCAAATGTGCCCGATGCCGCCGGAACCTGTCACAAGCTCGGGAGGTCGAGCGGCGGTGGGCGCCGCCGGATCGGCTGCGCCTTGATGATGGCGGTGCTCGTTTCGGCCTTGTCGGCGATACGGTCGAGGAGCCGGTCCAACTCGCCGATCGAGCGCACGAACAGCCTGGCGACAAAGCAGTCGTCGCCGGTCACCTTGTCGCATTCGCCAAACTCGGGGATTTCTTCGATCAGCTTCTGCACGATGTGCAGCTTGCCCGGCAGCGGCCGAATGCGAACGATCGCCTGCAGGGGATAACCCAACGCTTGCGGATCGATCTCGATGGTGAAGGCCCTGATGACGCCGCGCTCCTCGAGCCGCCGCAGCCGTTCCGAAACGCTGGGCGACGACAGCCCGACCTCTCGGGCCAGTTCCTTCAACGAGGTTCGCGAATCCTTGATCAGGATTTCAAGAAGGCGTTTGTCGAGATCGTCCAGCATTTAACATTCTCATATGAAAGATGGAATCTTCCTTACTTAATTAGGCGATACCTAAATACAACCTGTTTCAACACATGGAAACCATCCGAGCCGCATGAGATTATTTCTTTTCAACGCAACCGCTCGCAAGAGGTATCTTCATGGACAGCACAACGCGCGGCACGATCGAAATGACGGCCGCGATGGCGATCCTCGGCACGATCGGCTGGTTCGTCGTCATGTCGGGCCAACCGATCATGGACGTGGTGTTCTGGCGCTGCGCCTTTGGCGCCGTCACGCTGCTCGCCATCTGCGCAACCGCGGGACTGCTGCGCGGCAGGCTGTCGCTTCGTATCGTCGCGATTGCCGCCCTCGGCGGTGCTGCCATCGTCGTCAATTGGCTCTTGCTGTTCAGCTCATTTTCCCGCGCTTCGATCTCGATCGCCACGGCGGTCTACAACACGCAGCCCTTCATGCTGGTAGGCTTTGGCGCGCTCTTCTTCTCGGAACGGCTGACCATGACCAAGCTGACCTGGCTTGGCATCGCCTTTGCCGGCATGCTGCTGATCGTGCAGGCCTCGCCCCGTGCAGGCCCCGATGCAGGCAATGTCGGTGCGGACTATTTCACCGGCATCGCGATGGCGCTGGGAGCGGCCTTCTTCTGGGCAGTCGCCGCCATCGTCACCAAGAAACTCAGAGGCACGCCGCCGCATCTGATCGCCCTGATCCAGGTCTGCGTCGGCGTCGTCATGCTGGCGCCTTTCGCCAATTTCTCCCAACTTCCGGCCGATGCCTGGAGCTGGACCATGCTGGCGACGCTTGGCGTCGTCCACACCGGCCTGATGTATATATTGATGTATGGCGCCATCCAGAAGCTGCCGACGCATCTGCAAGGGTCGCTGTCCTTCATCTATCCCGTGGTCGCGATCCTGGTCGATGTCGTCGCCTTCGGCCATAGGCTGCATCCCACCCAGATCGTCGGCGCCGCCGCCATCCTGATTGCAGCGGCCGGCATGAACCTCGGCTGGTCGTTATGGAAACAGAAACCTCCGGCTGAAAGCCCGCAAGCAATCAGGTGAAGGAACAGCGCTGTCGCCCGGCGCTGGCCGAGCATCAATGATCCCGCTCGCCCGCCTGTTCAAGGCGGGCGCTTTGCTCTATGCCGCAATGCAACCATCTTCGCCCGGCATAGGCGAAAACCGGGATCGAAGACCAATGAACGACGCTACGCCTCCAAATCGCTGCCGCATCGTGCTGATCGCGCCACCCGGCGCGTCGGCCGAGCGCATTGGCGCAGCGTTCGAAGGCGGCGACATCGCGTCGCTGATCCTGCCCGAAAACGGCATGGACGAAGCCTCCTTCCAGGCCTTCGCCGAGAAGATCGTGCCGATGGCGCAAGCGGCGGGCGCCGCCGTCGTCATTGCCGGCGACACCCGCATTGCCGGCCGCGTCCAGGCCGACGGCATCCATGTCGAGGTCGGCAAGGCCGAACTCGCCGAGACGATCGAACACTTCCAGACCAAGATGATGGTCGGCTGCGGCGGCGCCAAGACCCGGGACGATGCGCTGGAGCTCGGTGAGCTCAGGCCCGATTATATCTTCTTCGGCCGCTTCGGTTATGACAACAAGCCGGAGCCGCACCCGCGCAACCTGTCGCTGGGACAATGGTGGGCGGATGTGATCCAGATCCCCTGCATCGTCATGGCCGGGTCGGACATCGCCTCAGTCGAAACAGTCGCCGCCACCGGCGCCGAATTCGTGGCGCTGTCCAGCGCCGTCTTTGCCGACGGCGTCGATGCAAAGGCGGCGATCGCCGGGGCCAACGCGCTGCTCGACGAAACCGCGCCGCGTTTCGAGGACTGACGTGCCGCCCCGGACAATCCTTTTCAACGTCTTTCTAGCGACGCTCACGGCGCAGGCCGCCGCCGCCGAAACCATCCCTTTGCCGCAGCCCAAACCGGACGCCGGCCCGCACGCGGACAAGCCGATCGACACGCCGTTGCCGCAGCCCGCAACCACAGCCCCGCTACCGTCGGCCGACACGATCAATCCCGAACGTTTCGGTGCGAAACCGTCGGACCCCGCCTACGGCGCCTTTCAGCGCGGTCTCTACAAGACGGCCTATAACTTGGCTTTGGTCCGCGCCCAGAACGGCGATCCGGCAGCTCAGACGCTGGTGGCCGAGATACTGTCGCGAGGGCTTGGCGTGCCGCTCAACGCTTCGGAAGCGGCAAAATGGTACGCGCTTGCCGCCGAGCAGGGCATACCGGAATCGCAGTTCCAGTATGCGCTGATGCTGCTCGACGGCCGCTACGTCAAGAAGGATGAAAAGGAAGCCTATGCGCTGATGCAGTCGGCCGCCGAGGCTGGCAATCGCCTGGCGCAGTTCAACTTCGCCCAGTTGCTTGTCAAGCAGGATCCCGGCGACGCGGGCCTCGCCAAGGCTGCGTCCTATTATGAACGCGCCGCCGCGACCGGCCTTGCCGACGCGCAATATGCTATGGCGCAGATCTATGCCAATGGCGCCGGCGGCAAGCCGCATGACGATGTCCAGGCACGTGGCCTGTTGGCGCAGGCTGCACGG
The DNA here is from genome assembly GCF_025753795.1 of Mesorhizobium sp. YC-39. Lineage (GTDB taxonomy): Bacteria > Pseudomonadota > Alphaproteobacteria > Rhizobiales > Rhizobiaceae > Mesorhizobium. Next base: position 1,120,852 of record NZ_JAOWPS010000002.1, read on the forward strand.
CAGAACTACGACACGGCGCAGATCGATCTCGCCGCCTGGATGATCGAGGGACGCGGCGGCCCACGCGACCTGAAATCCGGCTTCGGTTGGATGAAGCAGGCCGCCGAAGGCGGCAATGTCGCCGCCCAGAACCGGCTCGCCAAACTCTATATGGAAGGCATCGGCACCGATCCGGATCTGATCCTGGCCGGCGCCTGGTACATTGTCGCCCGCCGCGCCGGGCTCATCGATCCGCAGATGGACGATTTCCTGCAAGGTTTGGATGACGACCAGACCAAGCAGGCGCTGCAGAAGGCCAATCGTCTGCCGTAAGAAGCCGCGGATCGTGAGCATCCGGCGATAGCGCCAACAACAGGCTTGCCTGGGCAAGGCGTCGCCGCGGTTCAGACCTCTCTTGCTCGCTCCCTTGCCTCTTCAGGCGATTTGTGGTCTTGGGGGCCCGAAATCGCCCTTCGGCGAGCATCTCATTCCGGATCAAGATCATCATGGCCAAGATCAATGGCAACGAAATCCGTCCCGGCTATGTCATCGAGCACGATGGCGGCCTGTGGGTGGCGGTCAGGACCAATACGGTCAAGCCCGGCAAGGGCGGCGCCTACAACCAGGTCGAGCTGAAGAACCTCATCAACGGCACCAAGCTTAACGAGCGCTTCCGCTCGGCTGAGACTGTTGAGCAGATCCGGCTCGATCTGAAGGATTTCTCCTTCCTCTACGAACAAGACGGGGCGCTGGTGTTCATGGACACCGAAAGCTACGAGCAGCTCGAACTGCAGAAGGATTTCGTCGGCGACCGTGCCGCCTTCCTGCAGGACGGCATGATGGTGACGGTCCAGCTCTATGAGGAAAGGCCGATCGGTATTTCGCTGCCCGACCAGGTGACGCTGACCATCACCGAAGCCGACCCGGTAGTGAAAGGCCAGACGGCGGCCTCGTCCTACAAGCCGGCGATGCTGGAAAACGGTATCCGTGTGCTGGTGCCGCCCTTCATCGGCTCGGGCGAGCGCATCATCGTCGACACCAACGAAATCACCTACGTGCGCCGCGCGGACTGACGCCCAGTGCATGTCGCCCAAAAGTGCGCAGCGGTTTTGGGATAACGACATGCACAAAACAAAGATTTAAAGTACGTCGCATAAATCCGGATAGCTGCGACGTGCTTTAGCAGCAGGAAGAAGCACAATGGCGCGTTCAGCACTTCTCAATGTCATGGTCCAGGCCGCCATGAAGGCCGGCCGCTCGCTGTCGCGCGACTTCGGCGAAGTCCAGAACCTGCAGGTCTCGATGAAGGGGCCGGGCGACTATGTCAGCCAGGCCGACCGCAAGGCCGAGGAAATCCTGTTCACCGAGCTGTCAAAGGCGCGGCCGGGCTACGCCTTCCTGATGGAGGAACGGGGCGCAGTCGCGGGCGATGACAGCCAGCACCGCTGGCTCGTCGATCCGCTCGACGGCACCACCAATTTCCTGCATGGCATTCCGCTCTTCGCCATCTCGATTGCGCTGGAACGCCAGGGCCAGATCGTCGCCGGCGTCGTTTACAATCCGGCGATGGACGAGCTCTACACCGCCGAGCGCGGTGGCGGCGCCTTCATGAACGACCGCCGGCTGCGCGTTGCCGGCAGAACGAAGCTGAACGATGCCGTGATCGGCTGCGGCGTACCGCATCTCGGGCGCGGCCAGCACGGCAATTTCCTCCTCGAGCTGCGCAATGTGATGGCCGAGGTTTCGGGTGTGCGCCGCCTCGGCTCCGCCTCACTCGATCTCGCCTATGTCGCCGCGGGGCGCATGGACGGATTCTGGGAAGTCGGCCTGTCGGCCTGGGATATCGCGGCCGGGCTGCTTTTGATCCGCGAAGCCGGCGGTTTCGTTTCCGATTTCGCCGGCGGGCAGGAGATGCTGGAGGGCGGCTCGGTCGTCGCCGGCAATGAGATCATCCAGCGCGCGCTGCTGAAGACAGTGAAGAAGCCGATCACATCACGCTGACGGTTTCTGGGCGCTGACGACGTTGGCGCGCCGAAGCGCCGCTAGCGCATGACCCCGAAAATCGGAACCGATTTTCGGAAAGGATCATGCGCAAATCAAAAGTGCTACGGCGTCCTTTGCGCGTCGAAAGGACGCGCGGCGCTGTAGTCGCAAAACCGCAACCGAAACTTGAAATACTGTCCGGCGCCCACCCAGATAAGGGAGACGCAGGACCTTTCATGACGAACGCCGGCCCCGAATCCCAGATCGAAATCCCCTTTATGGGGCGCTGGCACTATTCGCGCGCCGAGATGATCGCCGACGGTATCGTCCATGCGGTCGGCATCGTACTGGCGATATCGGCAGGTTCGACCTTGCTGGCGTTGGCCGCCTTCCATACCGGTCCTGGCGAGTATATCGCCGCCGCCTTCTATGTGGTCTCGCTGCTCACCGTGCTCTCGGTCTCGCTGGCCTATAATCTGTGGCCAATATCCTCACCGGTGAAGTGGATATTGCGGCGCTTCGACCATGCCGCGATCTACCTTTTGATCGCCGCCACCTACACGCCCTTCCTTGCCCAGCTCGACGGCTCGCCGCTGACGGTCTCGATGATCGTCCTGGTCTGGGTTGCGGCGGTGATCGGCATCGCCATCAAGGTGCTTCTTCCCGGCCGGTTCGATCGGCTGGCGATCGTCTTCTATCTCGCCATCGGCTGGAGCGGTATCGTCCTGGTCGAGCCGCTCGTTCAGACGCTGCCGGCGACATCGATCGTGCTGATCGTTGCCGGCGGCTTCGTCTATTCCTGCGGCGTCATCTTTTTCGCTTGGAAGGGCCTGCGCTTCCACAATGCGCTGTGGCATGGCTTTGTCGTCACCGGCGCCGGCTTGCACCTGGCCGCCATGGTCGACTGCCTGGTCATTAACCGACTCTAATCTCTAGGTTGCAATCGGCGGCCAATATTGCCAAGCGCCATTCAATTTCGTCACAATTGCGTTTAGAGTCGCGCTCAACGTGATCGGCGGTGGCATCGGAAACGGGGCACGGATGGCTTTTCTCAAATCCTTCGGCATAGGCAGGCGCTCCGACGTCCTGGTCTACGACCCCCACAAATTGTCGAGCCCGCAGGTCTTTCTGCTCACCATGGTCATTTTCCTGGTGATCGTCGCCTTCATCGCTGCAATCCTGACCCGTCAGATCTCGACCGCTTTCGTCACCAATCCCGGCCTCAATGGCCTGATCATCGGCGTGCTTGTGGTCGGTATCCTGCTGGCCTTCGTGCAGGTCGGGCGGCTGTTTCGCGAAGTGCGCTGGGTCAACTCCTTCCGGGCCGGCTCCGAAACCACCGAACCGGTGCTGCTGGCGCCGATGAAGGCTATGCTCAGCCGCTCGTCGTCGATGGCCTTTTCGACCAGTTCGATGCGCACCATGCTCGATTCGATCGCCACCCGCCTCGACGAAAGCCGCGACACCTCGCGCTACCTCGTCGGGCTGCTGGTGTTCCTTGGGCTGCTCGGTACTTTCTGGGGCCTGCTCAACACGATCGGTTCGATCCGCGAAACCATCGACTCGCTCGATCCCGGCACCGGTGACGCCGCCGCGGTGCTGGATTCCCTGAAGCAAGGGCTTTCCGCGCCGCTGGCCGGCATGGGCACCGCCTTCTCGTCTTCATTGTTCGGCCTGTCCGGCTCCCTGGTGCTCGGCTTCCTCGACCTGCAGGCCGGCCGCGCCCAGACGCGCTTCTACACCGAGCTTGAGAACTGGTTGTCCTCGGTCACCGATCTGTCGTCGGATATCGTCGTTTCCGATCCGGCGAAGGTCGAATCCTCCGACGAGATCCGCGTTCTGTCGGAGAAGCTGCGCAGCCTCCAGGAGAATGGCGGCAGCCCCAACCCGCGCGTCGCCACCGCGATGGCCAACCTTGCCGACGGCATTTCCGGCCTGGTCAAGAACATGCGCTCCGAGCAGCAGATCATGCGCGACTGGGTCGAGGCCCAGTCCGACGAACAGAAGGCGATGCGCAACACGCTGGAGAAGATCGCCGACGCCCTGAAGAAGCCGGGAGTCCACTGACGTGGCCCTGGCGCGGACGCGGCGCAGCGATCGCCGCATCGACTATTGGCCGGGCTTCGTCGATGCGCTGTCGACGCTGCTGCTCGCGATCATGTTCCTGCTGACGGTCTTCGTGCTGGCGCAGTTCCTGCTCGGCCGCGAAATTTCCGGCAAGGACACGGTTCTCAACCGCCTTAACTCGCAAATAAACGAACTGACCCAGCTTCTGGCGCTGGAACGCTCGACGACGCAGGACAAGGAAGATTCGCTCGCCAATCTGCAGGCCTCGCTGTCGCAGTCGGAAGCGGAAAAAAGCCGGCTCGAACAATTGCTGGCGCAAGGCGCCGGTGCCGGCGACGCGGCCAACCAGCGCGCCACGGCACTTTCGGGTGAACTCGAAGGCCAGCGCCAGATCAGCCAGCAGGCGCTAAGCCAGGTCGAGATCCTCAACCAGCAGATCGCCGCGCTGCGCAAACAGATCGCGGCACTCGAAGACGCGCTCAACGTCTCCGAAACGCGCGACCGCGAATCCAACACCAAGATCGCCGACCTCGGCCGCCGGCTGAATGTCGCTTTGGCGCAGCGCGTGCAGGAACTAAACCGCTACCGGTCTGACTTCTTCGGGCGCCTGCGCGAAATCCTCGCCGACCGCGAAAACATCCGCATCGTCGGCGACCGCTTCGTCTTCCAGTCGGAAGTGCTTTTCCCGCCCGGCTCCGAGGTGATCAACGATGCCGGCAAGGTCGAGATGAAGAAGCTCGCCGACGCCATCATCGAGTTGCAAAAGGAGATCCCGCCGGAGATCAGCTGGGTGCTGCGCGTCGACGGCCACACCGACAACGTTCCGCTATCGGGCACCGGCCGCTACCGCGACAATTGGGAGCTGTCGACGGCGCGCTCGACCTCGGTGGTGAAGTTCCTGATCGAAAACGGCGTGCCGGCCAACCGGTTGGTCGCGGCCGGCTTCGGCGAATTCCAGCCGCTCGATCCCGCAGACACCGAAGAAGCGCGCAACAAGAACCGCCGCATTGAACTGAAGCTCACCGAACGGTGATCCCGCATCACGCGAATTTGTTCGCCGGCTCAACGCTAGGGCGCAGATATCGGGTCGACAAGGCCTGAAAACATTATCTTTTTTTAATTACACTTTGCCGCAGCGCAGTCCTAGTCTCTGTCGCGGGCTGAGAACCGCCGGCGATGAGCCCCTCGTCGCGACGCGACGGAACCGGACGGCCTGCGGCCGGAAGGCAGGACGACCCAATCGCCCCCTTCCTCAGTAAAGGAGACGCAGTCATGCGCTCTTTCAAGACCCTCAGGACTGCAACCCTCACCGCGCTTCTCATCGCCGTTCCGTTTGCTGGCGCCTATGCCGCATCGAGCGTCTTCTCCGGCCCCAGCGTGACAGCGTTGATCGATCAAGCGCAGGGCGTGGAGAAAGGCATCACGGACGCGATGCAAGTGAATAAAATCACGCCGGCCGAGGCGCATAGGCTGCATATGCGGGCTGCTCACATCAGCCAGGTCGCCGAAAGGACGGCCGCCGCGGGACATGGCAGGATACCGGCCACGCAATATCAGCAGTTGCTGCACCAGCTCGATGACCTGAGCCAGACGCTCCGGGTTGACACTGGCAGCGCCTTCCTAATGGGCAACGGCGGCGATGGCGGATATTATCCAAACGGCTACGGCCCAAATCATCCAAACGGCTGAAACCATCCATCAGCGCCCCGCGGCTTTTTTTCGGGCGCGCAAAGGACGCTGTAGCAATTTGATCTTGCGCATGATCCTTTTCCGGCCTTCGGTTCGGGATCATGCGCTAGCTTAACACGAGCGCGATCAGCGCCAGCACTGCCGGCACGGTCTGTATGAACAGGATTTTCCGGCCGACCGTCGCCGCGCTGTAAAGGCCGGCAATAGCAACGCAAAGCAGGAAGAACATTTTGATCTGAAAACCGGCCGCGCCGAGATAAAGTCCCCAGATCAGCCCGGTGGCGAGAAAGCTGTTGTAAAGCCCCTGATTGGCGGCAAGCACCTTCGATGCGCTGGCGAATTCCGGCGTCAGGCTGAAAGCTTTGTGGCCGCGCGGTGTATCCCACAACACCATCTCCAGATAGACGATGTAGAGGTGGATCAGAGCCACCAGCCCGACCAGCACATTGGCGATCATGTTTCGTCTCCCCTCGCGGTCTTGCGCCGCCAAACGACATTGATCACGCACCCCACCGCTTCCGCAAGGTGTGTTGCTCCTGGCATGGCGGATCGCGATCGGATCACCGTGGCAGTGCACCGCTTCAGGGTTGCCAACGTCAGCGCATTGGTATCTTTTCCCTGCCGTTCAAATTCACCGGAACCGCCATGTCCTTTCAAAAACTCGACGACCTCGGCCACAAGCTCGAAGCGCTGGAACATGCGCTTGCCATCCTCGGCGCCGACGAGGCGACGCATATGGCCGTCGGCGGCGGAGAGAAGCGCGCCGAGGCGATGTCGGCCCTTGCCGGCATGCATCACCGGCAGGCCACCGTACCGGAGATCGCCGACTGGATCGCGGCGGCTGAACGGGAAACGCTGAACGAGGAACAGCAGGCAGCACTCAGGGAGTTCCGGCGCCAATACACCAACCTGACCTGCCTGCCCGTCGAATTCGTCGAACGCCAGACCGCTGCGCGCATGCGCTCCGAGCAACTCTGGCGCGACCTGCGCGCCAAGAACGACTGGGCTGGCTTCCTGCCGGCGCTCGAAGGTGTCGTGGGCCTAGTGCGCGAAGAGGCTGCACTGCGCGCCGACGTGCTCGGCCTCGATCCCTATGACGCGCTGATGGAGCAGTATGACCCCGGCAACCGCGCCGCCGATATCACGCCGGTCTTCGCCGAACTGAAGGTTTTCCTCAAAGGCTTTGTTCCCGAAGCGCTCGCCGTGCAGGAGGCGCGGCTGGCAAAGCGGGCACTAAAACCGCTTTCGGGCAGCTACGCCATCGACAGGCAGCGCGAGCTTGGTCTGGCCATGATGGCGGCCGTCGGCTTCGACCTGACCCACGGCTCGCTTTCGGTGTCGCATCATCCGTTCTGCGGCGGCGTGCCCAGCGACGTGCGCATCACCACCCGCTACAAGACGACCGATTTCCTGTCGGCGCTGATGGGCGTGCTGCACGAGACCGGCCATGCGCTTTACGAGCAGAACCTGCCGAAGCAGTGGTCGCACTGGCCGCTCGGTAAGGCGCGCGGCATGGCGGTGCATGAAAGCCAGAGCCTGTTCGTCGAAAAGCAGCTCGGCCGCAACCCACAATTCTGGCGCTGGGCGTTGCCGGTGGTCGAAAGGCACCTCGGCGAGGCCTGGTCGATCGACGACATCCTGCCGCATGTGCACCGGGTCGAGCGCGGCCTGATCCGCGTCGACGCCGACGAGGTGACCTACCCGCTGCATGTCATCCTGCGCTACGAGCTGGAGCAGGAGCTTGTCGCTGGACGGCTGGAGGTCGCCGACCTGCCCGAAGCCTGGGACGCCAAGATGCGCGACTATCTCGGCCTCTCCACCATCGACAATCCGGCCGACGGGCCAATGCAGGACGTGCACTGGCCGGGTGCTGCCTTCGGCTATTTCCCCTCCTACACGCTGGGCGCCATGATGGCGGCGCAGCAATGGGCGGCACTGACCAGGGATCATCCATCGGCCGACGATGATCTCGCCAAGGGAGATTTCGCCGCCATCAACGACTGGCGCCACGAAAAGATCTGGTCGCAGGGCTCGCGCTGGTCAACGCCGGAGCTGCTCGAACGCGCGACGGGCGAAAAACTGAACGCCGCGTATTTTGCCGAGCACCTGAAGAAGCGCTACGGCGCTGCCTGACAGGCGAGCGATACAGGCCTGCGCCATGCCAGATGGCGTTTGCTACTCCGCCGCGCCCCTGAAGGCACTCGCCCCGTTCTCGAACTGCAATTTGGCCAGCCGCGCATAGATGCCGCCCTTGGCGACGAGGCTTTGATGCGTGCCTTCCTCGACGATGCGGCCGCTTTCCATGACCAGGATGCGGTCGGCCTTCAGCACTGTCGCCAGCCGGTGGGCGATGACGATGGTGGTGCGACCCTGCATCAGCCGTTCCAGCGCCGTCTGCACCAGCGTCTCGCTTTCGGCGTCGAGCGCCGAGGTTGCCTCGTCGAGCAGCAGGATCGGCGCGTCGCGCAGGATGGCACGCGCAATCGCCACGCGTTGGCGCTGGCCGCCGGACAAGGTCACGCCGCGCTCGCCGACCTGGCTGTCATAGCCCTTCTCGAGTTTCAGGATGAACTCGTCGGCGAGCGCATCCTTGGCGGCCGTCTCGATCTCGGCATTGCTGGCGCCCGGCCGGCCGAAACCGATATTGTCGCGCGCGCTGGCCGCGAAGATGGTGACATCCTGCGGCACGATGGCGATGCGCTCCCGGATCGCGGCGGGGTCGGCTTCGCGCGCATCGACACCGTCGATCAGGATCCTGCCGGTTTCGGGATCGTAGAAGCGCAGGATCAGCGAAAAGACGGTGCTCTTGCCGGCGCCTGATGGGCCAACGATCGCCACCGTCTCGCCGGGCTTGACCTCAAAGCTCAGGCCATGGACGGCAGAGCGATCCGGCCGGGCCGGGTAGGAGAAGGACACGTCATCGAAACGGATCGCGCCCCTGGCTGTCGCCGGCAGCGGCTTCGGGTCGGCGGGTGGTTGGATGGCGGGCCTCTCGGCCAGGATCTCGGTCAGCCGCTCCGCGGCACCCGCTGCCTGGGCCAGCTCGCCCCAGACTTCCGACAGCGCGCCGAGCGCGCCGGCGGCAAACACCGAATAGAGCAGGAACTGGCCGAGCGTGCCCGGCGACAGCGTGCCGGTAAGCACGTCGCGCGAGCCGAACCAGAGCACCGCCACCACCGAGGAGAAGATCATGAAGATGGCAAAGAAGGTGAGGAAGGAGCGGGCGAAGATCGAAGAACGCGCCGCCTCGAAGGCGGCTTCCACGGCGGATGAAAAATGCCCTGTGACCAACCTCTCATTGGTGAAGGCCTGCAGCGTGCGCACCGCGCCGATCTGCTCGCTGGCATAGGCGGTGGCGTCGGCCAGCGTGTCCTGCGCCTGCCGCGACTTGCGCCTGACCGAGCGGCCGAAGGCGACCAGCGGCAGCACGATGACGGGAATCGCTGATATCACCAGGCCGGATAGTTTCGGACTGGTGACGACCATCATTGCCACGGCGCCGAGGCCGAGGATGACATTGCGCAGTGCGACCGAGGCGGTGGCGCCGACGGCGGATTTCACCTGCGTCGTGTCGGCGGCGAGCCGCGACACGATCTCGCCGGACTGGGCGGTGTCGAAGAAGGACGGCGACAGCGTCGTGACATGGGCGAACACATCGCGGCGGATGTCGGCGACGACACGCTCGCCGAGCGTGATGACGAAATAGTAGCGGCCGGCCGACGCCGCCGCCAACAGCGCGGCCATCGCCACCAGCGCCGCGAAATACTCGGCGATGAAGCTGGTGCTGGAAGCGGAAAAGCCGTGATCGATCATGCGCCGCACCGCCAGCGGCAGGGCCAGCGTGGTTGCCGCTGCGACAACCAGCGAGATAACCGCGCCAATGACCAGTTTGCGGTAGCGGGTAAGATAGGGAAACAGGCGGCTGAGCGGCCTCAGCGAGCGCCGGCGCTCGTCTGCATCGCCACTGATGTTCGCCATGACCGTTTCCTCTGGCCGCCTTTTGTCATGCGCCTCAATATGCGCTTGCTGCGGCCTTGTGATTCAATTCCGGCTGATGTATAGGCTCGCCGACCGTTTTAGAAGCCGTGGCTCCTCAATAGCTGCGGCTTCGAGTTTTAAAAAGGGGCGCATCGACGCAGGCTTTGTGCCCGTCAGCCGCGCCGGCAAGCCAGGAATAGAACCATGAAGACCGACATCCATCCCGACTACCACACCATCAAGGTCGTCATGACCGACGGCACCGAATACATGACCCGTTCGACCTGGGGCAAGGAAGGCGATACGATGAACCTCGATATCGACCCGACCACCCACCCGGCCTGGACCGGCGGCCAGCAGACCCTGCTCGACCGCGGCGGCCGCCTGTCCAAATTCAAGAAGCGTTTCGAAGGTTTCGGCCTCTAAAGCCCTTTTGGCTTTGTCGCAGATCAAAAACCCGCCTGGAGGCGGGTTTTTTGTTGCTGACTGCCAAGCAGCACCAGCATTGCGGACATACGCTGCCTACTGGTCAAGCAACTCCCTGAGCGCCATGCACTTGTAGGCGGCGACAAGCCTGTCGCCTTCTTCTCGCCCGACCGAGATCGCCAGCCGCATCGCCGCTTCTCCCATCTGCCAGACGAGGAAAGCCGTTGTCTCCAGCGCCGCCGGATCGGCGGCGGGCCGCAGCCGCTTCAGCACCGCGGTGAGAAACTCGGCATTGGCCCGGCTGTCGGCGAGTTCAAGTTCGCGCAGCGCCTTATCGGCCTGCGTGCCCGACCAGATGTCGCGCATGACAGGCTCCGCCAGGAACAGCCGGTAGTAGGTATCGACCAGCTCCGAAAAAGCCCGCCTTAGGTCTTCGGCATCAGTGACACCTGCCAGCGCCGCCGAGATGCAGGCCTGGCTTTCGGTGGTGTAGCGCTCGGCCAGCGCCCAGATGATCGCCCGCTTGTCGGGGAAGAACTGGTAGAGCGAGCCGATCGACACCCCGGCCCGTTCCGCCACCTCGCCCATGCGCATGGCATCGCTGCCCTGCTCGGCGATCAGCTCCGATGCGGCGGCCAGCATGCGTTCGACCCGCTCGCGGCTGCGCTGCTGGCTTGGCGCCCGGCGTGGCGAGACGATCTGTCCATCCTGCGAACCAGCTCTGCCTTCCATGAATGTCTCCGAACAGATTCTCGACAAATCGGCTTGACTCACAAAATACGAGGGTTTATCACGTTTTGCAAATGTGAGGATTATTCATATTTCCAAACGGAGGATAACCACCATGAATGACGCAAGCAAACCAACCTTGATCCTTGGCGGCACCGGCAAGACCGGCCGCCGCCTGGCGGAACGATTGACGGCGCAAGGCCTGCCGGTACGGATCGGCTCACGCTCGGGCATGCCGGCCTTCGACTGGCAGGACAAGGCGAGCTGGGCTCCGGCGCTCGATGGCGTCGGCGCCGTCTACATCAGCTACTATCCCGATCTTGCCGTGCCGGGCGCCGCCGAAGCGGTCGGCGCCCTCGCCGAACTTGCCGTGGAGCACGGTATCACCCGGCTGGTGCTGCTGTCGGGGCGCGGCGAAACGGAGGCGCAGCGCGCCGAAGAGATGCTGAAGGCTTCTGGCGCCGACTGGACGATCCTGCGCTGCGCCTGGTTTGCCCAGAACTTCAGCGAAGGCTTCCTTGTCGAGTCCTTGCTCGAGGGCGAAGTGGCATTGCCGGTCGGCAATGTCGGCGAGCCATTCGTCGATGCCGACGACATCGCCGAGACGGCATTAGTCGTGCTGACCCAGCCGGGCCATGTCGGCCAGCTCTATGAGTTGACCGGACCACGGCTGCTGAGCTTCGCCGATGCGGTCGCTGAGATCGGCAAGGCCACCGGGCGCGACATCCGCTATATCAGGATTTCGCATGCCGAGTTCACCGCCGCGGTGGCAGCCCAGCAGTTGCCGGCCGAGTTCGTCTGGCTCATCAACGAGCTGTTCACCGAAGTGCTCGACGGCCGCAACGAGACGCTGGCCGACGGTGTCGAACGCGTGCTCGGTCGCGCGCCAAAAGACTTTTCCGCCTACGCAACCGAAACCGCCGCATCCGGCATCTGGAGCAAGTGACATGATCGCGAAACTTCTTCCCACCCTCATCTTCTCCGCCGCAATCGGCTCGGGCATCGTCGGCGGCGTCTTCTTTGCCTTTTCCAATTTTATCATGCCGGCGCTTGCCCGCCTGCCTGCCGCAGGCGGTATCACCGCGATGAATTCGATCAACATCACCGTCATCACGCCGCTGTTCATGACAGCGCTGTTCGGCACCGGGCTGGTCTGCCTCGTGCTTATCGCCGGCGCCGTCATCGGCTGGGGTCAGCCGGGTTCGCTCTGGCTGCTCGCCGGCGCGCTGCTCTACCTCGTGGGCAACCCGATCGTGACCATGGTCTTCAACGTGCCGCTCAACAACGCCCTGGCCACCGTCGATCCGGCCAGCGTCAACGGCGCCACTGTCTGGACCACCTATCTCAGGGATTGGGTGATGTGGAACCATGTCCGCACCATAACCGCTGTCGTGGCGCTGGGCTGCTTCATTTTCGCATGGCGGTGATCGTGGGCAAAAATGCAGAAGACCCGTTTATGCGGGGTCTTTTGAAGTATGGCCCTTGCGGTCGGCATGGCCGAGATCGCGGCCCGGATCGATGACGTCGCGGACCAGTTGCTTGAGCTTGGCTGCATCCGGAAAGCCGCCGTCGCGCTTGCGGTCCCAAATCAGCGTGTCGTTGCAGGAAATGGTGAAGATGCCGCCGGTGCCAGGCACCAGCGTCACTTCACCAAGATCAGTGCCGAAGGTGGACAGCAGCTCCTGCGCCATCCAGCCGGCCCGCAGCAGCCACAGGCACTGCGTGCAATAGATGATGCGGATTGTGGGCAGTGGCTTTTCCGTCATGTCAGTTCTGCCCGTGTCCGCTCATGCCGCGCTGAGCTTGGCCAATGTCTCGTCGTCGACCTCGAAATTGGCGTAGACGCTCTGCACGTCGTCGTCATCTTCCAGCGTGGCAACCAGCTTCATCAATGATTGCGCCCGCTCTTCATCGACCGGGATGTTGTTCTGCGGCCGCCAGATCGGTTTGACCGATTCCGCCTCGCCGAGCGCGCCTTCCAGCGCCTTCGACACTTCACCGAGATTCTCGAAGGCGCAATAGATCATGTGGCCTTCCTCGTCCGACTGGACGTCATCGGCGCCGGCCTCGATCGCTGCGTCCATCACCTTTTCGGCGCTGCCGGCCGAGGCCGGATAGTAGATCTCGCCGACGCGGTCCCACATGAACGACACCGAGCCGGTTTCGCCCATCGCTCCGCCGGCTTTGGTGAAGGCGGCGCGCACATTGGAGGCCGAACGATTGCGGTTGTCGGTCAGCGCCTCGACGATCAGCGCCACGCCGCCCGGCCCATAGCCCTCGTAGCGCACGGCTTCGTAGTTCTCAGCATCGCCCATCGAGGCCTTGTTGATGGCGCGCTGGATGTTGTCCTTCGGCATCGACACCGCCTTGGCGTTCTGCACGGCAAGGCGCAGGCGCGGGTTCATCGATGGATCGGGTGTACCGCTCTTGGCGGCGACGGTGATTTCGCGCGCCAGCTTGGAAAACATTTTCGACCGCACCGCATCCTGGCGGCCCTTGCGGTGCATGATGTTCTTGAACTGTGAATGGCCAGCCATGGCACCCCTGTCGTCTTCGGCTAGAGCATCGCGGCGGGGCGGACAGCCCGGCATCCTGCAAAAATGCTCGAATTCAAATCTCAGAACGTCTCTGCAATGCCCGGATGGGCATACGGCGCGTTCTGTCGGAATGGCCGGCTTATAGATAAATCGGCTCAATTCGTCCAGCCGCGCCGTCGGCCTGCTGCACGACACGCGCAGGACGGGCTCGCCGCAATCGCTCATCCCTCGAGATCGGACTTCAACCGGTCGATGATGCTGATCGCGTGGCCGGCATATTGGCTGATCCAGCGGTCGTGGATCTGCTTGATCGGCAGCGCGTTGAGGTGGTTCCAGCGCTCGCGCCCTTCACGCTTTGCCACGATCAGCTCGGCCTCTTCCAGCACCTTCAGATGTAGCATCACGGTGCAGCGGTCCATGTCGGGAAAGGCCTCGCACAGCATGCCGGTAGTGCGCGGCGCATCCTTCAACCGATCCAGCAATTCGCGCCGGCGCGGATGCGCCAGCGCCTTGAAAACATTGTCGTCTTGCGATCGGCTTGACATGTTATATTTATATAACATATTCTTGAGTCAATCAAGGAAGGAGCTGTGGATATGTCTCTTGGATTCAGGGTTTCCGGACGCATCGGCAAGCCGGTCGCCGAAGTCTTCGACGCGGTCGTCAATCCAAACAAACTGAGCGGCTATTTCACCACCATTGGCGGCGCCAGCGCACCGCTTGCGGCCGGCACGGGCGTCGTCTGGTGGGGCAAGGTCCCGGTCGAGGTCGACGAGGTGACGAAGGACAGCCGCATCGTGCTGCGCTGGGACGCCACCGACGCCGACGGCAAGCCGGCCTACAAGACGCGCATCGAGATGAATTTCGAGCCACTGGACGATGGCGGCACTTTCGTCACCATTGCCGAGACCGGCTGGCACGAGGACGCGGTCGGCCTGAAGAAATCCTACCTAAATTGCGAAGGCTGGTCGCAAATGCTGGCCTGCATGAAGGCCTATGTCGAATACGGCGTCAATTTGCGCGACGGCTACTATCGCAGCGAGATGAAGGGCGAGCCCGCCAACGAGACCAATATTTGAGCGTCCGTGAGAAAGAAGGAGGCCCGCGATGAGGAAAGTAACGCCGCTCCTGATGTTCGAGGGCAAGGCCGAGGAGGCAATGGCCCTCTATTGCGAGACCATTCCCGACAGCAGCATCCTTGACGTCACACGTTACGGCCCCGGCGAAGACGGCCCGGAGGGAGTAGTCAAGCTGGCTCGCCTGTCCATAGGTGGCAGCCTGGACGTAATGGTCTTCAACAGCCCCGTGCACCATGCCTTCACGTTCACGCCATCGGTCTCACTCTATGTGGACTGTTCTTCCGAGGAGGAACTGAACCGCATTGTCGAGACACTGGCAAAGGGCGGCGGGTTCCTGATGCCACCCGACAATTATGGCTTCAGCCGCCGTTTCGCATGGCTGAACGACAGGTTCGGAGTCTCTTGGCAGATCAATCTGGCATAGCGAGGTCTGGGCCAAGTCGGCCAACAACATCTGAACACGATAACGGAGCCAGCAATGAGCGCGAAAATCACCGGCGGCATCAACATCGCCATGAAAGTGCCGCCACACCAGTATCAGGCGACGGTCGCCTTCTACCGCAATGTCGTCGGCCTGAAGCCATTCACCGCCAAGGCGCCGGCAATCGGTTTCGAGCTTGGCCCCAACCGCCTGTGGATCGATGAAGCGCCGATGCTGAGCCAGGCCGAGGTCTGGCTGGAGCTTTTCACCGACGATTTTCCTAAGGCCGCGGATCATTTCGCCAAGGCCGGCATTGTGCGCTGCGATGCCATCGAGCCTTTGGGTGAGGGTTTCCGCGGCGGCTGGATCACCAATCCGGCCAACATCATTCACATGGTGCGCGAACCCGATGCCTGGTGAGCGAGGACCGGACACCTGTTGGAAAGGAAGAACAATATGGAAATCCGCGAAACGCCAACCGCCGAAGCCGGCATGCTGATCCGGCGGCCGGTCGCAGAAGTGTTCGAAGCCATCATCGATCCGGCGATCACCACAAAATTCTGGTTCACCCATTCCAGCGGCCGGCTGGACAGCGGCAAGCAGGTCCGCTGGGAATGGCGCATGTACGACGTCTCGACGACGGTCGATATCAGCGAGATCGTCAAAGACAAGAAGATCGTCATGCAGTGGAGCGAGCCGCCGACCACCGTGGTCTGGACCTTCACCGAAATGCCTGGGGGTGCCACCTTTATCGAGGTTCGCAATTTCGGCTTTGCCGGCAATGGCGACGATCAGGTGAAAGAGGCCATCGGTTCAACTGGCGGCTTCACGCTCGTGCTCGCTGGCGCCAAGGCATGGCTGGAGCAGGGCCTGACGCTTGGCCTGATCGGCGGCCGCTATCCGAAGGGTGTGCCGGCGAATTAGAAAGCGCTCCGTCTTGCTCCGAAGCAGCGCCTTGAGTTCAATGCCCGCCGCCGGACTTGGCCTTCCTCCGGCGCCTCGCCAGCATATTGAGCCCTTCGACCAGCGCCGAAAAACCCATGGCCGCGTAGATATAGCCCTTCGGCACATGGTAACCCATGCCGTCGGCGATCAGCGTCATGCCGATCATTAGGAGGAAACCCAGTGCCAGCATGACGATGCTCGGGTTCCTGGCGATGAAATCGGCGAGCGGCCCTGCCGCCAGCATCATCACGGTGACCGCCACGATCACGGCAATGTACATGATGGCGATCTCGTCGGTCATGCCGACGGCGGTGATGATCGAATCGATCGAGAAGACGAGATCGAGCAGCAGGATCTGGAAGATGGCGCCGGCGAGCGAAATCTGCAGCGTCTCGCCCATCATCGAATCCTTGTGATCGTCCGGATCGACCGTGTGATGGATTTCCTTGGTCGCCTTCCAGACCAGGAACAGGCCGCCGGCGATCAGGATCAGATCGCGCCAGGAGAAGCCATGGCCAAAGGCGGTGAACACCGGCGTGGTCAGTTGCACGATGATCGAGATGGTGGCGAGCAGCACCAGCCGCATGATCAGCGCGGCAGAGATGCCGAGTCGTCGGGCGCGGGCCCGCTGAGCCTCCGGCAATTTGTTGGTCAGGATCGAGATGAAGATCAGATTGTCGATGCCGAGCACGACCTCCAGCACCACCAGCGTCAGCAGGGCGACCCAGGCGGTCGGATCGGAGACGAAGGCGAAATGCGGCGCCAGGAATTCGATGAGCTGCATGGAGGTCGTCCCCTCTACGATCTAGAGCAGTGTCGCCGGCAGTTAGGTATTGCAGGCCTCTATATCAATGTCACGACCAGAAGGATGGCGCGGTTTCTTCCAGCCGCGGTCCGCGACGAAACGGCGCGATCTTCTCGGTCAGGCCGGTCCGGTCGGAAATCTCGGCGCCGATGCCGCACAATGTCGCCGGTCCCGTCGCCGCCTCGAAACGGCCTTTCGGCACCTTCGACAGGAACCGGTTGAGCGGCTCCTCCTTGTCCATGCCGAGCGAGGAATCATAGTCGCCGCACATGCCGGCGTCGGAAATATAGCCGGTGCCGCCATTGAGGATCTGGTGGTCGCCGGTCGGCATGTGTGTGTGGGTGCCGACGACCAGGCTGGCGCGACCGTCGACGAAATGCGCAAAGCACATTTTTTCCGAGGTCGCCTCGGCATGGAAGTCTATCACGACAACATCGGCCTGCTCGCCGAGCGGGCAGGCCGCCAGTTCGCGCTCGCCGGCCTGGAACGGATCGTCGAGTTCGGGGTGCATGAACACCCTGCCCATGATGTTGGCGACCAAAACGCGCGCGCCATTCCTGGCGATATAGACACCGGAGCCGCGCCCCGGAGTGCCCTTGGGAAAATTCGAGGGGCGCAGAAAGCGCTCCTCGCGCGGCGCGAAGATCAGCGCATCGCGCTGGTCCCACACATGATTGCCGGTGGTGACGACATCCGCACCCGCCGCAATCGTCTCGCGAAAGATCTCCTCGGTGATGCCGAAGCCACCGGCGGCGTTCTCGCCATTGACGATGACGAAGTCGAGCTTGAAATCGGAGATCAGGCCGGGCAGTTGTTCCCACACTGCCGTGCGTCCCGTCTTGCCGACCATATCGCCGAGGAAGAGAAGTCTCATCTAAGCATGATCCCGAACCGAAGGTCAGTGCAGCCAAAAGTTGCATGACTTTCCAGAAAAGATCATGCGCCCAGGAAACTATCTACAATTGTGGCGCGAACTGACGCAACCCGCTCTCGGTCAGTATTTCCGGGATGATCACGTCATGGTCCTCATCCGGGACCAGCGCCACCTCCTGGCAGTCGAAGGCGATGCCGATCAGCCGCGGCGTCGTTCCCTTGTCGACCAACCTGGCAATGGCGCGGTCGTAATAGCCGGCGCCATAGCCGATGCGATGGCCGCGCGCGTCGAAGGCGGCGAGCGGCACCAGCATCACCGAGGGATCGAGCACCGCGGCCTCCTCATGCGGACCGACAGTGCCGAAGCCCATCTCGACCATCGGCGCGCCGCGCACCAGTTCGCGAAAGACGATGGTGGTCTTGTCGAGTATGGCCGGCAGGCAGAGTCTCGCGCCCTTCTCGCGCAAGGCAAACATCAATGGCCTGACATCGACCTCCGAGCGCATCGGCCAGAAGCCGGAGACGACCTGTCCGGGTTCGACATCGAGGTGGTCCCGCGCCGTCTCGGCCATCTCAAGCGCTACTTCCACCCGCCAGAATTCATCGAGCGCATCGCGGCGCCCGAGCGCTTCCTTGCGCAGCTGTTTTTTCAGTTCTTTTGATGAGGTCATGCGCCGACGGTAGAAAAGGTCAAATCTGGTTGAAGCTTTCGGAGCGACGTTTTCCACCGCATGATCCACCAAATGGATCCTTTGCGTCGAGTGACGATCCACACAACCGGTGGAGAAGTCGATCCCGGGTGCCTACAAAGTAGGTGGGCGCCGTGTGAGAAAACCCACGGGTCTTCCCAGGGACAGCTCCCTAAGGATCGTTAAGGCCCCGGGGAAAAGTGTCTCCTGCCGGGAAGCGCAGACCGTCACTCCCAATATAGGCCGATGGCCGGCCAAGCGCCATAGAAACGGCAAGGCAATTTCGCTGCAAAATCCTGGCTGACAGGCAGCATCGCCACGAAGTCCGTCACGCCCTTGGCCGCGGCGCTTGCACTGGCCAGGCCGTCTCCTTACGGTCGCCGGAAAAACCGAGGAGCAGAGATGCGTTTTGAAGGCACGGCGGCCTATGTCGCCGACAAGGATCTGATGGTGGCGGTCAACGCCGCGATCGCGCTGGAGCGGCCCTTGCTGGTCAAGGGCGAGCCCGGCACCGGCAAGACCGAACTTGCCCGCCAGGTGGCGGCGGCGCTTGGCCTCGACCTGATCGAATGGCACGTCAAGTCGACGACCAGGGCGCAGCAAGGCCTCTACGAATATGATGCTGTCTCGCGATTGCGCGACAGCCAGCTCGGCGATATCAGGTTCAACGACATCAGGAACTACATCAAGCGCGGCAAGCTCTGGGAAGCCTTCGCGACAGCCAAGAAGGTCGTGCTTTTGATCGACGAGATCGACAAGGCCGACATCGAATTCCCCAACGACCTCTTGCAGGAACTCGATAGGATGGAATTCTTCGTCTACGAGACCGGCGATACGATCCGCGCGGCAGTCAGGCCAATCGTCATCATCACCTCCAACAACGAGAAGGAACTGCCGGACGCCTTCCTGCGCCGCTGCTTCTTCCACTATATCCGCTTCCCCGATGTCGACACGCTGCACCGGATCGTCGACGTGCATTATCCCGGCATCAAGCAGCGCCTGGTGCGCGCCGCGCTCACCCAGTTCTACGAGATCCGCGAGGTGCCGGGACTGAAGAAGAAGCCCTCGACTTCCGAAGCGCTCGACTGGATCAGGCTGCTGGTTGCCGACGACATCGCGCCGGAGGATCTGCGTGGCGACTCGAAGAACGCGCTGCCCAAACTGCACGGCGCATTGCTGAAGAACGAACAGGACGTGCATCTATTCGAGCGGCTGGCCTTCATGGCGAGACGGCAGCAGTAGCGGTTTCTCCGGTCGTGGACCGTTGCAGCAGAGTAGACGGAAAGGCAGCTTCGGGCCTGAACTTTGCAGGAGAACGAGAAATGACCGACATAATTGTCCGCCCCCTGGCGCAATCCGACCATGCTGATTGGCAGCGTCTTTGGACCGCCTACCTCACCTTCTACGAAACCAAGCTGCCGGAAGAGGTCTATGCCGTCACCTGGAAGCGGCTGTTCACGGCGGGCGAGTTCGAGCCGAAGGGTTTCATTGCCACACTCGACGGCAAGGCGGTCGGCCTCACCCACTATCTCTATCATCGCTCCTGCTGGTCTGAAAAAAACAACTGCTACCTGCAGGATCTGTTCGCCGACCCGGATGTGCGTGGCAAGGGCGTCGGTGCCGCCTTGATCGAAGCGGTCAAGCAGGAGGCCGGCAAGATCGGCGTCAAGAATGTCTACTGGATGACCCACGAGACCAATGCCACGGCGCGCAAGCTCTATGACTACGTCGCGCGCCGGACGGGCTTCATCGAGTACGATCTGCTGTAGATAGGCCATGTTCCTCCCCTTCTTCCTCGAACTGAAGGTCGCGCGCGTTCCCGTCTCGCTCAGGGAATATTTGTCGCTGCTGGAAGGGCTGGAAGCCGGGCTGGTCGACTATGACGTCGAGGGCTTTTATTACCTCGCCCGCTCGGCCCTGGTGAAGGACGAGCGTTACATTGATCGCTTCGACCAGGTCTTTGCTCACGTCTTCAAAGGTGTCGAGGCCTTGGCCGGGACAGATGCCGTCGACGTCGCGAACATTCCCGAGGAATGGCTGCGCCGCCTCGCCGAAAGGCACCTGACCGACGAGGAGAAAAAACTGGTCGAGGCGCTCGGCGGCTTCGAAAAGCTGATGGAGACGCTGAAGCAGCGGCTGGAGGAGCAAAAAGGCCGCCATCAGGGCGGCTCGAAATGGATCGGCACCGGCGGCACCTCGCCCTTCGGTGCCTATGGCTACAACCCCGAAGGCGTGCGCATCGGCCAGCACGAAAGCCGCCACCGCCGCGCCGTCAAAGTCTGGGACAGACGCGAATTCAGGAATTTCGACGATGCCGTCGAGCTCGGCACCCGCAACATCAAGATCGCGCTGAAACGCCTGCGCCGCTGGGTGCGCGAAGGCGCGGAGGAGGAGTTCGACCTGCCCGGCACCATCCATGCCACCGCCGAGCACGGCTATCTCGACGTCAAGACGCGGCCCGAGCGGCGCAACGCCGTGAAGCTCCTGATGTTCTTCGATGTCGGTGGCTCGATGGATGACCACATTAGGAGCGTCGAGGAGTTGTTTTCGGCCGCCCGCGCCGAATTCCGCCAGCTCGAATATTTTTACTTTCACAACTGCCTCTACGAGGGCGTTTGGAAGGACAATCGCCGCCGCCATGCCGAGGTAATCCCGACCTTCGACCTGCTCCACAAATACGGACCGGACTACAAGGTAATCGTCGTCGGCGACGCCTCAATGAGCCCCTACGAGATCGCCCATCCCGGCGGCTCGGTCGAACACTGGAATCCCGAGGCCGGTGCCGTCTGGCTCGGCCGGCTGCTGCAGCAATGGCCGAATGCGGTCTGGTTCAACCCGGAAAACCAGAAGAACTGGGGTTTTACCCATTCGATCGCCATGATCAGCGACATCTTCGGCGGCCGTATGTTTCCGCTGACGCTGGCTGGCCTCGAAGCAGCGACAAAGCAATTGTCGAGGAAACACTGACAACGGCGGCTGGGCAGGCCTGTAACAAATGCCTATGTTGGAACGAAAAGGAATTGCAACCAATAACGAGCCGCCAAGGCTGAGGAGATTTCAATGGACACCCACGCCTACCCCGTTACCCGCACCGACGCCGAATGGCGCGCCAGGCTGACACCGGAGCAATATGCGGTCATGCGCGGCCACGGCACCGAGCGGCCGGGAAGCTGCGCCCTGCTCTACGAGAAGCGCGCCGGCACGTTTTCCTGCGTCGGCTGCGACCAGCCGCTGTTCGAATCCAAGCTGAAGTTCGAGAGCGGCACCGGCTGGCCGAGCTTCAACGACCCGGTGCCCGGTTCGGTTGAGACCACCGTCGACCGCAGCTACGGCATGGTGCGCACTGAATGCCACTGCGCCCGCTGCGGCAGCCATCTCGGCCATGTCTTCGAGGACGGCCCGCCGCCGACAGGCCTGCGCTACTGCATCAACGGCGTGGCGCTGAAATTCGAGCCGACGGCCTGAGCCATCGCTTCGATCGTCACCTTGCAAAGGGCGGCTGCGGCCGCCCTTTTTCATGCGCGTATCGTTGTCAAACCACGACCACCAGGATCAGCCACAGCGCAGAACCGATCATCATCAGCGAGGCCTTGAGGCCGCCGGACTTTTCCGCGGTTCGCCAGACGGCAAGGGTGAGGAAGATGTTGTAGGGCACCGGCGCGAAATGCACGGCGAGGACGAGGGCAAGCGGCATTTTCAGCCCGAGCAGGATGAGTGCCAGCACCGACGCAGCAGCGTTGATCGCCGTGCCTACCAGGACCAGATCCCGCCAGAACAGCCGGTCGAGTGGCGCCGCGCCCTGCCAGCGCGAACGGAAGAAACCGGCCGGGTGACTGGCCTTCTTCGCCGCCATTTCGGCCGGATCCGAATTGCCCATCGATTGAGCCTCGCTTGCGCTCGTGGAGCGTCGAAAATGCCGAACCTTACCGGCAAAGCAAGACCCCGCGAAATGTGACACGTACATGACACAGAAATCTGTCATTAACCTTTCACGACCCGGAACCGATGATCCGAAATAGTCATTCAGTCATTTGCAACGCCAGCATGGAGGAGTTCTGAATGAGCGATCATGTCTACAATGTCCTCTTTCTCTGCAACGCCAATTCGGCCCGGTCGATCATGGGCGAAGCTATTCTCAATCGCATTGGCGCCGGCCGCTTCAAGGCCTATTCTGCCGGTTCGCAACCGAAGGGTACTGTCAATCCCTATGCGCTGCAGTTGCTGGAAAGCCTGAAATACGACACAGCCTTCGCCCGGTCGAAAAGCTGGGACGAATTCTCCAAACCCGGCTCGCCGGAGATGAATTTCGTCTTCACCGTTTGCGACAACACGGCGAATGAAAGCTG
Source organism: Mesorhizobium sp. YC-39 (assembly GCF_025753795.1). Taxonomy (GTDB): domain Bacteria; phylum Pseudomonadota; class Alphaproteobacteria; order Rhizobiales; family Rhizobiaceae; genus Mesorhizobium. The sequence goes on from NZ_JAOWPS010000002.1 coordinate 1,143,398, forward strand.
CCCGATCTGGCCCGGCCACCCGATGACAGCACTTTGGGCGGTGCCGGACCCGGCCAAGGCCGACGGCACCGAGGCCGAGCAGCATCTCGCCTTCGCCGAGGCCTACCGCATGCTCAACAACCGCATCGCGGTATTCACCAACTTGCCGATGGAATCGCTCGACAATCTGGCACTGCAGCAACATCTCGACGACATCGGCCGCGACGCTTCGAAGCAAAACTGAGGGCGATGCGTTTCGATTGCCGTGCGTTCAGTGCGAGGCGGGCGACCGAACTCACGATCGGGCTTCGTGTCCCAGAACCTCGACGACCGCGCGTTCGACGCGCGAAGCCTCCGTCACCAGCCAGTCGGCCATCGCCGGCCAGTTGTCCTCGGCAAAGCAGTTCACCCGCCACATCGAATTGATGCCGAGGCCCTCGCAACTCTGTTCCGGCCTGAGCTTCAGCCTGCCTTCTATCGCCGGCTGGAAGGGCTTCAACCGCGACCAGGCTTCGGTGGCGCCGAACTTCTCATTGCGGCCGAAGAAGACACCGACATGATTCTGCGCCGGCGCGACATACATGGAAAGGACCAGCGCGAAGTCTGGCAGCCCGCGCTGCCAGAACCAGGGTCCGCGCCGCGCCAACAGAGCCCTTTCTTCCGGATGCCGTTCCGCAAACAGCGTCCAGAAGCCGCGTTGGCGGAATTCAGAGGCGCGGCGGGCGCCAAAGTCGAATTCGCTCATGGTTCGATGCTCGCTCCAGCATCACGCTCAGGTAGTTTCGAGAACCGGAGCGCAGCGGACATTTGGGTCCGTGGGCACCGGAAGCACAGAAAACGCCATCAGATGGCCGCCGGAGTAGAATTTCCAGACAGTCTCTACACCATGCCGAGCGCGGCTTTGTACAGATCGAGGATGGTTTCCTCTTCCTGGCGCTCCGCCTGATCCTTCTTGCGCAGCCGGATGATAGACCGCATCGCCTTGGTGTCGAAGCCGGTGCCCTTGGCTTCGGCGAACACTTCCTTGATGTCGTCGGAGATGGTCTTCTTCTCTTCCTCGAGCCGCTCGATGCGCTCGATGAAGGCACGCAACTGGCCGGCGGCAACAGTCTGGCTGGTTTCGGTGATGTCGTCGGCCATGTTTTTCTCCGCTTCGTTTCATGCCGCGACTCGCTGGACAAACGGCAAATTTGAGCGGGTTCGATGCCCGACCGGGCGCGGCGGGTCAAGCTGTTATCGATGCGGCATGAAGGGTTGGGCACACCCGAAGGTGTGTTGAGATTCAGGTCAGGCCGAGCCGAAAATGGTGGCCGCCGAGAACCGGAGCGGAACGTACTTAAAGTACGTGAGCACCGGAAGCGCAGGAAGCCGGCGTTTGCAGGCCGGCATCACCTGAATATCGGCACACCTTAGCCGAAGGCGATCAAGAGATCCTTGGCGTCGATCTGGTCGCCGGCCTTGACCAGCACTTCGGCAATCGTGCCGTCGCGCTCGGCATGCAATGCCGTTTCCATCTTCATCGCCTCGATCGATAAGAGCACGTCGCCGGCCTTGACCGCCTGGCCTGCAGCAACCGCAAGAGCCGAGACGACGCCCGGCATCGGCGCGCCGACATGTGCCTCGTTGCCGGGCTCTGCCTTGCGCCGCGCCTTGGCGGCGGAGGCGCCATGCGCGCGGTCCGGCACCTTGACGCGACGCGGCTGGCCGTTGAGCTCGAAGAACACGGTAACCATGCCCTTTTCGTCGACGTCGCCTATGGCCAGACACCGCACCACCAGCGTCTTGCCCTTTTCGATGTCGATGAAGATCTCGTCCTCCGGCTTCATGCCGTAGAAATAGGTCGGTGTCGGCAGCACGCTGACCGGCCCGTAGGTTTCCTGCGCGGCAGCGAAATCCGTGAAGACTTTCGGGTACATCAGCCACGAGGCGAACTCGTATTCGCTGAGCTTGCGCTCCAGCTTTTCCTCGATCTCCTTGCGGCTGGCCTTGAGATTGGCCGCTTTCAAAAGCGATCCCGGCCGCGCCGTGATCGGCTTGTCACCTTTCAACACCTTCTTCTGAAGTGCCTGCGGCCAGCCACCGGGCGACTGGCCGAGATCGCCGCGCAGCATAGAGACGACCGAGTCTGGAAAGGCGATATCCCGTGAAGGGTTCTCAACATCGGCCACGGTCAGGTCCTGGCTCACCATCATCAGCGCCATGTCACCGACGACCTTTGACGACGGCGTCACCTTGACGATGTCGCCGAACATCAGATTGACGTCGTGATAGGTCTGCGCCACCTCGTGCCAGCGCGTCTCCAGCCCGAGCGAGCGCGCCTGTTCCTTGAGGTTGGTGAACTGCCCACCGGGCATCTCATGCAGATAAACTTCTGACGCCGGTCCTTTCAGGTCGCTCTCGAACGCGGCATACTGGTTGCGCACCGCTTCCCAGTAGAACGAGATGTTCCTGATCCATTGCGGATCAAGCCCCGGGTCGCGCTCGGTGCCCCTCAGCGCCTCGACGATCGAACCCAGGCAAGGCTGCGATGTGTTGCCCGACAGGGAATCCATCGCCGCATCGATCGCGTCGACGCCGCTGTCCACCGCCGCCAGCACCGTCGCGGCCGACAGGCCCGACGTGTCGTGCGTGTGGAAATGGATCGGCAGGTCAGTCGCCTCGCGCAGCGCCTTGAACAGCACCCTGGCCGCAGCCGGCTTCAACAGCCCGGCCATGTCCTTGACCGCGATGATATGGGCGCCTGCCGCCTGCAACTCCCTGGCCAGACCGACATAGTATTTGAGATCGTACTTGGCCCGCGCCGGGTCGAGTATGTCGCCGGTGTAGCAGATCGCCGCCTCGATCAGCTTGCCCTCGGCGCCGACCGCATCCATGGCGACGCGCATATTGTCGACCCAGTTGAGGCAGTCGAAGACGCGAAACAGGTCGATGCCGCCGGCGGCGGCTTGGCTGACGAAATGCTGGACGACATTGTCGGGATAGTTGGTGTAGCCGACGCCATTGGCGCCACGCAGAAGCATCTGCAGCAGCAGATTGGGCGCCGCCTCGCGCACCAGCGACAGCCGTTCCCACGGGTCTTCGGTGAGGAAGCGCATGGCGACGTCGAACGTCGCCCCGCCCCAGCATTCCAATGACAGAAGTTGTGGCAAGGCCCGCGCATAGGTGCCCGCAATGCCGGCGATGTCATGCGTGCGCATGCGCGTGGCGAGCAGCGACTGATGACCGTCGCGCATCGTCGTGTCGGTGACGAGCACCTGGCTCTGCTCGCGCATCCAGGCCGCGAATTTCTCCGGCCCAAGCGCGTCCAGCTTCTGCTTGCTGCCGCCTGGCACATTGCCATTGAGGTAAGGCACGACGGGCGCCGCAGCATCGGCCTTCGGCTGCGGCCGGCCGCGCGTTTCTGGATGACCGTTGACCGAGACATCGGCCAGATAGTTGAGCAGCTTGGTCGCTCGGTCCTGCCGCTTCACGCTGGCAAACAGTTCCGGCGTCGTGTCGATAAACTTGGTCGTATAGGAATTGTCGGCGAAACTCGGATGGTTGATGATCGCTTCGAGAAAGGTGAGGTTGGTCGCCACCCCGCGGATGCGGAACTCGCGCAGCGCCCGGTTCATGCGGGCAATGGTCTCGGCCGGCGTCGGTGCCCACGCCGTCACCTTCTCCAGCAACGGATCGTAGAAGCGGGTGATGACCGCGCCCGAATAGGCGGTGCCGCCGTCGAGGCGGATGCCGAAGCCGGTGGCGCCGCGATAGGCGGTGATACGGCCATAGTCCGGGATGAAATTATGCTCGGGATCTTCGGTGGTGATACGGCACTGCAATGCATGGCCGTTCAGCCTGATGTCTTTCTGCGCCGGCACGCCCGATTCAGCCGTGCCGATGGCGAAACCGTCGAGGATATGGATCTGCGCCTTGACGATATCGATGCCGGTCACTTGCTCGGTGACGGTGTGCTCGACCTGGATGCGCGGATTGACCTCGATGAAGTAGAATTTGCCGGTATCGGCATCCTGTAGGAATTCGACCGTCCCGGCGCCGACATAGCTCGTCTCGCGGGCGATCTTCAGCGCATAGCCGCAAAGCTCCTCGCGCAGTGATTGCTCGAGATAAGGCGCCGGCGCCCGCTCGACGACCTTCTGGTTGCGGCGCTGGATGGAACAGTCGCGCTCGAACAGATGCACGGCATTGCCATGGGTGTCGCCAAGCACCTGCACCTCGACATGGCGGGCGCGCTCGATCAGCTTTTCGAGATAGACCTCGTCCTTGCCGAAGGCGGCTTTCGCCTCGCGCTTGCCTTCAGTGACTTCTCGGGCAAGGTCTGCTTCGGAGCGAATGGCGCGCATGCCGCGCCCGCCGCCGCCCCATGATGCCTTCAGCATCACCGGATAGCCGACCTCCTTGGCCAGTTTCTTGACCGCCTCCATGTCATCGGGCAACGGATCGGTGGCGGGGATCACCGGCACGCCGACCTCGATGGCCAGATTGCGCGCCGCGACCTTGTTGCCGAGTCGGCGCATCGTTTCCGGTTTGGGGCCGATGAAAATGATGCCGGCCTGGGCGCAGGCCTCGGCGAATTCGGGGCTTTCCGACAAAAGCCCGTAGCCCGGATGGATAGCGTCGGCGCCCGAAAGCCTGGCGACGCGCATCACCTCCTCGATCGACAAATAGCTTTCGATCGGCCCCATGTCCCGGTTGAGGTGCGGTCCGCGCCCCACCTGGTAGCTTTCATCGGCCTTGAAGCGGTGCAGCGAGTATTTGTCCTCCTCGGCCCAGATCGCCACGGTTTTGAGGCCGAGTTCGTTGGCCGCGCGAAAGACGCGGATGGCGATTTCGGACCGGTTGGCGACAAGGATCTTCGTGATTGCCAAGGACAAGGCTCCAGAGATGGAGGGATGGGGGCTGAGGCAATGATTAGCGTGAAAATGCTGCAGCGCAAACAAAAACGCGCGACACTTAAACCGATTTAAATTGATTGTTTGCGCCAACAACGAAAAATGCCCGGCGCTAGGCGCCGGGCATTCGAATTGTCGTCGCCGACAGGCTTACATCTTCTGAACGTAGGTGTACTTGCCGTCGTCGCCCTTCTTCCATTCGTACATGACGTAGCCGGGCAGCGTCGGATCGCCCTTCGCGTCATAGGAGAGGTCGCCCAGCACGGTCTTGAACGGACCCTTTTCGTGAAGCGCCTTGGCGACTTCTTGCGGATCGTTCGACTTGGCGGCCGTCGCGGCTGCGGCGATCGCTTGCGCCGCGGCGTAGGCGTAGAGCGTGTATGCCTCGGGTTCGAAGCCCTGGGCGCGGAACTTCTCGACGAGTTCCTTGTTGGCGGGAATCAGGCGCGGATCCGGGCCGAACGTGTTAAGCGTACCCGCGACCGCATCGCCCGCGATCGAAGCCAGTTCGTTCGATACGATGCCGTCGCCGGAAACCAGCGTGGCCTTGAGGCCCTGATCAGCCGCCTGGCGGATAATCAGGCCGGCTTCGGTGTGCAGGCCGCCCCAATAGATGATGGAAACGCCGGCTTCCTTCATCTTGGCGATCAGCGCCGAGAAGTCCTTGTCGCCGACATTGACGCCTTCATACATGACTTCCGTCAGGCCGGCTGCGTTCATCGCCTTCTTGGTCTCGTCGGCAAGGCCTTGACCGTAGGTCGTCTTGTCGTGGATGACCGCGATCTTGGCGTCCTTGAAGTTCGCCGCCAGATAAGCGCCGGCGATGCTGCCCTGCTGATCGTCGCGGCCGCAGGTGCGGAACACGTTCCACAGGCCGCGTTCGGTGAACTGCGGGTTGGTCGCGGCCGGTGTGATCTCGAGGATGCCGTTCTCCGCGTAGACTTCCGACGCCGGGATCGAGACGCCCGAGTTGAAGTGGCCGACCACGAACTTGACGCCGTCGCCGACGAACTTGTTGGCGACCGAGATGCCCTGCTTCGGATCGGAAACGTCGTCGCCGATCGAAAGCTTGATCTGCTCGCCATTGATGCCGCCGGCCGCATTGATGTCGGCAACGGCCGCCTCGGCGCCCTTCTGCAACTGTGCGCCGAAGGCGGCGTTCGGACCGGTGATCGGACCGGCGACGCCGATCAGTACGTCAGCCCACGCGCTGCCGCCGAACGCGACAAGCGCGGTCAGGGCGACGGCGGACAAAAGTGATTTTCTCATGTAAAACGCTCCCATTTACGGAGTGGGCGTGAATGATGCTTTCATGCGATGCCCACTCTTACTCGCAGAAAGCGTACTTTGCCGATTTTCAGGCACTTGTCACGCCGATTCATTTCCGAAACGGCGTTAATGATGAACGTCAACCTTTTGGTTTCCAGCTCAAAAGCGATGCTCTTTCGTAGAGCCAATTATACTGTGTCACCATCTGGTTGGTGCGCGTGTATTGATAGCCGATGAAGCCCAATATCATCAGCACGATAGTGTCGACGATATAGTAATGCAGCGAAAACATCGTGCCGTTGAACAGCGCGTGGTGGATGAACCTTATGCCGAGGCCGAGCCCGAGCATGTAGGCGAACAGCTGGAGGAAGCTGCGCCATGTCTGGGCGCAGGCCTTGCCCGTCATCCATGCCGCCCAGCCGCCGAGCAGGCAGGTGACGAAGAAGAACTGCCAGATCGAGGGTTCCTCGTAGAGAATGCCCTGCATGACTAGACTCCTGAACTCAATGGTGGCCGCCTTCGAGATAGGCGGCACGCACTTCCGGATTGGCGAGCAGCTCCTTGCCGGTGCCGCTCATCGTCACATTGCCGTTGACCATGACATAGCCGCGCGTGGCGAGCTTCAGCGCGCCGAAGGCGTTCTGCTCGACCAGGAACACCGTCAGTCCCTGCGTACGGTTCAGCTCGCGGATGGCGTCGAAGATCTGCTTGACGATCAGCGGCGCCAGACCGAGCGACGGTTCGTCGAGCAGGAGCAGCTTCGGCCGCGCCATCAGAGCGCGCGCGATCGACAGCATCTGCTGCTCGCCGCCCGACAGTGTGCCGCCGCGCTGGGCAATACGTTCCTTCAGCCGCGGGAACAGCGTGAACACCTTCTCGACGTCCTCGTCATAGTGCTTGAGGTTGTCGAGGCTGGCGCCCATCTGCAGGTTTTCCATCACCGTCATGCGCGGAAAGATGCGGCGTCCCTCCGGCGACTGGGCGATGCGCATGCGCGCGATCTCGTGAGTCGGCAACTGGGTGATGTCGGTGCCGGCGAAGGTGATCGTGCCGGCGCGGGCCCGTGGTGCACCGAAGATGGTCATCATCAGCGTCGACTTGCCGGCGCCGTTGGCGCCGATCAGCGCTACGATCTCGCCTTGCTTGACGGTGACGTCGACGCCGTTCAGCGCCCGGATGTTGCCGTAGTAGGTCTGGACGCCCTTGATATCGAGCAGCGTTGTCCCGGCCATCACTTGCGCCCTCCGCGCTTGCTTGCAGCAGTAGTCTTCCCGGAAACTGCGCTAGCAGTCTTCCCGGAAGCACGATCGGAGGGGTGGCTCGTTTCCACCTTGCCCGCATCGACACGACGCGAGAATTCCGTCTCCTTGCCCTGGCTGAGAAGCTTGGCCTGCTTGACCCACCCCTCGCGCGCGATGCGCCCGTCGAAGGCGAGATAGGCTTCGGCCGCCTCGACGTCGGATTTATTCCATGCCGCGATCTGGTCGAAGTGGAAGATGCCGTGCTGGTTGAGCTTCTTCTCGTTGACCGTGCCGATTCCCTTGATGCGGGTCAGATTGTCGGCAGTGCCGCCGCGTGGCGCCGTGAGCCGGTTCGAAATCCCTGATGTCTTCGCCGTCGCCGGAGCCTTGACGGGCGGCTTTGCAGCGGAAGATTTCGCGGTTGGTTTGGCTGTCGGAACGGCGGCCAGCGAGGCTGACTGGCTTGCCGCCGCCTTCGCGCGGGCGTCGACCTGGCCGGCCTTGGAGGCGCCTTTCGACACCGTGACGCGTTCGCCCTCGCTGTGGCCGACCGTGTCGGTCACCGGCCCGGCGAGATATGAAGACGATGTGCCCGGACCATGCGCCGAGTCCGGACCGATATCCAGCTGCTCGATCACGTCTTCGTCGCCGACTTCGGTCAGAACGGTCTCGACCTCTTCGTCGTCGACGCCGAGATAGGCGGCGATGACGCGCGGGTCGGTGCGCACCGACTGCGGATTGCCATCGGAGATCTTGCGCCCATATTCGAGCACGACGACATGGTCGGAAATCTGCATGACCACCGACATGTCGTGCTCGATGAGCAGGATCGACGTGCCGGTGTTCTTGATGTCCATCAGCAGCGCGTTGAGTGCCAGCGATTCCTTCGGATTGAGGCCGGCGGCCGGCTCGTCGAGGCAGAGCAGTTCCGGCCCCGTGCACATGGCCCGCGCGATCTCCAAACGACGCTGCGCGCCATAGGGCAGGTCACCGGCCGGATCATCGGCGCGGTCTACGAGATCGGCCTTCTCCAGCCAGTGCTTGGCGAGTTCGATCGATTCGGCCGATGCCTTGCGATAGCCGCTGAAGCCGAACAGACCGAGCACCGTATAGCCCGATGCCTTCATCAGCTTGTTGTGCTGGGCGACCAGAAGGTTCTCCAATAGCGTCATGCCCGAGAACAGACGGATGTTCTGGAAGGTACGCGCCACCTTGGCGCGCGCCGGGATTTCATGGTTTGGCAGGCGTTCGAGCAAATAGCTCGTGCCATCCTGCCGGCTGAGCGTGATCATGCCTTCCGTCGGTTTGTAGAAACCGGTGATGCAGTTGAACACGGTGGTCTTGCCGGCGCCATTCGGCCCGATCAGCGCGGTGATCTCGCCGCGCCTGGCCTTGAAGGAGAGATCGCCGATGGCGACCAGGCCGCCAAACTTCATCGACAGATGCTCGACCTGCAGGATGGCATCGTTCGTGCCCGGGTTGGCTTTCTGAATCGAGCTCGCATTCATCAGCCGTGGCCCTCCTTGGTGAAAGAGCTGGAGACAGCCCTTCGCTCCTTCAGGAAGGCGGTCGGCTCGCGGCTGCCGACGAAACCGCGCGGCTTCCACAGCATGACGATGACCATGGCCATGCCGAACAAGAGCATGCGGTAGAGTTCCGGCGTGAAGTCGGGACCGAAGACCTGCTTCAGGAAATCGAGTTCGCGCAGTACCTCCGTGCCGCCGATCATCACCAGCGCGGCGACGGCGATGCCGACCAGCGAGCCCATGCCGCCGAGCACGACGATGGCAAGGATGATCGCCGATTCCAGGAAGACGAAGGATTCGGGGCTGACAAAGCCTTGCCGCGCCGCGAAGAACGAGCCGGCGAAGCCGCCGAACATGGCGCCGGTGGCAAAGGCGGTGAGCTTGGTGGTGGTGGTGTTGATGCCGAGCGAACGGCAGGCGATCTCGTCCTCGCGCAGCGCTTCCCAGGCCCGGCCGACCGGCATACGCCGCAGCCTTATGGTGACGAAAGCGGTGAGCAGGCAAAGGCCGAGGATCAAATAGTAGAGGAATATCTTGTAGTAGGCGCTCGACGTGGCAATGTTCAGCACCTTGGCGATATAGTTCGGATCCGAGACGTTGAACGTCATCAGGCCGAAGAAGGTGACCTTGGGAATGCCGGAGATGCCGGCCGAGCCATTGGTGACCTCGCGCCAGTTGATCAGCACGAGGCGGATGATCTCGCCGAAGGCAAGTGTGACGATCGCCAGATAGTCGCCGCGCAGGCGCAGCACCGGAAAGCCGAGCAGCACGCCCCAGAAGGCGGCCATGGCGCCGGCGGCCGGCAGCAGGATCCAGAACGACAGGCCGTATTGGGTGCCGAGCAGCGCATAGGCATAGGCGCCGACCGCGTAGAAGGCGACATAGCCGAGGTCGAGCAGGCCAGCGAGGCCGACGACGATGTTCAGGCCCCAGGCCAGCATCACATAGATCAGGATCTGGATGCCGAAATTGTCGACCCATTTCAGCGAGCCTTGGAAACCGGCTGCTATCGACCCGCCGTAGAGAGCAAGCGACAGCACGACGATGATCGGGTAGAGCGCCAGCGCGGCGATACCGAGTGCCGAGAAATGGGCATGGATGAAGGCCCGGAAATAAAACAGTACCGAGGCCAGGGCGTAGATGATCGCCAGCGCCCGCACGAACCGTGCATAGCCGGCAAGACCCGGCCCCAGCAGCCCGTCAAGAGAACTGGCCAAGACGAGCAGCAGGGCCGCGATCACGATCGCCGCGATGAAATAGGGCAGCCGGAAGAACCGCGTCGCCACGCTATCTGGCAACAGGCCGGTGGCGACATCGGCGATCTTCTGGTTGGCCATGAAAGGCTGGCCATATGCGACATAGAGGAAGCGCCCGACAGCGGTGGCGATCACCACGATCGCGAGCAGGCCCCAGCGCTGCACCAGGATCAACTCGTTGGAGATGTTCTGGTCTGTCTTCAGCCCGATGAACAGCACGAACAGGCCGAGCGCGATGGCGCCGGCATACAACGCCTCGCGAAAAGCACGCTGTACGGGAGTGGCGACGACGTCGCGCTCCGGGGATACGGTGACGGCCATGATCTCAGACCTTTTCGACTTCTGGCCGGCCCAATATGCCGGAAGGCAGGAAGATCAGCACGATCGCCAGGATGGAGAAGGCGGCGACGTCCTTGTAGTCGATCGAGAAATAGGCCGACCACATGCTTTCGATGAAGCCGATCATCAGCCCGCCGAGCACCGCACCGGGCAGCGAGCCGATGCCGCCGAGCACCGCCGCGGTGAATGCCTTCACGCCGGGCACGAAGCCGTCGGAGAAAGCAATGACGCCATAATACATCAGGAACAGCGTGCCGGCGACGGCGGCAAGTGCGGCGCCCATGATGAAGGTGATGGAGATGGTGCGGTCGACGTCGATGCCGAGCAGCGCCGCCATCTTGCGGTCCTGCTCGCACGCCCTTTGCGCTCGACCGAGCGAGGTCTTGTTGACCAGGTACCAGAACAGCGCCAAGAGCAGCGCGGTGACGACGACGATGATGATCTGCTTCAGCGACACGCTGATGCCCTCGATGTTATAGACCTTGGACACCATCGGCGGGATCGGCTTGTTGCGCGGCCCTTGTGTCACCTGGACGAAGTTCGACAGCGCGATCGACATGCCGATCGCGGTGATCAGCGGCGCCAGCCGGAACGAACCGCGCAGCGGTCGATAGGCCACCTTCTCGATCGTCCAGTTGTACAGGCTGGTCAGAAGCATCGCCACGATCATCATGATCAGGAGCGCCAAGACCACCGGCACCGAATAGAACATAGCGCCGAGGATGAGGAAAACGATGAGGGCGGTGAAGGCGCCGACCATGAAGATGTCGCCATGGGCGAAATTGATCATGCCGATGATGCCGTAGACCATCGTGTAGCCGATCGCGATCAGCCCATAGATCGATCCCAGCGTCAGCCCGTTGATAAGCTGCTGGACAAAGTACTGCATACTGACTTGGCTCCCCTGGAATGTCGCCCATGCAGACGCATTCCTTTTCGTATTTCCCCTAGTCGTAAAGTTTCGAGCCCGGATTGCAACGTGATTTTTCAACCGTCATGCGTGTTTTGCCGACACGCCATCGGATTGCTCCGTTTTTTCCAATCCAGCCCCTGGACTATCGCGGACCCTATCATTGGCATAACGCAATGTCTTTGACGATTCAGCCGTATCATGCACCGCGTTTCGAAGAAATCGCCGTCAAAATAAGTTGATGAGAAGGATCGTTGCGCCGGCGAGCGCAATCCTTTTCACATCTCCTTGCTTTCCCTTGGGTCAGGACTCTCCCTATTTGACGACGAATCCATGTGCGAACGGGTCACGGTCGTCGATGAAGATCGTGTTCAATCCAGTCATGCGCGCCCAGCCGCCGATCGAGGGAACGATCGCCGGCTTGCCCGCCACCTGGACCTCTTTCTCGACCCTGCCCTTGAACAGCGAGCCGATGATCGATTCGTGAATGAAATCGTCGCCAGCCCTGAGCGCGCCTTTGGCGTGGAGTTGCGCCATCCGCGCCGAGGTGCCAGTGCCGCAAGGCGAGCGGTCAATCGCCTTGTCGCCGTAGAAGACCGCGTTGCGGGCATCGGCTTCGGGGTTAGTCGGCTCGCCGGTCCACAGCATGTGCGACAGCTGATTGATACCGGGATTCTCGGGATGCTCGAACTTGTACTTCTCGTTGAGTCGCTGCCGCACCACCGGGCTCCAGGCGATCAGGTCGCCCGCCGAATGGTCGGCCATGTCGCGAAAATTCTTCTGCGGCTCAACGATTGCGTAGAAATTGCCGCCATAGGCGACATCGACGCTGATCTCGCCGAGCTGAGGACAATCCACAGTCAGCCCTTCGGCATGGAGGAAGGACGGCACATTGGTGATGCGCACCTCTTCGACATATTCGCCGACCTGTTTGTACTCGGCGACGACCCGTCCGGCCGGTGTGTCCAGCCTTAGCACGCCCGGGGTCTTCGGCTTGATCAGTCCGTGCTCAATGGCCATCGTCACTGTTCCGATGGTGCCGTGGCCGCACATCGGCAGGCAGCCCGAGGTTTCGATGAACAATATGGCGATGTCGCAATCATCGCGCGTCGGCGGATAGAGGATCGAGCCGGACATCACGTCATGGCCGCGCGGCTCGAACATCAGCCCGGTGCGGATCCAGTCATATTCGGCCAGGAAATGGGCGCGCCGCTCCATCATCGTCGAGCCTTCGAGCGGCGGTCCGCCGCCTGCGACCAGCCGCACCGGATTGCCGCAGGTGTGGCCGTCGATGCAGAAGAAGGAATGGCGCGCCATGTTTGGACCCTGTCAGAACCGGTTCGGAGAGAAAGAAGAAAGATCAAGCGCCGGATTTTGCCCGAAAACGAGTTCGCGGATCAACCGTGCAGTGGCGGTCGCCTGGGTCAGGCCGAGATGGCCGTGACCGAAGGCATAGATGATATTGCCGCCCTGCCTGGTGCGACCGATCACCGGCAGCGAATCCGGCAACGACGGCCTAAATCCCATCCATTCGCGGCCACCCGAGGGATCGAGCCCCGGCAGGAAATTTTGCGCCTTGCGCAGCAGCGCCTTTGATCGGGCAAAGTTGGGCGGCCGCTCGATACCGCCGAGTTCGACAGCACCGCCGACGCGCAGACCCGTTTCGAGCGGCGTGATGACGAAGCCGTGCCCGGAAAAGATCAGCATCCGCTTCACGTCGAAGGCGCTCTTCGGCAACGTCGTGTTGTAGCCGCGCTCGGTTTCCAGCGGGATGCGATCGCCAAGCTGCCTCGCCAGGAGATGTGACCATGCCCCGGCAGCGATGACCAGATGCCTTGCCTGCCGCGCGCTGCCGTCGGCCAGCGTCAGCGTCACGCCGTCCTGTCTCGCTTCGACCCGGTCGATCCGTGCTTTTTCAAAACGCGCGCCCTTGGTCTCGGCATAGGCCCAGATCGCCTTGCCCAGCAATTTCGGATCGGCAATCGTCTTCCACCCCGGCACGAATGTGCCCTTGACGAAGCGTGGCGACAGGCCGGGCTGCAAGGCGGCGAGAGCACCGCCGTCGACATGACTGAAGCCGATGCCGAAGCGTTTGCGCGCCGCCCAGCCCGGCAGCGACGCCCTGAATTCGGCCTCGCTCTCATAGAGTTCGAGCGAGCCGTCCTCGCGCAGCATGGTTGTCGTACCCGAGCGCGCCATCAGCCCGGCCCACTCAGCCTCGGCAAGCCGCATCAGTCCGGCTTGTGCGGCAAGGCCGGCCTCGTAGCGATCGCTGCGCCCGGCGCGCCAGAAGCGGACCAGCCAGGGCATGAGTGTCGGCAGATAGGCAGGCGGGATGCTGAGCGGGCCGAGCGGATCGGCAAGCCATTTCGGCAATTGCCTGATCATGCCCTTGTGGGCCAGCGGCAAGACATCGGAGAAGGCAAAGGCCGCGGCATTGCCCGAACTCGTTTCCTCGCAAATGCCCGTCCGATCGAAGATCGTGACATCTCGTCCCGCCTCGGCCAGATAGGCAGCGGCGCAAATACCGATGATGCCGCCTCCGACGATGGCAATGTCTATCCCTTCTCCCCGTTCACGGGGAGAAGGTGCCCGAAGGGCGGATGAGGGGCGGCGCCCTGCTTCTGTCGACCTGGAATTTCCTTGCACGTGGGCAGAGCCTCAGAACTGCGGCAGCTTCGGCCTCACCGCCAGCGCATCCCTGACGATTTTCTCAACCGCCTTGCGGCGCTCGCCCGACAGCGGCTGCCGCGGCATGCGCACGCGGTCGTTGGTGTTGATGGCAAAAACCTCAGCAAGCTTGATGTTCTGCACCAGATAAGTCGACACGTCGAGGTCGAGCAGCGGCCGGAACCAGCGGTAGATGCTCAACGCTTCCTCGCGACGGCCCTGCTTCATCAGCTGGTAGATGGCGACGGTCTCGCGTGGGAACGCAGTGACCAGACCTGCCACCCAGCCGATGGCGCCGACCGACAGTGCCTCGAAGGCGAGATTGTCGACGCCGGTGAACAGGTCGTAGCGGTCGCCGAAGCGGTTGATGATCTCGGTCGAGCGGCGGATGTCGTCGGAGGATTCCTTGATGGCGACAAAGCGCTTGTCCGAGGCCAGTTCCTCCATCTGGTCGACGGTGACGTCGACGCGGTAGGCGAGCCGGTTGGAATAGATCATGACAGGCAGGTCGCCGGCCTCGGCGACGGCCCGCAGCGCGGCAACCGTCTCCTGCGGATTGGTATGATAGATCGGGCTCGGAACCACCATCAGGCCGTTCGCACCGGCCTTCGCCGCACGGCGCGCAATGCTGGCGGCCTCGCGGGTACCGGCTTCGTTGACCGTCAGCAGGACCGGCTTCTTGCCGGCGACCTTCTGCGCGGTCTTCAGCACCTCGATCTTCTCGTCATGCGACAGCATCGGCCCTTCGCCGAGCGAGCCGCAGACGATGATGCCGTCGCAGCCGGCCTCCATCTGCAAGCCAAAGCAGCGCTCCATCTCGGCATGGTCGAGGCCGTCGTTCTCAGTGAATTTGGTCGTGACGGCGGGGAAAACTCCGGTCCACATAATTGTCGCTCCATCTGATATATCAGTGATATATTTGTTAAGAGAGCTGCTGTCAATGTTGAATCTGCTATGATATATCAAAAATATATCAGGAGACGTCATATTGGTATATGAGAATTCAAGCTCGGAGCCGGCCGCGGCGAAAGCCTACCGCGTGCTCGAGCACATGATCGTAACGCTGGAGTTGGCGCCGGCAAGCTTCGTGACCGAGGGCGCGCTGATCGACAGGCTCGGGCTCGGCCGCACACCGGTACGCGAGGCGATCCAACGGCTGGCCTGGGAAGGCCTACTCGATGTCCGTCCGCGCGCCGGCATCGCGATTGCCCCGCTCCATCCCGGCGATTGGCTGCGCGTCCTAGATGCGCGGCGTGGCGTCGAGGTGGTCCTGGCCCGCTCGGCCGCCCGCTTCGTCACCCGCGAGGCCGCCGACCTGTTTCACGACGCCGCGCTCGCGATGCAGAGGGCGGTGATTTCTGGCAATGTGCTGGCCTTTATCCAGGCCGACAAGGCACTAGACGAGGCACTGGCGCTGGCCGCCGACAACCCCTTCGCCGCCAGGCTGGCGGCGCCCTTGCAGACCCACAGCCGCCGCTTCTGGTTCCGCTACAAGGCCGACACCGGGCTCGCCGAATCGGCCGAGCATCACGTCGCGCTGATCCGCTCGATCCTCGCCGGCGACGAGGAGACCGCGGCCAAGGATGCCAAGCGCCTGATGGCGCTGTTGCGCGGCCACGCCGAGGTGGCGGCCACGCGCTAATTCACAGTGAGAGCTAGCCCTCAGCCGGCTCCTTCTGCGCCGCCCATTTCAGCAAAGCGTCGAGCGCGGGGCACAGAGCCTGGCCCCAATCGGTCAGACAGTATTCGACCTTCGGTGGCACCTGATGGTGCACGATGCGGCGGACGATCCCGTCGGCTTCCATCTGCCTGAGTTGCTGGATCAGCATCTTTTGCGAGATCGCCGGGATCGCCCGTTCGAGATCGGAGAAGCGCAGCACCTTGCCGCCGAACAAATGGAACAGGATCACCAGCTTCCAGCGGCCTTCCAGGATGCGGAGTACATTTTCCACGCCACTCGCCGCGGACGTCGGCGTCAGCACTTTACCCTTGCTTGCGGACTCGCCCTTACTTTCAGGCAAGTACCTTACTTTTTCGTCGGTTCTTGTCATTTCCTCAGCATACCGCATTTTAGGGACCGGACAAGGCCGTGGATGTCATCGACGGCGACCTCAGCAACCGGAGACGAAACCATGACCGTAACACTTCCTCGGCCGCTGGCGGATTATTTTGCCGCCAAGAACCGGCACGATATCGACGGGATGCTCGTCCCCTTCTCGTCGGATGCCATGGTCCGGGACGAAGGCGAGATCCATCAGGGTACGCCCGCCATCCGCGCCTGGATGGAAGCGACGACACGCAAATACCAGGTGACCGTCGAGGTCGCTGACGCGACGGCCAATGGCGATATATGGCGGGTCGCCGGCGTCGTGTCGGGCAATTTCCCCGGCAGTCCGGCGACGCTCCACTACAACTTCACGCTGGCCGGCGAGCAGATCACACGGCTGGAGATCGGCGCATGACCATCCGCCACATTCGTTCACGTGTTCTGGTCGTCATGCGTTGTGGCGACCGGGGCCACCACGTTTTCCCAATTGTCGCCGGCAGCGACGAGACAGCTTCTGCCGGCGAGATCGGTCACAACGATGGTCCAGGTTCCGCTTTTGGCGACAAAGACTTCCATGACCGCCACCTGACCGATCAGCCCGAAAGCGTATTGCCTTTCCTGGAACTGCTCGCTCAAATGGGCGACGAGGTCGCCATGTTCAACGCAGAATTGATATTGGGCGCTCGCGGCATTCGTACCCAGCGCCAATGCGCCAGCGAGAACCAGGGTTTTCACCCATCCTAACAGCGATTTGCGTGCCATAGGGCACCTCCTTTGCCATCACGTTCCGGCAAGGAGAGGTGCCAAAGAGGCAAGCGCTTGACGGCCTCATCTCGCCGGAGCGATCCAGGCCGGTTCCGACGTCATAATCATCGCGTCGTTCCTTTCTGTGTTCCGGTCTGCCATCGGTGGGAATGTTCCCACTATGTTCCATATATGGTATCGGCAATGAAAAAGCGCAAGCAGCACTCCCAAGCCGGCAGATTCATTTCAAACTTGTCTCTGAATAAATGAAGCCCCGGGCCATAGTCCGAGGCTTTGAAGGAATGGACTTGTTCGGTTCAGACCTCAGTTCATCGTCGGGATGACGAACTCGGCGCCGTCCTTCACACCGGACGGCCAGCGCGAGGTCACCGTCTTGGTCTTGGTGTAGAAGCGGAACGCGTCCGGACCGTGCTGGTTGAGGTCGCCGAAGGAAGATGCCTTCCAGCCGCCGAAAGTGTAGTAGGCGATCGGCACCGGGATCGGCACGTTGACGCCGACCATGCCGACCTGGACCCTTGAGGCGAAGTCGCGCGCCGCGTCGCCGTCGCGGGTGAAGATGGCGACGCCATTGCCCATCTCATGATCGTTGGCGAGCTTGATTGCGTTCTCATAGGTCGGCGCACGCACCACCGAGAGCACCGGCCCAAAGATCTCTTCCTTGTAGATGCGCATGTCTGATGTGACGTTGTCGAACAGGCAGCCGCCCATATAGTAGCCCTTCTCGTAGCCCTGCATCGAGAAGCCACGGCCGTCGACCACCAGCTTGGCGCCTTCTTTGACGCCGGTGTCGACATAGCCCTTGACCCGCTCCAGCGCCTGCGCCGTGACCAGCGGACCGAAATCAGCGGAGGAATCGGTCGAGGGACCGACCTTCAGGCTCTCGACGCGCGGGATCAGCTTTTCCATCAGCCGGTTGGCGGTGTCGTTGCCGACCGGGACGGCCACCGAGATCGCCATGCAACGCTCGCCGGCCGAGCCGTAGCCGGCGCCGATCAGCGCGTCGACGGTCTGGTCCATGTCGGCATCGGGCATGATGATCATGTGGTTCTTGGCGCCGCCAAAGCACTGCACGCGCTTGCCCGAGGCGGTGCCGCGCGAATAGATGTAGTGGGCGATCGGCGTCGAGCCGACGAAGCCGATGGCCTTGATATCGGGATCGTCGAGGATGGCGTCGACCACGTCCTTATCGCCATTGACGACGTTTAGGATGCCGGCAGGCAGGCCGGCCTCGATGAACAATTCGGCAATGCGTAGCGGCACGCCTGGATCGCGCTCGGAAGGCTTCAGGATGAAGGCGTTGCCGCAAGCGATCGCCGGCGCGATCTTCCACAGCGGGATCATCGCCGGGAAATTGAACGGCGTGATGCCGGCGACGACGCCGAGCGGCTGGCGCATCGAATAGACGTCGATGCCGGGGCCGGCACCGTCGGTGAATTCGCCCTTCATCATGTGTGGAGCGCCGATACAGACCTCGACCACTTCGAGGCCGCGCTGGATGTCGCCCTTGGCGTCGGGGATGGTCTTGCCATGTTCGCGCGCCAGGATGTCGGCCAGTTCGTCATAGTCCCTGGCGACCAGTTCAAGGAACTTCATCAGCACGCGCACGCGCCGCTGCGGGTTGGTCGCCGCCCAGCCAGGTTGCGCTGCCTTGGCGTTTTCCACCGCCGCGCGCAGTTCCGCCTGTGAAGCCAGCGCCACCGTGCCGCGCACCGAGCCGTCCATCGGCTGCATGACATCCTGCTTGCGGCCGCTGGTCCCGGCGACACGCTTGCCGCCAATGAAATGACCGTATTCGATCATGGTTTCTCTCCCTGGATTTGTGATGGCGCATTGTCCGCCTTTGTGTGGCCGATGGCAACGCGAGGGAGTACGCAACCGTTGTGCAGGAAGTAGATAGCGGTGAGTGTCTGTGCATTAATTCCCGCAAATGGTAGGCTGCGTCTGTCGTCACAGGAACTCTCAAGTTGCGCTTCGTCACGCCCCCCTCTGTCCTGCCGGACATCTCCCCCACAAGGGGGGAGATTGGCTGTCATCCCCGCTTTCGCCAACCCGCAACGTTGCAAGAAAGTCGCCGCCGGAGCGGCCGGCCAATCTCCCTCCTCGTGGGGGAGATGTCCGGCAGGACAGAGGGGGGCGCGAAGGAACACGGCCTTGACCATTTTCATCAAGGTCACCCCCATGAACTGGGATGACGTCCGCATATTCCTCGCCGTGGCGCGTGCCGGCCAGATCCTTGGCGCGGCGCGGCGGCTGGAGCTCAACCACGCCACCGTGTCGCGCCGCATCGCCGCGCTCGAGGATGCGCTCCGGACAAAACTATTTCGCCGGCTCACCACTGGCAGCGAGCTGACGCCGGCCGGTGAGCGCTTCCTCGACATCGCCGAGCGCATGGAGGGCGACATGATCGCCGCGCGCTCCACCGTTGCCGGCGAAGGCGACGACGTCTCCGGCACGGTGCGCATCGGCGCGCCGGACGGCTTCGGCGTCGCGTTCCTGGCCAGGCGGCTCGGCGCGTTGACGGCCCTGCACCGCGAACTCACCATCCAGCTGGTGCCGGTGCCGCGCTCCTTCTCGCTGTCCAGGCGCGAAGCCGACATCGCCATCACCGTGGAGCGTCCGACGGAAGGCAGGCTGGTGGCGGGCAAGCTGGTCGACTACACGCTCGGCCTGTTCGCGTCCCGCGCCTATGCCGAGGCGCATGGCTTGCCGCGGACGCCTGCCGAACTCGGACAGCACACGCTGATCGGCTATGTGCCGGACCTCATCGTCAGCCCCTCGCTCGACTATGCGGCCGAATTCAGCGCCGACTGGCGCACCAGCTTCGCGATTTCCTCCGCGCTCGGCCAGGCCGAAGCGGTGCGTTCCGGGGCCGGCATCGGCATCCTGCATACTTTCGTCGCCCGCTCGATGCCGGAACTGGTACCGGTCGACATCGTCGCACCCATCCGCCGCGCCTACTGGCTGGTCTATCATGAATCGGTCAGGCCGCTGCGCCGCGTGCAGATCGTCGCCAGCTTCATCACCAAGGCAGTGGAAAAGGAGCGGGGATTGTTCGCGTGATACATGTCGCCCAAAAGTGGGAACCGGTTTCGGGACAACGACATGGATCAAAAACAACCTCGCCTTTTCCTCGCCATAAAGTCGGCGAGTGTGGCGATGCGCTGTTGCCGACGCCTTGTTGTGCCGCCGCGCTGGACAGGGCATTTCCGGGGAAAGCTGGCGCGGGTAGACATGCGAGCCGTTCTTGCAATCCTCCTGCTGGCGCTTTCCGCCTGCGCCAACCCGTGGGCGAAGGTGCCGGAAGCGGAACTGCCCAAGTCTGTCCGCTATGCGATGGCGCGCCCGTCGCCTTTCGTCTTCGGCAATTACTGCGGCCCCGGCACCCGCACCGGCGACCTCTCGGCCCGGCCTGTCGACCGCCTCGATGCCGCCTGCCAGATCCACGATGCCTGCTACATCGCCCGCCGCAACCATTGCGACTGCGACGGCGCGCTGGTCGCCTCGGCGAAAACGATCCGCGACGACAAGACGGCGCCAGGAAGGATGCGCAGGCAGGCGGAGCTTTTAATCACCACCTTCGCGCTTCCCGTCTGCAAGATCTTCCCGCAAGGGTTCATGCCGCCGCGCGATCCCGCCCAGCTGAAGGCGATGAACGGAGCCACCGGGTGAGCCGGCGACGCGCCGGAGCAACGGCGCTGCTCGGACTGGCACTGGCCACCCTTACCGGCTGCGCCGGTCGGTCCGTAGGCAGCTGCGATGTCCTCTCCGGCGAAAGCGCCTGCGCTCGCCCCTCACTGTCGGCCACGGCATCGGGTCCAAGGGTCGCGGCGGCGCAGTTTTTCGGCGATGCGGATGGAAACGACTACGAGAAGCGCTTCCTGGCGCTGCTCGCCCACCACCAGCTCGGCGCGATGGACCGGGCGAACGGCATCGGCCCTTTCGGGCATGACCGTCACGACATCGCCAACAGCGACTTCCAGGCGACCTACCGGACGCTGGAACGATTGGCCAAGCCGGTCGCCATGGGACAGGTGCCACCATCGAATGGAAAAAAGGGTGAGGGCCGTTTCGACGGGCGCTGGCGGGTGTCGCGGCAGACGCTTTATATCGACGCAGCGGCGCGTCCGTCCGGGCCGAAGACGTTCAGCTTTTCCGGCGTACAAGCACGCTCGGTCGAGATCCTGATGCGCCAGGCGGGCAGAGAGCCGGTCGACATCGACGGCGTCTGCGACGGCACGCTGGCAGTCCGTCAGACCGGCGGCGTACGCAGCTTTCCGGCAGGCGCGGCGTTTCGCATCCGACTGGCGAGCGGCGACACCAGCCTGTTTCCAAGCGAGATCCTGAACCGCTGCGACCTCACCGTCCGCTCCAGCCTTGCCCCGGCGGGCGCTCCGCTCGCCATCCTGCGCGAAGAGGTCGCCGATCCGGCGCTCGCCGCCCTGGACCGCCGCTATGAGCGTTGTCCCGTGCCCGATCCGGCAGGCCTCGATGCGCTCGAGCGCGCCTTCTACGCCAGCCGCTGGCTCTCGCAGACCTGTACGCTGACGCTCGGACAGCCCCGCCTGCTGCGCAAGTCGCGCGACGGCTTCAATGCCAAGGTCGAAGCGCTGCTGGGCGTGCCGCTGCCCGACAGCGCGTTCGACAGGGGCGATCCCGAACTGCCGCTCGATTTCTCCCGCGCGCCAAAACTCAAGCTGATCTATCTGTCGTCGCTGGAGTTCAAGGCGGATTTTTCCGGCCGCATCATCGAGCGGCTGATCCGCCACCATGCTGCGCTGGGCACCAAGGTGCGCATCATGGTGACCGACGTGCTGGAGCGCGAAAAGGACGACGCCATGCTGCACCGGCTGGCCGCCGAATTTCCCAATGTCGAATTGCAGGAATACCGCTGGCGCGCCGACCATGGCGCGCCGATCGACGAACAGCTGTCTCAACTGCACAAGACCCATCACGTCAAGATGCTGGCGACGCTGGCCGAGGATCCCGGCCGCTCGCGCGTCATCATCGGTGGCCGCAACATCCATGACGGCTTCCTGTTCCACAAGCCGGTCGACCTGTCACGCTATCCCGGCCTCCAGCAATATGGCAAGACCGACGGACTGTCGCTGAACTACTATTCGAACTGGAGCGACTTCGACATCGAGATATCAAACCGGACCACGGTCGAGACGCTCGCCGCGCATCTTTCGACGCTGTGGCTGCGCGACGCCGATACCAATATTTCGCGGCCCTTCTCCATTCCGGTCCGTTCGGATGGCCGGCGTCCGCCTGGCACGGCGCGGCATTTCATCTCCGTCCCCTATGCGGACAGCCACGCGCTGGAGAGCTATTTTGTCGAACTGATCGACACGGCTGAGCACCATGTCGAGATCGTCAATCCCTATCTCAATCTGACGCCTAGCCTGGCCCAGGCCTTCGACCGCGCGCTGGCGCGCGGCGTCAAGATCGACATTATCGGCCGCATCGATCTCAAGGGCGACATTGGCGGCAAATTCCTCACCGCGCTCAACAAGCTGTTCGTCGAGAAATATGGCGACCGCATCGACATCCGCGAGTTCAAGGCGCCGGATGTCGTGCTGCATTCCAAGATCATTATGATCGATCAAAGGCTGGTGACGATCTCGTCTGTCAACCTCAACAACCGCAGCTTCTTCCACGACTCGGAGAACGGCATGATGGTGCTCGACCCCGCCTTCTATGCCAGGATGAAGCCGATCTACGACGACTATGTCGCCCATTCGAACCCGGTCGCCACCAATGTGACGGTCCCGTGGGCCTATCGCCTGTTGTTCTCGGAGGGCTGGGTGAAGCAAGCCTTTTAGGAACCGACTTCGTGCCAACAGCAGGCGTTCATGTGGCTTCAAGCGGCATGCGGACCGTTATTCTGCGCTCGGCTTTCACCTGGTCCGATTGCGATGCCCTCTTTCGGAATTGTCCCGGTGGAATGCCAAACTCACGTTTGAATGCCCGGTTGAAAGCCGCCTCTGAATCGTACCCGACCTCCGACGCCACCTGCAGCACCGTTTCTTGGGTCGTTTCAAGCAGTCTTGCCGAAAGTTGCAGTCGCCAGCGCGCCAGATAGGCAAGTGGCGGCTCCCCAAGATAAAGCGTGAATCTCTGCGCCAGGACCGAGCGTGAGGTTCCGACCTCCATTGCCAATTCGGCTATGGTCCAGGGATGGAAAGGTCTTCTATGCATCAGCGCCAGCGCGCTGCCGACCACCACATCACGTGCGCCCGCCAGCCAACCGGTCTGCTCCGCGGGCAATCGCTCCATGTAGCGCCGCAACGTTTCGATGAAGAGCGCTTCCGCCATCTTCGACAGGAGAATGGACTGCCCGGGGCGCCCGCATCCGGCCTCTGAGACCAGATGACGGATCGAGTTTTCCAACCACTCGCCGGCCGAATCGCCGCGGATATTGATCCTGATCATCAGCGGCAGGCCTGCGAGAAAGAGCTTGTCCGCGTGTCGCTCGCAGCCGAAATAACCACAGACGAATCGTGTCACCTCGCCACCGCCACCCAACTGCATCGTCGTGAGATCGCCCGCCAGAAACCTGCCGAGCGTGCTCCCGCTATCCATGAACTTCGACGGCGAGCCGTTCGAGACGGTATGTGCATCGCCGTGCGGGATGATCAGCACATCGCCGGCCGAAACGGGTATCGTGGAGTCCGGGAAAGACACGACGGCCTTTCCCTCCGTGACCAGGTGATAGCTCACCAGCCGCTCGGTTCCAGGAGCGAGCACATGGGCAACATCCCTGACATGGGGCACCCGGAATCCCCAAGGGGCAGTACACTCCGCATGATAGAAGATGGCGCCGGTCATGCGCACCGCATTCAGCGCCTCTGACAAGGCGTCCATCCGCCGCTCCGATCGAACAAGCCCAGCGCCTTCAGCTCCCGCTGCAAAGAAACACGGAATTCCGGCAAAGATTTGATCCCGCCCTGCGCGTAATTTCGAACCATATGGTCGTACTCTGATCGGGTGCGACAGACGAAGACGCCAAAGCCGCGGGAAGAAAGGGGCCGACCGCAGCGCAGGCGAACCCGAGGAGATCGAAATGAACAAGAAATTCGACGCAATCGTCGTTGGCGCGCGCTGTGCCGGGTCTCCGACGGCGATGCTGCTGGCCCGGCAGGGCTATCGTGTATTGCTGGTCGACCGCGCCACCTTTCCGAGCGACACGGTGTCCACGCATATTCTGCATCCTCTTGGCGTGAGCACTCTGTCGAGATGGGGCCTTCTCGATCGGCTGACAGCGACGGGATGCCCGCCTATTCACACCTACACCTTCGACTTCGGGCCTTTCACGATTGCCGGTTCGCCGGGCACGCCGGCGGCGCCGCTGGCCTACTGCCCGCGCCGAACGATACTGGACAAGCTTCTCGTCGATGCGGCAGCCGAATCCGGTGCCGAGGTCCGCGAAGGTTTCGCCGTCGACCAGGTTTTGATCGAAGACGGATGCGTGGTTGGAATAAGGGGTCGTTCGAAGCAAGGCGGCTCAATTGTTGAGCACGCGGACATCGTCGTCGGCGCCGATGGCAGGCACTCGGTCGTAGCCGAGGCAGTTCGGCCTGAACATTACGACGACAAGCCGCCCTTGCTCGCCGGATACTACACCTATTGGAGCGGGCTACCGATGGAAGGCCGGTTCGAACAATACATCCGCGAGCACCGTGGCTTGGCCGCCGTTGCAACCCATGACGATCAGACGCTGGTCATTGCCGGCTGGCCATACGCGGAGTTCACCGAAAACAAGAAGGACATTGAAGGAAATTACCGCAGGACGATCGAGCTCGCACCAATGTTTGCCGATCGACTACGCGGAGCCAGGCAGGAAGCACGTTTTGCCGGCACAGCCGTGCCCAACTACTTCCGAAAACCTTACGGTCCGGGCTGGGTGCTCGTCGGGGATGCCGGCTACAACAAGGACTTCATCACGGCGCAAGGAATCATGGACGCCTTCCGACACGCTGAACTTTGCGCCGTCGCACTTGCCGCGGTTTTCTCCGGAACGCGGTCGTTCGAGGATGCGATGGGCGATTATCATCACGCTCGGGATGCACAGGTAAAGGCGATGTACGAATTCACCTGCCTACTGGCGACGCTGGAGCCGCCCCCGCCCGACATGCAGCAACTGTTCGGCGCGATCCATGGCAACCAGAAGGCCATGGACGGCTTTGCGCGGCTAAACGCCGGGACCACATCGCCTGCCGAGTTCTTCGCGCCGGAAAACGTCGACGCAATCATGGCAGCCGCAGCCTCAAGTTCTCACAAAGGTGCCGCACATGCCGGGTAGCGGAGAGCCAGAGGTCAGTGCGGCAAATCTTACCTGACGTATCGTTCCGGCCCGAGATCGCGCACATTGATGTCGGGCACGCGGCTGGAGACGATGTCGGCCAGCACCTTGGCCGAGCCGCACGCCATCGTCCAGCCGAGCGTGCCGTGGCCGGTATTGAGATAGAGGTTGGAAAACTCGGTGCGGCCGATCAGCGGCGGCCCGTCCGGCGTCATCGGCCGCAGCCCGCACCAGAAACTTGCCGCACGCATGTCGCCGCTGCCTGGAAAAAGATCGCCGACCGAGTGTTCGAGCGTGCGGCGCCGCGATTCATGCAGATCGAGATCGAAGCCGGAAATCTCCGCCGTGCCGCCGACCCTGATGCGGTCGCCGAGCCTGGTGATCGCCACCTTGTAGGTTTCGTCCATCACCGTCGACACCGGTGCGGCGGCGGCATCCTTGATCGGCACTGTGATCGAATAACCCTTGACCGGGTAGACCGGGATCGGCCGCCTCAGCATGCGCATGAACCTGGCCGAATAGCTGCCCATCGCCATCACATAGGCATCGGCGGCCTTCCAGCCCTTGCTTGTGTTGATGTTAGCGATGCGGTTGCGGTTCCTGATGATGCGCCTGATCGACACGTCGTATTCGAAGGTGACGCCGCGTGCCGCGCAGAGCTCGGCCAGACGGTCGGTGAACATCTTGCAGTCGCCGGTTTCGTCGCCCGGCAACCGCAGGCCGCCGACGAATTTTTCGCGCACCCCCGCCAATCCCGGCTCGGCCGCGATGCAGCCGTCGGGATCGAGGATCTCGTAGGGAACGCCATAGCTCTTCAGCACCTCGACATCGCCTGACGTGCCGTCGAGCTGCTGTTGCGTACGGAACAGTTGCAGCGTTCCCTTGGCGCGCTCGTCATAGGCGATGCCGGTCGCCTCGCGCAGCGCCTTCAGCGTATCGCGGCTGTATTCGGCCAACGGAACCATGCGCGCCTTGTTCACCGCATAGCGCTCGGTGGTGCAGTTGCGCAGCATCTTGACCAGCCATATCCACATATACGGGTCCAGCGTCGGCCGTACCACCAGCGGACCATGCTTCATCAAGAGCCATTTGACCGCCTTCAGCGGAACGCCTGGCCCGGCCCATGGCGAAGCGTAGCCCGGCGAGATCTCGCCTGCATTGGCGAAGCTGGTCTCGAGCGCCGGACCTTTCTGACGGTCGATCACCGTCACCTGATGGCCGGCCTCGGCCAGGAAATAGGCCGTGGTGACCCCGATCACGCCACCGCCCAGCACGAAGATCTTCATCGCATAATTCTCCGCAACGACATTCTGCCAGGGGGCAGGCCATCATCCGCGTTCTGTCTGCCGGATTTTACCGCATCCGCCAAGGGGGCCGCGTGTCGCGTTCCAATGCATGTCGCGCAAAAGCGCGCAGCGGCTTTGCGATAATGACATGCATAAAAAACAAGACCTTAAAGCGCAGCGCCCGATTCCGTTCAAACGCGACGCGCTTTAGCCGTTCACGTAGCGCCGGTGGAAGCGATGGCCGAGGCTGGTCAGGATTTCGTAGCCGATGGTGCCGGCATGGCCGGCCGCCTGGTCCACCGTCCGCGATGGTCCGATCAGTTCGACCAGATTACCCGCCTTCAGCCTGCCGGGCGGCAGCGCCGAAATGTCGAGGATGATCGAATCCATCGAGACCCGGCCCAGGAAAGGCAGTCGCACGCCATCGAGAAACGCAGCCGCCGAGGCACGTCGAGGCCAGCCGTCGGCATAGCCGAATGAGATCGTCGCGGCAGCCCGCGGAGCCGGCGTATGGAAAGTATGGCCGTAGCCGACACCGGCACCGGCCTCCAGCATCCGCGTCTGGATGACCTTGGCCTCCAATCGCACCACTGGCAGCATCGGGTTCGGCTCGGCAGGCGTCGGATTGATGCCGTAGAGCGCAGCACCGGGACGGGCGAGGTCATAGTGAAAGCGCGGTCCAAGAAAGATCCCGGATGAGTTGGCGAGCGACGCCGGCGCCTTCGGCAGCATCTTGCACAGCCGCTCGAATTCCAGCCGCTGCTGCTCATTGGCCGAATGCACGGGCTCGTCGGCGCAAGCCAGATGACTCATCACCAAGGTCAAGTCGATACCGTCGAAAGCCTGCGGATCCCCGGCGACGGCCGCCACTTCCGCCGCCGCCATGCCGAGCCGCGACATGCCGCTGTCGACCTGGATCGCCGCGGGCAATTTCCGGCCGGTGCGGCGGGCCGCCGCGCGCCAGGCCGCCAGTTGCTCCACGCTATTGATGACGGCCGTGAGCCCGGCTGCCACCGCTTCCGCTTCCGCGCCGGGCGCTATGCCGTTCAGCACATGGATGGCAGGCACCGGGCCTAGCGAGCGGCGCAGGGCGATCCCTTCGCTCAGAAGCGCGACAAAGAATGTGTCGCAGCCTTCCCTGGCCAGCGCTGCCGCCACTTGCGCCGCGCCGAGACCATAGCCGTCGGCCTTGACGACACCAGCACAGTGCACGCCGCCCAGCCGCGCCTTCAGCCGCCGGTAGTTCTGGCGGATCGCGCCGAGATCGATGGTCAGGATCGCGCCGGCCACCGCTTCGCTGACCAGCCCGCTTTCGGCAGCGGCCCCTTCCGGGAGGGATTTCTTTCGGGCGTCGTTCATGCCGACCTTGTTTGCAGCGGATTGGCCATCAATAAGGCGATGCTGCCGATGCAGCAACCATGGCCGGCACGGCAGCAGCTACGCTACCAGATGCCTGAACGCCGCCACCACATCTTCGTAAACCTTGCGCTTGAATGGCACGATCAGGTCGGGCAAGTCCTGCATCGGCCGCCACGCCCATTTGTCGAACTCGGCGGTGTGACCGCCTGGTGGCGGATTGATCTGGATTTCGCTTGCATCGCCGTGAAAACGGAAGGCAAACCATTTTTGCGTCTGGCCGCGATATCGCCCCTTGAAGGCAACGCCGACCAGATGCGCCGGCAGGTCGTAATTGATCCAGTGCGGCGCCTCTGCCAGCAGCGAGACCGATCGCATGCCGGTCTCTTCATACAGTTCCCGCTCCGCCGCTTGCAGTGGCTCCTCGCCCTTGTCGATGCCGCCTTGCGGCATCTGCCAGAGCTGCGTCGTGCCGGCAAATTCGCTGTCCGGTTCGGCGATGCGATGGCCAACCCAGACCAGATCATCGCCATTGAGGATCATCAGCCCGACGCAGGGTCGATAAGGCAGCGTCTCTGGATCGATCTTTTTTGCCTTCGCCATGTTCAGCCTTTTTGCGGATCGATCGCCACTGCCGAAATCGGCACGATCTCGATGCCGCGCTTCTTGGCCTCGACCACCCAGGACGCCACCGTATCGACCGTCAGGTCGAAGGCCGAGCCGATGCCGACGGCGGAGCCCTTCGCGCGAGCGGTCGCTTCGAGTTGGTCCAGTTTCTTGAGGATGGCGCCACGATCCTGCACGGCGTCGATCGCCGTATCGCCGGCAACAAAGGGCACGCCGTCCTTCAGCGCCAGTTCGGGGGCGAGGCTGCGTGCCGAGGAGCCGTCATCGACATAGGCGAGGCCACGCTTGCCGAGCTCGGCCATGAACGGCCCCATCGCCGTCGCGTCGGCCGAAAAGCGCGCGCCCATATAGTTCATGACGCCGGTATAATTGGTCGTTCGCGACAGCGCCCAGCGCAGGCTCTTCAAATTCTCGTCGGGTCTCGCCGCGATCGTCAGCGTGTTGCGGCCGGGATTGACGTTCGGATAGTCGAACGGTTCGAGCGGCACCTGCATGACGATCTCATGGCCGCTCTGTCGCGCCGCCTGCATCCAGCGGCCGATGCTGTTGCCTTGCGGGGCAAACGCCAGCGTCACCTCCGCCGGCAGCTTGGCGATGGCTGCTTGCGTACCGGTTTGCGACACGGCGAGCCCGCCAATCACGATCGCCACACGCGCACCGCGCGCCCCGGACCACGGCCGCGCATAGACATCGAACGGCCGCCTGCCATCGGCGGCACGGACCGGCAACGGACCGGTGTCGCTGGCTTCGATCAGCGCCCTGTCGGGAAGATGCGCGATCTTCAGGTTCTGGCCGATGGCCGAAGGGTCGCGAATGACGATGCCCGCCTTAGGCGGACCGTCGCCCTCTTCAGTCTCGACATGGATGATCTGCGGGCCGCCGGTCTTGGGCGCTGCTTCCGCTTTCGACGCCGGCGCTGGCTCCGTGGACGGCGCGGCGGCGGCCGTCACCTTCGGCGTTGAAACGGCTGTAACCTCCGGCTTTCGAAACGGCTTCTCGCGCAGCGCGATGGCGCCGGAGACGCCGACAACGGCCAGCACGACAAGGGCGGCCGCAACCGCACGAGTGCTGATCCTGCTTTCCGCGCGCGGCGGCCGGACGGCCTGTCCGAGCGGGCGTTCAATATCCTTGCCGATGTCAGCCAAGCCGCATCCCCAGCCGCGGTCTCCGAATCAAACTGCCGGAACCTCACGGCCCCGGCAGCATCGCATCGCTTCGATCAGGCGGCCAGACCTGTTTGCCCGGCCACTCTGAAGTCTTACTGATTAAGCACAGCCTTATCCGGATTTGGCGGGAACGCCGGATCGGTCTTTTCGCCGCGCAGAAGCTGCTCGGCATAGATGAGCTGCAAGTCGTCCTTCGGCTCCGGCGGCACATAGGCTGCCGAGCCCGAACCGGTCGTGCCTTCATCGGCGCCCTTGATATGACCCTTGAGGTCCGATTCGCCGCGCGTCAGATCCCTGCCCTGCAATTCCGGCGGCAGCGGCTGGTCGACCTTGATGTCGGGCGTAATGCCCTTGCCCTGGATCGACTTGCCCGACGGCGTGTAATAGAGCGCTGTCGTCAGGCGCAGCGCACCGTTCTCGCCGAGCGGGATGATGGTCTGGACCGAGCCCTTGCCGAAGGACTGCGTGCCGACCACCGTGGCGCGGCGCAGATCCTGCAGCGCGCCGGCGACGATTTCTGACGCACTGGCCGAGCCGCCATTGACGAGCACGATCAGCGGCTTGCCGCCGATGTCGTCGCCCGGCCTGGCGTCGAAGCGGGTGACGTCCTTCGGATCGCGGCCGCGCGTCGAGACGATCTCGCCACGGTCGAGGAAGGCGTCGGACACGCTCACCGCCTGGTCGAGCAGGCCACCCGGATTGAGCCTGAGATCGAGCACATAGCCCTTGAGCTTGTCGTTCGGCACCTGCTTCTTGATGGTGTCGATGGCGTTCTCGAGGTCGTCATAGGTCTTTTCGGTGAAGGAGGTGATCTTCATGTAGCCGATGTCGTTCTCGACCCGGAACTTGACCGCCTTGACCTTGATGATGTCACGCACCACCGTCAGCTCGATCGGCTTGTCGGCACCCTGGCGCAGGATGGTGAGCTTGATCGGCGTGTTGACCGGCCCACGCATCTTCTCGACCGCGTCGTTGAGGGTCAGACCGCGAACCTCGTCGCCGTCGATCTTGGCAATATAGTCGCCGGCAAGCACACCCGCCTTGGCGGCCGGCGTATCGTCGATCGGTGTGATCACCTTGACCAGGTCGTTCTCCATGGTGACCTCGATGCCGAGGCCGCCGAACTCGCCCTTGGTCTGCACGCGCATGTCCTGCGCTTCTTCGGCATTCATGTAGGAGGAGTGCGGGTCGAGCGACGTAAGCATGCCGTTGATGGCGTTCTCGACCAGCGACTTGTCGTCGGGCGGCGTCACATATTGCGCCCGCACCCGTTCGAAGATGTCGCCGAAGATCGCCAGTTGCTTGTAGGTCTCGGAGCCCGCAGCGTTCGCCGTCGAGCTTGGCGCACCATAGACCAGGCTCATCGCGGATGCGCCCATCAGCGCACCGGCAAACAGAAGCGACAATTTCCGCATCATCTCACGTCCTTCCAGAGAAACGGTCCGCCCACCATGGGGTCGGATCGACGGGTTTTCCATCCTTGCGGAACTCGACGTAGAGCTCCGGCGTGGCATTTCCATTCTTCGAGGCCGAGGTGCTTGCCACCCGGGCCTCTCCCATCGCACCGACCGGCTCTCCTGCGAGCACCGACTGGCCAGACGCGACGCTGATTCTGCTCATCCCCGCCAGAACGACATGATAGCCGTCACCCGCGTTCAGGATCAAGAGTTGACCATAGGAGCGAAAAGGTCCCGCATAAAGCACATTTCCGTCCGCCGGCGCTGTGACGATGGCTCCCGATTGTGTCGCAACCATGTCGCCGAGCATCACCGCGCCGTTACCGTCATCGGCCCCGTAACGCCGCTTGATCTTGCCGATGACCGGCAGCGCGATCTGCCCCTGGAGCGCCGAAAAGGGTGCTGCGGCGGTGAGCCGGTTGGCTTCCGGCACCGGCAGGGACGCCAGTTCCGGCTGCGCCGGGACCTTGTCGGCGTCCGCGGACTTCTGCTCGGCGGCTTTTGCCGCATCCGCCGCCTTACGCGCTTTGTCGGCCTCGAGCGTCGCGATCAGTTCCTTCAGACTGCCGGCCTTCGCCGCAAGTGCCTGGGATCGCTGCTTTTCGGCGGCCAGCGCCGTTTGCGTGTCGGCCTCGAGCTTCTGCTTGGCTTCGAGCAGCATGCTTAGCCGCTTCTTTTCTGCGGTCTGCTCGCCGACCGCCGCCGTCAGCCGTGCCCGCTCCGCCTCGATCGAGGCTGTCACCCGCGACTGCTCCTTGAGGTCGGCCAGCAGTATCTCGGTCTGCTGGCGCAATTCCGGTACCACCGCACCGAGCAGGATGGCGCTACGCACCGACGACAGCGCGTCCTCCGGCTTGACCAGGATCGCCGGCGGCGGATTGAGTCCCATGCGCTGCAGCGCGCCCAGCACTTCGGCGAGCACATCGCGCCGCGCGGCCAGCGAGACGCGGATCTTCTGCTCCTCGCCTTTCAACCCCTCCAGCTTGGCGCCAATATCCTCGATATCCTGGCCAAGCTTCTGCTCGGTCATCGCCGACTGGATCAGCGCCGCAGTGATCGAGGCATGGTCTTTCTTGATCGTCGCTATGTCGGCGGCGAGCTTGGCCAGCCGCTCGGATGACAGCGTGATCTCCTTCGACACCTGTTCGTATTCGGCCCGGCTCTTGTCCGGATCGGGCGCCAGGTCGAGTGTGCTCTCGGCCCTGGCGGCACTGAGCGACAGCACGAACGCCACCGCCGCGATGCCGCAGCCGTGCAGAATGCTCGCTCTCGATCGTCCCATTTCAGACATTGAGCCCCGACTCTATGCGTGGCTTCGTTAACGAACAATCAACCATGTTCGATAGGCCTGCCAACGGCGTACAATTTGCCGCTGCATTGGGGCGGAAATCCGGGCGGCTTGCACCACCCATCGGTTCACCACCGGTTTCGACCAAAGCCGGTCATGAACGAAACTCACGAGCGGTGATAGGGATGCCCGGACAGAATCGTGGCGGCCCGATAAAGCTGCTCGCCCAGCATCACGCGGACCAATTGATGCGGCCAGGTCAGCGACCCGAACGACACCATCAGATCGGCCTGATCGCGCAGCGATTGATCGTGGCCGTCGGCGCCACCGATGGCGATGACCAGCGCCTTGCGCCCGCTATCGCGCAGCAGGCCGATGCGACCGGCGAAATCCTCTGAGGAAAGGTTCCTGCCGCGTTCGTCGAGCAGCAGCAGTGCGGTGCCCGGCTGCAAATATGTCTGCAGCTTCTGGCCTTCCTCGCGCCGCCGCTCGGTGGCGGTCTGCGCGCGGCCTTCCGCGATCTCGGCAATACCGGCAAATTCGAGGCCCACGGTGGGGCCGCTTTTGGCGAAGCGCTCGAAATAGCGGTCTGCGAGCTGCTTCTCGGGGCCGGCTTTCATTCGGCCCACGGCATGAACTGATATCTTCATCCTACCTCAAGGAGCCGCTGATGCATGTCGCCCCAAAAGCGTGCCCTCGGGCTTCAACCGAAGGTGCGCACCGGTTTGGCACAAAGACATGCATCAAGACAAATACGGCTCAGTGCAAGGTCTCTTCCTCGAGGTCCGGCGCCTGCCACATCTTTTCGAGATTGTAGAAGTCGCGGACTTCGGGACGGAAGACATGGACGATGATGTCGCCCGAATCGATCAGGACCCAGTCGGCGCCGGCCAGCCCCTCGACGCGCGCCGTGCCAAGCCCGGCATCCTTGAGCGCCTTGAGGAGATGATCGGCGACTGCCGAGACATGACGGTGCGATCGGCCGGACGCGACGACCATATAGTCGCCGAGGCTCGATTTTCCCTGAATGTCGATTGAGACGATGTTTTCGGCCTTGGAGTCTTCCAGACTGGCAAGGACTGTCTTGATGGCGCGGGACACGGCGTCGTTTACGCTGATCCCGGCCGGCGAAGGCACGATATCGGCCCTCTTCCGCAGTGCTGTTCTCAGTGTATTTCCTTTCGCAGCAAGAACAACCAAATCACCCGTGAAATCAGGTGACACCGCTTAAATAGGCAGAGTTCCGTTGCAGTTTCAAGACGGCAGCCTCCGCTGTCGCCGAACGCCCTGCCCGCCCTGCGGTTCCAGCTCGCGAAAAATATCGGAACCCTTGGCGCTTTGCAGGGGTTATCGGCGCATCGATCAACCGGATTTTTATCATGCCAATCGACCCACAGAACGCCGTCCTCACCGTGCAGGCGGGGCTGGCGCAGCTCAGCACTCTGATTGTTTCCTACTCGTTTTCGGCCATCGGCGCCGTCATCCTGCTGGTCGTCGGCTATATCGCCGCCGGCCTCGCCGAGCGCTCGATCTTTGCCGGCCTCGGCCATATCCACGGCTTTGACGCGACGCTGCGCCATTTCTTCTCGAAAATCGTCCGCTACGCCATCCTGGTCCTCGTCGTCATCATGGTGCTTGGCCAGTTCGGCGTGCAGACCGCCTCGATCATTGCCGCCATCGGTGCCATTGGGCTGGCCATCGGCCTGGCGCTGCAGGGCACGCTGCAAAACATTGCCGCCGGCATCATGCTGCTGGCGCTGCGGCCATTACGCATTGGCGAGTATGTCGAGGTCGGCGCCATTTCCGGGACCATCGAGGAAATAGGGCTGTTCGCCACCCGGCTGAGGACGGTTGACGGCGTCTATATACTCGCTCCCAATTCGACATTGTGGAACCAGCCTGTTCGCAACTATTCGCGCAACGGCGTCCGTCGCGGCGACATCACGCTGACCATCGGCTCGTGGAACGACATCGATCTCGCGCAAAAGACCATGCTCGGCGTCGCCGCCGCCGAGCGGCGCGTCAGGCGGGAACCGGCCCCGATCGCCTTTGTCGCCACCGTCGGCGACAGCACCGTCGCCATCACCTTGCGCTACTGGACCTCGGCCGCCGACTTCTTCGCCACCCAGATCGACCTCACCAAACGCGCCAAGCAGGCCTTCGACGCCGAAGGCATTTCGGTTCCAGCACCGCCACCGGAAGCGCCACGGCAGGAGGCCTCAACCACAAGGCAGTAATCGGCATCGCCGGACGCGGGTGCTCGACCACCAACCTTCTTTGGCGTGGGTAGGGCCTGAGGCTTGGATTCCTTCGCCCGGTCCCGAATTTCTCACTATCTTGCGGCGCGGCGCCGTCACCTCGCGCGGCGACATGCAAAAAAATTTGGCGTGCATGTCACACCAGCGGATCCTGTCTCGTCATGATGTCGCAACCAACAGAAGGAAGCCGACCATGACTGCAAAACTTGATCTCTTCGCCACTGCCCCTTCCCTGATGAAGGAATGGCAGCGCGCGGCCTTCGCCATTTCCTCCAGCCTCGAGCCCAGCCTGAGCGAGCTTGTGAAGATTCGCGCCTCCCAGATCAACGGCTGCGCCAACTGCCTCAATATGCATACAGTGTTTGCGCGCGAAAACGGCGAGACAGAGCAGCGCATCTATCTGCTGTCGGCCTGGCGCGAGGCGCCATGCTATACTGACCGTGAGCGCGCCGCACTCGGCTGGACCGACGCGCTGACGCGGATGTCCCAAGGACATACGCACGAAAGTGCCTATGACGCCCTGAAGGCCGAGTTTACCGAGGAGGAGCAGGTGAAGCTCACTTTGATGATCAATGTCATCAACGGCTACAATCGCCTTGCGGTCGGCTTCAGTGCCTGGGCCGATCCGGCGGCTATAAGGTCCGCCGCCAAGGCGGCGGCCGCCTGATGATGAACGCGGAGTCCGAGCATACGGCGGTGAATTTCGAGCCGCTTCGCCCAAAGCTTATGCGCGTCGCCTACCGCATGCTAGGCTCCGTGGCCGACGCCGAAGATATGGTGCAGGAGGCCTTCATCCGCTGGATGAGGGCCGACCGCACAGAGGTGCGCGAGCCCGAAGCGTTCCTGCGCCGCACGGTCATGCGTCTCTGTCTGGACCAGCTCAAATCGGCACGGCGCCAGCGCGAGACCTATATTGGACCCTGGCTTCCCGATCCCGTCATGGAGGACGACGAGGCAGAAGACGTCACCTTGCCCCTGATGCTCGCGCTGGAACGCCTTTCTCCGCTCGAGCGCGCGGCTTTTCTGCTGCATGATGTGTTCGGGCTGGAGTTTGAGGAGGTCGCAGCCGCGATCCAGCGCGACCCTGCGGCCTGCCGCCAGCTCGCTACCCGTGCGCGCGCCCATATGCGTGAGGCGCGCCCTCGCTTCCAGGTGGAAAAACAACGTGGCCTTGAGCTTGCCGAGGCCTTTTACACCGCCTCGCGCAGCGGCGATATGAAGGCTCTTGGTGCAATGCTGAAGGCCGATGTCAGCGCCCATGCCGATGGCGGCGGCAAACGTCCGGCAGCCACCGAGCCGGCCCTGGGGTTCGACGCCGTTATGCAGCAATACGAGCGGGTGGCGGCATGGCTGCGTGAGCATGGCTCGACACTTGTCCGTGTTGGTTTCGTCAATGGATTGCCAGGCTTCATCACGCTGGAAGCCGACGGCGAACTTCAGACCACCGCACTCGAAATCGAGGACGGCAAGATCGCGGCGATCTATGTCGTGCGCAACCCCGACAAGCTCAGGCATCTGCACTAGACTAATGCCTGAGCTTGTACCCGGTTAGGCTCTAATCGTCGGAACGACCGCGCTGTTCCTCCGGCGCGAAGGCCAATTCCACCGGCAGCGGCGCTTGCGCGCTCATCGGCGCGAAACTGCCGGTCTCGGCAGAAGGAACAGGCGACATCGCCAGCACCCGCCACAGCACGAACAGGCAGAAGCCAGCCGCGATCGCTATCGCCACATAGATGAAAGCCTGCGTGCCATAGACGGCGGAAAGCCCGGTCACGATGCCGGGGACGATGAAGCCGGACAGCGACCACGCAAACAGCAGCGAACTGGACAGCGCCACCATGTCGTCCTTGCCGGCGCGGTCGGCGGCATGCGCGCTGGCCAGCGAATAGATCGATTCCGAGGCGCCGTCCCAGACCACGTAGATGACGACCAGCGCCGCCAGCGCGCCGCCGTCGAAGCCGAGCGCGAACAGGCCCGCCGCCAGAGCCAGCGCCGAGGCGGCGATCAGCACGTAGCGCCGGTCGGTACGATCGGAAATCCAGCCAAGCGGAATCTGCAGGATCAGCGTGCCGACCGGCATCGCCGACAAAAGCAGCGCCACATCCGCCTGGCTGTAGCCCTTGGCCGTGGCATGGATCGGCGCGAAGCCTGAAATCGCCATCGACAGGCCGCCGACGGCGAGCATGCCGGCGACGCCCACCGGCGAAATCCGCCAGGCCAGGCCAAGCGCGACCGAGGCAGCCTGCGGCGCCGGCGGCTGGGCGAGCCGCGTCAGCCCGACGGGCAGGATCGACAGCGCCGTGAAGGCGATGCCGATCAAAGGCGCTTCCGCCGTGCCGATATCGACCGCCGCCAGCGTGGCGTAACCGACGCCGAGCCCAGCGACATAGGCGACGTAAAAGACCGCCATCACCCGGCCACGTATGGCGTTGGCGACGGCATCGTTCAGCCAGCTTTGCGCGACGATGAACAGGCCGACAATGGCAAAGCCGTAAAGCGCGCGCGCCGCGATCCACAGCAGCGGGATCGTCCCTGCCCCGACGGCGGCATTGGACAACACGATCAGCGCCGACAGCACCATGAATGCGCGGGCATGGCCGACGCGCCGCACCAGCGGTCCGGTCAGGATACAGCCGGCGAGGCCCCCGGCCGAAAGGCCGGTGATGATCAGCCCGGCCCAGGTCGGATCGAAACGCTCGGCGCCGAGGCGAACGGGGATATAGGCGAACATCAGTCCATTGCCGATGGCAACCAGCGCCATCGACAGGATGACGCTGGCAATGGCAATCGCCGGCGTCGACGGGCTGCCCTGCCGTGGGTCGGGTCTGGTCTGGTTTCGCTCGATAATCGTCATCTTGTCGCAGGATCGCCTACTCGACGGCGATAGGCCGCCGCAAAAGCGACATCGGCGGTCTTCCCATCTCCTGAAGGGAGAAGGAGACTCTATCCTTTCGCCATCTTGCGGATGGCGCTCGACGACAGTGACGAGCGTGGCCCGTGGATAAAGGTCCAGGCCGGCGCCTTCATCCGGGCGAGACGCGGCGCATCGCCCTCGTCGACGCGGGCATAGTCGAAGGTCTTGGCGACGACCGACGACAGGAACGACAACGTCGCACCCGGGCGGTCGATCACCGCGATCGGGAACGTCATCACGATCTGGCGCCAGCGCTGCCAGCGGTGGAAGTCGCGCAAGCTATCGGCGCCCATGATCCAGACGAAGTCGACGCCGGGATTGCGCGCCTTGACCAGCGCCAGCGTGTCGGCGGTGAAGCGGACATGGTGGGCGGCCTCGAAGGCGGTGACCTTGATCTTCGGGTTCCTGGCGATCTGCTCGGACAGGCTGAGCCGCTCCGTCAGCGGCGCCAGTTCCCGCGTGTTCTTGAGCGGATTGCCGGGGGTCACCATCCACCACAGCTGGTCAAGCGCAAGGCGCCTCAGCGCGATCTCGGCGACCAGCGCATGACCGGCATGCGGCGGGTTGAACGAACCGCCAAACAGGCCGACAGCCAGGCCTTTTTCGGCATGCGGCATCTTGAGGTAGTGGGTGGGGACGGGATGCTCGGATGAGGAAAGCATGCCTCAGGCGCCCCCCTCTGTCCTGCCGGACATCTCCCCCTCAAGGGGGGAGATTGGCGGCTTCATCGCCGGAGCAAATCTTGCAGTGCCGGCGATTGGCGAAATCGGAAATGACAGCCGATCTCCCCCCTTGCGGGGGAGATGTCCGGCAGGACAGAGGGGGGTGGCTGGGCGCAACGCCTCAGGCTCTAACGGCGAAAAAAGTCAAGGCCGCACCTGTCCCGACCCACGCACGCGGTATTTGAACGACGTCAGCTGCTCGACGCCGACCGGCCCGCGCGCATGCATCTTGCCGGTGGCGATGCCGATCTCGGCGCCCATGCCGAATTCGCCGCCGTCGGCGAACTGCGTCGAGGCATTGTGCAGCAGGATCGCCGAATCGATCTCGTTGAAGAAGCGTTCGACCGCTTGCGCGTCCTCGGCGACGATCCCCTCGGTGTGGTGCGAGGAGAACGTCTCGATATGCTCGATCGCGTCGGCGACGCCGTCGACCAGCTTCACCGCGATGATGGCGTCGAGATACTCGGTCACCCAGTCGACGTCGGTGGCCGGCTTGGCATCGAAAAACACCTTCACGACCTCGGCATCGGCGTGGATCTCGCATCCTGCCCCGCGCAGCGCCTCCAGGATCGGCACCAGATGGGTGGACGCGACGGCGCGATCGACGAGCAGCGTCTCGGCCGCGCCGCAGACGCCGGTGCGCCGCATCTTGGCGTTGACGGCGATCTTGACCGCCATGTCGAGTTTAGCCGAGCGGTCGATATAGAGATGGCAGATGCCTTCGAGATGGGCAAAGACCGGCACCCGCGCCTCGCCTTGCACCCGCCCAACCAGGCTCTTGCCGCCGCGCGGAATGATCACGTCGAGATTGCCGCCGAGGCCTTTCAGCATTTCGCCGACGGCGGCGCGGTCGGTGGTCGGCACCAGCTGGATGGCATCTTCCGGCAGGTCGGCCGCCTTCAGCCCCTCGACCAGGCAAGCATGGATCGCGGCGGAAGAATTGAGCGAATCCGAACCACCGCGCAGGATCACCGGATTGCCGGCCTTGAGGCAGAGCGCGCCAGCATCCGCCGTCACATTCGGCCGGCTCTCATAGATAACGCCGACGACGCCGAGCGGCGTGCGCACGCGCTCGATATGCAAGCCGTTCGGCCGGTCCCACGCAGCGATAACGTCGCCGACCGGATCGCTGAGTTCGGCGATCTCGCGGATACCTTCGGCCATGGCGTGGATGCGCGCGGGATCAAGCTTCAGCCGGTCCATGAACGAGGCGGAAAGCCCCGACTCGTGGCCGTTCGAGATGTCGATGGCATTGGCGTCGAGGATTTCCCGCTCCCGGGCGATAATCGCCTCCGCCATGGCGACAAGCGCGGCATTCTTGGCGGTCGTCGCAACGATGGCCAGCGGGCGGGCAGCAGCGCGGGCGCGGCGGCCGATATCGGCCATCAGCGCCACCGTGTCATCCCGGGATTTTTCATGCAGCTTCAGCATGCTCATCCTCCGCTCGTTACCTGGTCGTCCGCCCGTACGTGGTCACCCGCCCCTACTTGGTCACCAGCATGGCTCACCACAAGGTCGTCGCGGTGGATCATCGCCGAGCGCGCCTCGTAGCCGAGCACCGTTTCGATCTCTGCCGTCTTCAGGCCAGCGATCCTTACGGCATCGGCGGCATCATAGGCAACCAGCCCGCGCGCGATCTCGCGGCCCTCGGGCGACAGGATCGCCACCGTGTCGCCGCGCGAGAAATTGCCGCTGACCAACTTTACCCCGGCCGGCAGCAACGATTTGCCCGACAGCAGCGCGCCGATGGCGCCGGCATCGACAGTCAGCCGTCCCGCCGGTTCGAGCTGCCCGGCGATCCAGGTCTTGTAGCCCTTGACCGGATTTGCGCTCGGCTTGAAGAAGGTCGCCCGCTCGCCACGCTCGATCGCCATCAACGGCGACAGCCTGATGCCAGCCGTTATGATCATGGCGGTGCCGGCGGCGGT
Source organism: Mesorhizobium sp. YC-39 (assembly GCF_025753795.1). Lineage (GTDB taxonomy): Bacteria > Pseudomonadota > Alphaproteobacteria > Rhizobiales > Rhizobiaceae > Mesorhizobium. Next base: position 1,183,596 of record NZ_JAOWPS010000002.1, read on the forward strand.
GGCGATCTTGCCGGCATCGAGTTTTGTCCGCATGCCGCCGCGCGACAATTCGGACGCCGCCGCACCCGCCATCGCCTCGATATCGGGGGTGATGCGGTCGACCACCGGAATGAACTTGGCTTGCGAGTCCCTGGCCGGCGGCGCCGTATAGAGTCCGTCAATGTCAGAGAGAAGTACAAGAAGATCAGCGCCCATCATGGTGGCGACACGCGCGGCCAGCCGGTCATTGTCACCATAGCGGATTTCGGAGGTCGCCACTGTGTCGTTCTCGTTGATGACCGGCACCGCCTTCATCTTCAGCAGCGTCGAGATCGTGGCGCGTGCGTTGAGATAGCGGCGGCGCTCCTCGGTATCGCCGAGCGTCAGCAGGATCTGGCCCGACTTCAGGCCGCCCTTGCCGAGCGCATCCGACCAGGCGCCGGCCAGCGCGATCTGCCCGACGGCGGCAGCCGCCTGGCTTTCCTCAAGCTTCAGCGCCCTTTTTCCCAGGCCAAGAATGGTGCGGCCGAGTGCAATCGCCCCGGACGACACGACAAGGATTTCAGCGCCGCCCGCGGCCAGCACCGCAATGTCGTCGGCCAGCGAAGCCAGCCAGTCGCGCTTCAGGCCCGATGAGCGGTCGACAAGCAACGCCGAGCCGATCTTGACGGTGATGCGCCGGTATTTTTTCAGCGACTGCGCGGCCATGCTATTTTTCCCAGCGCGTCTCGACCGGGGCGGCGACGGCGTTGCGCGCCTCGGCCACTATCGCCATCAGGGCACGCAGCACTGCCTCGACGCCTTCGCCGGTGACGGCGGAAAGCAGCATCGGTGCGCGGCCGGCGGCGCGTTTGAGCGAGGCGGCCTTCTTCTTGCGCTGATCGGCATCGAGGATATCGACTTGCGAAAGCGCGACGATCTCGACCTTCTCGGTCAAGCCGTTGCCATAGGCGTCGAGCTCGGCGCGCACGGTCTTGTAGGCCTTGCCCGGATTTTCTTCCTGCGCCGAGACGAGGTGCAGCAGCACGCGCGTGCGCTCGACATGGCCGAGGAAACGGTCGCCTATGCCGACGCCCTCATGCGCACCCTCGATCAGCCCGGGAATATCGGCAATGACGAATTCGCGGCCATCGATGCGGGCGACACCAAGGCCAGGATGCAGCGTGGTGAAGGGATAGTCGGCGATCTTCGGCTTGGCTGCGGTGACCGCCGCGAGAAAAGTCGACTTGCCGGCGTTGGGCAGGCCGACCAGGCCGGCATCGGCAATCAGCTTGAGCCTCAGCCAGATGTTCATCTCTTCGCCCGGCAGGCCGGGATTGGCGCGGCGTGGTGCCTGGTTGGTCGAGGTCTTGAAATGCTGGTTGCCGAAGCCGCCATTGCCGCCCTTGGCCAACAGGAAGCGCTGGCCGACCACCGTCAGGTCGCAGATCAGCGTCTCATTGTCCTCGGCAAAGACCTGGGTTCCCGCCGGCACTTTCAGCGTCACGTCGGCGCCCTTGGCCCCGGTCATGTTGCGGCCCATGCCATGTATGCCCGTCTTGGCCTTGAAATGCTGCTGGTAGCGATAGTCGATCAGCGTGTTCAGCCCATCGACCGCCTCCAGCCAGACATCGCCGCCCCGGCCGCCGTCGCCGCCATCGGGACCGCCGAACTCGATGAATTTCTCGCGCCGGAACGACACCGAACCGGCGCCGCCATCGCCGGAGCGGATGTAAACCTTGGCTTGATCGAGAAATTTCATCGGATTGTGTTGTTTCTGCTATTGGCTTTGGGGGATTGCTCTAAACCAAGGCGGGGCGAAGGGCGAGGCCGTTTATGACCTTGGCCGGAGAGATATCGCAATGAAACTTGTAACCTACAACATCCAGTACGGCATTGGCCTCGATGGCCGCTACGACGTCGACCGCATAGCCGATGCCGTGCGCGGCGCTGACGTGATCGCGTTGCAGGAGGTTACCCGCAACAACCCCAAGAATGGTGGCCGCGACATGGTCGCCGAACTCGGCGACGCCTTGCCCGGCTATTTTGCCGTCTATGGCAGCAATTTCGAGGCCAATATCGGCTCCGCTATCGAGAACGGCCATGCCGTCACGAGAACCTTCCAGCTCGGCAACATGGTGCTGTCGAAAACGCCCATCCACCTGTCGCGCAATCTGCTTTTGCCGCGCAGCCGCAGCTTCGAGGCGATGAACTTCCAGCGTGGCGCGCTGGAAGCCCTGATCGAGACGACGCTCGGCTTTGTCAGATTCTATTCCATCCATCTCGATCACCGCAGCCCGGTCGAACGCGTGAGCCAGATACAGTTCCTGCGCCAGCGCCTGTTGAATTACGCGCTCGAAGGCGGCGCACTGTCCGGCGTCGCCGAGATCGGCCTGCCGGAATTACCCCATCCCGAAGCCTTCGTCGCCATGGGCGATTTCAACATGCTGGCCGGCTCACCCGAATATGTCGAGCTCGCCGGCCGGCCGGACCATGAATTCGGCATGCCGCTGACCGCCGACTTTGCCGTCGATGCCGCCATGCGCCTCAACGTGGCCGGCGCCGATCTCGTCACCTGGGTTGATCCCAAGCGGCCCGCCGACACCAGCCGACACAAACGCATCGACTATGTCTTTTCCAGCGCATCTCTCGCCAAGTCGCTGAAGCGGCTTTGGGTCGACCGGCAAGCGGTCGGCTCCGACCACATACCGGTCTGGGTCGAGCTAGGCTGAGCGCCAAGTGCTGCGAGATGGGTCGAGATTCAGGTCAGGCCGAGCCGAGAATGATGGCTTCCGAGAACCGGAGCGGAGCGTACTTAAAGTACGTGAGCACCGGAAGCGCAAGAAGCCGCCAGGCCGGCCTTACCTGAATATCGGCCCATCTCAGAAGTGGACCCAGTTCCTGAGGCTGGTCCAGGTCTTGCGGTCGAGCCGATAGCGCTCGACCGGCACCTGGCCGGCAACGATCGAGTTCAGCATGCCCTGGCCGGCATACTGGAAGCCGCATTTGTGGATGACCCGGCGCGAGGCCGGATTGATGACCCGGGTCGAGGCATGCAGCACCTGGATCGACGTCTTCTGGAAGGCGAGGTCGACCAGCGCGTGCGCGGCCTCGGTGGCATAGCCGTGCTTCCAGTAAGGCTCGCCGATCCAGTAGCCGAGCTCCAGCCCGCGGTCGGTGGTGTTGAGGCCGGCGCAACCGACGAAGGTTTCGGTGCCGGCCAGCGTCAACGCATAGGCAATTCCCGCCCGGCGCGATGCCGCCATGGCGAGGAAGGCGCGGGCCTCGGCCTCGCCATAGGGATGCGGCATGCGGGCCAGCATTTCGGCGACATGACGGTTGTCGGCAAGCGTCACCAATTGCCCGATATCGCTTTCACGCGGCGGTCGCATGACCAGCCGCTCGGTCGCGAGCACCGGGCAATCGATCGCGTAACTTTCGTCTTCCGTGTCTTCCGCTTCGGCAACCATGTCAGTCCTCCAGGCAAGAAAAAAGGGAGATGGAAACCCATCTCCCCTGATCCTTTTCCTGGCTTGGCCAGACACCGGTCCCGAGATGGGTGCCGGTGTTGTGGTGCGGAACCGGCTACTCCGCTGCTTTGGTAATCGGGTTGACCGATACGTAGGTTCGGCCGTTGGCTTTTTTGTTGAAGGTGACTGCGCCGGCTTCGAGCGCAAACAGGGTGTGATCCGTGCCCATGCCAACATTGACGCCCGGATGCCACGAGGTACCGCGTTGACGAATGATGATGTTGCCCGGAATCACGGCTTCACCGCCGAACTTCTTCACGCCCAGCCGCTTGGAATGGGAGTCGCGACCGTTGCGCGACGAACCGCCAGCTTTCTTGTGTGCCATCTAACTAACTCCGATGCGCCGCAAGGCGCCTAAAAGATCTTATGAACGCGTTCGCGTTCCGTTTCAAGTCCGATCCGGCGACGATTGCGCCGGTTCGTTTTACTTCTTCGCCAGTTCCTTGGCCTGCTCGCGCCAGTCCTTGATCTGGTCGGCGCTGAACGGCATGTGCTCGTCGATCTTGGCCACATCCTTGTCGGTGAGCTTGGCGATCTGCGCGAAGGTGGTGATGCCCTGTTCGTTCAACTGGCCGGCCGCAACCGGGCCGATGCCATTGATCACGGTCAGGTCGTCCGGCTCGCCCTTCGGCGCCTTGAACAGCGTCGCCGCGGCGGCCGCGGCCTTGGCTTCTTCCTTCGGGGCAGCCTCTGCCTTGGCTTCCTTCTTGGCCTTGGCCTCCTTCGGCGCGGCCTCGGCCTTCGCCTCGGGCGCTACCTCTGCCTTGGCTTCCGGGGCCTTGGCTTCCACCTTGGCGGCGGCCTTCTTCGACGGCTTGGCGCCACCCAAAAGGATCTCGGCGATCCGCACGGTGGTCAAAAGCTGGCGATGGCCGATCTTGCGGCGCGAATTCTGCCGGCGGCGCTTCTTGAAAGCGATGACGGTGCGGTTCTTGCCCTGCTCGACGACCTCGGCAGTGACCAATGCGCCGTCGACGAACGGCGCGCCGAACGTCACATTCTCACCCTCGCCATGCGCGAGCACATGGCCGATCTCGACGATATCGCCGACCTGGCCTTCGACTTTTTCGATCTTCAGGAGATCGTTGGCGGCGACGCGATACTGCTTGCCGCCCGTTTTGATGACTGCGAACATTTTTTGCCTTTCGCTGTTCGGTCGGCCTTGATGAACCGCATCACGCGGTTCGGCCGTCTTTTTGTCAGTCTGCGGGTTCAAAAAACAAGCGGCGCGGAAGAACCCTCCACGCCGATTGCGCGCTGTCCCTAACCGAAGGTTGCGTCGAAGTCAAGGCAAACGGCGCAAAGCAAGCCGGGCGGCATTCGGCAAGCGATAGCAGGTCTCGAGAGACGAACCGTACGGCCCGGAGAGAAGCCCGATATCAGGCAGATTGGGCCTTGTAACCTGCCTGTGCAGCCGTTATCTAGTGCGCCGCGCCGGCAACGGCGGACCATGACCGCGGAGAGGTGGCAGAGTGGTCGAATGCACCGCACTCGAAATGCGGCATGGGTGCAAGCCCATCGGGGGTTCGAATCCCTCCCTCTCCGCCACTTAACTCGGGCATCGCCGTCATGCGAGCGAGGTCGGGACAGCCTCCTCAATGGATGCGCTCTGGAGGCTCTTGATCTGCCTGATCAGGTAGGTTCGGCGCTTCGGGTTGGCGAAACCCAGGAGGAGCACGCAGGCGCCAACCTCGAAAGCGCTTCCGAGATCTTCATCCCGAAGCTCTCCAGCGATCCAGAAAGAGACGCAACCGCGGAAGTCGAAGGCAAGCTGTTCCGCGAGAATGGCGTGCGCAACCTTCTCCATGTCCATTGCTATGCCGGCGAAGTCGCCTAGCGCCAGGGACCAGAGCTTCCGCGAATGCTGGTGAACCGTACTCGGAGCGGAACTCGCCACGCCGAGCGAACCCACCACGGCCTTGTGAACAGTCGGCTTCTCTAGCAGGAGCGCCACACTGATCCGTCCCATCACCAGCACGCGATCGATCGCATCGCCATCGGGTGCCTCGTCGCGGAAGCGCGTCGCCATCCGCTCGATCAGGCGGGATGACAGCGCCTGCATGATCGCGTTCTTGCTCCCGAAGTGATTGAACGGCGTCGCAAAACCGACACCCGCTTCAGCCGCAAGAGCGCGCATCGAGAATTCTGCGTCCGGACTCGCCTGGAGGAGCCGCTCGGCTGCGTCCAGCACCACGTCTCGGGCAAGTTGCCGGTTCCGCTCCCTGAGCGGCTGGAGCGACTTGTTCGCTGTCATCCTTTGTCCTTGAAGTTTGTCATCGCAGCTACATATATCATGATATAAAATTTATATCATGATTATCAACGCACAGCCAGGCCTCCCTTGGTGGCGGGCGATCTCGAAGGGGTAGCAGATGAGCGATCCAAAGGTTTTCCTGATAACAGGCGTCAGTTCCGGTCTCGGCAAGGCGTTCGCCGAAGGCGCACTGGCTGCCGGGCACCGCGTCATCGGCACAGTGCGGAGCGCAGAGGCGGCATCGGCGTTCTCGTCGCATCCGACGAGTCACGCCCATGCCGTCGTGCTGGACGTCACGAATTTCGGCGCGATACCAGATGGCGTCACAAAGGCCGAGCACGAGGTCGGCCCCATCGACGTGCTCGTCAACAATGCTGGCTACGGCCATGAGGGCATTCTGGAGGAAACGACACTGGAGGACGTGCAGCGGCAGTTCGATGCCAACGTGTTCGGCGCTGTCGCGATGATCAAGGCCGTGCTGCCGGGTATGCGGGCGCGGCGTTCGGGGCGCATCATCAATGTCACCTCCATGGGCGGCTTTATCACGATGCCGGGCATCACCGCTTATTGCGGAAGCAAATTCGCCCTCGAAGGAATCTCCGAAGCGCTAGGCAAGGAGGTGAAGCCGCTCGGCATTTATGTGACCGCGCTCGCTCCGGGGCAGTTTCGCACGGATTGGGCTGGCCGATCGATGGTTCGCGCCGAGCGGAGCATTGTCGATTACAACGCCGTGATGGACCCCATCCGCGCGGCTCGCCAGGCGAAGAGTGGCAGGCAGCCCGGGGATCCGGCCAAGGCGGCGCAGGCGCTACTGAAGTTGGTCGGGTCCGACAACCCGCCGGTGCGACTCTATCTCGGCGCGGACGCTCTCAAACTCGTCGAGGACAAAATCGAAGCCATGAAGGCAGAAATCGCAGAATGGGAAGCCCTCTCTCTATCCACCGACTTTGACGCATGAGGCGACAGCAAAAGAGCATGACGGAGGCGCGCGCGTCGCGGGCGGGCTCCGTTTAAAATTCGACCAATCTTCTCAGGTCCGCCGCGGCCCCTGCCTCTTTCTGGCAGGCCGCCAGGCGGTTCTTGTCACATCGAGCGGGAGACCTCTAGCTCGTCCCCTGCTGCTCGCTGCGACCGCTCCCGCGCGGTACTTTGTCCAGCGGGCATGACTTGCACAGGCTCAGCGAGGCGATGCGGTATCTGAGGCAGCAGAGCCGCCGCCGGCGCCGGCCTTCGCGGTAGCGGACGGGCTCAAACAGGTCGTTCTTGCGGCCGTCGGGCCAGAGCCGCGTGGCAAGCAGCGCTCTGGCATCAGTGACGCCGGGATGCGCTTCACCGAGAAAAGCCGCGCATTCGCTGACGATGGTCTCCGCGACATTGCCGGCATTGCTCCACAGGGTCTTGGCCGGCAGGCCGCTGGCGCGCGAGATCGCCGCGATCAAAGGCGCCAGATGATCCTCGACGAGTGGCCAAAACCTCTGCACCCCTGAAACAGGCAGACGCGCGCCTTCGCCGGGCAAGCGAATGGCCAATGTCCTGCTGTCCGGCGAAAGCACGATGCCGATACGATCGATGGCGGTCGGCAGCAGCCAGTCGGCCGCGATATTGGCAATGAGCGCAGGCGGCAGCAGCTGCGAGAAATGCCATTTCGACCATTGCGTGGCCACTGCCTGCTCATCCGGTTCGGCATAATTCGTCGCGAAGGCGCTGAGCATTCGCCGCAGCCTGTCTCCGTCCAGAAGCGCGGCGCCCGGAACATGAGGCCGCGGGTCGTCCTCCAGCACCAGGGACTCGGCAATCGCGGCAAGCTTGCCGGGAAAGAACGCGGACAATGCCGGAATCATCGTCGGGAAATCAGCGCCGCATAGAACGCCCCTCCGATGACAGTCGACACCAGGCCGGCCGGCACCTGCCACGGAAAGGCGATGGTCCGGCCGATCCAGTCGGCCAGCACCATCAGTGCCGCGCCGATGAGGGCAGCGGCGTAGGCCTGCGCGACCGGTTTCCTGAAACCGCTGAGCCTGGCGAGATGCGGCCCCATCAGGCCGACGAAACTCAACGGTCCCGCTAGCACCGTGGCCGCGCCGGTCAAGACTGCGGCCACCAGAAGCAGCAGGACCCGGCTTTGCCATTCCGACACGCCGAGGCCGATGCTGGCGGCACGCCCAAGCGGCAGAATGGCGAGCCAGCGCGATACAAACGGCACGATGGTAAGTGCCGCGAGCGCCGGAAGGCAGGCAAAGGCCGCCTGGCCCGGCGTGACCGCATAGGTCGAGCCAGACAGCCAGACGAGCACATTGAGAATGCGGGGATCGCCAAGGGCGGTGAGATAGGTCAGCATCGAAGCGACGATCGAGCCGAGCGCCACACCGATCAAGAGCAGATGCTCGGACGAAAAGGCCGAGCGCCGGCTGAGCCAGAGCACCGTCATCAGCATTACGAAGGCGCCGCAGGAAGCGAAAAGCGCCATTGAGACGCGATCCATCGGCGGCAGCAGGAAGGCCGCCAGAATCAGGAAAATCCCCGCGCCCGAGGAAACGCCAAGCAGTTCGGGGCTGGCCAGCGCATTTCCAGTGATCTTCTGGATCAGCAGGCCGGCGAGCGCCAACATGAGACCAGCCATGGCAGCCGCGGCAACGCGCGGCAGCCGCCACGGCATGAGATCGGCAAAATCCCCGCCGAAAGCGATATGCCAGCCCTGCGGGGTTCGGCCGACGAAAAGTGCCACGGCGAGCACCGCAAGCACCGCCAGGCCGAGCAGGATTTTCGACCGATCGGTAACGGCCACAGGGAAACTCGCGGCCATCGGCGCGCCCGATCCCCAGCCCTCGGCGGCTGGACGAATCTGGCGCATCAGCCAGATGAGAAGTGGCGCGCCGAAAATGGCCGTGATCGCGCCCGCCGGCACTTCCACGCCGCCGGTCACGAAGACGAGCGCCTGGTCGGTCATCGCCAGCAGGCCTGCGCCGATCAGCGGCGCGGCCAGCAGCCTTTCACCGAACAGCCTCGCCCCGGCATGGCGCGCGATGGTCGGGGCGGCAAGGCCAACGAAGCTGATGAGACCGACCGCCGCCGCGATCATGGCACTCAGCACCACGGCAATGCCAAGCCCCAGCAAACGGGTGGAAAGCAGCGGCACGCCAAGGCTGAGGGCGCCGGCCTCATCGAGGTCGAGCAGCTTGAGGCGCCGCGAAAGCAAGGTGGTAGCAGCCAGCGCCACAGCCAGTCGCGGCAACAGGCCAAGCGTGGTGCTCCAGCTGTTCTGCACCAGCGACCCCGCCTCCCACACATAGAGATCGTTGACCGCATCGAAATGGGTCATCATCAGCATCGATCCGAGCGAGCCCAGGCTCAACGAAACGACCAGGCCGGAAAGAATGAGCGACAGCGGCGAGAACCCGCGCCGCGCCGACAGGGCGAATACGAGCAAGATCGCCGTGGCAGCGCCGAGAAGGGCGGCGAAATCCCAGCCCAGGACAAGAAGCTGCGGCGCCCATAACGTGGCGACGACCAGGCTGCATTTGGCGCCGGCAAAGACACCCAAAGTGCCAGGCTCGGCCAGCGGATTGCGCAGCACCTGTTGGAAAAGCGTACCCGCGAGACCGAGCCCGGCCCCACAGCAAAGCGCCACGCAAAAACGCGGCAGCAGGACGTCGCGCGCCATCAACTCACGCAGATTGCCCGGCTCCGGCGTGAGCATGCTTGCCCATGCATTGAAAGGCACGAGCGCATTGAGATTGGCGGCGAGAAACAGCGTTGCCACCAGTATAATGACCGCGCCCCACAGCGCCGCACGGTTGAGCGCGGACAGTGGCTGGACAAGCACCGTGTCAGCCATTGGCGCTACTTTCTTGCGGCAGGATCTCGGCAAGTTGCCGCGCGAAGCGGATGGCGCTGAAGACGCCGCCGCTCGGATAAATCACCGGCATGGCGGTGACGCGCCCCTGGCGCACCGCCGGCAGCGCGTTCCACAGGGAACTCCGCGCGAGGTTGCGCATGGCTTCGGTCGTCTCGGCGCCGCGGTCGAAATGGACGATCCGCGCTTCGGGATCGGCGGCCAGTTGCTCGATGCCGGCGGAAACCACGCCGGAGGCGTTCACCCTGCCCTGCCAGGCATTTTTTAGGCCGAGTTGCAAAAGCACGTCGCCGATCAAGCCGTTGCCGCCGAACACCGCCAAATTGCGGCCATTGGCGGCAAAGCGGCAGACATAAAGCGCCCGACCCGAGCGCACCGCCAGCGCCTGCCTCGCCCGCGCCAGGGTTTCCTCGGCGCGCTCGGCCCAGAGTGCCGCTTCATCAGCCCGATCGGTGGCCGAACCGACTTGGCGCAGCAGATCGATCATATGGGCGACCGCCGGCGTCTTGCCGGCGGAACTCTGCAGGGGGACCAGTGGAGCGATTGCCGAGAGCCGTTGCAGCACCGGCTGCTGCCAGGCTGCGAGCAGGATAAGCTCTGGCCGCAATATCTGCAGGAACTCCGCATTGGGCTCGGTCAGCGGCCCGAGATCCTGCACGCCTTCGGGCAAAGCGGGTTCCGCCACCAGCCTGATGTAAAGGGCCCGGTTGGCGACGGCCAGCGGCGTTACGCCCAGCGTCAGCAAAAGCTCCGTCGGCAGCAGGTCCAGGCAAACCACCCGCCGCACGGCCGCAGCAAGCACCTTGCGCTGGCCGGACAAGACGAAAGGGGCGGTGAGTACCGCCCCGATCAAAGCCCGCCGGTGAAGGAGACCGCGCCGCACGGCTTCACCATTTGCGGGAAAGCGTGGCCGTGACCGTCAGCGGCTCGCCGTAGCGGCAGCCGGTTGCGCCCGCGCAGGTGTAATATTGCTTGTCGAACAGGTTGCGGGCATTGACGTCCAGCGTCGTGCCCTCGAACTTCGGATCGACTGCCCCGAAGTCATACTTGACCATGGCGTCGGCAAGCAGGTAACCGGGCACGTCCTGCGAGCTGTCCAGCAAGTTCGTCTTGCCGATATAGCGCAGGCCGCCCCCCAGCGTCAGGCCCGTCAGCCCGAGCGTATCCATGCGGTAGTCGGCCCAGACGGAAAACGTATTGCGGGGAGTAAGCTCTTCCTGCTGGCCGATTTCGGAGGCCACGGCGCTCTCCAGGATCCTGGTGTCCGTATAGGCGTAAGCCGCAACCAGGCCGAGGTCCTCGAACTGCCCGCGCGCTTCAAGTTCGAAGCCGCGCGAGCGCACCTTGCCCACTTGGTAAGGCAGGAAGGTCACGGGATCATAGCTTACGAGATCGGTCTGGGTGAGATCATAAACAGCGCCGCTGAGCAGTAGGTTGGTATCGGCTGGCTGATAGCGGACGCCCACCTCATATTGCAGGCCCCTGGTTGGAACCAGCGCGTTGCCGGTGCGCGAATCCACACCCGCCTGCGGCAGGAAGGATTGGCTGACGCTGACATAGGGGGCAATGCCGTTGTCGAAGAGATAGACGAGCCCCGCGCGCCCGGTGAAGGCGTCGTCGTCCTGCTCCGTCACCGTGCCGGTCTGGTAGGACGTCGTCTCGCTGTCCGCCCGGTCATAGCGCCCGCCGAACAGAAAGACCCATTTTTCCCTAAACTTGATCTGGTCCTGCAGATAGACGCCGTAATTGTTGGCTGTCGTGTCGGATCCTCTGTCAACCGCGTAATTGATGTCGGGCGCGCCGGAATAGACGGGATCATCGACATCGAGAGGGATGTACCCGGTTCCGCGATAGCGGTGTGTTTCGTAGCCGCGCCGGTAGTAATCGAAGCCGGCGAGCAAATTGTGTTCCCAATCGCCGAACTCGAAAGTCTTCTCCAGCGAGTTGTCGGCCGTCACGCCGCTGGATTTCTCGTCGCGGGCGCTGGCAAGTCGGTAGAGCTGTCCATCGGTGACGGGCACGAGATTGCCGATCATGTAGTCCCACTTGACGTCGGAAGCGAAGTACCGAGCCTTGCTATGGAACTTGATGCCGTTGTCGAACTCGTGGTCGAACAGATATCCTGCGGAATAGCTGTCACCCTCATACGTGTCGAAATCCGGCTCGCCCAGGAACAGGTCGCGTGGAATGCGGCCGGTGGAGACATCCTCCAGCATGAGCGGCGTCGAAAACCGCGTTTTCACATGCTGGTAGTTGGCGAGAAGCGTGAGCTGCGTGACGTCATCGGGTTTAAAGGTCAGCGCCGGGGCGATGTAGACCTTGTCGTCCGGCGTATCCTTCACCCAATTGTCCGCGTCCCGGACAAGTCCTGTGAGACGGTAGAGCAGCGTGCCGTCGGCATTGAGCGGCCCGCCGAAATCGCCAGAAATCTGCTTGCGGCCATAGCTGCCATACTCGACATTCACCTCATGCAGCGGCGTGTCGGTGGGACGCTTGGATATGCCGTTGATGACGCCACCCGGCGCAAGCTGGCCGTAAAGCATGGAGGAGGCGCCGCGCAGCACGTCGAGCCGTTCCAGCCCGTAGGGTTCGGTCGCAAGGTCATAGACGGCGGATTGATATTTCATGCCGTCGCGAAGCAGATTGCCGCTCGGCCCCGCGGCATCGAAGCCGCGTATGTTGACGTCGTCGACCATCCGGCTGAAGGACTGCGACTGCATGGTGATGCCCGGCGTGTAGGACAGCGCGTCGGCCACGGACACCGCCTTCTGGTTGGCAATCTGGTCGGCGGTGACCACCGACACCGACTGCGGCGTCTCGATCAGCGGGGTGTCGGTCTTGCTGCCGGATGCGCTGCGGGTCGCGACATACCCCTTGACCGGCCCCCAGGCCGTTTCGATGCGCCCCTGGACGTCGATGGTCTCAAGCACCTGCGCTCCATCGCCTGCCTCGACGGCGCCGGTCGTATCGGCCCGCGGTGCGACGACGGCGGCAATCGTGGGGCCAGTCATCCGCACCTGAAGGCCCGTCCCGGCCAGCATCGCCTGCAATGCCTGGCGCGGCGACATGGTGCCGGATACCACGTTCGACCGCTTTGCGCCGGCAACGCTCGTCGCATAGCCGACCTGCCAGCCGGTCGTCCGGATGAAGGCTTCGATGGCCGATGGCAGCGGCTGGGCGGGAATGGAAAACCGTACCGGTTGGCTGACGGAAGCCTGCTGCGCCAGGACCGGCATGGGCAGCGCCGCAGCCGATATCGCGATCAGCGCTTGCAGCAATGCCGCCTTGCGGCGCCTCCCTTTGTCGCTGCGCCTGCCGACAGGCTCCGCGCCGCGTGCTGTTTCCCCAGTCCCCATCGCCAACGCCCTTTCATCAACGCAAGGGCGCCTGCCCGCTCGACAAACGCCCCTTCAATGAGAAGACGCATGACTGGCGTGGATCTCACAAAAAAAGTTGAGAAATTAACGCAGGATTAAAACGCCGCCGGGAAGGCGACTGACCTTGGCCCCCGCGGCCTCGGCCAGATTGCGGATGGCGCCTTCCGGGTCGTCAAGGCGATAGTTGCCGGTTACCCGGATGTTGCCCACTCTGGAGCTCAGGACAAAGATCGGCTCCGGATAGTAACGCGCCAGATCCCGCACCGCCGCCGACAAGAGATCGTTACGGAAAACGATGCGGCCACCAACCCATGCCAGGGCGCTTTGAGCGTCCACCGTCCTTACCGGTGAAAGCGCATCGGAGGTCACCTCGACCATCTCGCCGGGATCGAGTGATGCCATGTCAGCCGCGTCATTGAGGCGGCTGACCTCGACATGACCTCGCTCCAGTGTGACGGTGTCTATTTGCGATCCGGTCCGTACGGCAAAGGCAGTGCCCGTAACCTGCACATGGCTGAAGGCCGCCGACACGAGGAACGGATGGGCTGGATCAGGCACAACTTTGAAGAATGCCTCGCCTTCCAGCAATCGCACGCCGCGTCGCCCGTTGTCGAAATCGACGGCGGCGGCGGATGCCGTGTTCAGCATCATGACCGAGCCGTCGGGCAGTGAAATCTGACGGAAATCCCCGGCGGCGGTCATGTAGTCGGCTTGCCAGCGCAGCATCAGACCGGGCAACTGTACGGCTCCGATCGCAACAACCGCCAGCGCCGCGGCCATGGAAAGCCATGCTTTCACGCCGAACCGCCGCCCGACCCGCTGCTTCTGTGCCGCCCTTGCGACATTCGATCGATCGAGGGATGCCAGTTTTTCCGCATCGATCATCGAGGCCGCGCGTAAGGCCGCCGAGCCCGACATGTCCTTGATTTGCTCGAAGGCTTTCGCGTTTTTCGAATCGGCCTCGAGCCAGCGTTCGAATTCGAGGCGTGTCAAAGCATCGCAATTGGCTTCCAGGCGCACAAACCAGTCCAGGGCCGCGTCGACAACGGAATCCTGATGTCGGTATGGATCGGTCTCCTGTCTCCCCACCTTGCGGTCCTTTTTTTGATCGTCATATCCTTGACGTACTAGAACAGGCGATCTCCTAAAATCGACTCCCTAAAACCAGAACGCTAGGATTTCGATTGCCCTGTCTACTGGCTGCCAAGGTCTACAGGCTGCCGAGCCTGCGCATGGCGTCGTGACAATGACCCATCGCCAGCTTGACGTCGTTGAAAACAGTGTTCTGCGAAACACCGAGGTGTTCGGCTATTTTCGGGTAGGGCCATCCCTCCACCCGGGCCAGCATCCAGGCACGCCTGGCCCGCTCCGGCAATTTTTCAAGCGCCTCGGCCAGATGGCGCATTCGTTCGCGCTCGATGGCTATGGTTTCCGGCGAAGGCGTTTCGGCTGGAATGTCGGCAAAGTCCTGTGCCTCCAGGTCCCTGCGCTCATAGCGCTCGCGCGTCCTGCGGCGTCTCTCATGGTCCAGAGCCAGGTTGCGCGCGGTGTGATGCAGGAAGGCTTCGATGCGATCGATCGGCCCCGCCTCAAGCGCCTTTCGGGTGCGCAGATAGGTTTCCTGGGCAAGGTCCTCCGCCGTGGAGGGATCCCGGACGATGCGCATCACACTGCCCATCAGCGAGCGTTTCTCGGAGAGGAAGATGGTTGTCAGACTGGGCCGCATCACACGGTCCGCAAGAGCTGAACACAGGAACATCCCGAGCACGTGATTGTCACAGGAACCCACCAGACCACACCGCCGAGACGCAGCGGACGTATCGCGCTATCAAACATGTATCAAAAGGTCAACTTATCGGCACTCAAGTTGCGACTGCAACCGGTCGATTGGCGGTACAGGCGGCACATATGATCCTTTGGGATGCAACCGCTGCTTGTCGACAGGCGCCATTGGTGCTTACCTCTCGGTGTTCTGTTTCGAACTCCTGGGAGGAACATCATGGCGGACAGTTTCAAAACCGGAGATGTCGTCAAACTGAAGTCCGGCGGCCCGAACATGACGATCAACGATCATGCTGCCTCCGGCATGTATCTGTGCAATTGGTTCAATCGCGAGGGTGACATCTGGACCCCTCAGCACGCCGCTTTCAAGCCGGACCAGTTGACAGCGATCGATCGATCTCAATGACTTGAAGACGCAGCGGTTTGGGTTGATTTCAGTCTTCTGCCCGCGGCGCCAGCTTGGTGCGCGGCGATTGCGCTGAGGAATATCTTGCCGAATTCCCTGAGCTTCGCGGCGCCGACGCCAACCACTTCGGCGAAGGCGCCGAGGTCGCGCGGGCAGTACTTGCGGTCATATCGGCTGCTGCGACGACTCGCCCAACCGCCACGCCGCCATCGGCTGGCTCCTGTCTATCCAACACAAGCCACCGTTAAGATTCTGGTAAGGTCGTGCGTCGAAATCGCAAGACAATTGGTATCCATCGAAGATCAATGATTCTATCAACAGATGTCGCTAATTGATTTGGCGCTAATATAGACCTTCGCGTAGGCAGGGGTCGGGGCGCTGCAGAATCAGACGAGGGATATTTGCATGGCCACGATGCACTACACTTGGGGCGCCTCAGCTGCCCAGGCCCAGGCCAATGGCTTCAACCTGGTTGATCTTCAATACGCCTCATCGGTCAACGCGTTGCCGGAGGGCTCGAAGGCCCTGATCTGGCTCGGCGAGAGCAATGGCGTCACCCAGTCCTTTATCGACAAGGTAACGCCGCTCCTCAACAATCCGAAGGTTTTTGGATTTTTCCTGACTGACGAGCCTGATCCGACCGGCAGATACCACACCCAGGTGGACGCTGCGGATCTGAAGGCGGAATCCGACTGGATCCATCAACATTTTCCGGGCGCCAAGACCTTCATCACCCTGATGGACATGGGGTCGTACACAGATTCCAATTACAACAATACCTACAATCCCGCCAACACCGGCATCGATTATTACGGCATTAATCCCTATCCGGTGCGCACGACCGCGGTCGACTTCAACTACATTGACAGAGCCGTGGCCGCGGCGTTGGAGGCAGGCATCCCGCAGAGCGCGATCATTCCGGTCTATCAGACGTTTGGCGGCGGCGGCTGGGCGACCAATACGGGCGGCTCCTATGTCATGCCCACGACGTCCCAGATGCAGACCATGATGGACCACTGGGAACGGCTGGTTCCCAATCCTGCCTTCGACATGGCTTATAAGTGGGCCTCGCAGAACGGTGAAACCTCGCTTGGCAACACGTCGTCAATGCAATCCTTTTTCCGGGAGCACAACTCCGAAACTGGGACAGTCACGCCACCTGTTGTCACGCCACCACCTGTTGTCACACCACCACCGGTTGTCACACCACCGGTTACCACCCCGCCACCGACGACCGACAAACTCTACGGCACCAGCGGCGCCGACGTGTTCCACGGAGATGGTGGCCATACGATGATCGGCTATGGCGGCAACGACGAATATTATGTCGAACACGTCGCCGACAAGGTGGTCGAGGCCGCTGGCCAAGGCCAGGACAGGGTGTGGACCTCTGTGAACTATGCGCTCGACGCTGGCCAGTCGATTGAAGTCCTTGGCACCACGAAGGATGCCGGCACCACGGCAATCAACCTGACTGGCAACGAGTTGGCCCAGACCATCCAGGGCAATAATGGTAATAACATCATCAATGGCGGCGGCGGTGCCGACAAGATGAGCGGCCTTGGCGGCAATGACGATTACTATGTCGACAATGCCGGCGACAGGGTGATCGAGGCCGCTGGCCAGGGTCAAGACAGGGTGTGGACCTCCGTGAGCTATGCGCTCGCGGCCGGCTCGTCGATTGAAGTCCTTGGCACCACCAAGGACGCCGGCACCACCGCAATCAATCTGACCGGCAACGAGTTGGCCCAGAGCATCATAGGGAATGCCGGTAACAACGTCATCAACGGCGGCCGCGGCGCCGACAAGTTGACCGGCTTTGGCGGCAACGACATTTTCGTCTTCAATAGCGCTCTTGGTAACGGCAATGTCGACAGGATCACCGATTTCAACGCGTCCCAGGACAAGATCCACCTCGAGAATGCCATTTTTGCCGGGCTGAGCGCGGGCGCGCTCACATCCGCCGCTTTCTTTGCGGGCACGGCCGCGCACGACAGTTCCGACCATATCATCTACAACAGTTCAACCGGAGCGCTCTCTTTCGACAGCGACGGCATTGGCGGCGCGGCTCAGATACAGTTCGCCACTCTTTCCCCAGGCCTCTCGCTTACGGCAAACTCATTCTTTGTGACTTGACCTAAGCACCGGGCAGGGGACAACGTCCCGCGAGGGCTGCCGTGGTCAAGCAAGACGGGCGAACAGACAGTCCTCGTTGCCTGCCTCAGCCTCCTGCGAGGGTAATTCCAGGAAAAGTCTGTGGCGGTTTCCTGTCCGGAATTGCTTAAAGCAACACTTGGAGCGGGTCAGCGGCTTTATCAAAAGCTGAACCGCTCGAGCCATGTGTGGCTGGCGCTTTCCGCTGTCTTGGCGCCGTGATGGTGGTTCAACTCACCTTGGTGGCGCGGGGCACAAACGGCCTGGCCACGGCGACAGTATCAGTCTGACGACCAGGCATCCGCCCTGGCTAAGTGTGGTTCTTCGTCGACGCCAATCGCAACACGAAAGAGCAGTTGCAGAAGCGCTCAGGAAAGCCAGCTAATCCAAACCGGCCAGCTCCTGGTTATCCAACACTTGCCGCCGTTAAGGTTCTGGTAAGGCCGTACAGTCAAATCGCATGACAATTGCTGATCCATCGAAGATCAATGATTCTATCAACACATGTCACTAATTGATTTGGCGCTAATATAGGCCCTCGCGTAGGCAGGGGTCGGGGCGCTTGCAGAATCATACGAGGGACATTTGCATGGCCACGATGCACTACACTTGGGGCGCCTCAGCTGCCCAGGCCCAGGCCTATGGCTTCAACCTGGTTGATCTTCAATACGCCTCATCGGTCAACGCGTTGCCGGCTGGTTCGAAGGCCCTCATCTGGCTCGGCGAGAGCAATGGCGTCACCCAGTCCTTTATCGACAAGGTAACGCCGCTCCTCAACAATCCGAAGGTTTTTGGGTTTTTCCTGACTGACGAGCCCGATCCGACCGGCAGATACCACACCCAGGTGAGCGCCGCGACGCTGAAGGCGGAATCAGACTGGATCCATTCCCATTTTCCCGGCGCCAAGACCTTCATCACCCTGATGGACATGGGGCCGTACACAGCTTCGAATTATTCCAATACCTACAATCCCGCCAACACCGGCATCGATTATTACGGCATTAATCCCTATCCGGTGCGCACGACCGCGGTCGACTTCAACTACATCGATCGGGCCGTGGCCGCGGCGTTGGCGGCAGGCATCCCGCAGAGCGCGATCGTTCCGGTCTATCAGACGTTTGGCGGTGGCGGCTGGGCGACCAATACGGGCGGCTCGTATGTCATGCCCACGACGTCCCAGATGCAGACCATGATGGATCACTGGGAACGGCTGGTTCCCAATCCTGCCTTTGACATGGCTTATAAATGGAGCTCGCAGAACGGCGAAACCTCGCTTGGCAACACTCCGTCAATGCAAGCCTTTTTCCGGGAACATAACACCACCACGACCACCCCGCCGCCAACCACCCCGCCGCCAACCACCCCACCTCCGACTACCGATACTATCTATGGCACCAGCGGCGCCAATGTCCTTCGGGCCGCCGGTGCTCACACAATGATAGGCTATGGCGGCAACGACGATTACTATGTCGACCATGCCGGCGACAAAGTGATCGAGTCCGCTGGCCAAGGCCAGGACAGGGTATGGACCGCTGTGAGCTATGCGCTTTCAGCCGGTTCGTCGATTGAAGTCCTTGGCACCACGAACGACGCCGGCACCACGGCAATCAACCTGACCGGCAACGCGCTGGCCCAGACCATCCAGGGCAATGCCGGCGCCAATGTCTTCAATGGCCAGGGCGGCGCCGATAAGATGGTCGGCCTTGGCGGCAACGACGGCTACTATGTCGACAATGCCGGCGACAGGGTGGTCGAGGCGGCGGGCGGCGGTCGCGACAACATCGTCACTACGGTGAGCTATGCGCTTGCGGCCGGCTCGGAGATCGAGGTTCTTGCCACGAGGTATTCCGCTACCACGGCAATCAACCTCACCGGCAACGAGTTCGCCCAGACCATCCAGGGTAATGCCGGCGCCAATGTCATAAACGGCGGTGGTGGCGCCGACACGATGGTCGGCTATGGCGGCAACGACGGCTACTATGTCGACAATGCCGGCGACAAGGTGGTCGAGGCGGCGGGCGGCGGTCGCGACAACATCGTCACTACGGTGAGCTATGCGCTTGCGGCCGGCTCGGAGATCGAGGTTCTTGCCACGAGGTATTCCGCTACCACGGCGATCAACCTCACCGGCAATGAATTCGCCCAGACCATCCAGGGCAATGCCGGCGCCAATGTCATCAATGGCGGTCGTAGCGCCGACATCTTGACCGGCAACGGTGGCAACGACACCTTCGTTTTCAACTCCGCCCTTGGCAATGGCAATGTCGACAGGATTACCGACTTCAACCCGTCCCAGGACAAGATCCACCTCGAGAATGCCATTTTTGCCGGGCTGAGCGCGGGCGCGCTCACATCCGCCGCTTTCTTTGCGGGTGCGGCCGCGCACGACAGCTCCGACCATATCATCTACAACAGCTCAACCGGAGCGCTCTCTTTCGACAGCGACGGCATTGGCGGCGCGGCTCAGATACAGTTCGCCACTCTGTCTCCAGGCCTCTCGCTTGCGGCAGCCTCGTTCTTCGTGACCTGAGCACCGGGCAGGGACTACGTCCCGCGAGGGCTGCCGTGGTCAAGCAAGACTGGCAAACAAACAGCCCTCGTTGCCTGCCTCGGCCTCTCCTGCGAGAGTAATTCCAGGAGGAGTGTGTAGCGGTTTCCTGTCCGGAATTGCTTAAAGCAACACTTAGAGCGGGCCAGCACCTCTATCAAAAGCTGAACCGCTCGAGCCAGGTGTGATTGGAACCCCGCTGACGACCAATCTGCTGCTGAGCGTCTCGCAACACCATCGATCGCCGCACGCGTTCAACCACCGTAATCGGCTGCGTGGATTTTTAGAAATTAAGGTCGCCATTCGTAGCGCTTCAAGTGATCGATGAGGGCGCGCAACTTTGGCGCGATATTTCTGCGGCTTGGATAGTACAGATAGAATCCCGCAAAGCGCGGGCAATAGTTCTCAAGGATTGGAACCAGTTCTCCCCGTTCGATGAAGGGACGGAAGCTCTCTTCCATGCCGAAGGTGATACCGGCTCCGGCTACGGTCATCCTGATCATCAGCTCCATGTCGTTCGTCGTGATCTCGGGAGCGACCGCGACCCGAAATTCCTTGCCATGCTCAGCGAACTCCCATCGGTAAGGCGCTGCCTTCGGCCCCGGGCGCCAACCAATGCAGCGATGCGCGACCAGTTGGGTCGGATGCCAGGGCAGGCCGAAGCGGTCGCGATAGGTAGGCGAACAGACGGCCAGTTGCCGCTCGTCGCCCGCAACCGGCACAGCAATCATGTCCTGCTCGATGACCTCTCCCAACCGGACCCCGGCATCGTAGCCTTCGACCACGATGTCGAAATCATCGTCAGTCACCGTGACATCGAGTTGGATCTCGGGATTGGCTTCGGAAAACACCGCAAGAAACGATCCCGACAGGAACCGTTCGGCAATTGACGATACGGCCAGCCGCAATTGCCCGCGCGGACGGTCGCGCAGCGATTGGGTTGCATCGAGGGCCCCGCGCATGTCGGCAATGGCCGGCCCCACTTCGGCATGAAGCCTTTCCCCGGCCTCGGTCAGGCTGAGGCTGCGCGTTGTGCGCCGTATCAACGCGATGCCGAGGCTCTCCTCCAGCCGCCTGATCGTCTGGCTGACGGCCGACCGGCTCACGCCACTGATGCGTGGATCAGTCATCGCCACGTCGCTCATGGCGCTCATTGGCTCAGCAATTGCCGAGGACCAGATGAACAACCAGACTCATCCCTATGTCGGTATGTGGGTCACTGCCGACCGTTACATCCGCCACGAACTCTTGCGGGACGGCCGCTACGTCGAGGCCCGGGGGAAACGCGAGCGTGCCTATCTGGGGCGCTATCGCGTGACGGGGAACCACATCGACTACTGGGACGATACCGGCTTCACTGCGGACGGAGAGTTCATCGACGGGGTGCTGCGCCACGCTGGCATGATCCTCCACCGGGACAAATGAGCCGCGCGGTCCAGCCGTGATCCTTGGCTTGGGCCACTCACCTATTGGTGCGCGGCGATCGCGCTGAGGAACATCTCTCCAAATTCCCGAAGCTTCGCAGCGCCGACGCCATTCACTTCGGCGAAGGCGTCGAGGTCGCGCGGGCGGCGTTCGGCCATGTCGATCAGCGTGCGGTCGGAGAAGATCACATAGGCCGGCACCTGGCGTTCTTTGGCAAGGCGCAGCCGCAACGCCTTGAGCGCGGCCAGCAACGAAGCATCGAGGCCTTCAGTATCAGCGGCGGCACCCCCTGCGGAACGCGGCTTGCCGCGCGCGGCGCGATGCCGCGTCTCGATGCGATACTGGAACGGGATCTCGCCACGGCCGAGCGCATGGCCCTTTTCGGCGATGGCGAGACCGCCATGGCCGGACGGATCCGGCTCCAGGAACCCGCCCGCGACAAGCTGTCGGATCAGCGACAGCCAGAAATCCTTCTTGTGCGCCACTCCGCTGCCGAAGCTGGCGAGCCTTTCATGGCCTCTGGCCAGCACCTTCTCGGTTTCATGGCCGAGCAGAATGTCGATGACATGGGCTGCACCGAAGCGTTCGCCGCTCTGCGCGACCGCCGCCAGGATGAGGCGCGCTTCAGCAGTGCCATCCGCGCGCGGCACCTGATCAAGGCAGTTGTCGCAATTGCCGCACGGCGACGCTTCCTCGCCGAAATAGCCAAGCAGCACCTGGCGGCGGCACTGCGCCGTCTCGCAATAGCCGATCAGCGTATCGAGCCGGCGATGCGCCCGCCTTTTGTGTTCCGCCGATGCGTCCTCGTCGTCGATGAATAGCCGCCGCATGCGGATGTCGCCAAGCCCGAACAGCATATGCGCCACCGCCTCCCGCCCGTCGCGGCCGGCACGGCCGATCTCCTGGTAGTAGGCCTCCAGGCTGCCCGGCATATCGGTGTGGAAGACATAGGCGACGTCAGGCTTGTCGATGCCCATGCCGAAAGCGATGGTCGCCACCATCACCACGCCGGACAAGGTCATGAAGGCGTTTTGATTCGCTTCACGCGCGTCCTTGCTCATGCCGGCATGATAGGCGAGCGCGGTGACGCCGTTCTGTTCGAGGAACGCCGCCATCTCTTCCGTCTTCTTGCGCGACAGGCAATAGACGATGCCGCTGCGACCGGCATGACGCTGCACGAAATCCAGCAACTGGCGCTTGCTGTTCTGCTTGGCCTCGATGCCAAGCTTGATGTTCGGCCGGTCGAACCCCAGCACCAGGCTCTCGACGCGCCCCGCAAACAACCGCGCGGCGATGTCGGTGCGCGTGGCCTCGTCCGCTGTCGCCGTCAGCGCGATGATCGGCACATCGGGGAAAATGCCGGAAAGCCGCGACAATTCCTCATATTCGCGCCGGAACGCGGGCCCCCATTGCGAAATGCAATGCGCCTCGTCGATGGCGATCAAGCTTATGTCGAGCCTGGCCAGCGCCTCGAGCATCCGCTCGGTCATCAGCCGCTCCGGCGCGAGATAGAGCAGGCGTGTCTGACCCGCCGCGACGCGGCGCCATGCCGCGACATTGGCATCGCGGTCGAGCGATGAATTGATCGTATCGGCCGCGACGCCGGCAAGGCGCAGTGCGGCGACCTGATCCTGCATCAGGGCAACCAGCGGCGAAACGACAATGGTGAGCCCACCCAGAACCAGCGCTGGCACCTGGTAGCAGAGCGATTTGCCCGCCCCCGTCGGCATGACGGCCAGCACATGCCCCCCGGCCAGCAGTGTCTCCATCACGGATGCCTGACCGGGACGAAAATCGTCGAAGCCGAACACGTCCTTCAAGACGCGCCGCTTGGGATCCTCTGCCGGGACGCTCATTGGCGATATCTGCATCAGGGAATTTCTACAATCGGCACCGCCCGGAAAGGCGGCCTGGGAACGGTCTGAAGAACATTCCCTTCATTGGCGGATATGGGGCCGTGATTCCAGCCCCTATGGCCGGTTAATCCTATCTTCACCAAGATTCGGCAGGTTCAAATTCTGCGGTGATGTTTCGAGTACCGCGGCGCCCAAAGCGCCCAGGCAACAACCCGCGTCTCTCCGGAGGCGCGGGTCTTTCGTTTGCGCGAAGTGCCGTCAGTCGAGAAAATCGGCGCGGTGCGGCGTAAAGCTGTCGACCAGGCGACCCGCCTCGAGCGCCTTGACGCCGTGGACAAGGTTGGAAGGGACGATGAAGCTGCTCCCGGCTTCCAGGATTTCCGTCCTGCCGTCGATGGTGACCTCAAAGCGACCTTCGGCGACGTAGCTTGCCTGGACATGCGGGTGCGAATGCAGCGCGCCGACCCCGCCCTTGTCGAAGCCGAACTCGACCACCATCAGCTCGTCTGTGTAGAGGACAACGCGCCTGCGATTGCCGTCCGGCGTCGGCGTCCACCCGCCCTGACTGGCATGGGAGAAAATCTTCGTTCCAGTCATCGCCAGATCCTCATCCTCTCATCGCGCCAGCCAGCCGCCGTCCACCGGCATTACCGCACCATGCATGTAGTTCGACGCCGGTGCCAAGAGGAAGACGGCCGCGTCGCCGATGTCTTCCGGCGCGCCCCAGCGTCCGGCCGGAATGCGCGCCAGGATCGAAGCACTGCGTTCCGGGTCGGCACGCAACGCCTCGGTGTTGTTGGTCTCGATATAGCCGGGCGCGATGCCGTTGACGTTGATGCCCTTTGGCGCCCATTCGCAGGCGAGCAGCCGCGTGATGCCGAGCACGCCATGTTTCGAGGCAGTGTAGGAGGCGACGCGGATGCCGCCCTGAAAGCTCAGCACCGATGCGATGTTGACGATCTTGCCCTTGCGTCCGCCGGCAAACGCCCGTCTGGCAAAGCTCTGGCAGAGAAAAAAGACCGTCTTCAAATTGATGTCCATCACCTCGTCCCAATCGGCCTCGGTCAATTCGACCGCATCGGCGCGCCGGATGATGCCTGCATTGTTGACCAGCCCGTCGAGCGGTCCATTCTCGTCCCAGGCGTGCTCGAGCATGTCGGCGGCAGCAGCGGGCTCGCCAAGGTCGGCAACCACCGCCGCGAACGACCCGCCCAGCGCCGCGACCTTTGCGGCCGTGTCGTCCATCGCCGAGCGGCCGACGCCGACCACCATGCCGCCGGCACGCGCTATCGACAGGGCGATGCCCTGGCCGATGCCGGTGTTGGCTCCGGTGACGAGGATGCGCTTGCCGGCCAGGCTGAAAGCGGCGCTCACCGCAGCTCTTCCATCGCCACCGGATCGACATCGGTATAGTCGACATTGTCGCCGGCCATCGCCCAGATGAAGGCGTAGTTGGAGGTGCCGGCGCCCGAATGGATCGACCAGCCTGGCGACAGCACCGCCTCCTCGTTGCGCAGGACGAGATGGCGTGTCTCGTCGGGCTCGCCCATGAAATGGAACACGCGCGCCGCGTCGGCCAAGTCGAAATAGAGATAGGCCTCCATGCGCCGGTCATGCACGTGGCACGGCATGGTGTTCCAGACCGAACCGGGGGCAAGTTGCGTCATGCCGACGACGAGCTGGCAGGTTTTCACGCCGTCGGCATGGATGAACTGGAAGATCGAGCGTTCGTTGCAGGTCGCCTGACTGCCGAGATCGAGCCGTTTGGCGTCACTGATGCGGATCAGCCGGCTGGGATGGTTCTGATGCGCCGGCGCGCTGAGTAGATAGTATTTAGCCGGCTCAGCCGGATTGGCAGAGGCGAACGACACGTCGCTGGCGCCCATCCCGAGATAGAGCATATCGCGCGCCTGCAATTCGTAGGACTGGCCGCCAGCCTTCACGGCACCGGTGCCGCCGATGTTGACGGCGATCATTTCGCGGCGGTCGAGAAAATTCCTGGTCCCCGTTGGCTTGATCGCTTCGAGTGGCAGCGGCGTTTCGGCCGGCATGGCGCCGCCGACGATCATGCGATCATAATGAGAGTAGGTCAGGCTGATGCGGCCGGGCTGAAACAGGCCTTCGATCAGGAAATTGTGACGAAGCTCATCCGTTCCCATCGCCGAAGCGGCGGTTGGATCGATGGCGAAGCGCGAAGTGAAATCCGTTTGATTATGAGTCTGATTCATTGCTGCCCTGACTGGAGATGATCATTCGGTTGCCGCGGCCTTGACGGAGTCGGCATAAAAAACCTGCCTTGCATGCAGGCGCTCGCGATAGCGCTGCTGGCTGGCGCTGAGATGCGCGCGCATAGCCTCGCGCGCGACCTCGGCATCGCCGGCCGTAATGGCATTCAGGATCGCCAGGTGCTCGCGTTGCAGGCCGCGCTGGTAGACATCGGATTGGGCGAGTTCGGTGGACCAGGGCGAGGTCACGTCGCAAGGGATGGCGCGCCGCCCCAGCACGTCGAGCATCTCGACATAGAACGGGTTGTTGGTGGCGCTGGCGATCGCCCGGTGGAAGGCAAGGTCGGCTGGACCGGTCGGCTCGCTGTTGAGCAGCAGCCGCTCGAATTCGAAGAAGGCTTCCTGGATCGCCGCTTCCTGCGCGGCGTTGCGGCGGACGGCAGCAAGCCCGGCGGATTCGATCTCGATCGCCAGCCGCACCTCGAGCACGTTGAGCGCGATCGAATCCTTGGCTCCCATGTCGGCGGCCAGCGCACCGAACATCGTCGAGATATGCTCGGTGGCGAAGACGCCGGCGCCCTGGCGCGGTTCGACCAGGCCGTCGGCGGCAAGCTTGGCCAGCGCCTCGCGGACGACGGTGCGGCTGACGCCGAAGGTTTCGGTCAGCTGGCCCTCGGTCGGCAGCTTCTGCCCCGGCTGGATCTCGCCCGCATGCAACTGCTTTCGAAGCGCCGCTACCACGGTTTCCGAAAGCTTTGGCTTGCGTTCGACCTTCAGGCTGGTCGCTGTATCCGATGCCATTGCCAACCCCTATTTGAAGACGCTCGGCAGCCATAGCGAGATGGCCGGAATGTAAGTGACGAGCCCCAGTACCACGAGGCCGGCCCCATAGAACGGCCAGATCGAGCGCATCGCTTCCCACACCGTGATCTTGCCGACGGCACAGGCTACGAACTGCACCGCGCCCACGGGCGGCGTGTTCAGCCCGATGCCGAAGTTAAGGATCATGATGACGCCGAAATGCACCGGATCGACCCCGTAGGCCTGCGCCACCGGCAGGAAGATCGGCGTGCAAATGATGATCGTCGGCCCCATGTCCATGAAGGTGCCGAGGAACAGCATCAGGACGTTGAGCAGAAGAAGCACCACCAGCGGATCGTCTGAGATCGCGTTCATGGAGGCTATGAGCGCTGCCGGCACTTTCAGGAAGGCCATCAACCACGAGAACGCCGCCGCCATGCCGATGATGAGCAGCACCATGGCCGTGGTGCGCACGGCACCATGGGTGGCATGCACGAACCCTTCCCAAGTCATCTGCCGGTAAACGAAGACGGTAACGAGCAACGCATAGATGACGGCGATGCAGGAGCTCTCGGTAGCCGTGAAAACACCCGATCGTACGCCACCGAAGATGATCGCGATCAGCAGCAGGCCGGGCACCGCGACAGCGAACAGATGCGCGACGGCAGTGAAGCCCGGAAACGGCTCGGTCGGATAGCCGCGGGAGCGCGCCACGAGATAGGCGGTAATCATCAGTGCCAAGGCCAATAGCAGGCCCGGGATGATGCCGGCGGTGAACAGGTCGGCGATAGAGATCTTTCCGCCTGCCGAGATCGAGTAGATGATCATGTTGTGCGACGGCGGCAGGAGCAGCGCGATCAGCGCCGCCATCGACGTGACGTTGACGGCGTAATCCGCTCCATATCCGCGCGCCTTCATTTGCGGGATCATCAAGCCGCCGACCGCCGCTGCCTCAGCCACTGCGGAGCCAGAAATGCCGCCGAACAGTGTAGCGGTCGCGATGTTGACCTGTCCGAGGCCGCCGCGCAAATGGCCGACAAGCGAGCCGGCGAAGGCAACGATCTTGCTAGCGATGCCGCCGCGCACCATCAAGTCGCCGGCGTAGATGAAAAAGGGAATGGCCAGCAGCGAAAAGACGCTCATGCCGGAATTCAGGCGCTGGAAAACGATGAGCGGCGGCAGGCCCATATAGAGGACGGTGGCAAGGCTTGCGACGCCGAGGCAGAAAGCGATCGGCGTGCCGATAAGCATCAGAAGGGTGAAGACGCCGAAGAGGATCCAGAGTTCCATGGCGTCAGACCTTCACGTTCGCTGTGTCGAGTTCGGCTGCGACTTCCGCCGGCGGCAGTTCATCGAGCACATCGTCGATCGGCGCACCAGAGAGGCGAAGCACGATGCGCTCCAGCGTGAAGAGCACGACGAGCACGCCTCCCGCGACAAGCGGAACGTAGTCCCAGCCCCCCGATATGCCGAGCGACGGCAAGGTAGCGCCCCAGGTCAATGCGACCAGCTGGCTGCCATACCAGATCATGCCGACGCCGAAGGCGAGCGCGACGAGGTCCGAGATCATCCTCAGCCAACGCTTGCCGCCTTTCGGCAGCACGTAGAGCAGGACGTCGAAACCGAGGTGATAGTTCTCGCGCACCCCGACGGCAGCGCCGAGGAAAATGAACCAGCTCATCAACATCACCGAGCCCTGCTCGGTCCAGCTCGGCGAGCGATTCAGGACATAGCGGCCGAACACCTGCCAGGCGACGAAGGCGGTCATCAGCACCAGCCCGATGCCGGCGATCCACAGCGCCGCCGTGCTGACGCGCGACATCACGCGCGCAACGCCGGACAGGGGCGGTCTCTGTTCTGGGCTGGAGGTCACCGGTTCTCTCCGCAAGAGGATGGCGGCGCGGGATGCCCGCGCCGCCGCTGATCACTGCACGGCCTTGATGGCCTCGACCATGGCCTTCAGCTTGTCGTCCTTGACGTGCTTCTCGTAGACCGGACCCATCGCGTCGATGAAGGGCTGCTTGTCCGGCGTCGTGATCTGCGAACCGGCCGCCTCGACCTTGGCACGCGATTCCTTGACCTTGGCGGTCCACAGCTCGCGCTGCTTGGCGACGCTTTCCTTGGCGGCCGCCTTGAAGATCGCCTGATCTTCCGGCGTCAGCTTGTCCCAGCTCGACTTCGCCATGACGAAAGCTTCCGGCACCATCGTGTGCTCGTCGAGCGAATAGAACTTGGCGACTTCCGCATGCTTGGCAGTGTCGTAGCTCGGAAAATTGTTCTCCGCGCCGTCGATGACCCCGGTCTCGATCGCCGAATACACCTCACCATACGGCATCGGCGTCGCGTTGGCGCCGAGTGCCGCCACCATGTCGACGAAGATGTCGGACTGGATGACGCGGAACTTCATGCCGGCCAGATCGGCTAATGAGTTGATCGGCTTCTTCGAATTATAGAAGGAGCGCGCGCCGCCGTCATAAAAGGCGAGCAGCACCAGCCCGACCTGTTCGAACGCCGCCGCGATCTGATCGCCGACCGCTCCGTCCATTACCTTGTGCATATGGTCTTCCGAGCGGAAGATGTAGGGCAGCGAGGGCACCGTGGTTTCAGGGATGAGCCCATTAAACGGTGCCATCGAGACGCGGTTGAGGTCGATCACGCCGGCGCGCACCTGCTCGATCGTGTCCTTTTCCTCGCCGAGTTGCGCGGAATGATAGAGTTCCACTGCATAGCGGCCAGCCGTACGCTCCTTCACCAGTTCGCCGAAATATTTGACCGCCTCGACCGTTGGATAGCCGTCCGGGTGCGTGTCGGACGAGCGCAGAACCGTCTCGGCGCTTGCCGTTCCGGCCATCAGTGCGGCGGCAAGTAGCGTAGCTCCCGCCAGTTTTGAAAAATGCAACATGGTTTCCTCCCTTTTGCATTACGGGCGAGTTGCCCCTTCAGAGCCGATAAGCTTTTTTCGCGAGCGTGTAGGCAAGCTCCCGCGCCAGTTCATGCGCCTCGTCTTCACGCAGCCGATGCTCGGCGACGAGGCGCGCCAGATAGGCGCAGTCGACCCGGCGCGCCACGTCGTGGCGGGCGGGTATGGACGGGAAGGCGCGGGTGTCGTCGTTGAAGCCGACGGTGTTGTAGAAGCCGGCGGTTTCCGTGGTCATCTCGCGAAAGCGGCGCATGCCCTCCGGGCTGTCGTGAAACCACCAGGCCGGTCCGAGCTTCAGCGCCGGATAGACGCCGGCAAGCGGCGCCAATTCGCGGGCATAGCTGGTCTCGTCGAGCGTGAAGAGGATGACGGTGAGGTCGCGTTCCAGCCCGACGCAGTCGAGCAGCGGCTTTAGCGCCGTCACATAGTCCGTCCGGGTCGGGATATCGAAGCCCTTATCCCGGCCGAACTTCTGAAACATGGAAGGCGAATGGTTGCGCCAGGAGCCGGGATGGATTTGCAGAACCAGCCCGTCGTCGCGGCTCATCTTGGCCATTTCGGTCAGCATCTGGGCGCGAAACAATTTGCGCTCGCGCTCGTCATCCGAACCCCGGCGGATGCGGTTGAACAGCTCTTCGGCGGCGGCAGCCGACAGATTGGCGGTCTCCGCCGTCGGATGACCATGATCGGATGAGGTCGCACCAAAGCTCTTGAAAAAGGCCCGCCGCTGGCGATGCGCATCGAGATAGCCGGCCCAGTTGCCAGTGTCGCAGCCGGTGATTTCCCCGAGCCGGTCGAGATTGGCCGAGAACCCTTCGAAGTCGGGATCGACCACCGCGTCTGGCCGATAGGCGGTGACGACGCGGCCCTCCCAACCGCTGTCGCGGATCATCTGGTGCCAACTGAGATCGTCGAGCGCGCCCTCGGTCGTCGCGATAACCTCGATGTTGAAGCGCTCGAACAGGGCGCGCGGGCGAAAATTCTCCCACTGCAGCAGCGTCGCAATCATATCGTAGTGGCGGTCGGCCGTCGCCGCGTTCAGCGGCTCTTCAATGCCGAACAGATGGGCAAGCACATGGTCAAGCCACAAACGGGTCGGCGTGCCGCGAAACAGATAATAGTGCTCGGCAAAGCGCCGCCAGATCGCCCTGCCGTCGGTTTCCACCGGTGCGCCGTCCAGGCTCGAAATGCCGAGCTCCTCCAGGCGGACACCCTGGCTGAACAGCATGCGGAAAATGTAATGGTCCGGCACGACAAGCAACTGCGCCGGATCGGGAAACGGCTCGTTCAGCGCATACCAGCGCGGATCGGTGTGGCCGTGCGGGCTGACGATGGGCAGATCCTTGACCCCGGCATAGAGGTCGCGGGCGAGCGAAAGCGGACGCCCCTCGACCGGAAACAGCAGATCCGGATCAGTCAATCCAGTCACGTTGATCCTCCCAATTCAACCATCGGTAGGACTGGAAAGAAATAATGTCAACATACAAAAATTAGATTGTTGTATGATGACTTTTCGACCCATTGTGTAGCAGGAAATCGGGTGATACGCCGCTTGCCGACCCCACCCTTGGGACGATTTCATCCCGCCGGATCGGACATGCCACGTCATGACAAAAAGCCGCCTTTCCAACGCCACTGTGCAAGGCCTGCCAGCTGCCACCGCGGTCCCCTTGTATGACCGCACCGGCGTCGCGCCTGGCATCGTCCATCTCGGCATCGGCGCCTTCCATCGCGCTCACCAGGCCGTCTATGTCGACGATTGCCTGGCGGCGGGTGAGACGGATTGGGGCATTGTCGGCGTCTCGCTGCGCAGCGCCGACACACGCGATGCGCTGGCGCCGCAGGACGGGCTCTACACGCTGGCGGTCAGGGACAGCGGCGGCGAAAGCTTGCGCGTCATAGGTTCGATCCTCTCGTTACTGGTGGCGCCGGACAATCCTGGCGCGGTGCTGGCCGCCCTGACCGATCCGCGCACCCGCATCGTCACTTTGACGATCACCGAAAAGGCCTATCTTCGGGCAGTCGGCGGCGGGCTCGACGCGGCTCATCCCGACATCGTCCACGATTTGGCGAACCCGCAAATGCCAAAGACGGCGCATGGTTTTCTCGCCGAATCGCTTGCGCGCCGCCGCGCCGCCGGCACGCCGCCCTTCACCGTGCTCTGCTGCGACAATCTGCCGGCCAATGGCGCGACGCTGCATCGGTTGCTGGTCGAGTTCGCCGCGTTGCGTGATGCCAGACTCACTAGTGATGCCCGGTTCGCCCGCGAGCGCGATGCCTCGCTCGCCCAACATATCGCCGACGAGGTTGCGTTTCCGTCGAGCATGGTCGATCGCATCGTGCCGGCAACCACCGATACCGACCGGACGCGGATATCTGGCCTGCTCGGCGTCGACGACGCCTGGCCTGTCATGACCGAGCCGTTCTGCCAGTGGGTGATCGAGGACGATTTCCCGGCCGGCAGGCCTTCCTGGGAGAGGTTTGGCGTCACCATGGTCGGCGATGTCGGACCCTTCGAGGACATGAAGCTAAGGCTGCTCAATGGCGCGCATTCGGCCATCGCCTATCTCGGCCTGCTCAGCGGCCACGCGACCGTCGACCGCGCCTTTGCCGATCCGGCGATCCGGCAATTCGTCGATCGATTGTGGGCCGAGGCCATCCCGACGCTGCCGCAGGATGCCGGGCTCGACACGACAGACTACACCGCCCAGCTCGCTCAGCGTTTTTCGAACACCGCCCTCGCTCACCGCACGGCGCAAATCGCCAATGATGGCAGCCAGAAACTGCCGCAGCGTATTGTCGCTTCCGCGATCGAGCGAGCCGAAGCCGGCTTGCTGCCCGAGCATCTGACGCTGGTGATCGCCGCCTGGATCGCGGCGTGCGAGGCGCGCGGCAAGACCTTGCCGGAAAATCATTTCACCGATCCGTTGGATGCGGCACTGGCGGCGCTCGACAGTCGGCATCTGTCGGCCGAGGAGACCGCGACAGCAGTGTTCGATCTGGCTGGTTTCGCCAGGGACTTTGCCGAGCGACAGACACTGATCGAGGCCGTGGCCGCCCATCTCGAACGTCTGCGGCAAGGCGGGCCGGCAGGCGCCTTCGCCGCCCTTGGTATCCAGTAAAAAAGCGGGGCAAGCCCCGCTTTCTCAATCGCTAAATGACAGCGAAACCCTACGCCGGCAGAATAGCGCCTTCGAGCGTGGTGAGCTGGCTAAGGAACTGTTCGGCCTTGCTGCGGGTCTGGTCGTCCTTGGCGTC
Organism: Mesorhizobium sp. YC-39; assembly: GCF_025753795.1. Classification (GTDB taxonomy): domain Bacteria; phylum Pseudomonadota; class Alphaproteobacteria; order Rhizobiales; family Rhizobiaceae; genus Mesorhizobium. Next base: position 1,215,943 of record NZ_JAOWPS010000002.1, read on the forward strand.
GGCTGCGTCTTCCTTGGCTTCCTGGATGCGGCGGGCAAGGTCGGCGCGGTCGATGTCGCCGACGGCGACCGCCGATTCGGCGAGCAGCGTGCAGCCTGAAGGAACGATGTCGGCAAAGCCGCCGAACACCACATAGCGTTCTTCCTTGCCGGTAGCGGTCTTCACCGTGACGACGCCCGGCTTGATCGTGGTCATGACCGGCGCGTGATGCGCCATCACGGTCATCTCACCTTCCGCGCCCGGAATGACGACGGATTCGACCTGCTCGGAAACCAGCAGACGCTCCGGCGAGACCAGTTCGAATTGGAAAGCTTCAGCCATGTCAATTTAGTGAGTAGGGAATAGGAATTGGGCAGTAGCAAGTGGCCCTAATCGGCCCATCACGCAGCTGCTATTCCCTACCCACTACTGACTACTCCCTATTCTCTAAATTAAGCCGCTTCAGCCGCGAGGCGCTGCGCCTTCTCGACCGCTTCCTCGATGCCGCCAACCATATAGAAGGCAGCTTCCGGCAGGTGATCGTAGTCGCCGTTGCAGAGGCCCTTGAAGCCCTTGATGGTGTCGGCGAGGTCGACCAGCTTGCCCGGCGCGCCGGTGAACACTTCGGCGACGAAGAAGGGCTGCGACAGGAAGCGCTCGATCTTGCGGGCGCGGGCAACCGTCTGCTTGTCCTCTTCCGAGAGCTCGTCCATGCCCAGGATGGCGATGATGTCCTGCAGCGACTTGTAGCGCTGCAGGATCGACTGCACTTGGCGGGCGACCTGATAATGCTCCTCGCCGACGACCATCGGGTCGAGCATGCGCGAGGTCGAATCGAGCGGATCGACGGCCGGGTAGATGCCCTTTTCCGAGATCGCGCGGTTTAGCACGGTCGTCGCGTCCAAGTGGGCGAACGAAGTCGCCGGCGCCGGGTCGGTCAGATCGTCGGCCGGCACGTAAATCGCCTGCACCGAGGTGATCGAACCCTTGGTGGTGGTGGTGATGCGCTCCTGCAGCGCGCCCATGTCGGTGGCGAGCGTCGGCTGATAGCCCACGGCCGAAGGAATACGGCCGAGCAGCGCCGACACTTCCGAGCCCGCCTGCGTGAAGCGGAAGATGTTGTCGACGAAGAACAGCACGTCCTGGCCCTGGTCTCGGAAATATTCGGCGACCGTCAGACCGGTCAGACCGACGCGGGCGCGCGCGCCTGGCGGCTCGTTCATCTGGCCATAGACGAGCGCCGCTTTTGAGCCTTCGCCGCCGCCCTTCTTGTTGACGCCGGACTCGATGAACTCGTGGTAGAGATCGTTGCCTTCGCGGGTGCGCTCGCCGACGCCGGCGAACACCGAGAAGCCGCCATGCGCCTTGGCAACGTTGTTGATCAGTTCCTGGATCAGCACCGTCTTGCCGACGCCGGCGCCGCCGAACAGGCCGATCTTACCGCCGCGGGCGTAGGGTGCCAGCAGATCGAGAACCTTGATGCCGGTGACGAGGATCTGCGCTTCCGTCGACTGTTCGACATAGGTCGGAGCCGGCTGGTGGATGGAGCGCATCTCGATGCCGTTGACCGGGCCTTCCTCGTCGACCGGCTCGCCGATGACGTTGATGATGCGGCCGAGCATGCCCGGGCCGACCGGCACGGTGATCGGCGCGCCGGTGTCATAGACCTCCTGGCCGCGGACCAGGCCTTCGGTCGAGTCCATGGCGATGCAGCGCACGGTATTTTCGCCGAGGTGCTGGGCAACCTCGAGCACCAGGCGGTTGCCGACATTGACCGTTTCCAGCGCGTTCAGGATCGCCGGCAGATGCTCGCCGAACTGCACGTCGACAACGGCGCCGATGACCTGGCGAACCTTGCCGGCAAGGCCGGTTTTCTTGATGGAAACGCTCGGCGTCTTGGCTGCGGCGGCCTTGGCGGGTGCGGCCGCCTTCTTGGCCGGAGCCGCCTTCGCCGCTGCTGCCGGAGCCTTTGCCGGTGCCGCTTTTGCGCCAGTCTTCGGGGCTGCGGTCTTCGGGGTCGCTGCTTTCGCCATCGTCTTTGCCCTTTTTCGTCTCTCTGTTTCTGACACGATCCGCTCGAAGGTCTCCCCGAGCGAAATCGCGCCTAGAGCGCCTCGGCGCCCGAAATGATTTCGATCAATTCTTTGGTGATCTGCGCCTGCCGCTGGCGGTTGTAGGTGATCGACAATTTGTTGATCATGTCGCCGGCGTTGCGCGTCGCGTTGTCCATGGCGCTCATCTTGGCGCCCATCTCACCGGCTGCGTTTTCGAGCAGCGCGCGGAAGACCTGGACCGAGATGTTGCGCGGAATGAGGTCGGAGAGGATTTCGCCCGGCTCCGGCTCATATTCATAAACGGCGTTGCCGCCATTCGTCGTCTCGGCGGCGGCCGACGGCGCGCCGGCCGGAATGATCTGCTGCGCCGTCGGGATCTGGCTGATCACCGACTTGAACTGCGAATAGAACAGTGTGCAGATGTCGAAGCCGCCCTCGTTGAAGAGATGGATCACCTTCTTGGCGATCGCGTCGGCATTGACGAAGCCCAGCGTTTTCACCTCGCGCAGATCGACACGGTCGATGACCTGCGCCGCGTAGTCGCGCCGCAGTATGTCGTAACCCTTCTTGCCGACGCAGATGATTTTGACCTGCTTGCCGTCGGCCAGGAGCTTGCGGATATGGTCGCGGGCAAGACGGGCGATCTGCGAGTTGAAGCCGCCGCACAGGCCACGCTCGGCGGTGCAGACAACGAGCAGATGCACGTCGTCCTTGCCGGTGCCGGTCATCAGCGCGGGAGCATCGCCGCCGCCGCCGATCGCCTGGGTGATGTTGGCCAGCACCGCGCCCATGCGCTCCGAATAGGGGCGCGCGGCTTCCGCGGCTTCCTGCGCGCGCCGCAGCTTCGCCGCGGCGACCATCTGCATCGCCTTGGTGATCTTCTGCGTCGCCTTGACCGAGGCGATGCGGTTACGAAGGTCTTTTAATGAAGGCATGCTTCAAACCTGATCCCGTGCGTTCGGCTTGTCTCAAGCAAAGGTCTTGGCGAAGGCGTCGATCTCCGCCTTCAGCTTGGCGCGCAGATCGTCCGACAGCGCCTTCTCCTTGCGGATGCCGTCCAGCACGTCCTTGCCGGCCGAGCGCATGTGGCTGAGCAGCCCATGCTCGAACTTGCCGACCTGGTTGATCGCCAGCTTGTCGAGGTAGCCGTTGACGCCGGCGAAGATCACCGCGACCTGCTCTTCGACCTTGAGCGGCGAGAACTGCGGCTGCTTCAAGAGCTCGGTCAGGCGCGAGCCGCGATTGAGCAGGCGCTGCGTGGCGGCGTCGAGGTCGGAGCCGAACTGCGCGAAGGCCGCCATTTCGCGGTACTGCGCGAGCTCGCCCTTGATCGAGCCGGCGACCTGCTTCATCGCCTTGATCTGCGCCGAGGAGCCGACACGCGACACCGACAGGCCGACATTGACGGCCGGGCGGATGCCCTGGAAGAACAGGTTGGTTTCCAGGAAGATCTGGCCGTCGGTGATCGAAATCACGTTGGTCGGGATATAGGCCGACACGTCGTTGGCCTGCGTCTCGATGATCGGCAGTGCTGTCAGCGAACCATTGCCATTGTCGTCATTGAGCTTGGCGGCGCGCTCGAGCAGACGCGAATGCAGGTAGAACACGTCGCCAGGATAGGCTTCGCGGCCCGGCGGGCGACGCAACAGCAGCGACATCTGGCGATAGGCGACGGCCTGCTTCGACAGATCGTCATAGCTGATCAGAGCGTGCATGCCATTGTCGCGGAAATATTCGCCCATCGTGCAGCCGGCGAACGGCGCCAGGAACTGCATCGGCGCCGGATCGGACGCGGTGGCGGCGATGATGATGGAGTAGTCGAGCGCACCGCGCTCTTCCAGCACCTTGACGAACTGCGCGACGGTCGAGCGCTTCTGGCCGACGGCGACGTAGACACAGTAGAGCTTTTCCTTCTCCGGGCCGTTGTCGTGCACCGATTTCTGGTTGAGCATCGTGTCGAGGATGATCGCGGTCTTGCCGGTCTGGCGGTCGCCGATGACCAGCTCGCGCTGGCCGCGGCCGACCGGGATCAGCGCGTCGATGGCCTTGAGGCCGGTCGACATCGGCTCATGCACCGACTTGCGCGGAATGATGCCGGGCGCCTTGACGTCGACGCGCTTGCGTTCGGTCGCCTTGATCGGGCCCTTGCCGTCGATCGGGTTGCCGAGCGCATCGACGACGCGGCCGAGCAGGCCCGGACCGACCGGAACGTCGACAATGGCGCCGGTGCGCTTGACGGTGTCGCCTTCCTTGATGTCGCGGTCGGCGCCGAAGATGACGACGCCGACATTGTCGGCTTCGAGGTTGAGCGCCATGCCGCGGATGCCGCCGGGGAATTCGACCATCTCACCGGCCTGGACGTTGTCGAGGCCGTAGACGCGGGCGATGCCGTCACCGACGGACAGCACCTGGCCGACTTCGGAGACCTCGGCCTCCTTGCCGAAATTCTTGATTTGGTCTTTCAGAATTGCGGAAATTTCCGCGGCGCGGATGTCCATCAGCCGACCTCTTTCAGTGCAAGCTTGAGCGAATTGAGTTTGGTTTTGAGCGACGTATCGATCTGGCGCGAGCCCATCTTGACCACCAGCCCGCCGAGCAGCGACGGATCGACGGTGACGGTGATCGCCACATCCTTGCCGGCAACGCTTTTCAGCGCGGCCTTGAGTTCAGTCTGCTGGGCCGCCGTCAGCGCATGCGCGGAGGTGACCTCTGCAGCGGCCTCGCCACGATGCTCGGCGGCAATCTGGCGGAACGCCTTGATCATGCCCGGCACCGCGAACAGCCGGCGATTGCCAGCCACGACGCGCAGGAAATTGCCGGTCAGGCCAGTGATCCCGGCCTTGTCGGCGATTGCCGCGATGGCCTTGGCCTGGTCCTCGCTGGAAAACACCGGGCTCTTGATCAGCCGGGCAAGGTCTGCGCTGCCGTCGAGCATAGCTTCGAAGCTATTGAGGTCGGCCTCGACCTTGGCGACCGAATTTGCCTGCTGGGCGAGTTCGAACAGCGAACCCGCATAGCGTTCTGCGACACCTGAGATTGGCGATGACGATTGGGCCACGGACCGTCTTTTCTCTTGTCTGACAGGCCGCAGATTGTTGGCGCGAGCAATAAACTCTGGCTAAATCTTTGACCTTACTGCATTTTTCTAAGCACGGAGGCGCGGCTTCCGCTATCCCCGGCCGAAAGTCGATTGCCGTCTAGCACAGGCATTTTAAGACCGCAATGCGTCGTTCCGCATGGTTTTCAGGCACTATTGTCGCATCGGGCCGCTGAGTTTGACCGAAGCCCTTGGATTAGCCTTTGGATTCAGGGCAAAAAGCCGAAGGCGAAGGCAAGCGGCAGCGCCGCCAGCACCAGTTCCACCACGATCGAAACCCAGTTGAAAGGCGTGTTGGCGCCGTCCGACATCATCGACAGCAACCGGCCGAAAGCGGTGAACAGCCAGGAGAAGCCGAGCGCCATGTAGAGTAGCGGCTGCGCCAACAGGATGCAGCACAGGCTGACGCCGAGATAAAAGCCGGACATCCTGCCGCGCCCTTCCGCGATTGCCGCCGCCTTTTCGGGCTTGACCTGCAGCCTGAGAATCCGGAAGGCCAGCCCCGGCGCCAGGAACAGCAGCAAGCCGAGCAGCAAGGTCACGACGGCGCTCGCCCACGCCAGCCACTCGCCCTGGCTCATCGGCCATGGAAACGCAAATTCCATCCTTGTCCCCTCGTAAATCGCTGTCTCGAAATTTCGGGCATTCTAGCGGAGGAAAGGCCACGCGCCAGATGGCGGCCGGCACTTTAGCAAGAACGCATCAACCCAGCGCGAACCCGACCGCGGCCTCGGCATGGATGCGCGTCGTGTCGAACACCGGAATGTCGAAATCCTGCTGGCCTATGAGCATGGTGATCTCGGTGCAGCCCATGATGACGCCGTCGATCTTTTCGTCACGCCGCATGCGGGCGATTTCATCGATATAGGCCGCCTTCGATTCCCCGGTGACGACACCCTGACAGAGTTCCTCGTAGATGACGCGATGAACCATGTCTCGTCCGGCTTGATCTGGCACCACCGGTTGAAGTCCGTATGTGTCGGTGAGCCGACCCTTGTAGAATTCCTGCTCCATGGTGAAGCGCGTCGCCAGCAGCGCCGGGCGGTTGACGCCGGCGCCCCTGACCGCGACGGCGGTGGCGTCGGCGATATGGATGAGCGGTATCGACACAGCTGCCTGCACGGCGTCGGCCAGTTTGTGCATGGTGTTGGTGCAGATCAGGAGGCCTTCCGCGCCAGCAGACTCCAGCTTGCGCGCCACATCGATCAACAGAACGCCGGCACCCTGCCAGTCACCGGCGTGCTGCCGTTCGGCGATCTCGGCGAAGTCGAACGACCACAAAAGCAATCTTGCCGAATGCAGCCCACCCAGACGCTCGCGCACGATCTCGTTGAGCAGACGATAGTAGATCGCTGTCGATTCCCAGCTCATGCCGCCGATCAGGCCAAGGGTTTTCATACGTTCACCGCTCCAATCATGGTCGGTCTCACAAAAAGCTCTGCGGGTCGATATCGACCTGCACCCGGACCGAACCGCGCTGTTTCGGCCCCTCGGCCAGCATGGCGCGGATGAAGCCTTGCATGTCGGCGCGCCGCTCGCCCTGGATCAGCAGCCGGAAGCGATGGCGGCCACCGAGTAGTGACAGCGGTGCTTCTGCCGGTCCCAGCACGAACAGGTCGTTGGCCTCGGGCGCGGCGCGGCGCAGGCCGCGTGCATGGCCCTCGGCTTCCGCGCGCGTCACCGCGCTGACGATGACGCCGGCCAGCCGGCCGAAGGGGGGCAATGCCGCCCGCTCGCGCTCGGCGATCTCGCGCTCGTAGAAAGCTTCGGCATCGCCGGAGACGATTGCCCGCATCACCGGGTGATCGGGTTGGAAGGTCTGCAGCAGGCCCAGGCTCTTCTTGCCGGTGCGGCCGGCGCGGCCGGTCACCTGGCTGAGCAGCTGGAACGTGCGCTCGGCGGCGCGCGGGTCGCCATTGGCCAGGCCGAGATCGGCATCGACCACCCCGACCAGCGTCATGTCGGGGAAATTATGGCCCTTGGCGACAAGCTGCGTGCCGATGACGATGTCGGCCTCGCCCTTGGCGATGGCTTCGAGTTCGAGCCTCAGCCGTCGCACGCCGCCCATCAGGTCGGATGACAGCACGATGGTGCGGGCGTCGGGAAAATGCGTCACCACCTCCTCGGCGATGCGCTCGACACCCGGCCCGCACGCCACCAGATGATCGAGCGTGCCGCATTCCGGACAGGCTTCCGGGCGTTTCTCATTGTGCCCGCAATGGTGGCAGACGAGCTGGCCGCGAAAGCGGTGCTCGACCAGCCAGGCCGAGCACACCGGGCAGCCGAAGCGGTGGCCGCAGACCCGGCACAGCGTCAGCGGCGCATAGCCACGCCGGTTGAGGAACAGCAGCGACTGCTCCTTTCTCTCCAGCGTCTGTTGCATATGGCCAAGCAGCAGCGGCGACAGGAAGCCGCCGCGCGCCGGCGGCGCGCGCCGCATGTCGATCGTCTTCAGGTCAGGGAGAGCCGCCTCGGCGAAACGCGCCGAAAGTACCGCCCTGCTATAGCGGCCCTGTTGCGCATTGACCCGGCTTTCGACCGACGGCGTCGCCGAGGCGAGCACGACCGGGAAGCCGCCAATATGGCCGCGTACCACCGCCATGTCGCGGGCATTGTAAAAGACGCGGTCCTCCTGCTTGTAGGCAGGGTCGTGCTCCTCGTCGACGACGATCAGCCCAAGCTCCTTGAACGGCAGGAACAGCGCCGAACGCGCGCCGGCAACGACGCGCACGCTACCTTCTGCCACTTGCCGCCAGACACGCTCGCGCATCCTTGGCGGCAGGTCCGAATGCCATTCCGCCGGCTTGGCCCCGAACCGCTCCTGGAAGCGCTCGAGAAAGGCATGCGTCAGCGCGATCTCCGGCAAAAGGATCAGCACCTGCTTGCCCTGGCCGAGCGCGGCGGCCACTGCCTCGAAATATACCTCCGTCTTGCCGGATCCGGTCACGCCATCGAGCAGGGTGACGCCGAATGCGCCGGCCGCGACATTGGAGCGCAGCATGGCGGCCGCATCGCCCTGGTCCGGCATCAGCGAAGGCCGAGCAAAGTCCTGATCGGGTGCTGCCACCACCGGCCGTGGCGGGATCATGACGGTCTCGAACACGCCTTGCGCCTTCAGCCCGTCGATCACGGTTGATGACACGCCAGCCGCGTGCGCCAGCCCGGACCGCGTCCAGGCGAGCCCACCTTCGGCCGTCTCCAGAACACGCATCCGTGCGTCCGTCATCCGATCGGGTTTGGCAAGGGTGCGTTGCAGCCCTTCGATCCACGGTTCCGGATCGAAAGCCTCCGGCGCCCTGAGCAGCATGCGCGCCACCATGCCCGGCGCAGACAGCGTATATTGTGCGATCCAGTCGACGAAACGGCGCATTGCGCGGTCGATCGGCGGACAGTCGAAGACCTGCTCGATCGGGCGCAATTTCTTCGCATCGACCTTTTCCACGGCGCCGTCCCAGACGATGCCGGCCACCTGGCGCGGACCGAGCGGTACGCGTACGATCGAGCCCGGCACCACGCGCATGCCGGCGGGCACGGCATAGGTATAGGGCCGTTCGGCCGGCATCGGCACCAGCACCGGTGCGGCTGCGACAAAGGGCGAATCTTCGATCATCAGGCGTGACCTTGCCCCGACTTTGGTCTAGAGCAAAGGCCGACCCCAAATGTGCATGGCATGCACGTGAAAATCTTCAGGAGACCGCCATGAAATTTTTTGTCGACACAGCCGACGTCAAGGATATCCGCGAGCTGAACGATCTGGGGCTGCTTGACGGTGTCACCACCAACCCTTCGCTGATCCTGAAATCCGGAGGCAAGATCGCCGACGTCACCAGGCAGATCTGCGATATCGTCAAGGGCCCGGTCTCGGCTGAAGTCACCGCCACCGAATATCAGGAAATGATGCAGCAGGCCAAGGTTCTTGCCAAGATCGCCGACAATATATGCATCAAGGTGCCGCTGACGCTGGACGGGCTGAAGGCCTGCAGGACGATCCGCACCGAGATGAACCGGATGGTCAACGTCACGTTGTGCTTCTCGGCCAACCAGGCGCTGCTTGCGGCCAAGGCCGGCGCCTCCTTCATCTCGCCCTTCGTCGGCCGCATCGACGATATCGGCATCGACGGCATGGAACTAATCCAGGAGATCCGCCAGATCTACGACAATTACGATTTCCAGACCGAGATCCTCGTGGCTTCGGTGCGCACCGTGAACCATGTCAAGCAGGCTGCTCTGATCGGCGCCGATGTCGCGACCGTGCCGCCGGCGACGCTGAAGGCCTTGGTCAAGCACCCGCTGACCGACAAGGGCCTGGAGCAGTTCCTGGCCGACTGGGCCAAGACCGGCCAGACGATCGGCTGAGATCGAGACACTGTTTTTTCGTAAGAAGGCCGGGCAACCGGCCTTTTTATGTGCCGGGAATGACCGGACCTTCTCCGTCCTGTTTAACCCGCCGCCGCGGTCTTGCCGTGCTTGACCAGATCCTGGGCGATCGACAGCCGCAGCAGATCGGCCAGCTCGCGCGCTGCGCGATTCTCGGCATCGATCTGCGCCCTGTAGGAGGCGAACTCCTGGCGCGGCCTGTCGAAGGACGACGCGATCGAGCGCCTGCCGGTGGCGATCCTCGTTCCGGTCTTGGCGTCGGTCAGCACATAGTTCGCGGTCAGCGTCACCGTGCCTGCCGTCGGTTCGTCCTCGTCGGTCTGGATCTGTACGATGGCCGCGGATTCGACGAGTTCGGTGACGCCGAGATCGAGCGAATAGACTGGCGAAGCCGGCTCGCCCCCACCCTGGCCGAGCGCGAAGATCAGATTGTTGCGGACCTGCTGGGCGTAGCGTGTGTTGACCGGCTTGACCGAGATCGACGCCAGTTCGACGGCGGCGCCGACTTGCGAGCCGGCGGTGAGCGGCGCGCTCGAATAGAGCGGGCGCACCGTGCACGCCGAAAGCAGCGCAGCCGAGACGACCAGGCCGCAAAGTGCCCCACGGCGCAGCAAACGCGTCACATCTGTCTTTTCCGGATCAGGCAACGACATTGACGATCCTCTGCGGCACGATGATCACCTTGCGCGGTGCCTTACCTTCGAGCGCTTTCTGCACGAAGTCGAGAGCCAAAACCGCTTTTTCGACCGCACCTTGGTCCGCGTCGCGGGCAATTGTCAAATCGCCGCGTTTCTTGCCGTTGACCTGGACCGGCAGCACGATCTCGCTGTCGACGACGAGCGCCGGGTCATAGACCGGCCACGGCCGTTCGGCGACAAATCCTGTCCCGCCCAAGGTCGACCAGCATTCGTCAGCCAGATGCGGCATCATGGGCGCGATCATGATGACCAGCATTTCCAGCGCCTGACGCAATGCCGGAGCGTTTTCCGGGTTCAGACTTCCGCCACCCAAAACATTGGACCCGCTGGGCTCACTTTTGCCAGCCGTGAAGGCGCCGGCGGGCGCAAGCGTCTGGATAGCATTGACCAATTCATAGAGCCGCGCGATGCCTTTGTTGAAAGCGATCCTCTCGATATCCTCCGCTACCTGCTTGGCGGCACGATGCGCCATACGCGACAGTTCAAGCGCAGGACCGGAAACGCCTTGTGCAGGTGATACCCCTGCCAGCGCGGGCGCTGCCTCCGACACCTGACGCCAGACGCGCTGCACGAAGCGGTGTGCGCCCTCGACGCCAGCTTCCGTCCAGATCACGTCGCGGTCGGGCGGCGAGTCGGACAGTACGAACCAGCGAGCGGTATCAGCACCGTAGTTTGCCAGGATATCATCGGGATCGACGACATTCTTCTTCGACTTCGACATTTTCTCGATCGCGCCGATCTCTACCGGCGTACCGTCGCTGATCAAAGCCGCCTTTCGCTCCCCATCGATCATGTCAACCCTGACCTCCGCCGGAGTGACATACTGGCCGTTGGCGCCGCTGCCGATACGGTAGGTCTCGTGCACAACCATGCCTTGGGTAAACAGGCCATCGAACGGCTCTTCGACCACATTGAGATGGCCGGTCGCCTTCATGGCGCGGGTGAAGAAGCGCGAATAGAGCAGGTGCAGGATCGCATGCTCGACACCGCCGATGTATTGGTTGACCGGCAGCCAGCCGTTCTTGCCATCGACCACGGCCATCGTTGTCGGCGCAGCCTCGTTCCACGGGTCTGTGAAGCGCGCGAAATACCAAGATGAATCAACAAACGTGTCCATCGTATCGGTATCGCGTCGTGCGGGCTTGCCACATTGCGGACAGTCGACATGCTTCCACGTCGGATGATTGTCTAGCGGATTGCCTGGCTTGTCGAAGGACAGGTGATCCGGCAACTCGACCGGCAAATTCTCGGCGCGCACGGGCACGGCGCCGCAATCGTCGCAATAGATCACCGGGATTGGCGCGCCCCAGCAACGTTGGCGCGAGACCAGCCAATCGCGCAGCCGGAACTGCACCTTGCGCTCAGCCTGCGGCCGATTGCCAATAGCGATGCCTGACAGCCTGGTCGCGACCTCATCGAATGCGGCCTGTGGCGTCATACCATCAAGGAAGCGCGAATTGATCATCACGCCGTCGTCGGTATAGGCCTCCTCAGTGATCTGGAAGGTCCTGGCGTCGGCGCCTTGCGGCATCACTACCGGAATGACCGGCAGCCCGTATTTATTGGCGAAGTCGAGATCGCGCTGATCGCCAGACGGACAGCCGAAGATGGCACCCGTGCCATAGTCCATCAGCACGAAATTCGCGACATAAACCGGCAGCGTCCAGCTCTCGTCAAACGGATGAACGACTCGGATGCCAGTATCAAATCCCTTCTTCTCGGCGGTCTCGATCTCGGCAGTCGCCGTACCGCCGCGCTTGATATCCTTGATGAAGGCGGCCAGCTCGGCATTGTCTTCCGCAGCCCTTTTCGTCAGCGGATGGTCTGCCGCAATTGCCATGAACGAGGCGCCGAAAATAGTGTCGGGCCGGGTCGTGTAGACCTCAAGCTCGCGCTCGCCAGCGGGCGCCGTAGCGGCAGCCAGCGGCCAGCGTATCAGCAGGCCTTCCGAGCGGCCGATCCAGTTGGCCTGCATCAACTTGACCTTGTCCGGCCAGCGCTCCAGCGTCGACAGGCTGTCCAGCAATTCCTGCGCCATCGAGGTAATCTTGAAGAACCATTGCGTCAGGTCGCGCTGCTCAACCAGTGCCCCGGATCGCCAGCCGCGCCCGTCGATGACCTGTTCGTTGGCGAGCACCGTCATATCGACCGGATCCCAGTTGACCTTCGCCGATTTGCGCTCGGCCAGCCCGGCCTTCCAGAAATCCAGGAACATCTTCTGCTGGTGCTTGTAGTAGCTCGCATCGCAGGTGGCAAACTCGCGGGCCCAGTCCCAAGACAGACCCATCGACTTCAACTGGCCCTTCATCGTTTTGATATTGGCGTAGGTCCAGTCGCGTGGATTGACATTGTTGTCGCGCGCCGCGTTTTCGGCCGGCAGGCCGAACGCATCCCAGCCGATCGGGTGCAGCACGTTGAAACCCTTGGCCCGCTTGTAGCGCGCCACCACGTCGCCCATCGTATAGTTGCGCACGTGGCCGATATGGATGCGCCCCGACGGATAGGGGAACATCTCCAGCATGTAGTATTTCGGGCGCGGGTCGTCGTTGTGCGCTTCAAACAGCTTCTTTTCAGCCCAGGCTTTCTGCCATTTGGGCTCTGACGCGCGCGGATTGTATCGTTCGGTTGCCATCGGATGTTTTTCACTTAAAAGCAGGCACGAGCCGCCGGACAATGGCCGGCGGCCAGGAAAATGTCGTCGCGGTGTTCACCATGGATTGCCGGACCCGTCAACTGCGGCGAGCCGGCCGGCAACGATAAAGACAGGCAGGATATAGGCATGGCGAGCTCCGTCGAACAGCTTTTCACGGTCAAGGCGAAGATCGCCGCCGCCGAGCAGGAAGCCGGACGTGACGCCGGCGCCGTCACGCTGGTCGCGGTGTCGAAAACCTTTGACGCCGCCGACATCCGTCCGGTCATCGAAGCCGGCCAGCGCGTCTTCGGCGAGAACCGCGTCCAGGAAGCGCAGGCCAAGTGGCCGGCGCTGAAGGCGGCCTTCCCCGATATCGAGCTGCATCTGATTGGCCCGCTGCAATCGAACAAGGCCAAGGAAGCGATCGCGCTGTTCGACGTCATCGAGACGGTCGATCGCGAGAAGATCGCGGCGGAATTGTCCAAGGAGATGGAGAAGCAGGGCCGGTCGCCAAAACTCTACGTCCAGGTTAACACCGGCTCGGAGCCGCAAAAGGCCGGCATCGAGCCGCGCAACGCCGTCGCCTTCGTCGCCCGCTGCCGCGCGGTGCATGGCCTCACCATCGAAGGGCTGATGTGCATTCCCCCGGCCGACGAAAACCCCGGCCCGCATTTCGCGCTGCTGGAAAAGCTCGCGCAGGAAGCCGGGCTCGAAAAGCTCTCGATGGGCATGTCGGGCGACTACGAGACAGCGATCGCCTTCGGCGCCACCAGCGTCAGGGTTGGCTCGGCGATCTTCGGCACCAGATAAGACAGTCGGGCCTTGGGCCAATCCGGAAGGCTCATTGCGCCACCACTGGAAACGAAACGTACCGTTCCTATTTGGTAGAGCGTCATCACCAAATCCTCTGGAGCCGCATCATGCGCTACAATCAACTCGGAAATACGGGGATGTTCGTCTCCGAACTGTGCCTCGGCACCATGACCTTCGGCGCCGCCGGCGAAAATGCCCAATGGGGCCTCATCGCCAGCCTCGACCAGAAAGGCGTCAACGAGATCGTCTCCCGCTCGCTCGCCGCCGGTGTCAACTTCTTCGATACGGCGGACGTGTATTCGTTTGGTCAGTCCGAGCGCCTGCTCGGCCAGTCGCTCAGGGATCTCGGCGTTGTCAGGTCGAACGTGGTCATCGCCACCAAGGTGCACGGCGCCATGGGCGACGGGCCGAACCAGCGCGGCTCCTCGCGCGGCCACATCATGGATTCGGTCGACGCCAGCCTCGAGCGCCTGCAGCTCGACCATATCGATCTCTACCAGCTGCACGGCACCGATACAGTGACGCCGATTGACGAGACGCTGCGGGCGCTCGACGATCTCGTTGCCAGCGGCAAGGTCCGCTATGTCGGCGTTTCGAATTGGCAGGCCTGGCGCATCGCCAAGGCGCTGGGCATCGCTGAGCGCAAGGGCTTTGCCCGCTTTGAGACGGTGCAATCCTACTACTCGATCGCCGGTCGCGATCTTGAGCGCGAGATCGTGCCGCTGCTCAATGAGGAAAAGCTCGGGCTGATGGTGTGGTCGCCGATGGCGGGTGGCCTGCTCTCCGGCAAATACGGCCCCGGCGCGCCTGGCAATGGCGAGGGCCGCCGCGCCTCCTTCAACTTCCCGCCCGTCAACGAGGACCGCGCCTGGGCGGCGGTTGCCGTCATGCGCGACATCGCCAAAAAGCACGGCGTCAGCGTCGCCACGGTTGCGCTCGGCTATGTCTTGGCCAAGCCGTTCGTGATGAGCGTCATCATCGGCGCCAGCCGCATGGAGCAGCTCGAACAGAACCTCGCAGCCACCGAACTGAAGCTCGATGCCGACGATCTGGCCAGGCTCGATGAGGTCAGCGCGCTGCCCGCTGAATATCCCGGCTGGATGCTGGAACGGCAGACGGTGGGCCGCCGGCCGGCGCCATTCACAGCGAAGAAGTAGCGACATCCTCGCCTTGACAATCGGGAGCCGGCGGCTCCCGATTTCGACCTCAGCCCAGCCGCACGACCTCAGCAAGGAAGTCGAGAAAAGCTCGCACCCTGGCCGGCAGGTGCTTGCCTTGACCGACATAGACCGCGTGCGTCGGCTCCTCATCGCCGGGGTTGAACTCTTCCAGCAGCGGCACCAACCGGCCGGCGGCGATATCGGGCTCGACATGCCAGCGCGCCAGCCGCGCAATGCCCGCTCCTGCCAACGTCGTCAGCCGCATCGCTTCTCCGTCGCTGACCGTCGTATTTCCCGCAATCGGGACGATGGTTGGCGCGCCTTTCGCGTCCACGAATGGCAGGCCGTCGATATGTCGTACGAAGCCGAAAGCAAGCAGATTGTAACGGATGAGATCGGCGGGCGTTTGCGGTTTGCCACGCTCTTCAAGGTAGGCGGGTGCCGCGACGACCACCATTCGGCTCTGACCGAGCTTGCGCGCCACCAGCCGTGACTCGCGCAGCGGCCCGGCGCGGATGGCGACATCGGCGCGCTCCTCCATCAGGTCGATGACGCTGTCGGTCAGCACCGCCTCGACCGAAATCTCCGGATAGCGTTCCAAGAAACGCGGCAGTAGCGGCATCAGCCGGTGCTGGCCGAACGGCACATAGCTGTTGACCCTCAGCCGTCCGCGCGGTGCCGCGCCCGCCGCCGCTTCGCGTTCGGCCGCATCCAGGTCGGCGAGGATGCGCACGCCGCTGTCGTGAAAAGCGATACCCTCCGGGGTGAGCTGCAACCGGCGTGTCGAACGGCTGACGAGGCGTGCGCCGAGCCGCGCCTCCAGCCGTGCGATCAGCTTGCTCACCGCCGATGGCGTCATCCGCAGCGCCCGCGCTGCCGCTGAAAAGCTGCCGGCCTCGACGACACGAACGAACACTTCGATCTCGCCGGAACGATTGATGTCTGGTCTCGCCATTCGTGAATCTATTTCACAGAAAATATGCCTTGGGCAAGTCTGGTTCACAGACGGCAGCGACACGATCTTCTGGATCGGGACGCGGGGACAAGCGTCTTCCGCAACCGACAGGACGATCGCCATGCCTCTTGCTCTCTACGCCCTCGCCGCCGGCGCCTTCGGCATTGGCGTCACCGAATTCGTCATCATGGGCCTGCTGCTCGATGTCAGCAAAGATCTCGGTGTGTCGATCTCGGCTGCCGGCCAGTTGATTTCGGGCTATGCGCTGGGTGTTGTCGTCGGCGCGCCGCTTTTGACGATCGCCACCGGAAGCTGGCCACGCAAGACGGTGCTTTTGGCGCTGATGGCGATCTTCACGCTGGGCAATCTGGCCTGCGCACTCGCGCCTGACTACTGGACGCTGATGGGCGCCCGCGTCATCACCGCCTTTGCCCATGGCACCTTCTTCGGCGTCGGCTCGGTCGTCGCGACCGGGCTGGTTGCGCCCAACAAGAAGGCCTCGGCGATCGCGCTGATGTTCACCGGCCTGACCATCGCCAACATCCTCGGCGTTCCCTTCGGAACCTGGCTTGGCCAGGCCTTCGGCTGGAGAGCGACCTTCTGGGCGGTAACCGCGGTTGGACTGGCGGCCTTCGCAATCATCCTGCTGCTGGTACCACGCAGCCAGGTCGCTCCCGAGAAAAGCAACCTGCGCGCCGATCTCGCCGTGCTTGCCCGCGCGCCTGTCCTGCTTGGCTTCGCCACCACCGTGCTCGGCTATGCCGGCGTGTTCGCCGTCTTCACCTACATCGCGCCTCTGTTGACCGAGATCGGCGGCTTTCCGGAAGCTGCCGTATCGCCGATCCTGCTCGTCTTCGGCGGCGGCCTCATCGCCGGCAATCTGCTGGGCGGCAAGTTCGCCGACCGCTGGCTGGTGCCGTCCGTTCTCGGCAGCCTCGTCGTGCTGGCGCTGGTGCTCGGCACGATGACCTTCGCCCTGCACAGCCAGACGATGGCCGTCATCTATGTTGGCCTGCTTGGCGCCGCCGCCTTCGCCACAGTGGCGCCGCTGCAGATGTGGGTGCTGGAAAAGGCCGAAGGCGCCGGCCAGAGCCTCGCCTCGTCCTTCAACATCGCCGCCTTCAATCTCGGCAATGCCGCCGGAGCCTGGCTTGGCGGCGTGGTCATCGCCCATGGCCCCGGCCTCGGCGCCGTCTCTTGGGTCGCCGCGCTACTGCCGCTCTCAGCACTGGCCGTGGCGGCACTGGCGCTGCGTCTCGATCGCCAAACGCTTGGTGAACCGGCAACCGCCCGCTCGTAGCAACCCCGACGAATCCCATTAGACATCACAGGAGAAAACGATGGATTATCGACGTCTTGGCGCCTCGGGCCTGAAGGTCCCTGCACTCTCGTTCGGCGCGGGAACCTTCGGCGGCTCTGGGCCACTGTTTGGCGCCTGGGGCAACAGCGATGCGCAGGAAGCGCGGCGGCTGGTCGACATCTGCCTCGAGGCCGGCGTCAACCTGTTCGACACTGCCGACGTCTATTCGAACGGCGCTTCGGAAGAGGTGCTCGGCCAGGCCATCAAGGGCCGCCGTGACGCCGTGCTGATCTCGACCAAGACCTCGCTGCCGATGGGTGACGGGCCGGCCGGCTACGGCTCGTCGCGTTCGCGGCTGATCAGAGCCGTGGAGGACGCATTGAAGCGTCTCGGCACCGACTATATCGACCTGCTGCAACTGCATGCTTTCGACGCTGGAACGCCAATTGAGGAGGTGCTGGGGACGCTGGACGACCTCGTGCGCGCCGGCAAGCTGCGTTATGTCGGCGTCTCCAATTTCTCCGGCTGGCAAGTGATGAAATCGCTCAGCCTGGCCGACAGACACGGCTATCCGCGCTACGTCGCCCATCAGGTCTATTATTCGCTGGTCGGGCGCGATTATGAATGGGAGTTGATGCCGCTCGGCCTCGACCAGGGCGTCGGCGCACTGGTCTGGAGCCCGCTCGGCTGGGGACGCCTGACCGGCAAGATCCGTCGCGGCCAGCCTTTGCCTGAGAAGAGCCGGCTACACGACACGGCGAGTTTCGGCCCGCCGGTCGAGGACGAGCATCTGTTCAAGGTGGTAGAGGCGCTCGACGCCATCGCCGAGGAGACCGGCAAGACCGTGCCGCAGATCGCCATCAACTGGCTCTTGCAACGCCCGACCGTCGCCTCCGTCATCATCGGCGCGCGCAACGAAGAGCAGCTTCGCCAGAACCTCGGCGCCGTTGGCTGGTCGCTGGCGCCAGAGCAGATGAAGAAACTCGACGCGGCAAGCGAGGTCACTGCGCCCTATCCCTATTTTCCCTACCACCGTCAGGAAGGCTTTGCCCGGCTCAACCCACCGGCGGTTTGATCGTCGCGATCGGTCGTTTCGAATGACCATCATAAACATTCGGGATTAGCCGAAGTCTCCCAACTTCGTCATCCCAGGGCGAAGCAGGAGCGAAGCTCCGTCGCGAAGACCCTGGGATCCATGCCATCACCTTGGCCGCAGAGTGCGGCAGAGCAGAATTCGGCACCGCAGCGGCGCTTTGAAGTCACGGCATGGATCCTGGGGTCTGCGCCGCGTCGCTTCGCTCCTTGCTACGCCCCAGGATGACGAAGTGATGGACGTTTCCGCCAATCGCCAAGGCATGCGAGCCCGTCAAACTTCAGCGCCGGCGCCCTAATGCAGCACGAACTCGCCATCGACCTTCCGCCACTCGTTCGGCGCGATCAGCTTCTGGTGCGTATAGCTCACCGAGTGCAGCGGGCCGTCGAGCCTGGCCTTCCAGAACTCGATGAACCTTATCAGCACCGGGAATTTCGGCGCGATGTCGTAGTCCTGCCAGATGAAGCTCTGTAAGAGATGCGGATGGTCGGGGAAGTGATAAAGAATCTTGGCCGTGGTCAGGCCATAACCCCTAAGCATCAGGTCCATTTCTGAATGGTCACGCATTGCAGCCCCCAGGTTGATTCTCCTTTCCTCCCAATGCGAAATTGTGCGCGCTATTTGCTTAATCGTCTATTGATATTTCGTGATCTAGACCGAGTTTACTACGCAAAAACATGTAGTTAGCAGCGATCACACCCGAGTGCTGACAGTCTTGGAAAAGACGGCTGCGGCATCCCGCCGCGCAAATCCAACGTCTAATGTTGCCGTCACGGCGGAACTGTTAATAATGCGCGCGAATTCGCGGCCGTGGCGCCGCGAGCCCGCTGGCGCGTCAAGCCGGCGGCATGGTTTGGGAGGAAAGCGAAGAAATGTCCGATGTTCATGTCCATCGCGTCCGGCCGGCGTGGAAGAAGAACGCGCTGATCGACAATGACACCTACCAGAAATGGTACGCCGACAGCGTCAAGAACCCGGACAAGTTCTGGGGCAAGCATGGCAAGCGCATCGACTGGTTCAAGCCTTTCAGCAAGGTCAAGAACACCTCCTTCGACGGCAAGGTCTCGATCAAATGGTTCGAGGACGGCGAGACCAACGTCTCCTGGAACTGCATCGACCGGCATCTGAAGAAGCGCGGCGACCAGACCGCCATCATTTGGGAAGGCGATAACCCCTATGACGACCGGAAGATTACCTACAACGAGCTCCACGCGCATGTCTGCCGCCTCGCCAATGTGCTGAAGAAGCACGGCGTCAAGAAGGGCGACCGCGTCACCATCTACATGCCGATGATCCCGGAAGCCGCCTATGCGATGCTCGCCTGCACGCGGATCGGCGCCATCCATTCGGTTGTCTTTGGCGGCTTCTCGCCGGACGCGCTGGCCGGCCGCATCGACGACTGCAAATCGACCTTCGTCATCACCGCCGACGAAGGCCTGCGCGGCGGCAAACATGTTCCCCTGAAGGAAAACACCGACAAGGCGATCGAGATTGCCGCCAAGGCCGGGACGAAAGTCGAGAAGGTCGTCGTCGTGCGCCGCACCGGCGGCAAGACCAGCTGGGTCACCGGTCGCGACGTCTGGTATCACGACGAGATCGCCACGGTTAAGGCCGAATGCAAGCCCGAGAAGATGAAGGCCGAGGACCCGCTGTTCATCCTCTACACGTCGGGTTCGACCGGCAAGCCGAAGGGCGTGCTGCACACCACCGCCGGCTATCTCGTCTACGTCTCGATGACGCACCAATATGTCTTCGACTACCATGATGGCGACATCTACTGGTGCACCGCCGATGTCGGCTGGGTTACCGGCCACAGCTACATCCTCTATGGCCCGCTCGCCAACGGCGCCACCACGCTGATGTTTGAAGGCGTGCCGAACTATCCCTCGCAG
The DNA here is from genome assembly GCF_025753795.1 of Mesorhizobium sp. YC-39. Taxonomy (GTDB): domain Bacteria; phylum Pseudomonadota; class Alphaproteobacteria; order Rhizobiales; family Rhizobiaceae; genus Mesorhizobium. Next base: position 1,235,993 of record NZ_JAOWPS010000002.1, read on the forward strand.
TCCCGCTTCTGGGAGGTCATCGACAAACACAAGGTCAACATCTTCTACACCGCGCCGACGGCGCTGCGTGCGTTGATGGGCGCCGGTGACGGCCATGTCGCCAGGACGTCGCGCAAGTCGCTGCGCGTGCTGGGCACGGTCGGCGAGCCGATCAATCCGGAGGCCTGGGAGTGGTATTTCAACGTCGTCGGCAACGCCAAGGTGCCGATCGTCGACACCTGGTGGCAGACCGAAACCGGCGGCATCCTGATCACGCCGCTGCCCGGCGCCACCGACCTCAAGGCAGGCTCGGCGACGCGGCCCTTTTTCGGCGTCAGGCCGCAACTGGTCGACGGCGACGGCAAGGTGCTGGAGGGTGCGGCCGACGGCAATCTTTGCATCACCGACTCGTGGCCCGGCCAGATGCGCACCGTCTATGGCGATCACGAGCGTTTCGTGCAGACCTATTTCTCGACCTACAAAGGCAAATATTTCACCGGCGACGGCTGCCGCCGCGACGCCGACGGCTATTACTGGATCACCGGCCGCGTCGATGACGTCATCAATGTCTCGGGCCATCGCATGGGCACCGCCGAGGTCGAGTCGGCACTCGTCAGCCACGACAAGGTCTCGGAGGCCGCCGTCGTCGGTTATCCGCACGACATCAAGGGCCAGGGCATCTATTGCTACGTCACGCTGATGGCCGGCGAAAAGCCGAGCGAGGAGTTGCGCAAGGAACTGGTCGCCCATGTCCGCAAGGAGATCGGCGCCATCGCCACGCCCGACAAGATCCAGTTCGCGCCGGGCCTGCCCAAGACCCGCTCGGGCAAGATCATGCGGCGCATATTGCGCAAGATCGCCGAGGACGATTTTGCCGCGCTTGGCGACACCTCGACGCTGGCCGATCCGGCGGTGGTCGACGATCTCGTCGCCAATCGCCAGAACAAGAAGGCTTGATGTCGGCCCCGGCCGGGATCGGCACTGTCAGCGAACTCTGGCGTTATCCGGCGAGCTCGCTCGCCGGAGAACGCCAGGAGGTGATCGCTGTCGGGAAAGAGACCATCGATGGCGACCGCCTGTTCGGCCTTGTCGATGCCTCGAACAACGAGATCGCGAGACCCGATCGCGAGGCGAAATGGCACAAAGTGCCGCTGATCCGCACCCGGCTGACCGGTGACAGAGAACTCGAGATCGCTGTTCCCGGCGGCGATTGGCTGGCCGCACCCGGCGCCGAAAGCGACCGCGTCGTTTCCGCCTATCTCGGTTTCGACGCCTCGATCCGGCCGTTTCGCCAGGAAAATGCTGCGCCGGACTACGCCGGCCCGCTGACCGCGGAGCGCTATCGCAAGGCGCCCGTCCACCTCCTGACCACCGCTTCACTGGCGCGCCTGAAGGCGTTGCATCCTGAGGGATCGCCCGATCCGCGCCGCTTCCGCCCCAATATCGTTGTCGACATGGCGGCGATCGAGGGCTCGTTCCCGGAAACGGATTGGATCGGGCGCAAGCTGGCGATTGGCGACCTGCTGTTGACCATATCGGAACCGTGCCGGCGATGCGGCTTCACCATCATCGCCCAGGACGGCTTCGACCACGATCCGGCGATCCTGCGCAGTCTGGTTCGTCACAACGCCCACAATATGGGCGTCTACTGCACGGTCGATCGGCCTGCCCGCGTCGAAATCGGCGCACCGATGCGCTTCGTGTAAATTACAGATACAAATCCGCCCGCGTCGGCGGCAGGCCGCTCGGGCCGCGCGCCCGCTTGGTGACGACGGTCTGGAAAATCTGCGCCGAGGCGCGTTCGAAGGTGATCGAGCAGCCGGTGAGATAAAGCAGCCAGAGCCGCGCCTTGGCCTCGCCGACCTCGGCAATCGCCTCGTCGAAGCGCGCCTCCAGGCGCTCCGCCCACAGCCGGCAGGTGCGGGCGTAGTGCTCGCGCAGATTTTCGACATCGTAGACGAGGAAGCCGTGCGCTTCGAAATTGCCAAGCGTCATGCCAATCGTGTCGAGTTCGCCGCCGGGGAAGATGTATTTGAGCAGCGCCTTGTATTCCGGTCCCTTGCGCAGGGTTTTCTTGATGCTGCCCTTGTCGCGCCGGGTGATGGCATGGTGCAGGTAGATGCCACCCGGCTTGAGCAGGCGATGGATGGTCTTGAAATAGGTGGCGTGGTTGGCGAGCCCGAGATGCTCGAACATGCCGATCGAGGATATCTTGTCGAAGGAGCCGGACAGTTCGGCATAGGATTTTATCTCGATGGTGATGCGGTCCTCCAGCCCCTCGGCGCGGATGCGCTCGCGCGCAAGCGCGGTCTGGGCTTCCGACAATGAGACGCCGTGGCCGGTAACGCCGTAATTCTTCGCCGCATGGATCAGCATCGCTCCCCAGCCGCAGCCAATATCGAGCAGCCTCTCGCCAGGCTTCAGCCTGAGCTTGCGGCAGATATGGTCGAGCTTGTCCTTCTGAGCCTGATCGATGCCGTTGGCGAAATCGGTGAAGTAGCCGCAGCTATAGACCATGCGCTCGTCGAGAAAGAGCCGGTAGAAGGCGTTCGAAATGTCGTAATGGTGCTGGATCGCTTGCCTGTTCGAGCCGCTGACGAAAGGGTTGCGGCCGGAAAGGTCTGTCCGCGTCGTCATCTGTTTTCTCGAAAACAGCACGGCAGGCAGGTCGCGCAGGACCGCGAGCTTCGGCAATGCCTTGAGCTTCGTGCGAAGCTTGCCTTGCGAAGGCAAGGCATAGAAGTCGAACAGCGATCCGTCTTCGACGTCGATCGCCTTGGAAATCCACATCTCGATCAGTGTCGACAAAGTGGGGCGGCGGACCACCTGCCAGACAATATCCTGGTCGTTGATGGTGAGCACGGGGCCGGTGGCGGGCCCGATCCGCTCGCCGGTCCACAGTCTGACCGCAAAACCCGGTTTCAGCGTTTCGATGACGGTTCGAACGATCCGTGCTGCCTTGTTGCTGGCTTCCATTTCCTTCCCCGACGCGCCGGATGCCGGCAGTCCAGTGCGACAATGTTGTCCGGTTGGCCGGTAGACCGCAACCCGCCCCGGTGCCGAAAAACATCACACGCGGCTTTTTCAACAGGACGCCTTGCCATTTGCTGCGGCGCACACCATCATGAGGGTGTGTTCAACAAATCGAAAGGAGGTGATCCGATGTCGAGTGATTTCGTTTTCCAGAACGTGGCCTCAGCGGATTGCACTTTCGGGAAGCAGTCTTCCCGTTAAGGCGCGAGATGCGCGGCAGGCGATGCGACAGCATCGCCGCCAAGAGACCGCGCCATGGACGGAAACACGGAAGGCCGCCGGCTTCGTTAAGAAGCGGCGGCCTTTTCCGTTTGAGGATTAGTGGGTGAGCGCAACCTTTTCGGTATTTCGGATGATTTCCTGGAAGGCGGCGTCCAATTCTATTCCAGTGGACACCTCGAAATAATGTCTGTTGGCGGCAGAGGCGTCCTTCGACGAACAGTCCATCAGCACCGCCTTCGCCTGGTCCCGCTCGGTTGGCGACATATCCTTGTCGTTCAGATCAAACCCAATAGTGAAAATCTCGATGCCGTCGCTTTTCATGTTGCCGCATAGCGTTTCAGCGTTGCCGCGCGCAAGATTGCCCTGGCTGTTGTAGCTGCCCCCCGCACTGGCGAAGGCCGTATTGAACTGGCCATCGGTCATCAGGATCGCGACCTTGGCAACCTTCTTTGCATTGGTATCCGAAGGGCCGCTGCCGAGACCGACATCCTTGATCGCCGCGCGCCATTGCGGCGACAGCATATAGTAGGTCCACTGAATGGCGATCGCGCCGGCCGTATAGCCATCTGCCCGAAAGTCGTCGATCGAATCAAGCAAGGCGCCGGAATCGGCGGTCAGCGGGATCACCGCCGCGTCAGGGCACTTGTTCATTTGTCCGCCACCCAGATGATCATCCCGGTTGACCAGGGCATAATATTCCTTGCCGTTCCCGTCCGTGCGAACCGTGTCGGGGCCGTCGGCGCTAAAATCCGGATCGCTGTTTTTGTTCTTGCGCTCCGTGGCGCAATTATCCGAACGAGGCATCGCCGCGCCAACAATGGAGATGTAGTCGCTGAAGGACGGCAGCAGCTTGTTGCCCGTCTTGGCGACGAGCAGCGAGCTGCCGGCGACGGGCGGCAGGTCAGAGCTCCCCTGCTTCTCGGCATAAACGTTCTCCGCCAGCTTGCCGGCGTTCACGGCGGAAGCATAAGGTATAAGCGCGACGCGGACGCGGGGGTTTTTCGGATCCTGGTTCTGAAGCATCGTCTGGACGGCGTTTTTCGCCGCTGCTTTCAGATCGCCGATCTTGTCTTTCGTGCCGCTCTTTTTCATCGACCCCGTGATGTCGAGCATCATCGCCACCTCGACCGTCTTGTCCGAATAGAGGGCGCTGGTGGAAGCGGTGACGCGCCGTGCATTTCCCGAGCCGAAGATCGGGAAATAAAGGCTGACATCGACATGGGCGTCCGCCTGGACCGTCTTGGCGGTCTTGTCGACCGTCAGCTTGTCGAGGACGATCTGGTCGGCCTGCAGGATGCCGGCCGTGCTGTTGGCGTCGAGGAAGGCTTGCACCGATTTGTTGGCGTCGGCCTCCTTGATGACACCGGTGGTCAGGTCACGCGCCGTCGAGGTCACCGCCGCATCGACCACGCCTTGCAGGCTCGATCTGGCGTTGTAGAGCTGCGACACATTGACGGCAAAGCCGGCGCCCAGCGCCAGAACCGACCCGACAACACCGAACAGAACAGCGAAGTTTCCGCTGCGATCCCTGCCGAAGCTGCCGATCGCCTGAACAGGACCCTCAAAATGCCGCATGCTTTTCGCCTCCATCGTCACAGCCTCGTAGCCGTGTGAAGGCGGGATTGCAGGATTCCGGCCGGATGGCCTTACCATGAAGTGGAAAGCCAACCACTCACTGCGAAGCCATTGTTTTTGCTTGGTTTCAAAACACGGCATGGTAAACAGTCGGTTAACGAGAAGGCCCGGTGGCCGTTTCGTTTACGAAGCGCTTACCATGATCCGCTCGCGGCCGCGCCGCCCAGAAATTCGGTCCCTATCCGGCACAGAGATGCTGTGCCGAAGCGGATCAGGTGCACCCGGCTCGGGAGACGCCTTCGCGACGGCGCCATTCGCGCCCGCGCCTATGCCAGCATATGCGCGCCGACGGTCCTGTTGATGCCGTGATGAGGAGGATTGAACAGATTGCGTTCCTGCTCGTAGGTCCAGACCTTGAACAGGCTGAGCCGGTGCGGGCCGAAACTATGCAGCAGCGGCACGTCGGTCGCGTCGCGGCCGCGGGCGATGACCACACGGCCGATCCTCGGTACATTGTGGCGAGGATCGAACGTGTACCATTTGCCATCGAGGAAGACTTCCACCCAGGCCGAGAAATCCATTGGCGCCGGGTCGATCGGCACGCCGATGTCGCCGAGATAGCCATTCACGTAGCGGGCGGGGATGTTCATGCAGCGGCAAAGCGTGATCGCCAGATGGGCGAAGTCGCGGCAGACGCCGACCCGCTCCTCATGCGCTTGCGCCGCCGTGCGGGTCGAACGTGCATAGCCATAGCCGAAGGACAGACGGTTGTGGACATAGTCGACGATCGCCTGCACCCGCCCCCAACCGGAGGGCAGATGGCCGAAGCGCTGCCATGCGAGATTGCTGAGGTGATCGGTCTCGCAATAGCGACTGCCGAGCAGATAACCGAGAACCTCGTCTGGCAACTCCGCCACCGGCAATTCCTTCGCCAGCGTATTGACCTCGTCCGGCTCGCCGCTGTCTTCGACAACCGCATCGTAGAGAATGCGGAAACCGCCGGCCGGCGCGGTGAACCGGCGGCAGGTGTTGCCATATAAGTCATGGTAGACCGTGGTGGGCACCGAAGGTGACGTCAGTACGCGCGTCTGCCGCTTGATATTGGCTTGGCGGTCATTGTGTATCTCGAGCAGCGAAATCACCGGCGTGGCTGCAACACAGTCGATGGCGATTTCGTAGCCGAGCCGGATCAGCATCGCGGTTCCCCCTTCAATCATCGTGGAAAACAGTTTTGTTCAAACGCAAGAGGGAGCGCCCTGGTTCCCGGCGGTCGTCGAAAAGGTGGCGTTGCACCTTCCCATGCGGGTGCCGCGACGCTACGGTCGATCGACAATCTTTGATCCTCCCGAAACAGCTCCTAGGAAACCGATGTTCGCAGGCAGAAAATTCGCAGCCTTCCTGTTCGATATGGATGGCACGGTGATCAATTCGATTGCCGCGGCAGAAAGGGTCTGGACCGAGTGGGCGCACCGGCAAGGTCTCGACGTCGCGAAATTCCTGCCGACGATCCACGGCGTGCGGGCGATCGAGACCATCGGCCGGCTGGCGCTTCCAGGTGTCGATCCGGTCCGCGAAGCCGATGCGCTTTTGAAAGCCGAGGCCGCCGATCTGGATGGTATTCATCCGATCGCCGGCGCCGTGGCGTTTCTGGCGTCATTGCCGCCCGAGCGCTGGGCGATCGTCACCTCGGCGCCGCGCGAGTTGGCGCTGCTGCGCATGAAGGCTGCCGGCATTCCAGTCCCCTCTGTCCTCGTCGCGGCGGAGGATGTTAGCTTCGGCAAGCCAGCGCCTGACTGCTTCCGGCTCGGCGCGGAACAGCTCGGTGTCGATGCACGCGATTGCCTTGTTTTCGAGGATGCGCCGGCAGGCATTGCGGCAGCCGAGGCCGCCGGGGCTGCGGTCATGGTGATCAACGCCACGCATCAGCATGCGCTGGAAACGCCACATGCGGCGATCGTCAGTTACGACACGGTCAGCATCGCGGTCGACGAGAGTGGCTGGATCGCTCTCAGGCCGGAGCGTGCCGTCGAGGCCTGCTGAGCTTCGCTGACTGGCGATGCCTAGGCTAAAAGTCGCTGGTCAGGCCTTTCACTTCCCAGTCGCCATAGCGGCCAGGTTCCTTGCCGCCCCGGCCACCAACCTCCTTCGGCAACGCTGCTTCCTTCGCGCGATAATTTTCGCGCCGTTCTTGCGCCTCGGCGAGCGCGCGCCTGGCGGCCGGCGTCAGCGTCTTTTGTGGCGCCTCGTCGGTCGAGCCGGCATCTGTTTTACTGGTTTCGTCGATCATGCGATAATCCCGGCGGATTGAAACAGTGGCAGCTGTTTCCCATCATATAGCGATGAGCCTACAACGATCGACCCCTTTTCCGCAGCGCGGGCAGAAACGGAGCAGATGATGAACACCCTTCGCACCGCCATGCTTCTTGCCGCCATGACCGCGCTGTTCATGGGTGTCGGCTTTCTGATCGGCGGCTCGGGCGGCATGATGATCGCGCTGCTCATCGCCGCCGCCACCAATCTGTTCAGCTATTGGAACGCCGACAAGATGGTGCTGTCGATGAACCGCGCCGTCGAGGTCGACGAGAAGAATGCACCCGAATATTACGCCATCGTGCAGGCGCTCGCCAAAGAGGCCGGCCTGCCGATGCCGAAGACCTATCTGATCGACAATCCGCAGCCCAACGCCTTCGCCACCGGCCGCAATCCTGAGAATGCCGCGGTGGCCGCCTCGACCGGCCTGCTCCAGCGGCTCTCGCATGAGGAAGTGGCAGCTGTGATGGCGCACGAGCTCGCCCATGTGCAGCACCGCGACACGCTGACCATGACCATCGTCGCAACGCTTGCCGGCGCGATCTCGATGCTCGGCAATTTCGCCCTCTTCTTCGGCGGCAGCCGCGACAACAACAATCCGTTCGGCTTTGTCGGCGTGCTGGTGGCCATGCTGGTCGCCCCCTTCGCCGCCATGATCGTGCAGATGGCGGTGAGCCGCACGCGTGAATACGAGGCCGACCGGCGCGGCGCCGAAATTGTCGGAAACCCGCTCTGGCTTGCTTCGGCCCTTGACAAGATCGCCCGCGGCGCCGAACGCATCCCCAATCCGGATGCCGAGCGCAACCCGGCCATGGCCCATCTCTTCATCGTCAACCCGCTTTCCGGCGAGCGCATGGACAGTCTGTTTTCCACCCACCCGAACACCGACAACCGCATCGCCGCCTTGCAGGCGATGGCGCGCGAGATGCGCGGCAGCGAAACCCAGGTCTCCCCGCGCCAGGCCCCGTCGCCGCGGCAGACGGACGAACAGCAGCCGTCAGGCCCGTGGGACCAGGTCGCGCAACCCAAGCACCCGGCGGAGCCAGCCAAGCCGAAAACCAATCCGTGGGGACGCAATCCGACCGGACCCAAGGGCCGGTGGTCGTGAGCGTGGCAACTGACGGGAAAAGGCCAATCCAACTCAAGGAACTGCGCATCCTTTGTGCCAGGCTCTGGAACCCCATCGGAATACCGATGGAAAACGTAGCAACATCCAGCCAGCTAGGGTTTCACCCGCTTCCTGAAGACGAGTATGATACCTACCTGCAGCAGGTCATGCGTCTCATCGTGGAAGATGCCTCTGCAAGACAAATCTCCGATTATCTCGGCAAGGTAGAGAGTGAATATTTGATGCTGTCCTCCCCCGCAGGAAGCAAGGACGCTTTCATCAGCGCCGTCTTCAGACTAGCCAAACGAACATCGACACAATGAAGCCGCTTCCAAGCCAGGCTTCAGAGGTGGCAGGCCTTGCCGCCCGCAAGGCCGCGGCCCGCCTGCTGGCCGCCGTAATCGATGCCAGAACGCCGCTTGACGGGCTGACCGACCATGAGAACGGCCACCCGCAATACAAGGCGCTCGACTTGCGCGACCGGGCGCTGGTGCGTGCCATACTGGTCACAGCACTTCGTTATCGCATGACGATTGCGGGGCTGCTGACGCGCCGCCTGGAAAAGCCGCTGCCGCCCAACGCCACCGCCCTGTCGCACATATTGCATGTGGCGGCGGCGCAGATCCTGTTCCTCGACATTCCCGACAGCGCCGCCGTCGACCTTGCTGTCACCCACGCCAAATCCGATCCGCGCACCGTGCGTTTCTCGGGTCTGGTCAACGGAGTGCTGCGCACGCTGGCACGTGGCAAGGAAATAGAATTGCCTGCCGCCCTTGCCGCCACTGACGAAGCGCCAAAATGGTTTTCCGACCGGCTGAAGGCGACCTACGGCGTCGACAAGGCCAAACAGATTCTCGCTGCCCACCGCGTCGAGGCGCCGGTCGATTTCTCGGTCAAGTCCGACCCAGTGCTGTGGGCGGAAAAACTCGGCGGCATCGTGCTGTCGACCGGCACGGTGCGCGTCCAAAAACTCAGCGCATCCGTCACTGAGCTGCCCGGCTTCGCTGAGGGCGCCTGGTGGGTGCAGGATGCGGCGGCCAGCCTTCCGGCCAGGCTGTTCGGCGATGTCAGGGGGCTTCGCGTCGCCGATCTCTGCGCCGCGCCCGGCGGCAAGACCGCCCAGCTCATTCTTGCCGGCGCGCATGTCACCGCCGTCGACACATCGAAGAACCGGTTGGCCCGGCTGGCGCAGAATCTCGAGCGCCTCGGCCTCGCCGCCGAGATCGTTCAAGCCGATCTGCTCGCCTATGAGCCGAACGAATTGTTCGATGCCGTTCTGCTCGACGCGCCCTGCTCCTCGACCGGCACGGTGCGGCGGCATCCCGACGTGCCCTGGACCAAGACACCGGCCGACGTCGAAAAGCTTGCCGCCCTGCAGGCAAGGCTGCTGGCCCGCACTGTGACCCTGGTCAGGCCAGGTGGGCGCATCGTCTTTTCCAACTGTTCGCTCGACCCGCTCGAAGGCGAGGCGCTTTACCGCGCCTTTCTCGCCGGGACGGCTGATATCGTCGACGATCCGCTGCGCCCAGGCGAAGTCGCCGACATCGATCCGTTCCTGACGCCGCAAGGCACGCTGCGCACCACGCCCGCCGATCTCGATCTCGGTCCGGCGGAGCGTTCAGGTCTGGACGGCTTCTTCGCCGCCCGCATGCGCAGGACCGGCTAAAGACTACGGTCCTGAAAAAGGGGGGACTTTTTTTGGGGAGAACCATACGGAAAACGGGCTGAACTCCCGGGCTTCCATGGAATTCGCCTTCGCATAAGTTCTTGAATCACATAAGCTTGTCTTCGGGTCGAGGGCGATGAGGAGGGGTTTTGGCACTCGCTGCCGGCAGCACGACGCGTCTATGGACGCTTGTCGCGAGGGAGTTCTGGCGCAAGGCGCGCCGGCGCCTGCGTGCCGGGCCTGTCTATCGCTGGCGCTATTCCGGCCGCACGCCGGAACGCGTTCTGATCGCGCCGCCGGACCTGCGCCTCGCCGATCCGCAGATCGCGCTTGAAATCTACTATGGCCGCTATCCGCTGTCAGGGCATATGGTGGAGACCGGCGGCAAGTCGCCCTTCCAGATCGCGGTGCCCAATCCCGGCTGGCAGAAGACGCTGCACGGCTTTCGCTGGCTGCGCCATATGCGTGCTGCCGGAACCGAGCTCGCCGCGGCCAATGCCCGCGCGCTGGTCTCCGACTGGATCACCATGCATGGCGGCCAAATTTCCGGCGTTGGTTGGGAGCCCGGCACGACGGCCAAGCGCGTCATCGCCTGGCTGCAGCATTCCTCGGTGGTGCTGCAAGGCGCCGAATTTCCCTTCTACCGGGCCTTCCTGAAATCGCTTGCCGTGCAGATCCGCTATCTCAGGGCGATGGCGCGCGAGATGCCGGACGGCAAGGACAGGCTGCGCGCCCGCATCGCGCTCGCCTTTGCCGCTCTGTCGCTGCCGGCGCCGGCATCGGCGCTGCGCAATGCGACGCGCAACCTCGCCGAGGAGCTCGATCGCCAGATCCTGCCCGATGGTGGCCATATCTCCCGCAATCCGATGGTCGTTCTCGAGCTGCTTGCCGACCTCCTGCCTTTGCGCCAGACCTACGCCAATCAGGCAGAAACGCCGCCGACGGCCTTGATGGGCGCGATCGACCGCATGCTGCCGGCGCTGCGTTTCTTTCGCCACCAGGACGGCAGCCTCGCCCGCTTCAACGGCATGGGCGCGACCATCCACGACCGGATCGCCACCATCCTGCGCCATGACGATACGGCCGGCGCGCCGCTGCTGCACGCACCGCATTCGGGCTATGAGCGCCTCTCCATGGGCGGCGTGACGGTCATCGCCGATACCGGCCCGCCGCCGCCCGTCGATGTTTCCAACGCCGCGCACGCCGGATGCCTGGCTTTCGAACTGTCCTCCGGCCGCCAGCACTATATCGTCAATGCCGGCGTCGACACCTATGGCGCCGCCGAATTCCGGCCGCTGGCCCGCGCCACGGCCGCCCACTCGACCGCCACAATCAACGACACCTCGTCGGCGCGCTTCAGCCATTCGCTGCGCGTCAACGACCTGCTCGGCACGCCATTGATCGGCGGCCCACACCAGGTGCCATGCAAACGCACCGACCAGCCGGGCAGCCAGGGCTTTCTGGCCCGCCATGACGGTTACGTCGCGCGCTTCGGCTTGTTGCATGAGCGCGAACTGAAGTTGACGACCGACGGCAATGTGCTTGCCGGCAGGGACCGCTTTCAGCGGCCGGGCAATGCTGCCATCCGCAACAATGGCCGCGATTTCGTCACCGTGCGTTTTCACATCCATCCCGACATAAGTCTGCTGCAAGACGAGCATGACCGCCTGGTGCTGACCGCCGACCAGGCCGATACCTGGGTTTTCACCTGTACCGAAGTTGCGCCCGACGTCGAGGAATCGATCTATTTCGCCGGCCTTGGCGGGCCGCGCCGCAGCCGGCAGATCGTGCTGGCCTTCAAGGCCTCGGAGATTGCCGAAGTCCACTGGCAACTGACGCGGACCGTGATCGCCGGTTATCCCCAGAAAAGCTGACTGTGCCTGCCGCAACCAAGCGCCCGGCTTGATTGAGCTTCCATCTTGATTTCCTGATGTCATGTGCTACGGCGCGCGGACACTTTCCAAACCGAAAGGCCGCCAGCCCATGGCCGTCGCCGCCAAGAACATCCCCGCGCCCGACCTCGTTCCCGTGCGCCGCGCGCTGCTCTCCGTTTTCGACAAGACCGGCCTCATCGATTTCGCCAGAGCATTGGCCGCGGCCGGCGTCGAGTTGGTCTCCACCGGCGGTACGGCAAAGGCGATCGCCGAGGCCGGCATGGCTGTGCGTGACGTGTCCGAGCTGACGGGCTTTCCAGAGATCATGGACGGCCGCGTCAAGACGCTGCATCCCTCGGTGCATGGCGCGCTGCTCGGTGTGCGCGACGACCCCGACCACGCCAAAGCCATGCACGATCACAACATCGAGCCGATCGATCTCCTCGTCTCCAATCTCTACCCTTTCGAGGAAGTTCGCCGCTCCGGCGCCAGTTACGCCTCGATCGTCGAGAACATCGACATAGGCGGCCCTGCGATGATCCGCGCCTCGGCCAAGAACCACGCTTACGTCGCCATCGTCACCGACCCCGGCGACTATCTCTCGGTGCTCAATGCGCTGGAGATGAATTTCGGCGCGCTGTCGCTGGATTTCCGCAAGAAGCTGGCGGCCAAGGCATTCGCCCGCACCGCCACCTATGATGCGGCGATCTCCGGCTGGTTTGCTGAGACGCTCGAGATCGAACACCCGACCTGGCGCGCCTTTGGCGGCAGGCTGGACCAGGTCATGCGCTATGGCGAGAACCCGCATCAGGGCGCCGGCTTCTACGTCAATGGCGACAAGCGGCCGGGCGTCGCGACGGCACGCCAGCTTCAGGGCAAGCAGCTTTCCTACAACAACATCAACGACACCGACGCTGCCTTCGAACTGGTCGGCGAGTTCGATCCGGCCAGCTCCGCCGCGGTGGCTATCATCAAGCACGCCAACCCGTGCGGCGTCGCCGAAGGCGCTTCACTGAAGGCGGCCTATGCCAAGGCGCTGGCCTGCGATCCGGTCTCGGCCTTCGGCGGTATCGTCGCGATGAACCGTCTGCTCGATGCCGAGGCCGCCGTGGAGATCGTCAAGACCTTCACCGAGGTCATCATCGCGCCGGGCGCCTCGCAAGAGGCAATCAGCATCGTCGCCGCCAAGAAGAACCTGCGTCTGCTGGTCACCGGCGGCCTGCCCGACCCCCGCGCCGCCGGCACCACCGTTAAATCCGTTTCCGGCGGATTGCTCGTCCAGGGCCGCGACAATGCGGTGGTTGACGACCTGGAACTCAAGGTCGTGACGAAGCGCGCGCCGACCCCGGCCGAAATGGCCGATCTGAAATTCGCCTTCCGCATCGCCAAGCACGTCAAGTCGAACGCCATCGTCTATGCAAGGGACGGCGCCACCGTTGGCATCGGCGCCGGCCAGATGAGCCGCGTCGATTCCTCACGCATCGCCGCGCGCAAGGCGCTTGATGCGGCCGAGGCCGCCGGTCTGGCCGAGCCGCTGACCAAGGGCTCGGTTGTTGCCTCCGATGCTTTCTTCCCTTTCGCCGACGGGCTCCTGTCGGCCATCGAAGCCGGCGCCACCGCCGTCATCCAGCCAGGCGGCTCGATGCGCGACGACGACGTCATCGCCGCCGCCGACGAACACGGCATCGCCATGGTGTTTACGGGCGTGCGGCACTTCCGGCATTAAGCGCCCCCTTTTCCTTCTCCCCCTGTGGGAGAAGGTGGATCGGCGCGCAGCGCCGAGACGGTTGAGGGGTGTCCAGCGGAATGGGACGTTGGCGTTCCCTGGAACACCCCTCATCCGACCGAGCTTCGCTCGGCCACCTTCCCCCACAAGGGGGGAAGGGAAAACGGAGTTATTCCACCGGCCGGTCCGCCGGATATGGCGTGCGGGCCAGGATCGCCATGCCGACGCCGAGGAACAGCACGATCGCCGCCATGCCAAGCCTTGCCGAGCCGCTGGCCAAGGTGATGGTTGCCACCATGAAAGGCGCGGCGAAACTGGTCGCCCGCCCGGCCAGCGCATAGATGCCGAAATAGCGGCCCGACTCCGCTGCGGTGACGCTGCGCGCCATGTAGGAGCGCGACGATGCCTGCACTGGCCCGAAGGCCAGTCCGATCAGCAGCCCATAGAAGATGTAGGCTTTTTCCGCCGCTGTGCCAAACAAGCCGCCGCTGTCCGTTTCGGGCATGATCCAGGCACCGAACAGCGTATAGCCGGGGCCAGTTGAGACGATGCCGATCGTAGCGATGCTGAGCAGGACAAGCGCAATCATAACGATGATCTTGGAGCCAAGCGCGTTGTCGAGACGTGCGGCAGCCAGACACCCGAATATGGCGACGACATTGAGGATGATGCCGAACATGCCGATCTCGGTGATCGACCAGTGGAACATCGCTGCCGCAAACGTGCCACCCAGCGCCAGCAGCGCATTGACGCCATCCTGATAGATCATGCGCGCGACGAGGAAGCGGAAGATGCCGCTGCGCTGGCGCACCTCGGCCAGCGTCGACTTCAATTCCGACAGCCCTTCGCGAACCGCCGGCCCGATCGAAAGACCTTTGACGGCGTCGGGCGTGAAGAAGAACATTGGCAGGATGAACAGAAAATACCAAGCTGCCGACAGCGGTCCGGTTGCGCGCGCGTCCTCGCCGAGCTTCGGATCGAGGCCGAAAAGCGGATCGAGACCGATGATCGTCTTGCCGGTTTCCGGCGAGCCCGCCAAACAGGTGACGACGAAGATCAGCGCGATCATGCCGCCGAGATAGCCAAGGCCCCAGGCCATGTTGGAGACATGGCCGATCTCGCTCTTCGGCACCAGCCGCGGCATCATCGAGTCATTGAAGACCGTGGAAAATTCCGCCGCCACCGAAGCGAGCGAAAAGAACAGCACGACCAGGAAAAGGTTGGAGCCAGGCGCCGCGAACCAGAGCAGGCAAAGACTGATGATCTGGATCGAGGCGAAGAAGGCGATCCATGGCTTGCGCGGTCCGGTCTGGTCGGCGATCGAGCCGAGGATCGGCGACAAAATGGCGATCACAAATCCGGCCGCCGCAATGCCGTAGCCCCAGGCCGCCTGGCCTGTCTCCGGGTCGCTCGCCATGCGCGAGACGAAATAAGGACCGAAGATGAAGGTGGTGACGACCGTGAAGAAAGGCTGCGCCGCCCAGTCGAACAACATCCAGCCCCAGATGCCGCGCCCAGACGCCCGCTGCACTGCTACCTCGGCCATGTCCCCTCCTGGAAACGACGCCCCGAAGCAGGGCGCCGCTTTGCTCTATAGCGCAGTTTTTGCCGGCAATCTCGGGCGATGTGGAAGACTGTCACATCCCCGTCAGGTCGCTCATCAGCCCCGAGGCCACCGACAGCCTGGACACGGTGATGTCGCCGCCCTCGGTCAGCGCCTGCAGCCGCTCGCGGATGCGCGCGACCCGCTCGCCCCCGGCCTCCAGCCATGCGGCGACCGGGTCCGCCATGTTGGCATGGCCGGTGAGTGCCGCCACCGCGATGCCTCGCCGGGCAGCACCGATCGTGTCGGTGGCGCGCGACAGCGCCATCTGATCGTAATAGTCAGACGGCATGATCGAGCGCGCAGCCTCCTCGACGCGCGAGATGCGGAAGGCATCGCTGACAGCGAAAAATGCCTTCGCGGTGGCAACGATGTCGGCATTCGCCGTCCGTGCCGCTAGCGCAATGTCGGGGATGAGTTCCCCCACCTCGGTCAATGCCAACTGTGCAGCCAGCCTTTCCGGCGCACCGGCCTTGAACAGGCTGTGCCGCCGCTCCTCGATTCGTTCGCGCGAATAGGTCGGCAGCAGCGAAACCAGTTTCGGCTCGAGCGCCTTGCGCGCCTCCTGCAATTCGGCGATCCGTTGGCCGAGCGCAGCAGTGCCGGCATCGTTCTTCAGATACCAGCCGCTGGTCACATAAATAAGCCGGCTAACGGACTGGTAGAGATCGAGCTGCACCTGGCCGTCGATCTGGTTGTCGAGCGCGTCGATCTCCCGGTAGAGCGCCGGCAGCGCAAAGCCGTCGTGGACAACCGCGAAGGTGCGAACGACATCCGCCGCCGTGCGCCCGGTCGCTTCCTGCAGCCGGTTGACGAAGGACGGACCGCCGCGATTGACCAGATCGTTGGCGACGACGCGGGCGATGATTTCGCGGCGCAGGCGGTGGCCGTGGATCTCGGCCGCATATTTCTTCGCCATGCGATCCGGGAAATAGCCCATCAGGTCGCTGTCGAAATGCGGATCGTCCGGCGCGTCGCTGGCAACGATATCGGAGAAGAGAACGATCTTGGCATAGGCGAGCAACACACCGAGCTCGGCCCTGGTCAGTGGCTCGCCGCGCGCCTCGCGCTCGGCAAGGGCGGCGGGAGACGGCAGCGTCTCGACAGCACGGTCGAGCAGGCCGCGCGCTTCCAGCGCCGTCATGAAGCGGCCCTGATGGGCAATGTCGGCCAGGCCGCGCTTGCGGGCGACAGACAAGGCTAGCGTCTGCTCGTAATTGTTGGACAGCACCAGCGAGCTGACTTCATCGGTCATCTCGGCCAGCAATTTGTTGCGTGACGGCCGGGTCAGCGCCTCCTTGCGCATCGCCGAGGCCAGCGCGATCTTGATATTGACCTCGACATCGGAGCAGTTGACGCCGCCCGAATTGTCGATGGCATCGGAATTGCAGCGTCCGCCAGCAAGCCCGAACTCGATGCGGGCCCGCTGCGTCACGCCGAGATTGGCGCCCTCGCCGATGACCTTGGCGCGCACGTCGAGTGCGGTCACCCGAATGGCATCGTTGGCGCGGTCGCCGACATCCTGGTTGGTCTCGGTCGATGCCCGCAGATACGTGCCGATGCCGCCGAACCACAAAAGGTCGACCGGCGCCTTGAGGATGGCGCTCATGATCTCGACCGGCGAGGCGGTGGTCTTGGCAAGACCGATCGCCGCGGCCGCGGCCGGCGGCAGCGTGATCGATTTCTGGCTGCGCGAGACGATGACCCCGCCTTCGGAGAGCTTGGTCTTGTCGTAGTCCTGCCAGCTCGAACGCGGCAGATCGAACATGCGTTTGCGCTCAGCCATCGAGGCCGCCATGTCAGGATCGGGATCGATGAAGATGTCGCGATGGTCGAAGGCGGCGATCAGCCTTGTCTGCTCCGACAACAGCATACCGTTGCCGAACACGTCGCCCGACATGTCGCCGACGCCGACGACGGTGAAGGGCGAGGTCTGGATGTCGCGGTTCATCTCGCGGAAATGCCGCTTCACCGCTTCCCAGGCGCCCTTGGCGGTGATGCCCATCTTCTTGTGGTCGTAGCCGGCCGAGCCGCCGCTGGCGAAGGCGTCGTCGAGCCAGAAGCCGTGCTTTTCGCTGATCGCATTGGCGGTGTCTGAGAAAGTCGCCGTGCCCTTATCGGCGGCGACGACGAAATAGGGATCATCCTGGTCGCGCCGCACCACACCGGCGGGCGGGACGACGCCATCCAGACCGATATTGTCGGTGATCGACAACAGGCTCGAGACAAAGTTCTTGTAGGCCGAGGTGCCGGCCTCGAAGATGGCGTCGCGGCCAGCACTCATCGGCAGCTTCTTCGGGTAGAAGCCGCCCTTGGCGCCGACCGGCACGATCACCGCATTCTTGACCTGCTGCGCCTTGACCAGGCCGAGCACCTCGGTGCGGTAGTCCTGGGCGCGGTCCGACCAGCGCAACCCGCCGCGCGCGACCGGGCCGAAGCGCAGATGCACGCCCTCGACCTCGGAACCGTAGACGAATATCTCGCGCCACGGCCGCGGCGCCGGCAAGCCGTCGACCGCCTGCGAGTCGAGCTTGATCGCCAGCGACTGGCCTTTCGCCTTCGTATCGGCAACGAAATGATTGGTGCGCAGCGAGGCTTCGATCAAATTGAGATAGCGGCGGATGATGGTGTCGTCATCGATGTTGGGCACCTCTTCCAGCGCGTCCCTGATCTTGGCCTTGAGATGCTTGGCCGCCACCGCGCCTTCGCCCTCGGCCGTCGGCCCAAGACGGGCGACGAACAGCGCATGCAGGCCGCGCGCGATGTCGGGATAGCGGTTGAGCGCTGCCGCGATGAAATCCTGGCTCTGCGGGATGCCTGCCTGCTGCAGATAACGGCCATAGGCGCGCAGGATGGTGACCTCGCCCGACCACAGGCCGGCGGTCTGGGCAAGCCCGTTATAGCCGTCATTGTCGATATCGCCGCGCCATACGGACAGGAACGCGTCCTCGAACAGCGCGCCTCCGTCGCTGAGGTCGATCGGCTTGCCGTAGCTGTTTTCCAGCTCCATGTCGTGGATGAAGACCATGCCTGAGCTATCGTCGCCGACCTCGAAAGTGCGCTCGCTGATGACGCGGAAGCCTATATTTTCCAGCACCGGCACACGCCTGGACAGCGCCACCGGGGCGCCATGGTGATAGATCTTGAGCGCCGCCTGATGCGGCTTCTGGTCGGCATGGCGGTAATAGTCGATGGCGATCGGATTGCCGGCATCGATCCCGGCAATCCGCTTGGCATCGGCCAGCGCCACGGCCGCGCTGAAGGAATCGCGGTAGCTCTCCGGAAGCCGTGCGGCGATGCTTTTCAGCGATTGATCGCTACCGCCGGCTTCCGCCGCCTCGGCCAGCGCATCGTCCCAGGTGCGCACGATGTCGCGGACCGCCGCCTCAATAGCTGCCTGCTCGACCTTCGGCGTCTTGCCGCCGGAACGGCCGATGATGAAATGAACGCGCGTCAGCCCGCCCTCCGGAAAGGCCGGGTAATAGGCCGACAGCCGGCCTTCGAACGCGGTCTTCAGATAGGTGCCGATCTTTTCGCGCACCACGCTGTCGTAGCGGTCGCGCGGAACGAAGACGAGGATCGAGACGAAGCGGTCGAACTGGTCGGCGCGCACCAGCGCCCTGACGCGGGGCCGCTCGATCAGGCCGAGAATGGCTGCGGCGTGTTTTTTCAGGATCGGCACCGGAACCTGGAACAGCTCGTCGCGCGGATAGCTTTCCAGCACGTTGATCAGCGCCTTGCCCGAGTGGTCGTGTCGGTCGAAGCCGGACTTGGCTATGATGGTTTCGGCCTTCGACCTGAGATAGGGAATCTTCATCACCGAACGCGTATAGGCGGTCGAGGTGAACAGGCCGACGATGCGCAGTTCGCCCGCGAGTGCACCCTTGGGGGTGTAGGTCTTGATGCCGATATAATCGAGATAGATGCGGCGGTGGACGGAAGACTTGGCATTGGCCTTGGTGACGATCAGCGGTTCCGGCCCATGCAGGAAGGCGCGGATTTCCGGCGTCGTCGTCACCGCTTCGGTGCCGCGCCTCAGCACCAGCACATCGGGGTCGGAAAGGATGCCGAGCCCGGGCTTTTCGGCGCGCTCCAGCGTACCGCTTTCCTCGCCGCCGATGTATTTGAATTCGCGCATGCCGAGGAAGGTGAAATTATCGTCACGCAGCCACTCCAGGAAGGCGATCGCCTCGGCGACGCTCTTCTTGTCCAGCGGCACCGCTGAATAGCGGAATTCCGAGATTGCCTGGTCGAGGCGGGCCAGCATCGGCTTCCAGTCGCCGACGGCGGCGCGGACCTGGTCGAGTATCTTGCGCAGCCGCTCCGCCAATGCGTCCGCCTGCTCCGCAGCGAGGCGGGGAATGTGGACATGGACCACGCTCAGCCGATCGTGATTGCTGTCCTCCTTGACGCTGCCATCGCCGAGGATTTCGTCGACGCCGTCCTTGCCGTGGCGCACGACGATGACGGGGTGGGTGACCAGGGTCGGCTCTCCGGCAGTCTCGGTGATCTCGCCGAGGATGGAATCGAACAGGAACGGCATATTGTCGTTGACGACGGTGATGACCGTGATCGGACGACCGTCGCGGGCAACGCCGGAATCGGCATCGACGGCGACGACGCATTCGCCCTTCTTGTGCCGGGCGACCGCATGGCCGGCCAGATCCGCGGCGCGTTCGAGGTCGGCGCCATCGTAGGCAGCAATGTCTTCCGCCGGGGCGCGGGCAAGCAGATAGTCGGCAAGCCTGGCCGGCCTTTCGTCTGGTTTTGCCGCTGCGGTGGTTTTTTTCTTCGACTTAGCTGCGGATTTCACGCTAGCCATGATGCCAATCCCTCCCGTCACATGCTTTTGCAACTATGGTAGCAGATGACCGGTGTTTGGCGACAAAGGTTTGACGGCTTGCGACGAAATGTCGGAATTCGGCGGCAAATCACGGATGAATGATGAGGAGGCGTGTCCATGACAGGCAAAATTACGGCGCTTGACCTCGATCAGGCGGAATTGAGCGAAGCGACGAAAGCCTATTTCGCCAAATGCGAGGAGAAGCTCGGCCTCGTTCCCAATGTGCTTCTGGCCTACGCCTTCGACGAGAAAAAGCTGCGCGCCTTCACCGACATGTACAATGATCTGATGCTGGGCGACTCCGGCCTGTCGAAGCTGGAACGCGAGATGATCGCGGTCGTCGTCTCCTCCATCAACCACTGTTATTATTGCCTGACCGCCCACGGCGCGGCGGTGCGCCAGCTTTCCGGCGACCCCTCCTTCGGCGAGATGATGGTGATGAATTTCCGCGCCGCCGACCTTTCCGACAGGCAAAAGGCGATGCTCGAATTCGCCGTCAAGCTGACCGAAGAGCCGGCTAAGATCGTCGAGGCTGATCGGGCAGCACTTCGCGAGGCCGGCTTTTCCGACCGCGACATCTGGGACATCGCCTCGACCACCGCCTTCTTCAACATGTCGAACCGGGTGGCGGCGGCGGTCGACATGCGGCCGAACGACGGATACCACGCCATGGCGCGATAGGGCCACATTGGTCCCCATTATCGGTCCTGCACCAACAATCGTTTGACAGGCGAGCACTGACAGCTAGTTTTTCAGGAAACAAAATTTCCGGGGGTGAAACTCGTACCTGAAACCTAGCTTCAGAGATGGGAACCACAATGCTGGACCGAATTGCCGCTTACAAGCCCAAGATATTTCTCTGCGCCCTGACTATGACATGGGCGTTCGTCGCAGCCCCTGCCCTCGCTTTCGAGGCGACGACCACCTACCAGCCCATTTTCGAGGCAGCCGCCAGCAAGACGATAACGCTCACCGGCCACGACCTGACCATCGACCAGGTCATCGACATTGCTCGTAGCGGCGCCAAGGTCGAGCTCAGCCCCGAGGCCTTGCAACGTTCGGCGGATGCCTATGGCCTGCTGCTGGAGGGCGCGGCCGAAGGCGTCACGATCTACTGGTTCAACCGGGGCGCCGGCGACCAGCGCGAAACGGTGATCTTCTCCGGCGATCCGACGACGCCGGAAAACACCAAGCTTCTCAAGGACCAGCAACTGGCTCGCTTCAAGGGCGGTGTGACGCGCGGCTACGGGCCGGAGCTGCAGGAAGAAGCGCTGGTGCGCGCCATCATGGCGATCCGCGCCAACACCATGTCCTATGAAGCGGCAAGTCCACAACTGACGCATATGCTTGTCGACATGCTGAACAAGCGCGTGACGCCCGTCGTGCAATCGCGCGGCACGCTTGGCGAAGGCGATCTGGCGACGCTCGGCAACATCGGCGCCGCCATGGTCGGCGAGGGCGATGCCTATCTCAACGGCGTTCGCATGCCCGCCGCGCAGGCCCTTGCACAAGCAGGGTTGAAGCCGCTCGAACCCTTCGCCGCCGACCAGGCGGCGCTGATCAGCACCAACGCCTATGCGCAGGCGCAGGCCGTGCTTCTGGTCGAGGATGCGCGCAAGCTCCTGGAATGGACCGATCTGAGCTATGCCATGGGTCTCAACGGCATGAATTCCAGCGTCACGCCGATCTCTGTACCGGTGCAGGCGATGCGGCCTTATCCATGGCTGACATGGGACGCCGCCCGCATCATGGACATGATCAAGGGCAGCTATCTCTTTGACGAAGACCCGGCCCGCATCATCCAGGACCCGGAAAGCATGCGCGCCTCGAGCCAGCGCCAGGGCTCGGCCTGGCAGGCCTGGGCTGATCTGCGCGATTCCGTGCTTTTGTCGATCAATTCGTCGGATCACAATCCGGCGGTCCTGCCCGGCCTGACGCCGCAAAGTTCTCCGGAGCTGAGCACGCCGCAATTCATGCAATATTACATCAAGGGCGGGAAGCTGAGTAACGGCAAGTCCGGCTACATCTTCTCTAACGCCAATTGGGACCCCTATCCCCTGGCCAACCAGGTCGAGGCCTTCACTCTCTCCCTGACCAATCTGGGCGTCGCCGTGGCCCAGCGCATCGAGCGCTTCCGCAATCCCTTCTTCACCGTGATCAAGCCCGCCGATGTGCTGAGCGCCGACCAGCGCAAGGACATCCCGTCCTTCGACGGCTATCTGCCGACCGATCTGTGGCAGGAATTGGCTGACCTCGGCACGCCGGTGACGCCGAACGGACAGGCAATCGTCGCCACCGTCGAGGATCTGGAGGCGCAAACCCGCATCAAGACGCAACGCGCCCGCGAGGCGGTCGACGTGTCGTTCCATCTGGTGGCGCAGGATCTTTTGACGGCGAGCTACTGGATGGAGATCCGCAAGGCGCAGAAACCGGAGCGAAAGTTCGGCGAGGCACCGACGGCGGCTCTCGCGGCGCTCCGCCAGGTGATCCCCTGGCAGCAGTCTGCGTCGGCTCGGCCAAAGCGGCCGCTCGGTATGGTCGCCTATGATTTCATGCAGCAAAATCCGGCGACCAGGTTCTATCCAGGCGGACCGCTGGCGCCGAGGAGCCCAACAGCGCCGACAGCCGGCGTGCTGCCCAATTAGGACGCGACCGAACGATACCCCCTACTCGATGGAGCGGTGAGGCATCGCGCTTTATATTAGCTGTTTCGCATTCTCGTTGCTTGTTTGCCGGATTGGCCCGATGATCGGCACGCGGCGTGACCGCGTGCCGGTTCGATGCCGCCGATCAAGGGAGGAGAACATGGCGAAATTTCTCTACGTCTATCACGGCTCGGGCAAGATGCCGACCGACGAGGCCGAGCGGAAAGCAGCGATGGATGCCTGGACCGGCTGGTACGCCAAGCTTGGCTCGGCCGTTGTCGACGGCGGCAATCCGGTCGGCATGTCGAAGACGGTGCTGCCTAGCGGCAAGGTCGAGGACAATGGCGGCAGCAATCCGACCGCCGGCTATACGATCATCGAAGCGAAAGACATCGACGATGCCGTCGCCAAGGCCAAGGATTGTCCCATCCTGACGAACCCGGGTTTCAGCGTCGAGATCGCGCCAATCGTCGAAATGATGTGACGCGCCGTTTGTTTGAGCATGATCTTTCCGAACCGAAGGTTCGGGATCATGCTCAGGATCGCGCCGCGATCGCCGCCGCAGCACCTGCCATGGTGCCGGCGCTGACGCGGTTAGCGATCTTCATCGCCCGCTTGCTCCGCAGTAATTTTCGCGCCTGCGATGCGGCCAGCACCCAGGCCAGATCGATGGCGATGAGAACCACCGCCATGGTCGCCGTCAGCTCGACCCAGCCGACGATGCTGACCGAAGCGAGGTCGATGATGGTCGGCAGCAGCGCCAGATAGAACATCATGATCTTGGGGTTGCCGAGCGTCACCGCCATGCCGGCGAAGAACAATTTCGCCGGCGAATCTTCGCGCGGCATCTCGCCTTCCTTCGCCTCGACCGGCGCTGTCCACATCTTCCAGGCAAGGTAAGCGAGATAGGCGACGCCAACCCATTTCACGACGAAAAAAGCGAAGTGAAACGTCTGCGCCACCACCGCCAGCCCGAACACCGCCAGCGACAGCCAGATGCCCTCGCCGATCCACATGGCAAGCAGGAACGGGAACACATCGCGAAAGCCCTTTGAGATCACCCGCGCCACGAGAGCGGCGATCGAAGGGCCGGGCGAGCCGGCTGCGACCAGCAAGGCGCCGGCGAAGATGAGGAGCGAGGTGAGGTGCATGACCGGTCTCAATGTTTGGGACGTTCAATCACTCAACGCTAGCGCAAATGGTCCGACGACGGTAGCACCAACGAGGGATAGACTTGTCGGCCAAACACCTCGCGGCTAGAAGTACCGTCCCGACACCCATTTCGAGCTTCACTTTGCCTCAGTAACCGCCGGTCTCGTCAACTCCCCCGACACAATGCAAGGCGTTGCATTCGCGATGCCTGCTTCATTTAATGTGTTCCTCAGGGTGGCGGTTCGAGACCGGTTTGGCACTGCTGAACCGCTGTCGCGCTCCGCGACGCCTGATTTCCAACTGCCGCAGCCTCTCGCCACGCCGTGCCCGCATGGGCATCTCGACATCGCCGATCTGATGAACTTCCCGACGGGAAGGGCTTATCGGCATGTTCGGACTGCTGCGTATCCGCTGGGCGATCGCGCCTAAAATCGCGCCTCGACCGATCATCAACTGCAATCGCTGCGGCACTCTCAAAGCCTATCAATGCAGCGGGAAATACCGTGTGAACGCCAACGGCAAGCGCATCGACGCCTGGCTGATCTACCGCTGCATCGATTGCGATAACTCCTGGAATTTAGGCATATTGGAGCGCTGCAATCGCCGCGACATCGAGCCGGCATTACTCGCAGCGCTCGAAAGCAACGATCCCGCGCTTGCCCGCCGCCATGCCTTCGATGTCGTGGCGCTGCGCAGTCGGATCGGGCGCGTCGAGGAGTTTCCCGACGTCGCCATTCGCAAGGAGGCACTCGATGACAGGCAGGAAAAGACAACCGCCCTGGAAATCCAACTTGAACTGGAAATGCCGACATCGTTGCGCCTCGATCGTCTGCTGGCCGCTGAACTCGGCATCTCCAGGTCGAGGCTTCAGGCGTGGGAAGACAGACGATTGCTGGTCGTGGCACCCGATGGGACCAAGGCCCTGCGCAGGCCGGTCCGCGAGGGCACGGCGATCCGCATCGATCTGGCCGGCGAATCCGACCGCGACGCCATCGTCTCGGCCGCCGGCGGGTAAAGCAAAAAGGGAGGGAGCACTGCTCCCTCTCTCGATAATTGTTTCCGGAGAAAAGCTTACGCCGCGCCAACCACCTTGGCCGACTTCTCGAAACGCTTGCGCTCGTTCGGGTCGAGATAGAGCTTGCGCAGCCGGATGGTCTTCGGCGTCACCTCGACCAGCTCGTCATCCTGGATCCAGGCCAGCGCCCGCTCCAGCGTCATGCGGATCGGCGGGGTCAGCTTCACCGCCTCGTCCTTGCCGGCGGCGCGGATGTTGGTGAGCTTCTTGCCCTTCAGCACATTCACTTCGAGGTCGTTGTCGCGCGAATGGATGCCGATGATCATGCCCTGATAGACCTTGACGCCCGGATCGATGACCATAGGCCCGCGATCTTCCAGGTTCCACATGGCGTAAGCCACCGACTCGCCCTGCTCGTTGGAGATCAGCACGCCATTGGTGCGGCCCGGCAATTCGCCCTTGTAAGGCTCATAGGCATGGAACAGCCGGTTCATGACGGCGGTGCCACGCGTGTCGGTCAACAGTTCCGACTGGTAGCCAATCAGGCCGCGCGTCGGCGCGTGGAAGACGATGCGCTGGCGGTTGCCGCCGGACGGGCGCAGCTCGACCATCTCGGCCTTGCGTTCCGACATTTTCTGCACGACGACGCCGGCATGTTCCTCGTCGACGTCGATGACGACTTCCTCGACCGGCTCCAGCAATTCGCCATTGTCGCCCTTCTGCATGACGACGCGCGGCCGCGACACGGCGATCTCGAAGCCCTCGCGGCGCATCGTCTCGATCAGCACGGCCAGCTGCAATTCGCCGCGGCCGGAGACGAAGAACGAATCCTTGTCCGGCGATTCCTCGATCTTCAGCGCGACATTGCCTTCCGCCTCGCGCAGCAGCCGGTCGCGGATGACGCGGCTGGTCACCTTGTCACCTTCGGTGCCGGCGAGCGGCGAGTCATTGACGAGGAAGGACATGGTCACGGTCGGCGGATCGATCGGCTGCGCATGCAGCGGCTCGCTCACCGCCGGGTCGCAGAACGTGTCGGCGACCGTGCCTTTCGACAGGCCGGCGATGGCGACGATATCGCCCGCCTGCGCTTCGTCGATCGGCTGGCGCTCGAGCCCGCGGAAGGCGAGGATCTTCGAGATGCGGCCGGTTTCGACCTGCGTGCCGTCATGGTGCAGCACCTTGACCGCCTGGTTGGATTTCAGCGTGCCGGACTCGATACGGCCGGTGATGATGCGGCCAAGGAACGGATTGGCTTCCAGGATGGTGCCGATCATGCGGAACGGGCCGGGATGCACGGTCGGCGCCGGCACATGCTTGATGACGAGGTCGAACAGCGGCGCCAGGCCCTGGTCCTTCGGGCCTTCGGGGTTTTCGGAGACCCAGCCATCGCGGCCCGAACCGTAGAGGATCGGGAAGTCGAGCTGCTCGTCGGTGGCGTCGAGCGCTGCGAACAGGTCGAACACTTCGTTGACCACCTCGACATGGCGGGCGTCCGGCCGGTCGATCTTGTTGATGACGACGATCGGCTTCAGGCCGACCTTGAGCGCCTTGCCGACGACGAACTTGGTCTGCGGCATCGGCCCCTCCGCGGCGTCGACCAGCACGATGGCTGAATCCACCATCGACAGGATGCGCTCGACCTCGCCGCCGAAATCGGCGTGACCGGGCGTGTCGACGATGTTGATGCGGGTGTCCTTCCAGTCGACCGAGGTCGCCTTGGCCAGGATGGTGATGCCGCGTTCCTTTTCGAGGTCGTTGGAATCCATGGCGCGTTCGGCGACGCGCTGATTGTCGCGGAACGAGCCGGACTGCTTCAAAAGCTGGTCGACGAGAGTGGTTTTTCCATGGTCGACGTGCGCGATGATCGCGATATTACGAATTTTCATGTTGTGGTCTCGGGAGCGTTGCAGGCAGCAGGCCAAAAGGCGCCGCCTCTTTCAGTTGCGCGGCTCATACAGGGTTTTTCGCATTTGCGAAAGAGGATGCCGATACCCAAATATCTGGTCACCAATTCTTAAGCCTCTTCGTGTCAAATGTTTTTTGTTAACCAAGGCGGAACCGTATGGGCTCCGAGCAGTTCAATTTTCATGATCGATCCCCTCAGCAGATTGCGTCCGATCCTGGCATGGGCAGCCCTCGCCGTGATTCTCGCGGCGGGCGCCGCGCAATCTGCGGCGAAGATCAATGACGCGCCTGCCCTGAAGTCCGACACGCAGACTGCCGAGCAGATTTTCGCCGACGCCCCCTATGGCGTCGACCCGGTGGTGACCGGGCCGGTCAGTGTCTCCTTCAAGCAGAAGCAGCAGGCCGCTGGCTGCGATAGCGCGGTCTGGCCCAACATTCCGACCGTCTGCTACCCGGACTGACCAGCAGCCCTCACGCCGATCGCACCGGGTCGAGCGTCACCTTGTAGAGCTCGTTGTCGTCGCGATCCATCAGCCGCACCGTCATCTGTTCGGTGGCGCCGTCGATATCGACAAGGCCGAAGAACTGCAGGCCGGCCGACGGCGGCAGGTTCTGGCCCTGCTCGGCGGTCGGCGCCTTGATGAATTTCAGCTCCGGCCCGAAGGTCATGTCCAAATCGTTGGGACCGAACGTGCCGGCGTGAATCGGGCCTGAGACGAACTCCCAGAACGGGTTGAAATCCTGAAACCGCGCCTTTTCGGGATTGTAGTAATGCGCGGCCGTATAGTGGACGTCGGCGGTCAGCCAGACGGTGTTGTCGATGCCGGCGTTCTTGATATAGCGCAGAAGGTCGGCGATTTCGAGCTCGCGTCCCTTGGCCGGGCCGTTGTCGCCATTGCTGACCGCTTCGGCCCCAGCCTTCTTGGCGCCGTCATCCCAAACGACAAGGCCGAGCGGCATGTCGGCGGCGATGATTTTCCAGGTCGCCTTGGAGTTTGCCAGTTCGCGCTTCAGCCATTTCGTCTGCTGCTCGCCGAGAATGCGCGATTGCGGCGTCATGGTCTCCTCCATGCCCGGACCGTTGGGACCGCGATAGGAGCGCATGTCGAGGAAGAACACGTCGAGCAGCGGCCCATAGGCGATCTTGCGATAGACGCGGCCGGGTTCCGACGGCTCGTAGCGGATCGTCGTCATCTCATGGAAGGCGCGCGCCGCGCGGGCCGCCAGCACATGGATTGATTTTTCCTTGTAGCGGTCGTCGGCGCTGAGGTCCTTGGAATCCGACCAGTTGTTCAGCACCTCGTGGTCGTCCCACTGGTAGAAGGTCGGGCAGATGGCGCTCAAGCCCAGCACATTCCTGTCCATCATGTTGTATTTCCACTGGTCTCTGTATTCGTCCAGCGTCTCGGCGACCTTGCGCTTGCCGTCGATGAGCACGACGTTCTTCCACTTGCCGCCGCCAGGCAGATCGACCTCGTCCTTTATTGCGCCGTCGGCATAGATGGTGTCGCCGGAGTGCAGGAAGAAATCGGGCGTGTGCTTGCCGATCGTGGCGTAGGTCTTCATGCCGGTCTCGTCGATGCCCCAGCCCTGGCCGGCGGTGTCGCCCGACCAGGCGAAACGGATGTCGCGCTTGGAGGCCGGCGCCGTGCGAAACCGGCCGACGATCGGCTCGGAGACGGCGTTGATGTCGGCGAGATCGGCGGCAATCATTCGATAGAAGATGTCCTGGTCGGCGGCGAGGTCGGTGAGCAGCCGCTTCGCCGTGTAATCGCTCGCCGGCGAGGTATCGAGCGGCGCAAGGCGGGTGGCGTTGGCGAAGTTTTCCGTCGACGAGACTTCGAACATGACGCGCGACGGGCGATCGGTACGCGTCCAGACCATGCCGCTGGTTTCATCGATATCGCCGGACTGGACGCCATGGGTGAAAGCCGGCCGCTGGCTGGCGCGGGAATAATAGGGAAGTGCCAGACCCGAGGCGCCGACCAGGCCGATGGCGCTGGCCGAGGTGACGAAAACGCGGCGTGAAATCTTGTTCATGGCTGTCTCCTGGGTGGCTTTGAACGTTGCCACCAAGGTCCGGCCTCAATGTTTCAGCCGCATCTCGAAACCATGAAGGTTTGATAACAGTGAACAGGTGATCTCCCCCCTCGAGGAGGGAGATGTCGCCGGGGGCGACAGAGGGGGTCGTCTCGCGTGGAACACCGACCTCCTGCGTCTGCGATAGAGAGCCGAGCCCGGTCGGACCGACCCCCTCTGGCCGCTTCGCGGCCATCTCCCCCTCAAGGGGGGAGATTAGCGCTCAGCCGTCGAGCCTCAGGCCGCTTGCGGTTCCGGGTCGAACGCCGGCTTACTGGTATTGATCAGAAGCGAGATACAGGCCGCCGCGATCGCCGTCATGCCGGCAATGAGGAAAGCCAGTTCGTAGTTGCCTTGCAGCTCGCGCATGGTGCCGCCGAAGAAAGCGGCGGTTGCTGCGCCCACCTGATGGCCGGCGACGATCCAGCCGAAGACGATCGGCCCGCTGCGGTCGCCGAACGCTTCGTTGGAGAGCCTGAGCGTCGGTGGCACGGTGGCGATCCAGTCCAGTCCATAGAGCACGGCAAAGATAATCAGGCTGGTCGCCGAGAAGCCGGAATAAGGCAGATAGATCAGCGACAGGCCGCGGATCGCATAATAGACGCCGAGCAGCTTGCGCGGGTCGAAGCGGTCGGTAAGCCAGCCAGACAGCGTCGTGCCGATCAGGTCGAATATGCCCATCATCGACAACAGGCCGGCGGCCTGCACCTCGCCGATGCCCATGTCGCCGCAAAAAGCGATCAGATGCGTGCCGACCAGGCCGTTGGTGGTGAAGCCGCAGACGAAGAAGGTGGCGAACAGGTACCAGAAGACGCGGGTGCCGGCGGCGCGCCGCAATGTGGTGAGCGTGTGGGTGAGGAAATTGCCTTGCGCGGCCGGCGGCGTCGGCGGCACGTCATCCGCATCGGCGCCATAGCGCACCATGCCGATCGCGGCCGGGCGCTCCGGCACCAGCAGCCACACCAGCGGCACGAGAGCGGCGGTGGCGACCGCGATGGCGATGGCGACCGGCTTCCAGCCACCAGACTGGGCGAGCGAAGCGAGCAGCGGCAGGAACACCAGCAGGCCGGTGGCGCTGGAGGCCGACATCAGCCCCATCACCAGGCCGCGATTGGTCTTGAACCAGCGGTTGACGATGGTGGCGCCAAGCACGGTGGCGACAGCACCCGAGCCGACGCCGGAAAACACGCCCCAGGTGAGAAGCAGGTGCCACGGCTTGGTCATCAACAGGCTGAGCGCCGTCGAAGCCGACATCAGCACCAGCGCCGCCAGCAGCGTGCGGCGCAGCCCGATCCGTTCCATCAGCGCCGCGGCAAACGGCCCGGTCAGACCGTAGAGGAAGATGCCGATGGCCGCGGCCAAGGAGACGACGTCGCGCCGCCAGCCGAAACTCTCCTCCAGCGGCAGCATCATAACGGCCGGCGCGGACCGCAGGCCCGCTGCGATCAGCAGGCAGAGGAAAATAACGGCGACCACGACGAAAGCGTAGCGCTGGCCAAACGGACGGGACTGAGCTATCATGTTACTGACCGGTACGTTGCAGTTGGGGGCAAAGGTATACGTACCGATCGGTAACACGTCAAGCAGGCCACGGCATGTCGACCATGAAAAGCATTGAACCAACCATCAATCCGGATGAAGTGACGCCCCCTCGTGCCGGCGAAAAGATCCTGCGTGTGGCGGGCGACCTGTTCTACCGGCGCGGCATCAGGGCGATCGGTGTCGACGAGATCGTCAAACGCGCCGGCGTCACCAAGCCCAGCCTCTACCGCAGCTTTCCGTCCAAGGACGAACTGGCCGCCTCCTATCTCAGGCAATACGACCTCGAATTCTGGGACCGCTTCGACGAGGCGGTCAACGCCCATCCCGGCAATCCGCGCGCGCAGATCGCCGCCTTCCTGACCCGGATCGGCAAGCGCACGCAAAAGCCCGACTATCGCGGTTGCGGCATGACCAATGCGGCGGTCGAATATCCCGAGCACGGCCACCCGGCCCGCCTTGTGAGCGAGGCCAACAAGCAGGAATTGCGCCGCCGTCTGCGCGCCATGGCGGTCGCCATGGATGCTCCGGATGCCGATACGCTCGGCGATGGCCTGCTGCTTCTCATCGAAGGCGCCTATATCAGCGGCCAGTTGTTCGGTCTCGGCGGACCGGCGCAGTCGGTCGCCCGCAACGCCGATTTGCTGATCGAAGCAAGTTTGAAGAAATAGCGTTCCGTTTACCAGATCACTCAGAGCAGCCTGACTTCTTCTAGGCCGCTGCCACATTTGACGATAGGCTGCGGCGGCCGAAACGGAGATGTCCGCCATGCGCGCGCTTTTTATCCCGCTAGCCTTTGCTGGCTTCTGCGATGCCGCCCAGGCCGGCGACATATCCAGCGCCTATACCGATCTCGACTCGAAGAAGGACTGCGTCACCTATTCGCAGGCCGAGGAAGGCGAAGGCGACTGGGCGAGCCTCACCTGTTCGGGCTATCGCGGCTACCCTGTGCTGATCGCTTACGACGATGCCCGCGAATCACTGTTCTACGGTTTTCCTTCCAGCGACATGACCACGGTCTGGGAAAGCTTCGTCGGCTTCAATTCGGCCGGCCCCAAGCTCGAATGGCGTGTCGAGACGAATGGCGATCGCGTCGTTCCCTTCGCGGTCATCCACCGCCGCTCGATCAGCAATCCCGAGGACGAGAGCAAATCGACCGAAGTGCTGGTCGTCGCCAAGGTCGCCCAGCCGGAGAAGTATGAGGGCTGCACCGTCGGTCTGGTGCTGGCCACCGGCAATCCGGCCGCCAATGATGAGGCGCGCAAGCTCGCCGACGAGAAGGCACGGACCTTTGCCTGCGGCAAGGACATGCGCGTGACAGTCGGCGACGTACCCGCTTTCGGCCGCGTCGATAACTGACTTCGTCATCCTTGGGCGGAGCAAGGAGCGCGGCGACGCAGCGCAGACCCCAGGATCCATGCCGTGACGTCAAAGCGCCGCAACGGTGCAGAATTCTGTTCCGCCACGCATTTCGGCGAAGCTGAGGGGCCTATTTGCTTTTCTTCGCCCGCTCGATCGCCTCGACGATCATCTTCTTGGCAAATTTGGAATCGTGCCAGCCCTCGATCTTGACCCATTTGCCGGGTTCGAGATCCTTGTAGTGTTCGAAGAAGTGCTGCACCTGCTGGCGCGTGATGTCAGGCAGTTGCGTATATTCGGTGATGTTCTCGTAGCGCAGCGTCAGCTTGGGCGACGGCACCGCGATAACCTTTTCGTCCTGGCCGGCATTGTCTTCCATCACCAGCACGCCAATCGGCCGCACATTGATGACGCAACCCGGCACAAGGGCGCGCGTGTTACAGACCAGCACGTCGATCGGATCGCCATCGCCCGACAGCGTGTGCGGCACGAAGCCGTAATTGCCGGGATAGCGCATCGAAGTGTGCAGGAAGCGGTCGACGAACAGCGTGCCGGCCTCCTTGTCCATCTCGTATTTGATCGGCTCGCCGCCGATCGGCACCTCGATGATGACGTTGATGTCCTCGGGCGGGTTCTTTCCGGTGGCTATGGCTTCGATACGCATGGCTTTGGTCCCTCTCTCGAATTGGAGACCGATAGCGGGCGAAGACGCATGGTGCAATGCGGCAATAGTGCAGAAAATCGAACCGAATCATCGACGGCGAAGCCGCCTGACTGTCATTCCCAGACGAAGGCGACCTTCTTCAGTGCCTTCTGCTCGAAGATCTCGACGCCTTCAGCGATGTCGCGGCCGCCTGCGCCGGCATAGAAAGCGAGCGCGTTCTGGTTGTCCTCCAGCGCCCACACCACCATGCCTTTCAGGCCGTGGTCGGCCAGTCGCGCCCGTGCGGCCGAGAACAGCCGGCTGCCAAGGCCGATTCCCTGGTATTCCGGGCGCAGGTAAAGTTCGTAGATCTCGCCTTGCTGCCTGAGCTCGCGCGCCCGATTCTTGCCGATGGTGGCGTAGCCGGCGATCTTGCCGCCGATCTCGACGACCAGCACGGTGGCGGCGCGACGGATGGCATTCGCCCACCAGTCGGCGCCGCGGCGATTGATCATCGATGTCAGCGTGCGATGCGGGATGATGCCGGCATAGGCGCCACGCCAGGCCTGCAGGTGCACGTCGGCTATTGCCGCGGCGTCGCGCGGTTCGGCTTTCCTGATGTCGATGCTCAACGTGTTCATGATTTGTTAACCATAAACCCGCTTCGCCCGATTGCAAAGAGTCCGGTCGACAGGGCGCGATGCTTTCGCACAGGTGATCGCGCACCGCGGGGGACGGTGGTCAGGGCATGCTTTGAACCGACTTAAATCTCGACCAGATGATCGTCCAACTCGTTGCTGTCGCCGGCAGAGACCGGAAAATGCTCGGCCAGCACCACGCCGACCGACTCTATCGCCTTGACAAAGCCGTCGGCGAGGCGGTCGTCGCCGGCATGCGCGGTCAGGTCGCGGACAACGCCGTCCCAGACATGCTGGCCGACTTTTTCATCGATGCCGGCGTCGGCGACCACCTCGGCATAGCGTTCGGCGATCGACACGAAGATCAGCACGCCGGTGCGCGCCGTGGTGCGGTGGACGTTGCGGGCAAGGAACTGCTTGACCGCATTGGCGTGCGCCGCCTGGTAGCGCAGCCGCCGCGGCACCAGATGGATGCGCAATCCGGGCAACGCCCACAACAGGGCAAGCACGCTGGCCAGCGCCAGAAGCTGGGCGAGCACGAAATGCGGCAGGCGGATCGACAGCCACCAGGCCTCCAGTCCGTAAGCGACCGCAAGGCTGACGACGAGCATGGCCACCGTCGCCATGAAGGCGGCCGGAAAGAAATAGCCATCGCTGGCATGCGCCACGACGCAGTAGATTTCGCCGTCGGTCTTTGTCTCGGCGGCGCGGATCGCCGCGGCGATCCGGTCATGATCCTCGGGGCTGATCGGTCGTGTTGCCATCTTCTGTCTCACCAGCTTCCTGAAGAACCGCCACCGCCGGACGAACCGCCGCCACCTGAAAACCCGCCGCCACCCGACGACCAGCCGCCACCGGAACTTCCCGACGACCAGCCGCCGCCGGACGAAGTGCCAGACGCCCAGACTCCGCCGCCCGTGCGCGTGTAGCCCGACCTTTGGCCGTAGCGGAAGGTCATGCCCAGCCATTTATACACGCCCGGCGCCAGCTTGGTGCCGAAGATCGGTGGCAGGAACGCCATCGCCAGGCCGCCAAGGAACATCGTCGCCCACAGGATGATGAACAGCGTGACGATGGGATCGATGGAACTCTCGTCAGCCGGATTGCGTTTGCCGCGCGCTTCCAGCTCTTCGGGATTGCCTTCCAGCACCATCACCATATCGTCGACGGCCTTGCTGATGCCGCCGGAAAAATCCCCGGCGCGGAAAGCCGGCACCATGTCGTTTTCGATGATCAGCTTGGTGTGCAGATCGGTCAGCGTGCCTTCCAGCCCATAGCCGACCTCGATGCGCATCTTGCGGTCGTTCGGCGCCACCAGAAGCAGGACGCCGTTATTCTCCTTCGCCTGGCCGAGCTTCCAAAAGCGGAATAGCCGATTGGCGTAGGGTTCGATCTCCTCACCGTCGAGGCTGGGAATGGTGGCGACGACAATCTGGTCGGAACCCTTGGCCTCGAAAGCGGCAAGCTTCTGGGTCAGCGCCGCCTCGGTCGCGGCGTCTATGATGCCGGCGTCATCCACGACCCTTCCGGTCAGAGCAGGCAGGTCGGCGGCAAGAGCTGCGAAGCCGGCGAGCAGTAGCACCGCCATCGCCATCAAGGCGGCGCCGATCGGGGTGGCGAGATGGCCGGGCTTCGAGGGACTGATGATGCGCGTCGTCATGTCTTCACCAGCTCCCCGAGGAGCCGCCGCCGCCGGACGAACCGCCGCCGCCGGAAAAGCCACCACCGCTTGAACCCGACGACCATCCGCCACCACCGGACGACCAGCCGCCGCCAGACGAATCGCTGGAAGACCGCCGGCTCGGCTCGAAGGTCATGCCCAGCCAGCGATACCGGCCGGGGCCGATCTTCTGGCCGAAGATCGGCGGCAGGATGGAAGCAGCGATGCTGCCGAAGAAGATGATCGCCCAGATCGAGATGAAGATCGCGAAGAACAGATTGTCGGCGTTGAATGGCGCCTGCTGGTTACGCTCGCCGCGCGCTTCCAGCTCCTCGGGATTGCCTTCCAGCACCATCACCATGTCGTCCACGGCTTTGCTGATGCCGCCGGAGAAGTCTCCGGCCTTGAAGGCCGGCACCATGTCGTTCTCGATGATCAGCTTGGTGTGCAGATCGGTCAGCGTGCCTTCAAGTCCGTAGCCGACCTCGATGCGCATCTTGCGGTCGTTCGGCGCCACCAGAAGCAGGACGCCGTTGTTCTCCTTCGCTTGGCCGAGCTTCCAGAAGCGGAACAGCCGATTGGCGTAGGGCTCGATCTCCTCGCCATCAAGGCTGGGGATGGTCGCCACCACGATCTGGTCAGAACCCTTGGCCTCGAAGGCGGCGAGCTTCTGGGTCAGCGCCGTCTTGGTCGCGGCATCGATGATTCCTGCATTGTCGACGACCCGACCCGTCAGCGCGGGGAGATCGGCGGCAAGGGCGATGAGAGGAAGGAGGAGAAGGCTTAGAAGGGCGTACAGCACGGCGAGGCTGGCGCTCCTTCGCGCCCCCCTCTGTCCTGCCGGACATCTCCCCCACTTGGGGGGAGATTGGATGTCACGGCTGTTTTCGCCAATCTCCAACATTGCAGTATGGGCGGTGAGGCTAAAGCTGCCGATCTCCCCCCAAGTGGGGGAGATGCCCGGTAGGGCAGAGGGGGGCGCGACGGAGTACAAGGCCAATGGAGACTGCGCTCACTAAGCGCCGTTCACCCGCCCTGTTTCGTGCCGAAGTCGACCTTCGGCGTCTGCATCTTGTCTTCCTCGATGGTGAAGTTCGCGAATGGCTGGTTGCTGCGGAACCACAAGGTTGCCCAGATCACAGATGGGAAGGTCCGCAGCGTCAGATTGTAGTCCTTGACCGCCTGGATATAGTCGCGGCGGGAAACCGCGATGCGGTTCTCGGTGCCTTCGAGCTGCGCCTGCAAGGCTAGGAAATTCTGGTTGGCCTTGAGGTCCGGATAATTCTCCACCACCGCCAGCAGTCGCGACAGCGCGCTGGTCAGCCCGGCTTGGCTGTCCTGGAATTTCTTGAAGGCTTCCGGGTTGTTCAGCGTCTCCGGCGTGACCGTCACCTGCGTCGCCTTGGCGCGCGCCTCGACCACGGCATCGAGCGTGTCCTTTTCGTGCGAGGCATAGCCCTTGACGGTCTCGACCAGATTGGGGATGAGATCGGCGCGGCGCTGGTACTGGTTCAGCACCTCGCTCCATGCGGCCTTGGCGTTTTCCTCCGCCGTCGGGATGGTATTGTAGCCGCAGCCGGCGAGCAGCGGCAGCATGATCGCCATCATCAGGAAGGCTGGCAGGTTACGGAAAGCGGACGGTGAAGAAAGGCGTTGGGCAAACATGGTTATGTCCCTCGATAGGATTTGCACGCGAAGCATTACCACAATCCGAGCGTAAGAAAATGACCGCGGACGAGAAGCGTTACTGGTTCTTTATCATTCACCGCCGGGCCCTGTGATTGCACGGGTGAACGGGTTAAGGTCGCCACGAGAACAGGGCATCGCCCAGGATATCGCAATGGCGGAACGCCAGGACAATGACAGCGAATCGCGCCGCACTATCGAACGCGTAGAGCGCGAGACCGACCCCGGCGGCACCTCGTTCATCGCGCGGACCGTGAAAGGCGCGCGCGATCACGTCGCAGCAGCGGACGCCGACCGGTCGGACCCGCTCGAATATTGGGGCACCCGCATCGGCCGGGCGCTGGGATTGCTCATCGCCATCGGCCTGTTGGTCTGGCTCGTGTATTTCGTCACTCAAACTTAGGAATCCCGTGAGCACCGAACAAAGCGACGCGCCGCGCGCGGTCATCGTCATCTCCAGCCATGTCGCGCGCGGCTCGGTCGGCAACCGCGCCGCTGTCTTTGCGCTGGAGACGCTGGGCTTTCCGGTATGGGCTGTGCCCACCATCATCCTGCCCTGGCATCCAGGCCATGGCAGGGCGACCCGCATCGTGCCGCCGCTCGACCAGTTCAAGGCGCTGCTGGCCGATCTCGAACGCGCGCCATGGCTGGGAGAAGTCGGCGCGGTGCTGTCCGGCTATCTCGGCGAGGCCGGCCAGGCCGACGCCGTCGCCTCGCTGGTCGGCGCGGTCAAGGCCAGGACGCCGGACGCCGTCTATATCTGCGATCCGGTGATGGGCGATTCGGGTGGGCTCTACGTGCCTGAAACAACAGCCATCGCCTTGCGCGACCGGCTGATGCCGATCGCCGACATCGCCACCCCCAACCGCTATGAGCTGGAATGGATGGCGGGAGCACAGCTCCCCGATCTGAAATCGGTGATGGCGGCCGCCCTTCATGCAGGGCCGTCGACCATGCTGGTCACTTCAGCGCCGTCGATGATGGCCGGCGGCACCGGCAATCTGCTGCTCGACAGCAATCAGGCACTGCTTGCCGAACATCGCCTGATCGACAAGCCGCCCAACGGGTTGGGCGACCTGACGGCGGCCGTCTATCTGGCGCGCATCCTGTCCGGTCAGCCGGCTGTCAAGGCGCTGCAGTCGACCACGGCGGCCGTCTACGAGATCCTGGCGCGCACCGCCAAGCGCGGCGGTGACGAACTGCAGCTCGAAACCGATGCGCAGAGCCTGTCGAACCCGATGGCGATGGTGCAGCTTCGTCACCTCCTGCATCCGGGGCGGGACAAAAGGGCGTGATCTTCGTCGGCGTCGACGGCTGCAAGGCTGGCTGGATCGCCGTCCACCGCGATTCCGGTTCGACACCTCGTAACTCCAGCGCGTCACCTTCGGTCGATATCTTTCCAAGCTTTTCAGCACTGGTTGACGCCCTGCCCGCCGACGCGACGGTGGCCGTCGACATGCCGATCGGCCTGCCGGATTTTTCGCAAAAAGGCGGACGCGGACCGGAGGCGCTGGTGCGGCCGCTGCTCGGGGCACGCCAATCCAGCGTCTTTGCCATTCCCTCGCGCGCGGCGCTCTATGCCAATACGGATGACTTCACCACGATCGAGGCCTGGTATGCCGCGCATCGCCGGGCAAGCGAGGTGGCAAAGGCAACCTCCGATCCACCGCGCGGCGTTTCAATTCAGGCCTTTGGCATCTTTTCCAAGATCCGCGAGATCGATGCCTTGCTGATCGCGCGGCCGCAATTGCGCGGCCGCGTTTTCGAATCGCACCCGGAAGTCGCCTTCTGCCGCTTGAACGGCGGCCAGGCCATGTCCTTGCCGAAGAAGATCAAGGGCGCGGTCAATCCTGCCGGCATGGCTGAGCGCAAGGCTCTGCTTCGCCGGCATGGCTATGAGCAGAGTTTTCTCGACCGGGCGCCGCCAAGAGGCGCTGCCGCCGACGATTTCCTCGATGCAGCGGCAATGATGCTGATTGCGGGCCGCATCGCCAATGGCGAGGCAAGGCCGTTTCCCGACCCGCCGCTTTCCGACCGTTTTGGTATTGCCGTGGCGATTTGGGCCTAATGCATGTCGCCCAAAAGCATGCCCTCGGGCTTGACCCGAGGGTGCGCAGCGGTTTTGGGACAACGACATGCATCAAACAAAGCCCAGCCATGCGCGTCGCATCGCGATTGCGACGGAGCGATCCGCAATTCGGCATTGCTCGCGACGGCCTTTTGCCGTTACAGCCTTTTCCCAGAGTTAGGTCTGCTGAGATTCAGGTCAGGCCGAGCCGAGAATGGCGGTTTCCGAGAACCGGAACGGCGCGTACTTGAAGTACGTGAGCACCGGAAGCGCAGGAAGCTGCCGTTCGCGGGCCGGCATCACCTGAATATCAACAGGCCGTGCCGCATCCAACCCGGAAAGGGTCCAGACGCCGCCCATGTCTCACCTCCCCGAACACCTTCTCGCCGGCTACCGCAATTTCATGAGCGGGCGCTATCCCGCCGAAAGCGGGCGCTATCGTTCGCTTGCCCGCGAGGGCCAGGCACCTGAAACGATGATCGTCGCCTGCTGCGATTCGCGCTCGGCTCCCGAAGCGATCTTCGACGCCGGCCCGGGCGAGCTCTTCGTGCTGCGCAATGTCGGCAATCTGGTGCCGCCCTATGCGCCGGATGGAGAATTCCATTCGACATCCGCCGCGCTTGAATTCGCCGTGCAGAGCCTGAAGGTCAAGAGCATCGTGGTGATGGGCCATGGCCGCTGCGGCGGCATCCGCGCCGCGCTCGACACCAATTCCGCGCCGCTCTCGCCCGGCGACTTCATCGGCAAATGGATGAGCCTGATCGCGCCGGCCGCCGAGACCGTGTCGTCCAGCACCTTCATGACGGCGACAGAACGCCAGACCGCGCTGGAGCGCATCTCGATCCGTTATTCGATCGCCAATCTCAGGACCTTCCCTTGTGTCTCGATCCTGGAAGGCAAGGGACGGCTGTCGCTGCACGGCGCCTGGTTCGACATCTCGACCGGCGAGCTCTGGGTAATGAACAAGGACACCGGCGATTTCGAGCGACCG
The DNA here is from genome assembly GCF_025753795.1 of Mesorhizobium sp. YC-39. Taxonomy (GTDB): domain Bacteria; phylum Pseudomonadota; class Alphaproteobacteria; order Rhizobiales; family Rhizobiaceae; genus Mesorhizobium. The sequence goes on from NZ_JAOWPS010000002.1 coordinate 1,275,312, forward strand.
GAGATGGCATAGGAGGTGGCAATGCGAGATTGGCGTGCGATCACTTTCATCGTGGCAGCGCTGATGTTAACGCTCACCTCTGCCCACGCCGACGACGGCGCGATCATCAGCCGCTGGTATTCGGCACTTCTGGTCGCCGATCGCACCGAATTGTCGGACCTGCTTGCCGACGACGTCCGCATCAAACTCAACGACCTCGGCGTCGTGCAGAACAAGCAGGAATTCATCGCCTCGATCGACGATTGGCAAGGCGCCGTCGCCGGGGCGACGATCCGGCACCGGATCGAAAAGACCGAGGGTGGCGTCACCACTGTGATCGCCTGCTATGACTTCCCCAACAACGACATGCTGATGCAGGAGACCTTCGCGGTCACCGACAACCGCATCACCGCCAGTTCGCAGGCGGCGATCGCGGAGAACTGCGACGGCTACTGAACACCCGCGCTGTTGCGTGCCGCGAGCCAGCGCCCTACATCGGTGACGACCCCCCTTTCCCGCCAATCAGCGAAAGATTGCCCATGCCGTCCACAAAAGCCATCGACCTCGCCGCCCATCCGCTGACCACCTGGCAAGGACCGCTCGGCTTGCCCGATTTCGCCCGCATCGGCGACAGCGATTTTTCGCCGGTCTTCCACGTGGCTCTGAAGGCGCACGAGGTCGAGATCGAGGCGATTGCCGGCAACAAGGAAGCACCGACCATCGACAACACACTCGCGGCCCTTGAGCTCGGTGGCGAGGCGCTCGACCATGTCTCGTCGATCTTCTGGTGCCGGGCCGGCGCCCATACCAATGAAGCGATCCAGGCGCTGGAACGCGAGATTTCGCCAAAGATGTCCAGGCATTTCTCGGCGATCTCGATGAACGAGAGACTGTTTGCCCGCATCGACGACCTCTACCAGCGCCGCGAAACCCTGAAACTCGATGCCGAAACGCTGCGGGTGCTGGAAAAGACCTGGAAAGGTTTTGTCCGTTCCGGTGCAAAACTCGACGCCGACGGCAAGAAGCGGCTGGCGGCCATCAATGAGGAATTGTCGTCGCTCGGCACCACTTTCGGCCAGAATGTGCTGGCCGACGAGCGCGACTGGGCATTGTTCCTTGACCAGGCCGACCTTGCCGGCCTGCCGGATTTCCTGAAAAGCGCGATGGCCGAAGCCGCCGAGATGCGCGGTCAGAAAGGCCGCTATGCCATCACGCTCTCGCGCTCGATCTACGAGCCGTTCACGACTTTCTCCGAACGCCGCGACCTGCGCGAGACCGCCTATCGCGCTTTCACCATGCGTGGCCAGAACGGCGGCGCCACCGACAACACCGCAGTGGTGCGCGATATGCTGCGCCTGCGCGCCGAAAAGGCGAAGTTGCTCGGCTACGCCTCCTTCGCGGCGCTGAAACTCGACGACACCATGGCCAAGACACCGAAGGCCGTGCATGCGCTGCTCGATCCTGTCTGGGAAAAAGCCTTGGAAAAGGCAGCTTCCGACCAGACGCAATTGCAGCGTCTGGCGGCTGAGGCTGGCAGCAATGAGAAATTCGCCGCCTGGGACTGGCGCTTCTATCAGGAAAAATTGCGCGCCGAGAAATTCGCCTTCGACGAGGCCGAACTGAAACCATATCTGCAGCTCGACCGCATCATCGATGCCTGCTTCGACGTCGCGACACGCCTGTTCGGCATCACCTTCGAGGAGAAGAAGGGCATCACCGCCTGGCATCCCGACGCGCGCGTCTTCGTGGTGAAAAATGCCGATGGCAGCGAGCGCGGCCTGTTCCTTGCCGATTATTTTGCCAGGCCTTCAAAACGCTCCGGCGCCTGGATGAGCGCGCTGAAATCCGGCTATCGTCTAGGCCACGGTGCGAAGCCGGTGATCTACAACATCATGAACTTCGCCAAGCCGCCAGCGGGCGAGGCCGCCCTTCTGTCGGTCGACGAGGCGAAGACCCTGTTCCATGAATTCGGCCATGCGCTGCACGGCATGCTGACCGACGTCACCTGGCCGTCGGTCTCGGGCACCTCGGTCAGCCGCGATTTCGTCGAGCTGCCCTCGCAGCTCTATGAGCACTGGCTGACGGTGCCGGCGGTGCTGGAAAAGCATGCGCTGCATGTCAAGACCGGCAAGCCGATGCCGAAGGTTCTGCTCGACAAGATGCTGGCGGCGCGTACCTTCGGCGCGGGCTTTGCCACGGTTGAATTCACAGCGTCGGCGCTGGTCGACATGGCCTATCACGCGCGACCCAATGCGCCAGAAGAGCCACTTCGTTTCGAAACCGAAACGCTCGAAAAACTCGACATGCCCGATACCATCGCCATGCGCCACCGCACCCCACATTTCGGCCATGTCTTTTCCGGCGACGGCTATTCGGCGGGCTACTATTCCTACATGTGGTCGGAGGTGCTCGACGCCGACGCGTTTGCTGCCTTCGAGGAGACGGGCGACCCGTTCAACCCGGCACTGGCCGAGCGTCTGCGCGAGAACATCTACGCCGCTGGTGGCTCGAAGGACCCGGAGGAGCTCTACACCGCCTTCCGCGGCAAGATGCCCTCACCCGAAGCGATGATGGTCAAGCGCGGGTTGGTCTAAACAATGAAGCTGCCAATCTCCCCCCTTGTGGGCAGGACAGACGGGGGCGCGAAGGAATGAGACGACTCAAGCGCTGCTGAGCAGCTCGATGCTTCTCGCCAGCGCCGCCGGATCGCCGGAAATGCGCAGCGTCTTCAGCCTTGCAGTTCCGCCGGCGGTGATTGAAACGGCTGATGCCGGCACGCCCAGCGCCTTGGCGACCAGCCTTTCCAGCGCTTGATTGGCGGCGCCGTTTTCCGGCACGGCGCGGACGCGGGCCTTGAGGTGGCTTCGCCCGTCCGCCGAAATCTCGATGCCCTCCAGCCTGTCCATCGCCGCTTTCGGCGTCAGCCGAACGAACAGGTCGACGCCGTCGTTACGCGTGCGAAACGGCGCGCTCACCGAACGCTCAGACGACCAGCGACACCACGGTGGTGAGCAGAAACTGCCGGATGAAGAACAGGATCAGCAGCAGGATGATCGGCGAGATGTCGATGCCGCCGAGGTCGGGCATGAAGCGGCGGATCGGCCGCAACGCCGGTTCGGTCAGCCTGAAGAGCATGTTACCGACGCTGCCGACGAACTGGTTGCGCGAGTTGACGACGTTGAAGGCATAGAGCCAGGAAAAAATCGCCGAGGCGATGATGATCCACCAATAAAGGTCAAGCGCCATGACGATGGTTTGAATGAGGGCGATCATGCCGGTCTCCAATTGTTGCCGACATGTAGCCATTGCGCGCCAAACCGGCAAGAGGAGCCTTCCGTCGCATGCCGGATCGATGGCTGAAACGAGGCCTTTTGCGCAAAACCCAGCCTTGACAGCAAACCGCCGCGCCCGATAAATGCGCCATCCGCTGGACGGGGCTGTAGCTCAGCTGGGAGAGCGCGTCGTTCGCAATGACGAGGTCAGGAGTTCGATCCTCCTCAGCTCCACCAGCGGATTTTTCATAACATCATGATTTTAAATGGTTTTGCAAAGTGGGTGAAGCCTATCCCCCACTTACTTCCCCACTTCTACGGAGCGGGCGAGCCGTCGCCGCAGCGCACCGAGCCTGGGCTGCGAGAAAACCATGTGAGGTATGTCATAGATTATTGAAGGAGGAAGGCTAGGCATAGTACCCGTTCGTTCAGGCGGGAGGAAAAATCGGTGCTTAATCCCCAGCGCGATGTCCGTGGTTACCTGGCCAGCTTTGGCGGGGGAATCCGTGTTGAAATGTTCGAGTCCGACGGCGAATGGGTTGTTCGCGTGATTGAGGATGACGAAGAACGCACATACTCATTCGTGCTGAAAACCTTCGCCCTCGCCTTCGCTGAGGGCCAGCGAAGCCGCGTAAGACCGCCTGCGATCATGCAGCTAGAGCGCAATCCACCCCGCCTGTTCGGCTATACCCGTGTCAGGGCGGCAAACGACCGGTACTAGAGAAGTCCCTCGGCGATCACGGCATAATCGCCGGCTACCTGTCTGCTGGGTATTCGAGCGACGGAGCTGAAATTGATCCGCCTGGCCGGCGCGAACCCCAAGCTTCCACCCCCAGCTGGTGCCGGCGGACTTTTTAGTGAAACTTCTGCTCTTTGCCACCGTATTTGAGAATGACGGCGAGCTGCTCAGCGCTCTCCGAAAAGATCGTTTACCTGCACATTCTGCCTGCTCCTGTGCCAGAAATTCGATCACGCGTTACAAAAATAGAGAGGTTCCGGAAGCAAATCCGTCGAATCTTCGTTTGACTGACAGCATCATGCGCATCGAAACACGCAACTTGACTGGACATCGACATGATCCGCCTGTCCACTGCCGAAGAACTGGAAAGGACTGCAGATCGCATCACTGAGGTCTCGCGTGGGGATTTGCAAATTATCCTTCGCCGCGCAGCACTGGTGCTCAGGAACGTCTCCGGTATTTCGCTTGAGCCCGCGACAGGGGATGCACTCAACTCCATCGCCGCCGAGATGAAGATCAGTCGAACGGAGCTTATTCAAATCGCGTTGCGCGAGTGGCTGGAAACCAACCCCTATTCGTCAGTCCGGACGCAGGATAAGGAAAGTGAGACGGACGGGACCGCTTAAAGCTACAGGGGTCCTCGCTTGTCGTATCTCAGGGCGCCGGTGAAATTCCTTGTCCAGTTCGCGATTTGCAACCCACATGCCATGCCGACGCAGCCGGCAGCCCAGTCCCAAGCATCCCGGTAGCGCCCAATCGGCTGCAAGCCTTGAAGAACTTCGATCGCCGCGGCGGTCAGAACGAGCAACACAGTCAGCTTTGCCCTGTGGTCCGGCCAGGCAAAAAATCCGATGACCGCCAACACGGCAAACGCAGCGACGTGATTGAGTTTGTCATGACCAAGGGTGATGGAGATGCCAAGCATCTGCAAAAGCCACCCTGGCGAAAGGGTTAGCAGGAGGACGACAGCCAAGATGGCCAGAAAGCCAATTCTTGCTGTGACGATGGGTGATCCTACATGTGACAAGGTTTTGTCAGTCTTTCATCCAAAAAGATCGGTGGGGCCTACGGCCGCACTTGCTAATTGTAAGTTTCACCTCCCAAGATTCGGCGCATCGGTCAAACGGATGAAGGATAATGCTTTTCTGACGGCGCAGGAACTGCCAAGCCCCTTTGATGCGGCCGCGAATGCTGTATGTGACCATCTACCAATTGGTGCGCGCTCCATCTCCCTTGGCCGCCCAAGCTGTCTCAGCCCTTGTTCGCGATGCTGCACTGGATCCCGGCCACGCTCCGTCACCTGAACCTGGCCGCCTTTTGACCGCGTTGGCGAGCATATGCCACGCAGGCGTCTACCGTGCTGACACAGAGCGCATTGCGATCGTTCGGCAGGTTGTTGTCGCCTGCGTAGGCAACCTCGGCAACATGGCCGTCAACCATTCGAATTTGCGTGTTGCAATAGCCACCAGGAGCGACATTGAGAGAACCTCCAACCGCCGGGATCGCGCCCACGGCCAAAGTTGGAACCACGATGTTGAGATTGCCGCGCTGAACAACGCGCTGATAGGTCCAGATCTGGCCTGATTTATTCGCATCAGCAGTGGCAGTAGGAAAGCCGGCGCACATTCGAACGTCTGCCTCGCTTAGGCCGATCATCTCTTTGCGGGCTGCCGCTGCCGTGGCATCTTCCTTCGCAACGCTCGACGTGTCGTCAGGGATGACGCAGGAAGACAAGACGGAAGTGCTGGCCAACAGAAAAATCAGGGCGAGCTTTCGCATGCGGGAAGATCTCATACCGTCTATCGGATTTTGCGCCCCAGCATCCCGCCTCGTTACCTAGGCAATCAGACAATCGAGTCAACCCATGTCGGTTCACGACATCGTTGTGCCGCTGCTTGCTCGGCACATTGGCAGAACTAATTGATTTGAAGCCAGACTCTGAGAAAGGACTTCAGTGGCGGTCCTCGCACTCGACCGTCACCAAATTCATGAAAACAAGGCAGGCGTCCAGGTTCCACCGGCGGAACTTGAAGCGACGGCCGCCGCGACGAACTTCACGCCGCGGGCGCCATCGACGACGTCGGGCACCTGGGCGGCCTGCGCCGGATCGACCACGCCGCCCGAGCGATGGGCGCGGATGATGTCGGCGGCATCGCGGTAGAAATTGGCGAAGGCCTCGATATAGCCTTCAGGATGGGCTGCCGGCATACGCGACACCCGCCGGCTTGCCTCGGTCGAGCCATGGCCGCCGCGCACCAACGTGCGCGTTTCTTCGCCATACCTGGAGAAGCGCAGCTCTTCCGGCTGCGTGCCAGACCATTCGAGCCCGGCCTTGTCACCATAGATGCGCACGGAGAGATCGTTGTAGTGGCCGGGCGATGTTTGGCTGGCCAGTATGGTGCCGCGCGCCCCGCCCGACCAGCGCACCAGCACATGCGCATTGTCGTCGAGCCGCCGCCCCGGCACGGCGGTGAACAGGTCGGCCGAAACCGCCTCAGCCTCGCAGCCCGAGATAAAACTCGCCAGGTTGAATGCATGCACGCCGATGTCGGCCAGCACCGCCGATTGCCCGGCCCGCGCCGGGTCGGTGCGCCATTCCGCCTGTTTCTGGCCCTGCGCATCGATCGGCAGGGTCAGCCAATCCTGGATGTAGGCAGCATGCACCGAAACGATGCGGCCGAGTTCGCCCGCCGCCACCATTTCGCGCGCCTGGCGAACCATGGCGTAGCCGGTGTTGTTCAGCGTGACGACGAATTTGCGGTTCTTCGCCCGCGCCAGCGCCACCAGCGCTTGCGCCTCGTCCAGCGTCGTCGACAGCGGCTTGTCGCAGATCACGTCGATGCCGGCTTCGAGGAACGCGGTGGCGATCGGCGCGTGCAGATGGTTGGGCGTCACGATGACGACGGCTTCGATGCCGTCGGGCCGCGCCGCTTCGGTACGCGCCATCGCATAATAGTCGGCGTAGCTCCGATCCTGGGCGATACCGATCTCGGCGGCGGACGCGGCCGCGTTTTCAGGATCCGAGGACAGCGCGCCGGCGACCAGCGCGATCTGATCGTCGAGCCGCATGGCCAGCCGGTGCACGGCACCGATGAAGGCATTGCGGCCTCCCCCCACCATGCCTACCCTCAAGCGTTGGCGCATCGATCCGTCCGCGATTGCATAGACCATGATTTCAAACTCCTCCCGGGCAGCCGATTTCTAGGGCGCGCAAAGCTTTCAAATGCCGCTAGCATTTTCGAACAGGATTTCCAATTTCCATTTTGTAAAACGATCGTGCCGCGCTAGCGTGACGCCATGACGGGAACACAAAAATCATCGCAACGGTCCGGTGTCGACGAGGCCGCGACGAGGAAACGGGGCCGATCGCTGGCGGCACTCGGCCACACCAAGCCACAGACCTACGAGGAACTGCGCGCCGTGCTGTCGTCCGGCACGGTTCATTTTCCAAAGCGCCTGCGCCAGGTCGCCATCTTCCTGTGGCAGCATCCGAGCGATGTCGCGCTGGGCACCATCGCCCAGGTCGCCGAGCAGGCCGGCGTGCAGCCTTCGACGCTTGTGCGCTTCGCCCAGATCTTCGGCTATGCCGGCTTTTCCGATTTCCAGGGTCTGTTCAAGGACCATGTCAAGGGATCCTGGCCCGAAGGACGGGCGCGCGACGGGCAGGAACAGGCCGCCGCCGAGCCCACCGCCAGTCTGCATTTCCTGAATGGAATGGTCGGCGCCTCACAGGCCTCGCTCGGCCGCATCGACAAGGACTTCGACATCGCCAGTTTCGAGCGGATGGTCGATCTCCTGGCGACTGCCGAGCTTATCTACGTGATCGGCTCCAAGCGCGCCTTTCCCGTCACCACCTATCTCTCGCTCACTCTGTCGCAGCAGGGCGTGCGCAATGTGCTGGTCGACAATGTCGGCTCCACCGCACTTGACCAGGTCGGCTGCATCGGCAGCCGCGACGCGGTGATGGCGGTTTCCTTCAGCCCCTACAATTCGATCACGCCGGATCTCGTGGCCGTCGCCCATGAGCGCAAGGCGCGCATCGTCACCATCACCGACAGCACGTTTTCGCCCCTGGTCAAGCTCTCGGACACATGGCTGGAGGTGGTCGAGCAGGATTTCGCCGGCTTCCGCTCGCTGGCCGCCTCGCTCGCCGTCGGCATGGCTTTGGTCCACGGCGTGGTCGCGCGCCGGACAGAATGACCGGCGCGGTTGACTAAAGGGAATTGGCATTCCATATTCTGAAAAATAGAAACTTTGTTCCGGGAGGAGGAATGGAGCTTCAACTCAACGGCAAGGTGGTGCTGGTCACCGGCGCCACGCAAGGCATCGGCCGCGCGATCGCGCAGGAGCTCGCGCATTCCGGCGCCGGCGGCTTGCTGATCACCGGTCGCGACGAACAGCGCGGCACGGAGGCCGCGGCTCAGCTTTCCGACATGGGCACGCCGACCGCCTTCGTCGCTGCCGAGCTTGCCGACCCTGCTGCTCCGGCGCGGCTGGTGGAAGCCTGCATTGCCCGCTTCGGACGCATCGACGGGCTGGTCAACGCCGCTGGCCTCACCGACCGCGCTTCCTTCGTCGATGCCAACCTCGACGATTGGGCTTCGCTTTTTGCCGTCAATGCCCGTGCCCCTTTCTTCCTGATGCAGGCGGCCATCGCCGATATGGTCAAGCGCGGGCAAGGCGGCGCCATCGTCAACATCCTGTCAATCAACGCGCATTGCGGCTCGCCGGAACTGGCCGTCTATTCCGCCACCAAGGGCGCGCTCGCTACACTGACCCGCAACGCCGCCAACGCGCACCGCTTCGACCGCATCCGCGTCAACGGCATCAATGTCGGCTGGACCGACACGCCGGCCGAACGCAAAATGCAGGCGCAGACGCTTGGGCTTGGCCCCGGCTGGCTGGAAGCCGCCAATGCCTCGCAGCCCTTCGGCCGCCTGCTGGCGGCGCAAGAGGTGGCGAACCTCGCCGTCTTCCTGCTCTCCGATGCTTCAGGGCCGATGACCGGCGCGCTGATCGACCAGGAGCAATGGGTCGTGGGAGCGAATCGGTGAGGGTCGCTTCCGCGCCCCTCGAAACGCTCGGCCCGCAACTGATTAGCCGGCTTCCTTCTGCCGTCCAGAAACCGTCCTACGACCGGGCTGTGCTTGCGCCTGGCATGGCTCATATCGGTGTCGGCGCCTTCCACCGCTGCCACCAGGCTGAGTACACCGACGATCTCCTGTCGCACCGTCTGGAGTTCTGGGGCGTGGTCGGCATCAACATCCGCCCGCCTTTCCTCGCCGAGACGCTGGGCAGCCAGGGCGGCCTCTACACGCGCCTGATCCGGCAGGACAATCATGTCGAGCCGCGCGTCATCGGCAGCATTGTCAGGGTCGTCGACAGCCAGGAAAGTACTGCCCCGGCGCTCGACGTGCTGGCCTCATCCGGCATCGACATGGTCACCTTGACCGTGACCGAGAAGGGTTATTGCCACATTCCCTCAAGCGGCGCGCTCGACTTCAACCATCCCGATATCGCCCACGATCTCGCCAACCCTGAGGCGCCGCGCAGCGTGCCTGGCATATTGGCGCGGGCGCTGGAACTGCGCATGGCCTCGCACGGGCGTCCGGTGACGTTGCTCTCCTGCGACAACATCCCGACCAACGGCGTCATCCTGGAAACTGTCGTGCAGGCTCTTGCCAGCCAGCGCAACAATGGCCTGGCCGACTGGATATCAGCCAACGTCGCCTTTCCCTCGGCCATGGTCGATCGCATTGCGCCGGCGACCACGCCAGCCGATATCGAGTTGGTGGCGCAGCGTTTCGGCTACCACGACGCCGCCGTTGTCGTCGGCGAACCGTTCCGGCAGTGGGTGATCGAGCAGAAATTCGCCGGCCGCGTGCCGCGCTGGGATCTGGTCGGCGCGACTTTCGTCAGCGACGTCACGCCGTTCGAGCACCTCAAGATGCGTGTACTGAACGGCGCCCAGACCACGCTTGCCACGCTCGGCGTGCTGGCCGGCCTCGAACACACATCGGACGCGATCGCCGACCCTTTGCTTGCCGATTTCGTTCACCGCATGCTGGTCGAGGAAACGCTCCCGACCCTGATGCCAGTGCCAGGCGTGGCGCCGCTGGCCTATGTCGAGCAGAGCCTCGGGCGTCTTCGAAATACCGCCATCCGCCACCGCAATCACCAGATCGCCACCGATGGTTCGCAAAAGATCGTGCAGCGCCTGCTCAACCCGATCCGCGACCGCCTGGCGAAAGGCGAGAGCATCGCGCTTCTATCGGTGCCCGTCGCCGGCTGGATGGCCTATCTGATTCAGGCCTCGGCACGGTTCGGCAAGAGCTGGCCGGTATCGGACCCCTATGCCGGCAAGGTCGCGGCAATCGCTGACGCAATCGGCCATGACCCGGAAGTGCTGGCCGCCAGCATCCTTGCCATCGACACGATTTTCGACCCCGAACTGGCCACGAACCCGAAATTCCGCGCGGCCGTCATATCGGCGCTCGACGGCCTGCTGTCGAACGACACGATGGCAATCGTCAGGCGCAGTTTGCAACAAGCGGCGCCCACAGGTTGAAGCGGCTCGCACAATCGGCATAGTAGAAACTAGGGAGGCACTATGAAGCTTGGACTGCTCACCGCACCTTTTCCGGAAACCCCGCTTGGCGAGGTCGCAGTCTGGGCAAGCTCGGTCGGTTTCGAGGCGCTGGAAATCGCCTGCTGGCCGAAATCCTCCGGCGCCAGCCGGCGCTATGCAGGCACCAGCCATATCGATGCCGCCTCCACCTCGGCCACGCAGGCCAAGGAGGTCGTGGCTTCTCTGGCGGAGAAGAACCTGTCTGTGTCCGGCCTCGGCTATTACCCCAATCCGCTGCACCCGGATGCCGCGCATCGCCAAACCGTCATTGATCATCTGAAGAAGGTGATCGTGCTGGCCGCCAATATGGGCGTGCCTGTCGTCAACACCTTCTGCGGCGGCGATGCTTCCAAGACCGTCGACGTCAATTGGGAGGAAGCGCTCAACGTCTGGCCCGCCATCGTCGCCCATGCGCGTGACCATGGCGTCAAGCTCGCCTTCGAGAACTGCCCGATGATCTTCAGCTATGACGAGTGGCCGGGCGGCCACAACATCGCCTATTCGCCGCTGATCTGGCGCCGCATTCTCGAAGCCTGGGGCGGCGATGTCGGCATGAATTTCGATCCGTCGCACTTGGTTTGGCAGATGATCGACCAGGCCCGCTTCATCAGGGAATTCGGACCCTACATGCTGCATGCCCACGCCAAGGACCTGATGATTGATCATGATGGGTTGTATGAGCGCGGAATCCTTTCGGCTGGCATAGGCTGGCAGGTACCGCGCATGCCGGGGCTCGGCGATGTCGACTGGAATGTCATCTTCTCCGGCCTCTACCGCGCCGGCTATGACGGACCCATCATTATCGAACACGAGGACCGGCGGTTTGAAGGGAGCGACGAGAACGTCAAGCGGGGTTTCCTGCTCGCCCGCGACGTGCTGCGCCCGTTCGTCAAATGACGGGCGAAACGACTTGGCTTGATCCTGCCGCAGGTCGGCAGGATCAGGCCCTGAAACTGGAAATCAATGTGGAGGAAGTCTGAAATGAAAAAATACCTGACAATGGTCCCGCTGCTTGCCGGCGCGGCCTTCCTGGCATCGGGGGGCGTCTCGTCCGCCGAGGGCAAATACACGATCGGCATCTCCAACACCGTGCAGGGCAATGGCTGGCGCGAGGAGATGGTCTGCGCGATGAAGGCGCAGGCGCTGGCTTCCGGCGAGGTCGCCAAGCTCAACATCGCCCACCGCAACACCGACGCGGCCGGCCAGCTCGAGGACATCCGCAATCTGATCAGCGCCAAGGTCAACGCCATTGTCGTCAACCCGGCCGATCCGGCCGGCATCAAGGCGGGCCTCGAGGAGGCCACCAAGGCCGGTATCGTCGTCGTCGCCGTCGACCAGGCGGTCACCGAACCGTCGGCTTACATCATCTCCAACAACCAGGAACAATATGCCTATCTCGGCGCCAAATGGCTGTTCCAGCAGATGGGCGGCAAGGGCGAGGTGTTCTATATGCGCGGTGCGGCCGGCGCTTCCGCCGACTCCGACCGCGACAAGGGCTTCAAGAAGGCGCTTGCCGAATTCCCCGACGTCAAGGTCGCGCAGGAAGTCTTCACCGGCTGGCAGCAGGACCAGGCCAAACAGCAGATGCTGTCCTTCCTGGCGACGGGAACGCCAATCAACGGCATCTGGACCTCCGGTATCGACAACGTCATCGTCGACGCGCTGGTCGAATCGCAGGCGCCGCTGGTGCCGATCGTCGGTGCCGACAATGCCGGCTTCGTCGGCCAGCTGAGCTCGGTCAAGGATCTCGTTGGCGCCGCGGTCACCAACCCCGGCTCGATCGGTGGCGCCGGCGTGACGCTGGCGCTTCAAATCCTCGACGGCAAGAAGCCGGCGCAGCAGACCGTGCTGGTCGAGCCGCAACTCTGGGAGAATGCCACCGAGGAAGGCAAGGCCAAGCTCAAGGCCGCGGCCGACCCGTCGCTCAGCCCGGAATGGCCGGTCTCGATCTCGATCCCGGACTGGACCACCTACACCAAGGAGCAGATCGTCGCCTGCAAGGGCCCGGGCGAATAATCGTCCATCCGAACTGAACCACGAGGACGGCGGGTATCAACCCGCCGTCCTCGACGCTTAATCAGAGAACACCTGTTTTGACGACGAACCCTCTCCCGCAAAGCCCGTTGCTGGACGCTACCGGCGTCGCCAAGAATTACGGCGCGGTTGCAGCCCTGCGCAACGCGTCGCTCTCCGTCCTGCCGGGCGAGGTTCACGCGCTGATGGGCGCCAATGGCGCCGGCAAGTCGACGCTGGTGAAGATCCTGACCGGCGCCATCCGGGCGGACGCCGGACGCATCCTGATCCGAGGCGAGGCCCGCGACGTGCGCTCGCCCGCCGCCGCGCGCCGCGCCGGCCTGCTGCCCGTCTACCAGGAGCCGTCGCTGATCCCCGATCTCGACGTGCTCTCCAATTTGCGCCTGACCGGCACGCCGGTCGAGCCGTTCCGCGCCTGGGTACGCGAGCTCGGCATTCCCGACCTCGACATACGCGACACCGCACGCGACATCCCGCTGGCAGTGCTGCGCGTGCTCGATCTGGCGCGCGCGCTGGCCGTCGAGCCAGACGTGCTGCTGCTCGACGAGATGACGGCGGCACTTCCCGCCAACCTTGCCGAAAAGGTGCTGGAGGTCGTGCGCCGCCAGGGCGACAGCGGCCGCGCGGTGATCTTCATTTCGCACCGCTTCGTCGAGATCTCGGCGCTGTGCGACCGCGCCACCGTGCTGCGCGACGGCGAGACCGTCGGCGTCGTCGACATCGTGCCGGGTGTGGAGGAAAAGATCGTCGAGCTGATGCTCGGCGCCCGCATCGTCAAGACCCATGTCGCCGCCCGCACCGCCAGCCAGAACGCCGCGACTTCGGCCAGCCGTCCGCGCCTCGGCGTGCGCAACCTGCGCGTCGGCACCAAGCTCAACGATGTCTCCTTCGATTTGGCTGATGGCGAGGTCGCCGGCGTCGTCGCGCTCGAAGGCCAAGGCCAGGACGAGCTGTTCGCCGCCCTTGCCGGTTCGATCCGACCCTCCGGCGGCACCATCGAGGTCGACGGCCAACCGGTGAAATTCTCGCACCCGATCGACGCCATCCGCGCCGGTCTCGCCTATGTACCGGGCGACCGCGCCGAGGCGCTCGCCATGCAGCGCTCGGTGCGCGAGAACATCGCGCTGCCCTTCAGCGCCGCTTTGCGCAACTGGGGGCCGATCCACATGCGCCAGGAGCGCACAAAAGTGATCAGCGCCATTGAGCGGCTGCAGATCGACACTCGCGCGCAAGGGGAAGTGCAACGTCTGTCCGGCGGCAACCAGCAGAAGGTGACCATCGCCCGCTGGATCGCCGCGGACGCCCGCACCATCCTGTGCTTCGACCCGACGCGCGGCATCGATGTCGGCACCAAGCAGGAGATCTACAAATTGCTGCGCGAGCTCGCCGGCCACGGCAAGTCCGTGCTGTTCTACACCTCCGAGCTGGAGGAGGTGCAGCGTGTCTGCGACCGAGTCATCGTCATCTTCGGCGGCCGCGTCGTCGATATCTTCCGGGTCGAGGAGGCCGACGAGCCGGCGCTGATGCGCGCCGCCTATGGCCTGCCGCGCGGCGCCAAGGCCGATGTCGGCATCCTTGCCGACCCGACATCAAGCTCTTCGGATTCGACCACGCCGGGGGCGACGCCATGAACCATCTCTTGCGCCGCCAGGGCTGGGTCGCCGGCCTGTTCGCCCTGCTCATAGCCCTGTTCATCATCACCAAGCTGATCCAGCCGGGCTATGGCAGCGGCGACTTTGGCTCGCTCGCGCGGGCCGTCTTACCCTACGCTTTCGCCGTGGCGGCCCAGACCGTCGTCGTCATCGCCGGCGGCATCGACCTGTCGGTCGCCGCCATGATGGCGCTGACCAGCGTCACCGCCGCCTCGATGATGAACGGCGCCAGCGAGGAATACGCGCTGTTCGTGGTGCCGTTCGTGCTGGCCATGGGCTTTGTGCTCGGTGCCGTCAACGGCATCCTTATCGTCGTCACCCGCGTGCCCGACATCGTCGTCACGCTGGCCACGCTCTTCGTCCTTCAGGGTGCGGCCTTGCTGGTGCTCGATGCACCCGGCGGCGCGGTCGCCGAATGGTTGAAGGGCCTGATCTCAGGCACCGTGCCAATCCCCGGCCTGCCCGACGCCATCGATGCCTGGCTGCCGAAGGCGCTGCTGGTGCTGATCATCTGCCTCTGCATCATCTGGATCCCGCTCCGGCGCTCAAAGCTCGGCCTCTCCATCTACGCCATCGGCTCAAGCGAGTTGGCGGCCTTTCGCAGCGGCGTACCCGTGGCGCGCACCCGCATCATCGCCTATGCGCTGTCGGGCCTGTTCGCCGCTTTTGGCGGGCTGGCGCTGACCATGAGCACCGGCATCGGCGCGCCCATCCCCGGCCCCTATCTGCTCGCCAGCGTCGCGGCCGTGGTACTGGGCGGTGTGGCGCTCGGCGGCGGCAAGGGCGGCCTGCTTGGGCCCATCGTCGCCGTCTTCGTGCTGCGGCTGGTACGCACGGACCTGACGCTGCTTGCCATCGACCCCAACGTCACCGCCATCATCGAGGGCGCCATCATGGTCGCCGTGGTGATGTTCGGCGCCTTCATCACCATGCGGAGCCGGCAGTCATGAGGATATGGGCATGAGCAACGCCGCAACGATCTCCAAGCCCGTTCCCATCGGTCGCCGCGTAAAACGCTTCATGGCCGACCGGCCGCTGATCCCGCTGATCATCCTGCTGGTTATCCTGGTGGTGATCCTGCAGATCCTGCGCCCCGGCATCGTCAACGAGCGCTGGATCGCCAACACCATCAAATTCGCCATACCGCTGGCGATCCTCGCCGGCTGCCAGACCATGACCATGCTGACCGGCGGCATCGACCTCTCGGTCGGCACGGTGGCGACGATGAGCGCCTTCATCATGGCCACGCAAGTCGTCAACCAGGACCCGGCGGTGGCCTTCCTGCTGGCGATGATGCCGGCGGTGCTGATCGGCCTGGTCAACGGCATCGGCGTCGGCGTCTTCCGCGTCCACCCGCTGATCATGACGCTGGGCACCAGCCTGATCGGCACCGGCTGCCTACAGGTCTACCAGCGCACGGTGATTGCGTCCGGCGCCAAGATTCCCGACTTCCTCGCCTGGCTGGGCACCGGCGTGACCTATGGCTTTCCCAACGCGCTGCTTTTGTTCGTGCCGCTGGCGGCCCTCATCGTCTTCACGCTTGCCCGCACCGGCTTCGGCCGCCTGCTCTACGCCGTCGGCGACAATGAGCGCGCAACGCGCCTGTCGGGCGTGCAATACTGGCAGGTCATCACGGTGCTCTACGTCATCTCCAGCGTGCTCGCCGGCATCACCGGCCTGCTCTATATCGGCCTGATCAAGGCGCCGTCGCTGTCGCTCGCCGAACCACTGGTGCTGCCTTCGGTGGCCGCCGCCGTGATCGGCGGCACCTCGATCTTCGGCGGCCGCGGCGGCTACACCGGCACCATCATCGGGGCGCTGATCCTCACTGTGCTGACAACGCTGCTGACCATCCTGCAAATGCCAGAGGGGGCAAGGCGGATACTGTTCGGGCTGATCGTGCTGTTTGTCACGGCGGCTTATTTGCGCATTGTGGAGGAGAGGTAGGAGGGTGGCGCAGGAGCGAATGACTTCGTCTGACCCAATGCTTGCGGGCTGACGCCAATAGCGCCTCTCCTGACAATCCTCCTGGCGCTTTGAAACTGTGCGTGATGACCAGTGTCGGAGGTCGTGCGCCTATCTCACTACCCGCTTGGCGGGGCCAGACCTGCGTGGCGCTGGTGTCCGAATGGTGTCAAAAGCGTCGGTTGCGGTCGAAATCTGGACGCCGCCACCTTATCTGCGTTGAACCCATGAACCTCGGACCGATCTTTGAATGAGCAAATCAGCTAAAAGGCGCGCATTGCTGCTCCTCAATCCCAAGGCGCGGCGCGGCCAGGAGCTGATCGCGCCCATTGTGGAGCGGCTGGAGCGAGGTCGGCTTTCCGTCACCGTCGAGACGTTCGAGGCGTTGCCTGAGATCGCGCGTGACATCGTTCGCTTGCGCCATATGGCCGATCTTGTGGTTGTGTGCGGTGGCGATGGTTCGGTGTCGTCGGCGGCGATGGCGGTGATGGAAAGTGGCCTGCCTATGGGCATTATTCCCATGGGAACGGCGAATGACCTCGCTCGCACACTCAATATTCCGATGGATCTCCTGCAGGCCGCCGATGTGATCGCGCGGGGTCAAACCCGGCTGATCGATGTCGGCACGGTTAACGGCCATGCCTTTTTCAACGTCGCGAGTATCGGTCTCAGCACCGAACTAGCGCAGGGTCTCGACCCCGCTCTGAAGAAGCGTTTCGGCAGGCTTGGCTATGCGCTGGCGGCGGTGAAAGTGTTGACCCGGGCCGCGCGGTTTCACGCCAAGATCACCGAGAAAGGCGCGACGATCGAAGCCGAAACCTACCAGATCGCGGTTGGAAACGGTCGGCACTACGGCGGCGGCAACGTCGTGGAAGAGACGGCCGAGATCGATGACGGACATCTCGATCTCTATAGCCTCGAAATGACCAACCTCTGGAAGCTAGCGCTGATGCTCCGCTCGTTCCGTTCTGGAACGCATGGCGCCTGGCGTGAGGTGCGCACGGCCAGGTGCGTCGAGTTCGACATCGAGACGAAGAAGCCGATGCCGGTTAACACCGATGGTGAGATCGTCACCTCGACACCGGCCCATTTCAAGGTTCACCCCAAGGCGATCTCGGTCTTCGCGCCTCCGACCGCAGGCATTCCAGGCCGCACGGAAATGTTTCGTCGAGCAATCGGCGCAGACCTCGCATTGTCGGGCGATCATCCCGGCGCTGGCGCTACGCGATAGCTTGTCGCCGACGGGACAAAACGCAGCGACCTAGCGTGGGCGAAGTAGAGAGACCTTTGCACGCGGTGCGAAAAAGCAACGCAGATACAGCTGATTGGTTATGACGTATTTATTCTCGCAGATATGGTATTGGTCGTCTTCGGATTCCTGTACACGGTCACGTGGGATGGTGAAATCATGCGGCAAATAGGTGTAACCACCGTCGATCCTGGACCGCACCGAAGACCGAGGTATGGCGCGGCAATCAGAACCACCGCAACACTTGAATTTCGTCTCTGGGTCAATCCTGTCTTCGTACCAATCATGGGCGTTAGTGGCTGTTGCGGCGGCGATACACATTGCCGTGAAGATGAACCTTCGCATGGCATACCTCATGTATTTGGCAGGCGCTGCTCGCTCGAGTGTCTATGTATATTAGCGTTTCATCAAAAATACCATTGGCCTCGACCGAAGCGGCCGTGGCCAATGTCCGCTTTGACCCATTGCGGACATTGGCGTCAGGCCGCTTTGAGCGGTCGACACGCCTGTCCGGCGTGCTTACCATCGCCATCATTCCTGGGCCAAGCCTCCCATCCAAGCCGGGCTTGCCCACCCAGGACGTGACGGACTGGGCTTACTTCAACGAGATGGCCATGCCGCTGAGATCGGCGTTGACCTGCAGGCCCACCTGCCTGCCCGTGAGTTCGAGCTGGGCGCCCTTGTCGTTGGTCATGACGATCACCTGGGCGCCTTTGCCGAGCGCGCCGCCACCTCCCGCCGCCCCGTAGACCCCCGTGACATCCCGGACACTGCGAATGTGGCGCACGGTCCCCCGGAAATAGGTCTTGGAAACCCCGAAGGCGAAGCCGCCCGAGACACCGCCGACTGAGATGGGATAGCGGCGGCCATGGAAGGTGAGCGTGCCCTCGCCTCCGGAGCCACCGACGAAGAAGGCCGCCTTGTAGACGGCGAAGCGGATCGTGCCGCTGTCGGCATGCGCAGCACTTGCAGCGCTGACAGCGCCTGCGGCGATGACGGCAACCGCGAGGGAACGAAACCTGGACGAAATTGTCATGATGAGAGCTCCTCAAGATCACCGCTTACCCAACAGGCAGGGTTCGTCAGCGTCGAATCAAACTTGAACAGTCTAGCCCGTCATTTGGTTCCAGGCCTGAAGCTGGCTGCGAACGTTGTGTGCGTGGCGTCAACAAGCTGTCGCCGAACGGCCACCGCGGCCATCGCGGCGGGCGTTATCCCTAAAGTCTGACGATGAGAGCCTGGAAGGCCCAAAAGCCGGTGCGTTCGGTTGTTGTGCCACTTGCCCTCCATCGAGTGACACAAGGCGGCCGGCTACCGTTCGCTTTTCGACCTCACCATTTCAAAACGAGATGCAGGATCCAACGACCAAGGATATATTGCGCCCTCAGGCCAACGTATTGAAGGGGAGGGCATGACATGCAGGCAGTGCCGATAGCGCATCCAGCAGCGCAACCAGCTGTCGTGTCCACATCTTCCATGACCGGCTATCCAGCCGCCGTCCTGTGCTGGCTGCTTTCGGCCGGTGTCTATATCGCGGCCAAGTGGGTGGCGCCTGAAATGCCGCCCTGGGGGCTCTGCTTCTGGCGGCTGGCGCTGGCCTGCGCCATCCTGCTGCCGATCGTGCACCGTCATCACGAGGCGATGATCGGGCTTTTGCGAACGCGCGCCGTGGAGGTCGTCGCCGTGGGGGCGATCGGCCTGACGCTGTGCCAGGGCATGATCTACCATGGCCTCAATGACACCGACGCCACCACCGCCGGCATCATCATGGCGCTGTCGCCTGTGATGACGATGGTGCTCGCCCGTTTCGTGCTTGGCGAGCCGCTCGGGCTGTGGAAGTCGCTTGGTGCGCTGGTTGCGCTGGCCGGGATGGTTTTCATCGTCGCGCACGGGAACCTGGCGGCGCTGCTGCAACTCCGGTTCAATGCCGGCGAGTTGTGGATCGTCGGCAGCGCGTTCTGCTGGGGCCTGTACACTGTTCTTTTGCGCCGTGCCAAATTCGGCATCGAGCTTCTGCCGATGGTCGTGCTGCTGCTCGGCGCCGGGGCGCTGGTCGCCCTGCCTTTCCATCTGTGGGAATTGTTTAACGACGAACGCTCCACCTTGGACGTCAACAGCATTCTCGCGCTCGCTTATTTGGCAGGCCCCGGCGGCGCCTTGATGTACTATCTCTACAACAAAAGCGTGGAAACGCTTGGTGCGAGCCGGGCGAGCATGCTGCTCTATCTGCAAACGGTGTTCGTCGCCATACTCGCCTATCTGCTGCTCGGAGAGAGCTTGCACGACTACGATCTGGTCGGTGCGGCCTTCATCGTCACCGGCATCGTGCTCGCCACCGTGCTCAAGCCCAAGCCGGCTCAACCACGCGTGGCGTAGCGGCCCGTCAGCCGCGCCGCGCCGCGTCGATCGCTGCCACGTCGATCTTCTTCATGTCCATCATCGCATCGAAGGCGCGCTTGGCTTCCTCGCCGCCGGCCGCCATCGCCTCGGTCAGCGTGCGCGGCGTGATCTGCCAGGACAGGCCCCATTTGTCCTTGCACCAGCCGCACGCGCTCTCCTGGCCGCCATTGCCGACGATGGCATTCCAGTAGCGGTCGGTTTCCTCTTGATCGTCGGTGGCGATCTGGAACGAGAAGGCCTCGCTCTGCTTGAATACGGGACCGCCGTTGAGGCCGAGACAGGCAACGCCGGCAACAGTGAATTCGACCGTCAACACGTCGCCCTTCTTGCCCGACGGATAGTCGCTGGGGGCACGGTGGACGGCGCTCACTTTGCTGTCGGGAAAGGTCTCGGCATAGAAGCGAGCCGCGGCCTCCGCGTCCTTGTCGTACCAGAGGCAGATCGTATTCTTCGGGATTGGCATTGCATCTTCCTTTCCGTTCAAGGCCAGATTTCCATCATCGTGCCTCTTCCGAAATAGGTCGCCGACCGCTTTTCTCCACCCTGGCGGAAGCCAGTCGCCAAACGCAGCTGCCACTTCTCGCCACAATCCAAAATTCCGGGGATGATCCTTGCATGGCGAACCAGCGGTTCCGTCACTAGATGACACACAGGTCGCTAGACCACCTTGATCAATTGAAGTTCACGGGCAGGCCCAACAGCTTGGAGTCGCGCTCAACAGCTAGCAGGCGCTCCCTCTCGTAGGCTTCACCGGGCAGCTTGCTGAGGTGTTCACGCTCCTGGTGCATCCGATCAGCGCTCGCTTCCATGCGCTCGCATAGCCGATCGTAGACCTGACGGATCTTGGCAAATATGCTCATTAGCCCAACTCCTTGTCCTCTACCTTGCGCAGCCGGTCGTTCATCCTGGAGATCTGGGAATGGACGCTCCTCACCTCGGTCAGCAGGTTGCTGTGGCTGTTGTCGAGGCGCTGCAGGATCGCCGCCAGTCGTCGCGCAGGCTGGCGACCTCGGTGGTCAGCCGCTCCAGGGTGTATTCCGATGAATGCGAGGTCACATTCTCTTCGGCCATGGCTCAGATATAGCACAGATTTTGACATTCCGCACGAAGCGGCGTGCGCTTCTATCGGCCTGGGGGGAGCGCCATATGCGATTGCCCTGCTGGCGGAAGCAAATCGCCAGGTGCGGCTAGGCACTTCGCGTTACACCCAAAAATGTGTTCAGGAATCATTGCAGTCTGGACCGAGGATGGTTTTGCATGGCGAACCGACGGTCTCGTCACTAGATGACGGACACCTCCCATATTGAAGCGGAACCATTCATGAAGAAAATCGGCTTTCTGTCGTTCGGACACTGGACCCCCTCGAACCAGTCGCAGACACGATCCGCCTCCGATACGCTGCTGCAATCCATAGAGCTCGCCGTCGCCGCCGAGGAACTTGGCGCCGACGGCGCTTATTTCCGCGTGCACCATTTTGCCCGCCAGCTCTCGTCGCCGTTCCCGCTGCTGGCCGCGGTCGGCGCCAAGACCAGCCGCATCGAGATCGGCACCGCCGTGATCGACATGCGCTATGAGAACCCGCTCTATATGATCGAGGATGCGGGTGCTGCCGATCTGATTGCCGGCGGGCGCCTCCAGCTCGGCATCAGCCGTGGCTCGCCCGAGCAGGTGATCGATGGCTGGCGCTACTTTGGCTACGCACCGGCGGAGGGCGAGAGCGACGCCGACATGGCGCGCCGTCACACCAGTGTTTTCCTCGATCTTCTCCAGGGAAAGGGCTTCGCCCAGCCGAACCCGCGGCCGATGTTCCCGAACCCGCCGGGCTTGCTGCGTCTGGAGCCGCATTCCGAAGGCCTGCGCGACCGGATCTGGTGGGGCGCTGCCACCAACGCGACGGCGGAGTGGGCTGGGAAACTGGGGATGAACCTGCAGAGTTCCACCCTGAAATTCGACGAGAGCGGCAAGCCGTTCCACATCCAGCAGGCCGAGCAGATCCGCGCCTTCCGCGCCGCCTGGAAGGCGGCCGGACATCCGCGCGAGCCGCGTGTCTCGGTAAGCCGCAGCATCTTCGCCCTGGTCGACGATCGCGACCGCGCCTATTTCGGCCGCAGTGACAGCCAGGATCATTTTGGCTACATCGAGCCCGAAAAACTCGCCGTCTTCGGCCGCAGCTACGCCGCCGAGCCGGATGTGCTCATCGAGCAGTTGAAGGGCGACGAGGCCATTGCCGAGGCCGACACGCTGCTGCTCACTGTACCGAACCAGCTTGGCGTGGAATACAACGCCCACGTCATCGAGGCGATCCTGACCCACGTAGCCCCGGCGTTGGGCTGGCGGTGACCGCCAGCGCGGGCTCGTACGGAACCGGCGCGGCCCGCACGGATTTATACCGGCGCAGGAGGTTGCCATGATCCGCAAGCTGAAGTCCGGCGAGTACCGTCTCTATTCCCGCAAGGTCGACCCGAAGACCCACAAGCGCAGAAATCTCGGCACTTTCAAATCGCGGGAGGCCGCCGAGAAGCACGAGCGCGAGGTCCAGTATTTCAAGCGGCATTAGCCAGCCCGCAACCAACCAGCCTTTATTGGGCTGGCTGGTCAGGTCGGCGATGGGAACTTGTCGTTGACCAACGTCGGCCTCTGGGCGGCTCCTCGCGCTCATCTGTCTTCTGCTCAATTGCCCTGGATCAGCAGGCCGAGCGGGGCGAGCGGGCCGACATGCATCAGATCATAATTCGCAAAACCGCCTTCTGTGAGCGGCAGCGCCTCCACCGCCGCCTTGGCCTCTTCGACGGACTCGACGTTCATGAGAAAGATCACGCCGGGCTTGTCCTGGCGGAACCAGAACTGCTCGATCTTGCCGTCGAGATAGAGCTTGAGCGTGGCTGGCACCTCGCTCGGCATGATCTGCTGCCGCTGTTCCGGCGTGAGCGGCTTGGCGATCGCCGCGATGGCTAAAACCTTCATGAGAACACTCCTTGTCTGTTGTTTTTGATGTCCGACGAGGCGCAATCTAGCGAGCGGACCGCAAAGCTGGTATTGTCGTAAATGCCAACTATAAGGTCATTTGCGCCATGCGGATTTCCGTGCTCGCTCTTGAGGGACTGTTCGACACGGGCCTGACCGTCATGCTCGACGCGTTCACCCTTGCCAACAAATTCTCGGCCAGGCTGATGGGTGGAGCCCCCCATTTCGATATGTCGATCGTCGGCGTGCGAAGCAAGGTTCGGTCGGGTCTGGGGCTGGCGATACCGGTGCGAGCCGTGACGCCGGATTTGAAGCCGGACTGGGTGATCGTCCCGGCACTCAGCACCGGGACGCCGGAGCAGTTGATCCCAGCGCTCACGCGGCTGGATGTAAAGCAAGCCAAGGCGCAACTGCTGCAATGGCATGGAGAAGGCGCGCATATCGCCGCGTCCTGTATCGGGACTTTCCTTGTGGCGGAAACCGGACTTCTCGATCATCGCCAAGCCACGACGACATGGTGGCTCGCGCCGTTGTTTCGACAACGCTACCCCAGTGTCTTGCTCGACGAATCACGAATGCTCGTGCCGACAGATGTGGGCGTTACGGCCGGCGCAGCGATGGGACATCTCGATCTGGCGCTGTGGCTGATACGCAAGGCCAGCCCGGAACTGGCAGCCATCGTTTCACGCTATCTGCTGGCCGACATACGCTCTTCGCAAGCGCCCTACATCATCCCCAATCATCTGGCGCAGGCGGATCCCCTCGTGCTGCGCTTCGAGCGCTGGGCGCGAGAACATCTCCGGGAGGGTTTCTCGCTGCAGGAAGCCGCCAGCGCGCTGGCGACCAGCGCACGCTCATTGCAGCGCCGGTGCCAGGCGGTGCTCGGCAAATCGCCGCTTTCGTATTTCCAGGACTTGCGTGTCGAACACGCGCAATCTCTGCTGCACGGCAGTGGCCTGGACATCGACGCCATAGCAGCCGAAGTCGGTTACATAGACGGAGCCACGCTGCGCACGCTCTTGCGCCAGCGCCTGGGACGCGGCGTACGCGATCTTCGCGCCGACCTGCGCTGACGGCTCGCCTCCGGCGGGTAGACGACGTGGAAGCTGGAGACCGGGGCCGATCTAGGGCGGCGAGGTGCCCGCCAATCGACGATCTCACTGGTCGGGAAGCATGGTCCACAGCTCCTTTGCAAAGCCGCGCTTATCGAGCTTCCAGGGATTGCCGGCGACCTCGGCCTTGCCGTTCTGGCATTTGTAGGAATAGACGGCGTCGTGGCCTGTGGCCACAGCCGGCACGACGTCGTCATTCGGGTTGGCCTTGCAATACTCGTCGGCGCCGGGATTGTCGCGCGCAGCGTTCATTTTGGCGCAAGGCAGGTTGGCGCCGACGAAACAGACCTGCACCTTGCCGTTCATGCAGCGATAATTGGCCTGTGTCTGCAACCCGGACTCCTCCGGCGCGCCGTTGGCGTCCGGAAAGAGCTTTTTGAACGCCTTGACCGTGCCGCTGTAAAGATCGTGCGAATAGGGGCGGATCGTGTCGTCGTTCTTCACCTGGCGGCACAATTTGTAGAGGTTCTGCGCTGGTGCCGCAGAGGTGCCACCCATGGTGATGGCAAAGAGTGTGAACGCCGACAGCAGCATTGCTGCGACGATCGTCGAAAGCTGAAATGCACGCATTTTTGACCTCCTCGTGAAATACGCGGCCCAGCGCCGCATGCAAGACGCTCGGGGTAGATGCGGATGATCTGCCCGCAGCTTGATCGCCACGGCGTCTGGATGCAATGCGGATCGCGCGCCAATCCGACGCCTGCTCTGGATTGCTTGCCGACCGATTACGAGGTCGCCCGGAACAAAGGATGCTCCGGCAGGTTAAGATCGGTCTGCTGTCGGACTGAAGATCGGAGATGGCTCGGATGAGTTCTTCTTGCCGACTTCGATCGCTGTTGGGAGCATGAAGAAAGCGGAGTTCGGCGGTGTCAAAGGCAGCAGGAAAAGTGGCGCAGATCGTCAATCAGCGAAAACCGCTTACCTTCCGCTTCGCGGATGACGGCTTGGTGCCCAACCACCCGCGCTGGCCGATGATCGTCTATCCCGGGGCCGTGGAGCTGCCGGGCGATGTCGATCCAGCTTCCGTGTTCGAGGCGCTTTTCGGGTCGAATGGCTGGGACGGCAGCTGGCGCAACGGCATCTTCAATTACGTTCACTACCATTCACGCATCCATGAGGTGCTGGGCATCGCGCGCGGCACGGCCGAAGTGCGGTTCGGCGGCGACAAGGGTGAGGTGCTGTCGGTCAAGGCCGGCGACGTGGCGATCCTGCCAGCCGGCACCGGGCACCAGCGCCTGTCCTCGTCCGCCGATCTTCTCGTCGTCGGCGCTTATCCGCCCTTCGGCACCTACGATCTCTGCACCAGTGCCGAACAGCATGAGGAAGCACTTCGGACAATCCCGAAGGTTGGCCGCCCAGCGAAGGATCCGGTCTATGGCAGCGAAGGTCCGTTGCTCATCGCATGGAGTGAGGACTGAGCGGCCAGCGCCCCCGCTCGGAACCCGCGCCTGACATAGAGCGACCAGGACGGCGTCAGCGTTCAGCCGCTCAACCCAGCAGATTGCGCGCCGTGCGCATGAATATTTTCGAGCCGATCGGGATCAGATCGTCCGGAAAATCATAGTCGGGATTGTGCAGCGCAGGGTACCGCTCGCCGGCACCGAGGAAGAACATGGCGGATACAGCGCTGTGGCCAAACACGCCAAAATCCTCCGAAGCGCGCATCGGCAGGCTGTCTTCGGTGCGCGGCACACCTTCCTCGTCGAGCGCGCGGTTGAGATGCTCCACCGCATCCGGCGCGTTGACGCTGGCAACAAATATCTCGTGATAGTCGCAGCGCACGGAAAGGCTGTGCTCGCCGGCGATCTTCGCAGCCAGCGCTTCCGCGGCGGCGACGAGCTCCGCCATGCGCTCGTCGCGCCGGGTGCGCAGCGTCGCCCACACCTCTGCATGACCGGGCGCGATGCCGAACACGGCTTCGCCCATCAACGCATGGGTGACGGTCACCATGCTGAAATCGTCATCGGCGAAGGTTCCGCGCCCGAGCGCAGGAAGCGCCGGCATCAGCTGGCTGATAGCCAGCATCGGCGAGACGCCCGTTTCGGGCATGGACGAATGCGCGGTCTTGCCTTCCAGCACGATGCGCATGCCGCGCGAGGCGCAGTTGACCACGCCAGGTTTGACCCGCACCTCGCCGAATGGCACGCCCGGCAGATTGTGCAGCGAGAAGGCGAAATCCGGCACGATCTCGCCGAAGCGCGGATCGGCGACGACGCCGGCCGCGCCATTGCCGGTCTCTTCCGCCGGCTGGAACATCAGCACGACGCGGCCGCGCGCGGGTCTTTCGCGCCCCAACTGGCGGCCGAGCGCTGCCAGGATCGCGGTATGCCCGTCATGGCCGCACATATGCGACTTTCCCGGCACCTGCGATGCATGCGGCACGCCGGAAAGCTCATGGATCGGCAGCGCATCGAGCTCCGAGCGGAACAGCACTGTCGGCCCCGCCTGACCGCTGTCATAAACCGCAGCGACGCCGTGGCCGCCCAACCCTGTCAGCACCTTGTCCGGTCCTGTATCGGCGAGGAAGTCGACCACCTCTTTTGCCGTCTTCTCCTCTTCGTTGGAGATTTCCGGCTGCTGGTGCAGCTTGCGCCGCCATGCCGTAAGCTCGACAATGTCTCGATTGGTCAGGGTCATTGTGTTGGGCTCCGCTGGCGCTACGGGTTACACAAACACGATAGGGTTTTTTTCGCGCCGTGCCATGCCGATCAATTTCGCCAGTCCATCGGCGAATTCCCTAACCCATGCGTCGGGGCTGGATTCGATGAGCGTCAATTCGCGCTCGAGCTCGCCGAAGCTCGGCTCCTCGATGACGTCTCCGACACCCCAGGTTGAAAAGAGGACAATCCGTTCCAAGGCCGACCCTTCGCCGAGATGGTCGGCAATCAGCTCCCGAAGCGCGGCGATGTGGAGGATGTTTCCGACACGCCAGTCGCACGCCACGACGTCGTCCCAGGTGAGATTCAAGCCCTCGGGATGGATCACCTCGCATTCGCCGTTTGTCGGTTCCCGCTGAAAGCGATAGCCGGGGAATTCCCGCTCCATGGTCGAAGCGCTTTTGAAAACTGCCAGGTCGAGACCCATTCCAATCCTCCAGCTAGCCCAAGCCAAAGCAGGCACGCAGCATTACTCTGGTCGCCCCGCCAGCCGCATGGCTCTCAAAAAAATCTGAGGGCATGTGTCGGGCTGGCCAAGGTTTCTTCGTCCTTAGGGCATCGATACGCAATCAGAAAGGATATACGATATGCCAAGCACCGTACGTTTGCACCGCGTTCTGGCGACCAGCCCGGAGAAGGTCTACCGCGCATTCACCGAGGCGGATGCGCTGGCGAAATGGCTTCCGCCGAACGGCTTCACCTGCACGGTGCACAGCTTCGACGCGAAAGTCGGTGGCGCCTTCAAGATGTCCTTCCGCAACTTCACCACGGGCGATAGCCATTCCTTCGGCGGCGAATATCTCGAACTCGTTCCCGGTGAGCGCCTGCGCTACACCGACAGGTTCGACGATCCCAACCTGCCCGGCGAGATTGAGGTGACCGTGAGCTTGAAGAAAGTGTCGGTCGGCACCGAACTCGATATCACCCAGGCAGGCATTCCGGACGCCATTCCGGCCGAGGCCTGCTATCTCGGCTGGCAGGAGTCGCTTAAGAATCTGGCAAGGCTCGTCGAACCCGAGATCAACCAATAAGGCCCGGGCGCAGCGACGGCCGGACGATTTTCTCGAATACCGTCCGGCCGTTCGATAAGCGACAAAGGCTCACGGCTCCTTACAGATCGGCACAGGCTGGGGCGGCGGTGCCGGATGATTCTTCTTGTATTGGGTGATGATCGGCTCAAGGATCTTTCTCGGCCAGAATTTTGGAGCGCCGATCTCCTTCAGGCAGGAGGCGTTCCAATAGGGGCCAGCGCCCGACAGCGATCCACCGCTCGCCACTGTTTTCGCGACGGCGGCGATGTCGCGTGATTCAGGGTAGATGTAGAGCGTCGTCGGGTTGTCCTTCACCATTGGGATGATTTGCTCTGCGTCGGCCGGCGACCAGCTGGTGCAGCCATTGCTGCGGCCGGCGGCGTAGTTCACCAGTCTGCCAAACGGCACGTAACCATCATGGTCGGCATATGAGCTGTTCGGATTTTTTCGCAGACACATCCCCCTCAGCAACGCGGCCGCGTGTCCGCCAATCGCTCGTTGCCTGGCGTTCGCGGCTTCACCTTCACCATCAAATTGCACGAAGGTGCGCAACAAAGCTGCCTGTTTCGCGCCGATACGGTAATAGCCTTTGAACGACGTTTTCGCCTCGCCGGTCATATAGGCCCCGCCGGCCGTCAATTCCGAATCCATCGCGTTGCCGAAGTTCTTCGCACACCGTCTCCCATTGGCGAAATTCGCGACCCCTTTCAAATTGCGGCCGCCGCCATGACCCGACGACACCGCGCGAAATGACTGCTTGGCTTCGCAGATGACGTAATAGCGGCGCCCCAGCACGCCATTGCCCAGATCGCCGGGACGGGTCGCATCCATGGCAAAATAGCAGGGGTTCGTGACGGCACCCTCGCTCACCTTTTCCAGGTAGAGCGCGCGTGCCCTCTCCAGCACCACTTGCGCGATTTGCCCCTCGCCTTTGCCGACATGCGCCTGCAGCCAGGCCGGGACATCGGACCGTTGCAACGCGGCAAAGGATCGGGCCGACGCCGTCAAGGCGATGACGATGATGAGCAAGCTGAGGATGTTGATGATACCGAGAGGAACAGATCTCAACCGCACCGGGTCAATTCTCCTGCCAAAGCCGTTTTGCGATTCCTTGCGGGTGTTGCCGCCGCGAATCGATCATAAATGGCCGCGCACCGATCGGCGAAACACATCTTGTTCAGCGCCCGCCAGCAAACCTGCATGAAGACCGGACCTACACGGTTGTGATTGGTGCGACAGTGGTCGCGAAGGAAAGTCACTACGTGACCTCGCGATCCACTCCAGGCGTTGTTGACTGTGAGCCTGCTCGTCCTTTGATGATGTCGTCCACCATCTGGCGCGCCTCCTCGGCAACGGCCGGTATGGTGCCTGATTTCCGCGTTAACGCAAAATCGAGGCCGGCGAAATAGAGCCCCGGAACGGTGCCGATACCATCCTCATGTATGGGTTGGCCGGCCGCATTGAGGGCACCGGGAAGCTTCACCCATGAGAAGTCGCCCGAGAAGCCGGTACACCAGATTATCGAGGAGATGCCGCTTGCGGCCAGGTCGATCGAGCGGATTGGCGGGCTCGGCACGCAGGGCGCAACCGTTTCGGCTGGATCATCCTCGGCCGGCGGCGCATCGAGGCCGGCACGCTCGATGTATTCGTCGATCACTCGCTTCAAGTCGGCCGAGGCCTCGTCTGCGACGCGCATGTGCTCGCCGACCTCGTCGCCGAAGGCGAGGCTGCCGTTCACAACGCCCGTGAAACGGCCGAGCAGGGTCACCCCTTGCGCGCTCAGCGATTGCAGGCTGATCGTGTGGGTCGCTCCCAGCAGCGGGCGCGGCGGCGGCCTGCCGTTTTCCAGGATGAGCTCCCGGCGGGGGACGTCGGCAAAACCCGATACAGTGAGCCAGTTGAACGAGTCGCCGCCGCGATAGCGGCGTACCAGGCGGCCAGTGCGGCTCGTCGCCAGAAACACCCGACGTCCGGCATGCACCAGATCCTCTGCAATCTGGCCGCCCGACTGGCCGCTCCCGACCACCAGCACGGCGCCGTCAGCGAGCTCGGCCGGGTTGCGATAGGCAGAGGAATTGACCTGGCGAACTGTCGTCGGCAAGTCGAACGACCAAGGCGGCCGGACCTGGCGGTTCTGATTGCCGGTTGCAATCACGATCGTGCGAGCCAGAAGCGTCTCGCCGTCAGCTGCGACTCGGTAGGCTCCGTCCTCGAGATTCAGCTGCTCAACAGCCACTCCGGTGCGCACCGGCAAGCGGTGCCGATCAACATAGCCTTCCAGATAGGCGACGAGTTCGTGGTGCGTTATCGCACCCCAGGGGTCCGGACCGTCGTAGGAATCGCCGGGCAGCATGGTGCGTATGTTCGTCGAGTTCAGCCGGAAGGAGTCCCAGCGCTGCGTTCGCCACGTCTCTCCTATGCAACCTCGCTCGAGAACATGGTGCGCGCAGCCATGTTGCTGCAGGAAATAGCTGACACCAAGCCCGGCCGAGCCGGCGCCTATGACGACCGCATCAAGAACCCCTCTCATGCGCCCCCCGCCAAAATTGAGGGCGATCGACACTGCGTTCACCCCGCAATTCGGCAGAATACTGCAAAGAGCCAATTCCGGGAATTCCAAAGGACGGAAGGCCACCCCCGAGGGCTGAAACCGGCCACTGACGAGCGCGGCACAATTGGCTGATCTTGCCAAACGAACCTATGCTGGCTCGGACTGGACAGAAGTCCTTTGGTTGTCCTTTGTGAGTCCTCTCCCATCCTCACAGCGCCAAACTCCCCTGCTCCGCCTCCCCGGCATTGGGGTCGCCCGGGGCCGTTGCCCAGGCGAGTTCCACCAGCGTCACGGTGCGTCGCCCGGTTCCATCGAGCTGGCAGACAATGAGGCCTTGCTCCTCGATATAGGTCAGCAAACGCCGGGCGCGGCGCAGCGAGTGCGAGCCATAGGCGCGGGCGATCGCCGCGTCGCTCGGGCAAGGCCAGCCCTCTTTCGCCGCGCGCGCGATCATCATGAACACGCCTTGCATGTCCTCGGGCAGAAGCGAAGCGCGCACCGAGACATCCTGCCAGGCGTCATCCCCCGCCATGTCGGAGCCGAGGCCGGCGCGCGCCCGCGTCAGCATGCGGCGGAACTCCGGCAGATCCGGCACGGCCGAGGCGAGACCCTCGATCCGGCAGCGGACGACGAACTCCTGATAAAGCACGCCGATAACACGAAAGCCCGCGTCGGGTTGCGCCAGAATGGCGCGCAGAACACGGTCGACACGCTCACGCCGCTGCGCCAGATCCTCGGCGCTGATCGGCGCCTCCATTGGTTCAGGGCGGATTTCCAGCGCCGCCGACTTCGCCGCCATCAGTTGGTCGAGCAGGTCCGGCGACGACCGGCGCTGCGGCCGGACAGTTTCGGGCGGCGGCGCCGCCAGGATGATGGCTCGTGCGTCCTCAAGTGCGGCTTCCGGCAACGGCATCAGGCGCGGAGTGCCATTGCGCGGACTTGTATCCGTCGGGCCGATGCGCACGCCCAGCGGACGGCGCGACAGCGCCGGGCCAAGCGCCATGAATTGTCCGCGCTCCAGGTCGCGAAAGGCCTCCGCCTGCCGCCGCTCCATGCCGAGAAGGTCGGCCGCGCGCGCCATGTCGATATCGAGAAAGGTCCGGCCCATGAGGAAATTGGAAGCCTCGGCGGCGACGTTCTTGGCAAGCTTGGCCAGCCGCTGCGTGGCGATGATCCCGGCAAGCCCGCGTTTGCGGCCCCGGCACATCAGATTGGTCATGGCGCCGAGCGAGAGCTTGCGCGCCTCGTCCGAAACCTCGCCGGCGACCGCCGGCGCGAAGAGCTGCGCCTCGTCCACCACCACCAGCATCGGGTACCAGTGATCGCGGGCGACCTCGAACAGCCCGCCGAGGAAGGCGGCGGCGCGCCGCATCTGGTTCTCGGCGTCGAGCCCTTCGAGATTGAGCACCGTCGAGACGCGATGGATGCGCGCCCGCTCACCGGCGCTCTGCAGACCGCGCTCGGTATGCTCCTCGGCATCGATAACCAGATGGCCAAAACGGTCGCCCAGCGACACGAAATCGCCTTCGGGGTCGATGATGGTCTGCTGCACCCAGGGCGCGCTCTGTTCCAGCAACCGCCGCAGCAGATGCGATTTGCCGGAGCCCGAATTGCCCTGCACCAGCAGGCGGGTCGCCAGCAGTTCCTCAAGATCCAGCGCCGCCGGAGTACCCGCGCTCGTGTGCCCCATCTCGATCGCAACGGTCATGTCTCGACTCTCCTTGGCCGAGAGGGCTTATCAACCCGATCGCAGCCCGTCGAGCACTCATGGCCGACAGCTCCCGTCTGCGCACAGGCTGTACGCGGATGGCCATTGTGACGTCGCGACTTCGTAGCGCTCGGCGATTATGAAACAGACTCGATTCCCGTGGCTCCGGGCCGGAAAAGCAGCAGCGCGAGTCCGCCGACCAGAACCACATTGACCAATGCAAGTGCTGACAGCACCGCAAGCATGCCATGCGCACCGGCTTGTTCGATAAGCAGCGCGCCCATGGAAGGGGCGGCGGCTTGAGCAATCAGGCTTGGCATGGCCAGACGACCCATAAGCCTGGCATAGCCGGAGGCGCCGAACAGGGCGAGTGGCAACGTCCCCCTGGCAATTGATTCCAGGCCGATGCCGGCGCCGTAAAACGCCAGGGCTAACGGGACGATCGGCATTCCCATCCAGAGAGCCAACACCCCGATCGCCACACATCCGACCGATACGACCTTTGTCCATATCGGGTGGTGATAGCGGGCAATGACCATCTCGACTGCGCGTGCGCCGACTTGCGACGGACCAACAAGCGCGCCCAGGCCTACCGCGGCGGCCAGCGCCATGCCGCTCGACTGGAGAACAGTCAGAAGGTGGACCGAGAGGGTGGAGGATATGACCGCTGCGAGCGTTATGGTTATGGCCAGGATGACCATGACCGGCGTCGATCTCGTCCTTGGTGTGGAAGCCATGACCATATTCTGGTCGGCTTGGCCGGCGGAACCGGCAACGCCGCGCGGCAGGATGAGGAGATATAGCGGCAGCGCGATCAGCAATTGTACGGCGGCATAGGTCAGGCATGTTCCACGCCACCCGATCTCCCCC
Organism: Mesorhizobium sp. YC-39; assembly: GCF_025753795.1. GTDB lineage: Bacteria > Pseudomonadota > Alphaproteobacteria > Rhizobiales > Rhizobiaceae > Mesorhizobium. The sequence continues at coordinate 1,308,123 of NZ_JAOWPS010000002.1, forward strand.
ATCAGAAAGGCCGAGAGCGGCCAGCAGATGGTGCTTGCAAAGCCGCCGAAGAGCGTAAGGCTGGTGATGGCGGATCTTGCCCCATGGCCGTAGAGGCGACCCAGGGTCGCGAAGGCGGCGTCATAAAGACCGGCCCCCATCCCAAGGCCAATCACCAGCCATGCCGCTATATAAACGATCAGGTTGGGAGCGGCAGCCAACCCAATCTGTCCGATCCCGATGAAAAGCGCGCTGGTCGCCAGGACATTTCGCCCGCCACGCTTCTCGATGGCAATCCCCACATAGGGCGAGATCAACCCGGCAATCAGCAATCCGAGGGACAGCCCTCCAACAACCCATGCCAGTGGCCAGCCTGTCTCGGCCGCGACTGTCGGCGCAATGACGGCCGGGAGATAGTAGGACGACCCCCATGCCATGATCTGCGTTACGCCCAATGCCGCGACGATCGTGCGGCGGCGGCGCATGACGGCCGTGGAAGGCGGCACAAGGCTCATGCCGCGACGCCACAGCCGCATCCCGCCTTGCCGCCCGCCTTTGCCTCGGCGTCCGCGACGCAGCAGGCATCGACCGCCGCCGGCGCCGGCCCGCCGCAGCAACCTTGCGATGAAGTGTCTGAAACAGATACCGGCACCACGCAAACGCCGGTCTCGGGCAATGCCAGTTGCACGGCATCGGCCGCCGCCATGTCGCCGGCGATCACAGCTGCGACCGAGCGGACCTGCTCGTAGCCCGTCAGCAGCAGAAACGTCGGTGCCCGGCCATAGCTCTTGATTCCAACCGTATAGAAATCCTGTTCCGGGTGGCTGAGTTCGCGATGCCCATGCGGCGGCACGTCACCGCATGAATGTTCGTTGGGATCGATGAGCGGCCCCAGCGCCTTGACGCTTTCGAGCCACGGATCGAGATCCAATCGAAGCTCCCGAGTCAAGGCGAGGTCGGGGCGCTGGCCCGTCGCGGCGATGATCCGGTCGACAGGGCCGAGCCTGCGCAATCCGTCCGTCGTTTGCCCCTCGACCACCAGGCGGCCGTCGACCTCGCGGATGGCAATTGTGGCAAAGCCCGTCACCAGCCGGACGCGGCCGCTCTCGACGAGATCGCGTGTATCGGAACCAAGCTCGCCCCGCGCCGGCAAGGCATCGGCATCACCGCCGCCATAGATGCGCACAAGATCGGTGCCGCGCGTCACCCATAGTGCCGAGGTGCCCGGTTCGGTTTCCGCTAGCCTGTCCAGGTCCAGCAGGGCATTTGCGGCGGAGTGGCCGGAACCGGCCACCAAGGTCACCCGGCCCGCATAGACCTGACGGTCCCGGCCGAGGACATCCGGTATGCCATAGGCAATCCGGCTGCCGAACTCGATCTCGCCTTCGGCCGCAATACCGCCCGCACCGAGCGGGTTCGGCGTCCGCCATGTGCCGGAGGCATCGATGACCGCGCGGGCGTTGTCCCGGCGCATGCCATTTGCGGTCTCGACCACAAGCATGAAGGGTTTTTGTTCGCGCCCCTTGCTCGGAACCTTGTCGGCGCCCCAGCGGGAAACGGCGACGACACGGGCATTGGTCTCGATAGACGGCGCCAGTTCGAAAAGCCTTGCGAGCGGAGCGAGATATCGCTCGACGATTTCATCGGCCGTGGGGAAAGCCTCCGGCTCCGGCATGTGCCAGCCATGGCTTTCGAGAAGTTTTCGAGCGACCGCATCGACACAGTAGCGCCACGGCGTAAAAACCCGCACATGGCCCCAGTCCCGCAGGTTCGATCCGACCTGTGACCCGGCCTCATAGAGCTTGACCGGCAGACCGCGGCTGATGAGTTGCGCCGCCGCTGCCAGTCCGACCGGTCCGCCGCCGATGATGGCGACCGGGAGAGTGCTGTCAGAAACCATAACACACCTTCTATATTTCTAGGACTATGGAAATAGTCGGCAAAAATTACGCGGCTGCCTCGCCGGAAGTCGGGGCGCACGCGGCATCGGCGCAGCATTCATCGGCGAGAAAACCGAGTAGTTCGTTCATGACAGGATAATTGGCGCGGCAGATCAGCGTCGTTGCCTGGCGTTCCTGGGTGACCAGGCCGGTCAGGATGAGCCGGTGGAGATGATGCGACAGGGTCGACGCGGCGATGCCCAGCGTCTCTTGCAGATAACCGACCGGTCGCCCGGCCTCGCCTGCCCTGACCAGCGTGCGATAGAGATTGAGCCGCCTCGGATTGCCGAGCGCCTCGAGCTGTCTTGCTGCTTGTTCGAGTTTCATGGAAATAGGCTAGCGCCTACTCGCGCGTGCCGTCAAGTGCTATTTCCATGATTATCGAAATAGAGGTCTTCAGATGAGGCGCCGCCCCGACGCATCGATCACCACTTCGCCGTCTTCCTTGGTGAACGGCCCGATATCGGGATTGGGCAGGATGTCGAGAACCACTTCAGACGGCCGTGCCAGGACGACACCGAGCGGGCTCACCACGATCGGCCGGTTGATCAGGATTGGATGCGCCAGCATGAAATCGATGATCTCGTCATCGCTCCACTTCGGGTCGCCGAGCTTGAGTTCGGCGTAAGGCGTACCCTTCTCGCGCAGCAATTCGCGCGGCGTCATCCCCATTGCGGCGATAAGCTCGACCAGCCGTTCTCGCGACGGCGGGTTTTTCAGATACTCGATCACCTCCGGCTCCTCGCCGGACTGTTTGATGATGGCCAACGTGTTGCGCGACGTGCCGCAGTCGGGGTTGTGGTAAATGGTAACGGTCATTCGGCAGCCTTCATCTGTTCGATTGGCTTGGGTTCGGCGAGCAGCCATCCTGCCAAAATCATTGCAAGCAGTGCGCCGAGAAATTCGGCGAGGATGAATCCCGGCAGGTCGACAGGACGGATGCCGGCGAAAGTATTGGAGAAGGCCCGCGCGATGGCGACGGCCGGATTGGCGAAGGACGTCGATGCCGTGAACCAGTAGGCTGCGGTGATGTAGAGCCCGACCAGCCACGGAATTGCATCCAAGCGGAAGCGAAGACCCGCAAGGATGGTGAAGACCAGGCCGAAGGTGGCCACCACTTCCGCAAGCCATTGTCCGCTTCCCGTTCTGGCCGTCTCGGCTACTTGCAGAATTGGCTGCTCGAACATGGCATGCGCCAGAAACGTCCCGGCAAGGCCGCCCGCGACTTGCGCCAGGAGATAGGCCAGTGCGGCGTTCGCCCCTATCTCCCGCCTGAGCGCAAAGACCAGCGTCACCGCCGGATTGAAATGCGCGCCCGAGATCGGGCCGAGTATGGTGATCAGCACCACAAGGATCGCCCCTGTCGGCAAGGTGTTGCCGAGCAGGGACACGGCGACGTCATCGCTCAAACGGTCCGCCATGATGCCCGAACCGACCACCGTGGCGACGAGCATCGCCGTGCCGAGCGCTTCCGCGACGATGCGACGGGATAGGTCAGCTGCCATGATCTCTAGCCGGCTATCGGAAGATTGCGGCCGATTTCATCGAGCCGCTTCTGCAGGGCGAGCTTGTCGATCATGTTCATCGGCAGGCTGACGAAGATCGAAATCCGGTTGTTGAGCATGCGATAGGCTTCGGCGAAGGCCAGATGCTTTTCTGCGTCCGTGCCCTCGACGGCGGCAGGGTCGGGCACGCCCCAATGCGCCGTCATCGGCTGGCCCGGCCAGATCGGGCAGGATTCATTGGCCGCGTTGTCGCAGACCGTGAAAACGAAATTCATTTCAGGCGCGCCGGGAACCGCGAATTCCTGCCAGTCTTTCGAACGGGCGAAGGACGTATCGTGGTTGAGGGTTTTCAAAAGCTGGAGCGTATAGGGATGGACCGCCCCCTTCGGGTGCGAACCGGCCGAATAAGCCTTGAACTTGCCGGCTCCGACACGGTTTAGAATGGCCTCGGCGAGGATCGAGCGAGCCGAATTGCCGGTGCAAAGGAAAAGAACATTATATGTTTCGCTCACGGTTCATGCCTCCCTTCTAACATTTGCAAGTTACAGCCTGGATGGCGGGCTGACAGAGTTCCGGCGCGCCGTTGCAGCAATCCTCCATGAGATAGGCAAGCAGATCGCGAAAGCCGGTCATGTCGGCGACATAGCGGATCGTTCGGCCCTCACGCTCGGCGCGAACGAGCCCGGCATGGTCAAGAACCTTGAGATGCGCCGACATGGTGTTCTGCACCGTACCCAGGCGCGCGGCGACCTCGCCGGCCGGCACACCGTCTGCGCCCGCCCGGACCAGCAAGCGAAAGACTTCGAGCCTGGTGTCCTGGCCAAGTGCTGCCAATGCACGGAGAGCGGCGTTCTTATCCATATATCTATGAATCCAGATGCAAGGATGTTTAGGGAAAACATATGACAATTGGATGACGACATGCAAGCGACCCCCGATCCAGATATCCGATTTCGTCGATTTCCTCTCCGTGATGAATGGAGCGGCCTCAGGGTTTCGACGCCAGCCGCGGGCCGGTCTTGGTGTCGACCACCTCCGGCTTGCTCGCATCGATCATACCGTCCCAGCCGCCGCCGAGCGCCTTGTTGAGGGCGATGTAGTCGGTGGCGATGGCAATGCGGCTTTGCAGCAGATCGTCCTCGGCCGAGTAGAGCGACCGCTGGGCGTCGAGCACATCGAGGAGGCTGGTCTCGCCAGCCTTGAAGAGCGTGCTTTCCAGGCGCACCGCCTCGCCATAGGATTTCGCGGAAGAGGCAAGCCTGCCGTTCTTGATGCGCTCCTGGCGCAGCGAAATGATCGCGTTTTCCACATCCTCGAGCGCTGTCAGCACCGACGATCTGTAAGCGATGAAATACTGGTCGCGCTGGGCTTTGGCGACCTCGACGGCGGCCTTCAACTGGCCGGCGTTGAAGACCGGCACGCTGAGCGTTGGCCCGAAAGACCAGCCGATCGAGGAGTTCTTGCCGAGGTCGCCGAGTTTGAGCGCGGATGTGTCGATGTCTCCGGTGAGACTGACGCTGGGATAGCGGGCCGCCTCCGCCTGGCCGATCTTGGCGGTGTATTGCGCGTATTGCCGCTCAGCCATGCGCACATCGGGGCGGGCAAGCAGAATGTCGGACGGAATCCCGGTCGGGATAGGCAGACGCGGCGCCGGTATCGGCGCGCCGTGCTTCAGCCGCTCGTTCAGGGCGGCGGGCGGTCGGCCGGTGAGCACCGAAAGGCGGTGTACCGCTTCGGCATAGCCTGCTTCCAGCGTCGGGATATCGGCTTCGGTGCTGCTTGCCTGGCCCATGGCTTTCGCGACATCCGCTGCCGTCGCAGTGCCGGCCTTCGCCATGGCCCGGGTGAGTGCGGCGGTTTGATTTTGCGAGGCGGCTGCGCGCCGGGCGAGTTGGATACGCGCCTGATAGCCACGCGCCTGGGTGTAATAGGATGCAACATCGCCGACCAGTGTCAGCAGGGTCGAGCGCAGCTCCTCCGCGGAAGCATCCAGCCTGTAGCGGGCGGCCTCTACGCTTCTATGATTGGCGCCGAACAGGTCGAGTTCCCAACTGGCGTCGAAACCCGCCTGGTATTCGCTGTAGGTAGCGCTGGTGCCTGACGTAGTCGCCGCCGACTTGCTGCGGGCGGCGGAGCCGGAGCCATCGACCGACGGCAGCAATGTGCCGAGGCTCTGGCGATAGCTGGCGCGCGCCTCGCGGATCCTGGCCTTGGCGGTGGCGACATCGAGATTACTGGAAACCGCCTGCTCGACAAGCGCGTTCAACTCCGGATCGCGCAGGCGCTGCCACCATTTCGACAGTTGCGCCGGTTGAGCGGATTTTGCCGGCTTCTGGCCGCTCCAGTTTGCCGGCATCGGCAGGATCGGTGTTTGATAATCCGGACCGACGACGCATCCCGAGAGCAGGGCGGCGGTGAAAATAGGCACAATCGTCCGCCTCGCGGCCCACGAGCCACGTTCAAAACCTGTCATGGAAAGAACCCTTATTGCTGGTTGGCTGTTGCTGGCGTCTCGCCCGTATCCTGCCCAGTATCCTTGACTGCCTTGCCCCTAAAGATGCGCCGCACCGTGACGAACAGCAGCGGCACCAGGAACACGCCAATCACCGTCGCCGCGATCATGCCGCCCATGACGCCGATGCCGACGGAGTTCTGCGCCCCCGAGCCGGCGCCGCTGGCGATGGCGAGCGGCGTGACGCCGAGGATGAAGGCCAGCGACGTCATCAGGATCGGTCGCAGCCGTTGTCGCGCAGCCTCCAGCGTCGCCTCGACGAGACCCATGCCGGCGGTCTGCCGCTCGATGGCAAACTCGACGATGAGGATGGCGTTCTTGGCGGCGAGGCCGATCGTGGTCAGCAGCCCGACCTTGAAATAGACGTCGTTGGTCTGGCCGAACAGGCTCGCCGCCAAGAGCGCACCGAAGATGCCGATCGGCACCGACAGCATGACCGCGAAAGGGATCGACCAGCTTTCATAGAGCGCGGCCAGGCACAGGAACACGACCAGCGCCGAAATCGCATAGAGCGACAGCGCCTGATTGCCGGAAAGCCGCTCCTGATGCGACAGCCCGGTCCATTCGTGGGAATATCCTGCGGGAAGCTGCGCCACCAGCCTGTCGATCTCGTCCATCGCAGCACCTGAACTCACGCCAGTGGCCGCAGCGCCCTGGATCTCCACCGCCGCCGAACCATTGTAGCGTTCGAGCCTGGGCGAGCCGAATGTCCAGTGGCTGGAGGCGAAGGCAGAGAACGGCACCATGGCGCCGTTGGAATTGCGGACCCGCCATTTGTCCAGGTCTTCCGGCTGCATGCGGAAGTTCGGGTCCGACTGCAGATAGACCGGCTTCACCCGTCCGCGATCGATGAAGTCGTTGACGTAGTCGCTGCCCCAGGCAGTGGAAAGCGTGTTGTTGATGTCGGCGAGGCTGACGCCCAGCGCGCTCGCCTTTTCCTCGTCGATATCCACCGAAAATTGCGGCTGGTCTTCCTGGCCGTTGGGGCGAGTATTGGCGAGCAGCTTGCTCTGCCCGGCCAAGGCCAGAAGCTGGTTGCGCGTCTGGATCAGCGCGTCATGGCCGGCGCCGTTGACGTCCTGCAGGTAGAAGTCGAAGCCGTTGGTGTTGCCGAAACCCTGGATGGCGGGAGGGGCAAGCGCGAAGACCTGGGCATCCCTGATCTTGGAAAAAGCGCCCATCGCCCGGCCGGCGACAGCTTGCGCCGCCAAGGCCGGCGATTTGCGATGGCTGAAATCCTTCAGTGGCACGAACGCAATACCGACATTCTGCCCGGCGCCGCCAAAGCCGAAGCCCGAGGCGGTGAAGACCCCTTCGACCGCGTCCTTTTCGTCCTTGAGATAGTGGTCGGTCACTTGGGCCAGCACGCGCTCGGTCCGGTCCTGCGTCGCGCCGACCGGCAATTGCACGCTGGTGATCAGGATGCCCTGGTCCTCTTCCGGCAGGAACGAACTCGGCAACCGGGCAAACATCCAGCCCATGGCGATGACGATGGCCAGGAACACGACGAGGAAGCGCTTGCCCCGGTTGATGATGCCATGCGAGCCGTCGCGATAGGCTGTTGTGCCGCGGTCGAAGACCCGGTTGAACCAGCCGAACGGACCCTTCTGCGTCGCATGGTCCTTGGGTGGCCGCAGGATGGTGGCGCAAAGCGCCGGCGTCAGCACAAGTGCTACCAGCACCGACAGCACCATCGCCGAGACGATAGTGACCGAGAATTGCCGGTAGATGATACCGGTCGAGCCGCCGAAGAACGCCATCGGCACGAACACCGCCGACAGCACGGTGGCGATGCCGACCAGCGCACCGGTGATTTCGTTCATCGACTTGCGCGTCGCCTCCTTGGGCGGCAGGCCCTCCTCCTGCATCACGCGCTCGACATTCTCGACGACGACGATGGCGTCGTCGACGAGCAGGCCGATGGCCAGCACCATGGCGAACATGGTCAGCGTGTTGACCGAATAGCCGAAGAGCGACAGCACGCCGAACGTGCCGAGCAGCACAACCGGCACGGCGATCGTTGGAATGATGGTCGCGCGCAGGTTCTGCAGGAAGACGAACATCACCAGGAACACCAGCACGATCGCCTCGGCCAGCGTCTTGACCACCTCCTCGATCGACAGCCGCACGAAGGGCGAGGTGTCGTAGGGATAGACGACCTCGACGCCTTGCGGGAAGGTCGAGCTCAGCCGGTTGATCGTCGTGCGCACCGCCTCGGCGGTATTGATGGCGTTGGCGCCGGTCGCCAGGTTGACGGCGACACCAGCTGCCGGCTTGCCGTTGTAGTTGGCTTGAGTCGTATAGCTTTCGGCGCCGAGTTCGACAGTCGCGACATCGTTGAGGCGAACCAGCGAGCCGTCCGTCTGGCTCTTCAGGATGATGTTGCGAAACTGTTCGGCGGTTTGCAGCCGGCTCTTGGCGGTCACCGTGGCATTGAGCTGCTGGCCCTTGCGCGCCGGCAGGCCGCCGAGCTGGCCTGCTGAAACCTGCGTGTTCTGCGCTTCGATCGCCGAGGCGATGTCGCTCGGCATCAGGGCATATTTGGCGAGCTGGTCCGGGTCGAGCCAGATGCGCATGGCATAGCCGGAGCCGAAAAGCTGCGTCGAGCCGACACCCTCGACGCGCTTCAGCGTGTCGTTGATGGTAGAGTCGACATAGTCGGCGAGATCGGTCGAGTTCATCTTGCCGTCGCTGGAGACGAAGCCGATGACCATCAGGAAGCCGGTCGAGGATTTGGAGACGGTGATGCCGTTGCTCTGCACCACCTGCGGCAGTTGCGACTGCACCAGTTGCAGCTTGTTTTGCGTCTGCACCTGGGCGGTGTCGGGATCGGCGGCCGTGGTGAAGGTCAGCGTTATCGAGGCTGAACCGGTCGAGGTCGACGTCGCCGTCATATAGTCGAGATTGTCGATGCCGGTCATGCCTTGCTCGATGACCTTGGTCACCGAATTTTCCACCGTCTGGGCGTCGGCGCCCGGATAGGTCGCGCTGATGTTGACCGTGGTCGGCGCAATCTGCGGGTATTGCGAGATCGGCAGCGAGGTGAGCGCGAGCAGGCCGCCCAGCATGATCACGATGGCGATCACCCAGGCAAAGATCGGCCGGTTGATGAAAAACGCGGACATGATGTGCCTCAGTTGTTGCTTGAGGCGCCTTGCGCCGGTTTCTGGCCGCTATCGGCTGCTTGCAAGGGAGCGGGCGCGGCCGAGGATTGACGCTCCTCGATCTCGCCGGTCGCTTCGTCGATCGTCACTTCGACACCCGTTGCATCGCCGCCGGCGCGCACGAGCTGCATGCCCTCGACGATGACGCGGTCGCCGTCGCCGACGCCTGAATCCACCAGCCAGTTGTTGCCGACGCTGTTGCGCACGGCGAGAACGCGCGTCTCGACCTTGCCCTCGGCATTGATGACCATTGCCGTCGCCTCGCCCTTGGTGTTGCGGCTGACGCCGCGCTGCGGCACCAGGAAACTGTTCGGGGCGACGCCCTCCTCGACCAGCGCCCGCACATACATGCCGGGCAGAAGCAGGCGGTCCGGATTGGGGAACTCGGCTCTCAGCGCGAAAGTGCCGGTCGTCTGGTCGACATTGGCGCCAGAGAATTCCAGCTTGCCGGTCTGCGCATAGATGGTGCCGTTGTCGAGCTTCAGCTTGACGCTGACATTGGGGCCGCTGAACTTCAGCCGCCCTTCCGAAATGGCCTGGCGCAGATTGAGCAGATTGGTACTCGACTGCGTGACATCGACATTGATCGGATCGAGCGCACGGATGGTGGTCAGCACCGTATCCTGGTTGGCGGTGACCAGGGCTCCGGGGGTCAGCGTGGATTTGTCGATGCGGCCGGCGATCGGCGCGGTGATCGAGGTGCGGTCGAGACTGATGCGCGCGGTCTCGACGCTGGCCTTGGCCGACGCCACATCCGCCTGGGCCTGTGCAAGTGTGGCGGCGGCATCGTCATAATCCTGTTTCGAGACCACGTTCTGCTTCAGCAATCCGGCATAGCGGTCGAACTTGGCCTGCGCGGAAGGCAAGGCGGCCTCCGCCTTCTGCCGGGCCGCGACGGCGCTGTCATAGTCCGCTTTGTAGCTTGCCGGATCGATGAGGTAGAGCGGCTGCCCCGCCACCACTTCGCTGCCCTCCTTGAACAGCCGCTGCTGGATGATGCCATTCACCTGCGGCCGGACCTCGGCAATCAGCGAAGCCGAGGTGCGCCCCGGCAATTCGGCGGTGATCGCCACCGATTGCGGATGCAAGGTGACGACGCCGACCTCGGGTTTGCCGACACCGCCCATACCTGCAGGGGCGTTGCTTTGCTCCTGCGAGCAGGCAGCCAGAAGAAGCGCCGCGCACAGCATTCCGGCCCAGGGCGCGATCCGGCGTAGCGGCAGCGGAGACTGACTAGACTGGATGCGCATGGCCTGGATCTTTCCCTGAAATTGCGGTCGCCGCCTGGCTGTCGGCATCGGATCGTTCCACCAGGAGCCGAGACAGATGCCGGCCGAGAAAGTGCTGGATATCGTCCATGAAGGTGTAGACGACCGGCACGTAGACGAGGCTGAGCAGGGTCGACGAGATGAGCCCGCCGATTACGGCGATGGCCATCGGCGCGCGCGTCTCGGCATCGGCGCCGATGCCGAGTGCGATCGGCAGCATGCCGGCGCCCATGGCGATCGATGTCATGACGATCGGCCGCGCCCGCTTGCGGGCGGCGTCGAGCAGTGCCTCGAAACGGCTCATGCCGCGTTCCTTCTGCGCCACCAGAGCATACTCCACGAGCAGGATCGAGTTTTTGGCCGCGATGCCCATCAGCATCAGTATGCCGATGAGCGGCGATAAGCCAAGCGCCTTGCCGGTGATCAGCATGAAGCCGAGCGCACCGCCCACCGACAGCGGCAGCGCCACCAGGATCGTCACCGGCTGCACGAAGCCGCGGAACAGAAGCACCAGTGTCAGATACATCAGCACGATGCCGGCGGCGATCGCCATGGCAAATCCGCTGAACAGTTCCTGCATGCGGGCGGCGTCGCCCCGCGCCAGTTCGTGCACGCCCGCCGGCAGATTTTGCATGGCCGGCAAATCGCGGATCGCCGTAGTCGCCTCGCCGAGCGTGATGCGGGAAAGATCAGCCTCTATCGTGGCGCTGCGGCTGCGATCCACCCGCGTGATGCTGTTGGGGCCTGCGCTGAAGCTGATGTCGGCGATCGCGGCAAGCGGTACGGTGCCCTTGCTGCCGGTCAGCGGCAGGATGGCAAGCTTTGCGGGATCGTCGATCGCGCCATCGGGCAAGGTCACCACGATCGACACCTGGCGGTCGCCGAGATTGAATTTCGGCAGGCTGGTGTCGGTGTCGCCGACGGTGGCGATCTTCACCGTCTGGGCGATCTCGGTCGGAGTAATGCCGAGCTCGGCCGCCCTGGCGCTGTCGGGGCGCACGATCAGCTCCGGCTTTGTAGTCGCAGCCGTCGAGGTCGGATTGCTGAGGCCGGGAACCGACTTCATCTGGTCGATCAGCGCATCGCTGGTCTGCTGCAGCGCATCGCCATTGTCGCCGACCAGCGTGATCGACACCTTGGCGCCCGAAAAGCCGTCGGCGCCGAACTGGATACGGGCACCGGGAATGTCGTTGAGCTTCGGTGAGGCGTCGGCCTCAAATTCCTGCTGGCTGACCATTCGCTCGTCGCGCGGCTTCAGATTGACGGTGACATTGGCGCTGCGCACTTCGGCCGAGGTCGATCCGCGATTCGGGCCGCCGCCCGACTCGGCCGCCGTGCCAATCGTGGCGAAGACGCTGTCGACCGCCGGTTCGCCCTCGAGGCGTTTGGTGATGTCCTTGACCACGGCCGTCGTCTGCTCGATCGTCGATCCCGGCTGCAGCTCGACCGAGATCATCGAGCGGCCGCGATCGGTCGCCGCCATGAATTCGGTCGGCAGCTGCGCCGCCAGCGCCATCGAGCCGGCAAAGAAGGCGATGCCGGCCAAAAGCGTGATCCAGCGATGGTCGAGCGCCTTGCGCAGCAGCCACAGATAGGTCGGCACCCAGGCCGGCGTGTCCTCTTCGCTGTGGCCGCCGGCGCGCACGAGGTAGGCGCCCATCAGCGGGGTCAGCATGCGCGCCACCAGGAGCGAGAATAGCACCGACACGCACACCGCGACCGCGAACGAGAAGAAGAATTTTCCGGGAATGCCCGGCATGAAGGCCACCGGCAGGAAGACGGCGACGATGGTGGCGGTGGTCGCCACCACGGCGAGCCCGATCTCGTCGGCAGCCTCGATCGCCGCCTGATAGGCGCTGACGCCGGTCTGTCGCATATGGCGCACGATGTTCTCGATCTCGACGATGGCGTCGTCCACGAGGATGCCGACCACCAGCGACAGCGCAAGCAAGGTGATATTGTTGAGCGAGATGTCGAACGCCGCCATCACCGCGAAGGTCGGGATCAGCGACAGCGGCATGGCGACCGCCGACACCAGCGTCGCCCTGATGTCGCGCAGGAACAGCCAGACGACGCCAATGGCCAGCAGCGCGCCGAGCCACAGCGCCTCGAACGCCGCATCGTAACTTTCCCTTACGAAGCCGGAAGACGAGGTGACCTCGGTAAATGTCGCCGCTGTTGTCTTCGAACCCATCTCCGCGATTGCGGCGCGCGCGGCCTTGACCACGTCGATTTCGCTCGAGCCGACGGACCTGTAGATATTGAAAGCGACGACCTCCCTGCCATCGAGATAGGCGGCCTGCCGTGGCTTTTCCCAGCTGTCGACGACTTTGCCGAGGTCGGAGAGCTTGACGTCGCCGGCCTTCGAAAACGCAACGCGTGTATCTGCCAGTGCCTCGACAGTGGTAACGCTGCCCAGCGTGCGCACCGACTGCTCCTGGCTGCCGATGGTGGTGCGGCCGCCCGGCTGGTTGACGTTGATGGCAGCGAGCGTCTGGCTGACATCGCCGGCGCTGATCCCGAGCGCGGCGAGGCGGTCGGGATCGAGCTCGACACGGATGACCCGGTCGACGCCGCCCGAACGGGTGATCTTGGACACGCCGCCGACGCCGAGCATCGCCTTGGCGACATCGTTGTCGATATACCAGCTCAACGCATCGGGCGACATGGTTGGCGCCTCGACCACATAGGTCAGCACCGAATTGCCCGTCGCATTGACCTTCGCCACGACCGGCGCCTGGGCGGCCGCCGGCAGGCTGGCCTGCACGCCGGAAACCGCATTGCGCACATCGTTGGTGGCCGTCTCGGGGTCGGTGTCGAGCGTGAACTCGACCGTGGTAACCGAGGACCCTTCACTGAGCGAGGTCGAGACGTCATCGACGCCGTCCAGGCTCGCCACGGCGTTCTCGATGACTTGCGCGACCTGCACTTCCATCTCGCTGGGTGCTGCACCCGCCTGCGTCACCGTGACAGTGACCGTCGGCAGGTCGATGTCCGGCATGTTGTTGGTGCGCAGTTGCATGAAGCCGTAGAGGCCGGCGATCGTCAGTGACAGGAACAGAACGATGGTCGGAACCGGATTGCGGATCGACCAGGAGGAAATAGCGTTCATCGCACCGTCTCCGTGCTCGATACGGCCTTGTCACTGTCGCCCGCCGCGACGCGAACGAGGTTGCCGTCATTGAGCAGGCCGGCGCCGGAGACGACGACGCTCTCGCCTTCAGCCAGCCCGGAGGCGATGGCGACGCGGCCATCCTTGCGGCTGTCGGTCTCGACGCGGCGGGCCGCGACCTTGCCATCCTTGCCGACGACGAAGACTCCCGGCCTGCCGTCGCGCCAGGTCAGCGCGCTTTCCGCGACGTTCAGCACCTCCGCCGCCGACGTGGCGATCGAGACTCGGGCGAACATGCCCGGCCGGAGCCCAGAATTGTCCAGCGGCGCGACATAGACCGTGCCCAGCCTTGTGGTGCCGTCGACCTTCTCGGCGATCGAGCTGACCCTGCCGGAAAACACCCGGCCGGAGGCGTCGGTTATGGTCGCCGCCTGGTCGGTCGTGATCGCCGCCAGATCCTTCTCGGGCACCTGCACGGCGACCTCGACCTTGCCGTCGCGCACAATCCGCATCAGTTCCGTGCCTGACTGAACGATGGAGCCGGCGACCGCCGGCCTGGTGGAAACCGTGCCGTCGAAGGGAGCGTGGATTTCAGTCCGTGCGAGCTGCGCGGCGATGTTGTCCGCCGCCGCCTCGGCCTGGGCGAGCTGCGCCTGGCTGGTCCTGACCGTGGTTGCTCTTTCCTCGGCCGTCTCGGCGCTGATCGCATTGCTGGCGATGAGTTTCCTGGCGCGGGCCGCCGCCGTCTCGGCCGCCTCCAGCGTCGCGCGCGCCTGCTCGATGGCTGCCTTCTGCTCGGCGAGTTGGGCCTTCAGCACCGCATCGTCGAGGCGCGCGATCACCTCGCCCTTGCTGACATGGTCGCCTTCGGCAACGAGGATCTCGGTCAGTTGCAGGCCGCTGGTTTGCGCGCCGATCATGGCTTCCTGCCATGCCTGGGCCGTGCCGGTGGCGGTGATCACCGCAGCGATTTCATCCTTGCGCACCTTTTCGACCGAAACTGTCAGGGAGGCCTGCGTGACGGCGGCCACGCGGTTCGCGGTCGCGCCAGCCTCGCTCGCATCGGCATTGCCGCGGCCATAGGCCTTGAGGATGGCGGCAATCGCAATGGCGAGAATGACGGCGCAAAGCAGCAGGTATTTCTTGCGCGATGAACTAGAGGCCATGTGACTTTTCGCCGTCAACTGAATTCTCGATAAAGGGAGCGCCGAGCGAAAGACGCCAGGTGCCGAAGACGAGCCTGGTCGCGCCGGTGAAGGCCTGCAGCGACCGAAGCGCCGTCGCCGAACCGCGGCGATGCTGCTGGGGCGCGGCCGCCATCAGCAGCCGCAGCATAAAGAACATCTCCCACATGGAAATCCTCGTTCATAAGAGGCCGGCCGGCCCGGCACAACGGCGGGGGGCGACGGGCCGGCCGGTGCAGCCGGTCAGAGTTGCTCGCCCATCCGGGGTAGGGGTGGCGGAAGCTGCCTGCCAGGATCGGGCAGGCCTCCGGAGCCGGCTGCATCATTCGGCGGATTGCCCCATGGGCCTCGGGGTGGTCCATGAGGTCTATCCGCCGAAGCAAGGATTTCGAGCTGTTCGGGCGTCAGCTTGGCGCGAAGTGTCGCGATCGCATCCTTCAGCTTTGCTGCCGAGGCGGCGCGAGCGGTGACATCGTCGGCCAGCTTTTCCTGGAAAGCGAAGGGATCGCGTGGACCCTGATTGCCATTGCCGCCAGGGCCTCCCGCGGCGGCACCGTGCTTGCCGGGACCATCCGGACCATGATCGGGCCGCGCCAGCACCGCTTGCAGCGCGCTGGTATAGTCGCGCCAGGCGTCGAGCTGCTCGACCCTGACGCCGATACGGGTCTCCAGCATGGACAGCCGGGCGGCGAGTCTGAATTCCGGCGGTGGTCCCATGCGGCGCGGCCCGCTGCCTTGCGGGCCGAAGCGCTGCGGATCGGAACCATCCGGGCCGGGCCGCATCGGCCGGTGTGGGCCGCCCCACGACATTGGACCGTCATCCGCCCCGCTCTGCATAACTGCGAACTGCGGTTCCCCGCCGGATCCACCGGCAGGGTCGGTCGGCTGCGAAAGCGCCGGATGGATGAGCGCGATGGAGAAGAGGCTGAGGGCAAGAAGTCTGCTTTGCATGATGTAATCCTTTCCCGCATGCTTCGGATGGCAGCAGGATAGGAAGCGTCCTTTTCTCCTTTGCTTCGCTCTGTTGCCAAAGGTTTCCAGAAAAGGGAGATTTGTTTCCGAATGTTTCTGCCTGCCTGCCGGAAACATTCAGTTGCAATTTTCCATGCCGCTCGCCCACCGCACTCCCTATAATCGGCACGGAACAGGCAACAGGCTGACAATGCAGGCACAATCCCACATCCTTGTCGTCGACGACGACCGCGAGATCAGGACGCTGCTTGGGCGCTATCTCGACGGCCAGGGTTTTCGTGTCTCGGTGGCGGCCGACCGGCGCGAATGCGAGCAGAAGCTCGGCTCCGGCCAGTTCGACATGATCGTGCTCGATGTCATGCTGCCCGACGGCTCCGGGCTCGACATCTGTCGCGCCTTGCGGGATCGCAAGCCACATATTCCGGTCATCCTGCTGACGGCGCTGAAGGAGGATGTGGACCGCATCATCGGTCTGGAGCTCGGCGCCGACGATTATCTCGGCAAGCCGTTCAATCCGCGCGAACTTACCGCCCGTATTCGAGCTGTTCTCAGGCGCTCGACGCCGGAGGAGACCGCCCCGCCTCGCATGCGCGTCTACCGGTTCGCCGGCTACAGGCTGGAGCCGGACACGCGCAAGGTGACGGATGCCGAGGGCGCGCAGGTCGACCTTACCGGCGCCGAGTTCGACCTGCTTCAGGTCTTCCTTGACCGCCCCGGACGGCTGCTGTCGCGCGATCAGCTGCTTGATCTGACGCAAGGCCGCGAGCGCGATCCGCTCGAACGTTCCGTCGATGTGCTGATGAGCCGGCTGCGCCGCAAGTTCGCCGGGATCGACGAGGGACCCTTGTTCAAGACGGTGCGCAATGGTGGCTACCAGCTCACTGCGCGCGTCGAGACGGCGGAGACCTAGCCATGACCTCGCTGCGCAGGCGCCTGATCATCCTGCTGGTGGTCTCGATCATCGGCGTCGTCGGCCTTGCAACGACGGTCGCGATCAAGATCCTCGGCGGGCCTTCGCCGGAGCTGATCATGGGGCCGGTCGCCCGCGAGATCCAGCTTATGGTGCAACTGGTTCCGGGCCATGTGGCGGGCTTGGGCGACGCGCCGATAACCGTCGAAGACCATCCCGCCGCCGGCCTGGAGGACCGCAAGCACACGCGCGTGCTCAACGACATCCTGCATCGCGAAGGCCTCGATCTATCGGCCGTCGTCAGCCGCAATCCCGACGGCCCCGGCATGGTCGCTTCGGTCGCGCTGCCTGACAGGCGCTGGATGATCGTCGACGTCCCCGACTTCAACCCGCCGCGAGACGTCTGGCTCGTGCTCGCCGGCTGGATCACGCTGATCGCGCTCGGCGCCACCGCGGTGTCGGTCTATTTCACCGCCGTGCTGGTGCGGCCGCTTGAGATGCTCGAAACCGCCGTCAGCAAGATCGGGTCGGACGGTGTGCTGGCAACGGTGCCGGAAGAGGGGTCCGCCGAGGTCAGGGCGACAGCGCATGCACTCAACCAGCTCTCCGCCAGGCTGAAGACGGCGATGGAAAGCCGCATGCGCCTGGTCGCCGCCGCCGGCCATGATCTCAGAACACCCATGACGCGCATGCGGCTGCGCGCCGAATTCCTCGACGAGGACCGCGAAAAATGGCTTCACGATCTCGACGAACTCGACCGCATCGCCGACAGCGCCATCCGGCTGGTGCGCGAGGAGGTCGACCAGGATGCCGTCGAACCGGTCGATCTGGCAAAGCTGGTCCGCGACATCGAGGCCGAGATGATTTCGCTTGGCCATGCGGTCTCGGTCAGCCACCTGGACAAGGTCTCGGTCCGGGCAGGCGCGCTCGGCCTTCGCCGCGCCTTGCGCAACCTGATCGTCAACGCCGCGACGCACGGCAAGGCCTGCAGCGTTTCCCTGTCGGGCACGGAAGGTCGGGCTATCCTCACCATCGACGATCGCGGCCCAGGCATCCCACCGGAATTGCTCGGCAAGGCGTTCGAGCCGTTCTTCCGCGTCAATCCCGGCCGCCTGCAATCGATCCCGGGCGCCGGCCTCGGCCTCGCCATCGCCAAGGAAATCATCGAACGCTACGGCGGCGCCATCACGCTGGAAAACCGCGGCGGCGGCGGCCTTTCCCAGAGGGTGGTTTTCGACGCTGTCTCCTGATTGAGGAATACCACCCTTCTCAGGCACGTTGGGCGTTCTAAGTTTGCTCCTTCAAAGGAGATAACAGCAAGGCTGGCAGGTACCGACGTGGAGCAACCTTGATCAGCTTCTGGCAACGTCCTCAAAACTCAGATCGAACCGCGAGAGATATTTGCGCAGCCGGTCGGCGTCGTTACCTGTGGTCTTTTGCAGCCGCGAGACCGCGAACAGTTTTCGCCCAGCCGCGCTGATCGACTTGCTGTCGCGGCAAACCTCAAGCACGGCGGCAAGCTGCGCTCGATCGAACATGTCGATCCGGCTTTGCCGGTCGAGACCTAGAACGTCCAGCAGGATGGCTTCCCGGTCGCTGGCGTCGCCGGCTCGCCACAGCGCCGTCAGGCGCTCGATCTCGTCGCGTACGGCCTCTTCGTTGATGCGGCCAAGCGGCGCCAGAGTCGCCATGCGCGTGACGGAGGCCGAGAGGTCGCGGAAATTCGCTCGCCACATGGCATCAGGCGCCATGGCAAATTTCAGGTAGAGCTCGCGTGCCTCCTTGTTGAAGGTAGCATTCTGTCCCTCGCGCTCGCTGAACCGGCGGAGTTCGAATTCCAGGTTCGGTTCGATGTCCTCCTTGCGGTCGCGCAGCGCCGGCAGCTGGAATGTCCACAAATTGAGCCGCGCGAAAAGATCCTCGCGAAACTTGCCTTCCTTCACGCCGATCGACAGGTCACGATTGGTGCCAGCGAGAAGCTGGAAATCCGACATGACATCCTGATCGGCGCCGACCGGCAGAAAACGCTTTTCCTCGATCGCGCGCAGGCACATGGCCTGTTCGTCGAGACCGAGTTCGCCGATCTCGTCGAGAAACAGGACGCCCTTGTTGGCCGATTTCATCAGCCCTGCGCGCTCATTCTGGGCGCCGGTGAACGCTCCCTTGACGTGGCCGAACAGCGTCGACATCGCCTGGTCGCCGCGCAGCGTCGCGCAATTGACCTCGATGAAGGCACCGGTCACTTGCCGCTGCGCCTTCTTGAGTTCGTAGATGCGCCTGGCTAGCTGCGACTTGCCAGCGCCTGTCGGGCCGGTGAGCAGCACCGGCGCGCGTGAGCGGATCGCCACCTTCTCGATCTGGTCGATCATCTGGTTGAAGGCGGGATTGCGCGTGGCGATGCCTGACTTCAGAAACGACGTCGCCTCATCACGTTCGGCGGCAAAGCGTGTGGCGATCGCATCATAGCGGGACAGGTCGAGATCGATGATCGAATGGCTGCCGGAAACCTCATCGCTGCCCTCGCGCCTGCGTGGCGAGAGCTGAAGCAGCCGCGCCGGGATGAAACGTGCTTCGATGAGCAGGAACCAGCAGATCTGGGCGACATGCGTGCCGGTCGTGATGTTGACGAGATAGTCTTCCTTCTCGGGATCGAACGCATAGGCGCCGGCAAAATCGCGCAGGTGGGTATAGACCTCGCTGAAATCCCAGGGATCCTTCATGCCGATGATGTGCGGCCTGACTTCGGTTGCTGGCGAAACCTGTTCTATGTCGGCAATGATCTGAGTGGCCAATCGCTGCGAATGCACGTCATGGATGAGCTCTAGCCGATCAATGAACAGTCCCGGCTGCTGGCACAGCGCAACCGTTGGCCGCCACCTTTTCCAGCGGTCGTCCCGCCCGCTGGCGTCGAGTGTGGTGCCAAGAATGCCTATCGCAACGCGTCTTCGCATTTTATCCTTTGATATAAATTACGATATCCATATATCAGTTCTCTGATACTGGCGTAAACAGCTTTGATTGCCGCCTGATTTCCATTCGAAATTATTTAATAACAAAACCAACGGTTTGTGCAGCATGCGCAATCGAAAGGCAGGTTCCCCCTTTAAACTGGCACGCGGCTTGTAATGCTGCTGGTGTGAAAATGAAGGATGAGAACAATGGCGAACAAATCCGTGTTTGCGACGATTGCAGGAAAGCTGCTCCCGCCGGCTGACGCTCGGAACCATGAGGGCGCCCAGGCTTATCGCCTGTCGCCTGAGCAGGCTCTGGCGCAGCTGGCGGCGACGGGAACGTTCAACGCGACCTTCTATGCCGAGCCGCGCGAGCAGCTGGACGAGGTACTGAAGCTCGCCTTGCAGGTCGAGCCGGGATTCCTGGCCAAAACCGCCGTCCACGCCTTCGAGCAGGGCTACATGAAGGATATGCCGGCATTGCTGCTGGCCGTTCTCTCCTCGATGCAGGGCGACGAGTTCGACCGTGCTTTTGGGCGTATCGTCAGGAACGGCAAGATGCTGCGCAACTTCGTGCAGGTCATGCGTTCCGGCGCCACCGGGCGCAAGTCGCTCGGTACGCGGCCGAAGCGCCTTGTCCAGGCTTGGCTCGAACAGGCGGCCGATTACGAGATCATGCGGGCTGCGGTCGGCAACGATCCGTCGCTGGCCGATGTCATCAAGATGGTTCACCCGAAGCCGAAATCGGCCTCGCGTGAAACGCTCTACGGCTACCTGATCGGCAAGCCGCATGACGTGGCCGTGCTGCCGGACGTGGTAAAGTCATTCGAGGCGTTCAAGCGCGATCCGTCGCTGCCTGTGCCTGAAGTGCCGTTCCAGATGTTGACCTCGATGCCGCTTTCGCGCGAGCATTGGGTGCAGATCGCGGAAACGGCCGGATGGCAGATGCTGCGGCAGAACCTCAACACCTTCGCCCGCAATGGCGTGTTCGAAGTGGAGGGGTTCGCGGAAAGGCTGGCAGCGCGCTTGCGCGATCCGGAAGAGGTCCGGCGCGCGCGGGTGTTCCCGTACCAGCTCATGGTGGCGTTCACCATGGCCGATGTGAAGGTGCCTGGCGTTGTCCGGGACGCGTTGCAGGATGCGATGGAAATCGCACTCGGCAACGTTCCCCGGATCAGTGGCCATGTGGTCGTGTGCCCGGACGTTTCGGGCTCGATGAGCTCGCCGGCGACCGGTTACCGCAAGGGCGCGACGTCGGCCGTCCGCTGCATCGACGTGGCTGCCCTGGTGGCCGCCGCGCTGCTGCACAGGAATCCGACAGCCAGGGTAATGCCGTTCGAGAACGATGTGGTTGATATCAGCCTCAACGCTCGCGACACGGTGATGACCAACGCCGCCAGACTTGCTGCCATCGGTGGTGGCGGAACCAACTGTTCGGCTCCGCTGGCACGGCTGGTGCGCGAGAAGGCGAAGGTCGACCTGGTGGTGTTCGTGTCGGACAACCAGTCCTGGGTGGATGCCTCTGCGCATGCGCATCGGGGCACCACGACGATGCAAGAATGGCAGAAGCTGAAGGGGTGGAACCCGGCAGCCAAGCTGGTCTGCATTGACATCCAGTCTCATCTGACGACGCAGGCCAAGTCGCAGGTCGACATCCTGAATGTCGGCGGCTTCTCCGACCGCGTCTTCGATGTGGTCGGCACGATGCTGTCTTCGGGCGGCGACCCGGACCATTGGGTGCGCACGATCGAGGCGATCGAACTGTAGAACAATGATCCCGGCGGCGCGTCCGCCGGGACCACCGGGACAAAAAACAGAAAACAGAGCATGACGAATGCCGATGGAACTACAGGCTGTTCACCTCCAGGTCGCGGGTTCGAATCCCGTCGGGTCCGCCACTATGGACCCGTAGCTCAGCGGTCAGAGCGGGACGTTTCGTCAAACCTTGTCGTCATGCCCGACAGCTTTTGCGCGGCTCGGGTCGAACCTCGAGAAGAAAGGAACTGAATATAGGCATGACGGATGCCGGTGGAACTACAGCTTCAGGTGCTCCTTACGCAGGTTCGATTCCTGCCTTGCTCGATCGAGCATGTAGCCGAGTGGTTAGGCGGGAAACGTTTCACCAATACCTTGCCGTCATGACCTGAAGAAACCGCGGCGAATGCCGGATGGAACTACAGCATCAGGAACGGGATGCTCCGTGAGGTTCGACTCCTCACCTCGCAGGCGCTCTCTGGCACGAGCGGGACTCCCGGGTTTCATCTTCTCTTGTCGCCGCGGCGATTGAATGAATGGCGAATGCAGGCAGGACTACAGGTAGCGCGCCCGCCGATAAGGCGGGAGGTCGGGTGTTCAAATCACTCTCTCGTTCTACGGAACGGGGTGGCGCAGTCACCGTCTTGCCAATCCTTGTCGCCAGCCGATTAAGCAGGGCGAATGCCTGTGGGAATACATTGGTATCTGGCGGTTCGAATCCGCCCGTCGGTCGGTTGACCGATCGGTTTCTCGCAGAGACTTTGTCGACCACCTGGAAAAGAAAAGGAATGGCGAATGCAGGCAGGACTACAGGGATAGAGCGTCTGCGGCGAAGGTCGCGGAAGGTCGGATGTTCAACCCATCCCTTCCATCCCACTGGGACGGAAAGTAGCTCAGTTTTTGTCTTGCCGACCCTTGTCGCCAGACCGAACGAAAAGGACGAATGCCTGCGAGACTACAGGTAGACGCAGCCCGCTGCGAGCAACAAGCCAGCGGGTGCCGAAAGGCGTGGGGGCTCGTGTCCCTCCTTCGCATCTTGCGAAGTGGCGGAAAGATGTCTCGCATTCCCTTGTCGTCCGCCCGCAATGCGCAGTGCTGCCCCAGGCAGTCGTGCCGAACATGGCAGTCATACCGAAAGTGAAAGACATGACCGAGATTTTGAGTGGACAGGATTTGATCGATGCCGGCATGCCGCAGGGCAAGTGGTTCGGCAAGGCGCTCGCCGCCGCAAACGCGGTGCTGGAGAGTGGCGGATCGCAGGGCGATGCACTGGAGGCCGCGCGTGCTTTCGCGCCGCCGCCGGCCTTGCCGCTGCATGCGGCCGTCTGCATGCCACTACATCTAAACATCGAGGCTGAGACGCCTGAGGAAGCCGCCAACGTCGAATCGGTCACGCGCAGCATGACCGAGCTGATGCGTACGCCGGTGATCCGTGCCGGCGCCATCATGCCAGACGCCTGTCCGACCGGTCCGTCGGGCACCATTCCAGTCGGCGGCGTCGCCGTCTCCGAGGCGATCCACCCCGGCATGCATTCGGCCGACATCTGTTGCTCGATGGCGATCTCGGTATTCCCTGGTGTGGCGCCTGCCACGCTGCTCGATGCCGTGCACTCGGTTACCCATTTCGGGCCGGGCGGACGTCCTCGCGGCCAGCAGATCCGGCCGGCCAGGGAGGTCTTCGAGCGTTTCGAGGCCAACCCCTTGCTACGCGATGTGACCAGTGCCGCGATCGAGCATTTCGGCACCCAGGGCGACGGCAACCATTTCGCCTATGTCGGCACGCTGAAGTCGAGCGGTGAGACGGCGCTGGTCACCCACCATGGCTCGCGCTCTCCGGGTGCCCGGCTCTACAGCAAGGGCATGAAGATCGCCGAGGGTGTCCGCAAAACGCTGTCGCCGGAGACCTTGCCGCAGAATGCCTGGATCCCAGCCGACACCAGGGAAGGCGATGAGTATTGGGACGCCCTGCAAACGATCCGCGAATGGACCAAGGGCAACCACATGCTCGTCCACGATATGGCGGCCGAGCGTCTGTCGGCGAAGGTGTCGGACCGGTTCTGGAACGAGCACAACTTCGTCTTCCGTCGCTCGGACGGGCTGTTCTACCACGGCAAGGGCGCCACCCCGGCCTTCGACAACTGGGCCGAGGATGCGACCGATCTGACCCTGATTCCGCTCAACATGGCGGAACCGGTGCTGATCGTGCGCGGCAAGAATGCGGAGCACGGACTTGGCTTTTCGCCGCACGGCGCTGGGCGCAATTTTTCGCGCAGCCAGCACCGGCGCATGCAGGCCGGACGCAGCTACGCCGATATCTTCGCGGAAGAGACGAAGGGCATCGATGCCCGCTTCTTCTCGGGCGTGACGGACATTTCGGAGCTGCCGAGCGCCTACAAGAACGCCGCGTCGATGCGCCGCCAGATCGAGCATTTCGGCCTGGCGGAGATCGTCGACGAGGTCATGCCCTATGGCTGCATCATGGCCGGCGACTGGGAAGCCAACGCGCCCTGGCGCAAGAAGAGGGAAGCGCGCTCGTAAGAGGGGCGTCGGCCGTAGCGAAGACGTCGCTGTGTGCGAGCAGC
This sequence comes from Mesorhizobium sp. YC-39, assembly GCF_025753795.1. Lineage (GTDB taxonomy): Bacteria > Pseudomonadota > Alphaproteobacteria > Rhizobiales > Rhizobiaceae > Mesorhizobium. The sequence continues at coordinate 1,331,957 of NZ_JAOWPS010000002.1, forward strand.
AATGCCCGCACACAGTGACCTTGGTTGATTATCTCAGGTTGAACAGAAAGGGCGCTGTACGGGTTATGCGGGAACCGAGTCCTTGCGGCGGCGTCGGCACCTTGGCTCCCTGCAACGCGCTGAGCGCGGCGCGATCGAGGTCCGAGTCACCGGAGGAACCGGCCAACCGGGCGGATAGGACCCGACCCGACGCATCGACCGTAAAGGTCACTTTCGGGCTACCTTGCGCGCCTCGGGCCTTCGCGGCGCTTGGATAGCGTGTGTGCCGTCTTATCCACGCACTCAGCTGCGAATTCCATTTCGACGCGTCTCCCCGGGACGCCGAGGCCGACGCCTTGGCCGATTTAGGGGCCGCCGCCCGGGGCGCGGGCTTCGCAGTGGCGCTGGCGGCGGCCGTCTTCGCCGGGGCGGCTTTCTCCTTCTTCGAAGTCTTCTTGACCTTTTCGACGGGCTTCTTGGCCTTGGCTTCGGGCTTCTTCGCCTCAATCGGCTTCTTTGCCTTGACCGGTTTCTTCACCTCGGCCTCGACGGGAGCTTCGACCGGCTTCGGCTGCGGTAGCGGAATGACCACGTCCGGCGCGACGGTCTCGACGATATCGGGCACGACCTCCTCCAGCGGTAGCTGGTCGACCCGTTCAGGCATGGGCGGCTGGGCGGGTTCGATCGCGTCGGTCGCAGCCGTTTGCGGTGACTCGGCCGCCGACTCCGCCTGCTCGGCAGGCGGTTCGGCCACTGGCTCTGCGATCTCGACGGGCGGTTCGGGCTCCGTCACCGGCTTGGCTTCGGCTGTCTCGACCTCCTCGACCGGCTCCGCCGCATCGGGCGTCACCACATCCGCTACGTCGGCCTCTTCCGCCGGCATGATCACCATCGGCGACAGCTCGATCAGCTGCGCCGGTGGCGGCCCGCCATCCATCTCGGCTGGCCGCAAATCCTGCACTGCATAGGCGATCGCGACATGCGCCGCGAGAACCAGCGCCGCCGCCGCCGCCCACAGGCCGGTCTCGCGCGCACCGAGGCGCGACAGGTCAACCGTGGGGGAAGCGGCCATCATCGACATTATTGGCCCGCCTGCGGTGCGGCGGCATCGGCCGCAGGCAAGGTCTCGAGGCCAACCAGCGCGATCTTCAGATAACCGGCGCCGCGCAGCAGGTTCATCACCTCCATCAGGTCGCCATAGCCGACCGCCTTGTCGGCCCGCAGGAAGATGCGCGTCTGCTTGTCGCCTTTCGTCCTGCCGTCCAGCGTGGCGGCGAAGGAACCGCGCGGCACGGTGTCGTTGCCGATCGCCAGGCTGAGGTCGTCTTTCAGCGTCAGGAACAGCGGCGTCTCCGGTCGCGGCGCGGGCGTCGCGGTCGAACCAGGCAGGTCGACATTGACGTCGACTGTCGCCAACGGCGCCGCGACCATGAAGATGATCAAGAGAACCAGGATGACGTCGATGAAAGGGGTGACGTTGATCTCGTGGTTTTCCTCGAGATCGCCGTCGATGTTTTCTCGAATTCTAGCCGCCACGGCGCTGCTCCCCTATTCCGCGGCCAGCGCCGTTGCCGGCGCGACGTTGCGGAAATCCAGATCCCGGCTGACCAGTCGTTCGACCCCGGCCGAGGCATCGGCGAGGATCTGCCGGTAGCCGGCTATGGACCGCGCAAAGACGTTGTAGATGACCACCGCCGGGATCGCCGCGACAAGGCCCATCGCGGTGGCGAGCAAGGCTTCCGCGATGCCTGGCGCCACGACGGCGAGGTTGGTGGTCTGCGCCTGCGAGATGCCGATGAAGGCGTTCATGATGCCCCAGACGGTGCCGAACAGACCGACAAAGGGCGCCGTCGAGCCGATCGTCGCCAGCACGCCAGTGCCGCGCGACATGCGCCGCGCCGCCGCCGCCTCGATGCGCGACAGGCGCGAGGCGACCCGTTCCTTCAGCCCGTCGCCGGACACCTGCTCGAGCGCGCCGGCTGAAAGTGCTGCCTCTTCCTCGGCCGCCCGCACCAGCAGGGCTCCAGGGCCGCCGGTATGGCCAAGCGCGCGCCTGGCTTGGTTCAGCGAGGCGGCATTGCCGATCGCGCTGGCCGCGCGGCGGGCATTGAGCTTGCCGCCGAGGATCTCCAGCGACTTGGCCAGCCAGATCGTCCAGGTGACCAGGGAGGCAAAGGCCAGCCCGATCATCACCCCTTTCACGACGATGTCGGCGGCCATGAACATGCCCCATGGCGACAGATCGTGCGGCAGGGTCAGCGACACGTCCGTCGAGGAACCCTCCTCGGCTGGCATGGCCGCGCCAGGCTGCTCCGTCGGCGACACAGTCGCATCGGGCGCCGCCAAGGGGGGAGAAGCGGGAGCAGGCGTCTCGATCGCCGGTGGCGGAGCCGCCGGTTGCTCCTGGGCAGCAGCGCCGCCGGCCGACAGGAGGACGGATGCGATCAACGCCGCGAACAAACCATGTCTGGACAAATGATGTCTGGGCAAGGGCTTCTTCCTTATTCTCGCAATTCTCACAACTGGCCTCACTGCACATAGCCGATAGGCTGGCCGGTGACGGGGTGCGCGAACACGCCCATCTCGACGCCGAAAATGCCTTTGAGCACGTCGCCCCGCATGATCTCGTCGGGGGTGCCGCGCGTCAGCAGCCTGCCCTCCTTCAGCGCAATCAACTCGTCGCAGTAGCGTGCCGCCATGTTGGGATCGTGCAGCACCACGACGACGCAGAGGTCGCGCTTGCGGCTGAGCTCCTTGACCAGCCCCAGCACCTCGACCTGATGGGCGATGTCGAGCGCCGAAATCGGTTCGTCGAGCAGCATGACGCCGGCATTCTGCGCCACCAGCATGGCCAGCCATGCGCGCTGGCGTTCGCCGCCGGACAGTTCGTCCACCAGCCGTGCGCCGAAATCCGCCATGTCGGTCAGGACAAGCGCCTCGTCGACATGGCGCCTGTCCTCATGCCCGAAACGGCCGAGCGCGCCATGCCAGGGATAGCGGCCGAGGCTCGCCAGCTCACGCACGGTCAAGCCCGTCGCCGCCGGCGTCGTCTGCGGCAGATAGGCGAGCGCACGGGCCAGTTCCCGCGCGCCCCACTGCACCAGCGGGCGCTGCGCGAAGGTGATGCCGCCGGCACTTGCCGGCTGCTGGCGCGCCATGAGTTTTATCAGCGTCGACTTGCCCGAACCATTGTGCCCGATCAGCCCGTAGACGCGCGAGCGTTGCAGTTCGAGCGTAACAGGACCCAGCAGCGTCCGCTCGCCGACGGCAAAGCGCACGGCGTCTATGTGGAAGGCAGTCTGATTTCCAGCCACGGTGTTGGCCTCTCTCCGGCTTCGCGCGCATTTCCACAATCCGCTTTTCGGCGAGCGATGCCGGTTGACTATGAAACATGACTTTACTAGTCAACAATGAAGATGACTATTTGAGTCAACAAAATGTCGCGATGCGCCCGCGTTGCGTCGAAATCCGGAAAAAGTGGGAGCGTGCCGAGATGGTGACGGGTCGCGGAGCGCCCTGCCTGGCTGCAACCATGCGGTCGCGCAGGATTTCGCCAATCTCCATCGCCGCAAGACGTGAGCAGACGCTGGAGTTGCCGACCTCCCCCTCGTGGGGAGATGTCCGGCGGGGCGAAGGATCGCTACAGCCCATAAGGGTCTGTCGAATTTCGGCGCGCCACGCTGCGTGCCTACTTCCCGGACGCCCAGGCCGCCAATTGCCGCCACAGTGGCGCATAACCCTGCCACTCGACGAAAGCGGCCGGCGCCCAGTGCGGCGCGCAATCCGAGGTGAAGGCGACGCTCCTGCCCTTGCCGTACTGGCCGGCGACGATCAGCGGGTCATCGCCGACCTTCGCGACCACCGTGGCGCCGCTTTTCGGCTTCACACGGTTGTAGCCGAGCAGATGCGGCCAGACCGGCCCGAGGCCGGCGACGATCGGATGTGCCGTCTTGAGGATCTGCGGCGTCACGCCTTGCGGAGACTCCACGCGATCGTCCGTCGCGGCGATGTTGACCGGCAGGATCTCCTCGATCGCTGTTCCGGAATACTGGCCTTTGGCCTCGATGCCCTGGAACGTCATATAGCCGCCGACCATGACAAAGCCGCCGCCCGCCGCGACATAGTCGCGAATCGCATGCAGCCTGTTGGGCAAGGCGACCGAACGGACGAACGTATCGGGATGGAGCAGCAGCGTGTTGGCGCCGACATCGCTCAGCATCACGCAATCATAGTGCGACAATGCTTTCGCATCGAACGGGAATTCACGCGCGGCGACATGGGCAGGCTGGTAATCGACCTGCCAGCCGCCGGTTTCCAGCGCATCGCGCAGCCAGCGGATCCCTTCCGCATATTCCACCGTCGAAAAACTGTCGAAGCCCTTCTGGTGGGTGCTGTGCACCGTCCATGACTCACCGGCAATCAGAACGCGTCCCGTCGCGGCCATTTCCCTCTCCCTGTCGAATTATCGCGGCAGCGTTCGCAAAGCCTGCCCGGGAAAAGAGCGTAATTTACGAAACCGGTTTAGTAAAGCGGTTTACAAGTCGCATTTCCTGTGCTGAAATCCTGATTGACAGGGAACATTGGCGAAACCGCCTATGAAGAAGCCTACGGCATCGACGATCAGGAACGTGGCGCACGCGGCCGGCGTGTCGGTCACCACCGTCTCGCGTCACCTGAACGGCCGTATCAAGCTGCCGGCCGAAACCAGCGAGCGCATCAGCGCGGCGGTGGCGAAGCTGGAATACCGCCCCAACGCCATTGCGCGGCGCCTGAGCAAAGGCAGCAGTGAAACCATCGGCCTGATCGTCTCCGACATCTCCTACCCGTTTTTCGCCGCCATCGCGAGCGCGGCGGAAGAGGAGGCGAGCCGCCTCGGCTACAGCCTGGTGATGTTCAACAGCCGCAACATCGCGGCCAAGGAACTGGGCTTCCTGTCGCGCATCGACGACGCGCAGGTCGACGGCATCCTGCTGATGACCAACCATCCCGACGATGGCGCGCTGGTCCAGAAGATCAATGCCTGCAGCAACGTCGTGCTGGTCGACGAGGACGTTCCCGGCGCCATCGCGCCGCGCCTGTTTGCCGACAATCGTCTCGGCGCCACGCTTGCGACCGAGCATCTTCTGGAGCACGGCCACCGGGCGATCGCCTTTGTCGGCGGACCGCCGGCACTGCTCAGCAGCAAGGAACGGTTCGGCGCCTTTGCGGACAGTCTCAAATGCCGGGGCCTTGAGGTGAACCCGGACTACGTCTTCTTCGGCGACTATGACGAGCAGTCCGGCCTTGACGCATTCCTGCGGTTCGCCTCCCTCGACAATCCGCCGACTGCCATCTTCGCCTCCGCCGACATGCTGGCGCTGGGGATTTTGCAAGGCTGCCGCACGCTCGGCATTGCCGTGCCGGTCGATCTATCGCTGGTCGGTTTCGACGACATCCGCAACGTCGACCTTCTCGACCCGCCGCTGACGGCCGTGCACCAGTCGGCGGAGGAATTCGGCCGCCGGGCGGTCGGCTTGCTGATCGACCACATCAACGGCGCCGAGATACCGGATGCGGCGCCGGTGGCGGTGAAGCTCATCGTGCGCCATTCCGTGGCCGCGCCGCGCAAGGCGCATTGGAAACCGACTGGAAACGCTACGGCGGAAAAACGACCGCCGGCAAGAGTGGGAACTTAATAGAGACGGATCAAATCCGCGAAGACCTGCAGTCAACATCAACAATGGGAGAATTAACAATGATAATCTCGCACTTCGCAAAAGACGCGGCTGAGATCGCGCTGGAAAAGTTCAACCGCGGTGAGATCGATCGCCGCTCTTTCCTCTTTGCCCTCGGCGGCCTCGGACTTGCGGCCGCCTTCAAGCCTGGCGTTGCCCAGGCCGACGCCTCCGAAATCGTCGTCTGCAACTGGGGTGGCGCCGCGGTAGATGCCTTTGCCAAGGCCTATGGCGACCCCTTCACCAAGAAGAGCGGCATGAAGGTGGTGATCGATGGGGCTGGCCCGGCGGTCGGCACCATCCGCGCCATGGTCGAATCCGGCAAGGTCATCTGGGACGCCACCGACGGCGGCATGATCGACTCGCTGACGCTGGGCAAGGGCAATCTGGTCGAGAAGATCGACTACTCGATCGTCGACAAATCGCAGGTACCGGAGAATTTCGCCGGCGAGTTCGGCGTCTCGAACTATGTCTATTCGAACGTGCTCGCCTATGACGCCGACGCCACCAAGGGGACAGCACCCACCGGTTGGGCCGACTTCTTCGACACGGCGAAATTCCCGGGCAAGCGCACCATGTGCAAATGGATCCAGGGCCAGCTCGAATTCGTCCTCATGGCGGACGGCGTCGCGCCCGCCGACCTCTATCCGCTCGATGTCGACCGGGCGTTCAAGAAGCTGAAGCCGATGCTTGCCGACATCATCTTCTGGGAGGGCGGCGCACAGACGCAGCAATTGTTCCGCGAGGGCGAAGTGGTGATGGGCAATATCTGGCACACCCGCGCCAACCTTCTCAACAAGGAGACGCCCGACAAGTTCAAGTGGATCTGGGAACAGAACATCCTGTCGGCCAGCGCCTGGTCGGTTCCCAAGGGCAATCCCGCCGGCAAGAAAGTGTTCGATTTCATCAATTCGACGCTCGATCCGGCCGGCCAGCTCGTGCTGCTGCAGATCATGGGCAATGGGCCTTCCAACCCCAAGACGCTGGCCTTGATGACGCCGGAGGATGCCAAGGTCAATCCGACGACCAAAGAGAATGCGGCCTCACAGATCATGCTCAACCCGGCCTACTACGCCGAACATGAGACCGAGCTCCAGAACAAGTATCTGGATTTCATCTCGAGCTGACCGCACGCCAACAGAGGAAAGGGCTGCCGCCGGCAAGGCGGCGGCCCGAATCTGACGCGAAATTGATCCGATGCGAAATTTCAAGACAACAGCCCTGCTGCTGACGGTTCCCGCCAGCCTGGTGGCGATCGGGCTCTATGCGGCGCCGATCCTGCAGGTTCTGGCGTTGAGCCTGACCGAGCCAAAGTTCGGGCTGGCCAACTATCAGAGCCTGTTCGCCAACGCCGCGGTCGGACGCGTGGTGATGACGACGCTCAAAGTGTCGGTCATGACGACGGTGCTGACCGTGCTGGCGAGCTATATCGTCGCCTTCGCCATTATCCACATGTCGGCCGGCTGGCGCCGCATCTCGCTTTTCCTGGTGCTGGTGCCGTTCTGGATATCGGTGCTGGTCAGGGCGTTTTCCTGGATCACCATCCTGCGCCGGCGCGGCGTCCTCAACAGCACCTTGATGGATACGGGCGTCATCTCGACGCCGCTCGACCTGGTCTACAATCTCTTCGGCGTCACCATCGGCATGGTCCACTACATGATGCCGTTCGCCATTCTTTTGCTCTACGCCAATTTGTCTGACATCGACCGCCGCATCATGCAGGCGGCGCGCTCGCTGGGCGCGCGCCCGGCGACGATCTTCTGGCGCGTCTGGCTGCCGCTCAGCCTGCCCGGCATCGCGCTGGCGACCTTGTTCGTCTTCGTCTTCTCGCTCGGCTTCCTGGTCACGCCCGCTCTCCTCGGCGCCGGCAAGACCCTGATGATCGCCGAATACATCTCGGTGCAGATTTCAAGCACCTCGCGCTGGGACCTCGCGACATCGCTGTCGACCATGTTGCTGCTGGTGGTCGGCATCATCGTCTTTGCCGCCATGCGCAGCCCGGCGCTGCGCGCCGCCTTCGTCGCGAGGCCGCAGCAATGAAGCCACGACGCATCATCGAGGTCGGTCTGCCGCGCCTTTTGGCCTGGTGCCTGCTCGGCTTCCTGTTCGTGCCGATCCTGGTGGTGATCCCGGTCGCGCTCACCGACCGCGATTACCTGTCGCTGCCGCAGGACGGCATGTCGATGCAGCATTTCGCGGCACTGGCCGACTGGAGCAAGGGCTGGCTGCCGAGCATGCTGACCAGCGCCGGCATCGCGCTTGCCTGCGCCGCGATCGCCACAGTGCTCGGCGTCGCCTTCGCCGTCGGCGCCTGGGCGGCGGGCGGCTGGTGGCCGTCGCTGATGCGTATCCTGCTTTTGTCGCCAATGATCGTGCCGCCGATCATCTACGCCGTCGGCATGGTGAAGCTGTGGGCGCGTCTGTCGCTGCTCGACAGCTATACCGGCGTCATCCTGGTGCATGTCGTGCTGGCCCTGCCGCTGACGGTGCTTGCCATCGGCGCGTCGCTCTCCAATCTCGACCAGCGGCTGGTGCAGGCGGCGAGAAGCCTCGGCGCCAGGCCGATGACCGTGTTCGGCAAGGTGATCCTGCCGAACATCGTTCCCGGCGTTGCCGCCGGCGCCCTGCTCGCCTTCGTCTCCTCCTGGGACGAGATCACGGTGACGCTGTTCATCACCGGACGCGCCGTCGTCACCCTGCCGCGCCGCATCTGGACGAGCATCCAAGATGCGGTCGATCCGGCGCTGGCGGCGATCGCCACCGTCCTGCTTGTCATCACCGTGCTGGCGCTGGTCGCACGCGCGCTGGTCGAGCAACGGCAACGGCAACGGAAGTTCTAGTTCAAACACCCCGATCGTCGGGACCATTCGAAAGGAAAGGAATACCCATGAGCACCGCGATGAGCGACAACGAGTACCGGGAGAACAAGTTCTTCAGCATCTTCGGCTCCGTTCCGGAACCGGGCTTCGACACGGCTGAGGAGCAGATCCCGGTATGGGGCCGCCATTGGGGCTGCTCGAACGATGTCGGCAAGCTGCGCGCCGTTCTGATGCATCGCCCCGGCGACGAGCTTTCCGTCGTCGAGAACAAGCCGATGCCCGAGGTCGGTGGTTTCGGCGATCCGGAAAAAGGCTGGTATTGGATGGGCCGCACCATGCCCGATTTGCCGGCCATGCAGCGCGCCCATGACGAATTCACCGGCCTGCTGCGTTCGGAAGGCGTCGATGTCATCCTCGTCGACAAGGCCGCCCCCGGCGCGATGAAGCAGATCTATACGCGCGACAGCGTCATCGGCATTCCGGGTGGCGCCATCGTCACGCGCCTGGCGCGGCGGGTGCGCCGCGGCGAGGAATTGCCGGTGACCCGGGCGCTGGCCAAGGCCGGATGCCCGATCCTCGGCACCATCCACGGCTCGGCCGTCTTCGAAGGTGGTGGCTTTGCCTTCATCGATTCCAAGACCGCCGTCTGCACGGTCTCCATCGCCTGCAATCCGGAAGGCGTGCGGCAGGTCGAAAGTATCCTCGCCGGCCTCGGCGTGACGCTGATCAAGGTGCCGATGCCCGGATACCGTATTCACATCGACGGCGCTTTCATTATGGTCGACGTTGAGACGGCGATCGTCAATGTCAACGAACTGCCCTACCCGTTCATCGAATATCTGGAGAAGCGCGGCATCAAGATGATCGAACTGCCTCCCGAGGACAGCGCCATGTCGCTCAACTGCCTGGCCGTCGCGCCCGGTCGCGTGATCATGCATGGCAGCCGCTCGAAGCGTCTGGCCGACAGGCTCGACGCCGCCGGGATCACCGTGCTGACCTGCAATTACGAGACGGTCGAGCTTGGCGGCGGCGGCCTGCATTGTTCGACGGCGCCGCTGATCAGGGACCCGATCTGACATGGTCCCGTCCGATATGGTCCCGAACTGACATGGCATTGCTGGTCATCGACGATCTGGCAAAGACCTATGACAAGGTCACCGCCTTGACTGGGATCAACCTCTCGGTCGAGGCGGGAGAGTTCGTCACCTTGCTCGGGCCCTCGGGGTCCGGCAAGACGACGCTTCTGATGTCGCTGGCCGGCTTCACTACGCCGAGCAAGGGCATGATCAGCCTCGATGGCAAGGACATCACCCATGTCGACCCCGAGGACCGCAATTTCGGCTTCGTCTTCCAGGGTTATGCGCTGTTTCCCCATCTCACCGTCGCCAACAACATCGCCTTCTCGCTCAGGGTCCGCAAATGGGAGAAGGCGAAGATCGCGGCACGGGTGACCGAGATGCTGTCGCTGGTCGGTCTCGACAATCTGGCCGAGCGCAAGCCGCGCGAACTGTCCGGCGGCCAGCAACAGCGTGTCGCCATCGCGCGCGCCTTGGCCTTCGGGCCGCGCATCCTGCTTCTCGACGAGCCGCTCTCGGCCCTCGACCGCATGCTGCGCGAAACGATGCAGAAGGAATTGAAGCGGCTGCATCGCGAGACCGGAGTGACCTTCGTCTATGTCACCCACGATCAGGAAGAAGCGATCGCCATGTCCGATCGCATCGCCGTGTTCAACCATGGCCGCATCATCGAGATCGGACCGCCGCGCGACCTCTACAAGAAACCGTCGACGCGCTTCGTCGCCGGCTTTCTCGGCGAGAACAATTTTCTAAGCGGCCACCGCGCCGATGACGATGAGACGATGGTCGAGGCGTTCGGCACCCGCTTCGGCTTTCCCCTGGCCAAAAGCCGCGAATGGCCCGGCGACAGTCTGACCGTATGGGTGCGCCCCGAGGACATCCGCATCGGCCAGGCAATCGGGGAGGAGGTCGGCTTTCGCGCGACGGTGGTCGAGAACTCCTTTGTCGGCGCGCTCGAGCGCATCCTGCTCAGGACAGCGACCGGCGAACAGATGGTGGCGACGCTGCGTTCGGAGGCAGCCGTCGCCGCCTTGCCGGGGCAGATCATCGACTGCCGGATTGACCCGTCCGCCATCGGTGTCCTGCCGAACGAAACTTCGGGGCTTTGAGCCGGCAAACATATCTCGCTGCAGAAAGAGAAAAAATGATCAAGGCGACACCTTTCGATTTCCCCTATGATGGCAAGCTGGTGCCTGGAAATACCGCCCTGATCGTCATCGACCTGCAGGAGGATTTCCTGTCGACTACAGGCTATTTCGCCAGGCAGGGTTACGATCCCTCGCCATTGCGAGCCATCCTGCCGACGGTAAACCGCCTGATCGCTGCCGCCCGCGCGGCGGGCATGAAAATCATCCACACAAGGCAAGGCTACCGGGCCGACATGGCCGACATGACGCCTTACGAGAAATGGCGCCGCAAGCGGGCCGGCCTCGAGGGAACCGACATCCTGCTGCGTTCAAGCCCCGGCTTCCAGATCGTTCCCGAGATCGATGTCGCGGCTGAAGACATCATCGTCGACAAGACCTGCAACGGCGCCTTCACCTACACCGATTTCGAACACGTGCTGCGCGCGCAAGGCATCACCCATCTCATGTTTTCGGGATGCACGACCGATGTCTGCGTGCATACCACCTTGCGCGAGGCCTGCGACCGGAACTTTCAGTGCCTGACCATCTCGGATGCCTGCGCCAGCGGCGACAGACAAGCGCATGAGGCCGCGCTGCACATGGTGACGGTCGAGAATGGCATCTTCGGCGCACTGACGGATTCGAGCGCCGTCATCGCCGCGCTATCGCAACTCTCCGGCAAGGGACACTGAGATGTCGGGCGAGACTGCTGGCACACCGGCCGCGACCAGCCGGCTTTACATTTCGCTGATGCGGTTGACGGACAAGGGGCTGGCGGAACTAGCCGGCAGCCCCGATCGCCGGAAGATCAGCGAGGAGCGGGTCGCGGCCCTCGGCGGCAAATCCATCGCTTTCTATGCCACGCTTGGCGCCTATGACTTCGTCCAGGTCTTCGAAATGCCTGACAACGAGGCCATGCTGCAATATGTGCTCACGGCCCGGCGGGACGGCTTCGTCGAGCCGCTTATTCTGCCGGCATTCGATCCGCAAACCTACGGCGCAATTGTCGAGCGCGTCCTGAAGTAACGACCGCTCTCAGCCGACCCGCACGTCCTGCGCCACGCGCGAGGCAAACGCGCCCGGCTGCGGAACCTCGGCCTCGCGGCGCGCCAGCGAATTGCGCAAGAGTGCGATCGTTTCGCGCGCGCCGAACGCGATCTCGCGCGGCCTGTCGACGCCAACGATCATGAACTCCTGGATACCCAAAGCCGCGTAGGGGAGCAGTGACAGCGCGACCTGCGCCGGCGGCCCGGCGATCTCGACCGCCTTTTGGCAGGAGGCTGCATTGCCCGCCGAACCAATCCGGACGGGAAGCGCGAAGCGCAGCCTACCGGCCCGGCCATGCTCGGCGGCGGCGCTACGCACCCGCTCCATCAATTGCCGGATCTCGTCGAGCGAGCCTGGCGTGAGCTCGAAGACATCGGCATGCCGGCCGGCCACTTTCAGCGCCGTTCCGGACTGTCCGCCCATGCGGATGGTCACATCGGCGCCATGTGGCCCCTTGCGCGGCACATAACCGCCCTTGATGCTGTAGAAGGCGCCTTCATGGTCGAAGGGCCGGTCGTTCGCCCACAGCCGCTTCAAGAGCACCAGATATTCGTCGATGCGCTGCCAGACGACGGTATGGCCGACCGGGCGCGTCTCGGCATCGTCGTCGCTCAGCGGCTCGCTGAGCATCCTGAGCGACAGCCGCCCGCCACTTTTCATGTCGAGGCCCGCTAGCTGCCGTGCCGCCACGGTCGGCTCGATCACGCCAGCCCAATGCGTCAGAACGACTTCCAGCGACGAGGTGCGGCCCAGTGCCTGGGCAGCGAGGTCCATATTGGTCAGCAATCCGGCCGGATCGTCGACGACGATCTTCTGGAATCCGGCGTCCTCGATAAGCGACAGCTTGGTCGCGGTCTCGACGAAATCGTAGAAAAAGCTGGCGTTGGCGGGTTGCGTTTTACCGGGAACATGCGTGAACTCGATCGGCATTGCCATCTCCTCCATCACGTTGGAAATATGGGCATCACGTTGAATCACGGGCGCGCGAAAGCGCTCCGGCATTCGGCTCATTCAACTCCGGTACTTCTGAAAGCGGCTATTTCTGAAACGGCAAGCCGCTCGCCGATGAGATCAGGGAATCAAGCCCAGAACGACTGCCCCGGTGAACACGAACGCAAGGGCAAAGACGAGATAGGCGAAAGCGCCTGCATAGGCCGGCCGAAAGGTCTGGGCATTGGCCAGCCTTTGGCCGTTGCGATCAGTCTGGGTGTTCTGGATATAGGACATATCGACCTCCGTCTCGCCAATTAATCTATAAAATCAGTAGACTTTGTCGAGTGCTATTTTTGGGCAATTTATAGAATGGATTTCTCAAATCGTCCGAAAGATTGGTTTTGTTTACCGAGTACTGCCCTGCCAGGAACAATCGCCAGGAAGGACGACGAAGCCGAGCCACGGAATCGCCACAGTCCAACAACTGTACCAGGAGGTCGCACAGGTCAGCGCTCAGCCAGCAGATGCTTGATGAACAGGTTGAACAATTCAGTCTGGCTGGAAATGTCGAGCTTGGCATAGATGTGCTTGCGATGGATCTTCACCGTGCCTTCGGCGATCTCCAGGATCCTGCCGATCGACATGCTGGAATGGCCGCGCAGGATGAGGCTGACAATGCCTTGCTCGCGCCGCGTCAGCCGGGACGGTGCGAAAGTTTCGAACGCCTGCTCGACATCCTGGCTGGCGGGCTTCGGCTCGGCAAGGGAACCGGCCGGCGCCAGATGCTCCCAATGGCGCTGTGCAAGAATCGTCACCATCGCCGCGGTTTGCCGGAGACGGCCAAAATCCTCGTCCGAGAATGGCGGGCTGGCGTTCGCGCGAAGCAGCGAATAGGCAAGATAGAAGCTGCCCTGCACCGGAACGAGAAAGACGATCTCTTCGGCCAGCGTGCCGGATTCCATCGAAATGCAGGGATGCACGTCGGGGGAATTATAGTATTCGCCCTCGAAGAAGGCATCCGGCGCCAGGTCGCGCAAGCGGTGCAGCCCTTGCGGGGCGCGCCGCGCGCAGGCCGAATAAACGGCATCCAGAAGATAGGTGCCGTTGAGATAGTTGGTCATGATTTGGGTCGAGGAGACAGCGCCAAGACCGTCATGGAGAAACATAGGCCGCGCGCGGCCGGGATAGGCGAACACGCAGCTCAGATCGAACGGCGCCACTGCCCGCAAGGCGCCATCGAGCCTTTCGGCGAAACCTTGCTTGCCGATCAGCGACACGAGATCGGGCAAGGCCTCGTGCCAGGCCGCCAGTGCCGACAGATGTGATCCTTCCATCGAAACGCCCTCGCATCTGCACGTTCTGGAGGCAGCCTCGCCTGACCGACATATCTCCTTGGGGATATATACGCCGACGAAGCGCTCTTGAACTATGCCCGGATCGCAAATGGCAAACCAAGGGGAACGGCGATGACGGAGCAGATTGCGGATCGCGGCACGGGCGGTGTCACCTATCAGAGCGTCGACAGGGACTATTTCGAGCAGCGCCAGTTGCAGCGCCATGCCGGCCTGTTCGCGTTGTGGATGATGGGCGTGGGCGCTGTCGTTGCCGGCGAGTATTCCGGCTGGAACATCGGCCTAGCGCAAGGAGGCTTCGGCGGCATGCTGCTCGCCGCGCTGATCATCGGCTTCATGTATATCTGCCTGTGCTGTTCGATCGGCGAGATGAGTGCCGCCTTGCCGCACACCGGCGGCGCCTATTCCTTCTCGCGCACCGCGCTTGGCCCCTGGGGTGGTTTCACCACCGGCCTTGCCGAAAACATCGAGTTCGTGCTGGCGCCCGCCGCCAACATGTTCTTCATGAGCTCATACCTCGCGGCAATCTTCGGCACGCCGGAAAGCGCGCTGCCGCTGTGGTGGGTGGCCGGCTATGTCGTGATGCTTGGGCTTTCCCTGCGCGGGCTCGAATTGTCGATGAAGGTCGTCATCTATGTCACCGTTGCGGCGATCGCCGTGCTGCTGTTCTTCTTCGTCGTGGCGATCCCGCATGTCGACTTCTTCAAATACGCGCTGAACATCGGCGCGGCGGCGGATGGTCCGGCCGCATTGGCCGAGGGCAATGGCCCGTGGCTGCCCTTCGGTTTCACCGGCGTGATGCTCGCTTTGCCCTTTGGCGTCTATATGTTCCTGGCGGTCGAGCAATTGCCGTTGACCGCGGAGGAGGCCAGGAACCCGACCCGCGACATGCCGCGCGCGCTGATCCTGTCGATCGTGACGCTGATTGCCCTGGCGCTCGGCGTGCTGTTCTTCAGCGCCTCCATCCCGCAGGGCGCGCACGCCATGGGCTCGTCTGGCGAACCGCTGCTCGACGGCTTCCGCACCATATTCGGCGACGGCTGGGCAAAGCTGCTCGCCTCGGTCGCGGTGCTCGGTCTCGCCGCCAGCTTCTTTGCCGGCAGCTTCGCCTCGGGCCGCAACATCTATTCGCTGTCGCGGGCCGGTTATCTGCCGACGGCGCTCTCAGTAACCGGCGCCCGCACCAAGACCCCCAACCGGGCGCTCACCACCGGCTCAGCCATGGCTTTGTTCATGCTGCTTCTGGTCTGGTATCTCGGCGGCAATAACAATGTCGCCTTCATGGGCGGCTTCCTCGTCAGCATGATCGTGTTCGCCGGCATGGTCTCCTACATCTTGCAGAGCATCGCTTACCTGCGCCTGCGCACGCTCTATACCTCGATATCGCGGCCCTTCGTCAGCCCGCTCGGCAGGTTCGGCGCCTATGCCACGATTCTGATCTGCATCGTCACGCTCGCCTACCAGTTCTTCGACCCGCTCTATCGTTGGGCAGCGATCGCGGCGGCGGTCTGGTATGCGATCGGCCTCGCCTATTTCGCCTTCTACCGCCGCCACCGGCTGGTGCTGTCGCCGGAAGAGGAGTTCGCGGTGTCCGGTGGCTCGCTTGGCCATCCGGCGCGCGAGGGATAGCATCGCCGCAGAAGCGGCAATGCGACGTGACAAAAAGCAGACACAGGGAGCATAGACATGGGCACGAGACTGGCCGGCAAGGTCGCCATCATCTCCGGCGGCGCGACGGGGATGGGCGGGGCGGCATCGGAGCTGTTCGCCGCGGAAGGCGCCAAGGTGGCAATCATCGACCGCAATGGTGACGCGGCTGCCGCCACCGCAGCCGCGATCCGGGCTCGAGGCCATGTCGCCGAGCATTTCGTGGCTGATGTCTCGGATCAAGCCCAGGTCGAGGCGGCGGTGAAGGGCGCGACGGACAAATTCGGCCCGGTCACCGTGTTGTTCAACCATGCCGGCACCATCGTCATCAAACCTTTCCTGGAGACGACGGTTCAGGAATGGGACTGGCTGCATGCCGTCAATGTCCGCTCGATGTTCCTCATGACGCGCGCCGTGCTGCCCGGCATGATATCGGCCGGCGGCGGCTCGATCGTCTGCACCTCGTCGATCTCGGCAGTGGTGGCGACACCGAACGAGGTGCTCTACGACACCACCAAGGGCGCCTGCCACATGTTCGCGCGCGCCATCGCCGTCGAGTTCCGCGACCGCAACATCCGCTGCAACGCCGTCTGCCCTGGTTTCATCCGCACGCCGCACGGGCTGCGCGAGGTCGCCGACCTCGGCAAGCTCGGCGTCGACGTCTCCGACGCGGCACTTGCCGCGCAGCAAGGGCGGATCGGCGAGCCGGAAGAGGTGGCGAAGGCGGCGCTGTATCTCGCCAGCGACGAGGCCAGCTTCGTCAACGGCGCGCATCTGTTCGTCGATAACGGCTTTACCGCGATGTAATGGACAGCCTGGCGCCCTTCCTCTCTCCCCATCGATCGGGGGAGAGGTGTCGAGCGTAGCTCGACGGAGTGGGGGTCGACCTTGGGGCGGCGCGACAAGACGTTGCTTGCGCCTCGGTCCATCCTATGTCCGTTCGCGGCGGCGGTTGACAGGTGGTTCCCCCACTCCGTCTCGGCTTCGCCGAGCCACCTCTCCCCTCCGGAGGGAGAGGAAGGGAGTCCTGCTCGCCTACCGCTCTTCCCTGCGGAACGGCTTGAGCAGCGCCGATGGCGCCACCGCGTTGCGCGACATGAAAGCCATCGCAACGATGGTGAAGATGAAGGGCAGCATCAGGAACGCTTCGTAGGGGATATGGCCGAGCCCGCTCGCCTGCATGCGCAATTGCAAGGCATCGACGAAGGCGAACAGCAGCGCGGCACCCGCCGAGCGCCACGGGTCCCAGCGGCCGAAGACGACGAGCGCGATCGCCACCCAGCCGCGCCCAGAGACAACGCCGAAGGTGAAGGCGTTGAACTGCGCCATCGACAGGAAGGCACCGGCCAGCCCCATCAGGGCGCCGCCGAGAATGACCGCCTGGAAGCGCGTCGCAATCACGCTGACCCCGGCCGAATCGGCGGCGCGGGGATTCTCACCGACCATGCGCACCGACAGGCCCCAGGGCGTGCGGTAGAGCACGAAGGCGGCCAGAGGTATGGCCAGCATTGCCATGTAGACCAGCGCAAACTGGTTGAACACCGCCGGCCCGAGCACGGGAATGTCGGAAAGAACAGGGATCGGCAGCGTGGCGAAACCCTTGATGCTCGGCGGCACCGATTGCTGGCCGAAGATCAGCCGATAGAGGAAATAGGCAAGGCCCGAGGAGAACAAGGTGACGCCGATGCCGCAGACATGCTGGCTCAAGCCCAGCGCCACCGTGAACAGCGCATGCAGCGCGCCCATCAGCATGCCGGTCAACACCGCCGCCAGCACGCCGAGCCACAGGCTGCCGCTGAGGCTGGTGGCCGTAAAACCGGTCATCGCCGACAACAGCATGATGCCCTCGATGCCGAGATTGAGCACACCAGCCCGTTCGGAGAACATTTCGCCGAGCGTCGCAAAAGCCAGCGGCGTGGCGATGCGGATGATCGCGGCGAGGAAGCCGACCTGAAAAATCTGTTCCAGCACCACGCTCATCATGCCACCCCGATGCGGCGAATGCGATAGGCGGTGAACAGCAGCGCCACCAGCATGGCAAGCAGCGCCGTGCCCTGGATGACATCGCTGAGGAAGGCCGGAACGCCTGTCGCACGCGACATCGCCTCGGCGCCGGTCATGACGGCGGCAAGGAAGATCGCCGCGGGCACAACGCCGAGCGGATTGAGCCGCGCCAGCATGGCGACGACAATGCCGGAATAGCCATAGCCCGGCGAGATGTCGCTCATCACCTGGAAATGCACGCCGCCGACCTCGCCGACCCCAGCCAGACCGGCGAGCGCCCCGGAGAGCAACGCTGTCGAGAGCAGCACGCGTTCGACACTGATGCCGCCATAGCGCGCCGCTTCGGGGTTCTCGCCGGTGACCCTGATCCGGAAGCCGAGTGTCGTGCGTACGATCAGGAACCAGACAATGGGTGCGGCGATCAGCGCCACCACGACGCCGAGATGCAGCCTGGTGCCTTCCATCAGCACCGGGAAATTCGCCGTATCCTCGATCGGCGGCGAGATCGGATAACCGCTGAAGGAGTCCTTCCAGGGCCCTTCGATCAGCGCCATCAGCGCATAGAAGATGACCGAGTTGAGGAGCAGCGAGCTGACCACGTCATCCACCTTGAACTTCACCCGCAGCGTTGCCGGGATCAGGGCAACAGCGGCACCGGCCGCAGCACCCGCCCCCGCCATCAACAGCATGGCGAGCGGTCCCGGCATCGGAATGGCGCCAACCGCGCAACTCGCCACAGCGCCGGCCAGCAATTGCCCTTCGGCGCCGATGTTCCAGAATTTGGCGCGGAAGGCGACGGCGACGGCAAGTCCGGTGAAGATCATCGGGGTTGCCCGAACCAGCGTTTCGGTGATGGCGTAGCTGTCGCCAAGCGAGGCCGAGAACATCACGCCATAGGCCTCGATGACGCCGGCGCCAGCCAGCGCAATGAGGCCGCTGCACAGGATTAGCGTTGCTGCGATCGCCAGCAGCGGCAGCGCCAGATTGAACCAGGCGGGCGTCGAGATGCGGGCTTCGAGGCGGAACATCAGGCCGCTTCCTCGGCCTGCCCGGCCCCGGTCATCATCAGGCCGAGTCGCGCGATCGTGGCGTCCGCGCTGTCGAGCGTGCCGGCGATGCGCCCCTCATACATCACCGCGATGCGGTCGCAGAGCATCAGCAGCTCTTCCAAATCCTCGCCGATCACGATGATGCCGCAGCCCTTGGCGCGCATGTCGAGGAATTTCTCATGGATGAAGCGGGCCGCGCCGATATCGAGGCCGCGTGTCGGCTGCGACACGATCAGCACCTTGGGATCGAAGGCAAGTTCGCGCGCCAGCAGCGCCTTCTGCAAATTGCCGCCGGACAAGGCGCCGGCGCGCGTCATCGGCCCGGGACAACGAATGTCATAGGCCTTGATCTGCGCCTCGGCGAAGGCGCGGATCGCATCCGGTCTGAGCAACCCCTTGTTGCTGAACGCAGCTGTGCCAATGCGCGGCAGCACCATGGAATCGGCGAGCGGCAGGTTGGTGACCAGCCCCGTCGTCATGCGGTCTTCCGGGATGCGGCCGAGGCCGAGCGCCTGCACCGCGCGTGGTGAGAATTGCGAGACCGCTTTGCCGGCTATCGTCATCCGCCCGGCATCGGGCGCGAGCACGCCGGAGATCACCTCGGCAAGCGCCCGCTGGCCATTGCCGGAGACGCCGGCAATGCCGAGGATCTCGCCAGCGCGGACGAAGAGGGAGACGTCGCGCAGCGCCATGCCCGAATGGCGCGACGTCGAAATGCTCTCGATGGTCAACACCGCCGCACCTGGCGTCGACGGTCCTCTGGCCGGCGGAACGATCTCGTGGCCGCACATCAGCCGCGCCATCTCCGAGGATGTCGTGTTGGCGGGCGTGTCGACGCGGCCGGCAACGCGCCCGTGCCGTAGCACCACGCAGCGATGCGTCAGCGCCCGGACCTCGTTCAGCTTGTGCGAGATGAAGATGATGCCGAGGCCCTGGGCGGCCATCGAGCGTAACGCCGCAAACAGCCCGTCGATCTCGCTCGGCGCCAGCACCGCCGTCGGCTCGTCGAGGATCAGGAGCCTGGCGCCGCGAAACAGCGCCTTGACGATTTCCAGCCGCTGCTGTTCGCCGACCGACAGCGCCGCAACCGGAAGGTCGGGATCGAGCGTCAGCCCATGCTGCCGGCCGATTTCGCCAAGCCGCGCCAGTCCACCGGCGCGATCGATACGGCCCGACTTGCCTGGAATGCCGATGAGCAGGTTTTCCAGCACCGACAGCCGTGGCGCGAGGTGAAAATGCTGGTGCACCATGCCGATCCCGGCGGCAAGCGCATCGGCCGAGCTGTTGATCGTCACCGGTCGGCCCTCGATCAGGATCTCACCGGCATCCGGCGCATAGGCGCCGAACAGCACATTCATCAGCGTCGTCTTGCCGGCGCCATTCTCGCCGAGCAGCCCAAGAATTTCGCCCGGCGCGACCTGCAGATCGATCGCCTCGTTCGCCCTGACGGCGCCGAAGCTCTTGGTGATGCCGCGCATTTCGATGAGAGGAGGGGGCAAGGGCGGAATCCTAGAAGCGTTGGCACGGATACCCCTCCCCCTTGAGGGGAGGGTGCCGAGCGAAGCGAGGCGGGAGGGGTCGCCTCAACCGCCTCGACATTTGACTTGAAAGGATGGAGCGCGCCGCGGAGGACCCCACCCGGCCCTTCGGGCCACCCTCCCCTCAAGGGGGAGGGACTTAATCCGAGACCGGCGTGTTCTCGTCCACGTCGACGCGGAAAATGCCATCGAGGATTTCGGCCTTCTTCTTCTCGACCAGTTCCTTGACGTCCGCCGGCAGCGTCTTGTCGAATTTGTGGTAGGGCGCAAGATGCGAGCCGCCCTTGGCCATGCGCGAGAAATCGCCGTAATCCTGCGCCGTGAAGACGCCGGCCTTGACCAGCTTGATCGCCTGTTCGACCGTCGGATACATGTTCCAGACCGGCCCGGTGATCACCGTGTCGGGGCCGAGGCTCGACTGGTCGGACATGTTGGAGATGGCGAGGATCTTCTTCTCTACCGCCGCTTCGATGACGCCGAAGCGCTCGGCATAGATCACGTCGACGCCGGCGTCGATCTGCGCGATCGCGGCTTCCTTGGCCTTTGGCGGGTCGAAGAAGGAACCGATGAAGGCGACCTTTTTCTTGATATCAGGATTGACCTCCTTGGCGCCGGCAAAGAAAGCGTTGACCAGCCGGTTAACCTCGGGAATGCCCATCGCCGCCACCGCGCCGACCGTGCCTGATTTCGACATCTTGCCGGCGATCAGGCCGGAGAGATAGGCCGGTTCGTGGATCCAGTTGTCGAAGACGCCGAAATTCGGCTCCGCCGGTCCCGCGCCCGAGCCGAACAGCCACGCGACCTTCGGGAACTGCTTCGCGGTCCTGCGCGATTCGCGCTCGGCCGCGAAGGCATCGCCCAGCACCAGCTCATAGCCGCCTTGCGCATATTCGCGCATGACGCGACTGAAGTCGGCGGTCTGTACCTTCTCCGACCATTTGTACTCGATGCCGAGTTCCTTCTCGGCCTTCTGCAAGGCGACATGGATCTGGTTATCCCATGGCTCCTCGATCGGCGTGGCGAAGATCGCCGCCACCTTCAGCTTCTTGTCCTGCGACCAGGCCCTGCCCGGCAGCATGGCCGCCGCCAGGCCGAGTGCGCCCAGCTCCAGCACATTGCGGCGCGAAAAACCTTCGCGTTTCGATTGGAATCTGCTCTTCCCGTTTGCCATTCTCATACCCCTCTGTTCGACAGCCATGTCGAGCCGGCTGTTCGCTAAAATATGAAGACAGGGAACTATGGAACGACGCCGGACTTTTGTCCACATGGTCAAATTTGATCGCGGCAAGACTCTGCCGCCAAGACGACCAAAAGGACCGGAGATCAAACCCGTTCGAGTGCTATCGCAATGCCTTGGCCGACGCCGATGCACATGGTAGCCAGCGCATAGCGGCCGCCACCTTCGCGAAGCTCCAGCGCCGCCGTGCCTGAAATACGCGCGCCCGACATGCCGAGCGGATGGCCGAGCGCGATGGCGCCGCCATTCGGGTTGACGTGCTTGGCGTCCTCGCCAATGCCGAGCTGGCGCAGCACCGCGATACCTTGCGAGGCAAAGGCTTCGTTGAGCTCGACGACATCGAACTGCTGCGGCGTCAGGCCAAGCCGCGCGCACAACTTCCGCGTCGCCGGCACTGGGCCGATGCCCATGACACGTGGCGCGACGCCGGCGGTTGCTCCGCCGAGGACGCGAGCAATCGGCGTCAGGCCATACCTTTTCACGGCCGCTTCCGAGGCAATGACCAGCGCCGCAGCGCCATCATTGACGCCCGACGCGTTGCCGGCGGTGACAGTGCCACCTTGCCGGAACGGCGTCGGCAGCTTCGCCAGCGCCTCGATCGTCGTGCCCGCGCGCGGATGTTCATCTTTGGAAACGATAATCGGGTCGCCCTTGCGTTGCGGGATGGTCACCGCTGTGATCTCTTTCGCCAGTCGGCCATTGGCTTGTGCGGCGACCGCCTTGTCCTGGCTGCGCACGGCAAATGCATCCTGGTCCGCGCGGGAGACGGCGAACTCTTCCGCCACGTTCTCGCCGGTCTCCGGCATCGAATCGACACCATACTGCTGCTTCATCAGCGGATTGACGAAGCGCCAGCCGATGGTGGTGTCGTGGATCTCGGCATTGCGCGAGAAGGCCGTCTCGGCCTTGGGCATAACGAACGGCGCACGCGACATCGACTCGACGCCGCCTGCTATCATCAGCTCCGCCTCGCCAGCCTTGATCGCGCGCGCGGCGATGATGACGGCATCCATGCCCGAACCGCACAGCCGGTTGACGGTCGAGCCGGAAATCTCCTTGGGCAGGCCGGCCAGCAGCAGGGACATCCGCGCCACATTGCGGTTGTCCTCGCCGGCCTGATTGGCGCAGCCATAGACGACGTCGTCGACCGCTTGCCAGTCGATGCCGGAATTGCGCTCGACCAGTGCCTTCAGCGGCACGGCGCCAAGATCGTCGGTGCGGACCGAGGACAGCGCCCCGCCGAAGCGCCCGATCGGCGTGCGGATATAGTCGCAGATATAGGCCTCGGCCATTTATGCCGCCTTCTCTTTTCCGGTTGCCGCATGCGCCGCCTTGGTGCGGGCCTGCAGGTCGCGCAACGTCTTCAGTTCGAGCGCGGTCGGCGCTGGCGTTTCTTCGAGCGCATCGGTGAATTTCACCGTCCAGCCGCAGGTCGCCTGCACCTCGGCGCGCGAGACGCCCGGATGCAGCGACACCACCGTGAATTCCTTGGTCACCGGGTCGGGTTTCCAGATGGCGAGGTCGGTGATCAGCAGCGTCGGGCCTGCTGTCTCGATGCCGAGGCGTTTTCGGTGATCGCCGCCCTCGCCATGGCCGAAGGAGGTATAGAAGTCGATTGTCTCAACCATGCCGCGCTTCGACTGCGCCATGGTGATGTAGATCTCCTTCGACGAGGTGGCGATCTCCGGCGCGCCGCCGCCGCCGGGCAGCCGCGTCTTCGGGTGAAGATAGTCGCCGATGACCGTGGTGTTGATGTTGCCGAACTTGTCAAGTTGGGCGGCACCAAGGAAGCCGATCGAGATGCGGCCACCCTGCAGCCAGTAGCGGAACATCTCCGGCACGGAGACGGTGGTGACGGCGGTATCGCACAATTCGCCGTCGCCGATCGACAGCGGCAGAACATTGGGCGCGGTACCGATCGTGCCGCTCTCATAGATCAGCGTGATGTCGGGCGCATGCGTCAGCCGCGCGACATTGCAGGCGGCCGACGGCGCGCCGATGCCGACAAAACAGACATCGTTGTTCTTCAGCGCCCGGCTGGCGGCGATCGTCATCATTTCGTTGGGCGTGAAACCCAGCTTGCTATCGCTCATGCCGCAATCCTCAGATGCTCGACGCGGGCAGCGAAATCGTCAGCGGTCCTTTCCATGACATTCTTCTGCATCCACGCCCGGAATTTTTCACGGTCGGCGGCGATCTCGTCCCATTCGAGATAGGCGGCATTGTCTCTGATATAATAGCCATGCGTATAGGATGGGTGCGACCCGCCCGGCACGACCGAAATAGCTGATATCGTCCAGCTCGGCAGCACGGTCAAATTGGGATGCAATTCGTCGAAATTGTCGACCACTTCCTCCACCGTCACCACCGCGCGCTTTGCTGCCAGAACCGCTTCCTTCTGGATGCCGATGATGCCCTCGACCAGCACATTGCCTTTCCTGTCGGCTTTCTGCGCGTGGATGAAGGTGACGTCGGGACGGATGGCGGGAACCGCGGCCAGCACCTCCCCGGTGAACGGGCAAGAAACCGTTTTGATGTTCGGATTGACCGCAGCCAGCCCGGCGCCGCGATAGCCGCGGAACACGGCGCAAGGCAGACCGGCGGCACCCGCCTCATAGGCATTGGCCATGCCGGCATGGCTGTGCTCCTCGACCTCGATCAGCCGGGGAAAACCGTTCTCGATGGCGTCGCGGGCGCGCCGCAGCAGCCCGACGCCGGGATTGCCGAGATAGGAGAAGACGATCTTCCTGGCCATGCCCATGCCGATCATCTGGTCGTAGATAAGGTCCGGCGTCATGCGGATCAGCGTCAGCTCGCGAAACCCCTGGCGGATCGCCTCATGCGCCGCGGCAGTCGGGATCAAATGGGTAAAGCCCTCGAAGGCGACCGTGTCGCCATCGTTCAAATTCCACGCCACGGCCTCGCTGAGCGGCAGGAATTTGACCATCGTCCATGCTCCAAAGCTCAAAAAGTTCGTATTGCGAACTTATGTTTTATATGGGATACTTTTACGTCGGGTTTTGGCGCGAAGTCAATCTGGCAGCGCCGCCATTTTCAGGAGGCCACATGAACGACGAGGCCGCTTCCCGAGACCATATCGGCTCGCTCGAACGCGGGCTTGCGGTCATGGAGATACTGGCCCGGCATCCGGCCGGCATGACGCTGACCGAGATGGCGGAGCAAGCAGGGTTGACCCGCGCCGGCGCACGCCGCTTCCTGCTGACGCTGGCCGCAGCCGGCTACGCGACGCAGGCCGGCAGGCAATTTTCGCTGTCGCCGCGCCTGCTGACCGTCGCCCGCACATGGCTCGGCGGCGCATCGCTGTGGACTTATGCCGCTCCCATCATGCGCGAGGTCGCGGCGCAACTGAACGAGTCCTGTTCGGCCGCCATCCTGTCTGGTGAAGACATTGTCTATGTCGCCCGTGTTCCCGGCCGGCGCATCCTCAGCGTCTCGCTTGATGTCGGCACCAGGCTGCCCGCCTATTGCACATCGATGGGACGGGTCCTGCTCTCCGGCCTCGCGCCCGGCGAACTGGAGACCTTCCTCCGTCAGGTGACCATCGAGGGACGCACGCCAAAGACGATAACTGCAAGAGCAGCACTCGCCGAAGCCATTGGCAAGGCGAAGGCCAACGGCTTTGCCATCATCGATGAAGAGCTTGAACTCGGCCTGCGCTCCATCGCCGTGGCGATCAACGACCGCACCGGCCGGACCGTGGCAGCGATCAATGTCTCGACCCAGTCGGCCCGCTTCTCCGTCGCCGAGATGGAACGGGAGATCCTGCCGGCGCTGCTCGCGGCCAAGCAGCGCATCGAGGATTTCTTCGTCGTCTAACAGGCTTTCACCACTGCGCCCGCCTGCCCTCAGTGCTTGATGCGGTCGCGCATCGCGTACCATAGCATGCCGAGCACATAGAGCGGGCCGCGCAATGCGGTGCCTCCGGGAAACGGCAGCGGACTCAGCGTCGAAAACAGGTCGAGCCGCGAGGCATCACCAGTGATCGCCTCGGCCAGCAGCTTGCCCGATAGCGTCGACAGGATCACCCCCTTGCCGGAATAGCCATGCGCGAAATAGACCTCGCCATAATGCCCGACATGCGGCAGCCGCGACGTCGTCACCGAGACCAGTCCGCCCCAGGCATGATCGATGCGGCAGCCGCTGAGCTGGGGAAAGGTCTTTTCCATATGCGGCCGCACGAAGCCGGCAATGTCGGCCGGCGGCGACGGCGTGTAGCGCTCGCCGCCGCCGAACAGCAGGCGTCCATCCGCCGACATCCGGTAGTAATTGACGACGAAGCGCGTGTCGGACACCGCAACATTGGCGGGGATGACATTGCGCTTACCCTCCAGCGGCTCGGTGGCGACAATGTAGTTGCCGACCGGCATGATGCGGCTGTTGACGCGCGGCTCCAGTCCATGAAGCAGCGCGTCGCCCGCCAGCACGACATGCTTTGCCCGGACAGAACCCTTGGCCGTCGAGACGCGGATGGAAGGCTCCCGCTCCAGTCGCACGGTAACCGAATTCTCATGAATGACGACGCCGGCCGCGACTGCGGCGCGGGCAAGACCCAGCGTATAGTTCAGCGGATGCATATGGCCGCCGAGCTTCTCATACATCGCGCCATGATAGGGCGTGTCGACCTTGCCGCGCGCTTCCGCCGCCGGGAGCATCTCGACATCATGGAACTTCATCACCGTGGCCAGGCACTCGGCTTCTTCTTCCAGATCCTTGAAATCCTGGCTATTGACCGCGCCGACCAGATGGCCGGTCAGCCTGAGGTCGCAGTCGATGGCATGACGCTCGATGATATCCAGCACCAGCCCACGCGCCTCGAAAGCGAGATCGAACAGCGCCTTCGCTCGTTCCGGCCCATAGAGCTTGACTAACCCCTTGGCGCCCTTGCGCAGGCCGGGGATCATCTGGCCGCCATTGCGCCCCGACGCCCCCCAGCCGATCTTGCCGCCTTCCAGCAGCACCACCTTCAGCCCACCTTCGGCGGCGTGAAGCGCCGCCGACAAGCCGGTGCAGCCACCGCCGACGACAACGAGGTCGGCGTCGACATCACCTTGCAGGGCCGGGTGATCCCGCGCTGAGTTCGCCGTCGCGACATAATAGGATTTGCCGATATCAAGGCCTGAATTGAAGCCCATCATTACACCTTGAGCAGCAAATGGTCGCGCTCCCAGGACGTCACCACGCTCTGGAACAGGTCGAGCTCGACGCTCTTGACGCGCAGATAGGTCTGGAAGAAGTCCTCGCCGAGCAGCGCCCGCACCGGGCCACAGGCGGTGAAGCGATCCAGCGCCTCCTCCATGGTTTTCGGCAGCGTGCTCTTGATCTTGTAGGCGTTGCCCGACGCTTCCGCCGAACGCGCGATCTTCTCCTCGACGCCGAGATAGCCGGCGAGCAGCGAGCCGGCGATCGCCAGATAGGGATTGGCGTCGGCGCCGGGCAGCCGGTTTTCTATTCGCCGTGCGGCGCGGCCGCCGGCCGGTACACGCAGGCCGCAGGAGCGGTTGTCGTGCGACCACTCGATATTGGCCGGCGCGCTGTGGTTCGGCCGGATGCGCCGGTATGAATTCACGTTCGGCGCAAACAGCGGCATGATCTCGGGAACGTATTTCTGCAGGCCGCCGATAAAATGCCCGAACATTGGCGTGTCGGCATCATCTGAGCCGGCAAACAGCGTGTTGCCGGCCTCGTCGATCACCGACACGTGCAGATGCATCGAGCTGCCGGCCTGTGCCGCGATTGGTTTCGCCATGAAGGTGGCATGCATGCCGCACGCCTGCGCCGCCTGCCTGGTCAGGCGCTTGAACAGCAACACCTTGTCGGCCAGCGCCAGCGCGTCGCCGTGCAGGAAATTGATCTCGAGCTGCGCGGTGCCGGATTCATGGATCAACGTGTCGAGCGGCAGTCCGGCGGCGGCCGCGTGATCATAGATGCGCCGGATCACCGGTTCGAACTCCTCCAGTGCCGCCATGTCGTAGGGATGCTGCACGCTCTCGGCGCGGCCGTTGTTGCCAACTGGCGCGGTCAGTGGCCGGTCGGGATCGGGATTGGGCGCGGTGAGATAGAATTCGAGTTCCGGCGCCACCACCGCCCGCCAGCCGCGCTGGCGATAGAGATCGAGTACGGCCCTCAAGACATGACGCGGCGAGGCCTCCCACGGCCCGTCGTCCATATGCAAGGCATCGGCAAAGACATAAGCCTTGCCTGCACCGCCGCCTGGCGCCAGGCAAAGCGTCGAGACATCGGGCACCATGCGCATGTCTGGGTCCGCATAAGCAAAACCCTCGTCGACGGAGCCGGAATAGCGGCCGTCGATGCTGACCAGGAAGGCGCTGCTCGGCAGATAGAGCCCGCGGTCCTCCAGCGCCTTGAGGAATTTCGCCACCGGCAAGGCCTTGCCGCGCAAGACGCCATTCAAGTCGGGCACCAGGCATTCGACTTCGCTGATCGCATGCGCGGCCAGCCAGCTTCTTGGATCGTTGGCGCCGCTCAAAGGCGATGTAGTGGTTGCGTGATTGTCAGGCATTGGTTCATGTCCGTATCAGAGAGAGTATCGCTTCGGCGGCCACGTCCGTTCCGGGTTTCAGCGCCATTTGCGCTGCATTCTCCTTCAGACGGGCGCGCATTTCATTATCGGCCAGCAGGCCGAGAATGGCTTTCTCCAATACTCCTTCGGTCCAGCCGTCACGGCCGATATGATTGCCGACGCCGGTTTCCTCGGCGCGTTGCGCATTGTCGTGCCCGTCCCAGCAATAGGGCATGATCAGCGATGGCACCCCGAAACGCAGCGCCTCGCAAAAGCTGTTGTTGCCACCGTGATGGATGAACAGGTCGGACTTCGCCACCACCGAAGGCTGCGGAAACCAGGCGTCGAGATAGACATTGTCCGGCACCGCGCGGTAGCTGTCGCGCAAGCCACCGACATTGACGATGAAACGCGCCGGTAGCCTGTCGAACACGGCCAGCATGCGTTCGATCAGCCCGACATCCATGGCTCCAAGGCTGCCGAAGCTGACATAGACCAGCGGTCCGCCATTGCGCGGAAAGACCGGCACCTCGAACGGCCCTTCCGAGCGCACGCAGCCTTCGAGATAGGTAAAGCGCGCGGGATCGAGCGGCTCGGCACGTTCGCGCCGCACGACGGTCGGGGTCAACAGCAGGTTGAGGTCGGGCGAGGCCTCCAGGAACAGCCCCTTTGGCAAGGGGGCGAGACCGGCATCCGCCCGAAGCCGGTTGAACCGGTCGTGCGCCGGCGCGACCGCCGCGAGGTAACGCGCCTCGAAGGCCGCGCGGCCTGGATCGTCGGCGGCGAGGCCGGACAAATAGGGCGGCACCTCGGCATCAGGAAGCTCGGTCTCGGCGCAGGAGACCACGCGCACCCATGGGCAGCCGGCGGCGGCAAGGGCTGGAAACATGATGACATTGTCGAGCACCACCGTGTCCGGCTTCAGCCGTGCGAGCAATTGGCGCAGCGGCGCCTCGGCATTGGCCGCGGTGTCGACGATCGCTTCCCACGTCGGCGCGACATAGGTTTCGAGCTGGTCGATCGGGCTCAGCCGAAAATGCGGCAGATGGCGGCGCACGAAAGCTTGCCAGTAGCTCTGGCGTTCGCTCTCGCTCAACGGATCGTCGGTCGGCAGCTGGTATTCCTGAAAACCATAGTCGGCAAAGACACCGGAGAAACCGGCATGGCAGATGAACACCGGCCGGGCGCCGCGAGCGCGCAGTGCCTGCGCGATACCGACGCAGTTGAGCGCCGCGCCGAAGCTCGCTTCCGGAAACAGCGCGATGGTCGGGCTGGCTTTACGCATCACCTGGTCCTCGTCAATCCGGCCGGCTGATCATGCCGAACAATGCAGGCGCCCCGCGACTGGCCGCCTGTGGACGCTGGTTGCGCGACAGGCGCAGATGCACGCGAAGCAGGTCGGCGGCAACCTCAAACTGCCGGCTTTCCAGATGGTCGAGTATGGTGAGGTGCTCGCGCAGCGATTGCTTCAGCCGGAAGACGTTGACGCCGGCATAAGTGCCCGGCAACCGACGCAGCCTGAGATGGTCGGACAGCGCACCGGTGACGAAGCGGTTGGCGGAACCGTCGGCGATCATCGAGTGGAACTCGATGTCCAGCCGCTGGAACTCCCTGATATCGAAGGCCGCATCAGGCAGCGCCAGCAGCGCTTCCATGCCCTGGCGCAAAGCTGCAGCGCGGGACCCGTCCAGCCGGAAGCCAGGCGCCAGAATGGCGGCGGGTTCCAGCAACAGGCGGAACTCATAGCTTTCGCCTTGCGCCTCCGGATCGTCGGGTGTTCGCCGGAAAAGCCAGGATTGTCCCGGCGCGCGATCCAGCAGGTTTTCGTCTGTCAGTTTCTTTAGCGATTTTAGTACCGTCTTGCGCTCGGCATCGTACCGTCGCATCAGCGCCCCGACGGTGACCGTCTGGTCCAGCCGGCGCGCCGACCGGTCACGCAGGATCTTTTCGGCGAGTTCGTCCTCCTCGGCGCTCGGCAGGTCGGCGACCATGGTCGCCTGCGTGGCAAGGTCGATGGCCAGGCGATAGCCCGAGGCGGCCTCCCAGCGCACCACGCCTTTTTCGGTGAGCAGACGCAGCGCGGCCCGCACCGGGGTCCGCGAGACGTTGCACAGCGACGCGATCTGCTGCTCCGGCAGATGGGCGCCGGCTTCGAAGCCGCGCTGCCGGGCGACATCAAGGATGCGCTGCGCGAGATCGAGATGGTTGGTGCGCGGTCGTCTGGCGGCGGCTTGCATGGCAATTCCCGTGAACGGAGGTGACCGGTACGGTTTGGCCGATCGTCCTTGCGAACGCAATCGGCCAGATTCCTTGGTCGTCTGACAAATTATGGATTGACGTACTTTTTTCTGCAATAGTACTGTCACGGCAATCGGCAACAAAGAAGACCGGGGAACAGGATCGAAGCGGCGGCACGGGTCGCAAGCGCTGGTCCGACGAATGAAATTCGACGATCAACCAGAATGGGAGTCTGTCATGACAGCCACCACACCGCGGCACCGTTCGCTGAAAATATCCTCGATCGCGCTTGGCTTTGCCCTGACGCTGTCGGCGCCCGCTTTCGCCGCCGATCTCGTCATCTCCAACTGGGACGGCTACATGGCGCCCGATGCCATGGCCGCCTTCAAGACCGCGACTGGCGTCTCCGGCGAGGTCGTTGTCCACGCTACCAATGAAGAGATCATGGGCAAGCTCGTCGCCTCCGGCGGCAAGGGCTATGACGTCGTCTTCGTCTCTTCGCCCTTTGCCGAGGTGCTGAACAAGCTTGGCCTGACCGAGCCGATCGACCACGCCAAGGTCCCTAACCTCGCCAACCTCTATCCCGAGGCGACCAAGCTGCCGCACGATGTCGGCAATGCCTTTTCCGTGCCCTACACCTGGGGCACGACAGGCCTCTGCTACCGCTCGGATCTGGTGAAGGTGGCGCCAACCAGCTGGAGCGATCTGCTCGCCCCCTCCGACGATCTCAAGGGCAAGACCACCATGCTGGCGACCGACCGCTGGCTGCTGGCCGCCGGACAGCTCGACAAGGGTTACTCGGTCAACGAGACCGACCCGGCCAAGATGGCCGAGGTCAAGGACCTTCTGATCTCGGCCAAGAAGACGTTGCTCGCCTATGACGACACCACTTTCTATTCCAAGCTGGTTTCCGGCGAAGCGCTGCTGGTGCAGGCCTGGGATGGCTGGTGCAACTACGGCATCGCCGAGAAACCCGAGATCAAATACGTCATCCCCAAGGAGGGATCGGACCTTTGGGTCGATACGATGGTGGTGATGAAGGCTTCCGAGCACAAGGACGCCGCCTTCCAGTTCATCAACTTCATGCTCGATGCCAAGAACCACGCCTGGGCGGCCCAGAACATCGACTACAAGGTGCCGAACAAGCCGGCGATGGAAAGCCTGCCGGCCGACTTCCTGGCCAAATTCCCCAACATGGCGATGCCGGTAGCCGATCTCGTCAAGTTCGAGCAGCTGCGCGATGTCGGCGACGCCCAGCGCGACTATTCGAAGATCGTCAGCGAGATCAAAGCCGCGCAGTAGGCGCCTTCAAAGTCAGAGATCACGATCGACGGCGGGCTTCCGCCGTCGATCGTTGAACGCGGTACCGCAGTCGTGTCACAAACTAGATTTCGCTCCACCTTGCTGATGGCGCCGGCGCTGGCCTGGCTCACCGCCTTGATGGTGGTGCCATGCGCGTTGGTGCTGGCGCTCGCCTTCTTCCGGCGCGGCACCTATGGCGGCATCGAATACACCTTCACGCTGGAGAATTTCGGGCTGGTCTTCGACCCGCTCTATGCCGGTATCTTCCTCAATTCGGCGCGCATCGCCGGCACCGCGACCCTGATTGCGGTCGTCATCGGCTATGCCGCCGCCTATGCCATCGCGGCCGCACCGCGCCGGCTGCAGCCGGTATTGCTGTTCTTTGCCGTGCTGCCCTTCTGGTCCAATTATCTGATCCGCACCTATGCCTGGATCGTGCTCCTCAACCGCGAAGGTCTGGTCACCCAGCTCCTGCGCTGGTTCGGTTACACCGGCGAGCCGCCATCCATGCTCTACACCGAGGGCGCCGTCATCGCCGGCCTAGTCTACAACTATCTGCCGTTCGTCATCCTCGCCTGCTACGCGCCGCTGTCGCGGCTCAACCCCGAACTCGCCGAAGCCTCACGCGACCTCGGCGCTTCAGCTCTGACCACCTTTCGCCGGGTCATCCTGCCCCTAACCGTGCCCGGCATCGCCGCCGGCGCGGTCTTTGTCTTCGTGCTGTCGATCGGCAATT
This sequence comes from Mesorhizobium sp. YC-39, assembly GCF_025753795.1. Taxonomy (GTDB): domain Bacteria; phylum Pseudomonadota; class Alphaproteobacteria; order Rhizobiales; family Rhizobiaceae; genus Mesorhizobium. The sequence goes on from NZ_JAOWPS010000002.1 coordinate 1,364,296, forward strand.
TCGTTACGCCGGCGCTGCTCGGCGGCGGCCGCTTCCAGATGATCGGCAACCTCGTCTACGACCAGTTCCTGACCGCCAATGACTGGCCATTTGGTGCCGCACTAGCCATGGCGCTGATCGTCATCATGCTGCTGGTATTGATGGCGCAGGCTATCGCCGCCGATCGAGCGTCGGGCCATGCTGCCGAAGCGAGAAGCAACGCCGATGGCTGAGCGCTCCCCCGCCACGCGACGCACGCTCTGGCTCGTGCTTTCGCTGGTCTTCGCCTTCCTCTACATCCCGATTGCGGTGCTGGTGGCTTTGTCCTTCAACGAAGGCGGGCTGCCGACAGCATGGTCCGGTTTTTCGCTGAAATGGTACGCCTCGCTCACCGGCAATTCCGAGATCCTTTCGGCCGCGCTCAACACGCTGATCGTGGCGCTGGTCTCGACGGCAATCGCTACCTTGCTCGGCACGCTGCTGGCGATCGGCATCGAGATGCGCCGCCAATACGGCAAGGGATTGGAAGCGCTGATCTTCGCGCCGATGATCATTCCCGACATCGTGCTGGCCATCGCGCTGCTCTCGTTCTTCTCCATGCTCAACATCACCATGGGCCTGCACACCATCATCCTCGCCCATGTCGTCTTCAACCTCGCCTTCGTCTGTTCGGTGGTGCGCGCCAGGCTGAAAAGCTTCGACTGGTCGATCACCGAGGCGTCCGCCGATCTCGGTGCTTCCGCGCTCACCACCTTCCGGCGGGTGACTTTGCCGGTCATCCTGCCGGCCGTCGTCGCCGGTGCACTGCTCGCCTTCACCCTGTCGGTCGACGAGTTCATCATCGCCTTCTTCGCCGCCGGCGCCGGACGCGCCTCGACCACCTTGCCGATGCAGATCTATGCGATGATCCGCTTCGGCATCACGCCGGAGATCAACGCACTGGCGAGCATCGTCATGGCGGTCTCGATCACCGCGCTGACCCTGTCGCAGCGGCTCAACCGCGGGGTCATCGGCCAATGAGCGAGCCCCGCACGCTGCTGGCGATCGACAAGGTGTCGAAGAACTTCGGCCGGGTGACCGCTGTCGACGGTATCTCGCTCGACATCCGCGAGAACGAGTTCTTCGCCCTGCTCGGACCTTCGGGCTGCGGCAAGACCACGCTGCTGCGCATGCTGGCCGGATTCGAGACGCCCAATGACGGGCGCATTCTGCTCGACGGCCGCGATATCGCCAGAACCCCGCCCAACAAGCGGCCGGTCAATCTGATGTTCCAATCCTACGCGCTGTTCCCGCATATGAGCGTCCGGGCCAACGTCTCCTACGGCCTGGAGATGGAACGTTTGCCGGCTGCCGAAATCCGCTCCCGCGTCGACGCCATTCTCTCGACGACCGAGCTGGTTCCCTTTGCCGATCGCAAGCCGGAGCAACTGTCGGGCGGCCAGAAGCAGCGCGTCGCGCTTGCCCGCGCCTTGATCAAGCGGCCCCGTCTGCTGCTGCTCGACGAGCCGCTCGGCGCGCTCGACAAGAAGCTTCGCGGTGCCATGCAATTGGAATTGAAGCGCCTGCAGCACGAGGTCGGCATCACCTTCGTCATCGTCACCCACGACCAGGAGGAATCGCTGGTCATGGCCGATCGCATGGCGGTGCTGAAAGACGGCAAACTGTTGCAATGCGACACACCGCACGCGGTCTACGAACATCCGGCCGACCGTTTCGTCGCCGACTTCATCGGCGTGATGAACTTTGTCCCGGGCAAGGCCACCACCGATGGCGTGGTGGCTGCCAATGGCGCCCGGATCACGGGCAAGGTGCCTGCAACGCTCTTGCCCGGTGCTTCCGCCGTCGCTTCAGTGCGGCCTGAGCGCATCCGGCTGTTCCCCGAGGCTCAGACCGCCAACCGCATTTCCGGCACCGTCGAAGCGCTCGCCTATCAGGGCCTCGACCTGCAGCTGCACGTCCGCACCGCTCTGTCGCCAAAACCGTTCCTGGTGCGCGTCACCGCCGATGCCGCGGACCGCCGGCCAGTTTCTGCCGGTGACACTATCGAACTTGGCTGGGATGCCGCCGATGTCAGAATTTTCAAGGATTGAAGGAGAAGCCTGATGGCGCAGAAGACGATCGCGTTTTTCCCGGAAGCGGCCTTTGGCCCGGCGCTGAATTCCGTCGGCATCGCCCAGGCGGTCGAGGCGCGCGGCCACAGAGCGGTGTTCCTGTCGGACCCCGGCTTTGTCGACGTCTACAAGGGCTACGGCTTCGAAGCCCATCCGGTGAACCTGTCCGAGCCGATGCCGCCGGAACAGATGGCCAAGTTCTGGGAGGACTTCATCAACGGCCACATCCCGAACTTTCGTAAGTCGCCCTACGATCAGGTCGACAACTATGTGAAGGATTGCTGGACGGCGATCGTCGACAGCGCGAAGTGGGCGCAGAAGGATCTGCCGCGCGTTCTCGCGGCGATCAAGCCCGATGTCATCTGCGTCGATAACGTCATCCTGTTTCCGGCGATCAAACAGTATGGCAAGCCATGGGTGCGCGTCATTTCCTGCTCGGAAAACGAGATCGAGGACGAGGACATCCCACCGCATCTCTCCGGCTGCGGCGAGAACGACCATGCCGGGCACCAGCGCTACCGCGACCATTTCAACGCGGTGATCAAGCCGATCCATGACGACTTCAATGCGTTCCTGACCGCCAACAACGAAGCGCCCTATCCGATCGGCCAGTTCTTCGAAGCTTCGCCCTATCTCAATTTGCTGCTCTACCCCGAGGCGGCGAAATTCAGGCGGCGCCATCCGCTCGACCCGGCGAAGTTCCAGTATCTGGAAGGCTGCGTGCGGCAGGAAAAACCCTATGCCGTGCCGACCTTTGCGAAAAACAATGACGGGCCGCTGCTCTATGTCTCTTTCGGTAGCCTCGGTGCCGGTGACGTCGACCTGTTGAAGCGCATCATCGCGACATTGGGCAGGACGCGCTATCGCGCGCTCGTCAACGTCGGCGGTTACAAGGACCAGTATTCGGACGTGCCCGGCAACGTCATCGTCGAGAGCTGGTTCCCGCAGCCTTCGGTCATCCCGCAGGTCGATGCCGTGATCCACCATGGCGGCAACAACTCGTTCACCGAGTGCCTCTATTTCGGCAAACCGGCCATCATCATGCCCTATGTCTGGGATGGCCACGACAACGCCACAAGGGTTGAGGAAACCGGCCACGGCTTCGGCATGCCGCGCTATGACTGGAACGACGCCGAGCTGATCGCCAAGATCGAAGCCTGCCTGACCGACCTGAAGATGAAGGCCAAGCTGGCCAAGACTTCGACACAGATGCAGTCGCAGAACGGCCCGGAGAAAGCGGCAGGCTTGCTGGAGAAATTGCTGTGACCTCCTCCGCCCCACACCTCCATCAGGCCTCGACCCGCACTGATCTCGTCGACTGGGGCGCCCAGCCCGACGCGCTGGAAGGCGCTTCGCATTCGACCGGCAGGCTGGTGCATAAAGGGCCGAACAACCAGCCGGAATCCGGCATCTGGGTCTGCACGCCCGGCCGCTGGCGGCTGGCTATCCCGCGCGACGAATTGTGCCATTTCGTTGCCGGGCGCGCGAGCTACCGGTCGGATGTCGGTGAGGTGATAGAAGTTTCCGCTGAAACCGTGGTGATGTTCCCGGCCGGCTGGGTGGGCGAATGCACCGTCCACGAGACCATCCGCAACGTCTATATGCTGGCCTAGAGCATGATCCCGAACCGAAGGACCGTGCCAGCGAAAAGTGGGAACCGGTTTTCGGACAAGATCATGCTCAAGCAGCCAGCAACTGGAGCTTCACGACATGCCGACACCGCACTGGCCGAAGGCCTCCACTGTGGAATTGGAAGACTGGGGCATGGGCAGCAACACGATATCAGGTTCGCCGCGCGCCTCGGGCAAGGTCCTGTTCAAGCACCTGGACGGATCGAGCGAATGCGGCCTATGGTCGTGCACGCCAGGCACACGCAAGGTCACCTTCCCTGCCGATGAGTTCTGCCATTTCCTGTCGGGGCGCGGCAGCTATGTCCACGACAATGGCGAAGCGATTCCGGTCGAAGCCGGCACGCTGGTATTCTTCCCCGCCGGCTGGACCGGCACCTCTGAAATCACCGAAACGCTGACCAAGGCCTTCATGTGCCGGTGAGCACATGAATCCATTGCAAGGAAATCGAAATGACCACGCCGATCATGCAATCCCCGCTCGCCATCACCGACCTCGTCGATTGGGGCATCATCCCGACAATGATCGAGGGTGAATCCCGCACCTCGGGCAAGCTGCTGCACAAAGGGCCGGAAGGCCGTTCCGAATGCGGCCTGTGGGTCTGCACCCCGGGCAAGTGGTACTGCCATGTCACCCGTGACGAGTTCTGCCACTTCCTCGAGGGCCGCTGCACCTATGTGCATGAATCCGGCGAAGTGATCGAGATCGGGCCGGACACGGCGGCATTCTTTCCGCAGGACTGGAAAGGCATCTGCACCGTCCATGAGACCATCAAGAAGGTCTACATGATCCGCTGAGCGGGCTTGAAAGGACGACCATGGACTTCTCCGCTGACCAGCCGGCCTTCTTCGTCAATCCGGAATATCGGCCGATGACCGGCACGAAAAAACCGGTGATCGATCCGGCGACGCTCGAAACCGTCGGTGCCATCGCTGCCGCGGCCGGCGGCGAGATCGACATGGTTCTATCGGCTGCGACGCAAGCTCAGGCTGCCTGGAAAAAGCTCGACGCCAAGAGCCGTGCCAAACATCTGCACGCCGTTGCCAACGCCATCGAGGCGGCCGACTTTACCCGCTGCGCCGAGTTGATGGTATGCGAGATGGGCAAGCCCTATCCGGAAGCGATCGGCGAGATCGCCAATTGCGCGCCGATCTTCCGCTACTATGCCGAGATGGCGCGCGACGAGGCCGGCAAGGTCGCCGGCACGACGCAGGCCGGCTCGTTCCAATATGCGCGCTACGAGCCTTACGGCACCTCCGTTCACATCATGCCCTACAATTTTCCGATCCTGCTGATGTGCTGGACGGTCGCCGCTTCGCTTGCCGCCGGCAATGCCTGCATCATCAAGCCGGCCGAGGCGACGACGCTGTCGACGCTGGATTACATGACGGTGTTCCGCTCGCTGCCGGAAGGCCTGGTTTCGTGCCTGCCCGGCGGCGCGGCGACCGCACAGGCGCTGATCGCTTCCGACCGCACCCACGCCGTCGCCTTCACCGGCTCTGTCGCCGCCGGCAAGGCTGTCGCCGTTGCTTGCGCCGAACGCATGAAGCCTTGCATCATCGAGGCCGGCGGCAGCGACCCGCTGATCATCAGCGAACACGCTCCGCTGGAGGTGGCGGCGGCAGGCAGCGTCACCGCCGCGTTCCACCTCACCGGCCAGGTCTGCACCTCGGCCGAACGCTTTTTCGTCGTCGATGCCGTGCATGACCGCTTCGTCGAGCTGTTCGCCGAAAAGACGCGCGCACTGCGCATCGGCAACGGACTGGACAAGAGCGAGATCGGACCGCTGGTCAGCGAGGTGGCGCGGGCCAAGGTCATGCGGCTGGTCGACGATGCGGTGCGCAGCGGCGCCACGGCGGTTACCGGAGGGCGCATCCCACCGGCGCACAATGTTGGCTGGTTCTACGAACCGACGATCCTGACCGGCATCACGCCCGACATGGCGATTGTGCGCGAGGAATGTTTCGGGCCGGTCGCGGCGATCTGCCGGGTGAAGGATTTCGACGAAGCGATCCGGCTTGCCAATGACAGCCCGTTCGGGCTCGGCGCCTCGGTCTTCACCACAGACCTGGCAGAGGCGCATGAAGCCGCCGAACGGCTCGAGGCCGGCATGGTCTGGGTCAACAACCCGCTGATCGACAATGACGCCCTGCCCTTCGGCGGCTGGAAGGCCTCGGGTCTCGGCCGCGAGCTCGGACGCCAGGGGCTCGACGCCTTCCGCCGTTCCAAGATGGTGATCATCGACCACAGACCGGAGATCCAGGGCTGGTGGTATCCCTATCCCGACAGCTGGTTTCGCGAGGCCGGCGGCCGCAAGCATGTGTGAGCTGTAAAACGGCAATGCCGCCGGGAGAAACCCGGCGGCAACTTCCTTGACTGGCTACTGCCGTTTCGGCGGCAATTCGCTACGGCGTCGGTTGCATCGCGGCGGCTGCCTGGTCGATCTTGGCGGCAAGGACGCCCTGGGCCCAGGCCGTGACCTCGGCGTCGACGGGCTTGTTTGCCATGTCCGTCAGCGCCGCGTTGAGCGATGCATCATCGGTACCGGCGGATGCCGCCTCCGCCGCGTCATTGGCGGCGGTGACCACTGCCTCCTGGGCGGCGACCTCGGCCTGCAGAGCCGATATCTGCCCAGGCAGAGCCGCCTGGTCTTCGGGCGACATGGCGGCAATCTGATCGGGCGTCAGCGAAGTCAGCGCGCTCAACTGCGCATTCAGCGCATCCAGCTGAGCTTGGGCCGCGTCAGCCGCGGCCTGGGCGACCTTGGCTTTCGCGGACTGCGTTACGAAAGCCTGAATGGCAGCGAACTTCTTGCTCTTCGAGTTCATGTAGGCATTGATGTTGCGCTGCAGCGAGTTCAGCCGGCCGAGTTTGGCGTGGATGTTCTTCTCCTTGTGCACGGACGAGACCTGTGTGGTCGCATCGACCGTGGTTTTCGCCTTGGCTGCCCGCCCCGGGGCCGACGACTTGCCGTGCGAAGCGCCGCTCTTGCCATTGCCATGGCCGCTGCCACCACCGTTGCCGCCGGCATGGCCGCCACCACCGCCTCCGCCGTGCCCGTGGCCGCCAGCTCCGGCGAGCGCCGGAGACGCCAGAAGCACCAATGCGGCAAGCCCCGCGAACAGAGTTTTTCGACTTGTCATGGTAACCTCCTCGGGGAATCGCCACCCTTCGACCAACCGCTAGGGAGCGTCGTATGAGAAATCGCTAATTGTATAGAGTAAACTTTAGACAAATGCGGTCTCAACACGTGATCTTGCAACCAAGTGGCACCATAACCATTTGATATCAAACACAAATCAATTCCCTTAATTCGCCGTGGTACTGAAGTCCCATGTCGGGCCGGACCATAGTCCTACGGTCGGCCAACGGCACGGGTGACGGTCGTGGAATAATGTGCCGGAAAGGCGTTGAATGAGGGAAGCCGATGACAAAAAGCACAGGCCTCAAGCGATGCTCTCGCCGCCGTCGATCACCAAAGCCTGGCCGGTCATGAAGGATGACCGGTCGGAGACGAGGAACAGGATCGCTTCGGCGATCTCCTCGGCGCTCGCCCAGCGTTGCATTGGAATCTTGGTGCGGACATAGCGTTCGATCGCATCGCGCCCGCCCATCTGGGCGATGAACGGCCCGTTGAACGGCGTGTCGACCCAGCCCGGACAGAGCGCGTTGACGCGGACATGGTGCCTGGCGTAGTCGAGAGACATCTGCCTGGTCATCGCCACCACGGCATGCTTCGACGTCGCATAGGCGATCATCTCACGGTCGTAGAACACCCCCGAATTCGATGCGGTGTTGAGGATCACGCCACCCCCCTGCGCGACCATCGACGGCATGACGATCCTGGCAGCCAAGAACTGCGCCCGCACATTGATCCGCCAGGAGGCGTCCATGCCGTCGGTACCGACCTCGGTCAGCGTACCGCCGACCTGGATGCCGGCATGGTTGTGCAGGATATCGATCCGCCCATGCTTGCCCAGCGTTCCGATGATGAGCTGCTCGACCGCCGCGTCGTCGCCAACATCGGTCGCGATCGCTTCGGCGCGACCGCCGACAGCGCGGATGTCGCGGGCCGTTGCTTCGCCGGCTACCTTGTCCCTGTCGGCGATCACCACCGCCGCCCCTTCCCGGGCCATGATCATGGCGCCGGCGCGTCCGATGCCCGACCCTGCGCCTGTCACCACGGCGATGCGATCTTTCAGAATCATGAACCGTCTCTCAGTGCGATGGTTTTCGTTGGCGCAACTGCCATTGGGCAAGCACCACAAGCAGAACCGAGGCGACGAGCACGATCGTCGCGATGGCGTTGATTTCCGGCGTCACCCCGCGCCGGATCGAGGCGAAGACATAGATCGGCAATGTCGTCTGCGCGCCCGCCACGAAGAAGGCGACGATGAAATCGTCGAAGGAGAAGGTGAAGGCGAGCAGGAAGCCGGCGATCACCGCCGGCATGATCTGCGGCAGCACAATCGAGCGGAATGTCGTCAGCGGGGTGGCGTAGAGATCGCTCGATGCTTCGACCAGATTGCGGTCGAGACTGCCGAGACGCGTGCCGACGATCATCGCCACCAGCGCCATCGAAAACAGGCCGTGCGCGGCGATGATCGAGCCATAGCCGAGCGCCAGGCGGGGCGGCTGATCGTTTGGCCACAGCGAGGCCAGGAACGGATTGACGACCCCGAACAGCTGGACGAGCGCCACCAGCGTGGAGATGCCGATGACAACGCCCGGAACGACGATAGCCGCGCCGAGCAACGCGTCGAAGACAGCCCGGGTCCGCGCGCCGACCCGCTGCAGGCCAAGTGCCGCCGCCGTGCCGCATAGCGCTGCGAGCAAGGCGCTGGTGGTGGCGATGAACAGGCTGTTCTTCAGCGCCTCGACCAGGAACGGATTCGACAATGCCTTGCCGTACCATTGCACCGAGAAGCCGGTTAACTCGCTGGCATGGTGGCCGGCGTTGAACGAGAACAGCACGACCAGCGCGATTGGCAAATACAGGAAGCAAAAGACCGCAACGACGAAGGCGCGCATCAGATCAGATCCACCCGGCGAGCGCCCGAGAGCCGGGTCGAGATACGGTTGGCGGCAATCAGCACCACCACCGATACCAGAACCAGCGTGATGGCGATGGCCGATCCGAACGGCCAGTTGCGTGACTGCAGGAACAGGTCGACCAGCGCGTTGCCGATGAAAAAGACCTTGCCGCCGCCAAGCAGCGTCGGGATCAGGTATTCGCCGAGCAGCAGGATCATCACCAGCGAGAAACCGGTCATCACGCCGGGCAACGACAGCCGCAGCGTCACGCCGAGGAAGGTCGAGACCGGCGTCGCGCCGAGATCGGCGGAAGCTTCCAGCAGCCGGCGGTCAAGTCGCTCGAGGCTGACATAGATCGGCAGGATCATCAGCGGCAGATAGCCATAGACGATGCCGAGCAGCACCGCGCCCGGCGTGTTGATCAGCCTGATATCCTCTATCCCGACATAGGCCAAAAGCGCCGGTATTCCGCGTCCGCCCAGGACATACATCCAGGCATAGGTGCGCATCAAAAGGCTGGTCCAGAACGGGATGACGACGAGCGCAAGCAGGATCAGCCGCCACCGCTCCGGCGCGCGCAAGGCGAGATAATAGGCAACCGGATAGGCGACGAGCAGACAGGCAAGCGCGCCTGCCGGCGCCAGCACCATCGTATTCCAGAAGGCGGTCGCGCGCGCCGGCAGGTTGGCATATTGCGCCAGCGTGAAGGCGGCCTGATAGCCGCCTTCCGGTGCCCGCTCGCCAACGCTGAAGACGGTGATCGCGATGAATGGCAGCACCAGGAACACCACCAGCCACGCGGTCGCCGGGCCGAGCAGCAAAGCAGTCAGAAGATTGTGCCGAAACCTGTTGCCGTGCATTGAAAAACCGCCCCGGTGCCGACGGGCGTCTGCCCGCCGGTAGCTGTCCGCATCGTGCCCGTGGCCGCTTGGCTCAGGCCGATTTGAAGCGTGCCATCAGTTCGGCGCGACCCGGATCGGTCAATGTCGCCGCCGCACCGAATTCCAGCGGTTTCAGCAGGTCGGCCGCCGGGTAGAGGATCGGGTTGTCCAGCACCTCCTTGGGCAACAGCTTGTTGACCCGCGCGTCGGTCGACGGCGCACCATTGGCCAGGTGTTCCTTCACCGCGACCTGCGGGGTCATCAGATAGTTGAGCAGAGCATAGCCGGCGGGCTTGTTCGGCGCATCCTTCGGAATGGCGTAGAAGTCGGTCCAGATCTCGCCGCCTTCCTTGCCGAGCACATAGGCGATCTCGGGAATGTCGCGGTGGAGTTGCGCCCCGTCATTGGTCCAGCACATCGTCATCCAGGCGTCGCCGGCACGCATCGACGGCTGATAGTCGCTGGAGACCGCGAAGAGGTGCGGCTTGACCTTCAACAGCAGTTCCTCTGCCTTGGCGAGTTCGTCCGGCTTCAGCGAATTGAACGAGAAGCCGTAATATTTCAGCGCGTTGCCGATCGTGGTGAGCTGGTAGTCGTGCACCATGGTACGGCCGTCGCCTTCGGCCATCGCGGTGTCCCAGAACTCCTTCCAGCTGGTCATCGGCTTGGCGAGCTTCTTGGTGTTGACGGCAAAGCCGGTGGTGCCCCAGTTCTTCGGCACGGCATAGGTCACTCCGTCGATCGTACCTTCCGAAGTGAAGCGCGGATCCTCCTGCGAACCGTCGAAATTCGCCAGCTTGGCCATATCGAGCGCTTCGATGATGCCGAGCTTCTTGTAGGTGGAAATCGTGTAGTTGGTCGGCACGAACAGGCTCCAGCCCGAAGCGCCGGCCTGCAGCTTGGCCAGCATCTCCTCATTGGAGCCGAACACGTTCACCTCGACGGCAACGCCCGTATCCTTCTTGAAATTCTCGAACGTCGCCGGGTCATGATAGTTGGGCCAGGTGGCGATCGACATGCGATCGCCCAGGTTTTCCGCGGCAAAGGCCGGCGTCGGCATGAGGCCGATCTCGCGCGCCATCACCGCCGTTGCAACGCCAAGGCCGGTGAGGCCGAGAAATTCGCGCCGGCCGATGGAACCGCGCTTGAGACGCATCAACTGATCGACGAATTTGTCAGGGCTTATCGGCAGTCCGTCACGATATGATTTCGACATGTTGGTTTTCCCTCTGGTTGGTCCCGTTGTTCTTGGGTTGCGGAAACGCCAGCGGCGCCCCGGCGGCAAAGCCGATGGCGACGGGTTCGCCCGGCTTGAAGAGGTTGCCCTGACCGATCTGGTGATCGGCCTTGGCAAGCAGTGATCCGATGCCCTGGACCTCGATCGCATATTCGGCGGTGGACCCTAGGAAGATGCGGTTGCGAACAATACCCCTCAGGCTGCCGTTTCCGGGCGGCCCAAGGCTGAGCATTTCAGGACGCAGGCTGACCGATACGGTGTCGCCCTGGCTGAGCGGAACCCGCCTGCGCGCGGCAATCACGGTGCCATTGGCAAGCGCCACGTCGACGAGGTCACCCGACCGCCCGGCGACCTTGCCGCTCAGAAGGTTGGTCTTGCCGACGAAGTCCGCGACGAAGAGATCGGCGGGCTCGTCATAAATCTCGCTCGGCTGTCCAAGCTGGACGATGCGGCCGCCATTCATGACGCAGACGAAATCGCTCATCGACAGCGCCTCTTCCTGGTCGTGGGTGACGAGCACGAAGGTGATACCGATCTCGCGCTGCAGGTTCTGCAATTCGATCTGCATGTCGGTGCGCAGCTTCTTGTCGAGGGCGGCCAGTGGCTCGTCGAGCAAAAGCACGGCCGGCTTGTTGACCAGCGCACGGGCGAGCGCGACGCGCTGCTGCTGTCCGCCAGACAGTTCATGGATCTTGCGGCGGCCGTAGCCGGCAAGCCGCACCATGGCCAGCGCCTCGCCTGCCCTTGAGGTGATCTCGCGCGTCGACAGTCGCGGCCTTGCCTGGCGCAATCCGTAGGAGATGTTGTCCTCGACATCCAGATGCGGAAACAATGCATATTGCTGGAACACCATGTTGACGGGCCGCCGATAGGGCGGCGTGCCGGCCATGTCACGGCCACGGATGAACACCGCGCCTTCGCTTGGTTGTTCGAAGCCGCCGATCATGCGCAGGCAAGTCGTCTTGCCGCAGCCTGATGGTCCGAGCAACGCGACAAAAGCGGAAGGCGGGATGGCGAGATCGATGCCGCTGACGGCGGTCACGCTGCCATAGCGCTTGGTGACGCCGCGAAACTCGATGTCGGGCACTGCGGTCAAGGCTGCGGGCTCCAGCTAATATCGAAACGCTAGCAGAGCCAATGGCGGCTAGTATATACCTCGCAGGTGGTATATTCGATCAATTTTCTCGTTCAAAGGGGTATGGATTGAACGTGTCCCGCAGCGACGAATACAGCCAGCTCGCTACACTCATCGCGATGACACGGGAAACGAGCGGCGATCTTTTCGGCAAGGCAATGGTCGCCTGGCTGCGGCAGCATGTCCGTTTCGATCACTGCGTGATCTTCGGCTATCGCGGCGCCTCTCGCCCGCCGCTGCTGTTCGAGACATTCTCTCCGGCCGAAAACCACGTCTTCGTGGCGCTGTACCAGGAAGGGCCTTATCTGCTCGATCCGTTCCATCACGCGGCGGTCGAGCGCAAGGAAGGTTTTTGGCGCATGCGCGAACTGGCGCCTGACCGCTTTTATGCCAGCGAATATTACCGCTCCTACTACAGCCAGACCAAGCTGGCCGAGGAGGTTGGCTTCTTCGTGCCGCTGCCGGGCAAGGATGCGCTGGTGCTGTCGCTGATGCGATTGCGCGCTTCAGGGCCATTCGGAACCGCCGAAGCCAGGCTGCTGCGCGATATGGCGCCGGCTGTGATCGGTTTCGTCAGGCTGCGTTGGCCGGCTCTTCCGAATGACGACCCGGCGAGGACGAAACAATACGAAGCGATCGCTCCGGCCCATGAGTTCGACCGCGCCCACATCTGGAAGAGCCTTTCACTGACGCCGCGCGAAAAGCAAGTCGTCGACCTGGTGCTGCAGGGCCATTCCACGGAATCGATCGCCAGGGCCATGCGGATCGTGCCGGGAACGGTGAAGGTTCACCGCCGCAATATCTACCGCAAGCTGAAAATCAAGTCTCAGGCCGGTCTCTTCGCGCGCTTCGTCGAGATCATCGACGCGCGGATCCGATGATTCCCCAGAGCATTTTTGCGGCCAAGTAGAATCAACTGGCATCACACAAATGCGGCTAAACAAGCAGATAGAGCGGGATGCCTGGTTCGATTTGAACGTATCCAGCTCTAGCCTCACCACTCATCGCGCGATCAGACAGTTGCGCCGGCCTCCCAGGAACCGGTTTCAGCCATCGTCTTAAGCAGCGGGGCCGGCTTGAACACATCCTTGCCGGTCCGCTCGTGCCAATGCTCCAGCCGCGCGACGATCTTGTCCGCCCCTTCGAGGCCGGCCCAGAACATCGGCCCGCCCTTGCCGACCGGAAAGCCATAGCCATTGACCCAGACGACATCGATGTCGGAGGGGCGGGCGGCGATCTTCTCCTCGAGGATTTTGGCGCCTTCGTTGACCAGGGGATAGAGCGTGCGCTCGATGAGCTCGTCAGTGCCGATCATACGCGGCGCGATGCCCTTTTCGGTGGCCTTGGCACGGATCAGCGCTTCGACTTCCGGGTCGGGAACCGGTACGCGTGAACCGTTCTCATAGAGATAGAAACCCCTTCCGGTCTTCTGGCCGAAACGCCCCTGTTCGCACAGCGCATCGGCGATCGCGGCTGTCTGGCCGCGTGCCTTGCGGTTGCGCCAGCCTATGTCGAGGCCGGCAAGGTCGCCCATCTGGAACGGCCCCATCGGCCAGCCGAAACCGGTGAACGCTTGGTCGATCTGGCTGGGCGTCGCGCCTTCCAGCAGCAGCGCCTCGGACTCGGCGCCGCGCGCGGCCAGCATGCGGTTGCCGACGAAACCATGGCAGACGCCGACGACGACCGGCACCTTGCCGATGCGCCGCGCCAGCTCGACGACCGTCGCCAGCGCGTCCGGCGCGGTCTTCTCCGCGCGCACGATCTCCAGCAGCTTCATGACATTTGCCGGCGAAAAGAAATGCAGGCCAAGCACATCCTGCGGCCGCGAGGTGGAGGCGGCGATTTCGTTGACGTCGAGATAAGAGGTGTTGGTAGCCAGGATCGCGCCCGATTTGGCCACTGCGTCGAGCCTGCCGAACACATCTTGCTTGACCGCCATCTCCTCGAACACCGCCTCGACGATCAGGTCGCAATCGGCGAGATCGCCATAATCCGTCGTACCCTTGAACAGGCCGAGCCGGCGGCGCTTGGCCTCTTCGCTCAACGAACCGCGCGCGACGGAAACGGCATAGTTCCTGTCGATCGTCGCCAAGCCGCGTTCCAGCGCCGCGCCGCCGGTTTCCAGCAAGGTGACGGGGTAGCCGCCATTGGCGAAGGCCATGGCGATGCCGCCGCCCATCGTGCCGGCGCCGATGACGCCGACACGGGCGATCTTGCGCCGTGAAAGATCTTTGCCGGGAATCTTTGCCGCCTCACGTTCAGCGAAAAACAGATGCCGCTGCGCGCGCGACTGATCACCTCCCACCAATTTCAGGAACAGCGCGCGCTCCGCTGTCAGCGCTTCGTCGAAGGGCAGCGTGATGGCATTGCGGACCGCCTGCGCGCAGGCCATCGGGGCTTCGAGGCCTCGCGCCTTCCTGGCGAGATCCGCTGCCTCGGCGTCGAAGCTCACCAGGTCGGTTTCCCCAAGCCCGTCGTTGCGATCGCGTACCGGCGTGAAGGGACCACCCTTGCGGGCGATTTCCCTGGCGAAATTCACGGCATGCGTGGTCAGATCGCCTTCGAAGACGGCATCGACGAGACCGGCAGCGTGCGCCTCATCCGCACCGATCGGCGAACCGGACACGATCATCCTGAGCGCTTTCACCGCGCCGACCAGGCGCGGCAGCCGCACCGTGCCGCCCCCGCCCGGCAGCAGGCCGAGCTTCACCTCGGGCAGGCCGAGCTTGGCGCCGGCATCGGTGATGCGGAAATGGCAGCCGAGCGCCAGTTCCAAGCCGCCGCCGAGCGCCGTGCCGTGGATGGCGGCGACCGTCGGCTTGGCGATGGTCTCCAGCACGGCCACGATGGCGCGCAGATCGGGCTGCTGTACCGGCTTGCCGAACTCGGTGATGTCGGCGCCGGCAACAAAGGTCCGGCCGGCACAAGCAATGACGATGGCATCAACCGACGGATCATCCCGCAAGGAGACCAGCGCCTGCATAAGCGGTTCGCGGACATGAAAGCTCAACGCGTTGACCGGCGGATTGTCGATGGTGACTATGGCGACATTGCCGTCATTTGTAACGCTGACGAAATCGGACAAGCAGAACCTCCCGCAATAGCAAACCGCGCCTGCGGGTGTTTACAGGGCCAGTATCCCGATTGGAACCGGATTTCCGGCGAGGCCGGTATTCTGCCAGCGCTGGATCAATGGAAGCAGGCGCCCTCAGCGCAACGCCTTCTCCCCACCCGCGGCCGTAATCACCCCGACGATGATCAGTCCGGTCAGCACCAGCCGCACGCCGGCGCTGACCCCAAACGTATTGAGCATGGTCAGCAACAAGACAAGAAACAATGCGGCGCCCCAGACGCCCGGCACATTGGCCTTGCCGCCCGCCACCGAGGTGCCGCCGATGACCACCACGGCGATCGAGGCCAGCAAATATTCATTGCCGATATCGACATTGGCGCCGCGGAAATATCCGGCAAGCAGCGCCCCGTCGAGGCCACCGAGTGCGCCAGACAGCGTGTAGGTGAGGAAGCGGATGCGGCCGACATTGACGCCGGCCAGCCAGGCGGCGCGGATGTTCTGGCCGATCGCCAGCACCGAGCGGCCATAGATCATGCGCTGCAGCGCGATCGCCGCACCTATGGTGAACAGCACCGTGAGGATCGCCAGAACCGGAATCCCCAAGATCTGCCAGTTGGTGAAATCGGCAAAGCCAGGCGGCGGCTTGATCTGCAGGCCGCGCCCATAGCTGATGTCAATCGACTGGATGATGAAGCTGGCCGACAGTGTGGCGATGATCGGTGGAATGCGCAGCGCCCAAATCAAGAGATAGTTGGCGGCGCCGATCGCCATGCCGCAGGCGAGCGCCGCCAGCAGGCCGACGGCGATCATCGCATCATTGCCGTCCATCACTTTCATGGCGACGGCGCTGGCAAGGCCGATATTGGCCGGCAGCGACAGGTCGACATTGCCCGGCCCGAGCGTGATGACGAACATCTGGCCGACGCCGACGATGACGGTGAACACGGCAAGCGACAATGCCGCCGTAATCATGCCGCCGCCGCCATAGCCGCCGGTGAAGGCGATGGTCGCCAGCCAAACCAGAGCCGCGCCGATGAAGGACCAGATCCAGGGCTTGGCGAGCCATATCCGCAGCGAGGCCATCGTTCACCTCTCCCTGCGGCTGATCAGCACCCGCGCCGCCAGCACGATGATCAGGATGGCGCCATTGGCTGCTACCTGCCAGTCGGGTGGAATATGCATGAAGGTGAGCAAAGGCGAGGCGGCGAGCGCCAGTGTCAGCGCCCCGAGCACCGCGCCGATCGGCGACACCCGGCCGCCGACGAATTCACCGCCGCCAAGGATGACGCCGGCGATCGCCAGCAACGTATAGCCATTGCCGATATTGGCGTCGGCCGAGGTGGTGATACCGATCAGCGCCATGCCCGACAGCACGCCGAACAGGCCGGCCAGTGCGAACAGGACGATCCTGGTGCGAAGCAGCGACCAGCCGGCGCGTTCGAGTGCCGCGGCATTGCCGCCCGAACCACGCAGGATCACGCCATAGGAGGTCCGCATCAGGCCGAAATGCACGACCGCCGCGATCAGCAACGCTGCGATGATCGGGAAGGGGATGAAGGGCGGCTTGAACGCCATCAAGGACAGCAGCCAGTCCGGCGCCTTGCCGCCGGGCTTCGGCAGGACGAGAATGGCCAGCCCCTGCCAGACGAAGCTCATGCCCAGCGTCACCACGATCGAGGGCAAATTGCGCAGATGGATCAGCGCGCCGAGCAGCGCATAAACGCCGATCGATCCGAGCAGGATCAGAACGCCGATGAGTGGCGCATCCTTCAACCATGTCGCCGTGACGCAGCCGACGAAACCGACAAAGGTACCGATCGAGAGATCCAGCTCATTGCCGGCGATAACGAACATCTGCGCAATCGTCGCCAGCGCGATCGGGATCGCCAGGTTGAGCATCAGGCTGAAGCCGAAATAGCTGATGGCGCGCGGGTTGAGCCAGGCTATCGCGATGAGCACCAGCACCAGCGACAGGGCCGGCAGCAGGCCGCGCAGCATGCGCGCCCGCGCAGCACCCCGCGCCGAGGAATTCTTCGGACTGGTTCCCAATGAGACAATCGTCATCTCAGGCCGCGTCGCCGAATGAGGACTGGATGATCTTTTCCTCCGTCAGCTCGTCGCGGCGAAGATTGGCGACGATCCGGCCGTTCTTGAAGACATGGATGTGGTCGCAATTGTCGAGCTCTTCGGTTTCGGTTGTGTACCAGAGGAAAGTGCGGCCGTTGCGAGCCTCTTCGCGCACCAGCTCGTAGACCTCGAGCTTGGTTCCAATATCGACCCCGCGCATCGGGTCGTCCATCAGCACGATCCTGGCGTCGGAACCGAGTGCTCGGGCAAACAGCGCCTTCTGCTGGTTGCCGCCGGACAGTGAGAAAATGTTGTTGTTCATGTCTGGCGTGCGGATGCCGATTTTCTCCCGCCAGAAGCTGGCGAGTTCGGCTTCGCGCTGCGGCGAGATCAGCAAACCGTTGCGCAGACGCGCCAGCGAGCGGATGCCGATGTTCTGTGCAATCGACCATTGCGGGAAGATCCCGTCCGACTGGCGGTCGCCGGCCACCAGCGCCACCGGCGCGGTGACCTCGATGCCGGCTTTGGCACGCGACGCCGCGGCAAAGATCGCCAGCAGCAGGTCGGTCTGGCCATGTCCGGCAAGTCCGGCCAGCCCGATGATCTCGCCGGCATACGCCACCAGCTCCTTGCCGTCTTCCTGCCGCGCGGGACGGGCGCGGACCCGCAAGGGACCAGCCTCGGCCTTGGCGGTTTCGGTCGCGGCCCTCTGCTGTGCCTCGGTGCCGCCCATGGTGGCAACCAGCCTGTCGCGGTCGAAAGCCTTCGCCGCATCGGACGCGACGACCTTGCCGTCGCGCATCACCACGATGCGGTCGGCATTCCCGAGCACCTCGCCCAGCAGATGCGAGATCAGGATGCAGCTTTTGCCACTGGCCACGAAGCGCCGGACGAAGGCCAGCAACTGGCCGGCGGTATGCGCATCGAGCGAGGATGTCGGCTCGTCGAGGATGACCAGTTCGAGTGGATCCTGCGTCACAGTGAAAGCGCGCGCCACCTCCACCATCTGCCGCCTGCCGATGGAAAGGTCGCCGGCAATGTCGGCCGCCGAGATACTGTGGCCCGGGAAGATCTCGTCGAGCTTGGCGGCGATGAGATCGGCCGCCTTGCGCCGCCAGCCGAAGCCGCTGAGCGAGGCATGGTTGATACGCGTGTTTTCGGCGACGCTGAGATTGGGGCAGAGCGACAGTTCCTGGAACACGCAGCGTATGCCGAGCTCAAGCGCACGCGGCACCGAATAATGCTCCTCGATGCCGCCACGCACGGCGATCTGGCCGCTGTCGGGCATCAGCGTGCCCGCCACCATATGCATGAGCGTTGACTTGCCCGCGCCATTATGGCCGACGAGGCCAACGCATTCGCCGGCGCCGACATGAAAGTCGACGCCGGAGAGTGCGCGGACGGCGCCGAAATGTTTTTCGGCGCCGTCCAATCTGATGATGTCGGTGTTCGCCTTGAGCATGCTCAACGATATCCGGTCGGCGATGCCGGCGGCAACGTGTCCGTCATCACTTGATGTTGGCTTTGATAGCCGCGATCGCGTCTTCTTGCGTGTATTCGTGCGTGGCGACGCCACCCTCCTTGATCTTCGGCAGCGCGGCCTCGAAATCGTCCTGGGTGAAGGCGAGATACGGCACCAAAAGGTCGTGCGGGATATCCGTGCGGCCGTCGAGCACCTGCTGCGCCACCCAGAAGGCAAGCGACGAGACGCCGGGCGCGATCGAAGCCGACCATGTCTGGTAGCCGTCCTTGTCCTTCTGCTCCTTCCACCACTTCAGCTCATCCTGGCGGTTGCCCATGATGATGGTCGGGCGCGGCTTGCCGGCGGCGGCGAAAGCTTGCGCCGCACCGTAGCCGTCGCCACCCTGGTCGACGATGCCGACGATGTCGGGCAATGACGGCAGGATCGTCGCGACTGCTTTCTGCGCCGTCGTCTGGTCCCAGTCGCCGGTGACCGAACCGACGATCTTGAACTCGGGATGGGCGGCGACGCCTTCGAGTATGCCGGCATGGATGGCGTCGTCGATCGAGGTACCGGCAAGGCCGCGGATCTCCAGCAGGTTACCGCCCTTGGGCTGGAACTTGGCCATCTGCTCGACTTCCTGCTTGCCCATGTCCTTGAAGTCAACGACGACGCGGTAGGCGCAAGGTTCGGTGACGATGCCGTCGAAGGAGACGACGACGATACCGGCGTCGCAGGCCTGCTTGATAGCGCCGTTGAGCGCATCGGGCGAGGCGGCGTTGATGACGATCGCGTCATAGCCCTGCAGGATCAGGTTCTGCACCTGGGCGGCCTGCGTCGGCACTTCCTTGTCGGCCGTGGTGAAGACATCGGCGGCCGCGACCACCTTGTCCTCGACCGCCTTCTTGGTGACGATGCCGTAGCTGTCGAGCATCGCCTGGCGCCACGAATTGCCGGCATAATTGTTGGAGAAAGCGATTTTCTTGCCGCTCGTGTCGGCAAGCGCGGTACCTGACGCGAGCATCGCCGCGAATGCGCCCAAAACAAGCATTCTCTTCATGTCATACTCCTCCCTGAGTCGCTGGTCTTTGTTGGCTGCTGATGGCTGTTAAAAATTCACGTCCCTGTTTTTTATCTATTGTCAGACAAATGCAGATGGCTCGCAAGCTGTCAACTGCAATCCAGCGGCGTTGACGATCAACTTGCGGTGCGGCGATTGAAAAGCCCTCGGCTCATGGGCTAGGGAAGGGACCGGAGGCCAAAATCGGATGGCAGTGACGCCGACAATCGCGCCGGGCGCGCCCGGAATCCCGGCGCGCTGGACTTCAAGCGCCAAGAGCGGCGTCGGCACCGCGCTTTCCCTGGCCAGCCGCGTCTGGTTCACGATCAGCCACGGCATCCTCAACGAGATCTACTACCCCCATCTCGACAGCGCCTGCACACGCGACATGGGGCTGATCGTCACCGGCCCCGGCGGCTATTTCTCCGAGGAAAAGCGCGACGCCGGGCATGCTATCGAGCCATTCGAGGACGGCGTGCCCGCTTACAGGCTGCTGAACACAGCGGCCGACGGTACCTACCGGATCGAAAAGCGGATCATTACGGATCCGAAACGCCCCGCTCTGCTGCAGGAGATAACCTTCACGCCGCTGAAAGGCGGGGCCTCTGACCACAGCGTCTATGCGCTGCTGGCGCCGCATCTCGTCAACGCCGGCATGGGCAACACCGCCTGGGTCGGCGACCACGAGGGAAAGACTGTCCTGTTCGCATCCGGACGCGGTGTCTGCCTCGCTCTCGCTTCCTCTCTCCCCTGGCGCACGTGCTCCGCTGGCTATGTCGGCTTCTCCGACGGCTGGCAGCAGTTGCAGAACGCTGGCCGGCTCGATCCGGCCTGCCGAAGGGCAGGGGACGGCAATGTAGCGCTGACCGGCGAGATCGGCTTTTCGGCAGACAATCCGAAGGTCTTGCTGGCGTTGGGTTTTGGCGCCACGCCGGAAGAGGCGGCGGAGGTCGCTTCGGCCAGCTTGCAGCAGGGCTTCGAGGCCGCCGCCAAGGTCTATGTCCAGAAATGGCGGAAATGGCAGGCGGGATTGCTGCCCCTCGACCGGCACACGGAGCCCGGGCTCAACACTTACCGCGTCAGCACGGCGGTCTTGGCGGCGCATCGGTCGATCGCCACGCCAGGTGCGGCTGTCGCCAGCCTGTCGATCCCCTGGGGTTTCAGCAAGGGCGACGACGATCTCGGCGGCTATCACCTGGTCTGGCCGCGCGACCTGGTCGAAACCGCCGGCGGCTTTCTGGCCGCCGGCGATCCTGAGCAGGCGCTGGAGATTCTCGGCTATCTCCGCTCCATCCAGCAGCCCGACGGCCATTGGCCGCAGAACGCCTGGCTCGACGGATCGGCCTATTGGCCCGGCATCCAGATGGACGAGTGCGCCTTTCCATTGCTGCTCGCCGACGCGCTGCGCCGCGCCGGGCACCTGCCGCGCGCCAAACTGGCGGCCTTCATGCCGATGATCGAACGGGCTGCTTCCTATGTCATGCGCAATGGCCCCGTCACCGGCGAGGACCGCTGGGAAGAGGATGCCGGCTACAGCCCGTTCACGCTGGCCGTCGAGATATCAGCGCTGCTTGCCGCAGCCGACATGTTCGACGTTTGCGACAACCATCAGCCGGCAAATTATTTGCGCGAAACGGCTGATATCTGGAACGACCAGATCGAGCGCTGGACCTATGTCACCGGCGGTCCGCTCTGCGAAGAGGTCGGTGTCAGTGGTTACTACGTCCGCATCGCGCCACGCGACGCCGCGGGCGCGGCGTCACCAAAGGACGGCTATGTGCCGATCAAGAACCGGCCGCCTGGCGATACCAACCGGCCGGCCGAGGCAATCGTCAGCCCGGACGCGCTGGCGCTCGTCCGCTTCGGCCTCAGGGCCGCCGATGATCCGCGCATCGTCGACACACTGAAGATTATCGACGCCACGCTGCGCTGCGACCTGCCGCAAGGACCGGTCTGGTACCGCTATACCGGCGACGGCTACGGCGAACACGAAGACGGCGCGCCCTTCGACGGGACCGGCCGGGGCCGCGCCTGGCCGCTGCTGTCAGGCGAGCGCGCCCATTACGAACTGGCGGCGGGGCGCAAGGACAGAGCGGCGAGCCTGCTCCAGACGCTTGAGGGCTCGGCCGGACACGGTGGTCTTTTGCCCGAGCAGGTTTGGGACAGTCCCGACATACCGGAACGCGAATTGCGCCGCGGCGGACCATCGGGCAGCGCCATGCCGCTGGTCTGGGCGCATTCGGAGCATATCAAGTTGCTGCGCTCACTCCGCGACGGCGCGGTCTTCGACATGCCGCCGCAAGGCGTGAAGCGTTATGTCGAGGGCAAAACTGTGTCGCCGTTCCGGACATGGCGCTTCAACCACAAGATCCGCACCATTCCCTCTGGCAAGGTGTTGCGACTGGAATTGCTCGCCCCGGCGATCGTCCATTGGAGCCGCGACAACTGGGCGACCGCTCAGGACAGCCGGACCATCGAGAACGCCTTTGGCATCCATCTCACCGATCTGCCGGTTGCCGACGCTCCGCCGGGCACGACGATCATCTTCACTTTTCTCTGGTCGGATGCCGGCCGATGGGAGAATGTCAACTTTTCCGTCGCCATAGAGGGGCCGGGCTAGAGCATGATCCCGAAAAGTGGAGACCGGTTTTCGGAAAAGATCATGCTCCAACAATAAAACGATAGATCTTCGATTCCTCAAGCCACCGGGACGAGAACCATGCAGATCGGAATGATGGGACTGGGCAGGATGGGCGCCAACATGGTGCGCCGCCTGATGCGCGACGGCCACGAATGCGTCGTCTATGACATCAACCCGGCAAGCGTTGCTGGACTGGTCAAGGACGGCGCGATCGGCGCCGCCTCCATGGAGGAGTTTGTCGGCAAGCTGACCAAGCCGCGCAGCGCCTGGCTGATGCTGCCGGCGGCGATCACCGGTAAGATCGCCGACCAGGTGGCGGCGCTGATGGAGCCCGGCGACATCATCGTCGACGGCGGCAATTCCTATTATCACGATGCCGTCGACCAGGCGGTCGAGCTCGCTGCCAAGGGGATCAACTATGTCGATGTCGGCACCAGCGGCGGCGTCTGGGGTCTCGAGCGCGGCTACTGCCTGATGATCGGCGGCCCGGACGAGGCGGTTCGCCATCTCGATCCGGTCTTCGCCACCCTGGCGCCGGGCGCCGATGCCGGCACCACTCCGCCCAAGGATGCCGGGACCGCGCCCTTCGGCTATCTCCATTGCGGGCCGAGCGGCGCCGGCCATTTCGTCAAGATGGTTCATAACGGCATCGAATACGGCGTCATGGCCGCCTATGCCGAAGGTATGAACATTTTGAAGTCGGCGAATGCGGGCAAGCGGAAACGCACGGCGGACGCCGAGACGAGTCCGCTGGAGAACCCGCAATACTACCAGTTCGACATCGACCTGCCGCAGGTCGCCGAAGTCTGGCGGCATGGCAGCGTCATCGGCTCCTGGCTGCTCGACCTGACGGCTGGCGCGCTGAAGAACGACTCCACCCTGACCCAGTTCGGCGGCCGGGTTTCGGATTCCGGCGAAGGCCGCTGGACGCTGAAGGCGGCCATTGACACCGGCGTGCCGGCGCCGGTGCTGTCCTCGGCCCTGTTCGACCGCTTCTCTTCGCAAGGCGAATCCGAATTCGCCGACAAGCTGTTGTCCGCCATGCGCTTTGCTTTCGGCGGCCATGTCGAAAAGCCAAAGACCGGCGCGTGAGAGCGGGAAGACAGGATGAGCCAGGAACGGTCCGACACGCTGGTGCTCTTCGGAGCGACTGGCGATCTAGCCCACAAGAAGATATTTCCGTCACTTTACCAGATGGTCGCCAAGGGCAGCCTCACCGAGCCGGTGATCGGCGTCGCCTTCGATCCCTGGGACCTCAGCAAGCTGCAGGCGCGCGCCCGCGATGGCATCGTCAACGCCATCGGCAAGATCGACGAAAAAATCTTCGCCAGGTTCGCCTCGCAATTGCGTTATGTCAGCGGCGACTACCGCGACGGGGCGACCTTCGAGAAGCTTAAGAGCGCGCTCGGCTCGGCGCAGCGGCCCCTACACTATATGGCGGTGCCGCCGACCATGTTCGAAACCGTCGTCCAGGGGCTGGAACAATCCGGCACGGCGCATGGCGCGCGGCTGATGGTGGAAAAACCCTTCGGCCACGATTTGCAATCGGCCCGCTGGCTGAACCGGGTGCTGCATCTGGTGTTCGACGAGCAGTCGATCTTCCGCATCGACCACTATCTCGGCAAGGAAGCGATCCAGAACCTGCTCTATTTCCGCTTCGCCAATTCCTTCCTCGAGCCGATCTGGAACCGCAACTTCGTCGAGAGCGTGCAGATCACCATGGCCGAGGATTTTGGCGTCGAGGGCCGCGGCCGCTTTTACGACGATGTCGGCTGCATCCGCGATGTCATCGAGAACCATCTGCTCAACATCTTGCTGCTGCTCGCCATGGAGCCGCCGGTCGGCCGCTCTGCCGACGATTTGATCGACGAGAAGGTGCAGGTGCTGAGAGCCATCCGCACGCTGACCAAGGACGATGTCGTGCGCGGTCAGTTCGATGGTTACCTCGCCGAACCGGGCGTGGCGCCGAACTCGCCGGTCGAGACCTTTGCCGCGGTGCGCTTCTTCGTCGACACCTGGCGCTGGCAGGACGTGCCCTTCTTCATCCGTGCCGGCAAGAATATGCCGGTGCATGTCACCGAGGTCGTGGTGCGGCTGAAGCGGCCGCCGCTCGACGTGTTCGACCCGATCAAGCCGGCGGACCAGAACTACGTCCGCTTCCGCATCGACCCGCAAGTGGTGATCGCGATCGGCGCCCAGCGCAAGGATGCCGGCGACGACATGGTCGGCGAGCAGGTTGAGCTGACGGCGCTCGACGACTCGAAAGGCGACATGCCGCCCTACGAGCGGCTGATCGGCGATGCCATGAACGGCAACGGCCAATTGTTCACCCGCCAGGATGCGGCCGAGCTTGCCTGGCGCATCGTTGGTCCTGTGCTCGGCGACAAGACGGAGCCGCACATCTACGAGCCGAAGACCTGGGGACCGGTCGACGCCATGGACGGCTTCGGGCCGCCCAATGGCTGGATCAATCCATCGAAATAGGTTCCGGAGAGGCAAAGAGATGGCCAAGACGGCAAGGCCGGCGGCGGTGAATGGCGAACAGATTGTGCTGTCGATCGACATCGGCGGCTCGCACGTCAAAATCCTGACCAGCGCGGGCGGCGAGGAACGCCGGGCCGATTCAGGACCGGGCCTGACGCCGCAAGAGATGATCGCGGCCGTGAAGACGCTCGCTCAAGGCTTGGCATACGACGTCATCTCGATGGGCTACCCCGGACCGGTGAACCACAACAGGCCGCTGATTGACCCCGCCAATCTTGGCAAGGGCTGGGCCGGCTTTGATTTCGCGGCCGCGTTCGGCAAGCCGGTGAAAGTCGTCAACGACGCACTGATGCAGGCCATCGGCAGCTATGAAGGCGGCCGCATGCTGTTCCTTGGCCTGGGCACGGGCCTGGGCGCCGCGATGATCGTCGACAATGTTGCCCAGCCGATGGAACTTGCCCATCTGCCTTACAAGAAGGGTGGCAGTTTCGAGGATTACGTCGGCGAACGCGGGCTGGAAAAACGCGGCAAGAAGAAATGGCGCAAAGACGTCTTCGACGTGGTCGATCGGCTACGCGCTGCCATGCAGCCCGATTACGTGGTCATCGGTGGCGGCAATGTCGACAAACTCGACGAATTGCCTGTTGATTCCAGACGCGGCGACAACACGCGCGCCTTTGAAGGCGGATTTCGACTGTGGCGCGACAAATCACTTATCATCTGATATTGTGATGGCGTACGGCCAGGCTGTTGATCTGACCCTGCCGTTAGTATTGTTGTTCAAAATAATGTGTGACGTGATGCGGCGTCATTGCATTGCGCAGATTTGCCGACTAGGAATTCTGCCACCCCATGGATGGAGAAAATAGATTGACCGACGATAGCAACGACGCTCGCAAGGACATTGACCTTCTCGAACTGACCGCCCACATCGTGTCCGCCTACGTCGAAAAGAACCGGCTGCCCGCCTCAGGCCTCGGTGATCTCATCGCCAGCGTCAGCGCCTCCATAGGCGGGCTCGGACAACCCGCCATCCCGGCTCCAGTACCGCTGACGCCCGCGGTCAATCCCAAGAAGTCCGTGACGCCGGATTTCATCATCTGTCTCGAAGACGGCAAGAAGTTCAAATCGCTCAAGCGCCATATCGGCGTTCATTTCGGGCTGACGCCGGACGCCTATCGCACCAAATGGGGCTTGCCATCGGACTATCCCATGGTCGCCCCCAACTATGCGGCCTCGCGCTCGCAACTGGCGAAGGCAATCGGCCTAGGCCGCAAGGCCGCCCCACCCGCGCCTGTCAAGAAGGCAAGAAAGTCCAAAGCCACAGCCTGAAGGCACCCGGCACTGCGCTAATGGTTTTGTCAGATAGCCTCCCTCCGGGAAAAATCCTTGGGGAGCCATTCTGACAGGCCATGCAGTTCCGAAACGAGACCGACGAATATTTTGCCGATGGGCTCGAAAGATTCGGCTCGCGATATGACGTCGTGCGCGAGCCGGAACTTGGCCCGATATACAATAGGCTTTTGGCGAAATACGGAAAGGTATTTGACCTCAAGCCTGTGGTATGCCGGCCGATGGATGGCATCGACGTAGAGCCTTACAGGACACAAGGGCATCCGTTCTTCCTTCTGTTCTACGCGATAATGAAGGATCAGATCGGCAGGCCTCTGTATGTAATAACGGAGCTACACGGCCAGCTTTCCTATCCAGACGCCATATTTGAACTTGAAAGCTCCATCGGCCTTTCATTGGCGCACGCCGACAAAGGCGGTGTGGACCACATATGCTTCAAGGAGGATCTCGAATTCCTGATAGTTCGGGATCGGAACGATATCGTCACCGGCTACGGAAAAGCTGCCGCCTGGTTAAGAGCTTTCCGAAAGTTCTATCCCGAATTTGTCGTTTAAAGGTCAGATCGTTGACAACAGGCCTTCGCTGCTGAGATGGAGCTTTGGCTAGTCTCAGGGGGAACCATGAACTACACCAGGATGGTGATCGAGAAAGAGGCGCCGGAGGAATACGGCTATGACCGTATCCGCTACAATCTCTCCGAAAGCTCGATCGCCGACCAAAAACTCTCCGATATCGGCCTGTCGCTACCCGATCTGACGCTGTTCTACGGCGAGCACCGGGGCGACAAGGATTTGCGGGCGCTGATAGCGGCACAGGATGAGGGACTTTCGCCCGACGACGTGCTGGTCACCGCCGGTGCCGCCGGCGCGCTGTTCATCATCTCGACCGCGCTTTTGTCCGAGCGCGATCACCTCGTCGTCGTCAGGCCCAATTACGCCACCAACATCGAGACGCCCAAGGCGATCGGCTGCGCCATCTCCTATGTCGATCTGGACTTCGACGCGGGCTTCGCCATCGATGTCGGGCGCGTCGCAGCTCAGATGCGACCAGACACCCGTCTGATCAGCGTTACTTGCCCGCACAACCCGACCGGCACGATGATGAGCCAGGCCGACCTCAAAGCGCTGGTGTCGCTCACTGAGCGCCGCAAGTGCCATCTGCTGGTTGACGAAACCTACCGCGATCTCTCCTACGGCCAACGCCTGCCCACGGCGGCCTCGCTGAGCCCACGCGCGATCAGCGTCTCGTCACTATCCAAGGCCTTCGGCATTCCCGGCATCCGCATCGGCTGGCTGGTCACCAGGGATAAAACGCTCCAGGAAAAATTCCTCGCCGCCAAGGAACAGATCGGCATCTGCGGCAGCGTCATCGATGAGGCCATCGCGCGCAACATGCTCGAACGCCGGGATGACTTCCTGGCCGGGATGCTGCCGGAGATGGCGAAGCGACGAGATATCGTCCAGGCCTGGATCGACCGCGAGCCGCTTGTCGATTGGGTGCGGCCGCAGGGCGGCGTTGTCGGCTTCCCACGCCTCAATGTCGATGCCGGTTTCGATCTCGACCGCTTCTATGTGGATCTGCTGGAGAATCTTGGCACTTATGTCGGACCCGGTCACTGGTTCGACATGCCGAAGCGTTTCTTCCGCATCGGCTTCGGCTGGCCGAAGGAGGCCGAATTGCAGGGAGGCCTCGACGCCATTTCCGCCGCGCTGCGGCAGTAACTTCCCCGTGCGATCGGCCAAGCGAACCGAAAATTCCTTGATCCCGCGCTGATTTTGGCGCATATGCGCCCCGAACTTTATTTAGTTTCATTGGCCGGAACAGCGCCCTTTTGGGAAGTGCCCCGCTGGCCGATGTAGATGCAACGGGGCCCTCTCTCCATGACACTTGAACAAACCTCGCCGGAGCAGCGCTATGCCGCCTTCCGGCACAAAGCCTTCCTCAGCTATTGGGCGGCGCGCTTCCTCACCACTTTCGCGACCATGATCGTCTCCGTCGCGGTCGGCTGGCAGGTTTACGACCTGACGCGCGATCCCTTCGATCTTGGCATTGTCGGCATCGTCCAGTTCCTGCCCTCGCTACTCCTGGTTCTGGTCACCGGCGTCGTCGCCGACCGTTTCGGCCGCCGGCTGATCATGGCGCTGTCGACGCTGATCGAGGCGGCCTGCGCGCTCATCCTCCTGTATTTGACGCTGCGCGGTCTCGTCAGCCCGCTGCCGATTTTCGTGGTGCTTGCTTTGTTCGGCGTAGCGCGCGCCTTTTACGGACCGGCGTCGTCCTCGCTGTTCGCCAATCTGGTGCCGCCGGAAGATTTTGGCAATGCGATTGCCTGGAACTCGTCCGCCTGGCAGACGGCAACCATTGTCGGCCCGGTTGCCGGTGGCCTGCTCTATGGCCTCTCGGCCGAGGTCGCATACGCCACCGCCGCCGTCTTGATGGCGGTGGCCGCCCTGCTGATCTACACCATTCCGAAGCCGGCCCAGCAGACCGCCACCGACAAGCCGACGATGCAGACGCTGTTCGCCGGCTTCCGCTACATCTGGGGCGAGAAGATCGTGCTCGGCGCCATCTCGCTCGACCTCTTCGCCGTGCTCCTGTCCGGCGCCTCGGCGCTGCTGCCGGTCTACGCGCGCGATATTCTCGAACTCGGCCCCTGGGGCCTTGGCCTGCTGCGCTCCGCACCTGGCATTGGCGCCATCTGCGTAGCAGTCTGGCTGGCCGGACATCCGATCCGCAACCATGCGGGCGTGATCATGCTCGGCTTCGTTGCTCTGTTCGGCGTTTTTACCGTGCTGTTTGGGCTTTCGACCCTCACCTGGCTGTCGATTGTCGCACTCGCCTTCCTCGGCGCCACCGACATGTTCAGCGTCTATATCAGGGAGACGCTGATCCAGCTGTGGACGCCGGACGAGGTGCGCGGCCGCGTCAACGCCGTCAACCAGGTCTTCGTCGGCGCCTCCAACGAGGTCGGCGAATTCCGCGCCGGCACCATGGCGGCGTTGATCGGCACGGTGCCGGCGGTGGTGGTCGGCGGCGTCGGGGCGGTGGTCGTCGCCGGGCTGTGGGCGGTACTGTTCCCGCAATTGCGCAAGGTGCGCCATCTCAACGGGCGCAACTGACGCGTGGCACCGTAGTCCTATCGCGCCGCCGGCTTACCAAAGATCGTCTGCAGGAACTCGCCGAGCCAGCGCTTGAGATGCATGTCCCAGATCAGCCGGCCACCGAGATGGTCGCGGCCGGGTTGCGCGCCCGGCAGTTCGAAGCGATGCGCGCCGCGCACCACCCAGCGCTGCATCATCGCCCTGGTCAATTCGCCATGGAACTGGATGCCCCAGGCATTGTCGCCATAGCGAAAGGCCTGGTTGGGATAGGTTTCGGCCGTCGCCAGCAGCGTCGCGTCCTTCGGCAGCGAAAAACCCTCGCGGTGAAACTGGTAGACCATCTCGGGCCAATGCATCAGCTTGCGGCCGGCCTCGGTCGCCTTCAGCGGATACCAGCCGATCTCGACCAGCCCCTCGCCATGACCCTCGACCTTGCCGCCGAGATGGTTGGCCAGCATCTGCGCGCCGAGGCAGATGCCGAGGAACGGCCGGTTTTCCTTCAACGGAACGTTCAGCCAGTCGGTCTCGCGGCGGACGAACTCGTCCTCGTCATTGGCGCTCATCGGCCCGCCGAACACCACGGCGCCGGCATGGCCGTCCAGCGTTTCCGGCAAGGTATCGCCGAGCGGCGGGCGGCGCATGTCGAGGTCGAAACCTTCTTCGATCAGCATATGGCCAACGCGTCCGGGGCTCGAATTCTCCTGATGCAGCACGATCAGGATTTTTGGCCTTGGACTTCGCGGCATGCTCTAGCTCGTCCTGTCTATTCGTCGCTCGACGTTCCGGTGGCGCCCGGCGCTTGCGCCGCCGCCTTGCGGCGCGCCTCGACGCGGTCGCGGCGATCGACGCCGATCAGCTCGGCGACACGCCAGACGGTGTTGTCCTCGAGCTCATGCAGCTCGCCGTCGGCATAGACGACCTCCCACATCAGGCCGATAAAGGCCTTGCGCGCGTCCGCATCGAGATGGCGCTTCAGCACGCTGGTGAAGGCGTATAGGTCGATCGCCTCATTGTCGGCGCGCTCACCAGCCGCGGCCAGCGCATCGAGTTCGTCGCCGCTGATCGAATAGGTCTCCGCCAGCACCTCCTTGAACCGCTCCCACTCGACGTCCTGGCGCACGCCGTCGGCGCTCATCACATGGTAGAGCAGGGCCGATGCGGCAATGCGCGGGTCATCGCTGTTGCTGCGAGCGCCTCCGCCAGCCGGCAAATCCCTCAGAAATGACAGAACGCGTTCGAACATATGGCTATTCCCAATAGGCCGGAATCATCAATTCCGGGCCAGATCAAAACAAACGAAACCGGCGTGGCGATTTTTCCTTGTCGTCCGGATCGACGCCGGGATCGTCAGGAAGCCGGGCCGGTTCCTCAGCCGGCTCGACAGCTTCGGCATCCGCCGGCACGGCGGCAAAGGCCGCTGCCGTAATCGGCGCGACCTGATCCTCGCTTCGTTCCGACGCCGCCCTGGTCGCGACAGTTGGTTCTTCGGCCGGAGCAGACGGCGTCAGCTCGATCGCCTTTTCCTTTGCCGGCTTCTCCGGCGCTGCAATAACCGGCACCTCCGACCTATCCTCATCGCTGTCGATCAACTGCCCGAGCCGCTCCATCGGCGCGCGCCATTCGAAGGCATCGAGCTTGCCGGTGATCGGCGACACAGGCGCCCAGCGTTCGGAGACGACGCCATCGGCAACCCAGGCCGGGTCACGCGGCGCGCGCACCGCTTTGGACAAAAGCTGGCGCACCTTGCCCTGGTCGCCGGTCTCGGCCTCCTCGATGTCGGCCAGCAGCAGGTAGGCGCCTTCGCGGCGATCCATGCGTATGGCCGCCTCCGCCTCCTGGCGGGCGGTCTTGTAATCCTGCGCGTCGAGCGCGGCACGCGCCACCGTCAGCGAGGATTCGGCATGGTTCTTCTTCATCTCCTGCAGTTTCTTCGCCCGGTTCAGGCGGTCGAGCACGGCATCGGCAGGCCGGGCGTGGGTGTAGAGCTCGGCGATCTCGGGATGAGGCTCGGCCTTCCACGCTGCTTCGAGGATCTTCGATGCCTTGCGGATATCATTCTGCGCAAACAGCGCCTTTGCGGCGACGATCGCCGCCGGCGCGAAATCGGGCCGCAGCCGATTGGCCTCCAGAGCAGCGGTCCTGGCAGCATTGGGATCGCTGTCGATCAACGCTTGCGCCTTGGCGGTGAGCAGCACGGCGCGGCGCCGGTTGGCGGCATCGCGCTCGATCTGCCGCGTCGATTTCTGCGCCTCGACCAGCTTCAGCGCACCGTCCCAGTCGCCGCGCCCGGTCAGGTCTTCCAGCGTTGATTCGGCTGCCCAGGCCAGTTGCGGCGCCACGGCCGCGGCACGGCCGGCATAATGCCTGGCGGCATTGCGGTCGCCAAGCCGCTCGGCTTCGAGATAAAGCCCGCGCAGGCCGAGCAGCCGCATTTCCGGATCGTCGAGCATGATCTCGAACTTTTCGCGCGCGCCTTCATGGTCGCCTTCGAGCAGCGACGCCTGCGCCTCGAGCAGATGGATCAGCGGCTCCTGGTCGGAGCGGATGAGCTTTGCCGCTTCCTTGGTCTTCTTGTGGGCCAGCGCCCCGTCACCGGCACCGGCGGCGATCATGCCGGTCGACAGCGCCTGATAACCACGGTCGCGGCGGCGCACGCGGAAATAACGCGAGATGGTGTAGGGGCTGTTCCACAGCGATTTGATCAGCCACCAGACGATCATCACCGCGGCAACGACAGCGACCACGGCCACCGCCGCCACCATCAGGCTGACCTGGTACTGATAGCCGCTGAAGGTGACGACCATCTCGCCCGGCCGGTCGGCCAGCCAGGCGAAACCGAGCCCGAGCGCGAAAACGACGGCGAGGAAGATGAGAATTCGGATCATCGTCTGGTCCTCATGCCTTCATCGCGCCGGCTATCAGTGCATCGATCTGCGTCTCGACCTCGATGCGCGCCTTCAGTTTGCCGGCAAAGTCGGCGCCGGCGGCCTTAACAGCTTCGGGTAGCGTCGCGTATTCGCTGAGCGCCTTGGCGTAGTCGCCCTGGTTAACCGCCACCTCCATGCGCGCGACGGTTTCCGGCGCGCCGGCGCCTTCGACCGCACCGATCGGCCTGACCTTGACCAGCGATTCGGCGCTGGACAAAAGGTTCTGCAGGAAGCCGGCATTCTGGTCGACGGGCGTTGCTGCAGTGACCATGGCATTGGCCGCGACCTCCATTTCGGCCGCGATATCGGCGCGCTTTGGAACGCCCTTTTCGGCGTAGGGACGCAGCGAAGCCAACTCCGGCGCATCCGGCGAGATCGCCGCGAAGGTCTCAAGCTCGGCGGCGAATGGTGCGCCACGGTCGAGCGCCGCCTTCAGCGCCGACGCCGCGATGGCGAGCGCGATCTTCGGCTGCGAGGCCTGCGCCTCGACCTTGCCGGAAAGCTGCGACACCGATTGTTCCAGCGCGGCAAGCCGGCCTTCCTGCGCCGTCGCCGCCTCGCCGGCGGATTTCACCGCCGCGTCGAGCCCGGCCAGCTTTTCGTTGAGCGGGCCGAGATCGATCGGCGCCGTATTGCCGGCCTGGCCGAGTGCTGCGACCGCGGTTTCGATCTGCTTGACCTTGTCGCCCAACGCCGCAAGCCCGGCAGTGTCGCCTGCTCCGCCCTGTTCGACCGCCGACCTCAGCGCCGCGACGTCCGTCTTGACCTGGTCCAGCGCCGACGCCAGCCCGTCCACCTTGGCCGATGCGTCGCTGTTGCCAGTCGTCTCCTTTAGCCCGGCGATCTCGCTCTTCAGCGAGGAGATTTCGCCATTGACGCCGTCGAGCGACACTATGCCTGTATTCGAACCCGGGGCGCCGAGCAGGCCGGCAAACTGCAGTCCTCCTGCACCGGCGAGCGCGATGACGCCGCCGATGATGCCGGCAGCGATGCCGTTGATGCCGCCACGCTTCGGCTGCGCTGCCATGTCCGCATTCCTCGTTTGGGTTGTTTTCGGCGCGTCATCGGTAACGCCAGACCCTGACCCGCTTGCCCCCTTTTCGCTGGCCCCCGTCCCGCCGGCTTTGACGTTCGCGTCGTCGAAACTGTAGTCGAAGGCGCGGTGCGGCGGTGCGTCCGAACCGGCCGGATAAGGAAGCTCCGATCCCCCGGAACTCTTTGTGCCGGCAGCCTCCTGCCCGGCCTGCGCCGCATCGGTGTGCTCCCACGGCTCGAGATCGGTCTGGTCGGCATGCACCGGCTCTTCGGGCGCCTCCGGCTGCGAAGCCGCTTCAGCGGCCTTCGCCTCGTCGGCCTGCGCCCCATCCTCCAGTGCTTTGGCCGCATCCCCCTCGACGATGCGCGAGACGGAGCCCGGTTCGAGCTCGATGGTCACCGGCTCGCGACGGCTTTTCGAATGTCGCATCTTCGGCGTCTTGACCATGCTTTGGGCTCCGCAAAATTCGCTTCGGGATGGTTCAGGAAGGGTCTAGCACATCACCAAGCGGTGAAAAGGGGCGGCGTGATGACACGGGCTCAGCGCCACTGCCGCAAAAGCGCCAGAAGCGCCTCTTCGCTGGGCTCTTTCGCAATCTGCATTCTTTCGCCGGAAATATCCCCAAGGGCTGCGGCGATACGTCCCGACAGGGCAAAAAAATGAGTATTTTCAAAAAGATCATGCGGCTTTGGTCGCTCGATCAGGATCCGCATCGCTGCCGCGGCCTTGGCCGAATAAAGCAGGATCATCTCGACCGGCTGACCGGCCAGCCGCTCGATGATATCAGCGTCGGAATAGTCCAGCGCGATGGTGTCGTAAATCTCGACGGCGCGGACATGCACTGCGGCCGCCTTGAGCCGCTCCTCGAAGGTTGCAAAGCGCACGCGGCCGCAGAGATAGGCGATCGTCTTGCCGGAGAGGCTGCCCGCAAGCGTACTGGCCAGCGCTTCGGCATCGCCGGACCCTTCGCTGACGGACAGAAACCCGGCCTCTCGCGCGGTTTCCGCCGTCCGTTTGCCGACGGCAAGGCAGGGCAAGGCCGCGAGTGCCGCAATCAGCGCCTTCGGCGCATGGCGCAACGCATTGGCGCTGGTGACCGCGACGGCCACGGCATCGTCCGGAACCGCGCCGGCATCGGCTGGCAAGGGGACCGTTTCGGTCAAGGGCAACAGGATTGGCTGGAAGCCCATGTCCTGCAGCCGCCGTGCGGTGCGCGAGGCACCCGGTTCCGGTCTCGTCACCAGGACGCGGACCATGTCAGGCCCAGCCGTCGAAGAATTTTTCGCCGGCCCTGGCCCGCACGGTCCTGGCGGCGTCCGCTCCGATCAGCGCTGCGTCCCCGGCCGGGCCTTGCGCCTTGACCTCATGCGCGTCCGTGCCATCCGGCGAGATGATCAATCCGGCGAAGACGACCGTTCCCTCCGCGATCGTCGCATGGCCGGCGATCGGCGTACGGCAGGATCCGTCGAGCGCCGCGAGGAAGGCGCGTTCGCAGGCCAGCGCCTGCCCGGTCGGCAAATCATGGATTGCCGTTAGCATTTTCTCGACATCGCGATCGCCGATGCGGGTTTCGATGCAGATCGCGCCTTGCCCCGGCGCCGGCGGAAAGAGGTCGAGCGGCATCAGGTCGGTGACGACGTGTTCGAGCCCGAGCCGTTTCAGCCCGGCATAGGCGAGGATGGTGCCGTCGGCGATGCCCTCGTCCAGCTTGCGCAGCCGCGTCTGCACATTGCCGCGGAACATCACCACGTCGAGATCAAGCCGCATCCGCCGGATCAGCGCCTGGCGCCTCAGCGACGACGAGCCGACCTTGGCGCCTTGCGGCAGGTCGGCAATCGCCTTCGCCGCCTTGCCGATGAAAGCGTCGCGCGCATCCTCGCGCGGCAGGAAGGCGGACAGCTCCAGCCCGTCCGGCAATACCGTTGGCATGTCCTTTGACGAATGCACCGCAATGTCGATGCGGCGCTCAAGCAACGCCTCCTCGATCTCCTTGGTGAACAAGCCTTTGCCGCCGGCTTCCGACAATGGCCGGTCCTGAATGCGGTCTCCGCTGGTCGAGATGACGACGACTTCGAACGCTTCAGCCGGCATGTCATGCGCCGCCATCAGCCGCGCCTGCGTTTCATGCGCCTGCGCCAGCGCCAGCGGGCTGCCGCGTGTTCCGATTTTCAAGGTTGTTTGCATGGCGCGCGGTCCGTGATAACCCCCGAGCAAGCGAGACCTTGCCAAGCTTTCTCCTAACGGGGAAAGGTCTGCTATTCAATCATCGAGGACAGCGACGAATTGATCCGCGTTCTGGGCATTGAGACGAGTTGCGACGAGACCGCAGCCAGCGTGGTGACGCTGGAAGGCGATGCCGCGCCAAAAATCCTGTCCAATATCGTGCTCAGCCAGATCGAGGAGCACGCCGCCTTTGGCGGCGTCGTGCCGGAGATCGCCGCGCGCGCCCATGTCGAGGCGCTGGACGGCATTATTGAAGCAGCCCTTGCCGATTCGGACACAAAACTCGCCGACATCGATGCCATCGCCGCGACCGCCGGTCCCGGCCTCGTCGGCGGGCTGATCGTCGGGTTGATGACGGCCAAGGCGATTGCCGCGGCAGCGCACAAGCCGCTGCTCGCCATCAACCACCTCGAAGGCCACGCGCTGACCGCAAGGCTGACCGACGGGCTCGAGTTCCCCTATCTCTTGCTGCTGGTATCCGGTGGCCACACGCAGATCGTTGTCGTGCGCGGCGTCGGCGACTACCAGCGCTGGGCGACGACCATCGACGATGCGCTCGGCGAAGCCTTCGACAAGACGGCCAAGATGCTTGGCCTGCCCTATCCCGGCGGACCGAATGTCGAGAAGGCAGCCGCATCAGGCGATGCCACGCGTTTTACCTTTCCGCGTCCGATGAAAGGTTCGGCGCAGCCGGATTTCTCCTTCTCCGGACTGAAGACCGCCGTGCGGCAGGCAGCAACGGCGATTGCGCCATTGAGCGACCAGGATGTCGCCGATATCTGCGCCTCGTTCCAGGCGGCGGTGGCGGACGCGTTGGGCGATCGTGTTTCGCGGACGCTGAACCGGTTTCGTCAGGAATTTCCGGGCAAAGCGGAGCCGGCGCTGGTCGTTGCCGGCGGCGTCGCTGCCAACCGCACGATCAAGGCGACTTTGGAAGCCCTGTGCGTCGAGGCAGGCTTTCAATTTGTCGCACCGCCGTTGAAGCTCTGCACCGATAACGCCGCGATGATCGCCTGGGCCGGCATCGAAAGGCTGCGCGCCGGCATCGCGCAAGAAAACGCCGCCGATTTCGTGCCGCGTTCACGCTGGCCACTCGACAGCATCTCTGCCCCGATGGTCGGTTCGGGCCGGCGCGGAGCCAAGGCATGATCGGCGGCGAGGATAGGACACCAAGCGCCTGGCGCGTCGCCGTGCTTGGCGGCGGCGCCTGGGGCACGGCGCTGGCGCTGGCAATGCTGCGTGCCGGCCATTTCGTCCGCCTCTATGCGCGCGATCCGGAGACCGTCGCCGCGATCGACCACGGCGAAAATCCACGCTATCTTCCGGGTATTGCGATTGAGCCCGGCATCGTGGGGACGAGCGACATCAAAGCCGCGCTTGACGGCGCCGATTGCGTGTTGGCAGTGGCGCCGGCGCAGTCGCTGCGCGCCATGCTGACAGCCGCGAAAGACCATATGCCGCGAGGCGTCCCGCTGGTTCTCTGCGCCAAGGGCATCGAGCGCGACACCGGCGCGCTACTGTCGGCCATCGCCAGGGAGATCCTGCCTGAGAATCCGGTCGCCGCTCTGTCGGGGCCAAGTTTCGCCACCGACGTCGCCAGGGGCCTGCCGACCGCCGTGGTGGTCGCCGCCCGTGACGCGGATCTGGCGGCGGACCTTGCCGCACGCTTTTCGGCGGAGAACTTGCGCTGCTATTCGAGCGACGACCTGATCGGCGTCGAGATCGGCGGAGCGCTGAAGAACGTCTTCGCCATCGCCGCGGGTGCGGTCACCGGCGCCGGGCTCGGCGCCAGCGCCCAGGCCGCCATGGTGACGCGTGGCTTTGTCGAATTGCGCCGCCTGGGTGCGGCCTTCGGCGCCAAGCCGGAAACGCTGATGGGGCTTTCCGGCCTTGGCGACCTTTTGCTCACCTGCTCGTCCACGCAGTCGCGCAATTTCGCCTATGGGCTGGCGCTCGGGCAAGGCAAGCCACTTGCCGGCCTGCCATTGGCCGAAGGCGTGCCAACGGCGGCGATCGCTGCCCGCATCGCCATCGAACGCGGCATCGACGCGCCGATCATCACAGCCGTTGCTGCCATACTGGACGGCACAGTTACCATAAGCCAGGCTGTCACGGCGTTGATGACCAGGCCGCTGAAGACCGAAACTGACATATAATCGAGAACAATCCGGAGCTGCAAAAAATGCTGTTTGCGTGGATCTGCAAGGACAAGCCTGGAAAGCTGCAGGTGCGGCTCGATACACGGCCCGAGCACGTTGCCTTCCTGGAAGGGCTGAACAGCGAGAAGAAACTGGCCTTCGCCGGTCCGTTCCTCGACGCCGACGGCAAGCCGAATGGCAGTCTCGTCGTGGTCGAGGCACCCGATCTGGCCGCGGCGGATGCACTCTCCGCCGCCGATCCCTATGCCAAGGCCGGGCTGTTCGAGAGCGTCGAAATCCGCCAATGGAACTGGGTCTTTAACAAGCCGGCAGCTGGCTAATCTCCAGGCCTGAGAAGGAGCAAAAAATGAACTACTGGCTGTTCAAATCCGAACCCTCGGTCTTCTCTTTCGAAATGCTGAAGGCGAAGGGCAAAGCCGGCACGCAATGGGACGGCGTGCGCAACTATGCGGCGCGCAACAACATGAAGGCGATGCAGATTGGCGATCTCGGTTTCTTCTATCACTCCAACGAAGGGCTTGACGTCGTCGGCATCGCCGAGGTCTGCGCGCTTGCCCATCCCGACACCACCACTGACGATCCGCGTTGGGAATGCGTCGACATCCGCGCTTTCAAGGACGTGCCGAACCCGCCGACGCTGGAACAGGTCAAGGCCAATCCCAAGCTGGCCGAAATGGCGCTGGTCCGGCTCGGGCGGCTTTCCGTGCAGCCGGTGACGCCGGCCGAATGGAAAGAGGTCTGCCGCATGGGCGGCCTGTCACCCGCTCCGTGACGGCACTGACGCCGGACAACGCGAAGAAATTCATCCTCGACAACACGGCGCTGATGGCGCCGCCGCATGTGCCGGAAATTGTCCTGCATCTTGCTGACGAGGCGCATGATCTTTGGCTGCGGACAGAGGACGAGCTGACCGAAATCGGCCTGCCGCCACCCTTCTGGGCGTTCGCCTGGGCCGGCGGCCAGGGCCTTGCCCGCTATGTCATCGACAATCCGGGGACAGTGAACGGCAAGCGCGTGCTCGACTTCGCTTCCGGCTCCGGCCTTGTCGCCATTGCGGCAGCGAAGGCCGGTGCAGTAGAGGTGATTGCCGCCGACATCGACCCGTTCTGCGCGACCGCGATCCGCCTCAATGCCGAGGCCAATGGCGTCGGGATCAAATTCCTCGGCACCGACTGTATAGCAACCGATTCCGGTTGGGATGTGGTCCTGGCCGGTGACGTCTTTTACGACAGATCCTTCGCTGACAGGCTGATGCCATGGTTCGCGGCGCTGAAAGCGCGCGGCGCCGAGATACTCGTCGGCGACCCCGGCCGTGCCTATCTGCCGAAAGCGGGGCTAGAATCGCTTGCCGTCTACGAGGTGGCGGTAACGCGGGCGCTGGAAGACTCCCTGGTCAAGCGCACCACCGTGTGGCGCTTTGCTTGACGGCAGCGCCGAACAGGCGTTCCATCGCGCACCGATTTTGAGAGTACGCATGTCGTGTCCCAAAACCGCTGAACACTTTTGGGCGACATGCTTCGGGGGGAGGCAAATTCATGGATTTTTCGGCAGTGAACTGGCTGGCGGTGATCGTCGCCGCCGTGGTGGCGTGGCTGTTCGGCGCGGTCTGGTACATGGGTTTGAGCAAACCGTGGCTGAAGGCCGCCAAGCTTGATCCGGCAACGATGAAGAAATCGCCGCTGCCCTTCGTCATCTCCTTCATCGCCGAACTGTTGATGGCATTTGTCACCGCCCTGATCGTCGGCGCGATGACCGGCGGCGAACCCAGCCTCGTTGCCGGGCTCGTCTTCGGTTTCGTCCTGTGGCTGGGTTTCGTTGCCACGACGCTCTCCGTCAACCATCGCTATGAAGGCTTCGGCTGGGATCTGACCCTGATCGACGCCGGCCACTGGCTTGGCGTGCTGCTTCTCATCGGCGCGGTGATCGGCTGGTTCGGTGCGCCGATAGTCGCGGGCTGAGCATCGCCGCAGCGAAAACGGGGCGACGCTAAAGCTCGTCCCAGCTTTGGCGTGTCGGATCTGGCTGCGGCTTGTGAACTTCGTTCAGGAGCCAGTCCCTGAACGCCACGATCCTGGCGTCATCAGCGGCTCCCTGCGGGTAGACCAGGTGATAGGCGAAGTCGGGCGCCACCTTGATGCCCAGTGCGAATGGCTGCACCAGCCGCCCTTCGGAGAGGTCATTTGCCACCATAGCGAACTCGGCAAGCGCCACGGCATTGCCGTCGAGCGCGGCCTGCACCGCATCCGATGAGCTGCCGAAGACGATGGTCCGGCTGTCATCGAAATCGTCGACGCCGGCCGCCGCCATCCACATGCGCCAGTTCGGCCATGTCACACCCTGGCGCGACCACGCGATATGGGCAAGCGTATGATGGAAGAGGTCGCGCGGCTCCTTCAGCGGCGGCCCTGCCCGCAGCAGCGCCGGACTGCAGACAGGAATGATGACATTGTCGAACAGGCGGTGGCTGCAAAGCCCGGGATATTTCCCGGTTCCGAAGCGGATGCCTGCATCGACGTCGTCACGTTCGAAGTCGCGCACCTCATAAGTAATGTCGAACCTCAGTTCGATGCCCGGCCGCTGCTTGCGAAAATCCTCGACGCGCCGCATCAGCCATTTTGTCGCGAACTGCGCGTCGAGCGTTATCTTCAGCAACGTCGTTCCGCGCGTCATCTTGTGCGCCCGCGAAACCGCCCGGCCGAGCAGGTCCAGCGCGTCGGCCGAGGCCTCGAACAGCACGGCGCCCGCCTCGGTCAGCCGGATGGTGCGGCTGGTGCGCGTGAACAGCACGATGCCGAGTTGATCCTCGATTTCCTTGATCTGATGGCTGACCGCGGCCGGCGTCAGGCCGAGTTCGTCGGCGGCGCGGGTGAAATTGAGGTGCCGGGCCGCCGCTTCCAGCGTCCTTAGGGCACGCGTTCCCGGCAGCAGGCGGGCCATCAGCGCGGCATGATTTTTGGCAGGATCATCGCTTCCGATCCACAAATAAAACTTGATGATACGGCAAAAACTACTCGTTTCCCTCTTAAATTTCAATACGGCATGATGTGATCATCAAGAAACCATCAAACCGGATTTGATATCCGGATGGAACGGATCAGGTCATGTCACACATCGTTTTGAAGTCTCCTTCTGCCGAGCCAATCTGGCTGCGCGCGGCAATTGAATGGTTCCGCCACGCCAAAATCGCGGTCAACCTCCCGCAGAAGCCCAACCTCCGGCATGAAAATGTCGAGGACCTGTCGGATCGCCAACTGCGCGACATCGGCGCCGAACGCAAGGATGTCGCCCGCGCCGTGGACCGGGAACTAGGCCGGCTCGGTCTGCTCGACATTGGCTGGCAGAAGCCGCGACACTAATGGGAAGGCAGTAGGCAGTAGGAAATAGGCAGTGGGAAAGAGAGAACACTGCTATTCCCTACTCCCTACTGCCTACTGCCTCCTACCTCACCACCTTCACCACCGTCCTGTCCGACAACAGCGGCAACAGCCGCACCATCGTACGTGCCGTCACCGCCACGCAGCCTTGCGTCGGTGTGAAGCCGGGGCGCGCCAGATGGAAGAAGATGGCACTGCCGCGCCCGCGTCGGCGCGGCGCGATGTTCCAGTCAAGCACCAGGCAGGCGTCATAGAGCCGGTCTGAACGGCGCATCCGCTCATGGCTGGCGCCATAGGGGATCTTAACCGGACGATTGTAGTTGCGGTCGTCCGGCACTTCGCACCAGCCGAGATCTGGCCCGATCGGCGACATCGCCAGCCGGGTTTTGCGAGCTCCGGAAAAATGATCTCCGCGAAAGTATCCTGACAATATCCGCATCGAGGCAAGCGGCGTGGCGCCGTCGCCTTCGCGCTTGCCGGCCGAGATGCCGCCGCGTCCCAGTGCGCATGGAAACACCAGTCCGCCGGCCTGCAGGAGCCCCTGGCTGGCATTGCCTGGCCTGGCGCGCACGGTGAGCACGCGAAGCGCTTTTGGCAAAAATGCGCCGGCTGCATTGCGCTGCCGTTTTTTCTTGTATGATCGTGTCACGGAACAAATCACTGTGATCGGCTGTTGTGTCGGTCAACTTCAGCATAAACGGGGGGCGGTCAACTGAATTTTCTTTTCAAAACAACGGATTGATCCATGACCTCACGCACCATTCTGATCGTTGACGATGATGACGACCTGCGCGGCACACTCGTCGAGCAATTGTCCCTCTACGAGGAATTCGACGTCCTGCAGGAAGCAACCGCCGCCAAAGGCGTCGCCGCGGCGCGCGGCGGCCTCATCGATCTGCTCATCATGGATGTCGGCCTGCCCGACATGGATGGCCGGGAAGCGGTGAAGATACTGCGCAAGGGCGGCTACAAGGCTCCGATCATCATGCTGACCGGACACGACACCGATTCCGATACGATTCTCGGTCTCGAAGCCGGCGCCAACGACTATGTGACGAAGCCGTTCCGTTTCGCCGTGCTTCTGGCCCGCATCCGGGCGCAGCTTCGCCAGCACGAGCAGAGCGAGGACGCCACCTTTTCGGTCGGTCCCTACACTTTCAAGCCAAGCCAGAAGCTTCTGATCGACCAGCGCGGCACCAAGGTGCGGCTGACCGAGAAGGAAGCCTCGATCATCAAATATCTCTACCGCGCCGATCAGAAGGTGGTGACACGCGACGTGCTACTCGAGGAAGTCTGGGGCTATAATTCCGGCGTCACCACGCACACGCTTGAAACCCATGTCTACCGGCTGCGCCAGAAGATCGAGCGCGATCCTTCCAATGCGGAAATTCTTGTGACAGAAAGCGGCGGCTACAAGCTGGTTCCTTAAACATTTCATCATCCAATGAGCGGTCGGGGCGGGGACGTTTTTCGGGTACGGTCCTGAGGCTGGAGGTGGTTCTGGATCGAACCCGCTGGCGCATCGGTCCAAAGATCGGAATCGGTTTTTGGAAGGCACGATGCGTAGATTCAAGGCGTTGGAGCGTTCCTTGCGTCCTGAGGGACGCGCGGCGCTCAAAGGGAGGAGCGGACTGTCGGTTCGGGGACATAGCTAGATGGCGCTGGATGACGACATTCGCATCCTGTCCACCGTAAGGCTCTTCGAGGACTTTACGGAGGAACAGTTGCGTCTGCTCGCCTTCGGCGCCGAAACCACCTTGCTGCAGGCCGACCACAAGCTTTACCGCGAGGACGATGTAGCGGATTCCGCCTATATCGTGGTCAGCGGGCGCATTGTGCTCTATCGCGAGCAGAATGGCGACCGCGTCCCGATCGGCACAGCCGGCCCCGGTACGATGCTGAGCGAGCTGGCGCTGATCGCCGACACCAATCGGCTGACCAGCGCCTACGCCGAAATCGATTCGGAAGTTCTGCGGCTCAGCCGCAAGATGTTCCGCCGCATCCTGGAGGAGTACCCCGATATCGCGGTCCATCTGCACCAGCGTATCTCCGAGGATTTCCAGGCAATGATCCGTCGCATCGAGAAACTGGCAACGCGTTTCGAAGGCTGAGCGAAATCCGCACGGATCTTCGACCAACTCTCTCAGCTGGGAACCCGCATAAGCCTTCGCCGCGCCAAGATATGTCGAGATTCAGGTCAGGCCGAGTCGAAAACCGCCATTTGCAGGCCGGCATCACCCAAATATCGACATACCTTATTCCAGGTCGAAGCGCGCTATGACCGGCACATGGTCCGAGGGCCGTTCCCAGCCGCGCGCCAGCCGCAGGATCTCGTAGCCGGCAAAATTCGGCACCAGGTTTGGCGACGACCAGACATGGTCCAGCCGCCGGCCGCGATCCGATGCTTCCCAATCCTGCGCGCGGTAGCTCCACCAGGTGTAGAGCTTCTGCTCATGCGGCACGTTGAGCCGCATCAGGTCGACCCAGTCGCCGGCCAGTCGCATCGCCTCGAAGCTTTCCGTCTCGACCGGCGTGTGGCTGACCACCTTCAGGAGCTGCTTATGCGACCAGACATCGTGCTCGAGCGGTGCGATGTTGAGATCGCCGACCAGGATCGAACCGGAGACCTCGTCATGCTCGGCGCGGATGGCGTTCATTTCGGCGACGAAATCCAGCTTGTGCCTGAACTTGCGGTTGATCTCCGGGTCGGGCTCGTCGCCGCCGGCCGGAACATAGAAATTATGCAGCAGGATCGCACTTGCCGCCGGCCCTCACGGTGACCGACAGATGCCGGCTGTCGTCGATCTCGCAGAAGCGGCGCTTTTCGACCACTTCGATCGGTCGGCGCGCCACCGTCGCCACGCCGTGATAGCCTTTCTGGCCATGGAAGGCGATGTGCTCGTAGCCAAGCTTGCGGAAGGCCTTTTCGGGAAACAGCTCGTCGGGAACCTTCGTTTCCTGCAGGCAAAGCACATCCGGCGCCTGTTCCCTAAGCAGGCGCTCGACGATCGGCATGCGCAGGCGGACGGAATTGATGTTCCAGGTGGCGACGGAAAAGGGCATGCGCAGGATCCAACGGGCGACGCCGGAACCTGCC
This sequence comes from Mesorhizobium sp. YC-39, assembly GCF_025753795.1. Classification (GTDB taxonomy): domain Bacteria; phylum Pseudomonadota; class Alphaproteobacteria; order Rhizobiales; family Rhizobiaceae; genus Mesorhizobium. The sequence continues at coordinate 1,408,359 of NZ_JAOWPS010000002.1, forward strand.
AGCCGCAGGCCTCAAAAACAAGCTGAGCCGCGCCCTGCACAGCGCGGCTCGCTTCTATCCACAGCTATCGAAATGCTCAGCGCGATTTGGTGTTCAGTTCACGGTTAGCCGTATAATCGATGGCGAAGGTGTCGGGAGCGAAGTTGACGCCCTCCTTGACGTTGAAGATCATCACCGTCGTGTCCTTGCCTTGCGCGTCGGTGATGGTCCATTGGCGCAATTCGTAGGATTTCGGATCGAACATCATGGTGATCTTCGAATTGCCGAACACCGATTTGTCGGCGAGCTGAATGGTGGTGAGGTCGTTCTCTTCCTTGACGCTTTTGACGCGGCCGCCGGAGAGATCGATCCTGGTGTCGAGCAGCAGTTTGAGCGGCGTCTTCGACAGCGGATAGAGGTCGGATGTGTTCAGCCTCTTGTTGAGGATGACCACTGACTTGCCGTCGGAAATCACCCTGAAATTCGACGCTCCGTCATAGTTGAAGCGGATCTTGCCCGGCCGCTCCAGGAAGAACTTGCCGCCGGTCTGCTCGCCCTTGGGCCCGAACTGGACGAACTCGCCGCTCATCGATTTGACAGAGGAGAAGTGGTCGGCGATTTTCTGCGCCGTCTCTGGCGCCGCCGCCTGCGCCGAGGCCAGCAGCTGGAATCCAGGCATTACATTGACGGCCGCGGCCCCGGCGAGCACCAGGCCAAGGCCAAGCAACTGGCGGCGGTTTGGGGCGAAAGCTGAGTTGTTCATGCCGGTCACTCTCTTGTGGTTCCGGCGCATGACCCCGAAAATCGGATTCGGAAAGGAACATGCGCGAATTAAATGTTGTCGATGTCCTGGACCCCCAGTTGGGCTTAAGTTTGGCGGATCGAACAGAGCTCGGTCGCTAGAACGCGCCAGAAGGTCCAAAGGTTGCCGGCCAGGGTCCATCGCACCGCCCCGGCCAATCAGAACTTGTCGTCCTCCGTCGGTACCAGAATCTCGCGCTTTCCGGCATGGTTGGCCGGGCCGACAATGCCTTCCTTCTCCATCTTCTCGATGATCGAGGCGGCACGGTTGTAGCCGATGCCGAGCCGGCGCTGGATGTAGCTGGTCGAGGCCTTGCCGTCGCGCAGCACCACCGCGACCGCCTGGTCGTAGGGATCGTCGGAATCCTCGAAATTGCCGCCGCCACCGCCACCGGATCCGCCTTTGCCCGACGGCTCGTCATCGTCCTCCTCGTCGTCCTCGGTGATGGCGTCGAGATATTCCGGCACGCCTTGCAGCTTCAGATGCGCGACGATCCTCTCGACCTCGTCATCGGACACGAAGGGACCATGCACGCGCTGGATGCGGCCGCCGCCGGCCATATAGAGCATGTCGCCCATGCCGAGCAGCTGTTCGGCGCCCTGCTCGCCGAGGATGGTGCGGCTGTCGATCTTCGACGTCACCTGGAAGGAGATGCGGGTCGGGAAATTGGCCTTGATCGTGCCGGTGATGACGTCGACGGAAGGGCGCTGCGTCGCCATGATCACATGGATGCCGGCGGCGCGCGCCATTTGCGCCAGGCGCTGCACCGCGCCTTCGATGTCCTTGCCGGCGACCATCATCAGGTCGGCCATCTCGTCGATGATGACGACGATATAGGGCATCGGCTCGAGATCGAGGTTTTCCGTTTCGTAGATCGCCTCGCCGGTCTGGCGGTCGAAGCCGGTCTGCACGGTGCGCGAGATCTTCTCGCCTTTCTTGTCGGCTTGGCTGACGCGAACGTTGAAGCCATCGATATTGCGCACGCCGACCTTCGACATCTTGCGGTAGCGATCCTCCATCTCGCGCACCGTCCATTTCAGCGCCACCACGGCCTTCTTCGGATCGGTGACGACGGGCGTCAAAAGATGCGGGATGCCATCATAGACCGAAAGTTCCAGCATTTTCGGATCGATCATGATCAGCCGGCAGTCCTGCGGCGTCAGCCGGTAGAGCAGCGACAGGATCATGGTGTTGATGGCGACCGATTTGCCCGAGCCGGTGGTGCCGGCGACCAGCACATGCGGCATCTTGGCGATATCGACGATGACCGCCTCGCCATTGATGGTCTTGCCGAGCGCAAGCGCCAGCTTGGCCTTGGTCGTCTCGAAATCGCGGCTGGCCATGATCTCCCTGAGATAGACGGTCTCGCGCTTGGCGTTCGGCAGTTCGATGCCGATGGCGTTGCGGCCGGGCACCACGGCGACGCGGCAGGCGATCGCGCTCATCGAGCGGGCAATGTCGTCGGACAGGCCGATGACCCGCGACGATTTGATGCCTGGCGCCGGCTCGAGCTCGTAGAGCGTAACCACCGGACCTGGGCGCACGGCAATGATCTCGCCCTTGACGCCGAAATCCTCCAGCACGCCTTCGAGCAGGCGGGCATTTTGTTCCAGCGCATCCTTGGACAGGCTGGCGTCGCGCACCACATTCTTCGGCTCGGACAGGAAATGCAGCGACGGCATTTCGAATGTCTCGGAGCCGATCAGCGAGGTCTGTGCCTCGCGCTGGACACGGGCGCCCGGAACCGGACGCGGCGCCGGCGCTTCGACGCGGGTCGCCGCATCGGAGCGGAAGTTCTGCACTTTCGCATTGGGCGCGGCGCGACGCTGGCCCATGGGTTCGGGCGCAAAGTCCATGTCGTCATCATCGTCGAAGACATCGGCATCGTCTGGGTCGAGCGAGGCATTGCGGTCGTTGACCATCGCGGCGAAGAATTCCGGTTCGACGCGGGCGCGGCCATCCGGGCTCATCCGCGCCTCGGCGAACTCTGCCGATTCGACCCGCTCGGCGGCGCGCCGCCAGGCGCTGGGACGCGGTTCCATCTCGGGTTCGAAATCGTCATGCTCACGCCGCCGTGCGGCGCGGCGACGAAGATAGCCACGAAACGACAGCCACCAATGGGTGATCGCGCCAAGCGCCAATATGCCTTCGTCGCCTTCGTCGTCGTCATCGTCGAATAGCAACTCGTCCTCGCGCGCATCGGGCGCGGCCGGCTCCTCTTCCATGACCGCAAAGCCGTTCTTGCGCGCAATCAGCGCCGAGCCATAGGCAAACAGCCACAGCGACGGCGCGGCCAGAAGCACGGCGAGCACGCTGGCGATGAGGCCGGTCGGATAGCCGCCGATGACGAGGCCCGGGATATTGAGCACCATGTCGCCGAACACGCCGCCGAGGCCGGTCGGCAGCGGCCAGGTCTTGGGCGGCACCACGCAGCCGGCGATCGCGGCGGCAAGCAATGCAAAGCCGAACCAGGCGAGCCCGCGCTTCGGCAACCTGTCGACGCCGCGCGCCGAGAACAGCAGAAATCCCCAGATCACCGCCGGCACCAGGGCCGCGACGGCGGCGAGACCGAAGAATTGCATGGCAAGGTCGGAGAAGACAGCGCCGGCATAGCCCATGGCGTTGGTGACGATGTTGCCGGTGGCGTGGGAGAAGCTCGGATCGGCGACGTTCCAGGTGGCGAGACTGGCGACGCCAAAGGCGACCAGCGCAAACAGGCCGGCGCCGACCAGCCGGCCGACCTGACGCCGCGCGAACGCCCGGATGCCCTGCCCCGTATCGGCCAGCGCGAGCGGTGCTGAAGCCCCTGAACGCATGCTCTTCCCCGTCTGTCATTGTCCGGCCCGAGCGCATGACGCACTCCGGCAGATTCGGACACCAGACTATCGGCGGGAAGGTTAAGGCCGCATTAACTATAAGAGGTTGAGAGCGCTATTGCTCATCACCGGCGGTTGAGCGGCACGTCGCGGCACGGCTGGACGAGGTGCGTGCATACAAACAAGAAAGCCTCGCGGGCCGAGCCAGCGAGGCCTTATCTTGAACAGGCAAAAGTGGGATTTCGCCCTCAGATCGATCCGGGGGGGTGGATCGGGATGGGTTCTACCAGCAAGCGCAGATGGCGCGGAATCACGATCGCTTGAGACGTTTGTGAGCCGACGCCCTCGCCATTGGCAAACGCAGAAATGATCAGGCTTCAGCCTGGGCGCGAAAACTAGTTGGCGCCACCGAGCGCCTGCACATTGGCGCAGAATTCGGCGTGCGGTTTGCTCATCGCCGCATCATTGCATTCCTTCTTCATCGCTTCCTGTTTTTCCATCGGCATCGCCATGAAAGCGGACTTGAACTCCGCCATCGGCTTCATGGTTTTCATGCCGGAATCGGCGAAGAACGGCGCCATATTGTCCGGCTCGTCGAGCGCGCCGGCAAAGGCCGTGCCGCTGACCATGGCAAGAGCAAGTGCCCCGAGGCAGGCAGACTTGAGGCAGATGTTTCCTATGTTCATGGAATGGTTCCTTCCCTGGTTTTCACGAGCGTCCAGACGACGATCGCCACACCAGTTCGGGGCCGGCAGCGCCGATGTTTCATGGCCTTCGGCCGATCGGGCGCCTGATCAAGCGATTGTGATCCGGGCAGCACCCGTCATCGGCGCGCAAAAAAAAGAGGCCCGGACATGTCCGGGCCTCAAGGCGTGAGCCCCTTTCGGGAGCGTCACGACGGGATGGGAGGATGCGGGGGGGCCGAGGCCGCCCCCGACAAAAGCTTACGGGTGGTAAGCCGCTTCGCCGTGCGAGGTGAGATCGAGTCCTTCGCGCTCTGCATCGGCGGTTGGGCGCAGGCCTACGATCAAGTCGACGATCTTGTAGAGGATGGCGCTGCCGATGCCCGACCAGAGGAGGGTTACCAGGACACCCTTGAACTGCGACCACAACTGGGTGGCCGTGCCGGCATAGCCGGCGGCGAAGTCGGCTGTCGAATAATCGACGATGCCGGCGCCACCGAGCGCGGGATTGACCAGGATGCCGGTGCCGAGCGCGCCGATGATGCCGCCGATGCAGTGGATACCGAAGACGTCGAGGCTGTCGTCGTAGCCGAACTTGTTCTTCACCACCGAGACGAAGAAGTAGCAGACGCAGGTGGCGACGATGCCGAGCACGATGGCGCCCATCGGTCCGGCAAAGCCGGCGGCGGGGGTGACGGCAACGAGGCCGGTAACAGCGCCCGAAACGGCGCCAAGCATGGACGCTTTGCCGCGCAGCAGCGTTTCAAGCACGATCCAGGTCACTGCCGCCGCCGCAGTAGCGACGAAGGTGTTGACCATGGCCAGCACCGCATAGGCGTTCGCCTCGAGATTCGAACCGGCGTTGAAGCCGAACCAGCCGACCCACAGCAGTGAAGCGCCGACCATGGTCAGCGTCATCGAGTGCGGCGCCATGACGTCCTTCTGGTAGCCGATGCGCTTGCCGATCATCAGCGCGCCGACAAGGCCGGCAATGCCCGCATTGATGTGGACCACCGTGCCGCCAGCGAAGTCGATGGCGCCGAAGCTGAAGATGAGCCCGGACGGGTCGCTATAAGCGCTCGGGCCACCCCAGAACCAGACCATGTGCGCGATCGGGAAGTAGATGAACGTGACCCAGAGGATGGTGAAAAGGATCACGGCGGAGAACTTGATGCGTTCGGCGAAGGCACCGACGATCAGGGCAGGCGTGATGCAGGCGAAGGTCATCTGGAAAAGGACGAACACCAGTTCAGGAATGGCGACGCCCTTGGTGAAGGTTTCCGACAGCGTCGTCACGTCGACGCCGGCAAGAAACATCTTGGAAAGGCCACCGACGAAGGCATTGCCGGGGGTGAAGGCAAGGCTGTAGCCGTAGAAAACCCAGACGATCATGACCACGCTGGTGATGGTGAAGACCTGCATCAGCACCGACAGCATGTTCTTGGCGCGAACCAGGCCGCCGTAGAAAAGGGCAAGGCCGGGAATGGTCATCAACAGCACCAGTATGGTGGAAACCATCATCCACGTCGTGTCGCCCTTGTCGACGGTGAAGGCCGGGGCCGCAGGCGCCGCCGCTTCAGCGGCAGGCGCCGCTTCCTGTGCGAAAGCGGCAACCGTGCCCAGCGCTCCGAGCGTGACCGCGCCCAGCAGCGCGGTGCGCGCCGCTGACTTCAAGGTGGAAGAAATATTCATTGAACTCTCCATTGGAATACGTGCGCGGCTCAAAGCGCGTCGGTGTCTGTTTCGCCGGTGCGAATGCGCACGGCCTGGTCGATGCCGAAGACGAAGATCTTGCCGTCGCCGATCTGTCCGGTCTTGGCCGCGGCGGTGATGGCTTCGACGGCCTTGTCGACCATGTCGGCACCCACTGCGACCTCGATCTTGATCTTTGGCAGGAAGCTGACCGCGTATTCCGCCCCGCGATAGATTTCAGTGTGTCCCTTCTGACGCCCGTAGCCTTTGACTTCGGTGACGGTCAGGCCCTGGATGCCGACTGCGGTGAGCGCTTCGCGCACCTCGTCGAGCTTGAACGGCTTGATGATTGCCATCACGATTTTCATAAGGTTTCACCCTTTGCTGTTGCGGGTCCCCCGCGTTTGCACGACTTCGCCGATCCCGTGAGAGCCGGAGAGTGCCCACGAGGATTCAAGCTCCGTGCCAATTGCCGAAGCAGTCCATTAACCTGTTGTAAACAAAGAGATTAGCCGGCCACCAACAGCCGACTGTTCAGAGTTGCGGCACTGTGCCTGATTAAAAAATAGGCAATTTTTAGAAAATGCCTATTCCTCAGGCGGGCGCTTCAACCGGATAAGGCCTTCCTGTGCAACCGAGGCGATCAACGTGCCGTCGCGGGCAAACAGCAAACCGCGTGTGAACCCCCGCGACCCCTGCGTCGACGGGCTGTCCTGCGTGTACAGGATCCAGTCGTCGAGCGGATGGCTGCGGTGGAACCACATGGCATGGTCAAGGCTTGCCGCCTGGATGTCGCGGTCGAAGATGGCGCGGCCATGGGCGAAGGTCGAGGTATCGAGCAGCGTCATATCGGAGAGGTAGGCGAGCACGGCGGCCTGTGTGGCGCGATCGGCCGGCACCGGGCCGGTGGTGCGGATCCAGATGTTCTGCTTCGGCTCCAGCTTTTCCCGGCTTGTATAATGCTTCAGCATCACCGGCTTCATCTCGATCGGTCGGTCACGCTCCCAATAGCGCCTGATGCCGTCGGGCACGGCCTCGCCAAATTTGCCGAGCAATTCGCGCTGCGACAGCAACGTGTCGGGCGCCGGCACGTCCAGCGGCATCGGCACCTGATGCTCGAGGCCGACCTCATCCTGCTGGAACGAGGCCTCCAGTGAAAAAATCGCCTGGCCGTGCTGGATCGCCACGACGCGGCGCGTGGTGAAGGAGCCGCCATCGCGGATGCGGTCGACTTCGTAGATGATCGGCACCTTGGTGTCGCCGGGCCGCATGAAATAGCCATGCAGCGAATGCACATGGCGTTCGGGCTCGACCGTTCGCTGCGCCGCGACCAGCGCCTGGGCGATGGTCTGGCCGCCGAAAATGCGCTGCCAGTCGAGTTTGGGACTGCGACCACGGTACAGGTTGTGTTCGAGCTGTTCGAGGTCGAGAATGTCGAGAAGCTCGTCCATGGCCGCCGTCATGTTTCACGCTCCTGCCGCGGAAGTGTTATGGCGGTTTCCGACAGGAATGGCGGGCAGTCAAGGCCGGAGGGAATTTGGCCGGAAGGGAATTTGCCATGGTGGACCGCAAGGCGAATGCAAAAACCTCGCTCGATGTTCTGGTCGCCGGCGCCGGCTATGTCGGGCTTGCCGCCGCCGTATCGCTGAAACAGGCGCGGCCAAGCCTCGCCATCGCCGTCGTCGACGCGGCACCAGCCGGCGTCTGGCAAAAGGACGGCCGCGCCTCGGCCATCGCCGCTGCCGCTTGCCGCATGCTCGACCAGCTCGGCGTCTGGGCCGAGATCGCGCCGGAGGCACAGGCGATCACCGAGATGACCGTCACCGATTCGCGCACAGCAGATCCGGTGCGCCCGGTGTTTCTCACCTTCGATGGCGAGGTCGCGCCCGGCGAACCCTTCGCGCATATGGTTGCCAACCGGGACTTGAACGGCGCCTTGCGTGGCAGTGCGGAAAAACTCGGCATCGACATTATCGAGGGCGTTGCCGTCAGCGCCTTCGATCTGAGCGGCGCCGGTGTCACCGTGCATCTTGCCGATGGCGCGACGCTAAAAGCGCGGCTGCTGGTCGCCGCTGACGGCGTCAATTCGAAGCTGCGCGACATGGCCGGCATCAAGACGGTGAAATGGGAATATGGCCAGTCCGGCATCGTCTGCACCGTCGCCCATGAACGCCCGCACAATGGCCGCGCCGAAGAGCATTTTTTGCCCGCCGGCCCCTTCGCCACATTGCCGCTGAAGCCCAGCAAGGACGGCAACCGCTCGTCGATCGTCTGGGTCGAACGAACAGAGGACGCTCAGAAACTGGTCGATGGCGACGACCTCGTCTTCGAGCATGAGCTCGAACTGCGTTTCGGCCTGAAGCTCGGCGAGATCCATCTTGCCGACAAGCCGCGTGCCTGGCCGCTCGGCCTGACGCTTGCCCGCGCCTTCGTCGCGCCGCGCATTGCGCTGGTCGGCGATGCCGCCCATGGCATCCATCCGATCGCCGGCCAGGGCCTCAATCTCGGCTTCAAGGACGTGGCGGCATTGGCCGAGGTGGTGGTCGAGGCCGACCGGCTCGGCCAGGACATCGGCGCCCTCGACGTGCTCGAACGCTATCAGCAGTGGCGGCGCTTCGACACGGTTCAGATGGGCGTCACCACCGATGTGCTCAACCGGCTGTTTTCCAACGACATAGGCCCGTTGCGCGCCGTCCGCGACATCGGCCTTGGCCTGGTCGAGCGCATGCCGCGCCTGAAAGATTTTTTCATCCGCCAGGCGTCCGGCCTGTCCGGCGACACGCCGAAACTATTGAAAGGCGAGGCGATCTGATCCGCCAGGGTGTGTTGAGATTCAGGCCGAGTCGAGAATGGCGGAGTCCGAGAACCGGAGCGGAGCGTACTTCAAGCACGTGAGCACCGGAAGCGCAGGAAACCGCCATTCGCAGGCCGGCATCACCTGAATATCAGCACACCCTAGTTGACCTCGAAGCCCAGCTTCTGCCGCAGCCGCAGCATGCGCTGGTCGGATATCTGCAGGCGCTGCTCGCCGGTCTGGGCTACGCGGTTCAGCATCTGCAGCAGATCGTTTCTTTCGTTGATATCGAGCCGTTCGCGCAGGAACGGCGCCAGCTTATCGATGACGATCGTGGTGTCGTCGATCTGTGATGCCGCCCATTTGGCGTAGACCACCGCCTCGTCCATCTTTTTCTTGTCGTTGGCGATCTCCGAAATCACCGAACGAATGACCGCTTCTCGCCCCGGCAGCATCGGACCGTTTTCGGAAACGATGGCGGTGATCAGCGTCGCGGCGGCAACCACCGGATCATCGATCGCCGTCAGCGGCGAAAGCGCCGCCTGCTTGCGCAGCTTGTTGCGCCGAATATTCCCTTGCACACGCCCGACGACGTCCGCGACCTCACGCGCCGCCTCGTTCATGGCCTTCATCCGATACCACCAGAAGGCCGCCGCGCCCAACAGGCCAAGTACAGCAATTAGGAAAGGCATGCCGAATTCCCCCAAGCCTCGGCGAGGATAGGAGAAGTGGTGTTTCGCATCAACACGCAAAAGTTGCGCCCAGCGAAGAATCCGGGGCCTCTCTTCAGGGCGGTGGCTGTCTAGGAACCAGGCACGTTGTAGATCGCCCTGACCTCGATGGTGCCGATTTCGGCCAGTGGTATCTCGCCGGCGATCGCCAGCGCCTCGTCGAGGTTCTCGGCCTCTATCATGACGAAGCCGAGCAACTGCTCCTTGGTCTCGGCGAAAGGACCGTCGGTGACCAGCCGCTTGCCCTTGCGCCGCCGCACGGTCTTTGATGACGTCACCGATTGCAGCGCCTGCGCGATAATCAGCTTGCCTTGCTGGTCCAGTGACCTGTCATAGGCCAGCGAATCGGCGTCGAGCTTTGCCAACCTGTTCGGGGTCATGGCGTGAAGATCTTTCTCTTCGCCGTAGACCAGGCAAACATATTGCATGTCTATCTCCCTTGTTCTGAGGAACCATAAGATGCCGCTGCCACGGTGTCAGCGGCACCGTTGACGGCCGCCGCGTGATCGAGAACGCATGCAGCGACCCCGATGATGGCGACCGCCGCCAGAAGCCTGCCGAAACCGGAAGGCGGCGGATGCAGCCAAAAATCGTCCTGCCGCGCGGCCTTGCGGCCTGGCCTCTTCCACAATGCGAAAAACAAATTGTCCATGTGAACCTCCATCCGGCCACGAAATCCGTGACCGCCCGCAGGACGGTCGAGACCGATGGAAGTCGACATTTTTGCACGTGCATTTTTCAGAAAAATTTTCGCCGCCGTCGACATTGCGCTTTCCACTCGAACAGCGCGGTGGTCTTCCCGCTCGCCCGCGCTATAGTCGCAGAGAACGCCGCCGCCCGGCCGGCGCGACCACGACAATCAAGGAGGACTTCATGGACCGCACCGCAAACGCCGTCTGGAAAGGCAATCTGAAGGAGGGCAAGGGCACGCTCGACACCCAGAGCGGGACCCTGAAGGGAACGCCCTATTCGTTCAAGGCACGCTTCGAGGACGAAAGCGGCAAATCTGGCACCAATCCGGAGGAGCTGATCGCCGCCGCGCATGCCGGCTGCTTTGCCATGCAGTTCTCCCACTTCCTGGCCGAGAACGGCACGCCTGCCGACCAACTCGACGCCAAGGCAGTGGTGACGCTGGTCCCCGGCACCGGGATCACCGGCAGCGCGCTCACGGTGGTCGGCAAGGTGCCGGGCATCGATGCGGCAAAATTCCAGGAATTGGCCGAGAAGGCCAAGGCCGGCTGCCCGGTGTCGAAGGCGCTCGGCGCCATAAATGTCTCGCTCGACGCCAAGCTCGGCTGAGCGAAACGACCTTGTGTTGGAAAACGCCGGCTTTGCAGCCGGCGTTTTCGTTACCGGTCAATCGTTCAGGCGACCTTCGCCGGTCAGAGTGTCGATGCGTGCCCGCAGCTGCACGATCTCGTCCTCAAGAGCCTGCACGCGCGTTTCCAAATCCGGGGCCGGCGTAGACGATCGCACCGGCATCGCAGCCGCTGCGATCTGCGGTGCGCCGCTCAGCAGATGCACATAACGCTCCTCGCGCTGGCCCGGCGCCCGATCGAGCAACTGAATCAGCGGCGGTCTGCGGCCAATCAAAAGGTCGAGATCGCCGCGAAGCGCCTCGATGGAGGAGAACCGCGCCATGCGCTCGGCTCGCGCCAGCAATTCATGCGCCGTTTGCGCGCCACGCAACAGCAACAGGCCGATCACCGCGATTTGCGACGAGGTCAGCGAAAAGTGCTGCGCGACAGTGTGCTCATAGCGCTCGACGCGCGAAGCGAAGGCGCGCCTGACCAGACCTTTCTGCTCGAGCTGGCCGAATGCCCTGGCGATCTCGCCGAGCTCCAGTGCCATCACCGGCTCGCGCGCCGTCTTCTGGTTGGCGGCGGCGTGTGCGGCATTGAGCGTCAGCGGATAGATGTCGGGCGTCAGTTCCTTCTTCTCGATCAGGCAACCGAGCACACGCGCTTCGGCGGGTGAGAGAACGGGCAATTCGGTGTCGGTCATTGGATGGTATCCTTCTGAGGCTGGAAGGGACAGCACCGCCCGTCCTGCCGGACAGAGGGGGCACGAAGGATCGCAGCGGACGAGGCTGCCGCGAGCGAACCCGCCAGAGACTAAACCCTTCTCTCCACCATCATCTTCTTGATCTCGGCGATCGCCTTGGCCGGATTGAGCCCCTTGGGGCAGGTCTGGGCGCAGTTCATGATGGTATGGCAGCGATAGAGCCGGAACGGGTCCTCGAGATTGTCGAGCCGCTCACCCTTGGCCTCGTCCCGGGAGTCGATCAGCCAGCGATAGGCCTGCAGCAGCGTCGCCGGACCGAGATAGCGATCGCCGTTCCACCAATAGCTCGGGCATGAGGTCGAGCAGCAGGCGCACAGGATGCACTCGTAAAGCCCGTCGAGCTTTTCGCGGTCCTCATGGCTCTGCAGCCATTCCTTGGCCGGCTGCGGCGACACCGTCTTCAGCCATGGCTCGATCGAGGCATGCTGGGCATAGAAATTGGTGAGGTCGGGCACCAGATCCTTGACCACTTGCATATGCGGCAGCGGATAGACTTTTACGGCACCGGAAATGTCATCGCAACCCTTGGTGCAGGCCAGCGTGTTGGAGCCGTCAATGTTCATGGCGCAGGAGCCGCAAATACCTTCGCGGCAGGAGCGGCGCAGCGTCAGCGTCGGGTCGATCTTGTTCTTGATCCAGAGCAGCGCGTCGAGCACCATCGGCCCACAATCATCCATGTCGACAAAATAGGTGTCGATGCGCGGGTTGTCGTCATCGTCCGGCGACCAGCGGTAGATGCGATATTCCCTGAGGTTGGTGGCGCCTTCCGGCTTTGGCCAGGTCTTGCCCTGCTTGATCTGCGAGTTCTTGGGGAGCGTCAGTTCGACCATTACCTCAGGTCCTTTCGGATGACGAGCTTCAGCCCGGACCATATATCGTTCACGGCGGCGACCTTGACGTCGACCAGGTCGAGTTTCAGCGCCTCGGCGCGGATCACGTCCTCAGTGACGTCAGTCTCAACCTTCGATGCCTTCTTCGGCCAGGATACCCAGACCATGCCGTCGCGCTTGATGGCCATCTCGACATCGCTCAGGCGATCCTCGATCTCGGCGCGCTGCCGGGTGAAGGCATGGACGGCATCGTATTTCAGGGCAGCGCCGGAAATCTTCGACCAGTCCGACAGCCTGTCGACATGGGCGAAATTAACGGCATCAGTGAGATCGCCGAGTTCCGCCGGCAGACCGATGAAGGCGGCAGTCATCCCGTCCCTCAGGCCGAGCTTGGCCGGAAGAGGCGTGCCGGAATATCCCGTGGCCGCCAACGCCATGGTCAATACACCCTGGCCTTGGGCGCGATCTTGGCCGGGTTGATGCCGCCGTCCGCTTCCTTGAGCAACAGTTCGGTGTGCACCGGCCGGTAGTTCAGCGTCACCTTGCCGGTCTCGTTGACATGGGCCAGAGTGTGCTTGCGCCAGACCGCGTCGTCGCGGCCCGGAAAATCTTCCCGCGCATGCGCGCCGCGGCTCTCCTTGCGCGCCGCCGCGCCATGGACCGTGGTGATGGCGTTGGCCATCAGGTTCTCCAGCTCCAGCGTCTCGACCAGGTCGGAGTTCCAGATCATCGAGCGGTCGAACACTTTGATGTCCCTGAGCTCGCCCCAGATCTGCGAAATACGCTCGCAGCCATTGTCCAGCGAGTCCTGCGTGCGGAACACCGCTGCGTCCTCCTGCATCGCCTTCTGCATCTTTTCCCGCAGCACCGCCGTCGGCGTCGAGCCGTTGGCGTGGCGCAGCCGGTCGAAGCGATCCATGATCTTTTCGACCGAGGCTTCGTTGGGCGACGGGATCGCCGAGGTGCGGTCGATCACCTGGCCGGCGCGGATCGCGGCCGCACGGCCGAACACCACGAGATCGATCAGCGAATTCGAGCCCAGCCGGTTGGCGCCGTGCACGGAGGCACAGCCGGCCTCGCCGACCGCCATCAGCCCGGGCGATACCCGGTCGGGGTTTTCCGCCGTCGGATTGAGCACCTCGCCCCAGTAATTGGTCGGCACGCCGCCCATATTGTAATGGACCGTCGGCAGCACCGGGATCGGCTCCTTGGTCAGGTCGACACCGGCAAAGATCTTCGCCGATTCCGAAATGCCCGGCAGCCTTTCGTGCAGCACGGCCGGATCAAGATGGTCGAGATGCAGGAAAATATGGTCCTTCTTGGGACCGACGCCGCGGCCCTCGCGGATCTCCAGCGTCATGCAGCGCGAGACCACGTCGCGCGAGGCAAGGTCCTTGGCCGACGGCGCGTAGCGCTCCATGAACCGCTCGCCCTCGGAATTGACGAGATAGCCGCCCTCGCCGCGCGCGCCCTCGGTGATCAGACAGCCGGCACCGTAGATGCCGGTCGGATGGAACTGCACGAACTCCATGTCCTGCAATGGCAGACCGGCACGTGCGGCCATGCCGCCGCCGTCGCCGGTACAAGTGTGCGCCGAGGTCGCTGAGAAATAGGCGCGGCCGTAGCCGCCGGTTGCCAGCACCACCATCTTCGCCGAAAAGCGGTGGATGGTGCCGTCGTCAAGGTTCCAGGCAACGACGCCGGTGCAGGTGCCGTCCGGCTCCATGATCAGGTCGAGCGCGAAATACTCGATGAAGAACTGGGCGTTGTTCTTCAGCGACTGGCCGTAGAGCGTGTGCAGCATGGCATGGCCGGTGCGGTCGGCGGCCGCGCAGGTGCGCTGCACCGGCGGTCCCTCGCCGAAGTTCATCATCATGCCGCCGAACGGCCGCTGGTAGATCTTGCCCTCCTCGGTGCGCGAGAACGGCACCCCGTAATGTTCGAGCTCGTAGACGGCAGCGGGTGCCTGCTGGACCATGTATTCCTGGGCATCGATGTCGCCGAGCCAATCCGAACCCTTGACCGTGTCGAACAGATGCCATTGCCAGTTGTCGGGACCCATATTGGCGAGCGAGGCGGCGATGCCGCCCTGCGCCGCAACGGTATGCGAGCGCGTCGGGAACACTTTGGTGATGCAGGCGGTGCGCAGACCTTGTTCGGCCATGCCGAGCGTGGCGCGCAGGCCGGCGCCGCCGGCGCCGACGACCACCACGTCGAATTTGTGGTCGACATAGGTATAGCCTGCCATGTTGGCTGATTTCGCGTCCTTGGCCAAATCAGCCTCCGAATGCCAGTTTGAGCAGGGCGAAGAGCGAGGCAACGCCGACCGCTATGGTAAAAAATGTGTTGAGCGCGATCAACGCCAGCTTGATGCCTTCGCCATGCACATAGTCCTCGATGATCACCTGCATGCCGAGCCGCATATGGTAGAGGCCGGAGATGAGCACCAGCGCCAGGACCAGCGCCACGAATGGATTGGCGAGTGCAGCGCGCACTTCCATGTAGCCATGGCCGTTAAGCGCAATCAGGAAGCCGATGAAGAACAGGATCAGCGGGATATTGGCGATCGCCGTCAGCCGCTGGCGCCAGAAATGTCCGGTGCCCTCGCGGGCGGAGCCGAGGCCGCGGACCTTGGCCAGCGGCGTGCGCATGTCGGTGTTGGTGCCGCTCATATCAGGCCCCCCGCGCCATGTAGCCGGCGATCCAGATCAGCAGCGTCAGCACAATCGAGCCGGCGAGTGTCGCCCAGGCAATCCTGGAGGCCGTGTGTTTTTCGAGACCGGCACCAGTGTCCCAGACCAGGTGGCGCACGCCGCCCAGCATGTGGTGCATCAGCGCCCAGGTGTAGCCGAACAGCACCAGCCGTCCCAGCCACGAGCCGAAAGCCCAGTTGACCCAGTCGAAGGTGCCTTGTGAACTGGCCGCTGCCATCAGCCACACGGCAACCAGCAGCGTGCCGAAATAGAGCGCTCCACCGGTGATGCGATGGATGATCGACATCGTCATGGTGATCGGCGGCCGGTAGACGGTCAGATGCGGCGAAAGCGGCCGTTCACGTCTGGCAGATGCGCGGGTGGCTGGTGATTTGCTCATGGCTCCCCCAGTTCGACGTCTCTGGAGCCCCAGGTGGAAATGCGGCATCGCCGCTTCCGGTTGCGACTTCGGACAGCCGGTTTCTAATGCTCTTTTTGCACCGCGTCAAAGCCAGAAAATCGTTTCGAAAACGTAATTTAGTCTGACAAAAGGGATGGTCTTTGCTTCAATCGATTAGGGCGCGACCCCAAGCCGGCGCAATGTTCGCTGCAGTGCGGAAAACTGCGATTATCTTGTGCACGTCTGCGGTGTCGACCCTCTCTTCATCACCAGCGCTTCGCGTCCATCGATCACGACTGCGTCATGCGTCGCCGGTTCTTGGTAGCGGCTGCTCTGGTTGGCGGGCGACGCCGCAAACTCCTCGGGGATGCCATCCGGCCCGACCACACGCAGCGACGAGCCGAGATTCTGGATGGTCATCTTGCCGCCATCGGCGCAATTGTAGGTCGCGGTGCGCGGCTGCGGCGTCAGATCGGTGGCGGCAGCCGCGGCCGCATTTCCGGCTTTCGGCGCATTGGTCTGCGGGACGCAGGCCGCGGTGATCAGCAATGGGCACAAAACAAGCGTCATCCGAACCGTCCGGTATAACGCCATACGCTGTCCTCCTCGGGCAGCAAAACAGCCGCCATACCAGTTCAAGGTCGCCCGGCGACACGCTTTCAGCCGCCTTTGGCACCGGCCGCGATGGTGCGGGCAAGCATGGCCGAATGATGGCCGCAGCCGTTCGAGCCGTCGGATATTAACCATGTTTGCCGAGACCTTGGGTCAAGCGCGGTTGCCCTCTTAACAAAGGTTAAGAAAAGGTTAATTTCTGATTCGAACGGACCATGATCCCGAAAAGTGGAAACCGGTTTTCGGAAAAGACCATGGTCCAACCAAAGTTGGAGCACGCCATGCGTTCGAATTCAGGCAAATCGCGTCTTCCGGCACTCGTCCTGGTGGCGTTGGCCACCGGCTTAGCCATGCCAGCGCTCGCGGGAGGCCATCGCGACCGCGTCTATGCCGATTCTTTCGGCAATCTCGTCATCGAGAGCGCCGCCGGCTACAAGCGCATCCTCGTCGGCGAGGGCAAGCTGGCCAAGGAATTGTCGGACTACACCGGCGCCGGCCAGCCCAGCGTGATCTATGAGAACGAATCCGACGACGTCTCCAGCCGCGATTGCTACAGGCCACCGGTTTTCGTGAAGGGCCGCAGCTACATGTACGGCCTTTCCGACGGCGAGATGCCCGAACTCAGCCCCTGCCGCTAAAAGGCGCTGTGCCCTATCCGGCGCTGGCGACCGCCGGCCTGGCCGGGCCGAGCGAGATCCGCACGCGATCGCGTCCGCCGCGCTTGGCCTGATAGAGCGCTTCATCGGCGCGCTGTGTCAGCCCGGCGAAACCTTCGCCCGGCTGGAGTTCGGCAACACCGAAGCTCGCCGTGCAGCGATGATCCTGCGGCAGCCCTTCGACCGGCAGCGTGCCGAAAGCATTGCGCGTGCCTTCGGCGAACAACCGGGCGACGGCCAGGTTGGTTCCCGGCAGGATGATGGCGAATTCCTCGCCGCCGAGGCGGCCGGCAACGTGATGGTCGGCGGCCGCCTCGCGCAGCAAACCGGCAAAGGCTTCGATGACGCGATCGCCGGCGGCGTGGCCGAAATTGTCGTTGATGTTTTTGAAATGATCGAGATCGGCGATGACCAGCGTGACCGGAACACCTTTGCGCTCGGCCTCACGCATCGCGCGCTCGGCATGGCGCTCGAAACCGCCCCGGTTGAGCAGCCTTGATAGCGTGTCGATCTCCGATCGCGACATCACCTCGGCCAGCACATCACGGACCATGATGACCAGGATGAGAAGCGCGATCGCCAAGGCGAAGACGGTGCCGAGCGATTGCGACACCAGGGCGTAATTGCTCTGCAGATAGGCCTGCGGATTGGCGCCCCAGCCGCCAAGTGCGGCGGCGATAAACGGCTTTGAGACGAATTGCAGGGCGCTGGCGCCCAGAACGGCCATCAGCACCTGGTCGAGCCGGTCGCGTCTTTGCCTGGACGACCAGACGATGCCGAGGCCGACGAATTGCATGGCGGCATAGGGAAGCTGGTAGGCCATCATGCGCGCAAGCGACTGACGCGGCAGGTCCTGCACGGCATACACGGCGACGGTGGCCGCGGCCAAGAAGACGAGCATCGGCGTCCAGGGCGGCGCCACCTGGTATTTATGCGCGAGCCCGCCATTGAAGGCGATGGTGGCGCCAAGGAAAACGGCAAAGGCCGCGACGACCGCGGGCCGCGCATTGTCGAAAGCCGGAATGGCGAATTCGATGGCATAGTAGGCCATCCCCAGCAGATAGCCGAAAGCCAGCCAGCGCGCCGACGCCCGCCCCACATCGTAGAGCGTGATCGTCATGAAGGCAGCGGCCAGCAAGCCCGCGACGAACAGGTTGATTGCAAGGATGAAGTTTGCGCCGCCCATGTAGTCTTTTTGCACTCCCTGCACGACAGGCGTGGGCGATCAGCCGGCCTTGAGCGCCGCCGGAACGACGACCATTTCCGGTCGCTCCTGGGACAGGCGCACACTGTCGCGGCCACTTCTTTTGGCTTCGTAGAGCGCCTCGTCGGCGCGGCGCATCAACAACTCGAGCCCTTCGTGGTTGGTGCGGGCCGCGACGCCGAAGCTCGCGGTCACCCTGGTGCCGGAAGGAAGCCCGTCAACGCTGCCCGCCGAGTGCAGCGTGCGCACGGCTTCGGCGAACAGCCGTGCCGCGGCAAGGTCGCTCAGTGGCAGCAGCACCGCGAACTCCTCGCCGCCGATACGGCCGGCAACGCCGCGCGCGCCGGCGGCCGACCGAAACTTGGCGGCGAAGTCGGCGATCACGCGATCGCCCGCCGCATGCCCGTACAAATCGTTGAGCGCCTTGAAATGATCGAGGTCGGCAAGCACCAGCGCGATAGGCAACTTGGCCGTGATGCAATCCTGAAGGACAAGCGTCGCGCGCTCCTCGAAACCGCGGCGGTTGAGCAGGCCCGACAGCGGATCGGTGTGGGTCTCGGTTTTCAGCGCCTTCATCACGTCGAGCCCGGCCGCGCAGATCAGGCAAAGCGCTATCAGCAGCGACAGCAGCGCATGCGACAAAAGCGCCGTCGTCCAGTAGGACGAGGTATAGAGCTCGGCATAGTTTTCGAACGGCCCGTGCGCGATGATGACGATCAAGGTGCGCACGAAGAAGTTGAGCCCGGAAAGCAGCGACAGCACGAACAGGATCATTTCCGTCGGACCGTCGTTGCGCACCACGCGCAGCTCGGCGGCAACGAGCAGGCTGAGGCCGCCGAACGCGAAATTGATCACCAGGATGCGCCAGGTGAGATCGGGCTGGACGAACATGAACCAGCAGAGAGCGGCGAGCCCGCCGCCCGCCAGAACGCCGATCCCCACAAAGGGTACACGCCGCCCATAGCGCGCCACCACCGCGCTGCACATGCAGCAGGAGGCAAAGGTGAAACATAGATTGGAGGTGAGCTTGGACGGCATCAGGCCGAAGGGCAGCGTGAAATACTGGAACAGGAAGCCGGCGGCCGACAGCGAGTAGGCCGCAGCAAGCGCGGCCAGATAGGGCCGGTGGCGTTGATAGAGCCATAGAACGAGAAACGACGCGCCCAGCGCCAGCGCGATCGTCGGGTTGAGCAACGCTATCAGCAGACCGGTGTCCAAAGGACTATGACTTCCCCTCGCCTTACGTGAGGGAAGACCTTAAAGCGGAAGACCAAACAAGCAGTTAAGCAAAATCTGATGGAGTAGGAAAACCTCCTCGGCTTCGTCATCCCAGGGCGGAGCAGGAGCGAAGCGACGTTGCGGAGACCCCGGGATCCATGCCGAAACTTTCGAGCGTTGCTACGGTGCAGAAATTCTTTTCCTGCCGATCGTCATCATGACGCCACTTAGAGCTATCGCCGCGAATGGTGCGCGATTCTGCGCCACTGCATTCTTCGGCTGATGTCACGGCATGGATCCCAGGTCTGCGCTCCGCTTCGCGTCGCTCCGCCCTAGGATGACGAAGGCGTGGTAGAATGAAACCCCGATCCGCATGGCGGCTCGGGGTTCGGCAGGTACGAGAATCCGGACTGCTACGGCCCGAACCTATTTCCACTCGCGCCTGATCTATTTCCACTCACGAATGTCGACGAAGTGACCGGCGATCGCCGCCGCCGCGGCCATCGCCGGCGACACCAGATGGGTGCGGCCCTTGAAGCCCTGGCGGCCCTCGAAATTGCGATTCGAGGTCGAGGCGCAGCGTTCATGTGGCTTCAGCCGGTCGTCGTTCATGGCAAGGCACATAGAGCAGCCTGGCTCGCGCCAGTCAAAGCCGGCGGCGACAAAGATCTTGTCGAGACCCTCGGCCTCCGCCTGTTCCTTGACCAGCCCGGAACCCGGCACGATCATGGCATCGACATGCGGGCTCACCTTCTTGCCTTCGACCACCTTGGCGACCGCGCGCAGATCCTCGATGCGGCCATTGGTGCAGGAGCCGATGAAGACGCGGTCGAGCGAGATGTCGGTGATCTTCGTTCCCGGCGTCAGCCCCATATAGTCGAGCGCGCGCTGCTTTGAGGTGCGCTTGTTCTCGTCGGTGATGTCGTCCGGGTTCGGCACGATGCCTTGCACCGACACGACATCCTCGGGCGAGGAGCCCCAGGAGACAATCGGCGGCAGTTTGGCCGCGTCGAGCACGATCACCTTGTCGAAATGCGCGCCCTCGTCGGACTGCAGCGTCTTCCAATAGGCGAGCGCCGCATCCCAGGCCGCGCCCTTGGGCGCGCGCGGCTTGTCCTTGACATAGGCGAAGGTTGTCTCGTCCGCCGCGATCAGGCCAGCGCGCGCGCCGCCCTCGATCGACATGTTGCAGATCGTCATGCGGCCTTCCATCGACAGCGCGCGGATCGCCTCGCCGGCATATTCGATGACATAGCCGGTGCCGCCGGCGGTGCCGATCTCGCCGATGATCGCCAGGATGATGTCCTTGGCGGTGACGCCTTCCGGCAGCTGGCCGTCGACGCGCACCAGCATGTTCTTGGCCTTGCGCTGGATCAGCGTCTGGGTGGCCAGCACATGCTCGACTTCCGAGGTGCCGATGCCATGCGCCAGCGCGCCGAAGGCGCCATGCGTCGAGGTGTGGCTGTCGCCGCAGACGATGGTCATGCCGGGCAGCGTGAAGCCCTGCTCGGGGCCGATGATGTGGACGATGCCCTGGCGGACATCGTTCTCGGAATAATACTCGACACCGAAATCCTTGGCGTTCTTGGCCAGCGCCTCGACCTGGATGCGGCTTTCCTCGTTCTTGATGCCGAACTTGCGCTCCGGCGAGGTCGACACATTGTGATCGACCACGGCCAGCGTCTTTTCCGGATGCCGGACTTTTCTGCCGCTCATGCGCAGGCCTTCGAAAGCCTGCGGGCTGGTCACTTCATGGACGAGATGGCGGTCGATATAGAGCAGGCAGGTGCCGTCGTCCTGGCGGTCGACGACATGGTCGTCGAATATCTTGTCGTAGAGGGTGCGCGGTGCGCTCATTTGCGTAAATCCGTCGATATGAAAATGGGAGGGGCAGGCGCCGGGCCGGCCCGGCGAAAAACGGTTCAGCGAAGTCGGCTGGTCAGCGCACCAGAAACGCGCGCGGAGAATCGCGACGGCAGGCGTTTTCTGTCCTGCAGCACGAAGCCCTTGTAGGCCGGATCGCCAAAAAGCTCTTCCATGGCGTGGCTCATATCAATGTTTTGGCTTTTCGGCAATTGGCGGGTGGCGGAGCAGGACCTGGGTTCCTCTCCCCCGCTCCGCGGGGGCGAGGAACTGGCGCCAAGCTTGTCCCCTTAGAGCACCTCGAAGACAAACGTCTTGACCAGCGCCTCGGGCTCGGCGATGGCATAACAGCGGAACCACGGGCTTTCCTCAACCGGCCGCCATTTCTTCGCCTGCGTAAGCTCATCGAACACCGCCTGGAAGCCGCCGCTCGCAAAAACCTGGTCGCGCACGGTGAAGATCGCGTGGCCGCCCTTTTTGGTGATGCGCACCAATTCGTGCAGGCCGGAGGCCGGCGCATGGCTGATGGTGAACACGCCGGTTGAGAAGAATCCGCGGAAATACCCATCTGGCCAGGGCAGCGGCCCGCCGAGCATCGCCTGTTTCAACTCGCTGTAGGCCTGCCGGCTGCCGGCGATCTTCAGCATATCGTCGGAGAGGTCGAGTCCGGCAATGTCATCATAACCCAACGCCCTCAGCGACGGTCCCGACAGGCCGGTGCCGCAGCCGGCGTCGAGCAGCGGCCCTTCGCCTGCCGACACATGGCGCGCCACCCAGGCGGCGATCAGGAACGGCAGGAGATAACCGAGCGAGGCGGTCTCGCTGTCATAGGTCGCCGCCCAGGCGGCATAGGCCTGCGCCAGCGCTTCCGGCGTCTCGGCGGCATAGACCGAATCCAGCGCGGCATTGGCCTTGTCGATGTTCATGGAATTCTCTCGCATTATGGCTTCCCCTGATGTAGCGCCGTCTTCGCCTGCCTTCTATTCCCCGTGCTGGCGGCGCAGCCGTTTTTCCAGCGCCCGCAGCGCCAGCGACAGGCCGACGGTCAGGATGAGGTAGATATAGGCAACGATCGAATAGGTCTCGAAGAAGCGGAACGAGCCGGCGGCGTAGATCTTGCCCATCTGGGTGATGTCGGCGACGCCGAGCACCGAGACCAGCGAGGAATCCTTGACCATGGCGACGAAATCATTGCCGAGCGGCGGCAGGATGGTGCGGATCGCCTGCGGAAACACGATCAGGCGGAAACGCTGCGTGCGCGTCAATCCGAGTGCCTTCGCCGCCTCGATCTGACCCTTCTCGACCGCCTGGATGCCGGCGCGGAACACTTCCGAGATGAAGGCGGAGTAGCCGATGGTCAGCGCCATGATGGCGCGCCACAACAGCGACACGTCGCGCACCAGCAGTTCACCGAACAGGCCGGCGCTTTGCAGCGGCGCGGTGAGCGCGTTCCACGCCGCGACAAAGGCTGGCGCGCCGGCAAAGGCGATCCAGAACAAGAGCACCAGGATCGGCACGCCGCGGATGATCTCGACATAGAAGCGGGCGACCTGGCGCAGCCACCGCGAGTTGGACAATCCCATCAGGGCAATGCCGAGCCCGATGGCCGAAGCCAGCGCGAAGGCCACGACGGTGACGAAGACGGTGATGCCGATGCCCTTGGCGACTGTAGCGAATACCTGGGCGTAGAGGTCGCTGGCGGCAATGAAGAGGGCGGCTGCGACGGCGAGCACGATCGCCGCGGCAAGCCACCAGGGGAAATCGGTTTTGGTGGAAGACGATGCCATCAGGCGGCGATGCTGGCCGGATGGATATCGCGGACACAGCACTCTACGGCGCCCCCCTCTGCCCTGCCGGGCATCTCCCCCACGAGGGGGGAGATCGGCAGCTTCAGCGACGGCGCTCCTCTTGCAGCCTTGAAAATTGGCGAAAGCCATGATGACAGCCGATCTCCCCCCTCGTGGGGGAGATGTCCGGCAGGACAGAGGGGGGCGCTCAAGCGCGAAGTCTGCGCGAATTTCTGCGACCCAAAACGCACCCCCGTCAAGATCGCCCTACTGTCCCATCTTGTAGTCAAGGAACCATTTCTTATTGAGCGCATCGAGCGTTCCGTCGGCCTTGAGTGCTGCGATCGCGGCGTTGACCGGTTTCACCAGATCGGAGCCCTT
The DNA here is from genome assembly GCF_025753795.1 of Mesorhizobium sp. YC-39. Lineage (GTDB taxonomy): Bacteria > Pseudomonadota > Alphaproteobacteria > Rhizobiales > Rhizobiaceae > Mesorhizobium. Next base: position 1,431,564 of record NZ_JAOWPS010000002.1, read on the forward strand.
GGGGAAGATGAAGCCGAAATCCTCGGTGCCGAGCGGTCCACCGATCAGCTTCAGTCCGCCATTGGAGGCATCGACATAGCCCTTCCCCGCGGTGCCGTCGGTGAGCACAACATCGACGTCACCCGACTTCAGCGCCTGCACTGTCGCGCCAAACGTCTCGAACAGTTTGATGCGCGGGTTCTGCTCATTGCCGTCGAGCACGCTGTAGACGGCGGTGTAGAATGGCGTGGTGCCTGCCTGCGCGCCGACCAGCCCCTCCTTGAAGGCGCCGAACGTCTTGGCGTCGGTGAAGCGCTTCTCGTCGCCGCGCACCAGCATGAACTGTTCCGAGCGCATATAGGGGTCGGAGAAGTCGACCTTCTGCTTGCGGTCGTCCTTGATGGTGATGCCGGTCATGCCGATGTTGTACTGATTGTCGGAAACCGCCTGAATCATCGCGTCCCAGGAGGTATTCTGGTACTCGACGGAAAAATTCAGCCGCTTGGCGATCTCGTTCATCGCGTCATATTCCCAGCCGATCTGCTTGCCGGTCTTGGCATCGATGAACTGCAACGGCGGATAGGCGTTTTCCGTCACCACCACCACCTTCTTGCCGCCAAGATCGGGCAGCGTCTGCGCGATAGCGGCGACAGGCGCCAGAATAAGGGCCAGCAGACCGGCCAGCAGCAGTTTCGATTTGGTCATGACACGCTCCCAGGACTTGAAGCGCCCCGGCACGGTCGGGGCTTGCAGGAAGCGCCGACTTTAGCTTTCCGCAAGCGCCTTGCAAGCTGGCCCGATGCGCGCCGCGTCAGGAAAACGGATTCCGTTGCTTCTCAACTGAGAAATTCCAGAACAATCCGTGCGGTGGTTGGCGATCAATCGCCGCCCGGCGGAGTTGCGGTCGCCTTGCGCAGTCCACCGACGAACCGGGTCAAGGTGCCGTGCAGGGATTTCAACTCGCCAGGCTCGAGCGGCAACTGGCAGGCCAGGGCAATGGGCACGCTTTTCGCCTGCTCGCGCAATGCCTGGCCCTTCGCCGTCGCCTCGACCAGCACCCGGCGCTCGTCGGCGGTATCGCGCCGGCGTGTGACCAGGCCGCTCGCCTCAAGCCGCTTGAGCAGCGGCGTCAGCGTCGCCGAATCGAGGCCGAGCACCTCGCCAAGTTCGCCCACCGTGCGCGGCGCCTTTTCCCAGATCACCAGCATGGCGAGGTATTGCGGGTAGGTCAGGCCGAGCGGATCGAGCAGCGGGCGGTACAGCTTCGTCATCAGCCCGCTCGCCGAATAGAGCGCGAAGCAAAGCTGCTGGTCGAGCCTTGCCACCCCGGCCGATACAGCCGGGGCTTGCCTGGGTCCGGTTGTGGTTTTTGTCGTCATGCTGCCTTTGGCGGAAGCGCCACTGCCGAAAGCGCCACCTCGACATTGCCCTTGATGGCGTTGGAATAGGGGCAAATCTGATGCGCCGCCGATACAAGCGCTTCCGCGGCCGCCTGATCAAGACCTTTCGTCTCCGCCGCCAGGGCCACGCCGAGCGCGAAGCCGCCCTGGCCGTTGTCGTGGAGGCTGACATTGGCCGTCACCGCGACATCGCTCAGTGGCAGTTTCTGCTTGCCGGCGATGAAGCGCATGGCGCTTTCAAAGCAAGCTGCATAGCCCGCGGCGAAGAGCTGCTCCGGATTGGTGGCGCCGCCCTTGCCGCCAAGCTCCTTCGGCAGAGCGAGGTCGACGCTGAGCAGGCCATCGTTGGTCTGGACATGGCCGGCGCGGCCGCCGACGGCGCGGGCTTGCGTGGAATAAAGTGCAGGCATTTCGTTTCTCCATTTATCTTGTACACGATCATTTAGTACACGATATGTATACCGTCAATATCTTTCTGATTCCTCGGTTGTTTGAGTGAATCGTCGCAAACGTTTGGGATTGGACGAAGCCTCCCAACTTCGTCATCCCTGGGCGAAGCAGGAGCGAAGCTCCGTCGCGGAGACCCTGGGATCCATGCCGTTACCTCAGCCGAAAAGTGCATCGGAGCAGAATTCTGCACCGTTGCGACACTTCGAAGTTACGGCATGGATCCTGGGGTCTGCGCCGCGTCGCTTCGCTGCTTGCTCCGCCCCAGGATGACGACGAAGGGATAGGTGTTTCGGCCAGTCTCCAAGGTGTGCGATCTGCCGACGTGAGCACTATCGGGCTTGGCAAGGAACTGAGCGATTCTTGGCTGGAAGCCTTCGCTATTCCGCCCGAAACGAAAAAGGCGGCCGAAGCCGCCTTCCGAAAACATGCGTGTCGAGAAAATTATTCGGCCGTAGCTGCTTCCGCGGCCTTGGCGGCCTCAGCCTCTGCGGCGGCCTTCTTCTCGGCGGCATCCTGCGCTGCCTTCTCGGCGGCCAGCGCCTGGGCGGCGGCTACCTTCTCGGCCTCGATGCGCGCCTTCTCGGCGTTCAGCGCGTCGCGCTCCTCGTCATTCAGCTTGCGGGCGCGCACGCCGGTGTTTTCCGAAATGCGGGCCGACTTGCCGCGACGGTCGCGCAGATAATAGAGCTTGGCGCGGCGCACCTTGCCGCGACGCACGATCTCGACGCCCTCGACCATCGGCGAGAACACCGGGAACACGCGCTCCACACCTTCGCCGTAAGAAATCTTGCGGACGGTGAAGTTTTCCTGGAAGCCGGCGCCGGAACGGGCGATGACGACGCCCTCATAGGCCTGGACGCGGGTGCGGGTGCCTTCGGTCACACGGACCTGGACGCGCACGGTGTCGCCGGGCTGGAATTCGGGAAGCTTGCGCTTGGCTTCGATCTTGGCGGCCTGTTCGGCCTCGAGCTGACGGAGAATATCCATCTCTAAAAGTCCACTTCTTGTTCTTCCGACAGTCAGAGCGTCCGACACTCGCCTTGCAGTTCCATTGACCGCTCGGCTATGCCCTTTGTCTCCGAGACATCTGTCTTCGGGACATTGGGCAGGGGCGACTACACCGTCATTGTTGACGGGCCAGAAGATCGCTCTTGGCAGATTTTTCTTCCGGTTCGGGCGGGCACATACAGCTATTTCGCGCACTTGTCACGCCTTGGCCCTGTCTTTTTTGGTCGCATGCCATCACGCAATCGCCTGCTGCGGGGTTGCGCCCACCCTTCAAGCTTCCTAATCCCGGGGCAAGCATAGGTCTCCGGCGGTATCCTGATGTCTGTTTTCGACGCAATCCTGCTCTTTCTCGCGGGCTTTACTTCAGGCGCCGCCAACGCGGTCGCCGGCGGTGGCACCTTCATCACCTTTGGCGCCATGACATTGGTCGGCCTGCCGCCGATCGTCGCCAACGCCACCTCTTCGGTGACACAGTTTCCCGGCTACATCACCTCGACGCTCGCCTATTCGGACGACATCAGGCATTTCTGGCGCGGCGCGTTGCTGCTTTGCGTGATCTCGGCTTTCGGCGCTCTGGCCGGCGCGCTCATCCTGCTGGCGCTCGACAATCCGTCGTTCCGCGCTCTGGTGCCCTGGCTGCTGCTGGCAGCAACCGCTCTGTTCGCCGCCGGGCCATGGCTGAAGCCGTCGCCGAAGCCTGACCATGAAGCGTCGGTGGGCTCGCTGGTTGGCTCGCTCGCTCAATTTGCGACCGCGGTCTATGGCGGCTTCTTCGGCGCCGGCATGGGCGTCATGATGCTGGCGACGCTCGGCCTCACCCAATCCGGCGATTATCACCGCCTGAACGCGCTGAAGAACATGCTGGCCATGGTCATCGCGGCGATCGCCATCGCGGTCTTCGTCTCCGGCGGCGTCGTCGCCTGGCCGCAGGCGATCGTCATGATCCCGGGCGGCGCGTTGGGCGGCTATGCCGGCGTCTGGATCGCCAAGCGCGTGCCGCAAAATGTCGTGCGCGGCTTCGTCGTCGCCGTCGGCCTCTTTCTCGCCTTCTACTACTTCGCCAAGGGTTGAGACAGCGCGCCTGACAGATCCGGCCGCCGCTCTTGCGTCAACTTCTCCGCTTCCGCACGCCGCCAGGCGGCGATCTTCTTGTGATTGCCGGAGATCAAAACCTCGGGGATTTGCCGGCCCTCGAACTCCTGCGGTCTTGTATAATGCGGATGTTCGAGCAGTCCGTTCTCGAAACTCTCTTCCTCGCCCGACACCGCATTGCCCATCACGCCGGGCAAAAGCCGCACCACGGCGTCGAGCAGCACAAGGGCTGCCGGCTCACCGCCGGACAGGATGAAGTCGCCGACCGAGACCTCTTCCAGTCCACGCGCCTCGATCACCCGCTGGTCGACGCCTTCGAAGCGGCCACAGACAATGACGGCGCCCGGCCCGGCAGCCAGTTCGCGCACGCGGGACTGCGTCAACGGTTTTCCACGCGGACTCATCAGCAGTCGTGGCCGCGGATCGCCCGGCGGCGAGGCATGGTCAATCGCCTTGGCCAGAACGTCGGCGCGCATCACCATGCCGGCGCCGCCACCAGCCGGTGTGTCGTCGACGGTGCGGTGACGGTCGCTGGCGAAATCGCGGATCTGGATCGCTTCCAGCTCCCATGTGCCAGTCTCCAGCGCCCGGCCGGCCAGCGACAGGCCGAGCCCACCTGGAAACATCTCGGGATAGAGCGTCAGCACCGAGGCGTGAAAGCTCACCGGTTGCCCCCGGCATCCCTGGGCCCGCGCGGCCTGCCCTTCGGATCGAAACCCTCGCGGCCGGGAGCCTCGCTATCCTCATCGTCCACGAGGCCGGCGGCTGCCGGATCGACGCGGATAAAACCCTCGGTGATCGACACGTCGGGAACGGCGGCCTGCGTGAACGGGATCAGCACGCCTTTGCGCCCACCCAGTGTCACGTCGAGAATGTCGCCGCCGCCGAAATTGTGCACGGCCACGACCTTGCCGATGACACCGCTGTCGTCCCGAACCTCGAGCCCGACAAGGTCGGCGTGGTAGAACTCGTCCTCCTCGCCATCGTCGGGCAACATCGAGCGGTCGACGAACAGTTCCGTGCCGGCGAGCGCCTCGGCGGCATTGCGGTCATTGACGCCCCTGAAGCGTACCACGACGACGGTGTTGGCGGGCCTGATGTCGATGATCTGAAAGGCACGCCCGTCCTTGGCGTAGAGCGGCCCGTAATCGGCCAGCGCCAGCGGCTCGCCGGTGAAGGTCTTGACGCGCAATTCGCCCTTGATGCCATGGGCGGCGCCGATCACGGCCATCTGGACGGGGTTTTGCGGCTTGCTCATCGGCGGAAACATCCTTTGTGCTGCTCTAACCCTCCCCGATTGTCATTTCAATGACGGCCTCTTCACCGCTTGCTAACCCGGCTGCCGGAAAATGATCCGGAGTTGGAAGAAAACCATGCAGGAATTCCTCATCCCGGCGAAGCCCGATCTTCAGGCGGCGCGTGAGAGCTGGCTGAAGATGCTGGCGCGCGAACGCCGGCTGTCGCCCGAAACGGTGGAAGCCTACGAGCGCGACACGCGCCAGTTCCTGCATTTCCTGACCGGCCATTGCGGCGGTTCGCCGGGCATTTCCGACATCGCCAATCTGCGTCCGGCCGATCTGCGCGGCTTTCTCGCCGCCCGCCGCAACGCCGGGGCCGGCGCCCGCACGCTCGGACGCGGCCTGGCCGGCATCCGTTCGCTGCTGCGCTTTCTGGAGCGGCGCGGCCTCGTCAATGCCGCGGGCGCAGCGGCATTGCGCGCGCCACGGCAGCCGAAGTCGCTGCCCAAGCCGCTGACGGCTAGCGATGCCAAACATGTCGTGTCGGTGGAAGGCCAGCTGGCCGAGGAACCCTGGATCGCCGCCCGCAACGCCGCCGTGCTGACGCTGCTCTATGGTTCGGGCCTGCGCATTTCCGAGGCGCTTGGCCTGTCGGGTGCTGAGCTGGCCTCATCCAACGACACGGTGCTGCGCATCACTGGCAAGGGAGGCAAGACGCGGCTGGTGCCGGTGCTGCCTGTGGCATTGCGGGCCGTCGCCGAATACCGCCGGCTCTGCCCCTTCGACATCGACCCCAAGGGCCTTCTGTTTCGCGGCGCCCGTGGCGGCCCGCTCAACCCGGCCATCGTTCAGCGTGACATGGCGAAACTGCGCTCTGCTCTCAATTTGCCTGACACCGCGACGCCGCATGCCTTGCGCCATTCCTTCGCCACGCATCTGCTCGGGCGCGGCGGCGACCTGCGCACTATCCAGGAACTGCTTGGCCATGCCAGCCTGTCCACGACCCAAGTCTATACCGGCGTCGACACGGCAAGGCTGCTCGAAATTTACGAGTCCGCGCATCCAAGAGCATGACCGGTTCCAATGTCCGGACAATTTTGCAGCGCCGGTTAACTGTTTCGCTGCTTTTTTGCGCCTAAAAATGAGGCATGAAACATGCCATCGCCATCGCTGATCGCACGGCTCTCGGGTCGCTGAAGCTGCTTGTCGCGCTCAACGTCCTGTTTTTCCTGTCTTTCCTCGCCGTCGCACTGCTTGCCGCCGGCAGAATGCAGGCCGAAATCCCGGTTCGGACCGGCGCCGACAGGCTGTCTGTTCCGCAGACGCACGATCCGGCCGGCTCCGCCATGACCGCCATCGGCTGATTTGCACGGTTGAGTTGCAGGCTGGCTTGCCAATACCTCCTCCAAGCCTTGCCCGAATCATCAGCGGATAACGCCTGGCCCATATCGTTCAAGGACGGTCGAAAGGTGTTGTTTGGCTCGATCTCAGTGGAATTCGCTGGTTAAATGCTTGCAGCTAAACGATTTCAGGCGCAAATTGCCCTGCTTTCGGCGCTTTCGGGCCTTATGTGAAACCTGTTCAACGATTGCGCGTTGATGTGTGTTGATTGATATCTTTCATCCACGGAGGACACTTTTATGGCGAATCCAAACGACCCGTTCACCACTCCGAACCCCACGCCCAAGACGGGCGGCGGCGGAAGCGGCTGGCTGATTGCCCTTGTCGTTCTTATCCTGGCCATTGTCGCCTATTATGTTTTTGGAAGACGTGGCGAGGCGCCCGCGCCTGCCGAACCGCCGGCCGCCAGCACACCGGCGCCTGCCCCGGCACCAGCTGAACCGATGAAGCCCGCCGAACCGGCTCCCGCACCAGCGCCTGCTCCGGCTGAACCGGCACCCGCGCCAGCCCCGGCTCCAGCGCCCGCACCGGCTCCGGCCCCCGCACCGGCCCAGTGATCAGGCTCCTGATTTCAACGACCAACGGCCCGCTGAAAAGCGGGCCGTTTTATTTTTGAGGCGGCGAAATCGAGAGAGGTCATCGTCAAGGGCAACGCTGGCGATTGACTGGAAGCCCACCCACGCCTTCGTCATCCTCGGGCTTGACCCACTGCTGTCCGGTTAAACTGGGTGGACATAGCGCATGACATTGATTCTACTCGATTTCAGACGTTTCGCGGCGTTTGAGACACGAGCAGGAGATCAATGTCATGCGGCATCACAATAGCGTTTTCCATGCACTTCTGAAGCACGTTCCGTGGGGCGTGTTCGATCGGCTTGTGGACAAGCACAAAGCCAATCACAGGGTGCGGCGGTTGACGAGCAAGAGCCAATTCCTGGCGCTGTTGTTCGGACAACTGTCTGGGGCAACAAGCCTTCGTGAGATCGAGGCGGGGCTGATGAGCCACTCGGCCCGGCTCTATCATGTGGGCGGGCATCCGGTAGCGCGGACGACGCTGGCCGATGCCAATGCCAAGCGGCCGGCAAGTCTGTTCGCCGAGCTGTTTGCTCACATGGCTGCCGTCGCCGGTCGTCCCGCGCGCCGGCAGTTGGCCGATGCGGTGCGCATCCTCGATGCCACGCGGGTGCAACTGTCCTCGCTCAGCTGTGGATGGGTGGACACGGTCAAAGGCGCACGTGCCATCAAGTTGCACATCGTCTTCGACCCCCGCGTCGATGCCCCGCTCGCGGCGGCCTTCGCAGGTCAGAGGATCAATGACATTACCCCGGCCAAGGCGATGCCCCTCGAACCGGGAATGACCTATGTGTTTGATCTGGCTTACTACGACTTCGCCTGGTGGGCCGAACTCGACGCCAATGGCTGCCGCTTTGTCTCGCGCCTGAAGAGCCACACCCATCTCCAGGTGACAGCTGAGCAGCCTATATCCAAGGACGGCAGCATCCTGAGCGACCGCATCGGCCTCCTGCCACAGCGCATGGCCCGCTCGCGATGCAATCCCTTCACCGATCCAGTGCGCGAGATCACCGTGCGCATTGCCACCGGCAAGTTCATCCGCCTTCTCACCAACGACCTCGATGCGCCAGCCCAGGAGATCGCGGACCTCTACAAG